>OZ220703.1:0-3697415 GCA_965116535.1 Acidimicrobiales bacterium
AATTCGGCGCCAGCAGCCAAGTCCGCAGCCACCAGCCACAACGACGCCCCCTCGGGACTTACCTGCCCGGCGGCCATTCCGCCGATGACTTCGACCGTCGGTCTGGGATAACGACTCGTGGTCTCGACCTCGGCAGCATGGATGACATCGACCGCGTTCACAGCCCTCCATCTTCGCGCCGTCGACGCAACCAGGTGCGGCGAGTCGAAGCCAGTGCGACTGCTTCATCCATAGCCGTCTGCATGGCCTCGCGCAGGTCGTTGGTGAACTCGTGGCGCTGGTGGGAGGACAGGCGCCCATTCTCGGTGTTGGGAGGTTGCAGCGGCTCGCCGATCACGATGGACACCGGCACCCGCCGAAGGAACTTTGCCTTGGGGGGCATCGCTTCCTCAGTGCCGGCAATGCCCACCGGGAGGATCGGCACCCCGGTTCGAGCTGCAAGAAAAGCGGCGCCTCCAAAAATCTCCCCCACCCGGCGTCCCGAGTGGCGAGTGCCCTCGGGAAACACCAGCAACGGCTCGCCTCTTCGCAGCAGGCCGATGGCTGCTTGCAAAGTCCGGCGGTCGCCCGCCCCTCGATGCACGGGAAACGATCCAATCATGGCGCTGATCCAAGTGCCGACATTCCCTTTGAACATCTCGATCTTGGCCAGCGATCGCACTTTACGGGGGCATCGGGAATTCACCAACGGACCGTCCAGATTGGACCGGTGTACGGGGGCGACGATGAATGCTCCTTCGATTTTCAGTCGCTCGGCGCCGACCATCTTGGTGCGTAGATACAAGCGCCCCACCGCCCGGATTATGGCCCGCAACACCCAATAGAGAACCTGAGCCCGACGAGTTGCCCAAATGGCCATCACTCGCTCTTCCAGATGCTGCTCAGACATGGCTCTCGATGGCCTTCCAGACTCGTTCCGGCGACAGTGGCATGTCCAGATGGCGGACTCCAAGGTGACTTAGAGCGTCGATCACCGCATTTTGCACGGCGGCGGTAGCTCCGACCGTGCCCGACTCGCCAACCCCCTTGGCCCCGAGCAGGTTGCGGTCAGTGGGGGTCTCGGAACGGATCAGCTCGAAGCTGGGCAGCTCAGCCGCCGAGATCACCGGATAGTCGGAAAAGTTGGTGGCCAGCGGGTTGGCGTCGTCGTCGTAGGCCAACTCCTCCATGAGGGCCTGGGCAACACCTCCAGCGATTCCTCCGTGGATCTGACCGTCAAAGATCAAAGGATTAAGCACCGTGCCCGCGTCGTCTACCGCAACCAGGCGCACCAACTCTGCGCGGCCGGTCTCAGCGTCTACCTCCACTACGGCTACATGAGCACCAAACGGAAACGTCTGTCCCCCAGACTCGAATTCCGATTCCACCGCCAAGGGTCCGCCCAAAGCAGCAGCCACCTCTGTCCATCCCACCGACACCGCCGGGGTTCCGGCCACGTGAAAGCACCCTCCATCGCGATCATGGACCACATCGCCGACCGCGGCCTCCAGCAAATCGGCTGCGGTCGGAAGCACCTGCTCTACCAGCTTCTGGGAGGCATCCATCAGCATTGACCCCACGATCTGAGCCGATCGCGATCCCCCGGTGACTTGTCTCCGAGGCGTGCAGTCGGTATCTCCGCCCACCGCAACCACCCGATCCAGGTCGATGCCCAAAACGTCGGCCACGATCATCGGCCACACCGTCTCGTGGCCTTGACCGTGGGGGGTGGAGCTCGTCACTGCCTTTACCGTGCCATCGGTTCCCATCTCCACCGAGGCGAAGTCCCCCGCTCCGGTGGTGGCGGTGACCTCCACGTAGGTGGACAGGCCAATGCCCAACAAAGTCTCCGACCCATTGGCCCGGCGGGCGGCCTGCTCGGCCCGCAATTCGTCGTATCCAGCCGCCTCCAGCACAAGGGCCATGGCTTTGCCGTAGTCGCCCGAGTCGTAGCTCAGCCCCGATTGCGTGGTGTGGGGAAAGGCTGATGGGTCAAGAAAGTTGCGACGACGTACTTCTACGGGGTCCATCTCGATCTCAGCCGCGAACAAGTCCACGGCCCGCTCAATGGCCGAAGTAGCTTCGGGCCGACCTGCTCCCCGAAAGGCCCCGTTGGGGGTTGTGGAGGTAGGCACGGAAACCGCCTGATAGCCAGCGCAAGCGATGTCGTAGACCCCGGTGAACATGGCCATGGTCATCCGGGGCAAGAACCCGGCGATAAGCGGATAGGCCCCGCTGTCTTGGATTACGTCGAGTTGGTAGGCGGTGATCCGCCCATTCCGGCTGCCACCCACAACCACATCCTGAATCTGGCCCCGGCCGCTGCCCAGCCCGGTCATGCACTGGGTGCGGGTCTCCGTCCAGGCGCACGGGCGGCCCAAGCGGCGAGAGAGCCAACCCAAGAGGGCCTCTTCGGGATAGCAGCGGAACTTGGCCCCGAAGCTTCCTCCCACATCGGGGGTGACCACCAGCACCTGGTCGGGATTCAATCCGTAGATGCCCATCAACGCCGTCTTCACGTTGTGACTGCCCTGGGTGGCGGTGTGGTGGATCAGCCGGCCGTTCTCCCAATAGGCGAAGCCCGTTCGGGCTTCAATAGGCGCAGCCGACATGCGCTGGTTGTGAAACCGAGCCCGCACCACCACCTCGCACTGGTCAAAATCCGGCACCTGGCCCACCCCGCACCGGTACACCGTTTGATCGTCGATGCCCTCGAATAGAACCACGTCGCCCCGCAGCGAGGCCTCGGTGTCGACCAGTGGGGTGAGCGGCTCATAGGCCACAACCACCAATTCAGCGGCGTCCGCTGCTCGGGCCGGATTGTCGGCCACCACTGCCACCACCGGCTCGCCCACATAGCGGACCACATCTCCAGCCAGCATGGTGCGATCCATCTGGTCGTTCATGCCCGGAAACGGAGCGGGATACGCCACCACATCGGGATCGATATCGGCGACTGTGAACACCCCCAACACGCCGGGAGCGGCCGAGGCTGCCTCTACATCGACCGACAAGATCCGGGCATGGGGCTCTGTCGAGGTCACATAGGCCACGTGAGCAGCCTCGGGTGGGATCAGGTTGGCCACGTACTCGCCTTGACCGGTGAGAAAGCGGGGGTCCTCCCGCCGCAACACCGGGTGGCCAAGGATTGAGGGCATCAGACTGGAGTGGGAAGCTCGCTACTCCTCTCGGCTGCGGCACCCATCAATCGAACAAGGCGACATCGGTGAACTCGATCAGGTTCCCGTCGGGATCGCGGGCAAACGCCGACCGCACCGCCACGCCGAAGTCCTCCCGTTCGTTTGGCTCGATGAAAAACTCCACCCCTCGTTCGGCCAACTCTGCCATCGTCTCGTCAAACTGGTCGGAGGGAATGTAGAGGGCGAAGTGGGACATCGATTTGGCGCTGTCAGGCATCTCGTCCACCTTGCTCAAGTGGAGTTGCGACGGGCCCATCCGCAGCCACGACCCCTGGAATCCGCCGAATTCGGGGCGGGGCAGCTTCTCCAGGCCCAGCTTCTCTATATAGAACGCATCGGCGGCCTCTACATCGGTCACCGGGATATTCACATGTGAGTAGGCCACTAGCCCCTTGACAGCAGTGCTCATGCCAGTGACTCTATTGGAACGCGTGGCCCGGCATGCCTCCGGGCTGGGCACAACGCATTCCCAGCACAGCAGTCACCGCGCCCCCGGAGGCCAGCATGATGTAGCTGGTACCGAGGTTGCCGATCTGGCCCACCGCCAGAGTGGCACCGATGATAGTCACCGCAATGGCCACTCCGAAGGCGTTGCCCACCCGCATCATGGTCTGGGACACGCTGGATCCCGACGCCAGAAATTCGCTGGGCAGGTCGGCCACCATGACCGCGAACAGCGATCCCCACACCAAGCCCGATCCGATTCCGGCCAGGGTCACGCTGAGCACCCATGCCGTCAAATCCTCTTCGCCGCCCAGCGTGGCCCACTGCCACACCATGCCCCCGGTCCACATCAGGCTCCCGGCTACGACGAATCGGGCGGGGCCCCACCGGTCGGCCCAGCGGCCGGACAAGGCCGACAACAAGCCGGTGAACACGAACACCGGGGTCAACAGCATTCCGGCCTCGAAAATGGTCAGCTCCCACACAATGGTCAGGTAGTTCACGCCCACCAGTTGGTGCCCGAAAAACGCCATTGAGAACACCAGGAACCCGTAGTTGCCCAGCCGGAAGCTCTTGAAACGGAACAGCCTGGGCTCGATCACCGGCAGCCGGTGGCGCATCGACCGCCAGGCCAGCAGCACAAGCACCAGCGGCCCTCCTATCAGGGCCGCCAGCACCACCGGATCGGCCCATGACCACTCCCTGCTCTGCACCAGGGCGAACACCACTCCGCCAACGCCGGCCAAAACCATTAGGGCGCCTAGCCGATCGGGCAGCTCTGGGGTATGCGGATTGCGATGCTCCTGGATGACTCTGCCGATGAACACCAGGGCGATCAAACCGAACGGCACGTTCATCCAGAACGCCCACCTCCAGTCGCCCACATGCACCAGCAGCGCTCCCACCGAGGGGCCCATGGCGGCGGCCACCGCACCGTTGGCCGACCACGCACCAACGCCGGTTCCCCGGCGGGCTACGGGGAAGGCGTCGATCACGATGGCCGCTCCCATGGGAAGGCTCAGCGACGTTCCGATTCCCTGGAGGGCCCGAGCGACAATGAGCACACCGGTGGAAGGGGCCAGCGCGGCCCCCGCCGATGCCAGGGTGAACACCGCGATGCCGGCCATGAGGGTACGCCGCCGTCCCCATCGCTCGCCCAGCACCCCGCCGATCACCAGGGTGGCCGCCCCCACGATGGTGAAGGAGTTGATGACCCACGACAGCTCGGCCTCGCTGGCATCGGGGAAGGACTCCTTCAAGTCGGCATAGACCACGAAGATGATCGACAGCGCCATGGCCGTTTGGAAGCTGGCCAGGCTCACCACCACCAGCACCAGCCAGGCCCGGCGCATGACCGCCGGGTCAATGGCTGTTTGCTGCATCACCGGATGACTGTAACCCTCAGGCATCCCGTCAAACGGATGGCAGCAGTGGCGGGGGCGATAGCTAGCCTTCTGGCGTGGTTTCGTTCTATGACACTCGGCTACGCAAGATCGTGCCGTTCGAGTCGCTGGCGGAGGGCCGGGTGTCGATGTACGTGTGCGGCCCCACCGTCTACGACGACCCCCACGTGGGCCACGCCCGCACCGCGCTCACGTTCGACATGGTGCGCCGCTATCTCCAGTGGCGGGGTTACGAGGTCACTTTTGTGTCCAACATCACCGACATAGACGACAACATCATCAACCGGGCATTCGAGACCGGAACTACTGAGCCCGAGCTCGCCGCCCGCTATGAGCAGGTCTATATCGACCAAATGGACCGGTTCGGCATCGCCCGGCCCGATCACCGTCCCCACGCCACCGAATATGTAGCTGAGATGCTGGATTTCATAAGCGATTTGTTGGATCGAGACGCGGCCTACGCCATCGAGGGCAAAGGGGTGTACTTCTCGGTGGCGGCCCATGATCGCTACGGCGACCTCATCGGGCGCACACCTGAGGAGTTGCGGGAAGGCGCCGGGGCCCGAGTGGAGGTGGACATCGAAAAGGCCGACCCACTGGACTTCGCCCTTTGGAAGGCGGCCAAGCCGGGCGAGCCGGTGTGGGACTCGCCGTGGGGACCGGGCCGCCCCGGCTGGCACATCGAGTGCGTGGCCATGGCCACTGATCTGCTGGGCGAGACCTTCGACATCCACGGCGGGGGCGACGATCTGGCCTTCCCCCACCACCAGAACGAGGTGGCCGAGGCCGAAGGCGCTGAGCTGGGATTCGCCCGCCACTGGATCCACGGCGCCATGCTCAACGTGAACGGCGAAAAGATGGCCAAGTCGTTGGGCAACTTCACCACTCTTTCGGACTTGCTCGACGCCTTCGAGCCCCAAGTGCTGCGGCTGCTGATGCTGCAAACCCACTACCGCACGGTCATGGAGTTGAGCGACGACGCCCTGGCCGGGGCAGCCGGGGCGCTGGACCGGCTGCGGGCCTGGCACCGACGGGCAGTCGCTGCCGGCCTAGACCCCGCAGCAACGACCGACGCCGATGCGGTTGCCCGGTTCACCGCCGCCATGGACGACGACTTCGGCACTCCCGCCGGGTTAGCAGTGGTGTTCGACTTGGTACGTCAGGCCAACGCTGCGCTAGATGCCGGCGACACCGACCGGGCGGCGTCCGCCCACGCCACCGTGTGCGATCTGGCCAGCGCCCTGGGCCTTACTTTGACCAGCGACGAACAAGTCGGCGATGACGCATTGGCCGCAGAGGTGGAGAAGTTGCTGGCCGAGCGAGAGGAAGCCCGCAAGGCCAAAGACTTCGCCACCGCCGACCGCATTCGAGACGAACTGGCCGCCCAGGGAATCGTGTTGGAGGACACCCCTGGCGGCACGATCTGGAGAAAAGCCTGAGGAAGAACCAGAGCCAGCTTTTCGGTCAACCGGTGGCAGAGATCGAGATACTGGACGACCTGTCTGGCACCACGCGAAGAACCCGAGCTCGGCTGTGCTTGAACGACGGCCAAGAGCTGGCTGTGTTCATCAAGCGACCCTCCCGCTCCCTGGTCGCTCGGGCTTTCGTAGCGGTGCCGGGGGTGAGTCGGGCCGAGGTCAGGTTCTATGCCGAGCTGCGCGACCAGGTACCGGTGGCTACCCCCCAGTGCCATGTCGCTGACCACCGCCGGTGGGGCTTCATCGTGGTGCTAGAGGACTTGGCCGACTCCGGCGCAACGCTGCGGTCGTCCACCGACAGGCTCAGCGCCGATGAGGCCGCCGCGCTGTTGGCCGCGCTGGCCGCTATGCACCGGCAGTGGTGGGAGCGCACTGAGTCGCATCCGTGGCTGGCACTCAACCCCCGGCGAGAACTGAAACTGGGGGCATTGCTCAGCCCCTCGCTGTGCCGGTTGGGGCTGTGGCGAGTTGGCTCGGCGGTTCCCAAGCCGCTGCACAATCACATTTCCCGCTATGCCCGCAACCGCAGGGCAGCCCAAGCAGCCATGTCTGCTGGACCAACGACCCTGATCCACAACGACTGCCACCCGGGGAACCAGTTCGTCACCGCCGACGGCCGCCCCGGTCTCCTTGATTGGCAGCTGTGCCGGGCGGGATCTTGGGCTCGAGACGTGGCATACCTGTTGGCCACCTCGATGGAGCCCGAGGTTCGCCGAAGCGCCGAGAGCAGCCTGCTGGCTGGCTATCTGGACCAACTCGGCCCGGTCGCCCCGACCTTCGACGAGGCCTGGCTGGCCTATCGCCGCAATGTGGTCTACGCGGTCGAGGCCATGCTGGTAACCGCCGCGGTGGGGGTAATGATGCCCAAATCCACTTCGCTCACCTTGGTTGAACGGGCTGCCGCGGCGGCTGCCGACCTAGATTCATTCGACGCATTATGACCGAGTCGTTCCCCCGCCAGCACGCCCGCACCCGTGGCTTCACATTGGGAGCACCACGCAGCTTCACCGTCTCCGACGACGGCCTCCGGGTGGCGTTTCTCCGCAGCATGGCCGGTGACGATCCGGTGAACCGGCTTTGGCTGCTCGAAACGTCTACCGGTGAGGAAATTGTGGCGGCCGATCCGGTCGAGCTCTTGGCCGACCCGGGGGAGGAGAACCTGCCACCCGCGGAGCGAGCCCGCCGAGAGCGGGCCCGGGAGAGCGGAGGTGGGATCGTGGCCTACGCCGGCGACCCTGGGTTGACCAGGATTTCCTTCACATTGGACGGCAAGGTGTTCCTGGCGAATTTGGCAGACGGCTCTGTCGCATCGCTGCCCACTGTGCCTGGCGCGTTCGATCCCCGACCCTCACCCGACGGGCAGCGGGTGGCCTATGTATCCGGCTCCAGCCTTCGAGTGGTGGACGCTAGGGCCGACGGGCTCGACCGGCTGGTAATCGATGAACCGGGCGACACGGTGAGCTGGGGGTCGGCCGAGTTCATCGCCGCCGAGGAAATGGGCCGCAGCCGGGGATTCTGGTGGTCACCCGATAGCCAGCACCTCTTGGTGGCCCGAGTGGACACCGCAGAGGTGCCCGTATGGCACATCGCCTCTCCGGCGGATCCGGCGGCGGCCCCGGTGCCCATGGCCTACCCGGCCGCCGGCACGGTCAACGCCGATGTGTCACTGGCTGTTCTGGGGCTCGACGGCAGCCGGGTCAACGTGGACTGGGACCGGGACTCCTTCGAGTACCTGGCCCGGGCCGGATGGGCGCCTCGGTCCAACCCCGTCGTCGCGGTTCAGAGCCGCGACCAGCGCACGGTGGTGATCTTGGAAGTCGACCCCGATACCGGAGCTACTACAGAAATTGCCCGCCAGACCGACGATCACTGGGTGGAGCTGGTGCCCGGCACTCCGACGTGGATGGGCGAGCGGCTGGTGACCGCAGAGGACCGGGGCTCGGCCCGGTGCCTGGTGATCGACGAAGAGGCGGCCACCCCGGACACCCTGCAAGTCCGCAGCGTGGTAGCAGCCGATGAGCACCGGGTGGTGTTCACCGCGGCTGACGTTCCTACCGAAGTCCACGTATGGCAGCTTGGGGCCGACAGTGAGCTAGAGCGGCTCACCGCTGAGTCTGGTGTGCACAGTGCGGCCGCGGCAGGCGACACCGTCGTCGTGGTGCGGGCCGCGGGAATCGAGCGTGGGGCCGCCGTGGAGGTGGTAACCCCCACTGAGCGCGTCCCCATCACCTCTAATGCCGCCTCGCCGTCGTTGTCTCCGTCACCCCAATTCTCCGTGGGCGGCAGCCGGGAGCTGCGCACCGCGGTTCTGTACCCAACTGATGACAACGGAACCGATGGCGAGTCGCTGCCGGTGCTGCTGGACCCTTATGGCGGCCCTCACGCCCAGCGAGTGCTCAAGGCCCGCTCGCCGTTTCTCGTGTCGCAGTGGTTCGCCGAACAGGGTTTCGCGGTGGTGATCACCGATGGCCGAGGCACCCCCGCCCGCGGCCCGGCCTGGGAACGAGCGGTGGCGGGCGATCTGGCCCATCCGGTGCTCGAAGACCAGATCGACGCCATTGATGCGCTGGCCGAACAGCACCCCCGTTTCGACCTGGGCCGAGTGGCCGTGCGGGGCTGGTCATTCGGCGGCTATCTGGCCGCTTTGGCCGTTCTGGCCCGGCCCGACCGGTTCCATGCTGCAATCGCCGGGGCGCCGGTTACCGACTGGCGGCTCTACGACACCCATTACACCGAGCGCTATCTGGGCCACCCCGAACACAACCCCGAGGCTTATGCCCGCACCAGCTTGCTTGAGCTGGCCGAAGATCTCACCAGGCCCCTGCTGCTGATCTGCGGCTTGGCCGACGACAATGTGTTCGCGGCCCACTCCCTCCAGTTGTCCCAAGCCCTGTTCGAAGCCGGCCGCCCCCATCAGGTGCTCCCCCTGCCCGGCGTCACTCACATGACCCCCCAGGAACAGGTGGCCGAGAACCTGCTGTTGCTGCAACGGGCGTTCCTCTTCGACAGCCTCGGCCTTCAACCACCACAATGACCCCATGGCGCGCATAACTGCCGACGGCGAGATTCTCTGTGGGATCCAGCTGCCGATCCAGACCCTCAACGAGCGGATCCGACAGCCGTGGGAACCCGACGCCACCGTGGACGACTTGGTGGCCATTACCCAAACCGCAGAGGCCGCCGGACTCGGGTTTGTGGGAGTGTGCGACCACATCGCCATCCCCGACAACGAGTACGCCGCCCACATGTCCACCACTTGGTACGACCCCATTGCCACGCTCGGCTTCCTGGGTGCAGCCACCAGCACCATCCGGCTGCTGTCGGAGGTCTACGTCCTTCCCTACCGACATCCTCTGACCACCGCGAATTCGTTCTGCACCCTCGACCACCTGACCGGCGGAAGAGCTTTGCTGGGAGTGGGTGCCGGTCACGTCGAAGCTGAGTTTGAGGCCCTGGGACTGAACTTCGCCGACCGGGGCCGAATGACCGACGAGGCCATCGACGCCGTGCGGGTGGCCGTGGGGGCGGCTGGCGGATTCTGCGAGTTCAGCGGAGAGTTCTTCGAATTCAATGATGTGGGAGTGGGCCCCGCCGCCGCGCAGGACCAGATTCCCATTTGGATCGGGGGCAGCACCCGCCCAGCCCTGCGCCGGGTGGTGGAGCGGGGCGATGGCTGGATTCCCCAGGGCACACCTCGGGAGGCCATGGCCGAGCAGATTGACTACATGCGGGCTCATGCCGATGTGGTGGGCCGCGATCTCAATGAAGTGGACCTCGGCTGGTTGGCCGGGACCGTTTACGTCGGCGACCCGCCGGAGGGGCTGTTTGCGCCGGGATGGCCGTATATCGGCGGCTCTCCCGACAAGGTGGCGGAGTCGCTTCGCTACGCCCACGAACTGGGTACCTCGGTTCTGTTTCTGTTCTTTCGATCTCGCGACGCGTCCGAGTACATCGACCAGATCGCCCGGTTCGGCGCCGAGGTCCTGCCCCTGCTGGAGGCCTGACCATGAGCGGCGTGCTCTCCGGGATGCGGGTGGTGGAGGGATCGGCCTTCGTGGCCTGCCCATCGGGAGGCATGACCCTGGCCCAACACGGCGCCGACGTGATCCGCTTCGACGCCATCGGCGGCGGCATCGACTACCACCGCTGGCCGCTCACCCCCGACGGCCAGTCGCTCTACTGGCAGGGGCTGAACAAGGGCAAGCGGTCGATCCAGGTCGATCTCCGCTCCCCCGAGGGACGGGAGCTGATCACCGCTCTGGCCACCGCCCCCGGCCCCGATGCCGGCATCTTTACCACCAACTTCCCCGCCGTGGGGTGGTTGTCGTATGAGAGCCTTCGCCAGCACCGCGACGACCTGATCATGGTGGCCATCACCGGCAACCACGACGGCTCCACCGCGGTGGACTACACCGTGAACTGCGCGGTGGGCTATCCCTGGCTCACCGGCACCGAGGGAACCATCAACCATGTGCTGCCCGCCTGGGACATCATCTGCGGCCAGACCGCCGCGGTTGGGGTTCTGGCCGCCGAGCGCCAAAGATCCCGCACCGGGGAGGGGAGCCTGGTGAACTTAGCCCTGTCGGATGTGGCCCTGGCTGCGGTTTCTATGCTGGGACACGTGGCCGAGGCCCAGCTCCTGGGCACCCAGCGGCCCCGGATCGGCAACGACATCTACGGCGCCTTCGGGCGGGATTTCGAGCTGGCCGACGGCGAGCGGATCCAGATTGTGGCGGTGAGCGCCCGCCAGTGGCAAGGCATTGTTGCCGCCTGCAGGATCGCCGAAGAAGTGGCTGCGCTAGAGGCCGAGACCGGCTTGGATTTCACCCGGGTCGACGGTGATCGCTATTTGGCCCTAGACCGCCTCAATCCGCTGGTGGCCCAGTGGTGCGCCCAGCACAGCCTGGCCGAGGCATCGTCTGCGCTCGACGCCGAAGGGGTGTGCTGGGGCCGCTACCAATCGATGCTGGAAATGGTGGCCAACGACCCCCGCTGCTCCCCGGCCAATCCGCTGTTTGCCGAGGTGGACCACCCTGAGACTGGGCAGTACCTCACCCCCGGCCCCCCGCTTCGCTTCCCCGCCGACAACGTGGCCGATCCCGGCCCCGCCCCCCGACTGGGCCAGCACACCGACGAGGTGCTGGCCGACGTGCTCGGCCTCTCAGGCACTGCGATCGCGGGGCTCCACGATCGCCAAGTGGTCGCCTGACCATCTCACCGCCATCGGCGGGCCGCTACGTTGACGCCATGACCATGGATATCGGCCATGTCGGGGTTTGGACCCGCACCGACAGCTTCTCCACCGGCGAGGCCATTGAGTTCGCCCAGCGGGTTGAGGAGTTGGGCTACGGCGCCCTGTGGATCCCCGACGCCTTCGGCCGCGACCCGTTTGCCCACGCCTCCCTGCTGCTCAACCACACCACAACGCTGGTGCTGGCCACCGGGGTGGTCAACATCCACCTGCGGGAGGCCCAGGCCACGTCCTGCGCTCAGAAGGAGCTGCACGACCAGTCGGGGGGGCGCTTTCTGCTCGGCCTCGGGGTGTCGCATCAAGCTCCGGTAGAGCGGATGCAGCAAAAGCCATACCCCGCCCCCATCCCGTCGATGCGGGAGTACCTCGACAAGATGGACAACGCCATGTGGTGGGGTCCGGAACTCGACGGCGAACCGCCCATGGTGCTGGCCGCACTCGGTCCGCTGATGCTGAAGCTGGCCGCCGAGCGCACCCTCGGCGCTCATCCCTACTTCGCCCCGCCCGAGAACTCCCGGCGATCCCGAGAGATCATGGGTCCCGATGCCTGGATCTGCCCGGAGCAGAAGGTGATGCTGGAGACCAGCTCGGAGCGCGCCCGGGAGCGGGCCCGCGCCTCCATGGTCGGCCCGCTGCAAATGCCCAACTACCGCAACAACCTCATGCGCTGCGGCTTCGAGGAGAGCGCCCTCGATGACGGCGGCAGCGACGAGGTGGTCGATGCGGTGGTGGCCTGGGGGGACGAAAACGCTCTGGTGGAGCGAGTGCGCCAACACCACGAGGCCGGCGCCACCCACGTGTGCATCCAACCGCTCGACTCCGTGGACAAGACCCGTCCCAGCCTCGAAACCCTCGAGACACTCGCCCCCCACCTGAACGGAGCGTGATCAATCGTGTCTGAAGAGTTCCAAGATCGGGTGGCCCTGGTCACTGGCGCGGGAGACAAGATCGGCCTCGGCTTCGCCCACGCCAGCTACCTGGCCGAACGCGGCGCCAAGGTCGTGCTCAACGACTTTGGCAACGGCACGCTGGGGCTGGCCGAGCAGGGCATCAATCCCGACATCGCCGAGGCGGCGGCCCAACGAATCCGCGACGCCGGCGGTGAGGCCATCGCCAACAACGGCGATGTCGCCGACCCGTCCACCGCCGAGGCGTTGGTGTCCAGTGCACTAGAGGCCTGGGGCCGGATCGACATTCTCATCAACAACGCCGGGTTCGCCAGCGCGTCGTTCTTTCCCGACATCGACGCCGACGACATGCACCGCCACGTGGGGGTGACCCTGCTTGGGTGCCTCAACACCGCCAAGGCGGTGTGGCCCCACATGGTGGAGCGGGGCTACGGGCGAATCATCAACACCGGCTCTCCCGCCTGCTTCGGCAACCCCACTGCCTCCTACGCCGCCACTAAGTCGGGGTTGTTCGGCTTCACCCGAACCGAGGCCATATTCGGTCAGGCCCACAACATCACCGCCAACCTGCTGTTGCCCGCGGCTATATCCCGTTTGACCGAGGGCCTGCCCGAGTCTCCGTTCAAGTCGCATCTTCGCACCCATTTCGGCGCCGAGAGGGTGGCCCCGGTGGTGGCCCATCTGGTGAGCGATCAATGCACGGTGACCGGCGAGGCGTTTACCGTGGGCGGCGGCCAGTTCGCCCGCATCGTGTACGCCGCCTCCCCCGCGCAAGAGATCGACTTGACCATGGAATCGGTGGCCCAGGGCATGGCCAACGCCATGGACACTGTCGATTGGACCCCCCAGGGTTCCACCGCCGAGAGCCTGGTGCACCTGGGCATGCCCCCCGAACTGGAACAGATGTAAGGATTATCGCTATGGCACTGGTGACGGAAAAAGAGATCGAGGCCTTTTGGCGCGACGGCGTGGTGGTTGTCCGAGGCGTGCTTTCTGATGACACATTGGCCTCGATGGCCAAGCCGGTGGAGCGAGCTCTGGGATCCGAGGCGATGAACAACATGACCGAGATGGGGGCCATGGTGGTTCCTCCCAGCGGGGGGACGGTGCTCAACGACCCCACCGCGGCCAAGAGGGGCGCCCCCCGAGGTCAATTCCACGGCGGCACCGACCACTGGTGGGACGATGCCGACTTCGAGCACTTCGCTACCCAGTCGCCCCTGCCCCAGTTGGCCGCTGAATTGATGAAGAGCCAGGAGCTGTGGTTCTACGAGGACAGTGTGCTGGTGAAGGAGCCCCATACCGAGGAACCCACCTCAATTCACCAAGACATGGCCTACTTCCAGTTGGAGGGCGACAAGGTGTGTACCACTTGGTGCCCGCTCGACCCCATCACCGTTGAAACCGGGGCCACCGTCTATGTGAAGGGCTCACACCGCTGGGAGCGGAACTTCCGGCCCAACTGGTTCGTGAGCCAACTCTCCATGCCCGACACCGACGGCGAGGAGGTCCCCTACTACGACCGGGACGACGCCGAGCATCTGCTCTGCTTCGACATGGAGCCTGGAGACGTGGCTGTCCACCACGCCATGACCCTTCATGGCGCCCACGCCAACGTGACCGACCAATGGCGCCGGGCCATCTCGGTGCGCTACTGCGGCGACGGCACCGTCTACCGCTTCAAGCGGGGCACCCCCCTAAAGCCCCACCACTCCGAAGTCACCGAAGGCGACCCCGTCAACCACCCCCGCTGCCCCCAAGTCTGGCCCCGCTAGCCCAGGCCGGGGCCGAGGATGGAGACGAAGGAGACCATTTCTCCGGGGTAGCCGCCGAGGTTGTGGACGAGGCCGAGGTTGCGGTTGGACAGGTCGATCTGGCGGTCGTCTCCGGCTTGGCCGCGGAGTTGGAGCCAGCACTCGTAATGCATGCGCAGGCCGGAGGCGCCCACCGGGTGGCCGAAGGCCTTGAGTCCGCCGTCGGTGTTGATGGGCATGTCGCCGGTGCGCTCGAAGGTGCCAGCCAGCACCTCTTTCCACGCCGTGCCCCGCTCGCAGAAGCCAAGGTCTTCCATGAGCACCATCTCGGTGGGGGTGAAGCAGTCGTGGACCTCGGCCATGGCTAGCGACGAGCGGGGGTCTTCGATGCCCGCCTGACGGTAGGCGTCGGCCCCGGCCATCTCGCACTCCGGGAACGTGGTGTAGTCGTAATCGGGATCGATAAGCCCACCGCCGGTGCCCGACACGAACGAGAGCGCCTTGATGTACAGCGGGTCGTCGCAGTACTGGTGGGCATCTTCAGCTCGCACCACGATGGCCGCCGCTGAGCCGTCGGCCACCCCGGAGCAGTCGAAAACCGACAGCCGTCCGGCCACCGAGGCCATCTCGCAGATCTTCTCGGCCGGCATCTCCCGGCGGAATTGGGCCAGGGGGTTGAGCGCCCCGTTGCGGTGGTTCTTCTCGGCGATCTTGGCCACAACCATGCGCAGTTCGTCCTCGTCCACCCCGTAACGGGCGGCGTAGGCCGGCAGCACCAGGCTGTACATGGCCGCGGCGGTCAGGTTCCGCTTGGTGCCGTCGTGGGGGGCGGGTGCAGCGTTCAGCCCCTGGTAGCCGGAGTCCTTGATCTTCTCCACCCCTATGGCCATGGCCACGTCGTAGGCACCGCTGGCCACCGCATAGGAGGCCTGGCGCAGGGCCTCCGAGCCGGTGGCGCAGAAGTTCTCCACCCGGGTGACCGGCTTGCCCTCTAGCTTCAGCGGCTGACTCAGCGTCAATCCGCTCATGCCGCTGGAGGCGGTGCCCAGCCAGAAGGCGTCCACGTCGTCTTTGGCCACGCCCGCGGAATCGAACGCCGCGGAGGCGGCGTCGATCAGCAGGTCGTCGGTGCCCTTGTCCCAGTGCTCCCGGAACTGGGTGCATCCCATTCCGATTATCGCCACCTGGTCTTTGATGCCATGGCTAGCCATATGTCGCCTCCCCGTTAATCCGACGCCGGCCCCGACCGCGCTGGGCGGGCCTTCCAGAAATAGTTGTAGATGCCCTCGGCCTCGTACAGCCGCCGGAAAGTCATCTCCACCCGCTGCCCGATGCGGACCGCATCGGGATCCACGTCGGTCAACTCCACCGGGAGCCTGCCGCCCCCGTCAAAGTCCACCACCGCGAACACCACCGGCGGGCTCACCGAGTAAACCAACCGGTCGATGGTGAAGGTCACCACGGTGGCCCCGACATCGGCCATGGGGGCGGGATCCATGGCGTCGAGCTCGTCCTCGGAGCGGATTGACACCCGGGCCGGCGGCAGGTGCAGCGTCCCGCTCTCAGTCCCCCGGCTGCCCACAAACCCGTACTTCCAGTCTTGGGCTCGAGCCGCGGCCGACGACGACGGCCGGGTCGGCTCGGGTCGGTTGGGAGGCTGCACCTGGATCATGTTCCGCCACTGCAAGAACGTGGCGTAGCTCACCTCGGCACCACCGGCGATCTGGTCGGCTACCGGGATGGCCGGCGTGTAAGCAGCCAGCGCCTCAGTGGTCCGCAGGATCAGCACCTCCACCCCGTCGGCCAGCATTACCACCGCAATGATCTGACCGGGCTCGGCCTGCTCCAGTTCGCTGGCCAGCACCAATCCCGGATGGGCGGTGCCGGTATTGCCCACTGCCGCAGCCAAGTCGTCGGCCACCTGTGCCACGTCGAGTTGCCCGGCCACCCGCTTGACCGCACGGCCGTGGGATCCGGCCACCACGGCCACATCCACATCGCCCGCTTCGACCCCCGCCGCGCCCAGTGCTTCTTTCCAGGCCTGGGCAGCCAGCGGACCGTAGCGGGTCTCGCCAAATCGCTCTTCCCATTGGCCGGTGCTTGGCGATCCGGGCTGGCGCCAGCGGTCCACAAACTCCTCGGTGGCCGACGCCGACCCCAGCAACTCGGCCACCACCGGCCCGTCGTCCTCGGTGCCGATCAAGAATGCGGCGGCACCGTCGCCCCCCGCGGCTTCATCAGCGCCGGTGGGCAGACCGCCCCTCATGTCAGCGGTCACCACCAGTGTGGGTCCTATGGCATGCAGGGCGGTTCGCAGCGCCCCGATGCCCGAGCGAACCGCGCCCCCGAAGTCCAGCGCCCCCACCGAAGTGTCCAAGCGCAGCGCGGCATGGATTGCGGTGGCGTTGGTCTTCTCCAGATAGGCGGGATCGGCGGTGGCGAACCACAGCGCCTTGGGCTCAGCATCAACCGGGCGCAGGGCCAGTCGGGCCGCTTCTACCCCCATGGTGGTGGTGTCCTCGTCGTAGGAAGCCACCGATCGGGTGCCCCGCCCACCGCCGCGGCCCATGACCGCGGCAATTGCCGTTCGGTCCAGGCGGCGGTACGGCACGTAGCCCCCGAAGCTGATGATGCCTCGCATACCGCCGAAGTGTACGCCTGACACTGCCATCAGCCGGAGTCCTAGTCTGTCCCCCATGACCTTTGAGCCCAGCGCCGAGGTGCGGCGCATCCGCGATGCCATCGACCACCCGATCATCGACTCCGATGGCCACATCATCGAGTTTCTCCCCGAAGTTCACGACATCATGGCTACCGTCGGCGGTCCCGAACTGGTGGACAAGTTCAAAGTCGTGGAATACGGCGCTCGGAAATCCATCGATCTGAGCTTGGAGCAACGCCGGGCCGCGGGGATGATGCGCTCTGCTTGGTGGGGCCTGCCGGCCCGCAACACCCTCGACCGGGCCACGGCCTTGTTGCCCAAGCTGCTGTACGAGCGGCTGGATGAGATCGGGATCGACCTGGCTGTGCTCTATCCCACCTACGGGCTGACCTGCATGGGCCTCGAAGACGAAGACCTGCGCCTGGGCGCGGCCAGGGCGTTCAACCTCTACTTCCACCAGGCCTACGAGCCCTATCGCGACCGCCTCATGCCGGTGGCCATCATCCCCATGTTCACCCCCGAGGAAGCCATCGCCGAGCTGGACTTCGCCGTAGGCGAACTGGGCATGCGCCCGGTGATGATGACCGGGCTGGTACCCCGTCCGGTGGACCGGGAGAACACCAGCCACCGTCATGCCCGCCGCATGGACACCCTGGGAATGGATTCCCCCTACGACTACGACCCGGTATGGCAGCGGTGCACCGAACTCGGCGTGTCGCCCACCTTCCACTCCGCGGGGATGGGCTGGGGCAGCCGCACGTCGGAGACCAACTATGTGTACAACCACCTGGGCAACTTCGCCGCCGCCGGCGAGGCTCTGTGCCGGGCGGTGTTCATGGGCGGCGTGGCCCACCGCTTTCCCGACCTGCGCTGGGCTTTCCTCGAGGGGGGCGTGGCCTGGGGGGTGAACCTGCTGTCCGATGTGATCGGCCATTGGGAGAAGCGCAACCGCGACGCCATCGGCCACTACGACCCCGCCGCGGTGGACATGGACGAGTTGGGCCAGCTGTTCGACGCCTACGGGACGGAATCAGCCAACAGCCACCGCGACCGCCTCCAAGAAGCGCTGCACATGCTGAGCGAGCCCGACGAAGACCCCGCCACCATCGACGAGTTCGCCCTCAGCGGTGTGGACACCGTCGAGGACATCCTGGCCATCTGGGATCGCTTCCACTTCGGCTGCGAGGCCGACGACCCCATGACCGCCATCGGCTTCAACCGAACGGTGACCCCCAAAGGCCAAGTGGTGAAAGGCATCTTCGCCTCCGACGTGGGCCACTGGGACGTCCCCGACGTGCGCGAAGTGCTGCCCGAGGCCTACGAACTGGTGGACGACGGCATCCTCGACGAGGCCGACTTTCGGGCCTTCACATTTGAGCACCCGATGTCGCTATGGGCCGGCACCAACTCCGACTTCTTCAAGGGCACCGTCATCGAAGAAGCCCTCTAGGGACTTCTAGCTGTGGGCACTTGGGAAGGCCGGGTCGAGGACTTCGACCTGCTGACCGGCCGAGCCCGCTTCGGCGGCGACCTCAATGCAGAAGGCGCGCTGTGGCTGGCGTTTGTGAGGTCTCCCGTGGCCCGGGCGGCAATTGCCAATATCGACACATCTGCCGCCGAGACTCTCGACGGCGTGATTGGAGTGTTCACCGCCGATGATCTCGATCTGATCACCCAGCCCAGCGTGGAGGGGGTCACCCCTGTCGAGATCAGTAGACCCCCGCTAGCCCAGGGATCAGTGGCCTACGTTGGTGAAGCGGTAGCCGCCGTTGTTGCGGAGAGCGAAGCGATCGCGGCCGACGCCTGCGAGCTAGTGGAGGTCGACTACGAGCCGCTGCCCCCGATTCCCGATCTGACCTCTGCCACCGAAGTAGGCGCTGCGCTCCTGCACCCCCAGCACGGTTCCAATACCGTGCTCGCCGCCCCGTCCGGCAATCCGGCCGCGGTCGGTCCCGCTCTCGAACACGCCGACGTGACCGTCACCGCCTCACAGCACTATCCCCGAATTGCGTGCTCCCCCATTGAGGGGATTGCCGGCCTGGTCGTGCCCGACGGCGACCGGGTGGTAGTCCACGTCAATTCTCAGATGCCGTCTCTCACCCACGGCGAGCTGGCCAGCACCTTGGCCGTAGGTGACGATCAGATCAGCGTGGTGGTCCCACCCATCGGTGGCGGCTTCGGGGGAAAGTGCTGGGGAGAGAACGGCCTGTTTGCGGTGGCTGCCCAGTTGGCCCTGCGGCTGAGCCGTCCGCTGCGCCTCGTCCAATCCCGTCCCGAGAATCTGCTGTCGATGCAGGCCCGCGACCAGGATCAGCGCATCACGCTGGCCGCCAACTCAAACGGCGTCGTGAGCGCCCTCAGTGCAGAGGTGAGCGCCGACGTGGGCGGCTATGCCGGAATGGGCGCGTTCGAGCCGCTGCAAACCCAGCGGCTGCTCCCCGGCCCCTACCGGATCGACCAAGTAGCGGTCACCGCTTCGGCGGTGATGACCAACACCGTTCCCACCGGCCCCTACCGAGGTCCAGGCCGGGCCGAGGCCATCGGACTGCTGGAGCGGGCCATGGACGATCTGGCCCGAAAGCTGGGGCTGGACCCGGCCGAAGTCCGCCGTCGCAACCTGCTCCTGCCAGAGGACTTCCCCCGACAGACCCCCGGCGAACTGGTCATGGATGAAGCCGACCACCTTGGCTCATTGGAACAGGCTCTCGAAGAAATCGGTTACCAAAAGCTCCGAGAAGAACAAGCCGCCCGCCGAGCTTCGGGAGATCACCGGCTGCTGGGCATCGGCCTGAGCTGTTGGGCCGATTTCACCGGCCGCCACGAACCCTGCCAACCGGCCTCGGCCCGAGTCACGGACGACGGCCGTATCGAGATTGATGCGGGCATCGCCCCCATTGGCCAGGGCATGCAGACTGTTGCCGCCCGCCTCGCGGCCGACACCCTGGGCCTGGATCCCATACAGGTTGTGGCCGCCACCCCCGACACCGGCCGGTTCCGTCATGCTCTAGGCAGCTTCGGCTCCCGATCGGCATCGCTGGCCGGCAGCTCTGCCGTCCAGGTGGCAGAACTGCTGCTCGATCAACTCAAGCACCGAGCCGCAGACCGGTTGGAGGCCGCGGCCGACGACATCGAGTTCCACCCTGACGCCACATTGAGGGTCCGCGGCACCCCGTCAGCCAGTATCCCGCTAGCCGAGCTGGCCGGCACCGAGGCCACTGCTGCCTTCGACCAAGGCCAACCAACCTTCCCCGGCGGCACCCATGTCGCAGTTGTTGAAGTCGACACCGAGACCGGCGAAGTAGACCTGATTCGCCACGTCGCCGTCACCGACTGCGGCCGCGTGCTCAACGAGACGCAGGCCTCAGGCCAGGTGCAGGGCGGGGCGGTGCAGGGCATCGCCGTCGCGCTGTTCGAGGAAATGCGCTACGACGCCGACGCCAACCCGCTTACCGTCAGCCTGGCCGACTACCTCGTCCCCGCGGCCAGCGATGTCCCCGAAGTAGAGACCCACTTCATCGAAACCCCCACCGACCGCAACCCCCTGGGCGCCAAGGGAGTGGCCGAGAGCGGCGCCATAGCCGCACCCCCCGCCGTCCAAAACGCCATCATCGACGCCCTATCCCCCCTCGGCGTCACCCACATCGACATGCCCTGCACCCCAGAACGGGTCTGGCAAGCCCTCCGCACTAGCGACCAGGAGGATTCCACAGCGCGCTGAGGGGTAGCGCCCACACTCGGTCGTCGATTTGGAAGGGGACTGACGCACTGCTGAGAATCGCACCGCCGGCGAAGTCATCCCCCAGTCGGTCTCTCAACCACAGGAGCCCTCTGGCGTCATCGCGGCTGACGACGCTTGAAGACTTGACTTCGACTCCCACGATCCTGCCGTGGCTCTCCAGCACAATGTCCACCTCCTTGCCGTCGCGGTCTCGCAGGTGGAACATCTGGGTCTCTTCTTGTGTGGTTTCGAAGTGAGACAGCAATTCTGTTGCCGCGAAGGTCTCGAACATCTGGCCCACCAGTGCAGAATCTCGGCCCAGAGAAACGGAATCGACGTTGAGAAGGTGGGCAGCCATACCAGGATC
The DNA here is from genome assembly GCA_965116535.1 of Acidimicrobiales bacterium. GTDB lineage: Bacteria > Actinomycetota > Acidimicrobiia > Acidimicrobiales > Bin134 > Poriferisocius. The sequence goes on from OZ220703.1 coordinate 21,165, forward strand.
GACCAAGAACGCCTTGGGCGACCGGGTTAGCCGTTGCAGCCGCTTCGTGTGCCATGCCGGGATCCGGCTGATGACGCTGAGGTCTTCAAGCAAGCCGAGGTAACCATCTGCGGTCTTGAAGTCAACGCCGGCATCGCGAGCAGCGGCTTGCTTGTTGAGCTCCAGGCCCGTTCTCGCGGCGCACGACTCCAGCACCGAACGCAACTTTCCCGCCCGCGGCGCGCGGGCGGAGACTTGCCGTGAGTCCCGGTCGATGAGCTGTTCGACATAGGCGCGATACCACCGGCCACGATTCCTTCCGCTCAACTCCACTGCCACCGGGAAGCGCCCACCCACTATTGCCTCGAGGTAGTCGTTGCGATTCCACTCCGATTGCCCGAACTGCACCTGACCGAGATTGAACAGAACGTCGATCGGGTTGTACCGCTCGACGCGCTCCAACTCAGCTCGGGTTAGGCCGTGCATCCGGACTCGGATAAGGCGTCCTGTGCCCGGCCATGTGGCCGCCTGTTGGGCTGCCCGGACTGAACCGGTGACAATAAACCGCCCTGGACGACGGGAGCGGTCGGAATCCACAGCTCGCTTGATCGCGCCGAGAATTTCGGGGGCCTCTTGCCATTCGTCCACCAAAAGCGTGCCGTCCGTTATTGTCAGTGCCCCATCAGGGTCTTCTGTGGCTGCCAGTCGGTCTCCGGGTTCGGACAGGTCGAGGGTGGCATCGGCGAACCGACTCATCGACGTGGACTTGCCACAGCCCCGAGGGCCAACCACCAATAGGGCGGGAAAGACCGATAACAGCTCCTCAGCTACCAGCCATTCCACGGCTCGGGGATATAGGTCCTCCGTTCTGACCCTCGGATCATCCATAGGTAAATCCTATATCTGCCGACCCAAAAATCCCATAATTGCCGACAAAATATTCCCAAGACTGCCGAAGCTAAAATCCCAACATTGCCGAAAGGCTCCTACTCCTGCCAAACGGCATTGCGAATGCCGTTGGCCAGGAGGTTGAACGTCCCATCGCTCAGGTCCAACGTCCCCATCCGCCCGTCAACCAGCGTTATCAGCAGCCAGCCCCGCACCAAGTCCATATCGACGATCGTGTCCTCTGCATCTACTTCGTAGAGCGGGACCAGCGTCTCAGAGTCGACCACCACTACTTTCGATGGCGATCCGATGCATTGAGACAAGTACCCGAAGCATTGCTGTTCGGCAACTACCAGGTTGCCGAGCTGATCACCCGTAGGGTGCATCCACCCCACACCACGGGAGTTGGCCACGACCGGACCAGAATCCAAGTCGATCTGCGCCACCCACGGTAACCAGCCCGACTCTCCCCTTGATGTCCAAATCCCAACTGCTATGACGTCGTCTGCCATCCAAGTTGTTCGATACACAAAGCTGTGCCGGTTGAGAGTCCCCTCCCCTGCATCGTCCAAAGCCAGGGTGTGGTAGGACACATCTCCGACTTGTTGATAGGAGGGATAGCTCGGATCAGAGTCGTTGTAGCTGACTTCAAATGGAGCGATGCCGAGAGCTGCAAATTCAGACCGGACATCGAATCCCCCAGCGGAGAACAAGAGCTCGCCTCTATCGCTGATTGACGGATATGAGCCAAACAGAGACAGTCGATACGGCTGGTCATGGTTCTCGATATCCAATACCTCGAATCTTCCCACCGCCGGTTCGCAGCAGTTGCCGGTAAGCACATACTTCGGATCGACCCACTCCACGTCTTCTATAAAGCCAGGGGCGATTTCGGCCGATCCGGAGTACTCCCGATACTCAAGTCCTTGGTCGCTGCAATCTCCGCCGACGTAGGTACTGAGAATCGTTGCAACTCCTGTCTGAGAGTCGACGGACACGATGTCGCACTCCACCGTGGAAGCGATGATCGCTGAGGGCATGGCCCCAATCGCAACAAATGGTTCTCCTTCCAGCCGGGAATCTCCCGGCAAGAACACCTCAGGCATATCAAGGAAGTACACCGTGCGTCCTTCGTATGCTCCTGGACCCTTGACTCCACGGGAATCTGGAGTCTCGGTGGGCAGTTCTGGTACAGGAATGCCGGTTGGTGTTGGGGTCTCGGTCGGCTCCGGTGTCTGAACGGTCCTACCGGGGACTTCCGTCGCAATTGGGGATGCCGACGGCGTTGGTGAATGCGAAGGGAGCGCAGCGGGCGACGGCTCTTCAGTGGGCGTTGCGGTGCCGGGGTCGAGGGCTTGTTCCAGGATCGTTGGGTCCGACTGGCAGCTGCTGGCGATGAGCATCAGGCCGAACACCAGCCCAGCAAGCCTCGGGATCGGTTCCTGCACGGCCTCCATCAAATCATGGCGATGGTGTCTGCCGGGGTCGGGCTTAGGCGGCGATCTGTTGTTGGCGGGGTTGGTGCGGGGGTGGCGGGTGGGTTTTGGGGCTGGGCCGGGGTGGGGGTTGGAGGCGGTATCGGCCCGTTTGGGTGTCGTAGTCGGCGGTCACCACCAGCACCGTCTTCTGCGGGCGGATCCCGCAATCCGGGCCGTCGGCCGCCCCGGTGGGGGACTCGGCGGGTTGTTGGGTGATGAGCGCGACCAGCGCGTCGGCTTTGCGCTGCTCGAAGGTGCGTATGGGGTCGTAGGCGATGTCGTCGCCGAGCATCATTGTGCTCATAGAACCGAGAGCGATCTTGACCCGCTCGCCGGCTTCCTGGTCCAACTCGGCGTGCAACACGACCATGCCGCCGCTGCCGTCGAACACCTTGGCACTGCGGCGGGCCCTTTGGCGCTCGGCGCGTCCCATCCCGTCGTCGGCGCGGCGCTGGTCTTCGCGGGCCGCCACCGTCTTCTTGAACTCGTCGTGGCCCTGCCAGCCGCCCAGACCCAGTAGCTCCTGCTGGTCGTCTGAGCTCATCGGCGCCCGCTTGTGCGACTCGGCCACCAGCCCGGCCTGGTCCGCGGAGATGCGGCCATCTTGGACCGCGCCCAAGAACCCGGGCAGGGCAGTGAGGCTCTCGGCCGTCTTGGCCAGCCGGCGGGCCCGGTAGGCGCTGATGCCGAGCTGATGGCACACCGTCGCCGCCGCCCCCGGCCCTTCGAGTTCGCCATAGCGCACAACCAGGCCGACGAGGTAGCCCTCCGCCCGGCGGCGCAACAGGTCGGCCTCGGCCATCAATCCCAACAGCTCTGAAGCGCTGACCTGCGAATAGTCCGGGAACCCGAAACCCGCATCAGCACCGGCACTAGCCCCGCTTGCACCGGTGCCGCCTTTACTGGGGTTCAACGTAAATTCCATAAATGAAATTATACCAACCCCAGTGACACATTCCTCCCTGAAATAGGCCCGAAAATATGAAAAAACCCAGCCAGTGGCTGAAATCGATCTAGACAGTCAAGCCGTATAACTCGGCGCAGTTGTCGCGCAGGACGCGGTCTAGCTGGTGGTCGGTCATGTGGGTGGTCTGCTCGGTGAGCATCTCCTGAGACCAGGGCCAGGTGGCGTCGGAGTGGGGGTGGTCGTTGGCCCACATAACCCGGTTCACGTTCATCAGGTCGAGCAGCTTGAACGCCACCCAGTCGTCCTGGAAGGTGAGGTACACGTTTTCCCGGAAGTAGTCGCTGGGCTTCTTGGACAGCTCGGCGCTCTCCAGCCAGTTGCGATGCCGGTTATAGGCGTGGTCGGCCCGATACATCCAATGCGGCGCCCAGCCGGCGTCGGCCTCCACGCACACCACCTTCAGGTCGGGATGGCGCTCGAACACACCGCCAAAGATCAGCGTGCCGATGATGTCCTGGTTGCCCCGGATGATGCCCAGGAACGAGTTGATCTTGGGCCCCCGGAAGTGAGCGGCCATGGGGTGGTCGTTGCCCGAGGTGAGGATGTGGAACGACAACGGCATCTCCATCGACACCGACGCCTCCCAGAAGGCGTCGAAGTCGGGATGGTCGTAGTCGAGGCCCGAGGCCGCGTAGCCCGGAAGCATGACCCCTTTCAGGCCGAGATCCCGCATGGCCTCCAAGTCGGCAATGGCCTCGTCCACCGAGCGAATCGCGGTCTGGCCCAACCCGATGAGCCGCTCAGGAGAGTGGGAGTTGAACTCGGCAATCCAGCGGTTGTAGGCGTCGAAACAGGCCTTCTTGTAGTCGCCGTCAGGATGGTTGCAGATGGTCATCCCCACCGACGGGTAGATCACCTCGGCCACCACCCCGTCGCGGTCCTGCTCCTCCAGCCGGGCCACCGGGTCGTATCCGCCGGGGTGCAGCTCCTCCCAGCGGGTGCCGCTGGTGATGCTGATCTCGTGCCAGCTCTTGCCGGCGGCGGCGATCATGCCGAAGGGCATGCGATTGCGCCCGTTGTCGATCGACATGAACACGCCCATGTCATCGGCCCAGTCCACCCGCGGCGCCCGATCCCGGAACTTGGGGTCGATGTAGTCGACGTAGGTGTTGTCGGGCTCGGTCACGTGAGAATCGGCCGAGATGCAAGGGCGAACGGGAGTAACAGTGCTCATTTTGAAACCTTCTCAATCGGATGTCGCTGAGACAGACACCAACGGTAGTAGCTAGCGTTGCCGCCATGAGCAGCCAGCGATCCGCCGCCGACATCCGAGCCGACCTCGGCCACCCCGTCATCGATGCCGACGGGCACGTGTTCGAGCACTATCCGGCCCTGCACCAGTACTGCCTCGACGAAGGGCTCGAAGGCGGCCTCTACGCCCAGATGGCCAATTGCTCGTTCAACGGCGAGCCCAATTGGAGCGGCCTTTCGCCCGATGAGCGGCTGGACCGGCGCTCCTTCCGGGGGCCGTGGTGGGCCCTTCCGCTGGCCAATACCCGCGACTTCGCCACCGCAGTGTCACCCGCTCTGTTCCACGACCGGATCGAGGAGCTGGGGATGGACTTCGCGGTGTGCTATCCCAGCATCGGACTCAATTTTCCCGCCTACAAGGACGACGAGATACGCAACAAGCTCTGCCGGGCCCTCAACCGCTATCTGGCCGACAGCTACCAAGGCCTGCAAGACCGCCTGACCCCGGTAGCCGCCATTCCCACCCACACCCCTGAAGAGGCCGTCGAGCAGCTGGAATTCGCCGTCACCGAACTGGGCTTCAAAGCAGTGATGATCGGTGGTTTCGTGTCCCGGCAACTGCCCGCCGGCGGCGAGATGGCCACTTGGATCGACTCGCTGGGCTTGGACTCGGCCTACGACTACGACCCCCTGTGGCAGCGCCTGGTTGACCTGCAAACCCCGGCCAGCCTCCACTCCGGGTCGATGGGCTGGGACGGCCGCCGATCCATCTCCAACTTCACTTACAACCACATGGGCAACTTCGGCGGCGCCAGCGAGGCCACCGCCAAGTCGATCTTCTTCGGCGGAGTCACCCATCGCTTCCCCGACCTGCGCCTCGGCTTCCTCGAAGGAGGCGTCACCTGGGGGGCCCAAATGGTGTGCGACCTTTTCAGCCACTGGGAAAAGCGCGGTCCCGAGGGCCTGAAGGCCTACGACCCGGCCCGATTCGAGCCCGAGTACTTCGATTCTCTGCTGGCCGAGGCCGGCGACCCCATCGAATTGTCAGCCGGTTTCGGGAGAACGATGCAAAAGGGCATCAGCACTGATGAGGTGGTCAACGACTTCGAGGCCGCCGGCATCACCTCCCCCGAAGACATCCTCGAGCAGATCGACCGGTCGTACTGGTTCGGCTGCGAGGCCGACGATCCGCTGGTGCGACTGGCCTTCGACGGCGCCCTTCCCAAAGGGGCCACCCTCAACGCCATCTTCTCCTCCGACGTGGGCCACTGGGACGTGCCCGACATGTCCGAAGTCATGCCCGAGGTGTGGGAGCAGGTGGAGCACGGCTGGCTGAACGAAGACCAGTTCCGGGCCTTCACTTTCGGCAACGCCCACCGCTTTTTCTCCGAAGCCCGGCCAGACTTCTTCAAGAACACGGTCCTAGAGGGCGTCACCGTCTAGAACTGTGGGGCAATGAACGCCCCTGATCCATCAACTTCGAGATTCATGCTTCTCGCCCAGCTGGGGATTTACTGCGACCCCAGCTCCCAGCCCGGGTACGGCATGCTTCGGGTGTTCGGCGAACAGTGCCACGGCGGTCAGGTGAGGCCCTCGGTGCTGATGCTGATCGCCGACATCACCGGCGGCATGATCGGCGAGAAGGAAGACCCCGAGTGCTGGCACTTCACCACCGACTTCCAACTCCGCACCACGGCCGTCCCCCTTCCCGATCAAATCGACGTCTATGCCGAGGTGCTGCGGGCCGGGGCTTCCACGCTGACCTGCGAGTGCCGCTTCACCACGCCCGACGGCATCGAAATGGGCTACGCCCAGATCGGCTTCGGACGCCACCACCAACGCCCCGGCGATCCGGCCAAACCCATCCACGACCCTCCCCGTCCCGACCTCATGGGGCTTCCCGACATCGACCGTCCGCTGGCCGAAGTCGCGGGCATCGAGGTGGTGGATGCTGCCGCCGGCCATGTGGAGGTCGAGTTGACCCCTGAACTGCTCAACCCTGCCGGCATCATGCAGGGGGCCATGGTCACCCTGGTGGGCGAGGTGGGGGCCGAAACCCTGGCCACCCACGATCTGGGATCGCCCCATGTAGTGGCAGATATGGACATCCGCTACCTGCTGGGCGGAAAGATCGGGCCGGTGTACAGCACCTGCCGCTGGATGGGCGACCCAACCTCAGGCTGGGTAGTGGCCGAAATCAGAGATCTGGGCAAAGGCGACCGACTGATGGCCACCATGATGATGCGAGTCCGCCCGGCCCGCTGAGGGGCCGCACCCACCAGCCGGGGTAGGTTGGCGACATGAACCGCCAGTGGATCTACGCCATCCGGCCCGACGGGCCAGTCACCGTAGACAACTTCGAGTACCGGGAAACCGACATTCCCGAACCAGGAGACGGCCAAGCCTTGGTACGACTGTGCTACCTGAGCTTCGAGCCGGCCATGCGCACCTGGTTGGAAGACTTCATCACCTACATGCCCCCTGCGCCGCTGGGCCAGCCCATGATCGGTCCAGGCGTGTGCCAAGTGGTGGCATCCAACACCTCAGCGCTCAACGAGGGTGATCTGGTGAGCGGCATGATGAGCTGGCAGGACTACGAGGTGGTTGACGGCAACGTCCGGGTGGTGCCTCCGGGCACGCCAATTCCGGTGATGCTGGGCCCGATGGGGGGAACCGGGCTCACTGCCTACATCGGCCTGCTCGACATCGGCCGTCCTCAACCGGGCGAAACGGTATTGACGTCGGGCGCGGCCGGGGCCACCGGTTCGGTGGCCGCCCAAATCGCCCGCATCAAGGGCTGCCGGTCGGTGGGGATCGCCGGCGGAGCCGACAAGTGCCGCTGGCTCCTGGAAGAGGCCCGCTTGGATGCTGCCATCGACTACAAGAACGAGGACGTAAGCGCCCGCCTCGCCGAGGCATGCCCCAACGGTGTGGATGTGTACTTCGACAACGTGGGTGGCGACATGTTGGAAACCGTCATGAGCCACATGAACCAGGGTGGGCGCGTCGCGGTGTGCGGTGCCATATCCACCTACAACCAGGGACTGCGCCGCCCAGGACCGTCCAACATGTTCGAGATCATCGAGAAGCGCCTCACCCTTCAGGGATTCGTGATGTTCGACCATTTGGACCGAGTGCCCGCAGCCTCGGCCGATTTGGGACAGTGGGTGGCCGACGGGCAGATCGCTTTCCAGACCGACATCCAGGAGGGTTTCGACAACATCCCCACCACCTTCTTGCGGCTGTTCTCCGGGGCCAATCACGGCAAGCAGCTTCTGAAGGTAAGGGACCCCGAGTAGGAATGGTCGAGATGGATCTCGTTCTGTACGAAGCCGAAGGAAGGGTAGCGGTCATCACCCTGAACCGCCCGGAGGCCCGCAATGCCATGAGCCCGGAACTGTCGGCCGCACTCGGCGAGGCGTTCGACCGATTCGAGGCCGACGACGACCTGTGGGTGGCCATACTGGCCGGAAACGGCAGGGTGTTCTGCGCCGGCGCCGACCTCAAGGCGCTTTCCGAGGGGCGGGCGGCGGGAATCATCACCGCCGAGGAGGGCTTCGGGCGGTTCGCTCGTCGCCAGCGGGACAAGCCGGTCATCGCCGCGGTGGACCGTCCTGCGGTTGCCGGTGGCTTCGAGCTGGTTCTGGGCTGTGATCTGGTGGTGGCCTCGACCGAAGCCGCCTTCGGCCTGCCCGAGGTGAAGCGGTCGCTAGTGGCCTCCGAGGGGGGCGTTACCCGCCTCCCCCGCCGCATCCCCACCAACATCGCCATGGAACTGGCCCTCATCGGCGACACCATTGATGTCCACCGAGCCCATGGGTTGGGCCTGGTGAACGTGATCTGTGAACCAGGCCAGGCACTGGCCGAGGCCAAGAAGCTGGCCGAGCGCATCGTGGCCAATCCCCCACTGGCGGTGCGGGCAATCCGCCATTCCGTGCTCGACGGACTGGAGACCACTGAAGCCGAAGGTTTCGCCATCGCGGCCCGCTACGGCCGGGAGATCTCCCAAACCGAGGACTTCTTGGAGGGCCCTCTGGCATTCGTGGAAAAAAGACCCCCGGTATGGAAGGGCCGATGAGCGGTGTCGAACCGGCCAATCCGGCGCAGCCGATGAACGACCGGGCCACCGGGGAGCGGGAGCTGATGCTCACCGGGATCGGCGGCCAAGGAGTGCAGTTGGCCGCCCAAGTCATCGCCCAGGGAGCGACCGCTGACGGCAAAGAGGTGCTGGTGTTCGGCAGCTACGGCGGCATGATGCGGGGTGGCAATACCGACAGCACGGTGGTGATCAGCGACCAGCCCATTGAGGCGCCACCGGTGCTGTCGTCCACCTGGTCGGCCATATTGATGCACCACCAGTACTGGGCTCCGCTGAGGGAGCGCATCCGCGACAACGGATTGGTGCTGGTCAACACCTCGGTATTCGAGGAACAGCTAGACCACAACCGCTACCAAGTGGTGGAAGTTCCCGCCACCGATGCGGCCACCGATCTGGGCAACCCGCTGCTGGCGGCCATGGTTATGTCCGGGGTGTATGGGCGGAAGTCCGGGCTGGTGAGCTTGGACGGACTGGTTGCGGGCATGCGCCGCTCGGTTCCGCCCTACCGCAGCCAGCTCATCGAGGCCAATGAGGGTGCGCTGGCCACCGGCTGGGAGATGGCCGCGTGAACACCGTGACCGTCCGGGGCACCGTGGTCATCGACGTCGAGGCCTGCAAGGGCTGCGACCTGTGCATCGATGCCTGCCCGCCCCGGGTGCTGGAGATGACCACCCACGAGGTCAATACCCGGGGCTACCGATATCCCCGCCTGCTGACCGGCTGCACGGGCTGTCAGGCCTGCGCCCAGATCTGCCCCGATTTCGTGTTCCAGGTGTACAAGTACGACACGCCATTGGAGCTGCCCATCCAACCAGGCAGCGAACAATGAGCGACCGGGCGCTGCTGGAGGGATCAGAGGCCATGGCCCGGGCCGCAGTGGCCGCCGGCTGCCGGTTCTTCACCGGCTACCCGATGACCCCGTTCACCGAATTGCTAGAGCACATGGCCGCCCTGTTGCCAGAGGTAGACGGCGTGTGCATGAATGCCGAGAGCGAGCTGGAGGCCGTGGGCATGGCCTGGGGGGCGGCCACCACCGGCCATCTGGCCGCCACCGGGTCCACCGGCCAAGGGCTGTCGCTGATGCAGGAGTCGCTGTCGGAGATAACCAACGCCCGCCTTCCGCTGGTGGTGTTCAACATGGCCCGGGGTCAGGGCGACTACTTCCAAGCCACCCGCGGCGGCGGACATGGGGACTATCGCCACATCGTGTTGGCCCCTATGGATGTGCCTGAGGCGGTAGAGCTGACTCGGCTGGCGTTCGAATTGGCCAATCAGTGGCGCACCCCGGTGATGGTGCTGGGCGACTACTACCTAGCCCACACCTACCAGGCAGTCTCGGTGCCCGCCATTGATGAAACCACCCCAGTGGTTCCCGACTGGGCTCTGAACGGATCCACCGGCGGCTCGGGGTCAGCCAAGATCATTTCCCCGTTGGGGGGCGGCGTGGAGGGTGAGGAGGGGTTCGACCTGGGAGCCCACTACGCCGAGTGCGCAGCCCACATCCAGGCCCTGGCTTCTGGTGTGGAACCGCTGGTGGATATCGGTTTCTGCGATGACGCCGACCTGGTGGTGGCCGCCTACGGCTCGGTGGGCAAATTCGTGCGCTACGCCTGCCTGCGATTGCGCGACGCCGGACACCGGGTGGGCTACGTCCGCCCTATCACGCTGTGGCCGTTTCCGTCAGAAGCCGTGCACAACGCGGTCTCCGGTGCCGTCAAGGTGGCGGTGTACGAGCAGAACATGGGCCAGATGGTTGACGACGTGCGGCTGGCTACGCTGGGGGCGGTGCCGGTGGAGTTCATCGGGAACCCGAGTTGGGATCACTCCGGCTTCGGGATCGGACCCGACATAAACGTGCCCGATATCTCCGAGCGCATTTTGGAGGTGATGCCGTGAGTGAAGACCGGATTTTCCTAACCACTGATTCACCTCCTCAAGAGCCTGCTGCGCTCGTTGATGACTTCACCCCCTCGCTCATCACCCAGGCCAACCACCACCTCTGCCCGGGATGCGGAGAGCCCATCGCCATCCGAGCCGCCATGGAGGCCGTCGAAGAACTGCGCCTAGCCCAGTCCACGATCACGGTCTTTGGCATCGGCTGCTACACCGCCTTTGCCCACAACCTCGACGTGGAGGTGGTGCAAGCCCTGCACGGCCGGGCCCCGTCAGTGGCCACCGGAATCAAACGGATGCTGCCCGACGGGTTCGTGATGACCATTCAAGGCGACGGCGACATGGTCAACGAGGGCCTGCAAGAAGTGCTCCACGCCGCAGCCCGGGGAGAGAACATCACCTGCCTGCTACTTAACAACGGTGTGTTCGGCGAAACCGGTGGCCAGATGACCACCACCACCACCTTGGGCCAGCGCACCAAGACGTCAATCGAGGGGCGTGATCCCCACCAGCACGGCCACCCGATTCTGCTTTCTGATCTCGCCGCCACCATGGACGGCGCGGCCTATGTGGCCCGGTGCGCGGTGAACAACGCTGGCAATGTGGCCCGCACCAAGCGCTACATCACCCGGGCCTACGAGTCCCAGATGGCCGGCGCTGGATTCAGCCTGGTGGAGATCCTCACCATGTGCCCCACCGGTTGGTTCGTCGACACCCTCGAGGGCCCCGACTACCTCCAAGACACCCTCGCCCCCGTTCACAACATCGGGGAATTGAAGACCTCTTAATCCAGCAGTAGTTAGTCCAGCAGCAGTTAGTCCAGCAACAGATCGCGCAACGATTGCCGGTGCCCGTGGTCCAAGCCCAGGCCATTTGTCCAATATTGATCGAAGGTGCCCCAGGTGGCGGCCAACACCTGCACCTGCTCAGCGAAGTAGTCCTCGTGAACAGTGGCGATCGGCATCATCAACTCCCCATAGAGGCTGGGATTCACGTGCCGGTTGGTCTCGAGATAGTGATCCACCACCTGGTCCTCGGGAACTCCCACCGCCAGCAGCAGCAGGCTGGCCGCCCAGCCGGTGCGGTCCTTGCCCGCACTGCAATTGAACAGCACAGGAACCGCCCCCGGGGCCAACAACCCTCTGACAAACTCACCGAATTGAGCTGACCGGTCGGAATTGCTCACCGTCCGTCCCGATACCTCCTTCATCCGCTGGAAGGCTCTTCCGTTGCCAAAGCGCTCTTCCAACTCCTCCGGGCTGAGCAGGGAAAAATCTTCCCGAAGGCCCGACGGGTTCACCGAGTCGACCATTGGCAGTGAGACCTGCTCTACTCCATCGGGCAGCCGGTTGGGGCCCTCAAAGGCAATATCGACCTGATTGCGGAAGTCGAACACCGTGCGAATGCCCAGTGTGACCAGCGATTCCAAGTCGGAATCAGATGCTTCGGCCAAATGGGCCGAGCGATAAACCACGCCCGTACGAACTCCTCGGCCGTCAGCGGTGGTTTGACCGCCCACCGGTCGGAAATTACGGATGGACTCCACGTCGGGCACCCTATCTGGGAGGCCTCAAAATCCCTGCACTGAAGACTGAACTTCCAATAGGTGACACGAGCAATGGAAGGGGCTAGAGTTTGGCCTCAATTATCCGAGTAGGGGCCGGCCGTCACTTGGCATGGTCCGGGGAGACACAACTATGACCAAAACCAAGTTGATTTTCGTTGGGCTGGCAGTGGCGCTGGTGGGTTTCTTGTTCGCCGGGTCCGCCTCGGCTCAAGACCAGACTCTCACCGCTGATCCAGCTTCGGTGTCGGAGCCAGGCACTTACGATTTCACGATTACGCCTGACGGCTTCACCAAATCGTCCACGAACCTTGCCGTATGCAACACCGCAGATCCCGGACCTGATGGATGGGGACAGGCGACCTTGATGCAGTTCTGCGGCGGCTTCGGTAGCTCGCAGGACGGCACGAGTGGCCCCTTCACCGTGGAAGGTGTGGAAGTCACTGAAGATGGCGTGACCTTCATCCTGTTCGAACTCGTTCCCGACGGTGAGGCTGCCAGCATCGCCGTAGAGATCGGTATGGACGACATGATGGAAGACGACATGCTGGCTGAGACTGGCGTGGAGACTTCGGTGCTCGTGATCATCGGTGCGGGTATCGCCCTTGCCGGTGTGATGGTGTTCGGCCTCAGCCGCCGGATGCGCACCCTGTAACACCACCACCTGAACTAAACACTCGGTGCCCCGGGCCTACGGGTCCGGGGCACCGGTCGTTAACGGCACCGGGTGGGACACGCAACCCGCAGATGAATGACACGCTCCAAGTGCCGCGCTATGGTTTGATCACCTAGAGGCATAGGGGCCGGCCGACCATTGGCGTGGTCCAAGGAGACACAACTATGACGAAGACCAAGTTGATATTCATTGGACTGGCAGTGGCGCTAGTCGGTTTCTTGTTCGCCGGGTCCGCCTCGGCTCAAGACCAGACGCTCACCGCTGACCCGTCCGTGGTGTCAGAGCCTGGCACCTATGACATCGCCATAAGCGGCTCTGGCTACACCCCTGATTCGGGTAGAAACCTGGCAGTTTGCTCCACCGGTGATCCAGAACAAATGGATGGTGCCGCCGGGCTTATGCAGTACTGCGGTGGATTCGGCGACTCAGTCACCATAGGGTCAGATGGCACTTATTCGACAACGATAGAAGGCGTTGAAATTACCGAAGACGGTGTCACGATCCTCTTGTTCGAGCTTGTCCAAGACGGTGAAGCTGGCGTTGTCTCCATCAATATCGGCGAGGCAATGGAAGACGACATGTTGGCTGAGACTGGCGTGGAGACTTCGGTGCTCGTGATCATCGGTGCGGGTATCGCCCTTGCCGGTGTGATGGTGTTCGGCCTCAGCCGCCGGATGCGCACCCTGTAACACCACCACCTGAACTAAACACTCGGTGCCCCGGGCCTACGGGTCCGGGGCACCGGTCGTTTCTGGCCAGGGATTAAACGCAGCCGTTAGCTGGATGACACACTCGAAATGCCGCGCTATGGTTTCATCACCTATAGAAGTTGGAGCCGATTCGTCGTCGACGCGGCCAAAGGAGTTCAGTCATGACTAAGACCAAGCTGGTGTTCATCGCTATGGCACTGGCGCTCGTAGCCTGGGTAGGTGCGAGCGCCGCCTCAGCACAAGATGGACCATCCATCTCAGTTGACCCTGCATCTGTTGGCGCTGCCGGAGAACACACGTTCACTGTGACCGGCTCAGGCTGGACTGTTGCCGCGGCCAACGTTCTCACTTGCAAGATACCTGCGGGTAGCAACGCTGCTGAGATTGACCCAGGTGCCCACTGCGCTGTCTTCGCCAACCTGGATCTTGGAAACCTGGTACCAGCCCCGGTGACCGATGGGGGCTTTGAGGTTTCCATCACCATAAATGTGCCCGAACAAGGCATTTTCATCGTCTCGGGTGATTCGGCTCGGACCGAGTCAGCTCAGCCAGTCCTGATATCTGTTGCCATGGGCGACGACATGGGCGACGACATGGCAGATGACATGGATGACGACATGGGCGACGACATGGCAGATGACATGGATGACGACATGGGCGACGACATGGCAGATGACATGGATGACGACATGGGCGACGACATGGCAGATGACATGGATGACGACATGGGCGACGACATGGCAGATGACATGGATGACGACATGGGCGACGACATGGCAGATGACATGGATGACGACATGGGCGACGACATGGCAGATGACATGGATGACGACATGGGCGACGACATGGCAGATGACATGGATGACGACATGGGCGACGACATGGCAGATGACATGGATAACGACATGGGCGACGACATGGCAGATGACATGGATGACGACGAGCTGGCTGAGACCGGCTCGAACACCCCGCTGCTTGTCCTCGTTGCACTCTCAGTCGTGCTCGCTGGTGCGATGGTGCTAGGCCTCAGCCGCCGGTTGCGCACCCAGTAACACCACCACCTGAACTGAACACTCGGTGCCCCGGGCCTTCGGGTCCGGGGCACCGGTCGTTATAGGGTCAGCCCATGAGTTACGAGCTGATCCTTGTTGATGATCCTGCACCGCACGTCCGGCGCATCACGCTGAACCGACCGGAGAAGCGCAACGCCATCAGCACGCCGATGCGAAAGGAACTGCTCGCCGCCCTCCAAGTCGCTGATGTCGACGACAACGTGCGAGTGTCAATCATCAGGGGAGCAGGACCGTGCTTCTCATCAGGCTATGACCTGTCCGACTCTCTCATGGACGATCCTCCCCACTACACCGCGGGCGGCGACGGCCAGTGGTCTCGCCATGTGACCGATAGCTGGCTGGCCATCTGGGAACTGGCCAAGCCGGTCATCGCCCAGATCCACGGCTATGCCCTGGCCGGAGCGTCAGAGCTGGCCGCGGCTTGCGATCTGGTCTACGTGGCCGACAACGCCGACATCGGCCATCCAGTGGTGCGAGTATTGAGCCCGCCCGACTTCAACTACCACCCCTGGCTGGTGGGATTCCGCAACGCCATGGAGATGATGCTCACCGGCGACTCCTACACCGGCGCAGAAGCGGCGGCCATGGGCTTCGCCAACCGGGCCTACCCCGAGGCCGAGTTGGAGGAGCGGGTGTTGGAGATGGCCCAGCGGGTGGCCCGGGTGCCGTCCGACCTCCAGCAGATCAACAAGCGCAGCGTGCACCGGGGCATGGAGGCCATGGGCACCCGCAACGCCATCCGCACCATGTCGGAATACCAGGCCCTGGCCGGCAATGTCCCGTCGGTGCAGGAGTTCAAGCAGCGGGCCTTGGAGAGCATCAAGTCGGTGGTAGACCGCCCAGCCGCGGCCAGCTCCGCCTCAGACGGTGAGGTGAGCTGATGAAGATTTGGCGACAGCATGAGCTAGGCGATCCGGTCGAAATGCTCCGGCTGGAAGAGGCCGACTCACCCGAGGCCCATCCCGGCCAGATTGTGGTGGATGTCGCAGCAGTCGGACTGACATTTGTGGACTGCCTCATGGCCCGGGGCCTCTACCAGATGGAAACCAGGCTCCCGTGGTCACCGTGTACCGAGGTGGTGGGCCGGGTGCGGGAGGTGGGCGATGGGGTCAACCACCTGACCGTCGGTGACCGAGTGGTAGGCATCGGCGGCGGGTCGCTGGCCGAGCAAACCGCGCTCCGAGCCTCCGGAGCGTACAAGCTGGCCGAAGGCGTGTCGGCCGGAGCGGCCGCCGCGGCGCTGGTGAACTACGGCACTTCGTGGTTCGCCCTTCACGACAGAGGGCAACTGGCCGAAGGCGAGACACTGCTGGTCCATGCCGGGATGGGCGGCGTGGGATCGGCCGCGGTGCAGCTCGGACTAGTAGCAGGGACGAGAGTGATCGCCACCGCCGGCGGGGCCGAGAAAACCGCGCTGTTGAAGGACCTGGGAGTGGATTTGGCCATCGACTATCGGGAAACGCCCGACTTTGTCGATTTGGTGCGGGCCCACACTCACGGCCAAGGCGTAGACGTGTGCCTCGACCCGGTGGGCGGCGACGTGTTCGACCAATCGCGCCGGTGCATGGCGTGGGACGGACGCCTCCTGGTAGTCGGCTTCACCAGCGGACGGATCGCCGATGCCCCCACCAACCACATTCTGTTGAAGAACTACTCAGTGGTGGGCGTCCACTGGGGAGCCTCAGTTGGCCGAAACCCCGAACCATCCGAGCAGGCCCGCCAAGAGATCTTCAGCCTCTTAGAAGAGGGCCGCCTCGACCCCCCGGTGTTCCCCCCGTTTGCCTTCGAAGACGTCCCCGCCGCCCTCGACGACATCTACCACCGCCGCACCTGGGGCAAGGTGATAGTGGGGCTTTGAACAGAGGCCGTCCAAAAAAGAGGAACAGCGGCTAGGTCGGCAGGTCGGGGCGGACAATCACAACGGGGCAGCTGCCGTGATGAGTGATCTGCTGGCTCACCGACCCCAGCAGCAGGCCGCGGAAACCGCCTCGGCCCCGTGAGCCCACCACCAGCATGGCCGCATTGACCGACTCGGCGATCAACGTGTCGGCCGCCCGGCCCCGCACCATTCGGCGCCTGATCTCCACCCCTTCGGAATCTACCTCCGACAGCACCTCGTCGATGATGCTGTCCTGCATCCGCTTGACCTCGGCTTCCAGATCGATGGGATCGAGCGGCACGTAGTTGAAATCCGGCGAGGCGGGCACGTAAGTGGTTGAGTAGGCGGTTATCACGTCTACGAAGGCGTTGCGGTGTCGAGCCTCCTTGATGGCCCAGCGGAGCGCAGCTCGGGCCCCGCCCGATCCCTCCACCCCGACGACGATCCGGTTCTCCGGGCCGACCACATCATCCGCCATAGACACAGTGTATCTACATCGGGTCGTAGGGGAAGTCTGCGTCTACTCCTCCGTCCACAACCAACGTGCGTCCCGAAATGAAATTGGAGATCGGGGCCGATAGGAAGAGCACAGCACCGGCGATGTCCGAAGGCACGCCCATGTGGCCCATCGGTACGGCGGCATCGTTGATCGCCCTTCGCTCGTCGTCGAACAGAGCTTCCATGCGGGGGGTCAGGATGGTGCCCGGGGCCACGCAGTTGGCCCGAATGCCGAATGGGGCCAACTCGATGGCCACCGACTGCATCCACGCCATCAGCCCGGCCTTGGCCGCCCCGTAGTGGGCGTGGTTGGGGGCCGCGGTCAAACCGCTCACCGAGGCGATGAACACCATCGTGCCCCCACCGGTCTCCTTCATTGCCCGCCCGGCGACCTGGGAGATGAGGTAGGCGTGGCGCAGCACCATGTCGAACTGCCAGTCCCACTCCTCGTCATCAATGTCCAGAACCCCAGACCATCCCGACACACCCACAATGTCGACAATCCCGTCGATCGATCCCATGGCCCGACCGGCCTCGTCCACTAGGGCCTGCACATCGGCCCGCTTGGTGATGTCGGCCACCCAGGCGATGCCGTCCACCTCGTTGGCCACCTGATCGGCTCGTTCTTGCTCGAGGTCCACGCAAAAGACCTTCGCCCCCATCTGGGCCAGGGCATGCGACGACTGGCGCCCCATCCCCTGTCCGGCACCGAGCACGATGAAGCCCTTGCCGTCGAGCCGCATGAGCCCGGCGTAGTCGGGGACGGGAGAGGTATCGGCCATGGTCAAGCCTCCAATTGGGATTGCTGTTCGGATTGCGCCGCCGCAACTTTACGGAGGTGTCGCACCACATCGGCAAAGTCGGAGTAGCCCCACTGCTCGGTAATCTTGCCTTCGGCCACCCGCACCATCTCGATCATGCCCCACTGCACTTTCTCGCCAGTGGGGTCGATGCCCAGCAGGGGGCCGTCGTGGGTGCCCCGAGCGGCGATTTTGAGAACTACCAAATCGCCCTCGGCCACGATCTCTTCGATGTGGTCTTGCCAGTCGGAAAACGCGGTGCGCCACGTGGCAATGAGCCGGCGCATTCCGTCGGGGCCAGAGCTGCCGGGCCCCACTCCATGGGCCACGAAGTCATCGGCCAAAACCTCGTCGAGCAGGTCCACCTGCCCGCCGTTCACGATGTCGCGCACCAAGCGCTCGACAACTTCTTTGTTCTTCTCTACGTCATTCATGCCCAACGGGCCACGATGTCGTCCACGGTAACCATGGTGGTGAGAAAGGCCATGGTGTTGTCCATCACCGCGTCGCCGTAGTCGGCGGGGATGCCGGCCACCGCGTCGCCGGCCAGCACTACTTGATAGCCCAGGTCGACGGCGTTGATCACCAAGCCCATCACCCCAACGTTCAGCGACACCCCGGCGGCCACCACGGTGGAAACCCCCAGGTTGCGCAAGGTTTGGTCGAGCGAGGTGCCCATGAACGGCGACATGCCGTGCCAGCGGGCGATCTCGATGTCGGACGGTTGGGGGTCGAACTCCTGTATGACCTCGGCCGATGGCGAACCGATCAGCAGCCCCCCGTTCTGCTCGGCCATCTTGGCCGACGCGGCCAGCATCCGGCAGTTGGCCACGCTCCCCGCCCGGTCTTCCCGGAAATGGGCCAGACAGTGCACCACCGGCACGCCCGCGGTTCTCGCTTTGGCGCACAGCCGGGCCCCGGCGTCGATGGCCCCCCGGTCCAACATCACGTCTCGCAAGCCGCCCATCGAGGCCATGTCGCCGATCACGCCCCTCTGGCACTCCATGGTGACTACTGCGGTATGCGACGGGGATAGCAGCTGTTCCAAGTCCACAGGCATCGAATGAGACTAGTCCCTAAGCCACTCGACTACCGCGTGCGGCAAGGCGCGCCGCAATGACCGAGCGACTACCGCGTGCGACAGGGCGGGGTGGGGAGAGGAGTTCGATCAATCCCAGCCAAGAACTCGGCGATCTCGCTGCTGTCGAGGGCGTACCCCTGATCTTGCTGGCCCCGGGCCACGGCGAACACCATGCCCACCACCTCGCCGTCGGCATTCACCAGCGCGGCCCCGGAATCACCCGCGGCCAACAGCGAGCGGATTTCGAGCACGCGGCGGCCTTCAGTCTGCTCCGCATAGAAGTCGCGACCCGTGGCCAAGATCCTGCGCGTCACCTCGAAGGGCACGAACTCCAGGCCGTCATCGCGATCAACGGTGGCGGCGTCGCCCACATCGGCGGCCCTCGCCCCTATCGGGGCCAGCCCAACCGGAGAAGTCGCCGAATCCGATACCGAGAGTGCAGCGATATCCCGACCAGGATCGAAACCCACCAGCACGCCGATCTCCGATCCGCCATCGGCATCGCGCACCGTGATCTCCTCAACCCCGGCCACCACGTGGGCGTTGGTGAGCACCAAGCCGGATTCGACCATAAACCCGCTTCCCTCGCTGAACTGCCCGCAGGCCGTGCCGCTGACGTGTACCGCCGCCGCTCGAATGTCGTCGCGCTCGGCCAACACCGGCCGCAGCGGAGAGTCCAGCGCCCACGTGAGGCCCCAACCCACCAGCAGTCCGAGCGCGGCCAGCCACAACAGCCAGCGCCGCCATTTCTTCAGCTGGTCAAACAGCACGCAGATCGTCGAGCGAGTAAAACGCCCGCAGCGAGGTCAAAAGGCCGTGCTCGTCGAAAACGGCCACATCCACCACTTCGAGCTCGTAGTCCACCCCGTCGAAGCACACCTGGGCCATCATTGGAGCGGCGGCCTCATTGCCTGCCACCCGCACCGGACCGGTCAGCACCAGGGTTTCAGCCAGCTCGTTGCCCTCGTAGAACGCCCGAACGGCATCGATCCCCTCTTGCACCGGCCCGCCCACCGGCACCTGGCACGACCCATCGTCGGCGTAGAACGACAAGATCGCCTCCACGTCCCCCGCGCTCACTGCGGCGGCGTAGCCCTCCATCACGCTGCGCATGTGCTGAGCATCAACCATTGGCACGCCCTTTCAATTCCTCGGTATTTCGCTCCACGGGGTGTTCTTGTCCACACCGGGCTCCTTGGGCAGGCCCAGCACCCGCTCGCCCAAGATGTTGCGCATCACCTCGGATGTGCCCCCCTCGATGGTGTTGGCCCGCGACCGCAGAAAGCCCTTTATCGGTGGGGTGCTCCGCAGGGAATACTCCTGCGACTGATCGGGCCTCGCCATCGGATAGCCCTGGGGGAAGAGCATGGCCTCCGATCCCATCACGTGCATCAGGCACTCATAGATTCGCTGGTTCAACTCGGCCGACACCGCCTTGCCCACCGATCCCTCAGGACCAGGCGTTCCTGCCGACGACAGGGTGCGAGCCCGCCAATTGGTGAGCCGCAAGACCTCGGCTTCGGTCCACAGGCGCACCACTCGATCTCGCAACACCTGGCGGTAGACATCATCTTGGCCGTTGGCTTGATCCCGCAGTTGCTCCCAAGCCGACACCAAGATGCCGATGAGCCCGCTGCCCCGCTCGGGGACCCCGCCGCCCAGCGCCACGCGCTCGTTCATGAGCGTGGTTATGGCCACATTCCATCCCTGGCCCCTCTCCCCCAGCCGCATGGAGTCGGGAATGCGAACGTCGTTCAGGAATACCTCGTTGAATTCGGCCTCGCCGGTGATCTGGTAGAGGGGGCGAACCTCCACTCCCGGCAGGGTCATGTCGAGCACGAAATAGGTGAGGCCCCGGTGCTTGGGGGCGTCGGGATCGGTGCGAGCCACCAGCATTCCCCACCGAGAGCGGTGGGCCAGCGAAGTCCACACCTTTTGGCCGTTGACCACCCATTCTTCGCCGTCGAGCTCGGCTCGGGAGGCCAACCCAGCCACATCAGAGCCCGCGCTGGGCTCGCTGAACATCTGGCACCAGATCTCCTCGCCGGTGAACAGCGGACGCAACAGACGGTGGTGCATCTCTTCGGTGCCGTGGGCCAGCACGGTGGGAGCGCCCATGCCGATGCCGATGGGATTCACGTTCAGGTCGTGCCAGTAGCGGCTGCCCTTGCGCAGCTCCTCTTCAACCACGGTTTGGGCTTTGGGCGACAGGCCGAGTCCGCCTTTGCCCTCGGGAAAGTCGACCCGAGACAACCCCCGATCGAACTGGGCGCCTCGAAACTCGTATTGCGTCGCGTCGCCGGGGTCGACATCGGCCAGCAGATCACGGGCTCGCTGGCGAAGTTGATCCTCTGAAATCTCGGCCATTGAAGTCCTCTCCCTACGAGTACCTATCCCGCAGTTGGCGGGCGATCACCATCTTTTGGATCTCGCTGGTGCCCTCGCCGATGATCATGAGAGGCGTGTCCCGGAAGTAGCGCTCCACCGGGTACTCCTCGGTGTAGCCGTTGCCCCCGTGGATGCGCAGCGCATCGGAGGCGATCTCAAAGGCGGCCTCGGAGGCGAACAGCTTGGCCATGCCCGCCTCCAGGTCGATGCGCTCCCCGGAGTCGTAGCGGCGGGCCGCGTCGTATGTCATCAGCCGGGCGGCATGGAGCTTGGTGGCCATCTCGGCCAGCTTGAACCCGATGGCCTGATGGTCGTAGATGGGCCGTCCGAACGTTTCCCGCTCCTGGGCGTACTTCATGGCCGCTTCCAGGGAGGCCTGGGCCACCCCAACCGCCCGAGCCGCGATGTTGATCCGCCCCAGCTCCAGCGCCGAGAGGGCATAACCCAGCCCGTGGCCCACGCCGTCGGGGCCGCCCAGCACGTTGGCGTCGGGCACCCGGAAGTCGACATAGGCCATTTCCACCGTCTCCACACCTTTGTAACCCAGCTTGGGAATGGTGCGCGACACGGTGAGCCCGTCGGCACCCGGGCCCGGCTCCTTTTCCACGATGAAGCAGGTGATGCGGTCGTCGGGGGTGCGGGCCAACAGCATCACCATCTGGGCCCTCATGCCGTTGGTCACCCACATCTTGGTGCCGTTGACAATCCACTCCTCGCCGTCAGGCACCGCCCGGCAACGGATGTTGCGGGTGTCGCTGCCGGCGTCGGGCTCCGACAGCGAGAAGGCCGACCGAAATGAGCCATCGCACATGCGGGGCAAGAAGCGTTCTCGCTGCTCATCGGTGCCATAGCGGCCGATCATGGTGGCGGCGATCTTGTGGGTGTTGAGGATGCCGGCCAGCGACATCCACCCCCGAGACAGCTCTTCGATGATGCGGGCGTAGGTGGTGGCGTCGAGGCCCAAACCGCCGTAAGCCGGGCTTATGGTGGCCCCGAACAGGCCGAATTCGCACATCTGGGCGAACATCGCCTCGGGAAACTCGTCGGCATGCTCAAGGTCGGGGGCGTTGGGGATCACCTCTCGGTCCACCCAAGTGCGGATGGCGCCGACCAATTCGTCGGCCAGCTCGGTGTCCATAGCGAGACCACGATAGGGCATTTTCCGCTCATAAACGCCCCTGGGGCATGACATCGGCTGGGTATCGAGTGAGATATAGTTTTCCCCATGCTCTTTGCAGGATTGCCAGCCTTTTTCGACGCGAAATGGTCCCGACGGGGTCTGGGACTGGTGCTGGCATTCGTGCTGGCAGCAACCGGTCTTGTCGTTGCCAGCGCTCAGGGGGCAACCGCGCAGTCGGACAATCAGAGTGCGGCAGAGCGTTGTTCAGAATTCCACTTGTTTGGCGCCGAGCCGGTGGACGTGGCCAAGACCGCCGACGGCGAGACCGTGCTGGCCCAGGTGAGCTGGGGATACCACGCCAGCATCGGCTGCTTTCTGACCCTCGACGGCAACGCCGTGGCCTCTTTGCGGGCTGCGGGCCCGCCTTCGAGCCTGCCTCAGGGCCAGACCGATGCCTCCACCCGCTGCTTTGAGCATCACAGATTCGGCGCCGAGCCGGTGGACGTGGCCAAAGCCGCCGACGGCGAGACCGTGCTGGCCCGCCTGAGCTGGGGGTTTGACGACAGCATCGGCTGCTACCTGGCTCTCGACTCGGCCGCAATCAACACGCTGCAAGCGGCTGCACAGGAGGATGCGGCAACCGTTCCCGACGCTCCGGCCACGGTAACTGTCGACTCCGGTGACCGCCTGCTCACCGTTTCCTGGACTGCGCCCGCCGACAACGGCGGGTCGCCCATAACCGTTTACACCCTGGTGTATAAGGCCACTACCAGCGGCTGCCCAGCCACTATCGACACATCCTGGACGGTCCGCACCATCCAAAGGAATTCGGTAACCATCACCAACCTCACCAACGGCACCGACTACCGGCTGTGCGTGCGCGCCTCCAATGCCGTGGGCAGCAGCGCCTGGAACGGCATCTCCGCCGCGCCCGCAACTACCCCTGGTTCCCCAGGCGACGTAGAGGCCGTTTCCGGCAATGGCCAACTCGCCGTTTCGTGGACCGAGCCCGCCGCTGACGGCGGGGCGTCCGTCTCCGACTACACCGTGGCCTACAAGCCCCACTCCTTGGCCTGCCCCACCACGGCCGAAGCCGACAACACCTGGAATTCCCGCATCACCTCGGACACCTCCACCACCATCGGAGGCCTGGCCAACGGCACCAACTACCGCGTGTGCGTCAAAGCCACCAACCTGGCGGGCGACAGTACGTGGATCGGCACCAACGCCACCCCCGCTACCCTTCCTGGCGCTCCCGGCAGCGTTGAGGCCACCGCCGGCGACGGACAAATCACCGTTTCCTGGACCGCACCCGCCGACAACGGCGGAGCACCCATCACCAGCTACACAGTGGCTTACAAGGCCAACGCCTTCACCTGTCCCGCCACAATCGACGGCACCTGGGGTCGCCGCACCACCTCGAACACCACCATCACCATCGGTGGCCTCGCCAACAACAACGCCTACCGCCTCTGCGTCGGAGCCACCAACAGCGCCGGCGACAGCGGCTGGGTTGGCACCAGCAGCTCCCCGAGCGACCGGCCCGGCCAGCCGACCGGCTTGCAGATCCTCGGCACCGGTCCCTCCTCGCTGACCGTCGCCTGGACCGCGCCCACCGCCACCGGCGGATCGGCCATCACCGGCTACAACGTCCAATGGTGTGCCGCAAGAGGCGAAATATGCGCCGGCTCTTGGAACTCGGCCAGCGCCACCGGCACCAGCCTTTCCATCTCCGACCTCACCGGCAGCACCTCCTATGGCGTGCGGGTCCAGGCGGTGAACAGCCGCGGCACCGGCCCGTGGAGCAGCACCCGATTCGCATCCACCACCGCCGCCATCCCCCCGAGCACCCCCTCTGGCCTGTCGGCCTCGATCGATAACGGCCAGATCACCGTTCAGTGGAGTGCCTCATCGGCCAACGGCGCACCCATCACCCACTACACCGTTGAGTGTCGGCTGGGTGGCACCGCCGTCGCCTCGGGCAACTGTGGTAGCGGTAGTTGGGCCACCTACACCACCACCGCGGTCACCTCGGCCACCATCACCGGGCTCGCCAACGGCACCGAATACGACATACGGGTCAGAGCCACCAACCGAGCCGGCAGCAGCGGTTGGGCCTCCGTTTCGGCCACGCCAGCAGCCCGGCCCCGCATCCCCACCGGCCTGACGGCTACCACCAATGGCCGAAACATAGACGTCTCGTGGACCGCCCCTCCCTCGGGCGGATCGCCCGTCACCCGTTACAACGTTGAATACTGCTCCGGCGGCTGCGCCACTTGGCTGACCCGCACCGTCAGTGGAAATCCGCCGGCCACCACCACCACTCTTACCGGCTTGGCCGCTGGCACCACCTACCGGGTGCGGGTACGGGCCGTGAACATCGCCGGCGAAAGCGGCTGGAGCGCCACCGACACAGCCACCACGCCCACCCGGCCTGAGACGCCCACCAACCTGGCGGTCACGGTTACAGGGCCCGACACGTTGTCGGCCACTTGGACCGCGCCCGTCTCACCGTCGGGCATTGCCGGCTACACCGTCCAGCGGTGTACCGCCGCGGCCAATCAAGACGGCACTTGGCGCTGCGTCAGCGGGTATAGCAACGCTGGCACCGCGGCCACCACATCCCACACCATCACCGGCCTCAACGGCAGCACCGCTTATCTCGTACGGGTTCAGGCGTTCAATGCCGCCGGCTCCAGCGGATGGGTCACCTCCCCCAGTGGTGCTACTACAGACCCCCCCACCGCCCCGGAAACACCCACCGGCTTCACCGCCACTGCCGGAAACCGTCAGATACGCCTGAGTTGGACCGCACCCCCCGCCCGGGGAGCCCGCATCCAGCGCTACACCATTACCTGCGCGAATAGCAACCCCCCCTCCCCCCTTCCCAACAGCCCCCACATTTGCGACCGGACCAGCCCCGACAACACCTACACCACCACTGGTACCTCCTACACAATCTCCGGCCTCACCAACGGCAACACATACACATTCACGTTGAGCGCCACCAACGTTGCTGGCACCAGCGGTACGACCACAGATACAGCTATCCCGGCCACCCGGCCCGGCCGACCCCGCAATATTGAGATAACTCCGAGCTACGGAACCGGCACGGTCAATCTCAGCATCACTTGGGAAGTCCCCAGTAGGGATGATGGAGATACCACCGATGACGGGGGATCGACCATCACCGGCTACACCGTGCAATACCGGGCCGGCAACGGCAACTGGAGCTTTGCCTACTTCGGCGACATCCGGGGCACCGGCAATGCCTTGGAAATCACTGGCCTCACCGTGGGTCCCCGGTACTACGTGCAAATCCGAACCCACAACGCCGGTGGCGACAGCAGTTGGACCCAAGCCACCACCCATCCTACCGGCACGCCATTCAAGCCCGAGGTTCTGCCGGTCCTCTCAAACTCCACTCTCGGTGAGTTAGGGGTCTCATGGGGTGCGTTCACATCAGCCAACCAAGGCGCATCGGAGGTCACCGACTACGACGTCCGGTGGTCTACCGCAAGGACGGTAACAGTCGATGGCTCCGATGAAAATCGCTGCAACAACTCGTGGCGGAACGCGCCTGACACTGGTGACGACGCTTCCGACACTTCCACCTCCTACACCATTTCCGGCCTCAACGGCGATACCCTCCACTGCGTCCAGTTCCGAGCCGCCAATATCCACGGAAACGGCCCCTGGAGCGACAGCGCATTTGAAACCACCCAGCCCGCCTCTGTCCCAGGAACTATCGACGACCTCACCGCCACCGCTGGTGACCGTCGCGTAACCCTGAGGTGGACCGCACCCGCAGCCAATGGAGCCCGCATCACCCGCTACACCATTACCTGCTCGAGCAGCAATTCGGGTACCAGCCGCTGCGATGCCGATGGCGGCACCAGGAACACCTTTACCACCTCTGGTACTTCCTACACCATCAGCAGCCTTTCCAACGGCGTTGCTTACACCTTCGAAGTGCTCGCCACCAACAGCGCTGGTGGCGGAAGCCCGACATCGGTGAGTGCAACTCCTGCGAGACGTCCCGACCGACCTGATCCCGACGACATCACAATCTCGGAGACTTACGCAAACAACTTGGTCACCTTGGGCGTGTCGTGGCTTGCCCCCGATGATGACGGAGGCCATCCCGACGGCATCACCGGCTATACCCTGCAATACCGCGCCAGCGGCGGCAACTGGAGCTTCCACTACTTCGGCGCGGGTACTTCCACCGACATCACCGGCCTTACCATCGGCCGCCGATACGACGTGCAAATCCGTACCCACACTGACGCCGGCGAAAGCAGTTGGACCCAAGTGTCCCGCACCCCCACCGGCAGACCTGTTGCGCCCACTGGCGTGAGCGCTTCTAGAGGAGCGAACAGTGTGTCTGTGAGCTGGACTCTGGTCACGGGCAACGACATAGGAGCCTCGGACATCACCGGCTACAACGTCCAGCGATGCTTCGCGACGATGAGGTCCGTCAACATCGGCGGGACCCCGACAGACACCTATACGTGCGGCGGCTGGACCAGCGCTGGCACCGTCGCAGCCACAGAGAACTCCCTGTCGATAGGAAACCTCCCATGCGGCCGTCTAATCGGAGTGCGGGTCCAGGCCGTCAACTCCCAAGGCGCAGGCCCCTGGAGCGCCACCGATCGTGTCGAATCCGGATGGTCCGCCCCAACCGACGATTGTCCGTGACGTAGCTCAATCGGCATCCTCAACCTGCGCAATCCCCGCCGGTTGAGGATGCCGCGGGGCTAGACCCCTTCGATGTGGGTGCCGGTGCCCAGGCCGCCGCCGCAGCACATTGTGACGAGGCCCCACTGGCCATCGGTGCGCTCTAGTTCGACCAGCGCCTGTTCTACCTGGCCGCAGAGATGGCTGTCATCTCCAGTCTTTGAGTGCATGTTCGTTGAGGAATTGCCTTCCCTGGAATCGATCCTTATCTGCCTCGGTGGCTTGTGCGAGGTCGCACACCTCACGCCAGTTGTCGCGTATCGCCGATATCTGAAGATCCACGATTTCCGCGGCTTCGCTCCGGTCGAGGTGGTACACGCCGGCATGCTGGGCGCATCTCGTGACTTGGCTGCTGCGATCGCCATTTGAGCCATATGCCATGGCCTGTTGTGCCTCGTTCCCGCTGCGAAGCTGGGGGCAGATGTCGTATGCGGGGGTTAGTTGGAGGGATGCGCCATCCCAGAAGGCTGCATGATTCTTGACATGGTCATCGGTATTGCCGACGAGCACATTGAAGGTGATCCTCGAATAGAGCTCCTGCAGCGTGTCGTCCGGGGCGACGAATCTCTGCCGGACCTGATCGGCGAGGTCGGGATAGGTTGCATACCGGCTTGCAATGCCCAATGCGTCGTACAGGTTCAGGATCGTCTGAGCAGAAACCATCATTTTCCGCTGCCCGTCTGGCCCGCGGTCGAATCGCTCCACCAACAGAACGTCGCAACCGGCAGCGGTCGTGAATTCGACGGGGGCGACATCGAGCCCCGCTCGCCGAGCGAGTTCCATTGCGATGTACTCGCCCTTCACTACTGGGTACACGTCAGTGGATGAGGAGAATTTGGCGATCAGATGCCGGTCGCCGTCTCGGAGGCTGGCTTTTGGGCGGGCTCCGCCGATGGATGTGCCGTGAAGCAGCGCAATCTCAAGATCAAGGGGAATCGGCTCGCCCTCTTCGACGAGCCGCGCCGCTTCGGCGAGGTCGTCCAGCGAGGCGGATCCGCCGGTTCGCGGAACGTATTCTTCCGCAGAGGCCTGGAAGTCAAGCGCCCCTGTTCGATCCGACACCGACAGCAGCAGGTATGCGAGATCTGTGAGGTCGGCGCTGTTGGCCTGGTGTCGATGCTGGATGACGCGACGTCCCCACGCATCCGGAGAGGCGTCGGCGATGCATCCGGCGATATCCCCGGACAGGGGAAGGTGCTCGCCTCGCTCCAGGGGCAGATCGGGCAAGAACAGCGGTATCGCTTCGGGGTTGTTGAGATAGCTGCGCCCATAGACGAACGTGACGACCCTGCTTTCGTCGCGCTGCTCGAGGCGGCCCGCGACCACCGGGTCTAGCGCACCGGGCAGCCACACCCATACGTATGCCTCGGGGGCGCGAATCGAGTCGTCAGAAGTCGTCATCGACGGCACGGCTTCTCACTCTCTGTGGCAGCACCGCTAAGCGGGCGTTCACAAGTTCGGATTCACGGGCCAGCGCAGTTGCGTCGTCGTCGAATAGCACAACACCAGTCAATGCAGCGGCTTCGAACACTGTGCCCAACTCGACGGTGGGGTCTCCTCGCTCGATCTTGCGGACTGTCGTCTCTGATGCCCCAACCCGCTCTGCCAACTCAGCGAGAGTCCAGCGGCGCTCCCGACGCCCTTCCGCCACACGGCTACCCAGTAGGCGAACCGCTTCAAGCGCGGTCGGCCCCAGTGTCCTGTTCTTACTCATATACTCAGTGTACTAGAGTTTAAATAACTTAAACGATAATACAATACTGTATCTTGCTGCTCCACCTTGGAATATCATGATTTTCTAAAGGATGGATTCAACTCGAGGTGAATTCAGCTGGCCAAAACTGGGCTAGACCCTTTCGATGAGGGTGCCGGTGCCTAGGCCGCCGCCGCAGCACATGGTGATGAGGCCCCACTGGCCGTCGGTGCGCTCGAGCTCGTGCAGTGCTTTGGTCACCAGGATGCTGCCGGTGCCGCCAAGGGGGTGGCCCAGGGCGATGGCCCCGCCGTTGGGGTTCACCCGCTCCATGTCGGGCTCATGCTCAGCAGCCCAGCACAGCACCACCGAGGCGAAGGCCTCATTGATCTCCACCACATCGATGTCGCCCATGGCCAGCCCGGATCGCTCCAACAGCCGATGGGTGGCCGGGATCGGCCCCTCCAGCATCAACACCGGGTCGCACCCCACCAGGCAGGTCTCGGCCACCCGGGCTCTGGGGGTGAGGCCGAGCTGCTCGGCCCGCTCGGCGGTGGTCATCAGCACTGCGCCAGCGCC
Source organism: Acidimicrobiales bacterium (assembly GCA_965116535.1). Classification (GTDB taxonomy): domain Bacteria; phylum Actinomycetota; class Acidimicrobiia; order Acidimicrobiales; family Bin134; genus Poriferisocius. The sequence goes on from OZ220703.1 coordinate 50,461, forward strand.
GTCGGAGATCTGCGACGACGATCCCGCGGTATGCACCCCGTCGGGCCGGGCCACCGGCTTGAGGGTGGACAGCCCCTCCAAGGTGGTCTCCCGCATGCCCTCGTCAACGCTCACGGTGGCCGTCTCGCCGGTCCTCTTGCCGTTTTCATCCAGTACCGGGGCCTCGATGGGCACGATCTGGGTCTCGAACCGGCCTTCATCCCAGGCTCGGGCCGCCCGCTGTTGCGACGAGAGGCCGAAGCGGTCGCAGTCGTCCCGGGTGATGCCCCACTTGTCGGCCATCCGCTCGGCCCCCTCGAACTGGGAGGTGAACTCGTAATGAGCGAAGTAGTCGCGGGTCACCGGCTTGCCCACTCCCTCGGCGGTGGCGTTCGACCCGATGGGCACGATGCTCATGCTCTCCACCCCGCAGGCCAAAACCGTGTCTTCCACCCCAGACTTCACCAGGCTGTAGCCCAGGTTCACCGCGTGCTGAGACGAGCCGCACTGGGAGTCCACCGTGCTGCACGCCGTTTCCTCCGGCAAACCAGCGGTGAGCCACGCGGTGCGGACCACGTTCATGGCCTGGGCTCCGATCTGGTCGACACAGCCGCCCACCACTTGGCCGATGGCCGCGGGGTCGATGCCGGAGCGCTCCACCGCGGCCGACTGCACCTGGCTGAGCAGCGAAGTGGGATGAACGGACAACAAACCGCCGTTTCGCTTGCCCACCGGGGAGCGAACGGCTTCAACGATCACGACTTCGGTCATGGCCCCACGATAGAGCCTTTTGCCTTGGATTCACCCCGTCGAGGCCAGTCGGAGGCCTCCGATTGAATAGTGTGCAACTTCGTGGGTGTTCGAGAAGACGTGATCCAAGAGCTGACCGGGCCGGGCGGGTTGTTCGAGCTGACCACCGAAGAAGTGCTGGGGCAGCCGGCGGCGGTGTTCGCCTCCCGTATGCTCTCGCTGCGGGAGATGGTGGCCAATACCGCCAACTTTGGCGACCAAGAGTTCTTGGTGCTGGAAGAAAAGCGGCACACCTTCAACGACTTCATCGCCCAGGTGGCGGCGGCGGCCACCGCGCTGCGGCAGCGGGGCATCGGCCACGGCGATCGGGTGGCCATATTCGCGGCCAACTGCCCCGAGTGGGTGGTGAGCTTCTTCGCCGCTACCAGCATCGGGGCCGTCGTGTCGGCCTACAACGGCTGGTGGACCACCGACGAGGTGGACTACGCCACCTCGCTCAGCGAGCCTGCGCTGATAATCGCCGACCGCCCCCGCCTGGAGCGATCCGGCTCGGGCGGTGCCGACACACCGTGCTTGGTGATTGAGGACGACTGGGCCGAGTTCCTTGCCGCGGGTGCCGGAGCCACCCTCGACGACATCGACGTGGCGTTGGCCGAAGACGACCCCGCAGTGATCTTGTTCACCAGCGGCACCACCGGGCGGCCCAAGGGCGCGGTGGCCACGCATCGGGGGCTGATCGGCTTCGTGCAGTCCACCATGATGAACGGGGCGGTGCGGGTGTTCACCGAAATGCGCACCAACCCTCCGGCCGACGACGGCTCGGCTCCCAGCCCGCCCGCCCAGGCGGCGACGTTGGGAACCTCCCCGCTCTTCCACGTGTCGGGGTTGTACGGCACCACGCTCATCAGCATGGTCACCGGGGGCAAGATTGTGTACCGCCGGGGGCGCTTCGACCCCGAGGCGGTGCTCCAGCTCATTCAAGACGAGGGCATCACCGCCTTCGCCGCCCTGGGCAGCATCGGCTCCCGGCTGGTGAACCACCCCCGATTCGGCGAGTTCGACACCTCCAGCGTGGTCAACGTGGGCTTCGGCGGGGCACCGGCCAGCCCGGCAGTGCAAGACCTCATGCGCCAAGCTTTTCCCAATGCCGCGCCCGCGGTAGGCATGGGCTACGGCTCGTCGGAGTCGGTGGCGGTGGTGGCCACCATCGGCGGTGCCGAATACCGGGAACGGCCCACTTCCTGTGGTCGGGTGGCCATCGGATTTGAAGCCGAGATCCGCGGCCCCGACGGCCAGCCGCTGCCCACCGGCCAGGAGGGCGATATCTGGTGCCGCAGCGCCTACACCATGCTCGAGTACTGGAACGATCCCGATGCCACCGCGGCCACCATCGATGCCGACCGGTGGCTCAACACCGGCGACATCGGCCAATTCGACGAAGACGGCTATCTCTACATCAACTCCCGGGCCCGGGACATGATCCTGCGCAACGCCGAGAACATCTACCCCATCGAGATCGAGTACCGCCTCGACGCCCACCCGTCGGTGGCCGAATCCGCAGTGTTCGGCGTGGAGCACGCCGAGATGGGCCAAGAAGTGAAGGCCGTGGTGGTGCCCACCGAAGGCGCGTCGGTTGACCCCGACGACCTGGCTGCGTGGTGCAACGAGGTGCTGGCTCCCTACAAGGTTCCCAGCATTTGGGAGATCACCTCCACCCCCCTCCCCCGCAATCCTGCGGGCAAGGTGGTCAAGCGCGAGCTGTACTCCTAGGGCGCTCTCCCGCTACCAAATGGGGAATTTGGCCTTGTCGGGCAGGCCAGAGCGGGCGACCACGGCTTCTCCGGCCTCTTGGCAGCGGGCATAGAAGGTGTCTTCGTCGATGGTGGTCATGCGGCCGGCGTCTACCACTTTGCAGCCGTCCACGAACACGGTGTGAACACCCCGGCCGTCGGCCGACCAGACGAGCTGGTTCATCACGTTGAGCAGCGGTCGCCATTCGGGGCGATCGGTGTCGTGCAGCACTACGTCGGCCAGCTTGCCCGGCTCTAGTGAGCCGATCTGGTCTTCCATCAGCATGGTGCGGGCCCCGCCCACCGTCGCCATCTCGTAGGCCTTCTCGGCAGGGAACATCTGGGGGTCCATTCGGGCATCCTTGAACAGTCCGGCTACCAGATAGGTGGCCCGCATCAGATCGGAGTAGTTGGAGGCGTTGTTGCCATCTGTGCCCAGGCTCACGTTGATCCCGGCGGTGACCATCTCGGGGATTTTGCCGATTTGGGTCACCCCGTAGCTCACCTTCAGTGCGGTGGTGGGACAGTGGACCACCGTCGACCCTGCCCCGGCCAGAAGCTGAATCTCCTGGTCGTTTACGTGGACGCAATGGGTGATGGAAGTGTCGTCGCCCAGCACCCCCAGCTCACCCAGATGCTCCATGGGGCGCTGGCCGAAGGCGGCGATGAAGCTGTCGGGGTCCAACGTGGCCGGAGACATGTGGAAGCTGAGGCCCACGCCGTACTCATCGGCGGCGGCCCGGGCGGCCTGCCAGAGGGGGTCGGAGCAGGTGGTGTGGCCCACCACCATCGACCACGCTCCCAATCGCCCTCCGGCTGCGCCCTGGAACCGTTCGACGGTGTCGCGCAGGTTGGCGATGGCCTCGTCGGTGTCTTGGCGGTACACGCTGGGCTCGGGGGGCAGGTCCCACACCCACTTGCCGATGCGGCCTCGTATGCCGGCTTCTTCGAGGCCGTCCATTACCTCGTCGACGAAGCGGATGGTGCCCGCCTCCAAGAAGCAGGTGGTGCCCGACTTGAGCATCTCCACCGCGGCGAGTTGGCCCGACAGGCGCTCCTCCTCGGCGGTGTATACCGAATAGAGCGGGCACAGCCACTGGAACACGTTCTCCTCGAACGGGGTGTCGTCGGGGACATAGCCCCGGGTGAGGGGCTCGCCGGTGATGTGGATGTGGGTGTTGACCAGCCCCGGCGTGACCACGAAACGGTCGCCGCCCACCGTCTCGGCTGCCTGGTAGCGGGCTTCGAGGTCGGATGCTTTGCCTACGTCGACGATTTGGTTCCCGCGGATGGCGACGGCGCCGTGGTGAATGATGTCGCGGGTCGGGTTCATGGTAACCACGTACCAGCCTTTGATCAGGGTGTCTATGTGTTCCGGCATGATGCTCCTTCGATTGATCGTACGCGTCCGGGCGGCGGGTCCTGTCGCTCTCCGGCGGCCTGGCGTGCTTCGCGGGCGCCAGGTCCGCCTCCGGCGCCACCCGCCGCCCTTGCGTCACCATCCATCAATTCACCCTCTTGTTTTGTGAGGGGGTTTGGTGGCGGTGTAGAGGTATTGGTGGCCGATGGGTTCTATTAGGCGAAGTGCTTTGAAGCCGGCTTGTCGCAGCCAGTCGGCGGTTTGGGCGGCGGTGATGCTGAAGCCGTTTACGGTGCTGGCCATCATGGTCATGCCCATGAGCACGCTGTGGGGGCTCCATTGGGGTTCGAGGGCGACGAAGTAGTCGGCCAGTAGTATGCGGCCTTCGGGGCGTAGCGCCTCGGCGGCTCTGGCGATGAGGCGTTGGGCGCCGTCGGAGCCTTCGGTGCGGCACACGTGGCCAAGCACTGCGATGTCGTAGCCCTGGGGCTCGATGTCGATGGTGTGGAAGTCGCCGGGACGGAACTCGCAACGGTCGGCCACGCCGTGTTCGGCGGTGGTGCGGCGGGCTACGTCGATCACTCCGTCGAGGTCGTTGATCACCGCGGTGGCCTCGGGGCAGGCCTTGAGCACGGCGATGGCCCATGGCGCTCCTCCCGCCCCCAAATCCAGCACCCGAGGGGCGGCCAGGGCGCTGTAGCGCACTTGGAGGTCGGCTCGGGTGGCGGCTCGGAGCATGGTGGTGAACGTGCCCTCCACCAAGGGGCGGTAGAAGTCGGCGGGATCGTCGTCGATCGGCTCGGCGGGACGGCTGGCCCGAATGGTGTCGGCCAGGCGCGACCAGTTGTCCAGAGGGCCGGGGGCCACCGGCACCAGCGAGGCCATCGACGCCGCCCCGTCGGTGGTGAGGTAGCGGGCCGCGGTGTCGTTCAGGCCGTAGCAGCCCCCCACCCGTTCAAGCAGGCCGAGCACCGCCAGGGAGTCGAGCAGTGCTTCGAGATGGGGGGCCGACACTCCCAGCTCATCGGCCAGCTCCGGCGCGGTCACCTGCGGGGGGATGCCGGGGTTGGCTCCTCGGTTGGCCAGAGCGTCGAACACCCCCAGCTCTAGGGCCGCCACCAACACGTGAAACGACCCGAAACCGCTGATCACCGCCCATACCGGGGCCGAGGGCGGGGGCTTGTAGTCGGTCCAAGGTCGGCCCACCCGCTCGGGAACATGGGATTTCTTCAGTTCGGGATACGGGGAATCAGCCACGTCGGCTCCGCATCTCGCTTTGAACCGTTCAGGGCTTCAGCAGGATTTTGCCGAAGAAGTCGCTGGCCAGCATCTTGGCCTGGGCGTCGGCCGCGTCGGCCAAGTCGAACACCGAGTCGACCGCAGCGGTGAAGCCGTCGCCGCAGAACAGGTCCCACGCCGGTCCAAACTCCTCGGGGCGGTAGGGATCGGACCCCAGAATCTTGATGCCGGAGTGGAACACGTAGCCCAGCGACGGGATCACCGCCTCGTCGCCGGAGGAGTTCCCGCAGTTCACCAGCCGCCCGCCGATGCCCAGCGCGAACAGCGATGGGCCGAACAGCGCGGTGCCCACATGGTCGAACACCATGTTTACCCCCGCTCCGGCGGTCAGCTCTCGGGCCCACCCCGCCACGTCGCCGGTCCGGTTGTTGAGCACATGAGACGCCCCCAGCTCTAGGGCTCGCTGGCACTTCTCTTCGGTGCCCGCGGTGGCCAGCACCGTGGCCCCGGCATTCACGGCAAATTGGATGGCGGCCACCGACACCCCCGACCCGGCGGCGTGGATCATCACCGTTTCACCCGCGGTGAGTCCGCCCACATCGAACAGACCATGGGCGGCGGTGAGATAGCAGGTGGGAAAAGTAGCGGCCGTCTCCAACGACATGGCGTGGGGCACTGGGTAGGCGTGCGAGGCTGGCACTAGGCACCGTTCGGCATAGCCGCCGTCGGCGGTGGCCCCGATGATGCCCAGCTCGCCGTAGAGATCACCCCGACCGCCCAGCTTGGAGCGGTCGTCCACCCCGGCCAGCGACGGATCCACCACCACTCGGTCGCCCACTGCCAACCCATCGACCTCGGCGCCCACCTCCGACACCACGCCGGCCACGTCCATACCGGCAATGTGGGGCAGGGAGAAGCCAGGCATGGTGAACCAGCCATTGCGCTGCACCACGTCGAGCCGGTTGAGCGCGGTGGCCACCACGTCCACCACCACATCCACCGGACCAGGTTCGGGATCGGCAATTTCCTCGTAGCGGAGCACCTCGGGTCCGCCGGGCTCGTGATATCGCATCGCCTTCATCGCCGCTCTCTTTCGTCTGGGCCTGTCTATTTCAGACCGCGGATGAACGGTTGGGCCAAGGCGGCGGGCGGTCGCACCCGTTTGGCGAAGATGGCCATGGCTCCGAGGGTCACCAGGTAGGGAAGGGCCTGCAACAGCTCGGTGTTGAGCTCATAGCCCAAACCTTGCAGCGAAAGCTGGAACGAAAGCGCCCCGGCGAACAGCACGCAGCCGGCCATGGTGCCCCACAGCGTCCAACCGCCGAAGATCACCGCGGCGATGGCGATGAACCCCTGACCGCCGATGACGGAATCGTCGAACGCAGCAATCCGGGCAAACAAGAAATAGGCCCCACCCAGACCGGACGTGAACCCGGCGTAGTAGATGGACTGGCGGCGGCGGCGGTTCACGTCTATGCCGCTGACATCGGCCGACTGGGGGTTCTCCCCTGCGGCCCGCAACTCCAAGCCCCAACGGGTTCGGTACACCAGCCACCACGACACCGGCACCAGCACATAGAGGAGGTAGAACGGCCACGGCTCCCCGAACAGCGCTTGTCCGAACAGGGGGATGTCGACCAGAACGGGGATCTCCACTGTTGAGGCCCGAAGGGCCTGGGGTTCGATTTCTCGATCCAGGAATCCCACCAAGCCGAACACCAAGATGTTGAGGGTGAGACCGACCACAAACTGGTCGGCAGTAAGGCGGTGACTCATCTCGGCCTGCACGGCGGCGATCAGCATTCCGCCGATCACGCCGAACACCAGGCCCACCACGATCGACTCCGAGATGTGATAGCCCAGAATCCCCGCGAAGGCCCCGCTCAGCAGCATCCCCTCCACCGAGATGTTCAAGGTTCCCGACCGCTCAGCTACCCACTCCCCGGTGGCGGCAAAGGCCAGCAGCGCGGCAAACAGCGCACCGTTGATATAGGTGGACTCGCTCGACAGTACATCGCCCACCGCCGTGAAGAAGTCGATCAGCACAACATCACACCCTCTCGGTGGCCGCGGCCCGGGCCCGGCGACGATCCCGCAGGAACACCACCGCGGGAGGAACCAGAAGGGCCAGCACCAAAAGCCCCTGCACCACATCGGTAATGCGGCTCTCCACCCCGGTGCTGTTCACAAATCCCGCCCCGTTGCGCAAACCAGCGAAAACGAACGCCGCCACCACCGCGGGCAAGGCCCGCTCTCGGGCCAAAAGGGCCACCAACAGTCCGGTCCAGCCGATGTTGTCGGAGAAGCCGGGCACCAGCCGGTAGTTGCCGAACGAGAATCCACCGCCGGCGAACATGGCCGCCCCGGCCAAACCGGCGAAGGCTCCGCCGATGGCTAGGGCGGTCGCCCCGTAGACGGTGGAAGACACGCCAGCCCGCTGGGCAGCCCGGGGATTGTGGCCCAGCATCCGTAGCCGAAATCCCCACACCGTGCGGGCCAGCACATAGGCCACCGCCAAAGCCAGGGCCACCGCCACGTAGACGGTGATGGGAAACTCGTTGCCGAAGATGTCGGGGCGAGGAATCCGGTTGTCTTTGGCCAGCTGCTCGCTAACCAGATTTCGGTTGCCGCGACTGGCCTCGTCGGCCAGCAGCAGCCACTGCCACTTCAAGCCGTAACCCACCGCCTGAAGGGCCACGAACACCAACAGCAGGGTGCTCAGAACCTCGGGCACCCCCCGCCAATAGCGCAGCAGTCCCGATATCGAGGCCCACGCTGCCCCGCCCAACGCCCCGAACAGCAACAGCACCACCACGTTCAGCGAGCCGGGGCCGCCAATGAGGAAGCTGAAGTACACCGCTACTGCCGCACCGATCAGCAGTTGGCCCTCTTGACCGATGTTGATCAAACCGGCCTTGGACGAGATCACCGTTCCCAAGGCCACCAAGAGCAAAGGTGCTGCTATTCCCAGGGTGCCTCCCCATCGCCCAGGCGCCATGATGCTCCCGTCCACCAAGGCCTCCACCACCGGCCACCAGTCGCCCCCGGTGGCCTCCACAATCACGCTGGCCAGGGCCAAGGCCACAGCAATGCTCAGGGCATAAAGCGCCACCCACTCGGTGATTCGCGCCCCGCGGTTCATTCGCTGCTTCCGCCCATCAACAGGCCGAGGGTTTCGAGGTTGGCGTCGGCGTGGGAGAGCTCACCCACGATGCGGCCCCGGGACATAACCACGATGCGGTCGGAGAGTTCGAGGATCTCCTCCAACTCGCTGGAGATCAACAGCACGGCCACCCCGTCAACCGCGGTCTGGCGCAGCCGATCGGTCATGTACTCGATGGCCCCCACGTCAAGCCCTCGGGTGGGCTGGGCCGCCACCAGCACATCGGGCTCGGCAGCCAATTCGCGGGCCAGCACCACCCGCTGTTGGTTTCCGCCCGACAGCGACCACAGCGGGGCATCGGGTCCGGAACAGCCGATGTCGAACTCCTCGATCATCTGCTGGGCAGTTTCTGTGGCCCGGGCCTTGTCCATGACACCATGGCGGGCCACCCGGTGGGGGTCCACCATGAGCAGGTTCTCGGCCACGGTCATGTCCAACACCACGCCGGAGTCGTGGCGGTCTTCGGGGATCACCGCCACCCCGGCCTTGGCCATGGCCCCCGGCGATCCGGTGGGCACCTCTTTGTCGTTGACCACCACTCGGCCAGCATCCAGTGGAACGAGGCTGGACAGCAGATCGCCCAAGGTCCGCTGGCCGTTTCCCTCCACCCCAGCCACGCCCACGATCTCGCCTGCTCGAAGATCCAGGCTGATGTCGTCCAGCAGTCGTGCCCCACCCCGGCCCCGCACGGTGACCCCCTCGATGCTCATGACCGCCCCATCAGAGGCCGACATCTCTGATGGCTGCCATTCATCAACGGCGCTGTCGGGTTCTCGGTCTGCCTCGTCGACATCAACCAACCCGAATGCGGCCCGCTCCGAGCGCAGCGACACCTCCCGGCCCACCATGGCCCGGGCCAGGCTGCGAGCGTCGGCCTCTTGTGTGGGCCGGTGATCCACCACCCGGCCCTGGCGCATGATGGTGATTTCTTCGGTGGCGTGCAGCACCTCGTCGAGCTTGTGGCTGACCAGAACGACGGCTCGGCCCTCCGCCGCCACCACCTCTCGCAGCGTGGTGAACAGCTGTTCCGACTCCTCGGGTGTAAGCACCGAGGTGGGCTCGTCGAACACCAGGATGTGGGGGTCGCGGCGCAGGCACTTGATGATCTCCACCCGCTGGCGCAGCCCGGCTGTGAGTTCGCCTACTCGGGCGTCGGGATCGATGTCCAGGCCATATTGCTGACTGATGGCCGCCACCCGGTCGCGCACTCCTGCCGACTTCAACCGGCCCTCCTCGCCGAGGGCGACGTTCTCCCACACTGATAGCTGGTCCACCAGGCTGAAGTGCTGGTGGACCATGGCAATGCCCAGGGCGGCTGCGGCCAGTGGATCGTGAATGGTGCGGGGTTGGCCGTCGATGCGGATCGATCCGGCATCGGGCAATACCAGCCCGATGAGCACCTTCATCAAGGTGGACTTGCCTGCGCCGTTCTCGCCCAAGATGCCGTGGATGCGGCCACGGTGCAGGGTGAGGTCGACTTGATCGCAGGCGACGATCCCCCCGAAGCGCTTGGTGATGCCGAGGAGTTCGACCGCAGGCGCGGAGGGGTCAGACCCCCCGGCGCCCGTCAATTCGGTCGTTGCGTCGGTCACCCGCCGCCGTAGGCGGCCCCGGAGATTCCGCCGAGCACGCCGAGCAGTTCTCCGTCGGTTGCGATGGCCTCAAAGGCCTGGGCAAGCAGCGCTTCCGCCTCGGGGGACGGATCACACAGCTCACCGCCGTTGAGACCTTGCTCTGTGGGGAACTGGTAGGTAGCGCCCTCGGCCAGGTCTCCCGAGATGATGCGCGGCAGCGCCTGCTGGGCGTATAGCCCGGGGTCGAAGACGATCGCTCCTGTCCACGCAATACCGTCGTCGCGAGAACATATGTCCGCAGGACCGGCGGCGAACACCGCGATCCCCTCGTCGGTGGCCAGCTGGCCTACTGGGTTCAACGCCCCGCCCAAGTAGGCATAGGCCAAGGTGGCGCCTTCGGCGATGGCATTGGTCAGCGCGGCCGTTGCGTTGGCCGAGTTGTCGAAGTCAAACGGGAAGGCACCGGTGGCGACGTATTCCATGGTGAACGATGGGTCCACCGACTGGAGACCGTGCACGGTGGCGTTGTAAGCCTCCTTCTCGAAGCCGAGGTCGCAGCAGCCCAGGAACACCGCGGTGTCGCCGCCGTGATCCTGCAACGCCGCACCCATAGCCACACCGGCGGTGTAGTGGATGGGAGCGCCCCAGTCGGTGGCCTGAGCCAGTCCCGGAGTCTCCGGGAACCCGGCACCGCAGTTGCAGTACCAGAATATGTCGGGATACTGCTCGGTGAGATCAGCCAGAGGCTCAGCGATTTCGCTGGCACCTACCAGGATTACGTCAACTCCTTGTTCAGCCAGGTCAGACATGGCCTGGGCGGCCTCGGCCGCGCCGATGTTGTCGCTCACGATGGGCGGGGCGAAACCGTTCTCAGCTGAGAACTCTTCGGCGAAGTCAACCAGTGCCTGGTAGTAACCCTGGTCGTCTCGGGGACCAGCAGCGGCAACCCCAATAGTCAGCGTACCGTCGCCGTCAGCATCAAAAGTTTCCAACAAAGCTGGATCAACAGCCGACTCATCGTCATCATCGTTGCCACAGCCGGCAGCCACCAGGGCCAGCACCGACAACAAAGCGGCCAGCAGCCACAATTTGCGGGTCAGTCGTCTCGTCATCGTTCCCCTCCTGAGATGTCGGGCCATTCGGCCCAGTTGCCGATCAGCAGCCTACTCGCACCGTCTTGTCCTCGTCTTGCTGACCCTCGCCCTCCCCGTGGTCGCAGTTGGAACTGTCACCCTGTGCGGTAAGCTGGCCCCAAATCTTCCCCCAGCAAACCGCTTGGACTAGATGAGGAGAACCTCGTGGACCAAACCATTCTTGCCCTGCTGGGGGTAATCATCACCCTGATGCTCTATCTCGACCGAGGCCGACGCGCCGACCTCGCCCTCCACCGAGAAGAAACGCAAAGGGGATTTGCCCAGATGGGAGAAGCAATGCAAAACGGCGACACCCAACTCCGAGAAGCCATGCAAGACGGCGACGCCCAACTCCGAGAAGAAGTGCACAGGGGCTTCACCCATATCCAGAGACAAATCGACAAGCTGACCGAGCGGGTCGACAAGCTGACAGAAGTCGTCATGGATTTGTGTGGCCGAGTGGGGCGGCTTGAGGGTCGGGCCGAAGCTACTTCAAGGCCGAGCCAGCTTTCCCAGTAGTCACATCCCGTCAGAAATTGCCGCTTCCGCGGGCCAGTGCTGGCGGTAGCGCTGCACCAGCCAGCGGTTGAATTGCACGTGGCTTTCCTCCTGCCAGGAGTACCGACCCCGCACCGCGAATCGGGACCGCAGGCCCCGCTGGACCTTGGTGGTGGCGTCTTGGTCTTGGGCCACAAACACCTGCACGCCGTCGTCGCTGGCCTGGAACAAGTGGTCGAACATGGGGTGCTCCAGCGACGAGGGATGCAGCAGGTAGCCGATCTCCACGTCGATGGTCTCGGCCGAGGTGGGCCGCACGATGAAGAAGAACGCCATGTCGGGGGCGGTGCCGAAGCACAGCGAAGGCGGGATCAGCGCGAACGTTGACCGCCACCGCTCCTCCTCGGTGAGCTTGGGGAATACCGGCAACAGGGCCTTGCGGGTGGCGTTGAACCCGCCGTCGATGTGGGTGTAGCCGTTTTCCCTAAAGATCACGTTGGAGTCGTCCGACCACGGCACCGGGAAACTAGCCATCTCCGAGGGGCAGAAGTCCTGGATCACCTGGTGGAGGCGGTTGGCGTGGTAGCCGTCGTTGAAGTTCTCGAACATGACCTTCCAGTTCCAGGGCAGGTCTTCGAGGGTGAAGGTGCCCGGGCAAACGCAGTTGTCCAGTTCGTAGTTGGCCAGGTAGGGCTCGTACCGCTCCAGAGTGGGGGCCAATGGAGGGGCATCGGGGTTGAAGTTGACGAAGATGAACCCGTGCCACTGCTCCACCGCCAGGTTGGGAAGGCCCCAATCGTCATTATCGAAGCCCTCGGTTTGCTCCATGGCTGGGGCACCCATCAGGCGGCCGTCGAGCCGATAGCTCCAGTGGTGGTAGGGGCATCGGAACGAGCGGCTGTTGCCCTCCCCCTCCACCACCTGCATGCCCCGGTGACGGCAGATGGCCGAAAACGCTCCGATGGCGCCGTCCCTCTGGCGGGCCACGATGATGGGCTCGGTGCTCACCGTGGCGGTGAACCAGTCTCCGGTTTCGGGGATGCGACTGGCCACCCCCACACAGCACCATTCATGCTCGAACAGGGCCCGGCGCTCGAAGGACAGGAACTCCTCTGAGGTGTAGATCTCAGGAGGAAGGGTCACCGCGGTGGCCACGTCGGTAGTCGAAGCCTCGAATGAATCCAGCAACTCGCCCGTGAGCATGGTCATACGAGCACCAGCCTACTTGAGCAGGAATTTCCGAATTTTGCCGACGCTGGTACGGGGCAGTTCGTCCAGGAAGGTAAACGAGCGGGGCTGCTTGGCCTTGGCCAGCCGCTCCTGGCACCAAGATGCCAGCTCATCATCGGACGGCGGCCTGGCCGGGTCGGCAGGAACCACGAAGGCCACCGGTACCTCGTCGCGCACCAGATCGGGGGCGCCCACCACCGCCGCTTCCAGCACTGCTGGGTGGCTGGCCAGCACCGATTCCACTTCGACAATGGACACGTTCTCGCCGGCCACCTTGAGCACATCAGAATGGCGGCCATCGAAATAGTGGCGGCCGTCGGCATCGACTCGGGCCTGATCGCCGGTGCAGAACCAGCCATCGTGCGTGAACGATGCCGTGGTGGTGTCGGGATCGTCCAGGTAGCCGGCGAACAGCGTCACCCCGGGTTCTCCCCCCACCAGCACTTGACCGTCGCGCACGATTACCCGGCATCCGGGGGTGACCTGGCCCATTGACGACGGAACCGGGCTCTCGGCCGGCTCGGTGAGCACCGCGGGGATGGTCTCGGTCATCCCGTAGAGCTGGCGAGGACGGCAGCCGAACCAAGCAGCCAGAGTTTCGTACTGATCGTCGGCGATGTTCTGGGCGTACCAGCAGTTGCGCAGTCCCACCCCGTCGACCGGAGCCCCCCGGGCCAGGATCATCCGCATCGGAGCGGCAAACAGGCTGGCGCAAGTGGCTCGGTGGCGGGCGGCCTGGGGAAGGAACCCACTGGCAGAGAAGGCGGGCATCAGCGCCACAGAGGCCCCCGTCCAGATGGCTGAGGCGAAGGAGTAGTACTGGGCGTTGGCGTGAAACAGGGGCAGAACCACAAGCTGGCGGTCATCGGGGGCCAAGTCGGCTCGTTCGGCCATGACTTGGCCGCAGAAGGCGTAGTTGGCCTGGGTGATCTCCACCCCCTTGGGCCGCCCGGTGGTTCCCGAAGTGAACATCACCGCCGCTCGCTCCCGCGGGCCCACTGCCGGCCAGTCCACTCGGGCTGTGCCGGCCAGCGCATCGAGGCTGCCGCCAGCTTCGTCCACTTCTGTGATGGCAACGTCGGGGCTGACCTGGGCCGCTTGGCGGTAGACGTCGGCCCGGTCGGCAGCGCAGAACCCCGCCTTCGGGCGGGTGCGCTCGATGTGGTCGGCCAGCTCTGGCACCTTGCCCATGGGATCGGACGGCACGATCCACGCCCCCAGCCGGTTGGCGGCCAGCCAAAGGGCCACGAAGGCCGGGGTGTTGGTCAGCGCCAGATGCACCGAGTCGCCTGGGGCCACCCCCCGCTGGATCAGCCCGGCGGCGACATCGGCGATGGCGGTGTCAAACTGCCCATAGGTCCAAGTTGCAGTGATGCCGTCGGGCCGCTCGAAGATCAAGAATGGGGCGTCGCCGCCGCGTTCGACAGCTCGTTCCCAGACGGTTGAGAACGGGGCCGGATCAGCCATCGGGAGGTCCGTAGCCTCCCCCGCCAGGCAGATCAAGGCGCACCACATCTTCGGGATCTAGGGTGATGCGGCTCTGGGTGGTGACCGGCTCACCGTTGACTTGGAACGAGCCCGCCTCTCCCGGACTTCCGCCGAAGATGCCTTGCGGCGGGTCGGACAGGCGGCTGGTGACGGCGTTGAGCAGCCAGGGAAGGGAAGTGTCCACACTGAACTCGATGGTCTGGCCCTTGCCGCCGGGCTGGGCGCCTGCGCCCTCGGAGCCGGGGCGCAGTGCTTTGCGGGTGAAGCGCACCGGAGCGGAGGCTTCCACCACCTCGATGGGCACTGCGCTCACCCCGGTCGGGTAGGAGCAGGCGTCTAGGCCCGGTTTGGAGGCCCGGGCCCCCACCCCTCCGGCGTAGGTGAACATGGCGGTGATAAATGGGGTGCCGTCGTCGTGGTTGCCGCTCACCTGCATAGTCCACACCGCGCCTGCCCCTTCGGCCATGGACTCCTCGGGCTTGACCTGGGCCAAGGCTTTGAGCAGGGCATTGGGCAAAAACATGCCGACCACGTGGCGGGCAGTGCCGGGCTGGGGCAGCACGGCATTCACGATGGACCCCTCGGGAGCGGTCATTTTGATGGGGGCCAGGCTGCCGTGGTTGTTGGGAATCTCGGGGTTCAGCACCGAGCGCACGGTGAACGTGGTGTAGGCGTGGGTGTAGTTGCGCACCACGTTGATGCCCCACGGGCTGGCCTCAGACGAGCCGGCATAGTCAACGAAAATCTCTCCGGCGTCGGGGTCCACCCGCAAAGAGCACACGATGTCGATGCGGCTGCCGTCGGCCAAGTCCAGCACCGCGTCGGCCTGGTATTCGCCAGCGGACAACTCGGCAATGCTGGCCCGAGTGGCCGCCTCGGAGCGATCGATGATCTCATCGGCCAGGTCTTCGATGTCGTCGAGGTCGTAGGCATCGCACAGCGAGCCGAGGCGCTGGGCCCCCACCTCCCCGGAAGCCATCTGGGCGTGCAGGTCGCCGGCCATGTGGTCGGGCTGGCGGACGTTGGAAAGGATGAACTTCCACACGTCCTCGTTGCGCTCCCCGGCCCGCATGAGCTTGCAGATGGGGATCCACAAGCCCTCTTCAAAGCAGTCCCGGGCCCCGGCACCGATGCCATAGCCGCCCACGTCGGTGTGATGGATGGTGGAGCCGAAGTAGGCGATGGGAACGGGATCGCCCCCGGCGGCCGGAGCGCGCCACACCGGAACCAACACGGTCACGTCCAGCAGCTGGCCTGCGGTGAGGTAGGGGTCGTTGGTAACCAGCACGTCGCCGGGTTCGAGGGATTCGGGGGGGAACTCGTCCAGCATGTTGGCCGCGCCGATGGCCAGAGAATTGATGTGGCCGGGGGTGCCGGTCACGGCCTGGGCCACCATTCGGCCCCGCTTGTCGAACACGGCGTTGGCCAGATCACCGGCTTCGCGAACGATAGGGCTGAACGCGGCCCGCTGGAGGGCGCGGGCCTGCTCGTTCACCACCGAAATGAGCGACTGCCACAGGATCTCCAGTTGAATCGGGTCGTAAGTGGGTTGGCTCATTTCTCCTCCAAAACAGCGACAAGGCTGGCGTCTGCGGCAACCGTCACCTGCCAGCCAGGACGAATAACCGACGTGGTTTCCCGCTCTTCGACCAAGGCCGGTCCGGGGAAGGTCGCGCCAATCGACAAGTCGGCCCGGCGGTAGACCGGAACCTCTACCGCGACTTGCTCTCGCCCGAAAACCGCGGTGCGGGTTGAAGCCGGCACGGGAGTGCCGTCGGTTGTGGTCTCTGCCTCCTCAGCACCGGCCAACTCGGCTGGGTCGGCACGGGCCGACAGGCGCCAGGTGACCACCTCGATGGGAACATCATCGATGGTCATACCGTAGATACGGCGATACTCGGCCTCGAACGCGGCGGCCACCTCCTCGTCGGCAGCGGTCCAGGAGTTCCCCTCACCTACCCAAATGGTGATCTCGTTTCCCTGGCCGGTGTATCGAGCGTCGATGCCGTATTGGAATCTGATTGCGGCCTCGGGCACACCGGCGCTGAGCAGCACCCGGCGACCCTCGTCTCGCAACTCATCCAAAAGACCGTCCCGCTCAACAGGATCTACTTCGGCCAGCTTCACCGGCATGGAGCGAGCCAGGTCGATCCTCACCGGCGACACCAGGGTTCCGAACGCCGACAACACGCTGGCGTTCACCGGGAACACCACCCGTTCCGAGTCCAACAGCTCGGCCACCCGGCAGGCATGGGGCGGTCCGGCCCCGCCGAAGGCCAGCACGGTGACGCCCCGCAGGTCCACTCCTCGCTCCACCGCGTGCATGCGGGCCGCGGCGGCCATGTTCTGGCTGACCACCTCGTACATACCCGCCGCGGTGTCAGTGGTCGACAAGCCAAGACCGTCGGCCACGGGCTCGACGGCAGACAGGGCAAGGCCCGCATCGAGGGGCATATCACCGCCCAAGAATGCGTCGGGGTCCAGCAGCCCGAGCACCACATCGGCGTCGGTAACCGCGGGCTGATCGCCGCCTTGCCCGTAGCAGGCTGGGCCGGGGTCGGCCCCCGATGACTCAGGGCCCACCTTTAGCAGGCCGAACTGGTCGAGGTGGGCCAGGCTGCCTCCGCCGGCGCCGATCTCCACCAGATCTACCGACGGCACCGATACCGGGAAGCCCGAACCCTTCTTGAAGCGGTACCGCCGGGCCACCTCAAAGGTGGTGGTTAGGGCCGGTTCGCCCTCTTCCACCAGGGTGGCCTTGGCGGTGGTTCCCCCCATATCGAAGGCCAATAGCCGATCTTCTCCCATGCGTCGGGCGAACCACCGAGCGGCCAAAGCGCCGGCGGCCGGGCCCGACTCCACCAGCCTTATGGGAGCCGCCGCGGCATCGTCGGCCGACACCACCCCGCCGTTGGACAGCATCATCAACACCGAACCGCCGAACCCCTCAGCCGACAGCCACTTCTGGAGCTCGTCAAGGTACGGCCCGATGATCGGCATGGTGGCCGCGTTGCAGGCCGCAGTGATCATGCGGGGGTATTCCCGGATCTGCGGCGAGATGTCGGCCGAGGCACACACCGGCACGCCCATCTCCCGGCGCAGCTCGTCGGCCAGCAACCGCTCGTTGGCGGGGTTGACATAGGAGTTGAGCAGGCATACCGCTACCGATTCGACCTGGGCTGCTTCAAGCTCCTGAACCAGCGCCGCGATGGCCTCGGTTGACGGCACGTCCAGCACCGCCCCGGTGGCCGCGGTGCGCTCATCGATCTCAAAGGTGAGATCCCGGGCGATTGGGGGATCGGGGAACTCGATCTGGAGGTCGTACATGTCGTAGCGGTGCTCGTCGCGAATCAACAGGGTGTCGCCGAAACCGGTGGTGGTGACCAGGGCGGCTCGGCCGGTTTTGTTCTCGATGAGGGCGTTGGTGATGAGGGTGGTGGCGTGCACGATGGGGGCGGTGATCTCACCGGGAGCGACTCCGGCTCGGCCCAGCAGCTGGCCCACAGCGTTCTGCACCCCTTCGAGGGGGGCAGCCGGAGTAGTGAGGGCCTTGTTGACCGTTACCGCGCCGGTGGCCGCGTCCAACAGCACTGCATCAGTGAACGTGCCCCCGATATCTACCGCCAGACGCCAATCCGACATTGATCAGCTTGCGAGAAGGTCGTCGCGAGGCGGGGTGAACACGTCAAGGATCCAGCACTCCCCATACTGGTCGTCACCGATGAACACCGAGTCGCCGTGCCACACCCCTTTGGGCGCGATGTAGGCCTCGCCCTCGCCCAACACCACCCGCTCCTCGCTGTCGGGATCGTCGTTGATGCGGAAATCGAGCTTGCCCCGCACGATGATGCCGAGCTGCTCGTGATCTTCGTGTCGGTGCAGGAACGATCCGATGGCCCCGCCGGCAATGCGCCAAAAGCAAAGCTGAAGCCCGTCGCCGGTGATGACCCGACGCCGGAATCCGTCCCGGTCGGTGTCGATGAACAGGTCGTCGTCGTAGAAGTAGCAGTACTGGTTGGTGAAGTTCATAGCGGTTGCCTCGGTCAGTCGTCGGCGGCCAGGGCAGCAAATCGCCGCTGCTCCTGGGAGAGATCCAAGGGGCGGATGATGGCCTGATTCTCTTCGTCGCCCCAGTGCTCGGCAGGCACCAGCCACATCACCTCGAATTCCAAGCCATCGGGGTCTTTGGCATAGAGGCTCTTATTGGCTCCGTGATCGCTCTCGCCGTAGAGGGCGCCCGCGTCCACCAGCCGCTGGCGGATGGTGGCCAGCTCGTCGAGCGTGGGCACTTCCCAGGCGATGTGATACATCCCCACCGATCGACGGCCAGCCGACGACGGCTCGGCCCCGTCGCCGATGGTGAAGAAAGCGATGTCGTGGTGGTTCTCCGACGCCGGAGCCCGCATGAACACAAACCGCCCCGGCTCGTCAATAATGGTCTCAAACCCCAGCACATCGGCATAAAACTGCTGCTGGCGCCGAGCATCGCGCACATATAGCACCGCATGGTTCATCCCCGTGATCATCGGACGATCACCGATTCGAGCGGGGGGTCGGTGTTGAATGACAGTCCCTTGGACACGGGCAGCTCCTCTAGCGGGGTGTGGACTTCGGCAACCGGTGGGCCGATGCGGTCGGCGATGGGGGCCAGGGCCTGCGTGTCGAAGCGGTAGAGGTCGGCGGCCACGCCGGTGAGCATCTTGCGGCACTCCTCCACCGGCACGTCCCACATGGTGGCGGCCAATGCTTCAGTGGTGTAGCCGATGGAACCCTCGTCGTGGGGGAAGTCGGCCCCCCACATGATGGTGTCCACCCCCACCGCGTGGCGGTACTGGACTTCGGCCCGGGGCAGCATGGAGGCCCCGATACGGCAGTTGCGCTGCCAGTATTCGAGGGGCGACAGCGACAAGCTGTCCACCGTTTCGGATCCGAAGGTGGGGGCGTAGTTGAGGGTGCGGGGGTCGTGGGCGTAGCGGCTCTGGATGTTGCGGAGCCGCTGGTCGATGCGGCTCAGCTCTTCGAGAATCCACCGCATCCCCCACATCTCGGTCCACACCACCCGCAGATCGGGGAAGCGCTCGAACACCCCGCCCACGATGAGGTGAATGAGCGTGCGCTTGGGCCACATCTCGTATTCGGTGAAAGTCACTCCCCAGGCCAACGGATCGTCGCCCAAATCGGGGCAGCCAGAACCCATGTGCTGGTGGACCGGCATTCCCAGTGAGCTACACACATCCCACAACGGGTCATAGCGGGGGTGGAAGAACGGCTCGACCACGTGGTTGGGCGGGATGGCAGGGATCATCACCCCGCCGATCACCCCGGTCTCAGCCGCCCATCGCACCTCGGCAATGGCGTCGTCCAAGTCGTTGGGCAGCAATTGGATGAGGCCCTTGCGCCGCTTGGGCTCGTAGCCGCAGAACTCCACCAGCCAGCGGTTGTGGGCTTGCAGACCAGCCCACCGGCGGGCATAGCCGGTGTTGGTGTCGGGCACCCCAGACAGGTGGACGAGGATGTCGTAGAAGGGTGTGAGCGTGTTGGGAAACAGCACCTCTCCTGTGATGCCCTCGGCGTCGCAGGCTGCGGTGCGAGCGTCGCTGTCCCAGTTGACCTTGGCCGCGTCCATGTCCCGTAGGTCGACCCACGGATTGGTGATGGCCGCCTCCCAGGCGTCGAACTCGTCGTGCCACTTGGGATCCAAGAACTCCTTGTAAGTGCGGGTCTGGGCACCGGCATGGGTGTCCGAAGACAAGATCATGTAGCGATCGCCCGCCTGGGTTTGGGCCATGCCCAAGACTATTGCACTCCCCGCCGTGAATTCCCGGCGGCGAACCGACTGCTAGGGCTCGAAGACTTGGAGGTCGGGGCGGTCGTCGAGGGTGTAGTCGTTGGTGAGGTCTTCGGTTAGGTGGCGGCCGGAGTAGGCGTCTAAGGCGTCGAGGGTGAGGCCGTCATCCTGGTAGACGGCTAGTTCCCGCTCCGGTTCGCTGAGGCGGCTCACGATGTCGCCGGAGATGTGGAAGGTGCGCCCGGTCACATGGCGGGCCGCGTCGGTGCACAGCCACACCACCAGGGGAGCGATCTTGCGGGGGGCCAGCGCTTCGGGGCTGGTGTCGGGGGCCGGTGCCGAGGCACCGCCCCGAGGGGCCATGGTGAGGGCCATGAGATCGGTCCACCGGGCGGTGCGGATGGCGTACTCGGCGGTGGAAGCCCCCTCGGCCCGGGGGCGGATGGCATTGCACCGCACCCCGAAGCGGCCCAGCTCTCGGGCCGCGGTACGGGTCAGGCCGATCACGCCCTCCTTGGCCGCCGAGTAGGCGCAGTGCGAGGGGTGTCCGAAGCCCGAACCCGAGCTGGTGTTGATGATCGCGCTGGTGTCCTGTTGCACTAGGTGGGGCGCGGCGTGTTTGATCATGGCGAAGTAGCCCTTGAGATTGACCCCCACGGTGAGATCCCACTCCTCTTCGGTGAAACGCCAGATGTCGTTGTTTCGCCCCGCGGTTGCGTTGTTGATCAAGATGTCGAGGCGTCCGAAAGCGTCCACCGCCTGCTCAACGATTTCGGCAGCACCGTCCCAGGTGGCCGAGGTGCCGCTGGCCACCGCCTCGCCCCCGGCATCGTTGATCTCGCCCGCCACTCGCTCGGCGTTGGCCGCCACCCCATCGGGGGTCTTGCGAATACCCAGGTCGTTGACCAGCACTTTGGCCCCCTCAGAAGCCAGCAAATGGGCATGCTCTCGCCCGATGCCACCCCCCGACCCGGTCACGATCGCTACTTTGCCGTCCAGACGATTTCCCATCCCCCCACCCTAGATTCCACTGCCCCCCTCGATTCGAGGCGCGGCGGTCAGCCGCCGATCCGCTTCAGGTACTTCTGGCGGCCGCGCTCGCCTATGCGGCGAAAGGCGGGATAGATCCGGGGGATGATCGCCGGTGTCCACTGTGCCATCCGCGCCGAGAGGCTCTCATGGAACGGCACGTAGGTTTCCAGCTTGGGCTTGTCCAGAGCCCGTTCGTAGGCATCGGCCACGTCGTCCACCGTCCTCACCGCACTCAAGAAGTTTAGGGCGCTGCCCCCAGCTCGGGCCTCGTGTTGCAGCATCGGGGTGTCCACCGCGGTGGGATAGATGCCGCAGACATGCACGTTGGTGTCCCACAACTCGGTGTTGAGCGCAGCCAGAAAGGCCCGCAACCCGGCTTTGGCTCCGGAGTAGGCGGCCGACGCCGGCAGCGGGCAGATGCCGCCCAGCGACACGGTGGCCATCAGATGGCCGCTATCGCGGGCCAAGAACTCAGGCAGTGCCGCCCTTATGAGCTGAATCGGACAGCGCAGCATCAGGTCGATGTGGAGATCGAGTTGCTCGGAAGTGAGCCCCGCAACGTGGTCGGGGATGATGACACCGGCATTGCAGACCAGCACCTCGAGCTCTTGGCGCCATTCTCCGGAAATCCGCTCGCATAGCTCAGCGAGGCTGTTTCCATCGGCCAGATCGCAGTCCACTGCCGTGGCCTCGGTGCCAATATTGGCGGCGGCCTGTTCGGCTAGTTCCGCCGTGCGGTCCACGGCGATGACGTGATACCCCCGCTGGGCGAAGCGGCGGGCCACGGCGGCACCGATGCCGGAGGCCGCGCCGGTTATGAGGACAGAGGACTGGGTCATGGCGTCCCTCCTTTGGGAAGGCCGACCTTCTTTCGCACCTGGGCGAGAATCTTCCGGTAGGCCTTGATCTCGACGTAGTCGGCGTGGCGATCGGTGTCGATATATCGTCGCCCGCCTCTCAGGTCGGGGTGGTGGTTGGCCTTCAGGTCTTGGAATGCCCGCGCTGTCGCCGATCCGGGGAGCGCGGTGGCGTCGGCCACGATCAGCTCAGCCATCTTGTCGAAGTGCGAATAGGCGGCCGAGGCGAATTCCACGTATCCCAGAGCAGCCAAATTGGGGCAGTCGCGGGCGAATATTCCCAGGTAGAGCTGGGGACGACCTCTCTTGAACTCCAACAGTCCTTCAGCAAGAAACGGGATAAAGCGATCAAAGCCGGTGGCAGCGATCACCAGATCGATCTGTTCCCGGCTCCCGTCCACGAACACCACATGGTCGCCGTCGAGCCGTTCGACATCGGGCTTGGCGATGCAGTCGCCGTGGCCCAAGTGGTGCAGGATCAGCGAGTTCATCAGCGGGTGGGTCTCGAAGAGCTTGTGGTCGGGCTTGGGGAGCCCATAGCGGCGAAGATCGCCGTTGATCATTCGCAACAGCACCTGGAAGAACCGCACCTCCAACCAATGGGGCAGGCTGGGGCCTCGTTCGCCGAACACGTCAGAAGGCGTCCCAGCGATGTACTTGGGGATGAAGTGATAGCCCCGGCGCACGCTAAAAAAAGCCTGATCGGCGCTGACCGATGCGTCGCAGGCGATGTCGGCGCCTGAGTTTCCTGCCCCCACCACCAATACCCGCTTGCCGGTGAACTCGTCTGGCGACCGATAGGTGACCGAGTGGCGGACCTCTCCGTTGAACTGCCCCGGCCAGCTCACTTCGTGGGGTTCCCAGTTCACCCCGTTGGCGCAGACCAGATACCGGCAGTGGCGGGTCTCACCAGTGCCGAGCTGGAGTTCCCACAGGCCGTCGGACCCGAGGGCAGCCCCATCTACTGGAGCATTGAATCGAACGTGGCGGCGGAGATCGAACTCGTCGGCAAAGGCTTGGATGTAGTCCAGGAGCTGCTGGTAGTTGGGGTAGTCGGGATAGTGAGCGGGCATCGGAAAGCCATCAAATCCCGACAGGGTGCGCGATGAGATGAAGTGGGCTGTTTCGTACATGGGCGAGCCCGGCGCGTCGATGTTCCAAATGCCGCCCACATCGTCGTTACGTTCGAAGATCTCGAAGGTTGCCGATGTCTGGCTCAGACGTCGGGCCAGGATGAGGCCAGCCGGCCCCGCTCCCACCACCCCGACATCTAGTGGTGCCGACAAGGCCCCGAAGGACTATCCGAAAGAGGCTGCGGCGTCGCCGGGGCGCAGCACGAAGAATTCCATGCCATCAGTGCCGCAGGTAAACGAGTATTCGTGGTTGGCGGCCAGGATGACCGAGTCCTTGGCCCGCAGTTCCATAGATGGCTCTTCAGCGCCGTTGGGCCACACCTCACACCCTCCCGACACCACAATCAGCAGCTCATTTTGGTCGTGGCTGTGGGGAGGAACGTGGTAGCCGGCGGGCATGGTGGTGTATTGGCACCAAAAGCCTCCCTCGCCCCGGGCCACGTGCTTGCGCCCCGCGCCAAGCTCCTTGGCCTTTTCGATCAGCTCTTTGGGGGCGTCGGGGTTCTTGGACTCATCGACCCACCCGATGTCGTCGAACTTCAGCACCCTTGGCTCTGTGCTCATTTTTTCCTCCGTTACTGGGCTGGGGGCCCGTGGACGAGTTTGGCGAATTCGGTGGCGAACAGCTCTGAAGTGCCCGACTGGTGGGTGGCCCGCCATTGCCGCCACGGGCACACGTCATCCCAACGGTGCAGCACTTCAAAGTCCAAGTCGGCGATCACCAGTCCTTCGGTGTCGCTTCCTTCGGCGTAGATGTGGCTGAAGTCGGGGAAGTGGGGGCCGCAGATGAGGCTGTGGCCGGCGTAGTTGGCGGGCAGCGCCCCGTCGAAGCTGTCCTCGAGGCTCTCATCGGTGTCGATGCCGCCAACTTGGTTGGCCGAGATGGTGAACACGAAGTTCTCTTGCCCCCGGGTGGCGGCCACCCGGCGCATGGACTCAACCTTGTCGGGTCCGCCGGCGAACGCCGCGGTGGGGTTGACGATGACTCTGGCTCCCTGGAGCGCCAGCAGGCGGCTGCCCTCCGGATTCAGCCAGAAGTCGTAGCAGATCTGCACCCCGATGGGCCCGTAGCGGGTATCGAACACGTCCAGGCTGGTACCGGGCCGAAACGAAACCCCCTCAGTCACGAAGGGCAGCGAGCCCAAGTGCAGCTTGCGGTAGGTGCCGATAACGCCCTCAGGACCGATCACCGCGGCGGCGTTGTAGAGGGCGTCGGGATCGTCAGGGTCCTGCTCGATCATGCCCACCACCAGGTACATGTCATGGTCGGCGGCCAGCCGGGCCAGAGCTTCAGTCGTCGGCCCGGGCACTGTCTCGGCCAGCGACCGGTGCAGCTCACACGGCCCGCCCAGACGTTCGCAGTCGTCGCAGTGAATCGCCCCGGTCAGCGCTTCTTCAGGAAAGACCAGCAGCCCGACCTCCGCGGCGGCGGCCTCGGCAATCCAGCCGGTCAGCTTGTTCAGGTTGGCAGCCACATCGCCGGGAACCGGGGTGAAGTCCACCGCTCCCGCCCGCAGCCGAGTCTCATAGCCGGAATAGCGCTCTGGAATCACGGTCGTATTATCCCCTGATTCTCCGGTCAGCCGCCGCCAGGCGAGGATTTGGCCGCGGGCTGAACCTTGGGGGCGTTCTTCCAGTGGGGCACTCCGTGCTCCTCGTTGGCGATCCACCACTCGCCGTTGGTGATGGAAGCCCAGTGGGAGTGGTTGAGCTGGTGCAGGGTGAAGCACGCCGACAGGGCGGTGTTGAAGCCTTGGGCATCCATGGTCTGGTTCACCGCTTCTTTGACCAACAGAGCGGCCATGGTGGGCACCGCGGCAATGCGCTGAGCGAACTCCAGGGTCTGCTCGTTGAGCGTCTCGTTGGGGAACACCTTGGACACCATGCCCATGGCGTGGGCCTCGTGGACGTCGATGGAATCACCGGTGAGCAGCAACTCCTTGGTCTTGCGAGGACCGAACTCCCACGGATGGGCGAAGTACTCCACCCCCATCATCCCCAGACGGGTGCCTACCACATCGGCGAACGAGGCATCCTCGGCCCCCACGATCAAGTCGCAACTCCACATGAGCATCAGACCGGCAGCCAGCACCGGACCCTGGACCTGGGCGATGGTGATCTTGCGGAGGTTGCGCCACCGCTTGGTGTTCTCGAAGAAGTAGTGCCACTCCTGAAGCATCAGCTTTTCCGAGCCCCGCCGCTGGCCTCCGTTGACCTGCCAGGTGGGATGCTGGTTGGGACCGGGCATGCGCTCTTCGATGCTCTCCTTGGTGCCCATATCGTGGCCAGCCGAGAACATCGGGCCGACTCCGCCCAGGATCACCACCCGAACCTCGTCGTCGGCTTCGGCCACCAGGAATGCCTCATTGAGCTCCACCAGCATCCCCCGGTTCTGGGCGTTGCGGGCCTCCGGCCGGTTCAGCATGATGCGGGCGATTTTTCCGTCGTCAAACGTCTCGTAGGTCAGATACTGGTAGTCCATTTCCCTAGTCTCGCCCATCCGCGAATACTGTGCGCTGCCGGGCCCGGTTCTAGTGTCGGGTAGCCCCGATACCCCACGTCAGGAGCATCCATGATCGAGTCTCATCACATCGACACCGCCGGTCTGCGGTTCCACTATCTGGCTGCCGGCGACAAGTCGGCACCCCCGGTGGTGCTGTTGCACGGCTTTCCCCAGACCTCCCACATGTGGCGCCACCAGATACCGGTGCTGGCCGAGCACTACCGGGTCTACGCCCCCGACACCCGGGGTTACGGTGGCACCGACAAGCCCCGCATCCGGGTCACCCGCGACCTGTTGGCCCGCGACATCGTGGACTTCATCGACGCCGTGGGTATCGAGCAATGCTCGCTGGTGGGCCATGACTGGGGTGGAATCATCGCCTTCAAGGCGGCGTTGGAGTACCCCGACCGGTTCACCCGGCTGGGCTTGGTGGACACGCTGTGCACGGTGTGGATCCCATGGGGCATCCACGGCTACTGGTTCAAGTGCGAGCCCGAGGCCGAGCAATTCTGGGAGCGCCACGCCGGCGAGTTCATCAACTCGATCTTTGGCGGTGTGGAGGGCAGCTATGGCCCGCCGCCCCACTCCCCGTGGAAGGCCCCGCTGGCCGAAAGCGACGCCCAAGACCCCGGCAGGGCCATGGCCGATTGGGATCCCAGCAAATACTGGAACGCCGACGACGTGGAGCACTACCAGAAGGCGTTCGACCAGCCCGGTTCCCACTTCCACGCCGTGTCGTATTACCGGGACGCCCTGCCGTTCCACTTCCCCGACGCCGACGGCAATCTGGCGTATCGAACCCCGGCCCAGGTGGCCGAGATGTGGAACCACCCCGGCCTGCTGTTCAGCCACCCCGATTTCGGGATCTTTCCGGTGTATGGCCCCGAAGACCTCGGCCGCACCTACCCCCATCCGGCGCTGTACTTGTACTCGGCGTTCTTGATGCCCCAGGCCTTTGAAGACGGATTCCCCGCCGACGACCACATCCCCCACGGAAACCCCTACGCCGACTCCTTCGTGAACCACTTCCCCGACTATCGGGCCCGCCCCGCCGGAAGCGGCCACTTCATCCCCGAAGAAGACCCCGAGCGCACCAACGAAGTGCTCTTGGCCTTCCTCGCTGGCGAGATCTGAAAATTCTTGGCGCTATCCGCCCCCGAAGCGGCGAAGGCGGAGGCTGTTGGTGACCACGAACAGCGATGACGCCACCATGGCCACCGCGGCGTAGATCGGCTCCAAGATTCCGGCCGCGGCCAGGGGGATGGCGGCGGTGTTGTAAACGAAGGCCCAGAACAGATTGCCCCGGATGGTGTTCATGGTTCGGCGGCTCAGAGCGATGGCATCGGCCACGACGTTCAGGTCAGACGACATAACGGTGAGATCGGCGGCCTCTGCGGCCACATCGGTGCCGGTGCCCATGGCGATGCCGATGTCGGCCTGGCTGAGGGCGGGGGCGTCGTTGATGCCGTCGCCCACCATGGCCACCCGACGGCCTTCAGCCTGGAGTCGGGCAATCTCGGCGGCCTTGCCATCGGGCCCGACGCCGGGTACCACCCGGTTTATCCCCAACAGGTCGCCAGCGGCCTGAGCCCGGCGGGGATGATCGCCGGTCAACAGCACGGTGTCGAGCCCCAGAGACTTGAGTGCGGCCACCGCGGCAGGAGCGGAATCCCGCAGCCGGTCGTCCACAGTGATCACGGCCTCGGCCACCGAACTCCGACCGGCCAGCACCGCCACCCGGCCCATGGCCTCTACCTCGGCGGCGGCTTTCTCTATTGCCGCGGGCACCTGGTCGAAAAGATCCCGCTTCCCCACCTGGACCTCGATGCCGTTCACCGTGCCGACTGCTCCCGCTCCGGGACGATTCTCAAAGCCGGACACCGACTGTCCATTGTCAGCGGCTGCGGCGATGGCTCGGCCGATGGGATGCTCCGACCGAGCCTCCACCGATGCGGCCAATGCCAGCAATTCGTCGGGGTCGCCCCCGGGGGCGACAACCTCGACCACCTCCATACGAGCCTCGGTAACGGTGCCCGTCTTGTCGAACACCACGGTGTCTAGCTCTCGGGTGTCTTCCAGCATCTCGCCGCCCTTGAGGATGATCCCGAGTTGTGACCCCCGTCCGGTGCCGACCATCACCGCCAGCGGCGTGGCCAGTCCCAATGCGCACGGACAGGCCACGATCAACACCGCCACCGCAGCGGTGAATGCCTCGGATGCCGGCTGTCCGGCGGCCAGCCATCCGACCAGCGTGGCCACCGCGATCACCACCGCGGCGGGCACGAACACCGACGAGATCCGGTCGGCCAATCGCTGAATGCGAGTTCGGTTTGTTTGGGCTTGCTCGACCAGACCCATGATTCGGGCCAGCACGGTGTCGGCGCCCACGCCGGTGGCCTCGACCACTAGCGAACCGTTGGCGTTGACCGATGCGCCGAGCACGGCGTCGCCAGGGCCAACCTCAACCGGCACCGGCTCGCCGGTAACCAGAGAAATGTCCACCGCCGAGAAGCCGTCTACCACCACGCCGTCGGTGGCGATCTTCTCGCCCGGGCGCACGACGAACCTGGTTCCCACCTCGAGGCTGGCCACCGGCACATCGGTTCCGTCTTCGAGGCGGGCCACGGGGGCAACAAGCTCGGCCATGGCCCGCAGGGCGTCTCCCGACCGGCGGCGAGCCCGGTATTCCAGATAGCGGCCCAACAAGACCAGCACCACGATCACCGATCCGGTCTCGAAGTAGAGGTGGCCGTCGCCGATTTGGGCGGCGAGGACCACCGTTGACCAGACCCATGAAGAGGCGGTGCCCACCGACACCAGAGTGTCCATCGTGGCTGCTCGATGGTGGAGCTGCATCCAAGCCCGCCGGTGGAATCCCCATCCCGTGAAGAAAACCACCACCGCGCTCAAGGCCGCGGCCAACCAATCCGACGCGGAGAATCCCAAGTCGAACGACAGACGGTCCACCATGGTGAGAAGCAGCACCGCGGCACCCATCACTGCCGAAGCGATCAGCTGACGCAAGCCGGGGGGCTGGGTTGCGACCTCATCGTCGAGACCCTGGGGAACGCGTGCCGAATAGCCGGCAGAAACCACGGCCGCTTCCAACTCGGTATCGGCGACGGTCTCATCGCAAGCCACAGAGGCTCGGCCCGAGGCGAAGTTCACTCGGGCTTCGACAACCCCGTCTACTGAGTTCAGACTTCGCTCAATACGCGCCACACAGGCCGAACATGTCATGCCCTCCACAATCAAGGCAGCCCGGCGCATCGCCACCAACCCAGTTTACGGGTTGGGCAGAAAATCTATTCCTGAACCAGTTCGATGAGGGTGCCGAAGGCCCCTTTGGGATGGATGAAGGCCACAGTGGTCCCCCGTGAACCGGGACGTGGCTCAGAGTCGATGGGGATGGCCCCAGCGGCGACCATGGACTCAAGGGCAGCTGCACAGTCGTCCACCCGATAGCCAACGTGGTGAATCCCTTCGCCCCGCTTGGCCAGGAATTTCGCTACCGGCGAATCCTCCCGGGTGGCCGCGGTGAGCTGCACGTACGACTCGGCCACCTTGACCAGAGCCTCCTCCACGCCGTCGCGCTCCACTATCTCGCGATGCGCTACCGAGGCGTCGAAGGCCTCCTCGTAAAACGAGATGGCCTGCTCTAGATCATGGACGGCAATGGCAATATGGTCGATCTCAGTGAGAATCATGGCCTGGTCAGTCTAGGCCGACCCTTGGCGGAAGCTCGCTGTTCAAAGCCATTGGTCAGGCCGCATCGCGCTGGGCGGATTCGCCTTCCAGGGCCTCCCAGAGATGGTCGCGAAGAGCCTCGGCGTCGATGCCGTCCATCCGATTGGCCACCACGATGCCTTCGATCATGTCGGCCACCACCGCTTCCCAGATGCGGTTGCGAACCATCACTGAGACGGTCACCGAGCCGTCGTCGTGGCGGGCGAGGGTGCGTCGGCGCCCGACCTCCCGAGGCGGGCTGCGAAAGCTGGGCGTGACCAGATCCTGGCCACGTACCGCCATCCCCAGCTGTCGGGCCGCCTCGGCGAACGCCAGGCATCGACCAGTGTTGTTTTCCGGCTCGCTGTTGTCGCCGTGGATGACCCGCATTCCTTGGGACGTGTTCCCTCTGGTCTCCCTGTTGGCCTCTTGGTTGGTCTCCCTGATTTCCCTCATGAAACCAGTATCCCGAGGGGAGTGACAGTTTCTCAGTCAGCTCAGATCGAGCACCTTTGTGCGGCCCCTGATCACCCACCACAAAGCGGTGGCGGCCAACAGAACACCGGCCCCGCCCACTGCTATGCGTGGCCCGATCACATCGGCCAGAAAGCCCTGTAGCTGAGCCCCGAGGGGCAGCCCGGCCAACAAGGTAATGAGGTACAGGGCCAAGACCTTGGCCCGCAAAGCCTCCTCCACCTGAAGCTGGATAACGGTATTGAGCGTTGCCGCGGTGGCGATGTGCGCTGCGCCCAGTGCCGCCAGAGCCACCACGGCCAACCAGTAGTAGGGCGACACAGCGAATCCCAGCAGCGCGATGCCATAGATCGGCCAGCCGAATCCCACCAGACGGCTGCGGGGCACGCGACTTCCCCGGCCAGCCACAAACGGAGTGTTGAGCATCGCTCCCACCCCGGAAGCCGCGGCCAGGATTCCGTATTGGGTCTCGCCCACCTTGAACACGTCATTGGCGAAGATCACCACCAAGTGGATGACGGGCTGGCCGAAAAAGGCAATCACCCCGGCAATCAGAATGGACAAGCGGATGCCAGGATTGTCGGCGGCGTAGCGCACTGCGGCCGCGGCATCTTTGAACACATTCGGCCTCTCGCCACCCGTCGGCGCCAATCGGGGCACCTGGATGAGGACCAAAGCCAGAACCGCAGGCAAATACGACACCGAGTTGACCAGAAATGCCCAGCCCGGCCCGCCCACGGCCAGCACCAAACCGCCGATTGCGGGACCAACCGCTCGGGAAGCGTTGAACTGGGCCGAATTCAACGTGACGGCGTTCAAGAGGGCGCCACGGGGAACTAGTTCGCTGACGAACGCCTGCCAAGCGGGAAGCTGGATGCCGTTAACGCACCCGTTCACCACTCCTAGGGCGATGTACGCCAGGGGCCGGTCGACGCCTGCGGCCCACATGGCCGAGAATCCCAGGGCGATCAGCGCTTGGGCCGAGTTGGTGAACATAAGCATGATCCGCCGGGGGAAGCGATCGGCCAGCGCCCCGCCAACCATCCCCAGGAACACCGCCGGCAGTGTCTGCATCATGGCGGCCAATCCCACCCAGGTCCCGCTGTCGGTTAGGTCTTCGATCACAAAGGCCAGCGCGATCATCTGCACCCAAACACCGGAGTTGGAGATAAGGGCCCCGGAGATGAACAAGCGATAGTTCGGGTACGACAGCGCTTGTCGGGCGCGTCGAGGAAGCCGGGAATCGGTCACTGCGCCAACTTATTCGCTGCACCCCTATTGTCATGACATGGCTCTTGTGCTCTGCGAGATCGAAGACGGCGTGGCCACCGTGACCCTCAACCACCCCGAAGTACGAAATGCGGTCAGCCTGGACATGAACCGCGAGCTCGACGCCGTGTTCGACGACTTGGAGGCCGATGCGTCGGTGGGAGCGGTAATACTCACCGGTGCCCCGCCGGCTTTTTCGGCAGGGGCCAACCTCGACGAGCTACTGGCCGCAGACGATCCCAAGAGCCTGAGCTCCATCTACGCCGGATTTTTACGGGTGGCCCACACCCCGCTGCCCACGGTGGCCGCGGTGAACGGCCCGGCGGTGGGAGCGGGAATGAACTTCGCCTTGGCGTGCGATGTAATTCTGGCCGCACACAGTGCGATGTTCGAAAGCCGGTTCCTCCAGATCGCCATCCACCCAGGAGGAGGCCACACTTGGCGCTTGCGCAACATCTGCGACCGCCAAACGGCCATGGCCATGGTGCTGTTCGGCGAGCGCCTCGACGGACCCCGGGCCGCCGATATTGGACTGGCCTGGAAGTGCGTGGACGACGAAGCATTGCTGGAGGAGGCCCGTCGCCTGGCCCGTCGCCCCGCTCGCGCCCCCCGAGCGCTCACCCAGGCCATGAAGCAGACCATCCACGACATGGGCGGGATCGCCGACAGTGCGGCGGCAGTGTCCCGAGAAGTCGACCCGCAGGCTTGGTCGATGACTCAGCCTGAGTTCAAGGAGCGGGTGGCGGCCCTCAAGGAGGCCATCAGCAAATCGGAATAGCCGGCTAGCTCATCCAGCCGGCCACCAGCTCCGGTCCCCGCTCCTGCCATTCCTCGGAGGTAATCCCGTAGCGGACGTGGTCTTCCCAACAGCCGTTGATTTCCAGATAGCGCAAGGCAACGCCCTCGTTGCGGATGCCCAGCTTCTCTACCACACGGCGGCTGGCCTGATTGCGGGGGATGATGTTGATCTGCACCCGGTGCAGGCCCAGTGCTTCAAAGGCGTAGTCGAGCACCACCACCAAAGCCTCGGGGGCATACTCCCGTCCGGCGTGCCGGTGATCAATCCAATACCCCACATGGCCGCTCTGAAACGGACCCCGCTGCACCCCCGACAGGTTCATCTCCCCCACCAGCACACCCTCGGCGAACACCCCGAATCCGTAGCCGGCGTCCATCTGGCGCTCCCGGTCGCGGGCACTGCACCGAGCGCTGAAGGCCAGGCGGTCTTCCACCACATCGGGCTGGGTGCTGGGCGGCTTGGGCTCCCAAGGGGTGAGCCACTCCCTATTGGCCCGTCGCACCGCCTGCCACTCGGCAAAATCGCTGTCCACCAGCGGCCGCAACTCCACCCGGGAACCACGAAGAACTCGCCCCTCCCGACTCCCCCGAAATCGCGACCAAGTCCGCACTCCCGCCAAACCTACTCCTTCCCCCTCTCTCCAATCAGAAGAACGTGCGGCACAACGGTAGGTGTGCGGGGGGTGGCGCCGGAGGCGGACTTGGCGCACGCGAAGCACGCCAAGCCGCCGTAGAGCGACAGGACCCGCCGCACACCGGGGGGTGGTACCGCCAAGACCCGCCACCACGACCCCGCCAGTACAGCCCGCCGCCCCGCCGGAGGATCAATCCAGCAAGCTAAGCACCATCCCGTCCAAGATGTCCGATTCCGAAACCAGACAAGCCTCAAACCCAAAGTGCCGCATGATCTTCACCAGAATGGCCATGCCCCCCACGATCACATCCACCCGGCCCGCCTCCAAGCCCGGATTGAAAGCCCGATCAGCCCGCGACTCGGTAGCCAGGGTGCGGAACACATCCTCAGCCGCGGCCTTGGTCAGCTCGAAGTGGTGGATCTTGTTGCGGTCGTAGTCGTGCAGCCCCTGCTCGACGGCCGCGGCGGTAGAGATGGTGCCGGCCAAACCCACGAATGTCCGGGCCTGTCGAGCGGCAGGCATCTCCCGGTCGACGTCGTCGAGGTGAGCGCCGGTCACCGAAATGCAGGCATGCAGCTCCTCGGGAAGCGGCGGGTCGCCGTGCAGGTACTTCTCGGTGAGCCGAACGCATCCCACATCCAATGACATGGCCGCTTCGCAACCGGTGGTGCCCACGCTCAGCTCGGTGGAACCCCCGCCCAGGTCGACCACCAGAAACGGCCCCATCTCCGGATTGAGTTCGGCGGTGGCCCCCCTAAACGACAGCTGCCCCTCGTCCAAGCCGCTCAGCAGCTCGGGCCGGGTGCCGACCACGGCCTCGGCGACGTCGAACAACTCATCGCGGTTGGCCGCGTCCCGAGCCGCGGAGGTGGCGGTGATCCGCACGGCCTCCACCCCGTGACGATCCATCACCTCCCGATATCGGCGAAGACAGTCGAGGGTGCGCTCGATGGCCCCAGAAGCCAGTCGACCGGTCTGATCCACTCCCTCTCCCAGTCGAGTGATGGTCATGAGCCGATCTAGCGTCTCGTCACCGCCCCTGCTCACCAACAAGCGAGTGGAGTTTGTACCGCAGTCGATGGCGGCCACAACCGGCGGGCTCATGTGGCTGCCTCGGAGTTCAGATGTTGGGCTACCCATCGGCCGACCGGGTCGTCGCCTCCGGCCAGATGCCAGGCGTAGTGGGCATGGAGGCACTTGACCCCCTGCCGGGTGCCCCCTACCCCGCCAGACGGGCGGTGACCGGTATAGCCATCGGGGATGGTGGCATCCCGCTCGGCGGCATAGCGGCGGTGGGCATCGGCCAGCTCGTCGGGGTCGACGGCGGCTTCGGCCCGGCGAACTCCCCCAGCCGACTCCAGCCTGCTCACTAGCAGCATGTCATCGGGGCCCACCAGCCAGTACCGGGTGGGCATGGGGGTGCCGTCGTCCAGAAAGGGGTCATTTCGCAGCACTCGGGGAGTGCCGTCTGCGGCTCTGACCGCCACCTCGTAAGGACCCTGGGGGGCGCGCCCCAACAGGGCCTCAACCTGCTCGTCGTCTACCAAGCGAGGGGTCAGGCTTTCTTTTTCTTCCTTCTCTTGAAGATCTTCCTCACGATCCACAGAGCGGCGATGATCCCGGCAATGGGACCGAATTTCTTGGCGGCCGGCGGGCCGGCCACTTCCAGCAAATCAACCGCTTCGGGCTCGGGGCGAGATGCAGCGTCGTCGCCTGAGGAAGAATCATCTGTGGAGGCTGAAAGCATGCCCTCTAGATTATCGGCGAATTGGTCCATTATCTTGGCGCTCACATCGGGAATGAGGTTGCGCCCTATCTGAGCCACCTTGCCGGTGATCTTGAGATCGGTGGTTACCCCGACTTTGGTCCGGTCATCACCCATTGCCTCCACCGTGGCGGTGATTGTCGCGCTGGCGTTTCCCTGCCCCCGGGTTTCGCGGCCCTCGGCCAGAATGACCACCTTCATGGCGTCCTGATCGCGTTCGGTAAACGTCGCCTTGCCCTTGTATTGGGCGTTGACCGGCCCAACTTTGACCTTGACCACGCCCCGGTACTCTTCTCCCTCGATCTCGGTGAGCTGAGCACCGGGCAGGCACGGGGCGATGCGCTCCACGTCATTGAAGGCGGCCCAAACATCGCTGGCCGAGGCGTTCACTTCGATCTCGTTGCTCATTTCCATGCTTGCCAGTCCTCCGAATTCACTTCTTTCAATTCGATTCCGAACCCTTCAAGACCATGCTTCCAAGTCTTGAACAGTGTCAAAATCCACCGGTTCTCCGGCACAGGATACTTCCGTAACCTGCTCGGGCCTCATTCGCATCAGCATTCTGGCCCCTGCATCTCCGCTGGTGGGCAACAGCGGCCAAACGGCCGACCCCAGCTTCACCGGCGGGCTGCGTCGGCCACGGTAAACGGCGGTTACCAACTCGCCCTCGGCCTCGGCCACCGCTCGCCACGACTCGGCGCCCACCAGAGGCTGATCGCCCAGTCCGACCACCACCGCTTCGTGGCCGTCGTTCTCGGCGGCGAACAAGCCGGCCCGAAGCGAGGTGGCCTGTCCCAGTTCCCAGGAGTGGTTCTCCACCAGCACCACCCCGCCGGGGATCAGATCGCGCAATTCCACCGCTCCGGTCACGACGTAGGTTGCATCGAGACCGGCCTCCAGCGCGGCGCCAAGGGCGTGCTGCACCACGGTAAGCCCCCGAAACGGGGCCCGTAGCTTGTGGGTGTCGCCTCCGAATCGGGTTCCGGCGCCTGCGGCAAGCACCACTGCGGCCACGGTCATGGCCCGAACACCTCGCCATTGGGGTGGAAGGCAGCCCACGCAAACCAGAATTCATTGGTGTGCACCACCGGCTCCAGCCGGGCGCCGGCCAGCTCGCCGTTCACCGCTTGGCCGAGCACGTTCCAGGTCGAGCCGGTGCGGTCGTCGGTGAAGCGCCCATCGCCTGCCGGGGCGAATTCCAGTGGCTCTTCGTCGACCCGACGGTCAAAGGCTAGGGCCGCCCCCACATCCGCTCCGCCCGCGGTAACCGGGGAGTCCAAAGCGTCGGCGGTGCCCGGCGACCACAGCACCACGACGGGAACCCCGGCCACGGTGTCGTTCACCGCCCCATTGGCCTGCACCACGCTGAACGGGTAGGCCTTGTCATGGCCGTTTACCGTGACCCCCACGGTGCGTTCCAGGGCGGGGTAGCGGTCGTCCAGAATGGTGGAGTCGAAGAAACCGGGGATGGGCCCCGATCTGGAGGTGTACTGCACGTAGGGATTGCGGCCGTAGCTGCTGGCCGGGCGGCCGGGCGGGGCCAACACCACCCCTTCGGGATAGCCGGACTTGAAATCTCCCCATGACACGATGGCCGATGGGATGACGTCCAGGCGATGGCCGGCATAGGCCCCCACCAGGCCCTCGCCGCCGATCTGCTGCCACAGCGACTCGGTGGCGTCGTCCCACATCACAAGGTCGCTGTTGCGGAGCAAGCCCGAGGTGCCGAACCGAAGGCGCTGGCCGTCGACCACCGGGTCGAACACCAGGGCGCTGTTGCACAGCGGGCAGTAGGTGACCAGCACCGGACGGCCCTCGATCTCGTCGTTGACAATTTCGTGGACGATGAGCATGGCCAGCGGATAGAAGCGGGCCGTCTCCCCCACCACCAGCAAGAGCCCGGGCTCGGGATCTGTCCAGCCGGCTTCTGAAGCGGGGGCGAATTCGGGGTTGTCAATGGGCGGAATGCGGTCGCGGATGGGGATGACCTGGATGCCGATGCGCAGTTCGTTGAGATCGATGGTGCGGGTAGACCAGTCGGTGGCCCAGTCTGTCGACACCCGGGCCAGATCCCCGGAGGGCCCGTCGCCGCCGGTGATCACTTGGGGCGTGGGCAAAGCGGGAATAGGTGCGGGTGTGGGTGCAGAAGTGGCTGAAGCCGCCGCGGTCGACTCCGCAGCGGGCGCCGCAGTGGGCTCGGCTGCGTCGGCAACGGCGGTGTCCGTCGGCGCTATCGGAGCAGCGGTGGGACCGGCGGCTGGCTCGGAACTGCCACAGGCCGAGAGTGCCAGAACCGCCGCCAGCATCGCGGCGAGGCGTCTCATTCGTCAGCGGAAGGACGGTGGATGGGGCCTTCGCTGTCGCGTAGCGACGGAGCGCTATGGCCGGTGCGGTTGGCAATGATCTCGGCGCACACCGAGATGGCCGTTTCCTCAGGGGTACGGGAGCCGATGTCCAGCCCGATGGGGGCCATGAGCCGGTCGATTCCCTTCTGGTCTACTCCCACCTCGTGCAACCGCTCCAGGCGGGTGGCGTGGGTGCGGCGGCTTCCCATGACCCCGATGTAGCCCACGTCGGTGGCCACTGCCCGCTGCACGGCGGGCACGTCGAACTTGGGATCGTGGGTGAGGATGCACACTGCGTCGTGGGGACCGAGCCGATCGCCGTAGGCATCGAACACCTCATCGGGCCAGGCCACCATCACCCGGTCGGCCATGGGGAATCGTTTCACCGTGGCGAACACCGAGCGGGCATCGGCCACGATTACGTTGAAGCCCAGCAGCTTGCCCGACCGGGCCAGCGCCGCGGTGAAGTCCACCGCCCCGAAGATGAGCATGATCGGCGGGGGCGAGAACGACTCGATGAACACCGACACGTCAGTTTCCCGGGCCTGTCCCTCGGCGCCGTAGTGGCGCACTCCGGTTCGGCCGGCGGCCAGTTCCCCTACCGCGTCGCGGCTCACGATTCGATCCAACTCGGGATGGCCCAGAGTGCCGATGATGTCGCCGTCGGGTTCCACAATCAGCTTGGCCCCGGCGTTGGGACCTTCAATGATGGTGGCCAGCGCCACTGGGCGCTCGTCGACGATGGCCTCCTGAAGCCGCTCGTAGAGTTCTGACACCTCTACCAGTCCAGGGGCTCGATGAACAGGTGGATGGTGCCCCCGCAGGTGAGTCCCACTGCGAAGGCCTCGTCGTCGCTGTAGCCGAAGCTGACCATGCGCCGCTCTCCGGTTTCGAGGATGTCGAGGGCTTCGACCACCACCGCGCCCTCCACGCATCCTCCCGATACCGATCCGACCACGTCGCCGTTGTCGCTGACGGCCATAGCCGCGCCAGGGTCGCGGGGGCCGGAGCCCTCGACGTTCACCACTCGGGCCAGCGCCACCTGTCGGCCCTCGGCCCGCCAGGCATCTAAATCGGCCAGGATTTCTTTCATTCTGTGCCTGCTCCGATCATCAGTAGTGCATCAGCCGGGGTCCGATTATCAGCCAGCACATCGGCCAAACGCTCCAAAGAGCGCAGCGAGTGACCCTCGATGAAGTCATCAACGTGGGGCAAGGCGGCGGCCATGCCCTGGGCCAGGGGCTGGTAGCCCGGGGTGGCCTTCAGGGGATTCACCCACACGAGTCTATGGGTCACCCGGTGCAAACGGGCCATCTGCTCAGCCATCATCTCAGGGCTGCCCCGATCCCACCCATCGCTCAAAATGACCACGGTGGCACCTCGGGCCATGCCCCGGATGCCCCATTGTTCATTGAATTCGGCCAGGGTGTCGCCCAGCCGGGTGCCGCCCGACCAGTCGCTCACCGCTTCGGCCGCCGCATCCAGCGCCCGGTCGGGGTCGCGCGACGACAGCTCCCGGGTGATGCGGGTCAACCGGGTTCCGATGGTGAACACCTCTACCCGGCGGCGGC
The DNA here is from genome assembly GCA_965116535.1 of Acidimicrobiales bacterium. Lineage (GTDB taxonomy): Bacteria > Actinomycetota > Acidimicrobiia > Acidimicrobiales > Bin134 > Poriferisocius. The sequence goes on from OZ220703.1 coordinate 88,561, forward strand.
CCACCACCGCGGCGTGGACGAATCTGAGGAGGGCCCGAGCGTATGACTCCATCGACCCGGAGATGTCCAGCAGCAGCACCACCCGGCGAAGCCGCTCACCGGGCTCGGTATACCAGCGCCGCACCGGCTCTCCGCCGCTGCGGATGGCGGCCCGCACCGTGCGGCGCAACTCGGGGTGCCCGGCGGTGCGGTGGGTGCGGCGTCGGCGGCGAGACCGGCGGGTACCGCCAATGCGGGCCATGGCGGCCATGAGCCGGTGGGCCTCGTCGAGCTCGTCGTCGCTGTAGTCGACAAAATCCTTGTCCCGCAGCACCTCGTGGCGGCTCCATCGCAGCGTGAGCGACGGGTCGTCGGAGTCTTCGTCACCGCCGTCGTCATCGCCGTCGTCATCGCCGTCGTCGTCCACCACCAGGGTTATGGGCTGAGTGACCTCCATCACCGGGGTGGCCACCAGCTGCTGTCCGCCGTAGTAGGCATCGAAGATCTTGTCGTAAAGCTCGATGTCGTCGGGCTCGGTCACCAGGGTGGCCCGGCCGGCCCAGTACACCGAGCTGCGCTCAACCACGCCCACCGCGCCGAGGGCCTGGTAGTAGTTCACCGACGATCCCACAGCCACGTCGATGCCCGCGCCCCTCAGCGCATTGACGAACCCGACTGCGACTTCGTCAGCCTGCACGGGCGACGGCCTGTTCGATCAGCCCGCCTATGCCCTGGTCGATCACTCGCTGCTGGTCTTCTCGGTACTTGAGCACAGAGCCCAGGCTGGCCTGGGTGATCTCGGGGGTCAGCTCGGCAGCTCCGAGTCGGCCCAAAGCCAGGCTCCAATCGATGCTCTCGGCCACACCGGGGGGCTTGTACAGGCCCAGCTCCCGGAAGGTGGACACCGCGGCGGCCACCTGACGGGCCAGCGGCTCGCTCACCCCTGGCGCCCGCCGGCCGATTATGGCTACCTCCCGGTCGAAACCGGGATGCTCCACCCAGTGGTACAGACAGCGCCGCTTGAGCGCGTCGTGGACATCCCGGGTGCGGTTGGAGGTGATGATCACCCGGGGCGGAGTGGTGGCCGCGAACCGACCGATCTCGGGAACGGTCACGGCGTAGTCCGACAGGATCTCCAGCAAGAATGCCTCGAACTCATCGTCGGCCCGGTCGACCTCGTCAATCAGCAGCACCGGTGGCGGACCGTCGGTGGCGGCCAAGGCCCGCAACAACGGGCGCCTAATCAAGAATCGCTCGGAGTACAGCTCGTCTTCGAGGGCATCGGCCGTTTCCCGGGTGGCGCCGCCAGTGGCCTCCGCGGTGCGCAGATGCAAGAGCTGGCGGGAGTAGTCCCACTCGTACACCGCCTGGGCCACGTCGATGCCCTCATAGCACTGGAGGCGGATCAGCTCCCCGCCGGTCCAGGAGGCCAGGGCGTTGGCGGTTTCGGTCTTGCCCACGCCGGGCTCGCCCTCCAAAAGCAGGGGACGGTTCAGGGTCATGGCCAAGAACACGGCCGTGGCCAACCCCTCGTCGGCCAGGTAATCACAGCCCTTCAACCCGTCGGCCACATCGGCGGCCGAAGAAGGCTGAGGGCCCGAATGCTGGGCGTTAGCGTCCAGCGGTTTCGAGCGCCCGGCGGGTGAGCACCCGGGCGAGGTGCTCGCGGTACTCGGGTCCGGCGTTCAGGTCGGAAGGCGGATTGGTGCCCTCGGCGGCGGCTTCGGCGGCCTCAGACGCAGACGCGCCCCCGGCCAGGGCGGCCTCGACACCGGCAGCGCGGATCGGTGTGCTGTCCATGTTCACCAGGCCCACGCCGGCGCTGCCGTTGGCCACGATGGCCGATACGCCCACGATGGCCCAGTCTTGGGCCCGGCGGTTGAATTTTTGGAAGCCCCACGTGGCGTCGGGCATCTTCGGGATTCTGATCTCGGTGAGCAGCTCGTCGTCGCCCAAAGTGGTCTCCAGGAAACCGGTGAAGAAGTCGTCCACCGCAATCTCCCGCTCGCCACCCGGTCCCCGGGCCACCAAGGTGGCCCGCATGGCCAACATCACCGACGGCAGGTCGGATGCGGGATCACCATGGGCGATGGAGCCGCCGATGGTGCCACGATGGCGCACCTGGGGATCGCCAACGTGGCTGGTGGCCTCGGCCAACAGCCCGGCCTGCGACTGAATCAGCTCGCTGGTCTCCACGTCGCGGTGGCGGGTGAGGGCGCCGATGGCCAGGTGATCGCCGGCGTCGTTGATATAGCTGAGATCGTCGAGGCGGCCGATGTCCACCAGCACTGCGGGGGTGGACAAGCGCAGCTTCATCAGCGGCAAAAGGGAGTGGCCGCCAGCCAGCAGCTTGGCCTCGTCGCCGTGCTCGGCCAGCGCGGCCAGCGCCTCTTCAGCCGATCCGGCCCGGATGTAGTCGAACGCCGCAGGAATCATGACGAGGCCTCCGCGCAGTGCAGAACAGCTTTGACAATGTTGTGGTAGCCGGTGCAGCGACACAGGTTGCCCTCAAGCCCGATGCGGACTTCCCGCTCGGTGGGGTCGGGATTCTCATCCAGCAGCCCGACTGCGGCCATGACCATTCCCGGCGTGCAGTAGCCGCACTGGAGGGCGTGGCACTGGCGGAATGACTCCTGCATGGGATGGAGCACGTCGCCGTCGGCCAGGCCTTCGATGGTCAAGAGGTCTTGCCCGTCGGCCTGCACGGCCAGCATGGTGCAGGATTTCACCGACTCGCCGTTTACATGAATGGTGCAGGCGCCGCACGAGGAGGTGTCGCACCCGATGTTGGTGCCGGTGAGGCCAACCACGTCTCGGATGTAATGAACCAGCAGCGTGCGCGGCTCCACATCGTGGGTGTGGCTGTCCCCATTGATGGTGACCGTTACTTCCACGGCATCTCCCTAGTTGTCTTCCGGGTCCGCGAGAAATCTAGTACACCCAACCCCGCTCAGGTCACCCCGAACGCCAAGCTGCTGCTTGCAAATGGCTCAGCCTGGGCGCCAGGTGAGGAGGGTGAAGGGGCCTTCGTCGTCGGTGTGGTCTTCGAAGGCCACTTCGATCGCCTGTCCGGGGGTGGGATCGGCCTCGCCTTGCCAGGTGGCGGGCAGGCAGAGGTCGTCCTGCTCGTGTAGTCGGCCCAGCACCACGGTGTAGGGGGACGTGAATCCGGGCAGAAAGGCGTGGTGGTTGACCACCCAGCTCTCCACCGTTGCCCGGCCCGACAGCGGCGTCCAGGTGTAGTCGAAAGAGGCACAGCGCCCGCACATGGCTCGGGGTGGCCACCGCCAGGCCCCGCAGCCGTCGCAGCGCTGCAACTCGAAGCGGTGCTGGTTTACCCGCTCCCACCACGGCGCCGAGTCCCGCTCGGGGTAGGGCCGGGGCTTGGGGGCCTGGTCGGCGGAGCGGTCAACAGCGGTCATCGGCTCCAGACTGTCACAATCCCGACCTAGAGTGAGCCGAGGCCAGTCGAGATCACTGGTCGCCAAGGATCAAGAGCGGACCAGAGATGTCGATAGAACGGACAGCGGCCTATCAGCGGGCGTCAAGGACGCTGATGGCCTCGGTGGTCCCCACATCGGCGGCCATGGCATCGGGATTTGCGGCGGCTGCGGTGCTGGCCAAGGAGATCACCGACAGCGAGACGCTGGCCGGGGTGGCAGCGGCCATGATGCAGGTGGGCAGCGTGGCGATGACCGTTCCCTTGGCTCGTCGAATGGCCCGCCTGGGCCGCCGCCGGGGATTGGTGGCCGGGTGGTCGATAGGGACGGTTGGAGCCACCCTTGCTTTCTTGGCCGCGGTGGCCGACTTCTATCCGCTGTTGGTGGTGGGGATTGTCGGTATCGGCGCAGGCAACGCCACCAACTTGGCCGCCCGATTCGCCTCAGCCGACCTGGCTCCAGACGACCGACGGGCCCGGGCCATCGGGATGCTGGTGTGGTCGACGACGTTCGGTGCGGCTTTGGGGCCCACCATCGCACTGGGTCCCGCGTCGGCGGTGGCCGGATTCTTCGGACTGCCGGAGCTGTCCGGCCCCTATCTGCTGGGAATGGTCCTTTTCGTCATCGGGCTCACAGTGACTCATCTGTGGCTGCGCCCCGACCCGCTGGAGGTGCTGGGCACGATCGGCCAGGCCGCTGCTCGACCCGCTCCGCTGATGGTGGTGGGGCGCCGAATCGCCACCGTGCCCGCCGCCCGGCTGGCGGTGACCGCCATGCTCACCGGACAGGCGGTGATGGTAGGGGTGATGACCATGACCCCGCTGCACATGGACAATGGCGATCACCATCTCCGAGTGATCGGCTGGGTGATCTCGGTGCATGTCATCGGGATGTTCGCCTTCTCGCCCATTGTGGGCTGGCTCGTCGACCGCATCGGCCCCTACCTCATGGTCGGTATGGGTGGTGTGATCCTGTGCATCGGCGCGGAGACCGCAGCCCACAACAGCGCCGAGGACAGCGCCGGGATGTTCGCCGGCCTCTTGCTGGTGGGATTGGGCTGGAGTTTCGGGCTGATCGCCGGGAGTGCGCTGCTCACCGCGGCATTTCCGGTAACCGAGCGGGTGGAGATGCAGGGTGGCGCCGACCTGCTGATGACGGGCGGCGGGGCGATCGCCGGTTTGTCCTCAGGGGTGGCTATGGAGCACTTCGGCTTTCACTCGCTGAGCCACTGGGCTGGTCTGGCTGCACTATTGCTGGTAGCTGCCGCGGCGGCCGCCTGGTACAACGCCCGCCAAGAGCGATCCAAGCCGGTCAGCTATCGCGGCGCAGGATGATGGCCGAGGAGTTGCCGGCCACATAGCCGGGCTGGCCGGTGGACATGGCCACCTCGGCGTCGGGCACCTGGAAGCGCCCAGCAGCACCCCTCACCTGGCGGACGGCCTCGTGCAGGTTGTTGAGGCCGTGGACATACCCCTCTGACAAGAACCCGCCGTGGGTGTTCACGGGGACACGGCCGCCGGGGGCCGTACCGCCCTCGGCGATGAAGGCAGCAGCCTCGCCCTTGGGGGCGAACCCATAGTCCTCCACCTGGACCAGCACCAGGTGGGTGAAGGCGTCGTACAGGGAGGCGTACTGGACATCGTCGGGGCCGACCCCGGCCATTTCGTAGAGACGGCGGGCCATTTTCGCCGCAACGGAGGTAGTCCAGTCGGCCTGCACCCGATTGCTGTGCATCATGTGGCCTCCGCCCCAGGTCATTCCCGAGATCAGCACCGGGGGCTGACGCAGATCGCGGGCCCGCTCGGCGGTGGTGACAACCACCGCGGCAGCCGCGTCGGTCTCCAGGCAGCAGTCGAACAACCGGAACGGCTCCACGATCCACCGGGAGGCGAGATAGTCGTCCATGGTCATGGGGGCCCGCATCATGGCCCGCTCATTGTGCACGGCGTTGGCCCGCTGTTGGATTGCGATGCGGCCCAAGTCCTCAGAGGTGGTGCCCCAGCGGCTCATGTGGGAGCGGGCGAACATGGCATACCACTGCGGCGGGGTCACCCAGCCGATGGGATGCTGGTACTGGGTCTCCACGATGGCCGGAGGGGGACGGCCAGTGCCCCCCATGCGGTGTTCTGAGCGGGCGTTGATGGAGCGCCACACCACTATGTGGCGGGCGTGGCCGAGGGCCGCGGCGTTGGCGGCATGGCCGACCACCGAGTGCGATGTGGAACCGCCACCGAACTGGTCGCAATACCACGACAGGTCGTCTACGCCCAGGCACTGGGCCACGATGGAGGCGGTGATTGAGTCCTGCACCTGATGGCAGGCCACGCCGTCGATGTCCTCGCGGCGCAATCCGGCGTCTTCGATGGCGGCCATGATGGCCCGCAACGCCAGCGTGAGCGTGCTCACCTCCGAGTTTTTGGACAACTCGGTGATGCCGATGCCGGCAATAGCGGCCTTATCGCGGAATGGATGGCTGCTCACTGTCACGAGACTAGGGCCAAGCCGCTAAGTTCACCGGCGTGAACGACTACCCCATCCACGTTGGCAGCATGCTCTTCACCCTGGTGGACCCCAATCCGGGCCACGAGAAGGAGTACAACCGCTGGTACGAGCGAGACCATTTCTACGCCGGGTGCATGATCGGCCCCTGGATGTTCGCCGGATCCCGCTGGGTGGCCCCCCGGGCGCTCAAGGACATGCGCATCACCGACGGCAGCGGCGAGGTATCCCAGGCCGGCGACGGCTCGTTCCTCGCCGTGTACTGGGTGCTCGACGGCCATGACGAGGAGCACTGGAAGTGGGCCAGCGACCAGGTTCACTGGCTGTACACCAACGAAAGGGGGTTTGCCGAGCGCACCCACCGCCACACCATCTTGGCCGACGTGGGCTGGGCCGCCTACCGCGACGACGACCCGGTGCCCCTCGAGCTGGCCCTCGACCATGGTTACGCCGGCATCGGGGTGGTGGCCATGGACAGGGCCGACGGTGTGAGCGAGGACGAGCTTCACGCTTTCCTGCGGGACAAGGCCATGCCCGAGATGATGGCCGGATCGCCGGTGGCCATCGGCTCGACTTGGAAGCCCCGCCAGCGTGACGAGATCACCTCCAACTCCCCCATGGATCTGGGCTCGGGCACCGGAACCGAGGCCCGCACCCTTCAGATCTTCTTCAGCGACGAGAAGCCCGACGGCTGCTGGGACTCATTCCGGTCGTATGTGGACGCCGTCAACGGCTCCGGTTTGGCCAAAGTCTGCTGGGCCGGCCCCTTCTATAAGACCGTGGTGGGCACCGACACCTACATCGACCAACTTTGACGGTCCGTTCTCGTCCTACTGGAACGAAACGTACAGCGGTATGGGAGTGAGTCCTAGTACTTGATCAGGGGTTGCGATGGTGAAGTCTTCGTCGTAGAAGTTCTTCCAACCCCAATAGAACTGGTCGGCATCGGGCTGGTTGGTCAACCAGTTCCAGGTGTTGATCTTGTCTCGAACCGGGCCCTGACCGTCCATGTGGATCAGCACCGCCAACTCCGGTGGTGTCTCGACCAGATGGCGATTGGTGATCATCTGCAACCGGAACTGGTGGAGGATCAGCAGCTTCTGGGGAAGGGCTTCCTCACGGACAATGCCGGCCAGCCACTCGACAACCTGGTTGATCTCAACCGCGTCCACCGTGCCGATCTGACGCAGGTGAACTTCGTTCGGCTTGAGCCTCCACTCGGGGTCCAGCGCGAGACCGACATGGGGCAGGCGTAGGAACTCCTCGTACATCTTGGCCTGGGTGAGGTAGTCGGTTCGTCCCGGCTGTAGATCCAGCACCACGTACATATCGTTGGCGGCCGCTGTCTCGACCCAGGGCCTGATCTCCGCCCGGGTGGTCTCAGCCGAATAGTCCCCGTCGTCGCCGGGGCGGGCCGACGCAATGGTGGCGATGATCTCGAAAGTGGGCAGCACCACTGAACCATCGGCGTCGTAGCCCTCGGCGATAGACCGGAGGCGTTCGACACCCTCCTCAGGGCTCTGTTCTCCCAGCACCCCGAGCCCTGGTGTCGACGGGTGGCCGTACATCGCCACCAAACGACGATTGAAGCCGGCATCGAACAGGAGCAGACCGCCGCCGGGCAGTTCATCGCCCCGGCGCACTACCTCCAGTTGCCAGATGGCATCGTCGTCGAGTTCTGAGAGCAATTCCACCTGGGAGGCGTTGGAGATCATTCGCCGAGCCTCCGGGGACAAGGCTCGGAGATCGCCGGACAAGGCAAACACCCCAACCCCGATCTGATGGCCGAGGGCTGTTAGCGCCACAGTCTGCTCGCCATTGGCGACAAGCCACACGCGGCCGCTGGACAATCCTTTAGACGAAAACGTCGCCTGCTGATTGACTGCAACCTGTTCAAAGGAGAAGTCGGCCAGAGCCAATCGAAGGACCTGGGCATCGAATCCGGCCGCCACAATCAGCTCTGGAGAAAGACGCCCAAGCTCGCCCATCAATGGGAGGTCGAACCACGGATCTATCAGCAGCAGCGGGCCCCGAATGCCACGGGACATAAGCGTGGAAATCGCCGCAGGGTCGTCGGCAAACGCCAAGCCAACTTCGTGGGCGCAGCCATAGACGGCCTGCGATATCTCGATACTGGTCGCCGGAAGTGACGTGGGGGATATCTGAAGATCGTCAGGAATAAGGGGAGAACAATCGCGCTCTGGCTGGGGAGTCGGCGTGGGAGTAGGAGATGGCGTAGGAGTAGGAGTCGGCGTGGGCTCAGGAGTCGGCGTGGGAGTAGGAGATGGCGTAGGAGTAGGAGTCGGCGTGGGAGTTGCGGTGGGGGTAGGGGTCGACTCGGAGGCAGGTGGAGTCTCAACGGCACTCGTTGGCAGAAATATTGGTATGTCTGCCGAGCTATCAGAGCAGGACGGCACCAACAGCAAGACAGACAAGAGGACAACGAATCGACCGGGCAATAGACAACTCCCATTCGGAGGCTAGCCCGACCACAACGCTCTCTAGTGTCAGTCTCTGACCTGGGGATTTACTCCTTTTTGGCCCACCAGGCGTCGAGTCGGGCCTCGGTGGCAGCCCGGTCTAAGTCAGGCTCGGCCCGCTTGAGTTCCAAGAGGAACTTGAGCGCCGCACCAACCTCGGGCCCAGGACCAATCCCGAAGCGCTCCATGACGTCGTTGCCGTCGATCAGAGGCCGTTCCGCCGCCTGACGCTCTTCCTCGGCCAGTCGGGCGATCCGTGCCTCCAGATGGTCCACATGGTGCTGGAGATCGGCAGCCTTCTGCCGGTTCCGGGTGGTGCAATCGGCTCTCACCAGTTCGTTGAGGTAGCCCAGCAGGGGACCGGCCTCTCGGGCGTAGCGGCGCACGGCGGCGTCACTCCATCCGTCGGCGTAACCCTTAAACCGGCCCGAAAGGCGCACCAGCTCGCTCACGTCGTCCACCACCTGCTCGGAATAGCCCAGCTCCGCCAGCCGCTTGCGGGTCATGCGGGCTCCCACCGCCTCGTGGTGGTAGAAGGTGACCGTGCCCCGTTCATAGGAGCGGGTGCGTGGCTTGCCCACGTCGTGGAACAGCGTGGCCAGCCGCAGGGTCAGATCAGCGCGAGTCTTGGCCACCACCGCAATGGTGTGGGCCAGCACGTCTTTGTGGCGGTGAATCGGATCTTGCTCCAAGCGGAGCGCGGGCAGTTCGGGAACGATCTCGTCGGCGAGGCCGGAGTCAACCAGATGCCACAGTGGCGGGGCAGGGTCATCGGCCAACAGCGCGGCCGTCAAAGTCTCTCGGCGTTCGGCCAGCTGTGCGGCCGTCAGGAGCACCCTGGGCTTGTCGTCGGCGGTGGCTACCGCTCCTCCTTGAACACCACGTGCTTGCGGGCCACCGGGTCGTACTTCTTCAACTCGATCCGCTCCCGGTCGTTGATCCGGTTTTTGGTGGTCACGTAGGTGTAGCCGGTGCCCGCGGTGGACTTCAGCTTGATGATGGGGCGCTTGTCGCTTGCCATGGAAATCAGACTTTCTCGCCGCGCTGGCGCATCTGGGCGACAACCTTGTCGATACCGTGCTTGTTGATGGTCTTGAGGCCCTTGGCCGAAACGTTGAGAGTGATCCAACGCTTCTCCGACGGCAGCCAAAAACGGTGCTTGTGAACGTTCGGGTTCCACCGACGCCGCGTTTTGCGGTGCGAGTGGGACACGTTATTGCCGAACGACGGGCGACGACCGGTCACCTGGCAGACCCTGGACATAGGGAACCATGATACCGGCTCCTGAACTGCCACCAGCAAACGGGATAGCGACTGACGACAACATTCCCGGTGATCAGGCGGGATAGGGTCGCCGCCATGAGACTCGGACTGGTCTGGGGATATTGGAGCCGGGGGATGCCCGAGGGGTTCGTGCCCCTGACCCAGGAGGCCGAGCGGCTGGGCTACGACTCGGTGTGGACGGCCGAATCGTGGGGCTCCGACGCATTTTCGCCCCTGGTGTGGCTGGCGGCCCACACCGAGCGCATCCGCCTGGGCACCGGCATTGTGCAGCTGGCCGCCCGCACCCCCACGGCAACGGCCATGCATGCGGTGACCGCCGACCACCTGTCCAACCAGCGGTTGATCTTGGGCTTGGGCGTTTCCGGCCCCCAAGTGGTGGAGGGGTGGTACGGCCAGCCCGGCAACCGTCCGCTAGCCCGTACCCGGGAGTATGTGGAGATCCTGCGCCGGGTGTTCGCCCGCGACGGCTACCTGACCTTCGAGGGCAACTACTACAACCACCCCTACAAAGGGGAGGGCGACACCGGCTTGGGCAAGCCGCTAAAGATCATGACCCATCCTCCCCGGGCCGACATCCCCATCTTCATCGGCGCCGAAGGCCCCAAGAACATCGCCCAGACGGTGGAGATCGCCGATGGCTGGCTGCCGCTGTACTACTCCCCGTTCCGCCCTGAGGTGTACGCCGAATCGATCGCGGGGCGCTCCGACGACTTCGAGATCACCGTCCACACCACCATCAAGGTCACCGGTGACTCCGATGAGGAGTTGGCCGAGGCGTTGTTTCCCACCAAGGCCTCGCTGGGCTTCTACATCGGGGGCATGGGGGCCAAGGGCCAGAACTACCACACCAAGCTCATGGCCCGGATGGGATTCGAGGAGGAGGCCTTCCACATCCAAGACCTGTTCTTCGAGGGCCGCCGGGAGGAGGCCATCGCCGCGGTGCCCGACCAGTTCGCCGACGAGATCTCCCTGGTGGGGTCTCCGGAGCGGATCCGCGACCGACTGGCGGCCTGGGAGGAGAGCCCGATCACCGGCATCAACGTCGGCGCCCGGTCCGCCGAGGAGCTGCGCACCATCGCCGAGGTCATCCTCGGCTAGCCAAAGACTGGAATAATGGCGCCATGACTGAGCCCATCACCTTCTATTTCGACCCGCTTTGACCGTGGTGCTGGCAGACGGCCCGTTGGGTTCGTCAGATTGAAGACGCCGGTGAGGTAAGCGTCACTTGGGGTTTGTTCTCGTTGGCCATCGTCAACTTCGACAAGCCCATGGACGAGTTCGACCCCGACCGAGGCGTGGGGGTGCGCTCGCTGCGCACAGCGGTGAAGGCCCGCGAGGTGGGCGGCAACGACGGCATCGGGGCTTACTACCAGGCCATCGGCCACCGAGCGTTCGACTTGGTGGAGTCGGTGGACGAGCTCGACACCATTCGGGCCGCCGCGGTGGACGCCGGCTTTGACGCCAGCCTGGTGGACGACGCTCTGGCCGACGACAGCACATGGGAGACGCTCAAGTCGGAGCACACCATCTTGTGCGACGAGACCCGCAGCTTCGGTGTGCCCACCATTCGTTTAGAAGGCGGCCAAGGCCCAGCCCTATTCGGCCCGGTGATCTCCAACCCGGCAGCGACCACCGAGGAAGCGGTCGAGCTGTGGCGCCACGTGCGCTGGCTGACCGCTTACGACAACTTCGCCGAGCTCAAACGCGACCGGCTGCCGCCCGATCTGGAGGCCTACAAGCAGAGGTATGGCAACGGCGGCTGACGCTGCCCCAGAAGCCACTGCCCCTCGAACCGGGCCGAGGCGCCCCCTGTGGCGCCGACGAGGGGCGCGGTGGTTCGCCGCCGCGGTGGTTGTCACTCAACTAGCGCTGGTGGCCAACGGCTACCGGGACCCGCACAACTACTTCGCATTCCAGCCCTTCAATGAGTCCAGCACCTATGCGGTGGAACTGGTGCGGGTGCTGCCCAATGGTGAGCGGGTGGCGGTGCCCGACGGCCGCTGGGAGGGCTACGACTGGAACGAGCTGATCGATTGGGGGCCTCTGCGGTCTCCCTGGCACCAGCGCCACGCCTTCTCGGGGGTGGACGCGGTGGTGGACTTTTTGGACCATGCCCTCGACTGGGTGGCCGACAACACCCCCGGTGACACCGAGACTCGCTACCTGGAGGCCACCGTCACCTACTACCGCAACGCCCGCGGCCCCTACGTCACGGTGATCCGCAGCCACGACCGGGAGTTGGGCGGCCCATGACTGACACGGCTGCTCCCCCGACGACCGCCGATTGGCGGACCCGGTACCAACGCTGGCTGGGCGAGATGTTCGACCAGCCGGCCAGCGTGCGGGGCGTGGCCGTGCTGCGCATCGTGCTGGGCCCGTCGGTGATCTGGCACCTGCGGCCGTTTCTGGCCGACGCCGTCAGTGGCACCACCTACCAAGACCGCTTCCAGCAGCCGTGGTGGCCGTGGTTTCCCAATGCCCCCGCGGGGCTGTATGTGGCGCTGCTGTGGATCGGGGTGGCCGCGGCGGTGCTGATGACCGTGGGGCTGTTGTCGCGCGCCGCCACCTGGGCCGCCTTCGCCGTGGTGACCTACAACCTCTTCTTGTCGGAGACCCACTTCCATCACAATCGGGCCTTTCTGGTCATCTTGTTGGCCGGGGTGGCCATGTGCGACAACGGCCGGGCGCTGTCGCTGGACGCCCTTCGCCGCCCGCCGCCTGATGACCTCGGATTGGTGTGGCCGATGTGGCTGCTTCGGTTCGAGGTCGCCGTCGTCTACTTTGCCTCGGGGTTCTCCAAGCTGATCGACCCCGACTGGGTGGGCGGCCGGGTGCTGCACGACCGCACTGTGCGATACCAGCATGAAGTGCGCGAGGCACTGGGCGACACGCTGGCCGACCCGTTGCTGGAGGTGGTGACCGCTCGGGCATTCCACTGGGTGCTCTCGCCGGCCGCGGTGGCCACTGAGCTGTTCATCGCCTTCGGCCTGTGGTTCCGCCGCACCCGCCTGGCCGCGGTGTGGGTGGCGGTGGCGTTCCACGTGGGCATAGAGGTGAGCGCCCACGTGCAGGTGTTCAGCGTTATCGCCATCGGCGCCCTGGCCCTGTGGGCGATTCCCTCTACTCGAGATCGCACCCTGATCACCCCCAGACGCTGGGTGAAGTGGCTGGACTGGATGGCCCGGTTCGACATCACCGTGACGCCAGGGGCATCGTGGTGCATGGTGGATCGCGACGGCACCGTGCTGGAGGGACGAGAGGCCCGCCAGTTCGTGCGGACCCGGCTGCCGGCCACCTTCCTGTTCTCCCGGTTCTGGCGGTACCCGTGAGCGCGTTGTCGTCGCTGCGGCGGCTCTGGTCTGGTCGAGCCACCCGTCGGCTCATGGCTTGGGCCGTGGTATGGGTGGTGATGGCCGCGCTGTTGCGGGTGACGCTGGCCGCCCCCGAGGTGTGCCCGCCGTATGAACCCGGCGACGGCCAGGCGGCCATCGACGCCGGGGCCGACTGGATCGTCCGCACCCAGGAGCCCAGCGGGCGATACCTGTACGAGTACGACCGGCGAATTGAGTCGGCAAAGCCCGGCTACAACCTGGTCCGCCACGCCGGGGGCACCATGTCGCTTTATCAATTGGCCATTGTCCAAGAGGGCCACAATCACCAGGTTGTGGAAGCCGCCGAACGGGGCATGAATTACCTGCTGGAGCGGGCAGTGGACACCGACAACGGGGGCATGGGACCGGCGCTGTCGCCCCGGGGTCCAGTGAAAACGGGCACGGCCGCGCTGACGCTGGTGTCGCTGGCCCATCGGCGCATCCTCACCGGCGATGAGCGCTATGACGGCGAGATGCGGGCGCTGGGCCGGTTCCTGGTGGGCCAGCAGCTGCCCGACGGTGGAATGCTCAACTTCTGGGATCCCAAGACGGGAGCGCCGGTGCCCGGAGAGCGATCCCGGTTCGCCACCGGGGAGGCCTCTTGGGGATTGGCCCTGTTGCACGAGGCCTTCCCCGGCGAGGGGTGGGATGAGCCGGTGTGGGCCATCTTGGACTATCTGGCCACCGAGCGAGACGAGCTTGAGGAACTGTGGCCCCCGCCGTGGCCCGATCAGTGGGCGGCCTACACCTTGGGCGAGACGGTTGAGTGGGGTCTGGAAGACCACCACCTGGCCTACGCCGAGCGCTTGGCCGGGCGGTTCGGGCAGATGATCCGCTGGGACGCCCAGCGGGAGGGCGTGGCCGAGATCTCCCATCTGCCCATGCCCCGCGGCGGCGGTTACGGGACCATCCTGGAGGGGCTGGGCGCCCTGGAGTGGCTGTGGCTCAACGAGCCCCGCCTGGCCGACGCACCGCTGCGGGACCGGCTGGAGTGCGGCGCAGCCCGCCTGGCCGAGGCCCAGTCCGCCGATGGCGCTTGGTACTACGACGACCAGACCAGGGTGGACGACCAGCAGCACGCCATCTCCGGCCTGTTGATGGCCGATGTCAGCTTCAACCTCGGAGGAAAAAAGCCATGAAAGCAACAAGACCATGAGCGGGCTCGGACCAGTGATGTTGATGGTGCTGGCCGCGGCCAACCCGGCCGCGGGCGCGCTGAGCGTGGCCTGGCGGCCCTCCAACCGTGATCAGTGGCGACCCCGGGTGGCGCTGGCCGTGGCTGCCGCGGTGGGCGCGCTGTGGGTGATCGCCGCGCTGGCCGATCCCATCCTCGACGGCCTCTCGGTGACCACCGGCACTTGGCGGCTGGCCACCGCGGTGCCCTTCGCCGTGGCCGGGCTGTGGTGGATGGTGTGGCCCGACCACCCCGTCCACGACGAGCCCCGAGCCGGAACCCAAGTGGCGCTCATCGCCCTGACCGTGCTGTTCACCCCCCAACTCGTCGCCGTGGTGCTGGCCACCGCCGCCCACGACGGCACCCTCCGCACCATGGCCGGCGTGGTCCTCGCCGCAGTGGTCACCGCCGCCCTCCTCTGGTTCCGAGCCGTCCCCACCCCCCTGCTCTCCATCACCGCCCGCCTCCTAGGCGGCATAGCCATAGTCCTAGCCATAGCCCTAGGAGTAGACGGCACCCAGACCATCTGACCACCGAAAAATATGCGCCTAGTCCCTCTCACGTCTCTAGGCGCCAACACATCAAACCAAGCAATGGCGAATACGCACTGCGACGTCATACGAATCCATCTCCCAGGAGACCCTGAACTGGACAATGCAGGGAACCTGTCACCGCCACCCGCTACCATCCCAGAAGTGAGCGATCAACCGCCGCCCATTGAGCAACAGGACGTTCAAGACACCAACCCGCTGGCGGACTCCTCAACCGACAATCCGCTGCCTCTCCCACTAGTTTCCGAGGCCGAAACGAACGTCAATGAGTCCACCAGGGACTCAGAGCCACACGAAACACCAACCGACAGCGACGACTCAGCGAGCGACCTCTATCTAGCAGGTGAGCCAAAGGGTCCCACCGGCTTGACCGAGCCCGACCCAGAGGAACGAACACAGGAATTCCTCATACCTGTACACGGCTTTGTCTACTTGTCGGACCGAGAAGTCCAAATAATCGAACATCCAGCCTTCCAGCGCCTTTTCAATATCAATCAGCTTGGGCAAACGAATTTGGTCTATCGGGGTGCCACTCACCGGCGTGGAGAACATGCTCTAGGCGCAATGGCTGCTGTAGATCTTCTGATCGAAGCTATAGACCGATCTTGCAGAAAAGACGCTGTGAACTCAAGCAGATGCAAGCTTGGGCCCACACTTTCTGAAATAGAAATTGTGTATGCTCGTCTGTCCGTTCTTCTCCACGACATAGGTCATATTGCAGCAGGCCACACACTTGAAGACGAGCTGGGAATTTTGGGCAAGCACGACAGCAAGAGTCGCCTTAACTTTGTATTGGATAAAGACTGCTGGGGAGGACGTAGCATCAGCGATCCTGACTGTCCAATAGATGAGACGTTGAGAACTCGCATTGATCAACTCTTCAAACAAGAGGCCGATCTACTTCAGAGTTCAAATGGAGCGAGTGTTCCAATTACGGCATCAGAAGTGCTAACTGAGATCATAGCCAAAGACCCAGACAAAGAATTTGAATTGGAATGCCAGATCAAAGATGTTCCATTTCGCTTGAACATTCTCCGCGACCTCGTTGGCAACACTGTATGCGCTGATCTCTTAGATTACCTTCATCGCGATTGGTATCACATTGGAAAGGTTCGTTCGCTTGACACTCGTTTGCTTCATTACATGGAAATCAGAACTGAAGAGGACAGCCCTGAAGGTCTTCCAGAAGGTGAAGGCAAATCAGAAATTGTTGTGAATCTTCAATCCAACAAGGTAGGGCGATACCGATCAGACGCAGTGTCGGCTATCTTAGATCTATTGGAAAGTCGTTACCAGTTATGGGAAATCGCCCTGCTTCATAGGACTAAAACCGGAGCAGTAGCAATGCTGGAACGAGCAATTTCCGAGTTGCTGGATGTTCTAAACTTCTACAACAGTAGCGAATCAATCCATGACCGCGTAAAAGTATTGCAAGAAGAACTACTTGAAACCATTTTCGAAGCTACTGATTCCGAGTTGTATACCCTTTTGTCAACAAACGACTGGCTTCGTAATATTGAGGAGTATAGTGATGCCGAAGTTCCTGACCTTACTCAACAACTCCTTTGGCGGTTGCGTTATAGGGTTCTACATAAGCAAATAGCAAGAGTGGACTATGGGTCATACACCTCCGAAGTCGCAGGCCGACTCGCTCCATCACAGCCAGGTGATAGAAGGCCGGAGGAGGCAGCTGCAGATCGATTAGCATCCTTAAGAATACTGGAAGACGACTTCTGCCTCGAACGAGGTTCACTAGTTGTGTATTGTGCGTCCCTTCGTCAAGGGGAGAAACTAGCAAGGGTTCGCGTGCTACATGATGATGGCATCCGGCCACTAAATGTCGCAGATTCCGACGAAACCATAACCGGTGGACATCTAGTTGCTCAGGAAAAGCGCTTTATGCGTCTATGGAGAGCATCGCTCTATGTCTCCCCAGAAGCGTTTGAATCTCTTGAGCACGATGATCTCTTTCGAGCCTTACAATCAGCCTTTAGAGTTGGTCTCTTAGGAATACGCGACACCGACATCCAAATGCAAGACATTGCCAAGATCCTAACAACTTCAAAGCGCCATATTGAACAATATGCGGTGCCTGACCAGCTACGTGATTCCCCACGACTCGCCGCTGAAGGCGATCCAACTGACCTCGCATATCCATCAGGTGCACCGACTCTTCGCGCTTTCTTTGGCGACTAAATCTGATGATTGCACGTCGTTTCTGGCTTTCAAGGGTTCTTGACAAGGAATTGGCAGCATTAGATAAAGTCAGTGAACTTAGGCTTTCCCAACAAGGTGAACCTGTAGATTTACACAACCTACTCCACCAATTGGATTTGCAAGTTCGACAATCCCATTTGCCAAAAGGACGCACGGGGTCCCTGGCCCGTTACGCATCGCAATGGGTAATTCATCTTCCGTTGCGATCTCGGGGAACAGCAGCCGACACTCGATTCACTATCGCACATGAAGTTGCACATATCCTACTTTCCGAGGCAGGACTAGGCACCCCTGTTAGTGAAGAAGAATACTGGATTCTTGAGTCAGCCTGTGATCGAATAGCGACCTGTCTACTCGGCCCAAAACCAAACCAGTTTTCAAAACATCTATCACCAGAAGATGTACCCCAGAAATTTGAAGAGCTTCGTGACAGGTGGCTTCTTCCCAGCCTTACCGCGGCCAGATTCATGTGTGACTCATCAAATAACATACTATCAGTAATGAGCGTTAAATCTTTTGATGGCATGCATTTCGAGAAGTTGTGGGAATTAGCCAAGCAGAGCGGAATAAGTGTTCACGACTGGGACTCCTATATTCATAATGCCCCTTTCGCTAATATATGTGATGACTTACTTCATTCAACCCGTGAACTTACATGCGACTACTTGAATGGCGCTATTGTTGTCGGTGTCCGGGATCGCAGACGGACTAACGAGAACCAATTGCAATTGGATCTTCAAATCTCCGGCGGATCTTCAGATTCTTCTCCTGACGATGTAGCCATCTTCTTTCACCTGTCAGAACCAACTTGCGATGGACAGGAGAGTTTGTCATTTTGACGAAAGATTTGATCCTTCTGCTGCTGTCACTACAAATGACTATCCGCTGAGCTCCTATTTTGCTGTGCTTTATTTGTGGACTAGTCAACCACCCCAGCGGCGGTCGATTATTTGGTTCTTTTCTTCGGGATCGTTCACCGAGAACGTGGAGGTAGGGGTTCTGAGCCAGAAGATCTCGTCTTCGCCTCTGCGCTCAAGGACTGGGAAACCTGATGGGCCAACACTGACACGAGCGAGCTGATCCCCGTTGATGGTGTGGAACTGCCAGGTCACAAGATCGATGACGGCATCACCCAGGCGGCTGCGGATCAGGTTCTGAAGGTGCTGGCCCCATAGGTCTTGGTCGCCTCGCTCACCGCGTTTAGAGAAAGTGGCGTAGTCGTCTTCTAGCCCGTGGATTGAGCCGTCGTCGGCCACGCCGACCAAGAGGGAGCCGCCAAACTCGGAGTTGGCGAAGCCGGCGATTGTCTTGATTACGGCATCTTCGGGGACGCCTCCCTTTCGCTGCTCTCGGATGTCCCAGCGGAGGGTGGACTTGTACTCCAAGAACAGTGACTCTCGATCTGGCCCAAGCAGATCACCAATGGGACAGGTCCGCTGCCTCGCGACGGCGGCCCGCTTTTGGACGTTGACGGCGAAGATGTCCATGACCTCAGCTTGGAGCTCGTTGCTGTCGAGGTAGGCGTAGATGAGGTCGCTGTTGCGGTCGATCCGAGATAGCAGGGCTTTCTCGTAGCGAGCGGGGAAAACGTGGGTGCGGAAGGTGTCCTCGTCGTTGTTTACTGCCTGATTCTGGATTTCGGCGTCCGATACGAGATCTCCAGCTGCGGCCTCGAACACCAGACGATCCTCTTCGGTCCAGTCGGTTCCGAAGCGCTCGTTGAGGCGGGCGATGATCTGGGACAGCCGTTCTTCCTCGGGGTCTGTAAGTGGTCCAGTCCCTGAGTAGATGGTGGTCACCTCTCCCTCGCCGTCGGGCAGTGAGATCGAGCCCTCGAACGCGATCTCGTGCCGTAGATGGGTGAGCTCCACCTCCGTACCCAGGTTGATGCTCTCGCCAGGGTCCCGATCTCGAATGAGCGCCGCCAAAGCTCGGCAGAACAGATAGTCGCGCTCTAATTCGGGATTGCGAAACGGCACGACCAGCGACAAGAACCCGTACACCCTCACAAAACGGGCCAGCGAGTCCCGGAAAGCGGCCTGGTCTTCATCGTCCAAGGCTCTGAACCGGTCCGCGGCGGGCTGAAGGGCGGCGTCAATCTGGGCGTGGTTGCCCTCCCCCAGGAGCAGCGTCGCCGCCCGCTCAATCTCTCCGGCATCTAAGACTCCGAAACCATCGAGCTCGCGCCGAGTATCGAACAGCACATTGGGGTCGGTCGGCGGTGCGATGGTCTTGCCGTGGTACACCGCGAATTCCTCGCCGATTTGATGGGCGTCGTTCGCAAAGTCGATAACGAAAGTGCCCGACTTGTCGGGATGGATGCGGTTGAGACGGGACAGGGTCTGCACCGCGGCCAGACCTGTCAAGGTCTTGTCCACATACATGGCGGCCAGCTTCGGCTGGTCGAATCCTGTCTGGAACTTCTCCGCCACCACCATGATCTGCCACTCGTCGGTGTCAAACTGCTCCGCGGTCTGGGACTCCGGGAAACCATTGGCCTTCGACTCGGTCAGCCCCTCAACCTCACCCGAAAATGCCACCAGCACACCTAGGTCGTATCCCAGGTTCTTGGCGTAGCCGCGCAGCTTTTCCCACATCCGCACCGCATGAGGCCGCGAAGAACACACCACCATGGCCTTGGCCTCACCCCCAACCTGTCGAGCGATCTTGGTGCGAAAGTGCTCGACGATGATCTCCGCTTTCTGAGCCAGATTGTCAGGATGCAGGGTGACAAACCTGGCAAGCGCAGTGCGGGCCTTGTCGGTGTCGTACTCGGGGTCGTCAAGGATCGCCTTCTCCAGATGGAAGTACTGGTTGTAAGTCAAGTAGCCGGCCAGCACGTCCTCAATGAATCCCTCCTCGATGGCTTGGCGCATCGGGTACAGGTGGAAGGGCTCGTGCCTGCCGCCGTCGGCCACCTCGCCGAACAATTCCAACGTACGGCCCTTGGGAGTGGCCGTGAACGCAAAGAACGACAGGTTGGGCTGACGTCCGCGGGCTGCCACTGCCTCGGCGAGTAGAGCCTCGACCTCACCCGCTTCCATGTCCGTGTCGACCTCGGGCTGGGCCGAGCCCAGCACCCGACGCAACTCCCTGGCAGCATCGCCAGTCTGCGACGAGTGGGCCTCATCGACGATCACCGCGTAGTTGCGCTCGGGCAGCGACTCGATCTTGTCGATGATGAACGGGAACTTCTGCAACGTGGTGACGATGATCCGGGCCTGCTCACCGGCAAGCGCCGCGGCAAGCTGAGCCGAGTTCTCGTCTATGCGCTCTACCACACCGAGTGCATGTTCGAATTGGCTGATTGTGTCCTGAAGCTGACGGTCGAGCACGACACGGTCAGTGATCACCACCACCTTGTTGAAGACTTGGGCATCGTCGTCGGTGTGCAGCTTTGACAACCGGTGCGCCAACCAGGCGATGGAGTTCGACTTGCCTGAACCGGCCGAGTGTTGAACCAGGTAGCTGTGGCCCGCACCCCGCTCCTTGGCGTCAGCCTCCAAGCGCCGCACCGCATCCCATTGGTGGAATCTCGGAAAGATCACCTCCGGGCGGGCCTTGGAGCCACGGGATGGCTTCTCTACATGGATAAAGCGGCCCAAAATGTCCATCCAGGCATCTCTCGACCACACCTGCTCCCACAGGTACGCGGTGCGGTGCCCGTCAGGATTGGGCGGGTTCCCCGCGCCCATGTCGTGCCCCTGGTTGAATGGCAGGAATCGGGTACGGGTGCCAGCCAACCGGGTGGTCATGGCCGCCGATGCGGGATCGACGGCGAAATGCACCATGCCCAACCGGCCCAGAGTCCTGTTGTTGTAGGGCCGGTCAGTTCGGTACTGGGCGATGGCATTCTCGACGGTCTGGCCAGTAAGCGGATTCTTCAACTCCGCCGTGGCCACCGGTATCCCGTTGACAAACAGACCTAAGTCAACTGTTCGGCCGCTGTCCGCCTCGAACGGCAGTTGCCGGGTAACGGACAGCACGTTCGCCTCATACTGCTGGGCAAGCTCCGGCGTGCGCCCCTGGGCCGGCTTGAAGTACGCCAGCTGGATCTTGACATTTCGATCCACCACCCCTCGGCGCAGAACGTCCACCGTCCCCCGCTTGTCCAGCTCCGATGCCAAGCGTTGCACGAACCCCGACTGCGCCTGGTTCGGATCGCCCCCATAAGCCGAATCCACCAGCCGCTCCCAGTCGTCCGGCTGGGTTGCTCCGATGAACTCGAACAGATCAGCCGTATCCACACCCGCGCCAACGTCAAAGTCACGCGGCTCACCGCCGGCATCGCCGACTTTGACCCGTCGATACCCACCATGCTCCACCAGCCACGAGGCGATGTGCTCCTCGAACGCCGCCTCGTCAGCAGCCATCAATCATCACCCTTCATGCCTTCGAAACATCCCGTACACCTTATGCCCCAGCGATACCCGCTCCCCCGCACTCCGCTGGAGAGGCAGTACACCCATTTTGCAAGACAAGGTCAGGCGCGGGAACTCGGATTCGGCTCTAGTCCCAAATTCACGAGCAAATTGCCCAATGCATCGGCGGTGTCCTCGAAGTAGTAGGAGTGGGTGACTTTGATGACGTCTATCGATTCCGCACCAAGCAGAACGACCTCCACGCGTGGGTTATCCCGGTACTGCTCCTCGCGCTCGCTGTATGCCTTAAGGGCTTGGGCAGTATTGCGAAACTCCTCGAGGCTGATCTGCTTCCTCACGTCATGGTCGAAGGTGATTAGGAAGTCAATCGTCTTGCGCTTTCCCATCAGTCTTCCCCGACCTCTCGATGAAGAGACCAGATTACCAGCGAATATTTTGGTCGAATCGTAATATTTCCTGATATACTGTGTATTTTCAATATGAGGGGAGCTTCACCCATACGATGACCTCCACGAACACCCACCCGTCCCTGCCATGAAGCAACTCCTCAGCTAGGGTTGCTCATGGTCGCTGCCGTGCATGAATCGACCACTCCGCTTGGGTTCTACCATCGACCGGACCTGGCGGCTACTGCCACGTCGAAAGACCTTAGGTGCGCACCCAGGCACCGGTGGTTCTATTTTCCACACAGCTACTCGTACCGCCTGGTGGACACAGTTCTGGATCATTGGGACTTGCCATCGGACGGCATTGTTGCTGACAATTTCTCGGGATCGGGGACGACCTTGGTCGCAGCACGCGAACGCGGTTTGACCGCGCTGGGCTTTGATCTCTCCCCATTGTCGGTCACCGTAGGTACTGCAAAGATCGCGTCGTACAACCGACTGACGCTTGAGCGTGCCTTTCGTCGGGTCATGTCCGCCCCGCTAGCTGACCCGCCTCAGGTGCCCGATCGGCTGTCACGGGCCTACACCGATGCAGAGTTGCGAGAGATTTTCACTCTTCTCCACCCGATCCGCACGCTGCGGGGCTCATCGCGTCCCTTTTTTGTCGTTGCACTCTTGTCTGCTGCGCGCGAATTCAGCAGAGCTGTTCCCGACGGCGGATGGTTTCGGTGGCAGGAATGGCCCGATCGCAGCACGGAGATTCGGGATGCATTTGAGGACATGGTGTCTCTAATGATGGCCGACGTGCAGGCTCTCAACTGGTCGGAGGGTGAATGCACGGCGTTGGCGCGTCGCGCCGATGCCCGGCAGCTCCCGACCGACTCGTCTCTCGTCGACGGACTCATCACTTCCCCTCCCTACGCGAACCGCCACGATTACTCCCGCGTCTTCCATATCGAACTGCTGTTGCTGGGAGAGGCCGAGGCGGATGTCACCAAACTGCGGCATCGCTCCATCCGCTCTCATGTGGAGGCAAAGTCGCCCCGCGGGTTCAAGCAGTTACTTGAGGGATACAAACCACCTTCTCTGCTCAACGAAGCTCTTCAAGCGCTACCTCCGAATGCCGACAAACGCATCAAGCGGTTCCTGCGGGGATATTTCCAGGACATCTACCTCTCTCTCGCTGAAGTTGCTCGTATCCTTCGGCCAGGAGGACGCGCCGCCTATGTGGTTGGAAACGTCAGGCATGCTGGTGTGATGGTTCCAGTGGACGAGATAACGGCCGAGCTAGCTGAACAGGCAGGTCTGGAGTTTGAGGTGGCCTGGATAATGCGGGAGCGGGGAAACGCAGCCCAGCAGATGGGACGATACGGTCGACAGGCTTCCCGAGAGTCTGTGGTTCTGCTCTCGAAGGGAGCCAGCCCATGAACCTCTGGATGCGCTGGCTCGACTTTCGAGCGCTTCGGGATCTCCTCCTCCTTGTTGCTGCGCGCCCTGATGGCCTCCGGGCGAATGAGCTCGAGAAGCTCGCCACACACGAGCGCGTTCTCCTGCGCCGCGACGGTTGGCCTTGTGCGCAAAGCACCCACTACCACTACCGAAGAACCCTAGAGAGACTCGGCCTCCTGGTGAAGCAGGAACGCCGCTTTACGCTGAACCATCAGAATCCAGAGGCCAGCGCACTCACCGCCCAGACGACGCTGCTCGAGGAATTGCAACTATCCGAGAAAGAAGCGTTCGCCAATGCAGTTATCCGAAACAAGGACTGCCACGAAGTGTTCTTCGTTAACTTCCTTCCGGGACGAGAAGCAGTGTGTGACGTCGCAGCATTCGTTGAGCGGGCACGCCCCGTCAAGATCAAAATCCTGCATGCAGACGGGCGGACAACCAAGAACGGCGGGAGACACAACGCCGGCAGTGACGCTTCAAAACGGGTGGCGATCTGCCCCGCCGAGGGAGCCGATCGCAACGTCCTAGACGGTGCCGAGGCTGTTCAAGCAATCCACTTCGGTCTCAAGTCGTGGTGCGTGAACCAGCTTGGCTTCCTGGACATCGTGTGCGATGCGAATGGGACCTACACCATCTATCCCAAGCACATCATCGAGCGTCGCACTCATCGAGAGTTGGCAGCGGAGATGTTCACAGAGCTCGAATTCACTGACGAATGGGCGACCGTCCGTGTGCCCGATTTTGCCCTCGAGACCGGCATCAAGCAGCGTGTCTCGGTCGCCCAGGCCAAGGAAGTGCTCACTGGTTGGCTGGTGGACCATCCCGACCTTGTCGCTGGCGTCCCCACACGCGTCGGGTTCATTACTGCGGGCCTAACTGAAAGCCAGCAGGACCTGGCCCTCAAGAGCTACCTACGCTCAGAGAGCGGTGCCTACCTGTCCCACCTCCGCATCCATCGGATGCTTCGCGAACACGTTGAGAATGGAGTCCTAACGCTATGACCGACACCGCTGATCAGCTTGAGCGACTTGGCCTCTCCCGCAATCCCTTTCCGCCTGCGACCACCGGCACTGGCCTTCTGGAGAAACTCTCGCTCCCGGACTCCTGGGAGACCGATCTGCGCAGCCAAATTAGTGAGCTCGCGGAGTCTGAAGGCGGCAAAGCTCTTGTAATCGAAGGCGGATACGGTGCCGGCAAGACATTTATCCTCAGATGGATAGAGGCAGAAGTTCTTCCGGGACACCGCATCAAGCCATTTTTCTTCGAAAACCCTGGAGTTGCGTTCTATGACTTAGCCAACAGGCTGATGCGCCAAGTGGGGCGCTACGAGGTGGCCAAAGCACTTTGGGAGATGCTATATCCGGACAGCCCAGAAGATCGTCAAACACTCTTTTCCCTGGAGTTTGGGCAGTGGCTCGCTTCTCTCAGCAACCGAGCAATCCGCAACAAAGCCATCCAGTCACTTTCGGCGGCCCTAGAAAGTCATGGGCTTGCAGAGGACGAGGAGATTTTGAACAAACTTTCGCGGCTCATTGTCGAGACTGGGGAACGTCCCTACTTCGAATATCGAGACTTCGTCCCCCGCGGAAATCGGTCACTTGTGGCAGAACAAGAAGAGCCAGCGTACTTCCAATCGCTAGTGAAGATCCTCCAGAGGATAACCAACGCCGACGGAATAGCGTTTCTCCTCGATGAATTCGAGGATGTCGCACTTCCCGGCCGGCGACTCAACAAGAGCCAAGCCGCGTCCTACGTCAGCACTTTGCGCAGATTGTTGGATTTCGCCCACAGCGAACAATTGTGGGTAGTCCTGTCCACAACGCCCGAGGGATTCGCACGAACCACAGAACTCGATGATTCTCTCCTTCAGCGATTTGGACATCGATACGAGATCCCCCAACTCACCGTAGATGATGCCTACTGGATGGTCGCACAGCGCCTCAACTCCGCTCATACCGAAGGACATGAGGGCCTCCACCCATTCTCCAAGGACTCCTTGGATATGCTCAACGAAACGAGCCTTTCGAGTCCAAGACGGTTGACCAAGATCATGTGGCACGCCATAAGCCTGGCAATCGAGCGCCATGCGATCGCCCCCCTTTCAGGGGAGTTGGTCCAAGAAGCGGAGGAGCAACTCTATGTAACCGAAAGCTCCGAGGCTTAATCAGCAAAATGACAGTCGCCGACAAGGGCCAACCGATCGTGTTCCTCGATAGCAGCGCATTAACATTCCTATTCCACTTCTGGGAAGCCTGCGCCGGAGTAAACGCGGACGATCAACTTGATGAGAATTCCAACTGGGAGAATCTGTCGACAACACTCCAATCAGCGGGCGTGGACACAAGCGGCCTGACACAATCCAACAGCATCAATGGTGGCATGCTTGCGTTTGAAGTCCTCCACAACCACAAATGCAGCCACCAATTCTTGACATCGCTATCTTGTCGGGCTCAGATGCACCACACGCTGCTTGAGGCCAGAGGCATGGAGGAACTGGTGCGGCGACGCGTGCCTCGCAACCTCCGGATGGAACGCTCCCAAATGTTGTATCAAGCCGTATTGAAACAAGAAGACTACGACGAGTTGCGAAACCAGACTGAGGCGTTCCGAAATACCTTGAACGATGACTATGGAATCGAAGTGCTCGATCTCGATGACCCCACTAGAGGCCTCGGTATCACACACATTGACATTTGGACCGTCGCCCAGGAACTCTGGTCGCACGTTCTCCTTGACATGACCGACGGGTATGCATACGCGGCAGCCATTTGCGTCAAAGCCGACGTATTCCTGTCGTCGGACTCCGACCTTAGGAAAGCTCTAAAGCATCTCAGCGATCCTGGCAGCGACTGGGCAACAACAGCAACAGCCCTAAAGCAATCAATTGGGCTCAGCCCAGATGCTTCGTTACCGAGGCCCCATACACCCAGAACAGCTGCCAATGCTGGCTTCTCGGCACCATGATCGTCCGCGAGCGGTAGCTCGCTAAACAGCACCGGCACGGAACTGGTCGGAAGGCAGGGCAGGATCTAAGGTCATATTCCGATGGCTGGACTCGGTACAGCCATTCCGCCAGTAACGGCGGCCGTGATCAATGCCCGCCGGCGCTCTGCGAGAAGGGTGATCTGTTTATCGAGCATCGAGACCGTCTGCTCATGCCGACGTACCTCCACCCGGACTTGAGCGAGGATTTGCTGCTGCTCATCCAAATTTGGGACGACGATGGGAATGTCGTGTATGTCGGACATGTTGAGATGGGCAACCGTCGTCGCGTTCGACAGCTCTTCGATGAATCGCTGTGCTGGGCCAGAATAAATGGAGTGAACTATCCACTCACCACAGGCAACTGCCGGATTCACTCGAAGCAACACCATTCGCTGCCCAATGCAAAGCGGCACTCCAACGGGAACGACACACGCTTCCCCAGCAGGTGCCTCACGAGTAAACATGACATCTCCTGGACGCGGTTCACCCCGCCGATTCCACTCAATCCAGCTCTCCCTGTCTGTATAGCGTGCATCATCGAAAACGAGGCGACCCATCTTGACATTGGATGTCCGTACAACCAGGTACTCCTTGTCGTCGACAACAGGAGCTGTCTTGTGGGGCGTGTCGATAATCTGCTCGACGACGTGACGTAACCGCATGAGTCGCCAACCACTCGGTACTCGGGGTACATGATGACTCCCCGTCTCAACCAGATCATCCCGATTGCCAAGCCCTGCCACTACGACTGTGCCCACATAGGCCGCACGACGCTCGTCTAGAAGTTCAATCAAACGTCGTTTGTTGGAGATGAGGGTATCGATGCGAGCGGTTTCAATATCCAGGTAGTCAGCGATCTGTCGCTGCGCAGATG
Source organism: Acidimicrobiales bacterium (assembly GCA_965116535.1). Lineage (GTDB taxonomy): Bacteria > Actinomycetota > Acidimicrobiia > Acidimicrobiales > Bin134 > Poriferisocius. The sequence continues at coordinate 115,632 of OZ220703.1, forward strand.
GTGGCGGAACTATTATTGGAATTGTTGCCAAATCATCAGCCGATAATTCTAAGAATGTTGATCCCTGACCAAATGACTTCAACTGTTCGGTCATCGTTGATAGCTGATATCGAAAATAGCGTATGTCAGTCTTCCCTGTAGGCACCATGCCTTTGCAGCCCTGATTGAATGCCATGGATCTCGTCGTCTGTGCGACATACCCTATTGGCGCACGTGATGACACAATTAGACTGTCTTCTGGAACCGCTCTACTTCCTGAATGCAAACCTGCAAGGGTAATCGATCGTTGTGTAGCAGAAATCGTGTTTCCGTTGCATTTTGCAAGGTCAACGGGAGTCGCCCAAGCTACTTCACCACCCCAATTGTCTTGGTCTGACGTAGGGGTTCCTCCATTCGCAATGCGGAACACACGACGGACTGGAAGAACAGGAAAGCTCACTCGGCAATCTCAAGTAGGAGCGATTGGATTTCGGACTCTAGTGTCCTGATCTCGGTGTCGATCTCGTGGAGTGGACGAGGCGGCATGTAAGTGAAGAAATGCCGGGTCAAAGGGATTTCGTAGCCTATTTTAGTTTTGTCGGGCTCAGGCCAGGCATCGGGGACATAGGGGTGGACTTCGGTTTCGAGATAGTCGTCTATGGCTGAGCGGTATTCGATTGTCTCCAAGCGGGTGGTGGGGTCAGGCGCGTAAGTCACGGTCTTCGGGGGGAGGGGGACGTTTTCTTGGTCGCGCAGGTCGGGGTCAGGGCTGGGTGTGCCGGACCGGTCGATGATGATGGGAGCATCGGGATCGCGAATTGCGAGAGCATTGGTGACTGCCTTGATAAGGGCGGCAGGCTTGTCAGCGGTGGCCTTTAGCAGAGCCTCCTGTGCGGCTTGCATTGCTTCGCTCGCTGTGGCGTAGCTCGTGCCGTGGTGCGTTCGGAGCTGGGTTAGTAGGGCCTCGCACTGGTCGTACCCAAGCTTGGCGATCTTCTTGTCGGCGGCGACGGCGGCCAGGGTGTCGTCAGTGATCTCCCAGCGGAGCCTCAGGGGGCGTTCGACGGTGATACGGAGGAAGCCGAAGCTCTCGTTGGGGAATATCTTGACTTGCGGGCCTTCCTCGAACGCTCCGTAGAGGCGGGCGATCTCGTCGATCTGGTCAACCGATAGCTCCTTGCGCTTCTCTCCGAGGCTCTTGCCCATCTTGGTGAAGTAGTCGCGGGCGTCCACTAGCTGAACCTTGCCGCGGCGCGCTGGAGACTTGCGGTTGGTGACCACCCAGATGTAGGTGGAGATACCGGTGTTATAGAAGAGCTGATCGGGGAGGGCGACGACCGCTTCGAGCATGTCGCTCTCGATGATCCAGCGGCGGATCTCCGACTCGCCCGAGCCGGCGCCGCCGGTGAACAGGGGCGACCCGTTGAACACGATGGCCAACCGGGCACCGCCCTCGTCGACACGCTTCATCTTCGAAATCATGTGCTGTAAGAACAGGAAGCTGCCGTCATTGATGCGGGGCAATCCCGCACCGAAGCGGCCGGCGAAGCCTTGGGTGGCGTGCTCGTCCTTAACTGTGTCGGCCACCATCTTCCACTCGACTCCGAACGGGGGGTTGGCCAGCAAGTAGTCAAATCTCTCACCTTGGTGCTGGTCGTTATCGAAGCTGTTGCCGAACTTGATGTTGGAGGCCTCCTGGCCCTTGATCAGCATGTCGGCGCGGCAGGTGGCGTATGTCTCGGCGTTCACCTCCTGGCCGAACACCATCAAGCGGGCCTGCGGGTTGAGGTTGCGCAGATGATCCTCGGCCACAGATAGCATTCCGCCGGTACCGCAGGCCGGATCGAGCAGCGTCTTCACTACGCCGGGCTTCGTGAGCAGCTCGTCGTCGTCTCGGAACAAGAGGTTCACCATCAGCCGAATCACTTCTCGGGGGGTGAAGTGCTCGCCGGCGGTCTCGTTCGAGAGCTCGGAGAATTTCCGGATCAGCTCCTCGTAGAGGTAGCCCATATCCAGATCCGATACGGCCTCAGGACTCAGATCGAGGTCGGCGAACTTCGAGACTACGAGGTAAAGAAGATTGCTATCGTCGAGCCGGTCGATCTGCACTTCGAAGTTGAACTTGTCCACGATGTCGCGGGCTGATTCGGAGAACCCTGCGATGTAGTTGCGCAGGTTGGCGGCCACGTTGTCGGGATCGCCTAGGAGAGTTGCGAAGGTGTGCCGGGAGGTGTTGAAGAACGACTGGCCGGCGAACTTGGCCAACAGCGGATCGCGGTTTTGGAGCGTGTCGGGCAGTCGCCCCACAGCCGCCAGCACCTCCTCTTTGGTGGGCTCCAGCACGCAGTCCAACCGGCGCAGCACCGTCAGCGGAAGAATGACTCGGCCGTACTCCGATGGCTTGTACACGCCCCGCAGCAGGTCGGCCACCGACCAGATGAACGCCGCGTGGTTGTTGATTGTCTCGCTCTGCATCTGACTCCAGCTGGACCCTCGAGAGGGCCGGGGAAGGTCAACCGGTATTGACAGCGATTGGAGTGTAGGCCATCTCAGCTTCGGCGAATCTCTTGGAGGCCGTTGGAGGGGGTCCAGGTTTCGATCACCAGTTCTTGGCCTTCGACGCGGGTCAGCGTTGCCCGGGAGATGCGAGCGGTGAACAGGATCATGACACTGGGGTCTTCGATAGGCATTCGATGGCCAGTCACGAACAGGTCGATTTCTTCAGGGGTGGCGGCCACGGCCTGGCCGTCGATGCGGGCATCGCCGAGCGGCAGTTCTTCGGTGTCTAGCGAGCTGTGCAGCGAGAACCTCGGGTCGCGGTGCAGGTCTGCCGCCTTGAGCGAGCCTGGCATCATCCCCAGCCATAGATGTCCGTCACGGATGGGTGCTTCCATTCCCAACAGTCGGGGCGACCCATCTCGGCGCAGCGTGCCCAGCACCGCATGAATATGGCTCTCCAACCGCAACCGGATCCGCTCAGCCAACTCAGGGGCCCGTACCTCAAACTGCCCCCAGGGGACCGCTGTTGAATTGTCCACAGGCATCAGGAAGATAGGGAGAACTATTCGCCAGCACGGGCGTTGCGGCGCTGCCGAATTGCCGCTAGAAGCGCTTCGTCGCTGTCGTAGCGCACGGCAATCTCCTCCTCAGGCACTTCGGGGCCGCTGCCCACGCTGGCGTCGAGATCCTCAAGCAATACGGACTGCACAGCTTCGTCGGAGTTGGTGGGGGGCACGGCTCCAAAAATAGCCCCGCCATACCCTGCTGAGCATCGCTAGGGCACAGCGGGCGGCGGCTTCGGGGCGAATGTGTCACTGGCGTCAATAAGGTTGTCCTGTGTAGTTGCAGCGAGCTTCGCACGGGGGCCCGATGAGGGTGGCTTGCGTGCTGGCCACGCATTTGCGGGCGAAGGTGGAGATGGGCCGGCATCGCCACCTGGAGGACAGCCCGGTGCTGATCGTCGACGGCGATCCCTCGGCGGCGAGGACTCTGGTGGTCGACTACTTCCCTGCCGTAGTCGGGGTGAGGGACGGCATGACCCTGGAAGAGGCCATGTCGCACAACGCCGACGCCGCGGTGCTGGACGCCGATGAGCCCTGCTACCGGCGGGCTTTCAGCCGCATGGTGGCCGACCTGCAACACGTGAGCGACCGGGTGGAGGCGGCCGATCTGGGCACGGCCTACGTCCGCCTCGACGGGCTGGATGGGCTGTACGGCAGTGAATCGGGCACCGTTGCCGCGCTCATCGGCGCGCTTCCCGCCTTTTTGAGTCCCCGGGTCGGCATAGCAGACGCCAAGTTCCCCGCCTTCGTGGCCGCCCGGACCCGCCAGGGCCCGGGCACCTGCGGGGTGGGCGACGACGTGGGTGCCTTCCTCGCTCCTCACAGCATCGACCTGCTTCCGGTCTCGGCGGCCATGAAGGGCGATCTGCACCGGCTCGGCCTGCACACCATGGGCGCGGTTGCCTCGGTGAGCGGGCACCTGCTCTCCGACCGGTTCGGCCTCGAAGGTCTGCGGGCGTGGTCGCTGTGCAACGGCATCGACGACAGCCCCGTGGTGCCCCGAGCGCTTGAGGAGCCGGTGGTCGAGCACCTCTCGATGCCGCAGCACCCCTCCATCGAGGCCCTGTTGATAGCGGTGGACACCCTTTTGCTGCGGGCCTTCGCCCGGTCGGAGGTGGGCGGCCGCTACGCCGGGTTGGCCCACTTGCTGTGCGAGGCGCCCAACTGGCCGGCGTGGGAGACCAGCGTGCGGTTCAAGCAGCCCGTCGGCGGGTGGGAGCGGGCCTCCGAAATCGTCCGAGGCCGGTTGGAGGCCGACCCGCCCCGCCGCCCTGTCGAGGATGTGACCCTCACCCTGTCGGACTTCACCGGCCAGTCGGTGGCCCAGTTGACGCTGCTGAAGGACGCTCGACGCGACCGGCTCGGACAGCTCGTGGAGGCCGACCGCCGGCTACGCCCGCTGATGGGGGGCGGCCACGCCCTGTACCGCATCGCCGGCGTGGCCCCGTGGCATCCGGTGCCGGAGATGCGGTTCCTCCAGATGCCCATCGACCCGTCGGCCCAAGACACCATCAGGCCCCTGCTCACGCCCCGGCCGGTGGACGTGCGCGAGAACTCAAACGGCGAGCCGCGGTCGCTGCGGGCCGGCCGGCGCTGGAAGAAGGTGGCCCGCATCGACGACCGGTGGACCTTCGACTTGTGGTGGCTCCCCAAGCCGGTGGCCCGCTCCTACTACCGGGTGGACCCCGGCGACGGGCGGCTGATCACCCTGTTCCGAGACGGCATCGACCGCCGCTGGTACCGACAAAGCGCCTGATTGCGAACTGTCTATGGGAACTACCAGCGGCGAACCACTGACGACGGACTTCTGATGGCGAATTGGGTGGAGCTTCGGACCAAGAGCTTCTTCTCCTTCGGGGAGGGGGCGTCGCACGCCCATGAGCTGCTGGCCCAGGCCAAGCAGTTCGGCTATCCGGCTCTGGCCCTCACCGACACCAACCTGTGCGGCGCGCTGGAGTTCGCCCGCCTGGCCAAGAGCCTCGACACCCAGCCCATCACCGGCGGAGAGCTGACGCTGACCGACGGTTCGAGGATCGCCCTATTGGCGCAGACCCGAACGGGGTACTCCAACATCTCGCGTCTGTTCACCCTGGCCAACGCCGACGACCGCCGGGAACCGAAGCTCGATCCCTCCGAGCTGCCCAACCACTGCGAAGGCGTGGTTCTGCTCACCGGGGGGCGCGACGGCCCCTTGTCCCGGTTGGCGACCGAGGATCGCTTCGGCGAGGCCCACGGCCTGTTGCGGCAATACTTCGACTGGTACCGGCCGAATTCGGTGTACGTGGAGCTTCAGCAGAACTTTTTGGCCGGCGACACCGACCGCAACCGCAAGCTGATCAAGCTGGCGGCCGACGCCGGCGCCCAAGTGGTGGCCACCAACGACGTCCACTACCACGCCCCGGACCGCGCCCGGCTTCAGCAGGCGCTGGTGGCCGCCAAGCTCAACACCACCATCGATCAAGCCCTCCCCCATCTGCGGCCCAACCATCATCTGCACCTGAAATCACCAGCCGAGATGAAGCGGCTCTTCGCCGAGTGTCCGCAGGCGGTGTCCAACACCCTCCGCGTCGTGGAGCAGTGCTGCTTCGACCTCAGCACCGACCTGGGCTACGCCCTGCCCGATGCCGCGGTGCCCCCCGGCGGCACGCCGCTGAGCTACCTGGAGCAGCTCTGCCGTGAGGGAGCCGTCCGGCGCTACGGCCGCGTGACCGCGGAGGTGGAGGCTCGCCTGGCCGAGGAGTTCGGTTTGATCGAGCGCCTCAACCTGGCCGGCTTCTTGCTGCTCTACCGGGAGATCGCCCTTCTGGCCCAGCGAATCCTGGTGGAACGGGGCGAGGTCGCCCCCGACACGCCGATAGAGGAGAGGCCGCCCGGACGGGGCCGGGGCTCGTCGGTGGCTCTGCTCGTGGGCTACCTCATCGGCATCAGCCATGTCGATCCCCTGAAGTGGGATCTCACCCTGGAGCGCTTCATCTCCGAGGACATGACCATGCTGCCCGACATCGACCTCGACTTCCCCCGGGGGCTGCGCGACGAGCTGATCGAACGGGTGCACCACCACTTCGGGCCTGAGCACGCGGTGTTGGCCGGGGCCATCACCACCTACAAGGTCAAGGGCATCATCCAAGACTTGGGCAAGGCCCTGGGACTGCCCCCTGAACACCTCGGGCTGCTGTCGAAGCGGTTGCACTCCCACCACGCCGCCGACCTGCGCCACGAGATGGCTCAGTTGCCGGAGTTCAAAGACAAGGTGGACGCCCCCGGATGGCGAGACCTGCTCGATCTCGCCCCCCAGTTGATGGGCGCTCCCCGGGGGTTGAGCCAGCACGTGGGCGGCATGGTGCTCAGCAGTTCGCCCATCCCGGAGATGGTTCCGATCCGTGCCGGGGCCATCGACGGCCGCTACATCATGGACTGGGACAAAGACAGCGTGGCCGACGCCAACTTCGCCAAGATCGACCTCTTGTCGCTGCCGGTGCTCGACCAGATCGACGAGGCCCTCGATCTCGTGGCCGAGCGGGAGGGCCGCCGGCCCGACTTGGGCCAAATCAGCCCGGAGGACCCCGCCGTCTACGACATGATCAACGCCGGCCTGTGCAAGGGGGTGTTCTTGCTCCAGTCCCCCGCGCAGCTGAAGATGGCCCAGCGGCTACGGTCGCGCAACCTCCTCGACCTGGCCTATCAGGTGGCCCTCATCCGCCCCGGCGTGGGCGTGCAGGGCAGCGCAGTGTCGCAGTTCGTGGACCGCTATCGCCACGACGCGGAGTGGGACTACGACCATCCGCTGGAAAAGCGAGCCCTAGAGCGGGGGTACGGCATCATCGTGTGGCAAGAGCAGGTGGTGCAGCTCATCGAAGACGTGGCCGGCATGACCGCAGCAGAGGCTGACGAGGTGCGCCGTGCCTTCGCCCGGCCCAACAGCGAGCACCTGATCGCTATGCACTGGGAGCGCTTCGCCGAGGGCGCCGGGCTCAACGGCGTGCCCGAGGAAACCGCCAAGAGGATTTTCGCCAAGATCAACGGCCACTACATGTTCCCCGAGTCGCACTCGCATGCCTTCGCGGTGACCGCCTACCAGGCGGCGTGGCTGAAGCGCTACCACCCCGTGGAGTTCTTCACCGCGCTGATGAACAACCAGCCGATGGGCTTCTACCCCTTGGAGACGCTGAAACAGGACGCCCAGCACATGGGCGTGCGGTTTCTGAACCCGTGTGTCAACCAAAGCAGTGCGGTGTGCTCGCCCGACGGCAGCTCGGTGCGGCTGGGGCTTCAGTTCATCAGGGACGTGGGAAGGGAGTCGGCCAAGCTCATCGTGGCCGAACGTCAGCGCCAAGGCCCCTACGCCACCGCTGGCGACCTGGTGCGTCGGACCGGGCTGAAGGACCAGGCCGTGTTGTCGCTGGTGCTGGCCGGGGCGTTCGACGCCATCGCCTCGAACCGAAGGGAGGCGCTGTGGGAGTCGGGGCTGCAAAACCGGCCCTCGGGAGGCGGCCAAACCGCCCTCTCGCTGTCGACGGACCACCGGGTGCCCCAGCTCGCCGACTTCACCGAGCGGGAGAAGATGATGGGCGAGTACCGAACCATGGGCATCTACCCCCGGGGCCACCTCATGGAGTTCCTCCGCCCGGACCTCGATCCCGGCGTGCTGCCCACTACCGAGGTGGAGGCTCGAGAAGAAGACGAAGTGGTCACCGTGGCCGGCTGGCCGGTGGCCCGCCAGCACCCCCGGGGGCGCGACGGCACCGTCTTCGTGACCATCGAAGACGAGACGGGCGACACCCAGGTGATCATCTACTCCGACCTGTTCGCCCGCCGCCGCCGGGAACTGGGCAGCCAGGTGATCGTGGTCACCGGGCGGATTTCCCGATGGGACGGGACCGTGAACGTGGTGGCCACCGATGTGCGCAGCATCGACTCGGGCGTCGCCATGCCCCCATCCCACGACTGGCACTGATGCCGGGGCGGGGGTTGGTTGTCTGCCTTCCTCAGCCGCATAATGGGATTGAGATGTGTGGCCGGTACAGCCTTACTTCCAGCCTGAGCGAGCTTGCCCAGCGGTTCGAGTTTGAGAGCGAGCCCGAGGGCTTCGTACCCCGATACAACGTGGCTCCCACCCAGCAAGTGCTCACCGTGATCGGGGGCGAGAACCGTCGAGCCGGCTTCATGCGCTGGGGGCTGATCCCGTCGTGGTCCAAGGACGGCCCCTCAAGCCGACCCCTCATCAACGCCCGGGCCGAGACGGTGGCCGAAAAGCCCGCTTTCCGCGGCTCGTTGAAGAAGCGGCGATGCCTGGTGCTGGCCGACGGCTTCTACGAGTGGCAGAAGATGGGCGACACCAAACGCCCCATGAGGATCACCATGCGATCCGGTGAACCCTTCGCCTTCGCCGCCCTCTGGTCGAATTGGACAGACCCAGAGGACAACCGCATCCCGTCGTGCGCCATCATCACCACTGGGGCCAACGACCTGCTCAAGCCGATCCACCACCGAATGCCGGTCATCCTGCCCGAGGAAGCCGAGGACATCTGGCTCGACACCGCCCTCGACGACGGCGACGCTCTGACCCAACTCCTCGAGCCCTACCCCGACGACGCACTGGAGGCGTTTGAGGTCTCTAGGCTGGTCAACTCAGCCTCCAACGACGTCGCTGAGGTCACAAAACCAGTTTCGGAAAGTTAGATCTAGAATCTTCCGAAATTAGCCCCATTTCGGAAGATTAATATAATAATCTTCTGAAATGACCGCAGATTCGGAAGGCTATTCGGGTACTTCGGTTGAGGTCGACTGGAATGGGCGACCGGTCCAGGCATGGGTTCCGGCCCTTCTTCGGGAGCGTTCCTTGGATCTGTCGACCTCCGCCGTAAGGGCCAGCGAGCGGGCCTGTACAGCTTTGCGGCTCGCCGACGCCCGGCTGCTGGAACGCTGGGAGGCTTTGGCCAGACTCCTACTCCGCAACGAAGGGGTGGCCTCCTCAGGCATTGAAGGGCTGCGCGAGCCCATCGAGTCGGTGCTGATCGCGGAGCGGACTGGCGCAGGGGGCACCGCGGGTTGGGTGGCTGACAACCTGGCGGTGATCGACTCGGCCTTGGAAACCGCCCACGAGCCGCTGACGGTCGACGCGCTGCACCGCTGGCATCGACAGCTCATGCAGCACGGATGGCTTTCTTCCGACATGGTCGGAGTGTTCCGCCCCGCGGTGGGCTGGGTGGGCGGCAGCTCGCCGCTCGACGCGGCGTATGTTCCTCCGCCACCCTCGGAGATACCGCGGCTGATCGACGACTTGATCGCCTTCGCCAACGCCAACCCCGGAGACCTCGATCCGGTCTCTCACGCGGCAATACTCCACGCCCAATTCGAGGCCATTCACCCCTATGGCGACGGCAACGGCCGTCTCGGACGGGCCCTGATCAGCCGAACCCTGCGCTGGCGAGACACCACCACTCGATCCACCGTCCCTATCAGCATGGCCATCGCCCGGGACCCCGGCGGATACCTCTCCGGCCTCAGGCTCTACGAACAAGGAACCCTCGAACCGTGGATCAAGTGGTTCGCCGAAACTGCCGAGAGAGCCGCTTCCACCACCCACCAAATCATCGACAACACCAGCGCTTTGTTGGCTCGTTGGGAAGAGGCAATCACCGAACTGCGAGCCGACCACTCGGCGCGAGCCCTGCTCCCCCACCTGCCCGCCCACCCACTTTTGAGTGCAGGCGATGTCGCTGAACTGCTTGGCACCAGCGAGCGCAGTGCCCGCACTGCCCTATCCTCGCTGGCCTCCCGCGGAATCCTGTCCCCCATCGACGTCCCATCATCCACCCCCGGCCGCACCCGCCACTGGTACACCGCCCCCGACCTGCTCCACATCTGGAGTGCCTGAGACGTCAAGACCACCGGCACCGACACCCCTAACTGACTGCTGCCTCAAACTCCCTGAATGGGTGTAGGTTGGGCCTATGCGGTTGGAACGGGCCGTGGGGTATGGGGCGCTGGTCAGCACCGGCGTGCTCATTGCCCACGCATTCGGCTATCTGATCGCCTACTCCAGTGCTGCCGACCGCAGCATCGCACTGGCTGGGCACGCCTACTTCGGCCCGACAGCCTGGGTGATAATCCCGCTGGCCTCGCTGCTCATCGCCGCGGTGGTGGTCCGGGCCGCAGCCCGCAGCGCGGTTACCGGATTTCGGCCAGGGGTAGTGTCGGCTGCCACCATGGCCGGGTTCTTCGCCCTTGAGGTTCTTGAGCGAGTTCCCGCCGGTGAGCACCATGCCGTGTTCGCTGAGCCCGGCGTGGTGGCCGGCTTGGTCTTGTCGCTTCCCGTGGGGTGGGTGCTGGCCAATCTCGCCCGAAGCATCGAGCACATCGTCGACGCCATCGTCAATGCACCCCGGCCACGGTGGTCGCGTCACGTGGTGCTGGCCGCCCCAGTCGAGGCACCAGCGGCAATTACTGGACAGTTCTTCGGCCTGCTCCCCTCGCCCCGGGGTCCTCCCGGGTTGCGTGTTCTGACCATCTGACCTGAACGCGCCCCAAAGAGAGGAGCACAAATGAAATCAACCCGCTTTGCGCGGGCGCTGGTCGGCCTGCTGGCTATTTTCGGCTTGCTGACCACCGCCTGCGGCAACGACGACGCCGCAATGCCCCCACCGACCGCAGACAGCACCGGTGGCCACCAAGACCACGACCACGAACACGACAGCACCGGTGGCCACCAAGACCACGACCACGAACACGACAGCACCGGTGGCCACCACGACCACGCCACGCTGCTGGAAGTGGACTACGAGCCCGTGCCCACCATCGAACTCAGAACCCACCTCGACCCTGCATCGGGCGTCAACCTGGAGGTGATCACCACCGGCTTCACCTTGGCCCCCGATAGAGCTTCGACCGACCCGGTCGACGGTGAGGGGCACTTCCACATCTATGTGGACGGGGTGAAGCTCAGGCGGCTGTACGCTCACTGGGCCCACGTCGACCTCAAAGAACCCGGCGACTACGAAATCCGCGTCGAGTTGTCGGCCAACAACCACGCCACCCTGGCGGTGAACGGGGTGAAGCTCGACGCCACCGCCGTGGTGACCATTCCCGGCGCAGCCGAGGATCCTGAACCCATGGAGATGGACGACAGCGCGGGTACCACCATCGAACTGGAGGTGGCCGCAGGCAAGCCGGTGGACGGGGTGCAGCGTTTCCGGATCGACGCCGGAGATGACGTCACCATTGTCGTCTCCGGCGATACCAACGATGAACTGCACATTCACGGCTACGACTTGGTGGTGCCCTTCTCTCCCGGAGAACCGGGATCCATCACCTTTGAAGCCGAAATCCCCGGGATCTTCGAGGTGGAGACCCACCACCACGGTGATCTGGTGATGGAGCTCCAGGTGGGATGATCCCATCGTGACATTGCTGAACACCGTGCTGGCCCACGGGGTGGGCTCGCGGGGCGACCTGCCCCTGCCCTTCTATCTGTTCGGCATCGGCGCGGCCGTGGCCCTCATGGCCACCTTCATCAGCCTGAGCTTCTTCTGGCATCGGGATTGGCTGCCTGCAGCGGCAACGGGACGGAGTCTGGGAACCACCTTCGGTCGGGTGCTGGATGTGGTGGCGGTACCAGCCCGGCTGGCTTCACTGGCGTTGTTCGTGCTGGCCCTGGCCAGCAGTGTCAGCGGGGCCGAGGTGGGGAGCCAGCGCTTCGGTCCCCTCACGGTGTACGTGGCGCTGTGGGTGGGGATGGCGATAGTTGCCGCGGTGTTTGGCGACGTGTGGCGGGTGTTGAACCCGTTCGAGACCATCGCCGCAGCCATCGAGTGGACTGCGGGCAAGCTGGGCCTGCCCCAGATCGAAGACACCGGCGAGACCCCCGGCGGCTACTGGCCCGCGGCGGTGGCGCTGTTCTGGTTCCTGCTCTTCGAACTTGCCTACCACGAGGGCACCACCAACCAGGCGGTGGGCGCTGCCATGATCGCCTACACGCTGGCGATGGTGGGCGGTTCGGCGGTGTACGGGCGGCGGTGGCTGCGCCGAGCCGACGGCTTCGGGGTGCTGTTCTCGCTTTTGGCCCGAATGTCGCCGCTGTACCGGGACGACACCGGAGCGGTGCGGCTGCGGATGCCCTTCTCAGGGCTGACAACACTGACCCCCCGTATCGACCTGCTGGCCGTGCTGCTGGTGGTGCTGGGCGGCACCACGTTCGACTCGCTGGCGGGAAGCACCCTGTGGCCCGACCTCGTCGGCACCCACCGGGGCTGGACCGCCACCGGGGTCAACACCGCGGGGATGATCATCGTCATCGCCATCATGGCGGCGCTCTACTACCTGGGGTCGCTGGCCGTGGGCTGGTTCATCGAGCAGTCCGCCGCCGAGGTGGCCCGGCGCTTCGCCCACTCCCTGGTGCCCATCGTGTTGGGCTACACCGTGGCCCACTACTTCTCGCTGCTGGTGCTCGACGGCGGCCAGAACTTCCTGCGCCTGCTGTCGAACCCGTTCGACCGGGGCTCCAACTGGTTCGGAACCGCCGACTGGGCGGTGAACTTCTTCCTGGTGTCCACCGATGCCATCGCCTGGGTGCAGTTCTCAGCCATCGTTATCGGCCACATCGCCGCGGTGCTGGTGGCCCACGACCGGGCGGTGGAGACCAGCGACGCCAACGAGGCCACCTGGGCGCAGCGCCCCATGCTGTTGGTAATGGTGTTTTACAGCGTGGTCGGCCTCTGGCTCCTCCAAGAGGCCTGAGCCGAACCCGCTTGGGCGAGCTCGGAATACAGTGGGGCATGGCAGCACAAGCCGAACTTGTCCATCTGAAAGACGACGAGCCCCTTGAGCACGTGCTGGAGGTGCTCTATACCGACGGGGCGGTCATCGTGGAGGAGTGCTTCAGCGACGAGGTGATCAACCAGATCCTCGGCGAGCTGATGCCCTACGCCGAGAAGCCCGACTCCAACCGCACCCACATCAGCCCCACGATCGCGGCGTTTTTCGGCGAGCACACGCGCCACGTGACCGGGCTGGCCTCCAAATCGCCCACCTTCGTGACCGAGGTGCTGTTGCACCCGCTAATGCTCGACGTCGCCGACGCGGTGTTGGGCCCCAACTGCGCCGACATCCAAGTAAACGTGGCCCACATGCTGGTGGTTGGTCCGGGGGCCCAAGCCCAGTTCCCCCACCGCGACGAGGACGTGTGGGTACACATGCCCCAACCCAGCCCCGAGATGGAGCTGTCGTCGGTGACCGCCCTGTGCGACTTCACCCGTGAGCTCGGTGCCACCCGGGTGGTGCCCGGCAGCCACCGCTGGGAGCCTGATCGCCAGCCCGAGCCCCATGAGTTCGCCGACGCCGAAATGCCCGCAGGGTCGCGGGTGATCTATTTGGGATCGACTATCCACGGCGCCGGCACCAATTCCACCTCAGACCAGCACCGGCCCGCCTTCCACCTCAGCTACATGCTGGGCTGGCTGCGCTCCGAGGAGAACAACTGCCTGGCCACGCCCCCCGATATCGCCCGCACCCTGCCCCGTCGGGCCCAAGAGCTGCTGGGCTACGACGTCCACTACGCCGTCGACGACGGCGGCGGCTACCTCGGCGCGCTCGACTTGAAGGTCCCCGCCGACATGCTCGCCTCAGGAGAGCTCTGATCGCCCTCGGCGAAGGGCGATCGTCCTAGGACCAATGATCAGTCGGCGACGATGAGCATGTCGCCGACGCGGATGGTGCCTGCTGTGGTGGTCATCGGCCTCGCTGCGCCAATCCTCGCCGCGTGCGCGGGCCCTTCGATCGACGTCTCCGAATGCGATGTTGCCCTCACCGTCACCATGGAGACGCTGGAAGCAAGCCTCACCGAAAACGGGTCGCTGCGCCACGGCCGCACCCATGAGCGGGCCGACGGCGAGTTTTTCGTAAGCGCCGAGTTTCTTCCCTCCGACAAGGACGACGACTTCGACGGCGACATCCTCACCTGGTTCACCGACGATCTCGAGGGGTCTGACTTCCTATCGGTAGATGAGCACGCCCGCGACCGATCGGATTGGGCAGGGGCCGACTTCGGCGTAGGGGAGGACGGCGTGATCACCTCTCGCGGGTGCGTCCTCGTGGTTCGCGGCGAGCCGGAAAGCGACGAGTGCGAAGAGCGCCATGAGGAGTTCTGTTGAGTTCGCACACCCTCGTTCGCTACGGGCGCCAGGCGCTGATCTGGGGGGCCGCGCTCGGCGCGCTCCAGTTCATCTGGCCCACGCCGCCGGGGGTAATCGTTCAGGGCGTGGTGGTCGGCTCGCTCACCGCGCTTTTGGCGTTCGGCCTGTCGCTTGTCTACAGGACGAACGGAATCATCAACTTCGCTCAGGCCGACCTGGGCGTGGTGCCGGCCACGGTCGGCCTGTCGCTGCTGAGGGACTGGGACTGGCCCTACTTCGTCGTCCTCCCAATCACAATCGTGGTGGCCGTGGCGTTGGGCTCGGCGGTCGAGTTCCTCGTGATCCGCCGGTTCTGGAAGGCGCCGCGGATCATCCTCAGCGTCGCCACGATCGGGCTCGCCCAGCTGCTATTGGGCATCGGCTTCTACATCCCGACGCTGTTCAGCGATGAGGACGGATTGGCCCTTCTCCGCTTCCCGAGATTCAACCCGCCAATCGACTTCACCTTCGAGATCCATCCGATCGTCTTCACCGTCAACGACCTGCTGGCGATGATCATCGTGCCCGTGGCGATCATCGGCCTCATGGCCTTCCTCAATCGGACCGACGTGGGCACCGCGGTGAGAGCCAGTGCCCAGAGTCGAGACCGCGCGTCGCTGGTGGGCATCGATGTGCGGGGAACGCAGAACGTGGTGTGGATCATCGCTGCGGTGCTGGCAGCCGTGGCCATGCTGCTGCGGGCGGGCATGTTCGGACTTCCACTCGGGCCCGCCTTTGGACCTGCCATCCTCCTGCGGGCACTTGCCGTGGCGGTGATGGGGCGGATGGAGAACTACTCGGTGATGTTCGTCGGCGCCACCTTTCTCGGCGTGCTGGAGACGGCCGTCATCTGGAATGAGGACTCCGCGGCGCTGATCGACCCGGCACTGTTTGTGATTGTCGTGGTTGTGCTCTTGTTCCAGAGGCGCGCCCGCGGCCGCACCGAAGCCCAGCGCGAGGGTTCGTGGGTTGAGGCCGCATCGGTGAAGAAGATCCCCCGCAAGCTGGCCTCGCTGCCGGAGGTGCAATGGGGTGGATGGCTGGCCAAGCTGGCAATGGTCGCCTTCTTGGTGTGGCTGCCGCTCTCGCTCAGCGACACCGACACCCACTTCGCTTCGGCGGTCATGATCTACGGGATCATCGCCGTGAGCATGGTGATCCTCACCGGCTGGTCCGGAGAGATCAGCCTCGGCCAGATGGGCTTTGTCGCCATCGGGGCGGCTACCGCCGCGGTGGTGAACGTCCACTACCAGTGGGACCTCACCCTGACCCTGCTGCTGGCCGGGGTGGTCGGGGCGGTCGCGTCGGTGATCGTCGGCCTCCCGGCCTTGCGCATCCGCGGGCTCTTCCTGGCGGTGACCACGCTCGCCTTCTCGGTGGCAACGGCGTCGTTCCTCCTCGATGAGGACCGGTTCACGTTCCTTCCCGACAACATCACCGAACGGGTCACCCGGTTGCCTCTCTTGGGGCGAATCGAGATTTCGAGCGAGCACGCCTTCTTCTACGTGTGCCTCGCTGCCCTTCTTGCCGTGATCTGGACCGTGGGGCGACTGGAGGCAACCCGCACGGCCCGGGTTCTGCGGGCGGCCCGCGACAACGGGGACAATGCCCAAGCGTTCGGCGTAAATCTGACCCGGACCAAGCTGATGGCGTTCGCCATCTCGGGTTTCTACGCCTCTTTGGCCGGAGGGCTGTTCACGCTGCATCAACAGGCGCTCGGCCAGGGCTCGTTCTCGCCGGCGGAAAGCATCCGAGTGCTCACGATGGTGGTCATCGGCGGTCTCGGATCGGTGCCGGGCGCGATCCTCGGCGCGGTGTTCCTCCAGGGCACCGAGTTTTTCAGCGACGACATCCCCGCCGACATCCGCCCCCTGTGGCTGTTCGCCAGCAGCGGTGTCGGCCTGCTGGTGGTGTTGATGTTTCTGCGCGAAGGCCTCGGAGGGCTGTTATACGAGGTCCGTCGGCGGCTGTTGGCCATCGCGGCCTTCCGCCGCCAGATCCCGTTTCCCAATCTGTTCGCCGACCAGAGCATCGACGATGACGCGGCGTCCGATAAGGCCGACGTGATCGAGCACTCAGAGCCGGTGGCGGTGCCGAGATCGCCACGTCGCGACGCCGAGGGGGTTTTCCGTTATCTGCCGAGCAAACCGGCGCCGCCCACCGACTATTTCTCGTTCCCCGACATCGGTATGGGCAACGAACACGACGGATCACTGTTGAGCGTTAGGGCGATCGACGTTTCTTACGGACCGGTGCAGGTGTTGTTCGGCGTAAACATCGAAGTGGCCGAAGGCGACTTGGTGGCATTGCTGGGAACCAACGGCGCGGGAAAGTCCACCGTGCTGCGGGCGGTCTCCGGGCTCTCGGTGGCCAGCGGGGGGTCGGTGTCGTTCGAGGGGGCCAACATCACCACGATGGCCCCGCACCGGATAGCCGCGCTCGGGATCGCCCAGGTACCCGGTGGCAAAGGCGTGTTCGGTTCCCTGACCGTGGCCGAGAACATCGCTCTGGGCGGATGGCTCCACCGCCGCAACAAGCAGCACATGGAACGGGAGACCGCCCATGTACTCGAGATCTTCCCAGACCTTCAAGAAAAGCAAAAGGAACTGGCCGCCAACCTGTCCGGCGGTCAACAGCAGATGCTCACCTTGGCTATGGCACTGGTGGCCAAACCCCGGATTCTCCTCATCGACGAGCTGTCAATGGGCCTTGCCCCCGTGGTGGTGGAGCGACTCCTCGAGGTGGTGCGGACACTGAACGACAACGGGGTCACGATCGTGGTGGTCGAGCAATCCGTGAATGTCGCCCTCACGATCGCCGACACGGCGTTCTTCATGGAGAAGGGCGAAGTTCGTTTTCGGGGACCCACGAGCGACTTGATCGAGCGCGACGACGTCCTCCGGTCGGTGTTCCTAGGCGGAGCCGTGGCCCGCGCCTCCGAGCGACCAAAACCAGCCCGCGCCCCCGCCAGCGCCGCCACCGCGCCGCGGCTCGAAATCGAGGGCCTTTCCAAGTCGTTCGCTGGCAACCGGGCAGTGGATCGGGTGTCGCTTCAAGTGGGCGAGGGGGAGATCGTCGGCGTCATCGGGCCGAATGGCGCGGGGAAGACCACGGTGTTCGAGCTCATCACGGGCCTCTTGGCCCCTGATGAGGGAAGGGTGCTGCTCGACGGGCGCGACATCACCAATCTCTCGCCCGATCACCGGGCCCGGCTGGGGCTCGGACACTCGTTCCAAGACTCCCGGCTCTTCGGATCGCTCACCGTGGAGGATGTCTTGAAGGTGGCCCTGGACCAGACCATGGCCACCCGCGACCCGGTGGCCGCCGCCCTCGGATTTCCCGACGTCCGCAAGGCCGAGAACCGCCTCCAGCAGCAGGTCGACGAGCTGATCGGAGGGCTCGGCCTCGATGCCTACCGCGAGAAGTTCGTGTCGGAGCTGTCCACCGGAACCCGCCGGATTGTCGATCTCGCCTGTCAGGCAGTGGGCGCGCCCCGCGTGATCCTCTTCGACGAGCCCTCCTCGGGCATCGCCCAGCGGGAGGCGGAGGCGCTCGGGCCGATGCTGGAGCAGATCCGCGACGACACCGGCGCGAGTCTGCTGGTGATCGATCACGACATGGCGGTGCTGGCATCGATCTGCGATCGGATGGTGGCCCTGGACCTTGGGGCCAAGGTGGCCGAGGGAGCGGTGGTTGAGGTGTTCGAGCACCCCGCGGTTATCGCCTCCTATCTCGGTGGGACGACATGACCAGGCTCGAATCGATGCGAGAGCGTGCAGCCAACACCAACTCGGCGGCGCGCCGGTCGCTGGTGTGGATGCTCCTGTCGCGCCAGAGAGGGCCGGTGCGCGCTGTGCTGGCCTTGATAGTGCTGCACAGCATCTTGGCCCTCATGATCGCCCAAGAGGTGGTAAGCCTGGTGGACAACGGCATCGTCGACCAGGCCGCTCCCATCGGGCCCTATGTGTCCCACATCGCAATGCTGGCCGTGCTGAGCTTCATCGTCGGTTTCGCCAGTCGCCAAATGACGGCCCGGATCGGCTATCAGCTGGAGTACGACCTGCGGGCTTGGCTGTACACCCGGGTGCAGTGGGCCGATCTCCGCATGCCCGCCCAGATGGCCACCGGGCAACTCGTCACCCGGTCGATGACCGACCTCAAGATGGTGCAGAGCATCATCCAGCTTTTGCCCACCATCGTGACGCTGGTGCCGGCGACGATCGTCCTGCTCCTGTATCTCGCGTATCTCAGCTTCCCGCTGGCGGTGATCACATCGCTGGCGCTGCCCCTCAACCTGTGGTTTCTCTCCAAGTTCCGGGTGCGTCTGTGGGGGCTGAGCTGGGCGGATCTGAACGAGCGGGCCGAGGTTGCCACTGCCATCGACGAACCCGTACGCGGGGTGCGGGTGATGAGGGCGTTCGGGCGCGAGGAGCACGAACGGGAGCGACTGGGGGCCACGGCGCTGCGGGCCTACCGCTACTCGATGACTCGGGTCCGGTTGCTGGCCCGCTACGACATCTTGCTCAAAGCCGTTCCCCTCCTCATCAACGCGCTGGTGCTGGTGGCCGGCGCTCAGCTCATCGCCGCAGATCAGCTGTCGGTGGGCGTGTTCCTGGTCACGTTCCAGGTGGCGGGGTACGTCATCGCCATCGCCCAACTGTTCGATGAGCTGGCCAGCTCGTGGCAGTTCCTGCGCACTGCCCAGAGTCGGCTGGCCGAGGTTCTCTCGCTGGGTGTCCGGCCCACCGAGGGGCGGCCCGCCGCCGGCCGATTCGAGTCGGTCGAACTTCGCGACGCAGGAGTCTCCTTTGCCGGCACTCCGGTGATTGACGGCCTCTCGTTCGAGGCCCGTCCGGGCCAGCTCGTGGCAGTGAACGGGCCGCCCGGATCGGGCAAGTCCACGCTGGCCAACTTGATCGGAGGCCTGGTGGAGCCGACGAGCGGTGAGGTGTTGCTCGATGGGCGGCCACTGGGCGAGATCGACATCACCACAATTCGCACGATGGTGCGCATCGTGGCTGAGGATCCGGTGCTGTTCTCGGGGTCGATTCGCCAAAACCTCGATCTCGGGGCGGCGTGGAGCGTCTCCGACGACGAGATCAACGCCGCCCTGTACGCGGCGGGTGCCGACGACATCGTGGCCGGGATGCCCGACGGGCTGAGCACCTACGTGGGCGATCGGGGCCTCACCCTGTCGGGCGGGCAGCGCCAGCGGCTGGCCCTGGCCCGAGCCTTGGTGGCCCGGCCCCGGGTGATCGTGCTCGACGACGCCCTCTCGGCCGTCAACCCATCCCATGAGATGGAGATCATCCGTCGGGTTGCCGCGTTCCTGCCCGAAGCGGCGATCGTGGCCATCAGCCGGCGCCCCGGTCCCGCCTCGATGGCCGATACCGTGGTCGAGCTCGTCCAACCCGAAGCGCCGGCCCCACCCGCCCCTGTTGCAACTCCCGAGCAACAGGTCGCCGGCGAGGCTGTGTCCGAGCTGATGGATGTCGTGCACTCGCTTGAGGTGAGCGAAGAGGCGCCCATCGTCTCCGACGCCGAATGCCGGGTCGACGCCATGCCCCGAGTGCGGCATCTGGTGGGAATCTCCCTATTCACCCTCCTCGCGGTGCTCGTCCTGGTGGTGGTCAACTCCCTGGCCGGGCTCGGTCCCGAGATTCTCTTCGCCGAGGCCACCGATTCGGCCGCAGACGGCGAGACGAACGTCATCTACGGGATCGGGCTGGCGGTGGTCGCCGTGGGTGTCGTCTACGCCGCCAGCGGCTACTTCGTGAGGGTTTTGTCGATGAAGATCGCCCAGTCGATCGGCTATCTGCTGCGGCGTCGCATCTTCCACCGGCTCACCAAGCTCGGCATCGACTTCTACGACCGCGAGCTTCCCGGCGAGGTGGCCACCCGGGTGGTCAACGACCTCGACACAATTCTCGGTTTCGTGGGCGAGAGGCTGTTCCGATTCATCTCCAGCCTGGGCCGCTTCGCTGTGGGGGTTGTGGTGGTGATTGTGCTCGTGCCGCAGCTGACCCCCACGATCATCGGCCTGATCGCGGTGATCCTCGCCCTCACCGTGGGCCAGCTCTACCTGGGCATGCGGGCCTTCAACCGGGCGCGCGACGATCTCGGCCGTACCGTGGCCACGTTCGAAGAGCACTTCGCCGGGCGGAGCGAACTGCGGGGCTGCGGCGCGATCGACAAGGCCAATCGCCGGTTTGTGGAGGATGCCTGGGAGTTGCGCCAGAGCCGGCGGTGGGCGACTTCGATCGCCAATCTGTACTCGGAGCTCTTGGCGTTGATAACCCACGTCGGCGGGGCGCTCATCTTGTGGGGAGCAGGCCATGAAGTGCTCGCGGGAACGGTGGCGGTGGGCACCGCCTTGTCGGCCCGACTCGTGGTCCAGCAGGCCCTTCAGCCCCTGGCGTACATGAGCTCGATCTACACCGAACTGCTCGAGGCCCGAGTCTCCTGGCACCGCCTCGCCCAGCCGTTCGACACGCCGATCCTGCCCGACGAACGGCCCGATGCGACCATGGCGGGACCCCTCGAAGGCGACGTGACCTTCGAGTCGGTTGCCTTTGCCTACCCGCACACCTCCCTTCCCGTGCTGGACAACATCTCGTTCACGCTCCCCGCGGGCGAAGTGACCTGCCTGGTGGGGTTCACCGGCGCCGGCAAGTCGTCGATCACCAAGCTGCTGGCCCGGATCTACGACCCGACCGCAGGCCGGGTCGTCGTCGGCGGCGTCGACATCGCCGATTACGAATCACGTTCCTACCGGCGACGGCTGGGAATCGTCCCCCAGGACGCGTTCTTGTTCAAGGGCACCATCGGCTCCAACATCGCCTACTCCCGACCCGACGCCACGCTCGATGAGATCGACCGGGCGGTACGGGCCATCGGCGCCCACGACGTGCTTACCGCCCTCGACGGCGGCTACGAGCACCCCGTCGACGAGGAGGCCCGCAACCTCACCGCCGCCCAACGCCAGCTCGTGGCGTTGGCTCGGGTGTGGCTCGCCCGCCCCGACATACTCGTGCTCGACGAAGCCACGTCCAGCCTCGACGGCCCTATGGAGGATCGGGTCCTCGAGGCGATCAGAGCCATCGGGGTCACGACCCTCACCGTCACCCACCGCCAAAACGTGGCCCAGCACTCCGATCTGGCCATCGTGCTCGAAGCCGGTCGGGTGGTGGAAATCGGCCCCCCCGACGAGCTGGTCGGCACCGGCAGCGCCTTCGACCGCTTGTGGACCGCGGTTGATGACGACCCCGGCACTGAGGTCTCCGAAAAGGCGCGACCTCCGCAGTAGGCGGGCCTATCGCTCGTAGCTCGGCGGGGTGTCGTTGGGGGGAAATTCCACGAGGAAGCCAATGGCCGCGTCCGGATCGAACACCCTCGGCTGCTCGCTGGTCCACTCACCGACCGCATAGCGGCGCCCGTCGTCCACCTTCATGTACTCGCCGACGATTACGCGCCCGGTCGCCGTCGTGCGCTCGAACTCGGGATCCCACCACTTCTCGGCCATGTCGTCGAATCCGGTGTAGTCGGTCCAGGGAAGCCGGCCCTCGCCAAAGGCTGCGCCTGGAGAGGTCACGCAGTCGCAGTACGTCCCCAACGACGGGGGCTGCGCGAAGCAGCCTTGGGTGAAGCTCTCGGGGGTGAGATCAGGCCCGGCCAGTTGAAGGCAGGCGATGGGCCACTTCAG
Organism: Acidimicrobiales bacterium; assembly: GCA_965116535.1. Classification (GTDB taxonomy): domain Bacteria; phylum Actinomycetota; class Acidimicrobiia; order Acidimicrobiales; family Bin134; genus Poriferisocius. The sequence goes on from OZ220703.1 coordinate 137,543, forward strand.
GGTGGAAAGGGAGAATCTCTCGGATAGCGATACCGGCGCTCTGCCGTGGTGCCACTCGAAAAACGCCGCGAGCGGGTTGGGCTGGTCAACGACTACCACCCCGAGCGGACCCGGCCCGAACGCGTGGGCCCACTGCTGCTGGTCGTAGCCGCGGGCGAAGAAGGCCGTGTCGTGACCGGTGTAGCCGGTGATGATCCACTCCGGGAACCACTGCTGCTCGGTTGCCGCTTCGGTCATCGTCCTGGTGAAGATGTTGTCGGTTCCGGCGATCACCGTGGTGACATCGGCATCCTTCATCCGAGCGGCGATAACGCGGGCTCGTTCCTGTTTCTGCGTGTTCTCGGCGCCCTCGTCGTAGCTCACCGCCTCCACGATCTCGAAGCCATTTTGTGCGGCCTGCTCTTCCATGAAGTCCCTGCTCCACCGATCGGTGTAGATCATCCCGATCCGGCGGGGATCGCCGATCATGTCGTCGTCGCCGGCCCACTGCACCGGGTAATCGGCAACGCGCTTGCCGATGTACTCGGCCACGTGGAGCATGGTCACCCGGTCGTCGGCCAGGTGCGACCAGCGGAAGCCGGGCTGGTCCTGAGTTTCCTGCCAGGAGACTCCCGTACTCCAAACGATCACCCCTCGGGCCGCCATCTCGGCCTCGAAAATCGCCTTCCCCTCGCCGGTGGTGGTGGCGTCGAAGGTGAGGAACGGCTGGAAGTCGTTCACGGCCCGCGTGGCATCGGCCCTCTGGGCAACCTCGGTTGATCCGCTCGCATCGATGAACTCGAGTCGGACCTGACGGCCCCATAGTTCGAAGTTCTCGCTGAATACTTCAGCCCCGTCCAGCCAGCCTCGAGGAATGCTGCCGACGTCGCTGACCAACGCCGTCTGGCCAGCATCCACTCTCACCACGATGACGATCTCCTCGGCGGTGACGCCCGGGGCGGTGCTTCCGCCGTTGTCGGCGCCCTCAGGCCACTCGACCACGCACGGCGGCGCGTCCACGAGGGGAACCCGGATCCTCCCGGTCTCCGGATCGCAGTGGGGGTTGGCCAGCGCTGCTTCTGACCCGATGCCGGGGAACTCCGGCTCGGCGGGTTCGGCTGGCTCAGCCGGCTCGGCTGCGGCGGTGTCTTCGTCGGTGGTTTCGGGGGCCTCGTCGGTGGGCTCGGTGGCTGGCTCGGTGGCGTCGTCCATGGCGTCGTCGTCTGCGGGCTCTTCGGCCGCCGGGGGCGCGGTGTCGCCCGTGGCGTCGTCCACCATTGCGTCGTCGTCCGTAGGCTCCTCGGCCGCTGGGGGCGCGGGGTCGCCCGTGGTGTCGTCACCATCGTCGTCATCGGAGCCGCCGCCCGACACAATCAACACGATGACCACGACCGCGGCCACGACCGCTATGGCGAGGTACCAGCGCAGGCGGCGCAAGAGGCTCTGTTCAGACGCCGGTTCGGGGGTGTTTGCTGAATCGGTCATGAAGTGGGCTCCTCTCCGAGGTTCACATTAGGTACAGGCGGGTCACTCCTGTCCCACGTTCGGCACTATCACGTACTCGTCGAATCGGGTGATCCTCCCGTCGGCCACCAGTGCCACCATGCATCCCGGGATTTCCATGGGTACGCCCTGGGCGGTGGTCATGCGGATCACGAACTGGCGCACGAAGCCGCTGTCAGTTACATGGCGGCGCACTTCCTCGAGTTCCATGTCCACGTTTTGCGCCTCCCACTTGGCGCCGTTTACGAGCGAGTCGACGGTGAGATCCCGGCCGCCGAAAGAACTCGTCCATCCCTCGAAGTCGGGGGCGAGGACCTCGCGAATGCCGTCTTCATCAGCAGCGGCGTAGACGGCGAAGAACCGGTCGGCCACCGCTTCGATGCTTGCCTGGTGGGTGGTCATCGCTCTCCTTGGGGTGTTTGCAGGCCGATCTCCAGTCCGGCCAGATCATCAGCGGCGCGCCAGTCGGCGAGGAGCTGGAGAAAATCGATGACTCCCGGGCCAAGGCCGTAGGCGCCGTTTTGGGGTTGCTTCCGGGCCTGGCCCTCGTTGTTGTAGTACCCGGGAGTGCAGTCTTCGTTCATGGGCCCGCGGTTTTGCGCCCTCTCAAGACACGCGGCCACCCAGGCGTTTTCGGCTTCGGCAGACACTTCCACCGTCACTGCCCCCATCTCGCGGGCGCGGGACACGACGTAGGCGAGGTGGATCGCCTGCTCATCGAGCATGTGGGTGTAGTTAACGGTATTGCCCGACTGGCCGATGGACATGAGGAAGAGGTTGGGGAACCCGTGCATGTGCATGCCGTGCAGCGTGCGGAGGCCGTCGGCCCACTTCTCCATGAGCGTCTCGCCATCGCCGCCGATGATCTCGAATCCCCCTCGTTGCGACAGCGGGGTCCCGACCTCGAAGCCGCTGGCGTAGATCAGACAATCGACCTCGTAGTGCCGCCCGGCCACCACGGCACCCGTCGCCGTTATACGTTCGACGCCCTTGCCCGCGGTGTCAACGAGGGTCACGTTGGGGCGATTGAATGCAGGGAGGTAGTCGTTGTGGATGCAGGGCCGCTTGCAGAATTGCCGGTAGTAGGGCTTGAGGAGCTCAGCGGTCTCGGGGTCGTCGACAAGCTCGTCCACCCGGGCCCTGATCTGCTCCATCTTCTGGAGGTCGGCCAGCTCGACGACCCGCTGGATGTCTTGGGGCGTCAAGTCCCCGCCCTCGCCCCCATGGATGAGCTTCATGAGGTTGCCGATCAGGTCGGTCCAGCCGTCGTCGACCAGATCCTCCTCCTGGGGAACGCCTGACACCAGCGCGTTGAAGTTGTCACGGCGGTGCTGGTGCCAACCCGGCGCCAGCTGCTGGGCCCACTCGGGGTCGGTATCGGGGTTGTTCTTGACATCAATCGACGACGGGGTCCGCTGGAACACGTAGAGGTGCTCGGCCCACTCGGCGATGTGGGGCACCACCTGCACCCCGCTGGCGCCGGTGCCGATCACCCCGACCCGCTTCCCGATCAGGCCGGTGAGGTTCCCCTCCTGGTCGCCTCCGGTGTAGTGGTAGTTCCAGCGGCTGGTGTGAAAGGCCTCGCCCTCGAAGTCCTCGATGCCGGGAATACCGGGCAGCTTGGGCCGGCTCAGCTGGCCGAGGGCGAGACACACGTACTGGGCCTTGATCTGATCGCCGCGGTCGGTCTCGACGATCCAGCGAGAGGCTTCGTCGTCCCACCGGAGCTGGGTGACCCGGGTTTGGAAGCAGGTGTCCCGGTAGAGGTCGAACTGGCGGGCAATGGCCTGGCTGTGCTCGAGGATTTCCTGGCCGTACGAGTACTTGTGCTTCGGTACGTAGCCCACCTCCTCCAGCAAGGGAAGATAGACGTACGACTCGACATCGCAGGAAATGCCCGGGTACCGGTTCCAATACCAGGTTCCACCGAAATCGGCCGCCGGGTCGACGATTCGGATACTGTCGACGCCCTTTTGGCGCAACCGGGCTCCGGCCAGAAGGCCGCCGAAGCCTCCGCCCACAACGAGAACCTCCACCTCATCGTGGAGCGGCTGGCGGGTGAAGTCGGGGTCGGCCCAGGGGTCGTCGGTGTAGCGGGCGAATTCCCCCGATACCTGGATGTATTGGTCGGGGCCGTCGTCCCTCAGACGCTTGTCGCGCTCCTCGCGGTACCGGTGACGGATGTCGTCCAATTCCGGCAAGGGCTGCGCCAGCTGGTCATCGGTGATGCTCATCAACTCCGCCCGCTATAGCCAACTTCTTAGTAATCTTGATACATTAGCAACGTTCGAGACAGGGGGCAGGCTCGGTGTCGCCCATGGCCGGGCCTCTAGGAGGTTGACCGATGAGCACTACTACAAACGAGCCCGGGTACGGGGCCCGGCCTGGCATGGAGGATGCGGTGTTCGAGGTTGGGCCGATGCGGTCTGACCCGGCATCAGTACACGACTTGAGCCGACGGGTTCGGATCCGCCGTGAAGGCGTCGGCGAGAAGCGCTTTCCGTTTCCGATTCCCAACGGCTGGTTCGTGGTCGACGAGTCCCGCGAGCTCGCGCCGGGCGAACACAAGAACCTCTACGCCTTCGGCAAAGACCTCGTGCTCTTCCGTGCCGAGAGCGGCGAGGCCCGGCTTATGGACGCCTACTGCCCCCATCTGGGCGCCCACATCGGTGTGGGCGGCAGGGTCGAAGGCGACGGCATGCGGTGCCCGTTCCATGGCTGGCTCTTCGACGGGGGCGGCCGCTGCACCGACATCCCCTACGCCGAAGGCAAGGCGATCCCGGCCAAGGCCAAGATTCGCACCTATCCGGTCATCGAGAGCAGCCACATGATCTGGGCGTGGCACCATCTCGAGGGCGGCGAGCCGTTTTACGACGTGCCCCACATTCCGGAATTCGAGGACCCGGACTGGCTGCCCTACGAGACTTACCAAGTCGACGTGGCCACCATCGCCCAAGAGTTCGCCGAGGGAGAATTCGACGTTCAGCACTTCAAATATGTACACGGCGCGACCCCGCTGCCCACCACCGACATAACCGTCAACGGGACCTACCGACACAACTCCAACGGCAACTTCACCATCGAGAACTTCGGCCTCGGCTGCACCCTTATATCGGTTGGCGACGCGATACGCATCGGCCAATCGCTCCTGCCGATCGACGAGGAAAACGTGAGGATGAGGTGGTGGTTCACCATGCCGAACTCGTTGGGAGAAGCGGCCCTGAAGGGTCTCGCCGCCAATTTCCTCGACGGCATCAGCCAGGACATCGTCATCTGGGAGAACAAGCGCTACGAACCCAAGCCGCTGGTGACCGCCGTGGAGCGAAACATCCGCGTCGGTCGAGAGTGGGCGCTCCAGTTCTACTCCGGACTCGACTCGTAGGACCGCAGGCATGAGCCGCGGCGCCCAGCGGCGGGCGGAGGCGTCGATGACAGCTGGTTATCCTCTCGGCTGATGCCCCGGTCGCCCGAGCCCGCCCGCGAAGCGCTGATAGCCGTCGCCGAACGCCTGTTTGCCGAGCGAGGTGTCGACGCGGTGACCGTGCGCGACGTTGTGAAGGCCGCTGGGCAACGCAACAGCTCGGCCGTGCAATACCACTTTGGCAACAAGGCCGGACTCCTTCAGGCGATCCTGGATCCGTATCAGGCCCGCCTCGATGTTCGCCGAGCCGAAATGCTCGATGAGCTGGGCGAGCGGCCGACGCTTGACGAGCTCATCGAGATTCTCGTTCGGCCCCTGGCCTCCTTGCTCGACAACGAGTCGGGGCGCCACTACATCAGGATTCGGGCTCAACTGGTGGGCGCAGCCAGGCTTCCCAGCGACTCCGACCTGATGCGAGATGTGCTCGCGGGAGCAGGGGGCGGAGAGACCGCCAACGAGCCGAGACCCGGCATTCGGCGCGTGGCTCAAGCCCTCGTCGACCTGGTGGACGGCACACAGATGGCCGACCTAGGACACCGGCTGGAGCTCACGGCAGTGCTGTTGCTGCACGGGCTCGCCGACTTCGCCCAGCGGCACCCCGACGCCACCGCGGCCCAGCGCGAGGCATTCACCGCCGTCCTCACCCGCAGTGTCGCCGCCATCAACCTCGTCGAGAATTGATCAGTCTGCGATGGTGAGGGTGTCGCCTACGCGGATGGTGCCCGCTGCGGTGACCTCGGCGTTGGTGCCAAAGCAGGCGAAGGCCCCGTAGTCGAATTCCTTGCGAGCGGTGGCGGCCAGCACTTGCAACACGCTCTTGGCCTGCTCGTAGCCCGGCAGGGCCAGGGTGGTCATTACGCAACGAGGAGTGGCGTCGCCGATCCGAAGCTCAACGTCGCCGATTTTGACGTCGAGGTCATTCCAGGCCAGATCGGCGAACTCCTCTGATCCGGCATCGTCGTGGGCATCGAGCACGACATTGGGGCGAAATCGCTCGACACCGAGCTTGACGCCGTCCAGCAGCGAGGCGAGGTGCGCCATCGACTGCTTGACGATGATGTGAACGGCCGAGGCATCCACAAACGAGGTCTTCTCGGTAAGCGCGGCGACGGGCAAGTCGACCTCCATGTCGGACAGGACGGTGCCGGGGATCTCCGGCCACTCGCTGCCGTAGGTCTCGTCGCGGCCCTCTTCGACTTCGACCAACTGGACGGGTTCACCCAGCGCCTCGGTCAATGCCGCATCAAGCTCGCCTGTACCCACTGTGTATTCCCGGCCGTCGGGGCCGACGATAACTACGCCACCATCGGCCTGAGTCCTGGCGCCCCAACTGAGGAGTTGGCCATAGGGTCGAGGCCGCTTTGCACTGGCGATCTTCCCGGTCTCGGTGCAGCGCACAGCCCACCGCCGATCCCCCACCACCGCACTGGTGCGAAGCTCCAGGCTCTCGACCCGCTCCCCACCCATCGACTTCACGGGATACCGCCACAACTCAGCAATGGAATAAATCGTCATTCAGCGCCTCCCTCGCTGTGAAGGTTCAGGAAAAAGTCTGCCTCGTGCAATAGGGCCCACGGAATCAAACTCCCCTCGCTTCGCTGTTGGAGTTGGTCGCCTCCGTATGCAGCGATCAGGTCGCAAAAGTGCTCGCTTTGTAGATGGGTAGCAACCCGCCGGGCGGTCTTGAGAAAGCCGGCCGAAGGTGTGGCAGCGGGTTTTGCCTCTATCAGGGTCAATTGCTCAGGGTGCTCAATCACCAAGTCGACTTCAGTTCCGCTGCGATCGCGGTAGAACGACAGGCCCCGTGTCAGGCCATGATGTGTGCGCTGCTTGGCAATCTCCGAAACGACCCAGGTCTCGAATATCGGACCCTTGAGCGGGTGCGAGATGAGTTGTTGGGGAGAGCGGATGCCCAGTAGGTGACACACCAGACCGGTGTCGTAGAAGTGCAGCTTTGGCATCTTCACCAGCCGCTTGCGGACATTGGCGTGAAACGGCGGGAGCAGGAAGACCACGAAGCTGGTCTCTAGAATGCTGAGCCAGGCCTTCGCCGTCGGCTGGGATACTCCGCAGTCATCGGCCAGCGTGGAGAGATTGGCCAACTGGGCGGTGCGACCCGCACAGAGTTGAACGAACCTTGCGAACGCTGAGAGGTCTCCCACGTTTCGGAGCGTTCTCACGTCGCGCTCGATGTAGGTGGCGATATACGAGCCGATCCAGTCGGTGGGATCGAGACCGCGGTCGAAAATGCGGGGATAGCCTCCGGTGATCAGGGTCTCGTCGAGTTCTTGAGGATGGTCGAAAAAGCGAATTGCCTCTCCCCGGCTCAGCGGGAGCAGGTGGTGGACGGCCGTTCGGCCGGCAAGCGACTGATTGACCGACTCCAACAGTGAGAAGTGTTGTGACCCGGTGAGGATCCACCGACCGGGCGTTGGGTCGGCGTCGATAATGCCCTGGAGGTAAGAGGGCAAGTCGGGTGCCCGTTGGACCTCGTCGATGATCGCCCCACCGGGAAACTGAGCCAGAAACGCTCGGGGGTCGTCAGTGGCAAACGAGCGCACATCGGGAGCCTCCAAGCTGACATAGGGGTGGTCCGGGAACACCGACCGACACAAAGTGGTCTTGCCGCTCTGACGGGGACCGGTAAGCGTGATGGCGGGCACCTCTAGAGCTGACCGCTCCAGCCTCGGGGCCAAGTCCCGGTCAATGATCATGGCTCTAAGTCTACCCATAATTGGCTGATTCAAAATTGAATTTTGAATCAGCCAAGCGCCCACGGCAGGATTCGAATACTTGCCAAACACCCTGGTAGAGACGCCAACCGGGCGCTGGCAACTTGCTCTTCCCCCACTTTACCCCCCATTTTTGTCGCGGTTCTCAGAAGGAGGCGGTTCGTGGGCAAAAGCCTGCTGAGGCTATGAGCAAGCATCGCGGGCTACCGGGCATATGGCCGCAGTCGGCGAGCATATGGCGGTCCGGCTGCGTAGCAACTTCACGACCGTAGAACGCCTGGGAGCCAGACGCGGCGGTGTGGGCTTGGAGGCATTGAATTGCGGGGGCTTGCGGGAGCGATATCGCTGCGCCAGTACAGGCTTTCGCCTGTTTACGGGTGCCTTTAGGTTGGGTTGTGGGCGATTGCGGGCTCGCGGCGGCTGGTGAGCCAGGCACCGAGCAGCACGATTGCGATTCCGGCCCACTGCTGCGGCAGCACGGCCTCTTCGAGGATGGCAATGCCCAACGCCATGGCGACGATGGGGATGAAGTAGCCGGCCGCGCCGCCACGGGTTGCGCCCACTCTGCCGATAAGCGCCGCCATGATCACAAAGGCCGCGCCGGTGTTGACAACCCCCAGCACAGCCACCGCGAGGACCGGTCCTGTCCTCCATTGCGAGCCGGCCAGGCCAGCTAGGCCGAGGGGCGCGGTGGCCACGGCCGCCATCCCGAGCACTCGCATCATCAACGAGGGTGCCCCGTAGCGCTGTTGGAGGGGGACCGCGAGGTTGTACGCAACCCCGTAGAAGAGGGTTGCCACCACAACCAGGATTACCCCCCAGACCTCGCCGGAGGAAGAGCTCGCGGCGGGCAGACCGATGGCGACTGTCCCTCCGAACCCCAGCATGATTCCGGCGGCCTGGCGGAGGCGGGGAAGCGATCGCAGAAGCACTGAGGCGATCGCCGCGCTGATGATCGGCGCAGAGGCAATGAGCATCCCCGTCAGGGCCGAGTCGATGTGCTGCTGAGCTATGGGAAACAGCAGGAACGGCACCACCACCCAGACGAGACTCAGCAGCACGGCCCGCGGGTAGTCGGCCCGGTCGAGCGGCTCTCGGGCTGACGGGACGACGGTCAGGGCCAAGAACCCCAAAGTGATCCTGACCCAAGTGATCGTCTCGGGCTCCAACGACTCCAGTCCGATCTCGATGAGCATGAACGATGACCCCCAAATGAGCGCCACGCCGCACAACAGTGCCCAGTCCGCCCACCCGAACGACTCGAGTCTCGATCCCTGCGCGGTTAAGAACACACGTGGGCCAGAGCGGGAGGAATCCTGAGACACAAGAGCAGGGTGTCAGGCCTGATTGCGTGCGTGTTGATTCTCGGCGGCTAGGAGCTGTTGCTTGCGATCCTGGCCCCAGCGGTAGCCAGCTGTCGATCCGTCGGCCCGCACTACCCGATGGCATGGGATCACGAGGGCGGTCGGGTTGGAGCCGCAGGCCCGGCCCACCGCCCGCTGCGATTCCGGTCGTCCGATCTTGGCCGCCACCTCTCCATAGGTGGCGGTCATTCCCGCGGGAATGGTCCGCAACGCCTGCCACACTGCGACCTGGAACGTCGAGCCCTGGAGATCGAGGGGGAGATCGGCCGCGGCCGCGGGCCTGCCGGCCGCCAGGTCGCGCACGATGCCCGCTACATGCTCGAGCGTCTCGTCGTCGCGCTCGATGCGCGCTTGGGGGAACTCGGCCGCCAACTCCGCCTCCAGTGCCTCGCAAGAGTCGCCGATCCGCACCGCGCACACGCCGCGGCCGGTCGCCGCGACGAGGATCTCGCCCAGCGGGCTGGTCAAGACCGTGTAGCGCACGCAGGCACCCGGCGCCCCGTCGCCGAACGCTGAGGGAGCAACGCCCATCTGCGACCCGGCGCTGTCGTAGAAGGCCCTCATCGACCCGTAGCCCGCATCGAAGACCGCATCGGTGACGGGAATGCCGCGGCGCAGAGCGTCGCGGACCCGCTCGCCTTTCTGGGCCCGCCGGTAGGCGGAGATGGTCACCCCGACGGTGTCCTTGAACATCCGGCTCAGATGGCGCTGGGACCAGCCCGCCTGCCGGGCCAGATCCGCAACCGAGGAATCGTCAGCGGGATCCTCGATCCTGCGGCACACCGCTACCACCGCCCCAAGCGACGGATCAATCACCCGCTCCCGATCGGGCCAGCAGCGCCGACATGCCCGAAACCCGGCCGCAGCCGCCTCGGCAACAGTCCCGAAGAAAACAACATTGCGGCGGAGAGGGCGACGCGACGGGCACGTCGGCAAGCAATAGATCCCGGTCGTGCGAACCGCGTAGAAAAATAGCCCTACCGCAGCCTCATCGCGACCTTCGACTGCGGCCCATCGAACGTCGTCCAAGTCGTCCATGACCCGACCCTACGGCCTGCCCCTCCAACGCGGCTTCCCGGTACCGGACATTCAAATCACCCGTATCCGCGTTCCTGCCAGCGCGGGATGCGGTTCAGTGCCGTCGTTGTGGTTGGCATGGTGGCCGGTCGGCGGCCGAGGGCGGGTTGAGGTCCGGTTTGGCGGGCTGGCGGGTTTTGGGAATCTGGTGGGGCGGGTTGGGACTGCGCCCAAACATCGGCGCATAGAGTTTAGGTAAAGTTATAATTGTCTAAACATCTTGAGGAGGTGTTTAGGTGTCAGTTGAGAGGTGGCCGGCGGCGGGTCGCCGGGCTGTGGTTGTCGACAACGAGCTGTACCGCCCGTGGATAGACGACAGCGAGCCGCGCATAACAGTCGTGCAGACGGTGGCCGCGGCGATAGCGGATCAGCCGGTGCCGCCGCCTGGGCAGCATGCGGCCCAGGCGGTTCATGAGGCGAGAGATGAGGTCAGCCGGTTGCGGGCCCACTCGGGGGATGCGACCGGTGCGCTGGGGCACCTGAGCGCGGTGTTGATCCGTGCCGACGCGGTGGCGTCGTCGCAGATCGAGCAGATAACCACCTCCAGCGAGGCTCTGGCGGTCGCGCTGGCCGGCTTCGGAGATGAGGATGCCGACCCTGTCGCCCGGGGCACCGAGTTGGTGGCGGCGAACGTGGCGACCGCGCTGCACGCCTTCCGGTCCGACGAGCCGGTCGACGCCGAGTGGTTCCACCGCCGGCATCGCAACCTACTGGCCGCGGACCGCGAGATCCTGCCGCGCCACCGTGGAGCGTGGAGGGACTGCGCGGTATGGGTAGGGGAGAACCGCCAGACCGCAGACTTCGAGGGGCCGCCCCACAACCAGGTGCCGGCACTGATGGGCGACTTGGTCCGCTTCGTAGCTCGCCGGGACCTGCACCCGGTGGTGCATGCGGCGATCGCCCACGCCCAGTTCGAGACGATCCACCCCTACGTCGACGGGAACGGCCGCGTCGGCCGGCTATTGGTCCACCCCCTGCTCGACGCCGGCCCCGCTCCGGTTCCCGTCGCCCACGGCCTGCTGCACGACCCGGCCGGCTACGTGGAAGGCCTCACCGCCTACCGGGCCGGAGACATCGACACATGGGTGGCAACCTTCGCGGCCGCCGTCGCCGACGGAGCAACCGCCGCCATCCGCCTCGTCGGGCGCGTCGACGAACTGGCACAACAACACCGGGACCGGGTCCCCACCCGGGCCGGATCCGCAGTCGAGCATATCTTGGACTCGCTAATCCACACACCGGCCATCACCGCCCGCCACATACAAGACACCTACGGCTTAACCCCCGGCCGGGCATCGCAAATACTGCACCAGCTCGCCGACGCCGACGTCCTCAGACCCAGCGCCCACCGCGCCGACAGATCCCAAGTGTGGGTAGCCCACCACGTCATAGACGCCATCGACGCCATCAACACCACCCTCCCACGCCGCCACCTATCCGGCCCCACACTCGAGCTCTAACATCACCGCCATAATCCCTGAAAGACCCGCCGCCGCGCAGGTTCACCCGTTTCCGATGTCCCGCGACATCACAAAGCGCCCACGGCAGTGTGGTGGTTCAGGACATAGGAACCTTATGTCGCGAGACATAGGAACATCGCGGCGGCGGTCCAGGGTGGGGGATGTCGAGGGCTCGTTTGGTGATCACCGCTGTAGTTGTCGAGGGGCGGACCCACGCCGATGTGGCTGCTGAGTACGGCCTTTCGAGGTCGTGGGTCACCCGCTTGGTGGCCCGGTACCGCGCTGAGGGGCCCGCGGCGTTCGAGCCCCGGTCGCGGCGGCCGCGCACCTCTCCGACGAGGATTGCCGACGAGACAGTCGAGCTGGTCGTGAACCTGCGCTCAGAGCTCGAGTCCCAGGGGCTCGACGCGGGGCCGCACACCATCTGCTGGCACCTAGCCCAGCGCCACGACGTCGCCGTGTCGCCGTCGACGGTCTGGCGGCTGCTGGCGGCCGCCGGCCTCGTCGACTCGAACCCCAAAAAGCGGCCCCGAGCGTCCTATGCGCGCTTCGCCGCCGATCTGCCCAACCAGCTGTGGCAGTCCGACTTCTGCCACTGGGCGCTGGCAGACGGCTCGACCGTCGAGGTGATCACCTGGCTCGACGACTGCTCGCGATTCGCCCTGTCGGTCACCGCCCACCGGCGAATCACCGGCCCCATCGTGGTGGCCACGTTCGACCAAGCCTGCGCTGAGCACGGCTTTCCCGCCTCCACCCTCACCGACAACGCCATGGTCTACACCACCCGGCTCTCCGGCGGGAAAGGAGGCCGCAACGCCTACGAGGCCCGCCTCGCCGCCCTCGGCGTCGCCCAGAAGAACTCCAAGCCCAACCACCCCACCACCTGCGGCAAAGTCGAGAGATTCCAGCAAACCCTCAAAAAATGGCTCAAAGCCCAACCCGAAGCCAACAGCCTCGACCAGCTCCAAGCCCAGATCGACCAATTCACCCGCGCCTACAACCACCACCGCCCCCACCGATCCCTCGACCGCACCACCCCCGCCGCCGCCTACACCCGCCTCCCCAAAACCGGCCCCGACGACCACGGCGCCGGCGCCCACCTCAGAGTCCGACGCGACCGCATCGACAAATCAGGCACCGTCACCCTCCGCCACAACGGCAAACTCCACCACATCGGCATCGGACGAGCCCACAAACACACCCCCGTGGTCCTGCTCGCCAACGGCACCCACATCAGAGTCATCGACACCCAAACCGGCGAACTCCTACGACAACTCCACCTCGACCCCACCCGCGACTACCAACCCCGCCACAAACCCTGACAACCCCCCGCCGCGCAGGTTCACAAGGTTCCGATGTCTCGCGACATCACAAAGCGCCCACGGCAGGATTCGAACCTGCGACCTTGGACTTAGGAGGTCCCTGCTCTGTCCTGACTGAGCTACGTGGGCGGGCTGGCGCGAAAAACGGCGCGAAATAAACGGTAGCAAGGTGCGGGCGGGGTTTGGGATAGGAGTTTAGGCCGTTTGGGGGTGATTGGGGCGGCGTCCACTTTGGAATTGTCGCGGCGTGGTTGGCGGGTGGTTTGCGTGGACAAGAACGCGGCGGCGGAATCGGTCTGCCGGCAGCCTCTTACCGTGCGGTGCCCCGGACGGCGATGATGGCGTTGGGGACGTAGGTGCTGTAGGCGTTGCCGCCTTCGCTCTGGTGCGTCAGCCCGGTGTGGAGGCTCCAGCCTCCGGCGGTGCCGCCGTCCACCTCGCGGTCCATGTCCCAGGCCACCTGCGTAGCGCCGATGATTCTGACGTAATAGCTGGTGTTGGGGTCCAGTACCGCGTCTGCTGGCGCCATAAATGCAACTTCCTCGTCCAGCGGCACCGAGGTTGGAGTGCTCAACGTGTAGAGTGAGCTTCCCCCCTTTTCGTGGAGAGGTTGGTTGTGGGGGTTGGGGGTGTGGGTGTGTTCGTATTCTACCGGTGGGACCATCCCAATAGCTGAGTGGAGCCGGCGCTGGTTGTACCAGCTGTGGACCCACAGCGATATTTCTTGTCGGGCTTGGGCTTTGGTCGCCCAGGAGCGCCGGTCGACGAGCTCGTGCTGGAGGGTGGAGAAGAACGACTCTGCGGGGGCGTTGTCCAAAGCGTTGCCGGTGCGCCCGGAGGATCGGTGGATTCCGAGGCGCTGGCAGGCGGCGGCGAAGGCCCCTGCGGTGTATTGCGACCCCTTGTCGGAGTGAAAAATCACGCCGTCGATGTTCCCGCCCCTGGTGGCCACGGCGGTGTTGATGGCGGCTTTGGCCAGCTCCGCTGTCGGATAGTCATCGGAGGTGGCGAACCCGACCATGCGCCGCGAGCACAGGTCCAAAACTGTCGCCAAGAACACCGGGCCCTCTGAGGTTTTGACTTCTTTGAAGTCGCCGCACCACTTCTGGTTGACTCCCGAAGCGCTGAAGTCCCGCCGCAATAGATCCTCTGGGGCGTTGTGGGCGGGGTTCTGGCTGGTCAGGCCCTTCTTCTTGTTGGGGCGGGCGGACAGGCCCTGGCGGGCCATCGACGCCTCCACCGTCTTTTTCGACACCGGTATCCCGTCCCGGCGCAGCTGGGCGCGCACCCTGGGCGACCCGTAAGTCCCCCGAGAGTTGCCGAAGACCTTTTTGACCTCGGCGTCGAGGGCCTGGCGGCGGACCTGCATCTGGGTCAGCGGACGGTTGAGGTGCTTGTAGAACGTCGAGGGGGCGACATCCAGCGCCCGCAGCGACACCGCGTGAGGCACGCCGTGATCGGTCCTCTGGGAATCGATGAACCCAGCCATCTCAGCTGTCATCGAGTGGCCTCGTTCACCCACAGGACCACGGATCGTTTGAGGACATCGCGCTCCATCTCCAGCTCCGCCACCCTCTTTCGGAGCCTCGCCAGCTCTGCCCGCTCATCTGCCGACAGCCCGCCGGACCGCTCGGCCTGGTCTTGGCGCACCCAGTTCCCCAGCGTGCCCTCGTTCACACCCAGCTCCCGGGCCACATGGGCCACCGGCCGGCCCGTCTCCTTGACGATCCGAACAGCACCATCGCGGAACTCCCGGTCGAAATTTCTTCGCGGTCTGGACATAGCTCCTCCTTATAGAGCATGCCTCCACGAAAAGGGGGGAACCTCAAGAGCCTCTGGCCGGGCATCGTGATGATGGTCCCCTTCTCTGACCAGATCTCCACACGATATTCGGGGGCAGCCTCCCGGACCAGGGACCCTGGCTGCTCATGCACGTCTTCGGTGTCGGGAGGATCAGGAGGAGGTACTAACAGCACCACACTGACCTCAGAAAGCTGATAGCCCCCCGGATTGCCCCCGGTGGTGAAACCCTGGAAGACCGTGCCCCCGCGCGTCAGGAATCCGTCCGGATCCCGCTGGTCATGGTTCGAGACAAGGGCCGCAGGGGTGTTGCCGACCCCCTGCGCGCTGGCCACGGAGGCAACTAGGACAATCTCAGCAACTAGCACCACCATCACCAGAATCAATGGCCTTTTCAGACCTCCTCGCCAGTAGCGCCTTATGGTCATTTGCTGAGTCCTGTCTGTAATCCTTTATCTCGCCTCCCGCGTTTTCACGTTATCGGCGCGTTTGTGGATTCAAAACCAACCGCTCGTCGCGGCAGACCATTTTCAGTGATTAGACGAAGTCCTCGTACTTGTCCAGGTGTCGGGTGGGGCGCTTGAGGGCGTCTTTGCGGAAGGGGTCGCCCAACTCCATGGTGCACATGGCCTCGATGACGGTGGTGCGGCCGCCGTTCATCTGGGCGTCGATGGCCGCAGTCAGCGCCGGGCCCACCTCCTCGAGTTCGTTCACGCGCACTCCGTCGGCACCCATGGCTCGGGCCACCTCCGACCAGTCCTCGCCACCCTCGAGCTCGCCGGCCACGAACCGGCGGCCGTAGAAGTCCACCTGGTTCTTCTTCTCGGCGCCCCATTGGCGGTTGTGGAACACCACCGCGGTGACCGGGATGTTGTGGCGCACCGCGGTCATGGTCTCCACCATGCTCATGGCCCATGCCCCGTCGCCCGCGTAGGCCACCGCCGGGCGGTCCGGCGCGGCCTTCTTGGCCCCGATGATGGTGGGCAGCGCGTAACCGCAGTTGCCCCAGCTCATAGCGGCGAAGAACGACCGGGGCTCCTCGAAGCGCAGGTAGCTGTTGGCCACCGAGTTGATGTTGCCAATGTCGGTGGACACCATCACCCGCTCCGGCATGGCGTTTTCCAGTTCGCGCAGCACCTGGCGGGGATGCATCCAGTTGTAGTGCTCCTCGGCGGCCTGTTTGATCATGTCGACGCTGAAGTCGTCGGTCTCGTGGATCCAGTCGTCCAGCTCGGCCTCCCAGACGGCCTTGTCGTCGGCAATCTCGGCTGCCCGCTGGACCCGAGTGGCGTCGCAGGCCAGCTCCCGGCCCTCCAAACGCTGCAATAGCGCGGTGGCGGCGGCACCGGCGTCTCCGCAGATGCCCACGTCGATGGGCTTGACCAGCCCGAGCATCTTGTTGTCGGCGTCCACCTGGATGATCTTGGCCTCGTTGGGCCAGTAGTCCATGTCGTGCTGGGGCAGGGTGCCGAACGGGCCTAGCCGTGTGCCCAGCGCCAACACCACGTCGGCCCTCGAGATGAGCCGCATGGCTGCCTTGGAGCCCTGGTAGCCGAGCGGTCCGCACCACAGCGGATGCGACGCCGGGAACGAGTCGTTGTGCAGATAGCTGTTGACCACTGGACAGCCGAGGCGCTCGGCCAACGCCACCGTCTCGGCCATGGCGTCGCCCATCACCACTCCGCCCCCGGCCACCATCACTGGGAACGAGGCCCCGGCCAACAGCTCGGCGGCCTCATTCAGGGTGCGCTCACCGCCCGGACCCCGATCCAGGCCTTGCGGTTGGGGAATCTCCACGTCGATGTCGCCGTAGAAGCGGTCGCGGGGGATGTTGAGCTGCGTCGGCCCCATCTCCGACAGAGCCCGATCAAAGCACCGGCCGGTCAACTCGGCCATGCGGTGCTCGTTGTTGACGTGGCCCTGGTACTTGGTGAACTCCTCGAACATCGGCAGCTGGTTCGCCTCCTGGAAGCCGCCCAGGCCGATGCCCATGGTTCCGGTCTCGGGGGTGACGATCACCACCGGGCTGTGGGCCCAATAGGCCGCGGCGATGGCGGTCACGCAGTTGGAGATGCCCGGGCCGTTCTGGCCGATCACCACCCCGTGGCGGCCGCTCACCCGGCTGAATCCGTCGGCCATGTGGGCCGCGCCCTGTTCGTGGACCACCGGCACCAGCTCAATGCCGGCCGGCTCGAAGATGTCCATGGCATCCATGAACGCGCTGCCCATGATGCCGAAGATGGTGTCGACGCCGTGGGCGACCATGGTCTCCACAAACGCTTCGCTAGGAGTCATGCGGGTCATGGCTCGTTCCTTTCGTGTAGGGGAATCCTCCGCTGAATGAGGACCCAGGTGCAAGAAGATCAGAGTGCATAGGCAGAAGGGGTGGGTTTGAGCGGACGGGAGTACCACAGCGGTCGGCGCAGACCGCCGGGGCCGGGCGCAGGGCGGGTCATGGTCAGCCATTCTTGGTAGGCCTTACGGGCCTCGGCGGTGTCTACCACCACATCGCCCGGAGCGTCGCCTGGCTCAGCGGGCGTCACCCTCACCCGCTGGTGCCAGCACTGCATTCCAGACACCGGGTCGGGCTGCACACAGAACGTCAGGTTCTGGTGGACACCGGTATCGCTCCACCAGATCCGCTCGGTGTCGTCATCGGCACTGGCATGGCGCTCTGGTCGACCTCGGCGGGTGAGCCGCCACACCGTGCCGTCATTGGTGATGTCGGCGTCGCCCCCCGTCCACGATCCGCCATTGTCCGGGTCGAGGCGCCAGCGGCCCATGTGATGCGATGCGGCCACCACGCCGGGTCGGATGCCCTCGGTGCGCCACGCCCCAATAACAAAGTGGCCGATACGGGTGGTGATTCTCACCAGCCCGTTCACTTCGATGCCCAAGGCCTCGGCGTCAGAGGGGTGGATCCACAGCGGGTGGCGATGGCTGAGCTCCGACAGCCACTTGCTGTTGGCCGAGCGGGTGTGGATCAGAGTCGGGATGCGAAACGTCGGAACCAGGATGCGCTCGTCGCCGGAGAGGTCGAGATTCTCCCAGTGCACGTGCGACGGAATCCACGTGGGGGTGGCGTACTCGGGCCAGCCCCAATCGGCCAGCGTCTCGGAATACAACTCCAGCTTGCGCGACGGCGTGGGAAAGCCCTCCTTGGCGGTTCCGTCCACCTGCACCGCCGGGGATCCGTCCCCCAGGCCGTCCAGGTTCAGGCCAGCCAAGTCCGCCGCCGAGCCCGACCACATACCGGGAGTGCCCGTGCGGCGGTACACGCCGGTGTCGTCGAGGTGGCAGCCCTCCAGCGCGGCCGGGTCCACCTCGCGCTCATAGGGCTGGTACATGTCGCCGTCGAGGGCATAGGCGCCCCGGTCGCGCATGTACTCCAACGGGGTCTGTCCGGCCGCCTCGGCATCGTCGGCCAAGCCGGGGACCGCCGCGAACATGAACCCGTAGTACTCGTCCACGCTCATCGGCGTGCCCGGCTCCTCCGGGCTCTCGAACCAGCGGCGGATGCCCATGACGCCGTCGGGGTCGATGCGCCACGACAGGTCGATCCAGAACTCGTTCTCCTCCCACACCTCGCCCGGATTGAACTCGTGGGTGCGCGACCCGCTGTTCACCTCGGCGCCGCGAATCTCGGCGAATCGGCGCAGCACCGGCTGGCGGAAGCCGATCCAGCGCCCGGCGTGGGTCTCGAAGCTGGCCACGTCGTGGCGCTCGGCGCCCACCCCCATGGGCAGCACGTAGTCGGCGAACACCGCCGTCTCCGACCAGGTGGGCGTCAGCGCCACGTGACAGGCCACCTTGTCGGGATCTTTGAGGGCCTCCAGCCAGCTGAAGCCGTCGGGGTTGGTCCACACCGGGTTGTACACCCGGCTGAAGTACACCTCGAGGCGGCCTCGGCCCTCGGCCAGGAAATGGGGCAAAAGGATCGACATCTCGTGGTGGGCCAGCGGGTACTCCCTAGGCCAGCTCAGCTCGTTCCACTGCTCGAAGGGCGGCGCGCCCGTCGGGTGGGGTGCCTTGTACTTGTTCCAGCCGTTGCCGGTGGTGCCCCCCACAGTTCCCACCGACCCGGTGAGCACATTGAGGAAGAACAGGCACCGGGCCGTCTGCCAGCCGCCCAAGTTGCCAGCGGCTGCGGCCCGCCAGTTGTGGGAGGCGAACTTGGTGGGATGGTTGCCGATGATCTGGGCGATCTCGATGATCTGGCCTGCGGGCACCCCGCACACCCGCTCGGCTTCTTCAGGGGTATAGGCGGCGTAGTCGTCGGCCAGCGCGGGGCCCACCGACTCGAATTCCACCGGCCGATGCGGGTGGCACTCTTGCAAGTACACCTCCCAGTTGGTCCAGCGCCGCACGAAGTCGCGCTCCCAGGTGCCGTTGAGCACCAGCAGCCGGGCGATGGCCAAAAGCAAGAAGGGCTCGGTGCCCGGCCAGGCGGGCAGCCAGTAGTCGGCCTTGGATCCCGTATTCGACAGCCGGGGGTCCACGCAGATAACGGTGGCACCCTTGCCCTGCGCTTCGATGATTCGCTGGGCGTGGGGGTTGAAGTAGTGGCCCGCTTCCAGGTGCGAGGAGATGAGAAAGATGACCTCGGCGTTGGCGAAATCGGCTGAGGGCCGGTCGTGGCCCATCCAACTCTGGTAGCCCACCCGGGCGTTGGAGCTGCACACGTTGGTGTGGCTGTTGTGCCCGTCCACCCCCCAGCACTGGAGCACCCGCTCGGCGAAGCCGTCCTCTCCGGGTCGGCCCACGTGGTACATGACCTCGTTGTGCCGGCCCTCAGAGATGGCCCCTCGGATGCGACCGCCGATGTCGGCCAGCGCCTCGTCCCAGCTCACCCGCTCCCACTGCCCGGAGCCACGCTCGCCGGCCCGGCGCAGCGGATACAGGATGCGCTCGTGGTCGTCGATCTGGTTGAGCGTGGCCGGGCCCTTGGCACAATTGCGGCCCCGGCTGGCCGGATGCAGGGGGTTGCCCTCGACGCGGTCGATGCGACCGGTGGCATGGTCCACATGGCACACCAGCCCGCAGGCCGCCTCGCAGTTGAAGCAGGTGGTGGGCACCAGGGTGTGACGGCGCTCCACTCGGCGGGGCCAGGCCTTTGCGTCGAGCGAGGTGGCGTCGTGCCACGTCTCGTGCGGGGGATAGCGGTGCAAATCAGTCATCAGCCGACATCCACCTACGACAGCGGGACGGACTGACCGGCCCGCACGAAGCTGTCCTCGTAGCACCACATTCCCACCACCGCACTAATCCCGGCCACTGCGGCCAGCCACGCCCCCGCATCGACGGCCAGACTGACCGCAACCAACACCGCAGGCACCGCCAGCCCCAGCACCACCCCTCCGATCCAGAATTGTCGGGCGTATCGACCCCTGGTCATGGCCGCCACCGCCGCCTCCACATGGGGGGTTCCCCGCCCCAAGACCTCAGCGGCCACCAGCACCGCGGTGGCCAGTACCCCCGCCAGCAGCACCCACTGCACGGCGACAGGGTCGGGCCCGTCGGCAGCCAGCTCCATCACCGCGTAGCCGGCGCCCGCGGCGACAACGGCTTGGGCCAACAGCGTGGGCAATACCAGGGGCGACTGCCACAGATCGCGGCCCTCGCACTGGGCGAACAAGAAGGCGGTGTAGCCCGCGGTGGCCAACCCCAACAGCGCGGCAGGCGCAGCGAGTGCTTGCAGCGCTCCCACTGAGCCGACCACACCGGCGACGAACCAAGCCGCACACACCGCCGCGAACGCCCCCAGCACCGCGGCGCCCTTCACCAGCCATGATCGGCGGTTGGCCCGGGTGATGAGGTAGTAGAACCGAGCGGGCTGGCGCAGGTCACCCACCAACAGCACGCCGGTGACGGCCAAGAACACACCCGCCACCACCGCCGGGGCCACCCCCACCACCGCCTGTTGGCCGCCGTGGCCAAGCAGAACCAGCAGCGCGGCCATCATCATCATGCCCGCGGCCACCGCCTTGGTCACCAGATAGCTCGACACTTTGGCCTTCCACGTCATCTCATGCGCCGTGGTGTAGGCGGTGCGGGCCTCCACCTCATCGCCGCCGAGATCCGCAGTCGGATGCTGCGAGGTGGTGTCGGCCCAGATCATCCCGTCGGCAGCTATGGCGGTGCGCAGCGGATCGAGCGACGCCGCATCTGCGCCCCGGTAGTGCACCTTGGGCCGCGTGTTCTGCTCCGGCGCCCGCACCGCGGTGTCGCTTCGGGCGATGAGCTCGGTGGTGGCATCGGTGGGGTTGTCGAGGTCGGCCACCTTGATGGCGTGGGTGGGGCACACCACCACGCAGCTCGGCTCAAGGCCCTGGTCGATGCGGTGGTTGCAGAAATTGCACTTGTTGGCCGTATTGGTGACCGGATTGATGTAGATGGCGTCGTAGGGGCAGGCGTTCATGCATCCCTTGCAGCCAATGCAGTTGTCGTCGTCGAAGTCGACCACCCCATTCGGCGCCCGGAACAGGGCGTTTGTGGGGCAGATGGAGATGCACGGCGCATCGTCGCAGTGGTTGCAGCGCATTACCGAGAAGTGGCGATTGACATCGGGGAACGTGCCAGTCTCGATGTACTTCACCCAGGTTCGGTTCACCCCCAGGGGCACATCGTGCTCGGCCTTGCACGCCACCGTGCAGGCATGGCACCCGATGCAGCTCTCGCTGTCGAGCAGGAACCCGAGTCGGGTCACGCGGAACCCTCGGCGCTCATTTGGGATATGCCAGTCACTCAACAACTCCTGAACTCATCTGGCAATTGCGGGAGAGACGCTGGATTCCGGCGCACAAAAGCTGCACAAGATGGTCGAATGTGTCCTCGGGATCGTGGGGCAGGGGATGGCCGTCGCCTGATTCGAGATGGCTGAAACCGTGAAAGGCGCTGCGCAGAGCACGGGCCGCATGCACCCGATCCTCCTCGGTCAGGTCGTACCCTCGCAGGGTTTGGCCCAAAACGGCCAGCACCCACTCCACTGCCGCCTCCAACTCCTCATCGCCGGCACACGGATAGCGGTCGGTGGCGGCGTAAATGCCGGGATGATCCCGAACCATCTGCCGCCAAGCGTGCCCCACCGCGGCCACCGAATCGTCGCCTGAGAGACCCACCGCCGCGTCGGCCAATCGCTGGGCCAGAATCTCCCGCCCCCGCAGACTGAGACTTCGCAGGAGGTCGTCGTACCCACCGATGTGGCGATACAGGGCCGGCTGGCGCACGCCGAGCTCATCGGCCACCCGGGTGAGGGTCAGTCGGTCGAGTCCCTCGCTGTCGGCAACTCTCGCCGCGGTGGCGATCACCTTGGCGCTGTCCAGCGGTGGGCGCGGGGTGGATGGAGTCCCCTTGTGTTTGTTCATGACTCCGCTCCTTCGCATATAGCCTGGCAAGCCGCTATCACGGCCACCGTGGTGATGTCGTCGGCGCTGCATCCCCGCGACAGGTCGTGGATCACCCGGGCCGTTCCCTGAAGCAGCGGGCCATAGGCCCGGGCTCCGGCGAGGCGCTCGGTGATCTTGTAGGCGATGTTTCCCGAATCGAGATCGGGAAACACGAACACGTTGGCTCGACCGGCCACCTCTGAGTCAGGTGCCTTGGCCGCCGCCACCTCCTGGTCCCAGGCCGCATCGAATTGCATCTCCCCGTCGACGACCAGCGACGGCATCCGCTGGCGCACGATCTCGGTGGCATCCCGAACCCGCTCCACTCGCGAGCCACCGGCGCTCCCCATGGTGGAGTACGACAGCATGGCCACCCGAGCCTTCTCTCTCGCCAGCTGCTCATGGGTGACAGCCGTCGAAATGGCGATGGAGGCGAGCTGATCAGCGCTGGGATCGGGGACCACGCCGCAATCGCCGTAGGTGATCGGAGTTCCGTCGGGCAGCACCAAAAGGAAACAACTGCTGATGGTGTCGATGCCCGGCGCCAAGCCGATGCAGTTCAGGGCGGCCCTAACCACATCGGGCGTCGGCCTGCTAGCGCCCGCCACGCAGGCATCGGCCTCGCCGGCGGCCACCATGAGAGCAGCGACGTGGAGCGGGTCGTCCAGATCGATCTTCTCGCTTCTCGGCGATGTCGCAGCCAGTGCCTGCACCGCCGGCGAGCAAAAGCTCGCCGGGTCGTCGAGGATCACGGGAATGGCCAGGCCCTCCCGATCCAGATGCCGGGCGGCGGTCCGGGCGCGCTCGTCATCGCCGTCGGCCAGCACCACCCGCCGTTTCGAGGCGCGCGCTCGCTGGCGCCACGACTCGGTGACGGGAACATGGCCCGCGGCCGGCTCGAGTTTGGTCAACCCTTGCCCCGCCAGGGAATGAGCCGCTTCTCAGCCATGCGCATGGCCACATCCATGGTCACCCCGAGGATGCTGATGAGGATCACAGCTGACAACATCAGGTCGAGCAGGAAGAACTGGCGGGCCTTGAAAATGGTGAATCCGAGCCCGGAGCTGGCACCGAGCAGTTCGGCCGCCACCAGCGTGCCCCAGCACACGCCTATCGCCACCCGCAGGCCGGTGAAGATCTCCGGCAGCGCATTGGGCAGGATCACATGGCGCAGTACTTGGGCCTTGGACGCGCCCAGCGAATAGGCGGCATGCACCTTGGTGGTGTTGACGGCCAGCACTCCCGAGCGGGCGGCAATGATCATGATCCACACCGCTGCGAACAGAAGCAGGTTCACCTTGCCCTCTTCGCCGATGCCGAACCACACGATGAACAGTGGGATCAGCGCCAGCGGCGGGATGGGCCGCAACAGCTCCACGATGGGGTCGAAGATGCCCCGCCAGCGGCTGGAGAGGCCCATGGCCAGGCCGATGGGCACCCCGATGGCCACCCCCCAGAACAAGCCCTTGGCCAAGCGGCTGAAGCTCAGCCACAGGTGCTGCCACAGGGTGAACCCGCTATAGCCGTTGCGGGCGAAGTCCCAGGTGGCGTCCCACACCTGGCCCGGACTCGGAAGCACCGCCTCGCTGAGCCACTGCGTATACGAGCACGGTGGCAGCCCGGGGAAATCTTCGGGATTGTCGGCCGCCCGGTCGCAGTCGCGCAGCAGGAGGTGCTGGCCATAGCTCTCGTCCTCTTCGAGCTCGGCCCGCACGTCATCGGCGTAGTCGTACCAGGCCTGGGGCAGCCCCCAGACCCGGGTGGAAATGAACCACAGCGCCAGGATCACGATCAGGCTGAAAATGGTCCACCTCAGCGCCCCACTCACCTCGGCCGCGTCGCCAAAGGTCACCGTCTTGCGGGTGCTCTGGCCGGTCTTGCCCCGGAACAGCCAGTTGAAGGGCCAATTGGCGGTGCGGTTCTGTTGTTCGATGTTCTCTTTCACGGCGTGTCCGCCCGGTCCCTCTACCATCAGACACCCCCTCCCGTGCCCATGATCTGTTCTTCCATCTCCCAGATCATCGTGAGGATCTCCTCTCGGGTCTCGATGAATTCCTGAGAAGTCTTCAACTCCCGGGCATCGGCGGTCAGCGCTTCCTGGGCGAAGGGGAGATCGTAGGTCCGCTCGATGCGGCCGGGCCGCGGCGCCATCACGAACAGCTGGTCGCCCAAATACAGCGCCTCCTCCACGCTGTGGGTGACCAGCACGATGGTCTTGCCCGTCTCGTTCCACAGGTTGAGCACCAGGCTCTGCATCTTCTCCCGGGTGAGTGCGTCAAGGGCGCCCAGCGGCTCGTCCATCAAGATGATCTTGGGGTCGTTGGCCAGACACCGGGCCAAGGCCACTCGCTGCTGCATACCGCCGGAGAGCTCGTACACCGCCTTGTCGCCGAAATCCTGGAGGCCGACGATCTGAAGCAGGTCCTGCACCGCCTCGCGGGAAGCCGGTCGAGAGCGCCCGTTCATTCGAGCGCCGAAGCCCACGTTGTCGTTCACGCTCAGCCACTCGAACAGCGCCCCCCGCTGGAACACCATGCCCCGATCCTGGCCGGGGCCGGTGATCGGATCGCTGCCCAACTTGACGTCGCCGGAAGTAGGGGCCAAGAAGCCGGCAACGATGTTCAACAGCGTGGTCTTGCCGCACCCCGACGGCCCCAACAGGGTGAGCAGTCGGCCCGGCTCAAGGGTGAATGAGACATCCTTTAGCGCCTCCACGCTGCCCCCGTCGGGCAGCTCGTAAACCATTCCGAGCTCTTCCACAACAAGGGGACTCTCTGTCTTGGACTCCCGGGCGACCTCCACTTTGGACGGATCGAAGTGAACTTCGGGACGGGCCAGGGTTAACCAGGCCCGGGCGATCATCAGCGCTGCCACCAGCAGCCCCATATAGGGAATGGAGGAGTCCTCGCGCTGCATGTAGGCCAGAATCACCGCGATGGTGGCGCTGGCCGCCAAGACGAGCCAGATATACCAAGCGGTAGCCGCTTGCTTCTCCTCGTCGACGCGCCGATACAGCATCAGCACGGCCAACAGCGCGGCCCCCCCCACCAGTGCGACCACCGGCTGCCAGGGCGACGCGGTGTCACGGAATGACAGCACCACGCCCCCTATGAGAGCCACGCCGGCCATGATCTGGCCGATCAGGATGATGCCATCACGAGGCTGGGCGGCCCGGTCTGCCCCCTTGAATCGTCGTGCCGGCGTGATGGCCAGATCAACCACCATCACCACCACCGCCAAAGCGGCTGCCGCCAGCAGTGCCACCGAGAGCCAGTACGCGCCCCGGGCGATCACATAGGTGATGCCGTCGTATACGTCGGCCAAACCTTGAACAAACGAATCCATGGCGTCCGCCTTTGGCGTAGAGAATCAACCCAGAAGGAACTTAGCTGTTCCGCAGTGAGCACCCAGCGGGAGCGGGTGGGAGGGGATCACACCCGCCCCCGCTGCCAGTGCTCAGTTGACGGCTTCGAGGAAGCTGGTGTCGACGAAGCTGTCGTAGCTGGGTAGTGCCGAGGCGATCTCGCCCTGGGCGACGAAGAAGTCCATCTGGTCCTTCATCACCTGCTGCACGGTCCCGCCGAGCCAGGCCTCCGACAACTGCACGTCCTTCTCGGGGAACGAGAAGGCGTCCAACAGTGCGATCGTCGGGGCCCGCTCCATGCCCGCCGCTCCCGCGATGGTGTCGATGAACGGGTCCCGGTCGTCGTTGTACGCCCGGTTGGCGTCCTCGGTCACCTGCAAGAAGCCCGTCAACAAGCTGGGATAGGTGTCGGCAAAGTTGCCGGTGGTGGAAATGATGTCGAACACGCGGATGCCGATGGCCTCCTGCTCGGAGCCGGTCATCACCAGGTTGCCGCCGTTGGCGATCATCTGGTTCACCGCGCCGCCGAACGCGCACGCCATGGCCACCTCGCCCGAGTCCAGCGCGGCCACCGCCGCCGGGCCGCCCTCAGACTGGATCAGCTCCACCGAAGCAGTGTCCACGCCCAAGTACTCAAGCATCTTCAACAGCTTGAAGTGCGTCACATTGCCCAACGGCGTGTAGATGCTCTCGCCCGCCAGGGTCTCCGCCGCATTGTCGGCGGTGATCCCATAGTCGGGATGGGCCACGCAGTTGTCGGCATCGGCATAGCTCACCGCCACACCGATCAACAGCAGATCCGACCCGCCGGTCACGAAGTTGGCGAACGGCGTCAAGCCCTGCGAATAGGAGATGTCGATATCGCCGGCCTCCATGGCCTGGGCCATGTCGCCGCCCGACGCGAACGGAATCCAATTCACCGTCAAACCCAGAGCATCGTCATAGGTCTGCTCGGCCTGGGCCACCTGGTTGGCCGTCGGCCACTCCAGGAAATAGGCCACGTTCAGCTCATCGGGCTTTTCCCGGCCTTCGACGGCTTCGAGGAAGCTGGTGTCGACGAAGGAGTCGTAGCTGGGCAGCGCCGACTCGATCTCGCCTTGGGCCACAAAGAAGTCCATCTGCTCCTTCATCACCTGCTGGACGGTGCCGCCGAGCCAGGCCGCAGAAAGCTGCACGTCCTTCTCGGGGAACGAGAAGGCGTCCAGCAGGGCGATGGTCGGTGCCCGCTCCATGCCCGCCGCCTCAGCGATGATGTCGATGAACGGCTCCCGGTCATCGTTGTAGGCCACGTTGGCGTCCTCGGTCACCTGCAAGAAGCCGGCGATGATGTCGGGATGCTCGGCGGCAAACGTGCCGGTGGTGGAGATGATGTCGAACACGCGGATGCCGATGGCCTCCTGCTCGGAGCCGGTCATCACCAGGTTGCCGCCGTTGGCGATCATCTGGTTCACCGCGCCGCCGAAGGCGCACGCCATGGCCACCTCGCCCGAATCCAAAGCGGCCACCGCCGCCGGGCCGCCCTCAGACTGGATCAGCTCCACCGAAGCAGTGTCCACGCCCAAGTATTCGAGCATCTTCAACAGCTTGAAGTGGGTCACGTTGCCCAACGGCGTGTAGATGCTCTGACCGGCCAGCGTCTCGGCCGCGTTGGCCGCGTTGATCCCGAAGTCGGGATTGGCCACGCAGTTGTCAGCATCGGCATAGCTCACCGCCACACCCACCAGCAACAGGTCGGAGCCGCCGGTCACGAAGTTGGCGAACGGCGTCAGGCCCTGCGAATAGGAGATGTCGATATCGCCGGCCTCCATGGCCTGGGCCATGTCGCCGCCCGACGCGAACGGAATCCAGTTCACCGTTAAACCCAGCGCATCGTCATAGGTCTGGCGGGCCTGCGCTACCTGGTTGGCCGTCGGCCACTCCAAGAAATACGCCACGTTCAACTCGTCGAGCATCCCCTCGTCATCAGGGGGAGGGGCTTCGGGGGCCGCGGTTGCTTCCGGCGCCGCTGGGGCCTCAGGGGCCGCATCGTCGTCATTGCCGCAAGCCGCAAAAACCAACCCCATCACCATGAGTAATGCCAGTAGTCGCTTCATGTTGGTTCCTCCATCTCGATGGATTTTTCTTGCCTCATTTCAAGGCCTTGAGCCAACCGCCTACGCGGTTGAACACCTGGTCGACCCGGCTAAGCAGGTCGTCGATCACTTCAGCGTCGGCCACCAGCGGCGGCGAGATCATCAGCATGGCCGCGCCCCGGGAATCCGGTCGCACCAGCACCCGCGCCTCTTTCACAAACCGGTCCAGCACCCCGCCGGGCAGCAGCGTGGCGAACTCGGCATCGGTCAGGTCGATCCCCCGCTCCCGGTCTCGCATCAGCTCCACGGCGTAGAAGTAGCCCGTCCCCCGCACGTCCTTCACGCAAGCATGGGCCGCCATCAGATTGCGCAGTCCGCCAGCCAGGCGATCCTCGTTTCGAAGCACGTTGGCCAAGACGTTCTCGTCGCGTAACGCGGTCATGTTGGCGGCGGCGACCGCGGTAGAAACGGGATGGCCGCCGAATGTGGAGCCGTGCACATACATGGCCAGCGGGGAGTCCCATACCCGCTCCACCAGCGAGCTCTTGACCACGAGGCCGCCCAAGGGCACATAGGCGCTGGTGACGCCCTTGGCGAAGGTGATTATGTCGGGTTCGGCGTTGAATCGCTCGCTGCCGAACCAATGGCCGAGACGGCCGAACGAGTTGATCACCTCATCGGCGCACAACAGCACGCCGTGGGCGTCGCAGATGCGGCGCAGCTCCCGCCAATAGCCCTCCGGGGGCACCAGCGCACCGCGGCCGTTCTGCACCGGCTCGGCTACCACCATGGCCACCGATTCAGGACCCTCGGCCACGATGGCCTCTTCGATAGCGGTCACACAGGGCAGTTCTGCGGCTGATTGGCCGGGCTCAAGTTGGAAGCCCAGGGTGTTGGGCACATGTCGCACCGGGCCGGCCAGCATGGGCAGGAACGGATCTCGCAGGTTGGGAATGCCGGTCAGAGCCAGGGCGCCCAGCGAGGTGCCGTGGTAGGCCCAGTTGCGAGCGATCACCTTGTGGCGCTGCTCATCGCCGTTGGCCAGGTGGTAGCAGCGGGCGAACTTGAGGGCCGACTCCACCGCCTCGGAACCGGAATTCACGAAGAACACCCGGTCTAGGTCGCCGGGCGCAACGGAGGCGATCATCGATGCGGCCTCAATGGAAGAAGGGTGGGCAAATCCCCAGTTTGAGTAGAAGGCCAGCTTGTCCATCTGCTTGGCCGCCGCCGCGGTGAGGTCGCTTCGACCGTGGCCCAGGTTGGTGCAGAACAAACCAGCGAGACCGTCGAGGTACTGGTTGCCGTCGGTGTCCCACACGTAACAGCCCTCGCCCCGGTCGATCACCACCAGGTTGTCCGCCATCCATGCGTCGCCCCGCGTGAAGTGGGGGATCAGGTGGCGTTGCGCCCGCTCACGGTCACCAAGCATCTACCCCTCCCCCCTGGAAGCCCCGGAGATTACGTGGGTTTGACGCTATACAAATGAGTTAGAGAGCGCAATAGGTCTGCAAGAAGTTCTAATTATTCAGTTATACGTTATGGCTCACTCCATCAGCGCCCGTGCCTCGGCCACGATCTTGTCGGTATTGGGCAGAAGCTGCTTCTCCAAATCGGCGTTGTACGGCATGTGGGTGTGGGGGGTGGTCACCCGGGCGATGGGGGCCTGAAGGCTCCAGAATCCGTGCTGGGCCACCGTGGCCGAGATCTCAGACGCCACCGACCCCATCTCATGGGCGGGGTCGACGATCAGCAGACGGCCGGTCTTGGCCACCGATTCGAGGATGGTGTCGGTGTCCATCGGCACGATCGACCGCAGGTCGATCACCTCCACGGATACCCCCTCGGAAGCGAGCTGCTCGGCGGCAGCGAGGCCGAGGGTGATCGCCCCGGCCACGGTCACCACGGTCACGTCGGTACCGTCTCGCCGCACGGCGGCCTGGCCGAGAGGCACGATCAGATCGCCGTCGGGCACTTCGCCGCTTTGACCCCACAAGGTGCGATCCTCGAAGGTGATGACCGGGTTGTCGTCGCGGATCGCCGCCTTGAGCATCCCCTTGGCATCGTGAGGGGTGGCGGGGGCGATCAGCTTGAGACCGGGAATGGTCATCAACGTGGCGTAGGGGCGGTCGGAGTGCTGGGCCGCATTCGAGACCCCATACATCATCGGGGCCCGCAGCGTGATGGGAAGTCGAGCCTGGCCGCCATAGGTGTAGGTGGATTTGGCGATGATCGAGACGATCTGGTCGAAGGCCACGTACATGAACGGAGCGATCAGCATGTGAACGATGGGCCGCATACCGACCATGGCCGCGCCGGCACCGGCGCCCACGAATCCCGCCTCGGAAATCGGCGTGTTGCGAACCCGGTCGGTGCCGAACCTCTCGACTAGACCGGTGCAGTCACCCATCATGTTCCAGGCCACGTCCTCACCCATGATGAAGACGCTTTCGTCACGCTCCATCTCTTCGGTCATCGCTTCGGTTACCGCTTGGATGTAGCTCACAGTTCGCATAGTGGAATCCTCCTGCGATCAGCCCGCACTAGGCGCGGGGTCGGCGAACAGATGGGTGAAGGCGGCCTCGGGCGGCGGTGCCGGGCTCTGGCGGGCGAACTCGATGGCGGCCACCACTTCCTCGCTGACGGCGGCCTCGAGGTCATCGATCTGCTGCTCGTCGAAGCCCCGCTCGATGAGCACCTGGCGGAACAGCACAAGCGGATCGCGCTCGGTGCGCCAGTACTCCACCTCCTCGGCCGACCGGTAGTGCTCGGGCAGCCGGCCGATGGCGTGGTTCTCGAACCGATAGGTCTTGGTCTCCACCAGGCTCGGACCGCCCCCGCCCCGGGCCCGCTCCACCGCCTCGCTAACCGTTTCGAACACGGCCAGCACATCTTGGCCGTCGACGGTCACCCCGGGCATGTCGTAGCCCACGGCCCGAACTGAGATGTCCTCCACCGAGATCGCATCCTTGGCCGAGGTGAGCTCGCCGTAGCCGTTGTTCTCGCACACGTACACCACGGGCAGCTGCCAGATGGCGGCCAGGTTCAGCGACTCGTGGAACGTGCCCTGGCTCGACGCCCCGTCGCCGAAGAAGCACAGGCTCACCTTGCGTTCGCCCCGCATCTTGTAGGCCAGCGCCGCGCCGGTGGACACCGGCAGCCCCGAACCCACGATGGAGGTCTCGCCCAGGCTCCCGATGCTGAAGTCCGAAAGGTGCATCGACCCACCCTTGCCCTGGTTGACACCGGTTTCCTTGCCCATCAGCTCGGCTAGCAGACGGTCGAGCCGGGCGCCCTTGCCGATGGGATGCCCATGGGAGCGATGGGTCCCGACCATCGAGTCCTCTACTCGCAGCGCCATGCACGACCCCACGATCGACGCCTCTTGCCCGGTGGACGTGTGGAAGGCACCGTAGAGCTCACCGGCCAGCAGCAGCTCCTTGGTGGTGTCCTCGAATTTTCGGATGCGGGACATCCGCCGATACATCTCCCGCAGGAGATCGTCGTCGACTGTGATCATCGGCTCGCCCTTCTGTCTGACAACGTCCACCGATGGTATTCGGAACCGGGGATAACGGTGGCTAGCAGGACGCGCTGACCAATTTTCCGACGGACCACTAGTCTCCACAACGACATGGCGACCGAGGTGCGGCTCCCCCAGTGGAGTATGGGAATGGAAGAGGGCCAAGTGGTCACCTGGCACAAGCAGGTGGGCGACATGGTGGCCGTCGACGAACCCCTGGTGGAGATTGAGGCCGAGAAAACCACCGACGACGTGCTCGCCCCCGTGGCCGGGACCATTCTCGAGATCCTCGTTGCCGAAGGAGAGACGGTGCCGGCTCTAACCGTGCTAGCGCTGATAGGTGAGCCCGGTGAATCGGTAGCCAGCCCGGCCCCGGCCCCAGACAAGCCCCGTGTGCAAATCACCCCGGTGGCTCGTCGAACAGCCAAGGAGCTCGGCGTCGATCTCGACGCCGTAACAGGCACCGGCCCAGGGGGACGTATCACCGAATACGACGTCCTCAGCCATGCCACCGATACCCAGCCCGATGCCGTAGGCACACGAACTCCCGAGCCGACCACGGTGCCGCTCACCGGTATGCGGCGGGCCATCGCCTCGCGGATGCACGACAGCATCCAATCGATGGCCCAGCTCACCCTGACCCGCCAGATCGACGCCACCGAACTGATCGCCTTTCAGCAGGCGATGAAGTCCGAGGGAAGAGGCGCTTCGGTGACCGACTTCGTGCTCAAGGCGGTTACCGTCGCCCTGGCCGATCACCCCGCCCTCAACGCCACCCTCGAAAACGACGTGATCACCCAACACGCCCACATCGACCTGGGAGTGGCGGTGGCGCTCGACGACGGGCTCATCGTGCCGGTGGTGCGCGACGCTGGCTCAAAGCCACTGGCCGAACTCTCGGCTGAGGTGCGCGATTTGGCCGAGAGTGTGCGTGCCAAGACGGTCAAACCCGACGAGGTCTCCGGCAGCACGTTCACGGTCACCAACCTGGGCGCTTACGGCATCGACGGATTCACGCCGATCATCAACCCGCCCGAGGTGGCCATCCTCGGCGTGGGCCGGGCCGCCGAGGTGCCAGTTCGCGATGGCGACGACGTGGCTTGGCGCCAGATGATCACCTTCAGCCTCACCATCGACCACCGAGCCGTAGACGGCGCCCCCGGTGCCCAATTCCTCCAGTCCCTGGCCAAAGTCTTCACCGATCCAACCGCGCTCAACGACTAAGCGCCCCTGCATAACGGTATTTGCGGGTGGCGGTGGTATCCTGAGTGCCTAGCCGAAGATTTCGGTAGTCGGGTTCGCAGCCAGCGTTTCGTCTCTGGCCATGTGTCGAACATCCGACACTGCGTTGCTGCCACGCCAACGAACTCAGGCATCAGCAATTCCCTGAGAGCTCGCCACGCGCGGGCGAGGAGCCCCATGTCCACCACCTTTGCCCAGCTGGGCGTGCCCGACTCCATATGCCGCGCCCTTGAGCGCAACGGCATCCACAAGCCCTTCGACATCCAAGCCGCCTCCATCGCCGACTCGCTCGATGGTCGAGACATCTGCGGCCGAGCGCCCACCGGGTCGGGCAAGACGCTTGCCTTCGGCATCCCCCTGGTGGCGAACGCCAGCCAGGCCAAAGCCAAACGGCCGCGAGCGCTGATTTTGGCCCCCACTCGGGAACTCGCCGACCAAATCGCGGACGAGCTGCGAACATTCGCCGGCCAGATTCGTGTGGGAGTGGTCTATGGCGGCGTCTCCTACGGCAACCAAATCAAGAGACTCAGACAGGGCGTCGACATCCTCGTCGCCTGCCCTGGGCGCCTCGAAGACCTGGTCGGTCAAAACGCGGTGAACCTCTGTGAGGTGGACCAAGTGGTCATAGACGAAGCCGACCGCATGGCCGACATGGGGTTCCTGCCCGCCGTACGGCGCATCCTCGATCAAGTCGCAGCCCGTCCTCAGACCCTCCTGTTCTCGGCAACCCTCGACGGGGACGTGGCCAAGCTCACCCGCGACTACCAGAGCAACCCGGCCACCCATGAGGTCGGCGATACCACCCCCGACATCACCGCGGCCGACCACCGGTTCCTGACGGTGGACAAAGCCGAGCGGATTGGCGTCTGTGTGGATGTGATTGCCGCCACCGGGTCGACGATCTTGTTCTGTCGCACCCGGCACGGATCGGACCGATTGGCCCGCCAGCTCTCCCAACGCGGAATCAACGCTGCCGCAATTCACGGGGGGCATGCCCAAAATCGGCGGTCGCGCACCCTCCAGCAGTTTGTCGACGGGCGGATTGAAGCCCTCGTGGCGACCGATGTTGCCGCTCGGGGCATCCATGTTGACGAAGTGGCGTCGGTGATTCACTTCGACCCGCCTGAGGACCACAAGGCATACCTCCACCGCTCGGGCCGCACGGCCCGCGCTGGCCAAGGCGGCCTGGTGGTGTCTTTGATCCAGTCGGATCAGGTTGGCAACACCAAGAAGATGCAGCGACAGCTCGGCCTGGAGCAGCCCATCACCCGCCCCGATCACCTAAAGCTCGACACGGCCCGGCCCAATCGACCAAAACGACACGACTCCGACGTTCCAAAACGCAACGGGCACAAGCCGGCGGGCCAGCGGCAAAACAACCGGAAACCGTCCAACTCCACCCGCAACGGGCACAAGCCGGCGGGCCAGCGGCAAAACAACCGGAAACCGTCCAACTCCACCCGCAACGGGCACAAGCCGGCGGGCCAGCGGCAGGAGCGGTCACAAGGGCAAAACCGGAACAAATCCCGCAGGTCACAGATGAAGTGACGACGCGCCAGTCACCGTCATATACAGGGATAACTCCCTATTGAGCGAACTGAGAACCGGGTGGACGGCCGGGCGCCAAAATCTCAACACAGCGCAAGAAATCACGGTGGAATTGGAGTGTTGCGCCGGTAGCGTGGGGGCAGTGGCCGAGAACGCCGTCGGGTGGCTGGAGGATGACGACGGCGGGATCGTCGGCGGACCTCTCATTGAGACCAAGCCCATGGGTCGCGGTCTGGGCGCGGCCCGGGCCCTGCTGGTGGGAATGCTGTTCATTCAGGTGGGCGGCGGCCTCCAGGGAGTGCTTCTCGGCGTGCGAACCGAGTCGGAGGGATTCGGCCTCGCCGTCAGCGGCATCGTTATGGCCAGCTTCTATCTGGGGTTCATGATCGGGACGCGACTGGCCGAGCATTTCCTCGCCGCGGTGGGCCACATCCGGGTTTTCGCCGCCTTGGCCTCGGTGGGCTCGGCGGTTTCCATACTCCATCTGCTCTGGATCAATCCCACTGCCTGGGCGCTGCTGCGAATGGTGTTTGGGCTGTGCATCGCCGGCGTCTTGGTGGTGGTGGAGTCGTGGCTCAACGACATGGCCACCAACGCCAATCGAGGGCGACTGCTGTCGATGTACATGGTGTCGTCGATGGGCGGGCTCACGCTCGGCCAGTTGCTGCTCAACGGAGGCGATCCTGCGGGCTTCGAGCTGTTCGTGATCTCCTCGGTGCTCATCTCCGCCGCGCTGGTTCCCATCACCCTGTCGGCCACCAGCGCTCCCCCCCTGACCGTGCCCGAGCCGCTGTCGCTGCGACAGCTCATCTCGCTAGCTCCCACCGGGGTGGTCACCGCCTTCTGCGCCGGCATCAGCCACGGGACTCTGCTGGGGGTGGGCGCGGTGTACGCCGCCTACGAAGGACTGCCCACCAGCCGGATCGCCCTGTTCCTAGTTTCGGCCACCGCCGGGGCCATCGCCTTCCAATGGCCGGTGGGGGCGCTATCCGATCGAGTGTCGCGTCGAGCAGTGATATTCGCGGTTGCCGCTGCGGCCGCGGCCCTCGCCGGGATCCTGCCCTTGGTCGAGCCGGGTTCGGCGCTGTCGCTGGTGCTGGTCTTCTGCTTCGGCGGGGCCACCTTCCCGCTCTATTCGCTGGCCATGGCCCTGACCGGCGACTGGGTGCCGTCGTCGCAGCTGAACGGGGCTAGCGCTGCGCTGGTGCGAATGGCCGGGGTGGGGTCGATTATCGGGCCGGTGGTTGGCGGGGTGGTCATGAATTGGACCGCCCCCTGGACCTTTTTCCTGGTGCTGGTGGGGGCCCATGCCGTGGTGGTGGCCTACACCGGTTGGCGGATAGTGGCCCGAGAAGGCGTCCCGGTTGATGAGCAGGGCGAGTTCGTCCCGTGGTCCACTCGGGCGTCGGCCATGGCCGTGAATATGCTGCGCCGCCCGCCCCGGCCCTTCTCGCGAAACGGCGGATCTGGCCCCGGCAAGGCCGTTTGACCATTTGCCTATAGCCTTTTTCAAATAATTTTCCTATATTCCATGTATGCCCACAGTGGGAATGGATGCGGAAGCGACCTTTGGACTGGCCATCGACTACTTGGCTGCCGCTGATGAGATCGACCTGCGGCGCCAGCGCTGGGCCGCAGTGTTGCCAGAAGTGGAGTACTGGCTGGGGGGTGAGCAATATCCGGTGGAGCTGTCGCTGGGCGGGATTGCCCAGCAACTTCGAATCGACTCCGACGACATCTCCCAGAGAGCCCAGATGATCCTCTTAGGTCCCGAAGGACTGAATTTGGCGCTGTGGGCCATCGAGGTGCTGCGCAACACCCCCGAGGCCTGGGGCGGCGATCACCTCGTGTCGAGGGGCGACCTGGAGGGCTTCGTCACCCGTACCGACGAGCTGGGCGAGGCGTCTCGAATCCTGCTCACCAACTCCAGCCTGTTCACCATGGTGGACACAGCCCGCAACAACCGCGACTATCTGGCCGACCCCACCGAGGGGTTCTCGGCTAGCGGCGGTGATGGCCGCATCAGCCTCGACGACTTGGACTCCTTTGAGGCCAAGATGTCGGCCTACACCACGCTGTTGCCCTACCTGGCCGCCATCGATACCGCCGCCCAGGGCGACCCTGCAAAGGCCGACCGGTTCCTGTCCAAGGCCGATTTCGAGGCCATCGCTGCTGATGCGAGCCTGCCGCCTGAGGTGCGGGAGGCGGCCGCTGCGGTGATCGCCCACGGGGCCTACCACCGCAAGGACGGCTTCGGCTGGGACGACGTGGGGTTCTGGGCCATGGAAGCCGCCGGGGTGTTACCGGTGGTGGGCGAGATCGTGGACACTACCCGGGCGCTGTATGCGCTGAGCCAGGGCGACTGGAAGTCGGCGCTGATGTACGCCGGGAGGGTGGCCATGCCCCTGGGGTCGGGAAAGACGCTGAGTGCGGCCCGGGCTCTGGTGGAGATGGGCCGCCGCCGGGCGTTCAAGGAGATGCAGTACTACACCATCACCCAGTCGGCGGAGAAGGCCAAGAAGCGGGCGGGCAAGACCGTGCGCAAGAGAGCCACCAACAAGGCCAAGGAGACATATCAGGACTGGCGGGAGGATGCGCCGGCGGGATTCGAATACCGGCCCCCTGTGCCCCGCCCGTAGTCTTGTCCCATGGTCTCAGAGCTGTTTGACACCGAGCGGTGGAAGCCGGTGGAAGGTTTCGACCTCACCGACGTGACCTATCATCGTGCCGTCAACCAGGCCACTGTGCGGATCGCCTTCGACCGTCCCGAGGTGCGCAACGCCTTTCGGCCCCACACGGTGGACGAGTTGTATCGCACCTTGGACCACGCCCGGATGACTCCCGATGTGGGCACCGTGCTGCTCACCGGCAATGGACCGTCGCCAACCGACGGCGGGTGGGCGTTCAGCTCCGGGGGCGACCAGCGCATCCGGGGCGCCGACGGCTACCAATACGCCAGCGGCGATACCGCCGACACGGTAGACGACGCCCGCACCGGGCGCCTGCACATCTTGGAGGTGCAGCGGCTCATCCGGTTCATGCCCAAGGTGGTGATCGCCGTGGTGCCGGGGTGGGCGGCCGGAGGGGGCCACAGCCTGCACGTGGTGAGCGACATGACCCTGGCGTCGGCCGAGCACGCCATGTTCAAGCAGACCGACGCCGACGTGGCCAGCTTCGACGGCGGCTTCGGCTCCGCCTACCTGGCCCGCCAAGTGGGCCAGAAGCGGGCCCGGGAGGTGTTCTTCGTGGGCAAGGCCTACACCGCGGCCGAGGCCTACGAGATGGGCATGGTCAACGCGGTGGTACCCCACGCCGAGTTGGAGCAGGTGGCCTTGGAGTGGGCCGCGGCGGTGAACGCCAAGAGCCCCACCGCCCAGCGCATGCTGAAGTTCGCCTTCAACCTCATCGACGACGGGCTAGTGGGCCAGCAGGTGTTTGCCGGGGAGGCCACCCGCCTGGCCTACGGCACCGACGAGGCCGCCGAGGGCCGGGACTCGTTCCTCGAGAAGCGCGACGCTGATTTCTCGAAGTTCCCGTATCACTTCTAGTTCTGGTCTGCCCCTGGCCCTGGTTAGGGTGCGGCCATGGCCGACTCCCCCGCTGCCGATACCACCACTGACCCGCGTTTCGCCCCCCGGCCCGACTCGGCATCGCTGGACGCAGCCCAGATGTTCGACCTGTCGGGGCGAGTGGCCATTGTTACCGGGGGCAGCCGGGGCATCGGCCTGTCCATCGCCCACGGCTTCGCCGCCCAAGGGGCCAAGGTGGTGGTGGCCAGCCGCAAGGCCGACGCCTGCGAGGCCGCGGTGGCCGAGATCGCCGCGGCCGGGGGCGAGGCACAGGCCGTGCCCACCCACATGGGCGACCTCGACAGCGTGAACCGGCTGGTCGACGCCACCTTGGAGCACTGTGGCCAGATCGACATCCTGGTGAACAACGCCGCCAACCCGCTGGGGCTACCCATGGAGGACATCACCCCCGAAGCCTGGGAGAGCTCGTTCACCGTCAACTTGCGGGGGCCGTTCTTCCTGTTCCAGCGGTGCCTGCCGTCGCTGTTGGAGTCCGACCACGCCTCGGTGATCAACGTGATCTCGGTGGGGGCCTACATACCTGGAGGCAACACGTCCATGTATTCGGCGGCCAAAGCGGGTTTGTTGTCCTTCACCCGCTCGATGGCCGGTGTGTACTCACCCGAGGGCATCCGGGTGAACGCCATCGCCCCGGGCACCGTCGACACCACCATGACCCGCAACACCGGCCCCGAGGCCATGGCCCGCATGTCCGACCTCAGCCACATCGGCCGCATCGGCCACCCCGACGAACTCGTCGGCGCCGCCCTCCTGCTGGCCTCCGACGCCGGCAGCTACATAACCGGCCAATGCATCATCGTCGACGGCGGCTTCGTCCCCCCAAGGTGAGGGTTAGGCGACTTTGAAGAGGGTGGCGGCGTTTTCGCGCATGATTTGGCGCTGTTCTTGGGTGGAGCGGTTGGCGATTAGGTCGACGAAGGAGTTGGGGTCGGCGATGCCCTCGGGGTGGGGGTGGTCGGAGCCGAACAGCACCTGGGTGGCGCCGATGCGATCGGCCAGGGCCTCCACGTCGTCTTCGGGGTAGGGGGACACGAAGCAGCACTGCTTGAAAATCTCGCTCATGCGCCCGGCGGGGCGGCCGGCGGGCCAGGGGCCGAAGCGGGCCATGCCCTTTTTCTTGTCCATCAGGGTGAGCAGGTAGTGGACCCAGTCGGAGCCGTTCTCGATGCTCAAGAAGTTGAGATTGGGGAAGCGGTCGTGCATGTTGCCGTAGAGCAGCGCGCCGAACGTCTCCATGATGGGGCGGTCGCCGTGGAGGAAGGCCCACTGGAAGGCCGACATCTCGCGCACGTTGGCCACCGGGTCGTCGCCCATGCGTACGGCCAGGTCGCCGTAGCGCAGGTCGGAGATGTGGAACGCCACCGGGACCTGGGCCTCGTTGAGGCGGGCCCAAAACGAGTCGTAGTAGGGGTCGGCGATGGAGCGGCCCTCGCCGCCCCACGGGCAGGGCCGCAGGTGCACGATGCGGGCCCCGGCCTCCAGCACCCGGTCGAGCTCGTCGATGGCGTGCTCCCGGTCGAGCAGCGACAGCAGCGGAGGGGTGAACAGCCGATCCTGGTGCACGTAGCCCCAATCGTCCTCCAACCACCGGTTGAAGGCCCGCAGATTGGCGTAGGTCTGCTCGATGTCGTCGACCATGTACTCCTCCACCGACACCCCGAAGGTGGGCAGCAAGATGGCCCACTCCACGCCCTGGGAGTCGAGCAGGTGGAGGCGGGCGTCGGGCTGCTTGTAGGCGGGGAGCATGTTCTCGGCGGTGTAGGCGTCGCCCCAGCTCAGGTCGGGGTTGTCGCGCTTGGCCTTGAACATCTCGTACATGGAGCCCGGAGCGTTGGTCTTGTCGAACTTCACGTGCATGAAGTTGTAAGGCCGGTCGCCGACTTTGACCTCCCACTCCCCGTCGGCTTGCTGGTGGGCGGTGATGGCCTTGTCCCGAAAGCGGGATTCAATGTGGCGGCTGAAGCAGTCGGGGGCTTCGTAATAGTGGTTGTCGGAGTCGAACGTGCGGTAGCCGAGGTCGGCCATGCGGTTCAGCTTACGGTCAACACAAGTAGGTCGATAGTCAACGCGACGGCGAAATGGAGGGCGGCGCCCAGGTACACCGAGCCGGTGCGGAGGCTCAGGAAGCCGAGGACGGTGCCGGCGACGATGGAGCCGAGGGCTTCAGCCAGGGGCTTGGTCAAGTGGATCATCACGTAGGGGATGAGGGCGATGAACACGGCCATGGCGCCGAAACGACGGGCCAGGCCGTGGACCAGCACGCCGCGGAAGAAGAACTCGAGGGCCAGGAACTGTCCGGCGTACACCGCCTGCCAGATGTAGAAGCGGGGCCAGTAGTCGATGCCGGGGGGCGGTTCGTAGAACGGGTAGGTGTCCTGGAATTCGCCGTTGAAGCTGGCCGCCACCACGAATGGCAGCAGAAGAAGATAGAGCCCCAGATAGAGCGGCGCGTGGCGGCGGAGTTCGGGGCCGGCTTTGAGGCCGAGGTCTCGCAGGCGGGTGCGGAGCACGAACCGGGCCACCAGCACGGCGGGCACCACGTACACCACCCAGCGGAACAGCCCCCAGTACATGCGCCGGTTGAACCCGGCGTGATCGGATTGGCCCAGCGCCCGGTCGAAGCGGTCGGACAGCCCGTCGAGGGCCACCCCGTCGAGGGTGGTGGTGAGCCAGTCGGTGGTGCTCGACAATCCGCCGTAGCGGATGGCGATGACGGTGCCGATAGCCAGCAGAATCAGCACCACCGCGTTGCGGTCGAGCTCCCCTGACGCGGGCGCCACGGCTCTTATCCGGCCGCCGATCCCGCTCATCGGCCAGAAATCAGGCTCACGGGGTGAGGTACCACCCGCCGGAGATGTTGATCACCTGCCCGGTGATGTGGGCCGACTCGTCGCTGCACAAAAAGGCGATGGTGTTGCCCACGTCCTCGGGCTCGCCGTGGCGGCGCAGCGGGGTCTCTTCTCGGAACGACTCGTAGTACTCAGCCTGGGCGTCCACCCACTTGGAGCGGATCAGGCCGGGGGCCACCGCATTGGCCCGGATGTTGTAAGGCCCGCCTTCGATTGCCGCCCCTCGGGTCACCTCGTTAAGGGCGGCCTTGGCCGCGGCG
The DNA here is from genome assembly GCA_965116535.1 of Acidimicrobiales bacterium. Classification (GTDB taxonomy): domain Bacteria; phylum Actinomycetota; class Acidimicrobiia; order Acidimicrobiales; family Bin134; genus Poriferisocius. Next base: position 178,031 of record OZ220703.1, read on the forward strand.
TACGGCCCCTCCCGGCCGTTGCCCCCCAGGTAGGCGGCCACCGAGCTCACGTTCACGATGCGCCCCCACTGGCGGTCCCGCATGGCCCCGATGGTCCGCCAGATCAGCCACCAGCAGGCGGTGAGATCCACGCCGATCACCCAGTCCCAGTCCTCGGGCTTGTAGTCGAAGATGCTGCCCTGAACGTTCACCGCCGCGCTGTTCACCAAGATGTCCACCGACCCCATCTCGTCGTACACCTGATCCATGGTCTCGGCCATGTGCTCCCGATCGCCGATGTCGGCCACCGCGGTCATCACCGGCACGTCATAGGCATCCCGCAGGGCCTCGGCCGTCTCATTGGTGCGGCGCTCGTGGTTGTCCAGGACCACGATCCCGGCCCCATAGGAGGCCAGCGTCCGACATGTGGTCGACCCGATGGCGGCTCCCGCCGCCCCCGTGACCAGCGCCACCCGACCACCAAACTCATTCTCCCCAGGCATAAGGCGATGGTAGCTATCCGGGGACGTACGAAACTGTGAACACCAAGAACCAACTAGCTTTCCCAGTCCTGGCAACTTTGGTCTCCTTCACATGCTTGTCAGATCCTTTCCACATGTGGCGGGAGCGAGACTCCAAATGGCCCGATGCCATGGGGCTCCCAGTTGGTATCGGCAGACTGTGGAGTGCGCCACTCAAATACTGTCACTCCCATCCGTACTATTGCTACGCCGTCAAGTCCACGACTGGCAGCCCTTGAGGTGCAATTGTAAGGAGGTACATCCGTGACTGGAGGACGACTTGGATCTCACATTGAGCGGTCGATCCGCAGAGTTGACACTAGGTCAAACGACCAGGACGTTCGTGGACACCAAGTCCCAGCTGTTTCCCTGGCATGTGTCGGTAGAAGGAGAGCGATCTCCGGCAAACAGGACTACGGAACTGGCCCATGGGCTCTACGACCTCAGCTTCACAATCGCAAGACACTGGCAATTCCCCAAGAGTTCGTGGTCCGAGAGCATTCGGAATGAACCTACCTAGGTAGCTGGAGTCCTTGAAATGGCGACACGTCACTTGAAAATCAGCGAGCTATCCAACGACTTCCCCCACCTGACCAAGTTGCGTCGGTCCCTCTATCGAGTCTCCGGACTGAAGAAGGGACGGACGCCAACCGAAATTGCTGTCCGCAACGCAGTGGAGGCGTTGACTCCAACGGCTTCTCTTGACTTGGACAAGCATTTTTCTGCAGCCAAGGCCGCCCGCCAGGGGCCGGTCAATGTCGTCGACCTGTTTAGCGGTTGCGGAGGAATGTCTGCCGGCTTTGCGAGTATCAACGGCATCCTGCCCGCCTTCCGTCTGATCGCTGCAGCCGACATTGATGACGTAGCAAATCGTTCCTACCTTTCTAACCTCGGACTAGAGCCGGATCATGTGGACGTCAGCCAAGCGGCTCAGCGGCCATGCAAATCTGACTTCCTTCGCCGGGTAAAGGACACCTGTGACGGAGAACCTCTCGTCCTTATCGGGTGTGCCCCCTGTCAGGGCTTCTCATCTCACCGGAATGCCTCGGGCCGTACCGATCAGCGCAACGGGCTCTTTGCTGACTTCGTCACCTTGGCGCTCTTCCTTAAGCCAGATGTAATCGTTGCCGAGAATGTTCCAGAACTGCTGACAACTACCTACTGGCCTCACGTTGAGTCAGCCAAGCGACGCTTGACGGCCGCCGGATACCACGTCCATCTTTCTGTCCACAACATGGCAGCATTCGGGGTGCCACAGGATCGGTTCCGAGCTCTCCTTCTAGCGTCACGAACTCGGCTGTATCCCCCTGAAGGATTCTTGGCGAGCAAGCAGTTCCGCACGGTTAGGCAAGCAATCGGACATCTTGACGCAATCGTGCCCGGAGAACCGGCGGCAAACGATGAATTGCACGTCACGGCGAGACATCGAGAGTCGACTGTTGAGACAATTGCAAGAACTCCCATAGATGGAGGCTCGCGCCCACCCTGGGGAGGACCCGCAAGCCTCCAGCGCATGGCTAGGCGGCAGGGCAAGCCTGCATACGAGGATGTGTACGGAAGACTCTGGTGGGACCGCCCGTCAATCACCATTACGGCGTATGCCCGCAACCCAGCAAGCGGGCGTTTCTGCCACCCAGAGCAAAATCGTGGTCTGTCGATCAGAGAGGGAGCGCTTCTCCAGGGATTTCCCTCAGACTATGAATTCGAAGGTGCCCTAGACCCGTGTTTTCGCCAGATTGGAAACGCCGTGCCGCCGCAATTCGGTGCAGTCCTCGCTCTACACGTTCTTGGGCACATCGTAGGTGCCGATTATTCTGAAGTGCCCGGAATTGAAGCTCCCATAGGTCCCAGCTTCTCTCGGCTTATCCCTACGCTAAAGGCCAACCCAGATGTACAGCCGGTCGTCGCGCTAGCCAATAGGCAATCGCTCGGAAGGATTGGGTAGTGCGAGCCATTGACCTCTTTTGCGGAGCCGGTGGCATGTCCATCGGACTAGTTGAAGCTGGCTTCAAGGTAGTAGGCGCCATCGACAATTGGGATCCAGCGATTGCAACCCACAGAGCGAACTTCGATCACCCGGTAGTGCAGGCGAACCTTGCCGATCTGGACGCCAAACAACTCTTGGCGAACCTAGGAAGCGATCCCGCGGTTCCCATCGATCTAGTAGTAGGCGGGCCACCCTGCCAGGGCTTTTCGATCCAGCGCATCGGCCCGGACAATGATGAGCGCAACAACCTTGTGCTGGACTTTGCGCGGCTCGCTATGGGTCTTGAGGCGCGATATGTCCTGATGGAAAATGTTCTGGGCTTGGCGGGACGCCGAGGCAAGCCACTCCTTAGGGAATACGTAAGGCGATTCGAAGAGGACGGCTACGAGGTGAGGATTGAAAGAGTCGATGCGGCAGACTTTGGAGTTCCTCAGCGGCGCCAGAGAGTCCTTGTGGCGGCATGGAGGCGGGGAGAAGCACCGCTAGACCTGCCCAAGGACTCTCCTTGCTCGATCCGTCCAACAGTGTGGGACGCAATAGGCGATCTTCCCTCCCCGCCTCGTAATGCGAAGCTCGCCAAAGACCCTTTGCACGTGCAGAGCCGACTGTCAGAGCTCAACAGGAAACGCCTCACCCTAATCCCGCCTGGGGGCGGCTTTGAGAACCTTCCCAACGAGTTTCGAGTCAATTGCCATCGAAATGGGGCAAGTAAGATCGGCCATAGAAACGTGTACGGGCGACTATCCCCCGACCTGCCAGCGGTGACTATCACGGCGCGCTTCGATAGCTTCACGAGAGGCAAATTCGCTCATCCCTATGAGAATCGAAACATCACACTTCGGGAAGGCGCCCGACTACAAACCTTTCCCGACGAGTTCATCTTCATCGGAAACCGCGAAGAGGTAGCTGCGCAGATAGGGAACGCCGTACCCCCGCTACTCGCCACAATTCTCGCTACTACCGTTGCAGACCGCATCCGCGACCCACAATCCCCATCGCCTGCAACTCAGCCGAGGCTTCTCTAATGGCACGGGACACTTGGGAGGGCTCTCTGCACCAGAGCTTTCGTCTCATGCCATCAGCAAACGCGGCGCGAACCCGCACCCCTAGCCTTGAGATCCTTTTGACCGCAGAGGGACAAACCGAAGAGGAAGTCCTGGAACGCTTGCCCTACGACGCTGCTCGATCGTCAACGGACTCTACCACTCCTGACCCTCGTCGCTACCGGGATGCGAAACAGATATACCAAACTCTAGGCCTCTTGTACGAGGGGCCCGACCGCCGAATTGTTGTGACTGAATTTGGGAAGGCTGTCTATAGGTGGCTTGATCGGCTCACATTGGCAAATGCTCCCGTGCTTGGGCGGCACGCGGCTTCGGCTCTCGCCGGTTGCCAACTACGCAATCCCACAGGTGCCGGAGGGAACTACGAACAACACGTCCAAGTCTTCCCCTACGCATTCCTCTGGCGAGCTATGCTTCAACTTGATGAACGCATCAGCTCAGATGAAATGAACAGAGCGCTCTTTAGAGTCACCAATGAGCAAGAATTGGAAGATTGCATAAATCTCATCAGGGACACCCGTCCACTGCATGATCCCACGCTACTGGGAGCAGAAACAATCACCAAGGCGAATAAGAATGACAGGATCATTCCCTGGGTGGCCGTAGGATCGTTTGGCTGGACTCTGATAGCTGACAAGAGCGAAGACGATGAACGGCACTGGTACCGCATTCGCAAGAGCTGCCTCACGTTGCTTGAGGAAGCAACGCGAGTCCGACATAGACACCAAGAATTCTCCTCTGTCCCTAACTACGTCGAGCACCTTTCGCGCCTAGCCGCCGTCCCTCCGGACTTGAGATGACTAACTACGGAAACGCAACCGAAGCAGCAATCCAGAGGGTAGTGAGTGCTCTTGGTAGATATGGCCGATCTTCAATTATCGCCTTGGCAGGTGTCCCCGGAACAGGAAAGTCTTTTGTTGCTTCGATTGCAGCGCAACGCTTTACTGGCGAACCGCTGCTAGTACGAACCATCCAATTTCACCGTTCCTACACATACGAAGAGTTCATTGAAGGAATGAGGCTAAACGCCGGTGGTTCCGTTGATGTGGTGGCTGGTGTTTTTCTGGAGTGGAATCAACAGGCTCTTGATGATCCCGACTCCAATTATGTGTTTTTGATCGACGAACTCACGCGGGCGGACATCGCAACAGTTCTCGGCGAACTCATGACATACCTTGAGCACAGAGAAATGTCGTTCCTAACTATGTATGGTCGACGTCCTGTTCATATTGCTCCCAATCTCCATGTCTTAGCTACTTACAACCCTTCCGACAGGTCGGCGCTCGACCTCGACAATGCGCTCATCAGAAGAATGAGAATATTGAGTTTTCCCCCTGACCCAACTCAATTGCAGGAAATGTTGAAGAAAACAGCCTTGGAAAAGGAATGCCTCATGAGATTGTGCAATGTATTCTCAGCGTGTCAGCAAGCCTTTCCCAATGATTATGAAAGTCTCATGCCATTTGGTCATGGAATATTTAGTCAAGTAGAGAAGGAACGTCCTGACCTGTACGACCTTTGGGAAGAACGTCTAAGACATCTCCTGCAACGACCAAGTCTAGATCCACACCCGTTCAAGCAGGTAATTGAGCAGGCATACCCATGGCGTGATCCCCAGTATTTGGAGCAGTAGTGCCGATATCGGTTCCCGAGCGCGGCAGCAGTAACATTTCAGCTGCAGAACTCGCACAGCTGCAAACATCCACCGAATTCTGGGCGCTTTTGGACCGAGGCATTATCGACGTGGCCATACGACCAAATGAGGGGGCCACACTTAGCGCTGGACCCTATGTGGGTCGGGCCATATGTGGTAGCGAAATTCTTGAAGTCGTGGAGAAAATCCCTGGCGCACTTGGATCCCTTTTAGGCTACGCCTCGGGGTCAACATTTCGACTCGAATCAGTAACTGGTGCGAGTACAGAAATCGGACCACTTGTTGAACAACTCGTGTCGCTGTTCCTAGCAGAGACTCGAAAATACCTGACCAACGGCAAAGAATTCAAATATACGCTACAGAGGGGTGTAAGCCCTATGGTTGCCGGAGTAATCCGAATTCCCGCTACAGCCCAAATTCGGGCTAGAGGTCTGGTCCACCAAATAGCGTTTGACCGTCCGGTCATAACTGATGAAACCGACAAGAATGTCATCCTCAAACGTACCCTTCGCGAGGTCGACCAAATCGCGGACACAGTAGGACTTGACGGAGATCTTGTCACGAAGGCCCATGCTTTGAATATGTACTTCGACACCTATCCTTCTAGGATTACTGAGCGGCAGTCCGAGTTAGCGACTTTATCCGAAATGCTCGTGTCGTCTGACGCCTCACATTCTCCTCTCCTGGCACTGGCTGCTCTCCTTCTGCGTCATGAGAGCTTCGAAAACGCGGACTGGCTTGGCCATACAACTCCCAAGACATGGTTCGTCAACTTAGAGCGACTGTTCGAAGAAGCCCTGCGAAAACAATTGAATCGCACAGAGTTTGCTGGGCTCACCGTAAGGAAGGGCTCCGATTTCGACAGATATCTGTTCCACGATTCAAGCCATAGCCGATTGGAGCCGGACATAGTATTGCTTCAAGATGGCGAAGTGGTAGGAGTTGGTGATGCCAAGTACAAGATATTGTTAAACCATCCAAGACCTTCAGATGTTTATCAATTGCTTGCTCACGGAGCAGCCTTTAGAAGCCCTCTGTGTTTTCTTGCTTTCGCAAGTAGCGAGTACCGTTCCATAGCCTATGGACAATCTGTTACTGGCACAATTGTTCATGCTTACGCGTTAGATATATCTGACTTCGAAAATTCCGTCAAGGCCATGCTGTTGGACCTAGATGCACCTATTAATATGTAGCGTGCAGGTGAAGGCGGCATAGAAGGTTCAGTATCAATAATGGCGAAACCGATTTGGATGCAAATTCTTGAAACCGCAAAGGATGAGGCTGTACTTGCTGTGGACCTGTACAATCGACCGCGCCAAGCTCGAATGCTTGAGGCGTTTTTTGTTCATATGCATCTAGCCTGGCAATACCTGTTGCACGCTGAGTTCAAAAGGGATGGGGTGGACTATCGATATCGGGACCAGCGGGGAAAACTGATGAAGATTGAAGGTGAAAATAAGACGTGGGAGCTTCAGAAATGCATCACTCAGCGATGGGACACCGAAGAACCGGTCCGTCGGAACCTCGAAGCAACTGTAGCGATTCGCAACCGAATCGAACATCGTTGGCAGCGAGAGCTAACCGTAGCAACTGCTGGCTTCGCCCAAGCCCTAGTCTTGAATTTCGAATCGGAGCTCTGCCAGCAGTTCGGACAGCGGCACTCCCTTGACGACACATTGCGTTTTCCTCTGTTTGTCGGAGCTTTCACATCTGACGGCGTCGAGCGAATGATCGCTGCCCAGGCAGCGCTTCCTGCATCACTCAGAGGCTTTCTCACCAGCTTCCATACAGGACTTGACGATTCCCTCGCAGACGACCAGAGGTATGAATTCCGGGTTCACCTGATACCCCGAGCTGGTCCTCGCTCTGAATCCGACATTTCCTTGACTTTTGTTCGCGAGGAAGGCCTCACTCAAGAACAGCGACATGCCTTTGAGGAGCTTGGCAAGGCGGGAACAGTCATCGTCCGCGAGCGTGTCAGGCCGATCGTCAACTCTGGACTACTTCGCCCGGCACAGGTTGCAAGGGCAGTCAACGAACGCTTGCCATTCCGATTTGGCCTCTACTCACACTTCCACAAGGTCTGGAAGCATCTTGAGGTACGTCCCCCCAGCGGTGCAGAGCACCCTGAAAAGACTGATGAGCGCTACTGCATGTACGACTCAGCCCACGGAGACTATCTCTACACTCCAGCCTTCGTCGAAAAGCTTATATCAATCCTTTCAGATGAGGCGACTTGGACCGAAGTGTTTGGACGGACTCCTATTCCGAAGTGATTGCGCAAGCAGACCAGAATGTGACCGCAACACACACTGTCTATTTGTACTGAAATGTCTTTGAGTGAATTGTTCGGCTAACATCTATTCACTTACGATGTGAACGAACTTTTGACAGGGATCGCCGCTGCTAAGTCAGCGACATTAAGTCGCTTGAAAAGTCTTCGTGGGTCTTCCATCCTAATTCTTCGATAACAGAGAAGGCTAGATTTTGACTAAGGTAGTTATCAAATTTTGGGTCAACCTCGATTGAAAGCAGCTGAAAGCACTGGATAACCGATCGGTTCAATTGGCCCTCTTCCCAATGGCTCGATTGATTCCTACCCTGCCAAACTACAGTTTTCAAATCCAGCGATGGTGAAATGCTTCTACCTGATGGACAGGCTTGTAGGCTTCCATGCACCATGGATATTCCTTGTTTCGCGAGTTGCAAGAGTGAAGCTGATACGACATTTATCGAGAACCAACGCACATTTAACCGTGTACGCGCTTCCTCCAAATCTTGTTGGGTGTAATAGCGGTCTTTGTCGTCCCCAAAATATGTGGACCAATACATGCCAGTAGCATGCGCTACGTCATCGGCATCCATTGGGTTCAAAGCAGCGAATTCAGCATCGCGGTAGGCGCGATCTACTCTAGCTTGTAGATCCGCTACCTTATCATCTAGTTCACTTACAAGATTCTTGTCAGTCCAAATCGTGGCCATTGCATTCTCAACAGCAAAGTGAATTTCTTTCAGATAAACGTCCATTGACATTGAACCCATTTTGTTAGTGTCCTTGCAGTCTGAAGCGGGCGTGGCGTTTGGCGGTGGCTACGGCGGTCATGGCTTCGGCGAAGCGGGTGACGGTGGGGAGGTTGGCGTCGAGGCAGGTTTGCTGGATGCGGGCGGCGGTCTCGGGCGGGGCGCAGTCGAGGTTGCGCAACACCAGGCACAGCCGGGACTGGGGCCAGCGGCGGGCCGCGGTGGTCTCGATGATGGGGAACAGCCGCTCAATGCCGTCTCCGGCGTAGCTGAAGAATGCCTGAACGTTGGAGTGAATGACTACATCGGGATAGGGCTGGATTTCGAGGATGGGGTCGAGGGCCTTGACCAGCACATCGGGGTCGGACACCGGGCCATAGCCGATCTCGATGGGGTTGCGGACGCTGGCCCCCACGCCGTAGCCCAGGTCGCGGAGCGCCTGCTGGCCCTGGTCGCTGACCGCAGTGGTGACCAAGCCGGCTCGGTCTGCGGCGTCGGTGCCTAACACCGAGGCACCCCCACCAACCCCCAGCACCAGGGTGTCGGGGTCGCCGCTGATGTCGGCGTCGGCCCAGCGCTGGAGATAGGCAATGGCGGCCAGCAGCTCCTCCAGAGTGCCGACGATGCTGACGCCGGCCGATGCGCTGAGCGCGTCCCAGATCCGGTGGTCGGCCACCAGCGCCCCGGTGTGCGACACCGCTGCTCCCCGGCCCTGGTCGGTGCGCCCTCCTACCAGCATCACCACCGGCTTGTGTCCCTTGGCCTGGTGCAGGGCATTGGCCAAGCGGCGACCGTCGCGGGGATCTTCCAGGTAGACGCCGATGATGCCGGTGTCGGGGTCGTCCACCAGCCACTCCAGCAGTTCGCCGGGGGTGACGTCTACGCCGTTGCCGACGGTACACAGCTTGGTGTAGCGGATGCCCCGAACCGCCCCGCCCTTCACCATGTCGCCGGCCAGTCCACCACTCTGGGAGATCATGGCCACCCGGCCAACCTCAGTGGGGGCGTTGCGCAAGAAGGTCTGCCTCCCGGCCGGGGCATAGGCCCCCAGGCAGTTGGGACCGAGCACCCGTACCCCCGACTCTCGGGCAACCTCTCCCAGCTCGTCTTCCAGATCAGTGCCCTCGGGGCTGGCCTCGCGGAACCCGCCGCTGATCACATGGACGAATTTGGCCTTGTCCGCCGCCCCCCGCACCAGATCGGCGCAGGCGGGGGCGGGAACGGCCGCGACCACGTAGTCGACATCACCGTCGATGTCGGCCACAGTGGGCACCGCGGGCACTCCGTCGATTTCGGTGGCTTTGGGATGGACGGCCCACAGCGTGCCCGGCCCCCAGCCCAGCTCTTGGTAAGCGGTCAGAAAAGTATTGCCGAATCCGGGGCGGCTGGTGGAGGCGCCGGCCACCGCGATGCCGCGGGGGGCGAACAGCGGCCCGAAGTCGGTGGGTGGCGGCTGGGGGGCCGCCTCGGTAGGGGCATCGTGGAGGATCAGCCGAGCATCCACCGCCATCGCGCCGCCTGGTGTGGCGATCACCGGGTTGCACTCCAGTTCGGCCAGATGGTCGCCAAAGCGCACCGCCAGCCCTTCGGGCCCAGCCACGGCCAGCAGCAGCTCGATAAGCGAGTCGACATCCACCGGCGGCTGGCCCCGGAAGCCGCCCAGCAGCTCGGCCCCCTTGAACCCGGTCACCATGGCCTCGGCGTCGGCCCGGGAGATGGGGGCCAGCCGCAGCACCACCTCATCAAGCACCTCGGTGAGGGTGCCGCCCAGCCCGAGGGCGGCCACCGGGCCGAACGGGGGCCGGTCCACCACCCCCACCAGCAATTCCACCCCGGCCTCCGCCTGCTCTTCCACCAAGAACCCGTCGAGGCGGCCGCCGGCCTCGGCCACTGCTACCGCCATCTGGGCCGCCTCGTAGTTCAGCTCGTACGCGGCCACCCCTATGCGCACCGCACCCACATCGCTCTTGTGCACCACGCTGCCGCCGAAGCCCTTCAGCACCAGTGGCTCGCCCAGTCCGTAGGCCGCCACCAAATCAGCCAGCATCGACGGGTTGGCCACCGCGTCGTCGTAGGCCGCCACCACGCCTTTGGGCACGGCCACCCCGCCGTCGGCCAGCAGGGCCTTGACTTCGGGCTCAGGAACGGTCACGTCATCCCAGGCGAGTGAACACCCGTCGGGCGGTGTCGCCGAGCAAGTTGGCTCGGGCCTCATCCCCCAGCTCCACATCACCCAGCTGGCCCAGGGCGTGGCGGTGGCCCACGGTGGGAAAGCCGGTGCCCCACAAGCTCTTGCGCCGGCCCGCACCATTGATGAACGCCACCAGCTCGGCCGACCAGTGCCGGGGCGGGTACACCGAGGTCCCCAGGTACACGTTGGGGAACTTGAGGGCCATGGCGATGCACTCGGCCACCCAAGGCCACCCGGTGTGCGAGAGAACGAACCGCACACCGGGGAAATAGAGGGCGGGCCGGTCGATGCCAGCGGGCACCCCGCACTCGCTGGGCATCAGCCCGCCGGAAGTGCCGGCCTGCATCACGAACGGAACATCGTGGGTGGCGCACAGGGCGTAGTAGGGGTAGTAGTCGGCGTGGTCGAAACGGCGGTCGAAGCTGTGGGTGTGGGTGTGCAAGCCCACGCACCACTCCTTGGCCAACATGGTGGCAGCCTCATCCACCCCAGCCATGCCGGTGCGGGGGTCGATGGACCACTGGCCGAAGAACCGGCCCGGATGGTCCTCAGCCAGCCGCTCCAGGTCGTCGGGCTGGGCCGCCACCAGCTCGAAGTCGGTGGCGGTGAGGTGGGCGGGCAAATTGGCCACGGGCAGGATCAACGCGGCGATGCCGAGCTCGTCCATGCGGGCCACCATGGTGTCGGCGTCACAGAAGGAGTCGGTGTCGTCGGTGCGGACCTTCACGGCGATGCCGGTGGCCTCCAGTGCGGCATTCCAGATGTCGGCCTGCTCGGGGAAGAACCGATTGCACCAGTAGTCGATGGCGCCCTCGGCCGGGGCGGCAGCACTCACGGCCGCTCGTCCTTGAACCGCACCAGCTTGGCCGCGCCCGAAGCCATGCCAGTGAGCTGGTCCAACTCGCCGGGGCGCACCACTTCGGCGGTCATTCGCACGCTCATGACCTCCTTGATCCGCGCTTCCACCCGCTCGGCCACCGCGCCGAACTCATCGGCGGGGGCGTCGCTGGCCACCATCACAACCATCTCGTCGCGGTCGCCGGCCCTAATCGCGCGGCAGAAGAAGTCCTCGGTCACCCCGGCCACGTCGCTGATCACGTCGCCGATGGCCTCGGGCCACACGTTCACTCCCCGCAGCTTGACCATGTTGTCGCCCCGCCCGGCGAACGGCCCCATGCGCCGCAGCCACGAGCCGCACTCGCACTGGCCCGGTGGGTACAGAAACGCCAGATCCATGATGTTGTAGCGGAACTGGGGCGAGCCGGTCTTGTAGATCTCGGTGATCACCAGCGCCCCCTGGGTGCCGTCGGGCACCTGCTCACCGGTCTCGGGGTCCACCACCTGCACCACGAAGCAGTCCTCGAAGATGTGGAGTTGGCCGTTGCGCAGTGGGCACTCGATGGACACGTTCTGCACCTCGTGGAATCCGTAGGGCTGGGCCGGGGTCACTCCCCACACCTCTTTCACCCGCTCGGCGTCGCCGATGTGCCCGCCGGGCAGGGCCCGGATGTTGAAGTCGGTCTTGGGGTCGAGGCCCATCTCCACCGCGGTCTCGGCCATCTTCAACATGTAGTCGCCGGTGGTCAAGATGGCCGCCGCCCCATACTCGTGGGCCAGCTCCACCTGCTTGCGGGTGGAGGTTACGTTGCCGGTGCCGGTGGTGAGAACCACGCAGTTGAGCCAGCGGTACAGCGCCTCGTCGAAGGCGTGGGCGCCGTTGTGGGTGGAATAGGCCCAGGCGTTGACCACCACGTCGCCGGGGCGAATTCCCTCGGCGTACAGAGCCCGGGCCATGGTGATGGCCCCCACCTCCCGGTCCCAGGCGGTGTAGAGGGTGGGCCGAGACCGCCCGGTGGTGCCGCCCGACACGTACAGCCGCATGGGCTCGTTGCGGGCGTCCTCCAACCCGATGCTCTGGTAGTCGCCCAGCGGCGGGTTCTCGTTGATGGAGGCCCGGATGTCGTCCACGGTGTAGGCCGGGGCCTTCCACAGGTCGTCGAGGGTGCCGAGCTGGTCGGGGTGGAAGCCGGCCGCCTCCCACCGCTTGCGGAAGAACGGCACCTGCCAGGCCCGCTGGGCCCGGTCTTGGAGGCGCAGAAGCTGCTTGCGGGCGATGGTGTCGGGATCCTCGAAGAAGGTGGTCTCGAAGTACTCCGGCGGCGGCGGGAACAGGCGCTCGATGGCGTCGTAGTCCAGCTGGTGCGGTCGGCGCATCCCCGTGCTCATTGGCGCATCCCCGCGCTATCCCCCGTGCTCATAGAACAGCCACGGTACCCGCGCCGGGGCAGGCGGCGACAGACGTAGAACCCCGCCGCAGCACGAAACCCCAGTCGGGAACTAGCGTTTTGGCCGTGAAAGTTATCTCGGCCGATTGCCACATCAACGAGCCGCCCCACGTGTTCGAGCGGGTGCCCGAGGAGTACCAAGATCGCATCCCCCGGATGATGCCCGCGCCCGACGGGGGCGACGGCTGGAGTTTCGACGGCGGACCGCCCAAGCGCAGCTTCGGCATCGAGGCCATGGCCGGGGTGGCCAAGGAGGACTACAAGCTCTCGGGGATGAAGTTCGAGGAGATCATGCCGGGCAACTACGACGGCGCCGCCCACTGCGCCGACATGGACATCGACGGCGTGTGGGGGTCGGTGGTGTACCCGGCCAACTCCATCTTCACCTACCTGGAGCCCGACCGGGGCCTGGCCGTGGCCTGCATGCGCAGCTACAACGACTGGGTGCTCGACGAGTTCCAGGGCGCGGCGCCCGACCGGCTGCGGGGCCTGCCCATGCTGCCCACCGAGGACGGCATGGACATCACCCTGGCCGAGGTCGACCGGGTGCTGGAGAAGGGGGCCAAGGGGCTGTTCATCCCTGGAATGCCCACCCGGCCCTACAACGACTCGTACTACGAGCCGCTGTGGAAGGCCTGCTCAGAGCTGGACGTGCCGGTCACCTTCCACCGCACCTTCGGCGGCAAGCCGCCCGACTCCGACTGGGACGAGCTGGTGGAGCAGAACGTGTCGGTCCCCGGCATCGTGAACCGGTTCTTCAGCGCGGTGCGCCCGCTCACCTACATGATCTTCGCCGGCATCTTCGACCGCCACCCCAACCTCAAGGTGGTGGCCGCCGAGGTGAACTACGGCTGGGTGCCGTTCTGGTACCAGACCATGGACGACGAGTACCACACCCAGTCGGCCTGGTCCGACTCCCCCATGGAGCGCGAGCCCAGCAGCTACCTGGGTACCAACGTGTTCGTCACCGGCCTCGACGACCACAACGGCCACATGCAGATGGCCGGCGGCAACCAGACCCTAGTGAACATGTCCATGTGGTCGTCCGACTACCCCCACTCGGTAACCCTGTGGCCCGACAGCCGCAAGATCATCGCCGAGCTGGTACACGACATGACCGAAGCCGACACCGAAAAAGTCCTCTACGCCAACGCCGCCCGGGTCTACAAGTACAACTGAACCGAACCCTTGTTGGGCTAAATCACCGCGCCGGGGTCCCTATTGGTGGCGGCGGTCTTCGAAGTCTTCGGGGAGGTCGATGGGGGGGTCGGGGAGTTTGGTGATGTTGCGGGAGGCCAGTAGGGCCTCGAAGCCTTCGGGGTCGGCGGCCCAGGAGGCGGCGTCGCCCATCATCACTTCGAACAGTTCCACACCGTCGGGGCCGGCGATGAGGGGGCCCAGCGCGGCGCCGTGGGGCAGTTCGATGTGGGTGCCGGTCGGGCAGTGGACGTCGCCGCACATGAGGTCGCCGCTCAGCACGAACATCACTTGCGGCGAGTGGTGGCCGTGGCGGTGCACGATCATGCCCGGGTCCCAGCGGGCCCACATCGACAGGTACTGCTTTCCGTGGCTGCCGAAGGTGAACCACTTCTCCCACACCGACTTCTGCCCGTCGGGGTGCATTTGGGTGCGGACCTGCTGGGTCTTCAGATCCTCATCGCCGAGATGCCGGAAGATGGGCTCCACGCCGGGAACTTCGTGGGGCGACGCCATCGCTCAGCTCACCCCGCTGGGAACTTCACAGGGGGCTCCCATGATTCACCCCACCCTCGCCGGAGTCTTGGGCACGTAGCTCGAGGGGTCGTAGGTGTAGGTGGTGGCCTCGATGAACTCGTCGGGCAGGTAGCCGTCGGGGAACCGGTACAAGTCGAGCGAGTTGTCCCACAGGATCTTGCGCTTGGACTCGTCTGAAATCTTGGGCAGATCCAAGAACGACTGCACCGCCTCCGGGTACTTGGAGTCGGGGTGGGGATAGTCGCTCTCCCACACGATCTTGTCGTCGCCCAATTCCTCGATCACGTGGTACACGAGGTACTCGTCGGGCTCCACCGAGATGAAGCAGTTGTCTTGGTAGTACTGCTGGGGCGATTTGGTGAGCCCCGGCTTCTCATAGTCGCCCGACAGCTCGATGTGCTCCTCCATGCGCCACAGCCACCACGGCAGCCACGCGCAGTTGGCCTCCATGTAGGCCACCCGCAGCCGGGGAAACCGCTCGAAAACCCCGTTGCAGATCATCGACAGCATGGCCATCTGGGCCTCATGGGGATGGCAGACGGTGTGCCACTCGGTGAAGGTCTCAAACCGGTCGGCGCCGGCCGACGAGCCGTTGTGGCCCATGAAGTCGTGGGTGGCGAAGGCGCAGTCCAGATCCTGGAGCAGCTCGTACATGGGGTCGTAGTAGGGGTCGCCCAGCGTGCGGTGGTTGAACAAGTTGGGTCGGGCGAAGAAGCACCGGGTACCCAGGTGGTCGTAGGCGTATTGGATCTCCTCCACCGCCCGGTGAACGTCGTTCATCACCACCGGCCCCGAGGCGATGACCCGTCCACCCGACATCTCCCGCATCTCCTGGCCCCAGCGGTTGTAGGCCCGGCACATGGCGGCCTGGAGCTCGGGGTCCATGCCGTCGGACCAAAGGTCGTAGCCGGGGCCGTAGATAACCATGAAGTCCATGCCGTCCAGCGGCATGGCCTGAGCCACCGCGTCTCCGGGGAAGCCGTTGTCCACCACCGCCTGGCCGTACTTGTCCCGCATGATGTCGTAGGTCCAGTTCACCGCCTCCATGAAGTCGCCGTAGATGGTGACCCGGCTCTGGGTGTAGCGACCGTCCACAGTGGCCGGCCGGAACGCCTCCCGGCCCGGGACTTCCTTCCAGCCCACCCGGTGCTGGAACTTCTGATCCAAGAACCGCTCCCACAGGTTCTTGGGCTCCACTACGTGCCCATCGGCGTCAAAAACCTTGTAACCATGCCGCATGCCTGGCTCTCCTCTACTGCTGCCTTGGCTCCTAGGGAGACCAAGAGTAGGTCAACCGGACGGACGGTGGTAACAGACAGCCTCCTGGGCCGACCTCACATAGTGCAGTTCGGTGTCGGGAGGACAGGGGGCACCGAAGGGCACCCAAGAGACCAGCTTGCCGTCGTGGGGCTGTTCGCAGCCCACCGTGGAGAGGGTGGTGACGCCTATTCGGAAACAGTCGCCGACCTCGGGGCGCGACTGCGACACCGGTGCCGACGCCGTGAGCGGACTGGCCGGGTCGGAGTCGTCGATGGCCGACGTAGCCAAGAGGATCAGAACTACCGCAACCGCGGCCAAGACCACGGCGGCCAGACTGATCCAGCGCCAGCGGATACCGACAACCTCTAGAGGAGGAGTTGGCGAATTCGGCGGGACCTTGGTTGAGCGAGGGCTGGCCGCAGTGTGCGATCTCGCGGCAGGGCGGGGACCGACGGGCCCCTGAGGAGCGCTGCGGGCCAAGCTCCGGTCGTAAGCCGCTCGAGACCGGATGTTGCCGAGAACCTGCCAGGCCTCGTTGACCGCTCGCATCTGCTCGGCGTCGCCCGACGGGCGGTCCGGATGCCAGCGGCGGGCTTGGCGGAGATAGGCCCGGCGGATTGCGTCGGGTTTGGCGTCGGGGGATACACCGAGAACGTCGTAGTGCGACCGTCCCGGCATGACTTCTCAGTCAATCATCCAGAACGCTGAGGGAGCTGTAGGGGAACTTGGCGCCCACGCCGCCATCCACCAACAAAGTGCGTCCGCTCACATAGCTGGCCAGCGGCGACGACAAAAACAGTGCCGCCCCGGCGATGTCGGCGGGCAGACCCATTCGACCGATCGGCGCGTTGCCGCTGGAGTGGGCCTTCTGGGCGTCGGACAGCATATCCATGATCCGGGGGGTGGCGATAGCACCGGGCGCCACCGCGTTGGCCCGAACTCCGTGGGGGCCCATTTCCACCGCCATCGACTTCACCAAGGCCATGAGCCCGGCTTTGGCCGCCCCGTAGGCGGCGTGGTTGGGAGCACCGTCCATTCCCGATGCCGAGGCGATGAACACCATCGACCCCTCCCCATTGGCCACCATGTGGCTGCCGAACACCTGGCCCAGAAGATAGGCATGGCGCAGGTTGATGGCCATCTGCCGGTCCCACACCCCGTCGTCCATGTCCACGATGAAGCCCCACTCGGCCATGCCGATGATGTCGATCAGCCCGTATACCTGGCCCAGCGAGGCCACCGAGTCGTCCAGCAGACGCTCCACGTCGCTCCGCACGGTGGCATCACCCGACCAAGGGGTCCCGCCCACCTCGTGGGCTATCTCCGCGGCCCGATCCGGGTCGATGTCCACGCACACCACCCGGGCACCACACTGAACCAGCGCATGGCTGGCCTGGCGGCCCATCCCCTGCCCCGCACCCACCACCACGAAGCCCTTGCCGTCGAGGCGAAGCAGATCGGGATAGTGCGGGATCGGCGAGTTGTCAGAACTGGTCATGTCCCGACGCTACCGCCCTCTCTGCCCAGGCCCTCTATCGGCTCGGACCCGCTAGCCGGCCAGGGAAGTCACCAAAGCATTGAGCGGCCAGAGGTCGGGAATCTCCACCGGTTGAGGGGCCAGAGGCAAAATGGCGTAGGCCTCCTCGCCGGGATAGACCAGGTTGTATTGCGAGCGGGCCAGGCGCTCGATCTCCTCGGGCTGGGACAGCGCCTCCAAACGGGTGCGAAGGGCGTTGTTCTCATCCACCAGTGCAGCCAACTCAGCCCGGGCGTCAGAAGTAGCCGACCTCTGGTCCATGTATGTCCGGGTGGGCAGAACGGCATAAAACATCACCACCAGGATTATCAGAACCAGCACCAGCGGGATGACGGAGCGGCGCAGCGCGATCACAGCGCGTCCTCAGCGGCCGCCGCCAGAGTCGCACCGCCCCGATAGGCGGCGGCCTCGCCCAGTTCCTCCTCGATGCGCAGGAGCTGGTTGTACTTGGCCACCCGGTCGCTTCGGGCCGGGGCACCGGACTTGATCTGGCCACAGTTGATGGCCACAGCCAGATCGGCGATGGTGGCGTCCTCGGTCTCGCCCGAGCGGTGCGACATCACCGAGGTAAAGCCGGATGCCGTGGCCAACTCGACTGCATCCAGGGTCTGGGTGAGCGTGCCCACCTGGTTGACCTTCACCAAAATGGAATTGGCCACGCCCAACTCGATACCCCGAGCAAGCCGCTCGGTGTTGGTGACGAACAGATCGTCGCCCACCAACTGCACCTGCCCACCAAGAGCCTTGGTGAGCAGACCCCATCCGTCCCAGTCGTCCTCGGCCATGCCGTCCTCGATCGACACGATGGGGTAGGCGTCGCACATCTCGGTCAGATAAGCGACCATCCCGGCGGAGTTCAGCGACCGGTCTTCCCCGGCCAAGCGGTATTCGCCGTCGGCAAAGAACTCGGTTGCGGCTACGTCCAGGGCCAGGGCCATGTCGTCGCCCGGGGCAAGCCCGGCGGCTTCGATGGCATCCACCAACAGGCCCACTGCGGCTTCGTTGGACTCCAGGTCGGGGGCAAAGCCGCCCTCGTCGCCAATACCAGCCGACAAGTCCCGCTCCACCAACAAGCGGCGCAGGCTGTGGTAGGTCTCGGTCCCCCATTGCAGGGCTTCGCGGAATGAGGCTGCTCCCACCGGCACCACCATGAACTCTTGGAGGTCGATGTTGTTGGCGGCATGGGCCCCGCCGTTGAGCACGTTCATCATGGGCATCGGCAGCACGTGGGCGTTGGCCCCTCCGAGGTACCGATAAAGCGACAGACCGCAGTCGGCGGCCGCGGCATGAGCTGCGGCCAGCGACACCCCCAGCACCGCGTTGGCTCCCAGGCGGCTGAGCCCGTCAGTGCCGTCCAAGTCGATCATCATCTGATCGAGGCCCCGCTGGTCGGCCGCGTCGATCCCGACGATGGCGTCGGCGATCTCCCCGTTGACTGAGGCCACCGCGCCAGCCACGCCTCGGCCCATATACCGGTCGCCGCCGTCGCGCCGCTCCACCGCCTCATAGCGACCGGTGGACGCCCCCGAAGGCACTATGGCCCTGCCGGATGAGCCGGAATCAACCAAAACCTCAACCTCAACAGTAGGGTTACCTCTGGAGTCGAGTACCTCTCTGCCGACTATGCGTGTAATCGCGCTCAAAACCCAGGTCTTTCCGGGACTTCCAGGCCCATCTTCTGTTGCTTATGTGGCTGGAGTTACAAAAATAGACGACAAATGCCAGCTTGAACAGGATTAGCAGCAAATTACAGAGAAGAAATTTCACGCGCTCGTATTTGCTCGCCGATGGTGTTGGCAAACTCCCGGAGCTCTGATTCGGCGTCCAAACCGGCTGCTTGGGCATCTCGCACGGCGTCGTAGAGGCGACCGGCCACCGTGGCGGTGTCCACATCGGGCTCCACTCCTACCGAGCGGGCCTTGTGGATCACCTTGTCGGCGAACAACAGCGCGGGCAGCCCCGGCGGAATGCCGTCCATCACCGAGGACCGCCCCTTCTCATCCCGCTTGATGGCCTCCCAGTTGACCACCACGTCATCGGCATCGTCCGCCTCAGCCAGGTCAGAATCGGACGGGCCGAACACATGGGGATGGCGGGACTTGAGCTTGTCGTGGATGCCCCGGGCCACATGGGCCAGCGTGAACTGACCGGCCTCAGCAGCCAGCACCGAGTGGAACACGATCTGATAGAGCAGATCGCCCAGTTCCTCCTCCAGTTCCTCATAGCCCGACAGGCTGTCGGGATCCACCGCGTCCAGAGCCTCCAACACCTCGTAGGTCTCCTCCAGCAGATGGCCCCGCAGCGACTGGTGGGTCTGCTCTTGGTCCCAAGGGCAGCGGCGGCGCAACTCGCCAGCCAGATCGGCGAACTGGGCCACTTCCCGGGCGATGGGCGCGCCCATCTCGGCCACATACAGCGAGGTGAGGTGATCGGGCACAACGGCACGGTCCAATTCAGACCACGCCACCTCGAACACCCGCTCGTCGGGCAGGCCCAAACGCTGCAAGACGACCACCTTCTCATCAGCCCCGCCCGCGAGCGTGCGGTCGAACGCCCCCAGTGCAGCCAGCTTGATGTCGCTCAGCACGTGGACGGCATCGCACTGGGCCACCAGCAGCGGCCCCCGCTCCCCGGCGGCGTCCACCGCGAAACGGCGCCCGTCCACCAACCGCACCCCAGCAGTCAGGGGATCGACACCGACACGGTCCCAGGCCAAGTCGGCGAACGACAGCCCAACCAGCACCTCCAGCTCCAAATCGGGCACGGTCCGCAGGAGCTCCACGGTGCGCTCGGCCACCATGGGCGAGCCGGGCACGGCATAGAGCACGTCGCCGACGCCGTCTCGAGCCTCAGCGGTCAACCGATCCACGATGGCCCGGTACACCTCTTCGAACGATGAAGCCTGGTCGTAGAGGTCGTCGAACGACTCGGCCGGTTCCACTGCTGTTGACGCGGAATGGCGCCGGGTGCGGACGAATCGGCGCGAGGTCTCCTCGATTGCCTGGTGCGTCGCCCCAGTGATGAGCTCAGGGCCGGCCGGCCCCAGCCCTACAACGATCACTTTGGCCATGACGTCTTGCCTCTCATTCCACTTGCCTTGCCCATGGCGCCGCCCTGATCACGATGCCGCCGCCGGCGCGGGCTGTTCCTCGGGAACCAAGTCGCGCAGGGCGGCGATGAGGGACTCCACAGCGTCAGCTGCCGATTTTATGGGCAACACCAGCAAGCCAGCAGCCTCCTGATAGGTGGCACTGGGGTAGAGGCGCTCCAGGCGAACCCTTCGGCTGGCCCGCAACTCCACCGGGCTCAGCCGGGCTACCCACTTGGGACCACCGAAACCGGGACCTTTGGCCACCGTCACCTCCCGCACTCCGGTGCGCAGACACTCGCACCGCAGCCGGGCAACCTCCAGCAACGTTTGGGCGATGTCGGGGACGGGGCCATAGCGGTCGGCCCACTCCGCGGCCACGTCGTCCACCTCGTCGGGACTCTGGGCCGCGGCCACCCGCCGGTAGGCCTCCAGACGCAACTCCTCTTTGGGCATGTAGTCGGCGGGAATGGCGGCGGCCACGGGAAGGTCGATGCTGATCTCCACCGGTTCGGGCGAGGATTCGCCCTTCAACTCGGACACCGCCTCGGTGACCAACTGGCAGTAGAGGTCGTAGCCCACCGCGGCGATGTGACCCGACTGGCCGGTGCCCAACATGTTGCCCGCCCCTCGGATCTCCAGGTCGCGCATGGCGATCTTGAACCCCGATCCCAACTCGGTGGCCTCGCCAATGGTCTTGAGCCGCTCATAGGCCTCTTCGGTGAGCACCCGCCCCTCGGGAGTGAACAGGTAGGCGTAGGCCCGGGCTCCGGCCCGGCCCACCCGGCCCCGCAGCTGATGGAGTTGGCCCAGCCCCAGCAGGTCGGCGCGGTCCACCACCAGGGTGTTCACGGTGGGCATGTCGATGCCCGACTCGATGATGGTGGTACACACCAAGACGTCGTAGGCATGCTCCCAAAAGTCGATCACCACCTGCTCTAGGGTGCCCTCGTCCATCTGTCCATGGGCCACCGCAATGCGGGCCTCGGGCACCAGCTCCCGCAGGTCGGCAGCCACGTGATCGATGTCAGCCACCCGATTGTGGACAAAGAACACCTGGCCCTCCCGCAATAGCTCCCTTCGGATGGCCTCGGCCACCGGGCGCTCGTCGTAGGCGCCCACATAGGTCAAGATGGGCTGGCGGTCGGCAGGCGGCGTGTGCAACAAGGTGAGGTCGCGGATGCCGGTGAGACTCATCTCCAGTGTCCGGGGGATGGGTGTGGCGGTAAGGGTGATCACATCCACATCGGCCCGGATGGACTTGATGGCCTCCTTGTGGGTGACGCCGAAGCGCTGCTCCTCGTCCACCACCAACAGCCCCAGATTGCGAAAGGAGATGTCGCCCGACAGCAGCCGGTGGGTGCCGATCACCACGTCCACCGAGCCGTCGGCCAGCCCGGCCACCACCTGGCGGACCTGGCGGGGAGACAGGAACCGGCTCAGCACCTCCACTCGGATGGGGTATCCGGCGTACCTCTCGCTGAACGTCTGGTAGTGCTGCTGGGCCAACAGGGTGGTGGGCACCAACACCGCGGCTTGGGCGCCGTCCTGGACAGCCTTGAACACCGCTCGGATGGCCACTTCGGTCTTGCCAAAGCCCACGTCGCCGCAGATAAGACGGTCCATGGGCACGGGCTGCTCCATGTCGGCCTTGACCTCGACAATGGCCTTGTGCTGGTCGGGGGTGAGCTGATAGCCGAAGACCGACTCCATCTCTGCCTGCCACGGGGTGTCACCGGAGAATGCCCGACCGGGCGTAGTGATCCGGCGCTGGTAGAGCACCACCAATTCCTTGGCGATCTCGCTGACCGCGGAACGCACCCCGCTCTTGGTCCGCTGCCAGTCGGCACCCCCCATCTTGGAGAGGGTGGGGGTTTCGCCCCCGGAATAGCGGCGGATGGCATCCACCTGGTCGGTGGGCACGTATAGCTTGTCGCCACCCCGGTACTCCACCAGCAGGTAGTCGCGGCTGACCCCGCCGATCGCCCGGGTCACCATGCCGCAGTAGCGGCCCACACCATGATGGCGGTGGACAACGTGGTCACCCGCGGCCAGGTCGTCAAGCTCCCGAGCCGACGATCGGCGGGGGCGGCTGCGGCGGTGGGCCCGGCGGCGACCGGTGAGATCGTTCTCGCCCAACACAGCTAGGCGGCACTCGGGCAGCACGAAACCCCGTTGGATGGGGGCCACCACCACACAGCCCCCCGGGTCGGCTGCGCCCCCTAGGCTGAAGCTCTCGTCGGTGCGAACCGGAAGATCCACTCCGTGCTCGCGCAGCAAAGCTGCCGAACGGTTGGCCGACCCCTCTCCATCGGCCGCTACCCGCACCTGATATCCCTCGGCCAGCAACCGGGAAACTTGACGGACCGGTGCGGACGGATCGCCGATGGCCGAGGACCAGCCACCCACTGCCACCACCGGGGTCGACGGTCCGGGCGGGACCGCGGTCATGGTCCAAACCGGCGACGCACAGGTGGCCAGCAGTCGGTCGTAGTCGACATGCAGGCGGGGGAACTCCTCGCCAGCCGCTCCCCATGTCTGGGCTAGCACACCGGCCAGGTCGGCTTCCTCGGCGGCGATGTCGGCAGCACGGTCTCGCAACCGACCCGGCTCCAGCATCACCACCAAGGCGTCAGGGCCGAGACGGTCAGTGACGATCTCGTCGGTGTCGATCAGCCACGGCAGCCAAGACTCCATTCCATCAAAAAACTGGCCCTCCCCCAGGCGTTCCCACTGCTCACGACCCCAGGGGCGGGAGGCCACCAGCCCCTCCGCGGCCGCCCGGACGGCGGGAGTGGGCCGCACCTCCCGGGCCGGGAAGACGGCAACCTCGTCTACCGGGTTGATGGAGCGTTGATCGGCCACCGAGAATTCAGTAAGCCGGTCTACCTCGTCGCCCCACAGGTCGATGCGGACCGGGCTGTCGGCTGTAGACGGAAACACGTCCACGATGGAGCCCCGTACCGCGAACACCCCCCGGTGCTCCACTTGCACGTCGCGGCGGTAGCCTCGGGCAGCCAGTTCGGCGGCCAATTGGCCCAGGTCGATGCGGTCACCCTGCGCCACCGTCACCGGTTCGGCGTTGTCAGAATCGGGGACCAAGCGCTGAAGCAAGGCCCGTATTGGGGCTACCACCACCGGGGGGCACCGTGACGGTTCATGGAGCTGCCAGATGGTCCGACAGCGGCGCCCCATAGTTTCCACGCCGGGACTGACCCGCTCGAAGGGAAGGGTTTCCCATGCCGGGAACAAGGCGGCACCGCCATCGAGCAACACCGACAAATCGCCGGCCAGGCGCTCGGCTTCTGCGGTGGTGGGGGTGGCCACCACTATCGGGCGACGACCGTTCAATTCGGCTATGGCGGCCAGCACCGCAGCCTGGCCCGACTCGGCCACGGCCAGGGAGGCGTCACGGCGGCCGAGGACGCCCACCACCGCCGGCTCTGATGCCAGCAACCGACCGAGGCCGACCAGCCCCGACTCCACAGGGACCGCAGCAGCAGCCATCAGTTGAACCTGTTCATGACAATCTCGACAGGCTGGTCCAGCAGAGCCAACGCCGCCTCGGCGGCCCGCTCCACTGCATCGTCCAACAAATCCCGGTCGGCCCGACCCGGCCGCTTCAGCACATAGTCGGCTCCGGCCTGGGGGTTGGGAGGCTTGCCCACCCCGATGCGGATGCGGGTGAATTCGGCGGTGCGGAGGTGCGACTTGATGGACGACAGCCCGTAGTGCCCGGCCAGCCCCCCGCCGTACTTCATCTTGATCCGTCCTGGGGGCAGGTCGAGCTCATCGTGGATCACCACGAGGCGGTCCAGATGGTCGGCAATGCTCCAGCGGCGCACCAGCGCCCGCACCGCCTCGCCCGATTTGTTCATGAAGGTCTGGGGAAAGGCCAGCACCACCCGGCGATCATCGATCCGGATCTCAGCGACCAGAGCCGCCTCCCGGCTCTTGCGCAGGCTCTGCCCGTGGCGCTCGGCCAGCAGCTCCACCGCCTCGGCGCCCACGTTGTGGCGGGAGCCGACGAATTTCTCTCCAGGGTTGCCCAGCCCCACCACCACGAGATCAGCCGGGGTGTCGGTGTGCTTCTTGCGGGATCGCCAGCGGGAAGGCACGGCGACAGGCTACCTGCGGGATCGCCAGCGGGAAGGCACGGCGACAGGCTACCTGCGGGATCGCCAGCGGGAAGGCACGGCGACAGGCGCCGAGGGCTATTCGGCTGGGTCTTCGGAGGCGGCGGCGTCGGCCTGCTCGGCGTCTTCGTCGGCGTCCTCGGCAACAATCGGCTGGCCGTCCTCGTCCAGCTCGACCTCGGCCTCCTCATCGATCTCGGGCTCTTCGATCTCGATGACCCGTATCGAGGTGCTGGTCACCAGCTCTTCGGGGTCGCCGGCCAGCTCCACCCCTTCGGGCAGCTCGAGGTCGCCAGCCCGCACCGTGTCGCCCATCACCATCTCGTTGATGTCGATAACCAGCTCGTTGGGAATGGACTCGGGCTTGGCCAGCACCGCGATGGTGAACGCAGCCTGGTCCACCACCCCGTCTTCGTTGGCCACTGCGGTGGCCTCGCCCTCCAGCACCACCCGAACTTCCACCTCTACGGCGACATCGGCATCCACCCGGATGAAGTCCACATGAATGACCTCG
This sequence comes from Acidimicrobiales bacterium, assembly GCA_965116535.1. Classification (GTDB taxonomy): domain Bacteria; phylum Actinomycetota; class Acidimicrobiia; order Acidimicrobiales; family Bin134; genus Poriferisocius. Next base: position 203,002 of record OZ220703.1, read on the forward strand.
TTGCGCACCGGGTGGTGCTGCAACTCCTTTACCAGGCCGAGTTGGCGGTCGCCATTCACCTCCAAGGTGAGCAGAGCGTTGAGACCGGCATCTGATGTCAGGGCCGACCGCAGATCACGGGCGTCAACCGCCACCGGAACCGTCTCTCCCCCAAGCCCGTACACCACGCCGGGGATCTGCCCGGTACGGCGCAGGCGGCGCGATGGCCGGGTGCCCAGCTCGCGAGAGGTGTCGGTCTTCAAGATCAGCTCAGCCATAGCGCAGCGAGCAATGTTACCCGCCCCCAGGCCAAAACGGCTAAGAGAGGTTCTTGCCGCCGAAGATTTCCGACACGGAAGTGTCCTCGAACACGGCGTCGATGGCGTCGGCGATGATTCTGGCCACCGACAAAACCTCGATCTTGTCGATCTGTTTCTCGGGTGACAAAGGCAGGGTGTTGGTAACCACCACTTTGGAGATCACCGAGTTCTTGAGCCGGTCAATGGCAGGGCCGGAAAACACTCCGTGGGTGGTGGCAGCGTAGATCGTGGCCGCGCCCCGGGCGGCCAACGCGTCGGCCGCAGCCACAATGGTGCCCCCGGTGTCAATCATGTCGTCGATGAGCACACAGGTGCGGCCCTCCACGTCGCCCACCACCTCGATGACCTCCACCGCGTGCTTGACATCTTTGGCCCGGCGCTTGTGAACGATGGCCAAGTCGGCATCCAGTTCGTTGGTGTAGCGCTCGGCAACCTTCACCCGACCGGCGTCGGGAGACACGATCACCAAGTCGCCGTCGATATCTTTCAGGTAGTCAACCAGCACTGGCATGGCGGTCAGGTGGTCCCAGGGGCCATCGAAGAATCCCTGGATCTGCCCGGAGTGAAGATCGACGCTCAACATGCGATTGGCCCCTGCAGTGCGGAAGGTGTTGGCCATCAGCTTGGCGGTGATGGGCTCACGGCCCACAGCTTTGCGATCTTGGCGGCCATATCCATAGAAGGGGCACACCGCGGTAATTCGCTTGGCCGAAGCTCGCCGGGCCGCGTCCACCATGATGAGGTGCTCCATGACTGCGTCGTTGATGGAGGCGTCGCCATGGGCGGTGTGGCTCTGGACGATGAACACGTCTGTACCCCTCACCGACTCCTCGAACCGGCAATGGATCTCCCCGTTGGCGAAGTCGGCGATGTTGGGCTCCACCAGCTCCTCGCCGAGCACCTCGGCGATCTCGGCGGCCAGTTCATGATTGGCCCGGCCCGAGAGTATGGCCAGCTTCTTTTTGGTGACCAGTTCCATTGTTTCAGTCTCCTTGTGACGAAGCGGGCGGGATCTGAGCCCCCGGTTCCAGTGTGATGTAGGCCCCGACATGGGCATCAGCCCCGATCTCGGCATCGGTGGCCGACACGGCTTCCAACACTGCTCGGGGACCGACCACGCAGTCCACCAGATGGGTGTGGGGACCGATCACCGCACCTTCTCCGACCACTGTTTGGCCTCTGAGCACGACGCCGGGGTGAATCACCACATCGGGGGACAGCTTGACGCTCACGTCGATGTAGGCGCTGTGGGGAGCCATGATGCGCACCCCGGCGACCATCCAGTTGCGATTGATGCGCTGGCGCATCTCCGCCTCGGCGAATGCCAATTGCTCCCGATCGTCCACGCCTTGAGCTTCGGACTCGTCGATAGCATAAGACCCGGCGTCGTGACCGGCGGAGGTGAGCACGGAGACCGCGTCAGCGAGGTTGTGCTCGCGCCCAGAGTCGCTGGTAGCCAGCCGGCGCAAGGCCGGAGACAGCAGGCTGCGGCGGAAGCAGGCGACTTCGGCGGGTTCCTCAGCGGCGGTGGTCATGGTGGCCGCCGACCCCGAAAGCCGGTGCTGGGCGGTCAGGCCCCGCAGCGTCTGGCCCTGAACGAGCGGCATATCGGCCGATATCACTAGAACGTCCTCGTCATCCACATCGCTGTCCAGCGCCGACAGGCCCAATGCGGCGGCATCAGCCGTACCCCGCTGCACGGGCTGCTCCACGAAGTCGATGCGCAGGTCAAAAGCCTGCTCGGCGACGTGCTTGGCCACCTCCTCGGCGCCGAAGCCCACTACTACGGTGATCTGGCGGGGTTTGACCGCGGCCACGGCGTCGATCACGTGCAGCAGCATGGCTCGGCCGCAAACATCGTGAAGGGGCTTGGGTCGCCCCGATCTCATACGAACGCCCCGGCCCGCGGCCAACACCACCGCAGACAGGGGCAAGGGAACAGCCGTCATGTTCTCAGCGGACAAACCCGCTCTCGACATTCACGTCTGTATTTCTAGCGCGGCTGGCGAGGCAGGACTCGAACCTGCAACCTCCTGGTCCAAAGCCAGGCGTTCTGCCACTTGAACTACTCGCCAAGGAGTCCCTTGCTATGCAGTCATCAGGCACCAATTGCAGGCTACTCCATGACCGCCATATGAACTCTCGGGTTATTGGTAGAGGGTCGGGTCGGGCTAGCGTGGTCGCACCATGGGATCGTTGATCAAGAAGCGCCGCAAGCGAATGCGCAAGAAGAAGCACAAGAAAATGCTGAAGCGCACTCGTTTCCAAAGGCGTGCCCGCGGGAAGTAGACCTCGCGCACCCGTTTCCAGCGGCGAGCCCGGGGAAAGTAGCTTTCTGCCTCCTCAAAAGGTCTAGACCTCAGCCGGCACGGTGCGTACCACGAGGCGACCGTCGCCGGGGTAGGCACCATCCACGAACCAGGTGGAACCGCTGCCCGCCAGCCGCGCCGTCTGATCGGTGGCCTGCTCTAGCTCGTGGCGATACCGGTCTAAGCGGGGCTCGACGTCCAATGCCGCTGGCTCCAAGTCGTTGCCGTTCGATCCTTTGGGTCCTCCCATCTCGTCCCAGCGCCGGTACACCGCCGGGGTGGAGCAGCCGAATGGGGGAATGAGCAGGGTGAGCGCTCGGGGAACGTACTCCAGCGGCTGCACGATTTCACCGATGCCCTGCACACGAGCCCGCCCGCCGACCAGGCAAAAGGGGATGTCGGCTCCCAATTCAGCCGCTCCTTGGACATCGGTGTAGCCGGCCCAGCGCAAGATGGCCGCCGCATCGGCCGACCCTCCCCCCAACCCAGCCCCCGCTGGGATCTTCTTGTCCACCGTGACCCGAACGGATTGACCCACGAGGGCTAAGGCTCTGGTGATGAGGTTGTCGGCCGGGTCGATGTCGCCCGCCCCCTCGATCACTACGCCCGTGCCTGACCCGATCTCCAATGTGTCGGCCAAATCAAGCGTCACCATCTCGGCGTCGATGAAGTGATATCCGTCAGCCCGCACCCCGGTGATGCGCAGCGAGAGCGTGAGCTTGGCCGGAGCCGTGAGGGCGACCATCAGGAAGAGGATACGTCGGTTAGTTGGGCCCAATCGTGGAGGGTGAGCTGCTCGGGGCGGGCGGTGGGGTCGATGCCGGCTCGGTCGAATTGTTCGGGGGTGACGTGGGCAGCCAGTGAGCGGCGCAGCATCTTGCGGCGCTGGCCGAAGGCGGTTCGGATCAGGGAAAACAGACGGTCGGGGTCGGCATCCACGGCCGGTGCCGGCAGGCGCACCATCCGAACTACCGCCGACGACACCCGGGGCCGGGGGTAGAACACCGTGGGAGGGACCGACCTAACGATGCGGGCCTCACACCAATAGGCCACCTTTAGGGTGGGTATTCCGTAGGCCTTGGTGCCCACCGGAGCCACTAGCCGCTCAGCCACTTCCTTTTGCACCATGACGGTGAAACATCCGATGCGGGTTTCGTGGTCCAACAGGTCCAACAGCAAGGGAACGGCGATGTTGTAGGGCAGGTTGGCCACCAGCGCCCACTGCCGGCTGTGGGCTCCGAGCTTGGACCGCCACTTCGGGGCAGTGGCATCGGCGTGGACGATCTCCACGTTGGGGGCGTCGGCCACCTCAGTCAGCGGGGCCAGCAGGTGGCGGTCGGCCTCCACGGCCAGCACGTGATCCACCTCTGCGGCCAGAGCTCGAGTGAGCGACCCCAAGCCGGGGCCGATCTCCACCACCGGCTGGCGGGGATCCAATTCCGCGGCCCGGACCATGGCGGTGATGGTGTTGGGATCGACCACGAAGTTCTGGCCCATGGCCCGGCTGGGAGCGAGCCCGTGGCGATCCAACAGGTCTCGTACCTGATTCCGGGTGAGGGTCATAGGCCGTAGAAAGCCACGGCGTTGTCCCAGGTTTGCTCCGCCACTGCTTCGGGAGCCACGTCGCGGACTCGGGCCAATGCCTCACCTACCAGCGGCAGATTGGCCGGCGCGTTGGGCTTGCCCCGCCGCGGGACCGGGGCCAGGTACGGCGAGTCGGTTTCCACCAGCAGGCGATCCTGGGGGCACAGCTGGGCCGCAGCCCGCACATCATCAGCCGACGGGAAGCTCACGATACCGCTGAACGACAGGCACGCCCCCCGATCCAGCGCGGCCCGGGCTTCGTCGGCCCCACCGGTGAAGCAGTGGAAGACCGTGCGGTCGGGAGCCCCGCATTCGTCGAGGATGGCAAAGGTGTCGTCCCATGCCTCCCGGGTGTGGATCACCAGAGGCATCCGGTGCCGGTGGGCCATGTCGATTTGGGCCGCGAACACAGCCCGCTGGTCGACGGGCGGCGAGTGGTTGTAGTGGTAGTCGAGCCCGCACTCCCCCACCGCCACCACTCGGTCGGAGCCCAGCAAGTCCTCGATGCCGCTGATCCCGTATCGGGCTTCGTGGGGGTGAACTCCCACCGTGGCCCACACCTGGTTGCTGGCCGCCGCCTTGGCAATCGCGGCAACCGAGGTAGCCACGTCGGTGCCCACATCGATCATGCGCTCCACCCCGGCGTCCGATGCCTGAGCGACCGTGGATTCGAGAGTGTCCAGATCCAAATGGCAGTGGTTGTCGATCCAGCGCACCTTCAGCCTTTGAGGCGAGGGAACAGCGGATCGCCTTCGGCCACCGGCAGTCCGCCGGGATACTGGCCCCACACAGCAGAGGCAGGCAGACGCTGGTCGAGAGGCGAACCCTCCAAACCCAAGCGGGTCCAGGCTGCCTCACAAGAGGTGGGAATGGCCGGGCTGGCCAGCACGCACACTATGCGCAGGGCCTCGAGGGCGTTGCCCAGCACCGTGTTCACCAAGGGGCCGGGCTCCATTTTCCAGGGCTCGGTGGCCTGGAGGTACTCGTTGGTGTCGCGGATGAGCCGCCAGGTGGCCTCCAATGCCACAGACGGCTGGAAGCGATCCCAGGCCGCAGCGGCGTCGGCGTACACCTGGGCGGCGATATCGGCCAGAGGGTGGTCGGGGTCGGGCGCGGGGCCGATCCCTCCGCACTTTTGGTGGACCAGCGTGGATGACCGCTGCAACAGGTTGCCGAAGTTGTTGGCCAGATCAGTGTTGTAGCGGTGCTGGAGAGCTTCGTGGCTGACCTCGCTGTCGGGGCCGAATGGCGTGTCCCGCAGCAGGGAGTAGCGGAATCCGTCCACGCCGAAGTCGCTGATGAGGTCGCTGGGAGAGATCTGGTTGAACGCCGACTTCGACATCTTCTCCCCGCCCACCAGAAGCCAACCGTGTACGTGGTAATGGGGCAGATCGGTGACCCCGGCGGCCAGAAGCATGGCCGGCCAGTACACGCAGTGAAAGCGGATGATGTCTTTTCCGAGAAGGTGGCGCACCGACGGCCACCAGGCGGCAAACCGCTCATCATCATTCCCATAGCCAGCCGCGGTGGCGTAGTTGGTGAGCGCGTCGTACCACACATAGAACACGTGGCCTTCAGCCCAGGGCACCGGGATGCCCCAGTCGATGGAGGTGCGAGTGATGGAGATGTCACGCAGTCCGCCGCGGATGATGCCCAAAGCCTCGTTGCGATACCCCTCAGGAGTGATGTTGAGGGGATTCGACTCAAACCACTCCAGCAGTGGCTCTTCGAACTCAGAAAGCTTGAAGAAGTAGTTCTCCTCGGTCATCCGCTCCACCCGGCCCGATTCGACGTCCTCTTCGGTTACGTCTTCTTCTGAGACATAGGCCTCGTCGGACACCGAGTACCAGCCGTCGTAGACCGCCGAGTAGATGTAGCCGTTGTCGTAGGCCCGCTGCATGAGGGTCTGGACCGAGCGGTGGTGGCGGGGCTCGGTGGTGCGGATGAACTCGTCATTGGCCACGCCAAGTTCGGCCCACGCCTCCCGGAAGCGCTGGCTGGTGCCGTCGGCCTGTTCCAAGGGCGACAGGCCGTTGGCTTCTGCCGCTCGCTGTACTTTGAGGCCGTGCTCGTCGGTGCCGGTCAGGTAGAAGACGTCTTCGCCCAACAATCGGTGCCAGCGGGAAACAGCGTCACCGTTGAGCACGGTGTAGGCGTGGCCGATATGAGGGGCGTCGTTGACGTAGAAGATCGGGGTCGTCAAGAAGTAGCGCGACACCGCTTCACACTACTGCCAACAGCCCGGTGAACCCGATGCGTTACTCCCCGAACATCTCGGCCGAGCGCCGGGCCATCTCATCGGGAGACACATCCTCCACATGGGTGGCCACGTGCCAGCGATGGCCGAACGGATCGACAAACATGCCGCCCCGGTCACCGTAAAACTGGGTTTCCACTGGGCGTTCGACGGTGGCCCCGGCAGCTACCGCCTTGGCAAAGGTGGCGTCGGCATCTTCCACGTACACGCTGATGGTGACCGCGGTTCCGCCGATCTTCTTTGGGCCCAACACACCCATTTCGGGGTACTCGTCAGACACCATGATGAGTCCGTCGCCGATGGCGACTTCGGCGTGACCGATCATGCCTCCGGGGGCGGGAATGCGCATGCGCTCGGTGGCGTCGAACACCTCCGTCATGAATTCGATGGCCGCGGCTGCGCCGTCCACGCACAGGTATGGGGTGATTCGGGGATAGTCGTCGGGAATGGGCTTGACGTCGCTCATGGGGGCTCCTTGGCCGATCAAGACGGTGGTTGGGGTCTCTGGATGGGTCAGTCTTTCAGACTGATCTGATACACGGCTCGTCGGGACATGCCGAGGTCGGCGGCCACCGCGGCGGCCGCATCCCGACGGGATAGTCCGTCGGTCAACTTCTCTTCTAGAGCCGATCTGATTTGGGATTCAGAGGGCGGCGCAGGATCAGGGCACCCAGCCACCACTACAACGTGCTCGCCTCGGGGTTCGGTGCCATTGGCCCGGGCAACGGCCTGAGCCAGCGTGCCCCGCCAGATCTCCTCGTGCAGCTTGGTCTGCTCCCGCACGATGGCCACCGCCCGGTCGCCGCCCAGCGCCGCGGTCAGATCATCCAGCGTGCGAACCAGTCGGTGAGGGGCTTCGAACAGCACCATGGTGCGGGGTTCTAGGGACAGTTCGGCGATACGGTCGGCGCGATGTCGGCCCTTTCGGGGCAGGAAACCCTCGAAGCAGAAGCGCTCGGTGGGCAGTCCGCTCACCACCAGCGCGGCCAGCGCGGCCGACGGGCCGGGCACCGCCTCCACATCGGCTCCGGCGTCGATGACCGCCTTGACCACCCTGGACCCCGGATCAGACACCGCCGGGGTGCCCGCATCGCTAACCAACACCACGGTGTTGCCGTCAGCCACCAGCTCGGCGATCTCGGCCGCGCCGGCGGCCTCGGTGTGCTCGTTTACCACCAGCAGGCGGGGCGCGTTCACCCCGGCATGCGCTAGCAGTTTTCCGGTGCGGCGAGTGTCCTCGCAGGCCACCACGTCAGCGTCGTCCAACGCCTCCACGGCCCGAGGAGACAAGTCGCCAAGATTGCCGATTGGGGTGGCAACCAGCACCAGCCTTCCGGTCATTTATCCTCCCAGGCTTGGTCATCCCCTCGTTTCCCTAGCAGTCTGCCTCACTTCCAGGTGATCGCCGGGCTTTAGGCCCCAGCGGGCAAACGAACCGGCCTCAGCCTCAAGCACCGCCCGGGCCCGCCACACCGGCAGGCCGACCCGAAAGCGGGCCATGGTGGCCGCTTTCAGCACCACCAGATTGCGGTCCAGGTAGGCCACATCGATGGGAAACCGCATCCCCAGGGTATGAACCGAGAACGCGGGGCGAAGCAGCAGCGCATTGTCGAACTCGTCTCGACCTAACAGCCCGAGAGCCCGTTCCCGCCACCCCGTGGCGATTTCCACGGTGGCCAGCACCCGGTCGTCGCAGACGAGCCACGCCATCTCTTGATTTTCCAACTCCTGAGGCGTTAGTTCAAGAGGGATCTCGGCTATGTCTATACGTTGAAGCGGATCTCCATCACGTCGCCGTCGGCCACCAGATAGTCGCGGCCCTCAGTGCGCATGATCCCGAGTTCCTTGGCCTTGTTCCATCCGCCGGCTTCCAGCAGCTCTTGCCAGCCGATCACGTCAGCCCGGATGAAGCCCCGCTGGAAGTCGGTGTGGATGCGCCCGGCGGCCTCCGGGGCGGTGGCCCCCAGGCGGAAGGTCCAGGCCCGGGTTTCCTTGTCGCCGGTAGTGAAAAAAGTGCGCAAGCCCAGCAGGTCGTAGGCCGCATTGGTGAACCGGCCCAGTGCTCCCTCGCCCAAGCCCAGGCCATCAAGCATCTCGGCCCGTTCCTCGGCGGGAAGCTGGCCAGCCTCGGCTTCGAGCTGCACACACACCGCCATGACCCCGGCCCGGCCATTCAGCTCGGCGGCCACGGGCTCTACAACCACATCGGCCTCGTCGAGCTGATCCTCGCCGATGTTGACCACCGCCAGCACCGGGCGGTTGGTGAGCAGGAAGCTCTCCCGCAGGCCGGCCCGATGATCGGCCGACAGGTCGCTGCGATAAATGGGGATGCCCTCGCCCAGCACGTCGGCGGCGGCTTCCAAAGCGGCCACTTCTCCGGCCAGCGAACGGTCTTGAACCGCAGACTTGCGCCGTTTCACCAGCCGGTTCTCCACCGACTCCAAGTCGGCCAGCGTCAGCTCGATCTCCAGCACCCGCAAGTGTTCCAACGGGTCGGTGGGTCCGGGTACGTCGGGGTCGACGAAGGCCCGCAGCACGAACACCACCGCGTCCACCTCCCGGATGCCGGCCAGAAAGCGGTTTCCCAGCCCCTCGCCCCGGCTGGCCCCCTCCACCAGACCGCCAATATCGGTGAACTGCACGCTGGCCGGCGTGACCGTGGGGGAGCCGCTGAGCTCGGCAATGGCATCGAGGCGGGGATCCCCCACCTTGGCCACGCCAACGTTGGAGCTGGTGGTGGCGAAGGCATACGGCGCGGCCAGCACGTCTGACCCGATCAGGGCGTTGTACAGGGAGGATTTGCCGGAGTTGGGCAGGCCGACGAACCCGAAGCGTTCCACGGGTCGTTCACGCTAGCGGCAGTCGGTAGAATTGCCCGAACACTCGGAGGTCCGAATGTCGAAGAGAACCCAAAAGCGCAAGGCCCGAGCGCGGCGCAAGAAGGCCAATCATGGGCGCAAGCCCAATGCCGGGCGCAACAGCTGAACGGAGAATTCCACTGCAATCGCCGCCGGGCGCAACAGCTGATCCCAACCCTCCCTCTCCGCATGTTCCCTCGGGCACACTGATTTACGACGGCGATTGCGGATTCTGCACCGCCACCGCCCGCTGGGCGCAACGCCGGCTGAGTGGCGATTACCAGGTCGTCCCCGCGCAGAAGTTTGATTTCGGTTCCCACAGCCTCACCGAAGAAGACGTGGCCCGCTCCGCGTGGTGGATCGACCCCGACGGCACCTGCACCGACGAGCACCGATGCATTGCCAAAGCCCTGAGAGCCATGCGCGCCCCCTGGCCCGCGCTAGGCCGCCTGCTCACCCTGGGGCCCATCAGCCCATTTGCTCGGTGGACTTATCGCTTCGTAGCCAAAAATCGCTACCGCCTGCCCCGCTTCGGTAGCCCGGCAAAATGCGAAAGGTAACCGCGGCCCCGCCAATTCAGACCGCGGCAGCCTCTTCGATCTGAAAGTCCTCGTATTCCTCGCCGGTGTCCACCCAGTCTTCGAACTCGATTACGTGGATCTCCTCGAACCGGCGCCGCAGCCAGCCGTCGCCGGCATCGAGCAGGCCCAGCTTCTTGCAGTTGGGCACGATCTTGGAGAACAAGATGTTCTGGAACGGCTTCTGGTCGGCGGGCAAGGACAAGAAGTTCTCCACCATGGGCCGCACCGGCACGCCCATGCGCTCCCACACCTCTTGGGATAAGAACCGGTCGCGCATTCTCACTGCGGCCTCAAAGGCGAACTCCTGGCGCTCGCGCAGCTCGGCCACGGTCAGCTCGCTGTAGAACTCCTGAAGGCTGAGCACGCCGAATGCCACATGGCGGGCCTCGTCGGCCATCACATAGCGGAGAAGCTGCTTGAGCAGCGGCTCAGGGGTGAGCTGGTGCATGAAGCCGAAGGCGGCCAAGGCTAGGCCCTCCACCATGATCTGCATACCCAAGTAGGTCATATCCCAGCGGCTGTCGTTGATGATGTCGTCAATCAGCATCTTGAGGTGGATGTTGATGGGGTAGGAATCGCCCAGCTTGGTGTCGATGTACTGGCCGAACACCTCCACGTGGCGGGCCTCATCCACCACCTGGGTGGCGGCGTAATACTTGGCGTCGATCCACGGGACGGTTTCGACGATCTTGGCCGTACACAGCAAAGCCCCCTGCTCGCCGTGAAGGAACTGGCTCATCCGCCACTTGAAGGTTTCCAGGGAGAACTCCCGCCACTCGGCCTCGCCCCAGTTGTCGGTGGGTAGACGGCGATCGTTGTCGCGCTCAAACTCTTCCCGGCTCCCAGACTCGGTGAAAATGTTGAATGCCTCGTAGGGATCCACCTCTATCGACCAGTCCAGGTCGGTTTGGGCGTTCCACTGCGACGTCTTGGCCTTCTCGTAGAGGCGTTCGAGCTGGGGCCGGGCCCCCTTGGCGTAGTCCCAAGTGAACAGGGCGTCGCTGTTGTCTTCGACCGCATGGATGATCGACGTGACATCGCTGTTGGTCCGGGAGATATCGATAATGGTGTCGATGTCGTTGACATCGGCACGCCCCAGGATTTCCTCGTCGGTGCGAACAGGCGGAGCCATCTCTTCCTCCTCAGCCGCCCTTGGCTGATGCGGCTTCTTGAATGCTACCCCTGCCAGATCGGAATGAAACTTCGGTCACTCCAGCGAGTTGATGCCCTCGATAACCACCCCGGCGGCCGCTCCCCCGTCCACTGGCAAGTCGGCCCCGGTGATGTGGGACGCCTCGTCGGAAGCCAGAAAAACCGCGGCGGCGGCGATGCACTCCAAGGGGACCTCGCCGGGGATGCCCCGATTGGCCGAGTAGGCCGCGGTCTCATCCATAAACGACATCATCTGGTCGAACCACCGGGCGTACATGGCCGGGTTGCCGCCCGCCGGGCACACGTTGTTGACCCGGATGCCGGATCGGCCCAACTCGAGGGCCGCGCAGCGCATCAGCCCCCCGAGGCCGAATTTGCTGGCTCCGTAGGCGGATATCCCGTTCATGCCAATGAGCCCGTCGATGGAGCTGATGTTGACGATTGAGCCGCCTCCGGCCGCCTTCATCGGCCCGACCACGGCCCGCATGCCCAAAAACGGCCCCACCAGGTTCACATCCAGCACCTGGCGATAGACATCGGATGGAGTGCGCTCGATGGAACCCAGGTGCAAGATGGCGGCATTGTTGACCAGCACGTCTACCTGCTCCATGCCGCTCACCACCTCGTCCCAATGGGCCTCGTTGGTTACGTCCAGCTTGACAATTCCATCCCCATCGTCGATATCGGTGGCCACCACCGTTGCTCCTTCGTCCCGGAACATCTGGGCAATGACCTCTCCGGTGCCTCGGGCCGCGCCGGTGACGATGGCTGTTTTTCCTGCAAGTCTCGACATGTCCCCACCTTAAACGCTCTGATTCTGCGTTTCCCTCTCGTTCATCACTTTGCTTCGGTTCGACATTTCGATTGTCGGCGGGCTGGGCTAGCCTCGAAAGTCCAACCACTGGCATCAGACGGAGGGGTTCAGATGCACAAGAAATTCATGGCTTTGTTGGCCCTGCTGTTTTGCCTGGCCTTGGTAGCGGCTGGCTGCGGCAACGACGACGATTCGGATTCGGCCCCGGCACCGGCTCCTGAGCCCACCGAGGCACCAGCGCCAGCACCAACCGAAGCACCAGCACCCGAGCCCACCGAGGCACCGGCCCCAGAGCCCACCGAGGCACCAGCACCCGAGGCACCTTCTGGCGCTCTGATCTCGCTTGAAGAGGAGTGCGCAGCCTGGGGCGGCATCGAAGCCCCCGACGGCTTCCGTGTGAACATGGTCACCGACATCGGCAAGGTGGATGACGGCACATTCAACCAGTTCGCCTACGAGGGCATGGTCGGAGCGGCCGAGTGCTTCGGCATCGAGGACACCAGCGTCATCGAGACCGCGTCGGAAGCCGACTACGACGCCAACCTGAGCACCTCGGCCAGTGAGAACCCCGACGTGCTCATCACCGTGGGCTTCCTGCTTGGCACCGACACCATGGCCGCGGCCGAAGAGAACCCCAACATCAACTACATCGGCATCGACCAGTGGCATCCCGAGTACCCGTCCAACTACGTGGGCGTGCTGTTCAACGAGCACGAGGGTGGCTTCATCGCCGGCGCCTTGGCCGCCTCGCTCAGCGAGTCGGGCGTGGTCGGCGTGGTGGCCGGCCGCGAGGACGTGCCCCCGGTGGTGAAGTTCGTCAACGGTTACGAGGCCGGCGCCAAGTACATCGACCCCGATATCCAGGTGCTTTCGGTGTACAACGAGAGCTTCACCGATCCCGCCAAGGGCGCATCCGATGCCCAGCAGTTCATCGGCGACGGCGCTGATGTGATCTTCGGTGCGGGCGGCCCCACGGGTTCAGGTGGCATCAAGGCCGCCGCTGAGGCCGGAGCGTGGGGCATCGGCGTGGACCAAGACGAGTACTACACCACCTTCAACGGCGGCACGGCGCCCGGTTCGGAGTACCTGGCCAGCTCAGCCGTCAAGCGGGTGGACCTGTCGGTGTTCCGCAACATCGCCACCACCATTCAAGGCACCTTCGCCGGCGGTCCGTTCGTGCTGACCGCCGAGAACCTGGGCATCACCTACGCCCCCTTCCACGACGCCGCGGTGGGCGCCGAGGCGGCCGCCAACGTGGAGCGGGTGCGGGCCGGACTAGCCGACGGCAGCATCGACACCGGAGTGTGCGGCATCGACGGCCTGTTCATCGGCGAAGGCTCCCTCTGCGACTAACCCACCCCAATCGATGAAGGGCGGCGGCTGAGCGACCCTCAGCCGCCGCCTTTCGCGTTCAGCCGGCTTCATATGGCGTAGCCTGGGCTGCGCATGGCGCAGGCAAGCGGGGGCACAGTGCTGGAGGTCGAGGGCGTCACCAAGACCTTTCCAGGGGTAGTGGCCAACGACGACGTGAGCCTCACCCTCAACCAGGGTGAGATCCACTGCCTGCTGGGCGAGAACGGTGCCGGCAAGAGCACCCTGATGAACATGGTGTTCGGGCTGTACCGGCCCGACCGAGGCACCATCCGGGTTCGGGGCGAAGCGGTGAACTTCCAAGACTCCGGTGAGGCCATCGACCGGGGCATCGGAATGGTCCACCAGCACTTCCAGCTCATCCCGGTTTTTACAGTGGCCGAGAACATCATCTTGGGCAACGAGGTCACCAAGGGAGCGTTTCTCGACCTCGACAGTGCCCGCCGCCAGATCGACAACCTGGCCGAGCGCTACGGGCTGGCTGTCGACCCCGACGCCACGGTGGGCGACCTGTCGGTGGGCGAACAGCAGCGAGTGGAGCTGGTCAAGGCGCTGTTCCGGGATGCCGACATTCTGATACTGGATGAGCCCACCGCGGTGCTCACCCCCGGCGAAGTGGACGACTTTTTCGAGGTGGTGGAGAGCCTCACTGGCCAGGGCAAGTCCATCATCTTCATTACCCACAAGCTGCGCGAGGTGTTGGCCGTGGCCGACCGCATCACCGTGCTGCGAGCCGGACGGGTGGTAGGTACAGCCACCGCTGAGGGTGCCACCCAGCAGTCGCTGGCCAACTTGATGGTGGGCCGCGATGTGGTGTTCAGAGTGGACAAAGCCGAAGCCGACCCGGGGAGGTCGGTCATCCGGGTGCAAGACCTGCGCTCGCAGGACGACCGGGGAGTGGAGACGGTCACCGGATTGGATGTGGAGGTACGGGCCGGAGAGATCTTCGGAATCGCGGGAGTGGAGGGCAACGGCCAGCGGGAGCTGGTGGAATCCATCTGCGGGATGCGACCGGCAACCGGTGGGCGGGTGGAGATGCTCGGTCAGGAGACCACGCACTGGAGCCCCCGCAAGATCACCGAGTTGGGTGTGGCCCACGTGCCCGAGAACCGCAGCAAGCACGGTGTGGTGGCCCAATACACCATCGCCGACAATCTGGTGCTGAACCGCTACCACCACAGCAGGTTCTCCAATCTGGGCGTGCGCAACACCGCGGCCATCAACGCCGAGGCCAAGGAGCTGGTCGAGCAGTTCGACGTCCGCACCCCGGGTGTCGACGCCACCATCGACACCTTGTCGGGCGGCAACCAGCAGAAGGTGATCGTGGCCCGAGAGCTGACCGGCGACCTCAAGGCGCTGGTGGTGGCCCAGCCCACCCGCGGCCTGGACGTGGGCTCGATCGAGTTCATCCACCGGAAGATCATCGAGTTACGCGACCGAGGCGTGGCGGTGCTGTTGGTGTCAGCCGAGCTGGACGAGATCTTGTCGCTGTCCGACCGAATCGGTGTGCTCTACCGGGGCAAGCTGGTCGGGACAGTGGACGCGGCCCAAGCCACCCGAGAAGAACTCGGCTTGCTCATGGCTACCGGGGGCGCGGGAGGCCAGTCGTGAACGGCCCCAAGACCGCCAACGCCGGCATCGGGCGGGCGGCCAGCCAGGTCCACCGCTTTCTCACCGAGGTGTGGCGGCTCCAGCCGCTGTACGTATCGCTATACGCCATCTTGCTGTCGTTCGTGGTCGGCGGCGTGCTGATCTCCATCATCGGAGTGAACCCCTTCACTGCCTATTGGGCGCTGTTACGGGGCATGGTGGGTGGAGGCGATGAGATCGCCGGGTCGATAGCCAGGTCGGTGCCGTTCATCGGGTCGGCTCTGGCCTTGGCCTTTGCCTTCCGGGCCGGACTGTTCAACATCGGCGCCGAAGGGCAGCTGCTGGCCGGCGGAGTTACCGCGGCCTATGTGGGAGCGCTGTCGTGGATGTCCGACCTGCCCGGCATCGTGGCCATCCCCCTGATCCTCATTGCCGGCACCTTGGGCGGCGCCTTCTGGGGTGGGGTTCCCGGCGTACTTCGAGCCAAGACCGGTGCCCACGAGGTGATCAGCACCATCATGTTGAACTCCCTGGTGCTGTTCGGGGTCCGGTGGATGGTGAACTCCCGTGATCCGGTGGTGCTGCGCGACACCGAGAGCACCGTTCCCCGCACCGACCCCATTTCCGACACCGCGGCGTTGCCCGAGTTGGTGGACAGCCAACCCGTTCTCCACGCGGGGCTGTTCGCCCTAGTCGGCATCTGCTTCGTGGTGGCCTTCGTGTTGAACCGCACCACCTTCGGCTTCGAGGTGGGCACGGTGGGACTGAATCCACACGCTTCCCACTATGCGGGGATCAACGTAAACCGGGTGATTGTCATCTCGATGGCCATGTCAGGGGCTTTCGCCGGACTGGCGGCGGCCTCAGAGATTTCCGGCACCAACGGCTTCTTCCAGCCGGGCACCTTCTTCTTGATGGGCTTCGACGGCATTGCCATCGCCCTGCTGGCCCGCACCAACCCGGTGGCCATCATCGCCGCCGCCCTGCTCTGGGGTTCGATGCTGTCAGGAGCACCGCTGATGCAGCAGGAAGCCGACGTGTCCATCGACGTGGTGCGGATCATTCAGGCCATGGTGCTGTTGTTCGTGGCCGCCGATGCCATTGTCCGCTACCTGTTCCGGGTACGAGAAATGGACCAGAGCCCATTCAAGGCCACCTCTGTTGAGGGGGCGGTGTGAGCATGATTAACCGCAACACGAGCACGGCTTGGATGCCCGTACAACCCCGGAGAATCGTGTGACCACCGTGGAGCACGCCGCGGGCGCGACCCGAACCTCGGATCGGATTGGCCTGGATCGCCAGTCGGTGACCGGGCTGGTGTTCGGGCTGTTGGGCATTGCCCTAATCGCCGGAGTGGCCCCGGCCATCAGCGGCACCAGCCGAAGATTCAATTTCGAGCCGCCCCCCGACCCGGCTGGAATCGGCTTCCATCCCCCCACATGGGTGATCGCCATCGGCGTGCTGTTCCTGCTCGCCGCCGTGCTGGGATTCGCCCCGCCCGAGGCCCGCCGGTACGCCAGCCCGGCCCGGCTATTGAGCGCGGTGGCCCTGATCCCGCTGGTGCTGGTGCTCAGCCTGGCGCTGTCCGACAACTCCAGCACCAACATCCTCAACTTGTTCAACGAATCGCTAGTGCTGGCCACCCCGCTGGCGCTGGGAGCAACCACCGGCTTGTGGTGCGAGCGGTCGGGCATCATCAACATCGGCATCGAGGGCACCATGCTGGCCGGCGCCGGCATCGGCTACATGACCTACGCCACCATCGGAGACGCCCAGTCCACCGGGTGGCTGTGGTTCTCGATTCTCATCTCGGTGCTGGCCGGAGGACTGGTTGCCTCTCTGCTGGCGGTGCTGTCCATCCGCTTCGGAGTGAATCAGATCGTGGCCGGGGTGGTGATCAACCTGTTCGCCTTGGGGCTCACCGGTTTCCTGCGCTCAGAGGTGATCGTCAAAACCGGCATCACCACCGGGGTGGGCACCTCTGAGTTCGGCTTGCCCCTGCTGTCGGAAATCCCGGTGGTCGGCGACCAGCTCTTCCGGGGCAAGCCCATCTACTGGATGATGTACCTGGTGGTGATCGGCACCTGGCTGGTGATGTACCGCACACCATGGGGGCTGCGGGTGCGCTCATGCGGCGAAAACCCCCATGCGGCCGAGACCCTGGGCGTGAACGTGGTGCGGATCCGATACCAGTCGGTGATCTTGGGCGGGCTGATCGCCGGTTTGGCCGGAGCCTGGTTCTCGATGGAGTCCCAAACCCGGTTCGAAGACAACATGACCAACGCCGCTGGGTTCATCGCATTGGCCGCGCTGATATTCGGCAAGTGGACCCCGTGGGGGGCGTTCGGCGGGGCGCTGCTGTTCGGCTTCTCCCGGGCGCTGGGCACCCGCCTCCAGTTCTTGGGGGTAGAGGTGAGCGGGTTTGAGATCCCCAGCGAGTTCCTCCAAGCCCTCCCGTTCATCGTCACTCTGGTAGTGGTGGCCGGAGCGGTAGGCCGCTCCATTCCCCCCGCCGCCGCAGGCCAGCCTTTCCAACGAAGTAGGTAGCTGGAAAGAGACGAAATGGGCGCGACACAGGAGATTCCGTGGAATCAGCTTTGGGAAGCCGCACATGAGGCCTCAGCCGGGGCCTATGCCCCGTACTCCAAGCTGTCGGTGGGTGCCGCCGCGCTGACCGACGACGGCCGGGTGGTTACCGGGTGCAACGTGGAGAACGCCTCCTACGGGCTCACGCTGTGCGCCGAGTGCGCCCTGGTGGGCGACCTGCACCGCACCGGGGGCGGCCAGCTGGTGGCGGTGGCGGTTACCGATGGCGACGGCAATCCGCTCACCCCCTGCGGACGCTGCCGCCAACTGCTCTATGAGGCAGGCGGGGCCAACTGCCTGGTGAACGAGATCCAGACGGTGGGCGATCTGCTCCCCGGCGCCTTCGGCCCCGACGACCTGCCGTGAACTCCGGCCCATGAGACTCTCGAACGAGGAAAGACCGTGAACGCAGTCGACCTCATTGTGGCCAAGCGAGATGGCGGCGAGTTGAGCGACGAGCAGATCAACTGGTTCATCGACGGGGTCACCTCGGGGTCCATCCCGGCCGAGCAGGCCGCTGCCCTGCTCATGGCCATCGTGTGGCGGAGCCTGACCGCCCGGGAGCTGGCCACCTGGACCGCAGCCATGATCAACAGCGGCCAGCGGCTCGACTTGTCGAGCTTGGAGCGGCCCACAGTCGACAAGCACTCCACCGGAGGGGTGGGCGACAAGGTGTCGCTGGTGCTGTGCCCGCTGGTGGCGGCCTGCGGCGCGGCGGTGCCCCAGCTCTCGGGCCGGGGCCTGGGCCACACCGGGGGCACGCTGGACAAGATGGAGGCCATCGCCGGCTGGCAGGCTGCCCTGAGCCACGATCAATTCCTGGGCCAGCTCCAAGACGTGGGCGCGGTGATCGCCGCGGCCACTGCCGACCTGGCCCCCGCCGACCGGGTGCTCTACGCCCTGCGGGACGTGACCGGTACGGTGGCGTCGATCCCGCTGATTGCCAGCTCGATCATGTCCAAGAAGATCGCCGAGGGCACAGCAGGACTGGTACTGGACGTGAAATTCGGCTCAGGGGCGTTCCTGCCCGATCCGGCCATGGGCGAGGAGCTGGCCCGCACCATGGTGGGACTGGGCCACGCCCACGGGGTTGACACGGTGGCCCTGCTCACCGACATGGACCAACCGCTTGGCCTGGCCGCAGGCAACGCCCTCGAGGTGGCCGAGGCGGTAGAGACATTGGCCGGGGGTGGGCCCGCCGACCTGGTGGAGGTAACCCTGGCCCTGGCCCAAGAGATGGTGGCCATCGCCGGCCTGGACGCTGATCCGGCCGAGGTGCTGGCCTCGGGCCGGGCCATGGACGCGTGGCGGGCCATGGTGGCCGCCCAGGGCGGCGATCCGGCCGCTCCCCTGCCCACCGCCCCGGTGGTGGACCACTGGACGGCACCAGCCGACGGGGTGATCAACCGCATCGACGCGCTGGCCGTAGGAGTGGCCGCGTGGCGGCTGGGCGCGGGCCGGGCCCGCAAGGAGGACGACGTGTCGGCGGTAGCCGGGGTGCTTCTCCGCCGGGTCCAGGGCGACCCGGTGGCCGCCGGCGAGGTGATCGCCGAACTCCACACCGACAATTCCTCCCTTCTGCCCGCCGCTCACGAGGCCCTGAGCTCAGCGCTGACCCTCGGCGATGCCGCTCCCGAGCCTCGCCACCTGATTGCCGCTCGGATTCCGTACCATTAGGGCAGTGATTCATCCGACAATCGAAGAAGTAAGAGCCGCCCCCAAGGTCCTATTGCACGATCACCTGGACGGCGGCCTGCGCCCCCAGACCGTGGTCGAGCTGGCGGCGGAGACCGGCTATGACAACCTGCCCACCACCGACGCCGACGACTTGGCCCGCTGGATGGTGCGAGGGGCCAGCCGCCTCGACCTCACCCTGTACCTGGAAACGTTCGCTCACACCGTGGGCGTCATGCAGACCCGAGACGCTCTGGAGCGAGTAGCGGCCGAGTGCGCCGAAGACCTCGACAACGACGGAGTGGTCTACGCCGAGGTGAGATTCGCCCCCGAGCTGCACACCGAAGAAGGGCTGAGCCTGGACGAGGTGGTAGAGGCGGTGGTGGCCGGCTTCGAAGCGGGCAGCGCCAACCGGAACATCCGCATCGGCACGCTGCTCACCGCCATGCGCACCGCGGCCCGGTCCCTAGAAATAGCCCAGCTGGCCATACGCCATCGCGACCGGGGGGTGGTGGGCTTCGACATCGCCGGGGCCGAGGCCGGCAACCCCCCCACCCGCCACCTGGACGCCTTTCACCTCATCCAGCGGGAAAACTTCCACTTCACCATCCACGCCGGGGAGGCCTACGGCCCACCGTCCATCTGGGAGGCCGTGCAGTACTGCGGCACCGAGCGCCTGGGCCATGGAGTCCGCATCGTCGACGACATCGAATTCGACCCCGACGGCGCTCCCAAGCTGGGCCGACTGGCCGCCTTCGTGCGGGACCGGCGCATCCCCTTGGAGCTGTGCCCCACGTCCAACGTTCACACCGGTGCAGCGCCATCCATCGCCGAGCACCCCATCAAGTTGTTGAGCGACCTGCGGTTCAGGATCACGGTCAACACCGACAACCGCCTGATGAGCGCCACCTCGATGACCCAGGAGGTGATGCAGTTGGTGGACGAGTTCGGCTTCAACTGGGCCGACATTCAGTGGCTGACCATCAACGCCATGAAAAGCGCCTTCATCCCCTTCGACGAGCGGCTGGAGATCATCAACAAGATCGTCAAACCGGCCTACGGTCCCCTGGCGTTGTGACGGCGACCATTGAAACCGTCGAGCTAGAAGCGGGCGGGAGAGCCCCGTGATTGAAACCGTCGGCCTAGACGCCGACGACACCTTGTGGCACAACGAGACGATCTTCGCCGACTACGAGGAGCGGATGGCCAACCTGGTGGCCCGCTACTTGCCCGATGTGGACTTCCACGAGCGGCTCATCGAGCTAGAGCGCCACAACGTGGCCATATTCGGCTACGGCATTAAAGGCTTTGTGCTGTCCATGATCGAGACGGCAATTGAGGCCACCGAGGGCCAGATCACCGCCCAGGAGATCCACACCATCGTGGGCTGGGCCAAGGAGATGCACGCCCACCCGGTGGAGCTGCTCGACGGAGTGGCCGACACCATCGAGGAGTTGGAGCACCGCTATCGGCTGGTGCTCATCACCAAGGGCGACCTGTGGAATCAGGAGACCAAGATCGCCGCCTCCGGGCTAGCCGACCACTTCGACGCGGTGGAGATCGTGGCCGAGAAGGACGAGGCCACCTACTCGCGCCTGTTGGAGCGCCACGACGTAGCCGTGGACCGTTTCGTGATGGTGGGCAACTCAATGCGCTCCGACATCGAGCCGGTGGTCGCCTTGGGCGGCCGGGGCGTCCACATCCCCTACCACCTCACCTGGGACCTAGAGCACGCCACCATCTCCCCCCATGACAGTTGGGTGGAACTCTCCGACATCCGCCAACTCCCCCCCTGGCTGGCCGACCAATAGTGCTCAAATGCTCCGGTCGTCGAGGCGGTCGGTGCTGGGGTCGAAGGTGGGGAGCTGGTGCTGTACGGCGCCCTGGTGGGCGGCTAGTTCGTCGTAGATAATGGCCTCGACTTCTTCCCAGGTGTTGGCCCGAGGTGGGTCTAGCTCTCGGTTGTAGGGCTGGTCGAACACGATCACGGTCCGGCCCTCTTCCCGGAGGGCCTCGACGTTGTGGGGGGCGTCTTCGATGTAAACGTGGGCGTCCACCGCGGTCTTGCCGCCCACGAAACAAAGGTCGCGGTAGGGGATCTTGGCCTTGTCGAGCCACTCTGCGGTGTCACCGGCGGCAATTGCGTGATCCCAGTTGGTGTAGAGACGGTGGGTGATGATGCGAATCCAAACCCCGGCTTCCGACAATCGCCACAGAGCCTTGGAGGCACCGGGCATGGCCGGCATGTCGGCCAGCATTCGGTAGTCCACAACTGCTTGACGGTGGTAGCTCTCAAAGTCGCCGTCCTCGAATCCCCACTCCTCGAATCCCCAACTGCACTCCAGGGTCAGCGATTCCTCGGTCACACCCTTCTCTTGGGCCACGATCTTGCGAAAGGCCACCGTGTGCTGGGCACACACCCCGTCGAGGTCGACGCCGAGAACAAAGGGCCCGAGGCTCATCATTGAACAGGACGGTGAAGCGGCGGACGAGTTCTCATCTTCCCTTGGGGTGCCAGACGGTCTTGGTCTCGCAGAAGGCGTCGATGAGGTAGGGGCTCTGGGCGGCCTCATCGGCCCACTGGCACTCGGCGGTCGATGCGCTCACCACCCGGGTGATGGTGGCCGCGGCCTGGCGGGCTGCGTCGGCGGCCAGGTCGGATTCGCAACCGGTGAGGTCCAGCGAATCCACCGCCACATGGCCAGCCAGCGGAGGCACCAGCTCGTCACGGTGGCCGGTGATGATGTTGACCACCCCAGCGGGCACATCGCTCAGCGCCAAGGTCTCAGCCAGGGTGATGGCCGCCAGCGGGCAAAGCTCCGAGGCCAGCACCACCGCGGTGTTACCCGACACGATCACCGGGGCCAGCCGCGACACCAGCGGAAGAAGGGGAGGCTCGTCGGGGGCCACGATCCCCACCACACCCACCGGCTCGGGCACACTGAGGTTGAAGTAGGGGCCGGCCACTGGATTGGCTCCACCCAAGACGGTGGGGAACTTGTCGGCCCAGCCCGCGTACCACACCCAGCGGTCGATGGCGGCGGTTGTCTCCTGGTCTGCGGCCTCATCGGTATATCCCGCTCCTGCTCGAACCACCTCGGCGCAAAACTCGTCGCGGCGCGACTCCATCACCTCGGCCACCCGGTACAAGATCTGACCTCGGTTGTAGGCGGTGCGCCCAGCCCAGCCCTCGTGGGCCGACCGGGCCGCAGCCACCGCGTCCCGCACGTCTTTGCGCGACCCCTTAACCGCGTGAGCCAAGAGCTGCTCCCCGGCCCCTACCACCGGATACGACCGTCCCGACTCCGAGCGCTCAAACGCCCCGCCGATGAACTGCTTGTAGGTCTTGTTGACCACCAGCCGGTCGCTCATGCGACTAGATCCACGTATGGCAAGAGGCCGGCTCGGCCCCCTTCGCGGCCGTAGCCGCTCTCCCGGTAGCCGCCGAACGGGCTGGCCGGGTCGAACCGGTTGAAAGTGTTGGCCCACACCACGCCAGCCTGCATCCGGTCGGCCATCCACAAGATGCGCGACCCCTTTTCGGTCCAGATACCGGCCGACAATCCATACGGCGTGTTGTTGGCCTTGGCCACCGCCTCCTCGGCGGTGCGGAAGGTGAGCACCGACAGCACCGGACCGAAGATCTCCTCTTGGGCGATGCGATGGGCGGTAGACACGTTGGTGAACAGCGCCGGTGGGTGGAAAAAGCCCCGCTCCGGCAGCACGCACTCCGGCGTGTACAGCTCGGCTCCCTCGGCCACGCCGGAGGCCACCAGTTCTTGGATGCGGTTGAGCTGGGCCTGGGAGTTGATGGCTCCGATGTCGGTGTTCTTGTCCAGCGGGTCGCCCACCCGAAGGGTGTCCATGCGTCGCTGGAGCTTGCCCACCACCGTGTGGACCACTGACTCTTGCACCAGCAGGCGGGAACCGGCGCAGCACACCTGGCCGCCGTTGAAGTAGATGCCGTTGACTATGCCCTCGGTCACCTGATCTAGGGCGGCATCTTCAAACACGATGTTGGCCGCCTTGCCCCCCAGTTCCAAGGTGAGGCGCTTGCCAGTACCCGCCAACTCGGCACCGATGGCTCGGCCCACCTCGGTGGACCCGGTGAACGCCACCTTGTCCACGCCGGGGTGAGATACCAACGCCGCTCCGGTGGCGTCATCGCCGGTGACGATATTGACCACTCCGGGGGGCAGCTCGGCGTCGCGCAGCACCTCGGCCAACAACAGCGCGGTCAGCGGGGTGGTGGGGGCAGGCTTGAGCACCGCAGTGTTGCCACAAGCCAGCGCGGGGGCCAGCTTCCAGGCCGCCATAAGCAGCGGGAAGTTCCACGGGATGACCTGGGCGGCCACCCCCACCGGCGCGGCCCGACGGCCGCTAAAGGCGTAGTCGAGCTTGTCGGCCCAACCGGCGTAGTGGAAGAAGTGCGCCGCAGCCAGCGGGATGTCCAGATCACGGGACTCCCGGATGGGCTTGCCCCCGTCCAAGGTCTCCAACACGGCGAACTCCCGGGCCCGTTCTTGCAACAGCCGGGCCACCCGGTACAGATACTTGGCCCGCTCGGCACCGGGCAGGTCGCGCCAGCCGCCTTCCCAGGCGCTACGGGCCGAAGCCACCGCCCGGTCCACATCGGCGGCGTCGGCCACGCTCACCTCGGCCAGCGCCTCCCCGGTGGTCGGGTTGATGGTGGGCGCCAGACCCCCTGCGGCTGGCTCCACCATCTCGCCCCCCACAAACAGGCCGTATTGGGAGGCCAAGCTCACAGGGGCGGTGGATTCTGGAGCGGGCGCGTACTCGAGGCTGAAGCCACCAACGGGCTCCACTTCGTGGCCAGTAGAAGGGCGATCAGTCAACGCTGAAATCCTCCCGCCGTTGGTAGCGGCCGTCGCGGAGCTTGGCCCGCTGCATCAACACGTCGTTGAGGAGGCTAGAGGCTCCTAGTCGAAACCTATCGGGGGTCAGCCAACCCGACCCCAGCGTTTCGCCTACGATCACCAGATAGTGCCAGGCCTGTTTGGTGGTGCGGATGCCCCCAGCCAGCTTGAGACCCACAGCCCGCCCGGTTTGCTCGGCCATGTCTCGGATGGCTTCGGCCATGCACAGGGCGGTGGGCGGGGTGGCCGAGGTGCCGATTTTGCCGGTGGAGGTCTTGATGAAGTCGGCGCCGGCCACCATGGCCAGCATCGATGCCCGCCTGATTTGGTCGTAGGCGCCCAACTCCCCGGTCTCCAAGATCACCTTCAAATGGGCCGACCCGCAGGCCTGTTTGGCCGCAGCAATCTCGTCGTAGGCCTGTTGGTACCACCCGGACAGAAAGGCCGAGCGGTTTAACACAATGTCCACCTCGTCGGCCCCAGCCGCCACCGCCCATGAGATCTCGGCCAGTCGGGACTCCAAGGGGGCCAATCCGGCGGGGAAACCACCGGCCACACTGGCCACCGCCACCGGGCTATCGGCCAGCGCGTCGGTGGCCACCGGCACCAACTCGGGATACACGCACACCGCGGCCACCGAGGGCACCGACCAATCGGCGGCGTCGGGATGGCGGGCTCGGGCACACAGGGCCTGGACCCGCTCTGGGGTATCGGCGCCCTCCAGGGTGGTGAGGTCCATGACCTGGATAGCCAAGTCCAACGCCGCTGCCTTGGACGAGGCCTTTATCGAGCGAGTACACAGCGATGCGGCCCGCTGTTCCAGCCCCACCGCGTCCACCGGCGTTATGCGAATGCCGGCTACGGCATCGGCGGCCCCCTCCGGAGCTTCAACGGCCAGCAAATCGGTCATCAGACCAAGGATAGGGGTGGTGGCCAACAGTGAGGCATTCGGCGGCGCACCACTATGGTGGGGAGTGATGGAGGTTGAGATCGTCGATCATCCCCTGGTCCAGGCCCGCCTGACCGTGTTGCGCCGGGCCGATACTCCATCACCGGAGTTCCGTCAGGCCTTAGACGAGCTGAGCGGCCTGTTGGTCTACGAGGCCTTGCGGGATCTCCCTGCTACTGCAATCACCGTTGACACGCCGCTGGCCCGCACATCTGGAGTTCACATCGAAGATCCCCCACTGCTGGTGCCGGTGCTGCGGGCCGGACTGGGAATGTTGGACGCAGCCCGCAGGCTGTTGCCGGGTGCCGCGGTGGGTTTTCTGGGCGTGCGCCGCAATGAGGAGACATTTCAACCCGAGCCCTACCTCAACACCGTGCCCGACGACCTCAGCGGCCAGGCCGTGCTGGTATTAGAGCCCATGCTGGCCACCGGAGGGTCGCTGGCCTACGTGTGCGGTCGGATGGCCGCAGCCGGAGCCGGCCAGATCACCGCGGTATGTGTGCTCGCTGCCCCCGAAGGGGTGAAGGCGCTGGAAGCTGCCGCTCCCGGCGTGCGCCTTTTTGCCGCGGCGGTCGACGAGGGACTTAACGATCGGGCCTATATCGTCCCCGGCTTAGGGGACGCGGGCGACCGCCAGTTTGGAGAACTCTGAGCCCTCCCGGCTGGCTAGCGATCAGCCTGGTCCGCCGAGGTCGGTTTCGTAAGCGCTGTACACCACGTCAACCGCATGGTGGTTCAGCTGGTACACCCGGTGGACGATGTCGGCCATCGACCGTTCCAAACTGGAGTCGGGTTCTTGGGTGTGCAATCGATGTATCTGCTGTTCCACCGAGGCTTGAAGCTGAACCTGTTCGGTGCGGATCTTGTTCACCTGGGGCACCAGCCGGGGGGCCAGCTCAATGCACTCGTCGAACAGCCCAAGATCGCAATCCGAGCAGAATCCGGTAAGCGCCCGGCTGAGTTCTCCTAGTTGGTCCTCAAGGCGCTGCACCCACTCGTCGAGATTGTCGGCGGGCATTCCCTCGGACAGCAGCCTTTGCAGGCCAACCCCTGCCCGGTTTAGCTCAATGCGCCAGTCTGTGTTTTCCCCCATGGCGATCTCCTCGTCATCATGTGGGAACGACCACGCTGTCGCTCTTGCGTTCAGGGCCAGCTTAGGCCCACTCCATCAAGGAGCGCCAGAGGACTTTGGCGAATTCTGCGTAAACGACCGGTCGCGGCTAGCGAGCCGTTGGGCGCAGGATCTCGCCGGGATGGGCGTCCACGCCGCTCTGATCGGCCTCGCCGTCGCGTCGGATTGGGGTGCCGTTCACCAGCACGTGGGTGATGCCCACCGAGGCGTCGGCGGTGAGCCGTTCGGCATTGGCGGGGAAGTCCCGCACCCGGCGCAGCGGCCCGGGCGCCACGGTGTCGGGGTCGAACACCACCACGTCGGCATACGCCCCCTCCCGCAGATAGCCCCGATCCACGAGGTTGAAAAGGTCGGCCTGTACCGCAGAGAGCTTTCGTACCGCCTTTTCCATGGGCATGAGCTCGCGGTCGCGCACCCAGTTGCCCAAGAAGTCGGTGGCCTGGGGGGCATCGCAGAGCTGGCCCACGTGGGCGCCGGCGTCGGACAACCCCAGCGTGCAGCCGTCCTGCTGCAACAACATGGCCACTCCGTCGGGGTCGTCGTTGGCGATGATGCAGCTGATCCGAGTGGTCAAGTCGTCGGCCACCGCAGTGTCGAGCAGCACGTCGAGGGGGCGCACCCCCAGCTCCTCGGCCACATCGGTGAGTCGCCGCCCGACCAGCTCCGGCCGGGAATCCGTCTCCGCGATCTGGAACGTCTCCCACCTCGGCCGCATTGCCTTCTGGAGCTTGAAGGCCTCATCGGTCCGGTTGCGCCAATCCTCGTCGTCGTAGGACTTGAGCCGGGCGTCGTGGTCCTCGCTCATAAGAGCAGCGAACTCGGGGTTCACGTTGAGAGTGAACGGATCAGACATCACCATCTGGAAGGTGAGGGGGCGAGGAGTGACTTGGGGCCACACCTGGATTCCCTTTTCCCACGCGTCTCGGTTCTTGGCCGCGCTCTTCTCGTGGTTCCCATTGGGAAAGGTCAACAGAGCGCCGTAAGTGAACGGCACGCCTACCTGGGGCTGCAACGCGTACATGTCGTCGATGCCCACCTGCTCGCCGGGGGCAATCGACACCACCCCCCGGCGTTTCTGGCCGAGCACACCGATAAGCGTTTCAAATTCGTCCCGGGTGGCGAATCGGCTGGGAATTGGCAAGCCATCAGCGCCTCGATGGGTCATGGCAAAGCTGGTGGCCAAACCGGCCGCCCCGGCGTCGATGGCCTCGGCCACCACCTCCACCATGCGTGCCACCTCTTCATCGGTCGACGCCCGCTCGTAGGCCTCATCGCCGACCACGAACAGCCGCAGGGCGGTGTGGCCAATGTAGGCCCCGAAGTTGAGGGCAATGCCCCGGCGGGAAATGGAGTTGAGGTACTCGGGGAACGTCTCAAAGTCCCAGGGGATGCCCTCGGCCAGGCTGTCCACGTTCATGTCCTCGACGTTTTCCAGCGTGCGGGCGATGAGGTCTTGGTGGCTGGGCCGGGTGGGCGCTATCGAAAAGCCGCAGTTGCCGGCGATCACTGAAGTCACCCCGTGATAGCACGACGGGCTGAGCGCCGGGTCCCAGAACACCTGGGCGTCGTAGTGGGTGTGGATGTCTATGAAGCCGGGAGCCACCACTTGGCCGCTGGCGTCCAATTCGACTCTGCCCGACAACCCCGCGCCAATCTCGCTGATGCGGTCCCCGGTGATGGCGATGTCCGCCTCTCGGCCCGGTTCCCCCGAGCCGTCCACCACTATTCCCCCACGGATGACGATGTCTGCACTCATAGATCCAAGTCTCCCACGCTTGTTTCGAACTTGCCTGTCCGGGCAGCAGAAAGCACTACCGAGCCCACGTCGATCACACGGGGCCCGTGACGCACCACCCGCAGCGACGCGGTCTGGTTGGGGTGCAGGCGGCGGCTGCGCTCTCCGTCAAAGGCCAGCAAGCACGGTCCGGCCATCTCAACCGACACGTCCAGTTCCAGGTACTCGCTTCGGGCCAAGCCCACCGAGGCAAACCACCCCGGGGCCAACGCGCCCCGCACCAACCGACCAGGGTTCTGGCTCGGGGGTGAGAACTCCAGCACCACCCCGAGTTCCTCATCAGGAGTGCAGGGCAGCACCGTGCCCGCCATACCACTGAAACCGATGGCGGCGGGGTCGGCCCGGGTCAACACACCAAGCATCAAGGTTTCGGGATCGAACAATTCCAAAGAGCCCACGTAGGGGTCGTCCACCGCGATGGCATCCACCAGAGCCATGTCGGTTTCGGGGCCGGAGTCGCCACCGCTCACCTCCACAGCCACCACCTTGGCCCGTGATGAGTGGGCAACTAGGTCCACCGCGCCGGCAGCAACGAGTCCCGCGGCCATACCGGCCACAGTCGGCTCAACGTGGACGGGAAAAGCGTTGTTGGTACCGGTGGAAATCGGGATCAGCGGGGCATCGGGCCATCCCAGAGCCAGCGCCCGATTGGTGCCATCGCCACCCAAGCTCACCACCGCGCCACACTCCGCATCCCTCATGGCCTGAGCCGCATCGGCCGAATCGCGCTCGTCGTGATGCAGGGGCAGGTCGAGAAACACCACCTTGAGGGGAAGCTGGAGGTTTTCGGTGGCCCGACGGGTGATGGAAAACGGATCCCGGCTCAGCACTACTTGCTCGGCACCCGTCTCCGCTGCTCCGTGAATGAGGCGGCGAAGAATGCTCACTTTGTCTTCGATGGTGGACGAACCGCGCTGGTGAGCAGCCGCCGCACATCACTGCCCGATCGCGGGTTTACCAGGATGCCGACGGTGGACACTCCTCCATGTTGGCAGCACCAGTCCTATGCGTGGTCATTGTCGTCAGCATCCGTTTAGCGGGTGGTCATTCACGCTCATTCGCAGTTCTCAGTACACGACGGTGATCGTTCTTTTTTTGGTTTTGGGGCGCGTTGCGTATTGTTGAGGGCCACTGGTTCAGAGGAGGTGTCGCCATGCGCCGGGCCCAAGTGTTGTTGATGGTGCTGATGTTGGCCGTGTTGGGTGCGGCCTGCGGCGGCGGTGGAGGAACTTCTACCGAGGAGCGCCCGTTGGGATTGGATTCCGACGAGGTGACCGTACCCACCGTCCAGGCCTTGACTCCCACTCCGCCCCCAACCCCCACACCCACGTCTACTCCCGAGGCGTTCATCTACGTGGTACAGGAAGGCGACACGCTGGGCAGCATCGCCAGCGAGTTCGGCACGACCTGGCAGGAGATCCAAGCGGTCAATGAATTGGAGAACCCCAACGTCGTGAGCATCGGCCAGCAAATTGAGATCCCCCAAGACGTGCCGATCGTGCGCAACAGCGATGGCACTGTCCGTCCCGGCGAGCGCACCCATATCGTTGTCCAGGGCGAGACACTGCTGGGAATCGCCCTCCAGTACGGCAAGACGCTGGATGAGATCACCGCAGCCAACAACATCGTCGCGGCCGAACTGATCCAGATTGGCCAAGAACTGATCATCCCACCCGACGAGGAAGAGCCCGCCCCTTAACGGAGGCCAGCCCAAACTGGCACTGGCCACAACCTGCGCCGACCTCGCCCCTAGTAGCGGATATCCACAACTTGTGTTGACCGCGCTTCTAGTGTGGGCCGCATGGCCGTTCCGGCTCGCGCCTGGTTTTTTGCGCCGAAAGTGCGGCGCAAAGCCACCATGTGGTGTCCTCGCTGCGATGTCACCTGGTGGGGGACGTCGCGTGACACATGTTGGGCGTGCCGCCAGCACACTGCCACGACCCCGGCTCCAACCGCTCATGTACGCGTGCTGGCAACCAGCGCAGTCGGCGAGCCGTGAGCGCCGGGCTTGCGATTCCGGTACTGATCATCCTGGGTTGCGGTCTGCTTGCCGCCGCGATCGCCTTCGCTACCCGCAAAAAGCGGGCGCTGTGGGATATTTTTCCCGGCCCAATTCCTGAAGGGAATGACACAAATTCAAAAGATGGGCCGGTGCTGTTCGACGGCGAGCCTGATTTCGCCGATATCGAGGATGAAGTCGACGGAGACAACGACAAGCCGAAGCTCGAGCTGGTTGAAGATCCGAAAGATGAAGATCCCCCCGCGGTAGACACTTCCTGGCCAAACCACGAAGGCCTGGCTACATGGCATCGGCTCTATGAGCTAACGGTGTCGGCCTGGATTGAGAACCACCAGAAGGTGCTCGGCGATATCAACGCCTCCGGCCTTCAGATCGATTTGGGCAGTCGCAACGAGCTCATGGCGGGGCACGAAGAGTTGGCACCAAAAATGCGAGAAGCCATCGCCAGCCATCCTTCACCGGTAATGCGGGCCGAGTTGAGCGCAATGCACGTGGCTGGAGAGGCGACCGTCTTCGCGGTGATAAAGAGCGACTACGAGACCGCCCGCCGCCAACACCTCGTCTATGTGCAATATCGGGATGAGTGGATCGAGCGCCTGCGGCAGTTCTCCGAGGATCCAATGGGCAAACTGCGGTCGGTGTTGACCACCACCGAGTTTGAGCTGGAGGAAATCCGAGCCGCATTCGAATCCGCGCTAATTGAATCCGAAGACCCAACTGAAGATGAGCCCGAATTCGAGACCCCGATCATGGTGCGAGAAGACTCCGGACCCACCATAGATTTGGAAGACCAACCCGAAGAAGCCTTCGAGGTTGCCGTCGGCACCCCCGACGACACCACTGTCGACCTCGATGGCGGCCGCATCCGCCGCCTCCTCCGTCGCCGCAGCACCCCCAACTCCCTGGAAAGCGAAGACTAGGGAAACCGGCGGCTAGACCAGGTCGGGGTCGCAGATGATCTCTACCAACGCGGGGCCGGTGTGGGAAAAGGCGGCAACAAAGGCGTCGTCGAGTTGGTCAGCAGCGTTGACCTGGAGGCCTAAGGCACCACAGAGGGTGGCATAGGCGGCAAAGTCGGGGTTGTGAAGGGTGGTTTGCCACACGTCCCAGTGGCCGGCCCGCTGCTCCTTGGAGATCTTGCCCAACTGGGAGTTGTTCAGCAGCAGGTGGGTGATGTCCATGTTGTATTTCACCGCGGTGGTCAACTCCATGGCGTACTGGCCAAACCCGCCGTCGCCGCTGACACTCATGATCGGCCGGCGGTCGCCCACCGCGGCCCACGCCCCCATTGCCGCCGGGAAACCGAATCCGATAGAACCCAGGTAGCCCGACATGAGCACCGACTGGGCCTGGGTCTCGAAATACCGCCCGAATGAATAGGTGTTGTTGCCCACGTCCACTGCGATCACCGCGTCGGGCGGACACAGCCGGCTAAGCGAGTCGAACACCGCCGCCGAGTTGAGCCCTCGACCCTGATCGTCGGCCAGCCGCGACCCCTTCTCCCTCCGCCATATGGTCCAACGCTCGGCCACTTCCTCCCGGTGGTCGTCGCACGATGCTCCGCCCGCAAGCCGCTCGGCCAAAGCCCGAGCGGTCACCCCCACATGGCCCAACACCGGCACATCCACTGGGTGGAATCGGCCCAGCGCCATGGGGTCGTAGTCCACCTGCACGATTGGCTTGTAGGGGGCTATGCCGGTGTGGTTGGAGAACGATGCCCCGAAGGCCACGATGAGGTCGCTTTCGTTCATAAACCAGCTGGCGATGGGCGTCCCCGATCGACCCAATACCCCGCAGCCCAGCGGGTGGCGATCGCTGATCAGCCCCTTGGCCTTGAACGTGGTGGCCACGGGCGCGCCCAGCTGTTCGGCCAGCGCCACCACCTCGGCCGCATCAAAGCGGGCTCCCGCCCCCAGCACGAACAACGGCCGGTTGGCCGCCGCAATGCGGGCCACCGCGGCGTCTAGGGCATCGAGGGCTGGAGGCATCTCGGGACTCATCAGCCGCCCAGCAGGTCCACCGGGAGCGGCGCTGCTGGACGCAGGCTGCACCTGCACTTCGTCGGGCAACACCAACAGGGCCACGTCGCGCTGCACCAGGGCGGTCTTGCAGGCCAGGTTCACCAGCTCGGCGTGGTCCGAGGAGGCCGTAACGGTCTGGTTGTAGGCGGCCACATCGGCGAACGCCCCTTCCAGATCTACGTCTTGGAATGCGCCCCGGCCCCGAACCGAAGAGGGCACCTGCCCGCACAGTGCCAGCACCGGCGCCCGGTCCACCTTGGCGTCGTACAGTCCGGTCATCAGGTTGGTGGATCCCGGCCCGGCGATGGCGAAACACGCGGCTAGCTCTCCAGTGAGCTTGCCGTAGGCGGCAGCCGCGAACGAGGCCGCCCCCTCGTGGCGGATACCGAAATAGCGCAAATCGCCGCGCTGCTCGGCCTCCCGCAGCGCGTCGGCGAACCCCAGGTTGGAGTGGCCCACCATCCCGAACACAGCCCGCACCCCCCATTGCACCAGGGTCTCGACCATCACGTCCGACACGGTGCGCATTCGGGCCGCCTCCACTGGCAGCTCCACATACACGCCGTCTTCCCGTTCCTGCACGGGGTAGCAAGCGGGAGCATCGTCGAACCCTTCGGGCGGAGAACCGTCCAGGGGGTTGTAGTCGTAACCATGCCACGGGCACCGCAGCCAACCGTTCTCGATCGACCCCTCCCCCAGCGGTCCGCCCTGATGGGGACAGCGATTGTCCAAGGCGCCGTAGGCCCCCCGGTAGCAGGAAACAGCCAAGCTGTGGCGACCCACCGTGACGGTACGAACCCGGCCCTCAGCGAGCTGCCCGAGCTCCAGGATCTTTTGCCATTCGCTGGTTGGTTCCTCGTCAGCGTTTTCTTGATCCATCAATAGAACCCTACGCCTCCGAATGGGAAAATAATCCAGACCTCTTTAGTCAGGTATTGCCCCAACGGGGTAGGCTGGCCCGACATTTACTAACTAATCGCAGAACAGTAAGGAGCCAAAAATGGCCATTCGACTGGGCGATGTCGCCCCCGATTTCACCGCCGACACCACTGAGGGAACCATCTCCTTCCACGAGTGGAAGGGGGACTCCTGGGCGGTTCTTTTCTCCCATCCCAAGGATTTCACCCCAGTGTGCACCACCGAGCTGGGCTATACCGCCCGGCTAGCTGAGCAGTTCGCCGACCGCAACGTGAAGGTCATCGGTCTATCGTGCGACACGGTGGATGATCACGTGGCTTGGTCGCAGGACATCGAGGACACCCAGGGCATCCGCCCCAATTTCCCGATGATCGGCGACGCCGACCGCGCCGTGGCCGACCTCTACGACATGATCCACCCCAACGCCAGCGACACCATGACGGTGCGCTCAGTGTTCGTAATCGGCCCCGACAACACGGTCAAGCTCACCATCACCTATCCGGCCAGCACCGGGCGCAACTTCGATGAGGTACTGCGGGTGATCGATTCGCTCCAGCTCACCGCCACCAAGAAGGTGGCCACACCGGTGAACTGGCAGCACGGTGACGATGTGATCATCGTGCCCGCCCTCTCCAATGAAGAAGCCGCGGAGCTGTTCCCCGACGGCTGGGACGAGCAAAAGCCCTACCTTCGTGTAGTCTCCCAGCCATAGTTTCCACTACTTCCACCCAGGAAAAACTGGCTGACGTCAAAGGGGTGCTACTTCCATGAGCGACGCGTCCACGCTGGCCACCGACACCAAGGCTGCCGCCCGAGCGGTGGAAGCGGTCAAGATCTACGGGTCGGGGGAGACCGAAGTCCGAGCCCTAGACGGGGTGGACATCACCTTCGAGAAGGGCAAGTTCAGCGCCATCATGGGGCCGTCGGGCTCGGGCAAGTCCACGCTTATGCACTGCATGGCCGCCCTCGACAACCTCACCGAGGGTCACGCCTTCATCGGTGATACCGACCTGAGTACCCTGTCGGACAAAGAGCTGACCTTGCTGCGCCGGGATCGGGTGGGCTTCATCTTCCAGGCCTTCAATCTGGTTCCCACGCTGAACGCCATCGAGAACATCACCCTGCCCATGGACCTGGCCCGGCGCGAACCCGACCAGGCGTGGGTAGACAGCGTTATCGCCACCGTGGGGCTGGGCGACCGACTCACCCACCGGCCCAACGAGCTGTCGGGGGGCCAACAGCAGCGGGTGGCGGTGTCCAGGGCGCTGGCCAGCCAGCCGGAGATCATCTTTGCCGACGAGCCCACCGGCAACCTCGACTCCCGGTCGGGCAACGACGTGCTTAAGTTCATGCGCGAAGCAGTTGACGATCTGGGCCAGACCATTGTGATGGTCACCCATGACGCCAAGGCGGCATCGTTCGCCGACCGGACCGTGTTCTTGGCCGACGGCCGGCTCCAAGGCGAGATGCTCAATCCCACCGCCGATCAGATCCTCGACTACATGAAGATTCTGCAAGTGGGCCAGTTCGTCCGGGGCATACCAGAGGGGGCCACCATGGAAGAGGTCTTGGAGTACATGAAGGACCTGGACGACTGAGTTTGGGCGCGGCCAGGTAACCCCTCCTCGAAGTTCATGACCCGGTAGTCGGCTGATGACTCTCCTGAGATACAGCCTCCGAAGCATCGCCGGCGTCAAAGTCCGGTTCGCGCTCACCACCCTTGCGGTGATCATCGGGGTGGCCCTCACCACTGGGGTGTTGATCGCCACCGACGGGCTTCGCTCCTCCCTCAATGATCTGGCGGGCCAGATCTACGAGAAATACGACTTCACCGTACGGGCCGCCTCCGATGTCGGCGATCGCAACGAGGGCGTGCCCCTTCTCCCCACGTCGCTGAGCGAAGAGATCGCGTCGATCGACGGAGTGGAAGCAGTAACCGGATTGGCGCAGGAATTCGACGTCGTTGCCATCGACGGCGACGGCAACGCCCTGGACCCCGGCGTAGGACGACAAATCGGCTACGGCTGGCCCGAGAATGAGGCGCTGAGCACGATCTATGTATATGACGACGGCATAAGCCGACAGCCCGTCGGGCCCGATGAATTCGCCATCGACCACTTCACCGGCCGGGAGAACAACTTCGTCATCGGCCAGCGCTACGACATTGCCACTCCCGCCGGCACATTCAATTTCGAACTGGTCGGCTACTTGTACTTCCTCGACCCCGAGACCCGGATCGCGCTTCAGACCGTTTCCTGGGACATGGACACCACCCGGCAGCTATTGCACAACGGAGGGGGCTACGACCTAATCCACGGCAAGCTGGCGCCGGGAGCAACTTACGAAGAAGTGGCGGCGGCCATCAGCTCCCGCGTGGGCCCCGATATCGAGGTGATCTCACAGCAGGACAACATCGACGAGAGCAACGCGGAATTTGCCGGAAACATCGACCGCATCCAAAGCCTCCTGCTGGCATTTGCGGTCATCGTTTTGATCATTTCGGCGTTCATCACCTACAACACGTTCACCCTGGTGATGGGGCAGCGCATCAGAGAATTGGGTCTGCTGAGGGTACTCGGCGCCGAGCGGCGCCAAATCGCCCAGGTGGTGGCGGTGGAAGCGCTGATTGTTGGGGTGGTGGCCACCATCTTGGGATTCGGACTCGGCATCTTGTTGGCTCTTGGCATTGCCAGCACGTTGAACAGCGCCGGCGCCCACCTACCCGCTATCGACGTGATCATTGGCGGGTGGACCGTTGTGGCCTCGGTGATCATCGGCATCGGTGTGACCATGATTACTGCCATCTGGCCAGCCATGCGGGCCCGCCGGGTGACTCCCATGGTGGCGCTGGCCGACGATGCCGAGATCGATCCCTTCAATCGGCGGCGCTCCTTGGCCATCGGATCAGCAGCCGGCGGGGTGGGGCTGATTTTGATGCTGGTGGGCCTGTTGGCCGACCTTTCCACCTCCCAACTCCTTTTGCCCCTGGGCTTGGGGGCGTTGTTGATGCTGCTGGGGGTGAATATCGCCACTCCGGGGATTGCCCGGTCTATGTCGCTGCTGTTGGGTTGGCCGGCCGACCGCCTGTTCACGATCAACGGTCGTTTGGCTCGGCTGAATGCGGCCCGCAACCCCCGACGCACCGCCACCACCGCCTCCGCGCTCATGATCGGCCTGGCCATGGTGTCGTTGGTCACCGTGCTGGGGACATCCTTCAAGCAGACCCTGAATAACCAACTGGGGGATTCGGTAGAGGCCGATTGGCTCGTCTGCGTCAACGAATGCAACACGGATCTGGGCACCTTCAGCACTGCCTTGGGCGCGTTCAGCCCGGAGGCCACTCACAGAATGTCTCAGATGCCCGAGATGGAATCGGTGATGGCCTTTCGATTCCGCCCCGACGGAGCGCGCGCTCCCGATGGCGAACAACGCCGTGTGACAGCCACCGACTTAGACCTGTTCTCCCGCCATGTCGACCCGGACGTAATCGCCGGCAGCCTGAGCCAAGCGGGCACCGGCGATGTGCTCGTACACAATGACCTAGCCGATGATCTAGACATCGTCGCAGGAGACCAACTCTTCCTCGAGTTCCCCGGCGAGCAAGAAGCGACCTTTGAGGTTGTCGCCCTCCACACCGAAGATTCTGTGGTCGGTCCATTGGTGGTTGACCTCAGCGACTGGGGCCAGCTCATGGGCGAAGGCCAAGACAACCTGACAACGGCCATCACCGCTCCAGGGATTGATATGGACCAGGCTCGATCCAGCCTGGAATCAGAACTCTCCGACTTTCCCCAGATCATCGTTAAGGACCAGGCCGAATACCGAGAGGGCAGAGCCTCTGAAATCGACACGTTCCTGGTGATCATCAACGTGTTCTTGGTGCTCGCACTGCTCATCGCGGTGGTGGGTATCTCCAACACCATGGCCCTGTCGATATTCGAGCGAACCCGGGAATTGGGGCTGGTGCGGGCCATCGGCATGGCCAAGCGGCAAACCTGGGGGACGATCTTCTTGGAGAGCATCATTGTGGCCATCTTTGGAGGATTGGTGGGCATCGCGACCGGCGTTGTGGCTGGCTCTATCACCGCTGCCGCTCTCCCCAGCAGTGTCATCTCCACCGTAAGCGTGCCGTGGGGCACGCTGGTGATCTACCTGGTGGTGTCGGCGGTGGCTGGAATGTTGGCTGCCTTTTTCCCGGCCCGCCGAGCCAACCGCCTCAATGTGTTAGAAGCCATCGCTCACCAGTAAGAATTCCGCTATAGGCCTCATCCGCTACGCCCTCAAGAGCATCGCAGGAACCCGAATCCGGTTCCTGCTGACCACGCTGGCCGTTGTCGTGAGCGTGGGATTCACCGTGGGCGTGCTGGTCACCACCTCGGGGCTTCGCTCCACGTTCGACACCCTCTCTGAGGACATCTTTGAAGGCGTTGACCTGTCGGTGCGCCCCGAACTGGCCTTCGGCGACCGGGGGGAGAGCGGGACGCTGGTAGACCCCGAGCTTCTCGACGATGTGCAGTCGGTGGACGGGGTGGCTGCCGCGGTGGGAACGGTAGTCGAGTTCAACGTGGTCCCCATCACCGCCGACGGCGAGGCACTGGAGCTGTTCGGGCCACCGCAGATCGGCATCGGCTGGCCCACCGACGACTCCCTGGGAGCTCTGGAGGTGTGGCCTGATGGCGTCAGCCGGATCCCCTCTGGGCCCGACGAGTTCGCCATGGATGCCGACACCGCCAATGACAACGGATTCGAAATCGGTGAGCGCTATCGGGTGTCCACCCCCGGCGGCACCGAATCGTTCACCCTGGTCGGACTATTCCGTTACGGAAGCGGCGACAATGCCACTGCGGGCGCGCAGATGATGGCCTGGGATATCGAGACCGCCCGTCAGCTTCTGCACAACGGAGGGGGCTTCGACAGCATAGACATTCGGCTGGAGCCCAATACCTCACCGGAGGCGGCGTCGGCGGCCGTGGCCACCGTGCTTGTCGATGGCTTAGAGGTGGTGGCCAACCAGGAATTGGTGGAAGAACAGTCCGACCTATTCAACGAGTTCATCGGCTTCTTCGAATACTTCATGCTGGGATTTGCCGTGGTGATCCTAGTGGTGTCGGCCTTCATCATCTACAACACCTTCACCATCCTGGTGAGCCAGCGCACCCGGGAGCTGGGCCTGCTGCGGGCTTTGGGGGCCAGCGGCCGTCAGGTTACTGCCATCGTGGTTGGCGAGGCTGTCGCCGTCGGGGTGGTGGCAAGTGCTGCCGGGCTTGGACTGGGCGTACTGATTTCGCTGGGCATCCGGGCGCTGATCTCAGCCTTCGGCGCAGGCTTGCCCGACTCGCCCATCGTTGTGGGCACCAACTCAATTCTGGCCGCGGTGCTTGTCGGGGTGGGCGTGACCGCAGTGTCGGCCGTTTGGCCCGCCCTGCGAGCCCGTCGGGTTACTCCCATGGCCGCGCTCACCGGCAATATGCCATCCCGCCTTACCGAGGAGCGCCGCTCGACCGGCGTGGAGAAACTGCTTACTGCGGCCAGCGTGGTCTTGGTGGCGTTTGGAATCGTCTCGGAAACGGCTTCAGTCATCGTGGTTACTGCGCTGGTCGGTGCGGTGCTGGCCTTCGTCGGAGGACGCAACCTGCCCCAACCGGTGGGACAAGCCCGGGTGTTGATCTTGGGTCTGGCCATGCTCATCGTGGCCGTGGTCGGAGACTTCCCGACCAGTTCGCTCTTGGCCCTGCTGGGCATGAGCGCGTTGTTGGTGTTCGTGGGGATGAACTTGGTAAGCCCGGTATTTGCTGTTCCCGTGGCCAGAGTCTTGGGGTGGATCCCGGCCAGGATCTCCCAGGTGAGCGGACGGCTGGCCCGCCAGAACGCCGAGCGCAGCCCCCGGCGCACGGCCAATACCGCCTCAGCCCTCATGATCAGCCTGGCTCTAGTGTCGATGGTCTCGGTGCTGGGCCAGTCGTTCAAGCAGACCTTGGAAGATACCCTGGACCGCTCGGTCAATTCCGACTGGCTCATTTGCCCGGGAGGCTGCGCCGATCCCACCCAGACCTTCAGCACACAAGCAACCCAGAGGATCAGTGAACTCGAAGAGGTGGCCTCGGTGCTGTCGTATCGGTTCAAATTCGAGGGGCTCCGCTCCACAATCGACGGCGATGTCGACGACCTCGGGGCCGCTGATCTGGATGTCATTCCCCTGCACTTCGACCTCGAGGTGGCTAAGGGAAGCTTTGCCGGGGCCGGACCCGGCAATGTGGCCTTGCACACCGACCAGGCTGAGGGCTTGTCGGTGGGCGTTGGCGATCCGGTGGAACTGGAATTCTCCGATGGCCAAACGGCGACCTTTGAGGTGGCGGCCATATTCGAGAACAACGCGATATTCGGATCTTGGGTGATCGATATCGCCGCCTGGGATCGCTACCTCGTTGCCCAAGAAGACGGCTTCATCTCTGCCATCACCGCACCGGGCTACACCGCGGATCAGGCTCGGGAGGCACTCGATCGGGCCACTGCGGCCTACCCACAGCTCAACGTGCGGGACCAGGCCGAGTTCCAAGAAACCCAAGAGAGCCAGATCGACACGTTCTTGGGGGTGGTTAACGCCTTCTTGGCCATATCCCTGATCGTCGCCCTCATGGGAGTGGCCAACACGCTGGCCCTCTCGGTATTCGAGCGGACCCGGGAGCTGGGCCTACTGCGGGCGGTGGGCATGTCGCGTCGTCAGGCTCGGCGGATGATCCGCTGGGAAGGGGGCATCGTCGCCGTGTTCGGCGGACTTATGGGTATAACCGTCGGGGTCCTGTTCGGCTGGGCCACGGTGGAGATCATCCCCGACAGCTTCGTCTCATCATTCTCCATCCCGTGGGGCACGCTGTGGATCTATCTGGTGATCGTGGCTGTCGCCGGGCTGCTAGCCGCCTCGATACCCGCCCGTCGGGCCAGTCGCCTCAACGTCCTCGACGCCATCTCCTACGAATAGTCGAACTTCGGCGACGCAAGCCCCGGTTACGCTGCGGAGCATGCAAGACACCCGCGAGTGGCAGGCGCTGAGCGCCCACCAACAGGCACTCCACGGTGTACATCTGCGGGATCTGTTCGACGGCGACCCGCAACGGGGCGAACGGCTCTGCGCCGAAACCGACGGGTGGCTGTTGGACTATTCCAAGAACCGGCTGACCGACGAAACCGTGGAGTTGCTAGCTGCGCTGGCCGACCAGGCCGGACTGCGGCGCCAGATCGAGGCCATGCTCGACGGCAAGCCGGTGAACACCACCGAGGGCCGCCCGGCCTGGCACGCCGCCCTGCGCCAACCCGACCCGCCTCCCGAAGTCCGACAGGAACTCGACCGCATGGCTGGCTTCGCCGCCGAGGTCCGCGACGGGCGGTGGGAAGCGGTGGTGAACATCGGCATCGGCGGGTCGGACCTGGGACCGGCCATGGCCACTGCGGCACTTGCCACCTACGCCGACGCCGATCTGGACGTGCGCTTCTTGTCCAATGTGGACGGTGCTCACTTCCGCGAGGTCATCCGAGGACTGGACCCAGCCCGGACTTTGTTCATTGTGGTTTCCAAGACGTTCACCACCACTGAGACCTTGACCAACGCCCGCACCGCCCGGGCATGGGTGGCCGACGTCGTGGGGCCGGACAAGGCTGGGGGCCACTTCGCAGCGGTCACCGCCAGTCCCGAAAAGGCCCAAGACTTCGGCATCGATGCTGGTGCCGTCTTCGCCATGTGGGACTGGGTGGGGGGCCGCTATTCGCTGGCCTCCGCGGTGGGACTCAGCCTCATGGCCGCTGTCGGCCCTAACGCCTTCGCCGAGCTCCTGGCTGGGATGCACCAAATTGACCAGCACTACCGCACTGCTCCGTGGGGTGAGAACCTGCCTGCCCTGCTGGGGCTCATTGGCATCTGGAACCGCAACTTCTGGGACTGGCCCACCTACGCGGTGCTGCCCTACGCCCAAGAACTGGCATTGTTCCCGGCCTACATCCAACAGCTCGACATGGAGAGCAGCGGCAAGTCGGTTCGGGCCGACGGCTCTCCGGCTGGCACCGCCACCGGCCCAGTGGTGTGGGGCCAGCCGGGCACCAACGGTCAGCACGCCTTCCACCAGTTGCTGCACCAGGGCACCGACGTCGTCCCCACCGAGTTCATCGGCTTCTGCCGGCCCAACCACGGGCGGGCCGAACATCACGACCTGCTTATGGCCAACCTGTTCGCCCAAGCCGAGGCCTTGGCCCTCGGCGGCTCCCACACCGGCGATCCTCACCGGAGCTTTCCCGGCAACCGACCGAGCACCGTCCTCCTCGGCGACCAGCTCACCCCCCGCTCACTGGGCCAATTGGCAGCCCTCTACGAGCATAAGGTGTTCACCCAAGCCACCGTGTGGGGCATCAACCCATTCGACCAGTGGGGAGTGGAGCTGGGCAAGACCCTGGCCACCGGCATCGCGGCCCAACTCACCGGCGCGGCCACCCCCGACCCTGGCCGCGACTCCTCCACCCAATCCCTCATCAACCGCTATCTCAGCCGTCGGTGAGGTGCCGAGGCAATACAGTGAGGCAGAGACGCAGCCAATCGGATTACTGGGTCATGACAGAGTGGTAAAGGTCACCAGCACAGGAGTCGAGCAGTCATCGGGCCCGTATCCTTCTGGAATGCCATGCTCGTTTAGCTCTACTCTGCATGCCCTCACACTCGTCTCATAGGTTGTACCTGGGGCCAATGAGGAGACGTGGCCCAAGTCAAAACGAAGCTTTGATGCAATAGTGCCGAAGTATTGTTCTGGATTCTGCGGATCGGAGAGATCAATCCAATTCACGCAGGGGTCTGGATCCCATTCCAATACTGCCCCTGTCGTGCTCGTTGAGACGCGGATCGCCGGGGCAGTAGGACGGTCGTCGACTTCCATTTGACAGGCCTGGTCGTCAATGCCGTCAAGCGGCCTCGCTCTAGGACCGACGGGTGGCACCGCAAGGGTGTACCTCGCATAGGGGAAGCACTCCTCCGCTGTTGCGCTCGTCGAGAATGCTCCTCCACCCCACACCTCAAGGGGAGCACACGCATATATTCTGATCTCGTAGGTGTGGCCCAACCACCGAAGATCCGACCCGCCCAATCGAATGTTCACGACATTCCCGCTTGACGGCTCCACATGTCTGGCACCCCCTGCTGAGCCTCCCCATCTGTAATCGCTTCCCAGAATCTCATATTCGTAGCGGGTTGCATTCGGTACTTTGGGAAACGTCAGCTCAAAGGACAGGTCATTGAGATCCTCCAAGGGATACCGCGAATTATCCGACAGCTGGATATCGTCAGGGGTGGCCATGGCGATAAACCGATAACCTATATCCGGACCCAAGCCGTATTCGCTCTCACCAACAAGGACAAATTCATA
Source organism: Acidimicrobiales bacterium (assembly GCA_965116535.1). Taxonomy (GTDB): domain Bacteria; phylum Actinomycetota; class Acidimicrobiia; order Acidimicrobiales; family Bin134; genus Poriferisocius. The sequence continues at coordinate 245,190 of OZ220703.1, forward strand.
GACCTCCCCTTCTTGCAGGCCAGAGAACGTAATCGGTTGTCCAAGCTCCAATCGGCTCTGATGGTCTTGGAGCCGCCATCGGCGCTCAGAACTCGACCAGTGATGAAGGAAAGCATGATATACCGGAGAGCTTTCGCGCTCGTGCCAAGCTGGTGGATTAGGTATGACGACAAGCGACCCGCTTCCGTCGAAAGTGAGGCTCTCTAGGGGCGGGATTAATGGAGCGAACCGCGCGCAAGGTGCATGGTCATCACCAACGGGCCACCCAAGGCGCTCCTGATCAGCGCATGTAAGAACTGTATCCAACTCGTCGGGCTGCAACGCTGAGGTATCTCCAAAAAGTGCACAGCCGTCTCCAAAAATGCCAATTCCAGGCACCGCTAACCCACTGATTGTACCGCCAATTGTGATGTCAGGGGTTTTCTTACAACTAATCCTCGTACCAAATGACGCAAACCCAATAATATCATGAACGTGGAGGTTGCCAAGCAAACTGTGGTCTACCTCGTGCCGAGTTGTTCTGATGAGCTGTTCAAAATCATTTGCTGGCGACCCATCAGGGTATTGAAACAGATATGTCACTGCTGGGCCGTCAAATAATCTCCCTCTGCCCGCAACGTCGTTACCCTTAAGTTCCCTGCCAACATGGGCAAGAATGACCACTTGTGATGTTCCAGCTTCATCATGAGCGGGATTGAAGCATTCAGGAATAATGAATCCGGGGCTATTCCCCTCGGTAAGCCAATCAGGCCAGATTGAGCTCCAAGGCTGATCTGGTTCAATAATGCCGCCTTGCGTGTAGGTAACTTCGAGGAGACCAGCCGACGGTTTGTGGAAATCCTCATCTGTGTACCCATTGAGAGCATCGACAAGAGGAGCCAAGTCGGCGCTGCTGTAGACACCGGGTGGCCCACAATAAAACACTGGTATGCTCACTCGCGGGTCAAGTTCCCACCCTACGGGGTTCGAACGACCGTATGGATCAGAATACGGAGAAAGACTCCAGGGGTCCAGTCCTCTCTGATAGTTTATATCTATATCTATCGCATTGCTTAAGAATGTCATAACATAAGTCAATTTTACTGCGTGCTCCGCTGCTTCAGCCCGGGTCACGGTCTGTTTCTCGGCCCATTGAGCAACGTCCAAATCGAGCGCAAACACGTCGATCAAGTCGATCTCTACAAAGCACCCGAGAGCCCTCTGTAATTCGGTGCCCGATTGGCGGCACACCCGTTCGATCTGTATAAACCCACCTGACACATGACCACTGTCCCCTCGCCAAGCTTGGAATAAGCGGTGCAGCCACAGCAGAAGGTCGCTACGGCTCAATAGGTCGTCGGGGGAGAAGTCAGTACCCGGTGCTTCTTGGACGACGCCAGCGTCATGAAGACATTCCAGAAATCCGGCGAGCGGGCTGTCTTCTGGCACGTCGGCATAGGTCGTGGAGGTCCCATACTGGCAGGCTCTTCCGGAGACCTCCCACATTATTGCCAACATCGTGGCCGCTTCGGCGCGAGTCAGCGTTTCGTCTGGTCGATAAGCGTTATCTTCGAGGCCGGAAAAGAGACCAAGCGCTCTCATGCACCTCATATAGGGCGCATCAGGACGCGAGGGATCGACATCGCCGAATTGCGGAACTCCAAACCGGGATGTAGACGAGCCCCCCCCTTCCAGAACTAGATTCCGGTGAGGAAACTGGCTATCACCGCAGTACAGGTCGTCGAGATAGACCGTTGCCGAATCGGTTTCCGAGTAGGGGGAAGTCCCGGTGAGTCCCTCAGGGAGAGACGGCCCCGGTGTCTCCGAAGGCGTGTCGACCTCGTCGCCCACGTCGTCGCCCACGTCGTCGCCCACGTCGTCATCCACGTCGTCGTCGCCCACGTCGTCATCCACGTCGTCGTCGCCCACGTCGTCATCCACGTCGTCGTCGCCCACGTCGTCATCCACGTCGTCGTCGCCCACGTCGTCATCCACGTCGTCGTCGCCCACGTCGTCGCCCGGACAGCCGCCGGGCACGACCTGGGTGTCGATGTTGAACCGACAGCGATACACATTCAACAACGCCTCCTGAGCCTCAATGAGGCCATCCCGATCGGCAATGTCTTGTTGAGACGGAGACCCTTCGAAGGGCCGAGGCTCTGCTGCGGGCTGTGCGGGGACCCCGTTGGAGCAGCCGCCGGGCACGACCTGGGTGTCGATGTTGAACCGACAGCGATACACATTCAACAACGCCTCTTGATTGGCGATCAGCGAGTCCCTGACCCTGACATCGTCAACGGATTGGGCAGAAGCCGCGGGCGTATTCGAGCCCACGGGCGCAAGGAAGGCCACAGCAACCGAGGCAACGACCAGCACCTTGGCAAGACGGGGGAGGAGCATAGAATCGCAATTTATATTGCAAATCTATTTAGGAGCGCATTTTATATTGTAGATCTATAATTGTTTCCCCGTCTTCTTCTCAGCACCAAGGGGGATGGTGAACGGCATCGCAACCGCATAGGGTGCTAGGTGGAGCTAGAGGGGTTCGATCCCTCCCGGCCCGGTGCGGTCTAGCTTCAAGGAGCCTCTGCATTTTGCGGTATTGTGCTCCTATATTATGCGGCATGAATAGACTGTTTTTTGCGGCATGATCATGCTATATTTTGCGGTATGGCTTTGAACGGGCTCGCTGCGGCGGAGTACTTGCCCCGAGTGGTCGATAGGCAGCTCACCCGCCTGCTCCGCACGGCACCCGCCGTGGTGGTGGAGGGAGCCCGGGCAAGCGGCAAAACATGGACGGGCAGGCGATTCGCCGCCAGCGAAATCCGCTTCGACGAACTCGAGGCCACCCGTTTGCAACTGGAGCTTGAACCGGCATCGTTCCTCGAAGGCGCCGCGCCGCGTCTGCTCGACGAGTGGCATTTGGCCGGCGGCCTGTGGAATGCGATGCGCCACGCCTGCGACGACCGGGCACTCAACGGCCAGTTCATACTCACCGGGTCGGTCAAGCCGACCTATGCCCTCACTGACCACAGCGGGGCAGGACGGGTTGCCCGGCTGCGCATGCGCCCGATGTCGCTTTTCGAGTCGGGCGACTCCACCGGGGCTATTTCGTTGGAAGGGTTGTTAAACGGCGAGCCGTGTGCCGCCGATGCTGCCACTTTCAGCAAGGAAAATGCTGCCCAAGACGAGGGCATCACACGCGCCGCCGAACTGGTTTGCCGGGGTGGCCTGCCCAGGATGATCCGACTCGACCCGCTCGATGCCCGGGACCGCCTTCTCGACTACCTCAGCGACGTCGCCCAGATCGACCTTGCCACCAACCAACCGGCCACCCACGACCCCGAGAAAATGCTGGCACTGATCACTTCTCTCGCCCGCAACGAGACAACCTCGGCGTCAGCCAAGACGCTCATTGCCGACACCGCCAACGCGGGAGGTCCGGCCGACCGCGATACGGTCAACCGCTACATCAATCGGCTCATCGAGGCGTTCGTCCTTGAACCCTTGCCAGCGTGGTCGACGCACCTGCGAAGCAAGGCAACCCTGCGAACCAAATCCAAGCGGTACTTTGTCGACCCCTCGATGGCCGCCGCCGCACTCCGCGCCACGCCACCTGGTCTTCTCGCCGACACGAAGACCTTTGGCCTGCTCTTCGAGTCGCTGGCGATGCGCGACCTGCGGGTGTATACGCAGTCCTTCGGTGCCGAAGTCCGGTACTACCAAGACAGCACCAACCATGAGGTTGATGCCATCATCACCCGAGGGCACCGTGATTGGGCCGCCGCCGAAATCAAGCTGGGCGGCCCCGTCTTGATCGAAAGGGGAATCAAGGCCTTGCGCTGGCTGCGGGCCAATGTCGACACCGACCTCGCAGGCGAGCCCCGCCGCCTTCTGGTCATCACCGCCTCAGGCCAGGCATTCGAAACCAAAGACGGCATAGCCATCGTGCCCATCAACCACCTAGCGCCCTGATATGAGAACCGCTACGTCGCCTGCCGGCGGGGTGTGGCAAGATAGGCATGACAACCACGCGGGAGCTCGAGGATCGTCGGGCTGAGAGGGTGTCCGCTGGCACCGACCGCTGAACCTGATCCGGATAACGCCGGCGAAGGGAGATGACGATGAGCGAGAGCACCAACGGCAACGCGCCAACCACGGAAGGCTCCACTGCCAGCCAAAAACCGGCTCGTGAAAAGGTGTACGTAACCGGGAGCCGGCCTGACGTGCGAGTGCCGTTCACCCAGGTGAACCTGACCGAACCGGAGCCGCCGTTTCTGCTGTATGACACCAGCGGTCCGGGTTCGAGCCCCAACGTGGGTCTGCCGCCCCTTCGGTTGGGGTGGATCACCGAGCGGGATGACACCACCGAGATAGAGGGGCGAATGGCTGATCTGCGCGACGACGGCCGTCGGGCCGTGCGCACCGGCCAAGCCTCCGACCCGTTCTTGGGCGAGCGCCGCCCGGTACTGCGGGCCAAGGGGGCGGCGGTGACCCAGATGGCCTACGCCCGCCGGGGAGAGATCACCCCGGAGATGGAGTTCATCGCCGCCCGCGAGCGGCTCGACGCCGAGCTGGTGCGCTCCGAGGTGGCCCGGGGCCGGGCCATCATTCCGGCCAACGTGAACCACCCCGAGTCGGAGCCGATGATCATCGGGCGAAAGTTCCTCACCAAGGTCAACGCCAACATCGGCAACTCGGCGGTTACGTCGTCGATCGCCGAAGAAGTGGAGAAGATGACCTGGGCCACCCGCTGGGGGGCCGACACGGTGATGGACCTGTCCACCGGCGCCGACATCCACACCACCCGGGAGTGGATCATCCGCAACTCGCCAGTGCCCATAGGCACCGTGCCCATCTACCAAGCCCTGGAGAAGACCAACGGCAGCCCCGAGGAACTCACCTGGGAGATATACCGCGACACGGTGATCGAACAGGCCGAGCAGGGAGTGGACTACATGACGGTCCACGCCGGAGTGTTATTGCGCTATGTGCCGCTCACCGCCGAGCGCACCACCGGGATCGTAAGCCGGGGCGGTTCGATTCTGGCCGCCTGGTGCCTGGCCCACCACCAGGAGAACTTCCTCTACACCCACTTCGATGAGCTGTGCGAGATCTTCGCCGCCTACGACGTGGCCTACTCGCTGGGCGACGGACTGCGGCCGGGGTCGATCGCCGACGCCAACGACACCGCCCAGATGGCCGAGCTCGAAACCCTGGGCGAGCTCACCGGCCGGGCCTGGGCCCACGACGTGCAGGTGATGATCGAAGGGCCGGGCCACGTGCCGCTCAACAAGATCAAGGAGAACGTGATCTTGGAGCAGGAGTGGTGCCAAGACGCCCCCTTCTACACCTTGGGCCCCCTAACCACCGACGTGGCCCCGGGCTACGACCACATCACCTCGGCTATCGGGGCGGCCAACATCGGCTGGTACGGCACCGCCATGCTCTGTTACGTGACCCCCAAGGAGCACTTGGGGCTGCCCAACCGGGCCGATGTGAAGGACGGGGTGATCGCCTACAAGATCGCGGCCCACGCCGCCGACGTGGCCAAAGGCCATCCCGGGGCCCAAGCCTGGGACGACGCCCTGTCGAAGGCCCGGTTCGAGTTCCGCTGGGCTGACCAGTTCAACCTGTCGCTCGACCCCGAGACAGCGCTCAAGTACCACGACGAGACCCTTCCGGCCGAGCCGGCCAAAACTGCCCACTTCTGTTCCATGTGCGGGCCCAAGTTCTGCTCCATGAAGATCACCCAAGACGTGCGGGACTACGCCGCCCGCCAGGGGGTAGACGAGTCGGTGGCCATCGAGCTGGGCATGAAGTCCAAGGCCGACGAGTTCCGGGACAAAGGCGCCGAGATCTACTCGGCCGGGTCGTGACCCTGCATGTTCCCAAGCTGCACGTCATCGCCGACTGCGCTTCATTGGCCGATGCTGCCTTCAGGGGCGGAGCCCCGGCGGTGCAGGTGAGGATCAAGGGGTCGAGCGATGCCGCGGTGCTGGCCGAGTGCGAGCAGATCGTGGCCGCGGCTCATGAGGCGCAGGCCGTGGTGATCGTGAACGACCGGGTCGACATCGCGCTGGCGGTTGGGGCGGACGGCGTTCACGGTGGCGCCGACGACCTGCCGGTACCGGTGATGCGTCGCGTTCTCGGACCTGACGCCTTGGTGGGAGGCACGGCCCGAGACCCCGACACGGCACTTCGTCACCAGGCCGACGGCGCCACCTATGTGGGGGTCGGACCGGTGTATGCCACCTCCACCAAAGACGGTCTGCCCGAGCCGCTGGGGCCAGCTGGAGTGGAGAAGGTGGCCGCCGCGGTGGACATCCCGGTGATCGCCATCGCCGGCATTACCGCTTCCCGAGTGCCAGAGCTGCTGAACGCGGGGGCCCATGGTGTGGCGGTGATCGGTGCTGTAGCCCACGCCGCCGACCCCATCGCGGCCACCTCTGAGCTGCTGGAGGCGCTCGGTGGCTGACCATTCTCCGAAGCCCGACATGCCCTCGAAGCCCGATGTCATCATTGTGGGTGGCGGCATCATAGGGCTCTCGGCCGCGTGGCAGCTCCAACAGGAAGGCGTTGCGGTGGTGGTGCTCGACCCCGCGCCCGGCACCGGAGCCAGCCACGCCGCCGCGGGGATGCTGGCCCCTATCCACGAGGCCTATTGGGGCGAGAGCCATATCCTCCGACTGAACCTGGCCGCCAGCCAAGCGTGGCCAGCGTTTGCCGACGAACTCGGGGTTGACTCCGTGGACTATCGCCGGAACGGGACGCTGATGGCCGCCTACGACGCCGACGACAAGGCGCTGCTCGACAACCTGGGCGACCTGCACGATCAGGAGGGGCTGCCCGTTGAGCGGCTCCGCAGCCGGGAATGCCGGAGTCGCGAACCGCTGCTCACCCCCGGTGTGCGGGGCGGGGTGTACTCGCCGCTCGACCACCAGGTGAACCCCCGCCGAGTGGTGGCCGAGTTGCTGAACCGGGTGCCCACCATCGCGGTGTCGGCCACCGAGGTAGCCCGCAACCAAGTAGTGTCCGCCGACGGCCAGGTGATGGCCTGCCAGCAGGTGGTGGTAGCCGCTGGAGCATGGACCGGCCGACTGTTGAGGGTGCCCATCCGTCCCCTCAAAGGGCAGGTTTTGCGCCTGAGCGGCCCCGAAGGGCTGTTGCGCCTGCCGGTGAGATGCGTGGTGCAGGGCTCAACCGTGTACGCGGTGCCCCGCAGCGATGGCGAGATCGTGGTGGGCGCCACCCAAGAGGAGCAGGGCTTCGACACCCGGGTCACCGCGGGCGGTATCTACGAGCTGCTCCGAGACGTGTTGGCCATGCTTCCCGGGCTGAGGGAGATCGACCTGGTGGAGACGTGGGCCGGTCTGCGCCCCGGAGCGCCCGACAACGCCCCCATCATCGGCACCGGCGACGACGGCATCGTGTACGCCACCGGCCACTACCGCAACGGCATCCTCACCGCGCCAATTACCGCGGCTGCGGTATCGGCTTTGGTGATAGGACGCAGACCGCCGGTGGACCTATCCCCGTTCAGCCCTAGCCGGTTCCATTCCGATTACGGCCCTACTTCCGGGTCCGAACAGCCCCTCAGCGAAGTTTCAGGATGAGCGGGCCAACATGATCGTCACCGTCAACGGCGAGAGCCGCGACGTGCCGGCCAACTGCACCGTTGGCGCACTGGCTCCCAACAAGCGGGGGGTGGCGGTGGCGGTAAATCGGGAGATCGTGCCCCGCAGTCAGTGGAGCGAGGCCAATCTGGCCGAAGGCGACCGAGTCGAGATCCTCGAAGCGGCGCAGGGAGGATAGATGGGCGATTCTGTCACCCTGGAGCAGGAGATCTAGATGGGCGATTCGTGGAACGTGGGAGAGCGCAGCTTCACCAGCCGGTTGATCACCGGCACCGGTGGTTCCCCCAACCTGGCCGTGCTGGAGCGGGCCCTGATCGCCTCGGAGTGCGAGCTGGTGACGGTGGCCCTGCGGCGGGTGTCGCCCGAGGCCACCGGTTCGGTGCTGGATGTGATCGACCGTCTGGGCCTCGACATTCTGCCCAATACCGCTGGCTGCCACACCGCGGCCGACGCTGTGCTCACCGCCAAGCTGGCTCGAGAGGCGTTCGAAACCAACTGGGTCAAGCTCGAAGTGATAGCTGACGACATCACCCTGTTGCCCGAGGGCATCGAGTTGGCAGAGGCAGCCGAAACGCTGGTGGACGATGATTTCACCGTGCTGGCCTACACCAACGACGACCCGGTGCTGGCCCGCCGCTTGGAAGACTTGGGGTGTGCATCGGTAATGCCTCTGGGGGCGCCCATCGGGTCGGGGCTGGGCATCCGCAACCCCCACAACATCGAGATGATCGTGGAGCAGTCATCGGTGCCGGTGGTGCTGGACGCGGGCATCGGCACCGCCTCCGATGCCGCGCTGGCCATGGAGTTGGGCTGCGACGCGGTCATGGTGGCCTCGGCAATCACTCGAGCCCGAGACCCCGAGCAGATGGCCACCGCCATGCGGCTAGCTGTTGAGGGCGGGCGGCAGGCCCGACTGGCCGGGCGGATCCCCAAGCGTTTCGGTGCCGAGGCCTCAACATCCAGCCAGGGCCGTGCCGAGTTCTGACCCGCGACAACGCGGTCGACGGGAAGGCCAAGGGCGCCCAGTTCGCACACCTCAACCGAGTACTGATCACCGCCGGCCGTTCAGTCCGAAGCGGGCGCTGGCCTCGGAGTTGCTCGTGCTCACCGATGTGGTGGTGAGCGCCCCTGCGGTGGTCTTCCGTGCCAAAGGCCGCCCCCCGCAGATCAGGCGTGAGCTGGCAAAGATCATGAGAGACCACACCGACTGCCTCATCCTGGCCTCAATGATCGACCCGGTTGCCGACGGAGTGCATCTGGCCGGGTTCGACCGGTACCCCAAGGTCTACCGAGGCATCGTCGGACGGTCATGCCACGGGCTCGATGATGTGCGCCAAGCTGAGATTGAGGGAGTGGACTACGTCACCATCTCTCCCGTGTTTGAAACCGAGTCGAAACCGGGCTACGGGCCACCGCTGGGTCTGGGTGGATTGGGTCGGATCGCCCGACAAGCCCATGTCCCGGTGTACGCCTTGGGGGGCATCGACGTAGGCCGTGTCGCGGCCTGCCGAGACGCCGGAGCGGCCGGTGTGGCCGTGCAGGGAGCAGTGGCTCGCAGCTCCAACCCCGAAGAGACCATTGCCGCCCTCTTAGACGAGTGGAATTCGTGAAGAATCCCCCGGTGGCGCTCAGCGTGGCCGGATCAGACCCTTCGGGTGGCGCGGGGATTGCCGCCGATCTGGCTACATTCGCCGCGCTGGGAGTACACGGGACCGCAGCAGTCACCGCGGTTACGGCCCAGAACACGGTGGGGGTGCAGGGGATACATCCCATCCCGGCCGACTTCGTGGCCCGCCAACTCGACTCGGTTCTCGACGATCTGCCGGTGGGCGCGGTGAAGACTGGAATGCTGGGCAGTCAAGAAGTGATCGCCGTGATCGGTGCATACGCGGCGGCCGGTCGGCTGCCCAACCTGGTAGTGGATCCGGTGATGGTGTCCTCTACCGGGAACCGACTGCTGGACGCTGGGGCCGAAGCCGCATATTTGGAACTCCTGGGGCATGCGACAGTGGCCACCCCCAATGCCCGGGAGGCTCTGGTGCTCGCTGAGGTAGCCGGGCTGGACGAGCCTTCCGATTTGGCTGCATTGTGCCCAGGCTGGCTGGTGGTGACGGGAGAAGTCACCGCTACCGACTGGATACACCACAACTACAGGTGGAGCGAGCTGCCCGGCGAGGTAATCGATACTGCCAACGACCACGGCACCGGCTGCACATTTTCAGCCGTGGTGGCCGCGGCTTTGGCGGCGGGAATGGAGCCCTTGGATGCGATCGTGGGCGCCAAGGATTTTGTCCGCGAGCGCATCGCGCGTTCGGCTGAATGGGAATTGGGCGCCGGCCGGGGCCCGGTGGCGCACCTTATGGGGCCAGGGTGATGAGGGTGAGGCCGTCGGCGATGGGGAGCATCACCTGAGTAGTCCGAGGGTCGGCAACCACATGGTCGTTGAATTCTCGAATGTGGGCGGTGTCGGGGTTCTCAACAACATCGGCGTCGGGATCGGCCACTCGGCCACCCCACAGCACGTTGTCTACCAGGATGATGCCCTTGGGACTGAGCCGGCGGAGAATCTCCTCGTAGTAGGTCTTGTACGACCGCTTGTCGGCGTCGATGAAGGCCAAATCGATGGGGGGATCATCGGGCAAGGCGGCCAAGGTTTCGACCGCGGGGGCGATCACTACCTCAATGCGGTCGGCCACCCCGGCCCGCTCCCAATACGGGCGCCCAACGCTTACCCACTCATCGCTCACGTCACAGCACAGCAGTCGCCCACCGGGGACCAATCCCCGGGCTATCGACAGGGCCGAGAAGCCGGTAAATGTGCCCACCTCCACCGCGAACTCCACGTCGAGCAGGCGGGTGAGCATGGTCATAAAGGCAGCCTGCTCGGGGGCGACCTGCATCCGGGAGATGCCGCCCAGCTCAGCGGTGACATCGATGAGCTCTTGGGCGATGGGGTCGATGCCGGCGCCGTGGGCCACCAGGTACTCCTGCACATCGACACTCAGGCCGATGCCCTTGGGGGTCATGCCCGCCCCAACACGGTGTCCACCTTGATGATGATGGCTCTACGGTCGGCACCCCGGTCTTTGGCCGGGCTGTAGCGCTGGCCGTAGCGGGCCACCGCGTCGGCGCACTGCTGTGGATCGGCGGTGACACTGGCGTGCCCCTCCAGGGTGACCCATCGGCCGCCATCAACCTGGCACAGCGCGGCCCGGCCACCCCCGGACTCCTCCAGCAAGCGAACCTTCTTGGCCCCGGCCCAGGTGATGATGCGGGCGGTGGCGGTAGCGGAATCCCAGGTGAAACCAACGGGGGTTACATGGGGGGTGCCGTCGGGGCGCAGGATGGTGAGCGATGCCAGATGGCTATCCCGGAGAAAGACGTTCATCTCATCGGTGAGGTTGCGGGCGTCATGGGCCATCGGCTCATGCCTCCTTGGTCAGCAGGGAATCGGGCAGCGGTCGGGCGTGTACCACCACCAGACGCTGGGTGGCCCGAGTCATGGCCACGTACAGGGCTCGCATTCCTTTGGGGAGCTTCTCGCAGATGTCCGCCGGCTCCACCACGATGGCAGTATCCACCTCGAGCCCCTTCACCAGCTCCACCGGAACGATGGTCACCCGAGACTCCAGACCCCGCTCATACACCAGTCCGTGGTCGACGTTGGCGGAGGTGAGCGCCTCAGAGATGACATCAGCGAGCGCGTCGTGGCAGATTACCGCCAGATTCCCGTTGGCCAACGCGCTGAGCTCCGCCTTTACTTCGCCCACGACGGCGGCGGTCAAGCTGCTGTGGCTCGGATCGACCCTTTGACCGTTTCCGGAAGGTGGGGATTGATGGTCTGCGACGGTCACGAAGCGGGGAGGCCGGCCTTCGGTACGGATCGACTGCGGCGGAACCAAACCGGGCATGGCGGCGTCGAGAACTTTGGCGGCCACCGCCATGATCGGCTCGGGCAGACGATAGCCGATGGTCAACTCGGAAAATCGTGGCTCGAAGTGGCTGGGAAGGTGCTCGATCACGCTGTCCCAAGAGTCGTGCCCCCAAGCCGACGTGGCCTGGGCGATGTCGCCCACCACGGTCATCGACCCGTTGAGCGACCGGCGGCTGATCATCCGGAGCTGCATGGGCGACAGGTCTTGGGCTTCGTCTACCACGATATGGCCGTATGTGCGAATAGAGTCCGCCTGCTTGTGGCCCGACCGGGGGCCCAACAGGGCCAGCGCCTCGTCCAACAGCGGGGCGTCGTCGGCCGTCCACACCACCTCAGAAGCATGGGGCAGTCTGGAGCGGTAGAGCAGGTCGGTTTCGGTTGAGGTCAACACCGACCCCGCCGCCGAGCGGAGCAGTGCCGGAGAGCCGAACAGGTCGTGCAACAGGTGGGACGGGGTGAGCTCCGGCCACATCCACTCCAAGGCCTCTCGCAGTTCGATGCTGCCGTGAAGCTGCTCGCGCACCGCTTCGACGTCGGGAGCAGGGGAATCGGCGCGGGCACCGCTGTCGGCAAGGTGCTGGTACACCTGCTCTTCGACGAAGCGACGAGCCCGATTGTGAGTGCGGAACCGCTTGCGGGCCTGGCGCACGATCTCAGCGCTTTGATCCACGGTGATCCGTAGCCGCCGGAGGCCGAAGCTCACCACCAAGTTGGCGCGCAGCGGGCGCTGGCGGTCCCGGCGGGCTCGGCGCAACACCGTGATCATGCGTAGATCGCCCTTAATGCGGGAGACGCGAGGGGTGTCAAGGCCCTTCACTGGGGTGCCGGGCAGCAGGTCGGCCAGCATTGATACCTCCACACCGGCCTCGCCCAACGAGGGAAGCACCTGCTCGATATAGGTCAAGAACAGGCGGTTCGGACCGAGCACCAGCATCCCCTGGCCTTCGAGGGGGAAGCGGTGGGTGTAGAGCAGGTAGGCGGCTCGATGGAGGGCGGCCACCGTCTTGCCGGTTCCGGGGCCCCCCTGCACCACAAGGAGGCCCGACAACGGGGAGCGGATGATTGCGTCCTGCTCTACCTGGATGGTGGCGGCCGCGTCGGCCAAGCGTCCGGTGCGTCCGGCTTCCAAACCAGCTCGAAGCGCGGCCTCCCCCACCAATGGCATACGCCCGCGGCCATTGGTCTCGCCGAAATACTCGTCTTCCACCCCCAGAAGTTCCCGACCCCGGGTCACGAAATGGCGGCGGCGGGACAGGCCCATGGACTCGCTCCCGGTGGCCCGGTAGAAGGCCTCGGCTGCCGGGGCCCGCCAGTCGATGGTCACCGGCTCCTGATCGTCATCCCACACTGCCACCCGGCCCACATAGAGGCGGTCGCCCCCCTGATCCTCGCTCCAGTCCAGACGACCGAACACCAGCGACGCGTTGCCGATATCAAGGGCGCTGAGGCGGGTGCTGATGGAGTCCCAAATGATCTCCCGCTCATAACGGGCCTGGTGGGTGCCGCCCGCGCCCACCTCCACCATGCCCTTTAGTGACAGGGCCCGCTCCCGGGCCGTCTTGAGGGCTTGGTGGGCCCGATCGATGTATGTCTGCTCCGCGGCGTGATCCGGATGAATCGGAGACTCCTCAGACTGAGTTCAAAATCAGTGAACATTCAAGTCTAGTACGCCGATGGATAATTAAGCAGACGCAGCCTCGCCAATTTCCTTGAGGGCATCGCCGATGGCCGCCCGCAGGCGGCGGGCCAGGGGCGGAGACAGGTGGGCCACCAGGCCGTAACCGGCTTGGCCCACCTCCTCAATGGTGAGCACCACCCGGGGGATGGCATCCTCGTAATCGTCGGCAATTGCCACCGCCCATGAAACCGGGGAGAACTCGTCGTCGTCACCGGGAGGAAGGTCGGCGGGGTCGAAGGGGTAGTCGTCAATGGACCGGCGCACGCCGTTGATGGTACCGGGGCGGTAGTGCTGGGCGATGGTACTGAGGGCGGTGGTGATCGGTACCGTTTATGCGTGGCCGACGGTGCTGGCATCACCAATGACGCTTTTCTGCGGGCCTGTCGGGGCCTGCCCGTCGAACGGGTGCCGGTGTGGTTTATGCGCCAAGCCGGTCGGTCGCTGCCCGAGTACCGGGCCATCCGGGGGGAGGGCTCGATGCTGGACACCATCGCCCGGCCCGAAGTGGCCACCGAGATAACCATTCAGCCGGTGCGCCGCTACGGGGTGGACGCGGCCATCTTGTATTCCGACATCGTGGTGCCCACCCACGCCATTGGGTTCGGGGTGGACATCGTGCCTGGAGTAGGGCCGGTGGTGGAGCACCCGTTTCGGGAGGCCCGCGACCTGGACCGGCTCCGCCCGCTCGACCCCGTGGCCGATACCGGCTACGTGCTGGAAGCGGTCCGCAACCTGGTAGCGGATCTGGACGTGCCCTTGATTGCCTTCGCGGGGGCGCCGTTCACCATGGCCTCTTACTTGGTGGAAGGGGGGCCGTCGCGTACCCACGCCCTTACCAAGCGTTTGATGCACAGCGAACCCGAATTGTGGGCGGCTCTGCTGGATCGCTTGGCCGACCTGGCCATTGCCTCCATCGCATCACAGCTTGACGCCGGCGCTTCCGCCTTTCAGCTGTTCGACTCGTGGGCGGGAGCACTGGCCCCCGACGAGTACCGACAATTCGTTCTGCCCGCCAGTCAGCGGATTTTCGCCGAGCTGGGCGACAGGCACGAGAGAGCGCCTGGCATCCACTTCGGGGTAGGTACCGGCGAGCTGCTGGAACTGTTGGCCAAGGCGGGGGCCGACGTGGTGGGGGTGGACTGGCGGGTTCATCTGGACGACGCCCGTGAGCGGCTGGGACCCGCCGTGGCCGTGCAGGGCAATTTGGACCCAGCCGCGGTGCTGGCGCCGTGGCCGGTGGTGGCGCAGCGGGTCACCGATGTGCTCAACCGCAATGGTGGACAGCCCGGCCATGTGTTCAACCTGGGCCACGGGGTGCTGCCCGAAACCGACCCCGAGACGCTGGAGCGGGTGGTGGAGTTGGTACACGGGTACAAGGCCGCCCCGTGAGAATTGCGATAGTTGGAGCGGGCATTACCGGGTTGGCCGCCGGGTATGAAGCCGTCCGGGCCGGGGCCGAGGTGGTGGTATATGAGGCTTCCGAGCGGGCCGGCGGGAGGCTTCTCACCACCGAATTGGCCGGTCAGCCGGTGGACGAAGGGGCGGACGCGTTCCTAGCCCGGGTGCCGTGGGCGATAGAACTGTGCCAGGAGCTGGGATTGGGCGCTGAGCTGGTTTCGCCCGCCCAGCGGGCCGCATTTGTGTACTCCCGAGGAGCGCTGCGGGCGCTGCCCCAACCCAACATGCTGGGTGTGCCGCTGGACTTCGACGCCCTGGCCGCTTCGGGGATCATTTCGGAGGAGGGAGTGGACCGCGCCCGCCAGGAGCCTGAGCTGGCCGGGTCGCCGCTGGCCGGTGACCAGTCGGTGGGCGAGCTGGTGCGGCGACGGATGGGCGATGAGCTGGCCGACCGGCTGGTGGATCCACTTGTCGGGGGGATTAACGCCTCTTCTATCGACCACTTGAGCGTGCGAGCGGCAGTACCGCAGTTGGCCGAGGCCGCCTCCCGGGGCTCCAGCTTGGTGCGGGAGCTGCGTCGGCTGGCCGCGTCGTCGACGGCCGATCCGGCCGCGCCGGTGTTCTATACGCTGCCTGGCGGCTTGGGCCGGCTGACCGACGAGCTGACCGACCAACTAGGCGACCGGCTGCGATTGTCGAGCCCGGTGGCTGACCTGGGTGAGATAGATGCCGACCAGGTGATCGTGACTCTCCCCGCCGACGCTGCCCGCGCCCTGGTGGCTCCTGTGTCGGCCCGCACGGCCGAACTGCTGGGCACCATCGACTACGCCTCGGTAGTGCTGGTGTCGCTGGCGTATGACGCCGCCGACGTCGAACATCCCATGGCGGGGTCGGGCTACCTCGTTCCCGCGGTAGAGGATCGCACCATTACCGCCTGCTCGTGGGCTTCCAGCAAATGGGCCCATGTGGGCTCGCCCAACACGGTGGTGCTGCGGGTGTCGGCCGGTCGCTATGGCGATGACCGGGCGCTGACCCTCGGCGACGATGCACTGCTGGAGGCAGTGAGGGCCGACTTGGCCGCGACCATGGGGCTCGACGCCCAGCCCCACACAATTCGCATCAGCCGGTGGGAGCGGTCGCTGCCCCAGTTGCGGCCCGGCCATCTGGATTTGGTGGCCAACATCGAGCAGACGCTGGCCCAAAATGTCCCCTGGTTGCGGGTGACCGGGGCATGGGCTCGGGGCTTGGGGATTCCGGCCTGTATCCACCAGGGTCGTGAAGCGGCCCAGGTCAGCGTGGCTCAGGGCGCGGTCTCCCGATGATGATCTCCGCAAGCCTGACCATGGGCGCGGTCGCCCGATGAGCAGCCCGAAGTTGGCGGTGTGGGCTCGCACCAGCGGGTGGACGGCGGCGGGCTCCTTGGCGGCGGGCGGGCTGGTGGCCCTGTCGATGCCACCGTGGGGATGGTGGCCGCTGGCCCTGGTGGGTCTGGTGGCCTTCGAACGCCTAGTAGCCGACCAGCCGATGTGGGCCCGGGCGTGGCGGGGATTCGGGTTCGGCGCGGGCTGGTTGTTCCCGGCCACGTTCTGGATGGTGGACTTCACCCTGCCCGGCTATCTAGCTGTGTGCGTGGTGTTCTCCGCGCTATATGGCCTGGCGGGGGCGGCCTGCCCACCGGGACGCAGTCGATGGGTAGCGCTGCCCGGCCTGTTTGTGCTGGCCGGAGCGATTCGGTGGCGATGGCCGTTCGGCGGGGTACCGCTGGCCACCCTGCCCATGAGCCAGGTCGACACCCCCTGGGCCACCACCGTGCGGGTGCTGGGTCCATTGCTGTTGGCGGGGGTTTGTGCGGCCATTGCCATGGTGCTGGCCGCCGCACTCGACCGCCGGTGGCAGGCGGCGCTGGCACTGGCGGTGGTTGTAGTGGGGTTCTGGGGCTGGGCGGCGCTGGCCCCCCGGGGCTCAGCCAACGGCACCATCGACGTGGCCGTGGTGCAGGGAGGCGGGCCGCAGCGGACCCGAGCGGCCAACACCGAGCCGGGGGTGGTGTTCGAACGGCATCTGGAAGCCAGCCAACTGGTACAGCCCCCGGTGGACTTGGTGGTGTGGCCCGAAGACGTGGTGGATGTCCACGGCTTGTTCGCCAACAGCGAGGAGCGGCAGCGGCTGGCCGAGTTGGCCCAAGAACTCGATACCACGCTGGTGGCCGGAGTGGTCGAGGACGTATCGGCCACCGAGGCAGCCAACTTTGCCGCTGTGTTCGCCCCCGATGGCAATCTGGTGGACCGGTACGACAAGGTTCGGCTGGTGCCATTCGGTGAGTACGTGCCCCTGCGATCGCTTATCGAGCCGCTGGCCCCCGACTATCTGCCGGCCCGAGACATGCGCCGGGGCGATACCCCCGCGGTGGTGGAGACTCCCGTGGGCCGCCTCGGGGTGTCCATAAGCTGGGAGATCTTCTTCGAGGATCGGGCCCGCGACGCCATCGGCAACGGCGGCCAGGTGTTGTTAAATCCCACCAATGGGGCCAGCTACTGGCTCACCATCGTGCAGACCCAGCAAATCGCCAGCTCCCGGCTGCGGGCCATGGAGACCGGCCGCTGGGTGGTTCAATCGGCGCCCACCGGGTTCAGCGCCTTCGTCGACCCCGACGGCAACGTCTACCAGCGCACCGGCGTGTCTGAGCGCAAGGTCATCCAAACCGAAGTTGAACTCCGTACCGGCAAAACTCTCGCCACCCGCGCCGGCCCCTGGCCCATGATCGCCCTCGCCCTCGCCGCCCTCCTAGCCGCTTGGATCGCGCACCAATGCTCCCCCACACCACCGCGCCGCAAACCCCGCTGATCAGACCTCCACCATCAGGGTGACCGGGCCGTCGTTGGTCAGTTCGACGGCCATCATGGCTCCGAAGGAACCGGTGGCGACGGTGGCGCCCAGATTGCGAAGTTCGGCGACCAGGTCGTCGATCAGGGCGGCGGCTTGGTCAGGGGCGGCGGCGCCCAGGAATGAAGGGCGGCGGCCGCGGCTTATGTCGCCGTAAAGGGTGAATTGGCTCACCACCAGCAGCTCACCGCTGGTATCGGCCACCGAGAGGTTCATGTGCCCGTTCTCGTCGGTGAATATGCGCAGGTTCCAGAGCTTTCCGGCCATCTTTTTGACCGTGTCGGCATCATCATCGTGGGTCACCCCCACCAAGCAACACAGACCGGGGCCGATCTCCCCGATGATCTCGCCGTCCACCCGAACCCGGGCTTCGGCGGCCCGCTGTACTAGCGCTCGCACGGCGCCAAGATAGCGGCCCATTTCGGTGGTTGAGCATTTGCCAAACCCCCTGAATTCCGAAAGCCTTGTAGGGCTATGGTCTCGGCGGATCCACCGCTCAAAATCGCCCTTTTGTCGTATCGGGGAAAGCCCCACTGCGGCGGGCAAGGAGTCTACGTCCACCACCTCAGCAAGGCGCTCACCGACCTCGGCCACCACGTGGAGGTGCTGAGCGGACAGCCCTACCCGATATTGGACGACCGAGTCCCGCTTCACCAGCTCCCCAGCCTGGACATTTTCAACGACATCCATCCCGGGCGGATGCCGGGGTTCTGGGAGATCAAGTCGTGGGCCGACGCCGCCGAGGTGGGTTCGTTCATGACCGGCGCATTCTCGGAGCCGCTGGCCTTCTCTATTCGGGCCTGGCAAATGCTGCGCTCCCGGATTGGGGATTTTGACCTGGTCCACGACAACCAGTCGCTGGGCTACGGGCTGCTGGCCATCGAGCGAGACGGGTTGCCAGTGCTGGGCACCATCCACCACCCCATCACCGTCGACCGCCAATTGGAGCTGGAACACGCCCGGGGCTGGGTGGAACGGCTGGGCAAGCGGCGCTGGTACTCCTTCACCGGGATGCAGGCCCGGGTGGCCCGGCGCCTGCGGCGCATCATCACCGTGTCGGAGTCGTCACGCGACGACATCGCCCGCGACCAAAATGTGCCCCGACACCTGATGCACGTGGTGCCGGTGGGCGTGGATCCCGAGCAATTCCGCCCGCTGCCTGGCGTGGACCGCAAGCCAGAACAGATCATCACCACTGCGAGCGCCGATGTGCCCATGAAGGGCCTGCGACATTTGTTGGAGGCGGTGGCCAAGCTGCGCACCGAGCGGGATGTGCGCCTCATCGTCATCGGAAAACCCCGCGAGGGGGGAACCTCGGCAGAGGCCATTGCCAGCCTGGGTCTGAGCCAAGTGGTGGAGTTCATCTCCGGGGTGCCCGACGAGCGCATCGTAGAGTTGTACGCCACCAGTTCGGTGGCGGTGGTGCCATCGCTTTATGAGGGCTTCTCGCTGCCCGCCATCGAAGCAATGTGCAGTGGCACGCCGCTGGTGGCCACCACAGGCGGGGCCCTGCCCGAGGTGGCCGGTCCCAGCGGCCAGACCTGCGTGTCGGTGCCTCCCGGCGACAGCGAAGCGCTGGCCGCCGCGTTGAACCAAGTGTTGGACAATCCGACCATGGCCGCCCGCATTGGCGCGGCAGGACGGGAGCGGGTGATCAGCCGATGGAGCTGGCGCCACACTGCCGAACAGACGGTCGAGCACTATCGGGCGCTGTTGGACGAGTGGCAGCCCGTCACCTAGGTACGGCCTCACTCGGCTATTGATGGGGCACCCACCAGGCCATGTTGACCGTTGACTACCACCGCTTGGGCTTGCAGCCGGGCGATCGGCTGTTGGACTTGGGGTGTGGGTTTGGACGGCACGCCTACGAGGCCGCCCGGCGGGGGGCTCATGTGGTGGCCTGTGACCTGGCATCGGCCGAGCTGGCCGAGGTTAGGGCCACTTTCGCGGCCATGACTGACGCCGGCGAGCAATACCACGGAACGTGCCAGGCCGCTCAGGGCGATGCCACCTGCCTGCCATTCCCCGACCAGTCGTTCGACCGGATCATCGCCTCTGAGGTGCTCGAGCACGTTGACTCCGACGATCAGGCGCTGGCCGAGCTGGCCCGGATTCTGCGCCCCGGCGGGGTGTTGGCCGTGACCGTGCCCACCTGGTTCCCGGAAAAGGTCTGCTGGGCGCTATCGGACGAATATCACGCCCCCAAGGCGGTAGGTGGCCATGTACGGATCTATCGACGCAGCGAGCTCCGGCGTCGGATTC
This sequence comes from Acidimicrobiales bacterium, assembly GCA_965116535.1. GTDB lineage: Bacteria > Actinomycetota > Acidimicrobiia > Acidimicrobiales > Bin134 > Poriferisocius. The sequence goes on from OZ220703.1 coordinate 264,961, forward strand.
GACGCTCCGGGCTCGTCCCCTACTCCGGCCATCACGCCCACGCGCTGCACAGCCCGTATTGGTGGCTGCGGTGCGCGGTCGGCCCCAACCGGGACGACCATCGGCTGGTGGCGGCTTATCGTCGGCTCTTGGAATGGGATATTGTTCGCCAACCGAGAATCACCCAAATTGCCGAACGGGTCCTGAGTCCAGTGCTGGGCAAGAGCCTGGTTCTTTATAGCCGGAAGCCAGGATCACACAGTTCAAGGGAGACCGAGCTTGTCGCCGTCTGAACCCCACAACCAAAGGGAGACCGACCTTGCCGGTGCTGGCCCCCTCACCCCGAGGAGCGAGAAGCTTGCCGGGCCGTGTGTGGCCGGCGTTTTGTCGGAATCTGACCTCGACCTAACGGCTGCCAGCATCGCCGACTGGCAACTGCCCAACGGCATGATCCCCTGGTTCCCTGGCGGCCACGCCGACCCATGGAACCATGTGGAGGCGGCCATGGCCCTGTCGGTAATGGGCCGTCGGACCGAAGCCGAGAGGGCCTACCAGTGGCTGGCGGACAACCAGCGCCCAGACGGCGCCTGGCACCAGTACTACGTGGCCGACGGTGTGGAGCAAGACAAGCTGGACGCCAACTGCGTGGCCTACGTGGCCACCGGCGTGTGGCACCACTACTTGTGCACCGACGACCGGAGCTTTTTGGAGTCGATGTGGCCGGTGGTGGAGCGGGCAGTGGACTTCGTGCTCGACTTGCAGCTTCCCCGAGGCGAAATCCGCTGGGCCCGTCACGCCGACGGCACCCCGTGGTCGTTCGCCCTGCTCACCGGGTCGTCCAGCATCTGCCACAGCTTGCGGGCCGCTATTGCCGCCGGCGAGCACCTCGGCCATGAACGGCCCGACTGGGAGCTAAGCGCGGCTCGGCTGGCCGATGTGATCCGTACCCAGCCCGACGCCTTCGCCCCCAAAGATCGTTGGGCCATGGACTGGTACTACCCAGTTCTGTCAGGCGTGGTCACCGGACAAGAGGGCCGGGCCCGACTGGCCTCCCAATTCGATCAATTTGTGATGGACGGTCTCGGAGTTCGTTGCGTATCCGACCGGCCCTGGGTCACTGCCGCGGAGACTTGCGAGAGCGTTATCGCCCACCTCGGTGTGGGCCGGCGGGACACCGCCGCCGAGATGTTCGAATGGGTGCAAGACCTGCGAGCCGACGACGGCTCCTACTTCACCGGCATGGTCCACCCCGAGCGCACCCACTTCCCCGCCGACGAGCGCACCTCATACACGGCGGCGGCCGTGATCCTGGCCGCCGACGCCCTATCCGGAGCCTCCCCCGCCTCCACCCTCTTCTCCAACCACCGAACCCTCCCCGAACTAATCACCATCGGCTGACGTTTTGAAGCCAACAATCAGAGCTACACGCGATGAATGCCCCCTCAATCGATCCAGCTACCTCATTGGCATTTGCGATTCATGCACAGCCCGGGATCTATGCAGCACTAATCGGCTCCGGTGTCTCCCGCACAGCTGACATTCCGACTGGTTGGGAGATCACTGAGCAACTAGCCAATGAACTGGCCGCGGCAAGTGGCGAGCGTATCGATACAGATCCAGGCGAATGGTACAAGCGCAAATTTGGACGTGAACTTAGATTCTCCTCGCTCATCAGAGAGCTAACGACGCAAAGATCAGACCGAGTAGCATTGTTGACCAAGTTTATTCACAACGGATCAGACCACATTCGTAAACCCACCAATGCACACCACTCCTTGGCTCAACTCGCAAAACACGACTGGATAAAGGTATTCATCACAACCAACTTTGATGATCTATTGGAAGTCGCACTGAATGAAGCCGGGGTTGAACACCTAGTCATTTACAACAATTCCCAAGCTCGCAGCGCAAAACCTTTCCAGCACTGTAATGTAGTCGTCTTCAAACTACACGGGGACTACCGAAATCCAGACTCCATCCTTGCGACTGAAGAAGATCTTAGCCAATACAAGACTGACACAGACAGACTCCTGAAAAAGACCCTAGAAGACTATGGCCTAGTAGCATGTGGTTGGTCCGGTGAATGGGATCCTGCATTAAGGTCTACTGTGACTGCCGTCCGTTCCCGTAGGTACCCAATGTATATCACTATGCATGGGGATGTAGCTGACGAGACGATGGAGATGATTAATTCCCGAGATGCAGTAGAAGTACCAATTATGGACGCGGATAGCTTTTTTTCGGACCTTTCTGAATCCATAGCTGCCATAGAATCTGCACGAAGATCGCATCCTTTGCAGCAAGAAGCTCTAATGGCTCGCACCATAGAGCTCATCACTTCAGGAGCCAATTCGGCATCTCTAGATAATCTCTTGCGAGGAGAGGTAGAAAACGTTTGCCAGAAACTCATTGATCTTGACGAGAAGGCAAACACAACAACTCAGATAAACACAGAGTATTTCGAGTTATTCCAGCGATATGTCGAAGTCATGATGCCCATTATAGCTTCATTTGCATATGGTTGTGCTTGGTCCCAGCCAGATTCCCATGAAGTTTGGCAACGGAGCCTTGAGCAAGTGAGAAACCGAGGAAACGCACACATCAATTCTAGCGTTTCCCCCAACATCCAGACGCTCCCCCAAGTGTTGCTAATGTACGCTGGATCTACAGCGGCAGTCAATCGAAATCGGTTTTCGCTTTTGAAGGGACTGCTAGTCGATACAACTGTATCGAATTTCAGGAATACAGGTTATTCCATGCCACTTATTGGAACAATCGATCAACATGATCCTCTTGGTCATCAATCTGCTAACGCGATCCTGAATCATATTCGACAAGGAGGAAATCAGAAATACTATACTCCAGCATCACAGTTATTGTTCCAGGTCCTACATGAACCCCTCAAACAGGTAGTAACTTCTGAGCAGGACTATATTGATACATTTGACACTACAGAGGTTATGCTCTGCCTACTTGCTTATGATGCTACTCGACAGTTCCAGGCTGGAAATTGGGGTACGAATCATGGGCCTAGATTCGGATGCTTTAATTGGAGAAGATTTGGGACTAGACGTGACGTACAGATGAAACAGGAATTTGACGTTCAGAAGGATCAGTGGCTTCCAATCGCCCATGGACTCTTTGGGCAAGACATTGATAGGGTTGAGAGCGCATTTTCCGACGTAGAATCTATGGCAAACCAAATGGCGAGCCACTTCTGGTAAGTTACGCAAACTAGGACAGATTGTCGGGAATCTCTACTAGAAGTGAAGGGTCCGGTTCCACTGCTGCCACACGTGAGTTGTAGGTATCGAAGAGCTGGCGAAACACCCGGCGAGTTTCTTGTTCTGAGTACCTGGCAATGTCGACAATACTTCCAGCTACAAAGTCCTCAATTCCGCGAACTGCAACGCGGTCCCTGATCCCAATGTTATCTGCAAGAGCCCGAGCCGTTCCCGTCCTCTCTTCCAACGTAAGGATCAGAGGATGGAAACCCTGTTCGATGTTGGTTTGACACTTTGCGACTAGCGCCTCGTTAGGGCCTACGGTCACGTGGATCGCAGTGTCATTGACCATGAAATCGCCAGCTCGACCCGTCTGCTGGTCGGCAGTCGTGTAGCTCTGGTTCTCAATTGCAAGATCAGGGTGTCTGATCTCCAGAGTCGCACCCACGAGATGCTGTGCCACCGCCCCAACTGTGTTGCCGCCCTTTTCTCTGGCGGCGGCTAACAGTCCGTCGACCGTGTGACGAGTCTGCTTGTTGAAATCAATCTCTAGTGGCAGGCGCTGGCGATCATAGAAGTCGGCCCGGATTCGCCCAACCATCCTCTCCTGGAGAAGATTGATGACAGAGAGCTTGTCGTCCTCGTCCAGCTCTTCGAATTCACCCGCAGCCGATGAGCCATTGACCACCTCCTGAAACGAGCGGGCGAGGTCTTGGCTTCCGCGACTCGTACGTCCCCCCTCACTGGCGAACGGACGTTCTTCCCCGTGTCGGGCAAGAATCCGTCTAATGCGATTTCCGCCGAGAAGACTAACCTGAGAACCGGTGAACCACTCGATTTCGTCGAGAGGGAAATGAGTGCTCATGTGCTCGCACATGATGAGTCCGACTGCCATCACGTTGCGGTTGACTGTGCCTTCGTTGCGTTGAGCCTCGTACCACTGCCCGATGTCAGCATCGAGCACGCCGGCAATACTCTCAGCGTTCACACAGCAGCCTTTGCGATCACTCGACTTTCCATCGCCATTACAGCGGGCACCAGCACATGTTCAGCGAGCCATTCGATCACTGGCACACAAACTGCATCACCGAAACCGAACAACGCCTGAGCATCGGTAACTGCGGAATAGTCGAATTCATCAGGAACTCCCTGAAGGCGGGCGTATTCGCGCGGCGTCATCCATCGTGCTCGAACCCCACCTGGAGAGACCTCGACGACTGCCTGCCGAGAAGAACCGCCTCGTGCCGTGCGGAGGCAACCTGAAATATCGTCCGCGCGGATTTCCCACACAGGTGCTCCATTGCGGGTCCGTCGGTAGGCAGTGCGCCATTGGGTGACCCTGTCTTGCTTCAGTAGAGCCAAGCGATCTTGATTGAGAGGAGACAGTGATCCCATAAACTTCCCAAACCGTTCGCCATCCCACCAACGTTCGTCCTCCGGATAGAGACGCTCCACCACGTCGCAAAGTTGGCGGTCATCTTGTGATGGAATAGGAAGCAACAGTTCTTGAAGCATCAGATCTTGATTGGCCATCACGAACGCGGCCGCTGACTCGGAGCGCAAGTGTCCGGCCACCCCTGAAGCAGGACCACCAAGTGGTTCGAGAACGCCAACGATAAACAGGCGGGGCCTCGATTGAGGAACAAACCAACTTGCGTCCACCGTCAGCACATCACAGACGTACCCCAACGTATTGAGCTCTGTGATCGCTACCCGAAGGTCTTCCCCTCCTCTGGAAGACAGGAATGACGACACGTTCTCGATCATCACTACGGGCGGGATTCGCTCCCCCATCTCCCTCAGGATTCGGGAGAATTCAAAGAACAGCCCAGATTGCTCCCCCTCCAGCCCCTTTCGATTCCCCGCGAGCGACAGGTCCACACAAGGAAAGCTGGCCGTCGCAATGTCAACACTCGGCACCGTGCATCCCTGCACCCCCCGAATGTCTCTCAGAACATAGTGAGCAGCATCGAAGTTGGACGCATACACCGCCTGTTTGACCGGCTCAATGTCATTCGCCCACACCACATTGACGCCCGCCCTCTCTAGACCAGCCCTCACCAGACCGATGCCAGCAAAGAACTCTGCTGCACTCAGCTCAGGTCTGCTAGATGGCACCAAGGGAGTGTCGATTGAACCGTTTGATTCAGCCAACGCCAGTTGCTCTTTGATCCGATGAGAACTGCCATTGCACCCATTCGTGTTGCTCTTCATGGGGTCGATGCCCTGATTAGGAGGGTCTCGCGCTGCACACGAGACATTGACGCTTCAATTGACGATAGCCGTGGCCAGTGACACTTTCGCGGATCAACATGACGAAGGTCCCGGTGTCGCTAGCGGCCTCAGGCCTGAACTCGGGGACTTGGAGACTGAGCTTCCCCCCTTTTCGTGGAGAGGTTGGTTGTGGGGGTTGGGGGTGTGGGTGTGTTCGTATTCTACCGGTGGGACCATCCCAATAGCTGAGTGGAGCCGGCGCTGGTTGTACCAGCTGTGGACCCACAGCGATATTTCTTGTCGGGCTTGGGCTTTGGTCGCCCAGGAGCGCCGGTCGACGAGCTCGTGCTGGAGGGTGGAGAAGAACGACTCTGCGGGGGCGTTGTCCAAAGCGTTGCCGGTGCGCCCGGAGGATCGGTGGATTCCGAGGCGCTGGCAGGCGGCGGCGAAGGCCCCTGCGGTGTATTGCGACCCCTTGTCGGAGTGAAAAATCACGCCGTCGATGTTCCCGCCCCTGGTGGCCACGGCGGTGTTGATGGCGGCTTTGGCCAGCTCCGCTGTCGGATAGTCATCGGAGGTGGCGAACCCGACCATGCGCCGCGAGCACAGGTCCAAAACTGTCGCCAAGAACACCGGGCCCTCTGAGGTTTTGACTTCTTTGAAGTCGCCGCACCACTTCTGGTTGACTCCCGAAGCGCTGAAGTCCCGCCGCAATAGATCCTCTGGGGCGTTGTGGGCGGGGTTCTGGCTGGTCAGGCCCTTCTTCTTGTTGGGGCGGGCGGACAGGCCCTGGCGGGCCATCGACGCCTCCACCGTCTTTTTCGACACCGGTATCCCGTCCCGGCGCAGCTGGGCGCGCACCCTGGGCGACCCGTAAGTCCCCCGAGAGTTGCCGAAGACCTTTTTGACCTCGGCGTCGAGGGCCTGGCGGCGGACCTGCATCTGGGTCAGCGGACGGTTGAGGTGCTTGTAGAACGTCGAGGGGGCGACATCCAGCGCCCGCAGCGACACCGCGTGAGGCACGCCGTGATCGGTCCTCTGGGAATCGATGAACCCAGCCATCTCAGCTGTCATCGAGTGGCCTCGTTCACCCACAGGACCACGGATCGTTTGAGGACATCGCGCTCCATCTCCAGCTCCGCCACCCTCTTTCGGAGCCTCGCCAGCTCTGCCCGCTCATCTGCCGACAGCCCGCCGGACCGCTCGGCCTGGTCTTGGCGCACCCAGTTCCCCAGCGTGCCCTCGTTCACACCCAGCTCCCGGGCCACATGGGCCACCGGCCGGCCCGTCTCCTTGACGATCCGAACAGCACCATCGCGGAACTCCCGGTCGAAATTTCTTCGCGGTCTGGACATAGCTCCTCCTTATAGAGCATGCCTCCACGAAAAGGGGGGAACCTCAAGACCTATGGGTGGAGGCGGGGTGGTTTAGCGGATTATGCCGCAGGCTACGCGGCCTCCGGCACCGCCGATGGGCTGGGTGACGTGGTCATCGGGGTTTTCATGGATGACCAACGTGGCACCGTTGGCGTCAAGTAGCGCGGGCATCGAGCCTCCGAAGATGGTGACCAGTGAGGTGAAGTATTCGGCTTGGGCAACGCCATCGGCCGCCGCGTAGAGATTGGGCAGATCGCCGTTGTCATGGTTGTCCACGGTTCGCTCAAGGTTCTTCAAACCGTGTACCGCGTCGGCTGTAGCCGTGAGATGGCCGCCCGCCGCCTTAAAGTCAGGCGAACACGCTCCAACCGCGTGCAGGTGGATGCCGTGGGCACCGGGAGTGAGGCCTTCTACCGAGAGTGCCACCAATACGCCGGTCGGTCCTTGATAGAAGGATGCAGTACCTACGGTGTCACCATCGGGGTTGATGAGATCAGCCATGGCCATACCACCAACCCGGTCAGCCTCATAGGCTGCACCGCTGCCGTCGTCATCACCGCACGCGGCGACCAACAAGCAGAGCACTCCGACAAGTACGAGGACTCTCCTACTCGTTTGGTTCGTCATGGCGACCACAGTAGACGGCAATAGCAGTACCATCGGCTTATGAGCGGGTTGCCGGAGGAGTCTTGGGCTTCTTCTGAGGCGACCCGGAAGTCGATGCAGGGGAACCGCAGCCGCGATACCAAGCCGGAGCTAGCGATACGCTCGGCGGTACATCGCCGGGGACTGCGCTACCGGGTGGCGGCTCGACCCCTACCGGAACTCCGCCGAACGGCCGACCTGGTGTTTCGCAAAGCCAAGATCGCGGTATTCGTGGACGGCTGCTACTGGCATGGCTGCCCTGAGCACCACACCCAGCCGTCCACTAACTCCGAGTACTGGTCGGACAAGATCACCGGCAACATCGCCCGCGACCAAGACACCGACGTCCACCTCCAAGAGGCCGGCTGGACTGTGATGCGATTCTGGGAGCATGAGAACCCCGAATCCGTCGCCGACGTCGTCGAGCAATCGGTTCGAGATGCTCTAGGCCAAAGCGCAGCTCAGCCCCCGGCTGGGTCTGGGAAGACCTGACAGATTGACGACCAAATGACTCCCGTACGTGGGTCCGCGTCGCAGCAGGGTGGCAATTACGCGGACCGCAGGCTGGTTTGCTCTGATTCTTGATCAAGAATGGCAACGAGGGATTTGAGCGTCCGGTCTTTGATGGGGTGGCACTTCTCAGGAACATGCCCGTCGTTGATGATCTCGACGATGTGAACCGCCTCTTCGATCCGGCGCTTTTCCATCTGGCCGCGCCATGCAAGAGGTCGGTCAATCAATTCTGAAATCTGTGCCGTGCGGCTATAGAGATAGTGCTTACGGGGGTCTTGAGCCGGACCGTCAATGCGTCCCTCGCAGCAGGGATATCGGCAACGCAGCCGACTCCGGATGTTGGGATCCTGGTACAAGGCTTCTGCCATCCTTCGACTAACGGTGGTACCTGCGGTGGGCAAATAGACTCCGGCTTGCGGGCCGTAGGTGTGCTCATCCTTGCCTTTGGCTCTCTGTGGTTTCCGTAGAGACGAGTAGTCATATTTTTCTCGGAGACCGACCCCTACGGTGAATCCGCGTGTCGCGGCCCGCGCGATTGCCACAGGTCCGATAATCCCCTGATTGCCGAGCGCCACATCTTGGTGGCCTTGGCTAAAGATGTCAGCAATCTCAAGAACAGACGAAACCTTCGAAACTGACATATCGCGGTCCCCAGTTGGGGATAGTCGCAACTCGACGGTGGAGACTCCAAGAGTCGCCAGCTCTTCGCTCACAAATCGCGCGAGCCTGAAGTCGTCAGCAGCTAGGCGATCACGATTGGCGGCAACTACTGCTCGCACGGGATCCGCAGCCTGACGGACTGTCTCCTGGACGAGCGCAATGACTAGGTCGTCGTGAACTGAATCCGACTGGAAGAAGTGGGGGGCAACAATTTCGGCCCCAACGGCATGCTGAAACTCAACACACCGCTCAACGAGTTCCCCGCGTGCGCTGACACTCGATGCCAGTTTCGGAATCGATAGGCCACCATCAGGGAGGTACGCCAGCGGTCCATAGTCAAAGCCTGGATTCTCCAGTCGGTCAAGAAGTAGCTCAATGAACACAGGGACACTTATGCCGGCCGCAGCTTCGATGACTCCCTGCTGCCACCTCGTGTTGTGTCCATCTATGCGTATCGCGTCAAGCACGCGGTAGTCCGCGTCCGTCAAGAAGTCCTCTACAACTCTGTGGTCATTTCGGCTGAGGTGGAATTCGATTCCCATTGGATTCTTCCTACGAATATTTTTTCGTCAGACTGGACGACATAGTATATGACATTGTACACTCCAATCAAGTTGCCAAACAAGGAGACAGAGGAGTGGTCAGTTGAGTAGCGCCCTAGCTAACAAGTTGACATCAATTGTTGACTCCACACGGCTCACACACGACGATATCGGGGATATCGTCGATGCAAGTGGACGGTCAGTGGGTCGCTGGTCCGCTGGAGTCACCGAGCCACAGCGCCTCTCCCGGCAACGCCTCCTAGAACTTGCCTACGTCTCTAAAGAACTGGAGTCGGTGTTGGATCCTGAGTACGCAAACCTGTGGATTCTGTCCCCAAACCGTCTGCTTGATGGAGATTCGCCTGCGGAGAGGATTCACAACGGCGACTTCAGGTCCGTAGTGGCCGTCATCGAAGCCTTGGCCGACGGCGTCATCGTATAAACACACCCGTTCAATTCATGGTTACTCCCGACCTCTACCGAGTCCTGGATGAACTCGGACCATCGCACATCGATGGTGTCTTCTACCGCCATACGGGACCTCATCGAGATCCGCTATCCGGCGCTGGTTCCAGCTTGATGGGGGGCCGATGGAACCCGCCTGGAATCGAGACTGTGTACTTGGCGAGGCCGCTGGCAACTTGCCGAGCCGAGTTTCACCGCATGGCGGCCGGTCAAGGCACGGGACCAGAGTCCCTCCTACCCCGGACTGTCCATACCATTGCTGTTACGGAGCTACAGGTGGCTGACCTAACGGCTGAAGGCGCAATGTCCGCTGTCGGGCTCTCATTCGAGGCCCTCGACGGACCATTTGAAGCGTGCCAGTTCGTTGGAGACGCCGCGAGCACACTGGGACTCGGCGGAGTACTTGCGCCATCTGCCACGGGAAACGGGGAGGTGCTCGCCGTCTTCTGGCGTCACGCCCACCATGGCGAGTTGACCGTGGTTCGCTCCGAAGTGGTCGAAGACGGGCAGTGGCACTACCTCGAGTAGAGCCAAATCAACGTCGAGAATGAGAATCGCTGGCCTCTCCTATGGCTAGCAGCGGAAGCGGTGGGCGCGGGATTGGCGGCGGGTGGCGATTTGGGCGGCGCGTTGGGTGGGGGTTAGGCGGGTGACGAAGTCGGGGAGGTGGTGGTCGATTTCGGCGAATGGGACCACGAGGCCCTCGGGAGTGGGCATGGTGGTGCTCAGCACCCAGCGGAAAGTGATGAGCGCTTCGGGGCGGCCCTCGGTGTCGAGCCAGTTCTGCACGCCGGGGTCTTGGTGGGCCACCACGATGCGGAAGCGGCCGTCGGGATCAACCGCGATCTGGGCGTTGTTGAGGCTCACTGTTCGATTGGCGAAGTCGAGTGACTCGAACCAGGCGTAGCTGTAGAGCATGAACGACCAGTACTGGGCGTCGGGCACGTCACAGGTAACGACCAAGGCCTCGTCGGGGGCCAGCTCATAGGAGCAACCGCCGTAGCCGATGGCATCGGCCCCTCCCGGTACCGAGCGGGGGCCGTAGAACACGTTGGGCGGCGCAGCCCGACGGCTCCGGTCCATCCACTGGTTCCAAAACACCAAGGCGTCCTCAGCCCAGGCCATGGCCCGGTCTAGCCCTTCGACCAGATCGCCCGGATCGAGGGACCCCGGCTGCTCGCCCTCGCTTCCCACCCGCTCGATGGAGAATCGCCCCGGCTCATCGGCTCCCCAGTCCACGTTGTACTCCCGCACCGAAATGTGGTCGGTGTGCTCATCGATGGGTAGCCAGTTGCCATCGTGGGGGGTGGCGCTAACGATGAAGGTGAAACTGCCGTCGGACTCGACCGCGAAATCGTCGCTGGAGCGCTCGGCGGTTATGCCCAGCCGGTGCTGGTGCATCTCCCCATGGGCGCTTTGGATCACGAACATAGCCCCCGGCGGCAGCCACCCGCTCACCCGATAGGAGTGCTCTTCGCTCACATGGGCTCGCCAGTAGGTGTTGTCCACATTGGGGCCGCCCCAGCGCATCACATCGTCGTTGTGGCGGTACATCACCGGGAAGTTCCGATCGGCAAACTCCACCTGCTCCATCCACCCCTGCATCAGCAGCCGGCCCAAATGCCGATACCCCTCGGCCCGATCCGCTGCCCCTGCCGGATAGTCGTCCTCCAAGAGCCGATCACCCGCGGCCTTCAATCGATCGCAGAACTCCTGCCACGCATCGCCTGACACCAACTTCTGTTCTTGATTCACGCCTCAGAAGCTAGTGGCGTGCCTAGTCAGATGCCGAGGGCGTGACGGGTCAGCACCCGCAGCGAACCAGTGGCGGGGAGCTCAGCGAAGGCACCAGACTCCATGGCCCGGCAGTAGATCTCATAGGGCGGGCGGCCGCCGTCGGCGGAGTTGGGGAACACGTCGTGGATGGCCAGGCGGCCGCCGATGGCCACGTGGGGCACCCAGTTCTCGTAGTCGGCGTGGGCTGGCTCGGTGCCATGGCCGCCGTCGATGAACAGAAAGGCCAGCGCCGTAGACCAGTTTTGGGCAATGGCCACCGAGTCGCCCACCAGCGCCACCACGCTCTGCTCCAACCCGGCCTGGTACACGGTGCGACGGAAGTGGGGCAGGGTGTCGATCAGGCCGACCTCGGGATCCACGAGGTCGGGCTCGTGCCACTCCCAGCCGGGCTGGTTCTCCTCGGAGCCCCGGTGGTGGTCGAGGGCGAACAGCGTCCGCCCCTGAGCTTGGGCGGCATCGCCCAGATACACCGAAGACTTGCCGCAGTAGCTGCCCACCTCGAGCAGCGGACCATCGGCTTCTAGATCGCAGGCCGCCTGGTGCAGGGCCAGCCCCTCATCGGGGGGCATGAACCCCCGGGCCGCTTCAGCGAACGCCCGCCGACTGGGTTCCATCGCCTGCCAATTCGGAGGCCCGCTCGGAGGGGACATCGCCCTCCACCAGAGTGCCGAACAGATAGCGGTCGCACAACGCGTACTTCACCAGCCACACGGTGCCGAACGCGGCCACCGACGCCGCGGTGATATACCAGCCGTTGTCAGTGGCGGCGTCCACCAGGCCCACGGCCAGCGACGACACAGCCAGCCCGGCCAGCGAGACCAGCCAGAAAGGCAGAACAACTCGGCCCCACTGAGTAGGGCCATCGCTGTTCCACACCCATCCCCGGTAGAGGAAATAGACCGGGATGTTGGCGATTATGAACGCCACCAGGTTGGACACCAGCCCCGACCAGCCCAAGAGGTCGTAGCACACCCGCAGAATGGTCTGGCCCAATACCACCCCAACCGCGGACGTGCCGCAATAGCGCAGCAGACGCTGCCAGTTATCCATCACGTGGGCGCGGGCCGAGTCAATGAGCGACATGGGGAGGAATAAGCGTACCCCAGCAGTTCGCAATTTCGACTACGGCAAGGCCCCAGCAGCAAGAAGGGTTGGGGGCAAACGGTAGGATCAATCGGTCATGCAGGCCGAGGTAGATGCGCTCATCGAACTGCTGGATCTGGAGCCCATCGAGGAGGACATCTTCAGGGGAGTCAGCCCCCAAGAGGATCGCCAGCGGGTGTTCGGCGGCCAAGTGGCGGGCCAAGCCCTGGTAGCGGCCACCCGCACGGTGGAAAATCGCTCGGTCCACAGCCTCCAGGCCTACTTCATTCGCCCCGGCGATGTATCAGCCCCTCTGGTGTATCTGGTGGAACGGGTGCGAGACGGACGCTCATTCGCCACCCGCCGGGTGACCGCCATCCAACATGGGCAGCCCATCTTCGCCATGTCGGCCTCGTTTCACAAAGAAGAAGAGGGCTTCGAGCACCAGACCGACTTGCCAACGGGGATTCCCGATCCCGAAGAGTTGGAGCCGTTTGTGTGGGACGGTTTTCCGGTGGACGATCAGGGCCGGATGATCCGCCCCATCGAGCTGCGCTATGTGACCGGCTCGCCCGCCGAGCGAGGACAGAGCCGAGAACCCCGCTTGCAGGTGTGGTTGCGAGCAACCGGCACGCTGCCTGAAGATCCCGTCCTGCACACTTGTATGTTCACCTATGCCAGTGACATGACGGTGCTGGACACCGCCACCAAGGCCCTCCCGGTACGGGGAAACGAGATCGACATACAAGCAGCCAGCCTGGACCACGCCATGTGGTTCCACCGGCCGCTGCGCATGGACGACTGGATCTTCTTGGACCAAGTGTCCAATTCGGCATCCAACGCCCGGGGACTGGCCTGGGGCACGGCGTGGAATCGCACCGGTGAGTTGGTGGCATCGGTGGTTCAAGAGGGCCTTATCCGGCCGCTGCGTAAGCAGCCATGAGCCTCATTTGGCGGCTGCTGGCGGTGATCGCCGCGGTCGGCCTTCTGGCCAGCGCCTGCGGGGGCAACGACGATGATGATCGTCTCAGTCTTGGAAGGGAGACCAACACCGCGACAGCCCCCGGCAGCGCTGCCCCTGAATCCGGCACCTCCTCCCCCACCAGCAACACCTCACCAGACCAGCCGCCCTCCATAGCCCCCACTGCCGATCCCGCTCCCGGGCAAGACGGTGACAGCCAATCCACACCCATTGATGAGCCGCAAGAGTTCTCCCTGGTGCTGACCCCGGTGGTGTCGCTGCCCGACCCCATAGCCCTGGTGGCCCGACCGGGTACCGGCGGCGGTACGGGGGACCTGTACGTGGCCACCCGAGACGGGCGGGTTTGGCTGTTGGGCGCCGATGGCGACGAGCCTCCCGAGGTGGTGCTGGACATAAGCGATCTGACCACCGCCGAATGTGAAGAAGGGCTGTTGGGCATCGCCTTTTCCCCCGACGGGTCGAAGCTCTATGCCCACTACACCGACGTGGGGGGCGACAACCAGATCGTGGAGTACCCCATGAGCGGGCACCGTGCGCAGAGCGATCAGGGCCGAGCGGTTCTGAGCGTGGACGAGCCGGCCTGCAACCACAACGGCGGCCATATCGCCTTCGGCCCCGACGGCTACCTGTGGATCGGGTTCGGCGACGGCGGCGGCGCCAACGACATGTTCAACCACGGCCAGAACCTGGACTCCCTATTGGCCACAATGGTCCGCATCGACCCCCAGGCCTTCGGGGAATCGGCCTATTCCATCCCCGCCGACAACCCGTTTGTCGACGGAGGGGCCCGCCCTGAGATTTGGGCCTACGGGGCCCGCAATCCGTGGCGGTTCTCGTTCGACCAGGCTACCGGCGACTTGTGGTTCGCCGATGTAGGTCAAAACGAATGGGAGGAGATCCACGTTCTCTGGGCTGCCGACGGCTGGGCTCCAGGCGCCAATCTGGGATGGCCCTTGTTCGAGGGCGACGAACGATTCTCCGGTACTGCCACCCCCGACAACTTGGATTTCCCTGTCCATGTGTATAGCCACGACGTCGGCTGCTCGGTCACCGGTGGCCACGTGTATCGGGGCTCGGCCATTCCCCACCTAGTGGGCGCCTACGTGTTCGGCGACTACTGCGCCGGCCGCCTGTGGGCACTGACCATCGACGAGCAGGGGGTGGACACTCGGATTGAGCTCGGCCTGTCCGTCCCCCAGGTCACGCTGGTCTCCTTCGGGGAAGACGCAGCCGGCGAGCTGTATGTGCTGAGCTTCGACGGCACCGTGTACCGCTTGGAGCCCGTTCAGTAAATCCGCCCGCCTTGCAAATCCGCCCGACCTGCGGGTGCAAGAATGGCCCGGTGAGGTTGAGCGGAGGGGAAGCGCTGGTCAAGTCGCTGGTGCGCCAAGGCGTCGAAGTCGTTTTCGGCCTCCCGGGCATACACATCAACGGCATCACCGCCGCACTTCGAGATGAGCCTGAAATTCGGGTGATCACCACCCGCCATGAGCAGGCCTGCACCTACATGGCCTATGGATATGCCTGCGCGACTGGCAAACCGGGGGTAGCCCTTGTCACACCCGGCGCGGGCGTCTACAACGCCGCCGCGGGCTTGGCCACCGCCTATTCCCGCTCGGTACCGGTATTGCAAATAGCCGGACAGATCCCCCGCGGCCACATAGGTAAGAACCTGGGCAGCTACCACGAGGTTGACAACCAGCTCGACATCGTCGGCTCGGTCACCAAGTGGCGCCAACAGGTGCTCACTCCTGGGGCCATCCCTGAGGCCGTATCCGAGGCATTCCGCCAGATGCGCACCGGTCGGCCTCGCCCGGTGTGCATTGAAATCCCCCCTGACGCACTGGTTGAAACAGACGACATTGAATTGGAGGATCCGGCCTTTCCCCCGAGGACCGTGCCCAGCGCCGACCAGCTCAAGGAAGCTGCCGCGGCCATTTCACGATCCCGCCTTCCTCTGATAGTGGCCGGTGGCGGGGTGGCTCTGTCCGGCGCGGAGCAGGCGCTTGTTGAGCTGGTGGATGCCACCAACATCCCGGTGGTGACCTCGGGGGGCGGGAAGGGCGCCCTCCCCGACCGACATCCGCTGTGCTACGGATCTTGCATCAGCCCTGAAGCTGAGCGCCATGAGTTGAACCAGCTGCTGGACGTGATGAAGTCGGCCGATCTGGTGATCGGGGTCGGCACTCGGTTCTCATTGGGCAACCCTGCGGGCGAGGCGTCGACGCTGGTGAACATCAACATCGACGAGTTCGACCTGAACCGCATTCAAGCCAACACCATCCCCCTTCATGGCGATGCCAAAGAGACCATTGAAGCGCTCTTGCCGCTGCTGGTTGCCGCTGGGTGTGGGAATCGCCCTTCGCCGGCCGAGGCGGTGGCCGCGGCCCGCCGCTTGGTCGCCTACTACGACATCAGGCTTCACGAGCCGCAGTATCCGATATTGGAGGCAGTGCAAAAGGGCACTCCCGAAGACGCATTTGCCGTTTGGGATGTCTCGCAATTCGGCTTTTACTCCCGCACCCACTGGCAGGTGAACCACCCCAACACCTATATCGACTCGGGATACTCGTTCAATCTCGGGTTTGCATTCCCGACGGCATTGGGGGTGAAGGTCGCCCAACCCGACCGCTCTGTGATGTGCATGGCGGGCGACGGGAGCTTCATGTTCAACGCCGCTGAGCTGTCGACCGCGGTCAAGTACGGGATTAATGCGGTGACCGTCATATTCAGAGACGACGCCTACGGCAGCGTGGCCCGCGATCTAGACGAGCTCTTCGACGGCACCTACCAGACCGACTTGGTCAACCCCGACTTTGTGAAGTTCGCCGAGTCGTTCGGCGCCGTCGGCCTACGGGCAGACAACCCCATGGACCTCGAAACTCTGATCCCGTCGGCCTTGGAGCGTTCGGCACCGGTGATCATCGACGCCCCCATCGGCCACATCGCCCTAACCCGACCCCGCCAAATCGGACACGTTCCCAAACTCCCCTGGACCCACCCCGAGGAAGCCTGACCCTGCCCCCCGCAGCGGCGCGGTCCGCAGCTGGCTAGCCGGCTTCGTACCAGCCGGAGGCGATGAGCGTTTCGTCTCGCTTGATGATCCAGGTGTGCTTTGTCTCCCATTCGCCGCTCTGGGGATTGATGTAGGTGTAGTCGACCCACTTGCCCGTCTCGGTGGCGGCCACCATCTCATCAGCGGCAGCAAGGCCCTCGGGTGTGGCACCGAGAATCTCATGGAGAGTCATGCCCACGTTCTCGGGGACCGTGGGATGGGCTATCACCGTGCCGTCGAGGTCGAATGCGAACCCGTACCACTGGCCGTCGACGCTGGGGGGATCGGTGCTGTCGGGGGAATTCAAATGGTCGATTAGGGCGTCGCGGCCGTTGCTCTCGTAGAACCACACGGTGTTCTCGACAAAGTCACGGGTGTACGAGCCGGGCTCGGCTTTGGTGGGACGGGGGACGGGATGGGAGTCCTCGTACCAGCCGGAGCCGATAATCAAGTTGTCGCGCCTGACGGCCCAGGTGTGCTTGGTTGCGCCAGTGCCGGTTTGCGGGTTGTAGAACACGTAGTCCACCCACTGGCCCGACTCGGGCGAGGCCATCACCAACGCACCGTAGGCATGGCCGGTTATGTCCACATTGTCGGCCGAGTAGGTGCCCACCCGAGAAGGAATGGTGGCGTGGGCCACCAAGGTGCCCGTGTCGATGTCGGAGATGAAGATGTACCACTGGTCGTCGGCGCCGGCCTCGTTGTTGTAGTAGTCGAGGGTGGCCTCCCGCCCAGTCTCCTCGTACCGATCCACCGCCTGCTGCACAAACCATTTGGTGTATGCATCCCGCTCGGTCTTGGGTGGCGGCTGCGCGCTCTCCCCATCGTCATCGTTGCCACAAGCGGCCAACCCAAACAGCAGCACAGCCACTGCCGCCACTGCCGCGACAACCACCCAGCGTTTACTTCCCCGCATCCAATTCACCATCCTGTTCCACCTACAGACATTTCAGGTTACCAACGCCCTTGCCGAATCTGGCGGGAATGAGGCGGCGAGCTAGTGGGCGTGGAGCCTTAGGTTTAGCCAGGCGTCGTCGGCGAGGTCTAGGAGGGGTTCGGGGTAGATGCCGAAGGCCAGGGTGAACAGCACCACGATGGCGATGGCCAGAGCAGGGCCCCTTGGAATGCGGAGGCGAGGGGCGTCGGGGTCGGGGGCATCTAGGAACATGGCCACCACGATGCGCAAATAGAGGAAGGCGGCCACCACGGCGGCCAGCATGGCGATGACGGCCAGCCAGAAGGAGCGGGCGTCCACCGCGGCGGTGATCACCTCGAACTTGGCCCAGAACCCGGCGGTGAACGGGATGCCAGCCTGCGACAACAGCAGCACGGTGAAGGCCGCGGCCAGCAGCGGGCGGCGGGAAGCCAAGCCCCGCAGGCTGTCGATGCCGGTGCCCTCGTCGCCGGGGCCGCTGACCACGGTGATCACCGCGAAGCTGCCTATGGCCATGGCCGCATAGGCGGCCAAGTAGAACAGCACGCTGGCCACGCCGTCGTCGGTGGCGGCCTGGACCCCAACGAGGATGAACCCGGCGTGGCTGATCGAGGAGTAGGCCAAGATCCGCTTGACGTCGGTTTGCACGATGGCCACCAGCGAACCCACCGCCAGGCTGGCAATGGCCAAGCCGAACACCACCGGCTGCCAGTCGTCGGCCACCTCCTCGAAGCTGGCAAAGAACACCCGAAGCAGGGCCGCGAACCCGGCGGCCTTCACCCCGGCGGCCATGTACGAAACAACCGGCGACGGTGCGCCCTGGTACACGTCAGGGGTCCAGGCGTGGAACGGCACCGCCGCCACCTTGAAACCGAACCCCACCAGCAACATGGCCATCCCGGCCAGAAGCAGGCCGTTTTCACTCAGATCGTTATTCTGGAGAATGAGCTCGATGCGTGCGAGGTTGAGCGAGCCGGTGGCGCCGTACACCAGGGCGATGCCGTAAAGCAGAAACGCCGACGCGAAGGCTCCCAGCACGAAGTACTTGATGCCCGCTTCCTGCGACTCGGCTCGGCGCAAGTGCATGGCCACCAGCACGTACACCGCCAGCGACAGAATCTCCAGACCCAAGAACAGCACGATGAGGTTGTTGGCCGAAGCCATGGTGATGCCGCCAGCGGCCGACAGCATCAACAGCACATAGAAGGCCGGAGCGTCGAGGCTCTCCCGGTGCAAGAACCCGTCGGCCACCAACGCGGTCAGCACCACAGTGCAGGCCAGCACCACGATGATGAACACCGAGAACTGATCCACGCCGATGGAACCGGCAATGGTCGAGTGGGGGCCCCATTGGGAAACCCGTATCCACACCGGAATGGCGGTGGCCAGAACACCCAACCCGGCGGCCACCGTCCAGGCCGATGCGAACCATGTCGGAAGCCGGCTGCCGGCCAGCGAAACGATGGTCAACAGCACCACCGCGGCCCCCGCCATCACCAAATGGGGGACGAGCGGCAGCCACTGGATGTCGGGAATGTTGGCTTGGGCAAGGATCGGGAGCATCAGTGACCCTCCCCCTCGTCGCCGTAGTCAGCCTTGAGCGTGCGGAGCTCCTCGAAGCTGCCCGCGGGCCGGTCATCCACGGTGGGCGACTCAAATCCCTCCACCTCTTCCATGTGGGAGATGAGCTCGTTGACGGCGGGCTCCATCCGCTCGATCACCGGCTTGGGGTACACACCCAAGAACACGATGAGCCCCACCAGCGGCACCATGACCAGCTTCTCCTGCCAGTTGAGGTCGGGCATCGAACGGTTGGCGTCGTCGGGTGTGCCGTGGAACACCCGCTGGTAGGCCCACAACAGATACAAGGCAGCCAGGATGACCCCGGCGGCGGCCACCACCGCCCACCAGCGGTGGGCCACGAAGGCCCCGGCCAGGATCAAGAACTCGCCCACGAAGCCGTTGAGTCCGGGCACGCCCACCGACGACAGCATCACCACCGTGAACACCCCGGCCAGCACCGGGGCGGCCTTTTGGAGGCCGATCATCTCGGAGATCTGGCGGGTGTGTCGGCGCTCGTAGATGAATCCCACCAGCAAGAACAGCGCCCCTGTAGACAGGCCGTGGTTCACCATCTGGAGCAGGCCGCCCTCGATGCCCTCGGTGTTGATGGAGAAGATGCCCAGCACGATGAACCCAAGGTGGGCCACCGACGAGTAGGCCACCAGGCGTTTCAGGTCGCGCTGCATGGTGGCCACCACTGCGCCGTACAAAATGCCGATCACCCCCAGGGTGAACAGCAGCGGAGCGAAGTAGCGGGACGCCTCGGGGAACAAGTACAAGCCGAAGCGGACCAGCCCGTAGGTGCCCAGCTTGAGCAACACTCCGGCCAGGATCACCGACCCAGCAGTGGGGGCCTCGGTGTGGGCGTCGGGCAGCCAGGTGTGGACCGGGAACAAGGGCACCTTGACCGCGAAGGCCAGCACGAACGACAAGAAGATCCAGCGTGCGGTGATGGTGGGCAACTCGCCCGCGCTGTTGGCCAGCTCCAGCAGGTTGAAGGTGACGGCGTTGCCGGTCTCACGGGCGGTGAGCAGGGCCAGCACCAGCATCCCCACCAGCATGAGGGCCGAGCCCAGCATGGTGAACAAGAAGAACTTGGTGGCCGCGTATTTGCGATTCTCGTGGCCCCACTTTCCGATGAGGAAGTACATGGGGATCAGCACGACCTCGAAGAACAAGAAGAACAGCACCAGATCCAGGGCTAGGAACACCCCGAGGCAGCCGGTTTCCAGCACCAGCATCCAGATGTAGTAGGCCTTGGCGTCGTGGGGCGGGTCGCAGGCCACGATGGCGATGGGGAACAGCAGCCCGGTGAGCACCACCAAGAACAGCGAGATGCCGTCCACCCCGACGTGCCAGGAAATGCCGGCTGAGTCGATCCACTCGGTGAGCTGGGTGAACTGGAAGCCGCCGTCGTTCTTGTCGAAGGCGGCCATCAGCCACAGGGTGAGCGCTCCGGTGGCCGCCGAGGTGGCCACCGCCACCGGCTTTAGCACCGTCGAGCGAGACGGAGCGATGAGTGCAATGGCCGCTGCCCCCACCAGGGGCAGGAAGATGATGACCGGCAAAACGGTGGAGCCGCCCATTACTGCCTCACCCCAACAAGAGCCTCAGATGACAGCGTCACTGCGATCGAGGGAGCAGGCATCAGAACCCCGCCCTCGAAATGAACCATGCCAACAGCGCCACCGCGCCGATGGCGATGCCCAACGCATAGCTTCGAACCAAGCCGGACTGCGACACCCGCAACCGGGAACCGGCCCGGCGGATCGTGGTGCCGGTGGCGTTGACCGCGCCGTCCACCACCTTCTCATCGAACTGGGTGGTGCGCTCGAAGGCCCGGCGGCCCGGACCGCCCATGAAGTTGGTGACGATCTCGTCGATGCGCCAGGCCCGGGCCAGGAAGGGGCGCTCGATTCGGGCCGGGTCGATCCGGCGGCGGATGTACACCGCGGCACCGGCCGACACCCCGCCCAGGCTGCCGACAATGGCCACCAGGGCCAGCACCCACTGGGTGCCCCCGCCGAAGGGCAGATGGCCGGCGTTGCCGAACAGCGAGGGCTTCAGCCAGTTGCCCAGGAAGTGGACATCGGAGGTGAACGGCAGGTTGAACACCCCAGCCACCACAGCCAAGCCCGCCAACAGCACCAGCGGAACGGTCATAGTCCACGGCGATTCGTGGGGATGGCGATGGGGCTGTTCTTCGGTGCTGTCGGCCTCAGTGTTGGCCCAGCGGGGCGGGCCGAAGAAGGTCATGAGAACCAGTCGGGTCATGTAAAAGGCGGTGAGGATGGCGGTGGCCAGCAGCAGCACCCACAGCACCTTGTTCTCGCCGTAGGCATAGGCCAGGATCTCGTCTTTCGACCAGAACCCCGAGAACGGGGGCACGCCCGCGATGGCCAGCCAGCCGGCCACAAAGGTCATCGAGGTGATGGGCAGCAGCCGGGCCAAACCGCCGTAGCGGCGGATGTCCTGATCGCCGTCCATGCCGTGGATCACCGAGCCGGCCCCCAAGAACAGCAGCGCCTTGAAGAAGGCGTGGGTGACCATGTGGAAGATGGCGGCCACATAGGCCCCCGAGCCCACGGCCACGAACATGAACCCGAGCTGGCTGACGGTGGAGTAGGCCAGCACCTTTTTGATGTCGTTTTGGGCCACTGCGATGGTGGCGGCCATCAGCGCAGTGCCCAGGCCCACCCACATGATGAGGTCGGGAACCCAGCCGTGGGCCTCGGCAATGATGGGGTTCATCCGGGTGAGCAGGTACACCCCAGCAGTGACCATGGTGGCGGCGTGGATGAGGGCCGACACCGGGGTTGGGCCGGCCATGGCGTCCGGCAGCCAGATGTGCAGCGGAAACTGAGCCGACTTGCCCGCCGCTCCCACCAGCAACAGCACCACGATGGCCGACGCGGTGCCCGCGGCCACACCGTGTGACTCCACCTCGAAGAAGATCTCTCCGTACTGGAGAGACCCAAAGGTCAAAAAGGCCAAGAACATGGCCACCAGAAAGCCCCAGTCGCCCACCCGGTTGGTAACGAACGCCTTTTTGCCCGCCGAGGCGTTGGCCTCGTCGGTGAACCAGAACGAGATCAGCAGGTAGGAGCAGGCTCCCACGCCCTCCCAGCCCAGGAAGGTGAGCAGCAGGTTGTCGCCCAAAACCAGCATGAGCATGGAGAAGGCGAACAGGTTGAGGTAGATGAAGAACCGGGAGAAATCGGCGTCGCCGTGCATGTAGCCGATGGAGTACAGGTGGATGAGTGCCCCAACCCCGGTCACGAACAGGGCCATGGTGATAGACAGCGGGTCGGCCAGAAAACCGATGTCCACCGCCAGCTTCCCGGCCGGCACCCATTCGAACAGGGTGAACACCGTCTCGCGTTCGTCCCCCTCGTGGCCCACTAGGCCGATAAACACCAGCAGGGTGGCGATGAACGAGCCGCCCATCATGGCGGTGGCCAGCCAGCCGGCCCGGGGCTCGCCCAGACGGCGGCCCCCGGCTATGAGCACTAGAACCCCAGCCAGTGGGAAGGCGGGGATTAGCCAGACCAGATCAACGAGCGTGCTCATGAACGACTCCGACCTATCCCCTCAGCGCCGATAGGTCGTCGGCGGTGGCTTGGGGGCGGCGGCGGTTGATGGCCACCACGATGGCCAAGCCCACCACCACCTCGGCGGCGGCCACCACCAGCACGAAAAACACCGACACCTGCCCGCCAATGTCGCCCAGCTCCCGCCCGAAGGTGATGAAGGTGAGGTTGACGGCGTTGAGCATGAGCTCCACGCACATGAACATGATCAGCGGGTTGCGGCGCACCAAAAGGCCCACCGCGCCGATGGTGAACAGGCCCGCGGCCAGAATCAGATACCAGGAAGCGGTGACCATCAGTCGTCCTCCGCGGCTTCCTGGGCTTGTTCGGCACGGGCTATGCGGCGGGACATGACCACCGCCCCCACCACCGAAATGGTGAGCAGGGCGGCGGTGGCCTCAAAGGCGTACACATAGTCGGTGAACAAGACGTCGGCGATCTGGCGGAGGTTGGAGTATTGATCGGTGATGGGCGCCGTCAAGGCCTCTTGGCCCGGCAAGCCGATGTCGCTGGTCACCAGAAAGGCCACGGCTAGGCCAAACGTGCCCAGACCGACGATGGCGGCCAGAACCCGCTGGCCGGTAATGGGCTCCACCGACAGGTCTTCCAGCCGGTCGACGCCCAACAGCATGATCACGAACAAGAACAGCACCACGATGGCGCCGGCGTAGACGATGATCTGCACCGCGGCCAGGAAATGGGCGTCGAGGTTGAGGAACAGAACGGCCATGCCGAACAGGGTCCCCACCAGGCTCAGCGCGGCGTGGACCGGGTTGCGGGCCAGCACCACGCCCAGCGCCCCGGCCAGAACGATGGCCGCGCACACTATGAAGACGGCAGTCTCCATCAGTGGTGGCCTCCGTGGTCGTCGTGATCGTCGGCGACATCAGCCTCAGCGGGCTCATCCTCAGCCGTCTGGCCCCGTTCAGGAGAGCGGATGCCGTAGCCAAGCTCGCCCGACCAGGCCACCTGGCCCTCGTAGGCGGCTTGTCCCGACGGCGACGTGGCCCGCACCCACGCCGAGGTGTGCTCGTCGTCGCCGGGCTCCCAATGTTCCCAGGGAAGCTGCTGGGGCCGGCCGTCGTCGCCCACCACCAGCTCGTCTTTGGTGTAGATGGCGTCGGACCGGTTGGTGAACGAGAACTCGAACAGCTTCGACTCGGTGATGGCCTCGGTAGGACAGGCCTCCACGCACAAATCGCAGTGGATGCACCGTAGGTAGTTGATCTCGTACACGTAGCCGTAGCGCTCGCCAGGTGACACCGGATCGTCGGGTGAGTTGTCGGCGCCCCGCACATAAATGCACCGGGCCGGACACACCCCCGCGCACAGCTCGCACCCGATGCACTTCTCCATGCCGTCCTCGTAGCGGTTGAGTACGTGGCGGCCGTGGAAGCGTTCGGGCTTGGGGCGTTTCTCATCGGGGTACTGGGTGGTGACCACCCGGCCGGTGGCCGTGCCCTTGAGCAGTTTGCGCAGCGTTACTGCAAATCCCTGGAGGTATCCCATCAGGCAAATCCTCCTTGCGGATCGAGTTCTCGGCGTTGGCGGGCAGCCCGCAAGGCCAGGGCCAGCAAGCCGGCCAAAGCGGCCATGATGGCCAGCGCCACGATCACCGCCGCAGCCCGGTTCCAGCCCCGGTCGCCGGCCACGTCATAGGAGGCCAGCACCAGCAGCCACCCCAGCGACAGGGGGATCAGCAGCTTCCAGCCCAAGTCCATGAGCTGGTCGTAGCGGAAGCGGGGCAGGGTGGCCCGCAGCCACACGAATGCGAACAAGAAGAGCATTAGCTTGGCAAAGAACCACAGCACGCCCGACAGCCAGCCCACGGTGGTGAAGTCGGGGCCGTTGGGGCCGCCCAAGAACAACGTCACCACGATGGCCGACATGGTGATGGTGTTCATGAACTCGGCCAAATAGAACAGGGCGAAGCGAATTGAGCTGTACTCAGTGTGAAAACCGCCCACCAGCTCCTGCTCGGCCTCTACCAAGTCGAACGGAGGCCGGTTCAGCTCGGCGGTGGCCGCGATCAGGAAGATCACCATGGGCACTACCCAGGTCACCCATAAATTCCAGTTCCACACCGACTGCTCGGACACGATGGCGTGGGTCGACAGGCTGCCCGATTTCAGCAGCACCGCGGCCAGCGACAACCCCAGCGCAGCCTCATACGACACCATCTGGGCCGAGGCCCGCACCGAGGCCAACAGCGGATACTTGGAACCCGACGACCACCCAGCCAGCATGACCCCGTAGACGGCCACCGAAGACATGGCCAGCACCAACAGGATTCCCACCGGCGGGTCGGACACTTGCAGGAACGTCTCGTGGCCGAACAGGGTGACTTGGCCGTTGCCGCCGCTGAAGTCTCCTCCCACGGGTACCACGGCGAACACCAAAAAGGCGGGCACCAGCGACAGGTAGGGAGCCAGCTTGAAGACGAGCCGGTCGGACTGTTCGGGAATCAGATCCTCTTTAAAGAACAGCTTGATGCCGTCGGCCAGGGTCTGGAAGATGCCGAATGGTCCGGCCAGATTGGGGCCGATGCGATTCTGCATGTCGCTGATGACCTTGCGCTCAAACCAGATCATCAGCATCACAGCCACCAGCAG
The DNA here is from genome assembly GCA_965116535.1 of Acidimicrobiales bacterium. Taxonomy (GTDB): domain Bacteria; phylum Actinomycetota; class Acidimicrobiia; order Acidimicrobiales; family Bin134; genus Poriferisocius. The sequence goes on from OZ220703.1 coordinate 290,195, forward strand.
CAAAGCGAACGCCACTCCCACCTTGAGCAGGGTGATGAGCACCTCGGCCAAGCCCACCCCGCCGACATAAATGGGGTCGAGGCCGAACACGCTCGGACCGAGAACTGCGGTCATCAGGATCGAACCTTCACGTCGGTGACCGCAACCATCATCAGGTTTGGATCCTCACGTCGGTAACCACGGCGTCGTTGTCGATCAGCGCTCGCACGTCTAGGTCGGGGCAGTTGTAACCGAAGGCCGCGGTGCCGCGGGGCACTCCGGAGTCAGACACCACGGGCACGAACATTTCGCCGACATGGGAAAGGGCCTGCACTTCGGTGCCCGCATCAACCCCGACTCGGTCAAAGTCGTAGGGGTTGAGGGCGAGGACCGCCCCGTCGGCCAGCCCGGCCAGCGAAGGAGCATGTTGAACCAACGTGCCCCGGTCGTACATGCGCCGCGACGACACCAATCGCAGGCTGTAGGCATCCACATGGGGCACTGGCGTGGTGTCATCGGGTGGAGAAAATGCGACGGAACTGCCCGCAGCCACCACGCCGTCGGATTCGGTGTCGATGGCCTCTAGGGAGAGGTCTCGGTGCGATGGAGCCACCTGGACGATCTCTTCCCACACTTCTTCTGGGCTGCCAAAACCGAAGTCGGTGTTGAGCAATCGGGCGAGTTCAGAGGCGATGGCCCAGTCGGCTCGGGCGGTGCCCGGTGAGGTAACGACCTGACGCTCCCGAGTGATCCGGCCTTCCATGTTGGTATGGGTACCCTGGCGCTCACCGAAACCGGCCGCGGGGAACACGATGTCGGCTTGGGCCGCGGAAGGATGCAGAAACAGGTCGGAAGCGATGATCGTGCCCACGCCTTTGATGGCCGCCTCTGCCACCTCATAGTCGGGGAAGTCGCCCAGAGGGTCGGCGCCCAGCAGAATCAGCACGTCGATGTTTCCGGCGGCCGCCGCTTTCAGAATGCCTCGGGCATCTGAGCCGGGGGATGCCGGTACCGAGCCCCAGGATGAGGTCAGCGCAGCGGATCCGTCCGCCAGGGTCACCCGACCGGGCAGCACTCCCGGGGCTAGTCCCATGTCGAGCGCCCCAAAAACATTGCCTCGGCGGAGCGCGGGCAAAAAGGCGATGCCCGGGCGTCCGCCAGCGCTCAACAACTTGGCCAACTTCATCAATTCGGCCGCGGCCTCCACCGTAGGGCCGGCCGCTTCGGCCAGCGAAGGACGACCCAAAACCACGGTTATGGGCTTGTCGGCTCGGTCGGCCAGCGCAGCCGCGGCGGCAGCCAAGGCGTCAGTTGAAACTCCGCCGATCTCCCGATCGGGTCCGGGGTCGATGTCGCCACCCACAAGGGCAGCGGCAACGGCGGCGGCCTCTCCAGGACGATGGTGCAGCCGGTGGGCGGCCAAGTGGCTCAATCCGGTGGCCCGAGGAGTGAGCTCGATGAGCTGCACGCCGTCGTTGGCCACGGCGTGGCGAAGCCGCAAGTACAGGGTGCCCTGCTCCTCTTTGGGGTCAGGGGCCATCAAGATGACGGTCCCGCCCGGAGAACAGGCCCTGTTGATGGTGGCCCGGGGCAGGCCCAGCACCACTTCGGTGGGCAGGCCATCGTCTATCTGGGCGTCGACGTTGTCGGTGCCGATGACCCCTTTGGCCAGACGAGCCCAGGCGTACTGGTCTTCGTTAGTTAGACGGGCCCCGCCCAGTACGGCCACCGACTGAGGGCCCTTGTTTTCGATAGCGGCCTGTATGGCTTCGGCAGCCTGGGCGAGGGCTTCGCGCCAAGTGGTCTCCACCAGTTCGCTTCCGTCGGGGTCGGGCCGACCCAGCGGCGTACCCCGGATCAGCGGCGACCCCAGCCGCAACTCGCTGGCGGTGGCCTCGAACGAAAACCGGTCTTTGTCGGACAGCCAACCCCAGTTGACCGCGTCGCTATCTACTCCCTGGTAGCGCAGCACCTGGTCGCGGGAGGCCTGAACCACCACGCGGTCGCCCATCGGATTGGGATAGGTCGACTCCACCTCGGTGAGATCCCAGGGGCGGGCCTTGAATCGATAGGGCACTGCGGTGAGGGCGCCCACCGGGCAAATCTGCACGGTGTTGCCGCTGAAGTAGGAGGAGAAGGGCAGATCGGGGAAGGTGTTCACCTGAGTCTGGTCGCCTCGGTCTTGGAAGGTGATGAGCGGGTCGCCCGCCACCTCGTCGGCAAATCGGGTGCAGCGGTCGCACAGGATGCAGCGCTCCCGGTCGAGATACACCAGATCGTTGACCGGAATGGGCTTTTCAAAGTGGCGCTTCTCTTCGATGAACCGGCTCTCACCCGGCCCATAGGCCATGGTCTGGTCTTGGAGAGGACACTCCCCGCCCTTGTCGCACACCGGGCAGTCGAGCGGGTGGTTAAGAAGCAAAAACTCCAGCACCCCGTCTTGGGCCTTGCGGGTTTGATCGGAGGTGGTGTCCACCACCATGCCCTCGCTCACTTCCACCATGCAGGAGGGCTGCAAGGCAGGACCGCGGCCGGCGTCGATGTCCACGATGCACATGCGGCACATACCCACCGACTTCATGCGGGGGTGGTAACAGAAGTGGGGGATGTACACCCCGGCCCTCTCGGCAGCGGCGATCACCCACTCACCGGGTTGGGCCTCTACCGGCTGGCCGTTGACGGTGATGTTGACCACGGTTTCGTTCTCACTCACGACACTGCTCCTGCACTAGTCGTGACCTCGACCGCGGTGGCGGGCAGGTAGGCCTCGAACTCGCTGCGGAACCGCTCCAAGGTCGATGCGATGGGCGAGACAGCCGACGGGCCCAGCGGGCAGATGGTGGTCTGGCGGGGCGGCCAGTTGATGCCGGGACTGATGTTGTCGCACACGTCCATCAGCAAATCCAGGTCTTGGGGGCGGCCCTGGCCGGCCAGGATGCGACTGAGGATCTTCTCCAGCCAGGACGTGCCCTCCCGACACGGCGTGCATTTGCCGCATGACTCTCGGGCGAAGAATCGCACCACGTTGTGGCAGGCCTTGACCACATCGGTGGTGTCGTCCATTACTACGATGGCCCCTGAACCCAACATGGAGCCGGCTTGGTCCACCGTTGCCTTCTCTAAGGGCAGATCGAGGTGCTCCTCGAAGAACCAAGGGGCCGATGCCCCGCCGGGAATGAAGGTCTTGAGCGTGCGACCGGGGCGCATTCCTCCCGCGTAACGGGATTCGAAGATGATCTCACGGAACGTGGTGGTGCCGAAAGGAACCTCGAACACCCCAGGGGTGGCCACATGGCCCGACACCGCAAACACCCTGGTGCCGGTAGAGCTCTCGGCCCCCATGGCCGCGAAAGCGTCCCCACCGTTGGACACGATCCAAGGCAGGTTGGCCAGGGTCTCCACGTTGTTCACGATGGTGGGCTTTCCGTAGAGGCCGATGGACGCCGGGAAATAAGGCGGCTTGAGCCGGGGCATCCCCCGGTCGCCCTCCAGGCTCTCGATAAGGGCGGTCTCCTCCCCCACTATGTAGGCCCCGGCCCCCCAATGAAGGGTGATGTCCACCGAGAAATCCTCGGCCCCCAACACGTTTCGGCCCACATAGCCGGCCTCATAGGCCTCGTTGAGGGCAGCAGCCAGCCGCTCTTGGGCGTGGGCCATCTCGCCCCGCACATAGAGAAAGCACTGCGAAAGGCCCAGGGCGTAGCAAGCGATGAGGCAGCCCTCTATTAGCTGATGAGGGTCGCGCTCCATAAGGAGTCGGTCTTTATAGGTGCCGGGCTCAGACTCGTCGCCGTTTACCACCAGATATCGGGGCCATACCCCCGGCGGGCAGAACCCCCACTTCACCCCGGCGGGGAATCCGGCGCCGCCTCGGCCCAGCAGGCTGGCGGTGCGAACCTCGCCGTGGACGTCGGCCGGGGCCATCTCCAGCGCCCTGCGCAATCCGGCATAGCCCCCAGTGCGCTCATAGCCGGCCAAGGTATGACCGTCTTCGGTGTCGAACCGGGAGGTGATGATCCGCAGATCGGCGGGGGCGGGCGCGCTCATGAACCAGATCCGTTGTCGGAGGGATTGCGGGCCATCCAAGCCGGCTCGCCTTGGCCGTCGGGGGGCGACACGCCGGCCCAGCGGCCTTCCCCTACTTGCTGGCGAACCTTGGCCAGATTGCCGTGGGTTGCCACTCCTGCGGTCCCGTCCCGCAGATCGCCCACCAACTGGTCGAAGTCTTCGGCGGTTACCCGGTTGCGATAGCGGTAGTTCACCTGTAGGCAGGGGGCCTCGGTGCAAGCGGCTATGCACTCCACCGCTTCCAGAGTGATCTTGCCGTCTTCGGTTGTCCCGCCGGGCTTCACCCCCAAGGTTTCCTCGGCGTGATGGATCAGGTCGGAGGCACCCAACAGATGACAGGAGATGCCGTTGCAGATGTTGACCATGTAGTCGCCCACCGGTTCACGCTTGAGCATCTCGTAGAAGCTGCACGTACCCATTACTTCGGCGGGGGTGATCCCCACCAATTCGGCGATGTGGGCCATGGCATCTTCGGTGACATAGCCGTCTTGTTCTTGGGCCAGGTGGAGCAGCGGGATGAGCGCAGAGCGGGGCACCGGATACCGGCCAATGATCTCCTGGGCGACCGTGAGGTTGTTTGGGTTCAGGCGGGCCATCTAGCGGTCCACCTCCCCCATGATGGGGTCAACCGAGGAAATGATGGCCACTGCGTCAGCCACCATGCCCCCTCTCATTAGATGGGGCAGGGTTTGCAGATTCACGAAACTAGGACCGCGAATGTGCATGCGATAGGGCACGGCGGAGCCGTCCGACACCATGTAGCAGCCCAACTCGCCCCTAGGGGACTCCACCGCGGCGTACACCTCGCCAGCGGGCACCTTAAAGCCCTCGGTGAAGATCTTGAAGTGATGGATGAGAGCTTCCATCGACTCGTCAATGCGGGCTCGGGGCGGCGGGGTAACCTTTTTGTCCTGCACCCGGTAATCGCCTGAGGGCATCTGGTCGAGGATCTGGGCCAAAATGCGGATCGACTCTCTGATCTCGTTCAGGCGGATGGCGTAGCGGTCGAAGCAGTCGCCGTAAGTGCCCACCACCACATCGAAGTCCACCTGGTCGTAGGCCAAATAGGGCATGTCCCGGCGCAAGTCCCAGGCATAGCCGGTGGAGCGCAAGATGGGTCCGGTCACCCCCAAGGCCAAGCACTCAGCAGTATTGATCACCCCCACCCCTTGCAGCCGCTCCCGGTAGATGGGCTGGCCGGTGAGCAGGGTGTCGAACTCGTTGAGCCGAGCAGGCAGAGTGTCCATCAGGGTGAGCACCTCGTCGCGCCACCCGTCGGGCAGGTCGGCGGCCACCCCGCCGGGGCGGATGTAGTTGTGATTCATCCGCAAGCCGGTAATGGTCTCCAACAGCCGCAAAGCCTCTTCCCGCTCCCGCCAGCCGTAGAGCATCATCGACACCGCGCCGATGTCCATGCCGTTGGTGGCCTGGAACAGCAGATGGGAGCTGATGCGGTTCAGCTCGCACATCAGCATCCTGATCCAAGTGGCACGAGGGGGCAGCTCTAGGCCCAGCAGCGCCTCGGTGGCCATGGAGAAGGCCAACTCGCTGAACAGCGGAGCGGCGTAGTCCATGCGAGTGACGTTGGTGGGGCCTTGGAGGTAGGTGAGGGTCTCGGCGGTCTTCTCCATGCCGGTGTGCAGGTAGCCGATCACCGGCTTAGACCGCATCACGGTCTCGCCTTCCATTTCCAGCATGAGCCGCAACACGCCATGGGTGCTGGGGTGCTGCGGCCCCATGTTCATGATCATCCTGGTGTCGCTAGCGCTGGATTCAGCCTCTAGGCGCTCGCCATCGTCCTCGCCGATGCGGAGAACGGCGCTGTCCTCCCGGCGGCGAACGCCTTCGTCCGTGGCACTAGCGTCGGTGGCGCCAGTGTCGGTGGCAGTCATCGCGTTGCCTTGAATTGAACGGGGATGCGCCCCACCGCGAAGTCCTTGCGCAGCGGGTGGCCCTCCCAATCGGGGGGCATGAGGATGCGGGTGGGGTCGGGATGGCCCTCGAAGGCGATGCCGAACATGTCGGCTACCTCTCGCTCCAGAGCTTCGGTGCCGGGGAATAGGTCGAACAGGGTGGGCACCACCGGATCGTCGGCCGGCACTTGAACTCGCAGCCTGATGCGACCCGGCGTCGCGTGGGAGATGAGGGTGACCACCACCTCGAATCGCTCTGGTTCCACATCGGGTGGCAGGTCGTGGCGGCCGGGGTGCTCCAAGTAGTCCACCGCGGTCACGTCCAGGGCCGATACATAACCCTCATGGCGCAAGCCGGTCACCGTTTCGATGAGCTGATCGCGGGATACGTGCAATACCGGCGTTTCGACCACTTCGCTCATGTACGGATTACCACGCCCGTTGATGATTGGCCGTCTTGCTGGGCGACGGTGAGGTTGGCCCCGGCCCCGGTCTCATCTCGACGGCGGGTGATCTCGCCGCTGGTGATCTTGTCGTGAAGGGTCAAGATGGCGTGCATGAGCGTCTCGGGGCCGGGCGGGCAGCCGGGAGCGTAGACGTCCACCGGCACGATCTGGTCCACTCCCTGCACAATGGCGTAGTTGTTGAACATGCCGCCGCTGGAGGCGCACACCCCCATCGAGATCACCCACTTGGGCTCCATCATCTGGTCGTAGATGCGGCGCAGAATGGGGGCCATCTTCTGAGACACTCGCCCAGCCACGATCATCAGGTCGGCTTGGCGGGGAGAGGCCCGGAACACCTCCATGCCATAGCGGGCCAGGTCGTAGTGGGCACCGCCGGTGGCCATCATCTCGATGGCGCAGCAGGCCAAACCAAAGGTGGCCGGCCAACAGCTCCGGGCTCGGGACCACTTCACCAGGTCTTCGAGCTTCCCGGTGACGAAGTTATGGTCCACGCCCTCCAGCCCGCGATCAAGGACATCTTTGGGATCACCGAGCAATGGCAGCTTCATTTCTCGGCCCACCGTCGTTGCTGGCGCCATCTGAAATTCATGCCGCCTCCTCCGGGATCCCTCGTCCGTCTAGGCCAACCCGGCGGATGGTGCTATCGCTGGTACGGCGGGCCGACACCAGGGGATCACGCCGCCACACGGGGCGTGATGGACCCCAGTCGAGAGCGCCGTTGCCAATTAGGTAGACGAACGACTCAAACACGGCCAGGGCGAAAATTCCCATGGCCACCAAGCCGAACAGGCCGAGTCCTTGGTACGACACGGCCCAGGGGTACAAGAAGATGATCTCGATGTCGAAAACGATGAAGATCATGGCGATGAGGAAAAACCGAACCCCGAACCGCTCGGGGGCATCGGTGCTCTCCCCCACCCCGCACTCATAGGGGGCCAGCTTGGCCTTGGTCTGGCGCCGGGGCGCCATGAGTCGGGAAGCCCCAAAACTCAAGGCGGCAAACAGCACGGCCAAGACCCCGAGGGCGAAGATCGGCAGGTATTGGCCGGTCATCGCGGTCTACCCCGAACCCTCGCCTTCCAGGCGACGGCGGACCTCCAAGTCGCGGGTGTGGAGCATCAACAAAGAAGCCAAGAACAAAAGACCGGAGCCGATGGTCACCAGAATACCGGGCAGGCGGAACCGGCCCAGGTTGCGGCGAAGAAGCACCGAGATGACCGGTTCATCGGGATCGACCTGCGCGGGGGGCGGGGCCTTCCCGGCTACTGGAGCCTTGTAGATAGACCGCTGCACCTGTACCACTGTGTAGTTGGTGGGGTGGCGGGGCATGGCGCTGGTGATGACCTTGTTGCTGACCCGCTCCCACACGCCGTTGTTGAGCCGGTCGGGCTTGCCCCCTTGTTGGAAGGCGTCCAGCACCACGAAGGTGTTGCTCTGGTCGTCGGAGGGATCGAAGCCCAAATCGGCATTAGCCAGATAATCGCTAGCCGCGGTGATGGCCTCTCCGGCGGCTTGGGTGGTCTCCAGGTTCCAGTCGCCTAGCTCCAACCAACCTCGATCCTGGGCCTCTTCAATGAGATCGGGATGGAGGCCCTTCAGCTCACTCAGGGTTAGATCCACATTGCGGATGCGCTGCTCGTCGGCCAGGCGCTGCACCTCGTCTTCGACCTCTTCGCCGGTGAGCTTGCGGGGGTCGCCGGCGGCCAACGCGTCATTGAAGGCGGTGACTTCGGCGCGAATGGTCCCCGCATCGATGGAGTCCAGTTCTTTCTTCTGCTCGCTGTTGCCCAAAACGCGGACCACCTGGATGGCCTTGGGCAGGCAGTCTTGGGCGCCCAAAGTGGCGCAGGTCACCGGGTTGGGCAGGTCGTCAAGAATAGAGGGGGGCGGGTTGGCCTCGTTTTCGGTTACCGACGGGTTGCCTATGTGGATGGCCTGAACCTCCCAAGCGGGACGGGCCCCCTGGAGACCGATGCCATACAACGCCCAGATAAAGGCCATGATCACCGTCCATCCGAAGATTGCGGAGATGGCGATGAGGGTTCCGAGGCGGAAACCGGTGTTGGTGGAAATGATGAGCCACACCGATCCCATGAGAATTGCCGCGCCCAGAAGCACCACCAGCAGACCGCGAATCTCGTTGTCGAACGAGATGGCAGCCAGGGTGTTCACAGCGGCGAGAACCGAGCCCATGCTCACAACCCCCGCTCGTAGGCCACGATGTCGGCAATCTGGTTATCGCTCAACATTCCCGGTCGGGTGCTGCCGTCTTCCAGCGTGCAGAACCCGAAGATGGCGCTGCGCTCGCTGGAGTCCCGGTCGCCCACGCACTCCCCGAAGGCCGGCATCTGACCGCCGCCGTCGCCCTGGCCGAAGTTGCCGTAGCCCACTCCCTCCTGGGAGCCAATGGTGACGAAGCCCGCGTGGCCCTCGGCGGTGTCGAACTGCCGGAGGGTGGCCCCATTGGTGAGGTTGGGACCGAACCCACCGCCGCCGGGTATGTCGGCCGGGATCAGATTGCCCAATGCGGCAACGGCCGCGGCTTCTTCGGGAGAGCCCTTGGCCAACACCACCGGACCTCCGCCGGGAGTGGTCTCGGGTCCGGTGAAGCGCCACGAGTCCCGAGGACTGTGGCACCGGGCACAGCCATAATCGCCGTTGTTGAACAACAGCTCACCCCGCTGGGGCGATGCCAGATCGCGGATGTACTGCTCGCTGGTCTCGCGGATTTCTATCTCAATGTTAGCCAGATTCTGAGCGGCGTCTTCGGCGGCTGCCTCGTCGGCCCCTGCGGCACTCACTGCGTCTTTGGCTGCGGTGAGCCGATCGTCCAAACCAGGGTTCGCCTCCAGTACGTCTTGTCGCACCTGAAGGACAAGGCCGTCGAGCACCTCGCCTTGCACCTCTTCAGGTTCGAGCTGGATGCTCTGGATGTACTGGATGAGCTCGTCCACTTGCTGGGTGGTGAGCGGTCCACCGCCGGGGGCACCCCAGGCCTGCATGGGAGTGGGGGGCCGGCCGTAGTTGAGAACGTGGCGCACTTCCTCCTCGGAGAAGCGGTACAGCACGGTGGTGAGGGCGGGAACATCCCACTCGATGGCAGCGACGAAGTTGCCGGCGTCGTCGGAAACCGAGGTGGCGGTGGTGCCCCCAAGGCCGCCACCGCCGTGGCAACTGGCGCAGCGCTCTTCGAACTGCCCGGCACCCCGGCTGGTGAATTGGTCTCGGGAGTACTCCAGGTAGCCCTGCTGGCGTCCGGGCTCTCCCAGCCAATATAGGGGCAGGGCCACGCCGATGATCACCAAGGTGACTAGGCCACTGACCAAGGCTAGGTCCAGCTTCTTGGTTTCCAGTTCCTCATCGCTGAGATAGGGCTTGCGGTTGGGGGCCAGTTCCACCTCCGAGCCCCTCTCACCGCGGCCTGCCCACAAGACGTTGTAGATGAGGTAGATGGCAAAGCCCACGATGGCGACGACGGCGATGGCCATGCCCAGGTTGCGCTGGGTTGAGGCGGCAAGCAGGTGCATCAGTGGGATGCCCCCCCAAGACAGCTCGGCCCCTCAGGCTCCTGGCCGGTGGTGTTCACCCCGATGGGCGGCCCCTGGATGACGGTGCCGGTGCGGATGATGAACTCGCCTTTGGCGTTCACCGACATGGCGAAACGGTCCATACCCCGGGGGGCGGGTCCGCCTCGCTTCTCCCCTACCTGGTTGTAGCGGGAACCGTGACACGGGCACTCGAACCACTGCGAGGTCAAACAATTCGGCACTCGGCACCCCAAGTGGGGGCACTTCTGGAACAGGGCAACCAAACCCGCTTCCATACCGGTCAACTCCGGGGCGCTATAGGTGGCTTGCGCCTTGGGCAAGGCAGCGGCAGGAAATTCGGTGACCCAGGCTCGGCCTTCGGGAAGGTACAGAAAGCCGTTCTCGTCTTTGATCTTCTGCTTCACGTCGTCGACCAGACCGGCATTCACGTCGGCACCGAATCCGGTGACGAACGGCGGCCATAGAAACGCCACGCAGGCAGCCCCAAAACCGGTGAGGCCAAAGCCCATCATGGCCACGGTGCTGCGGTTCAAAAACTGGCGACGGTTCACGCCGACGGCGTCAGGATCGGGCGGGGTCCACTCCTCCACCGACGCGTCGGCGGCCTCCACCAGCTCGGTGCCCGCGGTCTGACGTGCCAGCACCGCGGCCCGCTCCACCTCTCGCCCGGTGGGGGCGTCGGATGCGCCGACGTCGTCGTCGATGTCCACGCGGCCTCGATCCCGCCGCCGGGTTTCCCGGGTCAGGCGCCCTTCGGCCGCCATGGTTTCCCGACGCCGGGCCGCGCCAACCAGCACGATCACCGCGGCTACCACGATGATCGGTATGGCAATGGAGAGTGCGACACCCATAATTCAGCCCTACAGATCGAAGAAGAGCCCGGCTTCCCACGGGAAGACGAAGTTGAAGCCGGGGCCTCGGAAGAATGAGCCGATAAGAACCAGGATCGCCCAGAACATCAGGTGGATGGTCATGATCGAGATGGCGAACTTGCGATCCTCGGGCTTCTTGTTGGGGTTGCGGTCGACGTATGGGGCCAGGATCAGCAAGAACAGCGCAATGCCGGGGATGGTCACGCCGGCCACCATCGGGTGGAACATGGTGAGCAGCTCTTGGAGGCCGAGGAAGTACCACGGGGCCTTCGACGGGTTGGGCGTTTCGTTGAAGTTGGCCAACTCCAGCAGCGGGGCGTTCACAAAGATCGAGAAGATCAAGGTGAAGGCGGTGAAAATCAACGCAGCAACGAACTCCACCACCAGAAGATGGGGCCACACGTGGACCTTGTCGGTGGGGGTGGCCTTGACGTCCTGGATTGAGCCCGACTTGACCACGGTGAGCAGCCGCTGGGTTCCACCACCGGGACCGGTGGGCTCGGGCTGGGCCGGACCGGCGGGCATGGGCGCGGTGGCCACCGCGGCGGCGGCCGGAGCAGCGCCACCGGAAGCGGCCTGGTCGCGGGCCGACTTCGAACGATCCAACAGGTGGTCGGGGATCTTCGGGCCGCCCGCTGACTCCTCAGCAGAGGCCTCAGAGGACTCGGCGCCCGAGGATTCGGGCGCGGCCCCACCGCCGCCGCCCTGCTGGGCTTCGGCGCGCTCACGAGCCTCTTGGGCTCGCTTCAGGAGGTGTTCGGGGACTTCCGCCATGGGCTTTCAGATCGGGCCAGAAGCGTCGTTGCGACGTCGCTTCTAGAGCGGCCCGGAAATACCTCCGTCCTTTCTTACTCGCCAGAAGTGGATGGCCATGAATATGACGATCACAAAGGGCAGCATCAGCACATGCAGCACATACCATCGCAACAGCGTGTCGGTGCCGATCTCCACGCTGCCTAGCAACACAAAGCGCACTTGATCGCCGAATACCGGGGTGAACCCCATCATGTTGGTACCCACCGTCACCGCCCACAGGGCCAACTGATCCCACGGGAGCAGATAGCCGGTGAACGACAGCAGCAGGGTAAGGGTCAACAGGATGACCCCGATGACCCAGTTGAACTCACGGGGCGGCTTGTAGGCCCCGTGGTAAAAGACCCGGGCCATGTGCAAGAACACGGTGATGACCATGAGGTGGGCAGCCCATCGGTGCATGTTGCGCACCAGCAGCCCGAAGGCCACCGACGTCTGGAGGATGTAGATGTCATCCCAAGCCTGCGCCGCGGTCGGGCGGTAGAAGAACATCAAGAAGATGCCGGTCACGGTGAGCAAGATGAACAAGAAGAAGCTGAGGCCCCCCAAACACAGGGTGTAGCTCACCTTCACCGCGTGGCGCTTCACCTTCACCGGGTGAAGGTGGTACAGCACGCTGTTCATGATCACGTAGCTGCGATTCCTAGGGCTGTCGCTGTAGCCCTTGCGGAAAATGGAGCCCGGACGAAAGATGGACGACCAGGCCTGTGACCCCTGCACATCGCTCATCATCTGGCTCGCGGCCTGCTTGGCCCGCTCGCTTGCCGGTGGTCTGGGCTGTTTTGCCACTTTGCTCCTGTGTCCTTCTGTCCGTTCTGGGCCCTAGTTCTAGGTCAATCGCATGCCGTAGCCGTAGCCGTAGCTGGTCATTCGCGTATGGGGGTCACCATCGCCGCCGGGATCGCCCAGTCGGCCCAGGGTGATCACCCCGGTGGGGCACCGGTCCACGCACAGGGCGCAACGGGTGCAGGCGTCCTCGTCGATGGTGAAGATCACTTGGTCGCTGGGGTCGATACCGGGCTGCTCAGCACCCACCGCCAAGTCGACGGCCTCCGGGAGCACCATGTGGATGCACTTCCACGGGCAGATATCCACGCATCCCTCGCACATGATGCACTCGGACTGGTCGATGTGGATGAACTGCTTCGGCTTTACCTTGCTCTGGAGGTAGTCGTTGTCCACCTCCACCAGCACGTAGTCGTCGCGGAACTCCGGCATGGGGGGGTTGGCATCACTACTGGCCATCAGCTTGTCGCCCCCTCTCTCACGATCGGACGTCCATACTCGGACTTCTCCACCTCGACCGGAGCGGTCTTGCCCCGGTTCTGCCAAACCATCCAGCCGGCAATGTTCCCGGCCAAGGCCAAACCGTAGATCAACACCGCAACCACATCGCGCAATACCAAGTAGGGAAGGTCGAAAGGCAGTGCCCAAGCGATGATGCCCTGGTTGCCCACGTAGTAGCCCTCAATGAGACGGTCCTTGCGCCAGCCGAGCTCGCTGTCGGCGTACACCAGCCACTGATGGGGCACTACGCCGTAGATCCAGAACAGCAGGAAGAAGACCAATGCAGCGCCCAGCATGGCTTCGCCCCAGGTGTGGTACTTGCCCACCGGGCGGCGGCGGGCGTATTCCAAGAAGGCCACGATGCCTAACACGGTGACCACCAAGGAGGCAGTGAAGGCCACGTTGAAGTACGGCGCACCTAAGCCTTCGTCGTACTGGTGGACGGCGATGAAAGCCCACAGAGCCAAGTAGAGGACGAAGCATCCTCCGAGGGCCATGTAGAACTTGGTGACGGCGATGTCTATGGGCCTGTTCGCGGCCACGGTCCTCCCTTTATGGGTGCGGTCGCGATTGATAGTAGTAGCCCCGCCCCGTATTCCTACACATCAAAGTGGCTGCTCCTTACTGCCTTCATTCAGCGACTTAAACCACTCCCGGCGCTGGTTAGGCCGTTAGCGTTGGGCGGACGTAATGTGACACGGGGCTGGACGTCGTGCCGGCCGGGAATCACACCGGAGGAGCGTTGGTAGAAGTACCCGAGCATCTGCTGCAACGATCGCGAGATCGTCGCAAGGACCTCGGCGCGACCACCGGCGACGAGCCAGCCACGGACGTTCCGGCATCGGAGACCACCGCCGCCCCCGCGGTGGCAGAGGCTCAGGCTCCGGCAGCCGCGACTGGTCCATCGCTGCCCGAGCTTCCCGATCTGGAGCCGGAACCCGAGCCCCAACCAGAACCGGTCAAGCCCTGGGTGCAGGCCGCACTGAGCCGCAAGAAGATCCCGGTGTGGGCCGTGCCGGTGCTGATCTTCCTGCCGTTCTGGGCCATCATCTTCGCCGGCACCTTGGAGTCGCCCGAGCGCGACAGCGAGATAGTCGCCTTGGGCCGGGAGGTGTACGACGACAGCGGTGGATGCGCTGGTTGTCACGGTGCCGAAGGTGGAGGCGGTGTCGGTCCTGCGCTCAGCAATGGCGAGGTGATGGACACTTTCGGCGACTGGAAAGACCATGTCATCTGGATTGTCAACGGCTCACCTGCCGAGCCCGGCACCCTGTACGGCGACAACAACGAAGTGTCACTGGGAGCAGCCAACGGCATGCCCGCATTTGGCGAAGATCTGAGCGCCCGGGAGATTCTGGCCGTGACCTACTTTGAGCGGGTGGAGATCGGTGGCGCCGCCGAGGCCGACCTGCATGACCTCGAACTCTTGTTCGAGGCCGAAGGAGTAGTGTCCGGTCAGTTCGACATCGGCCAGACCTTCTCCAGCACGTTGAACGGCCTGATGGCTAGCGCCGGGATCGGAGCGGGCTGACGCCTCGTCGCGACCTCTTGGTCGTCGGCGGCGGACCTGCGGGAGCGGCCACCGCCTACTGGGGGGCCCAACACGGCCTTGATGTGGTGGTGGTGGAGCGCAAGGAGTTCCCCCGCGACAAGACGTGCGGCGATGGCCTGACCCCACGAGCGGTCAAGTCGCTGGGGGATATGGGATTGGGCGACGAGTTAGCCCGTTACCACCGCTACGGGGGCCTGCGGGCGGTAGCCCACAAGCGCACCATGGAGCTGGCCTGGCCCCAGCACTCGGTGTTCCCCGACTATGGCTACGTGGTTCGACGGCGCGACCTCGACAAGATGGTGGCCGACCATGCGGTGGCCGCCGGAGCCGAGATGCTCTTGGGCACCGAAGCCACCCGGCCGCTTTTGGTCAACGGTCTGCTCGAAGGGGCCGAGGTGCTACACAAAGCCACCGGGCAAACCAGTCAGATCCAGGCCCGCTATGTGGCGGTGGCCGACGGGGCCAACTCCCGGTTCGGACGGGCCCTGGGAACCGCCCGTGACCGGGCCTACCCCCAGGGCATGGCCATCCGCACCTATTTCGAGAGCCCGCTGCACGACACGCCGTGGATCGAGAGCGCCTTGGACATGCGGGACCGCAACGGCAACTCTCTGCCCGGCTACGGCTGGATCTTCCCATTGGGCGACGGATGCGTAAACGTGGGCGCGGGGTTGCTGTCCACATTCCGCGACTACACCTCGGTGAACACCTCTCACTTGATGCGGGAGTTCGCGGCCACGCTGCCTGCTTATTGGGAGATCGACCCCAACCGGCCGCTCATGGAGCCAGTGGGTGGGCGGCTGCCCATGGCCGGGTCGGTGAACCCCAAGGTGGGACCGAACTATCTGGTGGTAGGGGACGCGGCCGGGTCAGTGAACCCGTTCAACGGCGAGGGCATCGACTACGCCTACGAAACCGGGAAGATGGCCGCCGACTTGGTGGCCGAAGCCATCGCCACCGGCGACGAAGGGGTGATCTGGCGGTATCCCACGCTGTTGGAGGAGAACTATGGGGCCTACTTCCGGGTGGCTCGGATATTCGCCCGGCTCATCGGCAAGCCGGCGCTGCTGCGGCAACTCACCCGGGTCGGCATGCAGTCTCGTCCGGCCATGGAATGGGCTTTGCGGATCATGGCCAACCTCATGGATCCTGACGACCCCGGACCAGCCGAGTACATCTACAAAGCCGCGGCGAGGGTCTCCAGGGCAACCTCAGCGCGTTAACTGGCTGTCGGCTACTGCTTCAAGGCGGCCGCGAACGCCTCCACCGTGGTGTCGATGTGATCGTCGGCGTGGGCCAAGCTGGGGAACAGGGCCTCGTAGGGGCCGGGGGCGAACGCCACGCCACGCTCGAGGAGGGCGTGGAACACCCGGGGATAGACGCCGTTCTCGGCCGCGGCTTTGGCCTGGTCGAATTCGGAGGGCTCGTCGGCGCAGAAGAACACCCCGAGCAGCGACCCCACTCGGGGCATGGTGCAGGCAACACCGGCGGCCGCGGCGGCCGCGGTCATGCCTTCGGCCAGTCGGACCGCGGTGTCGGTGAGGGTGCGGTAGGCATCGGTGGTGAGCTGCTCCAAGGTGGCCAAGCCGGCCGCGGTAGCCAGCGGGTTTCCCGACAGGGTTCCGGCCTGGTACACGCTGCCCAAGGGGGCCAGGTGCTCCTTGAGTTCGGCCCGTCCGCCGAACACGCCGATGGGCAATCCACCGCCCACCACCTTGCCGAAGCACCACAGGTCGGGGGTCACCCCGAACCACTCGGTGGCACCGCCGGGGGCTAGGCGGAAACCGGTTATGACCTCGTCGAACAACAGCAGGGCACCGGCCTGGTCGCAGGCGGCTCGCAGCCCTTCCAGAAAGCCGGGGACCGGGGCCACCACTCCCATGTTGGCCGCCACCGGCTCCACCACCACCGCGGCCACCTCGTCGTCCACCACGGGTACTTGGTTGTAGGGCGCCACCACGGTGTCGGCCACCGCGCCCGGGGTAACCCCGGCCGAGTCGGCTAGCCCCTGATTGGCCACCCCGCTCCCCCCAGCGGCCAGCAGCCCGTCGCTATGGCCGTGGTAGCAGCCGGCGAATTTGATGATCTTGTTGCGCCCGGTGGCCCCCCGGGCCAGGCGGATGGCGGCCATCGCCGCCTCGGTGCCGCTGGAGGTGAGTCGAGTCCAGTCCATTGCCGGCACCCGTTCGCACAACAGCTCAGCCAGCAGCACCTCACGCTCGGTGGGCGCGCCGTAGCTGGTTCCGTCGGCCGCGGCCTTGGTCACGGCCTCAGTAACCGCCGGAGGGGCGTGGCCCAAAATGCCGGGGCCGTAGCTCTGCACGTAGTCGATGTAGCGCCGCCCCTCTACATCCCACACGTAGGGCCCCTCGGCCCGAGCCACGAAGTACGGCGTGCCCCCCACCGACCGGAACGAGCGCACCGGCGAGTTGACCCCACCCGGGATCACCCGCTGCGCCCGCTCGAATAACCCCCGATTGGTGACCATGCCTGGGAGCATAGAGGTGAGAATGGCGGCGGAACCTCAGCGGGTGAAGAAGTCTTCGAGGGCGGCAATCAGGCCGGGCACGGTGTGCTCGGTGGCTTCGATGGTTACTTCTAGGCCCTCGTTGCGGGCGGTGGCGGTGGTGATGGGGCCGATGCTGGCCACCACTTCGGGGGCCGAGTCAGTGCCGTAGGCGGCGGCAAAGTTGGTCACCGTGGACGACGACGTGAAGGTGATGGCATCGGCGTCAGCAAGCAGGGCGGCAGCGGCGGGATCAGGGGCGGGAGCCACAGTGCGGTAGGCGGGAACCACGTCCACGTCCCAGCCGGCGGCGGCCAACCCGTCGGGCAGCACGTCGCGGGCGGTCTCGGCTCGGGGGATGAGCACCCGTCCCGGCCCGTCGGGTCCTACCGCTTCACACAGAGCTTCCAGCAGGGCCTCGGCCACGTATTGCTCGGGGATCAGGTCGGCCACCACGTTGTGCTCGGCCAGCGCGGCGGCGGTGGCAGGACCGATGGCGGCCACCTGCACTCCCCCAAGGCTGCGGGCGTCTCTCAAGTGCTCGAAAAACCGAGCCACGCCAGTGGGCGAGGTGAACACCAACCAGTCGTAGCCGCCAACGTCGGCCGCGACCTGCATAAGGCGGTCTAGGTCTTTGGGAGGCTCAAAGGCGATGGCCGGCAACTCGATTGCCTCAGTTCCCCGGCGGCGTAGTTCGGCAGCCAGCTCGGCGGCTTGAGGCTGCGCCCGAGTCACCACGATGCGGCGGCCGAACAAGGGCCGGTTCTCGTACCAAGCCAACTCGGCAGCCGCCACCTCGCCGATGACGATGGTGGCGGGCGGCTGGGGATTGAGATCGGCCAAGGTGGCCAGGGTGGCCCGCAGCGTGCGCTGGTTGGGACGGGTTCCCCACTGCACCGCAGCCGCCGGGGTGTCGGGGTCCATGCCCCCCGCGATGATTCGATCGCAAATGGAACGGCATCGAGCCGCGCCCATGAGCACCACCACCGTGCCGCCCAATGCAGCCACTGCCTCCCAGTTGACCGATCCCTCCCCTTTTACCGGATCCTCGTGACCGGTGACCACGGTGAACGAGGTGGAGGAGTACCGCATGGTCACGGGGATCCCGGCGTAGGCAGGCACCGCCACCGCCGAGGTGATGCCGGGTACAACTTCGAAGGCCACGCCAGCAGCGGCCAGGGCGGCGGCCTCCTCTCCACCCCGGGCGAACACGAAGGGGTCGCCCCCCTTGAGCCGCACCACCTGCTGTCCGGCCTGGCCCCGCGCCACCAGCAAAGCGTTGATGTCGTCTTGGGAAGTGCGGGGGCCTCCGGGCTGTTTGCCCACCGAGATGCGCTCGGCGTCGGACGGGGCCAAGTCGAGCAAAGAGGTCACCGAAAGCCGGTCGTAAATCACCACATCGGCGCGGGCTAGCACCTCCGCCCCCCGCAGGGTCAAAAGGGCGGGATCACCCGGCCCCGCGCCCACTAGATAAACGGTCACCAGGCCACCGTATCTAGCAACTGGCGAGCCAGGTTCCGGCCCAAGGCCTCCCCGTCGTCGCCTTCGCCCACCACGGTGTGGCACCGTCCGTTCAGACCTTCGGCCAGCACCGCTCGCATGGCCAGCGTCGAACCCCGCACATGGGCGTGGGCGCCGGCCGGCAGCGTGCAGTCGCCACCCAGGGTGGCCAAAAAGGCCCGCTCAGCGTCCACCTCCCTCCGGGAGATGGCGTCTTCTATTTCACCCAACAACTCCCGCACCCGGTGGTCGTCTTCTCGGCACTCCACCGCCAGGGCTCCCTGGCCCACTTGTGGCACCATGACCTCACAGCCCAGCACATCGACCACCGGTGGATGCTCCCCCAGGCGTTCCAGTGCGGCTTGGGCCATCACCACCGCGTCAAAGTCGGCGGCCTTGGCCAGGCGGGTACCGATGTTGCCCCGCAGCTCGGCGAACCGCAGATCGGGGCGAAGCTCCTGGAGCTGGACCCGGCGGCGGGCTGATCCTGTGGCCACCAATCCCCCCTCGGGCAGATCGGACAGGCGACAGCCGACCAAAGCGTCTCGGGGATCGGCCCGGCGAGGCACGGCGGCGATTACCAGCCCGTCGGGGGTGGCGGCGGGCAGGTCTTTGGCCGAGTGGACGGCGATGTCGGCCCGGCCGTCAAGCACCGCGGCCTGAACCTCCTTGACGAACACCCCTTTGCCACCGATGGACGAGATCGGAGTGTCGGCTTGACGGTCGCCGGTGGTGGTCACCAGAAGCGGCTCGACAGTGGCAGCAGGCCCCAGCAATTCGGCGATGTGGGCGGTCTGCCAGCGGGCCAAGGCGCTGCCCCGGGTGGCGGCGCGCAGCATGGGACTATAGATCGAAGAGGTCCCGGAGTGCTTCGGCCAGACGGTCGCCCCGCGGCGATCCGGCCGCGTCTTTCAACCTGACAGTGGGCTCATGCAGAAGCTTGCCCACTAATCCTCGAGTGGCCGCCTCCACCGCCTCCCGCTCGGCGGGGGAAAGCCCGCCCGAATGGCGGTCCAGCTCTTCTTTGCGCAGAATCTCGGCACGAGCTCGGAAGGCGGCAATCAAGGGCGCCGCCTCACGGGCCGAGCTGTTGTCCAGATAGCGGTTCAGCTCGTCGTCGATGATGCCCCGCACCCGGTCCAACTCGGCGCGGCGCTCTCGCAGGCCCCGATCGGCGAAGGCCCGCAGATCGTCCATATCCAACAGGGTCACCCCGTCCAGATCGCCCGCCGCGGGGTCCACATCGCGGGGCACGGCAACGTCCACTATCAAGAGCGGGCGGTTGGCCCGCTCGGCCATGATCTCGGCCACGTCGCAATGCTCCAGAATCATCGACGACGCACCAGTGGAGGTGAGCAGCACATCCACCACCGCCAGCTCGGCGGACATCTCGTGGAGGCCTACCGCACGGCCACCGATTCGCTGGGCCAATTCCTCGGCCCGACCGGTGGTGCGATTGGCCACCACTACTTCGGCGGCCTCGCTCTTGGCAAGGCTGGCCGCCATGCCCTCGCCCATGTCTCCGGCCCCCAGCACCATCAGCTGTCGGCCGGCCAAGCCGCCCAGCCGTTCGGTGGCTAGGGCCACCGCGGCCTGCGACACCGAGGTGATGTGGCGGGAAATGCCGGTCTCGGTACGGGCCCGCTTGCCCACCTCGGTGGCGTGGCGGAAGAGGTTGTTGAGCGACGAACCGCAGGTGCCTTCCAACCGGGCCGTCTCCCATGCACCCTTCACTTGGCCTTGGATCTCGTTCTCGCCGAGCACGGCTGAGTCCAAGCCACAAGCCACCGAGAACAGGTGCGACACCGCATCGGCCTCATAGTGGGCATAGAGGGCATCGCTGAACTGCTCCGGTGCCACATGGGCGGTCTCAGAGAGGAAGTCCCGCACGTTCTGGAAAGCCCCGTGGAAGGTCTCGGCGAAGACGTAGACCTCGGTGCGATTGCAGGTGGACAGCACGACCGCTTCGGAGACGTTCTCTCGTCCGATCAGGTCGCCCAGCGCCTTGGGCAGGCTGGACTCGTCGATGGTCATCCGCTCGAGAAGGCCGAGCGGTGCCGAGCGGTGGTTGAGTCCTATCGCAAGTACTGACACTGGTTCTTCAAGGGTTGTCGACCAGCCGGTCGATCATCTCTTTTGCCTGTCCGGTTTCACCGGAGCGGATCAACTCCAGCATCCCCGAATCCAGTACATCTTGCCAAGCCCGGTCCTCGGTGTGCATCCCCGCAATCCGAATCCGTTCTCTCGCCTCGCTGAGCAGGCATAACAGGGTCTCGTATTCGGGGCCGATCTCTGCTTCCAAGCGCTGGCGCAGCCAGCGTGACAACGCCGGACTGTGGCCGCCGGTAGAGCAAGTCACCATCAACGGCCCTCGGCGCAGTTTGCTGGGCAGGGTGAAGGAGCAATGGTCGGGATCGTCGGCGCTGTTCACCCACACCCCAGCCGCCTCACCGTCACGAAAAACCTCGGCATTGACGTCGGCACAACCAGTGGCCGCCACCACCAATCGATAGGCATCGACATCACCGGAGCGATACCCACGGCGATGCACGGTGACGCCGGGGCGGGCTTCCAGCGCTGGAATCACGTCGGGGGCGATCACCTCCACCAGCGCCCCTGCTTCCAGCAGCCCATCGGCTTTGTTCAACGCCACCCGTCCTCCTCCCACCACCAGGCATCGGTGACCGCGAACCCGAAGGTTCACCGGATAGAGGACTTCATCGACGGGCATGGGGATTAGCGGGCCAGCACAAACAGCTGGATGACCGCAGCAATAAGAATGGCCGACAACAAGACGGCGATGGCGATGGTCGTACCCGGTCTCATGCCAGTTAGTCCGATCGTTTGGGTTGCAGCTCCACTGGGGTGGTCGATGCCAAACCGCCGGTCTCCACCGTGACAGAATCGCCCTCGGTGCAGTTCAGCTCCAAAGCAGCTGATCCCCGGTTGACGGCAACGGCCACCAAGCCATAGGAGTCTACCAGCACCCCCAATTCGCCACTCTCCAGATCGCCATAGCTGCCAACCCGCCGAACGTTGCGGCCAATATCGCCGGCGGTGAGCCGCAACACCGGGCCCAACGGCTCGATTTCGGCCGGGTCCAGATTGAGCTGCAAGTTGCCGAACCGGTCGATCCACAACACCTCGGCAAACACCTGTTCGCCGGCAACCCGGCTCACCGGCACCATGCCGGGAGTTAGCGAATGCACCGGGACCGGCGACCCCACATCAGCGAGGTCGGCGCCCAAACACAGGTGAGCGGCGGCGGGTGCGAACACATCGCGGCCGGCGAATGTCGGTCCCGGAGATTGAAGGTGGTAGTGCTCGGCAGTGAGCTCGACTGCTCGAGATGCCCCGCCCACCATGGCCACGGCCGGGGCCAACAAACCGTTGTCAGGACCGACCAGAACCGAGGCGCCGTCGCCCACCTCCACCGCCACCGCCCGCCGATTGCCGCCCACTCCGGGATCCACCACGGCCAGCACCACGCCGGGCACGAGGTACTGGGCGCTGCGGGCCAGAGCCAAACCTCCCGCCCGCACGTCGTGGGGGGCGATGTCGTGGGTGATGTCCACCACCGCCACCTCTGGAGCGATGGAGCGGATTACCGACTTCACCACTCCAACGAACTCGTCGGCGAGGCCGTAGTCGGAAAGGAACGAGATGGTGTCGTACCGCAGCGTCATGGTTTCGACAACGCTGCCGGTGGTACTAGACGCAGTGTCAGCCTGCCTGGGTATAGCGGCTGGCCAAATAGCTGTCGACGTCGCCCTCGCGCAATCGGTACGACTTGCCGATTCGTACAGCAGGAAGATCTCTGGCCTTGATAAGCCGGTAGACCGTCATCGTTGAGACTCTCATGAGTGCAGCTACCTCTGCCACGGTCATGAGTTTTTCCCGCCCATCTGGCTTTGCCATGCCAACACACCCCTCACTCCGCTGTGCGCCGCTCACCTTACGCGGCACTGCTAGTTCAGTGCCACCCCGCTCAGCAAGTGCGGAGAAGCTCAAGGTTGTCCCAGTTCACGACTCCGTTCGGTGGCCGCTCGTACCGCGGCAACAAATGCGTCAGCGGCGCCACGGTCTTCCAACTCAGCAATACCCCTAGCGGTGGTCCCGCCCGGAGAGGTCACTGCGGCCCGCAGATCGGCGGGAGGCTCGCCCGACTCAATCAGCAGCCGGGCCGCCCCCAAGATGGTCTGGCGAGTGAGGGCATCGGCCATGTCGGGCGACAGCCCAACCTCCACCCCTGCGGCCATCAAGCTCTCTGCCAACCAAAAGACATAGGCCGGGCCCGAGCCCGACAGCCCGGTCACCGCATCCAGCATCGGCTCATCACACGCCACCACCGTGCCCACTGCCTCGAGAATCCCGGTGGCCCAATCCAGGTCCTCCTCGGTGGCGCAACTGCCCGCCGCGATTGCCGCCGCCCCCGCACCCACCAACGCCGGCGTGTTGGGCATGGCCCGAACAACTCGGGCACCGTCATCCAGAACAGCCTGTAGAGCGGCGGTGGTGATGCCAGCCGCAATGCTGAGCACGCGGGTAACCCCGGCCTCACGGAGTCGGGCACCAGCGGCGGCGGCATCGTCGGGCTTCACCGCAAGCACGGCATCAGCCCCATCCACAGGATCCTCCACCACCGCAACGCCGGGGAAGCGGTTGGCCAGCTCCACTCGCCGGGCCGAAATCTTCTCCACCACGGCCAGTTCGCCAGGCTCCGCCCATCCACCGGTGAGCAGCCCGCCCAACAGGGCCTCTCCCATGCGGCCTCCACCGATCAGCTGAAGTCGAAATGCCACGTCTCAGCTATAGCAGACTGCCGCAGCGAGCGGGCGGCTTCTTTGCCGGGCAAGGCGGCTGGCCGGTGGGAGGACTTCCCCGATCCCGCCCACCGGCCAGGAGCATTGCCTAGGAAACCCTACATCCCATTTATATGTAAATCAATGGAAAATCACTGAAATATATTAAGTTCTGAATCGGGTCTCGTATCCGATTCGCATGCACGGGCGGAACCACCGCTCCACGTAGGCGTAAAACGAGCCCAGAAGGCGATCGATTTCAGCCTTCGTCACTGCATGAACCGGCAACTCGGCAACCAAGAACACAGCATCTTCGATGCCGATGGCGAACCGCAGCCCAGCCAGCTCTCGGTTTCGGCGCAGCAGGTATTCGTAGAGCCGCTCCTGGTTCTCCTCTGGTGCGGGCATGAAGTGGCATTCGCAGTGCAAGAGGCGCTGGCCGAGGGTGAACCAAACGGTGGACACCGCCTTCTCCTCCCCCACCATCCGCACATACCAACGACGCTGGCCGGGCTCGCCCCGGTCCACGGTCAACACGGTGGGGTTGGTGTGGAGCTGATCGTCCAACCAGGCGTCGATATCCGACTCCAAGGCGGGCAACTCTTCGGCCCGCAGCATCATGGGCAATCAACAGAGTCGGGGGCAATCGACAGCATCACGTGCAATAGACAGGCACTCGGGATTGGACCTTTCGATATGCGGCGCCCAGCGAGCGGGCCATGGCGGCCCACGAATACGAACGAGCCCGCTCAGCCGCATTCATGGCCGTCTCAGCGGCCAGCAAGGGGTTGTCGATGAGAGTGGCTGCCTGAGCGGCGAACGCTTCGGCGGTGGCGTCGTCCACCAGAAATCCGGTCCGGCCATGGTCCACGATCGAGCGCAAACCGCCCACAGGAGCGGCCACCACCGGCGTACCGCTGGCCGCCGCCTCCAAGGCCACCAGCCCGAACGACTCGCTGCGGCTGGGGACCAGAACCACGTCGGCAGACCGATAGTAGGTGGAGAGCCAGTGATGGGGACGGGGAGGAACCAATGTCACCTGATCCTCAAGGCCCAAGGCGCCAATGCGGTCTTGAAGGCGTTGATACTCAGCCTCGCCCTCGGTACCGCTGGGCCCCCCGACCACCAACAACCGGGCATCATCGCGAGCCAGCCGAGCCAGTGTCTCCACCGCAACCAGGGGCCGTTTCAAAGGCTGCACCCGACCCACAAAGAGCAAGACCGGTCCTCGTCCCAAGCCCAGTGCCGCGCGGGCACCTTCACGGTCTCCGGGAGAGAACAGCGCATGCTCAACCCCCGGCGGGGCTAGCTCAATCCGCTCAGGCGGGGCGTCGTAGAAAGTCTGAAGCTGCTGGGCTTCCGGCTCGCAGGAGGCGATAATCACATCGGCGCAGCCGATTACCTCGATCTCGGCCTGGGCCCGCAGTTCCGACTCGGGGTCGCCGGTGGCTGCCTTCACCCGGGCCAGGGTGTGAAAGGTCACGGCCAGCGGCACCTCAACGGCATGTTTGACCCGGTGGCCCGCAACGCCCGACAGCCAATAGTTGGCATGAATGAGGTCGGGAGGCCCCTGGCGACTCAGATCGGCCAGCACTCCATCGGCGAACTGGTCCACCACGCCATAGAGATCCTCTTTCCCCAATTCGACGGGACCAGCGTCCACATGCACCACGGTCACGCCCGGCTCGATGGCCACCTCGTCGGGCAGACCCTCCTGGGCCCGGCGCACATACACCCGGCACTCGCTGCCAGCATGGGCCAAGGCCGCGGCCATCTCCCTCACGTACACGTTCATGCCGCCGCTGTCGCCCACGCCCGGCTGCATCAATGGCGAGGTGTGCAGCGACAAGATGGCTACGTTCTGAGTCACGGCGCCGCGCTCCCCTATCCCCCCGACACCGGTGGCAGCACCGCCACCTCGTCTCCATCGGTCACCGGCTCGGGGCCGGTCACCGGCTCTCCGTTGAGCCACACCCGGCAGATTTGCAGCTGCTCGGCAAAGCCCGCCCCATAGCGGTCGGCCGCGGCAGCCAGCACCTGTTCCACGGTGGCGCCGGGCACTTCGTCCCGCCCGGTGCCGGCCGCTTCCCTAACGTGCGCAAACAGGCGCAACGTGGCCATAGGCGGAATTGTATGGGAATCCTTGTCCACTTCCACGGTCGGCACCACCGCGGGAATTAGCGTGAGCGCGTGGCTCGCCTACTCCTCCTCCGCCACGGGCAATCGATTTGGAATGCCGCCCGCCGCTGGCAGGGTCAGGCCGATCCTCCACTCTCGGAGCTAGGGCGACGCCAAGCTGCTGAGGCCGCGGCCCGGCTCCAGCCAACCGACTTAGTGGCCGCCTCCACGCTGCAACGAGCCAGGGCCAGCGCAGAGATCATCGCCGATGCCATGGGATGCGATTCTCCCATCTCGGTTCCCGAGCTGGTTGAGAGAGATGTCCGCGAGTTCTCCGGCCTTACCCGTGAGCAGATCGAAGACCAATACCCCGGATTCCTTGAAGACGGTCGACGGCCTCCGGGATGGGAGCGAGACGATGTCTTCTTGGTCCGGATCCTGGCCGGCCTCAATCGACTGGCCGAGTTGATCGGCGACCGGTCTGCGGTGGTTGTCACCCACGGAGGAGTCATATACACCCTTGAGGCCCACCTGGGCTGTCCGCCCGGCCGTGTCACAAACATGAGCGGTCGGTGGGTGATGGTTGACAACGGCCAGCTCTCAGCCGGCGATCGGGTCTCCCCCCTCGATGGGGTAGACATCCAGGTGCCAGTGGCTGATCTGCTCTAAGCCGCTAAATCAGCTCAGCGCAGCGCTGGAGCACGGGACGTTGCTCAATGCTCCCGTCGGCTTGGGCCGCTTGGATCCGTTGGCGCAAGACCTCCAGGTCATCGAGGTCGGCCAGCACAGCTTCCACGTCGATCAACTCGCTCTCAACGTCGCCAAGCAGGGATTCCCATGCCTCCACTGGCGGGCATATTACCCACCAAGCCGCTGGTTAAGGGCGATACAGTGACGGCGGGCCGCTAGCTCATCAGGTAGAGCAGGAGACTTTTAATCTCAAGGTGCTGGGTTCGAGTCCCAGGCGGCCTACAAGACACTCCACGCTCCGCCTACTACGCTGAGGCCATGCGTCGGTTGATTGCTTTGTTCGCCATCTTGGTTCTGTTCCTCGCGGCTTGCGGGAATGACGACGACCCCGAGGAGGAGGCCCCTCCTGAAACCGCCGTCGCCACAGAAGAACCAGCGCCCGTGCCCACACCGGCGCCAGTTGACGACATGCCAGACACCGAAGAACCGGGAGCCGATGAGCCCGATCCGGCCCCCACCGAAGAGCCCACACCTGCTCCTGTGGTAGACACCACGCCGGTGCCCATCCCCACTGGCGAGCCGATTGAGCCACCAGAGCCCATCGACTTCAGCAACCCGGCATTCAGCAGTGCCGACAAGCTCACCACCGCAGGACTCGGTTCGATGTTCTTCGGCATGACTCCCGACCAGGCCAGCCAGGCGCTCCCCACCTTGTGGACCGGTGGCCCAGAAGACGGCACTCCCCGCTGCTACCTGCTTGCCCCAGCCAACGGGCCGGCTGGCGTGGTGGTCACCGTCTTCAACAGCTCCATCGAGCGGGTGGACATCACCAACTCGAGCATCACCACCCGGTCTGGGGCCAGCGTGGGCAGCACTGAGGCTCAGCTCCATGAGCTGTTCGGTGAGCGCCTTGTTGTCTCCCCCTATGCCGACGGCAGCGGGAACTCCATCCAATACGTGCCGGTTGACGAACCAGACGTTGACTACCGGGTGATCTTTGAGACCGACGGCGCCACGGTGACCTCCATGCGGGCCGGGCGGCTACCCACCGTGGCCCCAGCCGATCCCTGCACCTGATTCTCTGGGGCTAGTCCAACTCCCTGGAACCCTGCACCTGATTTAGTCCAAGTCGTTGGGCTCGGGCATCAGCACGAACTCGGGGTATGCCTCGAGTCCGAGTTCGCCAACGTCTTGGCCCATGCGCTCGACTTCGGCCGACACCCGCAGTCCAATCACCATGTCCAGCACCTTCCACACCACCAGCGAGGCGATGAACACGAAGGCCCCGATGGACACGATGCCCAGCAGCTGAATGTGGAATCGGCCCCCGGCAGCAATGGTCACGGCCAAGGTGCCCCAGATGCCGGCGATGAGGTGGGCAGGAATGGCGCCGACGACATCGTCGATCTTGGCCATTTCCAGCGCCTTGATGCCCAGCGTGCAAAGCAGTCCGCCGATGGCACCAATGATCATCGCCCACCAGTGGTCCACCATGGTGGGGCCAGCGGTGATGGCAACGAGTCCGGCGATGGCGCCGTTCAGACCGGCAAACAGGTCGATCCTCCCCAAAACTGAACGGGAGACGGCCAAGGCGGCGAGCACGCCGGCCGCGGCGGCCAAATTGGTGTTCACCAGCACGATGGTCATGGCCACAGCATCAGTTGGAGTGCCCAGGGCCAATTGCGAGCCGCCGTTGAATCCGAACCAGCCGAGCCACAGGATGAACACGCCCAAGGTCACCACCAGCACATTGGAGGGCGGGGTCGCCCTCACGCTGCCGTCTTTCTTGAACTTGCCCAGGCGGGGGCCCACCACCAGCACTCCGGCCAGAGCCGCCCATCCGCCAGTGCCGTGAACGATGGTGGAGCCGGCAAAGTCTTGGAAGCCCTCTTGGGCCAGCCATCCGCCTCCCCAGGTCCATGAGCCCACGATAGGGTAGATGAACGCGGTCAAGATGAGGGTGAAGGCGAAGAACGACCACAGCTTGATGCGCTCGGCGATGGCCCCCGACACGATGGATGCAGCGGTGGCCACGAACACCATCTGGAAGAACCAGTCGGACATGACGGCGTGCCCGTTGTCCACCACGCTGGCCACCGCGCCCATATCCCCATCAAGCAGTGCTTTCTCGGCGCCCGAAGGCCCGTAGAGGAATTCGAATGATCCCCAAAGATCCCCAACACCGGTGTACATGAGGTTGTAGCCGACGATGAAGTAAGCCAGACCGGCAATGGAATAGATGCCGATGTTCTTGAGGCAGATCATCGAGGCGTTCTTGGTGCGGACCGCGCCCGACTCCAACATCGTGAAGCCCGCGCACATCCACATCACCAAGGCACCCCAGATCAGGAAGGCAAAGGTGTTGAAAATGAACTGGTCTGGCAACTCAACCATGACATCCCCCTATCCCGCTGCTGGCCCGAAAACGGGCCCGCGGTTCCTAAATCGTCAAGCTACTTAGACCCATCAAATTCATCAAGGATTACTTTCCTAAAGGAAAGAAATTGGGGGACGACGAATGTCGGTAAGAGCTCGCAACACCGAATAGGCGGTGACCGCGCTGGTGCGGGGGTTGTCTGGAGAAGCGGCATTCTCAAACGACAGCTCGTAGGTGCCGGCCGCCCCCGAAGCAGTCACCACATGGCGCACCCTGCTGGCCGCAGGATCGCCCACCATATGCACCCGCACCTGGTCGAATCCCACAGTGGCCAGTGACAAGGTGGCGGTCACGTTGGCCGACTCAGGAAAGAGGGCACACGCCTCTCGGGCCCGTCCGTCGAACACGGTAACCGGCTTGTCGCCATGGGTCAGCGCATCCTGTACTGCTTGGTCCATCCACGGGCGGCTGAGCGCCACCGCGGGCTTGGTGCTGGTGATGGCCACCTCGTCCAAGGGTCCGAAGAGCATGGCGGCCCGCAAGATGTCGAAGCCGCCGATAGCCCCGGTGCAGAGGAACAAGCGCCCGCCCTCGGCATTGCGCAATTGAAATTCAAGATCCTCGTCGGCCAAGGCGCCGATGCTCACCACCAACAGGTCGGTGCCCGCTTCGCGCACCGCCGCTCCGTGCTCGCGGAGTGCTCCATGGCCGGCAGCTTCAACCACCAAGTCTGACCGGGACAGCAGCGAATCTCGATCTTGCACTTGGAGGGGATGGTGCACAATCGGGTCGAACACCGCGGTCAACTCTGCCCCCTCGACTGCACCATTTGACAGTTCGCGGGCCACCACCGAACCGATGGCCCCACAACCGATCAAGCCGACTCGAAGCATCGAGTCAGGTTATATGCCGCACTCCTTTTTCAATGTTCTGTTGCTCGGTTGGTACCCTCACTTCATGGGTCCGGCAGAGACCACCGGCTGAGAACCGTGAGCGGCGGCGTGAGAATCGAAGTGCCCGCGGCTCAAAGGTATGGCCGCATGGCCGAGATCGCCGCCGTCCATGCCGCAAACCATCAGGGCTTCTCGCCCGACGATACGGCCAGCCTCAGCCAGGTCATCAAGGAAGCAGTGATGCTGCTGCTCAATCCAGATCGGCCTGACGGAACCATGGCGTTCGACTTCGAGAGCAAAGCCGGCATCGTGACCGTGGAAGCCCAGCTTGACCAGCGGGGAGAACAACCGATCCCCCCCAACAGGATCGACCGATTCGAGTCTTCGGTAGGATCGCTGGTGGACTCGTGGAAGCTCGACCCCGACGAACACCGGGTCTGGCTTCAGAAGTCGACCTAGGCGAACGCCCAGCCTGCTAGACCCCGGTAGAGCCGAATCCCCCCGAACCCCGAGAAGACGGGGGCAGCTCATCCACCTCCACGAAGTTGGCTTGCTCCACCTTTTGCAGAACGAGCTGGGCGATCCGCTCGCCCCGGCGGACAAGAAACGGTTCGGTCGGATCGGTGTTCACCAACAGCACTTTCAGCTCGCCCCGATAGCCGGAGTCGATCAGCCCCGGCGTGTTCAGACAGGTGACACCGTGGCGCAAGGCCAGACCGCTGCGGGGCTGAACGAATCCGGCATACCCCTCGGGGATGGCAATGTAGGTGCCGGTGGGCACCAGCCCCCGACCGCCGCCTGGGGGCAGCTCTACATCTTCGCTGGCTACCAAATCGGCACCGGCATCACCTTCGGTGGCATAGCGGGGAAAGGGCAGGTCAGGACGGCTTCTAACAATGGGGATCTCCAACACGGCGGTGACACTACCTGGCCTGGCCAGAGACTTCCGCTGATCTGCGCTGATTACCCGTTGACTCAGGTTTTCGACCCCCAAGGCTCTAGGGTCAACCCGAGATGCTGGCTTGGATGGACTTGGAGATGACGGGGCTCGACCCGGCCACCGATGTGATCGTGGAAATCGCCACCCTCATCACCGACGACAATCTGGATTTGCTGGCAGAGGGCCCTGACCTGGTGGTATCGGCACCCCCTGAGGCTCTGGCCTCGATGCAAGACGTCGTGGTGGAGATGCATACCAAAAGCGGGCTGCTGGATGAGATCAGGGCCTCCACTCTCAGCCTGGAGGCCGCCGGCGAGATGACCCTCGCCTTCCTCAAAGAGCACATCCAAAAACCCCGCAGCGTGCCGCTGTGCGGCAACTCCATTGGGGTCGACCGTCGCTTCCTGGCCGCCCAGCTCCCAGAGGTTGAGAACTATCTGCACTATCGCTCCATCGATGTCTCCACCGTCAAGGAACTGGCTCGCCGATGGAATCCCACGGCCTTTCGCAAAGCACCGCCCAAGGCCAAAGGCCATCGGGCCCTCGACGACATCCGCGAGAGCCTCAACGAGCTGCGCCACTACCGGGACACGTTTTTTTCCGTTACCACGGAGGCAGGTTCCTCCGTTCCACCAGAGGCGGGCGAATGACCGAGCGGCCCCGCAAACAGGAGCAGGAGGAAGCCACCACCGAGATAACAGAGGTGGTCCCCGGTGTGCTTCGCACCATGTTGCCGGTGAACCTGCCTGGGCTAGGCCACGTGAATTGCTATGTGATGGAAGACGAGCGAGGGGTGGCGGTGGTGGATCCCGGCCTGCCCGGCCCCGACTCCTGGAACGCCTTGGTCGATCGGCTGGGCCGGGCCGGTTACAAGGTGGGTGACGTGCACACTGCCATCATCACCCACTCCCACTTCGACCACTTCGGCGGCGCCGAGCGGCTGCGCGAAGAGGCCGGCGCCGACATCTTGACCCACGAGAGCTTCCGCCCGATCTGGGAACGCAACGAGACGAGGGAAGACCACGACGCCGAGGGCAATGCCTCCGAGGAGGAGATCTTCGAGCGCATCGAAAACAGCTTCCGCGCTCTCACCCCGTGGGGAACCGAGCGAACTCCCCCCAGTCGAGAGCACATCCAGCGGTTCCGGGCCAAGGGCGACTTTCACGCCCGTTGGTTCCAAACTCCCAAGCCGTCGGTGAAAGTGGTGGACAGCCAGATCGTGAGCTTCGCCCGGCGGGAGTGGGTGGCGCTTCACACCCCCGGCCACACCGGCGACCACCTGTGCCTCTACGACCCCGAGCACGGGGCTGTTTTCTCCGGCGACCATGTGCTGCCCACCATCACGCCCCACATCGCCGGCCGCAGCGACACCGATGACTCGCTGGCTGAGTTCTTCGACTCGTTAGAGCGCATGAAGACCTTGGATGGCACCACGCTGGCCCTGCCGGCCCACGGACATCCGTTCTCTGATATCGGGGCCAGAGCTGACGATATCTGCGACCACCACCACGAGCGCTTGAACATTCTGCGCCACGCCAGCCCCAAGCTGGGCTGCGCCTCAGTGGAGGAGTTCATGCGAGTGCTGTTCAGCGAGCGGGCCTGGGGCGATATGGCCGCCAGCGAGACGTTCGCCCATCTAGTGCATCTCAAGGTGATCGGCGAGGCCCGCCAAGATGTCACACCCGATGGGCTGGTGACGTTTGAGATCAAGCCAGGGCTTTAGCGGTCCGCGCCCAAATTGATCGGGAAATAAATTGACATCGCGCTCAATACACTGTTGAGTAGTGGTCATGTTCGCCATGAGCTATCTCGCAATCGGCCATCAAGGCCGTGCCGCGCGCGTAGCGATGGCCGAAGCTGCCCGGATTAACCAGGGCTATTGGCCGACACCATGCGTGTTTGGTCACAAGACCGCCACCGGAAGGCCTCGGGGAGGGTCCACGTAGAGCACCTACAAGGATCAAATATCTGCCGAGGCCGCCGGAAAAATCCGGCGGCCTTTTCAGTTTCTGCCCACCAAATAAACCAACCACCACCCAACCAATAGCAAGCACCTAATCGAAGACCCCCGAAAGGAGACAACAATGGAGGCCCTGCTCTTTGAAAACGCACCGTGGCGCCTGGAGGCCGCGTGCCGCACCATCGACGCCTCGCTTGGGGAGATCTTCTTCTCCGACGAGCTCCAGAACATCTCTCGAGCCAAGGCCATCTGCGCCGAGTGCCCGGTTATGGCCGAGTGCCTGGAAGGCGCCATCGCCCGCCGTGAGCCGTGGGGCGTGTGGGGCGGCCAGTTGTTCCGCAACGGCAAGGTGCTCACCAGCAAGCGTCGTCGGGGTCGTCCGGCCAAGGTGCCCCGCCCCGAGGACGAGTTTGTCCAGGTGCCGGTGCCCGTACACCTGCGTGAGCGGCTCCGCTCCGCCTGATGGCCGGTCTGGCCTGATGGCCGGGCGGAACCGCCCGCTGGCCACGGCCGCTCTCATCGCCGCTGCGGTGCTGATCGCCGTCGTCGCCGGCTCCTGTGGAACGGGAGCCGGCGACGACGTCCAAGCAACTGAAATCGAGTTCGAGTTGCTGGATGGAGGCACGACTACGGTGGGGGCCTTTCTCGACCGCCCCGTGGTGCTCAACTTCTTCGCCTCATGGTGTACGCCGTGCATAACGGAGATGCCCGCCCTCGAATCCATCCATCAACAGCGCCCCGACATCGCCTTCGTCGGTTTGGCCGTGAACGACACTCCCACCAGAGCCCGCGAGATTGTGGCCGAAACCGGAGTCACTTATGCCACCGGGGTAGACCCGGGCTCCACCATCAGCAATGCCTATGAGATTCTTGGCATGCCCACCACGCTGTTCATTGATACCGACGGCGAAATCGCCTACCAGCACACGGGCGACCTCACCGCCGAGCAGATCACCGACCACCTGAACACCCATCTGAGGCCGTAACCTTCAAGTTGTGTTCGACCTCGACTTGGCGGTTCCATTCGGAGCTGGCCTGGTCGCCGCCGTCAACCCGTGCGGATTCGCCATGCTGCCGGCGTATCTGGCCTACTTCTTGGGCATCGGCAGCCAAGACCAGTCCACCGATACCGGGAGAAACGTGCTTCGAGGGTTGCTGGTGGGGCTCACCCTCACCGCCGGGTTCGTGGCCTTTTTCGGCATCATCGGCGCGCTCACCTCTTCGCTCATCTCCACCTCCACCATTGCCGACCGGGGTCCATGGATCACGCTGGTGATCAGCGGCCTCATGGTGGTGCTGGGCATTTCCATGCTGGCCGGATTCGAGCCCAAGATCTCGGTGCCCCGACTGTCTAAAGGAGGCGACAGCCAAGGCCTGGTCTCCATGTTCTTGTTCGGGGTGTCCTATGCGGTGGTGTCGCTGGGGTGCGCCAGCCCGGTGTTCCTCGGAAGCGTGAGCGGATCGTTCAGCACCGACGGGGTATGGGAGGGAACCTTGCGATTTCTGGCCTACGCCCTGGGAATGGGGCTGGTAATCACGTTCTTGACCTTGGCAGTATCCATGGGACGCTCTGGGGTCACCGCCCACATGCGCCGCTTGCTGCCCCACATCAACAAGATCTCGGGCGGTTTCTTGGTGGTGGCCGGCGTAGTGCTGGGCTTTTACGGCTGGTGGGAAGTGCAGGTTCTGCTGCGCAACGACTTCGAGGCCAACAACCCCTTCGTGGAGGCATCCAACCGGGTATCGGTTCGACTGGAGAACTGGATAATCGACGTGGGCGGCAACCGCTTCGGCCTGGCCACCGCGTTCATGGTGCTGGTTGTGCTGCTGTGGGCGTTCCGACGCCACATCCCCCAACCCTGGCTGGCCGCTGCCACTGCGGTCGTGGCGCTGGGCTACGCCATGTCGGAAGCGTTCCAGTACGAGGGCAACCTGCTGGTGCTGCCGATATTGCGGACCATCGCCGACATCCCCGAGCGGGTGGGCAACTGGTTCACCGACCCGGCCCGCTGGCCGGTGCTCTGGGAAGTGTTGGCCGCCCTCCTGGTGGCGCTGGTGCTGTGGGTGCGTTTGCGGTCACGGCGCCGCGCCGACACCCCGGTGCCCGAAAGTGTGAGCCCATAGCTTGTCGTTGACACCGCAAGCCGCGGTAGCGGTCGGGCTCGGCGGATTGGCGGGAGCTGGCGCTCGTTGGGGGCTAGTGGAGGCGCTACCTGCCACCGATGTCTGGCCGTGGGGAGTGCTGGCCGTCAACCTGTTCGGTTGCCTGTTACTCGGTTACCTGGCGGCGGCTGCATGGTCGGCCCGGGCTAATCTGCCGCTGAGCCTCGGACTGGGTACCGGCTTCTGCGGCAGTTTGACCACGTTTTCAGCGCTGATCGTGGATGTGGCCGAGATGACACGCGACGGCGACTGGGAATATGCAGCCGGCTACTTGGCCGTCTCGGTCTTGGGCGGGGTGGCACTGGCGTTGGTCGGGGCTGCCATGCGGTCGACGAAGACCAAGGCGGCCCAGTGACCGCACTCGGTTTCGTCGTGCTGGCCGTGGCCGGCACGCTGCTGCGGGCCGCAACTGCCCAGCGCTTCAACGCCCCAACCTGGCCTTGGGGCACCATGGGGGTGAACGTGCTGGGCAGCTTCGCGCTAGGCCTGTTGGTCGGGGCTGGCAACCCGGTGATGACCGCCGTGGGCATCGGCGGCCTGGGTTCGCTCACCACGCTGTCCACCCTCGCCGTGGAGCTGACTTCCTTGGGCCGTACCCGGGCCATTTCCTACGCCGCCGCCAGCCTCACCCTCGGCCTTGCCGCCGCCGCCGGCGGGCTGACCATCTCAGGGTGAGCAATCAGATGGCCTGACCGATGCCGTGCTGGAAGTACGTCGAAGTCTGCCCCACTTCAAGTTGAATGCCAGCGGAGCGGGCGGCATCCCGCAGCTCCTCGGGTTCGTAGAAGTTCTTGATGATTGTGAACTCCCGGCCGTCGTTGAGGCGCCGCTGGGTGAGTTCTGAGCGACTGTCGGACCGGACTTCATCGACAGAAAAGCCAGGTTGCTCGCTCAGGTTGTCGACGAAGAACAGGGGCGCCCCGGTGTTGAGAGCGGTCCGGCACGTGGCAAGAAACCTGGCCAGTCTGCGACGAGGCACATGGGAGATCCAAAAGCAGAACACCATGGCGTCGAATCGCCGCGGAGGGACCCAGTCGAAGATGTCGTGCTGGATGAAGGTGACCGCATCGACCATGGGGCCCAGCCGGGCGCGGTTGCACGCGATCATCTCTGGCGCGCCTTCGATTGCGGTCACTGATCGAGCCCGCTGGGCCAAGAGCTCAGTCCAATACCCCGTACCCGGGGCCAATTCGACGACGTCTCCGTCGAGCGACAGTGAATCGAAGAGCACTCGAAGCTCGCTTATCTCCTGTTTCCACTGTTTGTTTGCCTCTGGGTCTAGGCCATATCGACCCCGCCGCTCCCACCACTCGTCGTACTCATCAGCACGAGCCCGGTAGTAGGCCTGCTGACTATCCAGAATTGACTCTTCGCTTTCGCGTTGCACTGCCCGCGACCCTAGTTGTCGGTCTGTTTGCAGACCGACAACTAGAGAACGTCGCGGCCGAGGTAAGGGCGCAGGACGTCGGGGATGGCCACCGAGCCGTCGGGCTGGCGGTAGGTCTCCACCAGGGCGGCCCACACCCGGGGCACGGCTAGGGCTGAGCCGTTGAGAGTGTGGAGGATGCGGGTGCCCTTCTCTCCCTCGGGGCGGTAGCGCAGGTTGGCCCGACGGGCCTGGTAGTCGGAGTACCAGGACACCGACGACACTTCCAACCACTGGTCGGCACCGGGGGCGTACACTTCCACGTCCCACGACCGGTGGTGGGCCTGACCCAAATCGCCGGTGCTGATGTCCACAATCCGATAGGCCAAGCCCAGTTCGGCCACCGCGGCCTCGGCCCGCTCCAAGATCTCGGCGTGGATGGCGGGGGCCTGCTCAGGAGTGGCGTAGGCCAAGATCTCCACCTTGTCGAACTCATGGACCCGAAGCAGGCCTCGGGTGTCTCGGCCCGCCGCGCCCGCCTCTCGGCGATAGCAGGGGGTGTAAGCCATCATCCTCATGGGCAGGTCGGCCTCATCGAGGATCTCGCCGGAGGCCAGCGAAGTGAGGGGCACCTCGGCGGTGGGAATGGCCCACAGGTCGTCGCGCTCCAGCCAGTAGGCGTCGTCGGCAAACTTGGGGAGCTGGCCGGTGCTCACCATGACCTGGCTGTGGACCAGGGTGGGAGGGCGGATCTCCTCGTAGCGATCGGCGTTGCGGTTTAGCCCGAACTGGACCATGGCCCGGGCCAGCGACGCCCCCGGTCCTCGGAGCATGGCAAACATGGACCCAGAAAGCTTGGCCGCCCGCTCCATGTCCAGCCACCCGGCCTCTACCGCGAACTCCCAGTGGGGCACCCGCTGGTGTTCGCCAAACCCATCAGGGTCGAAGTTCTCCACCCGCAGCACCGGGTTGTCGGCGGCATCAGCGCCGTCGGGGGCGTCGGGAGCGGGAAGGTTGGGGATGTGCAGCAGCAGGTTGTGGATCTCCTCGGCCAACGCGTCGGCCTCGGCGGCGAGAGCTCGCGCTTGCTCTCCTAGCTTGCGGCTCTTGGCCGCGGCCTCATCAGCCTCGCCGTCGCGGCCTTCGCGCTTGAGTTGGCCTACCTGCTGAGAAAGCTCTTTGACCTGATGACGCACATCATCCCGCTCGGTGGTGAGATGGCGATGGCGCTCATCCAGGGCAGCGGTCTGCTCCAGCTCGGACAGGTCGATCCCCCGACGGGCCATCGCCGCCGCAACCGCGTCGTAGTCGGTGCGCACGAGGCGCAGATCGATCATCGAGACCCGTTAGTGGATTGAGAGCCGTTGGAGCCCGACATGGCTGGAGCACGAGTTTCGGCCGCGATGGGGCCAGTGGGAACAGTGGTGACCAGTCGCATCTGGGTATTGGCCCGCTGCTGTTTGCCGGCCCAGCGGAAGAAGAGCACGCCGATCCACGTCCACAAATACATGCCGCCCACCACCTTCATGATGAGCCCGGCGGCCTGCTGGTCGGCCTGAATGCCGATGCCCCACAAGCGCACATCGTGGTCGTAGGCGCTATAGAGCGCTCCTTGGGCGAAGGTCAAAAACCCGCCGGGCACGGTGGGCACCACCGACATCAAGAACAGATAGACCATCTTGCCCGGCTCTCGCATATGCAATTCCGGGATCGGGCCGCACACCGGCATCCACATCAACATGGCGGTGCCGAATAGCAGCAGGTGCACGAAGTAGTGCAGGGCGCCGCTCTCCACCGAGGTGTTGACCACCCAGGGGATGTGGCTCACCGCCACCATGAAGTTGAACAGAACCCCGGCGGCCACCGGACGGGACAGACGCCGCACCCAAACGCCGACGCTGCCGTCGCCGCTGAGCGCCAGGCGGGCCAGCCACTCGGGAATGGCCGCCCACAACAGCGGGGGCACCACCAGGGTGATGAGCAGGTGCTGGATCATGTGGACCGAGTACAAGTACTCCTCGGAGATGTCGTGCATGGGCCAGTCGCTCGCCACCCACAGCAGCACCATGGCCCCGACAAAGGCCAGCTTGTGGTAGCGGGCGAACGGGGCTTCGCCAGCCGGTGCGGCTTTGGGGGCGATGACCCGGATCGCGTACCAAGCCATGGCGATGGCTGCCAGCAAGATGATCCACACCTCGGCGTGGGGCTGGTACCGCCAGATGTCGGTTTCGGCGGCAAGGGCCATGGACGTCTACCAGATGCGGAACGCGGTGAGCATGACCATGTATACCGCCATAGCCAGTATCAAACCGAAGACAAATAATCGCCAGAAGATCGGAGAGTCGAACTTCAGGTGCATGAAGAAGGCCACCACCAAGAAGAACTTCACCAGCATCATCAAGATGAGCAGCACGATGATGGCAGTGTCGCCCCAGCCGTGAAGTGACTCGAAATAGGTGAACACCTCGAATGCGGTGAGCAGGCCGAGGGCGATGGCCACCTTGACATAGAGCCAATCGGTGGGGTGGGCGTGACCGTCGCCCGACGCGTGCTCGTCGTCGGCTTGGGCCGTGTCGGAAGTCTCAGGAGTGACGGTGGCCATGGCGAATCCTACTGCGGGAAGAGGTACACGATCGTGAAGATCACGATCCAGACGATGTCGACAAAGTGCCAGTACAGGCCGATGATCTCTACGGTTTCGGCCCGCTCTTGAGTGAGGTTGCCCCGCAGCGACATCACGAACAGCGACATCAACATGACGATGCCGATGGTGACGTGAGCACCGTGGAAACCGGTGAGGGCGTAGAAGGCGGAGCCGAACAGGTTGGTGGTGAACCCGAGGCCCTCGCTGTAGAAGGCGGTGAACTCGTACACCTGTCCGGCCACGAATGTGGCCCCCAGGGCGGCGGTGGTGGCCAACCAGATGCGGTTGCCCCGCAGATCGCCCCGGGCGATTGCCGACACCGCGAACACCATGGTCAGCGAACTCATCAGCAACACGAACGAGCTGACCGAAGTGAACGGGATGTCGAACACGTCGTTTGGGCCGACGTCGTTTGGGCCGATGCGGCCCTTGTTGAACATGTAGGTGGAGATGAGCCCGCCAAACAGCAGGCACTCCGAGCCCAGGAACACCCACATCGCCAACTTCTCGTTGGAGATGCCGGTGCTGGTGTGGTGCTCCTCGGCGTGGGTGGTGGCCTCGGTGGCCGCTGTTTCGGCAGTCATTGTGTCAGCCAACGGTCGCTGCCTCCTCCTCGGTTTCAGCCGAAGCCGACTCGCCGTTGCCGCCGGGTCCACCGTTGCTATCGGGGTCGCCGTGGTCGTCGCCATCGCCGTGGTCGTCGTGGTGCCCGGCGGCGTCGGGGTCGTCGGCCGGTTCCAGAATCCAGCCGTAGATGGCCGCCACCAAGAACACCAGTCCGGCGGCGGCCAGCCACAGGTTGTAGATGATGCCGTAGCCCACCAGCAGGATCCCGCCGCCCAAAACGATGGGCCAGTACGAGGGTGACGGCAGGTGAACGTTGGTGTTGCTGCCGTCGTGGGCGATCTCGGAGGTGGGAGCGGCCCTCACCACCCGGTGGTTCTCGTCGACCCCGTATTTGCGATGCCAGAAGTGGTCAAGGCGGTCAACCTGGATGTCTTCGTCGAAGTTGTGCTCAGGCACCGGCGAGGCGGTCATCCACTCAAGGCCCCGAGCGTCCCACGGGTCGGGGCCCACGTCGGGACGACCGGCCCGCCGCCAGTTCCGGGTGCTCACGTACACGTTCCAGAAGAACATGAGCACCCCGATGGCGATGACGAACGCCCCAATCGTGGCCACCATGTTCCAGAAGGCAAAGCCCTCGTCGGCCCGATAGGTGGCGATGCGCCGAGACATGCCCTGCAAGCCGAGGATGTGCATGGGGCCGAACGTGAAGTTGAACCCGATGAGCATCACCCAGAAGCTGGCTTTGCCCCACGCTTCGTTGAGCTTGTAGCCGAAGGCCTTGGGCCACCAGAAGTAGAACCCGCCGAATAGCCCAAGAAGCGCCCCGCCAAAGATCACATAGTGGAAGTGGGCCACGATGTAATAGGTGTCGGTTTGCTGGGTGTCGGACGGCGCGATGGAGTGGGTTACCCCCGAGAGCCCGCCGATGGTGAACATCGACACCACTCCCACCGCATACAGCATGGGGGTGGTAAATCGCAATCGACCCCGGTACATGGTGGCCAGCCAGTTGAGGATCTTCACCCCGGTAGGCACAGCGATGAACATGGTGGACACCGAGAACGCTGCCACCGACAGCGGTCCCACGCCCGAGGTGAACATGTGGTGGGCCCACACTCCCCAACCCATGAAGCCGATGGCGATGCCGGAAGCGACCATGAAGTGGTAGCCAAACAGGGGCTTGCGAGAGAACGTGGGGATGATCTCCGACACGATCCCGAAGGCGGGCAGGATCAGGATGTACACCTCGGGATGGCCGAATATCCAGAACAAGTGCTGCCATAGCAGCGGATCGGCCCCGGCCTCCACGTTGAAGAAGTTGGCGTCCCACAGCCGGTCGAACATCAACAAGAACAGGGCCACGGTGATCACCGGCAGGGCGAACAGCAACAAGAACTGGGTGATGAGCAGCATCCAGGTGAGCACCGGCATTCGGAAGAAGCTCATGCCCGGCGTTCGCATGTTCAACACGGTCACGATCAGATTGATGGCGCTGACCAGCGACGCGATACCGAGTATCTGCAATCCGACGGCGTAAAAGTCGATCCCCTTGGATGGTGAGAACAGCAACCCGGTGTTGGGGGCGTAGGCGAACCAGCCGCCGTCGGGGGCGTTCTGGAACCAGCCCCCGATCAGGATCGAGGAGGTGAGCAGAAGACCGCCGGCCAAGAAGCACCAGAAGCTGAAGGCATTGAGGCGGGGGAAGGCCACATCTCGGGCCCCCACTTGCAGTGGCAACAGGTAGTTGGCGAAAGCGGCGGCCATGGGCATGATCACCAGGAACACCATGGTCACACCGTGCATGGTGAACACGCCGTTGTAGGTGCCAGCGCCGATCACCGAACCGTTGGGGGTGGCCAGTTGGAGACGAATGAACAGGGCCTCGGCCCCGCCGACTAAGAAGAAGAACAGGGCGGCGGCGCCGTACATGATGCCGATGCGCTTGTGGTCGACGGTGAACAGCCAACTCTTCCAGCCCTCGCTGCCCTGGGGCCGGGTGAACACACCGAGCGGGCGGTGGGCCATGGCGGGGCCCGCCGGCAGTGCCAGGGTTTCCTCGGGGGCGGTGATCGTGCGATCGGTGATGGTCATCGGCTCTCCGCAATCACAATCAGTCGA
Source organism: Acidimicrobiales bacterium (assembly GCA_965116535.1). Lineage (GTDB taxonomy): Bacteria > Actinomycetota > Acidimicrobiia > Acidimicrobiales > Bin134 > Poriferisocius. Next base: position 331,338 of record OZ220703.1, read on the forward strand.
GGGTTTCCAGGAAGGCAACGACATTGTCGATGTCGGTGGGGCTCAGGCTGGTGCGGGCGGGCATGCCCCGAAGGTCGTTGGCGTCGGCCGGCTTGCGCTCGGGGGCGTTGGAGATCCAGGCCTCCAAATCACCCCGGTTGAGAGTGCCTCCCCCGTCTTCTTGTCCTTTGGCCAGATCCAGGTAGGGGATGTGGTCGCCGGCATTCAGATAAAGATCGAACACCGATCCGGCGAAAGTTCCTCGGGTCATGAAGTGGGTGAGGTTGGGGGCGGCTCCGGCCACCAGCTCATCGGTGAGGACTGGCCCGGCGCTGCTGCCGTTGAACTCGCCGTAGATATCCCAGTCGTCGGGGGGCGAATCTGTGGCGCCGCCTCGGTTGGCCGCGGTGGTGAGACCGTTGACCACGTGGCAGCTAGCGCACTGCTGGCTGAAGATCGCCCAGCCCTCCCCCTCCGGCGTGCCCTCGGCCGGGACTTCTGCCGGTGTCATCTGGTTGTTGCGCCACTGAGCAAACTCTTCGGTGGGCAGCGCTATGGCCACCATCTTCATATAGCCGTGCGACAAGCCGCAGAACTCTGTGCACTGCCCTCGGAAGCGGCCAGGCTCATCGGCCTGGATCACCCAGTCGTGGGAACGGCCGGGCACGGCATCCCGCTTGCCGTTCAGCTTGGGAATCCAGAAGGAGTGGATCACGTCGCGCGATTTGATGTCAAGTGCCACGTCTTGGCCCACGGGGATCACCAGCTCGTTGGCGGTCACAAAGTCGGGCGGTGTATCGGTGTCGCCGTCGAGGTGGTACTGGTACTCCCACCACCACTGCTGGCCGATCACGGTTACCACCATGTCGTCATCGGAGGCCTTGACGTCGTCGAGGGCGAACAGCGCCACCAAGGTGAACACCGAAATCACGGCCAACAGCACAGTCGGCACGATGGTCCAGGCGATCTCAAGGCGGTTGTTGCCGTGGGTCTGCTCGGGGAACTCCTCATCTTCGTAGTAGCCGTATTCGCCATCGCCGGATTCGGAGCCCGACACCCGGTAGCGCCACCACAGGGCCAGAACCGCCCCCTGGACCAAGAAGAACACCACCCCGGCCACGATGAAAATGGGGTTGATGAGCTCAGCGATGTCGCGGCCTTGGCGGCCGACTGGCGACAGGGTGGACAGCGGGTGGTCTTTGTCGACCACTATGGCGACCACGATCAGGGCGATGCTGCCGGCGATTACCAGCAGGCTCGACAGCCACACCAGACCCCTCGCTCGACTGTTCATCGGGAACCGCCCATCATCGACCTCGCCGCCATCATCAGTGGCCTTCGCTTTCAGCTGCGGGTTCGCCGTGTTCGGCGGAGGGGGCCTTGTGGTGGAAGTCGCGGGAACCCATTGCCGCGGTGACCACACCGGCGACCAGCACACCGACACACGCCACGGCCACGGTTCCGGCGATCACCGATCGGCTGATCTTCGGGGCCATCGCAAATATCACGGCGATGAGGAAGATCACGGTGGCCACCGCGCCGGCGACCATCACTGCGCTGAACTGCGACACGGTGAGGAAAACCCGAGACAGGGCCAGCACAAGCACGGCCACACCGATGGCCGCGGTGACCGGGTACTCCACCGGGCGCATGATGCGATTGCGCAAATTGCGGTTGACCACAGGGTCGGCAGTTGCCCGGTCGGCCCACGCTGCCAGCATCCACTCGAATATGGCCGCCCCTACGATCACCAGACCGATCACGAAGATGGTGGCGTGGGTTACCAGCCCCACGATCATTGCCCCTGCGCCGAAGGCGGCCACGGCCGGCCAGTAGTTGGCCTCCAAGTCGGCTTGAGGTTCGGGAGTCTGGCCGTCATCCATCAGCTCGCCCACCGACTCGGCGTCGGCGTCTCGGAAGGCAACCAAAAACAGGGCCACCAGCGCCGACAGCACGGCGAAGCCCATCAGCACCACATAACCGACGTGGTCGCCGATGCCACCCTTGTAGCCCAGGCTGAGCACGCCCACCCAGGTCTCCACGTTGAGAACCGCGAAGTACTCGGTTTCGCCCGCGCTGCCGCTGGCCACGCCGTAGACGGCGGCCGCGGCCACCGCGGCGAGAGTGAAGCCGAAGAACAAACGGAAGCCGGGGGTGAACACTAGAAGCCTGCCTGGCTACGAAGAAGGGGGCTCAACGTAATGGTGAACACAGTGCGCCTACTTCAGCACGAAGATCGCCGTCCAGATGACGACATAGACGAATACAACGGCGTACCAATAGATGGCTGCGGCCACAAACCCGTCGGTTTGGCGGCTGCTGTATTGGCCGGCCAAGGCCCGAAAGGCCATAAGGAGCAAGAACACCAGCCCGACAGTGATCATGGCTAGGTGCGACCCAGAAATGGTGTAAATCAAGGTGGCAGCGATCGACTCGTCGGCCACCAGCCCCATGTCGGTGTACTGGAACGAGGTTGTGACCACGACAGAAAGGCCGAACAAGGTGGTGAGCGCGGTGGCCATGATGGCGTGGGTGCGATCGTCGCGGGCGATGGAGTACACCGCCCACTGCATGGTGACCACCGACATGAGCATGGTCCACGCCGCCACGGTGGGCGGGGCCAGCTGGATGTTGGCGCTCGACGGGATCCACTCTCCGCCACCGGAGAGCGAATCGGAGCGTTCCCGCAGATACACCGCCAACAAGGCGGCGAAGTACATGAGCGAAGCGGCCGTGCCGAACACCGTGCCCACCAGCAGGGTGCGCTGGCGGGGCAGTGGAGCGGCCAGAGGCGTTCCCACGGGGATGTCAGCCATCAGGCGTCCTCCCCTTGGTGCACCTCGGCCGTCGGCGTACCGGCAAGGCAGCGAGCAACGTTCAAAGCCACCAACGCCAAACCGCCCAACACGGCGATGTAGCCGATGAGCCCGATCACGTTCAGTGCCTCCACAAAGCCAAGAGCGTCGATCTCGTCAAAGTGGCCGGGCCCGTAGGGCGGATTGCCAGCGCTGAAGGGCTGGGCCGGTTGGTCGAAGAAGCCACCGAGAGCATCGGTGGCACCGACCAGAATGGCGCCGCCGGCCAACGGCAGCACAGACAAGTAACCAAGCGGCGCATTCAGGGGGCGGACCAAAAGTCGAGGAGCCCAGTGGTAGAGGCCGGCCACCGCGGCCAGCAGCCCGCCCAGCACGGCGAAGTTCATCATGCCTGTGACCAGGCTGGAGCTCTCCAGGTCGTCCATGGCGTCGAAGAATCCCCGCCAAATATCATCGTCGGCCTCTCGCAGAACACCCAGTGCCGGTTCGGCCACCCGGAGCACACCGGTGACAACTGCTGCGGTCAACAGAGCACCAGAGACCACGACCAGCGCGAACTGCGGGGTGATCTGGGGACGCTGCCCAGCGGAGTAGGCGTTGAACGCCAGCCAGCCGCCATAGGCCAGAACCGCCAGGGCTATGGCCAAGGCAAACGCGGTGAACACCACCTCGTTGGTCACGATGTGGGCGTCGGTGGCCAACGGGTCGGCGCTGTCGAAGAAGCTCTGGGCCCAAGCGCCGAAGGACAACAGCCCGAAGGCGCCCACGATGAATGCCATGGGCTCGAACAGCTTGGGGCTGCTGCGATGGGCAGCGGTGAATACCTCGGCGGTGATGCCGAGAAGCGGGATCGTCCAGGCGTACACCTGAGGAGCATCGAACGCCCAGGCGACCATCTCGAACGGGGCGTCTCCGCCTCCGAAGCCCAAGGAGTCGGCCCCCCGCATGTCTACCCAGGAGATGACCAGGTTGGCCAACAGCACTGGCAGCGAGAACAGCCACACCCCGGTGGCCACCAGCATCGACCAACTGAAGGCTGGCATCTGGAGTAGGTCCATGCCGGCGGAGCGCTGGGTGACCAGCGTGGTAAAGGCAACTCCCGCACCCACCAACAGGCCCAGCCCGATCAAACCCAGCGACAGGACGGTTAGCTCTACCGACTGTCCGCGGGCGGCATTGGCTTCCACCGAACCAAGTCCGCCGTAGGAGAAGGTGGCCGCGATGTGGGCGATTGCTCCTACCAGCCAGGTCCAGAACGCCGCCGCGGCCGCCCGGGGAAAGGCCAAGGAGGAGGCGTTGATCTGTCGGGGGATCACCACGGTGGCCAAGCCCAGGAACAGCGGTACCAGTCCGCACAGGATCAGAGTGCTCCGGTACAAGCTGAATACCTGGAAGAGCTCGTTGGAGTTGGTGAATACGCCGAAGCCTCCGTCGATATCGGCCTGCTCGATGCCGATCAGCATTCCGAGGGTTAGGGCCAGCCCTGTCAGGAGCAGGGAGAAGGCCACATACATCTGGCCAATGGTCAGGTGATCGCCAGCGCTCAAGACCCGGGCCAAACCGGTGGGCGGGGTCCACTGGGGGGCCGACGACTGGGTCGCCGGCCTCGGGTCGTCGCCTGCCGCGACCGCTTCTGTTTCTGGCCTAGTCTCGGTGAGGGTCATCGTGTTCCACGAAGGCGGATTTGGGTCGGAACTTTATACAGCGACCTGGCTGTATCTCGCATCAGACAGCTTTGCTGACCGAGCCTGTCGGGTCGGGTTTTTGCGCTAGACACCGGTGCGTACCACCTGGTCGACTGCCATCGCCGCGAACAGCAGGGTGATGTAGGTGATGGAGTAGGAGAACAGCCGCATCGCCGACGCGACCGCCTGGGTGCGCAGCACCTGGACGGCGTAGAACAAAAAGACTGCACCCAACACCACGGCGCTCACCAGGTACACCAGCCCCATTTCGCCCACTGCGCTGAACAGCACCGACAGCCCCCAAAGCACTGCGGTGTATCCCACCATTCGCACCGCGGTGGTGCGGGTGCTGGCCACCGCGGGCAGCATGGGCACGTTGGCCGCCCGATAGTCGTCTCGATAGCGGATGGCCAGGGCCCAGAAGTGGGGCGGCGTCCAGTAGAAGATGACGCCGAACAGCACCAGCGGTGCCCAGTCGAGGCTATTGGTGACTGCGGCCCAGCCCACAAGCACCGGCACCGCCCCCGCGGCGCCGCCGATGATGATGTTGCGAGTGGAGGTGCGCTTGAGCCACAGCGTGTACACGAACACGTAGAAGGCTGTGGCCGATACCGCCAGCACCGCGCTGAGCAAGTTCACGAATCCCCAGAGCCACACGAAAGCCAGTGCCTCCAAGACGATGGCGAAGACCAGGGCCCGCCGAGGGGCGATTTCCCCGGTGACCAGGGGGCGGTTCTTGGTGCGCTCCATGAGCCGGTCGATATCGCGGTCGACGTACATGTTGATGGCGTTGGCCCCACCGGCGGCCAGGGTGCCGCCGATGACGGTGGCCGCCATCAGCCAAACAGAGGGGATGCCCCGGTCGGCCACCACCATGGTGGGCACAGTGGTCACCAGCAGAAGTTCGATGATGCGGGGTTTGGTGAGAGCCACGTAGGCCCGCGCCGTGCGCGTGCGGCTGCGATCAGACAAACGGGCAACACCCATGACCTGTTCAGAGTACGGTTTCGGCGCTGGGCAGGCCAAGGTTTCGGAGATGGCCTTTGCCCGCGACAATCGACTCGAAAACCCCCAGCTTGGGATGACCGACTGTCACAGGCGACCCGTACAATTCGGAGCGTGATCCAACCCCGGGTCTCCCCCGCTACCTACCGCAAGATCACCATTTGGGCGTTGGCCCTTTTGGCGTTGATCATCGTGAGCGGGGGCGCGGTCCGGCTCACCGGCTCGGGGCTGGGCTGCCCCGATTGGCCTGCGTGCGACAACGACCAGCTGGTGGCCCCGCTGGAGACACACGCCATGATCGAGTTCATCAACCGGCTCATCACCGGGCTGGTGTCGGCCATCGTTATCGCCGCGGTGTTGGGCTCCCATTGGCGGGTGCCCCGTCGGGCCGATCTGGTGTGGCTGTCGTGGGGCTTGGTGGCCGGAGTGCTGGCCCAGATCGTTCTGGGCGGTTTGGTAGTTCTGTACGAACTGCCCCCGGCGCTGGTTATCGGCCACTTCTTGCTGTCGATGGTGCTGCTGTGGAATGCGGTGGTGCTTCTGTGGCGAGCTTCGGAGCGCTACGAGCGCCAAAGAGAGCCGAGGCCCAGCCCCCATTGGCTGGGAAGCGGGGTGGTGGCGCTTACTTCGGTGGTGATTGTGACCGGCACCATCGTCACCGGCGCCGGACCTCACAGTGGCGACGAGGATGCCGAGCGCATCGACGTGGCTGTAAGGGACGTGGCCCAGATTCACGGCAGCACGGTTGTGGCGCTTCTGGTTGTGTTGGCGGGAATGGTGTGGTGGCTGCGGCAGCGAGGAGCTCCCGAACGAGCCCAGTTATGGGGCCGGACCGTGTTGGGGGTGGCGTTGGCCCAGGGTCTCATCGGCTACGTGCAGTACTTCACCGGGGTGCCGGTTCTGCTGGTGGGCGCGCACATCGCCGGCGCCGCCCTACTGTGGATTGTCACCGTGTTCTTCTGGCTCAATGTGAGAGGTCCGCTGGTGCGGATCGAGTCCGAAACCGCCCAGGCCGTACCGGCATGACTCCCGCTGCCCCCGTCGAGATTGCGCCCTCGGAGGTGCGGGACACCACTGACGACACCGACGTGCGGCCCGATCGCCCGTGGAAGGTGATCGTGTGGAACGACCCCATCAACTTGATGTCGTATGTGACCTTCGTGTTCCAGAAGCTGTTCGGCTACAGCAAAGAAAAGGCCACTCAGCTGATGCTGGACGTCCACTACAAGGGCCGGGCCGTGGTGTCGGACGGCCCAAAGGAGAAGGCAGAGATGGATGTCTTTCGCCTGCATGAGCACGGCCTATGGGCCACCATGGAGCACGACGACTAATGGCGCCTCGACAGCCGGTTGTGCCCAACGGCGACGGAACCTACCGCTTGGACCTGCGAGACGAGGAACGAGCGCTCATCGCTGCCATCGTGCCCGATTTGCGGTCGCTGCTGGCCGACGACCCCGCCGACGAGGTGCTGACCCGGCTGTTCCCCACCGCGGTGCCCGACGATCCCGATGCTGAGGCCGAGTACCGGGAGATGGTGCGAGACGAGCTGGTGTCGAAGCGAATGGCTCGCTTGGACACCGTGGCCGAGTTGGCTGAGGCCACCGTGTTGGATCAAGAACAGCTGGCCGCGTGGATGGGGGCGGTCAACGACATCCGCTTGGTGCTGGGGACCCGACTAGGGGTCACCGAGGACGACGAATTTGAGGAAACCGACGAGGAAGACCCCGAAGCGGTGGCGCGATCGGCCTACTGGTACCTGGGCTGGCTACTGGAGCACCTGGTAGAGGCGTCGGCCTCCGAGCTGTAGTTATTCGTCTTGCTCAGCGGGACTGGAGGCCGGTTCTCCCTGGCCGGCGCGGGCGATCTCAGAGAGGGAGGCCATGGCGTTGGTGAGACCGCTGGTGTCGAGGGGTAGGAAGATCTTGGTGGCATTGCCGTCGGCCACGCTCTTGAGCGCCTCTAGGTAGCGGATGGCAATTAGATCGGGGGTGGGATCGCCAGTGTGGATGGCATTGAAGACATACTCGATGGCGCTGGCCTCGCCCTGGGCCACCGTCTCGAACTGATAGCGCTCGGCGTCGGCCACCCGCATGAGGGCCTCAGCTTCGCCTTCGGCCTCCAAGATTTGGCTCTGCTTGAGACCTTCGGAGCGCAAGATGGCCGAACGCTTCTCTCCCTCGGCCTCGGTGACGATGGCCCGGCGATCGCGCTCGGCCTTCATCTGGCGGTGCATGGCCTCGGTGACATCGGGCGGTGGCTCGATGCGCTGGATCTCTACTCGAACCACCCGGGTGCCCCACTTGTCGGTGGCGTCGTCGAGAATCTGTCGCAGCTTGCCGTTGATCAACTCTCGGGAGGTGAGGGCGGCGTCGAGGTCGAGATCGCCGACAACGTTACGCAGGTTGGTCTGGGCCAGTTTGGTGACGGCAAGTTGGAAGTTGCCCACGTTGTATTTGAGCTTCACCGGGTCGGTGGCCTCAAAGAAGATCACAGCATCCACGGTGACCACCACGTTGTCTTTGGTGATGACCTCCTGGGGGGGCACATCGATGACCCGCTCCCGCATGTCAACCTTGCTGATGCGCTGCACAAACGGAAGGATCCACCGCAAGCCCGAGTCCACCGTGCGCTGATAGCGGCCCAACATCTCGATTAGGCCCCGCTCATATGGGCGGATGATGCGGATACCCAGCGCGGCGATGAGGATGAGCGCCAGCGCAATAATGATGAAAAGGGCGACCACGGCTTCCATGACTGCTACCTAGCTTTCTGTGCTTTCTGTTGCTTGTTCGTGGGGTACGGGGACGACTACCAGGCGGGTGCCGTCGATTTCGGTGACCATGACTCGGGTGTCGACTTCAAGGATCTCGGCGGCGGTAGCCCGCCATTCCTCGCCCCCGATTCGGACCATTCCGGTCTGCACATCTTCATCTACCCGCTCGATCACCTTGCCTTTGGCGTCGAGGAGGCGGCTGGCGCCCACTCGGGGCTGCTCATCGTGATCCAGGCGACGGACGAACCGGCGCAGGTAGACGAAGCTGACTGCGCTGCCCACAAAGAAGACCAGCCACTGCCAGAGGATGTGTACATCCACCCAGGCCAGTACCGCAGCCGCGGCTGCTCCGATGGCAAAGGGAAGCAAGAAAAAGCCGGCGGTAAACACCTCGGCCAGCGAGAAGACCACCGCGGAGCAGGTCCATAGCCAGCGCCAGACTTCGTTCTCCACCTCATGCCCCTTTCGTGGTCAAGTTCATGGTATCTGTTTTTCAATACGGTTCCGCCTTGTAGTGCTGCTATCGTGATGCGGCCCTCGCGGGTCGAGAGCCCCCATCGTCCAGCGGCCTAGGACGCCGCCCTTTCAAGGCGGTAACACGGGTTCGAATCCCGTTGGGGGTGCAAATCTAGGGTTTTGCATGTCAGTCCAGAAGGACCACATCCGCGCCTACGCCAATCGCCGCGGGCTCATGGACCAATGGGCGGACTACCTCGACCGGTCGTAGGAGCTCGGTGACGGCTAACCGCAGGTATCAGGATTCGACCCGGAGTTATTCACGCACAGACGCAGGCCCTCCCCGCCAAAGACCAGCCCTATGGCGTCTTCCGTGTGGGAAGAAATGTGGGTAAACGCTTCCCAGAATGACCGGCCTCGGTCCGCCACCAGGAGCTCTGTCTCAAGGGAGTGTTCCCTGTAGAGGAGTAGAACTGGATTTCAACAGCGGGCGGTGAACAATCGGCCTCTCGCTTCGCCACGCACCACTGGGTTTGGTGTGACCAAGTTCGAAGGCCTACCGCGGCCCCTGCTCTCCCCTAGTGCTCATGGCCCGCTCCATGGTTGGCGGGCTAGGACAATCCCACAGACTGACTCGGCACCCCATTCCCGCAGTCGTTGGGCGACGGCGTTGAGCTGGAGACCAGATGTGCAGATGTCGTCGTAGACCACGATCTGTTTCCCGTCAATAAGCTCTGGGCGCAACAGCCGAAGAGCATTGGCATGTTGTAAGGCTGCGTAACGCTTTTCGGCAAGGGTTCTCCCCGCCGATTGAGGAGTGGTCTCCGGCTTGTCGAATGCAGGGCTGTCGATGTTGTCGATTGGCCACCAATCCAAGAAATCCTGGACCCGCGCGGAATTCAGGACTCGGACTATGTGGTCACGATCGGAACCTGACGGGTTGGCCACGATCAAGTCGACGTCTGCAAGGTCCCAGTGGTTTTCGAGATGGCCGATCAGGAGGCGGGCGAAAATCTGGGCCCAGCCGTACTTGTCCTCGTACTTGTACCGATGAACGATTTGAGGAAGCGGGTCGACGAAGAGGGTTATGGCCTCAATCCGCTCGATGAAGATCTCGCCTTCTTGGCCATTGCACAGCCGGTTGCGGCAGACGTCTCCTTCCCGTTCTTGCGAGCAGATCGGGCAGGGGTCTGTGATTGCTCTCAGCGACTCTGACGCACAAGCCACGCAAAGCGACCACGGTCCGTGCTGGACGTAGGGACAGAACTCGCAGTTAGGAAAGTCTTCGCGGTCCGCGGGTTTGGGCATGGATCTGCGTTACAGCATCGAGGGCTGTAGGAGGAGCTCCCCGCTGGCTGCGTGCAACCTCTCCGGTTCGGCAAGCAGGCGCACGATGTCTTCGACGACCTCAACTTCAGTGGCTTGACCAGCCTCGACCATGGCCTTGGCCCAATCCTGCTCTGTAACCAAGGACTTGATGAGAAATGCTCGTTTGCCGTGCTCATAGGCCAAGCGGGCCTGCATCTTTGCGCCGGAAGTCCTGGACGCTTCGATGACCACAGTGCCTTGCGAGATGCCTGAAGTGACCTCGTTGCGCTTTCGGAAAGTCCACTGTGCCGGTTGCGCCGTCGGGAAGAACTGGGAAACCACCAGCCCGCCAGCCGCGAGAATGTCATCGGCCAATTCAACGTTCGACTTCGGATAGACCCTGGTAATGCCGGTGCCAAAGACCGCGATAGTCCGACCCCCACAGGCAACGGTTGCCCGGTGGGCAGCACTGTCTACGCCCTCTGCAAGACCAGAGGTGACCGCGATCTCCCTCTCGGTGAGAGCGCCCGCCATCCGCTCAGCGCGGCTGATTCCCTCAGGGGACGCCTCGCGAGTGCCGACTACCGCCACCGATCTAGCGTCACGAACAGCGTCGAGCACTCCGCGGTAGAACAAGAACGGCGGCAAATTGTGGATGAAGCGGAGATTCAACGGAAAGTCATCATCGAAGACCGTTGTCAGCTTGGCTCCCACAGCATCGGCCGCCTCAATCTCCCGGTCGGCCTGAGCATAGGCTGCGGCCCACTGGCTATCCGTTGCAGTGGCTGCAACCCAACCTGTCTTGTGCGCCCGTGCCCCGGCCTCAATCACCTCGCCGTTCAACAAACCGCCTAGTGATTGCTCCCGGTATGCCTGACGGGCAATAGCCCCCCAGTCGCATCGGTCATCTGCCACCTTCAGGCTGCACAAGGCGAGTAGATCGCGTTGCTGTGGCGTTATCCCTACCATTGAGATCCCCCTACTCGTCGAACGTCTTCAAGGGTCCAGCCAATCTGGCTGACTTCAGACTATAAGCACGACCGGTGACAACTTGGGACCTGATCCACCGCCGAGCCCGCACTGACCATGCAGACCACCAGGAAGACTTCCTCTGCGGCTTCCAGGGCACCACGAACACCCCTCTATCGGGAAGTCCATCGAGGCATTTCAGCGTGCGTCAATTACTCGTTGGCCTGGGCTGCTGTGCTGATAGACGACTGTCTGGGGTTGTGGAGAACTCGCATTGACTCCGGCGGAATAGCTGCCCTGCGGGTCTATCATTGGTGGTATGGCTGGTCGGGTCAGGCCGTTGAGTCGGATGCCGGTGTCGATTCCCCACGACATGGAGGACCGGACGCTTCAGAAGGCGTCGGGTGTAGTCAGGCTGCCCGGCCATATCGCTTGGAGCCCGCCCTACACCTATGACTTGGACCGGCCCCGGAGCTTGCGCCGTGCCTATGCCAGGGTGATGACCGAGGGCCTAGACGACGACGTGAGGTGGTTCATCGACCTCGATGTGCTAGTTGATGTGTGGGAGGAGCTGTACTTGTCGCCCCACGTCCGGGAGGCGTGGAGCCGCTGGCTCACCCAACGAGGGCTCATCGGCTAGCCCTGGTGCTCACCGACCTCCAGCGGCGCGTTCGCCGTATCATCTCAGATCTACCGGAGTCCGGGGCATTCGCACTGGCTGGTGGCGGCGCGTTGATCGCCAGCGGGATTGTGCAGCGGCCCACCAAAGACCTGGATTTTTTCGCCCCGCACCCCAATGACGTCACTGAGCTCTACTAGGCGGCGCGGGCCGCCCTCGAAGCCGAAGGGCTGAAGGTCACCGTCTGGCGAGTAGAGGCAACGTTTGCCAGGATCCAGATCGAATCTGGCACAGACTCCACAGCTATCGACCTCGCCACCGACTACCGGCTGCTCCCTGCTCTGGCCACTGCTGAGGGGCCGATCCTCGCAACACAAGAATTGGCCGCTGACAAAGTGCTGGCCTTGGAGGCCCGCGCCGAAGCACGCGACTACGTCGACTTCCAATCCCTGGCCAAGCGGTTCAGCATCACAGAACTCTGCGAATTCGCCGGCCAGAAGGACCTGGGATTCCGACCGGAGCTGCTGCTGAGAGCCCTAGCCCAATTCGACGAGATCGAACCCTCAGAATTCGACGAATACACACCGGACCATCCCAGCCTGAGAGCCTCCATCACCCTCGCGCTCACCCAGCTGGCAAGACAGATAGACGAACGCTCCCCCACCGACAGAACCCCCGACGCAAGAGGCGATACCGACTTCGGCCTCTAGCCCTCATTCCAGCAGGCGCTCAGCTGCTCGCTGGGGTATGCGGTTGCACTCAAAGTCGCTCTTGCCCAATGCGACGATATCGTCGAGCTCGTTGGCAGCACTGAGGATGGCCTTTGCGTGATCGGCGTCGGGTGTGCTCAAAGGGGAACGGCGTCTGCGAGTATGCGGGCGTGCTTGCGGGGCTTCAGTCCCTCAGCGGGGATGACGTCGACGTCGCATCCGAGAAGTGATTGCAGCTCTGCGACTGCGCACACTTGAACTCGACCTCGCCGAGGCCATGGCCAGCGGGCGTCTTGAGCGCTGGGCGCCGACCACGAAACCGCACAGAGCGAGCGGTATAGTGGCGTTGGCAAACGCAGTTGCGCTCAGAGGTGCGCTGGCGATGGAGAGCGAGGTTCCACATGGGTGAGCGCGAGGTGGTGCCGCCTAGTGGCGAGATGCCGCTTGCCCGGCTTGCCGCAGCGGTGCTGCGCATCAACGAGGATCTTGATCTTGAGGCGGTGTTGCAGGGTGTTGTGGACGGTGCCCGGTCCCTCACCGATGCCCGGCACAGCGCCATCACCACACTCGACGACAACGGGAACCTCCAGAACCTGGTGATCTCGGGCTTGGCCCCCGATGACGAGCGCGAGCTTTTGGCCTACCGCCACAGGGACGCTCTGTTCAGACATCTGAGTGAGTTGAGCGAGCCGCTGCGCACCAGCCACTTCACCTCCTATGCGGCGTCGGCGGGGTTTCCCGAGTTCGCGCCCCACATAGGAGCTTTCCTGTCGGCGCCGCTTCGGGTCGGTGACGCCCCAGTCGGCAGCATCCTCGTCGGCGAGAAGCACAGCGGCGGGGAGTTCACCCGCAACGACGAACAGATGCTCGAGGTGTTCGCCGCGCAGGCCGCAGCGGCCATCAACAACGCCCGCCGCTACGGCGAGGAACTGCGGGCCAGAGCCGACCTCGAGGCTCTGGTCAACACATCGCCGGTGGGCGTGCTGGCGTTCGAGGCGGCGACGGGGCAGCCGGTGGTGTTCAACCGGGAGATGTGCCGCATCGTCGGCTTGCCGCACGGAGAATCCCACGATGCGGTGCAGGTGTTCCGGCAGCTGACGTTTCGGCGCTTGGACGGTTCGGAGGTGTCCAGCGCCGATCTGCCCCTGACGCGGGCGTTGGTTTCCGGCGAGACGGTGCTCGCCGAGGAGATCGTCATCGAGCTACCCGACGGCACGCGGGTGACCACGCTAGTCAATGTCACACCCATCCGCGACGCCGACGGCAACACGGCGTCGATCGTGGCCACTGTCCAGGACATAACCGCGCTTGAGGAGACCGAGCGCCTGCGCGCCGAGTTCGTCGGCATGGTCAGCCATGAGCTGCGGGCGCCGCTCACGTCGATCAAGGGGTCGGCGGCCATCGCCCAGGAGGCCTCCCATCCGCTGGATCCTGCTGAGACCCGGCAGTTCTTCCGCATCATCGAGGAGCAGGCCGACCACATGCAGGGCCTGATCAACGATCTCCTCGACCTCTCCCGAATCGAAGCCGGGGTTCTGTCGGTGTCGCCTGAGCCTGCGGACCTTGCCGCGGTGATCGAGCAGGCCAAGAACGCGTTCTCCAGCAGCGGACACCGCAACAGCATCGAGGTCGATGCCGAGCCGGGGCTCCCTCGCGTCTGGGCCGACAAGCAGCGGGTCGTGCAGGTGCTCTACAACCTGTTTTCCAACGCGGCCAGGCACTCGCAGCCATGGTCGGCGATTACGGTGTCAGCGGCGCCGCGGAACCTGGAGGTCGAGGTCAGCGTCACCGACGAGGGCTCGGGGATCGACCCGGAGCGCCTGCCCCACGTTTTCACCAAGTTCTCGCGCCCCCACAGCCAAAACCCCGGCAGTGAGCCCGACGGCTACGGGCTGGGCCTCGCGATCTGCAAGGGCATCGTGGAGGCCCACGGCGGCCGCATCTGGGCCCACAGCGACGGCGCCGGACGCGGCACGCGGCTCTCATTTACGATCCCCGCCAACGACGAGACCGCCCCCACCGTCGCCGAACCCGAAGGAACCGAGCGCCCGGCGACGAGGCCGGAGCGCATTGTGGCCCTCGACGACGACCCCCAAACGCTTCGGTACATGCGCCGCACGCTCACCGACGACGGGTACTCGCCGGTGCTCACCAGCGACCCGGCCGAGCTCGAGCGCATCCTCATGGACCAGCGGACCGACCTGGTGCTGTTGAACCTGGTGCTGCCGGGAACCGACGGGTTCGAGGTGATGAGGCAGATCTCGAAGTTCTCAGATGCGTCAGTCATCGTCGTGTCGGGACGCGGCAGCGACAGCGACGTGGCCCGCGCCTTTGAGATGGGCGCAACCGACTACGTCGTGAAACCCTTCTCGCCGTCGGAGCTGCGGGCCCGCATCTCCGCAGCGCTGCGGCGCCAGACGCTGTCGAACCAGGCCAAGCCCTACCGGTTCGGGGACCTCACCGTGGACTACATTGCCCGATCTGTGTCCGTCGCCGGCCGTCCCGTGAAGCTCACACCCACCCAGCACCGGCTGCTCGTTGAGCTGTGCAGCAACGCCGGGCGCGCCCTGACCTATGACCAACTACTCGAACGAATATGGGGCACAGACAGCTCAAACGACGTCCAACGAGTCCGCACCCTCATCAAGGAACTGCGCCGCAAACTCGGCGACAGCGCCCGACACCCCCAATACATCCTGACCGAGCCCGGAGTCGGCTACCGCGCCGCCCACAACTAGAAGTCCCGGTGGTCCAGTCGCCCAGCGCGCCAGAGGGACGGCGCGGACCTGCATCTCAAGGACCTGTGCGGCCGGCGCTATTCAGCAAGCCGAGGGCGTCGCCGACCGGCGGCCAGGGGAACGACGCGAGGTGGCGGGCTGCGAGGTGGGCGGCGGCCTCCCAGGGGTGCGGGAGTGTTCCTGCGATGGCGCGGCGCAGCTCACCGGTCTCGATGCGGGCGGTTTGGGGTGTCTGTGGTCGATTCAGGCGGTTCTAGGCGGCTTCCTGCCGGGTTTTTGGGTCTCGACCAGTGTTGGTGAAGCTTGCGACCGGTTGCGACCGGCCAGGTGTTGCATGATGGAGGACATGAACTCAGCCTCCTGCCATCAACGGGCGATTTGTGAAGCAGGTGCTGGGATCTGTGATCTGGTGGGACAGATAGGGTAGGGCTGTGGCTGGCAACGCTGCAATGGGCCGTGGGGCGTCGGGAGCGGGACGTGAGGGTGCGGAGTGCGCCGGCGGAACGGCTGCTGGGCTTCTGTGGGTTGCTCGGGCCGCGTTGGGTGTGGACACCGATGAGGTGGCTGAGGCTGCTGGATGCGGGACTGGATTGGTGACGGCGATCGAGTCGGGCGGCTTGGACCCGGTGCTCGACACCGTGGAGAGGCTGGTCAACTCTTTGGGGTTGGAGGTGCGGGCGGGTTCCGGCGGCGAGCCGGGATCGGGTTCCATTGAGGCGACCGTGTCCGAGGTGGCGCGGGTCCGCCGGGCGTTTTTGGAACTGGTGGAGTTTCGGAGGGCGCACGGGCTGAGGCCACCCGGACCGCCTTCTGGGGTGCAGCCGGGCTGGGACGGGACCGAACCGGCTCCTCCCAGGTTGTTCGGGGCGGGACCGACTCGCCGCGACGGCGGCGGTTGGGCAGCCATCTTGGTGGGCACGGCACGGCAACGCTCGGGAATGTCGCAATCCGACCTCGCCTCCGCGACCGGGATGACACGGACCAGTGTCGCTGCCATCGAGGACGGCCTGACCCGCCCAACGGTGAGCGAACTGGAGAGAGTACTGTCAGCGACGGGATGCGCCCTGAGGGCCCGCTTGGAGCCCTACGACGACCACGACGACGGGCTTCACTTGAGGGCTTTAGCCGATCCAGTCCGCTACGCCAGACGGCTACGGAACGGCGAGGCAGCATTCGCCACCGCGGTGGTCCTGGACTGACCCGGAAGAGGCCATGGACGAAGCCGACCGCTTAGAGCGCATCGCAGCGGTCTTCGCCAAACGCGATGTAAAGTTCGTGATCATCGGCGGATGGGCCGTCGAGGCCCAAGGCTATGAACTGGGCTACAAGACAGACGACATCGACTTCACCCCCGATTTAGGCCCCGATAATCTCGACCGCCTTTCTGCCGCACTCTACGACCTCGACGCCAAGATCCGCGTAGACGATCAGAGCCTTGCGTTCAACCACAGTGGCGAATCGCTGGGACGCGCTCGAGTGTGGAATCTCACCTGCGAAGATGGCGATTTCGACTTGACGTTCGAGCCGTCGGGCCTCGGCGGATACCGGGAACTTCTCAAGTCCTCCCGCTCTTGGAAGCCCAACTCCAAGACCGCGACAGAACTAGGCACATCAGCAAGGACACAGGCCTCGACCTCGGCCTCTAGCCCTCCTCAGGTGACCTGAGTCTTTCCCAAGTCCAAAAATGCTGCGGTGATTGAACCTCCCCAAAGCCGACAAGGGATGCGCAGAGCTCGGTGAGGTTCAGTTACATATTTTTTCAGATATGTATTCTTCTTATATTCAAATGCTCATTCGATCCCCTTGCGCTTCCAATTTTTTTCGGCGCTTCGGCGCGTTGGCCGCTTGTGTTGCTGTAATCGCCGCGGGCCTCGCTGCGGCATCGGCTCCGGCGGCCGCCGCGCAAGAGGGCCCAACTCAGTCCGATGTCTTGCTGCGCGATCAGCTGATCGCGCAGCAAGAGAACCTGCTGAACGCCTACCGGTGCCTCTACAACACCGACACAGAGCTCGTGCCCGGCAACTGCCCGAACTTCGACCCGACCCCACCGGGCCAGTTCACAGGAGTGCCCACCCAACAGGACATCGCCTTGCGCGACCAGCTGATCGAAACCCAAGAAGCGCTGCTGAACGCCTACCGGTGCCTTTTCAACGTCGACACCCACATCGTGCCCGGCAACTGCTCCGACAGCCCGCCCAGACAACCCGAAACCCCGGCGCCGTCGGACCGGGCCGCGCTCGAAGCCCTATACAACGCCGCTGGCGGCAGCGGCTGGCGCTCTGACACCAACTGGCTCAGCAGCAGGCCCCTCGGCCAATGGCGCGGCGTCACCACCGACGCCAACGGACGCGTCACCCGCCTCAACCTCAACAACAACGATCTCAGCGGTGCCATCCCCGCCGAACTCGGCAACCTCACCCAACTCCAACAACTGCGGCTCTTTGACAACGAGCTGAGCGGTGCCATACCAGCCGAACTCGGCAACCTCGCCCAACTCCAATACCTGTCGCTCGGCAATAACCAGTTGAGAGGTGCCATACCAGCCGAACTCGGTAACCTCGCCCAACTCCAACAACTGCGGCTCTACGGCAATTCGGGGCTCTCGGGGGCCCTACCCGCCGAACTCGGCAACCTCACCCAACTGCAACAACTGCGGCTCTACGGCAATTCGGGGCTCTCGGGGGCCTTGCCGATCTCGTTCACCCGCCTGGAAGCGCTTCGCTGGCTGCATCTCTCCGGCACGGGGCTGTGCGCGCCGGCCGGCGCCGCGTTCCAGCAGTGGCTCTCCGGCGTCGGCACCAAGGTCGGCGTCGTCGACTGCGCCCCGGCGTCGGACCGGGCCGCGCTCGAAGCCCTATACAACGCCGCTGGCGGCAGCGGCTGGCGCTCTGACACCAACTGGCTCAGCAGCAGGCCCCTCGGCCAATGGCGCGGCGTCACCACCGACGCCAACGGACGCGTCACCCGCCTCGTCCTCGGCAACAACGAGCTGAACGGCCAGATACCCGCCGAACTCGGCAACCTCACCCAACTCCAATACCTGTCGCTCGGCAATAACCAGTTGAGAGGTGCCATACCCTCCGAACTCGGCAACCTCACCCAACTGACACAACTGTGGCTCAACGGCAATGAGCTGAGCGGCGCCATACCCTCCGAACTCGGCAACCTCACCCAACTGACACAACTGCGGCTCAACGGCAACGAGCTGAGCGGCGCCATACCCCCCGAGCTAGGCAACCTCGCCCAACTGCAACAACTGCGGCTCTACGGCAATTCGGGGCTCTCGGGGGCCTTGCCGATCTCGTTCACCCGCCTGGAAGCGCTTCGCTGGCTGCATCTCTCCGGCACGGGGCTGTGCGCGCCGGCCGGCGCCGCGTTCCAGCAGTGGCTCTCCGGCGTCGGCGCCAAGGTCGGCGTCGTCGACTGCGCCCCGGCGTCGGACCGGGCCGCGCTCGAAGCCCTGTACCGGGGCGCCGGCGGAGCTGGCTGGGACGACAGCACCAACTGGCTCAGCAGCAGGCCCCTCGGCCAATGGCACGGCGTCACCACCGACGCCAACGGACGCGTCACCCGCCTCAACCTCAACAACAACGATCTCAGCGGTGCCATCCCCGCCGAACTCGGCAACCTCACCCAACTCCAACAACTGCTGCTCTTTGACAACGAGCTGAGAGGTGCCATACCAGCCGAACTCGGCAACCTCGCCCAACTCCAATACCTGTCGCTCGGCAATAACCAGTTGAGAGGTGCCATACCAGCCGAACTCGGTAACCTCGCCCAACTCCAACAACTGCGGCTCTACGGCAATTCGGGGCTCTCGGGGGCCCTACCCGGCTCGTTCACCCGCCTGGAAGCGCTCGGCTTCCTGCATCTCTCCGGCACGGGGCTGTGCGCGCCGGCCGGCGCCGCGTTCCAGCAGTGGCTCTCCGGCGTCCGCACCAAGGTCGGCGTCGTTGCCTGCGCCCCGGCGTCGGACCGGGCCGCGCTCGAAGCCCTATACAACACCGCCGGCGGCAGCAACTGGCGCACCAGCACCAACTGGCTCAGCAGCAAACCCCTCGGCCAATGGCACGGCGTCACCACCGACGCCAACGGACGCGTCACCCGCCTCGTCCTCCAAAGCAACGAGCTGAGCGGCGCCATACCCTCCGAACTCGGCAACCTCACCCAACTGACACAACTGTGGCTCAACGGCAACGAGCTGAGCGGCGCCATACCCCCCGAACTCGGCAACCTCACCCAACTGACACACCTGACACTCGGCAGCAACGAGCTGAGCGGCGCCATACCCGCCGAACTCGGCAACCTCACCCAACTGACACACCTGACACTCGGCAGCAATTCGGGGCTCTCGGGGGCCATGCCGATCTCGTTCACCCGCCTGGAAGCGCTTCGCTGGCTGCATCTCTCCGGCACGGGGCTGTGCGCGCCGACCGCAGCCGCGTTCCAGCAGTGGCTCTCCGGCGTCCGCACCAAGCAGGGCGTCGTTGCCTGCGCCCCGGCGTCGGACCGGGCCGCGCTCGAAGCCCTATACAACACCGCCGGCGGCAGCAACTGGCGCTCCAGCACCAACTGGCTCAGCAGCAGGCCCCTCGGCCAATGGCACGGCGTCACCACCGACGCCAACGGACGCGTCACCCGCCTCGTCCTCCAAAGCAACGAGCTGAGCGGCGCCATACCCTCCGAACTCGGCAACCTCACCCAACTGACACAACTGTGGCTCAACGGCAACGAGCTGAGCGGCGCCATACCCCCCGAACTCGGCAACCTCACCCAACTGACACACCTGACACTCGGCAGCAACGAGCTGAGCGGCGCCATACCCGCCGAACTCGGCAACCTCACCCAACTGACACACCTGACACTCGGCAGCAATTCGGGGCTCTCGGGGGCCATGCCGATCTCGTTCACCCGCCTGGAAGCGCTTCGCTGGCTGCATCTCTCCGGCACGGGGCTGTGCGCGCCGACCGCAGCCGCGTTCCAGCAGTGGCTCTCCGGCGTCCGCACCAAGCAGGGCGTCGTTGCCTGCGCCCCGGCGTCGGACCGGGCCGCGCTCGAAGCCCTATACAACACCGCCGGCGGCAGCAACTGGCGCACCAGCACCAACTGGCTCAGCAGCAAACCCCTCGGCCAATGGCACGGCGTCACCACCGACGCCAACGGACGCGTCACCCGCCTCGACCTCAACAACAACGATCTCAGCGGTACCATCCCCGCCGAACTCGGCAACCTCACCCAACTGCAACAACTGTCGCTCCGCGGCAATTCGGGGCTCTCGGGGGCCTTGCCGATCTCGTTCACCCGCCTGGAAGCGCTCAGCAGCCTGAATCTCTCCGGCACGGGGCTGTGCGCGCCGACCGGCGCGTCCCATGGCTTGCTCGGCGGCATTTTCCGGGGGTGGCTCTCCGGCGTCGGCACCAAGCTCGGCGTCACCGACTGCGCCCCGGCGCAGTCGACGGACCGGGCCGCGCTCGAAGCCCTCTACCGGGCCGCCGGCGGCAGCAGCTGGGACGACAGCACCAACTGGCTCACCAGCAAACCCCTCGGCCAATGGCACGGCGTCACCACCGACGCCAACGGACGCGTCACCCGCCTCAACCTCAACAACAACCAACTGAGCGGAGCCATACCCGCCGAGCTCGGAAACCTCGCCCAACTCCAACAACTGCGGCTCTACGGCAACGAGCTGAGCGGCGCCATACCCGCCGAGCTCGGAAACCTGACCCAACTCCAACAACTGCGGCTCTACGGCAACGAGCTGAGCGGCCCCATACCCGCCGAGCTCGGAAACCTGACCCAACTCCAACAACTGCGGCTCTACGGCAACGAGCTGAGCGGCCCCATACCGGCCGAGCTCGGCAACCTCACCCAACTGACACACCTGTGGCTCAACAACAACGAGTTGAGCGGAGCCATACCCGCCGAGCTCGGCAACCTCGCCCAACTGCAACAACTGTGGCTCTTCACCAATTCGGGGCTCTCGGGGGCCTTGCCGGGCTCGTTCACCGGCCTCGGAGCGCTCAGCAGCCTGAATCTCTCCGGCACGGGGCTGTGCGCGCCGACCGCAACGGCGTTCCAGCAGTGGCTCTCCGGCGTCGGCTCCAAGTTCGGCGTCGTCGACTGCGCCCCCAGACAGTCGACGGACCAGGCTGCGCTCGAAGCCCTGTACCGGGCCGCCGGCGGCAGCAGCTGGGACGACAGCACCAACTGGCTCAGCAGCAAACCCCTCGGCCAATGGCACGGCGTCACCACCGACGCCAACGGACACGTCACCCGCCTCAACCTCAGCCTCAACGAGCTGAGCGGCCAAATACCCGCCGAGCTCGGCAACCTCGCCCAACTGGCAAACCTGTCGCTCTACGGCAACGAGCTGAGCGGCGCCATACCCCCCGAACTCGGCAACCTCACCCAACTCCAACAACTGTGGCTCTTCACCAATTCGGGGCTCTCGGGGGCCTTGCCGGGCTCGTTCACCGGCCTCGGTGCGCTCAGCAGCCTGAATCTCTCCGGCACGGGGCTGTGCGCGCCGACCACAGCCGCGTTCCAGCAGTGGCTCTCCGGCGTCGGCTCCAAGCTCGGCGTCACCGACTGCGCCCCGGCGCAATCGCCGGACCGGGCCGCTCTCGAAGCCCTGTACCGGGCCGCCGGCGGCAGCAGCTGGGACGACAGCACCAACTGGCTCACCAACAAACCCCTCGGCCATTGGCACGGCGTCACCACCGACGCCAACGGACGCGTCACCCGCCTCAACCTCAATGACAACGAGCTGAACGGCCAGATACCCGCCGAACTCGGCAACCTCACCCAACTCCAACATCTGTATCTCAACAACAATCAGCTGAGCAGAGCCATCCCCGCCGAGCTCGGCAACCTAACCCAACTGCAATACCTGGTGCTCAATAGCAACGAGCTGAACGGCCAGATACCCGCCGAACTCGGCAACCTAACCCGACTCCAACATCTGTGGCTCTACGACAATCAGCTGAGCGGAGCCATACCCGCCGAACTCGGCAACCTAACCCGACTCCAACATCTGTGGCTCTACGACAATCAGCTGAGCGGAGCCATACCCGCCGAACTCGGCAACCTAACCAAACTGACACATCTGTCGTTCGGCAACAACGAGCTTAGTGGAGCCATACCCACCGAACTCGGCAACCTCGCCCAACTGCTAACCTTGGTGCTCTCGGGCAATTCGGGTCTCTCGGGGGCCCTGCCCGGCTCGTTCACCGGCCTCAGAGCGCTCAGCAGCCTGAATCTCTCCCGGACGGCGCTGTGCGCGCCGACCGCACCCGCGTTCCAGCAGTGGCTCTCCGGTATCCGCTCCAAGTCCGGCGTCGTCAATTGCGACGCGGCGGACCGGGCCGCGCTCGAAGCCCTGTACCGGGCCGCCGGCGGCAGCGACTGGCGCTCTGACACCAACTGGCTCACTAGCAGGCCCCTCGGCCATTGGCACGGCGTCACCACCGACGCCAACGGACGCGTCACCCTCCTCAACCTCAACGACAACGGTCTGAGCGGCCAGATACCCGCCGAACTCGGCAACCTCACCCAACTCCAACAACTGACGTTCTACAACAATCAGCTGAGCGGAGCCATACCCGCCGAACTCGGCAACCTCACCCAACTCCAACAACTGACGTTCTACAACAATCAGCTGAGCGGAGCCATACCCGCCGAACTCGGCAACCTCACCCAACTCCAACAACTGAGGCTCGACAACAATCAGCTGAGCGGAGCCATACCCGCCGAACTCGGCAACCTCACCCAACTCCAACAACTGAGGCTCGACAACAATCAGCTGAGCTGGGCCATACCCGCCAGACTCGGCAACCTCACCCAACTGACACACCTGTGGCTCGACAACAATCAGCTGAGCGGAGCCATACCCGCCAGACTCGGCAACCTCACCCAACTCCAACACCTGTGGCTCGACAACAATCAGCTGAGCTGGGCCATACCCGCCGAAATCGGCAACCTCACCCAACTGACACACCTGTGGCTCGACAACAATCAGCTGAGCGGAGCCATACCCGCCGAAATCGGCAACCTCACCCAACTGACACACCTGTCGCTCAGCGTCAACCAGCTGAGCGGAGCCATACCCGCCGAAATCGGCAACCTCACCCAACTGACACAACTGTGGCTCGACAACAATCAGCTGAGCGGAGCCATACCCGCCAGACTCGGCAACCTCACCCAACTGACACACCTGTCGCTCAGCGTCAACCAGCTGAGCGGAGCCATACCCGCCGAAATCGGCAACCTCACCCAGCTCCAACGACTGTTGCTCTACAACAACGAGCTGAGCGGAGCCATACCCGCCGAAATCGGCAACCTCACCCAACTGACAGGCCTGTTGCTCAGCGACAACGAGCTGAGCGGAGCCATACCCGCCAGACTCGGCAACCTCACCCAACTGACAGGCCTGACGCTCGGCGACAATTCGGAGCTCTCGGGGGCCTTGCCCCGCTCATTCACCGGCCTGGAAGCGCTCGACCATCTGTCTTTCTACAACACGAGGCTGTGCGCGCCGACCGACACCGCATTCCAGCAGTGGCTCTCCGGCGTCGGCACCAAGCCCGGCGTCGTCAATTGCGACGCGGCGGATCGGGCCGCTCTCGAAGCCCTGTACCGGGCCACCGGCGGAGCTGGCTGGGACGACAGCACCAACTGGCTCAGCAGCAAACCCCTCGGCCAATGGCACGGCGTCTCCACCGACTATAACGGACACGTCACCGGCCTCGACCTCCGCAGCAATCAGTTGGCCGGTCATATACCCGCCGAACTCGGCAACCTTGCCCAACTGCGACATCTGTGGCTCGGCGACAATTTGGGGCTCTCGGGGGCCTTGCCCCGCTCATTCATCGGCCTGGAAGCGCTCGACAACTTGTCTCTCTACGACACGGGGCTGTGTGCGCCGACCGACGCCGCATTCCAACAGTGGCTCGCCGGTATCCGGTCCAAGTCCAGCGTCGTCAACTGCTGAGCGTCGCCCCTTTGGCCGGTCACCTCGAATTTGGCTCACGTGGACTTCAAGGCAGGGTGGAAGCCAATACCGTTCGCCTTGATTGAACCTCTCCGGGTTTCACGCAGGCTGTTTTGTTTGTGTGTTGGCCTGTGGGCCTAGGTGTTGTTGACGGTAGTGGAGTTCTTCGGCTTTGGCTGGTGGGATGCGGCCGATGTCGTGGTATAGGCGGCGGTGGTTGAACCAGTCGACCCATTCAAGGGTGGCGAGCTCGAGGTCGTCGAGGCCTCGCCAGGGGCCTTTGTTGCGGACGAGCTCGGTCTTGTAGAGGCCGATGATCGACTCGGCCAGGGCGTTGTCGCCCCTATAGTTCAAGTTTGGGGGTGTGGGTTTGTTTGGCGGCGGTGGTCGGTCATGACGCGCTGGTAGATCTCGCGGGCCACGAAGCGCTTTAGGCAGCGGATGATGTCCTTTTTGGACAGTCCCTCGGCGGTTCGTCGGGCGGTGTAGTCGATGGTCGGCTGGTGGAAGCGCATGCGGACGATCACGGTTCGGTAGAGGGCGGCGTTGGCGGATCGGTGGCCGGCTCGCGAGAGTCGGTGCCGGTTGGTGAGGCCCGATGCCGCGGGGATGGGGCAGACGCCGCATAGTTTGGCGAATGCGGCTTCGGAGCGGATGCGGTCGGGGTTGTCGCCGAACACGATCAGCACTTCTGCGGCGGTGTCTGTGCCGATGCCGAAGCCTTCTCGCAGGCTGGGCGAGTACGCCATGGTGAGCTCGTCGAGGATTGAGTCATGGGTTGCGATCTCTGTGTCGAGGTTCTGGTAGCGGCGGGCCAGCGCTCGAAGCGAGTGCTTAGCCGAGGCTGTCGGCGACGAGACGGCGCCGGGGCGAAGGGCAGCGCACCGGCTGATGAGGATCTTGTCGGTGAGCCCGTCGAGTTGGGCGCGCAGCTCGTCGGGACAGGTGACGATGAGCGCCTTGAGCGTCACAATCGCCGCGGTGCGGGCTTTGCGGGCGGTGTCGCGGGCGATCTTGATGTGGCGGATCATCTCGACGGTTCCATCCGCGGACTTGGGCACGGCTGAGGCTTGGCCGCTCATCACCGATCGGGCTGCGGCTTCGGCGTCGATGGTGTCGGTCTTGCCGTTGTTGCGCCGGGAGCGCCGATCGCCGCGGTTTACCTCCACGACGCGGTGGCCGCCGCGCCGCAAGAAACTCGCCAGGCCAGCCCCGTAGCTGCCTGTGCCCTCGATGCCGAACGCTGCGACCCGGCCCAGCGTGGCTGCCCACGCCGCCTCGTAGAGCTCGGTGACGTCATTGGGGTGTGGGGCGAAGAAGTCCAGGTCTTTGGTGGGTCGCTGCACGATCCCGCTGGCGATCAACGCGCCGCCACCAGCCAGTGCGAATGCCCCGGACTCCGGTAGATCTGAGATGATGCGGCGAACGCGCCGCTGAAGGTCGGTGAGCACCAGGGCTAGCCGATGAGCCCCCGCTGGGTGAGCCAGCGGCTCCACGCCTCCCGGACGTGGGGCGACAAGTACAGCTCCTCCCACACATCAACTAGCACATCGAGGTCGATGAACCACCTCACGTCGTCGTCTAGGCCCTCGGTCATCACCCTGGCATAGGCACGGCGCAAACTCCGGGGCCGGTCCAAGTCATAGGTGTAGGGCGGGCTCCAAGCGATATGGGCGGGCAGCCTAACTACACCCGACGCCTTCTGAAGCGTCCGGTCCTCCATGTCGTGGGGAATCGACACCGGCATCCGACTCAACGGCCTAACCCGACCAGCCATACCACCAATCATAGACCCGGCAACCAATCAACCTGCCGCCACCAAATGAGCTCCCAAGCCCTCAAGCATTCCTCCGCCCCATACCTTCAAACCGCTCAAGAACAAATGTGGATTCGCCAACTGCCCTATATGTACGGCATCCATCTGAGACAACTCGCCAACAATATGAGATTTCGCCAACTCCGCTGAGATCGGACACCGGGCATGCGCAAGGCCCGCCAATCGATCCTGGCCGTGCTCATCGCCGCGGGGGCCAACCGGGCCAAGACAGACGAAGTCGCCGGCATCCTTAGATCAACCACCGAAAATGTCCGCAGCCTCATGCGTCGTGCCGAAAAGGACGGCTGGGTCACCCGCGAAGGCCCCGCCGACTGGGTCATCGCCCCAGGCGTCAAGACTGACTTCGGCCTGTTCGTCGACGCCGTAGACGACAAAGACGAAGATACCGCAGAGGCAATCGCAGCCACCATCGGCCCACTCCTGCCCGCGGTCCAAGATGAATGGCTGGACCAGCTCATCGCCGACCCCACCCCCAGAAAAGAGCTACGCCTCGCCGCCTCCGAAGTCCTCAACACCGCCGCCGAGCAGTGGCCCCACAACCCCGCCTGGCTACAAGCCACCGACCGCCTCTACGGCCACCAATAGGGCGTGTCCACGAAGCAGGGATGTCAGGCGGCTTATCCACCGAGGCCTGCGGTATAGCCTCAGCTTATGAAGACAATTGCTGTGGTGGTTGCCGCGCTCATGGCGATGACGGCCTGCGGCTTGGTCACCAGGACACCGCAAATCGTCATCGAGTTGCCCACCGCCACTGCCCCGCCCGAGCCGACAGCGGAACCCACGCCAACCCCACAGCCGAGCCCGGCTCCAACCCCGACAGCGGAACCCACGCCCACAGCAACGCCGAGCCCGGCTCCAACCCCGACAGCGGAACCCACGCCCACAGCAACCCCGGCGATCACCGCTACTGCTGCGCCGGTTGAGGCAACTCCTGAACCGGCGGCGACGCCCGAGACAGAGGAGTACGTGGTCCCGGTCTACTTCTGCACTGCGAGCCCCCTCCTCGGGCCTTCGCACCTCGAGGCGACTGTCGAATGGCTGGACCGGCGGATTGGCCCGTTCTTCGACCGGGAGTCGTCCGGGCGAGCTGATGTTCGCATAGTCGCCGGCGGGATAGTGAGCCCCGACGGCATCGACTGGCAGAGCGACACGCTGGACACGCTGTTCGCCCACACCCAAAAGGAGTTTGTCCACAACGGGCGACTTATGCGGGGCACCGACCCGTGCGTCGGAGCGGTGATCGCCCACATCGGCGACTGGGAACTGCCCCGAGCCCTGGTTCTAGCCGACGTGCCGACAGGCAGCAACGTCAGCGGATACGGCATCCGGGCGGGAACAGCGGTCACCTCCCTGCGGGCCCTGACCGGAGACGAGACGGGCAGAGCGGTGCGGACCATAGCCCACGAGCTAGCGCACTCGCTGTTCGCCCTCGACCACACCACCAGGGCCTGCGCCTGGTCGCTGATGACGCCCGCCGTCGACGACCCGTGCCAAAAATACCCGTCGCCCCTGGTGGACTCCCGCATCCTCTGCTCTCAGCGCCAACTCTTGGACTGGCCCTGCGACTGAACTGCCGTGCGTCGTGGTCAACACAAGACCAAACCGGCGAAGCCGGGAGGGTCTACCCCGAGGCCATGTCAGCAATCCTCCACAGCTTCACCGAGCATGTCGGCAAGCTCCTGAGACGCCGTGGTGATGATGCCAGTAGTTCGCTCCGCCCAGAATCGGACCGCCTCGCTGCTGTGCGCGAGCGCTTTGGGATTCAAGGTCGTCGATTCGAGTTTCTCGGCGGCATGGTCCTGGATTACTCCGCTATGTCTCAAGACACCGATCAAAACGGCAACGGCGTGGATTAGACCGTTGACGGTGCCCTGCAACTGCTCTAGCTCGGTTTCTTCCATCTGGAGAGGCTACTGACTGTTCATTTTGAGGCCGGTTTTAGGGTTGCCGGTTGTGGCGGCGGGGTGACTGCTAAAAGGGACCCTTCGGCCCCGCCGCCACAGCAGCAGCGTGCGGGTCAGGTGCAGGCGGGCGGGGTGTACACGTAGCTCGGTCTTCGGGGGTTCGCGAACACCTTCTTGAGGGTGCGCCCGCCGCCGGCCCGGCGCAAGGCCCCGGCGGCCACGGCTGGTTCTACCGCAATGCCCACAAGTGGAATGCGCCCGGCAAAGACCCGTACGAGGACATCCGCTGGGGCAGGTTCATAGCGACATACGCGGTCTTCTACGCGCTGGTGCAGGTGGCAGCACATGTGCCGGTGTGGGCTTGGGATGAGCGGGGCTGGGAGAGGTGGGGGGCACCCTGGGTGTGCGTCTAGGAAAGCCCAGGCCAGGATATGAAATGTGACAGAGCCTCGGCAGCTCTCAGGGTGTCAGCTCACAGGGGTTGTGTGCAGGCGTTTTGCAGGCGACCCTTGAGTGGCGACCTTCCCGAGGACCGTGAAGCAAATTTGTAATATGTCTAATTAGGTATGTAAGTCCCCGAAACATTGAACACTCGCGATGCCCGCTGCATTCGCACAACGTCGTGATGCACAGGCTTCTCGATTTCGAATAAGGAGTTTGCTGGTATAAGCACACTACTTATCTCGAGCTGACTTCCGCTCAGGGCCCCGAGGACGCGAACGTCGAGTTGATTGTCCCTGAAGATGCCTCAGTTCTACGCGTCCGCCAGGACGGCGATGCGACTCTCGCCCATCCGACGCAGGTGATTTTGGACCTCCAGCGACTCGGTGGAACCGATCGACACGAAGCGGCGGAGAGAATACGTGAATGGCTACTGGCCCGCTAGACCAACTCAACCTGCTCTGCACATCGACTGCCGATCCCCAATTATTGGGGGATAGCTCGACAATGACTGCCAACTGCATACCATGGCAACATGACAAAACATGGCCGATAAGCTGGGATTTTGTGGAAGCCCTGAGACCTGCTGGCAACATGGGAGAACCTACGGAAGCGCCCCCGCCAGTCGCACCCCCTGCGCAGACCGGCGTTGCAAGCCGATGCCCTCGTGGGAGAGATTTTGGGACAAGGAGTCAAAATCGATTCCTCCAGGCGGTTGACCTGGAGAAGCGGCGAGGCTTCGAGGCCCGTAGGAGCTGCTAGGCGATTTCGCCCTGGTCGTAGAGCACCAGCTCAACCCCCGATCCCCCCAGGGCGGCTTCCCAGTTGGGAGCGACGTTGATGGCAGCGATGTGAACATGGGCCTTTGTCTCAATCGCCGCTGCCAACAGTTCCGCTCCGATGTTCGTTAGCCGGTAGTCGATCTTGAGGCGGGCGGCGAGTTCGGTGAACGGCCTCGGGTCAAGAACTGAGAGGACTTCCGGGGGAGGATCAAGGGCTGCGGCCAGTACGCCCTCGTGGGCGCCGCCGCTGAGCTTCCCCGAAGTAGAAGGGTCCATCAGCGCCCGCAGCAGTCGGAAATGCAACCCCCAGGTGATCGCTGGAATGTCCCCACCCCACCGCCGAGGTCGGAAACCGGAGAACGTGCTCCGGGCGATATGGTCGTCGACGATCAGCACCGCGCCACCACGAGAAAACTGCGCCTCTTATTCTAGCGACGGCGGATCCCCGGCAAGCCCGAGGCTGAATTCTGGGTCCTCGGCGACTATCCGGGCACATACCTCTGGGTAAACATCCCTCAATTCCCGGAATGCCTGCTGCACCTCGTGCGGTACCCCCGGCGTATCGACCTCCACGAATTCAGCATGGGCAAGGCTTATGCTCGGCCCAGAGGACAAGCCAATCCGCATACGCTTGATCCTGGGGCTTGTCGACGCCACCTGACGATCCTACCATCAGGAGATCGGAACCGCCGCGTCGGCGTCCAGAGCATTTGCCCAATAGAGCACGCTGACTAGCTAGGTATACACCCCGTAGGCGGTGTTGGCAAAGGGTTTGGGCCTAGACGGCGATCTTGACACCGTATTTGTTGTCTTTGCCGACAATGCGTCCGTCCAGCAGCATGCCTTTTGTCAGGCGGGCGGCAAGGGCCTGGTGATGTTGAGCGTGTAGGTCTTCTCGTTGCGAGCGGCGTCGTTGCCGAATCGCCTGGCCGGAGTCCCCTACGCCATGAAGCCCTGGGCCAAGAACACGCCCCACACGCTCATCAGAAAAGCCACCAGGGTCCCATAGTGCAGCCGGGCCTGGCGGGCCAGCTTTGACTCCACGAAACTGCGCAATTCGGCAATCGCCGCCCGCAGCTCTGTGCCTTGGGCCTCGATCGCGGCCCGCAGCTCTGTTCCCTGGGCCTCGATCGCGGCCCGCAGCTCTGTTCCCTGGGCCTCGAGGTCGGCCCGCAGCACGGCCAGGTCGGCCCGGAACTCGGCCAGGTCGGCGCGCAGCAGGGCCAGGTCGGCTTTGGTGGCTAGCTGGTCGCGGCCGTCGGGCAGCACGCAGGCCATCAGCGTCTCCGCCGCCTCTTTGCCGATCGATTCCGACAACCTGCCCACCAGCTCCATCCGCTCGATCTCGCTCACCGGCATCTCGGCGTCCCCTTCACTCTCATTGCTGGAAAGGGCACCCTTTAGCGCCAGTGCCTAACGCGTTCTCACCCTAGCCCCGATCCTGGTGGCCATCAACCATTGAAGGCTGCCGAAACCGCCGGGGCCGGCTACGGCGCCCTGTAGTCGGGCATGCAGCCGAAGATTGTCTCGCCCTTCTTGGAGTAGTCGCTGTCTTGGTTGAAGCTGATGCTGTATTTGTCGGCGTTCCCGTCGCCGTCGGTGTCGATCACCGTCTGCACCGCATACACGTAGCATCCCGAGCGCGTGTGTCCGAACTCGTCGAAATAGGTGTATTCGCGATACGCGTCCTCGTCGGCGTCGCGCTCGGTGAACAGCTCCTCGATCACGGTGGCATTTGCGATCAGGCTGTCGCGCTCCGGTGTGTCGTGCTCCGGGGAGTGCTGGTCCATCGGGTACCGGCTGCGCCAGATCCGATAGCCCAAGATGGTCTCGCCGACGCCGACGTCGGGAGCGTCCCATCCCAGCACCACCCGGAGCTTCGTCGCCCGTTGCAGAGTCTCCCAATAGGGAGACGGGATCGCGTTCGTCCAGCGGTCGCGGAACCCGCCGGCGTTGCCGTCCTCAGCAGAAGCCCACCGCCACGTCACCCGCCGAAGCCTGAGCGGATGGGGGGCGTCGGGGTCGCTGTTGTGGCTCAAGGGCTGATCGGCCCGGGTGATGACCACCTTGTAGCAATGGGCCGCGGTGTACTGGTTGCAGCGGTTGGAGCGCGCGCTGGAGTGGCGGGCAGGATCCATCGACGGGTTGTTGAACGGGCAGCAGTCCTCCCACACAACGATGTGCACCTCGCCGGACCCGCCGGGCTCCACCCTCTGGCACACCGACCGCCCCCCCAAGTCCGCGTTCGTGGAGTTGCCGTTGGCGAAAGTCACCACCCACAAATTGCCCCCCGCCGTCGCCTTCACCGACACGCAATCCCGCCCGTCCATGTAGCCGACGTTGACCTCGATCGGGTTGTCCGGGCCCATGGTCAACGTTTGGTCCTCGCCGCCGACCGTCAACCCGCTCAGCACAGTCCCCTCCACAAGCGGGGCCACCTTGGTCACCGTCACCGTGTAGGTCTTCGTGGTGGTCCCGTCCTCGGCCGTCACCGTCACCGTGGTCTCCGTCGAACCCGGCCCCAGCGTCACCGTATCGCCCGCCGCCGTCGCCGCCGCCGGCGGATCCACCGTCGCCCGCGAATCGCTGGCCGTCACCTTCACCGTCACCTCCGACACGTCGCTGCCCACATCCACGGTGTACTCCAGGTGGTCGGCCGCGAAGGCCCTATCCAACGACTGGCCGTCCACCGACAGGGCGCTGAGCGTTGCATCGTCGTACTTCTCGGCGCCGTTGCTCACCTTATGCTTGCCGGCGGCGAAGCTCGCGGCGTTGTTCGCGGTGGCCGCCAAGTCGCGGATCGGGCCCTCACCCGATCCCGACCCCGCATTCGCGTGGTTGTAGGCCACTGTCACCGTGTCGCCGTAGCGGGCCTTTTCTGCTTCTGCCAGCGTCAAAGTCACCAAACTCCCCCCTACGCTCACCCCGGTCACCCCCACCCGACGGGCCACATTCGTCGCCGAGTCGGCCACCGACACCATGAACGCCCCTGGCACCGGCACGCTGGAGGTGTCCAGCGCCTCGTTGTAGGACAGCACCAGACCCGACCCGTCCCCCGTCACCGACGCCACCACAAGATTCGGCGCCATCGTGTCCGCGGCGCGGGTGACGGTGAGGGTGTGGGTCTTCGTGGCGGTGCCGTCCTCGGCGGTGACCTTGACCTTGATGGTTTTGGCGCCCACCTCGAGGTCGACCTGGTGGCCGTTGTCGGCCGAGGTCGTATCGTCGTCGTCCAGCGCCGAGTCGTCGTCGGCGAGCAGCTCGACCGACACCGCCCGCGAGTCGCCGGCCGCCGCGGCCACCGTCACCCGGGCCACGTCGTTGCCCACGCTGGCCGTGTAGCTGTCGGTGCCTGTCGTCCGGGCCACCGCCACCGCGTCCGCCGCCGCCGTCGACGTCCCCTTCCACAGCTCCAGCGCGCCGAGGGCCGCGTCGTCGGACTTCGCCGCGCTGTTGTCCACCCCCTGGGTCGCCGCGATGTCCGCCGCGTCGTTGCCCGCGACATCTTGGATCGGGCCCACACCCGATCCCGACCCCGCATTCGCGTGGTTGTAGGCCACTGTCACCGTGTCGCCGAAGCGCACCGCCGGCGCCAGCGTCAAAACCACATCGTCGCCCGACACCTTCACCCCCGTCACCGACGGCGAGCGCGCCGAGTTCGACACAGAATCGGTCACCGACACCGCGAACGCCCCCACAACCGGCTCCGAGCCCTCGTCCAGCTCCTCGTTGTAGGCCAGCACCAAGCTCTCCCCGTCCGCCGCCACCTCCGCCGACTCAAGCTCCGGCGCCGTCGTGTCCTGCCCCGAGGTGGTGTTGTAGGCGTAGACCTTGGAGTGGTCGGCGCCGTCGCCTCGGGGCACGTAGACCACCCCGTCGTGGTGCCAGGCGCCGCGGATGAAGTCGCGCGAGCCGATGTGGCTGGCGTGCAGGTCGAAGTCCCAGTCGGAGTTGCGGGTCTTGTCGGCCAACTTGTAGCCAAACAGCTTGTCGGCGTCGATATTGAGCGCCCAGACCGCGGTGCCGTCGGAGGCGATGCCGCGCAGATGATTGGACCCGAACTCGCCTGTGGCATCAATGTCCTTGCCGGAGTCGCGGGCCTCCGTCGCAAGCGTGTACGCGTAGACCATGCCGTCTGCGGAGTCGCCCACCCACATCGTCGTCCCGTCCGACCACATCCCCGCAGGGTTGGCGTTGTCGGTGTGCAAATCGACTTCCTTGCTAGAGTCGGGGTCGCCATGGGCGCTGCCCGCGGTGGTGACCGGGGTTACGCCGCCGGCGGCGACGTTCACCCTGTAGGCGTACAGCTTGTCGTCGGAGGTATCGGCCACCCACAGCGTGCCGCTCACCGCGTCGTCGGCCGCCACCTCGACATCAGCGAAGATCCCTCCCCACAGGTTCCCGTTGTCGCCCGACAGATCGACGTCGAGGCCCTCGACGCGGCTGCCGTCGGAGCGGTCGAACGCCAGAACGTCGTCGCTGCCGTCGTCGGCCACCCACAGCACTTTGTCGGTGCCCCAAACCCCCCGCGGCTTGATGCCCTCGGTGTCCCACAGGTAGTCGATGTCGTCGCCGGCGCGCCATTTGCCCGCATCGGCCGAGCCGCGGCCCAGATGCAGCGTGTACTCGGAGCTCAGCAAGGCCTCGTCGGGCACCGTCACCTTGACGGTGACGGTGGTCAACCCCTCGCTCAAGGCCACCTGGAAGCCGTCCGCGCCATCGGCGTCGGTCAGCGGGTCGCCGTTGGTGTCGAGCACCGACACCTCCGGCGAGCCGTTCAGCGTCCAAGCGATCGTGGCCTGGGTGACGTCGCTGCCGAAACCCGCGTGATACGACATATGGCGGGGCACAAAACCGTGCAGCCGGTCATCCATGTCGCCCACAGCGGTTACCGCCAAATCGCTCAGCGGCTCAGCCACCACCTCCAACACATCCGACAGCGCATAGACCGCCAGATTCTGGCCATCCGCGTCGAGCTGGCTCGAGTGCCTCAAACCGCTGGAACCGTGAGGCCGCGAGATCGCGACCAACTCCGACCCGAAGGTGTGGCCGATGCTGAGTTTCGCGCCGTTGTCGTTGCAGCCCACCCAGACGTTCCTGTCGCTGGAAACCGTCGAGGCGACGTCGTGACCGCTCGTGCGCTTCGGCGACGTCGTGTCCCACGACGAACCGTCATAGAAGTCCTCGTAGTCGTCGGCGACCTTCGCGCCGGCGATGTAGTAGATCGGCACGCCCTTGTCAGCGGCCGTGAAAGTGGTGGCGGTGTGGTCGCGGGCATTCACAGCCGAGGTGCACCCCAGAACCCTGAACAAGCCCGAACTGGACCGGATCGCACGATGGCCGCTGCTGGCGATGTCGTCGCGCACCCACGTGTCGTAGTCGCCGATACTGCTCGAGTCCGCGTGGCCCTTTTCAGACGTCACCCCCAACAGCCGGAACTTGTCGCCCACACCCAGACTCGAAGGCACCAGCGCCCACTCCTCGGGCACCGAGACCGCGGACGGCGCCGCGGTGCGGACCACGTTGACGGTGTAGGTCTTCGTCGTCGTCCCGTCCTCCGCGGTCACCTTGATCTTGAACGTCGTCGTCGAGCCCACCGCGCCCAGATCCACCTGGTGGCCGTTGTCGACATCGGTGGTGTCCGAGTCGGCCAAGTCGTCGTCGTCGGCCTTGTTGCGCACCGCCACCGACGCCAGCTCGCCCGCCGACGCCTCAAAGGACACCGTCACCTTCTCCGCCGCAGCCGACACCTCATAGGTCACCGCCGACGGCGAGAACGCCGGGTCCAGCGCCAGCGCAGCCGCCGAGGTCGACACCCCCGGCCTCACCACCAGACCCGACAAAGTAGCATCGGTGGGGTCGCGGCGGACCACGTTGACGGTGTAGGTCTTCGTCGTCGTCCCGTCCGCCGCGGTCACCTTGATCTTGAACGTCGTCGTCGAGCCCACCGCGCCCAGATCCACCTGGTGGCCGTTGTCGACATCGGTGGTGTCCGAGTCGGCCAAGTCGTCGTCGTCGGCCTTGTTGCGCACCGCCACCGACGCCAGCTCGCCCGCCGACGCCTCAAAGGACACCGTCACCTTCTCCGCCGCAGCCGACACCTCATAGGTCACCGCCGACGGCGAGAACGCCGGGTCCAGCGCCAGCGCAGCCGCCGAGGTCGACACCCCCGGCCTCACCACCAGACCCGACAAAGTCGCGTCCGTGGGGTCGCGGCGGACCACGTTGACGGTGTAGGTCTTCGTCGTCGTCCCGTCCTCCGCGGTCACCTTGATCTTGAACGTCGTCGTCGAGCCCACCGCGCCCAGATCCACCTGGTGGCCGTTGTCGACATCGGTGGTGTCCGAGTCGGCCAAGTCGTCGTCGTCGGCCTTGTTGCGCACCGCCACCGACGCATCATCGCCCGCCGACGCCTCAAAGGACACCGTCACCTTCTCCGCCGCAGCCGACACCTCATAGGTCACCGCCGACGGCGAGAACGCCGGGTCCAGCGCCAGCGCAGCCGCCGAGGTCGACACCCCCGGCCTCACCACCAGACCCGACAAAGTCGCGTCCGTGGGGTCGCGGCGGACCACGTTGACGGTGTAGGTCTTCGTCGTCGTCCCGTCCGCCGCGGTCACCTTGATCTTGAACGTCGTCGTCGAGCCCACCGCGCCCAGATCCACCTGGTGGCCGTTGTCGACATCGGTGGTGTCCGAGTCGGCCAAGTCGTCGTCGTCGGCCTTGTTGCGCACCGCCACCGACGCCAGCTCGCCCGCCGACGCCTCAAAGGACACCGTCACCTTCTCCGCCGCAGCCGACACCTCATAGGTCACCGCCGACGGCGAGAACGCCGGGTCCAGCGCCAGCGCAGCCGCCGAGGTCGACACCCCCGGCCTCACCACCAGACCCGACAAAGTCGCGTCCGTGGGGTCGCGGCGGACCACGTTGACGGTGTAGGTCTTCGTCGTCGTCCCGTCCGCCGCGGTCACCTTGATCTTGAACGTCGTCGTCGAGCCCACCGCGCCCAGATCCACCTGGTGGCCGTTGTCGACATCGGTGGTGTCCGAGTCGGCCAAGTCGTCGTCGTCGGCCTTGTTGCGCACCGCCACCGACGCATCATCGCCCGCCGACGCCTCAAAGGACACCGTCACCTTCTCCGCCGCAGCCGACACCTCATAGGTCACCGCCGACGGCGAGAACGCCGGGTCCAGCGCCAGCGCAGCCGCCGAGGTCGACACCCCCGGCCTCACCACCAGACCCGACAAAGTCGCGTCCGTGGGGTCGCGGCGGACCACGTTGACGGTGTAGGTCTTCGTCGTCGTCCCGTCCGCCGCGGTCACCTTGATCTTGAACGTCGTCGTCGAGCCCACCGCGCCCAGATCCACCTGGTGGCCGTTGTCGACATCGGTGGTGTCCGAGTCGGCCAAGTCGTCGTCGTCGGCCTTGTTGCGCACCGCCACCGACGCCAGCTCGCCCGCCGACGCCTCAAAGGACACCGTCACCTTCTCCGCCGCAGCCGACACCTCATAGGTCACCGCCGACGGCGAGAACGCCGGGTCCAGCGCCAGCGCAGCCGCCGAGGTCGACACCCCCGGCCTCACCACCAGACCCGACAAAGTCGCGTCCGTGGGGTCGCGGCGGACCACGTTGACGGTGTAGGTCTTCGTCGTCGTCCCGTCCTCCGCGGTCACCTTGATCTTGAACGTCGTCGTCGAGCCCACCGCGCCCAGATCCACCTGGTGGCCGTTGTCGACATCGGTGGTGTCCGAGTCGGCCAAGTCGTCGTCGTCGGCCTTGTTGCGCACCGCCACCGACGCCAGCTCGCCCGCCGACGCCTCAAAGGACACCGTCACCTTCTCCGCCGCAGCCGACACCTCATAGGTCACCGCCGACGGCGAGAACGCCGGGTCCAGCGCCAGCGCAGCCGCCGAGGTCGACACCCCCGGCCTCACCACCAGACCCGACAAAGTCGCGTCCGTGGGGTCGCGGCGGACCACGTTGACGGTGTAGGTCTTCGTCGTCGTCCCGTCCGCCGCGGTCACCTTGATCTTGAACGTCGTCGTCGAGCCCACCGCGCCCAGATCCACCTGGTGGCCGTTGTCGACATCGGTGGTGTCCGAGTCGGCCAAGTCGTCGTCGTCGGCCTTGTTGCGCACCGCCACCGACGCCAGCTCGCCCGCCGACGCCTCAAAGGACACCGTCACCTTCTCCGCCGCAGCCGACACCTCATAGGTCACCGCCGACGGCGAGAACGCCGGGTCCAGCGCCAGCGCAGCCGCCGAGGTCGACACCCCCGGCCTCACCACCAGACCCGACAAAGTCGCGTCGGTGGGGTCGCGGCGGACCACGTTGACGGTGTAGGTCTTCGTCGTCGTCCCGTCCGCCGCGGTCACCTTGATCTTGAACGTCGTCGTCGAGCCCACCGCGCCCAGATCCACCTGGTGGCCGTTGTCGACATCGGTGGTGTCCGAGTCGGCCAAGTCGTCGTCGTCGGCCTTGTTGCGCACCGCCACCGACGCCAGCTCGCCCGCCGACGCCTCAAAGGACACCGTCACCTTCTCCGCCGCAGCCGACACCTCATAGGTCACCGCCGACGGCGAGAACGCCGGGTCCAGCGCCAGCGCAGCCGCCGAGGTCGACACCCCCGGCCTCACCACCAGACCCGACAAAGTCGCGTCCGTGGGGTCGCGGCGGACCACGTTGACGGTGTAGGTCTTCGTCGTCGTCCCGTCCGCCGCGGTCACCTTGATCTTGAACGTCGTCGTCGAGCCCACCGCGCCCAGATCCACCTGGTGGCCGTTGTCGACATCGGTGGTGTCCGAGTCGGCCAAGTCGTCGTCGTCGGCCTTGTTGCGCACCGCCACCGACGCCAGCTCGCCCGCCGACGCCTCAAAGGACACCGTCACCTTCTCCGCCGCAGCCGACACCTCATAGGTCACCGCCGACGGCGAGAACGCCGGGTCCAGCGCCAGCGCAGCCGCCGAGGTCGACACCCCCGGCCTCACCACCAGACCCGACAAAGTCGCGTCGGTGGGGTCGCGGCGGACCACGTTGACGGTGTAGGTCTTCGTCGTCGTCCCGTCCGCCGCGGTCACCTTGATCTTGAACGTCGTCGTCGAGCCCACCGCGCCCAGATCCACCTGGTGGCCGTTGTCGACATCGGTGGTGTCCGAGTCGGCCAAGTCGTCGTCGTCGGCCTTGTTGCGCACCGCCACCGACGCCAGCTCGCCCGCCGACGCCTCAAAGGACACCGTCACCTTCTCCGCCGCAGCCGACACCTCATAGGTCACCGCCGACGGCGAGAACGCCGGGTCCAGCGCCAGCGCAGCCGCCGAGGTCGACACCCCCGGCCTCACCACCAGACCCGACAAAGTCGCGTCCGTGGGGTCGCGGCGGACCACGTTGACGGTGTAGGTCTTCGTCGTCGTCCCGTCCGCCGCGGTCACCTTGATCTTGAACGTCGTCGTCGAGCCCACCGCGCCCAGATCCACCTGGTGGCCGTTGTCGACATCGGTGGTGTCCGAGTCGGCCAAGTCGTCGTCGTCGGCCTTGTTGCGCACCGCCACCGACGCATCATCGCCCGCCGACGCCTCAAAGGACACCGTCACCTTCTCCGCCGCAGCCGACACCTCATAGGTCACCGCCGACGGCGAGAACGCCGGGTCCAGCGCCAGCGCAGCCGCCGAGGTCGACACCCCCGGCCTCACCACCAGACCCGACAAAGTCGCGTCCGTGGGGTCGCGGCGGACCACGTTGACGGTGTAGGTCTTCGTCGTCGTCCCGTCCGCCGCGGTCACCTTGATCTTGAACGTCGTCGTCGAGCCCACCGCGCCCAGATCCACCTGGTGGCCGTTGTCGACATCGGTGGTGTCCGAGTCGGCCAAGTCGTCGTCGTCGGCCTTGTTGCGCACCGCCACCGACGCCAGCTCGCCCGCCGACGCCTCAAAGGACACCGTCACCTTCTCCGCCGCAGCCGACACCTCATAGGTCACCGCCGACGGCGAGAACGCCGGGTCCAGCGCCAGCGCAGCCGCCGAGGTCGACACCCCCGGCCTCACCACCAGACCCGACAAAGTCGCGTCCGTGGGGTCGCGGCGGACCACGTTGACGGTGTAGGTCTTCGTCGTCGTCCCGTCCGCCGCGGTCACCTTGATCTTGAACGTCGTCGTCGAGCCCACCGCGCCCAGATCCACCTGGTGGCCGTTGTCGACATCGGTGGTGTCCGAGTCGGCCAAGTCGTCGTCGTCGGCCTTGTTGCGCACCGCCACCGACGCCAGCTCGCCCGCCGACGCCTCAAAGGACACCGTCACCTTCTCCGCCGCAGCCGACACCTCATAGGTCACCGCCGACGGCGAGAACGCCGGGTCCAGCGCCAGCGCAGCCGCCGAGGTCGACACCCCCGGCCTCACCACCAGACCCGACAAAGTCGCGTCGGTGGGGTCGCGGCGGACCACGTTGACGGTGTAGGTCTTCGTCGTCGTCCCGTCCGCCGCGGTCACCTTGATCTTGAACGTCGTCGTCGAGCCCACCGCGCCCAGATCCACCTGGTGGCCGTTGTCGACATCGGTGGTGTCCGAGTCGGCCAAGTCGTCGTCGTCGGCCTTGTTGCGCACCGCCACCGACGCCAGCTCGCCCGCCGACGCCTCAAAGGACACCGTCACCTTCTCCGCCGCAGCCGACACCTCATAGGTCACCGCCGACGGCGAGAACGCCGGGTCCAGCGCCAGCGCAGCCGCCGAGGTCGACACCCCCGGCCTCACCACCAGACCCGACAAAGTCGCGTCCGTGGGGTCGCGGCGGACCACGTTGACGGTGTAGGTCTTCGTCGTCGTCCCGTCCGCCGCGGTCACCTTGATCTTGAACGTCGTCGTCGAGCCCACCGCGCCCAGATCCACCTGGTGGCCGTTGTCGACATCGGTGGTGTCCGAGTCGGCCAAGTCGTCGTCGTCGGCCTTGTTGCGCACCGCCACCGACGCCAGCTCGCCCGCCGACGCCTCAAAGGACACCGTCACCTTCTCCGCCGCAGCCGACACCTCATAGGTCACCGCCGACGGCGAGAACGCCGGGTCCAGCGCCAGCGCAGCCGCCGAGGTCGACACCCCCGGCCTCACCACCAGACCCGACAAAGTCGCGTCCGTGGGGTCGCGGCGGACCACGTTGACGGTGTAGGTCTTCGTCGTCGTCCCGTCCGCCGCGGTCACCTTGATCTTGAACGTCGTCGTCGAGCCCACCGCGCCCAGATCCACCTGGTGGCCGTTGTCGACATCGGTGGTGTCCGAGTCGGCCAAGTCGTCGTCGTCGGCCTTGTTGCGCACCGCCACCGACGCCAGCTCGCCCGCCGACGCCTCAAAGGACACCGTCACCTTCTCCGCCGCAGCCGACACCTCATAGGTCACCGCCGACGGCGAGAACGCCGGGTCCAGCGCCAGCGCAGCCGCCGAGGTCGACACCCCCGGCCTCACCACCAGACCCGACAAAGTCGCGTCCGTGGGGTCGCGGCGGACCACGTTGACGGTGTAGGTCTTCGTCGTCGTCCCGTCCGCCGCGGTCACCTTGATCTTGAACGTCGTCGTCGAGCCCACCGCGCCCAGATCCACCTGGTGGCCGTTGTCGACATCGGTGGTGTCCGAGTCGGCCAAGTCGTCGTCGTCGGCCTTGTTGCGCACCGCCACCGACGCCAGCTCGCCCGCCGACGCCTCAAAGGACACCGTCACCTTCTCCGCCGCAGCCGACACCTCATAGGTCACCGCCGACGGCGAGAACGCCGGGTCCAGCGCCAGCGCAGCCGCCGAGGTCGACACCCCCGGCCTCACCACCAGACCCGACAAAGTCGCGTCCGTGGGGTCGCGGCGGACCACGTTGACGGTGTAGGTCTTCGTCGTCGTCCCGTCCTCCGCGGTCACCTTGATCTTGAACGTCGTCGTCGAGCCCACCGCGCCCAGATCCACCTGGTGGCCGTTGTCGACATCGGTGGTGTCCGAGTCGGCCAAGTCGTCGTCGTCGGCCTTGTTGCGCACCGCCACCGACGCATCATCGCCCGCCGACGCCTCAAAGGACACCGTCACCTTCTCCGCCGCAGCCGACACCTCATAGGTCACCGCCGACGGCGAGAACGCCGGGTCCAGCGCCAGCGCAGCCGCCGAGGTCGACACCCCCGGCCTCACCACCAGACCCGACAAAGTCGCGTCCGTGGGGTCGCGGCGGACCACGTTGACGGTGTAGGTCTTCGTCGTCGTCCCGTCCGCCGCGGTCACCTTGATCTTGAACGTCGTCGTCGAGCCCACCGCGCCCAGATCCACCTGGTGGCCGTTGTCGACATCGGTGGTGTCCGAGTCGGCCAAGTCGTCGTCGTCGGCCTTGTTGCGCACCGCCACCGACGCCAGCTCGCCCGCCGACGCCTCAAAGGACACCGTCACCTTCTCCGCCGCAGCCGACACCTCATAGGTCACCGCCGACGGCGAGAACGCCGGGTCCAGCGCCAGCGCAGCCGCCGAGGTCGACACCCCCGGCCTCACCACCAGACCCGACAAAGTCGCGTCCGTGGGGTCGCGGCGGACCACGTTGACGGTGTAGGTCTTCGTCGTCGTCCCGTCCGCCGCGGTCACCTTGATCTTGAACGTCGTCGTCGAGCCCACCGCGCCCAGATCCACCTGGTGGCCGTTGTCGACATCGGTGGTGTCCGAGTCGGCCAAGTCGTCGTCGTCGGCCTTGTTGCGCACCGCCACCGACGCATCATCGCCCGCCGACGCCTCAAAGGACACCGTCACCTTCTCCGCCGCAGCCGACACCTCATAGGTCACCGCCGACGGCGAGAACGCCGGGTCCAGCGCCAGCGCAGCCGCCGAGGTCGACACCCCCGGCCTCACCACCAGACCCGACAAAGTCGCGTCCGTGGGGTCGCGGCGGACCACGTTGACGGTGTAGGTCTTCGTCGTCGTCCCGTCCGCCGCGGTCACCTTGATCTTGAACGTCGTCGTCGAGCCCACCGCGCCCAGATCCACCTGGTGGCCGTTGTCGACATCGGTGGTGTCCGAGTCGGCCAAGTCGTCGTCGTCGGCCTTGTTGCGCACCGCCACCGACGCCAGCTCGCCCGCCGACGCCTCAAAGGACACCGTCACCTTCTCCGCCGCAGCCGACACCTCATAGGTCACCGCCGACGGCGAGAACGCCGGGTCCAGCGCCAGCGCAGCCGCCGAGGTCGACACCCCCGGCCTCACCACCAGACCCGACAAAGTCGCGTCCGTGGGGTCGCGGCGGACCACGTTGACGGTGTAGGTCTTCGTCGTCGTCCCGTCCGCCGCGGTCACCTTGATCTTGAACGTCGTCGTCGAGCCCACCGCGCCCAGATCCACCTGGTGGCCGTTGTCGACATCGGTGGTGTCCGAGTCGGCCAAGTCGTCGTCGTCGGCCTTGTTGCGCACCGCCACCGACGCATCATCGCCCGCCGACGCCTCAAAGGACACCGTCACCTTCTCCGCCGCAGCCGACACCTCATAGGTCACCGCCGACGGCGAGAACGCCGGGTCCAGCGCCAGCGCAGCCGCCGAGGTCGACACCCCCGGCCTCACCACCAGACCCGACAAAGTCGCGTCCGTGGGGTCGCGGCGGACCACGTTGACGGTGTAGGTCTTCGTCGTCGTCCCGTCCGCCGCGGTCACCTTGATCTTGAACGTCGTCGTCGAGCCCACCGCGCCCAGATCCACCTGGTGGCCGTTGTCGACATCGGTGGTGTCCGAGTCGGCCAAGTCGTCGTCGTCGGCCTTGTTGCGCACCGCCACCGACGCCAGCTCGCCCGCCGACGCCTCAAAGGACACCGTCACCTTCTCCGCCGCAGCCGACACCTCATAGGTCACCGCCGACGGCGAGAACGCCGGGTCCAGCGCCAGCGCAGCCGCCGAGGTCGACACCCCCGGCCTCACCACCAGACCCGACAAAGTCGCGTCCGTGGGGTCGCGGCGGACCACGTTGACGGTGTAGGTCTTCGTCGTCGTCCCGTCCTCCGCGGTCACCTTGATCTTGAACGTCGTCGTCGAGCCCACCGCGCCCAGATCCACCTGGTGGCCGTTGTCGACATCGGTGGTGTCCGAGTCGGCCAAGTCGTCGTCGTCGGCCTTGTTGCGCACCGCCACCGACGCCAGCTCGCCCGCCGACGCCTCAAAGGACACCGTCACCTTCTCCGCCGCAGCCGACACCTCATAGGTCACCGCCGACGGCGAGAACGCCGGGTCCAGCGCCAGCGCAGCCGCCGAGGTCGACACCCCCGGCCTCACCACCAGACCCGACAACGTCGCATCGGTGCTGCGGGTGATGTTGGCGACCTCGGAGGCTGCCAGTGTGAAGTCCTCGGCGTCGTTGCCGGCCCGGTCCTCGATGGGTTTGCCGGCGCTGTTGGCGGTGGCGTAGGCCACGGTGACTGCTTGGCCGGCGGTGACCGGCGAGGCCAGGGTCAGTTGCAGCACGCGGTGGGTGGCGTCGATTCCCACTTCGCCCACGCTGCGGTCGGCGCCGGCGACGGTCACGGTGAAGGCCGCGGGCGGGGGCACCGAGTTGGCGTTGAGGGGCTCGCTGAAGCGGATCAGCAGCTCGGAGTCGTGCACGCTGGCCGCATCGACGGTGGGGTCGCTGGGGTCGAGGAGGAACTCGACGCTGTCGCGGGCGGTCCGGGCGTTGCCGTCGGCGTCGGACACCTCGAGCTGGAAGCGGAACACCACTTCCTCGGTCGAGCTTGGTACCACGAACGACGCCTGCGCCGCATCGGAGTTGGTGATGGCGGCGGTCGGGGCGCCGTTGTCGATCTGGGTCCATTCGAACACCGCTGCTGTGCCCGGCGGCAGCACGCCGCCTGCGGTGCCCGACAGCGTGATCGTGCTGGCCACCGTCACGGCCCCGCCCTGGCCGGCGTCGGCGGTGTGGGCGCAGTCGGGCAACGTCACCCCGCCGGACTGCGGTCTGATGCGGCTGCTGCTGGATGAGAACTGGGCGGGCACGCAGCCCTCGAGCATGTTGCCCGACAGGTACACGTCGTCGGCTTTGGTGTTGGTGAGCGCCAGGGGAATGGGGCCGGTGAGCAGGTTGTCTTCGAGGTCCAGCGTCTCCATGGGAATCAGCTGGTTGCCATTCCCGACCCTTCCATCGGAGGAACGGCCGGCGTTGGCGAGCTCGTCGGGGATCTCGCCGCTGAGCCGGTTGCCGCTCAGCAGGATCCTCGCCACCCAGTGCAGATCTCCGAGTTTCTCGGGAATGGCGCCGGCGAGGCCCCGGTCCTCGAGGTTGATGAACACGACCTGGGCTTGTACCCGAGCGAGTTGGAAGCCGACCTGGGCCCAGCGTCTTTGCACCGTGATGCCGGTCCAGTCGTTCACCGCGGTGCTGGGCGACCAGTTGCCCAGCACCGTGCGGCCGGGGTCGAGGATGTCTCGCGCCTCGAGCAGCGCTGTGCACTCGGACACCAGATTTCTGTTCCAGTGCGTCGGGCGGCCCGAGTCGACATTGCTCTCGGTGCAGTCCCTGATGCCGCCGGTGGCCACGCTGGTGCTGGAAAGCGCCCCGGCGTCGTTGCCGGCCACGTCCTGGATGGCGAACGCGTCGTCTCCTGCGGTCGGGTCGGCGTAGTCGACGGTGACCGTGGCGTTGCGGCCCATCTTGGAGGTCAGCGCCACCAAAACCGTGTCGTCGTTCACCGCCACCCAGCGGACGTCGGTCTCGGTGCCGGCGACGGTCACCGTGAACGCGTCGATCGGCGGCGGCGCGTCGGCGTCGAGCGCCTCGTTGTAGGTGAGCTCCACCGCCCAGCCGTCCACTGTCGCTTTCGGGAAGCCCGTCTTCAGCGTCGGCGCGGTCTGGTCCACCGTGACCTGCACCTGCGCGGTGCCGGTGCCCGAGGTGGACTGCGAGTCGGTGACCGTC
The DNA here is from genome assembly GCA_965116535.1 of Acidimicrobiales bacterium. Classification (GTDB taxonomy): domain Bacteria; phylum Actinomycetota; class Acidimicrobiia; order Acidimicrobiales; family Bin134; genus Poriferisocius. The sequence continues at coordinate 376,237 of OZ220703.1, forward strand.
ACCGTGAACCGGAACGTGTCGCCCGCCGACGCGCCGGCAGGCACCGCGAACGACGGGGCGGGCCCCGTGGCGTCGCTCAGCGTGACCTGGGTGGTGTCGGCGGCATCCTGGGCCCACGCATAGACCAGCGTCGCGCCGGGCAGATGGCCGCTGACCCGGGCCGCCATCGACACGGTCGCGCCGGGCAGCCCGCCGAGGTCGTCGGCTTCCACGGCGATCTGGCAGCCCGCCAGGGTGACGCTGTCGCGCTGGGCCGCGACCTTGGTGTAGGCGGACCACTGCGCGGGCAGGCAGCCGCTGAGGCGGTTGTTGTTCAGCGCCACGCCGGTGTCGCCCGCGGCAGCGAGCGTGGCGTGCGCCGGCAGCGCCGCGGGGATGGCGCCGTCGAGGAAGTTGTCGTTGAGCTTCAGCGAGGCAAGCCCCGAGATGCCCCCCAGAGCGTCAGGGATGGGGCCGGTGAGGCCACGGCCCACGATCGACAGCGCGGTGAGCGCGTCGAGGTCGCCGAGCCTTGCGGGCAGCACGCCGCCCAGCGAATTGCCCGCAGCCAGGCTGATGGCGGTGACGCGCTGAGCGCCGCCGGAGTTGGCCATCGTCACGCCCGTCCACGACGAGATTGCGGTGCTGGTGGACCAGTTCAGCTCCATGTTGGGGTCCAGCAGCGGCAGCGCGTCGATCAGCGCCTCGCAGTCGCCGACCAGCGGAGGGCTCGACACGCGCTCCACGGTGAGGCACAACGGCGCCGCAGCGTGCGTCGCCGCAGCCGACCAGGCGCCCGCCCCCTCGACGGTGGAGGCCTGAAGCTGCACCTGGTACGACGCCCCTGCCTCCAGGCCGCGCAGCACCGTAGACGTGCGAGCCACCTCGGCCGCCGCCGTCCAGCCCGCGGTGCCCGCCTTGCGATACCGCACCGCGTAGCGCAGCACCGGCCCGCCCGCCGCCGCGGGATCCATCTCGTCCCAGCCCACCGCTAACGACCCCGGCACCCGGCCCGCGCTCAGCGTCGGCGCCGACGGCGCCGGCGGCGGACCGTTGTCGCGCACAGACACCGTCACCGCTATCTCGTCTGTGCCGCCGTGCCCGTCGGACACCTCCACCTTGAACTGATAGGACCGCTGCGACTCGTAGTCCACCTTGCCGCGCACCTCGAGCTGGCCCGTCGAGCCCACGATCCCGAACGGATGCGAAGCCGCCCCGTCCGCGATCGAGTACGACAAACCGTCACCCTCGGGATCCTCCGCCGCCACCGCGGCGCCCACCGCGGTGCCCGCCGCGGCGTTCTCGCCCACCGAGCGCACCGCCGACACGCCGTCCACGAACACCGGCGCCCGATTCGGCGCCACCCCGCCCTTCACCTCCAGCCGCATCACCTTGCCAGCATCCCAGGAGTAGTCGAAGCCGTTGTGGTGCCGGACCAGGTTCCGGTTCGCGTCTTCCCAACGATCGCGACCGTTGCGCCGCTCCTTGGCCCGGTTCCCCAGAGACCAGCCCGACTGGCCGGTCTGGCTCTCGTCATTGGTCGTGCGCAAGCGCAGCTCGCCCTTGTCTTCGGTCTGGAAGATCACCACCACCCAATAGGTGGAGCCGGGGGCCAGCCGCTCATGATCCGCCGGCGCGGTGAAGGTCTGCCAGCCCGTCCCCAACGTCGCCGGCGGTGTCAACGCGAACAGCTTCGAACCCGGCTTGCCGCCGCTATGATCCCAGATCTCCGCCTTCACATCACCGCGCGCGTCCGAATTCGGCAGCGTCTTCACCTCGATTGCCACCGACGTCAACTTGACGCTTTCAGCGTCACTGGCAGTGCTGAACGACTGCGCCGTAGCCCCAAGCTGCCCCCCCGTCTCCGTAGGACGGTCGGCGAACACCCGCAACAACAGGTCGTATTCAGGACCATCGCAGCGACGGCCTCCCCCGTGTTGTCGGCAGCCGTTCGCCTTGGCGAGGTCCGTGCCCCTGTTGCTCACCAGCACCACCTCGGAGGGATCCACCGACAGCTCCGAGACGTCCACCGCCTGGTCCAGCGCCGACGCCGCGTCGTTGCCCGCCGCGTCCTGCACCGCCGCCACATCGTCGCCCGCCGTCGGATCGACATAGGACACCGTCACGCTGTCGTCCCCGCCGAGCGCCGTGCCCAGCGTCAGCCTTACCGTCGCACCCGACACCGCCACCGAGCTCACCGACGGTCCCGCCGCGCCGTCCACCTTGACCGCGAACGCCCCCGCCGGCGGCCGGGCCCGCGCGCTGTCGTCGAGCTCCTCGCTGAAGGTCAGCACCACCACATCGCCGTCACTGTCAGCCACCGCAGCCGACTCGAACACCGGCGGCAGCTCGTCGCCGGCACGCACCGTCACCGTCACCGTGTAGGCCCGGGTCGTCGTGCCGTCCTCGGCCGTGACCGTGACCACCACCGGGTTGTCGCCCTCCGCCACGCTCACCTGATGGCCCGGCGCGACCGCGTCCGCATCGCCAGGCGTCACCGCCACACCCGCCCGACCATCGGTCGGGCGCGCCAACACCTCCACCTGCGAAGTGCCGCCCGGCAGCGACACCGCATAGGGCGTTGCGGCCAAGGACACAGACACCCCACCGATACGCAGACTCGCCAACGACGCGTCAGACGACGGCGCCGTCTCAACAGCGACCGGCGCACCCTCCAGCGCTACCGCACCGTTGCTCGCCTGATCGCGGATCGGATTGCCCCCCGCCAAGGCAGGCCAGTACGACACCCGCACCGCCTCGGCGTGCAGCACTGTGACGTCCAACGTCAGCGTCACCGTCGCACCCGCCACCGCCACCTGCGACACGCCCACCTCGGCGCCCCCCACTGTCACGGTGAACGCCCCCGTGGCCGGCACCGAGTCTCCGTCGAGGTCCTCGTCATAGGTCAGCCTCAACGAATCGCCGGCCACCGCCGCCGATGACAACGCCGGCCTCGTCGTGTCAGTCAATGGCGCCACGGGCGCCGCGGCGCGGGTCACCTCGACCATGTAGGTCTTGGTGGTCGTGTCGGCGGCGGTCACCTTGATCTTGAACGTCGTGGTGGAGTCCTTCGCGCCCAGATCGACCTGGAACCCGTCCGCGCCGACGCTGGTGTCAGCATCGCCGAGCGCGCGGTCAGAGCCGTCCAGCGTCTCGAACCTCGCACCGTCCGCGTCGCCCAGCGTCCACGCCACCGTCACCTGGCCCACGTCATGAGCCACGCTCACCGTGTAGTCGGTGGTGTCCGCCGCGAACTCAGGATCCAGCGTCTGGCCCGTCACCGACAGCGACGACAAAGTCGCGTCCGCCGACGGCGCCGCCGCCCGCGTCACCTCGACCGTGTACGTCTTGGTGGTCGTGCGGTCCGCGGCGGTCACCTTGATCTTGAACGTCGTCGTCGAGTTCTTCGCGCCCAGATCGACCTGGAACCCGTCCGCGCCGACGCTGGTGTCAGCATCGCCGAGCGCGCGGTCAGAGCCGTCCAGCGTCTCGAACCTCGCACCGTCCGCGTCGCCCAGCGTCCACGCCACCGTCACCTGGCCCACGTCATGAGCCACGCTCACCGTGTAGTCGGTGGTGTCCGCCGCGAACTCAGGATCCAGCGTCTGGCCCGTCACCGACAGCGACGACAAAGTCGCGTCCGTCGACAGCGAGGTGCCGCTGGTGGTGTTGTAGGCGAAGACCTTGGAGTGGGTGGCGCCGTCGCCGCGGGGCACATAGACCACGCCGTCGTGGTGCCACACGCCGCGGATGAAGTCGCCCGAGCCGGTGTGGCTGGCGTGCAGGGCGATGTCCCAGTCGGAGTTGCGGGTGCCGTCGAGCTGGAAGGCGTAGAGCTTGCCGTCGTCGTCGTGGAACGCCCATATCGCGGTGCCGTCGGAGGCGACGCCGCGCACCCGCTCGCCGCTGTCGAACACGCCGGTGAGGCTGATGTCCTTGGTGGAGTCGTGGTTGCCGTAGTTGGCGCCGGTTTCGAGGGTGTAGGCGTAGATCGTGCGATCGCTACTGTCGCCCACCCACATGGTGTCGCCGTTCGACCACAAGCCCGCGGGGTCGTCGTGGCCTGAGGGCTGCGTGATGTCCTTGTCAGAGTCGCGGTCGCCGTGGGTGGTGTCCGCGGCGCCAGCCGCGGTGATCTCGATCTTGTAGGCGTACAGCTTGTCGTCGTCGGTGTCGGCCACCCACATCGTGCCGCTCACCGACGAATCGCCCGCCACCTCCACGTCGCCGAAGATCCCGCCCCACAGCTTCTCGTTGCCGCCGCCGGTGTCCAACTCGATGTCGAGGCCGCCGAGGCGCGAGCCGTCGGAACGGTCGAACGCCAAAACCTCGTCGCTGCCGTCATCAGCCACCCACAGCACATCGTCGGTGCCCCACACCCCACGGGGCTTGATGCCCTCGGTGTCCCACAGGTAGTTGATGTCCTTGCCGGCGCGCCAGCCGCCCGCATTGGTCGAGCTGCGGCCCAAATGCAGTGTGTGCTCCTGGGTCAACAGGGATTGACCGGGCTTGTCCGCCTTGACGGTGACGGTGGTCAACCCCTCCCTCAAGGTCACCTGGAAGCCGTCCGCGCCGTCGGCGTCGGTCAGCGGGTCGCCGTTGCCGTCGAGGTACGACACCGAGAACGCGGAGTTCAGCGCGAACGTGATAGTGGCCTTCTCGACGCTGTTATCGAAGCCGACGTGGTACGACTTGTGGCCGGGGTCGAAGCCGTGGAGCTTGTCGGCGGCCTCGTCGAAGGCGGTGACCCTCAAGTCCGTCAACCCCGCAGCCGCCACGGTGAACACGTCCGAGAGCCCCAGGAAGCTGCGAGTGTTGCCTTTCTGGAGGGAATCTGATCGCAGGCCGCGATTGCCTCTCGTCGGATTTGTGGTGGTCGTCCACTCGATGGCGGCGCCGCCGAGATGGTGGGGGGAGCCACTGCCACTGCCGTCGCCGGTGGCCTTTGTGCCGTCGTCGTCGCAGCCAGAGAAGGCCCTAGAGCGGTTCGAGACGCTCGATATCGAGCCCGATGCGTGCCTCGGTTTGTTCGAGTCCCAAGAGCCGTCATAGAAGTCCTCGTAATCGTCGGCGACCCTCTCGCCGCGCAACCAGTAGATCGGCACGCCCTTGTCGTCGGCGGTGTAGGTGGTCTCGGTATGGTCTCTGGCGTCGGTCGACGAGGTACACACCAAGGCTTTGAACAGATCCGCGGACCCCCGGATCGTGGAGTGGCCGATGCTACTTACGTTGTTCCTCACGTATGTGTCATAGGTGCTGACGCTCGAGGATGTTGCATTCTGAGAGATTGTGGTCTGGACCAGCATCCGGAACTGGTCGCCGATGCCGAGGTCTGACGGGGCGATCGGTGAAGCGGTCGATATCTCCACCGGCTGGTCGCCGTCGTTGTCGACGATGGCGAATTCGACGTCTTCGGGGTCGGTTACCGGCCCCCTGGTGGCGGTGGTGCCGGCGACGGCGCCGCTGACGGTTATGGTGCGGACGTCGGTGACGACGTCGTCGTTTTGGGCGGTGATCGTCACCGGCGTGCCACTGCTCGTGGTGCCGCCTTCGGCGATGGTCAAGACCGTATTCGCGCTCAGCGTCGGTGCCGTTGTGCCATCGGGCGGCGCGGTCTCCGCCAAAGAGACGGTGATGGTGAGTTCGGCATCGGCGGGCCGGTCGGTGGAGGCGGTCACCGTGACGGAGCTCCCCTCCAGCACCTGGTCGGGCGTCACCGTCAAAGTCACCTCCAACGGCCGCGTGTAGGCGTAGACCTTGTCGTCGTTGTTGTCAACCACCCACAGCGTGGTCCCGTCCGACCAGATGTCGCCGGGATCGCCGTTGCCGTCAGCCAATTCGAAGTTTTTTTCGGTGTCGGCAACGGCACCGCCGGTGTCGCTGAGTTTCGGCAAGTTGTAGGCGAACAGCTTGCCGTCGCCGTTCTTCGTATTGAAGTCCCCGTAATCGGACAGCCACAGCGTGGTCCCGTCCGACCAGGCTCCGAGGACCCGAGTTTGGCTGCTGGGCAAGACAAATGAGCTGCCTGGGCCACTAACATTCTCCTCCTCCAGCAGTCGGCTGAAGTCGTATACGAGAATTTTTCGATCTTGCGAACGAGAGAAGTGACTGTTGGCCACCCAGAGCGTCTCCCCGTCGGACCACATGCCGAACGGGCTGCGTAATCCCTGATTGGCGTACTTCACGTCGATGTCCCTGTCGCCGTCTCTCGCCCAAGACTGCGCATCCTGTTGCCGCGTATAGGCGTATGCCTTCTGGTTGTTGCCTGCGGCCACCCACATCGTGATCCCGTCCGACCAGATCCCCTGGAGCCATTGGGAGTTGTCGCCGCGCAAGGTCCCCGCGGCGAGATCCCGGCTGCTGTCGCGGCTCCTGTCCGACACGTCGTAGGCGAGCAGCGTCCTCCCTGGGGGACGATTACTGCCAGCGCCCTTATCGTTGCCCACCCACATGGTTTCGCCGTCAGACCAGATGCCGCGATAGGTGCCGTTGGCGATGAGGTCGAAGTCCCGCCGAGGGTTGTGCTCGAAGCCTTCGAACGATGCGGTCTCGTCGTCGGCGACCACTATCCGCAGCGGCTCCGGGTCGGCCACCCCGTCGGTGTTGGCCACCGAGGTGGCCACCACCGACGCGAAGCGCGGCCCGGTGAACACCGCATCGTCAACCGCGGTGACGGTGACCTCGACAGCGGTGCCAACGGGCGTGTTCGCAGGGATGGTCACCGAAGTCTCGCCGAGGGTGAACGGGGCGGCGTCGGGCACCTTGGGCGCGTCGAGCCGCACATCCAGACCGACCACGGTCTCGGCCGCCGAAACCTTGCTCAAAGAAACACTGAGCGTGGCAGAACCGCCGTTCTCGCTGATGTCCGCATCATCCACCTCGAACAACACCATGACCGGCTCGTTGTCGACAATGGTCAGATCAACAGGTTCGATAGCGCCCACATGCCCGCCGGTGGCGATGGCGCTCACGGTTATGGTGCGATCGGCGGTGACGATATCGTCGGCGGCGGTGATCGTCACCGGCGTGCCACTGCTCGTGGTTTCGCCTTCAGCGATGGTCAAGTCCGTATTGGCGCTCAGCGTCGGCGCCTCTGCGCCATCGGGGGGGCTCGCCTCCGCCAAAGAGACGGTGATGGTGAGCTCGGCCTCGGCGGGCCGGTCGGCGGTGGCGGTCACCGTGGCCGTGCCCCCCTCCTCCACCCGGTCGGGCGTCACCGTCAAAGTCACCTCCACCGGCTGCCGATAGACGTATATCTTGTCGTCGGTGTCCAAGACCCCGAGGGAAACGCCGCTCTCGGCCGACCAGATGGCCACGATTCCCCGGGGGGAGTCGTTGTCGGCGTGCAGGGCAAGGTCTTTGCCGCTGTCGCGGGCGCCGCTCGACAGGGTGTAGGCGTACAGCTTGTTGTCTTGGAAGTCGACCACCCACATCGTGGTCCCGTCCGACCACAGGCCGCGGGCGTTGTCGTTGTCGGTGTGCAGGTCGAATTCTTTGTCGGAGTCGCGGTCGCCGAAGTTCGGGCCCGCGTTCCCATCGGCGCCGATCTCCCAGTTGAAGGCGTTCACCCTGTTGGCTGAAAGACCCACTACCCACATCGTCGTCCCGTCCGACCAGAAGTATCTGGGCTGGTTCGGGTTGGTGGTCGGGTCGAAATCCTTGTTCTTGTCTCGCTTCCAATCTCCCGATCTGTCTCTGGCGAAGGCGTACACCTCGTTGTCTATTGCATCCACTACCCACATCGTCGTCCCGTCCGACCAGATGTCGTGGGGCGATTCGTTGTTTCCCGCAGCGGATTCGAGCACACCTGTGGACACCACGTGGTCGGAATCAAGTGGGCCCAACACGGAGAAGTTGTCCGCCAGGCCGTACGCGGCCAGCTTGGAATTACCAACGAGGTTCGATTCGCTGATCCAGATGTGCTCGCCGTCGGTCCAGGCACCAGAGAAAACGGGAGTACCGCCACCTGGGATTGTCACTGTCTTCTCGTGCTGGAAGGTCTCCACGGGAGCGGTCTCGTCGTCGGTGACGATCATCCGCAAAGAGGCGGGGCCCGGCACCGTTGCCGAGCTGGCCACCACCCTTGCGAAGCGCGGCCCGGTGAACACCTCGTCGTCGACGGCGGTGATTTGTGTCTGCACCTCTTGGTTGACCTGGCCTCTCGAGCCAGCGGGAATGGTCACCTGGGCTGGGTTCGGGGCAAGCGGGGCGGAGTCGGGCACCTTGGGGGCGTCGAGCTGCACCTCCAGATCCACAACGGTTTCGACGGGCAAGGCCTCGCTCAGACGAACCGTGAGGGTGGCGGAGCCGCCGTTCTCGTCGATGACCGCGTCATCCACCGACAGCGACACCTCGGGCTTTAGCCGGTACCCGAACACTTTGTTCTTGACGCCGTCTCCGGACCATTGGACCACCCACAGGGTTTCGCCGTCGGACCACAGGCCCGCGGTTCTGGTGATGGCGGAGTCGAGAGCGAGGTCTTTGTCGGAGTCGCGGGCGCCGGTCGCCAAGGTGTAGGCGAACAGCTTGCCGGGATTGGTGGTGGAATCGGCCACCCACATGGTGGTGCCGTCCGACCACAGGCCCCCCGGTTCCCTATTGCCGCTGTGCAGGTTGAACTCCTTGGCGGTGTCGCGCTCCCCGTCGGCCAGTTTGTAGGCGAACAGCTTGTCGGGAGTGCCTCCTGTGTTGTCGGCTTGGGAGCGATTCTGGGCCACCCACATCGTGGTCCCGTCGGACCAGAGGCCGATGGGCTTGTCGTTGCTTGAATTGAGATCGAAGTCTTTGTCGGGGTCGGGTGCCCTGGTAGAGGCGTTGTAGGCGTACACCTTGGCCACCTCGGTGCCGTCGCCCTCGTCGGCCACCCACAGCGTGGTCCCGTTGGACCAAATGCCCACCGGCATGTTGTTGCCGTAGTCTTGGACGGTACTGCCAGATTTTTCGAATTCGAAGCCCCGGCCGTTCTCTTCAAGATCCTCATAGTCATTGTCGCCGTCGTAGGTCCCGGTGGAGAGGTCGTATGCGTGCAGATCCGCCGGGGACTGCGAATCTAAGCCTGCGCTCACCCATAGGTGGGCGCCGTCGGCCCAAACGCCCAGGGGCCTGAACTCATCTCCATCGCCGAGGTTGTTGTCGGTGACATCCCACAAGCTGTTGGGCACAAACTCGTGAAGGGGCACGGGCTCGTCGTCGACAACGGCGAGGGCCACGGGGGCCGGGGTGGTAGCGGTTCCGGCGGTGACGGCGGCGGTGACGGCGGCGAAGCGGGGGCCGGTGGACTTGTCGTCGTCAATGCCGGTGAGGGTGACGGCGGCGCCGGAGCTGACGAGGTCGCCGGCGGGGATGGTCAAAGTGGTCGTGGTGCCCAGCGCGGCGGGCGACGTCGCCCCCGCGGGCGCGCCGGCCTCCACGCCGACCGTGAAGGTGATTGGATCGGCAGAGGTTCGGTCGATGGAGGCGGTGACGGTGGCGGTGACGGCGGCGTCGTCCTCGGGAACCGACGGCCGCGACAGCGTCAGGGTGGCCTTCGGGGGCAAGTCGTAGGCGAACACCTTGTCGCGGACGTTGGAATCGGTGTTGTCGTTGACCACCCACAGGGTGATGCCGTCCGACCAGATTCCCACCGGAGAGTCGTTGTCGGCGTGCAGGGCCAGGTCTTGGCCGGGGTCGTGCTGCCAGGTGATGAGAACGGGGTCGTCGTCGTCTTCAGTCTCTAGGGCCCCGTAGTCCAGCACCATCTTGTAGGCGTACAGCTTCTGGTCGTCGGCATCGGTCACCCACATCGTGCGCCCGTCCGACCAGATGTACTCGGGAGCGTCGTTCTCGACGTGGAGGGGCAGGTCTCTTTCGACGGTGTAGGAGCCGAATTCCGCATCGTACTCTTCGTTGATGTGGTAGGCGTACAGCCTGAGGTCTTCGGTATCGACCACCCAGATGGTGGTGCCGTCCGACCAGACACCGCCGGGGTTGGCGTTGGCTGAGTCGAGGGCGATCGTGTCAAACCTTCGGTAGGCGCGGTTGGAGAATAGGTAGGCCCGCAGATTTCCTACGTCCTTATCGACTGCCCACAGCGTGGTGAGGTTCGACCACACGCCCTTGTGGACGCCATGCGATGCCAGGGTCCAATCGGAGCTTTCGATGCGCGTGCCGTAGGTACTGCCTTCGGCCACCCCGTAGGCGAACAGCCTATGGGGGCCATCGGACGATGAAACGGGTTGGTCGACCACCCACAGCGTGGTGTCGTCCGACCACACGCCCCGGGGCCTGGCGTTGTCAGCAGCAAGATTGAAATCGCGGCTGGAGTCGTACCGGCCGACGCCCACCGGCACCGGCTCGTCGTCGGCCACGAGCAGGGTAATCGGTAGGGGGTTCTTGTCGACGAGTGAGATGCCGGTTGTGACGGTGGCGGTGAAGACCACCGGGCGGGGGCCGGTGCGGACGGCATCGTCTGATGAGGTGATGGTGATGGGGCTTGTGCTCTCCCCAGCGTTCGCTGCGAAGCTCAGGGTTGTGGAACTCAGCGTCACTGGCGAGTCGTCGGGCACCGAAACGGTGATGGTCACCGGCCCGTCCACCGTCGGGTCCAAAGTGGCGTACAGCTGCGCGGTGCCCCCGTTCTCGGAGATCTCGGAAATCCTCTCGCCTGAGGATTCGTCGCGCCTCAGCTTCAGAGTCACCGGGGACGGATCGGCGGTTTCGCGGCTGAACATGTTGTAGGAGTAGATGGCGTCGTCGCTGCCGCTGGCCACCCACAACGTGTCGCCGTCAGACCAGATGCTGAGCGATTTGTCCGGGTTCGGCGCCTGGCGGGGGCCGTTCTGGCCTACGGGCCCCTTCTGGTCGGGAGACCCGGAGCGGGAGCCGCCGGCGCCGCCGGCGCCGCCGATGAGGTTGTCGAACTCGAGATCGTCGGTAGCTCCAGTGCCGTCCTGGCGGGTGCCGTCCGACAGCGCGTAGGCATACAGCTTGTCGTCGGCGGTGTCGGCCACCCACATCACAGTCCCGTCCGACCAGATGCCGTCGGGGTCGCCGTTGTCGGCCGCGTCGTCGGTGGCGTGATCGGCCAGATCGAACTCGAGATCGTCGGTAGCACCGGTGCCGTCCTGGCGGGTGCCGTCCGACAGCGCGTAGGCATACAGCTTGTCGTCGCCCGCGTCGGCCACCCACATCACAGTCCCGTTCGACCAGATGCCCCGCGGGTCGCCGTTGTCGGCCGCGTCGTCGGTGGCGTGATCGGCCAGATCGAACTCGAGATCGTCGGTAGCACCGGTGCCGTCCTGGCGGGTGCCGTCCGACAGCGCGTAGGCATACAGTTTGTCGTCGCCCGCGTCGGCCACCCACATCACAGTCCCGTTCGACCAGGAGCCCCGCGGGTCGCTGTTGGCGGCGTCCAGAGCGAACCCGGCGCCGGAGTCGTGCTGCTTGGTGTCGGTGTTGTAGGCGTACAGCGCGCCACCAGCGTCGAGCACGTACATGCGGTCGCCCACGCGGAACAGGCCCCGGGGCTCGTCGTTGGCGGTCGCCAGCACGGGGATGTCGTCCACTGCCTTCCACTCGCCGGATGAGTCCGAGCCCAAATTGAGGGTGAGCACATAGGTGCGGGTGGCCAAGTTGTCGGAGCCGGTCACCTTCACCTTGACCGTGTTGGCGCCGGCGCTGAGCGCCACCTGGAAGCCGTTGCCGGCGTCGTTGTCCGCGTCGTCGAGCGTGCCGTCGTCGCCGTCGAGGAACGCCACCCCCGCGCTCACGTCCGTCTTCGTCGGCGACACCGTCACCGGCGACGTGCCCGCAGCGAAGCCCGCTGTGTACTCGTGGACATCGGACGCGAAGGTCGGGCTGAGCACCGCGGGCTGCGAGTCGCTGCCGGTGACCTCGAGCGCTCTCAAGGAGGCGTCCGCCGGTACCGTGACGTCGATCAGATAACGGGCCATGGTGCCGTCCTCGGCGGTGACCGTCACCACGATCCCGTTGGATCCCCGCACCAGGCTCACCTGATGGCCGTTCCCCGAATTACCGTCGGCGTCGGCGGGGGCGAACGAGACCTGCGACGTGGCCGCGGTGGGCTCAGCCGACACCGTCACCGTGTCAGCGCCCTCCAGCGCGGTGGCGATATAGAAAGTCGCGGTCAGGGGGGTCAGCGTAAGCGGGTTGTTGTAGCCGTCGGTCAGCTCGATGCTGTCGCTCTTGAGCGTGGCGTCGCCGTCGAGCGAGGTGTCGTGGGTGCTGTTGTAGGCGAACACCTTGGAGTGCTCGGCACCGTCACCGCGGCCCACATAGACCACGCCGCCGTCGTGCCACACACCCCCGATTTGGCCTCCCGAGCCGGTGTGGCTCTCGTGCAGACCGATGTCCCATGCCTCGTTGCGGGTTCCGTCGGCCAACTGGAACGCATACAGCTTGCCGTCGCTGTCGTTGAGCGCCCAGATCGCGGTGCCGTCGGAGGCGATGCCGCGCAGGCTCTCGCCGCTGTCGAACACCTCGGTGAGGCTGATGTCCTTGGCTGAGTCGTGAGCCTTCGTCGCAAGGGTGTACGCGTAGATCTTTCGATCTTCAGAGTCGCCCACCCACATGGTGTCGCCGTTGGACCATATGCCCGCAGGGTCGTCGTGGCCCGCGGGCTGGGCGATGTCCTTGGCCGAATCGCGGTCGCCGTGAACCGGGCCCGCCGCCCCCGCAGCGGTGACGTCGATCTTGTACGCGTACAGCTTGTCGTCGTCGGGATCGGCCACCCACATCGTGCCGCTCACCGAGTCGTCGCCCGCCACCTCGACATCAGCGAAGACGCCGGCCCCCAGTGCTTCGTTGCCGTCGCCCGTGTTCAGCTCGATGTCGAGGACGGCCACGCGGCTGCCGTCGGAGCGGTTGAACGCCAGCACCTTGTCGCTGCCGTCGTCGGCCACCCACAGCGTGCCCGCGGTGCCCCACACATCCCGCGGCTCAATGTTCTCGGTGTCCCACAGGAAGTTGAAGTCGTCGCCGGCGCGCCATTTGCCGGCATCGGCCGAGCCGCGGCCCAGATGCAACGTGTACTCGGTGGCCAAGACGCTGTCTGGCACCGACACCCGCACCGTCAACACAGTGACGGTGCCCGCCGCCCCCAGAGCCACCTGATGGCCCGCCGCTCCAGAAGTGGTGTCGGCGTCGTCGAGGCGGTCGCCGTTCGCGTCGAACACCGCCACCACGACATCGGCAGCATCCGCGGTCGTAGTCCAATCGAGCGTGACCTGCCCGACATCGCTGTCGAAACCGGCGTGATACACCAAATGATCAGCGGTGAAACCATGCAGCCTGTCGTCGGACTCGCCCGCCGCGGACGCCGACAATGCGGCCAATTCGGGGGAGGGCAGCTCATCCACCACCTGAAACACGCCCGACAACGCGTACAGCGGCAGAGCCCCATTGCTGGACGCGGTATTCGCATCGAACGCGTCGCCGGCCGTCTCCGGAGTGCCTATCTGCGCCTCTGGTGCCTTTCCGAGGTATCCGGTCGCGTGCGCGGTGCCGTCGGACGAACAGCCGGTCCAAGCCGAGGTCTCGCGGCTATTGTCCGCGCCCGAGGTGAACCTCGAAACCAAGCTTTGCCAGTCTTCGGTATAGAACGCCTTGTAGTGGTCGGCGATCTTGGCGCCGTTGAGCCAGTAGACGGGCACGCCGGTGTCATCGTCGGTGTAGGTGGTGCCGGTGTGGTCGCGTGCGCTCAGGCCCTGGGTGCATCCCAGCACCGTGAACAGGCCGCCGAACGAACCGACCGCGGCATGGCCGTTAGCGCCGATGTCGGCGCGCACATGGCTGTCGTAGTTGGCGATGGCGGTTGCGGTGGCGTCGCGTTTGCTGACCGTGAGCGCCAACAGCCGGAACTGGTCGCCGTCGTTCAGCCCCGACGGCGTGAGGGTCCAGCCGTCCGGCACCGCGGTCACGCCTTCGGCCAGTATGACGGGTTCACGGCTGAAGGTGACGGTGTAGGTCTCAGTGGTGGTGGTGTCCTGGGCGGTGACGGTGACGGTCACGTCGACGGTGCCGTTCCCGGTGAGGCCCGACAGGTCCACTTGGTGGCCGCCGTCGGTGTTGCTGCTGTCCGCGGGCGAGGTGACCGCGGCGGTGGCCCTGAGCTGGCGCGCGCTGGCGGCCACGGTGACCTCGTCGATGCCTGACGGAACGGTCACCAGCCGCACCGCATCGTTGTCGGGGTCGGCGACCACATCGAGCGTGCCGTCGGCGTGGGTGACGGTGACTTTGCCGAGGTCGGCGTTGTCGGACACCGGCATGTTGAACGAATACAGCTTCTGGCCCGTGCCGGCGCCTTTCGGCCTGCCCGCACCGATGGCCGACACCCACATCGTCACACCGTCAGACCACAGCCCCGCACGCGTCCACCTCGGCACACCAGCGGTGGTCGTGGCCAGGTCCTTCGCCGCGGCGCGCGACCCGTCAGCAAGGTTGTACGCGTACAGCTTGTCGTCGCCGTTGGTCTCGTCGGATTCGGTCACCCACACCGTCACACCGTCAGACCAGATGCCCTGCGCGTTGGCGTTGTCGCCATCCAGGTCAAACTCGCGGTCAGCGCGGCCGTCGTTGCCGTCCAAACGCAATCCGCTGGACAGATCGAACGCATACACCCGATCGGTGTCGGCATCAACAGTCCACAGCGTCGACCCGTCCGACCACAGGCCCGCCGCATCACCCGCCGCCGCCGGCACGCCGAACGGCTGAAGCGTGCCGTGAGGCGCGCCCGTCGAGATGTCATAGGGATGCACCCTCGCCGCGGGATCGTCGTAATTCAGCACCCACAGCGCGTCCGCGCCGCGCCACACCCCGTACACCGCCGGGCTGCACTTGTCATTGCCCGACAACCCGCAATTGCTCAACACCGTCAGCTCGGTGTCGTCAAGCTCCAGATCATCGGTGCCCGAGGTGCCGTCCTGGCGGACACCACCAGGCCACGCGTAGGCGAACACCCGATCACCCCAGTCATCGGCCACCCACAGGGTCGAACCGTCCGACCACAAACCACGCGGGGCCCAATTCGTGCTGTCCAGCCACTCGACGTCATCGACCACCTTCCACACACCCACCTCCGACGACCCCAAACGCACCGTCAGCACATAGGTCTGCGTCGACGTGGTGTCCTGCGCGGTCACCACCACCTTCACCGTGCTGACCCCCGCCGGCAGCGCCGCCTGCAAACCATTCGACAGATCACCGTCAGAATCGGAGATCGCCGTGTCGTTGCCGTCGAAGTACGCCACAGACGCGCCGTCGTCGGAGAACACCGGCACCACCGACACCGACGCAGCCGCCGCCACATCCACCGCATAAGCCAAAGTCCCCGACGCGAACCCCGCCACCGCAACGCCCTGCACCGACAAACCCGACAAAGACGCATCCTCCGACGGCGCAGCCGCCCGGGTCACTGTCAGGTTGTAGTCGCCGGTCGTGGTGCCGTCCTCGGCGGTGACCCGCAACCGCAACTTGTTGGCGCCCTCGGCCAGCGACGACACGGTGTGGGTCAGAATATGGGTGTCCGAGTCCTTGCCGGCCGAGTCGGCCAGCTCGGACTCGACCTCGCTGGGGGGGACGCCCGTCACCGACAGCAAGGCAACCGTCGCGTTCTCGTGGCCCGCGGTCGCCGACACCGCCGCCTCCTCCACGTCATGGCCCACGTTCACCGTGTATTCCAGCTTGTCGGCCGCGAAACCCGGCACCGGCGTGCCCGCCACCGACAGCGCCGACAGCGAGGCGTCCGCGGACTGGCGGCGCAGCCTGATCGTATAAGTCTTGGTGGTGCCGTCTTGGGCGGTGACCGTCACCGACACGTCCACGGTGCCGGTGACGGGGAGGCTCACCTGGTGACCGCCGTCGACGTTGTTGCTGTCCACCGGCGAGGTGATCGCCGCGGTCGCCTTGAGCTGACGCGTCCCCACCGCCACAGTGACCTCAGCAACATCGGCAGGCGCAACCGCCAACAACAACGCGTCATCATCCGGGTCAGGCACCACATCCAAAGCGCCGCCGCTGTGAGTGACCGACACCATGCCAAGCTCGACATTGTCCGACTCCGGCATCTTGTAGGAGAACAGCTTCTGGCCGACATACCCGCTTGGGCTGCTCCCCGATGCCCTCTCAGCCACCCACATCACCTCGCCGTCGGACCAGATCCCCAACGGGAAACTCTGACCCGCCCCCGCCAGCGTGTTGAAGTCCTTCGAGGAGTCGCGGGCGCCCGTGTCCAGCGTGTACGCGTACAGCTTGTACTCGCTGTTGGTACTGTCGTTCTTGGCCACCCACATCGTGACCCCGTCGGACCAGACACCCTCCGGGTTGGCGTTGTCGGAGTGCAAGTCGAACTCGCGGCTCTCTCCGTCCTTGCTGTGTTGGCGGGCGCCGTCGTCGCGCGCATAAGCGAACATACGTTTAGAGGACGAGTCAGAGTTGAGCACCCACATCGTGGTGCCGTCGGACCACAGCGACCGAGGGTCGTTGTTTGACTGCACAAGCTCCAAGTCCGAGTCCGACGCACGGGAGAGGTCCGACAGCTTGTACGCGTACGCCTTCTCGCTCCCGGAAGTTAGGGTGTTATGGACCACCCACATGGTGGTCCCGTCAGACCACAATCCCACGGGGTTCGGATCGCATCGACCTTCGGAGAAAGGACCGCAATCCGCCGCGTCAACCGACAGAGCGGCGCTGTCGAGCTCCTTGCTGGTGTCGCGCTCCCCGTCGGCCCGCGTGTACGCGAACACATGATCGGCGGTGTCGTCGAGCACCCACAGCGTGGTGCCGTCAGACCATATGTCGTTCGGAAAGCCGTTGCCGGCCGCCAGCCAGTCCATATCGTCGACCACAAGCCAGCCGAAGGTCTCCGACGACCCCAAACGCACCGTCAACGTATACGTCTCCGTCGACGTCCCGTCCTCGGCGGTCACCACCACCTTCACCGTGCTGACCCCAGCCGGCAGCGCCGCCTGCAAACCATCCGCGTTGGCGTCCGCGTCGGTGATCGCCATGTCGCCGGCGTCTAAGAACGCCACCGACGCGTTGTTGCCGCGGAACTCAGGCACCACCGACACCGAAGAGGCCGCCGCCACATCCACCGTATACGTCAGAGTCGCCGGATCGAACCCGTTCACCGCCTCGCCCTGCACCGTCAAACCCGACAGGGCCGCATCGTCGTCCAGCGAGGTGGCGAGGGCGTTGTAGGCGAACACCTTGGACCGCGTGCCGTCGCCGCGGCCCACGTACATGATGTCGTCGGAGAGCCACACACCGCGGATGCTGCCTCCCCCCGTGAGATGGCCGGAGTGGAGGCTGATGTCCCAATCGCTGTTGCGATCCTTGCCGTCGATCTCGAACGCGTACAGCTTCCGGTCGTCTTGGTGGAGCGCCCAGATCGCGGTGCCGTCGCCGGTGATTCCCCGCAACTTGTTTCTTTCGACCTCGCTGGCGATATTGATGTCCTTGCCCGAGTCGCGGTCGCCGTAGTTGGCGCCGGTTTCGAGGGTGTAGGCGTAGAACCTTCGATCATCATCATCGGAGCGGTCAGAATCGCCCACCCACATGGTGGTCCCGTTCGACCACAAGCCTCGCGGCGTGTCATTCTTGGCGGTGTCTAGGCCGATGTCCTTGCCCGAGTCGCGGTCGCCGTGGTCCGTGCCCTTCGTGCCGTCGGCGTTGATGTCGATCTTGTAGGCAAAGATATGGTTCTTGCCGTCGTCGGCCACCCATATCGTGCCACTCACCGACGAGTTGCCCTCCGCCTCCGCGTCGGTGAAGATCCCGCCGTCGAGATTTTGGTTAACTTCGCCACGGTCCGTAGCCGAGTTCACCAACACGATGTCGAGACCCTCCGCCCGTCTGCCGTCGGAACGGTTGAACGCCAGCAGCGTCTTGGTGGTGTCGTCGCCCACCCACAGCGTGGCCTCAGTGACCGCGATGCCGCGGGGCTTGATGCCCGCGACGTCCCACAAGTAGTTTATGTCGTCGCCGGCGCGCCAGCCTCCCGCCGCATCCGAGCCGCGGCCCAAGTACAGCGTGTACGTTCTAGTGTGGGTGGTGTCGGGAACGCTCGTCTTCACCTTGAACGTGTTGAGGCCGGCATTGAGGTTCACCTGGTGGCCCGCCCTGTTGTCGTCGGCGTCGTCGACGGCGGTGTCGCCGCTGTCAGTCACCGACACTGTGACGCCGGGGTCCGCTGTCCAGGCGATGGTGGCCTGTTCCACACCGTTGTCGAAGCCGACGTTATACACGTGATGGTCGGGCCTGAAGCCGTCCAGCCTCTCGTCGGACTCGCCTGCCGCGGTCACCGACAGGGGATGCAGATTCGCGGACAAGCCCAACCTGAAGACCGGCGAGAGGGCCATCACGGGGGGAATCGGGAAGGGGTCGAGGGGGGTCGTAAGACTGGTGAATGCGTGGATCGGCTCTCTGTCGGTTTGGCTGTGGGGCGGAATCGCGGTGTGACCCGGATCTCCGTAGATGATGGAGGACGGATTGCCCAAGGGGCTCAACTCATTGGGAAAGCCGTCATTGTCGCAGCCGGTCCCGACCGCGTACACCGTGGGGTCAGGGTCCTTGGTGCCATCTTCTGGGTCAACAATGACGGGCCAGCGTCCCTCCACCTTGCCATTCACCTCGCGCACCTCTTTACTGTCCCACCCGCCGTCGTAGAGGTCGGCGTAGTCGTCGGCCACCTTGTCGCCGCCGACCCAGTAGACGCCCACGCCCCGCAAACCGACCGCATCGCGGTACTCGGTGCCGGTGTTCGCGCGCGCTGAGACCGTTGCAGTGCAGCCCAGCACGCGGAACCCAGCCGAGTGCGCCCTGAGGCTGGCGTGTCCGTTGGCAGACACATTGTTCTGCGCAAAAGTGTTGTAGCCGCCGATGGTGTTCAGGGAGGGGTAGGACGGGGGTGAGGTGGTGTTGCCCAGCAGACGGAACCGATCGCCGAACGAGAGGCCCGGCGGCCTGAGCTCCCAGTGGCCGACAACCTCCACCTCGCCGACGCTCACGAGCACTCGATAGGTCACGATGTGCCCGTTCGGCGCGGTTGCTGTGACCTCGATGGGCGTGTGGCCGAACGTCACCGCAACCTGGTGGCCGGTCTCGTTCGGGTCGGCGTCGACGGGGGCGATCTTGAGCCCGGTGCTGCCGGTGCTCAGGGCGGCGGCCACCGTCACCTCGCCGGCGCTTGCAACGGCCGCCTCGTAGTAGGTGACGCCGCCTGTGAACGTAGGGCTGAGCGTGAGTGCGCTGGAGTCGCTGCCCGTCAGCGTCAGGCTCGAAAGGGCGACGCCGGACGTCGACGTGTCGTGGGTGGTGTTGTAGGCGAAGGCCTTGGAGGACTCCTCGTCGCCGCGGCCCACGTAGATGACTCCGCCCTCGATCCAGGCGCCGCGGTTCCGGTTGCCCGAGCGCTGGCTGTCGTGCAGTTCGATGTCCCAGCCCTCGTTGCGAAGCTTGTTGGCAATCTGGAACGCGTACAGCTTGTTGTCGCTGTCGTTGAACACCCAGATCGCGGTGCCGTCGCCGACAATGGCGCGCGGCCGCTCGCTGTCGCTGAACACGCTCGAGACGTCGATCTCCTTGCTTGAGTCGCGGTCGCCGGTTGCCAGCGTGTAGGCGTACAACTTGTCGTCGCGGGAGTCGGTCACCCACATCGTCGAACCGTTCGACCACAAACCCTCCGGATCGCTGTTGCGCTCCGATGGAGGACTGCTGTCCTCCGACAACACGATGTCTTTGTCCAAGTCGCGGTCGCCGTGGGTGCCGCCCGCGGTGCCGTCGGCGTTGACGGCGATCTTGTAGGCGTAGAGCTTGTCGTCGTCGGGGTCGGACACCCACAACGTGCCGCTCACCGTGGAATCGGTGCCGTCCTTGACCATGTCGGACCAGATCCCGCCCCACAGCTTGCCGTTGTCGCCGCTCAAGTTGATGTCGAGGCCCGCCTCCCGGCTGCCGTCGGAGCGGTCGAACGCCCGCACCGTGTTGTCGCTCGCGTCGGCCACCCACAACGTGTCGACCGTGCCCGCCATACCGCGGGGCTTGATGTTGTTGACGTTCCACAAGAAGTCGACGTCGTTGCCGGCGCGCCAGCCGCCCAGCTCCGTGGAGCTGACCCCAAGGTGCAGCGTGTAGTCGCTGCCCACGCCGGAGCCTGTGTCCAACACCCTGACGGTGACAGCGTTGAGGCCCTCTTCCAAGTCGACCTGGTGGTGGTCCTCCATGTCATCGGCGTCTTCGAGCTCACCGCCGTCTGCGTCGAGGACCGACACTGTCGCGTCGTCGTCGGCAGTCCAGTTGAGCGTCGCCTGCGACACGCCGTCGCTGAAACCCGCGTTGTAGACGAGGTGGTCGGACGTGAAGCTGTGCAGCCTGTCGTCGGACTCGCCCGCCGCGGTTACCGACAGCGCGCTCAACTGCTGGGACGCCGTGGCTCTGGAGGTGTTGTAGGCGAAAATCTTGGAGCCGGCGCCGTCGCCGAAACCCACATAGATGGCGCCGCCCTCGATCCAAGCGCCGCGGTTCCTGTTGCCTGCGCTCTGGTCGCGGTCCAGCTTGATGTCCCAGCCGCTGTTGCGCGCCCCGCCGGCGATCTCGAACGCATACAGCTTTTCGGTGGTCGCGTCGTTGAGCACCCAGATGGCGGTGCCGTCACCGACGATGGCGCGACCCCTGCCGTCGTATTCGCCCGAGACGTTGATGTCCTTGTCCGAGTCGCGGTCGCCGTGGTTGGCGCCGCCGAGGTGGTAGGCGTACAGGTGGTGGTCCCTGCTGTCGCTCACCCACATCGTCGTACCGTTCGACCACAAGCCCTCCGGATCGTTGTTGTCGTCGTGCAAATCGATGTCTTTGTCCGAGTCGCGGTCGCCGTGGGTGCCGCCCTTTGTGCCGTCGGCGTTGACATCGATCTTGTATGCGTAGATCTTGTCGTCGTTGTTGCGCTCGGGGTTGGACACCCACATCGTGCCGCTCACCGTGGAGTCGTTGTCGTCCTTGACCATGTCGGACCAGATCCCGCCCCACAACCTCCTGTCGCTGTCGCTCAAGTGGATGTCGAGGCTCGCCTCCCGGGTGCCGTCGGAGCGGTCGAACGCCAGCACCTTGTTGCTGCCAGCGTCGGCCACCCACAACGTGTCCGCCGTGCCCGCCATGCCGCGGGGCTTGATGTTGTCGACGCCCGACAGGTAGTGGACGTCGTCGCCGGCGCGCCGGCCGCCCAACTCCCTCGAGTTGACCGCCAGGTGCAGCGTGTAGTCACCGCTGAGGCCGGCGTCGGCGTCCAACACCCTGACAATGACGGTGTTGATGCCGGCCTCCAAGTCGACGACTTGGTGGCCGCTCTCGTCACCGTCGGCGTCCTCGAGCACGCCGCCGTCTGCGTCGAGGACCGACACTTCCGCGTCGTCGTCCTCGGCATCCCAGTTGATCGTCGCCTGCGACACGCCGCTACCGAGTCCCACCTGGTAGACGCGGTGATCGGCGGTGAAGCCGTGCAGCCTGTCGTCGGACTCGCCCGCCGCGGTCACCGACAGCGCGCTCAACGACGTGGACGCTGTGGCTCTGGAGGTGTTGTAGGCGAAGATCTTGGAGCGGTCGTTGTTGTCGCCGCGGCCCACGTAGATGACGTCGCCCTCGATCCAAGCGCCGCGAGTCGTTTCGTCGCCGTCCACACCGTTGGATTGGTGCGTGTCGTGCAGCTCGATGTCCCAGCCGCTGTTGCGCGCCCCACCGTCGATCTCGAACGCGTGCAGCTCGTTGTCGTCTTCGTTGAGCACCCAGATCGCGGTGCCGTCGCCGACAACGGCACTGCCGGACGCACCCGAGACGTCGATGTCCTTGCCCGAGTCGCGGTCGCCGTGGTCGTCGCCCGTCGTGCCGTCGGCGTTGATGTCGATCTTGAAGGCGTACAGCTTCTTGTCCACGGGGTCGCTCACCCACATCGTCGAGCCGTTCGACCACAAACCCCCCAGAAATGAGAGAACACCATTGTCCTCGCTGTCCAGCAGCTCAAAGTCCTTGTCCTCGTCGCGGTCGCCGTGGGCGCTGCCCGCGGTGCCGTCAGCAGCGACGTCCACCTTGTACGCAAACAGCGTTGTGAGCTCGGAATCGGCCACCCACATCGTGCCGCTCACCGAGCCGTCTCCCGCCTTGACCGCGTTTGACCAGATCCCGCCATCTAGATCGATAGGAAAGCTGTAATCCGGATCGATTTCCGGGAGGGGGTAGAAGCTGCCCAACTCGATGTCGAGGCCCGCCACCCGGCTGCCGTCGGAGCGGTCGAACGCCAGAAGCTTGTAAAAGCGCACACCGTCATCGAGGTAGCCGGACGCATCGGCCACCCACAACGTGTCGGCCGTGCCCGCCATGCCTCTGGGCCAGATGCGTCCGACGCTCCACAGGAAGTTGACGTCGTCGCCGGCGCGCCACCCGCCCAACTCCGTCGAGCTGCGCCCCAGATGCAGCGTGTAGTCCCGGCTCAGGACGCTGTCGGTGTGCAACACCCTGACAGTGACGGTAGTGACGCCGACCTCCAGGTCGACCTGGTGGCCGCTCTCGGCACCGTCGGCGTCTTCGAGTACATCACCGTCGGCGTCCAGCACCGACACCTCCGCGACGACCTCGTTCGCGGCCGTCCATTCGAGCGTCGCCCGCGACACGCCGGCGCTGAACCCCGCGTGGTAGACGCGGTGACCGGCAGCGAAACCGTGCAGCCTGTCGTCGGACTCGCCCGCCGCGGTCGCCGACAACGCGGCCAATTCGGGGGCGGGCAGCTCATCCACCACCTGAAACACGTCCGACAGGCCCAGAAACCCAAACTCCATGGAGTTGTCGAGTGTGTTGTCCTTCCTTTCCCCAGTCGAGGAGCTGAACGTCGTAGCGGCCGACAAGTATGTCCCCGTACGCACGGTTGTCGAACCCAGCGTCGCCCCCTCCTTCTGGCTGCCGTCGGAAGCTGAGCCCGTCCAAATGCGGCTAAAGTAAGTGAAACCTGCCTCCGAGCCGTCCTCGGAGCGAGGGCGCCCTCTCCAAGGGTTGCCGATCTCCCAGAATTCCTCGTAGTCGTCGATCCTGTCATTGACTTCATTGCCGCGGAGATGATGGCCCTTCAGCCAGTGAATGGGCACGCCCTCGCCGCCGCCGTTGGTGAACGTCGTCCCGGTGTGGTCGCGGGCCGAGACCGCAGCGGTGCTGGCCAGCACCTTGAAGAACCGGGAATGCTGCCTGATGGATGGGTGGCCGTGGATGGCGATCGTGTCGCGCACGAACGCGTCGTAGTCTTCGATATCGGTCGATGTGGCGTCCCTCTTGGTGCTCGTCAAAATCATGAGCCGGAACTGGTCGCCCGCGCTCACGCCAGCGGGGTTGCCGTCCCAGGTTGAGGGCACCCCGACCACGCCGGCGGGCAGGGCCCGAACTATGGTCAGGGTGTAGGTCTCCGTGTCTGCGGTGGTGTCCTCCGGAGTGACCACCAGCTTCACCGTGTTGACGCCGGCGGCCAAGTCGACCTGGAACCCGGTCGCGGCGTCCGCGTCGGTGAGGGCCGAGTCGTCGCCGTCGGTGAAAGCCACCGTCTGGCCGCTGTGGCCCTTGGTGAACCCGACCGTCACCCGAGCGTCGTCGTCGGCAACGTCCACCCGGTAGGCGTACACGCCCGAGGAGAACACCGGCGACAGGGTCTCGCCGGTCACCGTGATGCCGTTGAGCGTGGCAACGCTCGACTGCGCCTGGGCCAACGCCGGCGACGACGACGGCGGCAGCAGCGCGGCCACCAGCGCCAGCGCAACGGCCAGCATCGATGCCCGGATCCCTTTCCGCACCGCCCTCAACTTCCTAGAGAACCCCAACACTCTCGGCCGCCCCCCGGGTCACGGTTGGGTCGGCGCGGGCGTCGCTGGCGTACATGCGCTCCCAGCTGAACGCGCTGTCTGCGAGAGGGCCGTCGGGATCGGAGCTATCCGTAGACATCTGGCCTCGATCTCTCCAATCTCGGTGCGGGTCGGACGCGAGCACCCGGCAGGACATCAGCGAACTGCCGGGCCTCTCCACATTAGCGCGGTGATCAGGGAATATAAAGAATCAGATATCTATAATTTATATATGAGCCGGTTCTCATAGACCGACTTCGCGAGCGAAACCGACCAGGGACTAGTCGGCGGCGGTGATGGTGAAGCTGATCTCGAGTGTGCCCACCTCGTCGCCTCTGAGGCCTCGTTGTGACCAGGCGTTGGCGGTGAGCGTGTACTCGCCGGCAGGCAGCGCCTGACCGTTGAGCTCGATGTCGCCGCCGCTGGAGGTGTCGCCGTGCAGCGAGTAGGGGGCGTAGCTCTCGGTCTTGGGCCCATAGGACACCGGCCCGGTCAGCTCCAAGCTGACACTGCCCACGCTGTGCCCATCAACGATGGCGGCCTCGATCGCGAAGCTCCCGGTGCCGGGGCTGTCGAGCTCCACGGTGCCGCCGTCGGCCAGCGACGCGATCAGCGATTGATCGCCGGCGTCCACCAGACGGAACCCCGCCAGTGACCCCGTGTCGGGCTTGGCGGTCACGGTGAAGCTGAACTCGAGAGTGCCGAGCTCGTCGCCGCTGAGGCCTCGTTGTGACCAGGCGGTGGCGGTGAGCGTGTACTCGCCGGCGGGCAGCGCCTGACCGTTGAGCTCGACGTCGTCGCCGCTGGAGGTGTCGCCGTGCAGCGAGTAGGGGGCGTAGCTCTCGGTCTTGGGCCCATAGGACACCGGCCCGGTCAGCTCGAAGCTGACACTGCCCACGCTCTCGCCGTCGGCGATGGTGGCCTCGATGGCGAAGCTCCCGGCGTCAGGGCTGTCGAGCTCGACAGTGTCGCCATCGGCCAGCAACGAGATCAGCGACTGATCAGCGGCGTCCACCAGACGGAACCCGTCCAGCGGCCCCGCAGGCGGCGTCTCGGGCGGTGCGGCGGGCACCGACACCGAGGCCTCATCGCTCGGCAAGCTCAGCCCGCTGTCGGCGGTGACCGTCTTCACCACATAGGAATAGTCCCTGCCGTACGCCACGTCGGTATCGGTGAACGCAGTGGTCCCGCCGGTGGTCCCCAGCACCGAGAACTCCGACTCGCCCGGACCGCGACGCAGCACCTGATAGTCCGTGACGGCGATCTCGTTGCGCGGGTCGGACTCCACCTCATCCCACGACAGCAGCACCTGCGGCCCCTCAGGCGCCAACGACACCGACGCCGCCACGTTCTCCGGCCACGGCACCAACGCACCCGACTCAGCAGCCGGCGGATTGTTCGTCTTCGTGATGTGGCGCGCGGACATCAGGTCGAACACCGCGCACCCGTCATATATCGAATGTTCGACCTCAATGTCGACGGGGTTGCTAAACTTCAACTTGACGCACCAGTTCGCGAACCGGTTGGCGTTCGTCATGGCAATCACCGACGCCGACGGTGTGAAGGTGCGCTTCAGCGGCCCGACCGTCTGCGGCGGGGTAACTCGCAGGTAGCTGACGGCATTGATGCTCACTACTTCGATCTCGTCGCACATGAAGACCGTTGTGGAGTATTGCATTCTGCAGAACTCCCACGTGTACAAGCCGATGACGGGTCTCTCGCCCTCGTTCAACAAGCTGGGCGCCATCATGAGTACCTCGCCGTTTTGGGGGCCGCCGAGCTGTAGTCGAGCGTTGTAGACGACATCGTTGGCGTGGATGAGGCTGCCGTCGTCGTTGTAGGCATCCTGCCAGCTCTTGTCCAGGTCCAGGTAGGCAGGCATGACGGGTATCCACTCAGTGGAGGCCTGGCTGAACGACTCGTCGGTGCCGAAGCGCCGGATGGTGTACTGGAACGCCGTCCCTATGACCGTTTCCGTGTCGCGCCAGCGTCCCTCAGCGTGGTCGTCGCTCGGTGGGACGCCGTTCCACTCCTTGACCAGCCGCTCCGCCTGGTACTGCCCATCCCCGCGCCACAGCTCGGTGCGGGCCACGCACTGCGGTTTGTCGACCTTGGCCCACCCCAGCACTATCCACTCGCGGAGGGGCCCGTCGAAGCTGTGCAGGCCGGGGAAGAGGTTGCCCTTGCGGCCGCCCTCGAGTCCGTCGCCGTCGCTGTAGACGGTGTTGAGCGACACCGCGCCAGGCGCGCACCCCTCGCGTCGCATCGGCGGCGGCTCGCGGTAGACGCGCACCCGCTCATGGTCGAAGTCCTCGACAAGGTCATCTGAGGCGAAGGTGGCGCCGGTCCACACCCTGTGCCAGCCGCCGTCGCGCAGCTTTACCTGGATGCCCGGCCGGTTCGTGTCGGCGTCGTGGTAGGCGTATTCGATGACGAGAGAGGACGGGAGATCGATGCGGGGCGCGGTGATATCGATCTGGTCTCGGCCGCGCACCTTCTGGCGGTGGTGCGCCGCCAGAGGGGTGATGGTGACCTGGTCGACATCGGCGCCCACGTAGATGTCCCACCGGTCGTTGAGCTCGTCGTACTCCACCCACCCCGCGCTGGAGCGCACCTCGGCCAGCGGATCCTCGAACAGCGAGTATTCGCACGCCGTATTGAAGCTCGCCTCAATATGGAGTATGCCGGGCCGCTTGGCATTCACCGCCGTCTTCACCCTATTGAGGGCGGTCTGGCTCCCATAGGACGTCCCTGAGACGTCCACGAAATCCAATCTCGTGGTTTCCTCGAAGCGGGCGGCAAAACTTGTCGCACTGGCCGCGTCCGGGGCGGTGAAGCTGTTGCACGCCAGGTCCAGTCGGATCAGGCCAGCGAGACCGTCGAAAATGTCAGCGCTCAGGCTGTCTGGGAGCTGGTTGGAGCGCAGCCCCAAGAACTTCAGATCCCCGCCCAGCGGGTCGAACACGTCGGCGGGCAGCGAGGAGATGAGGTTCTCGGACAAATCCAAGAATTTCATGTTGAAGGGGCCGACGGGGGTTGCGCTGTCGTCGCCCTTGAAGATGTCTTCGGGCAGAGTCGTCAGGCGGTTGCCGGAAAGGTCCAGAGTCTTCAGTTCCGCGAGCCCGTCAAGCAGGTCGACGTTCAGGCTGGCCAGCTCGTTGTCGTCCAACTCCAGCACGAACAACTCCCCGAGCCCGTCGAACAGGCTCGCAGGCAGCGAAGTCAGATTGTTGCCGCTCAGATTCACAGCACTCAAGTTCGTGCGCCCGTCGAACAGGTTCGCGGGCACCGAGGACAGCTCGTTGTCCTGCAATTGCACCGATTCCAATGCTGCGTGGGCGTCCTCGAATAGGTTCGCAGGCACCGAGGTCAGCCCATTGCCGGCCAAACTCACATACCCATCTTGGCTCCCGAGCCCACTGAGACCCTGGAAGGGGAGCGAGGCCAGCGATGTCAGCCCGTTGCCCGCAAGATCCAAGCTCTCCAGGCCCGTGTACCCGTCGAATGGGTCGTTGTCCAGCGACGTCAGCCCAGTCCCCCCCAAATTCAACGTGAAGGTGCCAGACCCCGACAACGCCGCCATGCCGTCGAACAGGTCGGCGCCGATCTGGCCGTTGCTGTCGGCCAGCGGGTTCCGGCTCAAGTACAGTCCGGCCAACTTGTCCAAGGGCTCGAACAGCGCCCGCGACAGATCCGACTCCTCCAGATTGTTCCTCGACAGATCCAGCGTCACCAGTTTCGGCAGCTGCGAGAACGTGTCCCACTCACCCCAACTCGGCGTGGTCGAGAACCCAGTCCACACATCGTCCCAGGCGACGGCATCCCATCCAGGCGGCGGTTGTGTGGGCGGGTACGACCTGACGCTCTCCAAGCCATTGTCCGCCAGCGATAGCTCCGTCAATGCCGCCAGCGGCGCCATAGCCTCGCGCAAATAGCCCGCGAACTCCAAGCCGTTCAAGCGCGACAGCTCGTTGCCGCTCAAATGGATTTCCTGCAAGGTGCTCTGCACCGGGCTGAAGACGAACGGGGCGATCGACTCGATCCGGTTGTCCGTCGCGTCGAACGTCTCCAGCTCCCCGAACGAGTGGAACAATCGGCCGTCGTCCAGCGCTGCAATCTGGTTGCCGCCCACCTGCAAGTGCAAGAGACCCCGTAAGCCGATGAACATCTCCGAGTTCAGCTCCGAGATCAGATTGTCCGCCAGCACCAGCGTGTCCAGATTTTCCATCTCGAGCTCGCCCACATGATTGCCGTCCTCGTCGAACACCGCGCCGACGAACAGCCCTGGCTGCACTCCCCGCAACGCGTTGCGGCCCAGATCCAGCTTCACCAGATCCGGCAGATTTGCGAACGCGCCCGACTCGATCCAGCGGATGCTGTTGCCCGACAACACCAGATTCTCCAGCTTCGGCACCTCTGAGAACGCCAGCGTGGGCAGCGCCTTCAACGCCGGCGAGTCCACGATTTCCAGCTTGGTCAGCGCGTCCAGACCCGCAAGGTCAGCAGGCATGATCGAGAACCGTCCGTAGCCCTGCACGCCCAAACTCTCGATGTCGTCGAGATCGTCCTCGTCCACCGCCGAGCAGCTGAAATCATTGTCATCCAGCGCGAACTTGATCGCCTTCACCACCGCCGGATCACGGCCGCAGATCGAGATCTCAGAAGCCATCACCTGCGGCGCGACGCTCTTGTCAGGATCCAGCGTCGGCTGCAATAGTTTCTCGCCGGGCAGCCACTGCTGGAGCACAGGCGGGGTGTCCACCTCGACGGTGGCGGGTTCGCTCGACAGCTCGATGCCCACCGCCCCGACCTGGTAGGCGTAGGCCGTGCCTGCTTCCACGGTCGTGTCGGTGTAGGTGGTGGTGGCGCCCGCGGTCACGCCGAGGGGCTCGAAGTCTTCGGGCGGGTCGGCGTCGCGCACCTTGCGCGTCACCAGGTAGGTGACGATCGTCTGCGCCGGGGCGGTCCAGCTGAGCGTCACCGACGAACTGGTAGCGGTGGCCTGGAGGCTGGTGGGCGCGTCCGGCGGTGCCGGTATGTCTGCCGAGACAGCGTCGGTGAGCGTGCCGACCCCGTCGTCGTCTGCGGCCCGCACCTTGTAGGAGTAGGTGCCCGAGCCCGGCGGCGAGTCCGAATAGGAGTTAGCCGTGGGCGTGGCGAGCTTGAAATACGCCGTCTCGTCGGGACCCTGGCGCAACACGTCATAGCCGGTGGCCCCCTCCACCGCGTCCCAGGCCAGGTTCACCGTGAGGCCCGACCGCGTGGCCGTCAGCCCTGCGGGGGCCGCCATCTCGTTGTCAGGCTCGGGAATGTCCACCTTCACCGTGGCCGGCTTGCTGCGGCCGCCGGTGTTGATGGCAGTGATGCTGTAGCGGTACGCCGCGCCGGCCACCGGGTTGCTGTCGGTCACCTGGGTGGCGTCAGCACCCACTTGCCCCACCAGCACCGCCTCCTGCGGCGGGCCCGCGTTCCGCAGCTTCCTGTCCACGATGTAGCCCGTGACAATGCCCTCGGTGGCGTCCCACGACAATGTCACCGAGTCCTCCCCCACATCGGCCTCAAAACTGGTAGGCGCCGCAGGCGGCACGGGGGGCACCGACACCGGCGCCTCATCGCTGGGCCGGCTCAGCCCCCTGTCGGTGGTGACCGTCTTCACCACGTATACATAGTCGCTGCCCCGGGCCACATCGGTATCGGTGAACCTAACGGCGCCACCAGTGGTTCCCAGCACCGAGAACTCCGACTCGCCCGGACCGCGGCGCAGCACCTGATAGTCCGCAACGGCGATCCCGTTGCTCGGATCAGACTCCACCTCATCCCACGACAGCAGCACCTGCGGCCCCTGAGGCGCCAACGACACCGACGCCGCCACGTTCTCCGGCCACGGCACCGCCACACCCGACCTCAAAAGAGCCGGATCGTCTGTCTCCCTGGTGATGTACCGCGACCACACCACGTCATACACCGCACACCCGTCATAAAACGGGGTTACTTTCAAGGTGGCGGTGTTGGTGTGCTCGAGCCGGTAGCACACCATCGTGGAACGGTCCGCCGCCACGCAGAGATGCCCGGGATCGAAGCCAACATATGTGCCAACACCGCTGCCGTCGACGAAGTTGATGCTCTGTCGCGCACCTTTGTCTGTGCCGTCATGGACGAAATCCGCGCAGTTCCGGATTCCTTTATTTCCTATTCCGCCTTCTTTGAAGCTGCATCTGAGGACCGGGTACTTGCCCACGCAGAATTCGTACGTGTAGAGACCGGTGACTATCTCACCCGCAGGCACCGCGCCTGCGTTAGTGATGACCTCTCCGTTTTCTAGGCCCACCTGGATCTTCATGTAGTACTTGACTTCGTTGGCGGGGCGCAGGCTGCCGTCGTCTCTGCGGGCGTCGCGAAAGCTCGCGTCCCCGTCCAAATAGAACGGCAGCACCGGTATCCATTTGGTCTTGGCCTCGCTGAACGACCCGTCAGTGCCGAAACGGCGGATCGTGTACTGATACGCATGCGCGAGGCGGGTCTCGTTGTCGCGCCAGCCGCCCTCGGCCTCATCGCTGCCGCGCGGCGCTCCGTTCCACGCCTTGACCAGCGCCGGCCGGTTGGTGGCACCGTCGGCGCGCCACACTTCGGTGCGGGCCACGCATTGCTGCTTTTGGGCGTTGGCCCACGCCAGCACCAGGTACTCGCGGTGGGCCCCGTCGAAGCTGTGCAAGCCGGGGATGAGGTTGCCCCTTCGGCCGCCGGGGCGCCCGTCGCCGTCGCTGTACACGGTGTTGAGCGACACCCTCCCCGGCCAGCACGGCCGGCGCAAGCGCGGCGGCTCGCGGTAGACGCGCACCGTTCCGCCTTCGAAGCCCTCCACAAGGTGACCTGAGGCGTAGGCGACGCCGGTCCACACCTTGTGCCAGCCGCCGTCGCGCAGGTTCACCTGGATGCCCGGCCGGTTGGTGTCGGCGTCGTGGTAGCTGTACCCCTCGTCCCAATCGGACTGGGCATCGGTGTAGTCCTCGTCGATGTCGGGCGCTATCTCGCCGCGCACCGAATGGCGGGGGTGCGCCGCGACGGGGGTGATGGTGACCCGGTCGACATCTGCGCCCACGTACACCTCCCAGCGCTCGTAGAACTCGTTGTACTCCACCCGCCCCTCGCTGGAGCGCACCTCGGCCAGCGGATCCTCGAACAGCGAGTTGCTGCAAAGCCTGTCGAAGCTCGACTCGACGTGGAGCTCGCTGGTCAGCTTGGCCTCCACCGCCGTTTTCACCCGGTCGCGGGCGGCCTGGTTCCCATACGACGTCCCCGACAGGTCCACGAAGCGCAGCGAATCCTTGGGATCCTCGAGGCGGGCCGCGAAACTGGTCGCGCTGGCCGAGTCCGGGGCGGTGAAACTGTTGCACGACAAATCCAGGCTCTCCAGGCCGGTGAGGCCATCGAAAATGTCAGCGCTCAAGCTGTCTGGGAGCTGGTTGGAGCGCAGCCCCAAGAACTCCAGATCCTCGTCCAGCGGGTCGAACACGTCGACGGGCAGCGTCGAAAGGCTGTTGCGCGACAGATCCAGGAACTCCAGATCGATCGGCCCGCTCCCGCTGGGCATGTCCCGGAAGATGTCCTCGGGCAGCGACGAAAGGCTGTTGCCCGCCAGATCCAGGTTTTTCAAGTAGTTGAGCCCGTCGAACAGGCCCGCGGTCAACGAAGTCAGATTGTTGTCTTCCAGGTCGATCTCGGTCAGGTAGGTCTGCCCGCTGAACAGGGTGGCGGGCACGCTGGCCAGTTGGTTGCCGCTCAGATTCACGGTCTCCAATTGGTTGAACCCGCTGAACAGGCCCGCGGGCACCTCGGTCAGCGCGTTGTCCTGCAAGAACACCGAGATCAATCCGGTGGCGTCCTCGAACACGTCGGCGGGCAGCGACTCCAGGTCGTTGCCGGCCAAATTCACATACCCACTACAACACCCCCCCAGCCCGGTGAGACCCTGGAAGGGGAGCGAGTCCAGCGATGTCAGCTCGTTGTGGCCGAGATCGAGCTTCTCCAGCCCGATGTACCCGTCGAATGGATCGTTGTCCAACGACCGCAACCCGGTCCGGCCCAGGTGCAATGTGAACACCCCCCCACCCAAGTGCGGATCGGTCATGAACACCCTGCGCAGGCCGTCGAACAAGTCAGGATCTATCTCCCCGTCGGCAGCGAACAGCCTCGGATTCTTGGACAAATCCAGCTTGAACAACTTGTCCAAGGGCTCGAACAGCGCCTTCGACAGGCCCGACTCCACCAGATCGTTGCCATGCAAGGCCAGCGTCTCCAAACCCGGCAACTGCGAGAACGTGTCCCACTCACCCCAATCGGGCGTGGTCGAGAACCTAGACCACAAACCTGCCCAGGCGCCGGCGTCCCAACCAGGCGGCGCCTCGCTGGGCGGGTACGACCTGACGCTCTCCAAGCCGTTGTCCTCCAGCCACAGCTCCGTCAACGCCGTGAGCGGTGCCACGCCGCTCCTATTAAGGCCCGCGAACTCCAAGCCGTTCAAGTGGGACAGCTCGTTGCCGTCCAAATAGATCTCCTTCAAAGTCGACTGGAACGGGCTGAAGATAAACGGAGCGATCGACTCGATCCGGTTGTCCCTCGCGTCGAAAGTCTCCAGTTCGTTGAACGCGTATAGCAATCTTTCGTCGTCCAGTGCTGCAATCTGGTTGCCGCGCACCTGTAAGTGCAACAGACCGCCCAAGCCGAAGAACATGTCTTGGCGCAGCTCCGAGATCAGATTGTCCTCCAAGATCAGCGTCTCCAAGCCACCCAGGTCGCTGTCGGCCCCAGTCATGCCATCCAGCTCGAAGGAGCCTCTGAATATTTCAGCCGGCAGACCGCGCAGCGCATTGCGGCCCAAATCCAAAACCACCAGATGCTCCAAACCCGCGAACGCGCCCGACTCCATCCCGCGAATCCCGTTGCCCGACAGCACCAGCGTCTCCAGCTTCGGAGCCCCCCGGAACGCCCATCCCGAGATCACCTGCAACTCAGGAGAGTCTTCGATATGCAGCTTGGTCAACGCGTCCAGACCCGCGAAATCACCGCGATCGATTGCGAAGCGGCCATAGCCCCGCACACCCAGATGCTCGATGTCGTCCAGTTCGTCCTCGTCCACCGCCGAGCAACTGAAGCTGTTGTCGTCCAGCGCCACCTCGATCGCGTCCACCACCGCCTGGTCACGACCGCAAATCGAGATATCAGCCGCCGCCGCCGGCAACGCCCCCGGCACCGCCACCAACAACACCGCCAGCAACGCAGCCGCCAAACCCGCAACGCCTACACGGCGCAACCCACCCCTGAGCCGGGCGAAGGCCATCAAGCCCCCCCCCCCTCAAAATCTTGCACTGATTGATTGCCTCAACCACAAATAAGGCGCAATGCCCCAGGCCCCGCCAGCAATGTCTCCGCTGTCCCGGACAATCGAGTCCACTGGCATTGCGCACCCCGCCTTCGTGTATACGACTAGCGCTGGTATGTCGAACTGGACATAGCAGTATAGAAAACTAGTCGAAATGACGCACCACGCTAAAACATTCGAGGCCTATGGGGAGATTACTCGTGTTGTTGCGCCTATTTTTTCTTTGATCATGCGAAATACTCATCACTATCGAGGGAGTTCCGGCCCGCCACGGCCAAAGTACACCCGAATGCGTGACACGCTTGACTCGCGGCTGATGCCGGCTAGCCGGCGACGTAGTAGTTGCCTCCGGCGTCGTCGGCCCAGCCCTTCATGGCGGCGCGGTCGGCGTGGTCGCCCCAGGCCACCACGTCGAGGGTGACGCTGCTGTCGTTGTTGTACTTGTCCAGGGTTTCGGCCGTGACCGCGTCTTCGGTGATCCCGTCGGTGACGAGCACCACCCGCTTGTTGGCGGGCGACGCTCCGGATACGGTTGAAAAGGCCTCTTTCAGCGCATGTTCGACGTTTGAGCTGCCGCCGCCGAAGCGGGCGACGTAGTACTTGCTGGGCGACGACCCGATCGCATATTTGACGACAAAGGCCCCCTCCAAGTCGTTCGGAGAAAAGTCATTATTGGCACGGCCATAGCCCATGAACTGGGCCATTCCGATCTGGGCGCCCGTTGTCGTGCCGGCCTTGGTCGCTGCCGCGGCGAGCGCACTCTCCAAGGGTCCGTCGCCGAGGCTTCGGTCGGGCCCCGCCATCGAGCGAGTCTCGTCGATCACGAACAGCGTGGCGGTGTTCTCCGCGACGGCGCCCGTGAAGATGTCGGCGATTGCCGTTGCGGTGACGACCGGGTCGTTGGCGGTGGCCGAGCTCGGCTTCTTCACCCCTATGTAGGTCCCGCCGGAGTCGGTCGCGAGCTTCTGGACCTCCCCGAAGTAGCTCAGTTCCACGCCGAAGGCAATGGAATCAAGGACGATGCCCGCATCCGCGAGCGTCTCGAGGAAGCTATCGCGGCTTTGGAGACTACCCTGCCCGTCGGTCAAGAAGATGATTTTCTTCACCGAGGCCGAGTCTGCTGCGAGCATGCCCCGCGCCCGCCCGAGCGCCAGCCCGAAGCTTGTCTTGCCCCGTCTGCCGCTGAACTGGTCGATGTAGTCATCCCAGGGTGCTGTTGCGTGGTCTTGAAGGCCGAAGAATGTCGTGGGGATGGTTCCGAATGCGATGAGCGCGACTTTGGTGTTGGGCATGCTCTCGTCGCGCACGGCCTCCAACGCGGTGCGCACCTCGGGGAAGCCGAAGTCCATGGACCCGGAGTCGTCGACGACGTAGACGATGCTGTTCGTCGGCGTCGATTCCGCCGCTTTGGCCCAGCCGCGTTTGAAGCCTCCCGCCCCGGCGTCGGCACCGAAGGCGGCGGCGGTGGCGCCGACCGTGGCCCGGGTCAGCTGCAACACGGCATCGGCCAGCTCGCCCGTAGTGCCTTCGGCGGCCGCCGTGTTTCTGCCGATGACGTGGACCTCTTCGTCGTCGCCGTCGAGGATCCACATCGTGGTGCCGTTGGACCACACGCCTGTCGGATCGTCGATGCCGAACTCGAGGGACACGTCGATATCGAGCCGCGGGTTCCGCGACTGGTCGGCCAGCGTGTAGGCGTACAGCTTGGGCTCGACCCACTCGGCCACCCACAGGGTGGTGCCGTCGGACCACACGTCGTTGTGCTGCGCGAGCAGGTGCTCGCCGGTCAGCTCGATGTCGTTGGCGGAGTCGCGGTGCCAGCCCGACATCTGGTAGGCGTGGGCGCGGTCGGCGTATCCGTCCACGATCCACATGGTGGTGCCGTCGGACCAGAGCCCGTCGGGCTTTTGGCCTGTTGCCAGCGGGCGGTCGGCGGCGATGTCCCGGCTGCCGTCGGCCAGCGAGTAGGCGTACAGCTTCTCGTCCTCTTGGTCGCCCACCCACATGGTGGTGCCGTCGGACCAGATCCCCCGGGGAGTGGTGTGGCCAGAGTGCAGGTCGAGGTCCCAGTTGCGCGTCCGAGACCCGTCGGCCAGCGAGTAGGCGTAGACGTATTCGTCGTAGATGTCCAGCACCCACATGGTGGTGCCGTTGGACCAGATGCCCATGGGATCGCGGTTGAAGTTGGCCAGCTCGAAACCGGAGTACGTCGGCGGCGGGCCCTCGCCGTAGTAGTCGCCGTCCTCGTCGAGGGTGACGGAGAAGGAAACCTCGAGGGTGCCGTGTACGGTGCCGCGCAGGCCCGGCTGGGAGTACACCGTGGCCGCAAGGGTGTAGTCGCCGACCGGCAGCGTTCCGCCGTTGAGGTCACGGAACCATCGGTTCTTGCGGTCGCCGTACAGCGAGTAGGGGCCGGTGCTCTCGGTCCTCGCCGGGACGTCCTTGGCCCCCGACAGCTCCAGGCTCATGCTGCCCACGACCCCGCCCCTCACGACGTCGGCGCGGATCGCGTAGCTGCCCCCGTCGGGATCGCCCACGCCCACCGAGGCGCCATCGGTGAGCCGGGCCATCAACCGCTGGTTCGCGGCGTTCACCAGCGAGAAGCCCGCCAGCGGCCCCGACGCCGGCCGGCCCGGCTGGCCGATGGCCGGCTTGTCGATGACGCGCACCCTGAGGTTCTCGTTGTCGATGACCCACATCGTGGTGCCGTTCGACCACACGCCGCCCGGATCGCCGACGCCCAAATCGCGGGACGTGTCAACAGACAGCCCCGGGTGCCGCGTCAGGTCCGACAGCGTGTAGGCGTGCAGTTTGCCCTCGGTCCACTCGGCCACCCACATGGTGGTCCCGTCCGACCACACGTCGTTGTGCACCGCCAACAGGTGATCGGAGAACAGCGTGAAGTCGTTGGCGGAGTCGCGGGACCAATCCGACGCCGAGTAGGCGTACACACGCTCGTCGAAGCCGTCCACGATCCACATGGTGGTGCCGTTCGACCAGAACCCGTCGGGCTTCAGGCCCGTCTCCAGCGAGCGGTCGCTGGCGGAGTCGCGGCTGCCGTCGGCCAGCGCATAGGCGTACAGCTTCTCGTCCTCCCGGTCGCCCACCCACACGGTGGTGCCGTCGGACCAGATCCCCGAGGGGGCCGTGTGGCCCGAATGCAGCGTGATGTCGCTGCCGGAGTCCCGGCTCCCGTCAGACAGCGAATACGCGAAGACCTGATTGGTGTTCCACTCCACCACCCACATCGTGGTGCCGTCCGACCACATCCCGTTGGGCTCTTCGTTGAAGGCGTCCAGCGAGAAGTCGGGGTAACCCGACGGCCCGCCTTCGGTGACGGTGAAAGCAGCCTGGAGGGTGCCCGTGCGGGCGCCGGTGAGCCCGCGGCCGTGGTAGGCGGTGGCGGTGAGGGTGTAGTCGCCCGCGGGCAGGGGCCGGCCCCACAGCTGGGGGTCGAGGGGGTTGGTGTTGTCGCCGTGCAGCGAGTAGGGGGCGGAGTTCTCGGTGCTGGGCCCGTACGACGCGGCGCCCGACAGCGTGAGGCTGACGCTGCCCACCGACTCGCCGTCGGCGATGTCGGCGCGGATCGCGTAGCTGCCGCCGTCGGGGTCGGCGAGCGCCACGGCGCTCTCGTCGGCGCTGTCGGCGCCCAGCGCGGCGATGACGGTCTGGTCTGAGGCGTCGATCAGGCTGAACCCCGCCAAAGGCCCGGCCGGGTCGGCGAGCTGGGGGGCCGCAGCCGGGTCGGGGTCGGCGATGGTGAACGCGATGTCGAGGGCGCCGAGCACGTCGCCGCGCCGGTACCTCATGCCGTACGCAGTCGCGCTCAGCGTGTACTCGCCCGCGGGCAGCGGCCCCCCGCCGAACAGATCGTCCGAGCCGTTGTCGCCATACAGCACATAGGGCAGAAAGCTCTCCGTGCGCGTCGCCGACACCGGTCCGGCCAGCTCGAAGTGCACGCTGCCCACCGTCGGCCCGTCGGCGATGTCGGCGCGAATGGTGAAATCGCCCGACGCCGCACCGGCCAACTCCACCGTGTCGCCATCGGCGACCACCGCCCGCAGCAACTGGCTAGACGCGTCGATCAGGCTGAACCCCGCCAAAGGCCCCGCCCCGGAGGCCACCTGAGCGGGAACCGTCACCTCCAAC
Organism: Acidimicrobiales bacterium; assembly: GCA_965116535.1. Taxonomy (GTDB): domain Bacteria; phylum Actinomycetota; class Acidimicrobiia; order Acidimicrobiales; family Bin134; genus Poriferisocius. Next base: position 413,605 of record OZ220703.1, read on the forward strand.
TCGTCGCCGTAGATCCAGCGGCCCCCGGCGACCATCTTCACCCGATACCAAAGGGCCAGCCCTCGCCGGGGGCTCTCATCGACCGCGCTATACGCAGTGACACCCCGCTCCCAGTCCACATCGGCCACCTGACCGAAATGAGCCTCCCCCCCGCTGTCGCGGCGGTCCACCACCAACTCCTCCAGATCGTCCACCCAATCGGGCTGAGCCGGCACCGTCCACGACAAGCTCACCCGCCCGTCCTCGCCCACCGACGCCGACAAGCCCTCCGGCGCCGCCGGCGGCTCGGACTGCGTCGACACCGTCACCGTCTCCGAGAACACATCGTCGTGGCCCGTCGTCGCCAAACGCACCCGGAACCGATACTCAGTCCCCGCCTCCAGGTGATCGACCCTCTCAGACCACGACGACTCCTCGCTCAAATCCCAGTCATCGGCCACATCCTTGGACAACACCGCCACATCGACGCCATTGCCGTCATCTTCGACGCGCTCCAAGAACATATCGTCCAAATACACCCCAGGCTGCGCCGGCACCACCCACGACACCGTCACCGACACATCCGTCGACGCCGCAGACACACCCGACGGCGCCACCGGCGACGCATCCCCGGAAACAGCCGAAACCCCACCGGAAACCGGTGCCAAAACCACCGCCAACACAACCAGCGCCAAAACAACCCTGCGGCCCCTCGACACGCCGCCGCGAACAAAAGCTCCAGTATTCATGGCTGCTTGGTGTTCCTTTTAGGTGGTGGCTCGGGTGATGGTGACGGTGTAGGTGTAGGTGTCGGTGCCGTTGGGGGCGGTCACCTCGATGGTGATGGTGTTCACGCCGGTGGCGAGGTTGACCTGGTAGCCGCCGGTCTTGTCGTCGGCGTCCTCGGTGACGTCCTCGGTGGAGTCGTCGCTGTCGGCCGCGGTGATGGACACTTCCGAGTCGCCGCGGTCGAAGGCGGCCACCGCGGCCACGGTGGTGGTCGACACGCTGTTGGCCACCTCGGCGGTGTAGTTCGGCTTGCCGTGGATGAAGTGGCCGAAGTCGACATCGCTCATCGTCAGCGAGTACAGCTTGGCGTTGGAGGGCAGGCTGAACGCCTTGATGCCCGACAAATGCCGGTTTTCCCGCACTTCATAGGGAGCGTCCAGGACCCACATGGTGCGGCCGTCGGACCACAGGCCGCGGGGGTGGGTGACGCCGTCGAGGCCCACGGGGATGTCCATGCCCGGCATCCGGGCGCCGTCGGCCAGCGCGTAGGCCTCGAGCCGCGACGTGGCGTCGCCCTCATTCGCGGCGACCCACATGACCGTGCCGTCGGACCACAGGGCGAACGACACCTTGTTATCGGCTGCGAATCTGGAGTCCCCGGTGGTGGTGACGGTGATGTCGCGGTCGGCCTTTCGGGCCTTGGTGGCGAAGTCGAACGCCTGGAGCTTGCCCCCCAGAGGCACGCTGTCGTCGGCAGGACTGTCGTCGACTGACGCCACCCAGATGGTCTCGCCGTCTGACCACAGGTCCCGCGGCCCCTCGGTGTCGAAGAACGACTGGGTGTGGATGTACTCCCCAGTGGATGACGCCATGTCGATGGCTTCGATGAAGGGGTGCCATGTCTTGGTGTTGACCCAGGGCTGGGCCATCCACATGGTGTCGCCGTCGGCCCACAGGCCGGTGTCGTACCAGCTGTGCTCTTCGTTGCGCCGGAGGTCGTGCTGGGACTGGCGGTCCCCGGTGTCGAGGTCGTAGGCGTAGATGGTGTAGCTGGCGGAGCCCAGCAGCCACAGGGTGTCGCCGTCGGACCAGATGTCGTAGGGGCCGAAAAACTTCGAGTGTTGGCTGGGAATGTTGCCGAGCAGGTCTTTGGTGGTGTCGCGTCTGGTGCGCAGCAGGTGCACGGTGTAGGCCTTGGCGGGGGAGCCGTCTTGGGGGGCGACGGTGACGGTGACGGCGGCCGGCGCGCCGTCGTCGATGTCGATCTGGTGCCCGCTGGTGCCGCCGTCGTCGTCGGCGGGCAGCGGGGTGACCGTGGCGTTGGCGTTGCCCGCGGTGTAGGCGACCGTGGTGGTGAACCCGTCGTCGGACTGGGCGTTGGTGAGCCGGTAGGTGTAGTCGGTGACGGCCGAGTCGAACGTCGGCGACAGCGTCACGCCGGTCAGGCTCAGCGCCGACAGCGTGTTGTCGCTCGACAGGTTGCCGGTGGTGCCGGCGAGGGTGGTGAGCTTGAGCGTGTACTCCATCGACTCGCCGTCTCTGGTCAGCGTGACGGAGATGTCGGTGACCCCGTCGGCGTCGAGGGTCACCTGGTGGCCCTCGTCGTTGGTATCGGCGTCGCCCGGCGAGATCGCCACCGTCGCGCCGGTGTGGATCGACACGGCCTCCACCGTCACCTCGGTGGCATCCGCGGCGATGTTGCGGGCGTAGTCGGTGACCGAGGGGGTGAAATCGTCGAGGTTCACGCCGCTCACCTCGAGGCTCCGCAGGCCGTCCTGGACCAGCGTCACCTTGTAGACCTGCGCATACCGGGACGGCACGCCCGGGACATTCGATTTCAGGGTGAACGTGGTGGAGCCGTCGGCGTCCAGGCTGACCTGCTGCCCTCTGCTGCCGATACGGTACGGGCCCCCGTCGATGGACACCCGGAGATCGCCTTGATGTGAGATCGCAAACAAGCTCACTTCGGTGAGCTCGGGGGACACCTCGTGGGTGAACTCGTCGGCGGCCGGGTCCCAGCCCGGCAGACCCGCACTGTCGATATTGTTGAGACGGAGAGAATTTATGCGATTGTCCTCGCCGCTCGGCGTCGGCGGGACCCGCACCTTGATGTTGTTGACCATCGTCTGGCGGTGGCCGGTGGGGCCTTGGACGACGGTGACGGTGACGGCGGCGATGCCGCTTGAGGGGATGTTCACCTGGTGCCCTTCGGCGACGCCGTCGGCGTCGGCGGGGGTGATGGTGACCTCTGCGTCGGATCGCAGCGCCTTGGCGTCGATTGTCGCCTGGGTGGTGCCATAGGACACATGGGTCGAGCCCGAGAGCGGTTGGGATCTTTGGGATCTACTGCCCCCCAGCCAGTCCTTGCCGTTGATGGCGAGGCGGTGCAGGCGGGCGTCGGCGGGGAGGTTGTAGATGAACACCTTGGTGGTGTCGGCGTCGGCGATCCACAGCTGGGACTGGTCGGACCACATGGCCAGGGGCTGGTCGTTGTCGTCGGAGAGCCGCTGGTCGGCGTCGGACAGGCGCCGCTTGATGTCCTGGCTGGCGTCCCTTTGGCCGTTGTCGAGGCGGTAGGCGTAGACCCGGGCGTCGGCGCGGTCCGACACCCACAGGGTCGCGCCGTCGGACCACACCCCGACGGGGTCTTGGTGGGGTCGGCCCGAGGTGTCGATGGTGCGCTCGAGGGCCTTGGTGGAGCGGTTGTACACGTAGATTCTGGCGTCGTCGTTGTCCACCACGTACAGGTCGGAGCTGTCGGCCCAGATGCCCATCGGGTTGGCGTTGCCCGCCGCGGACAGCGTCGTGAAGTCCGCGGCGGACTTGCGGGCGCCCGCCTCGATCTCAGGGGTGGCGTCGGAGTCGGCGTTGCGGTGGTAGCCCAAAATCGCCGCGGTTGCGTCGCTGGCGACCCACACCGTGTCGGCGTCCATCCACAGGCCGTGCGACGTGCCGGCCTGGCTGGGGTTGTCGGTGGACGCGGGCAGGTCCAAGTCGATGTCCTTGTCGCTGTCGCGGGCGCCGCCCGACAGCGTGTACGCGTAGATCTTGCCGTCCCAGTCGCCGGTGCTGCCGCGCGCCGACACCCAGATCGTGGTCCCGTCAGACCAGAACGCCTGCGCGACCAGGTTGTTGGTGGCCAGGTCCGACACGATGTCGTCGGACGCGCCCGACGCCATCATCCCCGAAGCCATCATCATGCCCGACGGTGGGCCCTTGGGCGGCTCGAATGCTTTGCCGCCGGGGAAGAACCTGCTCTGCGCCGCGGCCGCAGGCTGGGCGTCGGCGGGGAACTCGATGAACGCCACCCCGTCGTCGGTGGTGCTCAGCTTGGCCACCGCGTCGGGCCCCTGGGTCAGCCCCGCCGCCGCCGAGCCCGCCGGCGGCGTCGCCACCAGAACGACCTCGCTGGACAAACCGCCGCCGGCGGCGAACTCGTAGCCGTCGTCGGCCACCGCGCCCGCAAAGGCCACCACCGCGTACCGGTACGAGCGGCCCGGCTCAGCGGTGCCGTCGAAGAACTCGTAGCCCGTGCGGCCCCGCTCCCACTCCACGGCGCCCACCACGTCCAACGGCGCGCGCCTAGCGCTGTCGGTGCGCCTCACCTGCACGAAGAACACCTCCGCCCACGACGGCTGCTCGGGCACCGTCCAGCTCAGCGCCACCCCGCCGCCCTGCGCCACAGCCCCCAAACCCCCAGGCGCCACCGGCGCCTCAGACTCCACAGTCACCGCCACCGCATCGGAGAACACGTCGGGCAGACGCTCATGGACGCCGTCGCGGAACCTGTGGGCCTCCAGCCCCACCCGATACTCATAGGCCGCGCCCGCCACAACACCGCTGGTGTCGTGGTACCAGGCCTCGCCGGAGTCCCAATCGATCCCGAAATACGACACCCAGTCCAGCGTCGACCACGCCCCGCCCCCCTCGCGGCGCTCCACAAACATATCGCCGATCGAAAAGTCCCCATACCCGTGATCCGGCAAATGCGGCGCCACCCACGCCAGCCGCACCGACCGGTGCGTCGCCGTCGCCGACAACCCCACAGGCGCCAACACCCCCGACACCGCCTCCTCACCCGACACCGAAACGGTGAACGACACCTCCAAAACCCCCAACACCACACCCGACAACCGCCGACCCGAATACGCCACCGCCCGCAACACATACTCCCCCTCCGGCAACGCCCCGCCCGACAACCACCGGGCCGCGCCGTTGCGATAATCCCCATACAGCGAATACGGCGCATAATTCTCCACCTGGGAATGCGCCGCCGCCCCGCTCAACTCCAAACCCACACTCCCCACAACCTCGCCAGCCGCCAACTCCACCCGGAACCCATAACTCCCCCCAACCGGATCGCCCACCACCACATCCGAACCATCCACCAACTCCGCAACCACCGACTGATCCCCCGCATCCACCACAACAAAACCCGCCAACGGCCCCGCACCCACAACATCGTCCTGCGCCGCCAAAGGCACCACAGCCAAACCGCTGAAGATCAGCACCACGACAAGCGCCATCCACGTGGTCTTCAACTTTGCAGATAGCGCCATTTGAATTTGTCCTTTCGCTTGGCCCTCGCCCGCCGGCGGGATGCGCTCCCCTCAGGTGGTGGCTCGGGTGATGGTGACGGTGTAGGTGTAGGTGTCGGTGCCGTTGGGGGCGGTCACCTCGATGGTGATGGTGTTCACGCCGGTGGCGAGGTTGACCTGGTAGCCGTCGGTCTTGTCGTCGGCGTCCTCGGTGACGTCTTCGGTGGAGTCGTCGCTGTCGGCCGCGGTGATGGACACTTCTGAGTCGCCGCGGTCGAAGGCGGCCACCGCGGCCACGGTGGTGGTCGACACGCTGTTGGCCACCTCGGCGGTGTAGTGGGGTTTGCCGTGGATGAAGTGGCCGAAGTCGACGTCGCTCATCGTCAGCGAGTACAGCTTGGCGTTGGAGGGCAGGCTGAACGCCTTGATGCCCGACAAGGGCCGCCTGTCTGGGTCGTCGTAGGGAGCGTCCAGGACCCACATGGTGCGGCCGTCGGACCACAGGCCGCGGGGGTGGGTGACGCCGTCGAGGCCCACGGGGATGTCCATGCCCGGCATCCGGGCGCCGTCGGCCAGCGCGTAGGCCTCGAGCCGCGACGTGGCGTCGCCCTCATTCGCGGCGACCCACATGACCGTGCCGTCGGACCACAGGGCGAACGACACCTTGTATCGAAATACGTATCTGGAGTCCCCGGTGGTGGTGACGGTGATGTCGCGGTCGGCCTTTCGGGCCTTGGTGGCGAAGTCGAACGCCTGGAGCTTGCCCCCCAGAGGCACGCTGTCGTCGGCACGACGGCCGTCGACCGAGGCCACCCAGATGGTCTCGCCGTCTGACCACAGGTCTCGCGGCCCCTTGGTGTCGAAGAACGACTCGGCGTCGATATGGGTGGCGGCAGACGACGCCATGTCGATGGCTTCGATATAGGGATGTTTGATGGACCCGGAGGACCAAGCCTCGGCGATCCACATGGTGTCGCCGTCGGCCCACAGGCCGGTGTCGTAATTGCTGTGCTCTCTGCTGCGCCGGAGGTCGTGCTGGGACTGGCGGTCCCCGGTGTCGAGGTCGAAAGCGTGCATCGTGAAGCTGGCGGAGTTCAGGACCCACATGGTGTCGCCGTCGGACCAGATGTCGTAGGGGCCGGTCAATTTCGGCTCGTAGTCGAGAATGCCGTCGAGCAGGTCCTTGGTGGTGTCGCGCCTGGTGCGCAGCAGGTGCACCGTGTAGACCTTTGCGGGGGAGCCGTCTTGGGGGGCGACGGTGACGGTGACGGCGGCCGGCGCGCCGTCGTCGATGCTGATCTGGTGCCCGCTGGTGCCGCCGTCGTCGTCGGCGGGCAGCGGGGTGACCGTGGCGTTGGCGTTGCCCGCGGTGTAGGCGACCGTGGTGGTGAACCCGTCGTCGGACTGGGCGTTGGTGAGCCGGTAGGTGTAGTCGGTGACGGCCGAGTCGAACGTCGGCGACAGCGTCACCCCCGACAGGCTCAGCGCCGACAGCGTGTTGTCGCTCGACAGGTTGCCGGTGGTGCCGGCGAGGGTGGTGAGCTTGAGCGTGTATTGCATCGACTCGCCGTCTCTGGTCAGCGTGACGGAGATGTCGGTGACCCCGTCGGCGTCGAGGGTCACCTGGTGGCCCTCGTCGTTGGTATCGGCGTCGCCCGGCGAGATCGCCACCGTCGCGCCGGTGTGGATCGACACGGCCTCCACCGTCACCTCGGTGGCATCCGCGGCGATGTTGCGGGCGTAGTCGGTGACCGAGGGGGTGAAGTCGTCGAGGTTCACGCCGCTCACCTCGAGGCTCCGCAGGCCGTCCTGGACCAGCGTCACCTTGTAGACCTGCGCATACTTGGGCGCCACCAACCGGGAATTCGATTTCAGGGTGATCGTGGTGGAGCCGTCGGCGTCGAGGCTGAGCCGGCGCTCTTCACCGCCGTAGCGGTACAGGCCCCCGTCGACGGACACCCGGAGATCGGCATCAGTTCCGAACGCCTTCAACGTCACTTCGGTGAGCTCGGGGGCCACCTTGTAGGTGTACTCCCCGGGGACGGGGCCGAAGCCCGGCACTTCCGCACCGTTGAGATAGAAAGAATGTATGCGGTTGTCCCAGCCGCTCGGCGTCGGCGGAACCCGAAGTCCCACCTCGTAGACCATCGTCTGGCGGTGGCCGGCGGGGCCTTGGACGACGGTGACGGTGATGTCGGCGGTGGCGCCGTTTGGGGGGAAGTTCACCTGGTGCCCTTCGGCGACGCCGTCGGCGTCGGCGGGGGTGATGGTGACCTCTGCGTCGGATCGCAGCGCCTTGGCGTCGATTGTCGCCTGGGTGGTGCCATAGGGCATATAGGTCCAGCCCCCTCCCTCATTGGAGCGCTGGCCCCCCAGCCAGTCCTTGCCGTTGAAGGCGAGGCGGTGCAGGCGGGCGTCGGCGGGGAGGTTGTAGATGAACACCTTGGTGGTGTCGGCGTCGGCGATCCACAGCTGGGACTGGTCGGACCACATGGCCAGGGGCTGGTCGTTGTCGTCGGAGAGCCGCTGGGTTGCGTCGGACAGGCGCCGCTTGATGTCCTGGCTGGCGTCCCTTTGGCCGTTGTCGAGGCGGTAGGCGTAGACCCGGGCGTCGGCGCGGTCCGACACCCACAGGGTCGCGCCGTCGGACCACACCCCGACGGGGTCTTGGTGGGGTCGGCCCGAGGTGTCGATGGTCCGCTCGAGGGCCTTGGTGGAGCGGTTGTAGACGTAGATTCTGGCGTCGTCGTTGTCCACCACGTACATGTCCGACGCGTCGGCCCAGATCCCCATGGGGTTGGCGTTGCCCGCCGCGGACAGCGTCGTGAAGTCCGCGGCGGACTTGCGGGCGCCCGCCTCGATCTCAGGGGTGGCGTCGGAGTCGGCGTTGCGGTGGTAGCCCAAAATCGCCGCGGTTCCGTCGCTGGCGACCCACACCGTGTCGGCGTCCATCCACAGGCCGTGCGACGTGCCGGCCTGGCTGGGGTTGTCGGTGGACGCGGGCAGGTCCAAGTCGATGTCCTTGTCGCTGTCGCGGGCGCCGCCCGACAGCGTGTACGCGTAGATCTTGCCGTCCCAGTCGCCGGTGCTGCCGCGCGCCGACACCCAGATCGTGGTCCCGTCAGACCAGAACGCCTGCGCGACCAGGTTGTTGGTGGCCAGGTCCGACACGATGTCGTCCGACGCGCCCGACGCCATCATCCCCGACGCCATCATCATGCCCGACGGTGGGCCCTTGGGCGGCTCGAATGCTTTGCCGCCGCGCACGAGCCTCTGCTGCGCGGCGGCGGGCTGGATGTCGGTGTCGGCGGGGAACTCGATGAACGCCACCCCGTCGTCGGTGGTGCTCAGCTTGGCCACCGCGTCGGGCCCCTGGGTCAGCTTGGCCGCCGCCGAGCCCGCCGGCGGCGTCGCCACCAGAACGACCTCGCTGGACAAACCGCCGCCGGCGGCGAACTCGTAGCCGTCGTCGGCCACCGCGCCCGCAAAGGCCACCACCGCGTACCGGTACGAGCGGCCCGGCTCAGCGGTGCCGTCGAAGAACTCGTAGCCGGTGCGGCCCCGCTCCCACTCCACGGCGCCCACCACGTCCAACGGCGCGCGCCTAGCGCTGTCGGTGCGCCTCACCTGCACGAAGAACACCTCCGCCCACGACGGCTGCTCGGGCACCGTCCAGCTCAGCGCCACCCCGCCGCCCTGCGCCACAGCCCCCAAACCCCCAGGCGCCACCGGCGGCGCGGACTCCACAGTCACCGCCACCGCATCGGAGAACACGTCGGGCAGACGCTCATGGACGCCGTCGCGGAACCTGTGGGCCTCCAGCCCCACCCGATACTCATAGGCCGCGCCCGCCACAACACCGCTGGTGTCGTGGTACCAGGCCTCGCCGGAGTCCCAATCGATCCCGAAATACGACACCCAGTCCAGCGTCGACCACGCCCCGCCCCCCTCGCGGCGCTCCACAAACATATCGCCGATCGAAAAGTCCCCATACCCGTGATCCGGCAAATGCGGCGCCACCCACGCCAGCCGCACCGACCGGTGCGTCGCCGTCGCCGACAACCCCACAGGCGCCAACACCCCCGACACCGCCTCCTCACCAGGCCGCGCGCCCGACACCGAGAACGCAACCTCCAAAACCCCCAACACCACACCCGACAACCGCCGACCCGAATACGCCACCGCCCGCAACACATACTCCCCCTCCGGCAACGCCCCGCCCGACAACCACCGGGCCGCGCCGTTGCGATAATCCCCATACAGCGAATACGGCGCATAATTCTCCACCTGGGAATGCGCCGCCGCCCCGCTCAACTCCAAACCCACACTCCCCACAACCTCGCCAGCCGCCAACTCCACCCGGAACCCATAACTCCCCCCAACCGGATCGCCCACCACCACATCCGAACCATCCACCAACTCCGCAACCACCGACTGATCCCCCGCATCCACCACAACAAAACCCGCCAACGGCCCCGCACCCACAACATCGTCCTGCGCCGCCAAAGGCACCACAGCCCCCGACAACCCCAACACCAATAACAACAACGCCGCGGCAAGCGTCAAAACAACCCGACGGCCACCCGACCAACCAGCAACAACCCGGAACACCGACCTAACGGCCATATTCAGACCACGTCCCTCTAATCCGATGGGATTTGGTATACCCATCGCATACTTGCCGAAGTTATGCCAAAACCGACACAACATCGTAGGAAACTAGCAGATAGGACGTACATGGCTCAGATATACGCGGTCACAGAGGGGATAACTTGTGTTGTCACGTCTATATCTAGTGTCTCTCATATGAAATCCTCACAATAGTCGAGGGAGCCTCGGCCACCGACGGTGATGCCGTTTCGTCGAGTGGTTGGCACCATGCCGCTGCCACGTTGTGTTTGGGCCGGGAGGCTCAGCTTCCCGGCCCCTGCCCTGAAACGTCTTGGCACGCAGTTGTGAGTGGCTCTACACAACAGTCCGGGGTATGTCGGGGTTGGCAGGCGCGGTGTGCGGGACCGCACGAACCCCTATTCAGAAGGCGAGGCCCGAGGGTGGGGTGGAACTGGAATGAGGAGAGGCCCACGAGGGGTGCCGTCGAGCGCGAACTAGACCGTGCTAAACGGCAACGGCCGCAGGAACAGCAGCCGGGGTGATGGAGGCCGAGGTGATTTCGGCACTAGCGCCGAAGCTGTTCACCGCCCGCACCTGGAAGGTGTAGCTGACGCCGTTGGTCAGGCCTCCCACGGTGTGGCCGGTGGTGTCGGGACCGCTGTTGGCGATGTCGGTCCAGGGGCGGTAGCCGCCGCCCGACTCGCTTTGGCGGTACTGCCAGCCGGTGATGGGGCGTCCGCCGTTGCTTCCCAGGACCCAGGTGAGCTCCGCTTGGGTGTCGCCGGCCTCGGCGTCCAGCATGGCAACGGTAGGTGCGCCGGTCGGGGTGATGGGGGCCGAGGTGGTGGCGGGGCCGGGGCCGAAGGCGTTCACGGCCCGTATCTGGAAGGTGTAGGTGACGCCGTTGATGAGACCGGATACCACTGCGCCGCCCTCAGCCGACGGCCTCGCCATAGATGTGGCGGTGGTGCCCAGGGCCTCCCAGGCGTCGTAGGGGCCGTCGCCGCGGCGTTTGCGAACCTCATAGCCCACGATTGAGCTGCCGTTGTCCTCCAGCGGCGGATAGACGGTGATGGTGACCCGGCCGCTGCCTGCGTCCACCAGTAGCCGAGAAGGAGCGCCCGGCACCCGCCCCGGCGTGGCCGGATATGTCTGGGCGGGAGCTCCGCCGCCGATGGAGTTGCGGGCCCGCACCTGGAAGGTGTAGCTCTTGCCGTTGGTGAGGGGCGTTTGGGTGCCCAAAAGGGTGGTGATGGTGTGCGACGTGGTGCCGGAACGGCTGTAGTGAATGTCGGCCCAATTTTCGTCGGCACCGCAGTCTGGGTACGTTCCCAGTGGCGGGGTCTCGCCGCCGCACACCTGCCACCGGATGATGGGCCGGCCGCCGCTGCCCTGCGACATCCACGACAAGGTGATCTGTTCATCGCCGGGGGTCGCTCTCAGCCCCAGCGGCGCTGGCGGGGCGACCCCCGGCCTGACCGAGGCCGACACCAGCTCAGGGCCGGCGAGTCCGCCGGCGTTCACGGCGCGGATCCTGAAGTTGTGGGTCACGCCGTTGCGCAGGCCGTCGATGGGGTTGATGTTGCCGGGGTTGAACTGAGCGCCGGTGTTGCTGTAGGTCCAATCGCTGTAGCGGCCGAATCCAATCCGGTAGGAGTACTCCCACCGGGTGGTGGCGTCGGTATTGCCGGTGGTGCCGGTCAGGGACAGGGTGATCTGGGAATTCCCCGGTGAGGCGTTGAGGCTGGGGGCATTGTCGGTGGCGAGGCCGGCGGCGCCCGGAGTTCCGGGAGCGCCGGCAACGATGGCCGGCGATTGGGTGTAGGTGCCGGGGCCTTCGCCGTTCACCGCCCGAACTCTGAACCGATGCACCGCACCCGCGGGCGTGGAGGAGGCCACGTCGTAGGTCAACGTGGTTCCGGTGCCTGCGTTCGTCCAGGCGCCCCACGATCCGGTACCGGTACTCACCGCGTACTCGTAGCGCAAAATCGGGCTGCCGCCTGAGAGCGATGGCCGCCAATTCAGCGTGATGTTGGCACTCGACACAGAGCCGGTGGCGCCTCCGATGTAGACGGCTTCGGGGGCGGTGGGCACGCTCACCGGGAATTCGGCGCTGGCCGTGACCGATAGCAAGCCGTCGCCGTGGGCATTGACGGCCCGGATCACGAAGAAGTGCTCGCTGCCAATCGTGAACGCCAATGTGCCGTCGGGGCCGTCGGTGCCGCCTGGAGTCAGCGGGTCCCGGGGCAGAGTGACTCTGTCGGTGGATGAGTGACAGCGCAGCGCAGGACCGGAGTAGGCGGGAAGGCTGTTGCAGATGTCCACCCAGGAGCTGAGCGAATTGTTGCTCAAGCCGGCCAGGGTGGTGTGGGTTCGGTACTGCCACCGGGTGATGGGGGAGTCGCCGTCGCCGCCGGAGGTCCACGCCAAGTCCACTTCGGCCGTGCCGGTGGAAACGCTGTAGATGGCGCGGGCGCTGAACTCAGCCGGCGACGGCGGCCGTGTTCCCAAGTACACCGGATGGTCGTCTTGGAACCCGACATGATCGCTGGCGCCGATGGCGTTGACGGCGCGAACCCTGAACCGATACGGCGTTCCCCTGGTGAGGTCGCGAACAATGTGGGCCACTTCGGCAGTGCGAGCGTTGATGTCGGACACCACCATGGGAGCTGCGGGAGGTGCCCGCACCGGCGCCTTGAACAGGGCGTCGGCGGGAACGGGTATCCACTCGCCGTAGTCGCCGCCATCGGCGCTCACCGAGTACTCATAGCGCACGATCGGGTTGCCTCCGTTGTTCACTGCGGTGGTGGCCTCATTGAGCGGCGGGGACCACGTCAAGGTGATGGAATCATGGGTGGCGGCCCCCGACAGCCCCGTGGGCGCGCCCGGCGCCGTGCCGGGGTCGGCCACCGCGCTCTCAGCCGTCGCGCCCTCTCCGCGGGCATTCACCGCCCGCACCTGGAACTTGTATCGCCTCGCGTTGTCCAAGCTGACCACGGTGTAGAAGGTGGTGTCGGCCCCGCTTTCGGGAATGGCGACCCAGGCCGGTGCGGTTTCGGTAAAGACGCCATCGTCCGTTGTCAGCCGGAACTGCCAACTGGTGACGGGGTAGCCGCCGTCGCTGCTGGCCGTCCACGACAACGTGACCATCTGGTCGCCCGGAACCGCGCTCAACGAGCGGGGACGCCCCGGCACAGTGCCCACCGTGGCTAATGTCGTCTCAGCCGACGCCCCCGCCCCGTTGTCGTTCACCGCACGAATTTGGAACTGATAGCTGGTGCCGTTGAGCAGCCCGCCCACGGTGTGGTCCGCGGTGGCCGCACCAGACCCGACGATCACAGTCCAGGGGCCATAGTCGCTGCTACCAGTTCTCTGGCGATACTGATACGAACTGATGGCAGAGAAGCCGTCGGCCGCGGTATCGGCGACCGCCGCCGTCCACAACAGCACCGCCACGGAATTGCCGACGTCGACCCGCAAACCAGCAGGAGCGGCCGGAACCGTCGACGGAACAACGTCTGGAGAAGCCGTGGACGCCGCTCCGTTGCCCGCACCGCTCACCGCCCGAACCTGAAAACCGTAAGCGGTGCCGTTGGTCAAACCAGTGACAGTGTGTCGGAAGGTGTTGCGATGGCTGCCGGGTATCGGAATCCACACATTGGTGGCCGGAGTCGATTGCCTGTATTCCCACCGCAGCACCGTGCTGCCGTTGTCGACGCCCGCGGTCCAACTCAGCGTGACCTGCCCATTGCCGGGCACCGCATTCAAGTTGTCCGGGGCCGCAGGCCCAACCTGCGCTCCCGCAGAAGTCAAAGGGGCCAACAACGCGACAAGCAGCGCCACGCCGCCGAGCGCGGCCCACACCGAACCCCTGCGCGCCCGAGACCTAGTACTCACCATGCTCTCCACGCCCCATCACCGAGACCGACCGGCCAAAGGGGGGGCTCATAGGACACATGACTTCGGCGGATGCATACGCAGGTGGTGGAGGCCACTGAGCTGGCTGGGTCTGAATAGCGGGCAACATACGGCCTGCATAATGCACCAACAACAGTGGGTCTGACAAAATATTGCTATTAGGAAAACATCATGTCTCATATTGCCATTAGGAAAACATCATGTCTCGGGTCGAACCTTCACGTTGCCGTCGAGCGCACTAAGACGCGCCAACCGGCATCGGTCTGGGAGTGCGGGCTGCGCGGCAGCCGCCGCGGCCGCCCCAGATCCCGCCCCATCCACGCGCGTTCGCCCTCATAGACCTCCGCTGGATAGGTTCAGCCCCATCATTCAAACCAAAATCACCGGCGAGACGCTCAAATACAAGTAGGTCGGACCGCCCAGTACGCGAGTAGAGTACGTGAGCCCCCGTCAGTCGCGTCCAGCGCGTGGACCTCATGGGAGGGCAGTTAAAGCAAGGTCCCGTGGTGCAGTTTGGAGTGCACGCCGGCCTGTCAAGCCGGAGGTCGCGGGTTCAAATCCCGTCGGGACCGCACAACAGAACATGGTCGGGTAGCTCAGTTGGCAGAGCGTCCGCCTGAAAAGCGGAAGGTCACCGGATCGACGCCGGTCCCGACCACCACCCACCCCCCAACGGCCCGGAGCGAAGCCCAACCCCGCTCCGGGCCGTGCCCTTTGCGGTGGATGTTGTTCAGCCGTAATGGGCGGCGACGTTTTCGGGGTAGCTGCGCGAGAAGTAGTTCCAGAGCTGCTCGCCGTAGGTTGTGGGGCGATAGGAGCTGGACATGTCGGCCACTCCGGCCTCGGTTTCGGCAATGCTGGCCATGAACCCGGCGCTGTTGTGGTGGGGGCTATCGGCCACAGCCTGGGCGAATCGGTCGCCGAGGGGCAGCGGGGCCAGACAAACATCCAGCGAGGGGCCGTGGAAATAGCCCGCCGAGTAGCGCTCTTCGGTGGTGATCACCTGATGGGCGGTGGCCACCAGGTAGTTGCCGGTCATGGCTTGGAGGGTTTCGCCAAGGTTGATCACGTACGACTCCTCAATCGAGGGCACGTCGATCCACTCCCCCTCCTGGTTCTGTACTTGCAGCCCGGCGGTGGGCCCAGGGTCGAGCACGGTCAAGAACCCGGTGTCGCGGTGGGCATTGACCCCGGCCTCGCCCTCGGGGGTGGGGGGATAGTGGATGAATTTGGCCAACGACATGGTTTGGGCTCCGAAGAACCGCTCCAGGTAGTCCTCCCCCAGCCCCAGCCCCAGAGATAGCGCCCCCAAGAGGCGGTTGGCCAAGGCGCCCAATTCGTCGAACCACTGGTTGGTGAGTTCTTGGTGACCGGGCAAAACCTCTTCGGGAAGCCACTGGTTGGGACCCAGCAGGCGCAGGTAGTAGGGCTCGACGTCGACGGGGTAGGCGGGCCACTCAGTCCACCAGTCGATCTGCTCTCGGATGTCGGGACGGTTGTTGGTGTACTCGGCCCCTTCAGGCTCCCAGCCCCGGAAGTGGCGAGAGCGCCGCTTGTCGATCAATTTCTTCTGCTCGCCGGACAGGGCGAAGAAGCGGTGCATCATGTCGAAGATGCCCTCGCTCAGCCCGCTGGACACTCCGTGGTTAACCACCAGCAAGAAGCCGACCTCGTGGCAGATTCGGCATAGCTCCTCGGCGATGGTCTCCCGCTCAGCCCGAGAACCCGACAGTGGACCCAGATCCACCACCGGAATCTGATCGAAGACGGGCGCGGCAGTCACCCCGTCAAGAGTAGCGGTCATCGCCCGAAGTTCTCCCGGCGATCAGCCGAACTCTCCGCCCGCGAACCAGCGGTCGAAGGCGGGGCGCATGGCCACGTCGATCAGCTCGATCCTCATCCCCGCAGAGGGCGGCACCAGAAAGGCGAATCCTTCCAGGCCGCCACCCTCGGCGGCCCCGCCGTACATCAGCTCGCACCCGCCGTCCTGCAAGGCGGCGATGTCGCCGTGAAGGTTCTCGGTCCAGTAGCCCATGTGGTTCAGGCCACCGTAGAGGTCGGCATCCCAGAACGAGCCCTTGGGGCCGTCGGCCACCTCAAGTTGCACCGGCCCTTCCACGGTGTAGGAGAACCGCACACTGGTGGGCACCACCTCGCCGTCTATCAGCAAGTCCAGATCAAGAGACTGCAACGAGTGCCAGGTCAGCCCGGTGGAGGCCGAGATTTCGGCCATAGCCTCCTCTACATCAGACACAACGATGCCGGTATGGAATGGGTCGGTGATCAAAGCCATCCCGGCACGGTAGCTCGGTTAGAACTAATCCGACTTCTCCAGGTCGTCGATGTCGATGACGAAATCCCGGGCGTTCTCGTTGAACTGGGCCACTGCGCCGATGGTCTTGGCCTTGGCGGTACCGCCTCGCAGAGCGGCCAGAGGATCGGTTTGGTCGCCTACATAGCCGAGGGCGAAGGCGCCTTGGGTGTAGCCCATCATTCGCAGCAGGCCGTCGTCGAGGGTGCGGGCGATTTCGGGCGGGCAGGCCAGGTACTGGTTCTCCTCCTGGCGAACCCAGCCTGCCGCGTAGGTGATGTTCACCCCCCGGCGCACGCCATCACTGGAGTTGGCCCCGGCGCCATGCAGCACCTTTCCTTCGTAAAACAGCACGCTGCCCCGACCCATCTCGGCCTGGGCGTCGGGCAGTTGGAAAGACTCAGCATCAGAGAGTCCCGAGGAACCGGCCAGGATGTGAGTGGCACCGTTGGCCGAGGTGAAATCGGTGAGCGCCCACATGGTGTTGCACTGCACGTGGTAATCGGCGCCGAACGGGAAGAAGTCAAAGGCCATCTCGTCGCGGTGCAGCTTTTGGCGGGTCTCTCCCGGCTCCACTGAGATGATTTGGGTGAGGTGGAGTTGTACCGCGCTCACATGGTTGAGGAAGTGGCTCACCACCCCGACCACCACCGGGTCCATTACCAGCTCACGGGCAGTGGGACAGCGGGCCACCAGGGCGCCGGTGCGGCGGGTGAAGCGGCCGTCGTACTCGTCTCGCCCCGCGTCCGAAGCCTCGATGTAGGGCATGGCCTCGGTTTGGAGCCGGTCCATAGTGGCCGGGTCGGCCACATCGTCGACGATGGCGTAGCCGAAGCGTCGCAGGTGATCGCTTACTTCGGCCGGGTCGGCGGTGGACGGGAAATGACTCAGGGCCACGACAAGATGGTAAGCGGGCTAGTTTCCAAACTGTGACTCGACTGGTGATCCACGCCGACGACGTGGGGATGTGCCACGGGGCCAACCGGGCTTACGTGGAGCTGTCGCACTTCGGCACCATCACCTCCGGCTCGGTGATGGTGCCGTGCCCGTGGTTCAGCGAGATTGCCGAGATCGCCGCCGGTGATGACTCCCTCGACTGCGGCATCCATCTCACCCTCAACGCCGAGAAGAAGCACTACCGCTGGGGTCCGGTGAGCTCGGTGGGTCCGTCTTCGGGGTTGGTTGACGAGCACGGTTTGTTGTGGCGCGATGTGGCCTCGGTTCGGCGCCACGCCCACCCCGAGGCGGTGGAACAGGAATGGCGGGCGCAGATCGACCGGGCGCTGGAATTCGGGATCAACGTGACCCACCTCGACGCCCACATGGGCTCGGCGCTAGCCCCGGAGTGGTGCGACCGGTATGTGGCCGTGGGCATCGACTACGGCGTGCCGGTGCTCATTTGCGACTCGTTGGCCGCCTACGGACCCAACCGCCATGTGGCCAGCTCCCAGGAGGCTCATGCCGCCGACCAGGGCATCGGGGCGGCGGCGGCCACCGCTCGGGCTGCGGGTATGCCGGTGTTCGATTTGGTGCTGGAGACCGACTTCTCCCGGCCACCGCACCAGCCGGCCGACTACCAAGGGATGCTCGGCGGCCTGGAAGAGGGCTTGGTGTTCTGCGCGTTCCATCCCAACGCCCCCGGCGGGGCCGAGATAGAAGCGATCGAGCCCGACACGTTCCATGTCCGCACCGACGAATACGAGCTATTCGGCCTTGCCGACTGGAAGGAGTGGCTAACCAGCCAGCCCTATGAGCTGGCCTCCATGGCTGATCTGGCTACCTGATCAGCCCGTGGGGTGCGCGTCGAGGTGGCGTTGGCCTTGGCGGCGCATGAGGGTCCAGGTCTGCTCCAGGTAGCCGGCTTGGTCGTCCACCAGCTTCTTCAGGCCGAGCCGCAGGTGCTCGGGGATCTCCGGTGCGTCGGTGGGTTCGAGTCTCACGTCGAGCTGGGCCTGGTCTTCCAGGGTGGCGTGCAGGGCCGCGGCCCGGGCCAGGGTTTCGCCGACGGTGATGGCGCCGTGCCAGGGGATGATCACAGTGTGGTTGGTCTCGATGGCCGGGCCAATGGACTCGAAGCGGTCGTCGGGGCTGAGCACCTGGTCGTCATGGAAGATGCAACAAAGGTTGTGGCGCATCTTGAGCGGGCGGGCCAGTGAGGCCAGCGCGGTGATCCACCGGCCGTGGCTGTGGACGATGGCGTTGACGTCGTTGCGGTGCTGGTACACCCCGGCGTGGAACTCGAAGCCCAGGCTCACCTCCCGGTTGCCCTCCAGCAGGTTGCCGTCGTAATCGAGCTTCATCACATCGTCGGGAGTTATCTCGCCCAAGGTTCGGTCGAAGGCGTTGATCCAGAAGGCGTCCTCGCCGGTGGCCCGAACGCTCACGTGGCCGCCAATGCCGGTGTCACATCCCCGTACGGTCAGGGCCCGACTGGCCAACACGATGTCGTGGACAATCTCCGGTGCAGTCATGGCTCTAGGGTATGGCACAGATGAGAGCTAGCCAATGACGACCGTAGTGGTGCTGGGCGCGGGTGCGCTGGGGTCGGTGTACGGCGCGTGGTTCGCCGAGACCGGTGCCGATGTGACCCTGGTGGCCCGTCCCGCCCACGCCGAAGCCATAAGCCAGGGTGGCCTGCGCATCGACGACCAGCCTCCGATGGCAATCAGAGCAGTGTCGGATCCTGCCGATGCCGGCGACTGCGACATCTTGCTTTTGGCCAGCAAAGCGTTTGACAACCCCGAACTGCTGACGGGCTACCGGGGAACCGCTCAAGCGGCCTTCTCAGTGCAGAACGGGGTGCGCCAGGCCGAGCCGCTGGTGGCTCGGTTCGGATCGGCCGCGGTGGGCTGCGTGTCGCTGGTGGGCGGCACACTGGGCGAGCCCGGGCACGCTTCCCACTCCTTTGACGGCCCCACCCTGCTGGGCGACTTGTCCACCACTGCGACGGGCACCGCCGACGCCATCGCCCAAGCCTTGCCGGAGCGCAAGCTCGAGGTTCACGATGACATTGCCCCTGCGCTGTGGTCCAAAGGAGTGCTGGCCGCCGCAGCCATGGGGGTGGTGGGGCTGACCCGGCTGGTGTATCACCGGATATTCCTCATGGCCGAGACCCGGGACGTGTTCTACGACCTGGCCTGCGAGGGGGCGGCCGTCGCCGCCGCCGAGGGAGTGGAGTTGATCGACGGTCACGGGCCGTTCCAGATACGTGCTCTGACCCAGGAGAGCCGAGCGGAAGCCCATCAGCGGCTAGCCGCGGTGGGCGAGGGCATGGAGGCGGCCGGGGAGACCGGAGTGCGAGTATCCATATTGCAGAGCATCGACCGGGGTCGGCCTTTCGAAGTGCAAGCGGTGTTCGGGGACTTGGTGGATATCGCCGACGGCCACGGCCTTGAGGTGCCAACGCTGCGAGCCGTCACGCGGCTGCTGGTTGCGGCCATGCCCGGGGCGTCGGCAGGCCCATGAGGCTGCGCGCCCTGCCCGGGATGCTGGCCCGAGCCCCTAAGGGGGCGGCCCGGTGGCACTCCTACGCCGACTTCCGGGAGGAGGCCCGACGACGGCTCCCCAAAATGGTGTTCGACTTCGTGGAGGGCGGCGCGGAGGGAGAGCTGACCATCGCCGCCAACCGGGCGGCCATCGACGAAGTGGAGCTGGCCCCGAGCTTTCTGGTGGACGTGGCCGACCGCGATGTGTCCACCACCGTGTTGGGTCAGCCAGTGTCCCTGCCGTTTCTGCTGGCCCCCGCCGGTTTGGCCACGCTGGTACACCGCGAGGGCGAGCTGGCTGCGGCCCGAGCAGCCGCCGCCGCGGGCACTGTCTTCGCGGTGAGCACCGGCTCGGGCTATTCGCTGGAGGACATCGCCGCCGCCGCTCCCAACGGCCGGCGCTGGTTTCAGCTCTATTTGTGGAAAAGCCCCGAGGTGGTGCGCTCACTGGTCAACCGAGCCCGAGACGCTGGCTACGAGGCCCTCGTGCTGACCGTGGACGTGCCCGTGGTGGGCAAGCGAGAGCGCGACCTGCGCAATGGCATGTCGCTTCCCCCCCGCATCCGCTGGAACAGCGCGCTGGACACCGCCCGGCGGCTGCGGTGGTTGCGTCAGCTGATCACTGGCCCCGACATCACCTTTGGAAGCCTGGTGGAGTTGGGCGTGGGCGACGACGCTAGCGCCATCGGGGCCTACGTCGACCGAGAGCTGGCCGACCCGTCTCGCACCTGGGACGATCTGGTCTGGCTGCGGCGAGAGTGGGAGGGTCCACTGCTGGTGAAGGGAGTCATCACCGTGGCCGACGCTGAGGCCGCCGTGAGATGGGGGGCCGACGGGGTGATCGTGTCCAACCACGGGGGTCGCCAACTCGATTCGGTGCCGGGGGCCTTTGCCGTGCTCCCTCAGATCGCCGAAGCGGTGGACGACCGGGCCGAGGTTCTGGTGGACGGCGGCTGCCAGAGGGGTTCCGACGTGGTGAAGGCCCGGGCCCTGGGTGCCCAAGCGGTGATGGGCGGGCGGAGCTGGTTCTGGGGTCTGGCGGTGGCCGGCGAGGCCGGAGTGGCCCGCATACTCGACACATACCGCACCGACATCGACCGCACACTGGCGCTGATAGGTCGTCCCCGCTTCGACGACATCGCCCCTGACCTGGTGACCTGACCGGAGTGCGAATTCGGATATGAGCGACCATTTGACCCATTGTTGCTATTCGCCTGGTGTGGGCTTACGCTTTGGTATCCCGCATTCAGCCAACAAACCAGGAGGGACAGCTGTGGATGGGTCTGGATTCTTCAGAAAACATCGTCGGGCATGGACCATATTGCTCGCCATGGTGGCGGTGTTCTCGCTGCTGGCAACAAGTTGCGGCAACGACGATGGCGTTGACATCGGTGACCGGGGCACTGCCATGGGCGACGGCTCGCTGGGCATTGTCGAGGTTGAGGAGGGCGACGCTATCCAGATCCGCTCGCTGGAGGCCATCACCGGCGATGTGGCCTTCTTGGGCTTGCCCAATCAACGTGCAGTCGAGTTCGCCATCGAGCACTTTGGGCAGATCCACGGCTTTGATGTCGACATGGGCACAGGCCTCGACGATCTGTGCTCCGCCGATGGCGGACAGGCCGCGGCCCAGATCATTGTCGCCGACGAAGACGTAATCGGGGTGATTGGCACATCGTGCTCCGGCGCGGCGGTGGCCGCAGCGCCACTCATCACTAACGCAGGCATGGTGATGATCTCGGCGTCGAATACCTCGCCCGCGCTGACATCGGATCTTGCCGGCACAGAGGGGGAGAATCGCAGCGTCGGCTACTACCGCACAGCGCACAACGACCGTGCTCAGGGCGAGGCCGTGTCCACGTTCGTTCTTGAGGAGTTGGGACTCACCAAGGCCGCGACAATCCACGACGGCGACCCCTATACACAAGGATTGGCCGAGGCATTCAAGGATTTCTTTGAGCGCGACGGAGGCACAGTGACCGCCGCGACGGCGGTAAACAAGGACGACACCGACATGGTCCCGGTCTTGACGGAGATTGCAGCAAGCTCACCTGAGCTGTTGTTCTTTCCGATCTTCCAACCGGCGGGCAACTTCGTGGCGGATCAGGCCCCGGGGGTCTCAGGTCTGGAGAGCACTGTTCTGATGGGGGCTGACGGTCTGCTCAATCTCGACTACCTCGCGTTGCCGCAGACAGCCGGCATGTACCTGTCGGGCCCCGATACGCGGTTCGGGTCGAACGAGAATGAGAGCACCGGAACGACCGCCGACGAGTTCTTGGAAGTGTACGAAGAGTTATTTGGCGAGCGGCCCGCTGCGCCATTCTGGGCCCACGCATACGACGCAGCAACTTTGCTGCTCAAGGCAATCAAGGCCGCTTCGTGGGTGGATAGCGGCACGCTGATGATCGACCGTCAGGGCATCCGCGACTACCTCAATGGCGTGCAAGGCTTCGAAGGCCTGATCGGCACGATCAACTGCGATGAGTTCGGCGACTGCGGTGCATCTCGAATCACCGTTGTCCAGAACATCGGTGGTGAGGAGAACGCCGACGCAAGCATGGAGAACGTGGTGTACGCGTGGGCCAGATGAGATGATCGCCCTGATTGCATGCCGATGCTGAATTCGCTCTAGTTGCGAAGGCGCGACTCGATGGCTCGCGCTGAAGTACGTCCCGTGCGACGCCGTGCTCGTAAATCGCGCACCGGTGTCGACTGGTTCCTTACCTTCATGCGGGTGGCCGCGCTCACGGTTATAGGTCTGGGTCTGCTGGCATTTATCGCCCAGGAGATCAACACCGACAATCCGTTCGCCCAGTGGGCCAACCCCGACGCCACCGGCCTCACCGGCGCCCAGTTCCAAGGGCTGATTATTTCGGGGGTCACCCAGGGCGCCATGTACGGGTTGATCGCCTTGGGATACTCGATGGTCTACGGGGTGCTCGGGTTCATCAACTTCGCCCACGGCGAGGTGTTCATGGTGGGAGCCATGACCGGCATGATCACCTCCAACAAGCTGGCTGACGCCGGATTGTGGGAGAGCAACTTCGTCGGCTCCCTTGTGTTCATCATGGTCGTGTCGATCCTGGTGTGCTCATTGACTGCGGTCATCATGGAACGGGTGGCCTATCGGCCGCTGCGGGGGTCCCCCCGGCTGATACCGCTGATCACGTCGATCGGCGTGTCCTTCTTCCTCCAGAACGCGTCAGTCGTGCTGCTCGGGCCCGCGGCCAAGGCCTATCCCGACGTGCCCGACTGGATAAGGACAAAGCACACGTTCCTGGATATCGAGGGAGCCAAAATACTGGTGATCTTGGTGGCGGCGGCTTCGATGATCTGCCTGTGGTACTTCGTGGAACGCACCAAGAGCGGCAAGGCCATGCGGGCCGTAGCCGAAGACGCCGAGATTGCGGCGCTGATGGGCATCAACGTCAACCGCACCATCGTGAAGGTGTTCGCGCTAGGCGGGGCCATGGCGGGGCTGGCCGGGATCCTGTGGGGAATCTTGTTCCGCAGCGTGATCCACACCACCGGCTTCCTCCCCGGCATCAAGGCCTTCAGCGCCGCGGTGGTGGGCGGCATCGGCCATCTGGGCGGGGCCATGGCTGGAGGGCTCTCCATCGGAGTGGCCGAATCGGTGGGGCCGCTGGTAATCCTTGAACCGCTGGGGGTGAGCGGCGTATCGCAACTGCGCGATGCGGTGGCTTTCGCCGTGCTCATCGGCGTGCTGTTGCTGCGGCCCGCTGGGCTGTTCGGCGAGCGCTTGCCAGCTGAGGATCGCACATGACCGCCACCCTGCCCCCGACGACCGGGCCCCAACCGGGTGGGCCGCAGCCGGAAGCTCCGCTGGCTGCCCCTCGGCCCGCGTTCGCCCACGATTGGCGGCGGATCGCCCGCATGGGTTCGATCGCCGCCTTCGGGCAGATCTTCATCGCCTTGTCCAACATGCCGGTCAGGCTCGACGAGCGGCTGATCGTCAAGCCGGTGCTGAGCTTGGGGTACCTCGTCTTGTTGATCCTGCCGTTCGCCGTCGGCTACCGCCAGGGCCATCAGATCAAACGCGAGGGCGTGCTCACCTACGCCCCGGGACCGAATGAGGTAGTGGGCGGGGTCTGCTGCGGAGCCTTGGCGGGCGGAGGTCTGTCGCTGCTGGCGGTGCTAATCACTCACTTCGACCTTCGCGAGCCCCTGGTCAATTGGAGCCCAATACTCCTCGACTTGCTGTCCTTCGGCGACGCGACGTGGTTCGCAGTAGTGATCTGGCTGGTGATCGGCGCGGGGATGGGCGCGGCGGGAGGCGGGTTACGACTGCTCGGGCCTCGGAGCCGTCGGGCGATTATCACCATTGTCCTCGCCGTGGCCGGTGCGGCGGTGCTGGAGTCACTGGTGGTGGACTTGGCCGAGGGATTGGGGCTCGAAGCGCTGACCGACCGCTTGTATGCCCGGCGGGGCGGAGTGGACTGGCCCAGTGCCGTGGGACTGGCCGTCGTCTCGGGCATGCTCGGCGTGCTGGGCCGGGGCCGTTTCCGCCAGGCCCGGGCCCGCGTCACCGAGCTGGAGGGCGCTCAGCGCACCCGGGCCAACGTGGGGCTCATCCTCTTGACCGCGGCCGTGCTGATCGTGTTGCCGCTGTTCGCGGGCAAGCTCACCAATGAGCTGCTGGCCAATGTCGGGCTGTTCGTGCTGCTGGCCCTGGGCCTCAACGTGGTGGTCGGCCTGGCCGGCATTCTCGATTTGGGCTACGTGGCCTTCTTCGCCGTCGGCAGCTACTCGGCCGCGGTGCTCACCGCGGCCACTTCTCCCAAGATCGCCCCCGAGATGCCCTGGCTGGCGGCCCTCATCGTGGTGGTGATCATCACCGGCCTCGTGGGGCTGTTCATCGGCGCGCCGGTGATCCGAATGCGGGGCGACTATTTGGCCATCGTCACCCTGGGATTCGGCGAGATCATCCGACTGCTTTTCTTGTCCGACTGGTTGTCGGGGTGGTTTGGCGGGTCCCAGGGCATTACCAATATCCCCGCGGCGGGCATTTTCGGCCTCACCGATGTGGCCGGCACCGACCCGCGCCGGGTCTTCTATTTGGTATTGGCCTTCTGCGCCCTGGCCATCTACGTCTCGTGGCGGCTGGAGCGCTCCCGGCTGGGGCGGGCCTGGATGGCGGTGCGCGAGGACGAGACGGTGGCCGAGGCCATGGGCATCAACACCGTCAACGTGAAGCTGCTGGCCTTCGTGGTGGGCGCGGTGCTGGGATCGTTCAGCGGGGCCATCTTCGCGGCCAAGGTCGGATCGGTGTTCCCGGCGAGCTTTCTGATCTTGGTGTCGATTGTGATCCTCGTGGTGGTGATCTTCGGGGGCATGGGCAACATCGTTGGAGTGATCGCCGGCTCCGCGGTGCTGATCGGGGTGCTGGGGGGTCCGAAGCAGCCCGGCCTGCTGGTGGAATTCTCCGAGTTCAAGCTGCTCATTTACGGGGCGCTGCTCATCTGGATGATGCTGGCCCGGCCCGAGGGCCTCATCCCCAGCGTGCGGCGCACGCGCGAGCTGCGCCAGCATGAGATGGCCCAGGATGCCTGGCTCCGGGGCGAAGTCGATGACGATGACGGCGGGAACGGGACTGGCGGCTCGCCGTCGGCGGTGAAGCCATGACCGACGTCCGACCTGCCAATGGAGCTGTGGCGGCAGGTGCCCGCCAACCGCTGCTGGAGACCCGAGGTCTCAGCGTGGACTTCGGGGGATTGCACGCTTTGGACGATCTCACTTTTGAGGTGCACGAAGGCGAGATCGTCTCGGTGATCGGACCCAACGGCGCTGGCAAGACCACCCTCTTTAACGCCATCACCGCCACGGTTGAGTCCACTGACGGCGACATCGTCTTCGAGGGCCAGTCCCTGCTGGGGCTGGATCCCAACCGGGTGACCTCGCGGGGCATTGCCCGGACGTTTCAAAACGTGCGCCTGTTCGCCAACATGTCAGTGCTGGAGAACGTGATGGTGTCGCAACACTGCCGCACCAAACAGCACGCCTTCGGGGCCTTGTTCTACACCCGGGCCTTTCGCCAGGAGGAGGCCGAGATTCGCCAGCGGGCCGAGGGAATCCTCGGGTTTTTTGGCACCAGGCTGATCGGCTATCGGATGGACCAGCCCGCCTTCACCCTCTCCTACGCCAACCGACGCCGACTGGAGATCGCCCGGGCCATGGCCACCCAACCCAAGCTCATCCTGCTCGACGAGCCGGTGGCAGGGATGAACCCGGTGGAGTCAGCTGAGCTCACCGGCCTGATCGGCCGACTGCGCGACGAGTGGGGTTTCGCCATCGTGGTCATCGAGCACGACATGGGGGTGGTGCAAGAAGTGTCGGACCGGGTGGTGGTGCTGGACCACGGGGTGAAGATCGCCGAGGGCGACTATGCCGATGTGGCCAATGATCCCCTGGTGATCGAGGCCTATCTCGGCAAAGGAGTCGGGGAGAAATGAGCAACTCCCCTTTCGAACCAGCCGCTACCCCCCTGCTGGAGATGCGCTCGGTGAATGCCCACTACGGCGCGGTGCATGCCCTGGTCGATGTGAACCTGGCGATTTACGAGGGCGAGCTGGTGTGCCTGCTCGGCGGCAACGCCAGTGGCAAGTCCACCACTCTCAAGACGCTGCTGGGAATGCTCAAGCCCACCTCAGGCGAGGTAGTGCTCGACGGCGAAGTGGTCAACGACATGCCCACCAGTTACCGGGTGTCCCGCGGTGTGACCATGGTCCCGGAGAACCGCCGGCTGTTCAAGCGGCTCACGGTGCGCGAGAACCTCGACCTCGGCGCCTATCTGCGTACCGACTCCGGTCAGATCGCGGCCGACATGGAGCGGGTGTTCGAATTGTTCCCCCGGGTCAAGGAGCGGCTCAACCAGAAGTCGGGGACGCTGTCGGGCGGCGAACAGCAGATGGTGGCCATCGGCCGGGCTCTGATGGCCGATCCGAGAGTCCTGCTCATGGACGAACCGTCGATGGGCTTGGCCCCCGCGCTGGTGCAGCAAAATTTCGAGCTGATCCAGCAGATCCA
Source organism: Acidimicrobiales bacterium (assembly GCA_965116535.1). Lineage (GTDB taxonomy): Bacteria > Actinomycetota > Acidimicrobiia > Acidimicrobiales > Bin134 > Poriferisocius. The sequence goes on from OZ220703.1 coordinate 440,220, forward strand.
CGAAGCAGGAATGACCGTGTTCATGGTGGAGCAGAACGCCAACATGGCCCTGTCCATCGCCGACCGAGGCTGGGTTCTGCAAACCGGCCGAGTCGTGCTCGACGACACCGCCGAGAACCTGCTTGCCCACCCCGACCTCCAAGCCTCCTACCTCGGCACCGCCGAGCAGTAGGGTTGTTTTCCAACAGGCGAAGGCACTAGGAGGCAGACATGTCTGACACCCAAACAATGACAAGCGAAATGGGCGATGCTTACCCGGCACGGTTGGATGTCGACTATCCAGAAGGGGGACTCAGTCGGGTCAAGACGCTGTTCCGGATCGTGCTGATTATCCCCATCGCGATCGTGGCGGGTTTGGTCACCGGCCAGTTCGGCGGCATCGGGCTGGACGATAGCGAGAACTGGCGGGGGCTGGTTGGTGGCGCGCTGTTCCTTCCCACACTGCTGATGATTCTGTTCCGCCGCAAGTACCCGCGTTGGTGGTTCGACTGGAACCTCGAAGTCACGAGATTCACAACCCGTGTGGGGGCCTACTTGGGCCTGCTGCGAGACGAATACCCATCAACCGATGAGAAACAAGCCGTCCGCCTCGACTTGGACTATCCCGACGCAGCCCGCGACCTGAACCGTTGGCTGCCGATTGTCAAGTGGATTCTTGCCATCCCCCACTACATCGTTCTGGCCATCCTGTGGGTCGCAGCCATGCTCAGTGTCGTGATCGCATGGTTCGCGATCATCTTCACTGGCCGCTTCCCGCGCCGCCTCTTCGATTTCGTGGTCGGCGTTGACCGCTGGTCGCTGCGAGTAGGGGCCTATATGTGGCTGCTCATCACCGACCGCTATCCCCCCTTCTCGCTGAAGTAACGCAACCCAAATCGACCTGCGGACCGCCGGGCCCCTCTCAACCGAGGGTGATTTCGCGTCGGGAATCTTGTCGATTGCCATTGGGGAATGCGTCAGAGGACACGTCATTGGCGGCGGGAAACGGCCCGGCCGGTGAATCGAGCCCTACCCAGCCGAATACCGAGTTGCTGGCGACGGTACGAGGTGCCTCTTCGACACCTGGAACGTCCTGACCACCATGGACGACGCCGACCAATTCCATTGGGGCTGGAAGAACTTCTACGACAAAGACTCCCCCATGGCCACTCCGGAACAAGTTCTAGAACTCACCCCCAACTCGGTCTTCGTGTCGTTCCAATAGTCAAGACAGCCGCCGAACGCCTGATCAGCTCTCCTGCCTGTTGGTATTAATTGCGCTTCTGAGAAGTGGCAATAAGCGGAACTGTCACTCACGTCGGGATCATGGAGGTCTAACAGCCCGCATCCGCTGGCCAGGAGACCTGCTATGTCAGACTTCAAACAGATGAAGCTGGTGGACCATGATGATCCCCTCGATGTGACGGCGCGAGTGGAGTCAGAGCAAGAACTGGCGGCTTTGGCTTGGGCCATCATCAGCAACGGGTCACTTACTGATCTCTCTGCAGCGGAGAGGGAACTCGTTGAAGCAGCTAGTGAGGCTCCTAGCGGCACCATTGGCAACTTTGTCCCTGCCATCCAGCAAGGAGGCGACCCTTTGGGGGATGCGTTCGTGCAACTGCGGTCTGCCCGGCAGCGACGCTCTTCGGGTGCGGTGTACACCCCTCCTGAGATTGTGGATGCAATGGTTGGCTGGATTTCCTCAAAGGAGCGGCCTGCTCGAATCATCGATCCTGGCTCAGGGTCGGGACGATTCGCCCTGAAGGCTGGACGTATCTTTCACGATGCTTCGCTGGTGGCGGTCGAGCTGGACCCGCTTGCCGCCCTGTTGTGCCGAGCCAATTTGACGGCGGCAGGGCTCGATGGTCGCTCCCGTGTAGTGGTGGACGACTACCGACAAGCTGATCTCGGCCGGTGTGAAGGGGTAACCGCATTTGTGGGCAATCCTCCATACGTTCGCCACCACCAGATCGAACGCCGATGGAAGGAATGGCTGACGAGCAGCGCGGCCAGCCGCGGATTGCCTGTAAGTGCTCTTGCCGGCATGCACATCCACTTTTTCTTGGCCACACTGCTGCACGCGCGATCAGGAGACGTCGGTGCCTTCATCACTTCAGCCGAGTGGATGGATGTCAACTACGGGCGACTGCTGCGAGGAATGCTCACCGACGGTCTGGGCGGTGAGTCCGTCCACGTCCTCGCTCCAGATGCGATGCCCTTCGAAGGTACAGCAACGACAGCATCGGTGGTCTGCTTTCGAGTCGGCTCGGAGGCTTCCTCGGTCAAGATGCGCCAAGTCAAGAAGGTGGAAGACCTCGCCAACCTCGCCCGAGGGCGCAGAATGGACAAACAGAAGCTGAAGCAAGAGAAGAGGTGGTCGCCGCTGCTGATCTCGGCCCCGCCGACGCCCGAGGGATACGTCCAGTTAGGAGAACTCTGCCGGGTACATCGGGGAGCTGTCACCGGTGCCAACTCCACCTGGATCACCAAAGCCAATGATCCCGCACTGCCACCAAGGGCGCTATTCCCGTCTGTGACTAAAGCCCGGGAGCTATTCGACTCCCCCAACGGTGTGCTGTCGAGCTTCGCCGGCCTTCGAGCTGTTATCGACTTGCCCGCCGACTTGGAAGAACTCGATGACGAAGAACGCATTCAAGTAGAGCGATTTTTACGGCTGGCAGAGCGAGACGGCGCTCGCTCATCTTATGTTGCTCGACATCGCAATCCCTGGTGGTCTGTAGGCCTGCGGTCCCCAGCCCCGATATTGGCAACATATATGGCCCGACGCCCTCCGGCATTTGTCCGCAACCTCGTTGGCGCCCGGCACGTCAACGTCGCCCACGGCATCTACCCGAGGGAACCTCTGCCCGACGACCTCTTGGATGCTCTCGCCGCGGCGCTGAGAACCGGCGTCTCTGTGGCACAGGGAAGGACATACGCAGGCGGGCTAACCAAGTTCGAGCCCTCGGAGATGGAGCGCATCCCCGTTCCCAATCCCGTATTGCTGGCTGATCTGTCGTCGTGAGCCTCTCAGATCCACCCCGTTGGACAACCGAGGAGTTCGACGAACAACGCGAATTGGCCCGAGAAGTGTTCCGCTCCCAACGCCTCAATGAGTCTCAAGGCGTGTATTCCGAATCCTTCTCCGAGTGCCTCCGCTACGTGAAGGAACTGCTGGAGAAGACAGAAGGGCTCTCACGGCTGGCAACTATTCCGGGCAGCCAGTTGCCTGATCCTGAGCTATTGGAAGTACTCACCAACCCCGACCTGCTAGAGACTTTGCGCTATGTGGTCGGCCCACCCATCTCTGCCGATGATCTGGCTGAATTGGCCGACACATCACTTGCTCCCCGCGTTTTGCTGGAAGACGCTGTGGCGTCCATCCGAGTGGCAAACACCATCGCTCAAGGACTCGACCCCAAGCGGTTCCCTTGGGTCAACCAAGGTCGCCAACCCGAACATTCCGAGCAGGACGCTGCTGCCTTGGCAACGGCAGCCCTCATGGCCACCCGACGGGTAGAAACCGCCCGGCGCATGCAGTCGAAGGACCAGGAAGAGGCAGTGAAGGCCCGCCTCAGGGAAGCGGGTATGACCGAAGTCGAACCGCGGACCGTCTCTCCCGGCTTGCTCAATGCTCCAGATCCGGGTGAATTTTGCGGAGAAGCAAAGTTCGGTACTCGAAAGGCAGACCTGATCGTGAGACTGCACGATGGACGGTGCATGCCCATCGAGTGCAAAGTGTCCAACTCCTCCACAAACTCCGTCAAGCGGCTCAACAACGACGCCGCCGCCAAAGCCTCCGCTTGGATCGAAGAATTCGGAAGCGGAGCCACCGTCCCCAGCGCCGTTCTTTCAGGCATTTTCAAAACCCACAATCTCGAACAAGCCCAAGCTCAACACCTAACCATCTTCTGGACCCACAACCTCGACCCGCTGGCATCCTTTATCCGCTCGACGGAGGAAATCGCCTAGATGGTTCCGGAGGTTCCGACGGGCTGATCCGCCTCAGAAAGGACAAAGGCGCAATAGTTGAGAAACGCTATGGCTCTTAGGCTGTTCTCCTCTGTGCCATAGTCCACTGACTCACCGTGCAAAACGAGGTGTCGGTTCAAGTCGCTAAAGTTGTCGGGCCTCTTCTTTTTTGAAAGAGCGAGTGGCCAGTCTGGCGTGCTTAGAGCGAGCACAAACTCGCGTGAATTTGCATCTTCGGCTAACTCGGCGAGCGTTTCAATGGCGTTACCGATGTCTCCGCTGAACAAGTTGCAATCGATCCTGTCACGCCAAATTCCATCTGCTTGAGCCAACAAGACGGGAACGGACAGAAAGTAACTGCCACCTCGATGCGCGTCGAACGCCTGCCGCAGGACCGGTCCACGGTGTGGAAATTCGGCAATCAACTTCGCTTCAATACTCTCCAAGCCCTCTCGATATGCGTTCTTCATGATCTCGTCGACCGCGTCGGGATCGCTGTCACTCCATGACGCCAGCATCACAATCTGAATAGGAGCCATCCGAGGATCGGGGTACCAACCGTGCTCGATCAGGATGCCTATTTCACTGTGGTCAACCTGCACGAAGCGTGCAAGTTGGTTGCCTCTCAGTTCTTCCAGTGGCAACGCAGCATTGGCAATTGCTGCCATTGCAGTTTCGCCATGTTCTGCGAACCAAGCCACAAAGGTATGCATGGAAGTAGCAAATTTCTCCAGACCTGAGGTCCATTCAGGGGGCAGGATGCGAACGATGTGGTCCAAAATCGTTGGCATTCTGTCCTTTCCTGCGAACCCTTCACTTGCGGTCCACAGTGCGCAAAGCTGATGGGAAGCTTGAGCAAACCGCCACAAAGTTTAGTTGACCAGGGACTTTGCACGAGGTGCGATTTTCCTGGTTTCTCAGAGATCAATCAGCAAATTTGATGCTGTGGGCATCGGCAAATGCGGTGAGGATGGTGCCGGGGGTGCGGGCGTCTCCAATGACATGGACCTTGAGGTTGGCGGTGGCGAGATCCGCCGACAACGGGTCGTGGGGCTGTTTGGCCACGGTGAGAGTGAAGTCGGCCTCGGGCGGAGCTTCGACTCTGGTTTGGATTTCGACATTAAGGGTCTGGAGGCGTTCCAAGGCGGGCTGGACTACCAGATCGAGGAGGGCGTTAGCCGCTACCCGGCGGCCGGGGGTGGTCAGCATGACCGAGAACCCCTCAGTAGACAACCACTCTGCCAGGCCGAGAGCCTCATAGCCGCCGAATCGGTCGTCGACCACCGCGGTGGCGCCCACGGGCACTGTGCTGATGTCGGGAATCTCAGCACCGGTGGCACCGGTAGCCACCACAACAAGGTCGGGGCGGGCCGCGGTAATGGAATGCACATCGGCGGTTTGGTTCAACCGCACATCTACGCCTAAGCGGGCCAATTCACGTTCCTGCCAGTCGCAGATGTCCCCCAGCAAACCCCGAGTGGGCAGCTCTTGGGCCTGGCGAACGGCACCGCCCAAGTAAGCCTGAGCCTCGTACAGCACCACATTGTGCCCCTGGACAGCAGCCAGTCGGGCTGCTTCCATGCCGCCGGGGCCCCCGCCGACAACTACAACTTGTCGGGGTTGAGGACTCGGTCTCAGCGGTGTTAACTCCAATTCGTGGCCCACCGCGGGATTGACCGCGCACGACAGTCGGCCTCGGTTGAGGCCACCGACACAACCGTCATTTCCAGCGATACAGGGGCGGACTTCCGTCTCTCGGCCTTCGATGCTCTTGACCACCAGCTCGGGGTCGGCGATATGGGCTCGGGTGAGGCCCACCATGTCGGCCACCCCGTCGGCTATCAGCTCGTCGGCCTCGGCCAGGGTGCGGAACCGGCCGGTCACGATGGCGGGCAGGTCTACAGCCGCCACCACCGGGGCAGCCGCCTCCAGCTCATAGCCGGGGGGCTCGTGCATCCCGCCCATGATCTTGTGGGGCCGCAGACAACTGCCGTAGGTGAGGTTCACGTAGTCGATGAGGCCGTCGTCGGCCAGCACCTTCACCAGCTCGGCACAGTCGTGCTCGGTCACTCCCCCGTCGCCCACTGCCTCTGATCCGACTCGAACACCCAGCGGGATCCTTGCGCCGATCGCCTCCCGAACCGCGGCGACGACCTCGCGGGCCAGTCGGATGCGGTTCTCCCACGAACCGCCGTAGCGGTCGGCGCGCTGGTTGGTGGCCGGCGACATGAACTGCTGGAGCAGGTAGCCGTGGGCGATGTGGACCTCAACCCCGTGCAGGCCGCCCTCGATGCTCCAATGGGCCGCTTGGGCGAAGGCATCGGTGAGCGCAGCGATATCGTCGGCGGTCATGGCCTTGGCCGGGCGGCGGATGCTGGGGCCGGCCAGTTCCGATGCCGACCACGGCGGTTCGCCGTCGGCGGTCACTCCCTCATAGCCAAGATGGCCAAGCTGCTGGAACACGGCCATGCTGTACGGGGCCAAACGGTCCATCAGCCGCCGGTAGTCATCCACTACCGAGGCGTCGTGCAGCCACAGCGTGCCCATATCCGTGGGATGCACCGATGCCGCCTCCAGAATGGTCAGCCCGCACCCCCCGACGGCCCGGGCCTCGTGATAAGCGATCAGCTCGTCGGTGATGCGCCCCTGCCCGATGTTGGTGCCGTGCGCGGTGCGCACCACGCGGTTCTTGATCTCCAGCCCATTGATCTCAATCGGCGCCAGAACTTGCTCGTAACTCATGGTGTCAACCTGGGAGCTTGTCAGCTTGCTCGTAGCTCATTGCCTCAACCTGGGAGCTTGGTCGTCGCCGCATCATCGATCAAGGCACAATGTCGCCCACTCGGTTGGCGCGGGTGAAGCAGGCGGCGGCCGCGGCGCTGCCCAGGGCCATTACCAGCCAAGCCCAGGTGTAGGTGCCCAGCCAGTCGACCAAGGCGCCGAAGCTCACCGGGGTGGCCAGCGCTCCAAAGTAGTAGCCGGTCATGGTGACGCCGGTGGCCCGGGCCACGGCGTGAGAGGCTCTGTCGACCACAGCGGCGTGCATGATGCCGATGGCCGCTAGCTGGGCAACGAACCCGACGATCAAGCCGACCGTGGCAACGGCCACGCCCAACGTCAGGCCGCTCATCACCACCACATTGGACACCGCCAATACCGAGCACAGCCCGACGATGAGAGGCACTCGCCGGGTTCGGCCCAGATAGTCGGCCCGCAACGCGGTCAGCGACATGCAGATCGCCCCGGCACCGGCTCCAGCACCGGCGATGGCCCCGGCCACCGGTTTGGAGGTGCCCAATCCCTCATCCAAATAGGGCACCGCCCACGAGAACAGCGGCTGCGAAGAACCGACCAAGAAGAAAGCTGACACGGCGAACCACCAGAACCCCTGGGGAAGCACCGATCCACCGTGTGCTCTGGCTACTCGGACGGCGCGGATGTCGGGAATGACGACCGACGAAATGAGTGCGCTGGCCGCCGCTAGGGTTCCGCCGATCATGAGGATGAGGTTCCAGCTCCAACGGTCGGAAGCCCACGGCACCAAAGTCGCGCTGATCAACGCGAGCAACGGCACTCCAGACGTTTTGGCGGCCAACGCCAAGGTGCGGCGGGTCTCAGGCACTGCGGCGGCCACCGCCTCATTAGTGGCCGCATTGGCCAGGGCGTAGCCGAAACCGGCGAACACGGCGGCGCCCACCAAGGCGGCGTAGCTGTCGAGGAGTGCAGCCGCCCACGCGGCCACGGCCACCATCAGCTGATCGACGATCACTGCGGTGCGGGTACCGATCTTCTCGGTGATCCTTGCGCCGAGAATCGAGCCCAGACCGGTGCATCCGAAGTGCAGGCTCACCAATAGGCCGACTTGCGCCCGGGAAACCCCGAGGTCATCTCGCACCGCGGCCACGTAGTAGCCGGGAAAGAAGCCCAAGCTGGAGCCAATGCCTAGAGCGAGCATGCTGGCCACCACCACGGTCGGGCCGCGGCCAACCGTAGTCTGTGGTCTCATCTAGCTGGCCCGCCCAACACTCCGGGCGACGTTACCGGGCCGATGAGTCGGTCCAATGGTTCGACGCTCTTGGGCAACCAGGCGGCCCGGTACGCTCCCCAGGTGGACTTGTCGCCCGCAGCAGTGGGTCAAGCGGTGGCCGAAGTATTCGACGGGGTCGATGCCCGGCCCCAAGTCGAGCGGCTCAGCCGGGGATTCTCGTGGGTGACGCTGGCAGTGGATGAGGTGATCGTGCGGGTGGCGCCCCAGGGCGGTTCGCTCGATCCGTACGATCCGGAAGTCGAAGCAGCCAACCTGCGCCGGGTGGAGGGGATTGTGGCTGCGCCTCAAGTGCTGGCCGTGCAGGCTGAGACCGACAACCCCATCGGACGGCCCTTTGGGGTTCACACACGGGTGCCGGGGCAGGTCTTGCGGCTCGACGATGTGACCGAGCGGCGCTCGGAATACACCGCCGCGGCGGCCAAAGCACTGGGCAAGCTCCATCAACTGACCACGCCGATGACTGTGGCCGAGGCCTACGACGCCGAGTTGGATCGAACTGAGGCCGTCTATCGGCGGGCTGCCCCCAACCGCCACCCCGAATTTGAGGCTGCTCTGGAGTGGCTGCGAGCTAGTCGACCCGACTGCGACGAGGCCGCGGTGTGGTGCCACGGCGACTTCCGATTCGCCAACCTGAGTTGGACCGGGCCGGGAGAGCTGAGCGGGATCTTGGATTGGGAGCGGGCTTGGGCCGGCGACTCCATGTGCGACGTGGCCTTCACCCGCCGCTTTTCTGGCTGGTGCTCTGTTGAGGATTCCGCCCAATACGGCCACCGGCTCAACGAGGAACGGCTGGCCTACGCGGCCCGCTTCGAGCGGGTCCGCTCCTTCACCGCTTCGATGCGGGCCATCCGAGCCTGGCTTGACGGCCGTTCCCACGACCCCCGCCTGCTCACCATTGGCCGCCGGGGCGAGCAGGCCATGAAGACAGAACTCAACTGGGCGACGGACTAGCCCCGGGCACCTATCCCCGGCCCAACACCATGGCATTGTGGTACTGGGCGCCGGAGCCGGCGCCGGAAACTAGGGCAGTCTCGGCGTTGGAAACTTGGCCGGTGCCGGCGGTGCCTCGCAGTTGGCGCACGGCCTCGACGATTTTGAGGGTGGGACCGCCCCAGCCAATGTGGCTGTAGCTGAGTAAGCCGCCGTCGGTGTTGAGGGGATGGCGGCCATTGACGTCGATGCCCGCCTCCCATAGGTAGTCGGCCCCTTCGCCCTCGGCGCATAATCCCAGCATCTCGAATTGGCGCACCACCTCGTAGGTGTTGATGTCGTAGAGCTCGAACACGTCCACGTCGTGCGGTCCCAATTCGGCCAACTCGAACGCCCGGCGGGCGGCGTCGGCTCCCAAGCCCCAGACCTCGTCGTAGCGGGGCGGGTTCACGTACTGCTGGCGGTGCCACTCTGAGCCCCCGCCCAGGATGGCCACCGGGGGCTGGGCAAGATCACGGGCTCTCTCGGCGGTGGTGATCACCATGGCCGCGGCCCCCTCGGTGGCCAGGCACAGGTCGAGCAACCGGAACGGCTCGGCCACCATCGGCGAGGCCAGAACGTCGGCCGCGGTGTAGGGACCCCGCCCGGCCATCACCGCGGCCGGATTGCTGGAACCGGCGTTGCGGATGGCGGCGGCGATAGCCGCCACCCGCTCGGGGTCGGGGGTGAAGCGGTGGCGGTACACCTGGGCCACCAGGGCGAATTGGGCCGCGGTGAGCGATCCCCAACAGGCGATGAACTCGTTGTCGGGCCGGGTGTAGTCGGCCACCGCCGACCCGCCCATGACCCCGGCCTGACCGCCGAACACCACCGCCACCTCGCACATCCCGGCCGCCACCGCAGCGGCAGCGTCCAGCGCGCCGGGCACTCCTTGGGGATAGGTGTCACACACCCAGCGCAACGGTCGTCCGAACACCTCGGCCCAGTCGGCCGAGCCCGGTTGGAACACGGTGCCCCCCGGCCCGGGCCAGCGGGCGGCCACGCCGTCGACATCGGCCACCGTCAACCCGGCGTCGTCGAGGGCGGCCCGCGCGGCCCGAAGGGAGATCTCCGCCGAGGTGGTGTCGAGCTGGCGGGCCATCTCGGTGGCGGCCACCCCGACGATGGCCACACGATGCAGAGGATGGGGGCTGCTCACACCCGCCAGCCCTCTCCGCAACAACGGGCCAGACTCATACTTTCCGGCCCTCTCCCCAATATTGGGAACGCAGCTCCTCTTTGGCGATCTTGCCCACCGCGTTCTTGGGCAGTGAGTCGGTGAACTCCACCTGCTCGGGGATCTTGATGGAGGTCAGCTCCGACTGTCGGCACCACAGCCGCAGCTCCTGGTCGTCGGCCGCCGCCCCCTGCTTGAGGGCCACCACGGCCACGATGGCCTCGCCCCACTCGGGGTCGGGCACGCCGATCACCGACGCCTCCAGCACCGCCGGGTGGCGATACAGCACGTTCTCGATCTCGGTGGGGGCGATGTTCAGCCCGCCCCGGATGATGAGGTTCTTCATCCGATCGACGATGTAGATGAAACCCTCGTCATCGATCTCGGCTACATCGCCGCTGTGCATCCATCTGTCCCGCAGCGCCTCTGCGGTGCGCTCCGGATCCCGGAAGTAGCCCTTCATCACATGGGGCCCGCCGAAGATGACCTCGCCCCGCTCGCCTACCGAAACATCTCGGCCGTCGGGGTCCACCACCCGCACGTCAACCGCATACGACGGCTGCCCGCACGACGACAGCAGCTCGGGCCGCTCCTGCAAGCCCCGCACATGGTCTTCCTTGCGCAAGATGGTGCCGATGGAGGCGATCTCGGCCATGCCGTAGAGCTGGTTGAACACCGGGCCGAATCGCTCCACTAGCTCGGCTAGGCGGTCGGGCGAGATGGGCGACGAGCCGTATCCCAGCGTGCGCAGTGAACCCAGCTTGTGGTCGTCGGACCGCTCCAAGCGGTCGAGCAAGCGCATGAGTTGGGTGGGCACGAGAAACGAATGGCTCACCCCGTGCTCTTCCACCAGCCGGGCGTAGTGCACCGGGTCGAAATTGCGGCTGTCGACGAACCCCTGGGCCGCGCCGATGAGCAGGCACGGCAGGATGGTGATGTTCACGCTGGAGTTGTGAGGAATCTGGATGAGGTAGCGGCTTTGGCGATCGATCTCGTACTCCAGGCAGGCCACGGTGGCGTGCTGAAGCACTCGGGCGTGGTCGAAATGCACCCCCTTGGGCCGCCCGGTGGTGCCGCTGGTGTACACGATGCAGAAGTCGTCTTCGGGGCGAACCTGGTGGAGGGTGTCGGGTGCAGCGGGTGAGGCGGCGTCGGCCAGGGCGTCCAGGTCACGGTCGATGTCGATGACCGGCAGGTCGAATCCGTCGAGTTGGTCCCGGTGCTCGGCATCGGTGATGGCCAGCACTGGGTCGGCGTTGTCGAACACCTGCTCCATCTCCACCGGGCCAAGGCGGAAGTTGAGCCCCACGTAGCACCCTCCGGCCTTGGTGATGCCGCCCATCACCTCTACCACTTCGGGGCGATTGGCCACCAGCAAGGCCACCCGGTCGCCCTTGGTCAGGCCTTGGGCGCCGAGCAAGGCGTTGGCGATGCGGTTGGTGCGCTCGTCGAGCTGGCGGTTGGTGAGCTCCCGCTCGCCGAATATGGCGGGATCGCCAGGATGGCGGGCCGCGTTGCGGGCAAAGGCCAAGCCGACGTTCATCGGGCCGCCTCGTTGGGGGCGAACGCGGGAAGCCGGTGACCGTCGGGGCCGGCGATGAAGCGGACGCTCACCGCCATGTCGATGGCCACCTCCTCGGGCTCACACCCCACGATCCAGGTGAGCAGGTGCCACCCCTCCTCCACGTCCACGTCGGCCAGCACATAGGGGGCGTCGAAGTCAGGGGTGGGCGGGCGGTGCACCGTGGTATGGCTGTACACCCGGCCCCGTCCGCTGCTGGGCTCATAGGACCAGTTGGTGCTCTGACATTGTGGGCAGGCGAACTGGGGGACGAAGAAGCTCTGAAGGCAATCCCTGCACACTGGGCGGACCAACTCACCCCGGTCGACCGCGGCCCAGAACTCCCCGGTGAGCGGGCGCAGACTCCGGTCCTCTTGCTCGTCAGTCGGCCCGTCCATCAGCGATCTGCCTATCAGAACAGCACGGGGTAGGTGCCCCACCAGACCCGGGCGATATTGGGGTCTTGCTGGGGCGGATTGTCGGGGTCGCGTTGAGCACCGCGGGCCAGCAGGCCTCGCAGGATCAGCGCCACCGTGCCCAGCAGGATGGGCGCCCCGGTGTTCTCGTCGGCGGGCACACCGCCGTCGAGCTCCATGCCGATGCAGGCGTGGCGCCCCCCGCCGAAGGTGTGGCCCCAGCGGGGCACGTCGTCGCGAATGGAGCGGAGAGGGTTGAAGCTGTCGGCGTCGGCCCCGAACACCTCGGTATCCCGATTGGCCGACCACAGGTCGAACATCACCGTGTCCCCCACTGCCATCTCGGTGCCATCGCGCAAGGTAACCGGCTCCACCGCCTCGCGACCGGCCACCGGGCTGGCCGGGTGCAGCCGCATGGACTCGTGCACGCAATGCTGGAGGAACACCGGATCATCGATCATGCGGGCACGGTCGTCGGGGTAGTCGTCGAACCAGCCGAAGGCGCCGTGAACCGCGTGGGTGGTGGCCGCCCCGGTGGAGTGCATTCCGGCCAGCATGTAGAAGGCCACCTCCCGTCGGACCACGTCGCGGGGCAGATCCAGGGAGTCCTGGTTCCTCACCAGCACAGTGAGAACATCTTTGGGCAGGTCGTCCTCGGCGATATCCCCGGCGACGAACTGCTCGAACAGATCGGTGCGGCGGGCCAGTGACGGAGCAAAGAACTCCTCATCCCAGCGCTCCAGAGCTTCGGCCACCTCCGCCCGCAACTCCTCGGGGTCTCTCTTGCTGTGGACCGCAGTGGCCCCTTCGCTGAACTTGACCGCATAGGAGTACAGCCGATCGGTTTCCTCCGCCGTGCCCTCCGAGTAGTCCACGCCGGCGGCGGCCGCGGTGAGGTTGACCACAATGCGGCGGGCCAAAGGCACCACGTCGCCCCGTCCACCGGCGGCGGCCGGGTCCAGCACTGCGTCCACCGCGATGGGCAGCAGATCCCGCTCGTAGTGCTCAAACGTCTCCCGGCGGAACAGGCGATTCTCCAGCCGGCGGCGTCGGCGGTGATCGTCACCCCACAGGGTGAGCAGGGTGTCGGCCATGATCACCCCAGCGGCGTCGTACAGCGCTTGTTTGAGGCCCTTTTGCCGATAGCCGTCGCGAACGTCGTCGAACCGGGTGAGGGTGAACTCTGCCATCGGGTCTTGTCTCCTTAGGTCAGGTTGGGTGGATCAGCCTTCTTCGTCGATGCCGTCAATGGACGCAGGACGGGGCATCCCGGCCAGCACGGTGTGAACCACACCGCCGTCCACCACCAGGTTGTGGCCGTTGACGTATTCGGCGTCGTCCGAGCACAGCCACAGCGCGGCCTTGGCAATGTCGTCGGCCGTGCCCAATCGCCGGCTGGGGGTGCGTTCCGAGCGGGTGGCCCGCACTTCGGGGTCGGCCAGGACGGGGGCCGACATGCCGTCGTCGATGATGCCGGGGGCCACCGAGTTGACCCGTATGCCAGCCGGACCCCATTCGATGGCCATCTGGCGGGTGAGCTGGATCACCGCGGCCTTGGTCGGGCTGTAAGCGCCAGAATTGGGGCCGGGAGCGATGCCGTTGATGGAGGCGATGTTGACGATCGACCCTTGGCGGCCCTCGGCAATGAGGCGACGGGCCACTGCTCGACCGCACACAAACGGGCCGTTGAGATTGACGTCGACCACTGCCCGCCAATCGTCCTCGGAGTGGTCGACCAGCGGGGTGAACCGCACGATGCCGGCGTTGTTGACCCACGCATCAGGGGTGCCAAAGGCGTCCAGCGCCGCCTCCACCGAGGCGGAGTCGGTGCTCGACGCCACTAGGGACACTGCATCGGACAGCGACTGAGCAATCTGCTCGGCAGCTTCGGCGTTGATGTCCAAAACCCCTACCCGATACCCGGCGGCGGCAGCCTGTCGAGCGATTTCCGCGCCAATTCCATGGCCCGCTCCGGTCACAATGATCGATTTCGTCACGAGCGCCAACCCTAGTAGCCGTTTGCCGGGGCTATCACTGGCGGCAGAGGCAGAAAAGCGGAGCTACTCCAGCAGGTTGCCGTTGTCGTCGAATACCTGGATGGCCCGGGAGGGGCAGTTGCGGGCAGCCCGGAGTAGCTGTTGGTCGGTGAGATTCCCGGCAGTGGGGAGCACGGTGGCCAGTTCGTCGTCGTCGAATGCGAAGGCCGCAGGATAATCAGCCACGCACCTCCCGGAGCTCATGCACTCGTCCTGGTCGATCTCCACCCGATAGGCCATGGCATGACCCTAGCCACCACATGACCCTGATGGTCTGACGGCTGCCCAGTAAGGTCGCTAGCCGATGAAGCCCATCGACGGGATGTCCGTGTTGATCACTGGGGGCGGTTCGGGTATTGGCGCGGGAGCCGCCGAGCATCTGGAGGCACGGGGGGCGCGGGTGACCATTACCGGTCGTCGCCCTGATCGGGTGGAGGGTCTAGCCGATCGTCTCGGGGATCGGTGTCGGGCCGTGGCCGGGGACGTGACGGTGGCCACCGACCGCACCGCAATGATCGAGGCCGCGGTGGAGCACGGCGGCGGCCTTGATGCCCTGATCAGCAACGCGGGCAACATGTACCGCGGCCCGGTGGACGAACTGGACGAACAGGCCCTGCTCGACGTATTCCACACCAACGTGGTGGCGGGGATGATGCTGGTGGGCGAGGCGTTGCCCCACCTGCGGGAGCGCCAAGGGTGCGTGCTATTTGTGGGATCGGTTCACACCCAGCGAGCCTTCCCCGGCGTGGCGCCCTACGCCGCTACCAAGGGAGCGCTGGAGGCGCTTACCGGGGTGCTGGCCGCTGAGCTGGGCCCTCAGGGTGTGCGGGTGGGCTGCGTGCGACCGGGGGCGGTGTTCACCGAGATCAACCAGCGAGCCGGGCTGATGGGCGACGAGGAGGCCAAGGCCCGCCTCGAGGGGCTGGGTTCGGCTCACGCCCTGGGGCGCATTGGCACGGTCACTGAGATCGCCGAGGCGTTCGAGTACCTGATCGGCGCCGAATGGGCCACCGGATCAGTGCTCACGGTGGACGGAGGCCTCAGCCTCGGCATCACCAATGCCTAGTGGGCGCCGATCCGCCCCTGGAAGTCGCGCCAATGCGTGACCCGCTCACCACAGTCAAAGACCACCTAGACGCAGTCCACACCGGCGACCCCAAGGCCATGGCTGCCGACTACGCCGCCGATGCGGTGCTGGCGCGAGATGTGACCTACCAGGGCAAAGACGCCATTGCCGACTACTTCACCACCGTGCCCGAGCGACTGGGCGACGGTCGGGTGGAGTTCGCCCAGCCCCGAATGGAAGGCGAATTGGTGGCGGTGGCTTGGAAGCTGGTGGGCGGTCCCGGCCACGGAGCTTCCGGCACCGATCGCTTTGCGGTGGCCGACGGCATGATCCTGCGCCAGACGGTGACCTTTGACGGCGGGGACTTCTAGTGGAGAGTCGCTGGTTGCACCGAGAGTGTCTTGCTGGTTGTCGACTCCACTAAGTCGGGGCCACCCCTCTCGATTGGTCAGCGAGCTGCTTAATCCGTTGGTGGGAGACGCCGAGAACTTGGCCTGCCTCCCTCATTGTCATATTGGCATTTAGTAGCGCGGCTGCGGCATCGCGCCGGGCTCTCGCGGCTGCCGTACGGGCCTCGTCCTCAGCCGTTGCGGCCTCTCGAGCTTTCTCGACCGCCGATTCAAGTTCATCGGGCATGGAAACTCGGACCTCCACCTCAATGTCATCTGCGTCTGAATCAAGAAGCTCTGAGATCAGTCGACGTGCAATCTTGGGAACCTTGTTCAGGCGACGGGCCTGGCTCACCCCGAGAACGTTTGTGGGAAGTCCAGAGACGACCTCAATGGTCCACCAATCACCGGAACGGGTCGCGACAACCTCATAGACCTTGCTAGTCACGGCTCTTCTCCTCTCCCAATCGTGTCGCCAAGTGTTCAGTCAGTCCTTTTATGATTGCCCGGGCAGTGCCTTCAGCAATTTCCCGGTGCCTTGGAATCGGAAACCTGAGACCTTCGCACTCCCAGATCTCATGCCGGCCTTGGCGCACCGGTCGGGCGATAGCTCCGTGAAGGCTGGCAAGTTGCTTGATCTGCGCCACCAGCTCTTTTCGTTTGGGCATCCCGCTTCCTCGCGGCACTTCGAAATTGGGCGGGGAAGCTTGGCACCAAATTTAGTCTAGCGGGAATAGACAAAAATTCAACTGCCTCGTTCGAAAGATGCGACAACCTGGCCGGCGATGCGGCCCAGGGTGAGGGCGGCGGTGATCTTCACGCCGCCCAGGCCGATGGCGGGGCTGACACCGCCGACGCAGTCGCCCACCGCGAACAAGCCGGCAATGGGGTCGCCGAACACATCGAGCACCTGCATGTCGGCGTTTACCCGAAAGCCTCCAGCGGGGAAGTTGATTCCCACCACCATGGGGGCAGCCCACAGCGGCGGCTCGACGATGCCGGTTCGGGGCTGGCCGAAAATCACCCGGCCGTATTCGGGATCGCTGTCGGTGCCCGATTTCACGGTCTGATTCCAGCGGCCCAGCGTTTGGGACAAGCTATTGGCATCACACCCAATGGCCACAGCGAGCTCGGTGGGATCGGTGCCCGACACCGCTGGCTCGGGCATCTCGGCCACTAGCTGGGCCTTCGCCTCCGCGACTCGGTTGTCAAACACGTACCAGGCCCGCTGATCAGGCTGGTCCTCCAGGGCCGCCACCCGATCGTCGTAGGGACCGGCCTCGTCGTGGAAGCGGCGGCCATGGCGATTGACAGCGATGGCGTCTTCCACCAGCGCCGAGCCCACCATTACCAGCGGGGGGATCATGGTCATGTTGATCAGATCGCCGCCCACGGCCAGCCCCATGATGTGCCCATCACCCCGACAGAGATCGGTGCCCAGATAGGGGGTGGTTGCCTTGGCCTCGGGCTGGAAGCGGGTGCGCAGATCGGAGTTGGCCTGATAGCCGCCTGCGGCCAGGATGACCCCCTTGGCCGCCTCAAAGTGCCGACAGGTATCGGTGTCCACCCCGGAGACTCTTTCTCCCTCGCTCCGCAAGCGAATCGCCCGAGTCTTGTAGCGGATGTCCACCCCGGCATCGGCTAGGGCGGGCTCGAAGCAGGTGGTGAACATGGCGGTGTCGGCCACGCTTACCATTCGATCCACGGTGTGCTGCACCGGGCGGGGCAAGAACCGGTCGAACCGGAAGCCAAGCTCGATGAGCTCTTGGTAGGTGGCGGCCGATTCCTCGGCGTAACGCCGGGCCAGATCCTGGTCGAAGATCAGCCCGTAGCGGTGTTTCTGCCGGTCGATCTCAGCCTGCATGTCGGCCAAGAAGTCGTCGGGGGTGTCATCGCCCCCGTTATCGGCCTGCATCTCGAAGTCTGCGAAGGCCAGATAGCCGGTGGAGCGGGCCGCGTTGCCCCCGAGTTGTTCGTCGGCTTCCAACAGCACCACCGATGCGCCGTCTCGGGCGGCGGCTAGGGCGGCCGCCGAGCCCCCTGGTCCCCCTCCTACGACCACTACATCGAAGGTTTCCATGGCAATTTCAGGCTATCGGCGGTTTGTCGACTAGCGGTCGGTGGCGGCGGGGAAGTCGGCCCCGGCCAGCCAGTTGAGAAAGTCTTGGCGGCGTGCGGCGTCCACCAGCTCCACTCGCTGCCTGGTGGTGGGAAGCCAGTGGTAGGTGAAGCCCAGCGGGCGGCCGTCGGCAGCTTCATAGGAGGACAAGGGCTCATAGCCGGCGTCGGCCAGCCGTTGGGCGTCGGCAATCAGGTCGTGGCTCCAGTAGCCCAGGTGATGGATGCCGCCTGCGGTGGACGGATCCCACACGGTGCCGGGGGCGGCCCTGATGAACTCGATGTGGGGCGGCCCGGCAATGGAGTAGGTGAACTGGAAATCGGCCAGCACCACCCCGTTGGGCTGGCGCACCATGAACTCCCGGTTCTGGATCGGAGCCCACTCGAAGCCGTGGATGGCGCTCCACTCGGCCATGGCCGCGTCGAGATCGGTGACCACTATGCCGAAGTGGTAGAAGTCGTCGAGAGGGACTAGCCCTGAAATCGAATTGGACATTGAGTCAGGCATTGCCGTGCCACCCTCCGTCGGTGAATAGAACTTCGCCCGTGATATAGGACGACTTGTCGCTGAGCAAAAACGAAATGACTTCGGCGATCTCGGCGGGTTCGGCCACCCGGCCCATCGGCACCCGGGCGTCCAGCCAGGCGACCTGCTCCGGATCGCCCAGCCGCTCAGCGGTCATAGGGGTGCGCACCGGCCCCGGGGCCACCGCATTGACCCGCACTCCCTGCGGCGCAGCCTCCACCGCGGCGGCCCGGGTGAGCGCCGACACCGCCCCCTTGGAGGCCACATAATGGGCCTGGTCGGGCACGGCGATCTCGGCGTTCACCGATGACACATTGACGATGGCCCCCGCTGTGCCGGGCTGGTGACGGCGCAAGAACCCCCGGATGCCCAGCCAGGTGCCCACCACGTTGACCTGCATATGGCGTTCGAAATCCTGTACGGCCGTTTCCACAATCGAGCTGCGGGTGCGGATGCCGGCGCAGTTCACCAACCCGGCCAGCGGCCCTACATCATCAAGAGCCCGATCCCAGTCACCCTCATCAGTCACATCCAGAGAAACCACGCCCTCGGCAGGCATCACATCGCTCGCCACCACATCCCAACCCGCGTCGGCCAACACCCGACAGGTTTCTGCGCCAATCCCAGAAGCCCCGCCGGTAACCAGCACCAGGCCCGGCATCAGCGTTAGTGGCCCAGGTAGGAGCGGACGAGGTCGTGAGAAGCCCGCAATTCAGAAGACGGCCCGCTGATGTCGTTGTTGCCGGTGCGAAGCACGTAGGTGCGGTCGGAAACCTCCAGCACCCCGGCATTCTGCTCCACCAGCAAGAAGGTGGTGCCGCCTTCATCACGCAGATCCACCACCAGCTCGAAGAGTTGATCCACCAAATTGGGGGCCAAACCGAACGACAGCTCGTCGATCATCAGCAGCTTGGGCCGAGTGATCATGGCCCGAGCCAGCGCCAGCATCTGCTGCTGGCCACCCGACAGCGATGACGCCTGCTCGCCGATCTTCTCGGCCAGCGCGGGCAGCAGCCCCAACAGTCGGTCTCGATCACGGCGAATAGCGGCTGCGCCGTCGGACCGGAGGCCCAAGCCCAACTCCAGGTTCTCCCTAACAGACAGGTTCTGGAAGATGCCCCGCCCCTCGGGCAAATGCCCGAGCCCCCGCATGGCCCGGCGCTCGATGGCCAGGCTGCCCAGGTTCTCCCCGTCGAACACCACCGACCCCGACCAAGTGTCGAGCACGCCCGAAATGGCCCGCAGCAAAGTGGTCTTGCCCGCTCCGTTGGCCCCCAGCACCGACACGATCTCGCCCTCTTCCACCGAGAGCGACACCCCGTGGAGCACTTCCAGGCGCCCATAGCCCGAAACCAGATCGTTGATCTCAAGCAGCATCAGGAGGACTCCTCGGACTCAGAGTCGTCATCGTCGGTCCACACCTCTTCGAGTGTGCTCTCCTCTTCGACATGGTCGATGTGATGGTGCTCGGAAAGCGGTCCCTGGGTCTCGTGAATCTCGCCGCCTTCTTCTGCCTCGAAACCATGGCCCAAATAGGCCTCGATGACCGCGGGGTCAGATGTCACGTGCTCAGGGCTGCCCTCGGAGATGATCTCGCCGAAATGCAGCACGCTGATCTTGGGGCAAAGGCTGGTCACCAGTTGCAGATCGTGCTCGATGATGATCACGCACAGGTTGCGCTCGGCCTGGATCTCCCGCAAGCCCCGCAGCAGCACGGTCACGTCGTCGGCGCCCAACCCGGCGGCAGGCTCATCGAGCAACACGACGGTGGGGGAAGCCACCAGAGCCCGGGCCACCTCCACCAGTTTCTGCGAACCCAGCGACAGCGCCCCGGCCTCCTCGTGGGCCACATCGGCCAGCCCGAACCGGTCGAGCATGTCCATGCAGATCTGCCGGGCCTCGGTTTCTTCCCGGCGCTGTTGGGGCAAGAGCAACAGCTCGGCAAAGTGGCCCCAGCGGAACAGATGGTGGCGGCCCAAAAGGGTGTTCTCCATCACGGTGGCATCGAGAATGAGCCGAGGGGCTTGGAATGTACGCCCGATGCCGGCTTTGACCCGCTGGGTGCGGGACATGTGCAGCAAGTCCTCGCCGTGCAGTCGGACTGCCCCTTCGCTGCTGCGGACGTAACCGGAGACGACGTTGAACACCGTGGTCTTGCCCGCCCCGTTGGGCCCAATGAGACCGTTGAAACCAGGGGTGAAGTTGAGGTCAACCCCGATCAGCACTCGATTGCCGCCGAAGGCCACATGTAGGTCTTCGACGGCCAGCGAAGCAGCGTTATGGGTGGGATCGGCACCCGGCGCAGCGGCTTCCGTGACGCTCATGTCGAGAAGTCCAACAACGACTCCAGTCTTCGCTGGAGGTCCTTCACCCAACGGCTGTCGCGAATTTGCTTGGGCAATACCGCGATCCCGTTGGGCAAGACTAGGACGGCCAGAATCAGTGCGATGCCCAAGATCAAGAACAGCAGCTTCTGGGTGTCTTGCAGCTTCTGGCGCAGGAATACGAAGAACACCGCGCCGATAAGAGGCCCCCACTTGCGGCCCAGTCCGCCGACGATCAGCACCACCAGCAAGAAAACCAACAGCCGGGTACGGAACGTGGATGGATTGGCAAAAGAGCTGTTCTGGGCCCACATGGCCCCGGCCAGCGCAGCGGCGAATGCCGACAGCCCGAAGGCCACCAGCTTGTAATACGTGGAGGAGATGCCTATCGGCCCGGTGGCAATGTCGATGTCACGCACCGCCTTGAGGGTCCGGCCCAGCCTCCGGTTGGTCAAAACGATGTAGGCCAGCATCATCAATATCAGCGCACCCAGTGACAGCATGTAGGCGCTGAGGATGCGGTCGAGGCCCGGGACAAGGAATTGGGGAACCTGCTTTCCGGTACCGCCGTTGGTCTTGAGGCCGCTCCATACGTCGTCGTCAAGCCTGATGATGGTGACGATCAGCTCACCGAGAGCCAATGTGGCGATGGCCAAGAAGAAGCCCTTCAACCGGGCCGCGGGGAAGCCCACCAGCACGCCGATGATGGCGGCGGCAATACACACCACCGGCAAAGCCAAGAAGAACGGCCAGTCGTATCCGGATAGTGCTTCTCGAGCGTCGCTAGGAGCGGACAGCACTGCGGTGCCATATGCCCCTAGAGCGAAGAGGCCAGCTACCGCAAGGCCCAATGTGCCTGAATAGCCCACCAGCAAGTTGAAGCCCACCGCGGCCGCGCCGTACGCGAAGACAAAAGCCAGATTGCCTCGCCCAAAGTTGTTGCCGCTGTCGAAGATGTCGGTCCAACCAAGGATGGGAATCCACGGCAAAAGCGCCAAGAATACGAATACACCGACGGTGGTGAGCTGCTCCCGATATCGACGAAGCCCAGGAGGCTTTGGAGGGTAAAGAGGACGGGGAGAAGCGGTAGCAGCCGTCATCGCCTACACCTCCCGAGTCCGAGCGGTGCGGCTGAATCCGCCGGGAGCAACCAACAGCACTACCACAACCACCAACAACGCGATAGTTGGCTGCAAGCTTGTGGAGATCTGGCCGCCGGCCAACGCCTCCCCCAATCCAACGAGCAGACCGCCAGCAAACGTTCCGCCCATCGACACGAAGCCGCCGAGCACCGCGGCAATGAACCCTTTGAGAATGAGGCCTTCAGCGCTGCCCAACTCCAGAACAGTAGAGCTGGTGTTGAGGATCATGGCCGCCCCGGCCACGAAGATGCCAATGGCCCAGGCAATGAGCGAGACTGCTCCGGCATTGATGCCCAGCATTCTGGCAGTGGGACCGTCTTCGGCGATGGCCCTCATCCGCACACCCCACTTGGATCGGAAGAACAGCGCCAATCCCACCACGATGGCCAATCCCACCACGATGGTGACGACCTGATCCCAGCCAATCCGGGTGCTGCCAATGTCGAAGGTCTCTCCCGACCACGGAGCGTCAAATCGCTGCGGGGTAGCTCCCCACAGGTTTTCGATCAGAGAGCCCAATGCAAATGTCAATCCGATGGTTAGAAGCAGCAGCGGAAAGTGGTCCACTTTGCCGAGGGGCTTCACCCAGTAGCGCATCATCAAGTAGGTCAAGACCGCGGTAATGATGGCCAGGATCACCGCCACCGCCAGGGGAAATCCCTCGCTGGTGACCGGGAACCAGTCCAGGAAAGTGGGAAGTCCCTCATTGTTCAGGAAGTCAATGCTGATATAGCCCAACCCGAGCGCGGAGAACGTCGCTAGTGGTTGGGTTGACAATCCGGTGAGGGGACGGACCAGGAAGAACTGGGTGATGGCCCCAAACACCCCGGCAAAGGCAAGGGCAATCACAATGGCCAGCCAGAACGGCCAACCCACGCCGCCCTTGTCGGGGTCGGCGGATAAGAACCAACCCATGTAGGCCGCCACCAGTCCCATCTCCGCGGTGGCGAAGTTGGGCACATCGGTCGACTTCATGATGACCACGATGGCCAAGCCGATGAGGCCGTAGCTCGAGCCGGCCTCCAAGCCAACCACAATTTGCTGGAGGAGTTGATCCACTCCTGTTCCCCCTCAGCCCCTTAAGGCATTTTGCCGGAATCCCGCATCTGGGCAAACCCCTGGGGCTAGCCGTTGTCGGCGAGCCCCAGGGCTTGCTCTAGATCAGGAATTCGGTTGCTGGAAGCCGCGGACCTGGGACCACGATTCCGTGGCGGCGTCGTATTGGGCAACGCCGGCACCCGAAGCGCAGCTGTGGCCTCCAGGCAGCGTCCCGCAGGCGACTGGCGGGATGGAGGGCACAAGGATGGGGTCATTCGCCAACGCCTCGGCGGTGGCGTGGAAGTTCTCATAGGAGTAGTCGCCATCGAGCCGGTCGAACAGCTCGAAGAATGCGGTGGTAATCGAATAGGTCTGGAGGCTGAAGTTGGGTGCGCCGCCATCCTTTCCGGGGCCGTCATAGGCGTCCCACAATGCACTCCAGTGCTGGACGAACTCGTGGTCGCCGTCGGGCAGCGCCACCTGAAGAGCGCCTAAGTAGCCGTCGGCAGCCTCGGGATTGGCCAAGCCCACCGTGTTCTGGCCACCGGCACCTGAGGAACCGGCATCGGAGCACACCAGGGCGTCGAATCCAGCCTCATGGAACTGGTCAAGCACCAGGCCGTTCTGGGCGTTGTCCAAGGCGGTCAGCACTGCTTCAGCGCCAGAGTCGATCACCGCCAACACGGCGGGGCCGACCACGTCGGAGAGCACCTCGACCTCTTCTTTAGCAGTGATTTCCATGCCGTTGGCCGGAGCCTGGATGTCGATGGCGTTGAACGCCTCCTCGCCCAGCTCATTGTCCTGTCCGATGGCGGCCACCCTGGTCACACCCTGTTCGGCGAAGTAGTCAATGCAGATGCGGCCCTGCTCGGTACGGGTCGGGTTGGTGAGGTACACCTCTTGGATGTCCTGGTCAGCAGGCGACACCGGACCCCACAGCGGGGTGCCAGCAGCCTCGATGTCGGGATAGGTGGAAGGGATGGCCTGCGAACCTGCGGTGCCCACAAAGGCCCACACGTTGTCCTGCTCGATCATCTTGCGGACGTTGGTGACCATCTGCTCGATCTCGAAGCGGTCATCCTCCCAGGCCAGCTCGAAGGTGCAGCCGTCGATGCCTCCCGCGGCGTTAACCTCGTCGACCGTCATCTGAATGCCGCCCAACAAGCCCTCGCCTGCCACCGCGGCCCGGCCGGTGAATGGCTGGGACGTGCCTAGAGTGATGACGCCGTTCTCCTTGTCGACGCCGCGCACGTCGCCGTCGGTATTGGCGCCACAGCTTTCCACCATCTCTTCTTCGGCCATGTCATCTTCTTCGGCCATGTCGTCATCGTCGTCGACCACACCAGGCATTTCTTCGGCCATGTCGTCATCGTCGTCCTCATGCTCGTGGTCGTGGTCGTCATCGTCCTCGTGGTCGTCGTCGTCCTCGTGGTCGTGGCCATCATCTTCCGAGTGATCGTCGTCGTCCGCCGCCGGAGCTGGGGCTTCGGTGGCTGCCGGAGCGGGCGCCGCACCGTCGTCGTCATCGTCGTTGCCGCATGCGGCAGCTACTAGGGCTACCGCGAACAGCAGCGCCAGAATCTTCAAGAGCTTGGACATGGATACCCCTCCAGATCGTTGGATGTGCACTGATCGGACGTACACAAGTTTGGGACCCTAACAGACATTTCGCTATGGCAAAATACCGGAGATGGCAGAAATCACCGTGACCACGTTCGCCGAAGCCCGTGAGTGCTACCGGAACAAGAACCTCCGCCAAGCCCTTTATGACGCCGGCGAGGTGATCATGAGCGATGTGGTGGTGAACCTCCACGGCGACGAGCACCAGGATCGCCGCCGACTGGAGAACCGCCTTTTCCGCCGGGACACCTTCACGCTGTACGAGCAGGACCTGTTCCCGCCCATCATCGAATCCACGCTGGCGCCCCACTTGGCCGAAGGCAAGGCTGAGCTGGTCAAGCTCGGCCACCAGCTGATGATGAACCTGGCCGCGTTCACTGCTGGGGTGGATCGGCCCCAGGGCACCCCAGAGGAGACCTTCCACCTCTACGACTACCTGACCACGTTCATCGAGGGGGCCACCCTGGCCCACTACACCGGCGACAAGGACGCCAAAGTGGTTGAGATCGAGGCTGCCTTGGATGCATTCGACGCCGAGTTCCTCACCCCGGGCATGAAACGGCGCCAGGGGCTGCTCGACCAGTTCGAGGCCGGGGAGATCGACGCAGAGGATCTGCCCAAAGACGTGTTGATGGTGCTGATGCACAACCAAGACCGCCTGGAGCTGAGCCACGAGACCATCCGCCGGGAGATCGCCTTTTACATGCTGGCCGGGGCCCACACATCGGCCACCGCCTTCAACCGGGTGGTGCACAACATCTTCGGATGGCTGGCCAATCACCCCGAAGACGAGCACCGGGTGCGCGAAGACCGGCTCTTCGTTCAAAAGTGCACCCACGAGACCATCCGGCTCCAGCCCTCCAGCCCCACCGGGATGCGCTGGGCACTAGCCGACATCGACCTGTCGAGCGGGGTGCACATCGCCAAGGGCGACCGGGTCACGCTGGATCTGCTGTCGGTGAACCGGGACCAGTCGGTGTTCGGTGGCGACGCCGCGGAATTCAACCCCGACCGAGCGCTGCCCGAGGGCATCGCCCCATGGGGTCTGAGCTTCGGACAGGGCATGCACGCCTGCATCGGCCAAGACCTGGCCTCGGGAGTCTCGTTCGTGGACGGAGACGATTTGGACACCCACCTGTTCGGGCTGGTTCCCGCGGCAGTCCAGACCCTGTTCGACCACGGCTGCCGTCCCGACCCCGACGATCCCCCCGAGATGGACGCCTCCACCACCCGCCCCTACTTCGGCCGCTACCCAGTGGTGTTTGCCGCGAGCTAGCCCGCTGGCATGCTCGCACGCCGCTGAAGTCGAGCGAGATGCACCCTCGTCTGCCATGCGCATGGCTAGTCGCCGCCGGCAACCAGTCTTAGCCACAAATGGCATAGGTTATGTCATGCCGGTAATGCTATCGTGAGCCTGTGCGGACGATGATCATCCTTCCCGACCACCATCACGCCGAGGCCAAGCGCAAGGCCGCCCATGAGGGAATCTCGCTGTCGGAGTACATCCGTCGCCTCGTGGCCAACGACCTAAACGAGGCTGACGCCGAAGCCGATCCGTCGATGGTGTTCGGTCTGTTCGACAGCGGAGGATCAAGGATCGCCGAAGGAAAACAAGCCATGATCAGCGAGGCGATCGACAAGCAGTTTGCCGCCAAAGGCCTCTGAGCAGTGGCCCCGGTCTTCGTGGACACCAGCATTTGGTACGCCGCAGCCGACGCCGGCGACGCCCACCGCGATATCGCCCAATCGCTGCTCGCCGAACACGCCGGAAGTCTCGTCACCAGCGACCTCGTCTTGGCCGAGTTGTGGAACCTGGTCACGGCCCGCACCAACCACACCAACGCCAACCGAACAGTCGCCGCCATCACCGCGGGCATCGCCCGGATCGAGTGCACCACCGCCGCCGACTTCGAAGCCGCCCAGGCGATGCTGGCCGACTACCCCAACCAGTCGTTCTCCCTCACCGACCGCACCAACTGGGCCCTCATGGAGCGCCTGGCCATCACCCAAGCTCTCGCCTTCGACGCCGACTTCCGCATCCACCGCTACGGCCCCCACAAAACCCAAGCCTTCACAGTCCACCCCTAACTGCCTCCCACCCCCCTCCCTCCGCTGAGGGTCCCGCTAGCTGGGGAGGAGGATGGGAACGATGAGGGGGTGGTCGGGTTGGGCGCGGGCGATCCGGGCATCGGCGGTGACTAGGGGGGAGTCGAGGCTCTCGGCGAGGGCCAGGTACAAGGCGTCGTAGAAGCTGAGGCTGTGGCGCAGTTGCCAGGCGCGCGCTGCCAGCTGCCCGTGGTGGGGATGGCGGTGGTGGATCGTCCGCTCCGCCAGCAGCCGCGCACTCTCGGCGGCGCGCTCGTCGAGATCCCCCCGCAAAGCCATCGAGCGCAGGGCGCTGCCTGCCTCAGCGTCGATGAGGAACGGCGCCGACCGCCTGCGATCCCGCAACTGGGCTCGGGCTTGATTCCCGATATGCCCTTTGTCGGCCACCGCCGCTACCAGCGCGGAAGCATCCACCACCACCGCATTCGAGCTCACCGGCGACCGTTGTCAAGGTCGGCCAGCAAAGCGTCGATGTCGAGTTCTGCCCCGTGCGACTGCGCGAACCGCTCCAACTCACCGAAGTGGGCGTCTTCGTCCGGTTCGCGGGCGAGCCGCTCGACCTGCTTCTTCATATAGGCCTGGATCGACTGGCCCGCCGCCCGAGACCTCCGCCGGATCGTCTCATAGGCCTCCTCGGAAACATCCCGGATCTGAATCGTAGCCATGCCAACACAATAGCGCTACAGCGCTGAAATGCCAACACTCTTACCACCTCCCCGGCCTCGACGCGCTCAACTGCCACCGACAGCCCGAGCACGCCGAAATCCCCCAACAGAAGGGCATGGTCCTGCACCACGATGCCGATGAGCCAAGATATACAAATCCAGCTCCAATAGGGCCTTGCGTCAAAGGCCGCCAGACCCGGAACCAGCTCAGCTAATGACGAGATCGCTGGTCAACACACCCGCGGCCCAGTTGGCCACTTTCTCGCCGGAGATGGGCGCTCGGGTGGGCCAGGGGCGGTCCAGGTCCACTGGTTGGCCGCGGCTGATTACGTGGCGGAGGTTGGAGCGGTCGGCCAGCACGGTGACATCGGCGGCCGGATCGCCGTCTACCACCAGCACGTCGGCGGCCATGCCGGGGGCCAGCGTGCCCACCTCGCCCTCCTTCCGCAGGGCGATGGCCCCGTTGGCGGTGGCGCAGGCGATGGCCTGAAGCGGCGATAGCCCCACCGACTCCACCAGTACCTCCATCTCCCGGGCGTGCCAGTGGCCGTAGGGGGTGAGGGCGAATCCCGACTCCGAGCCGCACAGCAGCGGCACGCCGGCGTCGTGGGCTTTGGCCATCATCTTGGCGGTGGCTTCGATCTCGCCTCGGAACACGTCCTGCATGCCCTCGCCCGCGCCCACCAGGTGGCCGTAGTCGGCCAAGTTGGCCAAGAAGGTGAAGGTGGGCATGAGGGCAGCCCCGGCGTCGATCACCGCCTCCAGGCCGGCTTCGTCCATGAACGAGGCGTGCAAGATGAGGTCGACCCCGGCCTCGGCACAGGCCCGGGTGCTGTCGGCTGAGCGGGCGTGGGCCATCACCGGGGTCTCCAGTTCGTGGGCGGTGTCGCACACCGCCTTCAGCTCGTCGGGCTTCCAGGCCAGCAGCTCGCCCTTGTGGCGGGGTATGGAGCCGGTGGCGTGGATCTTGATCCAGTCGGCGCCGTACTTGATGTGGCGCCGGGTCATTTGGATCATCTCGTCGACGGTGGTCACCACCTGGGCGTAGCCCACCACCCCGGTGTCGGGGATGAGCCGCCCGGCGGTGCCCCCCACTGAGGTGACCAGGGCCTGCACCCCGGTGGCCATGCGGGGGCCCTCCACCACACCGGCATCCACCGCATCGCGCAGCGACGGCCCCATGGAGAACAGGGTGTCGGGGTCGCAGAATCCGGTCACCCCGGCCATGAGCAGCTTCTGGAGATTCTGGGCGGCGATGAGCGCGGCCAGGGTGTGGTCGCGGTGAAAGAACAGCTCGTCGTTGGACTGCACGTCGTCGAAGGTGCAGTGGACGTGGGCGTCGATGAGTCCCGGCATGACCGTGCATCCGGCAGCGTCGATGACGGTGGCGCCAGCCCGGTCTGCTCCCGCATCGGGGCCAACGACGGCAATCCGGTCGCCTTCCAGCAGCACCGCCGTGTCAGGCTGGGGCGGGGCGCCGGTACCGTCGATCACCGTGCCCCCGGTGATCACGATGGGCGTCGGCTCAGACATCTGACTCAGTCCTTCTCAATCCCCCAGCAGGGCCGCGGCGGCGTCCTTGACGGTCATGCCCACCTCGACACCCCGGTCGCGGGCCGGCTGGTTGCACGCGCTGATTATCCCCTCATCGTACGCCTTGAAGGCATCGCCCACCGGGGCACTCCACGCATCGCAGCACGCACCGGCCAGTCCGTGGGTCTCGGTGATGGCCAAACCAGCGATGCCGGCGTCATTCTTGCTGCGGCCCCCGTCGGAGCAGATGAAGCCATGAGGGCTCACTTCCAAGAGGAAATCGGCCCCGCTGCGCCCGGTGTGGCCGGCGGTGACCAGCACGTTGCGGGAGTCCTCGGGCAGGGCGAACACGATGGAGTCGGTCACCACGATCTGGCGGCCATCACCTGAGGTGGCCTTGACCTCGCGGCGGATCTTGGTGCCCTCATCCACCTCGCCGGGGTCGTTGTTCAACAGCACCTTGGCCGCCTCAGACACCGTCATCCCCTCGACCACCCCGCACCGCTCGGCGTAGATGTTGAGCCGGGAGATGACCCCGGTCTCATAGAGGTCGAGGCCGTTGCCCAACTCCGCGCTCATCCCGTCGGCGGTGGCCGCGGGTATGCCCAGTGCCTCCAAGAACCACAGCCCGGAGATGCCGGCGCCGTCTTTGCCGATGCAGCCGTCGTGGCCGATGACGCCCTTTGGCCGGTGGGGGGCCATCAGGCGGGCGGGCAGCACGCCCAGATACGACGACGGCACCACCACGTCGGTGTCCCGGTTACGGGCGTCCACATACCGGGCCGAGTCCATGGTCACGATCCGGCGGTCGCCGTCGGTGTAGACCACCTCTTGGGGGTGGTCCTCCTCGTTGGCCAGCAGTGGGGCTTCTTCAGGCACGATTCGACGTTACTCCTTGGGTTCTTTCGATCTTCTCTTTGAGGCCTGCTGCCACTAGAGCCCGGTGCGGCCCGCTTCTCGGATCATCGGGGCGTAGTCGGCGAAGCCGGGGGCGTCGGCGCGGGCGCCGGTGGTGAATCCGGCGTCGGTGGCCAGGGTGTGGCCGCTGGTGTAGCCCGACTCGTCGGAGGCCAGCCACAGGGCCGCGTTGGCCACGTCGGCGGCCAGGCCCGGTCGGCCGATTAGCGGGGAGTTGGCGGTGAGCTCTTCTCGGGCGCCGTCCATGTTGGTGTGATCGCCGGTGTGGGCGAAGGCCACCATCGGGGTGAGCATCGACGCGGGGGCGATGCAGTTGACCCGGATGCCGAAGCGGCACAGCTCGGCGGCGGCGTTCTTGGTCAACCCCACCACGGCGTGCTTGGCCGCGGCGTAGGCGTGGGGGCCGAGGCCGCCCATCACCCCGGCGGTGCTGGACATGGAGATGATCGAGCCCGTCATCCGGGGCTTCATCACCCGGGCGGCGTGCTTGACGCCGTAGAACACCCCATGGAGCAACACGTCGATGCTGGCGTGCCACTCGTTGGCCGGCGTGGTGTCGACGGGTCCGACCGCGCCGACGATGCCGGCGTTGTTGTACATGACGTCGAGTTGGCCGAACTGGGCCACTGCGGCGTCCACCAGGGCGGCCACATCGTCTTCGGAGGTCACGTCGCAACGCACGTAGATGGCGGCGTCGCCTAAAGACTCGGCCAGCGCCTGGCCCGCGTCATCTTGAATGTCGCCAATGGCCACCCTTGCGCCCTCTTCGACGAATCGCTCGGCGGCGGCCCGGCCTATGCCGCTGGATGCCCCGGTTATGGCCGCTACCCGTCCTTCCAGTCGTCCGCTCATCGTTGCCTCCTGTGAATCGACTGCGTCCGGCACCGTAACCTGAGCGGCCTATGGAAACCAGATCAGACGACGCCCAAGCCCTAGACGTGGAGCGCATTCAAGACCTCTTGGATCGCGACGCCATTCGCCACATCCAGATTCGCTATGCCTGGAGCCTGGACAACCACCGGTGGGAGGCGCTCAACGAGGTCTTCTTGCCCGATGCGGTGGCCGACTACCGAGGCGAGCGGTTCGAGGGGCTCGAGGCCATCGTGGCCAAGTGCGCCTCCTCGCTGGAGCCGGCCGACGCCAGCCAGCACCTCAACGGCTGTCACTGGGCGCAGGTGGACGGCGACAAGGCCATCGCCGGCTGCTACTTCATCGCCACCAAGTACATTGCCAACACCCCCGGAGGCGACACCTTCATTGTGGGCGGCAAGTACATCGACCAGATGGTCCGCACGCCTGAAGGCTGGCGCATCGCCCACCGCCTGCTGGAACAGACCTTCCTCGACGGCAACCCCGAAGTAGAAGCCGTCTCTCAAGCCCGCTGGGCCGCCCGCCAGCAGGATGGGGCTTAGAGCCTCAGTAGGCGGGTGGCGTTGGCGTTGAGGGTTTCGGCTAGGTCGGCCACGTCGGGGCCGGTGCCTCGGTCCCAGCCGCCGAAGTTGGTGCCGTAGACCAGGCGGTCGGTTCCGTATTGCTCGAGTGCCAAGGTGAGCTCGGCGGCGCCGGTGATGTGGCAGTCGAACCACAGGCGGCTGAGGGCCCGGTCGAATGCGCCCGGTTCTTTGATCCACTCGGGGGCGGCGGGGCGGCGCTCGGCCAGCTTGCGGAGCTTCGACAAGATCACCGGCGTAGTGCCGCCGCCGTGGGACAGGCAAAGATCGAGGTTGGGGTGGCGCTCGGTGACCCCGCCGAACACCAGGGTGGCCACCGCCACCGTCTCCTCGTAGGAGTACTCCAACACCAGATCGAGGTCCCAACGGCGCAGCCGGGGGTCGAGCAGCGGGCCGTCGATGCCCGACTGGGTGGGATGCAGAAAGTGGGGCACGTCGAGCTCAGTACACAGCGACCAGAGCTGGTCGAGGGCCGGATCGTCCAGCGGGGTGCCGAAGTCGGTGCCGGTGTAGCCGGCCAGCAGGCCCAGTTCCTGCACCGCCCGCTGTAGCTCGGCGCAGGCCGCGTCGACGTCCTGCATGGGCAGCGCGGCCAAACCGACGAAGCGGTCGGGGTGCAGGGCAACCGCGGCGGCCAGATCGTCGTTATGGCGGCGGCAGAAGTCGACGGCCAGCTGGGGCTCGATGAAGTGGAGGTAGGTGAGCGGGTTGGGCGACAGAGCCTGCACTGAGATGCCCTGCGCGTCCATGGCCTCCAGGCGCATGTCCAGCTCGATGAACAGCGATCCCCGGTAGGCCACCCCGTCAAGCTGGTAGCCGCCCACTCGGAACCAGGGGGTGCCATCGTCGTGGGCTCCGATCTCGGGTCCGCACGGCCCGGCCGCACCCATCGTGCCCTCCAGCACGATGTGGGCGTGGACATCGATGAGCCCGGTCACGGTGGTGAGCCTTTGCTGCCTGCCATGGAGGGGGCAGGCAACCCTATTGGCGGCCTTCCATGATCCCGTCGGCGCCGGGCAGCCAGGAGGCCACGCCGGAGATGGGGATGGCGCACACCACCGCCTCGGTGATCTCGGCCTCGGTGGCCCCGGCGTTGCGGGCGCCGTTGGCGTGGATGTTCACGAACCGGCTGGAGAACTCGGCGGCGTTGATTGTGCACAGCAGAAGCTCCACGTGCTTGGCGTCGAGCATGTTCTCGGCCAGGGACCACTGGCGCATCAACACGTAGCCCTCCAAGGCCCGAGGGGCATTGTCGGCCATCACCTCGATGTAGTCGGGCACGAACCCGAAGTAGCTCTGGAAGTAGTCCAGCGCCGCTTGGCGATCCAGCGAGAAGTCGGGAATCGGCTCGGAGGACTGACCGGCGGCAATGTCGAAGGCCTGGTCGATGGCCCGGGCGAAGGCGTTGTAGGTGGCCTCGCCCCGGGAGATGAGCACGGCCAGCGATGCGCCCCGGGCGTCGCTCAGGCTCAATCCCAGCTCACGAGACCGGGTCATCTCCCGCAGGGTCATCTCCGGCTGGCACCGCACCGCGGCGGCACAGGCCATGTACAGCGCCTTGGCCCACGCCGGGCAAGCTCCGTCGCGGTCGGTCACGTCGCGGATGCGGGCGTAGCCCTCGGCGAACTTCTGAGAGATGGCGGCCAACTCCCCATCTGCCAGTGCGGGACTGCCCAGCTCGCGGTGGATTGCGTTGTTGGATCCAGCTTGTGCATCTTTTGGAGCAGTTTGCATGGACATGGCTTGCTACCTCCGTATGGGATCAGAAACTTACAAGGCCAACGTCGGGCGGGTCAGAGTTTGGACACCTCACCGCCGTCGATCACGAAACACGAACCGGTGACGAACCCGGACGCCTCCGACGCCAGATAGCACACCAGCGGGCCCAATTCATCGGGGTGGCCCATGCGCCGGGCGGGAATCTTGCGGAGCCGGGCGGCCAGCGTGTCGGGGTCGCCCAGCACTGCGGCCTGGGCATCGGTTTCGAAGGCACCGGGGGCGATCACGTTCACCCGGATGTTGTGGCGAGCCCACTCCCCGGCCAGGGCCTCGGTCAGCCGTAGCAGCCCGCCCTTGGAGGCCGAGTAGGCGGCCAGCGTCGGCTTGCCCTTGAGCCCAGATGTCGAGGCCACGTTGATGACCGAGCCGGGTTGGCCGGCGCCGATCCAGTATGTGGCGGCTCGACGGGCTAGGGCCGCGGGGGCAGCCAGGTTCACGGCCAGCACCTCGTCGAACGCTTCGTCGGACTGGTCGACGAACTTGGACGCCGGGGCTATCCCAGCGTTGTTGACCACCGAGTCGAGGCGGCCGAACCTGCTTAGCGTCTCGTCCACCAGCCCGGCCACCGCGTCTCGATCCCGCATGTCGCACGGCACTGCGGCCACAGCATCGCCAAGTTCCCCCGCCAGCGATTCCAACGCATCCACGGAGCGGGCCGCGGCCACCACTCGTACCCCCTCGGCCACCATGGCCCGCACTGCGGCCTCCCCCAGCCCCCGGCTGGCCCCGGTCACCACCGTCACGTGGCCGTCGAGGCCCCAATCCACTGCCATCGCCTACTCCTCGCCCTGTTGGTCGGCCACTTCGTCGCACAGCCGGGTGGCGATGCCCAGCCGCAGCACTTCGGAAGCGCCCTCGTAGATCCGCATCGGCCGGGCCTGGCGGTAGTAGCGCTCGATGTCGGAGCCCCGAATGAGCCCCCATCGGCCCATCACCTGCACGCAGCGGTCCACCACCCGGCTGGCCGCCTCGGTGGCGGCCAGTTTGGCCAGCGACGACCGGTCGAGGTGGGCCGACGGATCCTCCCGGGCAGCTTCAGCCGTGGCGTAGGCCAGCAGCCGGGTGGCCTCAAGTTCGGCCCAAGAGTCGGCCAACAGCCCGGCCACCGGGCCCAGCCGCACCAACGGCCGTCCGAACTGCTCGCGGGTGGCCGCGTGGTTGGCGGCGCACGTCAAGGCCCCGTCCATGAGCCCGACGGCGGCCCCGGCCACCGAGATGCGGAACACCGACAAGGTGGCCAGCACATGGCGGAACCCGGTGCCAGCCTCTCCAAGGCGAGCCGATGCGGGCAACCGCACCCCGTCGAAGGTCACCTCGCCCAGAACGTGGGGGGCGATGATCTCCGGCGAGGGTTCAACCGACACTCCCGAGGCATCGGCGGGCACCAGCACCAGGGAGAACCGGTTCTCCTCTTTGGCCATGGTGGTGTAGAAGCCGGCCGCCCCGGCGTTGGAGATGAACGACTTGGCCCCGTTCAGCTCCACCTCGTCGCCGTGGTCGGCGAGCGTGGTCTCGATCCCCCGCAGGTCGGATCCCGCCACCGGCTCGGTGAGCGCCAAGGCGGCCAGCACCTCGGCCCGGGCCACTGGGGGCAGCCACTGCTCCCGCTGCTCGTCGGTGCCGGCCACTGCGATGGCATAGCTGCCGATGCCCTGGAGAGCGAACAGAGAGTCCAGATGCGACGAAGCCCGCATGAGAGCCTCCCGAACCACGCACACCGCCAGCGGATCCACCCGCTCGTGGCGTCCGCCGTGGGCCGCCGGCACCATCAAAGAGCAGAGGTCGCTAGCCCGCAGCACATCGAGGGTGGGCTGATGAATGTGGCTGGCTTCGTCGGCCTCCGCGGCAAACGCGGCCACTTGGCGGGCCACCGCCCGGGCCTCTTCTTGAATGGCCCGTGTGTCGGAGTCAAGCTCGAACGCCATACGATGCCGGACAGTACGCGTTTTCTGACAGGGGGACCACCGTGAGCGACATCATCGTCGAGCGGCACGACCGAATCGTGTGGCTGCGACTGAACCGACCCGAGCGGTTGAACTCCTATGACCGCAACACCATCGACGAGATCATCGCTGCCTTCCGGGAGCATGTCGACGCCGGGGTGGTGGTGATCACCGGCCAAGGCCGGGCATTCTGCGCCGGGGGGTACCTGGCCAATCTGGCCGAGGCGGACTTCTATGAGCTGCGGACGATGTTCTACGGCTCGCTGGAGTTGTTCGACGCCATCCGCAACGCGCCCATGCCGGTGATCGCCGCGGTGAACGGCCCCGCGTTCGGGGGCGGCAACGAGCTGGTGGTGGCCTGCGACTTCGCCATCGCCGCCGAGTCGGCCGAGCTGGGCCAAACCGGGGTCAAGGTGGGCAGCGCCCCGGTGCTGGGGGGCACCAACCTGCTGGCCATGACCGTCGGGGAGAAGCGAGCCAAGGAAGTGGCCTTCTTGTGCCGCAAATACACCGCTCAGCAGGCTTGTGACATGGGCTGGATCAACGCGGTGGTGCCCGACGAGGAGTTGGAAGACGAAGTTTTGCGCTGGTGCGAGGAGCTGCTGGCCATGAGCCCCCGCTATCTGGAGGCGGCCAAGATCAGCTCCAACGTGTACTGGAATCAACTCCGCGACAACATGGCGTCGGGGCTGGGCATTCTGGCCCAGGCCATCGGGTCGCCCGACATGATCGAGGGGGCCACCGCGTTCATGGAGAAGCGCCGCCCGCAATTCCCACCCCGAACCGCCCGATGAGCGCAGACAGCGACAAGCAGACCGAGGTGCTGGCCTCGGCTCGGGGCCGGGTGATGTGCATGGACTCGGCCTACGACGTGGACGAGGCAAACCGGGATCGGGACGTGTGCGTCAACTCGTCGTATTGCGGCGTGCTGCCGGCCCGGTTCATCGCCGAGCACCGGCCCCGCGCGGCCATCGGAATGGACTGCGGGATCGGGCCGGAGGGATCAGCCATCGCCGGGTTGTGGTACCTCGAGGCGCTGGGCATTCCCGCCGCGGTGGCCGACGTGATGACCGCCCATTTGGGCGACGGAGTACACCTCTACGAACACGGGGTGATCAGCTTCGTCAACCAACTGGCCCTGGATTGCGGGGTGAGTGCGGGCATGGCCGTGCGGGACGCGGCCGCCGCGCTGCTCGACAACGATCCTGTGGAGGCCTCGGCCTCAGAGATCACCAACCGCACAGTGATGGAGACCGCCCCCGACGGTCGCTGCGTGGTGGCTGCCGACTCCATCGCCTTCGGCACCAGCGAGGACACCGACCGAAATGTGCTGGTCACCGCTGGCCACACCGGCCGCTCGGCAGTGCCCTACCTGCGCCGATGCCGACCCTTCGGGTTCATATGCTCCGATGGCGGGCGAGGCATGGACGACTCCGGCATGGCCGGGCTCTACATCGTGGAGGCCGACGGCTTAGCGGGCGCCACCGTTGACGCCCGCCGAGCCCGCATGGGCAGTGGCCTGTCTCACTACCACGACGGCATCATCTCCGCCGCCAACGCCCTTGCCGCTGCTGCCGGTGTGGAGACCGGCATGCCCTGTCCCCAAGCTGCCAGCCTGCTGTTGAACCGCTAGGGCATAACTAGCATGTCCACACCGTGACCACCGACGTGCGAGCAGTAAAGCGATGACGATCTTGGCGGCAGCTGACCTGCTGGCGCAGTCGTCTGACGACGCCATCATCGACGAGGCCCTGACCGTGTCCGACTGGATACAGGCCGGGATCATTGTGGCGGCCACGATTGTGGTTGCGGTGCTGGCCGCCCGCCTGGTGCGCAGGGTGCTGATCCACGTGGTGGGTCCGGGCTTTGCCGCCATCGTGACCGCCAGGCTGGTGGGCTATCTCCTCTTCCTGATCGGGCTGTTCTACGCGCTCACCAGCCTGGGGGTGCAGGTAGGGCCGCTGATCGGCGCCATCGGACTGGGCGGCCTGGTTCTGGCCCTGGCGTTGCAGAAGCTGGTGGAGAACTTCTTCTCCGGTCTGATCCTTCAGGCCCGTCGGCCCTTCAGGGTGGGCGACACAGTGCTGCTGGGCGATCACCTGGGGGTGGCCACCGACATCGACTCGCGCACCACCGTGCTGCGCGGACTCGACGGGTCTGCGGTTCGTGTGCCCAACAGCGAGGTGGCCGCCGGGCCCATCGTCAACCTCACCAACGAGGAGCTGCGGCGCAGTGAGCTGGAGGTGGGCGTGGCCTATGACACCAACCTCCAGGCAGCCACAGAGTGCCTGATTGAAGCGCTCGGCCAGGTTGAGCGGGTTAGCGCCGAGCCACCGGCCCAAGCGCTGTTGACCCGGTTCGGGTCGTCCAGCATCGACTTCACCCTCTACTACTGGCACGGCAGCGACGTGCCCACGGAGTTGGCCACCCGCCACGACGTGATCCTGTCGGTCCACCAGAGCCTGGCCGCCGCGGGTATCACCATCGCCTTCCCGCAGGTGGTGGTGTGGTCGGGCGACAACGAGGACGACCAGCCCTACCGCGGCCATGCCGGGATCATCTCCGCGACCCCTGGTCCAGGCACCCAGTCGACCGTGCCCCCCGCCCTCGTCCGCCAGCTCTCCCGGTGGCGGGTCCGCTCCGGCATCCTGCGCCGCTTCAACCCCGGCGACTGACCTCGCCTTCCGACGGCTGCCAACAATGCTGGTTGTAACCGACCTAGATCGAACGTTCTGGGGATTGGACTGCATCGCCCCTGCGGCCCATCTGGAGGCATTGGCCGAGCTAGAGGCGGCGGGGCACACCGTGCTGGCCGCTACCGGGCGACGGCTGCGCAATATTGCCCGCCTGCTGGATCAGAACGGCCTCGAATTGCCCGCGGTTGCGCTCGACGGTTCAATCGGCATGGACTTTGCCACCAAGGAGCGCTTCCACCGCATTGCCTTCGACTCTGCCGCCCTGTGGGAACTGCTGGACATCCTTGACGCCCACGGCATCCGCCCCTGCCTTTACATCGACGACCACGGCGAGCCCGGCGGAGACGTGGTGATCCCGGAGAACCCAACCTCTGAGCGCACCCACTTGCAGTTCCAAGAAAAAGACACCAACCACGCCCTCAGCCCCAGCGACGTAGAGGACGATGTGCTGGAGCTGGTGTTAACCGGCCTGCCCTCCGACCTGGCGCACACGGCGGCCAAGGCGGTTCATTCGCAGGCACTAGGCATTGCCCGCGTCGACGAACCCGATCCCCTATTCGGGGGAAGCCGCCTCACGGTGTCGCCCCCTGGAATATCCAAGGTGTCCGGAGTCGAAGCCTTCTGCCGCTGGAAGGGACACAACGTCGACTTCGCCGCCGTCGGCGACGGCGTAAACGACCTAGAACTCCTAGAAGCCGCCTCCATCAGCATCGCCATAGCCGACAGCTACGCCAGCCGCATCACCACCCCCAACCACATCATCCCTCCCCCCGAACAATCCGGCTGGGCCAGCGTGCCCCAGTTCGTGAATTGAGGTTGCTAGCAGCACTGATCAATGGACCCATCTGGTGAGACCTCTAGAAGAGCGATCCTCCCATGACCGTGAACATCGCTTCGCCGGTCTGATCAACATTGGCGCCGCTACCGTCGAGAACTAGGTGGGCATGGTCTTGTGGCGACTGCTCGGCGATGTAGCGGTCTTCGGCTGGCATCCAGACTTCGACCCACTTGCTTCTCGCCTCTTCCCCATCGCGCTCCATGCCCCGGATCAATCGGACTTCCCGAGGAGCGGTGACCCAGATCCTCAAGTCGTAATAGTCCCGAAGGGTCTGATGGGTCGAGTAAACGCCTTCGACAATGAGCGTCGCTGCGCTGTCCCCGGTAGCCCAACCTCCAAGCGATCCGGCCTCCCAGTCGTAGCGCCGGTAGTGGAAACCCCTGCCCTCGGTATGAGGAATCAGCACCTGGGATGCGAGCCGCGAGAGATCAAACAGTCCGGCAATTTCCATCTCAGATCGGTTGGGATCTGATTCCGGCCGGTAGAAGTCATCTCCTGCAACAAGAACCGCTCTAGGCAAGGCTGCGACAAGCCCAGCAGCAAGTGTGCTCTTCCCCGAAGCGCCCGGGCCGTCGATGCCGATCCTGGCTGCCACCCCTAGGCCACCAACAATCTTGGATATGTCGGCGGTGTTCAGGACAGAGCCAACTTGTATCGACACCAGACCATTCTGGCTGCCTGCGGGCTACGCGCAATCTGCCATTAGGTGACGTGTTGTCTGCAATGCAGCTGAGTTTTAGGTCTCGGGATCGAGGATCGAGACGAGCCTGGTCCTCTCTGCCCAATTGGTGATGGCGCGGTCGGCAGTGGCTAGCTGGTGGCCGCCCAGGATTGCGGTGGCGGTAATGATGCGATCGGCAGGATCGGGATGAAATCCCTCTCCGCCCAGTTCCACCGAACGAATGGCAATCTCGTCGTCTACCGGGATGATGCTCATACCGTTGGCCAAGAGCTTGTCCCTCATTTGCCGCGGAGGCTGTGCCACCTCCAGTCGGCCCTTCGACTGCAAGAAGGCAATCTCCCAAAACACGAACGACGAAACAGCTACAGATCCCTCGTCCCATGCCGATTCAAGCGTGGCGCGGAATTTCCGGCCGATGCGTTGAGAGTCCTCCACCGACCACA
The DNA here is from genome assembly GCA_965116535.1 of Acidimicrobiales bacterium. Classification (GTDB taxonomy): domain Bacteria; phylum Actinomycetota; class Acidimicrobiia; order Acidimicrobiales; family Bin134; genus Poriferisocius. The sequence continues at coordinate 479,655 of OZ220703.1, forward strand.
ACATGGTGTGGGTGTCAAGAAGGATCACCGGTTGGGAGGAATGTCTGGGTCAAGCACTCGGTCGGGATTGCTAATGGCCTCCCAATCCTCCAGTGGTACAGCAGGAGCCATGATGTCGCCGGTGATTCTGATCTGGTCTCGATACATACCGAAAATTGGTATCCGCTCGACCGCCGGAACCAGCCGCGACACCGGCTTGCCGTGCTTGGTGATCACGATCTCTTCGCCGGTCTCGTTCACCTCATCCATCAGTGCTAGGCATCGGTTCTTGAACTCTCCTGCCGGGATGGTTCGCTGGTTTGACGTCATGCTGCGACCTCCGATAGTTCAATTTTAAATATAGCCATAGCTAGTGTCTATAGCTACATATTTTGGGCTTGCCCCGCGCAAGCAAGTCCTACCTTCCTTCAGTCCAGGTAGGAGCGGCGTGGGCTGGGGAACTAGGTGATCAACTCGGCAAGGGCGTCGACGTGGTGGTGCCACTCATCGGCTGATAAAGCGAGTGGCACTAGCAGCACGTGCTCGAGGCCAGCGTCGATGTAGGGGGCCAGGGTCTCGGCAACGTGGTCGATGTTGCCGATTACCATTTCCCGGTCGCCGTAGCCGTCGCCCACCACCGACCAGCGACCAGCGCTGTCCAGCGGGTCGCCAAGCCTTAGCTCCATGTGGATGGAAATGGTGGTGTCGCTGTGCGAGCGGCCCAGCCGGTCCTGCTCAGCTCGCAGCACCTCTAGGCGCTCGGCGAACACGTCGGGTGGGGCCCAGGTACCCATCCAGCCCTCACAGCGGGCCGCTCGGCGGAGGGCTCCGGGGGACGAGCCGCCGATCCAGATGGGGATCGGCGCGGCGGGCTGGGGGTTGACCCGTACGCCAGTGAAGCTGAAGAACTCGCTCTGAAACTCAGTGGCCCCCGTCCATGCGGCCCGCCAGCCGGCGATGTAGTCGTCGAGCCGTTGGGCCCGGTGCACCATGGGCACGCCGCAGGCCTCGAACTCCGGCTCCAGCCACCCGGCCCCCACCCCGAGGATGGTGCGGCCCGGGGCCAGCCAGTCGAGGGTGGCCCATTGCTTGGCGAACTGCATCGGGTTCCGATAGGCGGGGATCAGCACCGACGTGCCCAACCCCACCCGCTGAGTGTGAGCCGCCACTGCCGACAGCAAGGGCACCGGTTCTGGGAAGAACGACGGCATCCCCTCCAAGTCCACCGGCACGGCTACGTGGTCGGCGGTCCACACGTCGTCGAAGCCCGCGGCCTCGGCCCGCTGGGCAATCTTCACCAGCAGTTCCAGCGAGGCAGCCCGCCCTAGCTGGGGCAGGTGGATGCCCCACTTCATGAGCTCACCGCCAATCCACAGGGCACCGAACTCATGGCCACGGCCAACTCAGTACCTATACCGGGGCCAGGGCGGGTGAATGGAGTACTCGACCACCCCGTAGCCCCGCTCGCCGGTCTCCAGCACCTCGAAGTCGAAGAACGGCTCGTGGCAGTCGAGCCGAACCTCGGCATCGTTCTCGTCGCGCATGAGCCCGTTGCGGGTGTGGGCGTGCTTGCGGCCGGTGCGCACGGTGAGCACCTCTCCGTCGGTGGTCTCGAAGGTCATGTCGAAGGCCATGGCAGTGCGCTGGTCCTCTTCCAACCGGGGCACACAGGAGGCCGACCGCAGCGCACGGGTGCCGTCGGCGTCGCCGATCCAACCACCCACCGACGGCGTGTCCGAAGGCAGCGGCTGAGTCGGACTCATCCACCCAAACGAGTTCAGATGCCGGTCGGGCAGCTGCACCGAGGGCCAGAAGTGGCCCCACGACTCGGCTTGGGTCCGGCGATGGCGCACGTCCCAGGGACCGGGCCGCTCGAACCGATGCGTCCAGGAGTGGTCGCGGTGCGACCAGCTCTCTATCGCTCGGCGCTCCCCGGCCCGGGGCCCGCCCCGGGTTTCCAACTCGCCCCGGCACACCAGCGCCTGTTCATAGTGGCCGCCGTAGCCCTCGTAAGCCCCCAGCGGATTCCCGCCGAAGCAGTCGTTGTAGTCGAACACGCCGAAGCGGTCTTCGAAGGTCAGATCGAATCCGAATCGGGGGGCATCAAGCTGCCAGCGGTAGCGGGCAAACGGCTCTTCCACGGAGTACGACAGCCGGCCGTCGCCCAGCGCCGAGAACTCCAGCTCGGCACCAAGCGGCTGGCGGGAGGCCCATTGCACCGGCACGCCGTCGATCACGTAGAAGGCGCTGGCCCGCACGTAGCCATGGGACAGGCTGGCGTGAATGTGGTTTATGCCGAACACATCGGCTTCCCGGTCGCACACCGAGAACCAGAAGTTGTCGCTCCACAGGGCGTCGTTGCCCGGCGGCGGCATGTGGAGGTACTCGTCAGCGTTGTTCAGGGCCATCGGGATTGACAATAGGCTTTGGGCTCTCAGGGTGGGAAGACAGGCCGGATGCAGACATTTGCCCAACGTCGTGCGGCAACCGGATAGAAAGGACCTCGATGACTGAACTGCCGGCTATCACCCCCATGCCCACCGTGGCCGACTGCGTGCTCCCTTGGGACGGGACGGTCAGCGACACGGTGGCGGCCATCGGCGCCGCCCGGTCGGCCTGCGGCGATACTTTCGTGATCGACGGCGGCGAGGATCGATACCTGTTCCTGTTCTCACCGGCCGGCCTCAGAGACTTCTACGCCGTCCCCGAACAGCAGGCCAGCAAGGGCATCGCCGACTGGAAGATGCTGGTCCGCAAGCTCCCCGACGAGCTCTTCGACGGCCGGCGCACCTTGCCCCACGAGCTGTTTACCCGGCCCAACGTGGCCGGCTACCTAGAGGCCCTCGAAGTAGCGATCACAATGCAGCTCTCAGAACTGAGTCCAGGCGACGAGATCGACCTGTTCGATTTCACCCGCCTCCTCGGCCACCGCATGGGCCTGGCCAGCTGGGGCGGTCGCGAAGTCCTGCGTTCAGACCAATTCGAGGAGCTGATCGAAGCGCTGAATGTGCTCGACGGGTCCGAGGCATTCGTGGCCCCCACCCGGATGCAAGAAGTGGCGCGGTCGGGCAAGGCCGCCGAGCGCAAGGCCATGGCCAAGGCCGAGCAGATCCTGGGCGAATCCATAGCCACCCGAAGCGCCCCCGTCGGCGACCTGCTGGACATGATCCTCGAGCGGTGGGCCGACGCCTCTGGCTCGGAACGGCTGACCGGGGTGGCTCGAGACGTGATCTTGGTCCACCTCGGTTCCATGTCCAACCTGTTCGCGGCGCTGGGATGGTCGCTGGTTCATCTGGTTCAGCATCCGGATGTGCTCGCCCGAGTGCGGGCCGGCCAAGACGCAGACAACGACTTGGTGTCGCGCTGTGTGCTGGAGTCCACCCGGATCGGCCAGCGATCCATCATGCTCCGCACGGTGCTCGAACCCGTGACCATCGATGACGGCTCTCAGACTTACGAGGTTTCCCCCGGGGCCTCGCTGGCCACGTTCCTGCCGCTCACGAATATGGAAGCCGGGCCTGGTTTGGACCACTACGACCCCGACCGATGGAAGGGCCCCCGCCTGGTGTCGCCCCCGGGGCTGCCGTCTGAGCTGGTCATCACCTTTGGCGTCGGTCCCCACGCCTGTCCAGCCCGGCCCTTCTCGGTCACCGCCATGTCCCGAGTGATCGAACGGCTCTTCGGCACCTACGACCTCGAACCCCTTTTTGATGACCCCAAACCGCGGCCCGATCAAATCGGCGGAGTGGCCCGAGCCGCCGATCCTTGCCGGGTGGTGGTTCGAGCCCGTTAGAAATCGCTAGGAATCGCTCTCTGCGAACTCTCCTACCAACCGAACCTGGCCGTCGCCTTTCTCCACTTCTCCCACCACGGTGGCCCGATGCCCCCCCGTTCGCAGGAGGTCGATGGCCTTGGTGGCGTCTTTGTCTCTCACCGCCACCACCATGCCCAGGCCGAGGTTGAACACCTTGGCCATCTCCTCGTCGGCCACATCGCCGATGCGCTGCAATTCAGCGAACACCGGGGGCAGCTCCCAACTGCTCCGATCCACCACAGCATCCACTTTGTCGGGCATTACCCGCTCCAGGTTGCCGACTATGCCCCCGCCGGTCACATGGGCGATGGCCTTGGCCTCCACCTTGGTCAGCATGTGCCGTACCGCGGGCGCATAGATCACCGACGGCAACAGCAACTCGTCGGCCACCGAGTGGGTGCTGCCCTCCCAGGCGGCGTCGTCCAATCCCCTGTTGGCCACTTCGAAGTACAGCCGACGGGCCAAGGAATACCCGTTGCAACGCAGGCCGGGCGAAGGCAAACCGATCAGCGTGTCACCAGCCCGCACATTGGCCCCGGTGATGAGCCGCGACCGCTCCACCACCCCCACTGCGAATCCGACCAACTCGAAACCCTCGTCAGACTCACCGCCAGGATGTTCAGCCATCTCGCCGCCAATGAGGGCGCAGCCCGCCTGGCGACAGCCCTCTGCCACTCCCACAACCAGTTGCTCGATCCGCTCGGGGTCGAGCTCTTGCACCGAGATGTAGTCCAACATGAACAGCGGCTCGGCCCCTTGGCACACCAAATCGTCCACACACATGGCCACCAAGTCGATGCCGATGGTGTGGTACCGGCTAGTCGCTGAGGCCACGTACGCCTTGGTCCCCACCCCGTCGGTGGTAGACACCAGCACCGGCTTCTTGTAGCCATGGCGGGTGAAGTCGAACAAACCTCCGAACCCCCCTATCTCGCCGATGGCCTCCGGTCGAAATGTCGAGCGCACATGCTGTTTGATGCGCTGCACCGCCTCATCGCCCGCGTTGATGTCAACCCCGGAAGAACTGTAGGTCTCACCCATGGCCCACAGCCTCTACCCAAGTCACAGCCTCACCCATCGCCGGTTGCCCACAGCGACAGCACGGGCTGGTCTTCGGGTGCCATCTTTGCCGCCATCGATACTGGCGGCGCCACTGGCACCGCTACCGGGTAGTCCCCGGTGAGACAGGCGTTACAGAATCCGGCCCCTACCGCCCCGGTGGCCTCAGTGAGCCCGTCGATGTCGATGAACGCCAGCGTGTCGGCCCCCACGTAGTCGCACATCTCGGCCACCGTGAGGTGGGCAGCCAACAACTCCGTGCGGTCGCCGGTGTCCATCCCGAAGTAACAAGGCCACCGGTAAGGAGGCGAGCTGATGCGAAGGTGGACCTCGGCGGCCCCCGCCTCTCGCAGCATGGTGACCAATGCCCGAGTTGTGGTGCCCCGAACGATCGAGTCGTCCACAACCACCAACCGGTTGCCCTCAATGCTGTCGCGCAGGGGATTGAGCTTCATGCGCACCCCCATCGACCGCATCTGCTGGCTGGGGGCAATGAACGTGCGGCCGATATAGCGGTTCTTCACCAGCCCCTGGCCGTAGGGGATGCCGCTAGCCCGGGAGAATCCCTCCGCCGCGGGCAGTCCCGATTCGGGCACCCCCATCACCAAGTCGGCGTCCACCGGGGACTGCTTGGCCAGCATCTCGCCCATGCGCACCCGGGCGTGGTGCACGCTTTGGCCATAGATCACCGAATCGGGGCGGGAGAAGTACACGAACTCGAAGATGCACAGGCGGGGATCCACCTTTTCCTCGGGAAATGGGCGCACCGACCGCACCCCATCGCCGTTGATAACCACCATTTCCCCGGGGGCCAGCTCCCGCAGGAAGTGGGCACCCACGATGTCGAGCGCGGGGGTCTCCGACGCCAGCACCCAGCCTCGATCCAGTCGGCCCAAGCACAATGGGCGGAATCCATTGGGGTCGCGCACACCGATCACCCGCTTCTCGTCGGCCAGCACCAACGAGAAGGCCCCCTCCAGTCGAGGCAGCACCCTCTCTAGGGCCCGTTCCAGAGCCTTGCCCTCGGATCGGCTCGACGCGGGCATCGAGGAGATTTCGATAGCCAGCAGCTCGGCAATCAGATCACTGTCGGAGCCCACCATCCCGGGCAAGATCGAGGTCTCCTCGGCCAATTTCGCGGTGTTGGTGAGGTTGCCGTTGTGGCCAAGGACGAACTGGTGGTCGCCAGTACTGCGGTACACGGGTTGGGCGTTGCGCCATGAACTCGAGCCCGCGGTGGAATAGCGGGTGTGGCCGATGCCCAAGCGGCCTTCGAGGGTGGCCAGGGTACGGTCGTCGAAAACGGTGGCCACCAAGCCCATGTCCTTGACCACGGTGATGTTCTCGCCGTCGCTCACCGCAATGCCGGCTGACTCTTGGCCTCGGTGCTGCAACGCGTAGAGGGCCAAATAGTTCAGATGGGCGACGGGATCATGAGGGGCGTAGATGCCAACAACCCCGCAGGCCTCCCTGGGAGAGTCGTCCATGGGGTCAGCCACTGTTTAAGTCTCGCATGTTGAGTCTGACAGGGCCGAGCACCATCGGTCAGTTATCGACGACATCTCCAGATCCAGCAAACCCTTGATGGAGAATCTGTCGCCAGCGGCCAATCCAATTCGGGCGACAGCCACTCCGGCCGATACAGCCGCCGCTTCCACCGCACCCAACAACTCAGCATCCACTGCGGCCACAACCCGGGAGGGGGCCTCGCCGAACAATTCCGCGTGGTTGTGAATGCGGGCACCCCTGAAACCCACCCCAGATGCAGCAGCCATCTCAGCCAGAGCCACCCCCAATCCTCCACTGGACACATCGTGAACTGCTGAGAGCATGTCGCCAGCCACCAACTTCCGCACTAGATCAGCCACTCTCCGGTGCTGGTCGTAGTCCAACACAGGCAAGACCCCGCTCTTGTGGCCAGCGGTGGCAGCTGCCCACTGAGACCCAGAGAGCGAAGCGCTGCCCGTCCCCAGCACGATCACCCGATCGCCATCGCGCCAGGCCAGACCGGGGGGCAAGCGAGTCAAGCTTTCGACCATTCCGAGCAGTCCGATCACCGGGGTGGGATCGATGTTGTGGCCGTTGGACTCGTTGTAGAGGCTCACGTTTCCCCCCACCACCGGGATGCCGAAGGCGTCGCAGGCCTCAGCCATCCCGTCCACCGCCTCAGAGAACTGCCACATCACCTCGGGGTGCTCGGGATTGCCGAAATTCAAGCAGTTGACCAGGGCCAACGGGCGAGCCCCCACACAGGCCAGGTTGAGCACAGCCTCGGCCACCGTCATTTCCGTGCCGGCTCGGGGTTCTACCGCGCACCAGCGGTGGTTGCCGTCGGTGGTCAGGGCCAGACCCCGGCCGGTATCGGCACCAGTGGTGGGATCCTTGAGCCGCAGCACGGTGGCATCGCCGCCGGGGCCGACCACTGTGTTCAGGAACAGCATGTGGTCGTACTGGCTGTACACCCAAGAAAGATCGGACAGCATGGCCAACAGATCAGCGCCCACATCTTCGGGCGGCGGCAGATCATCTGCGGAATCGGCTCTGGCCGCTTCCCAATCCGAGGGCGGACGCCGAGGCCGGTCATACAAGGGAGCGTCCTCGTGGAGTGAGGCCGCGGGCAGCTCGGCCAACATCGGGCCTTCGATGCCGTCTCGCACCCGGAGCTGCCCACCCTCGGTAACCCGGCCCACCACCGATGCCTGCACGTCCCAGCGATCGCAGATAGCCAACACGTCGTGAAGTCCTTCAGGTGCGACGATGGCCAGCATCCGCTCCTGCGATTCGCTGGTGAGCACCTCGAAGGGCTCCATATCCGGCTCCCGACGGGGTACGGCAGCAACATCCACTTCCATGCCCACCCCGCCTCGGGATGCGGTCTCGCTGGTAGCGCAGGTGAGCCCTGCGCCTCCTAGATCTTGGATCCCCACCACCAGCCCGGCGTCCAATAAGGCCAGGCACGCCTCGATGAGCCGCTTTTCCTCAAACGGGTCGCCCACCTGCACACTGGGGCGCTTTTCGGCCTCCTCTTCCTCGTCGCCGAATGACGCCGACGCCAGCACGCTCACCCCGCCGATCCCGTCGCGCCCAGTGGATGCACCCAATAGCACGGCCAGGTTGCCCTCGCCGCTGGCCTGTCCCAGCACCAGCCGATCAGCCGGCATCAACCCGAGGCACAGCACATTCACCAGCGGATTGCCGGCATAGGTCTCGTCGAAAACGGTCTCGCCCCCCACGGTGGGTACGCCCACCGCATTGCCATACCCGGAGATGCCCGACACCACCCCTTCGGCAATCCAGCGGCTGCGGGGATCGTCGGGACTCCCGAACCTGAGCGAGTCCATAACCGCAATCGGGCGGGCGCCCATGGTGAAGATATCCCGCAGAATGCCGCCCACTCCGGTAGCAGCTCCCTGATAAGGCTCGATAGCCGAAGGGTGGTTGTGGCTTTCTATTCGGATCGCAGCAGCAATGCCGTCGCCCACATCCACGACCCCGGCGTTCTCACCGGGGCCCACCAATACCCAGGGGGCCTCGGTAGGCAATCGGCGCAGATGCAACCGGGAGGACTTGTAAGAGCAATGCTCCGACCACATCACCGCATACATCGCCAATTCGAGATGATTCGGCGGGCGGTTCAAGATCTTCTCGATCGCTTCGGCCTCTTCGTCTGTCAATCCCAATGACCGGTGTAGTGGCTCATTCATCTCAGTTCACCTGAAATCTATTGGAAAATGAATCACCAGAAGATCGGGTCGACTGAACACTAAACTTGAAAGAGCGAGCAGAATATAGTTGTATCTGTACGAGCAAATTGCTGCTGTAGTCCATTGAGGAGAAAAAATGGTATCTGAAGAAGCCAAGTCGGCGCGGGCTCTTGGACAGGCTCAAGGGCGCACGGTCAGCCGCTATCTGAATGCGCTTGACCAAAACAAGCCCAAGCGGGGGCGCCAGCGCTCCCCGGAGAGAATGCAAGCTCGCATTGCCGAACTTCCTGGTGAGATCGCCCAGGCCAAGCCTCTGAAGCGAGTTCATCTGATCCAAGAGCTCATGGACTTGGAAGCCGAGCTCGCCAAAGAAGAGGAAACGGTCGACATCAGCGGCATTGAGGGCGAATTCATCGCTATCGCCGCCGAATACAGTGGCCGCAAGGGCATTTCCTATGCGGCATGGCGCGAGGTCGGGGTTCCGGCCAGCGTGCTGAAGGCTGCCGGAGTAGCCCGCACTCGTTCGACTGACTAGTCGCCACTGATCAACCCTTTCAGCAGTAGAGCACCGTCGGTGCTTCCCAGCAACGGGTGAGCGGCCCGCTCAGGGTGGGGCATCAGCCCCACCACGTTGCCGTTTTGGTTACAAATTCCGGCAATATCAGCAGTTGCCCCGTTGGGGTTGTCCCGATAGGTGAGTACAATCTGATTCTTGTCGCGCAACTGAGCCAGTACTTGTTCTGAGCAAATGAAGTTGCCTTCAAAGTGATTGATGGGGACGTCGAGTTCATCGCCTACCGATAAACCCCGAGTTAATATTGACCCCGTTGATTCCACTCGCAAAGTCGTGGGCTGACACAAGAATTTGAGCCCCCGATTCTTGTAGAGGGCTCCTGGCAACAGTTGGGCCTCAGTAAGAATCTGGAAACCATTGCAGATGCCCACCACCGATCCGCCCTCGTGGGCAAAGCGCTCAACCGCGCCCATTATGGGAGAAAATCGAGCCATTGCCCCGGTTCGGAGGTAGTCACCATGGGCAAAGCCCCCGGGCAGCACCACTGCATCGACATCTCCCAATCCAGTGTCTTTATGCCATAGAAGCTCTCCAGAACCCCCGACCGCGTCCACCGCTTCCACCACATCTTGCTCGCAGTTGGAGCCTGGAAACACCACCACACCCACCTTGACGGTCATCGGCTCCCCCAAATGGAACACGCAACCAGAATTGTCATGACACTGGACTCAAAGAAATGTCCACATCTTCGATAACCGGATTGGCCAAAAAGCGCTCGCACATGGCTTCCACTTGTTGACGGGCTTCGGCTTCGTCTGAGGCTTCCACTACAAACCGCAGGCTCTTCCCCACTCGGACGCCGCTCACACCGCTGAATCCAAGCGCGGGCAGCGCTCGCTCGATGGTCAGACCCTCCGGGTCGGCAATCCCATCCCGAAGGCTTACCTCAATGGCCGCTTCGAACGCGGTGCTCATGACCCGCCGGGCCAGTCGGCGAAGCTACGGCCGGTGATGATCTCATAGGCGCTCACATAGCGATCTGCGCTGGCTGCCACCACCTCGTCGGGAAGCGGCGGCGGCGGGTACTGCTTGTTCCAATCCAACGTGCTGAGGTAATCGCGCACTGGCTGCTTGTCGTATGACGGGGGAGTTGCTCCCGGCTCCCAGCCATCCACCGGCCAAAATCGGGACGAGTCGGGGGTGAGCACCTCATCGGCCACCACCAGTGTTCCGTCCACCAAGCCCATCTCAAACTTGGTGTCGGCAATGATGATTCCTTTCTCCGCGGCGGCCTCCGATGCCCGGCGATACAGCTCTAGGGAGGCCGACCGGGCCTGATCGGCCAGATCGGGCCCTACCAGCTCCACCGCTTGGTCGTAGGAGATGTTCTCGTCGTGACCCGATTCGGCCTTGGTGGAAGGGGTGAATACCGGCTCGGGCAGCTTGTCGGACTCCCGAAGCCCTTCGGGCAGCGTCTGGCCGTGCATGGTGCCCTGGGCCTTGTACTCCTTCCAGGCTGACCCACTCAGATACCCCCGAACGATGCACTCAATGGGCAGCATCTCGGCCCGATGGCACAGCATGGTCCGGCCAGCAACCCCGTTCGCCTGAGCCTCGGGGGGGAAATCGGCTACATCGGTGGAGATGAGGTGGCTGGGCAGCACATCGGCCAAGGTCTCGAACCAGTAGGCCGACATGGCGGTCAGCACACGCCCCTTCTCGGGTACGGGCTCATCCATTACAACGTCGAAGGCCGAGATGCGGTCGGACGCGATCATCAACAGCCGGCCTTCGCCGGCGTCGAAAATGTCGCGGACCTTGCCGGAATGAACCGGTTGCAGTTTGATGTTCTTGGTGCTCATAAGATCGACTCCGGTTGGTAGGCGGCAGCGTCGGGATTTTGGGCGGCCAACTCTTGGGCATTGGCAGCAAAGGCTCGGGCTTGACCAGAGGCTGCTCCGGTCAGTGCCAAGGGCTGGCTCTTGATCTGGTCGACGTCGACCGAAGAAATCGGCAGACTCTCGTCATCGGCAATTGCTGAGAAGAACCCATCTCCCTTGGGAACATGTTCTGAGATGATGCGATGGGCCTCTTCCCGACCAGCTCCAGCGGCCACCGAGGCCATCAGTACTCGGGTTGCGGCGAGCGTTGGCAGATTGGCGGCTAGCTCCGTGGCGATCGCGTCTTGGAATACCGCAAGCTCATTGAGCACCACAAGCACTGCCTCTAGCTGGCCGTCGAGGGCCAGGAATGCTCCGGGCAGGGCCACCCGACGCACCACCGAGCAACTCACATCGCCTTCATTCCATTGATCGCCCACCAGGGAGGAAACCATGTCGGCGTAGCCCCGCACTACTGCCGATAGCCCGCATATGCGCTCGGAGGTGCGAGCGTTGCGCTTCCCGGGCATGGCCGACGAGCCCACTTGTCCAGCTTGGAATCCCTCGGAGATCAATCCGTGGCCGGCCATGAGCCGAAGGGTCCGGGCCAGGTTGGCGGGGGCCGAAGAGGCCTGCACGAGGGCGGACACCACGTCGTAGTCCAGCGAACGGGGATACACCTGGCCCACGCTGGCCATCGTGGTTTCGAATCCGAGGTTGGTGGCCATGCGCTGCTCAAGTTCGGCTGCCTTGTCGGCATCTCCGAGAAACAGATCAAGTTGGTCTTGCTGGGTGCCCACCGGTCCTTTGAGACCCCGCAGGCGGTAACGGCCCAGCAAATCCTCAACGCGCCCCAGGGCCGCAAGCGCCTCCTCGCCATAGTTGGCGAAGCGCTTGCCCAGGGTGGTGGCCTGGGCGGGCACGTTGTGGGAGCGGCCCACCATCACCAACTCGGCATGGGTGTCGGCTTGTCGGCCCAGGGCACACACCACCGCCGCCAGCTTGTGGCGCACCAAGTGCAGTGAGTCGCGGATCTGAAGCTGCTCGATGTTCTCGGTGAGGTCGCGTGACGTCATCCCTTTGTGGATGTGCTCGTGGCCGGCCAGCGCGCAGAACTCCTCAATGCGGGCCTTGACGTCGTGGCGAGTGATCCGCTCTCGCTCCCGGATGGAGTCCAGGTCCACCTGGTCGATCACCGACCGATAGTCCTCGACCACACCGTCGGGCACCTCAATCCCAAGGTCCCGCTGAGCCTCCAGCACCGCCACCCAAAGGCGACGCTCGGCTTTGACCTTTCCTTCCGGCGACCAAATGGCCGCCATCGCCGCGCTGGCGTAGCGATCGGCCAATACGTCGGGGATCAATTCCTTGTCAGCCACCGGCCATCTCAGCTCGATGGGCGGCCAGCTTCTCGGCTAGCCCCGTGTCGGTTACCGCCAGAATCTGAATGGCCAACAACGCGGCGTTCATGGAGCCGTTGATGGCCACAGTGGCCACTGGGATTCCCTTGGGCATCTGCACGGTGGAATACAGAGAGTCCACCCCGTTCAGCGCCCCGCCCGCTAAGGGCACGCCGATCACCGGCAGGGTGGTCTGGGCCGCGGTTGCTCCGGCTAGGTGAGCGGCCATTCCTGCCCCGCAGATGATGGCTCCAAACCCGGCGTCGCGAGCGCCAGCCACAAACTGGCGAACCTTCTCGGGCGTGCGGTGGGCCGACACGACCTCCCAGTGGCATTCCACGCCGAACTGCTCCAGCGTGGCGCGGGCTGGAGCCATGGTGTCCTCGTCGCTGGAAGATCCCATGATGACCGCGACTCTCAAGCTCATCTCACCTACCCCTTGGAAACGCTTGCCACCGCCTCGGCGGCGATATCAAAGCGAACGTAGCGGCCCGGCCAATCAATGTGGGTGACCCCGGCATAAGCCCGCTCTCGGGCGGTGGCCAAGTCGGGTCCCTGACCGGTGACATTGAGCACCCGGCCTCCGGCGGTGACCAACTCCTGGCCGTTCTGACCAGGCGAAACATCGTCAAGTTGGCCTTCATTGGCCGATGCCACCCCCGCGCAGAACACCGTCACCCCTTCTTCAGAATTGGCCGCCTCTATTCCGGCGATGAGATCGCCGGTGCGAGGGGAGGCGGGGTAGCCCTCAGAGGCACACACCACAGTCACCGCGGCACCAATGTCGAACACCGGTTCGTACTCCAGCGATCCGGCGGCCGCGGCCGCCAGCAGGTCGGCGAGATCCGACCGCAATCGAGGCAGCACCACCTGGGCTTCGGGATCGCCGAAGCGCACGTTGTACTCCAGCACTTTCATCCCCTGGGGAGTGAGCATGAGCCCGGCATAGAGCACACCCCGATAGTCAATGCCCTGGCGACGAAGCTCAGCCAGGGTGGGCAGCACCGCCTGATCCATCACCTCTTCGACAACGTCGTCACCGGCCACCGGCACCGGTGAGTACGCCCCCATGCCCCCGGTATTGGGGCCTATGTCACCCTCGCCTATGCGCTTGAAATCTTGTGCTGGGGCCAACGGCACCGCCCTATGGCCGTCGCACACCGCCAGCACCGACAGCTCCGGGCCAGTGAGTCCCTCTTCGATCACCACCCGGCGCCCGGCATCGCCGAAGGCCTCTCCCGACAGATAGGCCCGCACCGCGTCATCGGCCTCAGCGCGATCCTCGGTAACCAGCACCCCTTTGCCCGCAGCCAGGCCGTCGGTCTTGATCACGAACAGATCGCCCATTGTGTCCAGAAAGCGAAGGGCTGCATCCAACTCAGTGAATGAACCGTGGCCCGCGGTGGGCACGCCGGCGGCCACCAGCAGTTCCTTCATCCACGCCTTAGACCCCTCCAGGAGGGCTCCGTCGGCTCCGGGGCCGAATACCAGCCCACCCGAGGCCCGAAGTTGGTCGGCCAAGCCGTCCACCAGCGGGGCCTCTGGGCCGATCACATACAAGTCGGCATCAATCTCGGTGGCTGGTATGGCAACGGAACCGGGGATACCGGGATTTCCAGGGGTGACAACCACTTCACCCGTCCGGCCGAGCACGTGGGCGAGCGCATGCTCGCGCCCCCCGCTGCCGACAACGCAGACTCTCACGGCACCGGGCTGAAGGTGATGAATTGGTTTCGGCCGGGACCCACGCTTACCAAGGTGGCGGGCACACCGGCTTGTTCCTCTATGAACCGCAGATAGTCCTCTGCCTCCCGGGGCAGCTCCGAGCGATCGCTGACCCTGCTTAGGTCGGTACACCATCCAGGCAGTTCCTCGTAAATCGGCACGGCTCGGTGGATCTCCGACTGGTGGTAGGGCATCGAGGTTCGGCGCTCGCCGTCTACCTCATAGGCCACACAAACCTTGATCGGGTTCAGGGCATCCAGCACGTCCAGCTTGGTGATGGCCAGGTCAGACAGAGAGTTCACCCGCACCGCGTGGCGCAGCATCACGGTATCGAGCCAGCCACAGCGGCGGCGGCGCTTCGTGTTGGTGCCGTATTCCCGGCCCACATCCACCAGATGGTCGCCGATCTCGTCGGTCAGCTCGCTGGGAAAAGGTCCTGAGCCCACGCGGCTGATGTAGGCCTTGGTGACCCCAATCACCCGGTCGATGTGCCGGGGACCAACCCCCGCACCGACGCAGACCCCGCCGGCCACCGGGTTGGAGGAGGTGACGAACGGGTAGGTGCCGTGGTCGAGGTCCAAGAACATGGCCTGAGCCCCCTCGAACAGCACGTTCTGGCCCGCTTCCAAGGCATCGTGGACCAACCCCACCGTGTCAGCTATGTGGGGTTCCAAACGCGGCCGGCACTCTTCCAGGTACTGGGCGGCCAGTGTCTCGAGGTCGAACGGCAATCGGTTGTACACCTTGGCCAGCAGTGGATTCTTCTCGTGCAGCACCACGCCGAGCTTCTCCCGGAAGATCTTGGGATCGAGCAGGTCCTGCACCCGCAACCCCACTCGGGCCGCCTTGTCGGCGTAGGCCGGTCCGATACCCCGCTTGGTGGTGCCCAACTTGTTTCGCCCCAGATGCCGCTCGGCCACCACGTCCAGCGTCTGGTGGTAAGGCAAAATCAGGTGGGCATTGCCGCTGACCTTCAACTTGCTGCAATCGACGCCCCCCGCAGACAGGCGGTCCATCTCGTCGATGAGGACCCTGGGGTCGATCACCACGCCGTTGCCGATCATCGGGGTTACGTGGGGATAAAGAACTCCGCTGGGAACGAGCTGGAGCTTGAAAGTCTCGCCCTCCACTACCAGGGTGTGACCGGCATTGTGGCCGCCCTGATAGCGCACCACCATGTCCATGTCGCGGGCTAGGAGGTCGGTGAACCTGCCCTTGCCCTCATCACCCCATTGCGTCCCTACGACCACGGTTGCTGGCAAAGCGCTACCTCATCAGCGTGGCTTACGAATTGACACTACTCGCCCACAACCCGAGATTGACGAGCAATAAACGGCATTTGGACGGGCATGGAGCAGCCCGACCAGAAGGTCTATCGCCCTGCCACCATGCGGGACATGGTCAGCGCGTAATCGCCTCGGGCGTCAGTCCACAAGCGCTCCATGGCCAATCCCACACCGGCCAGTTCCGGGCCGATGTTCTCGGGCCTGAATTTGGCGCTTATCTCGGTCCTCATGCGCTCGCCCTGGGCGAAGTCCACGGTCATTCCCAGTCCACCAATGGTCACTTGCTGGTCGCAGCGCGATCGAAGCCACATCTCGATCCACTCCTCTTCGGGGTCGAAGCGGGCCTCGTGCTCAAACTGGCCCAGATCGAAGTCGGCTTCAAGGCGGTGATTGATCACCGAAAGAACGTTGCGGTTGAATGCCGCAGTCACGCCCTCGGGGTCGTCATATGCTGCGATCAGCCGGTCGTGGTCTTTGACCAGGTCGAAGCCCAACAAGAAGGTATCCCCCGGTGCCATTGCGTCGGCCACCGAGGCCAGGAAGTCCTTGCGCTGCGCCGGGGCGAAGTTGCCAATCGTGCCCCCCAACAGCATCAGCAGCCGACAACCGCCATCGGGAATGTGCCCCAGATGGTGCTCGAAGTCGCCTACCACTCCGTGAACCGCCAATCCCTCATAGGCCTGGGCCAATTCGGCTGCTGCGGTTCTGAGGGTGGCCTCGCTGTTGTCAAAGGGGACGTAGCGGACAAGCCGTCCGGTAGCAGCCAGGGCATCCAGCACGATCCGTGTCTTCTCCGAGGTGCCCGACCCCAGCTCCACCACAGTGTCAGCCCCCGACCGCTCGGCGATCACATCCACCTCGCGCTCCAGGATCTCCCGCTCTCGCCGGGTGGGGTAATAGTCGGGCAGTCGGGTGATCTGGTCGAACAGCTCGCTGCCCCGGTCGTCGTAGAACCACTTGGGGGGGAGCTCCTTGGGCCGGGAGGAGAGCCCTTCGGACACGTCGGTTCGAAGCACCTGGTCTATCCAGGCGCGATCGACATGGATGTCGACAACCGGCTCGATCATTGGGCTAGGCGAACGCCGGAGAAGTGCCAGCGGGTGTGGGGGTGGAAGAAGTTGCGGTAGGTAGCTCGGATATGGCCGGGAGGAGTCACGCAGGCGCCGCCCCTGAGCACGAACTGGTTGACCATGAACTTGCCGTTGTACTCCCCGACCGCCCCCGGCGCCGGGCGGAACCCGGGGTAGGGGACGTAGGGGCTGGAAGTCCACTCCCACACATCCCCGAACATCTGGCTCAAGCCGTCGCCTGGTGGGGCAGGAGATGGATGCCATCGGCCCTGGTCGCCCAGGTTGCCTTTTGGCTTCAGCTCCGAGGCGGCGTGCTCCCACTCGGCCTCGGTGGGGAGCCGAGCGTTGGCCCAACGGGCGAAGGCATCGGCCTCGTAATACGAAACATGGCACACCGGCTCATCGGGTGACAGCGGTTGGAGACCGTGGAGAGTGAATACCTGCCAGCCGTCGTCGGAGTGGAAGTCCCAGTAGGAGGGCGCTTCCCAGCGATGCTCCAGGCGCTGGTGCCAGCCGTCCGACAGCCACAAGGTAGGGGTGTCGTAGCCGCCGTCAGCCATGAACTCCAACCACTGTCCGCAAGTGACCAGCTGATTGGCCAACCGATACGAGGGGAGGATGGCACGGTGACGGGGATACTCGTTGTCGAACCCGAAACCGTCGCCGTCGTGGCCAACCCAAACCTCTCCGCCCTCGAAATCGGTCCAGTCGGCCGCAGGCTGGCCATTGTCTGACACCGCGGTTAGCGACGGGGGAAGGTCGTGATAGGCCGGCCACATCGCCCGGTTGGTCGACAGCACGTGCTTGATATCCATGAGCAGCAGTTCCTGATGCTGTTGCTCATGGTTCAGGCCCAGAACCACCAGCTCGGCGGTGCCATCGTCTATTAGGTCAGCGTCGACTGGATCGGCCAGCAACTCGGCCATGGCCCGATCTACGTGGGCTCGGTAGGAGGCCACTTCCTCGCACGACGGGCGGGAGAGATTGCCCCGCTCCGGCCGGGGGTGTCGCTCCCCCACCGCCTCGTAGTACGAGTTGAACAGGAAGCCATAGGCGGGGTGGTACTCGCGATAGCCCTTAAGGCGGGGCTTGAGCAGGAAAGTCTCGAAGAACCAAGTGACATGGGCCCGGTGCCATTTGGTGGGGCTGACGTCGGGCATCGATTGGATGCACTGGTCTTCGCTGCTCAAGGGGCTGGCAAGCGCATCGGTGTAGGACCGAACGGTCTGGTAGCCCGCCAATAGGCCGGAGAGATCGGAGTCGAGGATCACAGTCACAGAATCAACTGGGCTTGCACTCTACCCGCCCCCAATTGGATTTCTCTTATCTCAGCCTCTCCGATACAGAACAATGTCGGCCCGCTTGGACTCCAGCTCCCGGGCCAGTCGAGCCACTTGCTCCCGGAGCCGGGCCACTTCGGCTTCTAAAGCCAGCACCCGTTCGACACCATCGAGGTTCATGCCCTCGCTGGTGAGCTCGTGAACCCGTCGCAGCTTCTCGATGTCGGCGTCGCTGTAGCGCCGGCTCCCTCCGCCCGTGCGAGCTGGCTGGACCAAACCTCTGCGGTCGTAGATCCGCAGGGTCTGGGGGTGGATACCGGCAAGCTCAGCGGCCACCGAGATGACATACACCGCCCGGTCTCGGCCTCGGGGATCGATCATTGTCTTGCCTCCATCGTTTTCTCGAATGCCTCCAAGGCTTGGCGCTGCTCATCGCTCAACTCGGTGGGCACTTCAACATTGATGGTCACCAGGAGATCGCCAGATCCATTGCGGCTCTTCACTCCCCTGCCCCGCACTCGCAGGACTTGGCCGGGTTGGCTGCCGGGGGATAGGCGCAGCATCACCCGATCGCCCTCGAACGTGGGCACTGCTATCTCTGACCCCAGTGTGGCCTGGGCAAACGAGACCGGCACGCTGACAGTGAGGTTCTTGCCTTGGCGACCGAACACCGGGTGCGATCCGACCTTTACCTTCACATAGAGGTCTCCTGGCGGTCCGCCATTGACCCCTGGATCCCCCTTGCCGGCCAGCTTGATCTTCTGGCCGTCGCTGACCCCGGGCGGAATCCGCACCGAGATGGAGCGGCCTGCCTGACCCGTGGCCCCGCTCAGCGTTACGTCGGTGGTCACGCCCTGAACCGCCTCGCCGAAATCCAGAGTCAGGTGAGCTTGGAGGTCGTGGCCGCGTACCGGGCGGGTTTGGCCGCTGAAGGGAGGGCCTCCCCGGTCAAATCGGCCGCCGCCCATGAATGCGGAGAAGATGTCGGCCAGGTCACCCTCCATGGTGAACCCTCCTGGCCCAGCCTGGAAGTTCATCGGACCCATGTGGCGAACCTGGTCGTATTGGGCCCGGCGCTCGCCATCGCCCAGTACGTCGTATGCGGCCGACACTTCTTTGAACTGCTCCTCGGCCTTGGCATCGTCGGGGTTGGCATCGGGGTGCAGCTTGCGGGCCAGCTTGCGATAGGCCTTGGTGATCTCCTTGTCGGACGCGGACGAGGAGACGCCCAGCACCTTGTAGTAATCGGTCTCCAGCCACTCCCGTTTGACGTCCATGATCTCGGGCTACCCCTTGACCTTCACCATGGCCGGCCGCAGTACCCGGCTGTTCCATTGGTAGCCGGCCCGCAAGACCTCGGCGATCACCGCCTCTCCGTCTCCGGCCTCATGAACAACGGCTTCGTGGCAGTTGGGATCGAAGGGCGCGCCAGGGTTGTCCAGACGAGCCAGTCCCTCCTTTTCCAGTGCGCCATACAGGGCGTCTCGAATGGGAATGACGTCCTCCACCCCTTGGGCCACCGCGGCCTCGCAGGCGTCCAGCACGGGCAGCATCTTCTCGACGATGCCCGCCTCCGCCGCAGCCGCCGTGTCCCGCTGTCGCTCGGCTGCCTTGCGGCGGTAGTTGGCAAACTCGGCCGTTACTCGCTGGAGATCATTGAGATAGCCGTCTCGCTGGATCAGCAGTTCTTCCACTGAGGGTGGCGGCTCCTGATGGTCGCCAGGCCTCTGATCCTGTTCGCCTGGGGTCTGCTCGTCGTCAGCCTGCACGTCGTCAGCCTGCACGTCGTCAGCCTGCACGTCGTCAGCCTGCTCGTAAGCGACCTCCTCGACGGCCTGGTCCTCATCGGCCAGATCAGCTACGGGCTCCTCGCTCACTGGGGCTCTCCATCGTCGTCTTCGACGATCTCAGCATCCACGATGCCATCGTCCTCATCGGAAGCTTCGGCCGAGAAATCGCCTGGGGTGTCTTCAGCTGCCGCGGCAGCCTGCTCGTACATGGCCGCGCCGATCTGTTGGCTGATGGCCGACAGCGCCTCGGTGGCCGAGCGGATGCGGTCGAGGTCTTTTTCGTCGATGGCCGCCTTCAGCTCGGCCAGCTTGGCCTCGGCCTCAGACTTGCTATCGGCATCCACCGAATCGCCAGCTTCGGCCAGCAGCTTCTCCACCTGGTACACCAAGCTGTCGGCGTTGTTGAGTGCCTCGGCCTCCTCCCGGCGGCGGGCATCTTCCGCGGCGTGGGCCTCAGCATCGGCGACCATCTGATCGATGGTGCTCTTGTCCAGCGAGCTCTGCCCGGTAATGGTGATGGACTGCTCCTTGCCGGTGGCCCGATCTTTGGCCGACACATGGACGATGCCGTTGGCGTCGATGTCAAATGTCACTTCGATTTGGGGAACACCACGGGGAGCGGGCGGCAGATCTACCAGCTGGAACTTGCCCAGCGTCTTGTTGTAGGCGGCCATCTCACGCTCACCTTGGAGCACATGGATCTCCACAGTGGGCTGGTTGTCGTCCGCGGTGGTGAACACCTCAGTGCGACGTGTGGGGATGGTGGTATTGCGCTCGATGAGGCGGGTCATCACGCCGCCCTTGGTTTCAATACCCAACGAGAGCGGGGTCACGTCCAGTAGCAGCACGTCTTTGACCTCGCCCTTGAGCACTCCGGCCTGCACCGCTGCGCCCACTGCCACCACCTCGTCGGGGTTGACCCCCTGGTGGGGCTGGGTACCGGTCATTCCGGTGACCAGATCAACCACCGCGGGCATTCGGGTGGAGCCACCTACCAAAATCACGTGGTCCACGTCGCCCGCCGAAAGGGCGGCATCAGAAAGTGCCTGCTCGAATGGCTTGCGGCACCTATCCAGCAGGTCGCTGGTGAGGTCTTGGAATTTGGACCGGCTCAACTCGTAGTCCATGTGGAGGGGTCCGGCGTCGGTGGCGGTAATGAAGGGCAGATTCACATTGGTGCTCTGGGTTTGCGACAGCTCGATCTTGGCCCGCTCCGCGCCCTCCTTGAGCCGCTGCATGGCCATGTTGTCCTTGCTCAGGTCCACCCCGTGGTCGTTGCGGAAGGAGTCCACCAGCCAGCCGATCACCCGGTCATCCCAATCGTCGCCACCGAGGGCGGTGTCGCCGCTGGTGGATTTCACCTCGAACACCCCGTCGCCGATCTCCAGGATGGAGACGTCAAAGGTGCCCCCACCCAAGTCGAAGACCAAGATGGTCTGGTCTGTGTCGCCCTTGTCGAGGCCGTAGGCCAGAGCGGCCGCAGTGGGCTCGTTGATGATCCGCAGCACCTCGAGCCCGGCGATGGTGCCAGCCTCTTTGGTGGCGGTGCGCTGGGCGTCGTCGAAGTAGGCCGGAACGGTGATTACCGCCTCGGTCACCTCGGTGCCCAAATAGGTCTCTGCGTCACGCTTGAGCTTTTGCAGCACGCGGGCCGAGATTTCTTGGCTGCTGTAGTCCTTTCCGTCGATGCCCACCGACCAGTCGGTACCCACATGGCGTTTGACCGAACGGATGGTGCGCTCAGGGTTGGTGATGGCCTGGCGTTTGGCCACCTCTCCCACCAGCACTTCTCCTTCCTTGGAGAAGGCCACCACCGACGGGGTGGTGCGGGAACCCTCGGTGTTGGCGATAACCGTGGGCTCACCGCCCTCGAGCACTGCCACCACGCTGTTGGTGGTGCCCAGATCGATGCCGACAACCTTTCCCATTATGTTTGACTCCTTTGAGACTCGGATTTCAGGATTTTTTGGATTTTCAGGATACCCCTAAAACCCTGATATCCCAAAACTTGAGTGAAGATCACTAAGGGTTAGAGCAGATACGCTGATCAGAGTGAATCCCGCAATATTGATCCTGCTTCGCCACGGACAGAGCCAGTGGAACGCATCCAACCAGTTCACTGGCTGGTACGACTGCGACCTCACGGAACAGGGAGAAGCCGAGGCTCGAGCGGGCGGAAGGGCGCTGGCCGAAGCCGGACTGCTGCCTGATGTCGTACACACCTCGGTGCAGAGTCGGGCCATCCGCACCGCGGAGCTGGCCCTAGCCGTGATGGGTCGGACTTCAGTTCCGATGAAGCATCATTGGCGGCTGAACGAGCGCCACTACGGCGACCTCACCGGGTTGGATAAGTCGGCGACGCGAGAGCGCTATGGCGAGAAGCAGCTCAACGCCTGGCGCCGGGGCTACCGCACCCCGCCGCCGCCCATCGCCGACGACAACCCGTGGAACCCAAACCGAGATCCCCGCTACGCCCATCTTCCACCGGAGCTGATCCCCAAGAGCGAGTGCTTGGCCGACGTGGTTGAGCGGCTGATGCCCTACTGGTACGACGAGGTGGTCCCCGACCTGCGGGCCGGTCGGACGGTGCTGGTCTCAGCTCACGGCAACAGCCTGCGGGCGCTGGCCAAGCACCTCGACCAGATCGGCGATGACGCCATCGCCGCCCTCAACATCCCCACCGGGATGCCGCTCTTATACGAGCTCGGATCCGACATGATGCCCATCGAGGCCAAAGCGACACTCGCCCGCTCACTCGACCCCGCTTCGGCGGCCGAAGCAGCCGCAGCGGTGGCCAAGCAAGCGGGCTGAGCGCCTACGGGCTTGTGGTCAGTGGGCTGTAGGAGATCACCCCACAGATACGGAGGTGTCCGGGCCGTAGCCGGGCACTCCGTGTTCGTGAAGGTCGAGACCACCGATCTCTTCCTCACGAGACACCCGTAGACCCATGGTCTTCTTCATCACCGCGAACAGGATGCCGGTGGTAACCGTCACCCACACGAACACCAGCACCACGCCGATGAGCTGCACTACCAACTGGTCGATGCCGCCGCCGTAGAACAGGCCGGCGTTGTCCTGGCCGACGAACGCATCGTCATAGCGAGAGAACAGACCCACGGCCAGAGTGCCCCAAACGCCGCACACGCCGTGTACCGATATGGCACCCACCGGATCGTCGATACGGATCCGGTCGAAGAACAGCACCGAGTACACCACGATGACACCGGCGATCGCACCGGTCACCACAGCGCCCAGCGGGTTCATGGTTCCGGTACCGGCGGTGATCCCCACCAGACCGGCCAGCACGCCGTTGCCGGTCATGGCTACGTCTAGCGAGCCGGCCTTGCGCCAGATGATGGTTCCGGCAGCAACGCCTCCGGCAGCCGCGGCCAGCAGCGTGGTTACCGCGGCGCGCATAACAAAGTCGTCCGCGGCCAGCTCCGAGCCGGGGTTGAACCCGAACCAGCCGAACCACAGGATGAACACGCCCAGCACCACGAAGGCGATGTTGTGGCCGGGCATGGCCCGGGGATTGCCGTTCTCGTCGTACTTGCCGATGCGGGGCCCGAGGAAGATGGCCCCCATCAGGGCGGCCCAGCCGCCGGTGCTGTGCACGATGGTGGAGCCGGCGAAGTCGCCAAACCGGGCATCGCCGATTTTCAGATCGGACAGCAATCCGTCGCCGTGCCAAAAAGAGTGGACCACCACCGGATAGATCAGGGCGGTCATGAAGAAGCTGAACACCAGATAGGCGGAGAACTTGGTCCTCTCGGCCATGGCCCCCGAGGCGATGGTCACCGCGGTGGCCGCAAACACCACCTGGAAGAAGAAGAAAGTGGGAGTGCTGAGCCCATCGCCGAAGGTGGTGAACGTTCCGCTCAAGAAGAACCCGTCGGTACCGATAATCGACCCGCCGTCAGAGCCGAAGGCGAAGCCGAAGCCGAAAGCAAAGAAGGCCAACGCGCCGATGCACATGTCGGCCAGGTTTTTGGCCATGATGTTCCCGACGTTTTTGGCCCTGGTCATTCCCGCCTCGACCATGCCGAAGCCGGCCTGCATCAAAAACACCAAGATGCCGGCAATGAACACCCACAGGTTGTCCATCACCACTTGCACCGCTTCGGCGCCGCCGTCTTGGGCCATCGCCGGAACGGCCCCAATGAGCACTGTTCCGGCGGCAATCAGCGCTCCTACTCCGAATTTCCTTTTCATGGTTACCGGCCCTCCTTCGCCGTGTTCTGCGCCCGCACCACTTCGGCTCTGGCGCAACCGGGAACACGGTACGAAGGCCAGGTTTCACAATTGTTTCTGCGCTGTGAATTTCAAGCAGGCAGTACCTCACTCGTACCGCCTGCTTGAGTACGGAACCGGGGGGAACCGGCCGCTAGGTTTGGGGTCGCCATGGACCCAAAGCGCCTGCGTCCCTTCCACATTGTCCTCGGCCTCGGGCTGGGCTTCGCCGCCTTCACCATTGCCTCGGGCATCGCCTCGGCCATCACCGAGTTCAAGAACCCAGCTGAGATCACCCGCCACCCCTGGGAGAACATCCCCAGCGGGTGGAAGGCCGCCTTCTACACCATCATCCCCATTTTCTTGGTGTGGGCATCCTGGGAGTTCGCCAAGCGGGTGAAGAACTGGGAGCGGGGCGGCCCCGACAATCGCCGCACCACCCTGGCCAACGCCAAGACCCGCCTCGAGGACCTCAGGCGGGGAATGTACATGCGCACCCTGTTGCGAGAGCCCGGCGCCGGCGTCATGCACACCATGATCTACGTCGGGTTCATCATCTTGCTGGGGGTTACCACCACCCTGGAGATCGACGAACAGCTCCCCGACGGGGCCAAGTTCCTCCACGGCCGGGTGTACCAGGTGTACTCCGCGGTGGGCGACATCGCCGGGGCAGTCTTCCTGGTCGGGGTGATGTGGGCCATCATCCGCCGCTACGGTCCCCGGCAGCTGCGCCCCTACCGCATCCGGATCAAGTCGCGGCCCGAGCACGCGGTGATCTTGGGCACGTTCTTCGCCATCGGCGTTACCGGGTTCGGCGCCGAAGTCTTCCGCATCGCCAACCACGGGGTGCCGGACTACGAGAAGTGGTCGGTGCTCGGCTATCAGGTGGCCACCCAGATGCGGGGTCTCGAAGGCCTAGACCACTGGCATCAGATCTGGTGGGCTGGCCACGTGGTCGCCTTTGTGGCCTTCTTGGTGCTGTTGCCCATCACCATGCTGCGCCACATGTTCACCTCCCCGCTGAACATGTACCTGCGCGACAAAGACCGGCCCAAGGGCGCCATGAAGCCCATGCCCAACCTGATGGAGACCGACCTGGAGTCGTTCGGCGCCGCCACCGTGGAGGACTTCACCTGGAAGCAGTTACTGGACACCGACGCCTGCACCATGTGCGGGCGGTGTACATCGGTATGCCCGGCCCATGCCACTGGCAAGCCGCTCGACCCCCGGGAGATCGTGCTCAAGACCGGCGAGGTCATGGCCGCCACCGGCGAGCCCGCCACCACCCCACCGCTGGGCACGGTGCCCGAGATCAAGGTAGAGGCCAACTCGCTCTTCGAGCGGATTACCGGTGAGGAGGTCTGGGCTTGCACCTCGTGCAAAGCGTGCGACGAGATCTGCCCGGTGAACATCGAGATCCTCGACAAGATCCTCGATATGCGGCGCTACCTGTCGCTGATGGAGTCCGACTTCCCCACCGAGCTGGGCCAGGCCTATCGGTCGATGGAGAACTCGGGAAATCCATGGGGCATGTCCCAAGGCGACCGAGGAGCGTGGGCCACCGAGTTCGAGGGCATCGCCATACTCGACGGTGGCGACCCGCTGGAGTCGGAGTACCTCTACTGGGTGGGGTGCGCCGGATCCTTCGACGACAAGAACCGCAAGGTCACCCGGGCGGTGGCCAAGCTTCTCCAGCGGGCCGAGATCAGCTTCTCCATTCTGGGGCCGGCCGAGAACTGCACCGGAGACCCAGCCCGACGCTCGGGCAACGAGTACATCTTCCAGATGCTGGCCATGCAGAACATCGAGACCCTCAACGAGATGGGGGTCAAGAAGATCGTCACTCAGTGCCCCCACTGCTTCAACACGCTGGCCAACGAGTACCCCCAGCTCGGAGGACACTACGAGGTGGTTCACCACACCCAGTTCTTGGAGGCGCTGATCGACGAGGGACGCCTCGACATGACCGGCGCCCGCCTCGACGAGCGGGTGGTGTACCACGATTCGTGCTACTTGGGCCGCCACAACGACGTGTACTTGGCTCCTCGGCGAGTGGTGGGTTCGCTGGGCGGTGTGGAAGTGGTGGAGGCCCAGCGCAACGGCACCAAGGGAATGTGCTGCGGCGCCGGCGGCGCCCGCATGTGGATGGAGGAGACCATCGGCAAACAGGTGAACGTGGAGCGGTCGCAGGAGCTTCTGGCCACCGGGGCCGACCGGATCGCCACCGCCTGCCCGTTCTGCTACATCATGATCGACGACGGGATCAAGGCCGAGGGGGCCGACGACGACGTAGTGGTGGGCGACATCTCCATGCACCTGCTGGAGGCATTGGAGAACCGCGACGCCGCTGAGGAAGCGGCCCGAGAATCTGAACTGCTCACCATTCGCACCGCGGCTTCCGAATCCGTTGCCGCCGCGGCGGAAGGGCCCCAAGCTGCCGTAACCGTCGAGGCTCCGCCCGTGGCTGAGCCCGAGCCACAAGCCGAAGCACCCGAGCCCGAGGAACCAGCAACTCCGGAGATTGAGCCAGAAACCGAAGCGTCTGAGGCTGCGGCCCCTACCGCCCCCGAGGCTGAGCCGGAAGCATCGTCGCCAACCCCCGCGGAGAAGCCTGCTTCAGCACCGGCCCGGCGACCAGACGACTTCACCCGCATCAAGGGCACCGACCCCGCATTGGCCCGGGCGCTGCCCGAACATGGCATCGTCACCTACGAAGACTTGGCCGGCCTCGACGACGATGGTGTGCGCGCACTCGAAGCCACCTTGGAAATCCCGGGTCGAATCAGCAAGTGGAAGTGGCCCACCCAGGCCGCCGCCCTCATCGCCGAGCGCGACGAAGCTGACTAGAGGCTGCTCCTACCAGTTCTCCCAGTAGCGAGAGGGGATGGGGCCGGTTTGATCTTGATACTTGGAGCCGGCTGCCGCTGAGCCGTAGGGGTTCTCAGCGGGGGTGGTCATGCGGATGAAAGAGATCTGACCGATCTTCATTCCCGGATACAGAGTTATGGGCAGGGTGGCCACGTTGGACAGCTCCAAGGTAAGACGACCATTCCAGCCGGCATCAACAAATCCAGCGGTGGAGTGAATCAGCAGCCCCAAGCGGCCCAGCGACGACTTGCCCTCTAGCCGGGCCACCAGGTCGTCGGGAATCCGCACCCGCTCCAGCGTGGCACCTAGCACGAATTCACCGGGATGGAGAATGAACACCCCGTCGGAGTCAATCTCCACCGGCTCGGTGAGGGCGTCCATGTTCTTCTTTACGTCGATCAGACCCTCAGTGTGATTGCGGAACACCCGGAAGTGCCGGTCTATGCGCAGATCGACCGACGACGGCTGGATGGCGCCGTCGGCCAGCGGTTCGATCTCGATGCGGCCCGCCTCCAGTTCCTTGCGGATGGATACGTCGGAGAGGATCACGTCAGCGAGGCGGCAGGATCACGGTTTTGCCCGACCGAATCACGCTTTAGGGGCGAAGAAGGCGCGCACCAACGGCTCGTAGTGCTCCAGGGGCGGCGTGGGGTAGGAGGGGTCGAAAGCGGGCATGTCGTATTCCGCGCAGAACTCGGCGCAGCGGTCGTAGTGGGGGTGGTCGGCGTAGGCGTCGCGGCTGTTGCGGTCGAGGCCCACGTGGTGCCAGAAGTAATAGCCCTGGAAAACGCCGTGCATCTGCACCATCCAGTGATTTTCCTCCGACACGAACGGCTTGAGGATGGCCGCAGCCAGATCGGGGTGATTGTAGGGATTGAGCAGATCTCCGATGTCGTGGACCAGCGCGCATACCAGATACTCGTCGTCCCGGCCGGCCTTTTCGGCCCGGTGGGCGGTCTGGATGCTGTGGGTCAGCCGGTCGACGGCGAAGCCCTGGGGCCCGGTGGCCAGATCCCGCATCTCCCGCAGTACCCGGTCAGCCAATCCCTGCTCCAGGTAGTGGTGGGCCGGAACGGTTGCCGCCCAGTCTTCGGCGGTGGACTCGTCCATGCGGGTGAACGTGGCTTGAGTCAGCGTTGCCATGCCCGAAGCCTACGCCAACAATTGTGGTTTCACTGCCCCGAGTAGGTTCTCTTGACCGTTAGATTGCAGTGCTGATGAGAGCGGTGGTGTTCGAGGGCGGCCAGGCAACTGTCGGCGAGGTTGCCGATCCCCAACCGGGTCACCGCCAGCTCTTGGTTGAGGTCCGGGCCGCCGGACTGAACGGCGCCGATTTGGCTCAGGCCAAAGGGGGCTACAACCCCCCGCCAGGAGCGCCGACCACCGGCGGATTGGAGATGGCCGGAGAGGTGGTGGCCGCCGGTGATGGCTGCCAGCGGTTCTCGGTGGGCGACCGAGTGATGGCCGTGGTGCAGGGGGGAGGACAGGCTGAGCTGTGCGCGGTGGACGAGCAGTTGGCTATGCCGGTGCCCGATTCGCTGGACTGGGAAAGCGCCGGCGGATTCCCCGAGGTGTTCGCCACCGCCCACGATGCCCTGTTCACCCAGGCCGGTCTGAACATGGGTGAGCGGGTGTGCATCCACGGTGCCGCGGGAGGGGTGGGAGTGGCCGCGGTGCAGTTGGCCGCCGCCGCAGGGGCGGAGGTTACTGCCACTGTGCGCAACCCCCATACCCGCAGCGCTGTGGTCGAATTGGGAGCACATGCCATCGACCCCGAAGGCTTCATTGATGCCGGTCCGTTTGAAGTGATCCTGGAGTTGGTAGGCGCCCCCAACTGGCCCGCCAACCTGAGGGCCCTGGCCACCGAGGGGCGCATCATGGTGATTGGCGTGGGCGCGGGAGCGGAGGTGTCGTTGAATCTGGCGCTACTCATGGTCAAGCGGGTGCGACTGCTCGCATCCACACTGCGGCCCCGCTCATTGGAGCAGCGGGCCACAGTGGCCCGGCGGTTGGAGCAATACGTGCTCCCTCTCGTGGAATCCGGTGGAATCCATGTACCCATTGCCAGGACATTCCCGCTAGCCGAGGCGGCCGAGGCCTACGAGTACTTCGCTGTTCCCGGCAAGCTCGGCAAAGTCGTACTGATTCCGTAGGGGACGATCTCCCATGACAACGGGAACTTGAGGCATCGGTGCGGCGTCTAAACGGCATGACCAAGCTGATCGGACTTTTCGCGCTGCTTTGCTGCATTGCCGCGGCCTGCGGCACCCCGGACTCGCCGGCTGCCGGGCCTACGCCGCAGCCGACTGCCGCTTCGACATCGCATTCGACCCCCTCGCCAACGCCTGAACCCACACAGACTGCGGCGCCGACTGCCACCTCGACCCCGATGCCCACGCCCACGCCGACAACCGTCCCCACCCCGATGCCGACCCCGATGCCCACGCCCACGCCGACAACCGTCCCCACCCCCATACCGACCCCGGCGCCCACGCCCACGGCGACAACCGTCCCCACCCCGATGCCGACCCCGGCGCCCACGCCCACGCCGACAACCGTCCCCACCCCCATACCGACCCCGGCGCCCACGCCCACGGCGGATGTAGAACTGGCCACCGAGCGCGAGCCCGCCGATCCGACTGCGCCGACCGAAGCCTGGGTGGCCGGAGTCAACGCGGCCGGCTGGGACCTCCACCGGCACCTAAAGGGCAACGCAGTTTCGAGCCCCATGAGCATCGGGATGGCCTTCAGCCTGAGCCGGGCAGGAGCATCGACGGATTCTGGAATAGCGCTGGACAGAATCTTTGGAATCCCCGAGTCGGGCAACCACCAAGCAGCCAACGCCGTCGATCTCAGGCTGGCCAAAGCCTCGGTGGAGACCACCACCTTGGAAGTGGCCAACCGGATCTTCCCCGATCACCAGTTCTCGCTTCGGCGCGAATTTCTGAACACCGCCACTGCCCACTACGGCGCCGACCTCCAGCCAGTCGACACCGCCGATGGCTCAGCTGCCGCCCATACCATCAACCGCTGGGTGTCAGAGCGCACCCGCGGGCTCATTCCCACCATCGTCGACGCCGACACAGTCCAAGACCAGCAGTTGGTCCTCGTCAATACCGTTTACCTCAAGGCTGATTGGCTTGTGCCATTTCAGGCTGATCTCACTCGAGACGACCAATTCACCACCAACGACGGCCAGTCGGTGACCGTGCCCTTCATGCGGGACTACGACGCGGTCAACCGCCGTTTCGTCCAGCTTGACGACGCCGATGCAGTGGAGCTCCCCTACCTAGACGGTGAGCTGGCCATGTGGCTCATCGTGCCCCGCGACCCCAACGGCTTGGCTGCTGTCGAAGAGTCCCTTGACGCGCAGGCGCTTATCGGGCTGTCGGCTACTGCGCAAGTGGGCAGGGTCCATCTCACCATGCCCAAATGGGAGCAGACCCTTCCGCCCGCTGACCTGTTTGAATGGCTCTGCCCACTCGCTTTCTGTCCCGGCGCGGGCTTCGACGGCATAGCCCCCGGCATTTTCATTTCCTCTGCGCTCCACGGCGCCAAAATGATCGTTGACGAGAAGGGCACCGAGGCGGCCGCCGCCGCCATAGCGGGCACGACATCACTGCCGCCTCCGCCCGACCTCACAGTGGTCGCCGACCGCCCCTTCTTGTGGGTCATCGTCCACCAACCCACCGACGCGATCCTGTTCGTCGGCCGCTTGGTCGATCCCTCTTCGTAGTAGCCGGTGGCTCGGCAATAGTCCGAGGCCAGCAGCACGTACACCGGTAAGTTCGACCAAACAAGCGGGCACAATTGCCTTCAGGTTGACTATTGTGCCGGGCACCCGCGGGTGTAGTTCAGTGGTAGAACCCCAGCTTCCCAAGCTGATGACGCGAGTTCGATTCTCGTCACCCGCTCCACAATGAGCAGCAATCTGGGAGATATCTACCTGGGCACGGTGGCCATCGAGCCGAACCGATGGGGTTTGGCCGAACCCGGTGGGCACCCATTGACTCGAGTATCGGTATGGCTGCCCGCCATCAGTGAAGCGGGTTTCGATGGCTTGGAGCTGTGGGAGCGCCACGCCCGGTCGGTTCCCGACGAAGAGCTCGAAGCGCTCCTGGCCTCCGAGATGCCCATCAGGATCCTGAGTTGCTACACGAGTTGGGACGAGCCCGACGATGCCGATCGCACAGAGACTGCGGCATGGATCGGGCGGGTGGGGGCGCAGGGCGTCAAATTCAACGTGGGCAGCGATCCCGATTCCATCTCCGACTACACCGAGCGGCTCCGCCGCTTTGAGGCCGAGGTGCCCGACGGCGCCCGGCTGCTGTGCGAATGCCACTTCGGAACGGTGGCCGAGGATCCCAACGTGGCCCGCGCCATGTTCGACTCCATCGCCGACGCCGACCGAGTGGGCGCCATCGTCCACGTTCACCCCGGAGCCCGCGACGAGTGGTCGGAGCCGTTGGGGGTTTTGGGCAACCGGGTTCGCCACGTCCACGTCCAAGTCGCCGAGTACTCCCAAGACACCGGTGCCGACGAGCTGAGCGAAGTGCTTCGACCAGCCGCCGAAGCAATAGGCGCCGCATCCCCCACCGCAACCTGGACCATCGAGTTTTCCTACGGCATGTGGGGCTTCGGCCGCGATGATGCGGAGCTCGACAACCCGGCCTACATCCTCCAATCCGCTCAACGCGACCTCGCCGCTCTTCGGGCTGCATTTTGAGCAGCCCGACAGCCAGAGCAGTCAGTAGCGGATGGCGCGGCTAGGGCAGAGCGTGGCCGCCTCTTCGACCGCGTCCCGCTCGGATTCGGGCGGATGGCTGTCGGTGACGTGAGACCGGGCATCGTCGCCCAGCCGGAATACCCGGGGCGCGACCCGCTCGCAATAGCCCACCCCCTGGCACTGCTGGTGGTCGACGGTGACGTGCAACCGCTCATCCCCCATAGCTGGCCTACAACTTTGTCAGCAGGATCGGAAAGCGGCCGTAAGCGTCGTGGTGGCTGGCTTCGGTGTAGGTCGGGGGATCGTCAGGGTCGATCTCGATGCCAGCCTCATAGAGCGCGCTGGCGATGTTGACCAGGGTCCCGTCGGTGCCCTCGTCGTTGTCGGTGCGGGCCGACAGGCCGGTGACCAAGGTGCGCCCGATGCAGATATGCTCGCCTCCGCCAAAGGTGAGTCCCCAGGGCTTCACCGAGCCGGCCTCCCGGTAGGGGTCAAACACCCCGGCATCGGGCCCGAACACATCTGTGTCCCGGTTGGCCGGGGTGAACAGGCAGGCCACCCGCTCATCAGCGGCAATCGTCTTGCCATTGCTCAGCGTCACGTCCTCATTGGCGATGCGCAGAAGAGCGGGCGACGGCAGGTGCAGCCGAAGGGCCTCATGTGCGGCCCGCTTGATGAACTCCCGGTCGAACACCTTGGACCGGTCCTTGGGGTGGGCGTCGAACCACTCGTCGAGATGGGCGATGAGGTGGGGCACCGAGTGGGTGGTGGTCTGGGTGGCCGCCACTAGGAACAAGCAAGCTTCCCTCTTGGGCAGACCGTCGTCCCAGTCATCGTTCCAGTGCAGATAGAGCATGGTGAGCAGATCGACGGGGAGTTCCTCTCGTTCGATCTCGCCCTGGTGGAATCGCTCTATGAGATCTTGGCGGCGGGCCACTGACGCGTCGAAAAAGTCGCGGTCGAAGTCGTCACGGACCTCCAAAATGCGCCTGATCACCTCACCATGGTCCTCGGTGGACCATTCGACGGTAGCCCCGGTGCCAAGTTGCTCAACGTACTCTCGGAATGCGGCGGTTCGCTCCGGGGTGTCCACCCCGTCGATTCCCGTGGTGGCGGCGGCAATACGGGCCAGCATGGTGCGTAGCAGCACGCAGAGGTCGGCTCGCACCACCCCGTCGTCCCCCCGGTCGTCGCGGCACTCCTCCAAGGTCTTGTCGATCAGCGGAATCAGCTCAGTGTGCTCGTAATACTCGAGCGCAGCCTTGGCGAACAGCGGAGCCTCGAGGCGCCGCCTTTCGAAGTGCTCGTCGCCGTCGATCGTCAACAAGGAGCGCCCGAAGAACGGCTGGCTCTCCTGATGCGACCCCTGCCGGAAGCTACGCGACCGAAGGATCTCGTCGATCTCGGCATAGGTAACAAAGTGCTGAAGCCCCACGATGTGCGGAGGTGGCGGCATCTCTCGGATGGTGGGTTCTCGAGTCGGCACAGTTGAACCTCCTTGGCCCACCAGAAGATAGCCGGTGAGCTCTCGGGCATCTTTGGGGCTACTAGCGTGCGGGGGGCATGCCGGTGTTGCTGGGGGCTCTGGCGTCGGCGCTGATCGGCGTATCCGACTACTTCGGGCGGTATTGCAGTCGACGCGCCCATGTCATGACCACGTTGGGTACAGCATTCATGGGCGGGCTGGGCATCACGATGGTGCTGCTGCTGGTTGTGCCCAGCGCCCTGACCGCCGCTGACCTCCTTCTCGGCGCGGCCTCGGGAGGGCTCATTGCCATCGCCCTGTCGGCCATGTGGCACAGCTTGGCTGTGTCCTCTTCGGCCATCGCCTCGCCCATCGTGGCCGCCTTTACCGCACTGGGGCCTCTGACCTACGGACTTGCCACCGGCGAGCGCCCCACGCAGGTGGTCAATATCGGCATTGCCGTGGCCGTGGCCGGACTGCTGTTGGCGGTGATCGTGCCCCAGACCGTTACCAACGTTGGCAAGGGCATCGCCTACGCCATAATCGGCGGCCTCGCCTTCACCTCGGTCATCGTGCTGTTGGACCGGACCGACGTGGAGAGCGGCATGTGGCCTGCGGTCACCCAACGAGCAGCGGCGCTGGTGGCCATGCTGCTGGTCACTCGGGCCAGCCGCATCCCCCAGACATTGCCCCGGCCACTGCGTTGGGCCGCACTGGCCGGGGGCATCACCGGCGGCTTGGGCATGGCGTCGTTCATTGCCGGGGTGCAGCGGGGGCCGGTGGGGGAAGTGTCGGTGGCTGGATCTCTTTATCCGGTGGTCACCATCGCCCTGGCTGTGATTCTGGACGATGACGCCCTGCGGTGGTGGCAGGCTGTCGGCATCGCCGCGGTGCTGGCCGGCACCACCCTGATCACCATCGGTTAGGCGGCTGGGCTCAGGCGATCTCTTCGCCGTCTTGGGGCGCGGGCGGCACATGGGGGAAGAGCTCCTCGAATACGCCGATGGTGATGCGCCGCCGGACCTCCGGGGTCACGTCGTCGAAGAGCTCGTGCAGCGTTTTCTGGGTATGGCCGTACGTTCCCTCGAGATGGGGGTAGTCGCTGCCCCAGCACACGTTCTTCCAGCCCATCGCGGTGTGGGCGGCCACTGCTGATCGGTCGTGCTGGAACGAGGCATAGATGTGCTCGTACAAATACTCACTGGGCAGGCGGCGCAGTTTGGGCCGCACCATGGAAGCGTGCTGGCGGTAGGCCTCGTCGAGGCGGTCGGCCACGAACGGGCCCCAGGTGGCACCCCCCTCCGACACGATCACCTTGATGTCAGGGTGGCGGTCAAACACCCCTGAGGCGATCATCTTCGACACCGCCCGCTGCCCTCCGTAGGTGGTCTCCATATAGTTCAGCACCGCGCCGCCCGGTCCCCGCAGGTAGGCGCCGTGCATGGTGGAGTCGTCGTGGGGCTCGGTGCCGATGTGAATGCCCACCACCATGCCGGTCTCCTGGATGGCCGACCACACCGGTTCCCAGTCGTCGGTGTAGTGCCAGTCGCGAGTGCCCAGCGGCGGCGCCACCGGAAAATATGCGGCCTTGAAGCCGAGGCCGTTCGCCCGATAGATCTCCGCCACCGCGCTCTCTGAGGTGAGCAACGGGATAGTGGCGGTGCAAACGTACCGGGGAGAGTGCCGCTGGAATTCGATGGCCCAGTCGTTGATGGACCGGCTGCCAGCCGCCAGCAGTTCGGGGTCTTTGATCGACCCCGACCAGATGCCGATCGACGGGTAGATCAACTCGGCCCAGATCCCCTCCTCGTTGAGGTCTTTGAGCCGCAGTTCCTGGTCGTTCGACCCGGGGGCGCGAGCTCCCACCGACAAGCCCTCCTCATCAGTCAGGAATTTCGCGGCCGCGGGAATTGGCCGACGGAACTGCTGGCCGTCCACGTGGATGGTCTCGTGGACCCCATCGGAGTCTTTCACGCTGCGGGGCATGCGCTCAGCCAGCGACCGCGGCAAGCTCTGCTCGAACAGATCGTCGGGCTCGACGAGGTGCGAGTCGCCCGAATTGGCCCAGATCTTGGTGGTCATGTGCTCTCCTCGGCGGCTGGCCTATGGCCGTCGGCTGCCTATAACGGTCGAAACCGGGGAACGGACATCTCCTCGTTGACATGCTCAAACGCGATCTCCACCCGTTCGCCGATGGCGATGGTTTCGGGATCGCAGTCGATGATGTTCACCAACATTCTCGCACCTGCGCCTTGGGTGCCGTCGAGTTCGACCACTCCGACGACGTATGGCACTACCGGAGCAAGACCGGGGTGCAGCGGGTGGCGGACGATGATGCGGGAGAAGATGGTTCCGGTGCCGGGGAGCTCCACCCACTCCACCTCGCGGTGCTGGCATTCGAAGCAAAACGCTTCCGGGGGGAGCCGGAATGTGCCGCAGTTGGTGCATCGAGGGGCTACCAGCCGATCTTGCTTGGCCGCATCCCAGAACGGCTGCGTGCTCTCATCGGCGTGGGTCTCAGTGAGGATCGTGGGAAAGACACCGGGCTGGACATCGCCGAAGGGGTTGTCGGTCATCTCACCTCCTCAACAGCGTGCCGCTCACCGGCAAACTGGCCGGACCGCCGGTGACCAGTGCGATCTCAGCGTTATCCACTTGATTGATCGCCGTGCCCCTCAGTTGCTCAACCGCTTCGACGATGTGGGTCATGCCGATGATGTAGGCATCGGACAGGTTGCCGCCATGGGTGTTGACCGGAACATTCCCGGACCCAAACCGGATGTTGCCCTCTTCGACAAACGGGCCGCCCTCGCCGATGGGGCAGAATCCGTAGTCCTCCAACTGCAACACCACCAGCGGTGAAAAATGGTCGTACAACAGGGCTACATCCACATCCTCCGGCCCCACCCCAGCCATCTCGTACAAGCGCCTGGCCACCGGACGATGCCCTGAGGAGGCGAACTCCTCATCGGGGGTTTGGCAGTACCGGAATATGGCCGGACCCCATCGTCCGCTGCCTCCGTGGGCCGAGCCCATGATGTAGGCGGGCGGCTGTTTGAGATCTTTGGCCCGATCCGCGCTCACGGTGACCACCGCCACCGCGCCATCGCTTTCCATGGTGTAGTCGAGCAGGCACAACGGATCGGACACCATGCGGGCATCGAAGTAATCATCGAGAGTCAGCGGTTCTCGTTGCAGCGACATCGGCCGCTTGGCGGCGTTGTTTCGCTGGGAGATGCACACTTCGGCGAACGCCTCTCGCCGCGTGCCGTAGAGGTGCATGTGGCGAGCGGTGATCAGCGAAAAACCATGGCCGGGCGACAGCACGCCATTGTTCGCGGTGAAGGCCACAGAAGGCGGCAGGCCGCCTCTCCCGTAGGCGCTGCCGCCCCCTTCGCTCATGGTGGCGTAGGCCAGCATGCCGTCTACTGCGCTCCCGCCCAATCGCCGGTTGAGCTGCTGGAGCGACATCAGCGTCACACAGCAAGAGGCCATACCTCCGGCTATGGCCGAGGCGGCCAGCCCCAAGGCCCCAGCGCTTCCTCCGCCTCCTGAAGTAGTAGAGGCGGCGTAGCGGATTTCGGGAATCCCGAGGGTGGCGGCCACCGTCGCCGGGTCGCAGGCATGGGCGTAGATGGCGAACCCGTCGATGTCGGCCACGGTGAGCCCGGCGTCGTCCAACGCAGCCAAGATCGCAGTACAGGCCATCGACATCTCAGTCTCGGGATACGACTGGCCCCGCTTCCAGTACGGCGTCCGGCCGATGCCGACTACCGCGGCCTGGTCCTTGATGGTCACGGCGCTCAGCCTACGATCCCGCGCTCGCGCAAATCTGCGATCTCTTCTGCGCTGTGCCCGACCTCGGCCAGGATGGCATCGGTGGATTGCCCGGCCAGCACGCCGGGTTGGGCCCGGGTGGCCGAGCGGGAGAAGCGCACGAACGGCGCCAGCCGGGGATGTTCCTCAAAGGTCGGATGCACAACATCGACGATGTAGCCGCTGGCCCGCCCGAAGTCCTCGGCCAGCATCATTTCCTCGTAGAAGCCCAGGTGCAGCTCCATGCAGCCGATGCCATCGGCCAACAGCTCTGTCTCCCAAGCCGCGGCCGGACGGCGGGCGAACACGCTGGCCAGAACCTCGGTCAAGGCATCGGCGTTGGCCGTTCGGCTCTCGACGTCGGCGAACCGGTCGTCGCTCCCTAGTCCGTCCTGTTCGCCCAATGCAGCAACCAACTGGTCCCAGTCATCGTCAGCAGACGCGGCCAGCATCACGTAGCCATCGGCCGCGTCGTAGATGCGATGCAGCGGGCCCAGTCCGCGCAGTTGTTCGTCGGGGGTTGGCGGGGGCGGGGCGCCGGGGTAGGTGACGGTGTGGGCCGACATGGCGTGGGCACCGGTGTTGAGCATCGACGAGAACAGCTCTTGGCCCCCCGCTCCTGCATCCCGGACCACCAGCCCGAACAGGATGGCGGAAGCCACCCCGAGGGCAGCGAAACCGTCGGCCTGGGCGTTAGCCGAGGTGTTGGCAGCCGAAAGGCGGCGCATGCCATCGCGGATCTGTTCGATGCTGAGGTCGGACCGCTCCGGCACGGTTGTGCCCACGTTGGCCAGGGGAATGCCGCTGGCCGCCCCGATGCTGGGAGCGAATGCCGGCCGGTCGCCAAAGGGGCCGTCTACCCCATAGCCCGGCGCATTGACGTAGATCAGGTCGGGGTTCAGGGTCTTCAAACTGTGGTAGTCGAGATGCATCCGCTGGACTGCTCCGGCTCGGAATCCCTGGACCACAACATCGACGTCCTTGACGACCTCCTGTACCAGAGCCTGGCCCTCTTCGGTCGCGAGGTCCACGCAGATGCTCTCTTTGCCCTGCATCACCTTGGCCCCGCCCGCTTCGGGAAACGGGATGATGGCGCGGATCACGTCACTCGACATCTGCTCGACCTTGATGACTCGGGCCCCTAGGTCGGTGAGCATGGTGGTGGCGTGGGGGGCGGCGAACAGCACCGCCAATTCAAGAATCTTCACCCCAGCCAGTGGCAGACCACTGGGGCCATTGGATGCGATGCTGGGCGGTGTCGACCCATCGGCCACCGCCGACAAATCGGCCAAGATCTCCTGGCGATGCTGGTCCAATGCCGGTGCGCTGCGCCCCAGGCCGGCTGGCGTTTTCCCGGCCTTGACCAGTGCACCGGGCTGGCGTACCCGACCGCGCTCAGCATCGACGATATCGACCACCATCTGGTCGTGGATGAGTTGGGGGTGCTCCAGCACCGCCGGTCCGTTGCGGAACTGCTCGGCGAACACGTTGTGGTCTTGTTCGAACACCTCATGCCAATCGGCCAAGGTTTTCTGCTTGGCCGCCTCCAGCATCCGGGTCCACAGCTCCATGCGCTTGTTGGCGTCACTCAACACCGGAATGCCCTGCCACTCCTCGTCGGCGAACATCCAATCCAAGCCCAAGGCCTTCATTTTGGCGGCAAACAGGTGGGCGCCAACCGACGCGAATTGCAGCCAGCGCCCGTCGGCGGTGAGGGCCACGATCAACATGATGATGAGGGGGCTGATCGGGCAGCCCTGGTCGTCGTAGGCCTCGGTCGGAGAGTATGCATCGGGCCAACGCTGGGCAATCAGGTACTCGAACCAGCCCCACGGGTCAAGGGTGGCGAATCCCTGAGCCAAGTTGGCTTCGACCAACTGCCCCTGTCCGCTTTGCGACCGCTCGTACAAGGCGGTCAGGGTTCCGTGAAGCGCCACCTGGCTGGCCGAGAAGGCAGCGAAGGGCGCGGTCACGAAAGGGGGATCGTCGTAGGGGCTCATTCGGCCGAACAGATAGTTGATTCCCAGCTTGGCCAACACCAGGTCTTCGTCGACGGGCACGTCGGTGTAAGGGCCTTTGCGTCCGAACGCGGTCACCGAGGTATGGACGAGTCCGGGGTTGGCTGCGGCCAGGTCTTCGTGGGTCAGGTCGAGCGACTCAAGCTCTCCTGGTGTAAACGTCTCGATCAGCACATCGGCCTGGGTGGCGAGCTCACGCACGGTCTCAAGGTCTTGATCGTCATGGAGGTCCAAGGCGATGCTGCGCTTGCCCCGGCACCAAAACGGAAAAGCCGCCTCCCGGCGCATAGCCGATCCTCCAGGTGGCTCCACCCACACCACATCGGCGCCGAAGTCAGCAAAAAACTGGCTGACCTGGGCGCCAATCCGGTTTGGCGACAGGTCAAGAACCTTAAGATGGCCGAAAGGGTCCACGAATCGAACGTTAGTTGTCGGAGGGCGGCGGGGATTCCTGCCTCAGCCCCCTCTGGCTGGTCGCCGTGCGGAAATTGCCCCGACCGTCTAGATTACGGCCGAGCCGGGGAGAGGAGGACGGGAGGGGGGCAATCCTCTCCCCGGCCCGCACCGCGAGCCGTTCCTGGCTACTTCATTCTCTCGGTGCGCCTGCCGAAAACCAACGAGCTTGACTCGCATTTTGCGCACTTTTTGGAGGGGACCACTAAGCGATGAGGGCCTGGACCTCGTCCACTCGCTGTTGGACCTCGTCAAGGGTTGGCGCCTCAAGGTTCAGCCGCAGCAGGGGCTCGGTGTTGGAGGGGCGCAGATTGAACCACCAGTGGCCCAGATCTACGGTGAGCCCATCGAGGCGGTCCTGGCGGGCGCCCGGGTAGGCGGCTGCCACCCGCTCGATCACCGATGCCGTGTCGTCAACCGTGGTGTTGAGCTCGCCCGATGCCGCGTATCGGTCGAGGTCTGACACCAGATCGGACAGCCCGGCTGGATGGCGGCTGAGGGCCTCCAACACCACCAGGGCGGCGATGAGTCCGCTGTCGGCCCGGAAGTTGTCCCGGAAGTAGTAGTGGCCCGAGTGCTCTCCTCCGAAGATCGCGCCAGTCTCGGCCATAGCCTGCTTGATGATGGTGTGGCCCACCTTGGTTCGCACCGCCCTACCGCCACCTTCAGCGATTACCTCGGGCACTGTTCGCGAGCAGATCAAGTTGTGGATGATGGTGGCG
The DNA here is from genome assembly GCA_965116535.1 of Acidimicrobiales bacterium. Classification (GTDB taxonomy): domain Bacteria; phylum Actinomycetota; class Acidimicrobiia; order Acidimicrobiales; family Bin134; genus Poriferisocius. The sequence goes on from OZ220703.1 coordinate 519,454, forward strand.
CCAGGATTCCCCTCCAACACCGTGCGGGCGATGATTGCGGTGGTCAGAGACCCCGACACCGGACGAGCGTTCTCGTCTACCAAGAACATGCGGTCGGCGTCGCCGTCGAAGGCCATCCCCACGTCGGCACTGAGAGCCAGTACCCGGCTTTGGAGGTCCCTCTGGTTCTCGGGTTGGAGGGGATCGGCGGGATGGTTGGGGAAGGTGCCGTCTAGCTCGGGGTACAGATGGTCGAGCGTAAAGGGCAGGTCATCGAACACCGCGGGTACCACCAGGCCTCCCATTCCGTTGGCGGTGTCGACCACCACCAGCAGCGAGGCCAGTGCGTCCAAGTCCACAAACGACCGAACATGGGCCACGTAGTCGCCCAACAGGTCGCGGCTGGTACGAATGCCCTTGGCCGCGGCGAGATCAGGGCCGGCGATGGCCATGGCCTTGATGGCGCTTAGTCCCGTATGGGCGCCGATCGGAGCGGCCCCGGCCCCGCACATCTTGATCCCGTTGTAGCCCGCGGGGTTGTGGGATGCGGTGAACACCGCGCCGGGCAGGCCGAGGCTTCCTGAGGCGTAGTAGAGCATGTCGGTGGCGCACAGCCCCACGTCCACCACGTCGATACCGTGGTCCATTGCGCCGTCGCCGAATGCGGCCGCGAATTCCTCGCCCTCGGGGCGCATGTCCCGCCCGACCAGCACCGCTTGGGCGCCCGATGAGGCCACGAACCGGGCGAAGGCCCCGCCGATGGCCCGAGCGCCGTCGGCGTCGATTTGATCGCCCACGGTACCCCGCACGTCGTAGGCCTTGAAGATGGCGTCATAGTCGGTGGCCATGGCGGGGTGGGCTAGCGCTTCGGGCGGTGCAGCGCCATCGGGTTCCTATTGCTTCTTGAGGTTCTGCTTCATCTCATCGAGCTGCATCAAGATGGGATAGCCGCTGACGCTGATGGCGTTGCCGTGGCCGGTGTGGTGGACGTCGAACACCGACTGAAGGGCGGTGTAATAGCCCTGAACATCGAGGGTCTGGTTGACCGCTCGCTTGGCTTGGGCCAAACCGAACGCATTGTTCGTGGCGATCTGGGCGGCTAGCTCGTGAGTGCGCTCCCACAACTGATCGCGGGGTACAGCCTCTCGGGCCAGCCCGATCTGGACGGCCTCTTCGGCACCCAGCGTGCGCTGGGAGAACAGCAGGTCCTTGGCCCGGCGGGCGCCCAGCTCCCAAGTGTGGCCGTGGTATTCCACCCCGCCGATGGCCATCAGCACCACAGGATCGGAGAACTCCACGTCGTCGGCCACCACCAAAAGGTCGAGCGGCCAGATCAGGTTCAGGGCCCCAGCGATGGCCTTGCCCTGGATGGCGCCGATGGTGGGCTTGGGGATGTTGCGCAAGTGCCAGGAGTAGCCCAGGTACTTGCGGGCCTCCCACCGGTAGATCTTGTTCAGCTGCCAGCTGCCGTCGGGCTCGGCCAGCGACACCGCGTCGGGGTCGGGAGCGCCCCCACCCAGATCGTGGCCAGCCGAGAAGTGCTTGCCCTCGCCCCTCAGCACGATCACCTTCACGTCGTCGTCGTACTCGGCGGCCAAGAAGTGGTGGTGCAGTTCGTCGAGCATCCGCTCGTTCTGGGCGTTGGCCTTCTCAGGGCGGGCCAGCGTAATGGTGGCCACCGCGTCGGCGGTCTCGTAATCGACGTACTTGTAGTCGTCCATGGGTTGTCCTTAATCGATGCCTGTAAAGGTGGGTTCTACCACGGTCTTAGCGCCTGGTCTTGCTGAGAGCGGCAGCTTCCAAAATGGCCAAGGTCTGGTCGGCGATGGTTTCCCAGTCGAATACCGGGCGGCGGTCGATCAGGGCTAGGCGGGAGCGGTCCAATTCTTGCGGTGTGAGCTCTTCGAGGCACCGGGTGAGGTCTTCGACGGTCGAGCCGTAGCGGATGTCGGCGCCGGCGAAGGTCTCGTCGAAGAAATTCCAGTCGCTGGTGATGGCAGGCACGCCTGCGCCTAGGCAGTCGAACGCGGTGCCGGTGGTGAGCATCCCGGTGGGGGCGAACGGGAGGATGACCGCGTCGAAGGCCTTCATGCGCCGCAGGTATTGGTTGAAATCCAGATGGCCGTGCTCGGCGATGATGCGGGAATCGTCGGGCACCGCCACCGACAGGTCCACCCGGATGATGAGTTGGATGTCGTCCCGGGCGCAGGCGGCCACCGCGTCCACCACCAGTTGCAGGTCCTTCTCCACCCGGGGGGTTCCGATCACCGCCACCCGAAGGCCACACGGCGCCCAGCCCTCGGACAACTCCACGTCTTGTCGGGTGGTGTTGGCAAATGGCTCATACTCGCGGCCCCAGTGTCCGTGGGGGATCACATGATGCTCGGTTTGAGCTCCGTAGCGGTAGGTGCCCAGGGCCACGTCCCGACCTACTTCGCTGTGGTGGATCACCGCGTCGGCCGCCTCGGCCCAAAGCTGGTAGCTGGCCGCCGCCTCGTCGGTCTTGAAGAAGTGAGGGAGCAGATTGTGCTGGGTCCACACAATGGCGGTGCCGGTGGCTTTGACCTGCCCGAGCACTTCGGTTGTGCGCTCGGGGTCTACGCCGCTCCACCACTCGGGCCAGGCCATGTGCAGCACGTCGATGTCCCGCAGCCTTCTGATCAGCTTGTCGTCGGGAATGCCCGCGCCGGTGTCCACTACTCGGTCGGCCAGCGGATCGTACAGCGAGCGGTCGTAGGGATGGCCGTGGATGGTGCTGGCCACCCGCAATCGGGGGGTGACCTTCCAGGTGAAGTCCACCGAAGCTGCTGGTTCGATCTCAGCCTGGTACACCCGGGGCAGCTCGCCCCAAAAGCTGCGCCATTCGGCGACGCCGGTGGTATCGATGGCCTGAATCCGACCGGTATCGATCTCCACATCAATCGGACGGGCCGCGGTTTCGGCCACCGACAGGGTGAGGGGACCAGGCAGGTTGTCGGGTTCGTCGAATTGGAGCTGTTCAGACACGACCAGCGAACGGCCTTCCACCCGGTAGGTGGCGCAGCGGCGGCCGGCGACTACCGGGTCCTGACTTCCTGCCGGTGCCCATCCGTCGTGGACCATGGTCACCGACCCTGGAATGTGTTCCACGGAAACGGGCAGGCCGGCGGGAACCAGCGGGGCGCTGCTGGTGCCTGCCATCTCGTCTCGTCCCCGCGGGGAAATCACCGGCAGCATCATCGGATGGCCGGTGGTGGGCTGCTCCAACAGGCCAGGGCCGCGCGGAGAAGGGGCGTAGTCGGCGGAGAATCCGAAGACAGTGGGCAGGGCGAACGACAGCGAATCAGAGCGGTATGACCACAACGTGGCCCGCCCGGAGTCGTCGAATTGGATGAAGCGCTCGGCGGGTAGGAAGGCATCGGTGGATGGTGCGCCAGCCGCCTCTGGTCGGCGCCGCAGCTCCAGGGCCGACAGCAAGAGCTTTCCGTAGATGTCCAAGGTCATCTGAAGCCGCCGGGCCGGGCCCCGGTAGAACATTGTCGCCCGGTTCTGGTGGGCTGCGATGACCCCGTTGGGGAACCACTCCAGCAAGTCGTCGAGGGTGGCATCGGCTCGGGCCAGCCAGCGGTCTTGAGGGGCGTTGATGTCGCGACCCGCGGCGATGGCGGCCAACTCGATGTTGATGGCCATACCCAGAGCGCCAATGGAGCGCCCCCACACCACGGCCCCACCCGGCTGGGCCACTTCGTCGAGGTCGCGAAGCACCTGGGACAGACCGTCGGCCCATCCGGGACCGAGCTGGTCCACGAGGGGCTCGGCGAACAGGTACATATCGGGGGTGTAGATGTCGAAGTGGACCCAGTTGCCCATGCCGTCGTTGAGCCAGCCGGTGGGACTGGTGAACATCGAGCGCACCCGCCCCAACAACTCGGGCAGCTCGGCCGGCTCGTCGTCATCCCGAAGGCGAGCCAGAGCCCGCAAGCATCGGGTGGCCACCACCGCGAAATTGGGGGGGATGGCATCGGTGTCTTCGAGTCGGGCGATGATCTCCTTGGAGTACACGGCGTCGAGCACTGGTTGGCGCAGATCAGCGGGCAGCGCGTCCAGCCCTCCCAGCCGCAAAACGGTCTCCCCCACCCGATAGCTGTAGAAGCCCTCAACGGCGACGGGGTCCAATGAGGCAATCAGCGACGGGATCCGGCCGTGCAGGTCGCAGCCGGCAACCTCTTCGACCCCGCACTCGATGAGCAGCCCCAGCACGTACATAAGGTCGGCGGTGGTGTCGTCGAGCACCGGGTGGCCGGCGTACAGGCCGGGCAAGTTGAAGCCGGGAGCGGCCGACTTCTCGAACTCGGCCATCTTCTCGGTAGTCGCAGTCACGAGGCGGTCGGCCAAAGCTCCGGCGGTGGTGGCCTCGGCCAGAGGATGCTCGGGGAAGCGAAAATCCATGCTCATGCCATTGTGGCCAATCGGTCTCGAGTCACCTCGTTGAGGGCCGGTTCGCCAGCGGACCACCGGCGGACCTCCTCGATCACGTAGTCGGTCATGCGGGCCAACTCGGTGCCCTGGCTACCGGCCAGATGGGGGCTGATCCACACATTGGGCATCTCCAACAGCGGGCTGTTGTCGGGCAGCGGCTCGGGATCGGTCACGTCCAAGATGGCGTACAGCCGCCCCGACGCCAGATGCGCCATAAGCGCGTCGTGGTCGATCAGCGGGCCGCGGGCGGTGTTGATCACCGTGGCGCCGTCGGGCAGCGCTGTGAGCTGGTCGGCGCCGATCATGTGCATGGTTTCGGGCAGGGCCGGCGCATGGATGGACAGCACATCGGCCCCGGCGCACAGCTCGTTGAGCTCCAGCTTCTCCACCCCCAGCGAGGCCGCCTCTTCGGGGGTGACGTAGGGGTCGTAAAGAGCCACCTTCAAGTGGGGGAAGGCCCGCAGCAGCTCGATCACCCGGCGCCCAATGAGTGACGCGCCGACGATGCCGATGGTGCGGCCATAGTTGCCCCACTGGCGGTCGCCCATGGCCGACAGGGCCGAGAAGTCCGCCGGGCCTCGGCGCCACAACACGCCCTTGTTGGCGAACAAGATGGCGGCCAAGGTGAACTCGGACACCGGTTCGGCATTGGCGTTGGCCCCGCTGGTCACCCTGATGCCCCGATCCCACACCGCATCGGTCAAGGTCATCTTGACCGTGCCCGCGGCGTAGGCGAACAAGCCCAGCCGGGGGGCTTGATCCAGCATGTCGGCGTCCAGCGGTGGGCATCCCCAATGGCCGACGATCACCTCGGCCTCGGCCAGCACGGCGGCGGCCTCGTCGTCCCATGCCCCGATGGGCTCGGTGTTCAGCAGCGTTCCCAGCGCCCGCAGCCGGCCGAGATCGGCCCCGCGTAATAGGTCCATGCCCGGCCAGTGGGCAATGGCGATGTTGGGATACTCCTTGCTCATTGCCAGAAGTCTCCCAATATCGGCTAGACCATTCACAAGCAAGACCGAAAAGGGGGAGCGGCAATGGCAGATCTGGTCAGCTACGAGGACAAGCGGGTGCTGGTGGTGGGCGGCGCCACCGGCATGGGGGCGGCTGCGGCCCAGAAGGCGGCCTCGCTGGGGGCCCACACCATCGTGTTGGACATTGCCGACGTGACCTACGAATGCGGGCAGTACATCCATGTCAACCTGGGCGACCAGGCCAGCGTGGATGCGGCCGTCGAGGCCATCGAAGGGCCAGTGCATACCGTGCTGGCCTGCGCAGGGGTGGCCGACGGCACCGGCAACCTGATGCTGATCAATTTCACGTCGCAGCGCCACCTGATTGAGGCGCTGATCAAGGGCGGCAAGCTGGGCCGGGGCAGTTCGGTGAGCTTTATCTCCTCAGCGGCCGGGTTGGGCTGGATGAGCAACCTGGAACAGGTGCAGGACTTTTTGGCCACCCCCGATTGGGACACCGCGGCGGCGTGGATTGACGAGCACGAGGGCACCGACAGCTACATGTTCAGCAAGCAAGCCATTAACGGCTATGTGGCCAGCCAGGCGTTTCCCTTCCTGCAAAGAGGCATGCGCATCAACTCCATCATGCCCGGCCCCACCGACACCCCGTTGGCCCGGGCCAACGCCGACCTTTGGCTCGGCTTCGGGGCCAGCTACCGGGAGGCTGCTGATGTGCCCACCCTGGTTCCCGAGCAGATGGGCGACACTCTGCTGTTCTTGAGCAGCGACGCGGCCAGCGGTATCAACGGGATCAACCTGTTGGTGGACCAGGGCCACACCAACGCCTCGCTGGTGGACGCCTGGGACGACCCGTTCGTGAAGGTCATGGCCGGAATGATGGATTTTGATCCGGCCATGTTCGGGATGGACGAGTGAGCCTTAGCTCCCGATGAGCGGCCAATTGCCCGACATTTTGGGGCTCACCGAAGTCGGTGAGCAGCGGTACCACGTCTTTCAGCCAACGGAGTCGGCTGAAGGGCGAGATGTGGTGTTCAGCGGCCAGCTCATGGCCCAGATGATGATGGCGTCGGATCGGGAGACGGCCAGCGCCAAGGACATCCGGTCGGTGCACGCCATCTTCGCCCGGGCGGGCACCTACACCCTGCCCATCGAAGTTGATGTCGACTCCATGCAGGCCGGACGCACCTGGGCCAGCGATGCGGTCACCGCCACCCAGGGGGGCAAGCTGCTCAGCCGAGCGCTGATCTTGATGAGCACGCTGGACGACGACTTGATGCGCCACGACCCGGCCATGCCCGATGTGCCCGGTCCCGAGGGATTGGACTCCGGCTTCGCCTTCATCTTCCCCGGCGCCGAATGGCGGCCGGTGCCCGGCGAGCCGGAGATCGACGGTGTGCCGGTGGAGCGGGCCTGGCATCGCTACGAACCGGGGGTGGATTCCCAGGCGGCCAACCAGGGCATCGCCGGGTGGGCCACCTGCGGCAACATCATCGGGCTGAACATGCGCCCCCATCGCGACACGGTCCACATCGAGGACGCCCACCGCACCCTTTCCACCGGAGTGATCGCCCACACCCTCCACTTCCTGGATCGCCTAGACGTTTCCCAGTGGCTGTTGGTCCAGATGCTGGGCACCAAGGCGGCCAACGGCCGGGTCTACGGCCAGGGCGAGGTGTTCACCACCGAGGGCCAGCTGGTGGCCACCTTCCAGCAAGACTCCATGGCCAAAGCCGCCCCCGCCCCCATGGACCCCTCCCGCTCGATGTAGCGGGGCTCACTCGGTGGTGTCGTTCAGGATCATCAGAGTCTTGAGATCGCTGTGGAAGTCGAGGGCGTAGTCGCCGCCCTCCCGGCCGATGCCCGAGATACCGCAGCCGCCGAAGGGAGCGGTGAGATCGCGCACCAAGAAGGTGTTGACCCACACCAGGCCGGCTCGCAACGCCGCGCCCACCCGTTCGGCCCGGGCCTGTGAAGACGTCCAGATCTGAGCGGCCAGCCCGTAGGCGGTGCTGTTGGCCAGGGTGATGGCCTCGGCCTCGTCTGAGAAGGTCTGCACGGTGAGGACGGGGCCGAAGACCTCTTGCCTTACGACCTCGCTTAGGTTGGACGCCGGTTCGATGAGCGTCGGCTCGTAGTGGAGGCTGCCCTCGATCGGATGGCCTCCCCGCACGATGACATCGCCGGCTGCTCGGGCTCGCTCCACAAATCCGTGGACCCGGTCGCGGTGGTCGGGATGGGCCAGCGGTGCGATATCGGTGGCCGGATCACGGGGGTCGCCCAGCACCAGCGCGTCGGCGTGGTGGTGGAAGCGCTCCAAGAACTGGTCTCGTATCTCAGCGGCTACGAGGAGCCGGGTGCCGGCCAGGCATACCTGTCCGGAATCGTCGAACTGCCAGGCTGCTCGATGGGCGGCCGCATCCAGATCGGCGTCGGCGAACACTATGAACGGCCCCTTCCCGCCCAGCTCGGCGGTGAAGGGCACGATGTTGGCTGCCGCGGCCCGGCCGATATGGCGGGCCGTCTCCGGCGAGCCGGTGAACGTGATCCGCCTCACCCGGGAGTCAGCCACCAGCGCAGCCCCCACTTCCTCGCCGATGCCCTGCACCAGGTTGAAGGCACCGGGCGGAAATCCGGCCTCCAGGGTGAGCTCGGCCAGCAGCGCGGCCGACAGAGGCGACCATTCGGCCGGTTTGTGGATGACGCTGTTGCCCGCGGCCAGCGCGGGGGCCAGCTTCCAGGTGCTGAGCATAAAAGGGGCATTCCAAGGGGTGATCACCACGGCGGGGCCGGCGGGCATGCGCTGCACTTGGTTTCGCATCCCCTTGGCGTCCCAGGTGCGGTTCTCATGGCTGGTGATCAGGTCGGCATAGGTGCGGAAGTTGAGCGCGCCCCGGGCCACCAGTCGCTGCTTCATCGACTCCAGCAGAAATCCCATGTCGAGCGTCTCCACCAGGGCAATGTTGTCGGTGTGGGCTTCGATCAGGTCGGCCAACCGGTGGAGCACTTCGGCCCGGTCTTCCACGCTGAAGGCCCTCCACGCTTCGAACCCCCGCACGGCGGCGGCCACCGCAGCCGCGGCCGTGGCCTCATCGCCCCTCGCGACGTCGGCCAGGTGCTCCCATCCCATCGGCGACCGGGTCCCGAACCGCGAGGAAGACGAAATCCACGATCCGCCGATGAGGTGGTCGACCGGTACCGAGACCCCGCCGACGTCTTGAACTGTCATCGAGTCATTCCTCTTCGACAGTGGACTCGTAGTGCTGAGCGCCGGGGCCTCGGGGGGCGCGAATGCCCCGGAACTCCCAATCCCCGCCCTTGGCGGTGGACTGCACCTCCTCGGAGTTCGACGGCTGCGCGCCCACGTCGTCCCGGATGGGAGTGGGGCCGGAGACGATGGTGTTGGTCAGCGCGCCCAGGCCCTCCACCTCAACAGTGACCACATCACCGGGCTCCACCGGCCGGGAGTAGGCCGGCGTTCCTGACAGCAGAATGTCGCCGGGCACCAGCGTGATGGTGCGGGCGATGTCGGCCACGATGTAGTGCATATCCCATTCCATCTCGTCGGTGGTGGCGTCTTGCTTCACCTCGCCGTTCACGATGGTCTGGATGCGCTTGCCCCTAAAGTCCCACCCAGTAACCAATCCGGGGCCCACCGGGCAAAGGGTGTCGCTGCCCTTCACCCGCAGCATCGAACCGGCATCGGTGTCCCGAAAGTCGTGGAGGCCATAGTCGTTGGCCACGCTGTATCCGGCGATGTAGTCCCCGGCCTCCGCCGGAGACACGTTTCGGCAGGTCTTGCCGATCACGATGGCAATCTCGCCCTCGTAGTTCAGCCACTGGCAGCCCTCGGGGCGCACCACATCGCTCTTGTGGCCGGTGAGTGCTGTGATCGGCTTGTGAAAGTAGGTGGGGGCGGCCGGCAGCTTGGTCATGAACTCCTCCACCCGGCTGCGGTAGTTCAGGTGGATGCAAATGATCTTGGTGGGCGTCACCGGCGCCAGATGGACGGCATCGTCGATACTCACCGACCGTCCGTCTCCGGCAACCAGCCGGTCTCCGAGGCGTTCGACAGAACAGGGATAACCGTCAAGGAGGATGCGGCGGTATTCGGGCATGTCTGGCAATCTACCCCATAGAACATATGGTTAGGTACCGAACGATCTAGTTCAAGGCTTGTGGCCTCGACCCCGCCAATTTGTGGGCCGCTGTTCCAAGGATCATTCCGCAATAGCAACGCCAGACCGCAAAAATCGGCAGATCTGCCGATAGGCAAGGCCCTTTAGATTTGGTTGACTCGAAATGTGAACCCCTTCGGCAGGGCGCCCGACCTAGTTCTTCGGCGGGGCCAAGTCGTTACCGCTTGCGGTGATGTCGTGGTTGAGGCCATGGCAGTTCGCGGAAACCTCATCTGCGCCGTCGGCAGCAACGATTATGTCTCCTCACTGGTCAGGGCGCAGACCCAGGTCGTAGAACTGGGAGGGCGCACTGTCGTGCCGGGGATAAACGACTCTCACGTGCATTTGGGCTTTTTGGGCGCGGTCCGGCCACCACTTTCAGTCGATGTCGGATTCCCAGCGGTTCGTTCAAAGGCGGAAATAGCAGAGGTCGTTCGGACCGCGCCCCGGGCCAGCGGTTGGGTGAGGGGTATCGGATGGGACATCGGATACCTCGATGATGCCAACGAGCAGCACCCACCTAACCGAGATGATCTCGATCCAATCAGCCCCGATTTCCCTGTCGCGCTGCGCGACTTCTCAGGGCATCAAATGTGGGTCAACAGCTATGCGCTGGAGATGGCAGGAATCGACGAGGAAACCCCGAATCCAAACGACGGAGTGATCGTCAGAGACAGCAGCGGACGACCGACCGGGATCCTCCAGGAGTCCGCGACCTCACTGGTTGCCGAGCTCATGCCGTCGTTGACGGATTTCCAACTGGACCAGGCTTTGGACACCGCTCAGACCATCATGCACGCCGAGGGAATCACCTCGGTGACTGACGCGGCGCTTGGTCCGGGTGGTAATTCGTTCGAGGGAGGCGCGGCTGGCGAGCGAATCCTACGAAGGCTGGCGGAGCGAGCCGGACCCGAGGACTTTGCCCTGCGAACCACTGTGCTACTTGCTTTCAGCCCGGTAACAACCTCCAGCCTGCAAGACGTTGAAGAGCATCTCCACACATTTGTGCCGCCGCCTGACAAGGAAGGGTGGCTTCGCATTGCCGGCATCAAGTTATTCGCGGATGGAGTACCTCCGAACAAGACCGCCTGGCTCAGCCAGCAATACACGGGCGGCGGCTGCGGCTGCCTGACGATCAATGGAGAGAGCGACGAACAGCGGCTGGCCGACCTCGACACCATGGTCGACCTCGCTCACCGTGCAGGCCATCAAATTGGTATTCACGTAACCGGGGATCGAGCCATCGATGCCACGGTCAGATCCCTGGTCAGGGCCCAAAGCAGCTATCCCCGGCCGGATCCACGCCATTACGTAATCCATGCAGATCTTGCGAACCCCGAAGCGCTGAGCCAGATGGCTCAGCACGGTTTTGGTGCCAGCATGCAGCCAGCCATCAAGTGGACCATCGCGGACCTGATGTGTCAGATGCTTGGCCAGGAGAGGGGTGACTACCAGTGGCCGATGCGCTCAGCACTGGATGCTGGCGTAATGGTGACATCAAGTTCCGACGCGCCCATCACTTACCCCAGCTGGCGCCAAGGAGTCGCTTCTGCGGTCCTCCGCGAATCGAAGGCTACTGGCGTTGTGCATGGGCCACAGGAGCGGATCACAACTCTCGAAGCCATCCGGACATTCACCGCCAACGGTGCTTGGCAGGACAGGGCCGAGGGGTGGAAGGGCACGCTTCAGCCGGGAAAGGTTGCTGACTATTGCATCCTCGACGGTCGTGTTCTCGACATCGATCCGCGAGAGATCGCCGAGACACCGATTGCTGCGACGGCCATAGACGGCCGAGTCGTGTTTGGTGCTTTTCCCGATTCCTGACAAACCCATCGGGTGGAAGAAACGCGAGAACAAATCACAACGGAGGAACCCCATGAACATCACAACCAAGTGGATAGCGAGAGTGATCGTAACGGTGGCCTTGGCTGCCCTCATCGCTATTGGCTGCGGAAACGACAGCTCGTTTTCTGCCGATGAATCACCGGACGGGACAGCCCCAGCTACAGCTGTACCTTCACCCGACGATTCGGCGCCGGTACCTCAGTCAACTCCACACGAGGATTCGGCACAAGAGGAACCAGCACCCACCAATGAACCGTCCCCGGATTCGGAGAGCGATGCGGCAAGTAAGCCTGCGAACTTGGAGCCCATCAGGCTTGGAGCGATCTCTACGCTCTCCGGGCCAGCCTCGTTTCCAGAATCCCATTCCGCGGCCCAGGCTGTCTTCGACCGGGTCAACGATTCAGGGGGAATCGGCGGTCGGATGATCGAATACACCGTCGAGGACGACGGATTTGATCCTGCTCTGGCCGCGCAAGGAGCACGCCGATTGGCCGACGAGATTGGAGTGGTGGCGATGGCGGGCTCGGCCAGCGTCCTCGAATGTGCAGTCAATGCCCAGTTCTACGCAGAAGTCGGGCTGTACTCGATTCAAGGCACAGGCATCGACCCGGTTTGTTTCGCCACGTCCAACATCTCGCCGGTCAACACCGGGCCCTTTTTCTCAGACACCGTGGCTTTGTTCTTTGCGAGCGAGCAGCTCGGTGCACAAAATGTCTGCTTTGGGGCATTCGATGTCCCCGGCTTCGAGCCGGCGTACAACGCCGCAGTCGCAGAATGGACGGCGACCACCGGCAAGGAGCTCGCCTATAGCGATATGACGCTGATATTCGACGGCGATCTGACTCCGTTCATGCTCGAACTGGAGAGCAACGGATGCGATGCCGCAGTTGTACAAGCTAACGATTTCCACTACGTCGCAATGATGCAGATCAAGGAGGCCCAGGGCCTCGATGTGCAGATCATCGGACTCACTTCCGGGTATACGACGGCAGTCGCTGAGCAATTGGGCGCTACCGGTAATGGCCTGATCCTGGCATCCGAGTTCGAGCCATTCACTGACTTTGACAGCGCGGTGCTGCGCGACTGGCGCGATCTCATGGACGAGGCTGGCGTGCCGCAGACATCCTTTGCTCAAGGCGGCTACCTGGCGGCCACAATTTTGGTGGATGTTCTCAAAGGGATTGAGGGCGAAATCACCCGGGAATCGGTTGCAGCAGCTCTGCTCGACTTCGAGCCCATCGAAACCGGATTGACAGGTACCCCCTATGCGTTTGGCGAAGGCGAAGCCCATGGTTCCAACCGAGCCGCCAAATTCGTCGAACTCGTCGACGGATCGTGGGCCGTTAAAACACCGGAGTGGATCATCGTCCCCTAACGCGAACCACAGGCACTGGAATGAGACATGATCCGCGCCCTGGCCACCTCGCTGAACTCCGGTGCAAGCTACGCACTGTTCGGGGTGTGCATCGTGCTCACCTATCGGATGGCGGGCACACTCAACTTCGCCACAACCGCGATAGGCGCGCTCAGCGCATTCTCAATGCTGGTGTTGGTCGAAGATGGCGTTCCCGTCGCCCAGGCCGCAATTGTTGCTCTGGCTATTGGCGCCGCCCTCGGCGGGCTGATTGGCTCTGCTTTTGCGACCTGGTTTCGCGACCATGAGCCGCTGACCCGAAGCACGGTCACCATCGCCCTTCTGCTGGGCTTGCTTGCAGCAGGTTTCCGGATCTTCGGCGATAGTCCTCGGGCATCCCGCCCGTTCCTCCCAGGACGCTACGCAGAAGTCGCCAGCGTGAGGATCACCTACGACACGATGATGGCAGTCGCTGTCGCCTTGGTTGTTGCAACGGTAACCAGCCTGCTTCTGAACCGCACTCGCGTCGGGGTCCGCCTCAGGGCAATGGCGCAGGACTCCGTCACAGCCGAACTGAACGGCGTGCCGGTTGCTGCGCTTACCGCTGTTGTCTGGGGGGCATCCGGCGGCCTGTCCGCTCTCGGAGCGATCCTGGTAGGACCAGGCAGACCAGCAGCCTTCGCCCCACTGGTATTCATGCTGATGCCCGGACTGGCCGCCGCCCTGGCCGGCCGCTTCGAGCGGGTGTGGCCGACTCTGATGACTGGTTTCGCCGTTGCCTTCTTGGAGGCGTATTCGGCGCGGTTCTCCAGCTTCAGCCGTTTCCGCGGGACCATACCCATCATCTTCATATTGGTGCTGCTTCTCTGGCAGCGTCGAGCAGAGGTGTGGGATGACGCTCGCTGACGCTCGATTCGCAGGCATCGCTCTGGCGGTTTGCGCCGCAGTGTCGACCCTGAGCGATTTCAGGATCTTTCTGGCGACCAGTGCAATCATCACGGCGATCATCGCTCGATCTATTGGTTTTCTGTTTGCAGACACACGGATGGTGTCGCTTTGCCAGGTGAGCTTTGCGGGGGTAGGTGGCTGGACCGTCGGTTGGCTCGCTCTGCACTCCCAGGTTCCGGTTGAGGTAGCGCTGCTTTTGGGCGGGGTCGCGGCGGTGCCCGTGGGAGTCGTCGTTGGCGTGCCGGCCCTTCGGCTGAGGGGGGTGAATCTTGCGGTGGTGACGCTCGGGCTCGCAGCCGCAATTCAAGTTGCCCTGTTCAACAGGGGCTTCCCGGGGGCGCGCCAAAACTTCGCAGTGCAAAGACCAGGTATCGCGCTCTCCGAAGTTCGGTTTCTGTGGCTTTCGCTTTGCGTTGCCGTTGTCTTGGAACTGGTTCTGCGCGTTCTTCGCCGCAGGACGATAGGCACGACGTGGGCCATAGTTGGGCAGTCTGAGCGAGCGACTGCCGCCGCAGGCCGCTCTGTCGTTGCTACCAAGCTCACGGCATTTGCTGCCAGCGCCTTTATCGCTGGCATTGCCGGTGGACTCCTCGCCCTCCAAATCGGACGAGTGTCGGCTCGCCAGCTGGAGCCGGTCGACTCTCTTGTCGTTTTCGCTCTTGCTGTCATGGCTGGGGCTGGGAACGTGCTGGGCGCAGCACTGGCCGGCGTGTTGTCGGCATGGTTTCCCGAACTGCTCCGATTGTTAGGGTGGTCTCAGGACTTCGGCCCAATGATCTTCGCGATCAGTGCCGCCTACGTATTGAGCCAGGGGGGTAATGGCCTTGCTGGCCAGTGGATCGACCTCGCTGGCAGATTCAGGCGAGGGCGGCGACAGCTGCTGCCGAATTCAGCTGAGGCGGGAGAGTGCCCACCGCCTCGTGTACGTCGGTCTTCGTTGGTCATCGATGACCTATCCGTGGACTATGGGTCAGTTCGAGCGGTCAACAAAGTGTCGGTCGATGTAGAAGCAGGTCAGGTTGTAGGGCTCATCGGTCCCAATGGTGCCGGCAAGTCGACTTTTATTGACGCAGTCACGGGATATGTGCCAGCAGCTGGCGGATCCATGCGGCTCGGGTCCGACAGTTTGAATGCGCTTGCGGTCCACCGGCGCGCCCGAGCTGGGCTATCGCGAACCTTCCAACGCGAGCGGACTCCAACGAACCTTCTGGTGGGGAAATACTTATCGGCAGTTTCCCGGGGCCGAACCTCTTCTGCACAGCAAGAATGGTTGCTCGCCCTCTTCTCCGTTCCAGGCCCTGGGACGCTTGTTGCCCATCTCGATTCCGCCGAACGGCGCCGGTTGGAGCTGGTTGCGGCGCTTAGCTCGGCACCCACGGTGGCTCTAGTGGATGAACCCGCGGCGGGACTCACCGATGCCGAATCGACTCAACTGGGTGCGGCGTTGATACGGGTAGCCCAGGAGTGGGGCACCGCCATCCTCTTGGTGGCGCACGACTTGCGGCTGGTCCGTCAAGTCTGTGAAGTCGTCACCGTTCTCGACCAGGGAAAGATGATCTTCGTGGGGCCAACTGAGCAGGCACTGGCCGACCCGGTGGTCATCACCAGCTATCTCGGTGTGGAAGAGGATCTGAAATGAACCCGGCAGAACCGCCGGTCCTCGTTGTCAGCGACTTGGTCGTCCAGCGCGACGGGATCCCGATCGTGAGAGGAGCGAGCCTTGATGTTCGTTCATCTCAAGTGGTCGCGATCGTGGGCCCCAACGGCTCGGGGAAGACGACCATGCTTGAGGCAATGTCCGGCGTCACTAGGCCAGCTGGGGGTTCAGTCTCGCTGCAAGGCGCCGATATCACAAAGAAGTCGAGGAGGCAGCGCAACCTCTTGGGACTCCGCCATGTGCGACAGGGTCGATCGATCTTTGCCGGTCTGACCGTTGAGGAGAACCTTCGGGTCACGGCCAACGATGTCGGAAGGGCATTCGAGATTTTTCCCGAGCTGCAAGACAGGTCACGTTTGCTGGCTAAAGACCTGTCGGGCGGAGAGCAGCAGATGCTTGTGCTTGCACAAGCGCTGATCTCCCAGCCGTCGTGCTTGTTGATCGACGAAATCTCCCTTGGCCTTGCCCCGCGAGTGGTGAAACGACTCATCGGTGTTGTCAAGGACGCGGCCGAAGCGGGAAGCGCCATTTTGCTTGTGGAGCAATTCGCGTCTGTCGCCATGGACATCGCTGACGTAGTAGTAGTCCTCGTGCGGGGCAAAGTAGTCCTCAGCGAGACAACTGAAGCCCTAAAGAAGGATCCGAGTGTTCTCCAGAACGCCTATTTGGGCAAATGACCGGGGATCAGACCAAGCCGGATTCCCAGAGCAGCAGCATGCGCTCGGTTCTCGGCCCCCAATTTGGCAAGAATGTGTTCAACGTGGGTCGCCACGGTGCGCGAAGCGATGTATAGCTCGGCCGCTATCTGCGCGTTTGACTTGCCCAACGAGATGAGCTCCAAGACCTCGCACTCTCGAGCGCTAAGCAACCCTGAAGTGCTGCTGCACGGAATTGCTCCAACAAGATTGTTGACGGTCGGGCTGATGAGGCACAGGCCGTAGTGGTCCATCTCGGTGATGTCCTGCGCCGACTCAGTCGAGAAATGCATGCCCCCGAACCTTGCAGCACCTCCAGGGAGCGGAATGGAGACACCGCCACCGAAACCTGCCGGTACGACGTAGTCCTTCACTGTTTCGGGAAGCGGGTCGAGATCCCAGGTCTCATTCAAACGGGTTCCCCGAGCCTCCGGCTTAAGGCTGCACCACTCTTGAAAGAAGGCCTTGCTGCTGAGGTGGCGAGTCATATTGTCGGTATACCCCCGACTGCACACAACCTCGCTGCGCCCCTTCTGGTTCGGGGTAGTGGTGATGCACATTCCGACAAAGGGAAGAACCGAGTGGATCTCATCGACGATTACTTCGATGCGTTCCTCCGCTCGCATTCCCGAGGCCGCGACCGCCGACACAGAACTTACGAACTGTGCGACCTCCCCCAGCGATCTCACAAATCGAACGTATCACAGCAGGGAAATGGCCACACCTGCAGTGTGAATGCGGAGGAAATCAGACGCATCTGGCAATCTACCTAGGGATCCCATGCCGACAGACTCCGCTTCCAACGAACGTCTCCTCGACGCCGAGGTCGACATTCAGGCCCGGCTGGGCGATCAGCCCCTCGACTTCGACTCGATGCAGGCCATCTCCAACATCTATCGAGCCGCGGCGGCCGTTCGGCGCCGGGCCGAGCGGGAGGTGCTGGCCGAGGCCGGTCTGTCGTGGGGAGGCTTCACCATCTTGTGGGTGCTGTGGGTGTGGGGAGAGATGGAGGCCGCTCAACTGGCCTCCGAGTGCGACTTGGCCAAGGGCACCCTGACCGGGATGGTGACCACCCTGGAAAAGCAGGGCCGAGTGGTGCGCACCCGCATGCAGAGTGACCGCCGCCGAGTAACCGTGGCCCTCACCCCAGCCGGACTGCGGACCATTGAGCAGCTGTTTCCCCAGTTCAACAACTTCGAGGGCAAGATGAGCGGCGGTCTCAGCGTCGCCGAAAAGCATGAGCTCGCCCGCCTGCTCCGGGCCGTCACCACCAACGCCTCCGAGTAGGTTCAGCCGATCACAAACGGGTCTCGGGTGGCGCCGGTTAGCTCGACCCAGACGGTTTTCGTCTGGAGGAAGCCGTCTAGGGCTTCGAGGCCGTTGTCCCGGCCGTAACCCGACTGCTTGAAGCCTCCGAAGGGCGCCATGTAGCTGACATTGCGGTAGGTGTTGATCCACACCGTGCCCACCCGCAGCGCCCTTGACACCCGGTGGGCCCGGCGGATGTCGTTGGTCCAGATGCCGGCGGCCAGGCCGTAGTCGCTGTCGTTGGCCAGCTTGATCACCTCGTCCTCGTCTTCGAAGTCCAGCACCGCCAGCACCGGGCCGAACACTTCCTCTCTGACGATGGTGGACTGGTTGGTCACCCCGGTGATCACGGTGGGGCGAACGAACCGCCCTCCCAGGTCGGGGTCGACCACTCCGCCGGCGGCAATGGTGGCCCCCTCGGCCCGGGCCTGGTCGATCATGGCCAGGATCCGGTCGCGCTGGGCATCCGACGCCGACGGCCCCATCTCGGTGGCCAGGTCGGACGGATCGCCCAGCACCAGCTCATTGGCTCGGGCCACCACCCGCCCGACCACCTCGTCGACGATGTCTCGATGGATGTAGGCCCTCGACCCGGCGATGCAGGTCTGTCCGCTGGCGGCGAAAATCCCGGCCAAAAGCCCGTTGGTCACCGCTTCGGGGTCGGCGTCGGAGAAGATGATCTGGGGCGACTTGCCGCCCAGCTCCAGCACCGTGGGCGTCAGATTGTCGGCTGCGGCCCGGGCCACATGCTTGGCGGTGGCGCCTCCGCCAGTGAAGGTGATCTTGTCGATATCTGGATGCGCGGTGATGGCCGCGCCCACCTCGGCCCCGCCGGTTACCACGTTGATCACGCCGGGGGGAAACCCGGCCTCAGCGGTCCGCTCGGCCAGCATCAGAGCGGTGACCGGGGTGATGTCGGAGGGCTTGACCACCACGGTGCAACCGGCGGCCAGCAACGGGGCCAGCTTCCAGGTCAACAGGGCCAGCGGCGAATTCCACGGGACGATGGCGCCCACCACTCCGATGGGCTCGCGCTCGGTGTACACCAAGAAGTTGGGCGACGGGCTGGGCAGCTGCTCCCCGCCGATCTTGTCGGCCATCCCGGCGAAGAAGTCGTAGTAGCCCTGCAAGCCCCCGGCCTGGGCCGACGTCTCCCGGATGATCTTGCCGTTGTCCCGAGTCTCCACCTGGCCCAACAGCTCGGCGTCACGGGACAGAAGCTCGCCCAAGCGGCGCATCAGCCGGGCTCGCTCGGTGGCGGCCATGGTGGCCCAAGGGCCGTCGGCGAAAGCCCGGCGAGCAGCCCGAACGGCGTCGTCCACCGCGGCGGGGTCGTCGGCCACCTCGGCCCAGGGCTCGCCGGTGAACGGGTTGGCCGTGGCCATGCGCCGTCCGTTGGGCGGGGGAGCGAACCCCCCGTCGATCCAGTTGTCGTAGGTCTCCATCACTGCTCCTGTTCCACTATGGAGATGGCCTGGCCGGGGCAGCGGTCCACTACCACCTCGGCTCGGTCTCGGGGCAAAAGGCCGTCGCTGATCACCGAAGAGATAACGATGTCGTTGTCCAACTCGAACACCTCGGGTTCGAGCATCTCGCATATCCCGCCGCCGATGCACAGCTCCTGGTCCACCGCCACCCGAACCATTTCGTCTGAAGCGCTGGCATTGTCGGCCATTGTTCTCACCGGGCGCTCATCGGCGCCATGCCCACCGACAGCACGCCGTGGACGAAGTTGGAGCGGGCCCGCGCCGGCTCTGAGGTCTGCTCCAGGCAGAGGGATCGCTTGGCCATTTCTTCCAGTAGCACGGTGACCTCCAGGCGGGCCAGAAAGGCCCCCAGGCACAGATGGGGACCGCCGCCGCCGAAGGCGAAGTGGTCGCTGTTGGCCCGGCTCACGTCGAAGCGGAACGGATCCTCGAAAACGGCCTCGTCGCGGTTGGCCGAGGCGTACCACATCACCACCTTGTCGCCCTTGGCGATCGAGGTGCCGGCCAGCTCGGTGTCGGCGGTGGCGGTGCGCCTCATGTGCATCACTGGGGTGGCCCACCGCAAGATCTCCTCGGCGGCCGATTCGGTCAACGACGGGTCGTCCAGCACTCGCTGCCACTCATCGGGGTTGGCGGCCAGCACCATCCCCCCATGGCTGATGGCGGTGCGGGTGGTCTCGTTTCCGGCAAATACCAGCAGGTGGAACATGTTGCGGTACTCGCTTCGCGACATCCGCTCGTGGTCGGATTCGGCCTGGACCAAGTGCGAGACCAGATCGTCTTGGGGATCATCCTGGCGCTGTTGGCGCATGCCCTCGCCGTACTCGAACAAGGCGTGGCTGGCCGGACTGTTGAACGGCAAGAGGCGCAATTCGGTGGTGTTGCCGAACGCGTCAGGCGGTATCGACTGGGCGTCGCCGGTGCCCTCCACCAGGTAGTTGGACAGCTCCACCAGGTAGTCGGCGTCGTCGGTGGGAACGCCGAGCATGGTCAATATCACCTGGATGGGCAGCGGTGCGGCCACCATGTCCACCCAATCGCCACCGTCTAGGGCGATGAACTCGTCGAGCAATTCGCACGTGATCTCTCGGACCACCTGTTCCCATCGCCGGATGTTCTTGGGGGTGAAGGCCCCGGCCACCAGGCGCCGGAGCCGAGTGTGGTCGGGAGCGTCGGTGTCGATCAGCGACCGCCGGGCCTCTAGCGCGTCGGCTTCCAGGTCCCACAGATTGGTGTGACCGATGGCCGAGGAGAACAGCTCGGGGGTCCGGGACACATAGCGCACCTCGGCATGGCGGGTTACCGCCCAGAAGCCCCCGTCCTCGTAGGGGTGCCAGGCCAGGCCGGGAATGGCCCGCAGTTGGGTGAACCGGTCGTGGGGGATTCCCTCCAGATACAGGCTGGGCTCGGTGACGTTGGGTGTGTCCACCGCGGCAGCCGATGATGCAGCCATTTCAGCAGTGCTCCGCATACCGGGCTCGCTCCCAGTTGTTCACCTCGTCGGGATGGGGCGAGTTCTCCGCGGCCATGTCCAGCTCGTGGTCGGCCAATGTCAAAAACCCCTCCGAGAAGACCTTCCCCAGCATCTCGGATAGCGCGCTGTCCCGGTAGGCGGCGATTGCCCCAGCCAGATCGGCGGGCAGCGGCAGCGTGTCGCCGGGGTCGTCGTACATGTCGCCCTCACTCATGGGTGGCAGGGGCAGCGCCCGCTCTATCCCGTCGAGGCCGGCAGCCAGGATGGCGGCGATCATCAGGTAGGGGTTGGCGTCGGCCCCCGCGGCGCGGTGCTCCACCCGGTTGGCCGGCGATCCGGGTTCGCAAATGCAGCGGCACAACACCGAGCGGTTGTCCAGGCCCCAGTGCACGTGAGTGGGCACGAACGTGTACGGGCGGATGCGCTTGGGACCGTTGATGGTCGGCGCTCCCAACAGCGTCATGGACTCGGCATGCTGGAGCAGCCCGGCGATCCAGTGCTCCATAAGCTGGTTGGGCAAGCCGTCGGAGTCGGCAAAGGCGTTGGCCCCGCCCTCGGAGAGGCTGGTGTGGATGTGCATGCCCGATCCTGACGGCTCGGTCCATAGTTTGGGCATGAAGGTGGCCCGCAAACCGTGCTGGACGGCCACCTGCTTGACGATGCTCTTGAGCAGCACGGTGTTGTCGGCGCAGGTCATGGCGTCGGCATGGCCGATGTTGATCTCCATCTGCCCGGGGCCGTACTCGGGATTTGACGACTCCAACTCCATCCCGGCCCCCAGCAAGCCGTGGCGCATGTCCCGCACGCAGTCCTCCAGCTCCAGGGCGTCGGTGAGCGAGGAGTACTGGATGTGGCTCTGCACCGGCGTCCAATCGGGGGCACAGATGTAGAACTCCAGTTCGGTGGCCACCACCGGGTCCAGCCCGGCTTGGCGGCATCGCTCGATCTGGTCGGTCAGCACGTTGCGGGGGGCGGCGGGGTGGGGCTCGCCGTGGGGGTCGAAGGTGTCGGCGAACACCAGCGCATAGCCCGGACGATGGGAGAAGATTCGGGCGGTGGAGACGTCGGGCACGAGGTGGCAGTCGAGGAAGCCCGACTCCATGTTGATGTAGGGGTGATCGGGCAAGTCGTTCAGCATGTCGAAGGCGAAAATGGCATCGGCAATGTTGAGGCCGCCATCGATGGTCGTCGAGAAGAACCGCTCCACCGGAACCCGCTTACCCCGAATATGGCCCATGGTGTCGGGCGTGGCCACCTCGACGGTGTGGACTTCCGCCTGCTCACAGGCGGTGCGGAAGTCGTCGATGAGGGTGGTCTCAACCATGATTCGGATACCTCGCTGACGGACTAGTTGGCATGGGTTTGGTCGATCAGGAGCACCAGGCGACCTTCGACGTCGCCGGCCCGCAAGCGGTCGTGGGCCAGTTGGGCATCGGTGAAAGGCATGGTCTCCACTGGGGCGACAATGGACGGCTCCCGGCGGGCCAGGTCGAGGAGTTCGCCCAACTGGGGCCTGGTGCCCCAGATGCTGGACATGAATCGGGCTTCGTGGGGAACGGCTCCAACGCCAAACGGAACGCGGCCGCCGTACAGGCCCACCGCCACCACCAGGCCCTGCCGGGCCACCGCACCCGCCGCGGTAGCGAGCGTGGCGTCGCTGCCCACGAAATCGATTACCGCATCGAACAGCGGCAGCTCGTCGTCGGCGTCAAACGCCCCGTCGGCGCCCATGGCCACCGCCGCGGCCCGCTTGTCGGACGCTTGGTCGAGGGCGAACACTTCGGCGTCGGTCAACAGCTTGAGATAGCGCAACGCGAACTGGCCGATCCCGCCGGCGCCGATGACCAGCACCCGGCGCTTCCGGCCAGGACGGCGCAGCGTCTCCAGAGTCTGCTGTACCGCCCGATAGCCGGTGAGCCCACCGCAGGCCAGCGGAGCGCTGGCCACCGGATCGAGATCGCCCAGCGGATACAGATAGGCCCGGTCGGCGATGGCCATGCGCTCGGCGTAGCCCCCGTCCACTACAAGGCCGGCTTCGGTGGCATCGGCGCAGATCATCTCGTTGCCGTCGGCGCACTCCCGGCACTGCCCGCAGCCCCACGGGGCGTACACCATCACCGGGCCCAGTTCGGGGTGGGTCCCGGTGACCTCGTGGCCCAACACGATGGGCAGGGGACTGGGAAACTCGCCGGCCACCACGTGGAGGTCGGAGTGGCACAGACCGCAGGCGATGACGTCGATGATCTCAGTGCCGTTGGCACCGGGCTCGGGGTAGTCGTCCACCACCACGAGGGGCGAATTTCGAGCTTCGAGTACGACGGCGCGCATGTCAGTAGCTCTTGGGCAGGCCGAGGCACTTCTGGGCCACGAAGGCCAGCACCAGGTTGTTGTTGATCGGGGCCACTTGGTAAAGCCGGGTCTCGCGGAACTTGCGCTCTATGTCGTACTCCACCGCGAATCCGAACCCGCCATGGGTGTTGAGCGCAGCGTTCCCGGCCTCCCACGAGGCTTCTGAGGCCAGTAGCTTGGCCATGTTGGCCTCGGCCCCGCACGGCTCGCCGGCATCGAACAGGTTGGCCGCTTTCCACCGCATGAGGTCGGCGGCCTGGAGATTGGTATAGGCCCGGGCCAGGGGGAAGGCCACGCCCTGGTTCATGCCGATGGGCCGCCCGAACACCTCTCTGCCATTGGCGTACTCGCTGGCCCTTTCCAAGAAGAACCGGCCGTCGCCGATGCACTCGGCGGCGATGAGAATCCTCTCGGCGTTCATGCCGTCGAGGATGTGGCGGAATCCCTGGCCCTCGGTGCCCACCAAGGCGTCGCCGGGCACCACCACGTCGTCGAAGAACACCTCGGTGGTGTTGTGGTTCATCATCGTGCCGATGGAGTTGATGGTCAGCCCCGGCACCAGCTCGCCATCGTCATCACGCAGCTCGATGAGGAACACCGACAGGCCGTCGGTGCGGCTCTCTTCGTCGTCGGCCGGCGCAGTTCGGGCCAGCAAGATCATCAGATCGGAGTACAGCGCCCGAGAGGTCCAGATCTTCTGGCCGTTGATGCGCCAGTTGTCCCCATCCCGAACTGCTCGAGTCTGGATGGCGGTGGTCTCCGAACCGGCGGTGGGCTCGGTGACCCCGAAAGCCTGCAACCGCTTGCGGCCGTCGGCCACCTGGGGCAGGTACCGCTGCTTCTGCTCCTCAGAGCCGTGGCGCAGCAGGGTGCCCATCACGTACATCTGGGCGTGGCACGCGCTGGGGTTGCCACCACTGGCCGAGATCTCCTCCACGATCACCGACGCCCCGGCCAGGCTCAGGCCGCCGCCGCCGTACTGCTCGGGGATCAGCGATCCCAGCCAACCGTGGGCGGTCAGCTCGGCCACGAACTCCTCGGGGTAGCCGCTGGGCTCGAGCTCGCGCCAGTACTCGTTGCCGAACTTGTCGCACAGCCGGCGCACCTCAGTGCGGATCAGTTCAAAGTCGTCGGGTCCGGCGGTCACTCAGTCCTCCCAGAATCCTTGGCGCTCCAAATGGGCCACGGCGGCCACCCCCGATTCGTGGAGGTGGTGCTCCATCCGGCGGCGGGCCTCTTCAGTGTCGCGGTCGACGATGGCCTCGAGGATGGTGGCGTGGTGCTGAACGGCCTGGGCGTCCCAGCCGTCGGTGAACTCGTAGTAGTCGGCCGGCACCGAGCGCTCCAACAGGCGAAGAAGCCAGCGGGTCCGGCGGGGGGCGGTGCGGTTGATGATGCGGTGGAAGGCCCAGTTGAGCGCGGATAGGTCGTCGTTGGTGCCGTCGACAAATCGCTTGTGAATGGACCGCAACTGCTCGATCTCATCTTCATCCAGAGTGATCGCCGCGATGGCCGCCGCCCGTCCGGCCACCACGCCGAACAGCTCGTAGTGGTCGACGATGTCCTCGGGGGTCAGATCGGCCACCACGGCGCCCCGCCGGGGGATCAGGTCCAGCAGCCCCTCTTGGCCCAGGATGACCAACGCCTCCCTGATCGGGCTGCGGCTGACGTCTAGCGCGGCGGCCAGGGCTTCTTGGTCGATCTTGGTCCCCGGCTTCAACGCACCGGTGAGGATTTGCTCCCTCACGTAGAGCACCACGTCGTCGGCCAGCCCGCCCCGCCGGCGGTTCGGCGGTCGGGTGCCCTGGTTGGGGTCACCGAATACGGCCAGATCGGTCATGTCGCCGACGATCCGAGGTAGGCGGCCTGCACCGAGGGGTCGGCTTGGATCTCCTCGGGGGTGCCCGAGGCGATGACCGTACCCCGGTCGAGGCAGTAGATGCGGTCGCAGATGCCGATGATGAAGTCCAAGTCGTGGTCGATCACCACCACGCCGGCGCCCACCAGCGCGGCCATGGTCTGCACTTGTTCAACCATGGCCAGCGACTCGGTGTCGCTCATGCCCGAGGTGGGCTCGTCGAGCAGAAGAAACAACGGCCGGGCCGCCGCGGCCCGGGCCAGCTCCAGTCGGCGGGAGTTGCCGTAGTCGAGTTCGCTGGCCCGCCGGTCCCGGTGGTCCCACAAGCCGGCGGCAGCCACCAAAACGTCGGTTTCCGGGGTGGAGCGGTCGTCGTGTTCGGCGATGGCCACCAGGCGGGTCACCTCCACGTTCTCCCGAACGGTGAGCGATCCGAACAGCCGAAGGTTCTGGAAGGTGCGCACCAGCCCGGCCCGGGCAACCTCATGCGACGGGGTGCCGATGAGATCGACACCGTTGAGCTTCACTTGGCCCGATGTGGCCGGAACGAGCCCGGTGATGACGTTGAGCATCGTGGTCTTGCCCGCTCCATTCGGGCCGATGATGCCCACCACCTGACCGCTGCTCACCTCGAAACCCGACTGGGAGAGCGCTTGGAACCCGCCGAAGACGACGCTCACATCGCTGACCTCCAGCCGGGCATCCTGGTGGGCGCCCATGGAGGTCTGCGGTACCGGGGGTGCGCTCTGGGTCCGGGTGAACAGTCGATAGAGCCATTCGTCGAATTCCCAGTCGCTGAGAATGCCCTTGGGCCGCCAGATCATGAAACCGAGCATGGCCACACCGAGGAACACGGTTTGGAGGTTCTCCCGGAAGATCCAGTCCAGCGGGGCGCTGTCCAGGCCGAGTCCGAAAACCTCAAACCCGTCCTGACCCAATCGGCGGGCCAACTCCCGTCCCACCGTGATCACGGCCACGCCGAACAGCGCGCCGGTCACGCTGTTGCGACCACCCACAATGAGCATCGTCAGCGTCAGCAGGGTGAAAAAGAAGAAGAAGTCTTCGGGGAGGAGCGAGCCGGTCTCATAGACCTTCAAGCTGGCCCCCACCGACACCACGGCCACCGAAGTCAACAGCGCGATCATCTGCTGAACCATGGGGTTCACTCCCATGGCCCGGGCCGCCAGGTCGTCCTCTCTCCCCGCCTTGGCCAGTCGGCCCCGCCGGCTCTGGGCAAAGAGACGGGCCAGCACCAGCGAACCGGCCAGCGCCAAGTAGATAGGTAGTCGGGTGTCGAGTTTGCCCCCGATGCGGAACGACAGACCAGCACGCTCTCCACCGGTCAACTCCGGCCAATGGCGGGCCACCTCGTGGGTGACAAACAACAAGGCGAGGGTTATGACGGTTGCGGCTACCGCCCCCGACTCAGCCCCCGAGCGAGCCAGGCCGATGCCGACAAAGATGGCGACCACCACCGTGACGGCGATGGCCACGCCCGCTGCGCCCCAAGAACCCATGTCCACATCGGTCAGACCGAACGGCGCATCGGGAATACGCTTGACCTTTTCGGCTGGCGCTATGGCAAAGATGGCAAACGTGTAGCCGGCGATGGCACCGAACCCGATATGGCCAAACGACAGCACCCCGGTGTTCCCCACATAGATCTGGATGCCCAGCACGATGATGGCGTTGATCATGGCGGTGGTCACCAGGCGCTCGCCCGCTCCGCCGAAAGAGCTCTGATACAGCAGCCCGACAGCAATGAATACACCGAACAGCAGCCCTACCCCGACGATGGGGAAGGCCACGTCGCGGCGCAAGTCGGGGAACATCCCCGCGTGGGCCGCGCTGGGGCCGCGCTGCTCAGCCATCACACCCGCTCCGCGTGGGCTACCCGGATGAGGCCCTGCGGCCTGAAGATGAACAGCAGGGCAATCATCAAGAACACAAAGCCCTCGGTCAGGCTGGCCACCGAATCGGGCAGCCTCGACCGCAAGAGAACCTCAGCCACCCCGAGCACGAATCCACCCAGCACCGCGCCCCGCAGGCTGCCCAGGCCTCCGATCAGTGCGGCCAACACTCCTTTGAGCATGGGTGTGATCCCGACGGTGGGCGTGGTGTGCCCTGATCGCATGAGCCAAAACACCCCGGCAATTCCGGCCAGCAGGCCCGAGAGGGCAAATGCTCCCCGGATCACCGTGTCGGAGCGCACGCCCATGAGCCGGGCGGTATCGAAGTCGGCCGCCGCTGCCCGCAGGGCCAGGCCGAACATGGTGCGCTGAATGAGCCAGGAAGTGCCCAGAAGGGTTACCAGCGTCACGCCGATCACCACCGCGTCGTACACCTCAACGTTCAGCGAGCCGACTGGGAAGGTGTCGGCTACCCATCCCGGTTCTGAGAATGTCTTGACCGACGCGGAGACGTAGAGCAGGAAAATGGCCGACACCACGAAATGGACGCCGAACGACGTCAACAACAGAGTGAAGTCGGAGCTGCCTCGCACCCGGCTGAACGCCACCCTCTCGATGACCAAGGAGGTGACGATGGCGGTGCCGATGATGACCGGTGTGACCAAGTACCACGACCAGCCTTCGTTGATGGTCCAGAAGGCCACGTAACCCGAGACGGTGATCAACTCGCCATGGGCAAAGTTGAGCAGGTGCATGACGCCGAAGATCACCGCCACGCCCAATGCCAGCAGGGCATATACGCTGCCCCGACCCAGGCCGTCGATGAGGTTCTGGAGCAGCTCGGTCATTGCCCGTTGCCTCCGACGAATGTGTCGAACAGGTCGGGTCGGTCCCGCAGCTCTGCACCGGTGCCCTCGGCCACAATCTCGCCTGAACGAAGCACGTAGGCCCGGTCGGCCACCTCCAGCATGCGGGTGGCGTTCTGCTCCACCACCAGCAGGGTCCGCCCTTGGATTCGGAGGGTCTCGATCAGCTCAAACACCACGTCCACCAGTACGGGGGCCAGCCCGAGCGAGGGCTCGTCCATCATCAGCAGTCGGGGTTTGGACATCAGGGCCCGGGCGATGGCCAGCTGTTGGGACTCCCCTCCCGAGAGATAGCCCGCGGCCACCGTCCGTTTCTCTTGCAGTACCGGGAACCGCTCGCCCATCTCGTCGAGCAATTCGGCCCGCTCGTCGCGGGGCTGGGTGATGCCGCCGATCTTCAGGTTCTCCTCCACGGTGAGATCGCCGAATATTCGCCGGTGCTCGGGCACCAGAGCCACGCCTAGGCGCAGGAGCTTTTCCGGCGAGTGGCCGGTGATGTCGGCGCCCTCGAAGGTGACCGATCCGGCTGCTGGGGAGAGCAGGCCGGCAATTGACCCCAGAAGCGTGGTCTTTCCGGCGCCGTTAGGTCCGATGAGGCCGACCACCTCACCGGACCCGACGTGCAGATCGGCGTCTCGAAGCGCTGAGATCGCACCGTAGCGGGTAGTCAACCTCGAGACTTCGAGCATGGTGCTAATCGTATGTGGGCATCAGGCCTGACTTTTTTGCGGCCTGCGGTTACTCGATGGTGGCGACCAGGGTGTCCACGCCGTTCACGATCCGGTTGATCGGCACGGCCTTGGGCGGGATGCCGTTGGTGCCGGCGAAGGTGATCTCACCGGTCAGGCCTTGGAAGCCCTGGATCTGGGCGACTGCGGCACCGATGTCGGCCGGATTGGTGCAGCCACAGTCCAAGATGCCCTGGATGCCCAGGAACATCGAGTCCACGTACAGGGCCATGAAGCCCCGGCTATCCAATGCCTCGCCCTTGGCCGCCTCGTAATCGGCCAGCATGGTGTCGATACGGTCACCCGGGGAGATGCTGGTATGCGGGGTATGGGCGATGCCCTCGTTGTTGTCCTCGAATTGGATGCCGGTGGCGTCCAAGGCGTCGGTGCCGATGTAGGTGAGGCCGTCGAGGCCTTGGCCTTCAAGCTGGCCCCGCAGCGCGGTGACTTGGAAGCCCAAAGCGGCAGAGAACACCACCTCGTTGTTTTGGGAGATTCCAGCAATCTCATTGACCTGGGCCGAGAAGTCGGTGTCGACGGCCCACACGTAGGATTGGACGCTCACTATCTCGCCGCCAAGTTCCTCGAACTTGGCCATGAAGGCATCGGGGTTGATGCCGGTATAGGGGATGCCCGCACCCTCGGTGAACACGATGGCCCGAGTGATGCCCTGGTCCCAAGCCCACTGGGCTGCCGCGCCAGACATGCCGTAATCATCGAAGGTCACCAAGAACGAGTTGTTCGAGGCGTCAGCCAGCGTCGGCTCAGTGGAGGCCGCTACGAATAGCGGGACTTGGCCTTCAGTGGTCTGAAGGATGGGCAGGGCAAAGTCAGCGAACGGCGGGCCAATCAGGAAGTGGGCGCCCCAGTCCAGGAGTTCCTGGGTGGCCAGCACGGCGTCGTCGCCCACCTCGGCCACCCGGACCTCAACCGGCGAGCCATAGATGCCGCCGGTGCAGTTGACCTTCTCGGCGACGAACGGCACGAGCTTGGAACCGGGAATGTCCACGAATCCGACCACGTCGCTGAAGTCCATGGCCATGCCGACCCGGATCGGGTCGCCCGTAGGCTCGTCGGCGCAGTTGTCCAGATCGGCGGCCAGGATGGCGCTGATGTCCACCTCGGCACCATCGGGCGCTGAGGTGGCTCCCCCGTCATCGTCGTCGTTGCCGCAGGCGGACACCACCAAAGCGAAAACCGCCAGCAAAGCGATCAAGAACTTGAACTTGAGTCTCATGAACTCCCCCTCCTCGGTCAGGTTCCGCGAACCTTACGGTAAAAATCGTTTGGGAGCAAACGACCTTTGTATACAAAATACAAAATACATCTACCATGTAGATCTGTCAATGGACACTTCGGAAGATGCCGTCAATCAGGTAGCAGCTCAGCTACCAAAATGCCCGCCACCACCATCGGAGCGCCGTCCAGGGTCACGGTGCAACCCCGCATAGGCAGGTCGAAGTGCCCGCGGCAGAACCGCCCGGCCACCTCGTTGGCCCCGGTTGAGTACAGGAAGTTGCCGGCAAAGGCCCGAAGCTCGGTGCCGTTGTGGTCGGCCTTGTCCCACAGGGCCATGGCCTCCCACCGGGCTGAGGTGTTCATCCCCCATCCCACGTGGCTCACGGCGTAGGCGTCCGGCTCGTCGAAGGCGGCCAGGTAAGAGCGGAATAGCTCGGCGTCTACCCCGCTCCCCTTGATGGCGGTGATGTAGTCGTCGGCCACGGTCAGCGTGACGGGGTCGCGGATGTACTCCTTGAACGTGAGGTTCACATCGCCGGGAGCGAGCACCACCGTGCCGTTGACTGTTCCCGCGGCCGGAAACGCCAACACCAGGCCGCCGGGCCAGTGGGCGATGGTCCCCGGCTCGGTACACCAACCGTGCGATCCGGCCCGCATCGCGCCAAATAGGTTCACTGTCAGGTCGGTGCCCGCATCCGACTCAACCCTCATCTCTTCGGCCTGCTCCAGCAGGGCGACCCCGGCCGCCACCCGATCGGCCAATGATGGATCGTGGGGCCACCGCTCGGTGTTCTCGGGATGCTCGTTGGACACCATCAGCACCCGGGCCCCGCTGGCCAAGATCTGGCCGAGCTCGGGAGCGTGAAGCAGCCCCTCCACCGTGCAGTCCACGATGAACTCGGCATTGGTCAGCGCCCCCAGTGCCGCCGCGTTGGCGGCCAGCGCCACCGACGCCCCGGTGGAGCGGATGGGCAGCGGCCCTGGGTTGGGCGGTGTGGTGACTACGACATCGACGGGGGTAACCCCGCATTGCGACAGGGCCAGGCGGGCGGTCTGCACGATCTCGGGTCGGCTCCGGGTCTCCGACAGCACCACCGCAGTCTCGTTGGGCACCAGCTTGCAGGCCTCGAACTGCTCGGCGTATCGCCTCACCCAGGTGCTTTCGATCATCGATGCTCGCCCTTTGCTCACACCGGGGTTTCGGTGGCGTCTTCGAAGAGGCCGGCCCTGCCCAAGCGCTCGAGGCACACATCCATGCTCCAGGGGTGCATGGCCGCGCCGCATCGGGCGTCGCGGTAGTACTGCTCCAAGCGAGACGGCCGCAACAGCGCCCGCCCCCCGCACACCCGCAGCGCCAATGACGACAGTTGGGGGGCGCCGTCCATGGTGGAAACCATCGAGCTCCACGCCCGGCGCACCGCGGCGGGTTCGGGATCGGCGCCGGATTCGGCCAGCACCCGATAGCACAGCGCCTGGGCTCGGTCGTAGATGAGGTTCATCTCGGCCCAGCCCTGCTGTTTGATGGGATGGGAGCGCCGGGCAGTGGCCCCACCGTCGCCAATGAGGTATTCGGCGGTGGCGTCCATGATGGCGCCCATCAGGCCAAGGTAGGCAAACGACAGGGTCATGAAGAAGTACGGCCAGCGGGCCGCGGCCTGATCGAACATCCCCGTGGGGATCCACTCCCGCTCGGCGGGAACCAACACCTCGTCCATCACCAGGTTGCGGGAATCGGTGGCCCGCATGCCCAGCGAATCCCACTCGCCCTCGATGTGCAGGCCGTCGGAGTCGGCGGCCACTCCCAGAAGCCGGACCCGGGGGTCGCCCTCCACAACGCACACCACGTTGTGAATGTCGGCCGCCCCGCTAAGCGAGGCGAATATCTTCCGCCCGCTTACCTGGTACCCACCGTCTACAGGTACCGCGGTGGTGGCGTACCCCTCCGTGGCCCCAGCGGCAATCCCCTCGGAAAACGGCTGGCTGTGGATGTGCCCATGCTCGACGATGCCTTGCCACAGAGCGGCCCGGCGGGAGTGCAGTGCGGACCGATCTTGGGAGTCGAGCTCCATGTCGTCGGCGATCTGGCCCACCAGCAGCGTGGTGCACACGTGCATGTTGAAGGTCAGCCCGGTGGCGGCACAGTGTCGCCCGAGTTCCTCGGACGCCAGGGCGTAGCCCACAAAGTCGGCGCCCAATCCGCCCGCCGACCTGGGAACGCAGATGGCCAGCAGGCCGGCCTCGGCCAAGTCCTGCCAATTCTCGTAGGGAAAGGCCGCATCGCGGTCGTACTTGGCCGATCGAGCTGCCAGCGCGGGGCCGAGCGCTCGAACCCGCTCCACTATGGCGGCTCGCTCTGGCGTCAGCACACCGTCGCGCGCCGAGAGATCGGCAAGCGTCACTGGATTGCCTCGCTCTTTTCGGCAGCAAAACCGTCTTCCACTGCCTCGACTCTATTGTCTGATGGGTCCGCCAGCCTCAGCCCAGTTGAATCGTTTGGTACCAAACAAATATACTGACGACGTGGCCGAACTAGAGGGGTTCATGTATCCCCGCACGCCGACTGGCACCGGAAGTATCCTGCCCGGCCCGCCGTGGCATTACTCGGGCGACATGTTGACGGTGGAGTTCCGCACCGATCCGGCCAACGTGGCCGAGCTTCTCCCCGAGCCGCTGAAGCTGGTCGAAGACGACCCCGGTGCCGTGGCCCTTATCTGGGCTGATTGGCAGAGTTGCAGCGACAGCTTCGAGGAGATCCTCGATCCGGCCCGAGCCCAGTACAAAGAGGTGTTCTTGGTGGTTCGCTGCACCTACCAGGGACAGATCTACAGCCGGGCGGCTTACATCTGGGTGGACAAGGACTTCGCCATGGCCCGGGGCCACATCCAGGGCTACCCAAAGAAGATGAGCGAGATCTGGATGACCCGGCCGGTGGCCTACGGCAAGGCCGGGCCCCGGCTCGAGCCCGGCGGGCAGTTCGGCGCCACCCTCAGCACATGGGGGCGGCGGATCGCCGAGGCCCGGTTCACCATCCGGGGCACCGCCGAGTCGCCCGGATTCGTCAACAGCCACCCCATGCTCCACAGCCGCCAGATGCCGGCCATCGAGATGGACGGACGCGACTCGCTCGACGAGTTGGTCACCATGCGGGGCTACGACGCCGACCTCGGCCCCGTGTTCAGCGGCGATGCCGAGCTGGTGCTGCCGGAGAATCCCACCGAGGAGCTCACCCGCTTGGAACCCTTCGAGGTCATCGGCGGCTACTACCGGCAGGTGGGCAACTCCATGGCCGGGGGCACCACATTGTGGGCGGCCCCCAACCCGATGGAATCCGACTAATGGCCAACCCGGCCTATGTCGACGACTACCTGGCCGACCTCGGTTCCGACGACGCCGACATCACCGATCACGACACCTACACAGCCGGCGTTCCCCACGCCACGTTCACCCGGTTGCGGGCCGAAGACCCGGTGCATTGGACCGAGGAGGCCGACGGCGCCGGGTTCTGGTCGATCCTCCGACACGACGACTGCTTGGCGGTGAGCCGCGACGTGGAGACGTTCACGTCGTCGCTGGGCATTCGCCTGGAGGAGATGGACGCCGAGCAGACCGAGGCCCGTCGGACCATGATGGAGATGGACCCCCCCGAGCACACCCGGCTGCGGCGGCTCGTGAACAAGGGCTTCACCCGCCGCACGGTGGAGACCTTCGAGGCCTCCATCCGGGAGCTGGTGGGGGAGGTGCTCGACAAAGCCCTGGTCAACGACGAGTTCGACTTCGTCCACGACATCGCCGAGGAGCTTCCCATGAGGATGCTGGGCCGTCTCCTAGGCACCGACGACGAAGACGGCCGCAAGCTGGTGGCCTGGGGCGATGCCCTGTTGGGCAATACCGATCCCGACTTCACCGACTACCCGGTGGACCTCACCGATACCGAGCAGTTCCGAATGGTGCCGTTTCGCAGCCCCGCCGCCATCGAGATCTTCCAGTACGCCCAAGAGCAGGCCGCCGACCGGCGGGTGTGTCCCCGAGAGGACATCATCACCAAGCTGCTCGCCCCCACCATCGACGGCGACCCGCTCACCGACCTGGAGTTCAACAACTTCTTCACCCTGCTGGTGGCCGCAGGCAACGACACCACCCGCTACACCATGACCCACGGCATGTGGACGCTGCTGAACCACCCCGAGCTATGGGAGGCGTGGAGAGCCGACCCCACCCTCACCACCACCGCCGTGGAGGAAATCCTGCGCACCGGGTCGGTCACCATGCATTTCCGCCGCACCGCCACCCGTGACATCGAGATGCGGGGGTCGCAGATACGGGCGGGCGACAAGGTGGTTATCTGGTTTATCTCCGCCGATCACGATCCCGAGGGGTTCGAGCGGCCATTTCGCTTCGACCTGGGCCGTGAGCACAACGACCACATGGCGTTCGGCCGCAACGGCCCGCATCTGTGCCTCGGGGCCTGGCTGGCCCGCATGGAGGTTAGACTGGTGTTTGAGGAGCTGATGAAGCGGGTGAGCCGCTTGGAGCCCGCCGGCCCCATCGACCGGCTGCGGTCCAATTTCATCTCTGGGATCAAGCGCCTTCCGGTGAAGGTCGTCTGATGGGCTCCATTGTTGGCGCCGGGCTGATCTCCCACGTGCCCCCGCTGGTTATGCCCGAGGCCATTCGCCGCGAGCTCAACAACGGCGACGACACCACGCTCTTCCAGGGACTCCATGATTTGGGCGCCCAGCGATTGGCCCCTCTAGAGGCCGACACCGTGGTGGTGGTGGACACCCACTGGTTCACCACCGTCGAGCACATCGTGACCGCCCACGACCGCCGCCGAGGCCTGTTCACCTCCGAAGAGCTTCCCCGGGGCATGTGCCAGATGCCCTATGACATGCCCGGCGATCGGGAACTGGCCGAGGCGTGGGCTGCCCAGGCCACTGATCGCAACGACACCTGGATCACCGCCATCGACGACCCCCATCTGCCCGTCCACTACCCAACCATCAACCTGTTGCCATTCCTCCAAGGCGATGAGGCCTGGATGTCGGCCAGCATCTGCCAGACCGCCGAACCCGACGACTTCCTGCTGTTCGGCGAGCTGTTGGCCCAGGCGGTGGCCGGGTTGGACCGCCGGGTGGTGGTGCTGGCCAGCGGTGGTTTGAGCCACCGGTTCTGGCCGCTGCGGCAGTTCCGACAGCACGAGGCCGCCGATCCCGCGCTGCACCTCCGCACCCCCGAGGCCAAAGCCGCCGACGAGCACGTCATCGGCTGCCTCATCAAGGGCGACCACGCCGAGGTGCTCGACTTTTTGCCCGAGTTCGCCACCCACGCCCCCGAGGGATTCTTCGGCCACTACCTGACCATGGTCGGCGCCCTCGGAGGGGCACACTGCACCATTACCGGCGAGCAATTCGGCCAATACGAGTCGGTCGCCGGAACGGGCCAAGTGCATCTATGGTTCAGCCCGTGAAGCGCGCCCTGGCCATCGCCCACGAGCTGGACGGCCTCCCCGGCCAGATAGCCACCCGCTTGCGCCAGCGAGACTACGACGTCCACATCCACGTGGTGACCCACGACTACGACTACCCCAACGTCGCCGTGCCCTTCCCGTCCATCGACGACTACGACCTGCTGCTGCCCATGGGCTCGGTCCGCACTCTCACCGACAAAAACGAAATCGACACCTGGATCTACGAAGAGCTCGACATGATCAGCCAGGCCCACCAGGAGGGCAAGCCCGTTTTGGGGATCTGCTTCGGCGGCCAGCTGATCTCCGAAGCTCTGGGCGGCGAGGTCGAGGTGTCGCCGGTGACCGAGATCGGATGGTTCGAGCTAAACGACGGTGAAGACGGCCCCAACCCGGTCGGGCCGGGACCATGGATGCAGTGGCACCACGACCGGTTCACCCCGCCGCCCGGTTCCGAGGTTTTGGCCCGAAATGACAGCTCGGTGCAGCTCATCAGAATCGGCCGCACGGTGGGAACCCAGTTCCATCCCGAGGTCGACGTGGCTCACGTGGAGTCGTTCCTCCGCCTCGCCCCCCAGGACTACTTGGAGGAGTGCGGGGTGGACTTCGATCAGCTCATGGAGGAGACCCGCCAGTACGAGATGGCCAACATCAAGCAGTGCCACGCTTTTGTCGACTGGTACTTGGACGAGGTGCTGGCCGAATAGCCCACTCGCTCAGTGGTACATGAGGTACTCGTCGAGCTCCCACTGGGTTACCTCGCCACCGGGCTTGTCCTCGCCCACCGCGGCGATATAGCGCTCCCATTCGGCCTGCTTGTTGGCGATGAAGTTCTGGCACAGGTCGTCGCCCACCGCGGCCATCAGCCCGGGATCGGCCGTGAGGTGCTCTAGCGCCACCGCCAGGCTGGGCGCGGCGCCCACATCGGTGTTGACCTCTTCAAAACCGTCAGATGTGAGCGGGTCGGGGCACTCCAAGCCGTCAACCACCCCGAGCCGGGCGGCTTGGAGCACGGTGGCCACCCCCAGGTGGATGTTGACCGCGCCATCGCCCACCCGATTCTCGATCCGAGTGGCCGCCCCCCTCGCCTCGGGTATCCGGTTGGCCGCGCAGCGGTGATCGTGGCCCCAGTTGGCCCAATAGCCGTTGAGCTCTGCCGGCTGAAGCCGCCGGTAGGCGTTCACAGTGGGGGCGCACAGCGCGGTGAGGCCCTGGTGGTGGGCCACCAAACCGGCCAAGCATTCTTTGGCCAGTGCCGAAAGCCCGTCGTCGGCTGAGGTGTCGTTGAAAGCGTTCTGGCCCTCGGCGTCGACCAGCGAGAAGTTCACGTGCACCCCGCTGCCGGCCACCCCCACGAACGGCTTGCCCAGAAACGTGAGGTCGAGGCCGTGGGCCAAGGCCACTTCCCGGGCCAGAACCCGGAACAAGAACGCCTCGTCGGCCGCTTTGAGGGCGTCGTTGTATTCCAGCGTCAGCTCGAACTGCGACTCGTCGTACTCGGCGTTGATGCTCTCCAGCGGGAAGCCGCAATCCCAGGCGATGCGCATGATGTCGTCGAGCAGCCCCACCGGATCGGCCGAGCGCCCGGTGCCATACACGAACGATCGGGGAGTGTCCCAGCGCTCCCAGCCCCCCTCACCGTCGGGCTGGAGCACATAAGCCTCGAATTCGATGCCCACCTTGGGCGCATATCCCAGTTCGGCCCAATCGGAAATGGCCTGTTGGAGGGCGCAGCGGGCCGAAACGGTGTAGGGCTGTCCCCTGAAGTCGAGATGGCCGACGACCACGCCGGTGGCATCGTCCTCCCAGCTAGGGCGGACCTCGTCGGGGTCGAAGGTGGCCACCACGTCGGGGAGCCCTTCCAGCAGGTAGGCGCCCGGGGCCGGGATCAAGCTGCGGTCGTAGCCGAGGGCGAACGTGGTGATGCAATGCCCGGTGCCCTGTTCGGCCAGGTGGGCGGGCAGGTACTTGCCTCGGGCCAGGCCGAGATGGTCAGGCCACATCACACGAATGCGGTCGTAGTCGCTCATGGAGTGGTTCCCCTCATGACGGATCAAAGACTGAGATTTCTGATCTCATCATGGCCGAGTTGCCGGCAGCGAGCCTAAGAACTCGCGAACCAGAGCATTGAAGTGTTCAGGGGCCTCCGCGGGGCTGATGTGGCCCACTGAGGAGATGACCTCCAGGCGGCTGCCGGCGATGGCTGCGTGGAGCTCCTCGCTGTAGGCCGGTGGGGTCTCCTCATCGAGCTCGCCCACGATCACCAGCGTGGGCACGGTGACTTCGCCGAGCCGGTGGCGCACATCGTGGGTCACAAGCAACTGGCAAGCGGCCCGGAACCCGGGCTCGGGCACGCGGGCAAAGGCCGCAATTGTGCGGTCGCGCTCGACGCCCTCGAACCCGGGGGCGGTGATGCTGTCGATCACGGGGGCGGCGACGTCGGCCAGGGTGAGCCCAGCGTCTAGGAATGCGGTCCGCTCCCGGAGCCATTGGTCGGGGTCGGTGCCGTCGCCCCCGAACGCCGCGCTGGTGTTGGCCAGCACCAGTGATCGAACCCGGGAGGGAAGGCGCAGCGCGGTGTGCAGCGCATGGTGCCCCCCGAACGACAAGCCGCACAGGTGGGCCCCATCGGCGCCCAACCGATCAAGAAGTCCAGCGATCGCATCGGCGATGGCCTCGAACGTGAGCGGGCTCACCGGCCCCGAAGCGCCGTATCCCGGCATGTCCCAGGCCACGCAGCGCCACTGGTCGCTGAGCGACTCGAGCTGGGGCTCCCACGCAGTTCGCGATCCGCCCAACCCGTGGAGGAACACCACCACGTCGCCGTCACCGGATTCCCGCCAGGCCAGGGCACCGTCTACGTCTCGAACCGGAGCAGCCACCGCGATCCAAACTAACGTTCACAGCGATAGCGTTTGGAAGCGAACGAATCGATGGCTGTGAAACCCCCTTTGATAGGCCTGCCGGGCCGGCGCAAGCGTGCCTCGGAGATGACTGGCTTTCCCGAGGTATTCGACGACCGTGACATCGATCTCTACTTCGCCGACTATGCCCGCGGCGTCATGGAGGCCGGGGGCATTCCCGTCCATCTTCCAATCGATATCGACATCGCCTTAGTCAGCGAACGGCTCGATGGGATTGTTCTGCCCGGGGGAACCGACATTGATCCGGTCCGTTTTGGGGCCGAACCCCATCCCGAGCTGTTCACCCCCGAACCGGAGCGCGATGACCTAGAGCTCGGGCTGCTGTCGGCGGCGCTGGACGCCGATGTCCCTGTTCTCGGCATCTGCCGCGGCATTCAGATCGTCAACGTCCACCAGGGCGGCACCCTGCACCAGCACGTCCCCGAACACGGCCGCTTCGATCTTCCCATCGACACCGCCATCCACCAGGTGAGCTTCGCCGAAGGATCCATCCTGGGCGAGCTGTACGGCCCCTCGGCCGAGGTCAACAGCCTCCACCACCAAACGGTGGATCAGCTCGGACGCGACCTGACCGTCACCGCAAAGTCCGACGACGGCACCATCGAGGGCTTGGAGATGGGCGACTTAGTGGTCGCCGTCCAGTGGCACCCCGAGATGATGCCCACCCGTCCCACCGACCCCATTTTCCATTGGCTGGTGGAGCGAGCCTCCCGCTAGTCCGGCTTGCGGGCTAGGAAGAAGTACGCCGGCGTGAAGATGCCGAGCTTGCCGGCCTCGGCCAAACCTGAAGCACCGATGTTCAAGGTCTCTGAGACACGAACCGCGCCAGGGGGCACCACTCGGAGTGCTTCTAAGGCCCTTAGCGAATTGTGGGTGACCCATCGGCCTACAGCTGAGGCACGAATGCCCGTCAGGGAGAAGCCAGGGCTTACCAGAGGTTGATACCAAGGAATCGATGGACCACCCTGGGCATCGAGATCCGTCGTCTCCAAGACCTCGAAGCCCACCGATTTCAATGCATGGTCAACGGTTGGCTGATCGTCGAGGTCGGTCAGACCGGTTCCCAAAAGTAGGTCGTGCTTGATCTTGAGATGGAGGGGATTCTCGGCGTCGAAGCGATCCGTCAGACACCATTCGTAAGCTGCGAAACACGCGCCGGGCTTCAGCAATCGATAGGCCTCGCCATAGATGCTGACCTTGTCCGGGGCGCAGCAGGTGGCTTCGATTCCGTACACCGCGTCGAACGACTCGTCGGGTGCGTCAACGTTCAGAAAGTCGCAGTGCAGGAAGTCGGCCAAATGGGTGAGCTGTGCTTCTTCGGCCAGCTTCTGGGCCCGTTCGAGCTGGTAGGCATTGCTGTTCACGCCGACGATCTTGGCCCCAGAAAATCGGGCAATCTCCAAGAGCGGCCCGCCGATGCCGCAACCGAGGTCGGCCACCACCATCCCGGGTGAAAGGGCGAGCTTGTGGGCCAAGTAGTGCTCGTGGCGGCGGATGGATGCCTCCAAGCTCTCGCCGGGGACGCGGGGAGCAAAGTGAAATGACCTGCCCCACCCATATTCGTAGAAGTCCGTGGCCACGTCGTAGTAGAGATTGTTGAACTCTTCGTGGTCGTGTTCTCCGCCGTCGGTCTGGCTCTCCTTGACCCTCTCGAATCGGCGTTGGTATTCGCTGATGATCGGATAGACGCCTGAAGCCGCTTCCCTGTCCTTCAGCATGTTGGCGAGTTTGGCAGACATCGAGACTCTTGAAGTTCGGCTTCGACGGTGTTGGCGCCTGCCGCCACACCAAGAGGCAAGGCTAGTGCAATGCTCGACGACTAAGGCAGAGCGGCGTGCAGGATTCGCTCGTAGTCGGCTTCTTCGGTTGGGAAGGTCTCGACCAATCGACCACGGCTCATGACGTGGATCACATCGGCTACTGCGAGCAACTCCTCGAATTCCGACGAGGCCACGACGACGCCGAATCCGTGTTCCTGCACTAACTGTCTGATGAGCGCAAGTATCTCGGCCTTCGCGGCAACGTCGATCCCCTGCGTGGGCTCGTCGAGCAAGAGAACTTCCGGTTTCGAGACGAGGGCTCGGGCCAAAGAGAGCTTCTGCTGATTTCCGCCGCTGAGGTTGCCGGCAAGGATTTCTGTGTTAGATGGCCGGATTCCGAATGCCTCGACATGCTCCTGGGCCAATTGCCGCTCTCTCCTGATTCGCCGCATTCCGCCACGGCTCGCTGCGGAGTGAATGGGCAGGGTGAGATTTGCTCGAACCGACAGCTGCGAGACAATGGCCGAGGCGCGGCGGTCAGCGGGAACTAGCACGATCCCAGCCCGGTATGCGCTTCTGACCATGCCCGGGTGGAGAGCATGGCCGCGCACTGCAACCCGCCCATCGTCGTAGCCATCGATACCTGCGATCGCACGCAGTAAGTGGCCGTGACCTGATCCTTGAACGCCGGCCACTCCGACGATTTGCCCAGGATTCAAATGAAGCGAGACATCGAAGAGATTGGGGTCTCGCGTCAGGTCATCAACCTCAAGCAGAGGTCTTCCATTGGGCGTTTCCACCGGTGAGGAGTGGAAAGTAGACAGCTTGGGCATCTCGTGGTCGGCAAGTCTGCTGGTCTTGGTCATGAGCGCGACGATCTTGTCCTTATCGAGCTCTTCCCGAGGGAATGTGCCCACCGCGCAGCCGTCGCGCAGAACGGTGATCCGGTCGGCAATGCCGAGAACCTCGGTCAGTCGGTGGCTGACAAAGATGATCGCCTTCTGCTGGTCGCGCAGCAGCCGTAGCCGGTCCAGCATGGCCGCGGCGTCGTTTTCGGACAAGGCCGCGTTGGGCTCGTCGAGGACGATGACGTCCCCCGGATGCAGGAGTGTCCTTGAGATCTGAGCGAGCCGAAGCTCCGGGATGCTGAGCTTGCCTGAGGGTGCCGACTCGCTGAAGGAAGCGCCGCAGCGGTCGAGCGCATCCCTGGTTTGCTCCCTGCCCTTAGAAGAGAGTTTTCCCTTTCGGTCGAATGGCCCCTCGAAGCCCAGGAGCATGTTGCGCCCGACGCTGAAATCCGGCACCGCCTGTACTTCTTGGGGGACGTGGCTGATTCCCCGCCGCTGGGCGTCTCGGGGACCGTGGAATACCACATCTGAATCATCGAGCAAGATGCGGCCGGAGTCGGGAGGTATCAGCCCAGCCAGGATCTTCACCAAGGTCGACTTGCCCGCACCGTTCTCGCCTAGCAGGGCATGGACCTCGCCTCGTCTTACGTCGAAACTCACGTTGTCGAGTGCCTTCACTCCTGGAAATGACCTGCTAATCCCCTCCAAACACGCCGCGGGCACATCGCCGGCCATCCTCGCGTCGCTGGAAGCGACACTCGGGGCGGGTTCGGATGCGGATTCAGACGGTGTCATCGTTCTTCGGAGTCGTCGCAGAAGCCGGGTTGGCGATCCTCTGGGATCGACCATCGAATCCGATGAAGAGACGCTTGAGCGTCGGCAGGAGATCCGAGACCTGGCGGAAACTCCCTCCTCGCAATTGGCTGATCAACACGGCGACAACGAGGGCGATACCGATGGCCATCTGCTGTTGGAAGGTGCCGACACCAGTTACGGCAAGCCCCACAGTCAAGCATGTCATCAGTGCCACCCCGAGAAATACCCCGCTCAAGCGGCCTTTGCCGCCCCCGATGACCGCGCCTCCAATTACCGCTGCGGCGATGGATCGCAATTCATACCCCGCGCCGAGCCCAGCCTGGCCAACCGTCACTCGGGCGGTGAGCATGATCCCGCCTGCTCCGGCGAGCATGCCGGTGATCATGTACGTGATGGCTTCGTAACGGGCCACAGGGATTCCCGCCAGTCGACATGTCTCGCGGCTGCCCCCAATGGCGTACACATAGAGGCCGATACGCGTTCTTCCGGTGAATAGAACTGCCAAAAGCAAGATGATGATGCCGATCCCGATGGTCGATGGCATAAAGCCCCAGTCGCGGCCGCCGAACCACTTGAGGGTCGGATCATTGGCGATAACAGAGGCGCCGCTGCTCCTAACGCCGGCGTAGCCGGTTAAGAAGGTCAGCATCGCCATGGTCACGACGAACGGACTCACACGCAGCTTGGCGATCAAGATCCCATTGACTAGGCCAATTGCCGCACCGGTGAGAAGCCCGATAACAATGGCCGCCGCCACACCATGGTCGGCCATCGCCTGGGCGGTGACGATGCTGGTGAAGCCCATGTTCGCTCCCACAGACAGGTCGAACCCGCCGACGGTTATGGCGAACATCTGGCCAATCGCCACCACGAGAAGCACGCCGGCCTGGCGCGAGATGTTCTGAACGTTGGCTGTTGTCGGGTAGATAGACGGCTCAAGGAGCGAGAAGATGGCGATCATCGCCGCGAGCCCAGCCAGAAGCTGGAGCTCGGTCGAATACTTGAAAGCCCAGTCTCGGATAGAGAGCCGGTAACTCCTGGCCGTGGACGAGGTGTGAGCAGCCAACGATTCTTCGGTCACAGAAGCCCCCTCAAGAGCATAGTTCTATTCCGTTATCGCTCTCCGGCCCGTTAGCAGGCAGCCTCGCGGCTGCCTGCTAACTCGTTGGCATCAGCCGTCCAACCCTGCCCAAGATTCGGGCGGCCGTGCTTTCGCCCCAGTCAGATAGGGGTTCTTCTCCACCCATTCGTCCAGAGGGTTCTCAGCGCGGAACTTCGCGGCCAGATCGCCGAGCGTGCTGAAGGTTCGTCCGTCGCCCTCCATATAGTCGATCAGCTCTTCGAGCATCTTGATACGCGACCCGCGGCCGATGAACTGCGGGTGGCAGGTGAGAACGTACATCCCACCCGGGCAATTCTCGACCATGTAGTCGAACTCGCCCTGCCACAGCTCTCGAACCTGCGAAGGCGTGTTGGGGCCCTGGTTCATACCCCAGACGTACTCAAACGGCGGGAAGTCGTCCAGTCCCCAGCTGGGGGGGAGCTCTACGATGTCGATCGGTGTGCCGAACACGAAGGGTTCGTTCGCAGGGAACTCGTCACCGTCGCGCAAGTAGTAGGGGTAGAAGTCACTGGCCATGAACGTCGACGAATAGTCGAGATCGAACTCTTTCATGAGATCCAAGGTGTTGGGGCTGAAGTCCCATGCCGCGGTGCGACACCCGGTAGGGCGAACACCGGCGGCGTAGTCGATAGCCTCGAAACCCAGCTCGAAGTCTCGTCTCTCTTCTTCCAGGGAGAGTTTGGTGGGGTTGCGGTGGCTCCACCCGTGATGTCCGATCTCGTGGCCCTTGTCCACGATCTCCTTGACGAGATCCGGGTATAGGTGGGCCGAGTGACCGGGGCAGAAGAAGGTGCAGGGAATGTCCCGATCTTCCAGGACTTTGAGAACACGCTTCAGCCCCGGAACCGCGAACTCCCCCCGAGAGCACATGCTTGGCGTCTCAGCTCCAAATGAGCCTAGCCAGAGGCAGATCGCATCGAAATCAAAGGTCAGACAGATCGTGTGATCATTGTTTGTCATCTATTTCTCCTTGCTATGCGTCGCTACAGGGAACTTAGCTGACTTCCGCCTGCCACCCTGCGGGGATCAGCTCGATCTGGACCCAATCCTCACTGACGTTGGACTGGTCGACTACGGGGAAGGGCACGCAGTTGATGCGGGGGACGTCGTCTCCGTTCAGCACCGAAACCGCAGTTCCCAGACCGATGTAGCCCATCCAATACGGACTCACGAGGAAGAGGGCATCAGCGCTGCCGTCGTCGATCCAAGGAGCTGAGAAATTGGTGAAATCGGAGGCGATGTAGGGGACGTCCTTGTATTCCTCAGGAATGGTGGGAGGCAGCAGCAATGCGAAGTGGGCCGCATAGATCCAGTCGATCTCCGGGTTTCCGGTGATC
The DNA here is from genome assembly GCA_965116535.1 of Acidimicrobiales bacterium. Taxonomy (GTDB): domain Bacteria; phylum Actinomycetota; class Acidimicrobiia; order Acidimicrobiales; family Bin134; genus Poriferisocius. Next base: position 563,027 of record OZ220703.1, read on the forward strand.
ACGTTCAAGAAGTCGGCGAGGCCTTCCTCAGGGTCGACCAACTGGTTGGGCGCCGCGATGATCTCGAGATTCGGATGGGCCTCTTCCACACGGTCTCTGAAGCCTTCGGCCCGCTTGCGCGACCAGGTTGCATTGGCGGGTCCTGCCATCACGACACCCTTCCCGCCTTCAGGAACCAGGTCGGCGATGGCGTCGGCGCCTGCTTTGCCGAACAAGTAGTCGTCCTGCATGATCATGTAGACCCTGCCGTCGGGGACTTCTGTGGAGACGTTCACGATGGGCACCCCAGCGTCAGTTGCGGCATCCACAATCGCGACCGAGCCTGCCGTGTCCACGGGGGCGAGGATGATGGCATCCGGGTTGCGCTGGAGAATGTTCTCGGCGTCAGCAAGCTGATCGGCGGGGCCGGTATAACCCACACCAGCGGTATGCCGGACCGTGACGGTCCCGCCGCCGGCTGCCGTAACATCCGCAGCCGCTTGCTCGGCCCCGTAGGCCATGGCCTGGTAGTACTCAGCGGCCAGGCTCACCTGCATGAAGTCGATCTCGTAGGCAGCGTCTGCCGCCGGTGGGGTATACGCCAGCAGATCATCGGTCGTGGAATTCACGTCGCAATCCAGTGGGGTCCTGAAATATTCGTCATTGATCTCGACCGGCTCCGGAGCAGGCTCGGGGGTTGGCTCGGGGGTTGGGGCCTCTGTTGCCGCCGGGGCGGGGGCCTCTGTTGCCGCCGGGGCGGGGGCCTCTGTTGCCGCTGGGGCAGAGGTATCGCCCGCGTCGTCGTCATTCCCGCATGCAGTCGCAACCAGTGCGAATACCGCAATAATGGCCAAAACACCCCACAACGTGATCCGTCGCATATCGGTTCCTACTTCCTTGCCGGTCAGAGAGCACCGCTCCTGATGAGCAGCCCAGCTGAGGTCGGATATTATAGCATAATCGAGGCTAATCCAGACCGGGGGGTTCGTCAACCGCTGGGTCTTCGAAGGGGGCTATGAGGTGATCTGGAACACGCCTTCGGCTTCCACGGCCAGTCCTAGCGGCAGGGCGGCCATCCCCACGGTCGAGCGGGCGTGTTTTCCGTTCTCGCCGAAGACGTCCACCATCAGGTCGGAGGCGCCATTCGCGATCGCCTGATGCTTGTCGAAGTCCGGCGCCGAGTTGATCATTATCAGCAGCTTGACCACCCTTTTGATCCGGCTCAGTTCGCCAAATTCGGCCTTGAGGGTGGCGAGCATGTTCAGAGCAACGAGTTGGGCCGCCTCCACCGCTGTGTCCACGTCCATGGTGTCGCCCACTCGACCCTTGTGAATGAGCTCGCCGTCTTTGAACGGGCCATGCCCCGCGACGAAGACGAGGTCGCCGACGGTGACCGTTCCCAGGTAGTTGGAGGTGTTCGGCGGGCAGGGCGGCAGAGTGAGCCCAAGTTCCTCAAGTCGAGACTCCGGGGAGACGTTCATCTTGGGCACCTCCGTAAGACCTGGTGGGCCGCCCGTCGAGACTTCTGAACGCCCTCTGCAAAGTGCATATTATAGCATAACAAAGACATCGATCATCTCTTCGGGGTCCGCCCGTGAATGGAGATTCCCCATGCTGATTTCCAACTCCCGTGGCGGATACCACTTCCTCATGGGAATCGACCCCTACTCATGTGGCGTCGTCGCCGAGCCAGGCTACGAAATGGTCCACGTAACCCTGCGAACTCCGCTGCCTTGGCGGGAGGGCTTCGAGAAGATCGACTCCCATCTGAAGGAGATCGGTCGACCCCGTCACGCTCTCTGCGGGGTTGAGCTTCGGTCGCCAACCCCTTACAGCATGGAGGGGTTCATCGAATTCAATGTGGGCTACTGCGAATTGGTCCAGTCATGGGACCTCTATGTCGGCGACCACAATCCTGTCGCTCGGACAAATGTGGCCCCCGCCGAGTTCCCGCCCGCGGCGCCTGTTCTGCACGGGTTCTCCTTCACTGTCCCCGCGACGCAAGACGCCCCGCTGACATTCGTCGTTGCCGGCGCCGCGGAACTGCGCGAAGCAGACCTCGACGAAGACGACATCATCGCAAAAGGGGAGTCCGGGCCCGAGGCCATGCGAAAAAAGGCCGAGCACGTGATCGGGATTATGGAATCCCGCCTTCTTGGTCTCGGCGCGAGTTGGGACGTGGTCACGGCGGTCGACGTGTACACGGTGTTCTTGCTCGAGGGGCTGTTAGAAGACTCAGTTCTGCCGAAGGTGGGGGTGGCGGGACGTCACGGGCTGTGCTGGAGCCGGTCGCGTCCCCCAGTCCTCGGGCTCGATTTCGAGATGGACATGCGGGGTGTACGCCGGGAACTCGTTCTGTAGGCGTCGCGACCCACTTGATTTTCGTTCAATTATATAATATAACTCAGTCGCCTGACCCGCATGACGTTGCCCGGTCTCTGTCTCTGTACAAGTGATCCAACCGGGCTCTTGCCGTCGAATTCAAGGCAGGTCGAGAAGGAATACCCGTGAAATTGATTCGTGTCGGTCCTGAGGGCCATGAGAGTCCTGCTGTTTTGGATCCCGTCGGCGGGTCGGCGCTGAGCGCCACTTCCATTACCGCTGACTATGACACCGAATTCTTCGGCAATGACGGTCTCGACCGCCTGAGGGAGGCACTCGATGCCGGCAGTCTCCCGCCGTTCCAATCCGACAACCCTCGCCTAGGCCCTCCTATCAAGCGGCCCGGCAAGATCATCGGCATAGGACTCAACTACCGAGACCACGCTGCCGAGTCGAACATGCCGGTTCCCGATGAGCCAATACTGTTCATGAAGGCACCCAACACCGTCATCGGGCCAAATGACGAAGTGCGCATTCCGCCCGGATCGACCAAGACCGACTGGGAAGTCGAGCTCGGCGTCATTATCGGCCGGCGGGCCAGCTACCTGCGGACTCCGACCGAAGCGCTCTCATACGTTGCTGGGTACACCGTTTCCAACGACATCTCCGAGCGCGAATATCAACTGGAACGCGATGGCCAGTGGGATAAGGGAAAGTCCTGCGACACCTTTAACCCCCTTGGGCCGTGGCTCGTTACCAGCGACGAGATTCCCGACCCGCAAGCGCTCAACTTGTGGCTAAACATCGACGATGTCAGCGAGCAAGCCGGCCACACCTCCGACATGATCTTCTCTGTGGAGCACATCGTCTGGTTCGTGAGCCAATACATGGTTCTTGAACCGGGCGACTTGATCAACACCGGGACGCCCTCGGGTGTTGGGCTGAGCAAGACTCCTCCTCAGTACCTTCAGCCTGGCCAGGAAATGCATCTGGGAATCGACGGGCTGGGCGAGCAAAGGACGAAAACGGTCGTCACGCCCCTCTGACGGCGCGGCGGCGGGCCTGTGAGGTGCCGCTATGAGGCTGCTGCCACCCCGTCGCGGTCCTCGACGCTGGCCGCTTCGACAGCACCCCGGATCAATTCAACGGTGGATGCCAGATGGCTGCGCAAGGCTTCTGCGGCCGCGGAATGGTCGCCATCGCGAAGACACTCCACTATCAACCTGTGCTCATCACTGGCGGCATCATGCCGGTAGTGAAGCGACAGCCGCTGATAGCGGGCGGAGTGCAGCCAGAGTTGGTCGATCAGCTTGAGGCGCCGTGGTGAACCAGCCATTTCATAGATAGCAAAGTGAAAGTCGCGGTTTAGGGCGACGATCTCCGCGTGGTCGCCTCGGGCATGGCACTCCTGGGCTTCACCGAGATTGTCGAAGAGCATATCGATCTTCTTTTCGTCGAAACCCGACGCTCGTCTCACCGCTTCGCATTCGAGTTCCGTGCGGATGCTGTACAAGTCGTCGAGGTCTGCCACGGACATCGACGAAACCCACGCACCACGGTTGTGGAACACCGTTACGAAGCCTTCAGACTCAAGAATTCGAAACGCTTCGCGCACGGGAATGAAGCTCGTACCGCACTTCTCTGCGATCAGCTTCGGTTGAAGCTTCGACTCTGGCTGATAGGTACCGTCGATAATGCCCTCGCGGAGGTGGCGTACCACGAGCTCCACTGTGCTATCTGGGTCATGCATCGGATTGGATCATAATTGGCGAGTTCGGCAACGAGATATTATATCATTTGGCCAGGAACTTTCTCGGTTTGGCCCGCAGGCGCCGCCACCGGCGAGGCACCCTGGTCCACGGTCCGTAGCCATAGGCCGCACCCTATGATGCGGCGATCGAGGCGATCAGAGGCCGAAACCGGTGAAGTCGCCGGACATGTCGGGCGGGCCGTAGTAGATGCGGTTGAGGGCGCGGCGGGCGAACTTCCAGTGGCCGTCTTCTAGGCAGTACTCGTCGTCGTAGTAGCCGTACATGGTCATGGGGTCTTCGTCCGGGCGCTTGAAGTGCTCGATCACGTACCAGCGACCGATGCCGGTGCCTGCGGCTTCGTCGAGGTCGGCCCAGCCGTTGAGGTAGAGATGGATAACGCCGTCGAGTCGGGCCAGCATGCCCTGCCAGGAAGTGGAGATCTCGTCGCGGCCGGTCTTGGTCATCGGGCCCATCTCCCACACCGCGTCGGTGGCCCAAGTTGACGCCCACTGCTCGGCGTCGAAGCGGCACACCCCGTCGGAGTAGCGGGCCAACAGGGTACGGATCTCGTCTGACATGGCGACTCAGGCTAGCGGCGTGTAGCGCCAGGCGATGATCTCGTCGTAGTCCATCGAGCCATCGGGGAACACGGTGAAGTTCTTCCTCTGCTCCTCCAGCGCGGGTTTGGCTTCGGCGTAGGGCGTGCCCACTTCGTACATAACCAGGTGCTGAAACGGCATGCCGTTGGTGCCGATCTCACCGTGGTCGCTGGCCCACTGGGGGGTGAGGACGTTGACGGCAGCCCAGTAGCGCCGCCCGGTGAGGAACCCAGGGGTCGCCATTACCTCCCGATAGTGGATGGTGTACCAGTGCTCAAACCACTCACGGTTGCCCGGGGTGGGATTGGCCAGCGAGATCCCGAGATGGTCAACCTCTCTGGGGTCGGCCGTGCCGATCTGGGCACCGGCCTGGGTGAAGGCCCACATGGCCACGGTGTCGTTGTCCAAGCTGTCGCCGGACCGAATGGAGTAATCGTCTTTGGTCATGATCGCCTGGACAGCCGCGGCCAGATCGTCTTCGATCTCATAGACAGCTAAGAACTCATACGGCATCGCCAGATCGCGGCGGTCGGCGTGGGTGCGCATCCACTCGGGAGTCAACAGGTCGGCATCGGGGCTCATCCGATAGCGCCGCCCGCTGACCACGCCGTCGCATGACACCACCTCGTGGAGATGAACGTCGTACCACTGGTGGTACAGGTCTTCTTGGCCGACAACCGGGTTGGTGAATACCAGCATCACATGGCGGTCGGCGGGGTCCACGAACCACCACGGTACGCTGATCGCCGATGGTCTTGTGGGTAGCGGCGGTGGTAATCGCCGGAATGATGCTGCCGGTGTGGGCCATCAGCGTGGCGGTTCGAGACGCCGGCATCGTCGACATCCTGTGGGGGTTCGGCTTCGTGGTGGTGGCCTGGGTGAGTTGGCTGGTCACCGACGGACACGACGTGCGAGCCGCTCTGCTGGTGTTCATGGCCACTGCATGGGGGCTGCGCCTAGCCATCCACCTGGCGTTTCGCAACATCGGTCAGGAGGAGGACTTCCGCTACCAGTCCATGCGCCGTCGGTCCGGCGATCGATTCTGGATCACCAGCCTTGTGAGGGTGTTTGGATTGCAGGCCGCGGCCATGTGGGTGATGTCGCTCCCCCTCATGATCGGCATCAGCGACGCCGACCGGGGATTGACGCCGCTGTGGGTGATCGGGACCGCAGTATTCCTAGTTGGATTCGGGTTCGAGGCGGTCTCGGATTGGCAGCTCACCCGGTTCAAAGCCGATCCGGCCAACGCCGGCACGGTGATGGACCGAGGCCTGTGGCGCTACGGCCGCCACCCCAACTACTTCGGTGATGCCACCGCGTGGTGGGGAATCGGCCTGGTAGCCGCCTCTACCCCGATCGGGATCGTGGGGCTGATCGCCCCGGCGCTTATCACTTGGATCCTGGTCAGTGTGTCCGGTGTGCCCATGGTGGAGCACCGCATGAAGAGGAACCGCCCCGGCTACGAGGAGTACATCCAGCGAACCAGCGCCTTCGTGCCCCGCCGCCCCAAGTCGCTCTAAGCCGGGAACTTACCGGGCTACCGCTACGTCTTATTCGGTGAGGTCGAGCCATGAGGCGTCGACCCAGCCGTAGACTTTCTCAAGAGCGAGGTTTGCCGATGAAGGCCAAACGCATGACTCAACCAATCGCCACAATCGGGGTGGCAATCGCTCTGCTAGTGGCTGCCGGATGCGGTGGCGGCGCCGACGAGGAGCCAATCGCTGTGGTGGGCTCAGAGCCGGAACCCACGGTCACCAGCACCGCCCCCCAAACCACCGAGCAGGCGATTACAGCAACCGCCGTTGCCACCCCGACCGTCGATCCAGACGCCAATGCCTCGGTAACCGGCACCGTCACCTATCGGGAGCGGATAGCGCTGAGCCCGGGAGCGGTGGTCACCGTGCAGCTTCGCGACACCTCCCTCATGGACGTGGCCTCCGAGCTGATCGCCGAGCAGGTCATCACCAACCCGGGCCAAGTGCCTATCTCATTCGAGGTGCGATACAACAAAGACGACATCAACCCTCGGATCACCTATTCGATTCAAGCCCGGATCACCGAGGCCGACGGCCGGCTGGCCTTCATTAACGACACCGCCTACGACGTGATCACCCGGGGCAACCCCACCAAAATCGACATGGTGCTGGTGATCGTGCAGCCGCCCCCCGACCCCACCGGCGAGTGGAACGAGGAGAACTCCCGCCAATATGTGGAAGAAGAGGTCGAGGTGATCGGAGCCGAGGTGGTGGAGTACCACCCCGAGGTGATCATCCTCGTGGACCACTACCAGTCCACCGTTGAGAACTGCGTCCGCCGAGGCAGCCAGTCATTTGAAATCAACGGCTCCGATATTCACGCCACCATCACCCTGATGGTGCCGCCGCCCACCCCCTGGGCCATCGACTGCGACGCCGAAAGGGTCGTGGTCGAAGAGGTTCTCCGCTTCGGCGATTCCCTCACCCCCGGCCAGACCTACCGCGTGTTCGTCAACAGCGTCGAGACCACCACCTTCACCGCCCCTCTGGCCAACACCCGGTAGACGAGTCCGCCCAATCCGAGTAGTTCACCCTCGGCATTACCCACAGCATTTCGAAGAGGAGGTTGGCGGCGGTGAGGGCGGTGGCGCCGGAGGGGTCGTAGATGGGGGACACTTCTACCAGGTCGCATCCGACCAGGTCGAGGCCCCGGCTGGCCCGGATGATGCAGCGGGTTCTGAGCTGAATGTTGGGCAGCTAGGGAGGGCTGACCAAGTCGTAGGTTTCCGCGGCCACCGCGATGATTTCATCCCGGTCGACATCCAGGATGAACCCGTCGGCGATGGTCTGGTCGAGAGACCGGGTGAACACCGTCAGATAGTCGTGGCGTCCGCCGGGATAGAGCCGTTCGATGGATCCGGGCTCCAGGGGCCCAGTGGTTCCGAACAGGGAGGCGAAGCCCTCTCCCTCTTGGCCTTCTCCGGACAGCATCCGCAGGGGAACGTCGACCCATGGATTTCGGATACCGCCTCGGGCGTTGCCCAGATCGTCGCGCTGGCAAGGGATGCCGCCATCGTCCAACTCCAATCGGGGGGCCTCGGGGGGTGGCTCACCGCCGCCCGCCCAGCGGTCGAGGTGTTCGAGGGCGGCTTGGGCCATGTAGTGCTGATGGGGTGCAGAGTTGATGGGGTTGTCCACGGTCATGATCACCAGCTCGGTGATCGGTTCGAGCATCCGGGCCATTTCGGAGGGTTCGAGCTGACCTCCATCGGCTCGGGATGCCACCAGCAGGTAGGTGTCGGCGTGGGCGGCACCGGGCAGTTCCCAAACCCGGACGCTCTCACCGTCGGGTTGCTCAATCGCTGCGTTGCGCAGCACGGTCACATCGGTCTCGCTGCTCAACAGGAGCACCGGCACCCGGGCGTCGGCCCGGATTTGCTCGGGGCAGTCGGTAGTCGCGTCGTACCGCTCGTCGAGCACCCGAGGGCCGAAGGTGCCGTGCAATTCGGCCCGCACACCGGGCCGCCCGTGAAGGAAGAAGCCGTCGAAAGTCCGAACCATGGGATCGATGGCGTTGACGTAGGTGCCCAGAAACGCTGCCGATTGCGATTCGCCCACCGCCAGCAGCCGTCCGGGTGCCAGATCGCCCAACAGCGGCGAGCCGCCTTGGCGCAGCGCTTGGCCTACCTGGGTGAAGATGTCATAGCTGAATGCGTCGCCGGGATGGGACAGGTGCCCATACCGCTCCGGCTTGTACCGCTTGAGGTGTATGCCCTCGGCGATGCCGCCGCCTTCGATGCCAGCCTTTTGAGCCGAGACCCCCACCCAGGCGTCGCCCCTTCGGATGATGTGTCGATGCAGGTAGTCCCAGTCGGGGGAGGCGTCGATGCCCCCCGACACGTTCAGCCACTCCACCACCACCGTTCCGCTGAAATCGGCGGCAGCCGCCGGGCGTCGCACCAGCAGCCGGGTGATGAACGACGCCGAATCGTCGGGCTCGGCGGCAATCTGCCCGTTGCGAGGAAGCTGACCGATCACCCGGTAGGACTGGGCTTGACCCCGAGCCTCGAACTCAGCCTCTATGTAGCCCAACTGTTCGAGGTCGTAGTTGCGAGGGATCAGAACAGGAGGGGTGCCCGGAAGCTCCTCGATGGTGATTGCGGTCACCGCGGAATACCCCGACCTACTCCTGCTCAACGTCGGCGGAGTACTCGATGGCCACTTCGGGCTCAGGCGATCGCAGCAGCAGCGACTCGATCCCGAAGGTGGGGGCGGCGAACAGGGCGGCCATGCAGGAGACCAGGCCGTGGGCGACCTCTTCGCCCTGCATGATCCCGGTGCGGAATCCTTGGCGCTGCCAATGGGGAATGGCCGCTTCGAAGGCCTCAGGAGTGAAGGAGTTGGCGAATTCGGTGGGCATGGTGGGCCCGAGGATGACGGTGACGAATCGCCGGGTGCCGAGCATCTCAGTGCGCCATCCCTCCATGGTCGCTTCCAGGGCTCGCTTGGAAGCGGCGTAGGGCACCAGCGAGTGTCGGGGCATCGAGGTGGAGTCGGAAGACACTGCGGCCACCACAGCATCCTCGCTGAGATGAGGGAGGGCGGCCTTGATGATCAGGTTCGGCCCAAACGTGTTGACCCCGAAGACTGTTTGCCAATCCTCCTGGGTCAACTCGGCCATCGGTGCCATGGGCGACATGCCCGAGGTGTAGACGAGTCCGTCGAGGCCGCCCAGCGCGTTGGCGGCCTCGCCCACCCCCTGCTCGATACTGTATGAGTCGAGCGCGTCAATGAACACCACATGGCCACCTCCGGCCTCGGCTACCGCAGCTTCCAGCTCATCGCGGCGTCGAGCGGCAAAAGCCACATTGGCGCCATTGAGCTGAAGCGCGATGGCAGTGGCCCGGCCCAACCCTGAGGACGCCCCCACCACCAGAATCTTGCGCTCACTCAGTGATTCCATCTGCTCCTCCTCCGAGGGCGCCGGTCAGCCAATCCTGCCAATGGGGCCCATCCCGCTCGGCGGCCTCTGCTCCGTCGGCTCCATAAAGGTATAGCCACACCGACGCCCCGGCGTGTTCACCAAATGACTCCACCGCCACAAAGGCGGTGCCCGACGCGGGCTCTTCGAGCAGCAGGGCGATCCGGCACTGACCGGCATCCACCACCGTGCCGGCCAGTGGAGGAGCTTCGGGCGAGCTAGCTTCTATCCGCTCGCCTACCTCCGGTGTCGAAGGGATGCCCAGCGCGGTTGTCAGGTCGGCCCACTGCTCATCGCGTGAGCTGGCTCCCATGGCGGTGGGCAGCACCGAGATGGCCGTCTGCCCTCCGAAGTGCTCCAAGTGCAGCCTGAGGTTGGACATGAACAAGCCCCAGCCCTCCACCATGGCGTCATACTGGGTGTCCCACTCGTTGCCTTCGCCGAAGCCACTATTCACCAGCCTCACGGTGCAGCGATCCTCACCTAGGGGCTCCACCGTCCATTCGAACGCCAGTCCGTCCACTCCCTCCCCGCCGTCGAAGCAAATCCGCTGGGGCGGCTCCCACACCACCACCCTACCGGGAATCTGCATCTCCGGGCCTGGCCCAAACGAGGCCATGGCCGCACCACCGGCTCGCTCCTCCACCGTGTGAGGCACATACCAAGAAGAAATCCCCGGCCCGGTAGCCACCGCCCGCCACACCTCATCAGGCGTGCCCGGTACCTCTACTTCCAGATCAATCGACCGCTCATCAGACATGGCCCCACCCTAGGCGGGAGGTAAGCGAACAGCATCTGCTCGTCCTCAGAATCGACCGTTGGTATATTTCTTTCGATGGGGTTGACGGAGGCGCAGCGGGCCAGTTGGGAGGAGAACGGGTTCTTTATTGAGCGGGGGTTCGCCGGCCGGGCGGTAACCGACGCCATGGTCGAACGGATCGTGGAAATCGCCCGGGCCGATGCGGCTGGCGAGCAACGGCCCGATCTGCTCATCACCCCCGACAAGACCAACAAGGACCCGGCGACCCCGGAAGTGGGCGTTTCCAAGATCTTCCGGGTGATGCGGTCCGAGCCGGTGTTCTATGAGTTCGCCACCGATCCGCGGTTGTTGTCGATGATGGGCGATCTCATCGGCCCTGACGTGGACTGCTTCTTGTCCCAGTTCATCTTCAAGCACCCCGGCACCCTGGGCCAGCCCTGGCACCAAGACGACTACTACTTCCGCATGACCCCTCTGCCCCAAGTGGGGGTGTGGCTGGCCTGCACCGCCGCCACCATGGACAACGGGCCGCTGTGGATTGTCCCCGGCTCCCACACCGAGCAGATCCACGACGCCGTGCCCGACACCCGGGAGGGTGCCGGTCTGGCCTACGTCGAGATCGTCGATGTTCCCACCGACAATGAACAGGTGGTCCTCATGGCGCCCGGCGACCTGCTGGTGTTCCACTCTCACCTGCGCCACCGGTCCACCGACAACCTCACCGACGGGATGCGGGCGGCCATGGTGTACCACTACGCCGCGGCCGGCTCGGAGGGATTCCTCGCCTTCAACCAGGACTGGACCGAGGTGCTGCGCGGCGGCCACCCAGTACAGGCTTCCACCGAGCCAGTGCCCATCGAGTACTAAGCAGCAGGCTCGATCAACCCGCTGGTGTGCGACCGGCTCGGCTCGCGAACGCGGCCGCCACCGCGTCGTAGGCCGGCTTGGGATGGCCCTCACGGTCGAACAGCAGGGGGGCGCGATCAGCCCCGAAATGCTCGTCCACCCATGAATGGGCGTCGCTCACCCCCCAGAAGGTGACCTCCCGACAGGCATCCACGGACAGTGCTGCGTCAACCAGCTCGCCGTAGATCCGGCCCTGCACATCGAGGCGGTCGGGGTCGGTGGGATGGGCCAAGACGTCCATCTCGGTGACGGCCACCTCCAGCCCCATGTCGGCGAAAGTAGTCACCCCCCGATAGAGCTTTTCTGGATCGGGAGGACCCGGAGAGAAGTCGGGATAGAGCTGGTGGCCCTGGATGCCGATGCCGTGGAGGGGCAGCCCCCGCTCAACCAAATCGGCCACGATCCGGGTGAACAGGTCGTGTTTGTCGGGGATCACCTCGGTGTGGGTCTCGTTGATCCACAGCTCGATAGTGGAATCAGCATCATGGGCCACCGTCAGCACGAGGGCGAGATAGTCCTCGCCCAGCAGGGAGCGCCAGACGGAATCGGCCGGGCGGCCCTCCAACCAGTGCAGCGGCTCGTTTACCACATCCACTCGGGCCACTGAGCCTGCCCAATGGGAGAACAGCTCATGGAGGTGGTCGACAAGGTATTGGCGAAGAGCGCCAGCATCGGCGCATTCGGTGATGTAGTCGGGCGTGCCCCAATGCGGCCACACCACGGTGTGGCCCCGCACTTGCATCTGGTGAGCGTCGGCAAACTCGACCAACTCGTCGTTGGCAGCCCAGTCCCATCGGTTGGGCTCGGGATGAATCCATCCCCACTTCATGGCCCGCTCCGCGGTGACCGAGTTGAACTCGGAAGCCAACAGCGATCGGTAGTGCTCGTCGCCGGAACCGAAGATCTTGTCATTGACCGCAGCCCCGACCCGAACACCGCCGGCCGCGGCCAGTTCCCGCAGGCTCACGGTGTCTGCCGGGGCGATGCGGTGACTCCGAATATCGGGGCCACGGTCTTGGACCACAGCTCGGGGTCGGGGGCGGGGCGGCCGTGAGCCTCTTGCACCCCGACGCCCGCCGACAGGGCATTGACGATGTAGAGCAGCACCTCAGGAGCGTCGGCGCGGCGAAGGGTATCGAGGATCCAGGCATTGCGGGCCGAGAAGATCTCGGCCACCCCGGCGGCCACGTCGGGATCGTGGCGAGCGGCCGCAGCCGCGTCGATCTGCAAGAGGCGCAAATGGCGGCTGTCTGGGTTGATGAACTGGAAGAACGTCTCCGTCGGCCGTTCAACCGCGGCTTGAGTGTCGAACTGGGCATCTCGCTCGGCGAGCTGGGTGCGGATCACTTCCACCAACAGCTGGCCCTTCGAGCGGAAATGACCGTAAATCGCCCCCTTGGTGACCCCGGCGGCCACAGCAATGTCCCGCAACGAGACCGCGGCGTAACCCCGCTCGATAAACACCTCGGCGGCCACCTCCAGCAGCCGGGTCCGGGTGGCTTCGGCCTTGGGGGTGAGCGGGGGATCAGCGAACACTGAGCTCATGAGGTTCCTCCTGCGTCTGATCGAGAAATGGCCCGGGTGTCGGTGCCGAGGTAGCTGGCCACCACCCGGGGGTTGTCGCGCACCGCGGCCGGCGTTCCCTGGGCGATCACCTCTCCGGCGTCCAGGCAATAGATCCGGTCGCTGATCGACATCACCAGCGGCATGTCGTGTTCGATCAACAGCACCGATGCATCGAGCTCCCGGCGTACTCCATGCATCAGCGGCACCAGGGCTTCAGCCTCCCGCTGGGCCACCCCAGCAGTGGGCTCGTCGAGACAGAGCAGGCGGGATCCGCCCGCCACCAGACAGGCCAGTTCCACAATCCGCCGGGTGCCGGTGGACAGCTCGGCCACAAACTTGTCGGCGTAGTCGCCGAATCCGAAGAAGCCGATCAGGTCGTCGGCCACCCTGATCTGTCGTCGCTCGCGGCGAATGCCCGGAGGCAGGGCCAGGGCCGCCGGCCAGAACCGAGTGGGCAGGCGCCGTTCCAGCGCCACCTGCACGGTCTCGCGCACGGTGAGATCGGGGAACAGAGTGGCGGCCTGAAAGGCCCGTCCCAGGTGATGACGGTGGCGGCGATGAGCAGCAAGCCGGCTCACATCGGTTCCGTAGATCTCCACTCGCCCATTGGCGGGAATCAAGCCGCCCACCCCGTTCATGAACGAGGTCTTGCCTGCGCCGTTGGTCCCTATCAGCCCCACGATCTCGCCGTGGCCCACCTCGAGGCTCACCCGGTCTACCGCAACCCGGGGGCCGTAGCGCACGGAGAGCTCGCTGGTGGCCAGCGCCACATTTGATGGAGGGGCGGGGATCGAAACTGGCGCGGGAATGTCACGAACCCGCACCGAGGGCGCCGGATGCCGCTGGGCCAACCAGCTGAAGAACGAATCACGAGCCAGGTACCAGAGCTGCACGAAGCCCCCCGGCGCGTACATCAACAGCACCAGGATTCCCAGGCTGCTGGTCAGCACCGGTATCAGTGCCGAGTCGGGCCAGAAGGCGGGCAGCCCGATCACCCACAGCGAGCCGAGCACCGGACCGATCACCGAGCCGATGCCGCCGATCACCGCGATGGCCACCACCTTGAACGAGGTGTCCACCGAGAAGAACGAGAACAGCACCGTGGAGTAGAGCCCGGCCAAAAGCGCCCCGGCGAAACCGGCCAAACCGCCGCCCAAGGCGAAGGCCAGTACCTTCGATCCGGTGGGCCACACGGTGGCGGCCGCCGCGGCCGACGGGTTCTCCCTGGTGGCCACGATCCGGCGGCCGATACCGGTGCGACGCAGGTGGGCGGTGAATGCCACCCCCAACACCAAGCCGATCAGGGCCAGATAGAAAAAGGTTCGCTGGGGAGCCAAGTGGATGGGCCCGATATGGGCTCGTTCCAAGAGCGCCGCGGTTTGGCTGCCTCCGCTGAGAAACGGCCGGGTGAAGAAGAACTTCTCCGCCGCCACCGCGAACGCCAGGGTGACTACGGCCAACAGCAGGCCCCGGGCTCGAAGCGCGCCGATGCCGACGACCACCGACGCGGCGGCAGCCACGACTGTGCCCCAGACCGCAGCCCATAAGAAGTGCAGCTCAGGCATCGGCACCACCGCGTCGAGCCCTGCCACGCCGAGCCCGAGATCATTCCCGTTGACCAACGCGGTGGTAGTCAGCGCGCCGAGGCCGGCGAACGCACCTTGTCCCAAAGAAATCTGCCCGCTCCAGCCCACCAGCACCACCAAGGAGAGTGCGGCCAGCGCCATCAACAGGATCTCGCTATAGCGGAAAGTGCGGCTGGCCGTGGTGACGAACACCGGCACCACCGCCACAATGGCCACCCCGACCGCGGCCAGGATTCGAGCATGGTGGCGAACCCACCAGATGGAGCGCAGCTGGGCCGGTATGGGGCGAGTCCGGGGGCTGAACGAGAAGGCGCCGGCCTCGTCGGGGGCGCCCCGGCGGGTGGTGGCAAAGATCCCGATGATGGCCACCAGCAGCAACACCGCCTCGAACCGGCCAAGGTCGAGGGGGTAATTGAGCCGGATGAGCGCCTCGACAATGCCGAGGGCAACCCCGGCGCCTACCGCCACACTGAAGGAGACGAACGAAGCGCACACCGCCACCACCAACACCCGGGTCATGGTGGCGTGGCCGGGGCTGGTGGCTACGAACGAGCCGATGGAGTCGGCTTCCTGGAACACGGTGACCAGTCCCGCGAACGCACCGGTTAGGGCCCATACCACCGTCGACACCCGGCCGGGATGGATGCCGGCCAGTCGGGCTCGATCGGGGTCGGCCGCCGTGGCCCGGATGGCCCGACCCCACGCCGACCACCGCACCCAGATGCTGAGCGCCACCACCGCCGCGGCCGAAGCCACGAACAAGACGAACTCGCCCCCCTCGATCCGTATGCCGAACCACTCCAGCTCTCGGTTCCAAGGGGTGGGGAAGCGATGGCGCTTGTCTTCGGCCGACGCCTCGGGCAGGGCGAAGATGAGGGCCTGGGCCAACTGGGCCAGCCCGATGGTGGCCACCAGCAAAATCACCCGGGGGGCGGTGAACAGGCGACGCACCACGGTCAGCTCGGTTATTCCCAAGAAGGCGGCTCCGGCCAGCACCGCCAGCACCACCCCCACCCAGTAGGGCGCGCCGTAGCGGATCACCAGATGGGCCAGCACCTGGCTGGCCAGCACCCCGGTGGCCCCCACCGCGAAGTTGATGATCCGGCTCGACCGGTAGATGAGGATGACTCCGAGGGCCAACAATGCGTATGAGAGGCCGTTGACGGCGCCGATGAATATGTACTGCCGTCCGACCTCGAAGGCGAGGATCACGACGGGTCCTCCGGTTCGGGCCGGTCGTCGCCCAAGAACACGGCCCGGGCGATGTCGCCCCGCTCAGCGAGCTCCGCGGTCGGCCCGTCGAACCGGACCTGCCCCTTTTCGATGAACACCGCTCGATCCGACAGGGCCGCGGCGATGTTGAGCGACTGCTCCACGATGATCATCGTCTGGCCCCCGGCCTTGAGCCGCTCCACGATCTCCAACAGCTCGCCAATCACCGCGGGCGCCAGGCCGAGCGACAGCTCGTCGATGAGCAATACGTCGGGCTCATGCATCAGCACCATGGCCAACGCCAGCATCTGCTGCTGCCCACCGCTGAGGGCGCCGGCGGGCTCATCCAGCCGGTCGGCCAGCTCGGGGAAGATCCCCAGAACATGGTCGATGCGGGCTTTGAGCTGGGCCCGATCCCGCCGCATGGTCCATCCCGCGGTGCGGAGGTTGTCCTCGATGGACAGCGGCAGAAACACCGCCTTGCCCCCCGGAAGCTGCTGGATGCCCAAGTCCACCCGAGTCTGGGGCGAGGTCAGGGTGATGTCGACCCCGTGGTGGGAGACGATGCCCCGCGACGGAACGGCCAGCCCGCTTATCACCCGCAAGATGGTCGATTTGCCCGCGCCGTTGGTCCCGAGCAGCGCCAGGGTCTCGCCCCGATCCACGTGGAGGTTCACGCCGAACAGCACCTGCACCGGCCCATAGGAGAAGTCGATATCTCGCAGGCCGACGGCCGGCAGTTGATCGGGATGGGCATTCCGCCGCTGGAAGTCGGCGTGATCCTTCTCGATCTCGTCCACCACCAAGGAAAGGTCGTGGCGGATATGGCGGGCCCCCCAGATCAACAGCGCGCCACCGATCAGCTTGAACGGGATGGCCACGATAAGGATGGCGGTGCGCTCGTCAGTGGCATCCGACAACAGCCCGGCCACGATGGGTCCGAGCACGCCGCCGCCCAAAAAGATCACCATCATCGACAAGGCGGTGGACTGGGCCCGCAGCCGATAGGGGACTACACCCACCAACAGCGGGGAGATCATGCCGAAAATGACCACGCTCAACACCGCGGGCACGATGCCCACCGCGGCGAACAGCACGGGATGGGGCATGAAGAACTGGATGGGAATGGCCACCGCGATAGGGAAGAACAGAGCCCCCACCCAGGCCAGCGCCCGAGCCGGGCTCTCCCGGTATAGGGCGTCGTAGCGCTTGGCCGCCCACGGCGCGGCGGCGAAGGCCAGCATCCCGGGGACGAAGCCGATCATCGCCCGCTCGAACGGGCTCAGACCCCATCGGTCTTCCAGGAAGAGGTTGACCAAGAAGCTCTGCCCGATGATCGAGAACACGATGATGCTGAACGAGATCCATGCCAGCTTCAGCGTCTTGATGGCCATCAAACGCTGCCACACCGCCCCCAGCGACACCCGGGGCGGGTCGTCGTCTTCGGTCATCACCTCCCCGAGCACCGACTTCTGCTCGAACTGCCCCCGGGGCGGATCGGGAACGAACAGCGCCCAGATCCCCAAGGCCAAGGTGGGCCAGGCGAAGACCCAGTAGGCCCACCGCCAGTTGTCGTCCACCAGCAGCATGAGGCCGCCCACCAACAGCGGGGCTATCCGCTCGCCGCCCCGACCGAGCACGTTCTTCACCGCATAGATCCGGCCGCGAGAGGAAATGGGGTAGGCGTCAGCCAGCACCGCCCCCTGCACCGGAAAGGTGTTCGACGTGCCGATCCCCATGAGCACGCCGACCATGAAGAACCCCAGCGCGGTGGCCTGGAACCCCCGGGTGAACATGGCCACGCTCCAGAAGATCGTGGCCAGCCCCACCAGCCGCATGCGGTTGACGCGATCGCCCAGCTTGCCCATGGGGATGGCGCACAGTGTGGTGGTTATGAGGCCGCCGATCCCCATCACCGCCAGCCCGGCGTCGGACACCCCAAATGTGTCTTGGATTTCGGGACCGAGGAGGCTGGGGATGGCCAGCTGGAAGGCATCGACTGCGTCCAGGGTTCCCAATACGGCCAGCACGCCGACGCCGCCGGTGGCTACTGCCTGGCGCAGCGTCATCGCTTCTTCACCGACTCCGGGGAGGTCCTCGTCAGCGCGGACCTCGAGCTGATCAGCCTCAATCGCCTCCCGGGCCGCCTCTTCGTCGAGCAGCGCCCGGCTGAAGTCGGCGAAGCCGCGGCGATCGCCCGACGACTCGGTCATTGGCTTCTAGGAGCTACGGGGTCAGGTCGACTGGGTCGCCCAGTCCGACGATTTCGCCGTCCTCATCGGCATCGCCGTCGAACTGCACCAGCCGCATCGTGTCGTTGCCGTTGTACTTGCCCGGCCCGAACGACAAGAACGGGATCTCCGGCAGCGATGCCTGGGAGAGCGAGTCCAGTCCGGCCTGGAAGGACTCGTTAGTCAGATGCGGTCCGGCCGCGGTAGCGATCTGGATGAACATCGACAGATCGCGGCACGCCAACACGGTGTAGTTCCAGTAGTTGGGATCTTCCTCGCTGTTCTCCACTCCCGGACCGGGACGCTCGAAGCGAGCGTCGGGAAGCGCGCCCATCACCACGTCGAGGCACTCCTGGGTCTCAGCGTCCACTGGGTCGGTGGCCAGATCGAGTCGCTCCGCCGAGGAGATGATGCCGTCCAGCGCCATCGGATCGATGCCCGAGGAGATCGCCGTGGTGAAGTTGGTGGAGTCGACCGCGGCCATCTGAATCCCCAGCTCGCCATAGGTGATGAGGCCGGTGGCCGCCGCTCCAAAGATCACCATGCGGTCGATACCAGCGTCGGTCACCTGCTCTTGCATTATCTCGGTCTGACTCTCCATTGCGTCTTCGTCGAGGACGAGATCGTCGATGTTCATGGTGATGGCGATCTCCACGCCGGCGTCGGCGAAGGCTGCTTCCACAACGTCACCCATTTGATTTTGAGTTTCGGAACCGTCGTAGTGGACGCCCACCGCGTTAGCGCCGTCGAACCAGCCTCTGCGGGCCAATTCGGCGATAAACATCTCCTCTCGGGCCGTTCCCTCGGTTCTGAAGCTGGCCAGAGGGGCCCTGGCCCGTTCCAGCAGCTCTCCTCGGGCATTTACCTGAGAGCCAATGTGGATGGTCTCGTGCTGCTCCGACACGCAGAAGTTGGCGTCTCCCCGCAGCCCGCCCAAAACCGCGAACACCTGGTGATCCTCGGTGAGCGTGATACAGGCGGCCAACATCTCGTTGGGAAGGGCCGGGTTGAAGCCGGCGATGTAGGCCTCAAGGGAGCGACCATAGATGCCGCCTTCGGCGTTCACCGCGCCAATCAGGGCATCCCACACCGGTTGAGGTTCGCCGAAGAAGCCGAAGCCGAACACGGATACGTCCCAGTATCCCACCCCGATGCGGATGGTGTCCTCGGTCACGCCTCGGAAGCTGGCGGTGAGCACGATCGGCGTGGGCTCCGGAGTGGGCTCCGGCGCCGGTTCTGCGGGCTCGTCTTCTGCTGCCGGCTCATCGGGGGCATCCGGGGCCGGCTCAGGCTCGTCTTCTGCTGGCGCCGGCTCATCGGGAGCTTCTTCGGCCGGTTCGGCCTCTGGCTCGGCCAGCGGGGCGGTAGGGGCCTCTTCGGCGGCAGGCTCGCCCTCGCCGCCGCCCCCGGTTGTGCAGGCGGTGGCGGCTACCGCCAAAGCCAGCAGCAAGGCCAACAACGTCCGTGGGTATCTCATCGCATTCCCCCTGATCCCGTCGCCGTTGCGCCCCAAATATACCAGTGGTAGAAAACTTGTCCAGAAGATGTTGAGGAGAGGGTCTTATGGTTGATGTCGATGCGCTGGTTGCTGGTCTGACGCTGGAGGAGAAGTGCCTCATGGTGTCGGGCGAGGGCGCTTGGATCATTCCCGGCTGCGAGAGATTGGGGATCCCCGACTGGTGTGTCAGCGATGGACCCGTCGGGGTGCGGGGCCGCACGATGGGACCGGGCCTGGTGGTGCCGGGTCCCTCCGCGCTGGCCGCCACTTGGAGTCCCGCCCTTGTCCATGAACTGGGCCAGGCTCTGGCCACCGAGGCCGTCGATCGGAGGGTCGACATGATCCTCGCCCCCACGGTCAATCTCCACCGTTCGCCCCGTGGTGGCCGCCACTTCGAGTCTTACAGCGAAGATCCCGAGCTGAGCTCCCGGATGGCTGTGGCCTACATCACCGGAGTCCAGTCGCAAGGGGTGGGGGCCTGCGTCAAGCATTTTGTGGCCAACGACCAGGAATTCGAGCGCCGCACTATCAATGTCGACGTCGACGAGCGCAGCCTGCGGGAGATCTACCTCCCCCCGTTCGAAGCCGCGGTCAAAGAGGCCGGCGTGCGAGCGGTCATGGGTGCCTACAACTTCGTCAACGGCCACCACGCCTGCGCCCAACCCGAATTGCTGGTCGGAGTGCTCAAGGAGGAGTGGGGATTCGACGGGCTGGTGGTGTCGGACTGGAGCGCCATCAAGGAGACCGTGGCCCCCGCCGTCCACGGGCTGGATCTGGAGATGCCCGGTCTCGGCCGGTGGTGGGGCAAAGGCAAGCTGCTAGAGGCGGTCGAGGCAGGACTGGTTGACGAAACGCTGGTAGACGACAAGGTGCGCCGCATTGTCGGCTTTCTAGATTGGGCCGGACGTCTCGGCACTCCCACCGATCACGAAGAGGCCAGCATCGAGCGTCCCGAGCACCGGACTTTGGCCCGGCGGGCGGCGGTCGAGTCAATGGTGCTGGTTCGCAACCGCGACGACACGTTGCCCTTGGCTCCCGACAAGACGATTGCCCTGATCGGGCCCGGGGTGGTGGACACTGCCGTGCTGGGCGGTGGATCGGCCAGCCTTGTCCCCCATCGCACCACCACGGTGCTGAAATCGCTGGAGGAACGCCTGGGCGAGCGGTTGATCGGCCATGCCCCTGGTGTCGACATGCGCCGCAAGGCCGAGGCGGTGCCCAAGTCGTGGATTGCCGATGGCGTGCGCTTTGAGCTCTATGACGGCATCGGATTCGACGGTGAGCCGTTTGAAACCCTCACTCAGCCGCTGCCGTTCAACGTTTGGTATGGCGAGCTATGGCCGGAAGGTCTCGAAGCCATGTCGGTGCGGCTTGAGTTCACCATGACACCCGAGCAATCCGGACGCCACCGATTCTGCGCCCTGGGCTTCGCCCACGCCCGCCTATACGTAGACGGTGAATTGGTAGCCGATAACCACGTCGATGGGTTCAGCGCCGGCCTTGGATTGCACGGTGGCCACGGATACTTCGATCTCGAAGCCGGCAAGCCCTACCAGATCCGCCTTGATCACGTTCCCCCCGAAGGCGGTCAGTGGATCTCTATCGTTGACGTGGGCGTGGAGTTGGCCAATCTCGACCGGGAGACGGGCCTGGACGAGGCGGCCGCATTGGCCGCTCGGGCCGACACCGCAATCGTGGTGGTCGGTTCCAACGCCGAGTGGGAGTCGGAGGGCGGCGACCGGGATTCGATCGAGCTGCCCAACCATCAAGACGAGCTGGTGGAACGGGTGCTCGACGCCAACCCCAACACGGTGGTGGTACTCAACTGCGGCGCACCGACGACCCTGCCCTGGCTCGACCGGGCCAAGGCGGTGCTTTTGGCCTGGTATCCCGGCCAGGAGGCGGGAGAGGCCATCGCCGACGTGTTGATGGGCGACGCCGATCCCGGCGGACGGATGCCCACCACTTGGGCCAAGCGAGAGCAAGACACCCCCGCCTTCTTGAACTATCCCGGTGAGGCTGGCGTGGTGCGCTACGGCGAGGGGATATTCGTCGGCTACCGCTGGTACGACGCTCGGGGCATCACCCCGATGATCCCCTTCGGCCACGGCGGCTCCTACACCACCTTTGAATGGGGTCCGCCCGAGGTCTCCGGCGAGGGCACTGATGTCACCGTTTCAGTCTCGGTCACCAACACCGGCGACCGGCGAGGCAGCGAAGTGGTGCAGATCTACGTCGCCCCGCCCACCGGCGACGTGCCTCGTCCCCCCAAAGAGCTAGCTGGCTTCGCCAAACTCACCCTCGATCCCGGCGAGATTGGCACAGCGGTGATCGAGCTCAACGAGCGCTCCTTTGCCCGCTGGGATCCTGAGGACCACTGCTGGACCGTCGACCCCGGCCAATACCAAATGCTGGTGGCCGCCTCCGCCACCGACATTCGCTCAGCCATCAACATCGAGATCTGAGCTTCGGCCCAGCAACCGAATGGCGCAATATCAGGCGTGGTCAGGGGCTTCCTTGATGAGTTGCATCATTTCCCGGGCCACCATGGGGGCCGCATTCTGGTTCTGGCCGGTGACCAGATTGCCGTCGATGACCCAATGGTTGGCCAGAGCGTCGCGGAACCGGGTGGTGCTCTCGAAGACAGCCCCGGCCCGCCGCAGCTCGGTCTCAGGATGATGGGGGGTGCTCTCTATGCCGAGCTCGAGCACCTGCTTGTCGGTAACTCCTGTCACCCGCCGATCCTTCACCAGAGGTTGCCCATTGGAATCTTTGGCCTGAATCAGACCAAGCGGTCCATGGCAGACGCCGCCGATCGCCCGACCGAGCCGGTTGGCCTCGGTGAGTTGGGCCCCCAGGACCTCTGAGAAGCCAAAGTCGAAGGCCGCTCCCCACCCTCCGGCCAGGTACACGATGTCGTAGTCGGCCATTTCGAGGTCGCCGATCGCCTTCGACTCGGTGACCATTTGGCGGAGGTCGTCATCGGCCATGAACCGGTCGTCGGCTTCGGTGCGGACCACCGGTTTCAGAGACTGGGGATCGACGGGGATCTCGCCGCCGGTCGGGCTGGCCACGTGCACCTCCATGCCGGCGTCCAAGAAGGCGTAATAGGGCACGGTCATCTCGCTGGCGAACACTCCGGTGGGCTTGCCGATGTCGAGCCTGCCGTGGTTGGTGGCCACCACTAGGGCCCGGCGACCGGTGAGGTCGGCCCGGAAGCGCCGCTCGTCTTCGGGATGCAGGCCGACCTGCTGTAGCGCTTTGCGCAGCAAACGGGCGGGAGGTGGGGGATTCTTCTTCATCGGACCCTCCGAGGGGATGCGGTCGAGGTAAGGCCAGGACTGGTTGCGATTGGGAACGCACCGGGCCCGCTCAGCGGCCAACTGGCCGGCGAGGTGGGCGAAGACGGCTCCGAGCGCAGGGTCGTTGGCCAGATTCTGGGCTTCGATCGGATCAGCGTCGAGGTTGTACAGCTCCCATTGGTCGGGGAGAGGCTCGAAGCGGTGGACCGGACCGGCCGGTCCGTTGGCGGCCAAGTGGCGGACGCCGGGCTCGGTCCAGGTGGTCGGATCGTCGAAGCTCCGCACGATCTTCCACAAATGGCCCGAACCCCCGGACGCGTCGGCATTGGGCACCCGGGCCACAAGACCCTCGAAATTGGCGGCGACGTGGGCGGGCACCTGAATGCGCAGTGGTGCCGGTGGGTTCGCCACCCGCAGTGTTTGCCGGGCCATTGCACTCAAATTTGAGTCGCCCTCAGGCATGTTGTCGCGGGTCAACAGATAGACCGGCCGGTCGGTGCCAGGCGCCGACGCGCCTTCCACGACCGGCATGAGATCGCGACCGGGCAGGGGATGAACTTCGGTGTGGGTCTTGCCAAGCAACCCTGCGGTCGACTCCTGGTCGATCCCGGCCGCGGCCAATAGCGTGGGTACGAGATCGACATGGGAGGTGGGGGCATCGTCGATTTGGCGGCCCTCGGTCGCCTGTGGCCCGACCCGGGCGATGGTGAACGGAATCCGGGTGGCCTCGTCGTACAGGTTGAACCACTTCTGGTGAAGGCCGCCATGGGCCCCCAGCAGCTCGCCGTGGTCGGCGGTTCGCACCAGCACGGCATTTTCTGAGCCTTGCTCGGTGACGGCCCGGCGAACCCGGTCCAATGGGCCGTCAACCTCGGCGTGAAGGCGGTAATAGAGGTCGCGGTAGGCCTGGGCCCGCGTCCGATAAAGCCTCTCGACGAGCGGCGGTGGGCCGTAGCACGACAGGTACGAGGCCCGAAAGGCTATTTGGGCGGCAGGCTTGGTCGAGAGGTCTTCGCCATCGGTCGGCGACGGCGGCACCGGCGGTGGATCCTCGACCCCGGCGGTGTGCGGGCTGCCCCGTCGCAGCCACCCGGGTGCGAACACGATGTCGTGGGGGTTAACGAAGCTGGCCACCAACAGGAACGGCCGGGCGGCCTCGGCGTCGCCGGCTCGGCGCCGGGCATACCGTTCTTCGAGCCAGGCCACCACCCGGTCGGCGATCAGCGGATCGCGCACGAATCCGGTGTTGGCGAACGACGGACCGTGGGGCTCGGGGCCGATCCATCCCGAGAACCCAAACGCATCGAGGGGGTCGGCATCCAAATAGGCCTGAACCGCCATCTGGTCCACCGCACCGTCGCTGTCGTTGGTGGCCAGCGCGTCGCCAGTTGCCGGGTTAAGAAGATCGGCGTGGCTCATATGCCACTTGCCCTGATAGTGGGTGTCGTAGCCCGCGGCCCGGAACCAGTGACCCAGCGTGGGCACCTCACCAGGGCGCAGCCACCGCATCCGGGAGTCGTTCCACATCTTCCCCAAGCCATCGGTCTGGGTCACACCGTGCACGTCGGGGTACTGCCCGGTGAACAGGGTGGGCCGGCTGGGCACACAGGCCAGCGAGCCGGTGTAGTGACGCATGAACGAGACCCCGTGGTCGTCGAACCACCGGGTGCCGACGAGGGTCTGACGACGCCACTCCCGCAACTCGTCTGTCTCATAGGGGGGCACCGCCCGCTCCTGATCGGTCATGATCACTACCACGTCGGGGCGGTCGGTCATCGGCTGGCTCCTGTGGTCTTGGCCATGTGCCGATCGAGTCCCGCGAGCATGGTCTCGGATGTCTTGGCCAATCTCCGGGCTACCAACCCGGCAATCAACTGTTGGGGTGGTCGTGGCCCGGCGTTGACCCGGCTGGTCAGCGATACCCGGGTTCCCCCCGCCGTTTCCCTCAACGTCCAGGTGTTCACCACCGATCGGATCACCGGAGGGAGGCCCTCAATGGAGTAGGCCAGCGTTAGGTTTGGCGCCCAGTCCACGACTCGCTCTACCAGTGAGGTGCGGCCCACCTGCACCCGGCGCACCGTGCCGATGCCCTCGGTCTGCCCGCTCATCAGGCAAGAGTGGTCGACATTGGGTGCCCACCCGCTGATGGCGCCGAAGTCGGCCAGCGCGGCCCACACGGCCCCTGGTTCGGCGGCGATGTTCCTGGTGCAGGAGATCTCAGCCATTGCTTCTAGGAGACTCTCTTGTCGGTCTCATTGTCGGGCCATCTCGGTACGGGCCGCGGTCTCGGTATCGGCGGCTGATTGCCTGCCGAGCTCGATGACCACCTGATGGATTTCTCCAGTGAATGGGAACGGACCCTCGTAGCGCTCCGAGACCGGCGAACCATGATCGAATCCGATGCTGTCGCTCAGCAGGGAAATCGACCTCATCATGAGCGGCAGCTCGGCTCGACCGCAGACACTTCCATTGATGGCGACACCCATGACCCCGGTAGAACGGCTGGTGCGACGGAGGCTCACCGCCACGGTGCTGCGGCCTTCGGGCACCGGCAGTTCAGACTCGAGGATGACGTGATCCATGAACGCGTTGTAGTCCACCACCAACCGATTGTTCTTCACAAACACCGATATGCCCGCGCTGGCGCTCCCCGTGGCCCAGAGAACCCCTTCGTCTCCCGCAGTCCTAGTGATCGTCGCGGCCAAATCCCATGCCCTTCCCCCCGGTGACGGGGAAGCCGACGACGGGATCGGCGAGATCGGCGGTCGGTACACATACCGGCGGCTAGTGGGGTGGGGGGAGCGGTCGTTCAGCCTCGCGGCGAACAGCTCGATCGTGCGGTCGTCCAGCGGGAGAACTCCGTGGCGTTCGGCCTCCTGCCACCAGAGCCCGATGAGCTCGTCCAGCTTGTCGGGTTGATCATCGGCCAGGTCGCGGCACTCTGAGGGGTCGGCCGACAGGTCGTAGAGTTCCCATCGATCCTCATCGAAGTCGCGGCCATGGATATGCCGGGTGACGGCCTTCCACCAAATGCCGTCCTGTTCGGCCACCAGCGCCCGCGAGCCGAACAACTCGTAATACTGGAGTCGGTTGGCCGCCGGGGCGGCGGCGTCGCCCAGCACCGTGGCAAATGAGTGGCCGGTGACTGGGAGCTGCTCATAGCCGTTCAACGAGTTGGGCGGCGCGATGCCCAGCAGGTCGTACAGCGTTGGGGCCAGATCGGAGACGTTGACGAACTGGTGCCGCATGGTGCCGCACTGGTCGGCCGCGATGCCGTGCGGCCAGTGGACGATCATCGGAACGTGGACGCCGCCTTCGTGGGTGTTCTGCTTGTACCACTTGAACGGCGAGTTGCCGCACTGGGCCCATCCCCAGGGGTAGTTGGTATGGCTGTGGGGGCCGCCTATTTCGTCAAGGCGCTCAACGGCCTCATCGGGGTCTTCGAGCATGCCGTTGAAGAATTTCGATTCGTGCAGAACGCCGAAGGGTCCGCCCTCTTGGGAGGCGCCGTTGTCGGCCAGCACCACCAGGATGGTGTTGTCGAGTTGGTCGATGTCGCGCAGGCCCTCCACGAAGCGCCCGATCTGATCGTCGGTATGGTCGAGAAAGGCGGCAAAGGCCTCTTGGAGTCGGCAGGCCAGCAGTCTCTGATTCTCCGGCAGGCTGTCCCAGGGCTCCACCCCGTCATTTCGGGGGGCCAGCTCGGTTCCCTCGGGAATCACCCCCAATTCGAGTTGCCGCCGGTACCAGCGCTGGCGCACCACGTCCCAGCCCTCGTCGTAGCGACCGCGGTGCTTTTCGAGGTATTCGGGAGGGGCTTGATGGGGGGCGTGGGTGGCACCGAAAGGCAGGTAGGCAAAAAATGGGCGATCGGGTCGTATTCCCTTGCTGTCCCGGATCATTTGGAGCAGCTGGTCCACCAGATCTTCGCTCAGGTGGTAGCCGTCTTCGGGGCCCGCTGGAGGCTCGACTTGGTGGTTGTCGACAATGAGCTCCGGGTGGAATTGGTCGGTCTCGCCGTCCAAGAACCCGTAGAACCGGTCGAATCCCCGACCCAGGGGCCACTGGTCGAATGGGCCGGCCGCCGATGTGTCCTTGGACGGCGCCAGATGCCACTTACCCGCGCAGAACGTGGCGTAGCCCTCCGCTTTGAGGATCTCGGCCAATGTGGCGGCGTGGTTGGTGATGTGGCCGAGCTGGTGGGGGAAGCCAGTGCAGTGGTTTGACACCGACCGCATTCCCACCGTGTGCTGCGAGCGACCGGTCAAAAGAGACGCCCGGGTGGGCGAGCACAACGGGGTGACGTGGAAGTTGGTGAACTGGAGGCCGTTGGCGGCCAGCCGGTCCACATTGGCGGTGTCGATATCGGAGCCGTAGCAGCCCAGTTGGGCGAAGCCGGTGTCGTCCAACAGCACGATCACGATGTTGGGAGCGCCCTCACCCGGATGGGGTGGTTCCTCGAAGAACGGCTCGGAGTCGGCCAGGGTCTTTCCGATCACGCCGGGGAACGGGCGCCTCGTCGGTGCGTCAGCCATGAGCATCGCCTGGTTCCGTGGTGACCGTGGTCAGATCGTCGCCGATCACGATCTTGCCGTCGAAGTGCTCAGCGGCCTGTGCGATCCATTCGGGGTACTGCTCTGCGGTGGGAGCGGGCACCATGTGGGTCAAGACCAGTCGTTGGGCCCCGACTCGGGCCGCGGTTTGGGCGGCCTGGACCACGCCGGAGTGGTAGTCGAGGATGTCTTGAATCATGTCGTTGGGGATCTGCTCCACGAGGTCCCGGCGAATCACCGTCTGCACGTAGGCATCGGCGCCCGCGGCCAGCGCGTCCACGCCTTCGCAGGGCAAGGTGTCGCCCACCAACGCCACCGACGCGCCGTCGTGCTCTAGCCGGTAGCCGATGGTGGGCCTTACCGGCGCGTGAACCGTGGCCGCGGTGGACACCTGCACATCGTTGACCGTGAACCTATCGCCCGGCTCTAACTCGGTTACCGGCACGTTCGGACCTCTGGTGAGCGCGTCGTGATGTTCGATGCGGTAGCCGATATCGGCCTCCAAAGCGTGGAGTTGGCGCTCCACGAACTCGGCGGTGCCCGGTGGCCCGAACACAGGAAGCTCAACGTTGCCCTGAGTCATGATCCAGTGCGTGGTGATGACGTCGTTGAGACCGCAGATGTGATCGCTGTGCAAGTGGGTCACCAAGACGGCGGCCAAGAACGCCGGCAGCGAACCGCCCCCGGCCATGCGCATCACCACCCCTCGGCCGGCGTCGACCAGGATGTGGGTGTCGGCTGCCTTGACGAGGGTGGAAGGGCCCGCTCGATTGGCATCGGGCAACGGCGATCCTGTCCCCGTCAACACGATTTCCATCTGCCGCTCCTTTCCAGTGCGAGGGTCGTTTGGTTCGACTAGTGCTGCTGGATTCGCTGGGCGGTCATGAAGTCATCCCGCCCAGGCCTACCAGACCCCGGGCCAGCTCGATCTCGCCCATGTGGCGCAGCCCGTGCTGGTAGTGCCAGCACTCGAAGGCGTCGAGCACGGTGATGCCCTGCGGGCCAGCGCACATCGCGCTGTAGGTGCTGGCGATATGGGGCGGGTAGGGCGGAGCGACGATGACCCGCTCGAAATCGGTGGGATCCATGTGTTCGATGTAGGCCTCAGTCCGGCTGAACACCGCCCGCTGGTACTCCTTGAACGCCTCGAAGTCACCGATGCGCTGGTGGATCATGTCGCTGACCGGCCGCTCCTTGCCGTGGTCGTTTATGGCCATCTGCACCCGGGCCTGCCAATCGTCATTCCAGATGGGCAGCTCACCGGAGATGCCCATGAAGGTGGCGTCCTGCATGTTTGTGTAGTGGAACAGCGAGAACGCGATGGGTAGTACCCCTTCCCGTTCGAAGTGGTTCACGTGATGCAGCTCCATGGTGCTCACCGCTTGGTAGTAGAGCGAGTGCATGGTTCGCATACGGCGCAAGAGCGAGTCTTGGATGAGGTTCAGCGTGTCGGCGTTGCCCATGGCAGTCCCCTGGTCGTTCGCAGCGATCATTTGCCAGTATTACACGCAAAACTTAGGCTGTCGGCTCATGGCCTCGCAACCTTCGCAAGTCCGCCTGGTTGCCTACCCCTCTGGGATTCCCGGCGACGACGTCTGGGGGATCACTCATGACTCGCCGCCCGAGTTGGGCGACGGCGAGATCGAGGTGGATGTGCAGCTGATCTCGATTGATCCGGGGATGAAGGGGTGGGCGACACCCATGCGGAGCTACATCGAACCGGTGGCCTTGGGCGACGTCATGCGGGCGTTCGGCATCGGGCCGGTCGTGCGCAGCGCCAGTAAATTCTTCTCGGAAGGCGATGTGGTCTCGGGGTTCACTGGCGTGCAGACCCGTGCGGTGGTGGACTCCCGCTCCATGCGCCCGATCGACATGGCGCTGGGACCGATCGAGCACCATATGAGCGTCTTGGGCATGACCGGCTTCACCGGCTACTTCGGCATGCTGGATTTGGGGCGTCCTGAGGCCACCGACACCGTGGTGGTGTCGGCGGCGTCGGGGGCTGTTGGCAGCGTGGCGGCCCAGATCGCCAAACGGCAGGGGGCGCGGGTCGTCGGTATCGCCGGCGGTCCGGCCAAGTGCGCCTACCTGCTCGATGAGCTCGGCCTCGATGCCGCCGTCGACTACAAGTCGAAGGCCCAATCGGTGGCCGACGGCTTGCGGGATGCCGCGCCCGACGGGGTCGATGTGTACTTCGACAACGTGGGCGGCGAGATCCTCGGCGCGGTGTTGGGGCAGATCAATCGACACGCCCGCATCGTGCTCTGCGGGGGAATCTCGCAGTACGGGGACATGGTCAACGCCGCCGGACCGGGCAACTACCTTCAGCTCATCACCAAGAGCGGTCGCATGATGGGGTTCACTATGCTCGACTACCTCCATCGCATCCCCGAGGCCGTGACCGATCTGGCCGAGTGGGTGGCCGATGGCTCGCTGAAGCATCGCCAGCACATCATCCACGGAATCGAGAACTTCCCTGAGGGCTTCCGCATGCTGTTTCGCGGCGAGAACCACGGAAAGCTCTTGTTGCGGCCCTGACGGCCCCACCCATCTTCGAGGATTAACGCCTCGCGCCCCACAAGTTTTGTTCAGTGCCTCCCATAGACTGATACGCCATGTCTCAGCAGCCTCAACCGCGCGCCATTGTGTACGTCGATGGCTTCAACTTCTATTACGGAGCCCTCAAAGGCAATTCGGATTTGAAGTGGCTCGACTATCGCAAGTTGGCCAGTCGTTTGCTGCGGGGGCACCACGTCGGTGCTGTCAAGTACTTCACAGCCCGAGTTCAGGATCGGCCTGATGACCCTGGACTAGCTCAGCGGCAGGACGTTTACATTCGCGCCCTCAAAGAGTATGCCGGAGCCGAAGTCCACCTGGGTCAATTCAAACACAGGGAGAAGAATCTGCCCCTTGCCCGCGAACACCGGAAGGGGAAGATCAAGATGGCTCGCGTGATACACACGGAGGAGAAAGGATCAGACGTCTCCCTTGGCGCGCATCTAGTGCGGGATGCCTGCCACAAGAACATGGAAGTCGCGTTGGTCTTGTCGAACGACAGCGATCTCCAGACGCCGGTCACAATGGCCGAAAAGGAGGGAATAGTTGTCATCACGGTCAACCCCCACAAACAGACCCAGCAGCCGCGACGCTTGTTGAGCGGTGATAAGCGGACATTGAACCGGAAGCTGCTTGAGCGCTGCCAGCTCCCCGACCCGGTGACTACCCGGGCAGGCAAACTGATCCACAAGCCCAAAGAATGGAAGGCCTAACGCGCAAAAGTCCGCCGAAGCGGACTCCTGCTGGGCCTAGCCCCTTGACAGAGAACTAGGTGGTTCGCCTTCATTTTAGGGACTCAGATGGATTTTTCAAGCCATTCTGTGCGCTACTTCGCCCTGTTGCCTCTGGCTGAGTTGCTCGAATTGCGGTTCATTGAGCAGGTTTCACTGCCAAGCGGATGCGGGCACCGTTCAACGGCTCCGCCCGCTATTGCCGATCTCCTCTGCGTACAGAAAATCACCGTGGATGGTGGGGCCGGTTCCCGAAGACTCAGTCAGTGCCTCGATATCAACTGCTGCTGTCCTAGCGGCGCTGTGCCTCACACGATTCAATCGCTTCCACTCCGCGCTGGCCCTGGTCATTCGAAGTGCCATGTGGTGATTCCCGTGGAAAGACCTGGTGAACGCCCAAACTTCGTCGAAGCCCTTCATATCCACCCTGGTGTTGATGTCCGAGTACCTTGCGCCGTCACCGTCCAAGACCCTGTTGCATACTTCCTCCAGCTGTTGGGAGGCGCGCGATCCGTCGAGGGCAGCCACCAACCAGGCGGCGCCCTGCCCGTGCGAGTCCTTCTGATCAATGCAGTCCTGTACCGCTTCAACCAAGTGGTCAACCCCTTCGCGGCACAGGGCGTAGCTTGTGCCAGCCCATGTCTTTACCCGGCCTGGTCCGCTGCTGACAGGCTCAGGCGTTCGCCAAACGCTGATGCGCCGCCTCAGAGACCGGGGCCTGCCGGAATCGAGGAAAACTCTGGCGTTGCGAAATAGCTGCTCCGCCCGAGATCCCATCGCCTCAGGAGTGCCTCCGGCCGACTCGGCGTCGACCAGCAGCGGAATGATCGTCTCCTCAACCAGGGCCTTGAATAGCTCGGAGGTCTCGGCAGTCGGTTCGCTTGCTGCCGGGTCGTTTATCCTCACTTCCCACTGGCACTTGAGATGCCGCGAGGGGAACTCCTTCCCATCAGCAGAGAACAGGTGATAGGAAGCCGGGTAGGTATGCATTCTGACCTCGGTGAGCACCTCTTGACCCGTGGTTAGCTCTAGCCTCAAATCCGGGGTGCGCACACCCTTCCTCTTGCCGGCTTCCAACAACTCAAATGCCGCTACCACGCCCCAGCCGCAAAGCACTTCAAGTGCTTCCCGCTCCTCGACTTTCTGCCCCGACCTGGCCATCTCCAAATCATATTTCCAGCATCTGTCCAGCCCCTTCGGAATAAACAGCTCTACAAGCCAGAATGAGCTAGATGAGGGTCCTAGCCAGACCCCCCGTGGAGTCTCCTTCTGGCCAGGTAGTGTTGCCCTTCGTGAGCTGGCCAGCATCCCGTTGTGATCGACGGACCGTTGCCCCGCATTCCAACTGCCAAACAGCAAATTGCAACCCAGCGTTTGCCTGTGAGGTAACAGGGTGACCGATTCCGGACTCGTTGGCCCGCAGGTGAGCGGGATCGAGCGCGGCCAGCGGGTCAGGCTGCCGGGCGCCACGGGCATTGAGACAGTCGAAGCGGCCATTCCAAGGCCCGGTGTCGGACTGGACTTGTTCCTCGTGGATGCTTCCAATCCAGGCGGTTACCGGAAGGAGAGCTTTACAAATCAAGATGCAGAGCGGATTGAGGTCATCTCCGAGGATGGCGGGGCGGACCCCGACAGGGTGATTGCAGGGCTGTGGGCTGAGTGGATGATGGAGTCTGCCCGGTCGGCCCGGTCGACTGTGCTGGCATCGGTGCCGCTGCGCCCGTTCCCGCACCAGTTGGACGCGGTGTACGGGCGGATGCTGTCGCAGCCGCTGCTGCGGTTCCTTTTGGCCGACGAGCCGGGGACTGGAAAGACGATCATGTCTGGGCTGTGGCTGCGCGAGTCGCAGCGGCTGGGCCGGGTGAAGCGCTGTCTGGTGGTGTGCCCCGCCCATCTGGTCATCAAGTGGCAGGCTGACTTTGAGCGGTTCTTCGGCGGAGGCCTGCGGGAGGTGAGAGCGCAGACGGTCCACGAAAGGGCCCTCTCCGGCTCAGACGACGACACGTGGGTGGTGTCATTGAGCCTGGCCGCGATGAATCCTGCGGTGCGCGACGCCCTCCGCCCGGAAAACATGGGTTGGGACGCGGTCATCTTCGACGAGGCGCATCGGATGACCCCGACCGCTGAGACGTTTTACCGGGTGGGCCGAGAGCTGTCCGCGGGTGTTCCGAACGCCCTGTTCTTGACGGCCACGCCACACCGCGGCGACGAATGGCTGTTCCGCGAGCTGCTCCATCTGGTCGACTCGGACGTGTTCCCCACCGGGTCCAGGCCCGTTGGCGCAGGTCCGGGGCAGCGGGCCGCCGGAGGCGGGGGCGCTGCCAGGGCGCTGTCGCCGGGGCCGCTCCATTTTCTGCGCCGGATGAAAGAGGAGCTGGTCGACTACGACACCAAGGCCCGTCTGTTCAAAGCACGGGAGGCCAGCAACCGGCGGGTGCCCATGAGCCCGGTCGAGCAGCGGTTCTACGACGCCGCTCAGGATCTTGTCGGCGAGTTCTTCGAGCCGATGGGCCGCCAGCTCGCGGCGATGGTGTACGGCAAGAGGGCCGCGTCGTCGATGCACGCGCTGGGCGAGACTCTGCGCCGCCGCGCCGAGAGGATGGGTACCGGCAGCGGCCCAGCTATCGGTGGCGACAACGAGGATGATGTAGACGAAGACGCCCGCGCCGATCAGGTCGCCGCGGCCGGCTCGCTCGACGCCCGCGCCGAGAAGCGGGCGATCGCCGGGCTGCTCGCCGACATGGCCAGCGCGGGCGTTGGCACCCCAGACCCGGGGCGGGCTTCTGCGTCGTCAAAGTGGGAGCCCATGATGGGCTGCCTCGCGGAGAACGGGATCGCCCCCGGGTCGAGCAAGCAGCTAGTGGTGTTCACCGAGTACGGCGACACTGCCGACTGGCTCGTCGGCGAGTTCCGCGGGGCCGGGTTCACCGCGGAGCGGTACGCCGGCGACGTCAACCACGAGCAGCGGGCGAAGCTCCAAGCGGATTTCATGGGCGGCCGCTTCGAGGTGATCGTGTCCACCGACGCGGGCAACGAGGGCATCGACCTCCAGGCCGCCCACGTGCTGGTGAACTGGGACATCCCGTGGTCGCTGGTCCGCCTGGAGCAGCGCATGGGCCGAATCCACCGCATAGGCCAGCAGCACAAGGTGATGCTCTACAACCTGGTCGCCCAGGGCACCCGCGAGGGGGATGCCCACTGGCGGCTGCTGGAGCGGCTCGTCGACGCGGCCAACGAGTTGGGCGGCAAGATGTTCGACAGCCTCGCCGCGATCATGGAGCTCGCCCGCGCCGAGACCGGCGGCCACGATCGGCTCCTGCACCGGCTGTACGGCCCCGCCACGGTCCCTGAAGCGGAATTCGGCATCCCGTCACGCGAAGAAATTGAGCGTGCCACCAACGACTACTACACCGAGACAAGCTCTCTCAGCAGCCGCGTCGACATGCCCGTGGCCGACACAGCCCGCCACGAGGACCGCATCGCCCGGGTTAACCCAGTTATCGTCGAGCGCTTCTTGGACCGCGCCCACAGAGCCTCGCTGATCGCCTTAGAGCAGACCACGATCCGCGACGAGGGTTTCTACTACATCTCAGAGCCGCCCGGCCATCACAGGTGCGGCATCGTCGAAGCACTCGGCGCAAGAGGGGGCAAAGCGTTGGTCGCCACTCGTTCGGAACAGCGCCAGCAGGCCATCGAAGACCACAGCGTCCGCGACCGGGCTGCCAAAGCGGCCATGCTAGGCCCGAGCAACCCGAAGTTCACCGCGCTGCTCGACGCCCTGCGGGGATGCGCGGCGCCCGATATGTGGCAGGGAGCGGTCCTTCGCGACCGCACCGTCGCAGAGGACTACACGCTGTTCGTCTACGAATGCGACATCGCCGAAGGGTCGGACACCGCACGGGGCCGAACCCGGCCGGCCGCCCGATCGTGGCTGATCCGCGTCGACCACACCGGCGAAGCCCACAGCGTCTCGTGGGAGATACTGCCCAACCTCACCGCCGCCGAGAACGCAGCCCCGATGTCTCTGGCCGGTTTCGTAGCCGAAGCCGCGAAACAACGGGCCGTCGAACAAGCCGACAATGAGCGAAACCGCCGGGCCGACCAACTAGCCGGCTGGCACCGCGACCTGACCCGGCAACTGGACCGGCTCCCCGGCGCCTTGACTAAAGACATCGACGACCACGAACTGCGGCAAAGCGAGCGCCGCCGCATCCGCCAGGCAATCCAGGCCCGACTCCAGGACGCCGCGGACGCCGCCGAGGTGACCCGAGGAGAAGTCCGCAGAGTTGGATGGGCGCACGTGCTGGCTGCCCCCGACCCGCCAGGCCCCGAAGACGCCGATGACGAGCAAGCCGACAGCGAAGAGGTGTCCATGCGGCTCGTGACCGGCATTCTCGAACAAGACGGGTGGACGGTCCAAGATGTGCATAGAGAGAACCGGGGCTACGACCTCCACGCTGTGCGCGGCTCCGAGCAGCGATGCGTCGAGGTCAAGGGCCGCGCCGGGCAGGCGTCCAGCGGCGGGGTATCCCTCACCGGAGGCGAGCTCATACAAGCGGCCCAGCTAGGCGACCAGTACTGGCTGTACGTCGTGGACAACTGCTTCGACGGGAAAGGTCGGCTCTTCGGCAGATGGCAGAATCCCGTTGAAGTGTTCCACGAATGGCTCGAAGACACGCCGGTCTACCGGCTGGCCGGAAGCAGGCTCAAACAAGCCTTAGACCAGCAAGGAGGCCCATGACCGCCACCCGGCTGATCGAGGAGTGGTTCCCCTGCGCCGAAGTTTCCCGAGAGTCCGCTAGCGGGTGGGGAACCGGGTCGGCGGAGAAGAGCCTGTTCACCTGGTTCGCGTCGCGCCCGCTCGCCCAGGCGAAAGCAGCGGTCATCTGCTCGCTGCTCCCGTGGCCCGATGACCCCTCCGAACAGGAAGACCTCAAGAAGCTGGTAGCCAGGTCCATGGAGGGCTACGACGAAGCCAACACTGAGCTCCGCGAGAAACTAGCGGAGCATTACCCGAACGGCGCCCGCATGTGCGATCCGTTCTCAGGGCGGGCGATGATCCCACTTGCCGCCGCTCGCCTCGGCATCCAGTCCTGGGGCATCGACTATTCGCCAGTTGCGACCCTCGCCGGCCATCTGCTGGCCAACTACCCGATGCGCGACTGGGACGCCGAGCCTGACCTGCCCTTCGACGGCTACAAACAGCACAAGGACGACCACTTCGCCGAGCCGAGGCTACTCAAAGACGTCCGATTCATACTCGATCTGGTCGGCCGCCGCTACGAGCAAGAGATGGGCGAGTTCTACCCCGAAGTGAATGGCAAGCGCCCTTGGGGGTATGTGGGCGCTGTCACACTGCCCTGCGTGAACTGCGGAAACAGATTCCCCTTCACGGGGAGCCTCGCCCTGCGAAACCCGAAACCCAAGAAAGATGACCCAGGCCAGTCCTACAGAGTCATCGCAGACAATGAAAACGGAGTGTTCAGAACAGAAGTCCACGACGGCCCACCTGAAGCCCAGCCGACACTTGTCAAAGTTGCCGGGCGCCAAGGCAAGACCGCAGTTTGCTGCTTCTGCGACCACGCACACCCGATCGACACACAAAAACGACTAATGCGGGATGGGCTCAGAGGCGATGCCATGCTCGTCGTTGCCGACCTCGATGACGAGGTCGGCAAACGCTACCGAGAACCATCTTGCATGGAGCACGATGCCTTCGCCGCAGCCAGCGAAGCGCTGGCAATGGAGCCGGATTTCGGACCAGGGCTGCCAGCCGTGCCAACCGAGCCAATTGACCCCGACCATCCCACGCTCAGGCCAGTCGGCTACGGATACCAAGCTTGGGGCGAACTGTGCAACGATCGCCAAACCCTCGGGTTCGTGCGACTCGCCCGCATCATCGACGCTCTGAGCGGAGACATGCTCGCCGCTGGGCACAGCCGGGACTATGCCGCTGCTTTGACTGGCTATGCAGCATCCAATCTTGTCCGGCGCATGAAATACAGCACTAGGAGCGCCCCCCTTCAAGTTGGCCGAGACTGTGTTGGTCATATCTATTTCAATGACTCAGGTATTTCGCACAGCTTCGACTATTTCGAGACGAGTTGCGGTGAGGGCCCTAGCACTTGGAATTCGCTAGCTGTTCAAACAATCCGAAATCTCGGAAGGCAGATCAACAGTAGAGTCGCGGGGCGACCGGCAGTCATCCAACGCGGCTCTGCCATGGAAATTCCGTTGCCGGACGGCCTGTTGGACGCGGTGGTAACCGATCCGCCCTATGACGCGATGATCAACTATTGCGATTCGTCGGATCTCATGTATGTCTGGCTGAAGCGGGCACTCAGTTCGGCATTCCCGTGGTTCGGCACCACCACAGACCCAGGCGGGCTGCAGGAGAAGACGAACGAGGCAGTCATCAGGTGCGGTTCCATCGGCGATGATCACCGCGACGAGGAGCACTACAAATCCAGCATCACCAAGGCGTTCGAACAGGCCCGCCGCAAGACCACTTCGAATGGAGTGGTAGCCATTGTATTCGGGCACGGCGACCCGGACGCCTGGATCCGCGTTCTCACCGCCATCGAACACGCGGGACTTGTGCTGACGGGATCTTGGCCTTGCAGCACCGAGAAGGGAGGCAAGCAGACCGGCGAGTACATCGACAACACCATTGTCATGGCCTGCCGGCCTGTGCCCGCTGACCGCCCTGTGGGTGACGTGCGCGCAGTCGACGAGGAGGTCCGGGCCGAGATCGCTGGCCGCGTGCCCGTCTGGTCGGCGGACGGGCTGGCCGATTCGGATCAGCGGATGGCGGCGATAGCCCCGGCCATGAAAGTCGCCGGGCGGTATAGCGAGGTGCGGGACTTCACGGGCCGCCCGGTAGGGATAGACCACTTCCTGGGCCTGGCCCACAAAGCGGTTGAGGAGGCCGCCGACGTGCGAATCAGCGCCTTCCGCCTCGCCGATTTCGACGACCGCACCCGGTTCGCCTTGTCGTGGGCCCGCCAGCACGGCCGCCGCAAGGCCCCCGCTTCGGAGGCCCGCTGGCAGCGCCTCTCCTACGACATGTCCGAACCGCAGGTACAGGGTCTTATGGTCAGAGAAAAAGGTGGGGTTCGTTTGGCGTTCGGGTCTGAGGCGGCATCAGGGATCGACCTTCATCCGGGCAGCGACATAATCGACATCGCGTTGGCAGTGGCCGCCGAGGGGCGGTCGCTGGTCGATATCGCTGGCGCCTTGCACAGCATGGGCAGGGAGAACGACGAGATGCTGTGGGCGGCGATGGCTGAGATGGCCCGCCTGGTGGGCGAGGGCGATACCGACGGGCAAGTATGGGCGTGGACGGTCCGCAACCGCGACCCGATCCGCAAGCGGGCGACTAGATCGCGTGACGAGCAGGAACGCGAGCACCGGCGCGAAGCGGCTCGGGAGAGAGAACAGACGCTGTTCGGATGAGCAGAGGAAAGGCAGGCGACGTGGCATCGGAAGAAGCCGTGGTCCCGTGGTGGGAGGCAATGCAGCTCCGCTCCGAGGTTGTGGGCAGTGACGGAGCGGTCGATGACGTGCAGATGTCGCTGCACAACGCCGTGTTCGGAGAAGAAGGCGTGGGGGCGGGCCGCACCCCCTATGCGGCACCCAAGTATTTCGGGGAGATCACCCATCCGACCGGCGGGCTGGTGAGGATCATGGGGCGCATCGCTGTTCGCCTCGGTGTGGCCGATTCGACTCTGACGGAGGCGGTGTGGCGGCTGGATCAGGCGATGGGAGGCGGCAAGTCCCACGGGCTGATCGGCCTGTGGCACCTGGCCGCCCATCCACAGCAGCTGGCCGCCACTGACCTCGGAAAGAGGGTCATGGCCGAAGCCGACGAGATCGCCGGCAAGGGCAAGATACAAGACGACCTCGGCAACCCGGTCTGCGTGGTGTTGGACTGCGACAACACGACCGCCACCAAAGAGGACTTCGGCCCCGCTGAACGGCTCGGTGAGAGGTTCCTGTGGCGGCTGTTCGACAAGGACTACGACCGCTACACCGAGTTCAAAGACCACACCTCCAACAAGGCGAAGCTGGCCGAGGCGCTCCGCTCAACCGGCCGCCCGGTGCTGGTACTGATCGACGAGGTCATGGACTATTTGCGGGTGGCGGCCGCATCCGACCACAAGGGCGCGGTGTTGGACATGGCGTTTCTGCGGGCGCTGCTCGACGTGGTCAACGACGTCCCCAACTGCGCAGCGGTCGTGGTGATGATCGCCTCCGAGGACGACGACATGGCCATGACCGACGAGGGCAAAGAGCTCCGCGAGGAGATGGAGGCGCTGCTGGACCGAAACGCCAGCACCACCGCGGTCACCTCCGGCGGAGACTTCGCTGAGATCATCCAAAGGCGCCTTTTCGACGGCCGCCCGCCCGAACAAGCTGTCGAGCAGGTCGCCAGCCACTACCTCAAGGCCATGGGGAAAGTCTGGCGCAGCAAGGTCTTCGACAAGCTCGACAGCCTCTATTCCGAACGCGAGTTCGCCAAGCAGGTCGCCCGCTGCTACCCGTTCCACCCCGCTCTCATCGCCCTCGCCGAGAACGAGTGGTCTCACCAGGCCGGCTTCCAGCGGGTGAGGTCCACAATCCGGGTGTTCGCCGCTGCGGCCTACGAGCAGGCCACCCGCGGCCAGCAAGGGCAGTGGGCGCCGCTTCTGATCGACAGCGGAGACCTCACCCTGCGCTCCCCCCGGCTGCGGGACGCGCTCTTGCACTCCGGGCTGGTGGCCGACAACCGCACCCAGGCCAACCTGCGGGAGGTCGCCGGCACCGACATTGCCGACCCGCACAACCCCGACCGGGGTGCCGCCCGCCGCCTCGACGAGGCCCGCAACCCGAGCCTCGGGTGGACCGAACTGAACCCGGCCGCAGCCGAGCGGATGGCCACAGCGCTGTTCGTCCGGTCGCTGTGCCCCCGCCCGCAAGGAACCCGGGGAGCCACCGAGGCCGAATTGCACGCCGCGTCGTTTGTGCCGTCCAACGCGTATGGACCCGGCGATGCCGAAGCTGTCGCTGAGTCGCTGTTCGACCCAGACGAGGGTTTGGCCTCTGCCGACCACACCCCCGGCCAGGGCAAATCGGTTCCCAAGCGGTGGTTCATCGAGACCCGCAAGACCCTGCCCATGCTCACCCGAGCCGAGAAGAAAGCCATAAGTGACGAAGAACGCGACAGGGCCATCACCGAGCGGGCGTTCGCGCTAGCCACCGACGGCCCGTTCAGCGAGATCATCCGAGCTGACGGCGGCACGGTGCCGCCCGAAGGCGTCACCGCCCAAGGATCGCTGGGCGCCATCGAGAACGCAGGCGTCGACCGCAAGCACAAGACCAGGCTGGTCATCTTGGACTCGCGCTGGTTCTCGCTGCTCAACGGCGACGACACCGCCGCCCGGGACGCCATTACTGCGGCTATGGGCATCGGTGCGGACGCGATGAGCGTGCAGTGGGCGTCATCGGCGGTGTTCGTCTGCGCCAACACGGCGCTCCGATCCCAGGCCCGCGGGCTCGCCGCCGAATGGCTGGCCCGCCAACGAGTAGCAGAGCTGCCCGCAGTTCAAGCCGACGACGACACCAGCAAAAGAGCGCGTCAAGAAGCCCAAGACGCCAAAGACCAACTCGACCGCAAAGTGCGTCTCTGCTACAAGCACATTGCCTACCTCGCCCCCAAGGCAGACCACGACCGCGAGGTGAAATTCACACGGGTCAGTAGCGACGCCCAGACCGCCCTCAACGGCGCCGACGTGTGGGGCTGCCTGCGCGAAGAATCCAAAGCGTATCGGCCGTCGGAATTCGACAAGAACGCCCTGCTCCACAATCTCCGCGACAACGACTACGGGCGGCCCCTTTCAGAGATTCGGGACAGCTTCTGGTCCGACCCACATAAGCCGCTGCTGCCTACCGGCACAGGCGAGCTAACAGTCGCCATCTACGCCGCAGTGGCCTCCGGGGACATCGAGCTGGCAAACGCCGACGGCGATGTCTACCAGGTCGGCGACGCGGGAGACATAAACCTCGGATCGCAGAGCATCCGCGTCCGCCGAGCGGCTGCCCGGACGGCGGCGAACCTAGGCAGCGATGCCAACAGGCACGCCACCGACACCACTGACAGCGGACAGGATGGCCCCGGCACCAGCCCCGCCGAACAGACTGAAACACCCGGCGGCACGCCCGCCGGAACAACCCAGCCGGGGCCCGTGGACCTGCCGAAGCCGGAACAGCGAGCCGAGCATCTTCAGATCACTATTAGCGTCAACACCAATGTCGAGAACAGGGAGGAAGCCGGCCACCTGTTCAAACTCCTCACTGAGCTAGCCGAACGCGTCGACGACGGCCACATCACCCACATCAACCAGAACATCCAGATCACCATTGCCAACACCGAAGAAGCCGAGAACAAGCTCGAAGAGCTGGCCGACAACGCGAACGCATCCATCAACATTCTGCGAATTTAAATCCGCCATCCCTCAATTGACGGAAGATCCCGTTGCGGACCTTCAGGATTTGGAATGCTGACGTTGGCCGGCGGGCCTTTGATGAATTCAGGGATTCCCATTCCGATGCTGCATGGCTGCTCGG
Source organism: Acidimicrobiales bacterium (assembly GCA_965116535.1). Lineage (GTDB taxonomy): Bacteria > Actinomycetota > Acidimicrobiia > Acidimicrobiales > Bin134 > Poriferisocius. Next base: position 604,140 of record OZ220703.1, read on the forward strand.
ACCTCGCCCTACAAGGTAAAGGCTAGATATGTGGTTTGTCATATCTGTTAAGTAATGTGTGATAGCATGTTGTCTAATGATGAAGACAATTGTACCTTCATATGTTGATATTGGGAGGCGGGTGCGGTCGGCGAGGCTGTCGCTCGGTCTTTCGCAAGCTCAGGTCGCTGGGGCGTCGGGGCTATCAACTCCCTATGTGTCTCGCATTGAACAGGGAAAAGGCAATCCGACCATTGCTGCTCTGGGTGCTTTGGCGGAGGCGCTCAGCGTGCCGTTTGTGGAACTGGTCGCTGGGGCGTCTGGCACTGATGGGGCCCCAAACTCAAGTTCTGACCCCGTAGAAAACGGTACCGTCCTGCCCGCTGAAATTGCTGAGAGCGATGATGGGGCGTCCGCTGGCGGGAACCAGGGTAGTTATGTTCCCAAGGGTCTGCGTCTGGAGCGCGGCGACCTGCTCGCGTGGGCCAGTACCGAGGGGGCGGGGTTGAAGCTGCCCGAGCTTGTCAGGCGCCTTATCCGCGAGACCTCCCCCGACGGCACGAGAGCGGTCTTTCCCTCGGGAACTGGGGCGCTGTCGGGGGGTTGGGATGGGTTGGTCGAATGTGATGGGGCGCACCCGTACGTGCCGATGGGCTGCTCGGGTTGGGAGCTATCCACCGATCGGAACGCGCAGCGCAAGGCAAAGAGCGACTATGAGAAGCGCCGAGACGGGATTTCTGTCGGAGAAAGAGCGGCGATGGCCTATGTGGCGGTCATCTGCGGGCCGTGGACCAAAGCACGGAAATTCGAACAACTGAGGGCGGCTGCGGGCGATTTCCAAGAGGTTCGCGCCCTCAACGTCGATCATCTGGTTGCGTGGCTAGCTGAGGCGCCTGAGGCGACGACGTGGTTGCGCGAGGAGATGGGCCTGCCCGTCGATGGTGTCGAAACTCTTAGGCAGAGGTGGGGGCAGTGGCTGGAGTCCACCTGCACCCCTTTGGGAGAAGGCGTGGTTCTCGCGGGGCGGAGGGAGACCGCCGAGAAGCTTCGGCGGGCTTGCGCTGCTGGCGGAATTGTCACGGTCGGCGGCAGCATCCACCTCGTGGAAGCGATGGCTTTCATAGCGGCCGCTCTCACCGACCCGGAAGGCGGAAGCGAGGGCTTCGCCGATGCATTGTTTGTAGCCGACAGGGACACGGCACGGCGCCTTCTGGTCTCATCTGCGGGCCAGGCCTGTTCTGGGACTGCGCTCACCTTGGTCGTCGATTCGACGGACACGGCCAATGGGCTTTCGCCTAAGCGCCCACAGTGCGTGGTGGTCCCCGTACCCGGCAGTGATGACACCGATGTCGTCGTAGAGGGAATTGACATCGCCGAGGCGTCAGAGGCGCTGCGCGCCCAGGGCCTTGATCACGACGAGGCCTGGAAGCTTGCACGCCTGGGGCGGCGGAACCTATTGAGTTTGCGTCGCCATCTGGCACGAAAGCCCGAGCTGCACCGGCCGTCGTGGGCCGACGAGAGGGATCCGGTGCTGCGGCGGTGTCTTCTGCTTGGCTGCTGGGACGGTTCCAATGAGGGAGACCGGGCCTCAGTCGAGCGCTTCTGCGCGTCAACCTACCCGAGCATTGTGGAGAGGCTCGAGAGGCTCTTGGGAGATAGTGAGCCACCCCTTGTTCGCGTGGGGGCGCGGTGGCACACCGTCTCGCAGGCTGGCGCGTTCCAAGTGATAGGCGGCCGATTCCAACAGACCGAGTTCAGCGAACTCGCCAAATTGGCCGCTGAGGTCCTCGGAGAACACGATCCCCTCGCAGGCCTGCACGGCGCAGAGTTGGTTCAGGCGCAATTCGAGGGAACCGCGGCTACCCATTCCGAGCACCTCAAGAAGGGACTTGCGGGGTCGCTCGCTGCGTTAGCCGAATGCGGGGAACGCCTGCCCGCCGGGGCCGCCGGTATGGTTGCCGGCGCGGTCGGGAGGCTGCTGTCTTCTGCCAACTCGAATCCTGAACCCTCCCGCTGGCAGGCGCTCGCCCAACATCTGCCCGCATTGGCAGAAGCCGCCCCTGAGGAATTCCTAAAGGCAGTGCGATCCGGAATGGCTGATGGGTCTTCCCCTTTGGTGCAGGCGCTGTTGGAGAGCAACGATGACCTATTCGAAGTCTCTATGGGACGATTCCGGCTCCAACTCGTCGCAGCACTGGATGTGCTGGCTTGGTCGCCTGATCATCTTCCCGCCGCTGCCGATCTGCTCGCACAACTCGCAGAGCGAGACAAGGAGGAAGGGACCGGAGAGCAGGCTGCCGAGGCGCTTAGGGGGACTATGTGCCCTTGGATGCCCAACACCTCTGCCGCACTGGACACCCGGATCGCGGTGTTGGAAGCAATGCACGACCGCCATCCCGATGCCGCGTGGCAGACGGCCGAAACCATGCTTCCGTCACCCGGCTCTTCGAAGTCCGATGGACACACGCCGCGGTTTCACACCTGGAAGGCAGACCGGAAATCTGTCACTATCGGCGAGCACTACGAGGCTGTCTCTCGTGTTTCCGCCTTGATGATCTCTTGGGCCTCATTTGAGCCGAATCGCTACGCGGACCTCATTTCCGACTGCGGCCGGTTGCTTCCTCCAACCCGCGCCGAATTGCTGAGCGATCTACGCGAGCTTGCCGAAACCGCCGATGAGCCAACACGGGCAGCCCTGTGGCATGCCCTGCGCAACATGGTTGTCCGCCATCGAAGGTTCAACGACGCCCACTGGGCACTTCCTCCATCGGAGATAAATGATTTCGAGGCTCTGATGCCCCAGTTGGAGCCCCAATCTGCCTCAGACCGGCACCGGTGGCTCTTCCAGCCCGGTGCCGGAATGCTTCTAGACGACATGTCGCCATATGACAGCGACTTCCAAGAACGGGATGCCGCCCTGAGGGAGCGCCAAGCCGCGGCCGTGGCCGACATCCATTCCGAGGGTGGCACCAAGGCAGTGCTCGGGTTTGCCGCGTCGGTCGAAGCTCCGAGAGATGTGGGGACTGCCCTGGCCAGCGCTTCGCTGCCAGATTGCGATGAGCCAATGGGTGCGGAGCTTGCCGCTGGCGAGCCGCTCACCGTTGAGGCCGCGTGGGCCTACTTCGTTGCGAGATGCCGAAAAGACGGATGGGTGCCGATAGATCGCCAGATAGCTGCCAGCTCTTCTCCTGAAGCAATCGCCGGATTGCTGAGAGCATCCAGAGATCCCGAGGGAGCATGGAGGCGGCTCGACGAGATGGACGAAGCAGTTCGAGTCAACTATTGGGAAACTCTCACCGAGAGCGACTTGCCGTTCAACCAAGACCTGGAAATGGAGGTGGCCCGTCGCCTAGGTCACGCTGGACGACCGGTAGCCGCCATCAACCTTCTGGCCAACTACAGCTACCGCTTCACAGAAGATCCCGAATATGCCCGCGCAGCCGCAGAGCTCTTGATGCTGCTCGCTGAACAGGGAACCAGCGAGGAAGCCCAGCTGGCCTACGAGTCTGTAACCAGTCTGTTGGAAGCCATTGACCGGCATGCCGACAACTTCGGCGAAGAGGAAATCGCCGAAATCGAATGGGCATACCTGCCATCGCTCGGCTGGCACGCAAAGACGCCCCGACTGCACAAGATGCTGTCCGAAGACCCGGACTTCTTCGTCCGAGTTGTCGAGGTTGCTCACCCAATTGAATCCGAATCCCATCCAGACACAGAAACCAGCGAAGACCACGAATCGCGGAGGAGACTCGCAGCATACGGGCTGCTCCACGAAATGCCGGTTTCTCCTGGAATGGACCAAGCAGGCCGCATAGACGCCGTCCAGCTCCACGACTGGGTCAGCCGGGCGCGCACCCGCTTGGGCGAAGCAGACCGCCTCGAGGTGGGAGACCTCGCCATTGGGTCTGCCCTCGCCGCCGCTCCCACCAACGAAGAAGGCGTACCCGACCCCGCGGTCTGCGATGTGATCGATGGCATCGCCAGCGAGGAGATGGAGGCCGGGTACTCCACTGCCGTGTTCAACAGCCGCAGCATGATCGGATTCTCCTCGGACGGCGGCAGAGAAGAGTACAGGGCACTTGAAGAGCGCTACCGGGGCATCAGCCGCCAACTTAAGCACAGATGGCACAGAACCTCGTCTATCTACACTGACCTTGCCAACAGCTACCAGCACTTTGCCAACGACCGAGATACACCACATGAGAGCCGACAAGCCGGATTCGATTGGTAGGTACGCAATTCATCCTCCGAAACCGAAGTCGGTTGCTCATCTTGCCAGCTGTTTCTCCTCGTCAAAGAGGCAGCTGTTCGGAGCCTCTCCTACTGAAATTGCAGATCTCCTATTGTTTGCAAGGGTGCCCGGAGCACAAGTCGTGAGTTCAATACTCGAAGGTTCGATCCATGAACTGAGGATCACTCCCATCGGGCTCCCAGTTATGAATTCCATACCGGCGAAACTAGAACACCAACCCAACGCCCCTGAACCAGTCCCAATCCAAGTCGCAACCTCAAACGGAGTGGCAGGCATTGGTAGACCTTCAGATCATGACGAAGTGTCGCTGCTAATGAACATGGGTATCCCCCTCACAGTCGAGATAAGGCCAGAGCAAGATGTGGAGGTACCGACTTACAAGCATGGAGGCATTGGCTACCCCCAGAGCTTGTTGGCCCAGCAGGTGGCTAGCGTCGCCTGTTCAGGGTCGGAGGATTGCCTCTAGTGCAGACCGAAGCACAGCCTCGGTCTCGGCGATGGTGTATCGGCGATGGCGGCGCAGGTAGTCGATCGTGTCGAACTGGAAAAGGACGTCGCCGGCGGACAGAACGGCCTGACGATCAGCCGCCTTCGCGGTGCCCAACTCGGGAGCAAACTGGCGTTCGAACTGCTCGCGGAGGTCGTCGCGGGCTATGGCCAGCCAATCGCGAACTCGGGGGTGGTTGGGGGCATTGTGCACCGCGGCGCGATACACCGAGATGGCTCTCTCATAGAGCCGGAGCCGCATGGCCGCGAAGTCGTCGATGCGGCGGTCGAGCGGTCCTTGGCCGATCTTGTGGAGGTGGCCAGCGTCTCTCATTAGCTCGCGATGGCGATTGATGGCCGATTCGACGAGCTCTCCGGGATCGGCGAAGTATCGGTAGAGGGATCGCAGGGATAGACCCGACCGCTTGGAGACTTGCTCGATGGTCGGAAACAGCGACTCCTCGGCAAACATGTTGAGCACGGTGTCGAGAGCGGTGTTGATGTTTCGCTCTCGGCGGGCGACACGCCCGTCGACCGGCGCCTCGGTGCGGTCTACGTCGGTCATCGCGGTTTGACGGTAGCAGTCACTTGGGCGTCTCAGTCATCGGTGACTGGGCCCCAGACCTCAAGATGGTCGGCCCGCTCAACCCGTCGAATGGTCCGAAGATCAAGCAGGGCCTCGACGCCCGTGTCGCGGAAGAGTTGGCGAACCCGAGTCTGATCGGAGGGTTCGGCGGCGGCGAGATCGTCGTGAAGGCGTTGGAGCAGCCAGAAGCGGTAAGGCTGGACGACGGTGGCGATGCGCGTCCCCCGCCATTCGAAAGTGGCCTCGCCAATATTGCGACTGGCCGGGTTGTCTTTGCCATTGGTGCCGGGAACCAAGTCGGGGCGCTCCGCCAGCCACTGATTGGCGTGTTCGTAGTGAGCCGCGATCTCGGGCAGCCATTCTTCGGCCACATAGCGCATCATCGATTTCAGCGTCTCGGGGACATCGTTGTCGGAAATCATGTCGGTTTCGGCGTCGTACTCGTGGGCGTAGGGCTCGCTGGTGGTCATGCGCTCAACCCACCGCCCCACCCGGGGAGCTTGAGCCTTGATCAGCGACTGCGGCACCGGATCGCGAAACAGATGGGCCCACATGGCGGCCACCAGTCCGAAATCGCCGATGGAGGGTTGGCCGCCAAGCAGGTACGGATGGTGGGCGAGGTGGGCGTTGAAGAGATTGAGCCATTCGTGAAAGGCCTGCTCGATTAGTAGAGCGGTCTCTGGGGTGGCTCCGAACTTCACCGTCGCCTTGCGCATGCGCCCGCTGTTGTGCAGGAAAACCCTCTCTCCCTCCTCGGGCGAGGCGGGCGGCGGCGCCACCAGGGCGAATTCCGATTTCAGAAAGTCCAGATTCTCGCGGTCGAAGTTCCACCGGTAGTGCATGGCCGGCCGCATCAGCCCCTCCCCGCCGAAGATCTCGAACAGGTGGCTGATAGCCAGGAGCACAGGCGACTCGGGGTACACCGACATCCGGCGCAGCGGCTGGCCGTCGCCCTTCTCGAAGTGGTCGATGATGTCGGCGCCGTCCTGAATGATCCGCCCGTCGGGCGTTTCCATGACCGGGATGATCCACCGGCCCACCGTCGGCACGATGTAGTTCAGATAGCGGTCGCTGCCCGGTGAGACCTCGACGAAGCCGATTCCCTGCTTGCGCAGGTAGGAGCGCGCCTTGCCGGTGAATAGCGATACCGGCGCGCCGTAGAGCGTGTACTCACTGGTCATGTTGGTGCTCCCAACCAGGCCAGCAGGGCCTGTGTGTACTGGTCGGGCAGGTCCTCTTGAAGGAAGTGGCCACCGCCCTGGAGAATCGTGTGGGGCTGGTCGGCGGCGCCGGGAATCCGGGCGGTGATCGGCTTCCAGCCGTCCGGGGCCACCGCGTCGAGGTCGCTGAATATGGTGAGCACCGGTCGGTCGAACCGCTCCAGCACCTTCCACGCCTCGTAGTTGGCGGGATACATGGGGTTGTCGAGGCGGGTGGGCAGCAGCTGGGTGAACGCCCGGCTTCCCACGGTGAGCTCCTGGTCGGGATAGGGGGCCCGGTAGGCCGAGACAAGATCGGCGGTGGGCTCGGTAACCATGACCATGGACAGCAGGGTCCACGGCTCCCACACCGGGGCTGCTGCCGCGAAGGCCTGGAAGTCGGCTAAGGGGCCGGATGCCTCGATCACCTCGGGGAGCGGCTCATTGATGTCGCGCCAGGGGAGACCGGTGTTGGAGATGACCATGCGACCGACCCGGTCGGGTTGTTCGGCTGCAAGGCGCATGCCGATGATGCCGCCCCAGTCGTGCAGCACGAACGTGATATCGGCGAGGTCGAGATGATCGAACAGCAGCGACCGCATCCAGTCGATATGGCGGTCCACCGTGTAGTCGGCCATCTCTGATGGCTTGTCAGACATCCCCATGCCCACCAGATCGGGGGCGATGGCCCGCCAGCCGGCCGCGGCGACTGCATTGATCTGGTGCCGCCAAATAAACGACCACGACGGGTTGCCGTGGAGGAAGACCACCGGGGCGTTGGAGTCGCCTTTGTCGACGACGTGAACGCGCAGCTCTTGGCCGTCCCCCGAGGGAATCGAGATGTAGCGGCGCTCCATCGGATAGTCGGCCAGGCCATCGGCCGCGTCGTCAGGAGTGCGGAGAATGCGCACTAGAACAACACTCGGGTGGGGTCGGTCAGCGACCGGGCCACGTCGTCGAGGAGCGGGTCGGCGATCACTGCGTAGTTGGCCTCGTCGTGGGCGGTCCCGCCGGCTGCGAGCTCTTCGGCCGTTGCCGAGGAGATCAGGTCGAATCGGGCTTCGGCAAACGTCCGGTGATCCCCGAGGAACCAGTCTTCCACCCAGAACCGGCCGATGCGGGTCGATTCGATCGACTCGGCCAGATCGGGATACGAAGCGTCGGCTACAACTTGGAGAAGCAGGAGCTGGTCGGGATCGGCGCCAGACGTCTGTGGCGGTATCGGGTCGTCTTCCACCGGGAAGGTCGCCATGACAATGGTGAACTCCATTCCCGCTTCCTTGTGGACGTGAGACTCCTGGAAGTCCTCCTTCATGGTCATCTCGGCTATGGCGGCGCGATAGGGGTACTGCGCGATGGCGATCCGATCCCACTCGGTGTCGTCGCCGAGCAACTGGTGCACCACCGGTGCGAGCAGGATGATGCGGGCGCCCACCGTCTTCAGCTGCTCGTGGGGGGCATAGACATTGTCGGCCTCGACCCCGGTGAGCGTGGAGGTCCGGCCATCGCGATAGTCGGCGACGGCCCGGTACTTCATCAGATTGAGCGCCCACATCGGCCCGCCGGGCTCTTCTCGTTCGAACCAAGAGGCCACGTAGGCGTCGTTCAATGCTCCATATCGGGGCATGGGCGGACCTTATAGTATTGCGCCTTTCACTGGCAATAGTTTGGGGCGACCGTTAGGGTTCCCCTATGGATTTCGAGGTCAACCGCCATGACTTTCGCGACACCCGGACAGTTGAGTCTTCACCGGCCAAACTCACACCGGGGCAGATCCGGCTGGCCGTAGAGAGGTTCGCGCTGACCGCCAACAACGTGACCTATGCGGCGGCCGGGGACATGCTCGACTATTGGGGCTTCTTCCCCACCGAGGCGCATTGGGGGCGGATCCCGGCCATGGGGTTGGGCTCGGTGGTCGAGTCCGCCCATCCCGATATCAGCACCGGAGGCCGCTTCTTCGGCTTCTATCCCATGTCAAGCGACGTGGTTATCAATGCTGCGCCCAAGGGGGCTGCGTTCGCCGACGTCGGGGCTCATCGGGCCAAGCACGCCGCGGTCTACACCAACTTCAGCGACATCTCCGACGACATCATGTTCCGTGATGACCGGATCGACGAGTTCCTCTTGCTCCGCGGGCTGTTCATGACGTCGTTTCTGGCCGACGACTACCTGGGCGACCACGGGTTCCACGACGCCTCGCAGACCCTGGTCACCAGTGCTTCATCGAAGACCTCGATCTGCCTGGCCGCGTGCCTAGCTCGTCGCGGACACCGCAGCGTGGGCCTCACGTCGGCCCGCAACCGCGCCTTCGTCGAGGGTCTCGGTCTGTACGACGAGGTGATCGTCTATGAGGAGATCGACCAGCTCGACCCCAAGGTGGCATCGGGACTGGTCGATATGGCCGGCAGCGCTACCGTGCGATCGGGGGTGCATGCCCACTGCGGCGAGGGTCTTCGCTTCTCCATGACCATTGGCGCTACCCACTGGGAAGACACCGGGTCGGTTGCCACCGACCTGCCCGGTCCCCGGCCCCAGTTCTTCTTTGCCCCCAGCCAGATTGCCAAACGCTCCGAGGAGTGGGGAGCAGCCGAATTGATGCGACGCATCGCCGCGGCATGGCACGAGCTCCTCGACGACACCGATCGCTGGCTTACCGTCGTCCACCGTTCCGGTCCCCAGGAGATCACGGCGGTGTATCACGACTTGCTCGAAGGTCGGTCTGATCCCTCGGTGGGTTTTGTGGTTTCCATGTCGGGAGAGGCGCTGCGGTGACCTGCCCAACTTCGCTCGACCGTGAAAAGGGCTGTCCGGTCTAGCCATGGACATCGTGGTCGTCATGGACGGGCCTGAGACCGTAAACCCGGAAACCGACACCACCTACGCGCTCATTTTGGCCGCCGAGGAGCGAGAGCATCGAACATGGCACTGCCTCGCCGGCGATATCGAATTGGCCGATGGCCGGGTCTGGGCCCGGGCCCGCCGAGCCAAGGCCGACGAGGGTTCCGCCCTCCCGCTTCGACTCGGTTCCCTTGAGCGGCTGGATCTCGCCACCGTCGACGCAGTGCTGATCAGAACCGATCCGCCCTTCGACTCCTCCTACCTCCATCTCACCCTGCTGCTCGACTGCCTCGTTGAGGACACGCTGGTGGTCAACGCCCCCCGCGGTCTTCGGGATGCGAACGAAAAGCTCTACATCTGCCGATTTCCCGAGATCACACCCCCGATGATCGTCACCTCAGACGCCGACCAGTTGACGGCGTTCAGCCAGGCGCACAGCGCCGCCGTGCTCAAGCCGATCGGAGGTCACGGTGGTCGAGGAGTGATGGTATTGCATCCCCACGACCAAAACGCGCCGTCGATCATCGACACGTTGACCAGCCGCGGCCACACGCCGGTTGTGGCCCAGCAGTTCATGGAGAACGTGGCCTTTGGCGACAAGCGCATTCTGCTCCTCGACGGCGATCCGCTCGGAGCCGTCTTGCGGCTGCCCACCGAGTCTGACTTTCGGGCCAACATTTGCGTGGGCGGCCAGGCTGTTGCGGCCGAGATCGACGAGGCCGATCAGAGGATCATCGATCGGATCGCTCCGTCACTGCGGGCCGACGGATTGGTGTTCGTGGGAATCGATGTGATTGACGGACATCTCACCGAGATCAACGTGACTAGCCCGACTGGAATCCAGCAGCTCGGTCGCCTCACCGGCACCCGTCCCAACCACCGCGTGATCTCGTGGCTCGAACAAGCCGCATGCTGACGCGGCCATGACAACCGAGACCGACGTCATCAGCCGAGCGGCCGCAGCGTTTCCTCCCAGCTCGCCTACCCGCATTGGAGCCGAGGTGGAGTGGCTGGTGTTCGATCGCGAAGATCACAGTAAGTCCATCCCGGCTGAACAAGTGGCCAGGGTGGCCGACGGTCCGCTGCCTGCTGGCGGTGCGATCACCATCGAGCCCGGAGGCCAAGTCGAGCTCGTCACCCGGCCATTTCCCGATCCGGTGGAGCTCGTTGATGCCGTGGCCGCTGACACCGCCGAGCTGGTCAGGCGATTCCAAAGACATGGCCTGGCGCTGGTCTCGCTGGGCCTCGATCCCATCCGCCCGCCCCGGCGCACGCTGGACATCCCTCGCTACGAGGCCATGGAGAAGTACTTCGCTGCTCGTTCACCGGCCGGAATCCAAATGATGAACCTCACCGCATCGTTCCAGATCAACATCGGCTTCGGGCCCGATCCGAGCATCACATGGCGCCGAGCCCAAGCGGTGGCCCCGGTCTTGATGGCGGCGTTTGCCAACTCGCCCACCACCGAGGGTAACGCATTCCAGTCGGCCTCTTGTCGCCAGCAGATTTGGGCCGCCACCGACCCGACTCGCACCCGTCCCGTCTGCGGGGGGCCCGAAAACTGGGGCACCTATGTCCTAAATGCCCTCCTGATGCTGCGAAGGCGCAACAACCGCATTGAACCGCAGCTCGACGAGCTCACGTTCAAGGAGTGCTTGCAGGGCAGCGACCCTCCAACTCAGGCCGACCTCGAATTGCATCTCACGACGCTGTTCCCGCCGCTGAAACCTCGGGGCTACCTTGAGCTTCGAATGCTCGATGCCCTTCCCGCACCGGGTCGTGTGGCCGCCATTGCCACCGTTTGGGTGATTCTCACCGATCCCGATGCCGGTGCCGCCGCCGAGGCAATTTGCCGCGCCATTCCCGATGCATGGTGTCGCGCCACCCAAGCTGGCCTTGGCGACTCTGCTGTTCGAGAGGCGGCCGCGGCCGTGCTCGACCTAGCCACCGGCGCGAGCGCGGCTATCGCGCCCTCGTTGATTGGTGCCTGCAAGATGTGGCGAGATGAGCACGTCCTCTCGCCGAATCCTCCGGAGTCCCTGACCCAGCTTCTTGCCGACGCACGCGAGCCGATTGCCTAGGAAGACGGACTACGCCGCATCCTCGGGCGAAGTCAGACGGCGGAGACGGTTTCTGTAGGGGCCCCATCGCCAGACGAGGTCGTCTCCTTCGCGGTAGCGGGTGACCACCAAGCGTTTGCCTCCCAGATAGAGGTTGAGTCGTCCTCCCTCAAACCGGGCTGCCACTTCAATCTGGGCACCGCCCACTCCCTCATCGCGCACGCCTCCATCAAGGGTGCCGTCGGCAAACATGTCGTGAATGACTCCTGCCGCGGTAATAACCACCCGGTTGCCCGCCTGCTCGTTGCGTTCGATGTGGCCCTTCAACGGTCCCCGGTACACCTGCCATACGCCGCGGAGGTCAGGAGCGCCGTCGGCCAGCGGCTCATCGCAGCCGGCCAGCGCCAGCGGCGGCCACTCCCGCCACCGACCAGGAGGGGTTCGGACAACCGGGAAGTCGACCGCTTTGGCCGACGCCGATTCGGGGCTCGAGGCCAACTCCGGCAGGGAATAGTGCTCGATCCCGGCCGGAGGCTGTGGCGGGTGGCGCCGCATGCGAATCGGGGCCGCCGCCATCGAGCCGAGTGCCTTCACCACGTCGCCGATTCGCATCGCCGGACCCCCAAAATCAATTGCGCTCTTTACTGGCACAAGATATTGCCATATATTCTGGCATAACCATACTCAGTCGGGCCGCCCAGCAGCCCGCCGCCTGCGTGGTCGACGCAGTGACAAGCGCGAGCCATACCAAGGAGGCCGGACACTATGTCGAATCTCTTGCGACTCGGAATTGCCGCCGTGATCTTGGCTGTGATCGCTAGTGGATGCTCCGGCTCGTCGGGAGATGAATCCGGAGCACCCCCCGAAGAATCTGCTTCGACGCCGACTGCTGAGGAGCAAACGCCCTCGGCCAGCGATACTCCTGAGGATGCGGCTGCTCCTGAGGCCAATGAACTCGAAGGCGGAGCAGACGGGGACGATCCTGCTGGAAACGGGGCCGCTCCCGAAGAGGCGCCAAAGCCAGCTTCCGACGAGGAGACTGCCACCCCGGTTGTGCTGACTGCGACCGACACCGGAGTCACCGCCGACACAATCAAGATCGCCGCCGTCTTCCCCGACCTTTCGGTACTCGGGAGAGACAATGGCGACCTCGAAGCGAAGTTCCAAGTGGCAGTCGACGCCGTCAACCAATCAGGCGGCATCATCGGACGCCAGATCGACCTGATCTTCTCGACCTACGTACCCATGGGCGAGGCCGATGCCGAGGCGCTGTGTGTGCGCAATGTCGAGGATGAGGGGGTCTTTGCAGTAGTGGGAATCCTGCTTCGGGAGATGCCGCTGTGCTACACAGAATTCAACGACACCATCGTCATCAACGGCTTCGAATCCACTTCTGAGCTATTCGAGCGTTCGGTGGCACCCCTGATCTCCACTGATCCGCTGGCCGAGCGCCTGGTTGAGGTGAACATCGACACGCTGCTCGATTCAGGACACCTGGCCCCCGGGATGCGCATTGCCGTACACGGTGCGGCCACAAGGGAAGACCTTCACGACCGCTATCTTCAAGCGCTTGATTCAAGGGGAGTCGAGGTTGTCACCCACACTCTTCGCACAATCTTCAACGACGTTGTTGCTGCCGAAGCCGAAGTGGAGATCTTCGCCGAGCGCTGGTTGGCCAGCGGCGTAGAGGCGGTGTTGGGAAGCGCCCCCGAATCAGGCCTGGACTTCGTGGGGGTCTACGAACGCCGGGGCATCGACTTGCCCATGCTGTTGCCGGAGAACACCCACGTGGTGCCTTCACTGATTCGGGATTCCTTCGGCTACAGCCTTGCTCCCCTCGAGCTCGCAGCGGTTGTCGTGCGCGATGTCGATCCGGCTTCGCAGTACGCCGAGAACACCGCCGGAGTCGCCGACTGCCTCGACCGCTTCGAATCAGCCACAGGTGAGGAAGTCAACATCGATCAGACCGATGAGGGTCTCGACAACTTGGTTCCCACCCTGTTGGCGTGTCAGGTCATCGACATCTTTTCCGCAGTGGCCCGTGCGGCAGGCCCCGAGCTGACCACCGAATCCTTTGCCGCCGCCGCGGAGAGTTTTGGCCCCATTGAGGTAACCGGATTGGTCGCCGGCTCGCTCGGTGCCGGCAAATTCGACGTCTCTGATGCACCGGCCAAGGTCGGGTTCTTCGACCCTGAGGCATTGGTGTTCACCGCCAGAGATTCCTGACCCTCTTCCGAACCAAATCAAAACCTCAGGACCTTTTGGGACCCTTCGTGGTGGGTCTGGTTCGGCGCCTCGTGGTGGGTTTGGTCGAGTGCCTCGTGATGGGCCAGCTCTGGCGGTTCGTGGTGGGTCTGTTCGGGCCCTTCGTGGTGGGCCGCCACCGGCACCTCATAGCGGACATCGTCGTTGGCTCCGTAGTATGCCTGGGCGGTAATAGCCAACATCGCGACCAAGGTCAGTACAACCATCAGTCCGGCTGTTTGGCGGTACCTAGTCTTCTGGGCAAACTTGCTCATCGCATGACCTCCTTTGGGTTGGGTCTTTCTTTCATGCGAAAGATTGTCTTCACTTGCTTCTTGCTTCCTCGCCTATTGACTTACTGAATACGGTAACGGGAAGGGTCGTAAACGACAGTAAACGCCTCCTTAACTTGGGATTAATTCTCCAAAGTAAGACTGTTGACTACAGTGGGATTGGCTCTTACAATGCGAAGCTCAATTGCTTAGAAATAAGAGAAAAACATTTCTGGTGTTATTCAAATCAAACCCTGATAGAATGGATGTTTGAATTTCATGGCACCGGCCGAATATCTCGACGAGATCGACTCGGCGCTTCGCAACGACATCAGGCGGCTGGGCAACCAACTTGGCGATGCCCTGGTGCGCCAGCATGGCCCCGAGTTGCTCGAGCGTGTCGAGCAGGTGCGGACAATGGCCCGGGGCCTGCGGCGCGACGAGGAGTCGGGCGCAGTCCTGGCCGAGGTGCTTGACGATGTGGATGTGGTGGAGGCCATCCGCCTGGTAAGGGCATTCACGGTCTACTTCCACCTGGCCAACACCGCCGAGCAGGTCCACCGCATCGAGGATCTCAATGCCGGCGGCCTTGCCGGCAGCCTCCGCTTCGCTGACACGGTGGCCAAGCTCCAGGATCTTGGCATCGACCGGGCTGAGATCGTGGCCGCCACCCGGGGAGCCGACCTCCGCCCGGTGTTCACTGCTCATCCCACCGAGGCCTCCCGCCGGTCGATTCTCGACAAGCTCAACGAGATCGCCGTGCTTATCGAGCGTCGCAGTGAGACCGGCAGCGGGCCAGCCGACCAGAACCGAATTGACCGCCGTATCGATGAGCTCATCGACGCCATCTGGCAAACCGACGAACTTCGCCGAGAGCGACCCGATCCCGTTGATGAGGCCCGCTCCATCCTCTACTTCCTCACTGAGATCGCGGCTGATGGCGTGCCTGAGCTGTTCGACGACGTCGATGCTGTGCTGCGAGACATCGGTGGGTCGCTGAACGGGCCCCAGGTGCCGGTCCGCTTCGGGTCGTGGGTGGGGGGCGACCGCGATGGCAACCCCAATGTCACCCCCGAGACAACGCTGGAGGTACTGAGTTTTCAACGGGGCCGGGCGCTGCGCCTGCTGGTGGCCGAGGTCGAGGAGTTGTCGTCGGAACTGTCAGTTAGCACCGCCGTTACCGCCGTCACCCCTGAATTGCAGGCCCAGATCGAATCCGACCGCGACGACTTTCCCGACGTTGTGTCCCGATTCAGCAAGTTGAGCGCTGGCGAGCCCTATCGGCAGCGCTGTTCGGTGATTCACCAGCGCCTGTTGGAAGCCTCCGCGCAGCCTCCTGGCCCGAGGGCCTATGGCTCGCCCGCCGACATGGAGGCCGACCTCGCCGTCATGGCCCGATCGCTCGAAGTCAACGGGGGGTCGTTGATGGCAAGCGGCCGCTTGGCCCGGGTCCGACGCATACTGGCCATGATCGGGTTCCATCTCGCCACCCTCGACATCCGCGAGAATGCCGCGGCCCATCACGAGGCCCTCAACGAGCTATTCGCCGAGCTGGGTACCGACTATCCCGCGCTTTCCCGTTCCGACCGCACCGCGCTGTTGGCCGCAGAATTGGAAAGCCGCCGCCCCCTGGCCCCTCCCGCGGGGTCGAGTGCCCAGGGCTCGCTGGCTCTGTTCGCGGCCCTGCGACTAGCCCTCGACCGCCACGGCGACGGCGCCATCGAGAGCTACATCGTCTCTATGACCCACGGCGTGGACGACGTGCTCGCCCCCGCCGTTTTAGCCCGGGAGGTCGGCCTGGTGGACATCCCCGGAGGCATCGCCCGGATTGGCTTCGTGCCGCTGTTCGAGACCATCGATGATCTCCGAGGAGTTGGGCCCATGCTCCGGGAGCTGTTCGCCGTTCCTGCATACCGTCGGCTGGTGCAGCTCAGGGGCGACAGGCAAGAGGTGATGGTCGGATATTCCGACTCCAACAAGGACGGCGGCATCACCACTTCTCAGTGGGAGATCCACAAGGCGCTGCGTGAGATCGCCGAGGTCTCGGCGGAATCCGGCATCCAAGTGGTGGTGTTCCACGGCCGGGGCGGCACGGTAGGGCGAG
The DNA here is from genome assembly GCA_965116535.1 of Acidimicrobiales bacterium. GTDB lineage: Bacteria > Actinomycetota > Acidimicrobiia > Acidimicrobiales > Bin134 > Poriferisocius. The sequence continues at coordinate 620,160 of OZ220703.1, forward strand.
GCGGCGGCCCGACGAATGCCGCCATCTTGTCGCAGCCCGCCGGGGTTGTGGCCGGCGCGATGAAGATCACCGAGCAAGGCGAGGTGATCGCCGACAAGTACGGTTTGCCCCGGTTGGCTCAGCGCAATTTGGATCTCGCCCTATCAGCAGTTCTGGAGGCCACGCTCGCCCACCAGAGCCCCCGTCACGGCCAAGGTGGCATCGACGCCTGGAACGATGTCATGGAGCTCATGTCGGCCCGGGCTTACGAGGCCTACCGCACATTGCTCGACACCCCCGGCTTCGTGGAGTACTTCCAGACCTCGACGCCCGTAGAAGAGTTGACCGCCATGAACATCGGCTCGCGCCCGGCTCGTCGTTCGGGATCGATGACTGGCATCAACGATCTCAGAGCCATCCCCTGGGTATTCGGCTGGACCCAATCGCGCCAGATCATCCCCGGTTGGTTCGGGGTAGGAACGGCTCTGGCCGCGGTCGAAGAGGCCGGATGCGGAGAACTGCTTCCGACGATGTATGAAGACTGGGAGTTCTTCCGCACGTTTGTCTCCAATGTGGAAATGACTTTGGTCAAGACCGATCTGGCCATTGCCGGGCACTATGTCAATCGTCTCGTTGCCCCCGAACTCCGTCACTTCTTCAACACAATTGTCGACGAACACGATCTCACCGTGGGCCACATCGCCAAGCTGACCGGCGGCGACCTCCTCAGCGATCTTCCGGTGCTCAAGCGGACCCTGGCCGTTCGTGATGCCTATCTCGATCCCATAAACGTTCTACAGGTCGAACTACTGGCCCTATCGCGAGAAGCGTCCGGCTCACAGGATGACATCCGGCGAATCAAGCGAGCTCTCCTTCTGACCATAAACGGGGTTGCCGCCGGACTGCGTAACACCGGTTAGCTGTACTCGCGGGCCGCGTTTGTGAGGACGAAGCTCCGTCAATTGAACAAATCGTGATTCTTTTGTGAGCACGGCGGAAATAAGCTAGAAACTGATTGTGAGCGATGTGAGCACCACCCAGGATTTTGCATCACGAGGGGACCGACTATCACAGCTATGCGAGGCATTCCTGCGCATCAACGAGAGCCTCGACTTGGACTCGGTGTTGCAAGAGGTACTGGACAGCGCCCGATCGCTCACCGGTGCTCAGGTCGGCGTGATTGTGCTGGTTACCGGTGAGCAGAGGACCACGGAATTTCTCTTTTCCGGGATGACGCCCGACCAGGCCAGCAAACTCGAGCAGCTACCCAACAAATGGGAGCTATTCGAGTACTTCTACAGCATCGAAGAACCGCTTCGGCTCGGCGACTTCCAGGGCCATCTCAAAGAGCACGGACTCTCTGAATTCCGCTCCCCTTTTCCGATAAGCCCTCCTACGGCCTATCTGGGGTCGCCAATCCGGTACCAAGACCAGCGGGTCGGCGCCATCTTCATGGCCGAGAAGGAAGGAGGATTCTCCGTCGAAGACGAGGAGACCCTGGTCATGTTCGCCTCCCAGGCTGCACTGGTCATCTCTAACGCTCGTCAGTTTCGGCAGGAGCAGCGGACGAGGGCCGACCTAGAAGCTCTGGTCAACATCGCCCCTATGGCTGTCCTGGTATTCGAAGCCAAGACGGGGGAGCTGAGATCGGTTAACCGGGAGGCGAGGCGGATAATTGGCGACTTGGGCCTGAAAGGCGACTCCCTGCATCAGTTAGTGAGCGCAGCGACTTACCGACGCGCCGACGGACGGGTGATCTCGCAGAACGGGATTCCCCTAGAAGAAACGATGAATTCGGGGGAGACCGTTCGGGAAGAGGAGATCATCATTGAACTCCCCCATGGCCAAGAGCTAGTAGCCAGTGTGAGTGCCATGCCCATTCGAGGAGCCAATGGTTCGGTGGAGTCGGTGATCGTAACCGCGCAAGACTTGGCACCCCTTGCCGAATTGGAGCGGCTACGTACCGAGTTCTTGGGCATGGTTGGGCACGAACTCCGCTCGCCACTCACCGCCATCAAGGGATCCACGGCCACGTTGTTGGAAGGCAAGTTGTCAATCGATCCAGCCGAGATGGTCGAGTTCCACCGGATCATCGATGAGCAGGCCGACTACATGCGCGATCTGATCAACAACCTCACCGACATTGTGCGAATTGAGACGGGAACGCTGGCGGTAAACCCGGTGCCACTCGAATTGGCTCGATTGGTGGATGAGGCCCGCAATGTCTTCCTGAACGCAGGGGGCCGAGAGCACATCCGAATCGAATTCCCCTCCGACTTGCCCTTGGTCTTGGCCGATCGTCGGCGAATGGTCCAGGTGATCGTCAATCTGTTCAGCAACGCAGCGCGCCACTCCAACGAAAATTCAACCATAAGACTGAACGCCCAAGTTCAGGACATCCACGTCGCTGTCTCTGTGGCCGACACCGGCCGAGGCATACCGGCCGAGCGGATACCACAGCTGTTTGCCAAATTTTACCAACCGGATGGTCCTGACCAGAACCGTGATCTCGGACTGGGTCTGGCCATCTGCAAGGGGATCGTGGAGGCGCACGGCGGGCGCATTTGGGCCGAGAGCGACGGCCCCGGTCTGGGCAGCAAATTCACGTTCACCCTTCCAGCTTCCGAAGAGAGCGCACCCCACGTCGCCCCCAAAAGAGTTAAAGCCGCGACTCGGCCCCGAAGAACAGTCAGTAGCGAGCTGACCCGGATTTTGGCCGTGGACGACGACCCTAGGACGCTCAAACATGTTCGCGACTCGTTGGCCATGGCAGGTTACGAACCGGTGGTGACCGGTGACCCCGACGAAGTGGTCTCGCTGATCGAGGAGACCCAACCTCAGGTGGTGCTCCTTGATCTGATGCTGCCCGGCAAAGACGGCATAGAACTAATGAAAGATGTACTCGCCATTTCCGATGTACCGGTCATCTTCCTTTCGGGCTACGACCAAGATGAGTTGATCACCAAGGCCTTCGAGATGGGTGCGGTCGACTACATGATCAAGCCGTTCTCGCCTACTGAGTTGAACGCTCGTGTTGGGGCCGCGTTGCGCAAGAAACCGGAGCAGCCACTGTCGTTTGAACTGGGTGACTTGACCATCAATTTCGCCGAGCGATCGGTGGCCGTCGCCGGACAAGTAGTCGAATTGACCCCCACGGAATTCCGCCTCTTGGCCGAGTTGTCAGCAAAAGCCGGCACGACAATGGACCACGACCTGCTGTTGCAGAAGGTATGGGGTCCCGATCAGCCCGGCGACGCCCGGCGCATGCGCACCGTGGTGAAGAACCTCCGGCAGAAGCTCGGCGACGACGCCCGCAACCCCTGCTACATTGTCACTGTGCCCCACGTCGGCTACCGCATGCCCAAGGCCGAGATAGCCCAGCCAACCGAACAATAGGCAGTGCCTGAACCCAACAATGTGACATCACTGTCGCCAACCCCGCGATCCGATCTGCTGGCCAATCTGGGGAGCGAGCGGTTCGACCTGGTGATCATCGGAGGCGGAATCACCGGGGCGGGGGTGGCTCGGGATGCGGCCCGACGGGGGTTGCGGGTGGCGCTGGTGGAGAGGGACGACTTCGCAGCTGGCACCTCCTCGCGCTCGTCCAAGCTGATCCATGGCGGGCTGCGGTACCTGGCCATGGGCGAGGTCGGAATGGTGCGCGAGACCGCTCGGGAGCGCCAGGCAGTGCATCAGATGGCACCGCATCTGGCCGAGCCGTGCTGGATGGTAGTGCCTGCTCACAACCGGGCCAGCCTGATGAAGGTCCGGGCCGGAATCGGCACCTACGAAAAGCTCGGTGCGGTAAGCGATTCCGACCGCAACCTTAGTTGGGATCGCGACACCCTCGCCGAGCAGGAGCCCTGCCTGCGCCGTGACGAGTACCCGTGGGCCTGCGCCTACCGGGAGTACATGACCGACGACGCCCGGCTGGTGTTGGCCGTGCTGCGCGACGCGGTGGGCTCCGGAGCCCAGGTGGCGAGTCGGCTGCCGGTGGTGGACGTGGTCTGGGAGGGCGAGCAGGTCGACGGGGTGGTAGCCGCGTGCCAATTGAGCGGCGACCGGGTGGAGATCCGCGCTGACGCGGTGGTGAACGCCACCGGGCCGTGGGTGGAGCGCCTAGCCCGATTCGAGGAGGAGGCCACCGCTGATCGCCTCCACCCCTCCAAGGGCATTCATATCGTGGTCGATGCCGACCGGCTGCCGGTGCAGAACTTGGTGATAATGGACACACCCGACAAGCGCAGCGTTTTCGTGCTGCCTCGGGGCGATGTGGTGGCCATCGGGACGACAGACACCAGCTACGAGGGCAAGCGGCTCCTGTGGCCCGAGATCGAGTTGACTGACGTGGAGTACCTGCTTCACCCGCTCAAGCACTACTTCGACTTAGAGCCGCTGGGTCTCGATGACGTGGTCGCAGCTTGGTCTGGCGTGCGCCCCCTGGTGGCACAGAAGGGCAAAGAGGCCACCGAGATCTCCCGCAAAGAGGAGGTATGGGTGGGGACCGGGGGGATGATCACTATCGCGGGTGGCAAGCTGACCGGCTTTCGCACCATGGCCATGACGGTGCTCGACGTCGTGGCCGAGCGGCTGGGTCGACCGCTGGCGCCGGGACCGGGGCCCGACCCGATCCCCGGGGGCGACTTGTCATCGAACCTCGACAAGCATGCCGCGGCGGTGGCTGCCGCCAACGGTGTAGAGCAGGCGGTGGCAGGCCGGATGGTGCGGCTGTACGGAAGCGAAACCAGCCAGGTGCTGGCCTTGGGACAAGAGCCCCTGGTTCCCGGAGGGCGGGTGGTGGCCGGGGAAGTCGCTTGGGCGGTGCGGGTCGACGGTGCGCTTACCCTGGAGGATCTGATCTATCGCCGCACCCGAGCCGCCTGGTACACGCCCGCCGAGCGAGACGACCTGCTCGCTCCGGCGGCCTCGCTGATGGGCGACCTGCTGGGATGGGACAAGGTCAGTACCGCTGCCGAGATCGATGCCGTTCAAAGCCGCTTCGCCAGCGAAATGCAATTCAAGGTGGACGCCTGATGGCGCTCATCGACGAACTCGCCAGCCTGCTGGGCGACGACCTCCTTCTTGACGACCAAGCCCGTCTCAGCCGGGCCCGCGACACCTGGCCCCGTTCCGAGTTCGACCAGTGGCAGGGCCAGCTGGTGTTGCCGGTTGCAGTGGCGGTGCCGTCTAGCACCGAGCAGTTGGCCGAGACCGTGCAGCTGTGCCATGCCCACAGAACGCCCATGATCCCCCGAGGGGCCGGATCGGGATGCGTGGGCGGGGTGCTGTCCTCATCCAACTCGGTGGTTATCAGCACCGAGCGCCTTAGCGGCCTGCGGTGGCTCGACCCGGTGGACGGTCTGGCCGCGTTCGGCGCCGGCACCATGGGTATCGACGCCGAAAACCGGGTGCGACAGGACGGATTCACCATCGGGCACTCGCCCCAGTCAATCGAGATATCCTCAGTGGGCGGGTGGGTGGCCACCCGGGCGTCGGGCCAGTACTCCACCGCCTACGGCAACATCGAAGACATCGTCTATGCGGTTGAGGCCGTGTTGCCCGACGGGTCGATCTACCGGTCGCGCCCCACGCCCAGGGCATCGGCCGGACCTGATCTACAGGAGTTGCTGCTGGGCAGCGAGGGCACGCTTGGGATCATCACCGAGGTGACTTTCTCTTTGCGCCCGCTACCTGAGCCGGGGGAGCGCCAGGCCTTCCACTTCGAGGACATGAGCGCGGGGATTGAGGCGGTGCGAAGCGTGATCGTGCCCGGCTGGCGACCCCCCGTGGTGCGCTTGTACGACGCCGGCGAGTCGCGCCGGCACTTTCGCGATCATGTGCCCAAAGGCCGCTGCATGGCCATCTTTTTGCACGAGGGCCCGCCCGGGTATGCCGCGCTGGAGAGTGCCGCGGTAGCCGATCTGTGCCGAGCGAGTGGTGGAGAACCGGCTGACCCCGGGGCGGTGGACCACTGGTTCGAGCAACGCAACACCGTGCCCACCAGGACCGAGCTCTTCGAGCAGGGCCTTGTAGCCGACACCATCGAGGTGGCCACCGGCTGGGGCCGCCTCGCCCAGCTCTACGAAGCGGTCATCGAGGCCATCAGCGCGGTGCCCACGGTGATCGCCGCCACCGCCCACACGTCACACGCCTACCAATCGGGGGCCAACCTCTACTTCACCTTCGCCGCCCAGCCGACTGATCCCGACCAATACCAGTCGGTGTACGACGCCTGCTGGGCCGCGGCCATGGGAGCAGCCACCGACTGCGGTGCCGGCATCTCCCACCATCACGGCATCGGCCGCGTCCGCCGCCCCTGGCTGGCCGACGAGCTCGGTAACGCCGGCACCAAAGTCTTGCGCTCCGTCAAGTCCGCCCTCGACCCCGACAATCTCATGAACCCCGGAGTCTTGATCCCAGACTGACCGGTGGCCGTCTAAGGGGCTCGAAGCATGGCCACGCCTATGCACCGTCCCGCCTGACCGGACTGGCCGCGATGCGAGAAGAAGCGCCTGGCATCCAGAGTGTCCATTCGGGAGTCTTCAATGTTCTTGAGCCACAAACCGGCATCCAGCAGCTGCTGTTTCACCATGTACGGGATGTCCAGGTGGGGCTTCTCCCCGGCGTCGTAGAGCACCGCCGGCTGTTGGTGGTACTCCCCCTCGGCCTGCATGGCCTCGTTCATGGAGACTTCGAGGGAGAGCGGTTGCAGGCATGGTCCGATGCCCGCCTGAATGTCACGCGGTCGACAGCCCAGCTCCCGGGCCATGGTCTCCACCGTCTTTTGGGCGATCCTCCCGATGGCCCCGCGCCATCCCACATGCACGATGCCGATGGCCGGTTGTGCCGGGTCGTAGAGCACCACCGGGGCGCAGTCGGCCACTAGCACGGCTATCGGAATCATCGGCGTGCTCGTCACCAGCGCATCACAGGCGGCCACCCCGGACTCTGTTGAGTCGGCGCCCCGGCCTCTGTCGTGCTCGCCGACAACTTTGACCCGCACCCCGTGAACTTGGCGGGGCACCACGAGATCACGGAAGTCGAATCCCAGGTTGTCGCCCGCAACCTTGCGATTGGCGATAACCCGGGCGGGGTCGTCCCCCACCTCAAAGCTCAAGTTGAGACTGCCCAGCTCCCCCGTGCTCACACCACCTTCGCGGCCCGTGACCGCGGCCAGGGCTTCGGGCCCGTCAAAGCTAAAGCGAATTGCGTCCATGCATGTCCCTCAATGCGAACCAGTCAGAATCGTAACGACTGGCATTACGCTGTTGCGCCGAGGAGGAGCCATACATGTCCGAATCCCCAGTGTGGTCCTCGCCGGTGCTGCGGTCGGTGCGCGGAGTGGTCGATCGCTCCCGACACGTCCACACCTCGGTCGAGGCCATCGAGAGAGTGGCCTCGTGGATGGCCTTTGAGGAGTTCGCCTTTCCGTCTGGCCCGGTGGACGGTGCTTTCAGCGACAGGACCGACCCAGCAGAGATCATCGATGTTTCCTTCTTCTATGCGGTCATGAACTTCGCCTTCACCGACTTCGACTCTGGGGTGAAGTTCGCCGCCGATTATCGGGGCCGCACCTGGTCGGACAGCGAGGGCATGTTCGCCTGCGTTACCCAGGCGCTGGACGATGGCGTGGCGCTGACCGATGGTGCCTACCTGGCGGAGATCAATCGGGCCGACCTGGGCCGGGTGTTCAGCGGGAACATCGAGATACCCATGTTGGACGAGCGGGTCGAGATCCTCAACGCGGCGGGCCGCACCCTGGCTGATCGCTATGGCGGCAGTGCCCACCGGTTCGTGGCCGCCTGTGCGCCGGCCATGTACGCCGACGGAAACGGCCTGCTGGAGCGGCTGGTGGTGGAGTTCCCCCGGTTCAACGATGTGAGCATCCACGACGGCCACGAGGTGCAGTTGCACAAGCTGGCCCAGCTTTGGCTTTGGCAACTGCACATGGCGCTGGCCAGCGATGGCGCCTTCGCTGTCGCCGATCTGGATCGGATGACGGCGTTCGCCGACTACATCGTCCCCGTCGCCCTGCGACTCATGGGCATCTTGTCTTACTCCGAAGAATTGGAAGCGGCCATCAACCAAGGCGATCTGATTCCCGCCGACAGTCCCGAGGAAGTGGAGATCAGAGCCCACACCTTGCATGCCACTGCCCTGCTCACCGATGCCATCAACCGGATCCGTCCGCCGTCACTGGCCCTGGTAATTCCCCAAGTGGATTTCCGGCTCTGGAAGGCGTATCACGCCACCTTCTGGCCCCACCACCTAACCCGCACCATCATGTACTGACCTACAGAGCGAAGTGCCTGCAAAACGCCGTCACCTGGGCGGTTCAGGGTCGAGCTAGTCAGTCAGTGTCTCTCCCCCGGAAAGGTCCACCACTCGACGCTCGGTGACGATCGCCGTGATGAGCTCAGCCCGAGTGACGTCGAACGCAGGATTGATCACTTGGGTTTCAGGCGGAGCCGTGCCTTCAAGCGGGTAGGAGACAACTTCACGGGCCCCTCGATCCTCGATCGGAATTGAGGCACCCGAGGATGTTTCGAGGTCGATGGTCGATTCTGGCGCCACAACGACAAAAGGGACGCCGGCATCGGCTGCGGCGAGGGCAAGGCCGAACGTGCCAATCTTGTTGGCGGTGTCGGCGTTGGCCGCGATCCGGTCCGCGCCGGTCAAGACAACGTCGACAAGGCCGCTGGCCAGCACCGACGCAGCGGCGCTGTCGACGATGAGCCGGTGCGGAGCGTTCATCTGGGCGAGTTCCCAGGCCGTCAGCCGGGCGCCTTGCAGCAGTGGCCGGGTCTCCAGCGCAACAACCTCCTCCAACAGGCCCCGCTTGTGGAGCTCCTCGGCGACTGCCAACGCCGTACCGCCCTCCACGGCGGCGAGCGCTCCGGTGTTGCAGATCGTCATCACTGTCAGCGGCCGGCCTTCAACGAACTGCGCCGCGAGATCGGCGCCACGCCGTGCCATCCCGCGAGATGCCGCGATCTCCTCGTCCCGCACCTCAAAGGCGGCCTCCAGCACTGCGTCGAAGCCCTGGGGAGCGAATTCGGCGACGCGGCGGACCATACGCGAGAGGTTCACTGCGGTTGGTCGAGCGTTCTCCAAGTCGCTGAGGAGGACCTCCAGCTTCGAGGGATCGCCTGCCGACTCACGGTACGCGAGCGCGACGCCGAAACCACCCACGACTCCCAGCGCGGGAGCCCCCCGAACGGAGAGCCGTTCAATGGCCGCCACCACGTCGGCGACCGTGGTGAGGCGAAGTACCTCTACCGCGCCAGGAAGCAGAGTCTGGTCGATGACCTCCACCGCGTCTTCAACCCAATCCACAGTACGCGCCAAGACCAAACCCTTCATTTGTCTGACAACTAGGGCAAAGGTACTCGCACAGCTACGACTATCTCAACCCCGATGTTCGGTTGCTCTCCGATTGGAGGCTGCCCATTCGATATTGACATTACATCGGACTAAGGCCTAATTTGTCTGACAAGTAGACGTCTTTGGTCGGTGGCGAGGGCCTCATGGAGAACAGATGGACGTCGGCGAGCGCTGGCGGCGAACACAGCGACGACCTCGATGCCTGCGTCCATGGCTCTCAGCTGCTGGGCAGCGACCCAGATCTCGTTTTGCATGGTGGCGGGAACACGTCGGTCAAACAGCCGTTCCACGACCTCACGGGCCAGGAAATCGACGCGCTCTTCGTGAAGGGGTCGGGTTGGGATCTGGCCACGATCGAGCGAGCGGGCTTCGCCCCGCTCCGCCACGCCCGCCTCCTCGAGCTGCTTGGGCTCGACTCGCTCAGCGACCTGGACATGATGCGAGAGCTCTCGGCCGCATCCTTGGACCCTGCGGCACCCGCGCCATCGGTTGAGACGCTCCTCCACGCCCTGATTCCACACAAGGCGGTGCAACACAGCCACGCCGATGTGATCGTCACCCTCACCAACACTGCCGAAGGGGAGGCCATAGTCAGTGACGTCTACGGGCCGGACGTGCTCATCATCCCGTACGTCATGCCGGGCTTCGACCTCGCAAAAGTCGTGTCGCAAATGTGGGAAGACGACCGCTACTCCGGGATGGTCCTTCTCAACCACGGTCTGTTCACCTATGCCGACACGACGAGGGAGGCGTACGAGCGCCACGTGGAGCTCATCACCCGGGCCGAGGAATGGCTTGATGAACATGCACCGATGGCGGCACCGGCGCCCGATCCGCCACCTCCGTGCAGCTGCCTTCGCCTCGCCGAACTTCGCCAGCAACTCTCAGAGGTCGCCGGCAAGCCGCTCATCGTGGGACGGCACTGGACGCCGCAAGTCGCCCGCTTCGTGGCTCGACCCGACCTTGAAAGCCTGGCCAACCGGGGCCCGCTGACCCCGGACCATGTGTTGAGAACGAAGCGAACCGCGGTGGTGGGCACAGACATCGACGCCTACGCAGAGGCCTACAGGGGCTACTTCGGCGACAACGCAGCCCGCAACGAGGCGCCCCTTGAGATGCTCGACCCCGCGCCCCGGGTTCTGGTCGACCCCGAAATCGGCCTTCTCGGCATTGGCGACACCGCCAAAGCATCGGCCATATCCGCGGAGATCTACGCCCACACCATGCCCGTGCTCGAACGGGCCGAAGACCACCTCGGCGGCTACGTCGCACTTTCGCCCGAAGAAATCTTCGACGTCGAGTACTGGTCGCTGGAGCAAGCCAAGCTCGCCCTTGACGGTCCCAAGGCCCGATTCACCGGCTGCGCCGCGATCGTCACCGGGGCCGCGTCAGGAATTGGCCGGGCTTGTGCCGATGCCCTCCTCTCACAGGGCTGCGCCGTGACCGGTTTCGACTCCTCTCCGGCTATCGATGGCGCCTTCGAAGGCCCGAACTGGCTCGGGCGAGAGGTCGACGTCACCAATGCAGACGCCCAGCTACGGGCCATCGACGACGCGGTTGAACGATTCGGCGGAGTCGACATCGTCGTTGCCGCGGCAGGCATCTTCGGCCCGTCAGCGCCAATTCAACACCTGGATTTCGCCGACTGGCGATCAGTCCAAGCCGTGAACGTCGACGCGATCGCGCAACTGCTCTCGTCGACTCACGACCTCTTGGCGCTCTCGCCCGTCGGGGGGCGGGTGGTCATTATCGGATCGAAGAACGTGCCTGCTCCGGGGCCCGGGGCAGCCGCCTACTCCGCCTCCAAGGCGGCCGTGACCCAACTGGCCCGGGTCGCGGCGATCGAGTGGGCCGAGGAGGGCATCCGCGTGAACGTCGTCCACCCCGACGCCGTGTTCGACACCGGCCTCTGGGACGAGGAGACCCTCGAAGCGAGGGCGGCGCAGCATGGATTGACCGTCGAAGAGTACAAGTCCCGCAATCTGCTCGGCACAACGGTGAGCTCGGAGGCGGTCGCAGCGGTCGTCGCCGAGCTTTGCAGTGACACATTCGCGGCAACAACCGGCGCCCAGATCCCGATCGACGGCGGGAACATCCGAGTGGTGTGACGGCCGGGCGACAACCACGTCATAGAGGATCGCGATGACCCAATCGGACCGCGTAGCACGGGACCTGCGGGAGCGCGTCGAGAGCGGCGAATGGCCTACCGGTAGACGCCTGCCCGGTGAGCATCAACTGGCCACCCACTACGGGGTGTCCCGAAGCACGGTTCGCACTGCTCTTCAGGACTTGGAGAGCCGCGGACTAACGGTGACACGGCATGGGTCCGGCACAGTCGTCGTCGCTACCGGACATGACCATCAAGCCGACATCCGTCGTCTCGAGTCCATGACCGAGACGATCCGTCGACGCGGTCTCGAACCGGGCATGCGCTATCGGAGCATTTCAATCAGAACCATCTCCAAAGAGGAAGCCGAGGAACTGCAGCTCAGCCCTACGGCGGAGGTGGTGGTGATCGAGAGGGCTTTATCCGCCGATGCCGAAGTCGTGGCCTTCTCGTACGACGTGATCCCGGTCGATCACCTTGGCGGCGCACCGGACCCATCTGACATCACGGGATCGGTCTTCGCTTTGCTCGGTCGACACGGTCACCATGTCGCCGTCTCAACAACCGAGCTCCATGCTGCTCACGGCGATGCCATCGGCTGGGGGGAAAGGCCGGAGGATCCCTCCTATCTCGTGCTGGTGCAGAACCACCTAGACGGCGAGGGGCGGCCGGTGTTCTTGTCGTCCACGTACTTCATCGAAGGCCGCTTCCCGTTCGGCCTAGTCCGCCACCGCTGAGCAACCCGAGACCTCTTGCGCACAGCGCGGTGCAGGCCCGTCAAAGCTGAACCAGGCTGAGCCCATTGAGTCATACTCTAGTAGCATTATTGGTATGAAAGTTAGCGTCAGCCTTCCCGACGAAGACGTTGAGTTCCTCGACGCATATGCCCGCATCCACCAAATCGCTTCCCGATCAGCCACTCTGCACCGAGCGATCCGGCTCCTGCGGGCATCTGAATTGGCGCAAGATTATGCCGAGGCATTCGCAGAGTGGGAAGAGAAAGAGAGCCACCTTTGGGACTCCGCAGTTGCTGATGGGCTCGCATAGTGGTCCGTCTGCAAATTGATCAGGGCGTCCTGCTAGGCATCGACGCCCCTCGCGGCGTTGCGCCTCCTTGCCGTACGCTCCGGGTATGGCTGCGTCGGTGCGCCTTGCGAGGAACGCCGCTGCCGTCGCAATCCATCCCTGACAATTCACAGACGGACCACTAGCTCCGATGCGTCGAGGAGAGATCCGCATCGTCAACCTCAGCCCCACGCTGGGCGCTGAGGCCGCCCAATCCCGTCCCGCGGTGATTGTCAGCAACGATGGCGCCAACACCACCGCCGCCCGGTTGGGACACGGAGTGGTCACCGTGGTCCCCATCACCTCCAACATCAAGCGGGTCCACCCCTTCCAAGTGCTGCTGGACGCCGCCGATACCGGCCTGGAGCGCGACTCCAAAGCCCAAGCCGAGCAGGTCAAGTCGATCTCCGTTGAGCGAATCGGCCGCCTGATTGGCGAGGTCCCCTTTGAACTCATGGCCCACCTAGATGACGCCCTTCGGCTCCATCTCGCTCTGTGACGTAGTCCTTTTTGGCTGGTGGTCTCGCCGTGGGTCCTGCTCTCAGTCTTGTGGCTTGCCTTTCCGGGATAGGTCAGGCGTTGAGCTCGATGAGGAGGGCGTCGGCTAGGCGCTGGTAGTGCCACTCCTCGTTGTAGAGGTGGGCGGAGATGCGGAGCAGGCGCTCGGGCGATTCGGGCCAGGTGAAAACCGGCACCTGGATGTTGTGGTTGTCGGCCAGGGCGGCCATGAGCGGGTCGAAGATCTCCGAGCCGGAGTTGTCGGCGGGTGGGACGGGCACCGAGGCGATGGCGCCGATCATGTCCTTGGGGGCCGGCGGGTCGATGCCAAGGGCATCGAGCAGGATCTTCCGGCCCGCCAGGCACAGCTCCCGGGTAGCAGCTCGGACTCCGGGCCAGCCGTCGGGATGCATGGCCGCCACCGTGTCGAGGGCGACAGGGACGGTGAGCCAGGCGCTCGGGTCCTGTGTTCCGGTCCAGTCGAACTGGGCATGGAAGCGGCTGACGCTTGATGGCCAGGCGTCGTTGTAGCCGTGGCTGATCACCGAGGGGTACATGCCCTCGCGGCGGTCCTCTCGCACCCACAGGAATGCCGCGCCCTTAGCGGCGCACATCCATTTGTGGCAGTTGGCCGTCACATAGGAGGCCCCCAGCGCAGAGACGTCGAAGTCCAGCATGCCAGGGCCGTGGGCGGCGTCCACCAGCAGTGCCACCTCGGGTTCAAGGGCGGAAGCGAATTCGGCCACCGGCATCACCAATCCCGTGGCGGAGGTCACCGAATCGATCATCACGACCCGGGTGCGCTCGGTGACGGCTCCGAGCACGGCGTCAACCACCTGCTGAGAAGAGTCCAGTGGAAACGGAACCTGCGCTGTCACCACACGGGCGTCAGCCCTCGCCGCCGAGACCACCGCCGCATTCACGCAGGCGTTGTACTCGTGGTCGGCCACCAGGATCTCGTCACCCGGTGCAAAGCTGGGCTCTAGCGATCGAAAAACGGCGTTCACCCCGGTGGTGGCGTTGTTGACGAACACCAGCCCCGCCTCATCGGCCCCCACGAAATCGGCCACCACCCGCCGGGCAGCATCCAGTTCATGTTGGTATTCGCCGCCCACGAAGTACTTGGTGGGGTTGGCCTCAAAGCGCTGGCGAATCTGCTCCTGTGCCTCCAACACAGGAGCCGGCGTCGCCCCAAACGACCCGTGGTTCAGATGCAGCACTCCGTCTTCGAGCAACCACGGACTCACTGAAACCACCGCAGAACCCTACAGCGACCCGCATTCCGGCTAGCCGACAATTGTCCGACTGTCAGCCTTCACCACGGATGCGGCCCAGCTTCGCTCCTATCATGCAGCAGCGACAGGAGGCGACGACATGTCTGATACGACCCTCGCAGTAGGCAGCCAGATACAGCTCGGCCACTCGATGATCACCTTCATCGAGCCGCACCGCGGCGAGGGGCTGCACGAGTACAACCGCTGGTACGAGCACGACCATGCCTACGCCGCCATGACCGCCGCGCCTGGTTGCTTCGCCTACCGGCGCTACGTAGCCACGAGACGGCTCAAGGATCTCCGGTTCCCCGCCGACGGCGCGGTGGCCGATCCGGTGGACAACGGCTCGTTCATCGCCCTCTACTGGATGGAGCAGGATCGCGACGCCGACACCTTCGCCTACTCATTCTCGGTCGGCCCTGACCTGTTCGCCTCCGGCCGCATGAACCCCAACCGCGACCACGTCAGCACCGCCGCCTACGACCTGGCCGGCTCAGCAGGCCGAGGCCCGGCCCCGGTCCCACCCGAGATCGCCCTCGACCACCCGTACCCGGGCCTGGTAGTGGCCTGGATCCGGGGCGACGACTCCGACTCGGTGCTCGCCGCCGCCTCAGCACTTCGGGCTGAGCATGACCCTGAGCTCCTGTCCGACGACAGCCCCATTGGCCAGATCATCGACTTCGTCCAGGTCAGCAAAGAGGGCGGTCTGCCACCCCTCACCGGCGAGCACCCCGAAGTTCTCCGCCTCTATTTCTGCGACCAAGACCCCGAACAGTGCTGGGACGCCTTCGCCACCCTCGCCGACGACGTCGCCGCCCAAGGCGCCCGCCTAGAACTCGTCGCCCCCTTCATCCCCACCATCCCCGGCACCACCCAATACCTCGACGAACTCTGGTAGGCGCAACCATCAAAAGGCCACATTCCAATTGGTTCGTTAGATTCTTCTGTTGCGAATATTTCGAACAAACTTTACACTGGCACCAAACGTGCCGCTTGGCACAACCCGGGTTCTGACTGCGTCGAAACCGATAGCCATAAGAGCAAATGCAATGGAGGAGATAAGTGGCACCCTCAGCAGTACTTGATCATCAACTCGCTATTCCTGACGCGGCAACGGCCAGCCAAGCCGCAGAAGCCGTCGACGCCCTTGAGCGATTCCTTCGCAAGCACCCCACCGTTGGCACGGTGTTGGTCTCCCTAGAGGCGGACGACGATGACTCCACCTTGGAAATCCCCGGACATGCGCTTCGGCTGTTGGTGGACATCCTGGCGCAGATCGCAAACGGCAACGCCGTGACTGTCGCACCAGTTCACACCGAGTTGACCACTCAGCAAGCCGCAGACTTGCTCAATGTTTCGCGCCCTTATCTGGTGAATCTGCTCGAGGAACGCAAAATCCCCTACCGCCGAGTCGGAAACCGGCGGCGGGTCTTGCTTACTGACCTCCTTGCTTACAAGCGCCGAGACGACACCGAGCGGCAAGCCATCGCCGACGAGCTCACTGCAGAAGCCCAACGCCTCGGCCTCGACTACTGACTGCCCTGCTGATCGGGACGGTCAATTGTTGACTCCGACGCTTCGGTCGACTGCGTCCCTGATTTCTAGCCATCCGACTGGTGCACCCAACCGGTTAAGCGTCGCGACACCAACACTCTTCTGTGCACCAAGCTCATCGTCGAGGGTCTTCCTTGAAATCACCCAGAATTTCCAAGACTCAGGGTCGCGAACATTCTCGTTGGTTGCCGGCACTGGCTCATGGAGGCAAAACACATACACCTCGGCAACTCTTGCCGGCGGCTCGAGTTTGACCCAGTCGCCGGCACTCGCTTCCCATTTCCACTGCCGCGGCGCAATGTCGAATCTCGGTTTCGATCGTTTGCGAGCACTGAAGGCCTGATCCGCACCTGATGCCTTGACCTCGACTTTCTTTCTTCTATAGAGCAGGTCATACGCATCCCACTCATCCCTCACATCATTTTCGCTGATTACTCCAAGAGCCTTCCCAACCAGCCACTCAGCAAATGTCCCCCGATTCAAGTTACTGACCAGATTCCCCATGGCCCATCTATAGAACCCCTCAATGTCGAGTTCTCTCTTTCCCAAATTTGGAGCCATGAGCAACATGATGACACAAGAACACTCAAGTGCATGAACATAGACAAGTCGATATATACTGCTGGTTGTGAAACCGGCGGAATTGCTTCGGGAGGCGCGGCGGCGCAAGGGCTTGAGCCAAGCGGAGTTGGCGACGCGTGCCGGTACCAGCCAACCGGTGATTTCTGCTTATGAGCATGGACGACGGGACCCAACTACCAGCACCCTCCGCCGACTGGTTGCTGCTGCGGGTGGCTGTCTGGAGCTCCGTCTGGCATCCGAGCCTCCCGACATACCACCACCCGCGAGCCTCGAAGAGCATGCTTCTCGACTCATAGATGTACTTCTCTTGGCCGACGCCATCGGCCATCGCAATCGCACTCCGCTTGCCTATCCTCGAATCAACTCATCATGACCCGGCTGTCGCTGCCCGACAAGGTTCTCGCCATCGACAGTGCTCTAAGCGACATCCCCCATGCCTTCGGCGGAGCGATTTCACTCGCTTATCACGCCGAACCAAGAGCAACTATCGACATCGACGTGAACGTCTTTGTGCCCGTGGATCGGTCTGCCGAGGTTCTCGACCCACTCAGCCAGCTTGGAGTCGAGATCACCAAGGCGGCCGAGACAGCGACCCGCGACGGCCAAGTCCGGCTCATGTGGGACAACACACCCATAGATCTTTTCTTCTCCTACGACCCTTTCCACGACGCGGCCGAACAAGCGTCCGTGACGGTTCCCTTTGCTAACCACACCATTCGCGTGCTCTCTGCCACTCACCTAAGCGTTTGCAAGGCAGTGTTCGACCGACCCAAAGACTGGGTCGACATCGAGTCCATGATCGCCCTCGGCACCCATCTCGACACCGCCGAGGCACTCCGCTGGATTGGGCGGATCGCCGGGGACGAAGACCCCCGGTATGCGCGACTGGCTGCACTCCTCAGCAGACAAATGTGACTGAACTCCTGAAGCCCTAGTCCCAAGGGTTATTCCACGTTGGGAGCCAAAACTTTGGCCCAGAAGGTCATCATGTCTTTGACGAAGAGCGGGGCGAGTTCGGGGGTTCCGGCGATGTGGGCGCCGCGGACTCCGAAGCCGGCTTTGGCGGCGTAGAGGAATCCGTCGAGGTCAACGAGGGCCGGGTCGGGCTCATCGGAGGTGGGGAGGATGAAGGCGCCGTCGTCGGCCATGTAGACGGTGGGTGCATTGGGGGCCACGGCAGCATCGGGTTCGTGCTCCAGGGGGGTTGTGCGGTCGAAGCTGTGGTGGGCGTTCGGCACGATTCGAACGGAGGCGTCGCCGCCTGCCACCCGGATGGCCTGGATGTGGGCTTGGACCTGGGTGGGCGAGCACCAGTCGTCGAGGTCGCCGATGATGGCGCGGACCCGAGTGCTGCCTACTCCGGGATCGAGAAATTGGTGTCCGCACCAGGGGTAGGCGGCGTACACGCCAGCGAGCTTCGGAGCGTCGGATACTGCGGCCAGGTGCACCGACGCCGCGCTCAGCACCGCTGATCCTCCTCGGCTGTGCCCTTGTGCGCCGATCCGCAAAGCGTCGATTTCGGGACGGGCGGCAAGATGCTCGGCAGTGGCCAGAACATCCCAGGCACTGGCTGCGAACGAGTACTGGATCTGATTGTCAACGGTGGAAACAACATTCCGAGGGCCGAAAGGGTCTACCGCACATGCTGCGATGCCCGAATCTGTGATCGTCGATGCGTGGGCCAAGTGGTGAGCCTGGAGCCCCAGGCTGCCCGGTACGACGATCACCACCGGAAACGGCCCTTGCCCATCAGGCACAAAGAGCTTGGCCCAGAGGTCAAGGCGCGGCATCGCCGCCGTGTCGGAAATGGCCTGGTAGAAGTTCTTGGGATTGGCCGACGGAATGGTCAGCGCCTCGCCAACCAGCCCGTTGTTCAAGCTAAAGCCGTCCTCGTAGACAGCCCCGGCATCGTCCACCGAGTCACCTTACCGGCCTCTTGGCGACCACTCCTGCGAAGTCCCGTGGGCCAATGTAGATAGTGGTTGCTACTATGTTTTTGTGGCGGTGTGGTTACCCATTAGACGTTCGGGATTGGCGCTGGCCTTGCTGGCTTCGGTGCTTGTCCTGGTGCCGTGGCCGGTTGCGGCCCAGAGCGGAAACGTGCCGGCCAAACCGGCTCGCCCGGCGACCGACAGCGTTGCCCACGACTCGGTGACGTTGAGTTGGGCTGATCCGGACGACGCCACCATCACCGGCTATCAGATATTGCGGCGCAACCGGGAGACCCAACCGGCGGGTGTGTTCACCGTCATCGAGGACGACACCGGCACGGCGGCCACCACTTACACCGATTCCACCGTTGAGGCATCGACTTCCTATGTGTACCGAGTCAAGGCCCGCAATGCCCACGGGCTCAGCGTGTGGTCGGGATACCGGCGGGCCGACTCTAAAACTGACGGAGGTTGTTGACAGTCGGGGTCTTTCGTGAGAGGAAGACCTGATGGACGAGAGAGACCAGCAGCGTAAGATCCGGCACCGCTTGGCGGTGCTTCGCTGTGCCGAGGAGGTGTCCGGCAGCGTGGCGGCGACGTGCCGCTACTACGGCATCAGCCGCCCGACGTTCTACAAGTGGCGCAACCGCTTCGAGGAACTGGGCGAGGATGGCTTGAGGGATCGGTCGTCGCGACCGCACCACAGCCCGAGGGCGACCCGCACCGAGGTGGTGGCCAAGATCGTTTATCTGCGCCAGCACTACCAATTCGGACCGCTGAAGATCTCCATGTACCTCAAGCGCTACCACGACATCGAGATGTCCAACTCGGGGGTGTGGCGGGTGCTGGACCGCCTGGGCATGGGCCGGCTGCCCGCCAACCAGCGCTACAAGCGGCACACGCAGCGCTGGAAGCGCTACGAGAAGCCCCAGCCCGGCCACCAGGTCCAGATCGACGTCAAGTTCATCGCCCCCATCCCTAGGGTCACCGCAAAAAAGCACTACCAGTTCACCGCCATCGACGACTGCACCCGCATCCGGGTGCTGCGCATCTACCCCCGCAACAACCAGAAAACCGCCATCCAGTTCCTCGACTACCTCTTGGAGCGGCTCCCGTTCAGAGTCGAGTCGATCCAGACCGACAACGGCGCCGAGTTCCAGTCCGGGTTCCACTGGCACGTGTTGGACCGGGGCATACGCCACACCTACATCACCCCCGCCACCCCGAGGCTCAACGGCAAGGTCGAGCGGTCCCACCGCATCGACTCAGAAGAGTTCTACCGCATGCTCAACGGAGTCGTCATCGACGACACCGAGCTGTTCAACGACAAGCTCAAACAATGGGAGGACTACTACAACTTCGACCGCCCCCACGGCGCCTTGGGCGGCCAGACCCCCTATGAAAGACTGAGACAGAAAACAACCCGACCCTGATGTCAGCCGCCTACCTCAGTCGCACACTGTCGCTACCACCCGCCAGACTGCCAAAGTTACCTTGGGAGCGATGCACCCTCTGTACGCCGTCTTGTTGGCCAACGCAATAGGCCGCTGCGGCGGTGCCGACACCGCCCAACAGTCCGGACCCAGCCCATTCGCCAACCCCCGGCACGCACCCTTCCGGGGCCCCCTCCTTCTTCGGCTAGCGCGCCAGCCGTGTCGCGGATGTTGAAGAGGTTGTTTGGCCGGTCAGAACCGGAAGCGGTTTCTCCAACACAAGACCTTGGCGACCCTGACACAACGAAGTTCGGCGAGCAGTGTCCAGAATGCTTCGGCGAGCACCGCTCGCTGCCCGACGAATTGGTCCCCTACGATTCCCCTCACGAGTGGTGCGAGACCATCGAAGAGCACAAGCGAAACGAGTAATAAGACACAGCGCTCGACATTCTCGAAAAGTGCATCCTGGTCGAGGAAGCCCACGATGGCGGGGTAGCCCCCTGGTTCTATGAGAAGGCTGCAATCCTCTACCGGAAGATCGGCGACCGGGATGCTGAGATTGCCTTGCTGCGCCGCTACGCCGATCAACCCCACGCTCCCGGCGCTCTACCGCCGAAACTGCTAGCGCGGCTCTCCAAACTCGAAGCAGGCGAGTAGCCGACAGCGACGGGTTCATTTTGTGCTGCTGTTGACGCGGGTGGTCTGAGCAGGTCCACTCGCAAGGCGACTCGGCTGGCCTGACCAACTTCGCTATTCGGCAACTGGCCCTAGTGGCGGGGGCGGGATTTGAACCCGCGACCTTCGGGTTATGAGCCCGACGAGCTACCAGACTGCTCCACCCCGCGTCGAGTGGGTTGATCATGATACCCCCTTGCCGCCGGGCTGTCACCTGGTTTTAGGCATACTTCCTGAAATGAGCTAGAGGGCCGAGCCGACCATGCCGTCAGTCTGCAAAGAGGCAATCGTGGAATAACTCAACGGCGACAACCGCATCGGCTCGAGTGGTCTGAGACGAGATCTCTGGATGGTCGATCGCCATCTGTTCGGCGTACGCCGTAGGACCTTGTGCATCGAGGTCGGCAAAATTCGCCTTCAAGTCATCGAGGGCGGTTTTCATCCCAGTCAAGTCGTCAACAAAGCAGTCGAGGACCGCCTGGGCCGCAGCATCAGGTCCACCTTCGTCATTGTGAAGAAGTACAAAAGCGATGTCATACCAATCCTTCGGAGCTCGCCGGCCAAAGGCTGCTGCTGTCTTGGCGAGTAGAAAGCCGGCGAGTCCGGCCACTAACACTTCAGCATGTTGCACCGTTCCCCCCACACCTGACCGGAGTTGTTGGACTCTGGTGTCACGTGCGGCAAATCTTGTTCCCCTGAGATTCGCCGCTCCAAGATGCTGGCATTCGTTGAAATCTATCGTCGCGTTGTTAGGCGCGTCCTGTCTGTCAGCTAGCAACTCAAACTTGATGACAGCGTTGGCGGGCAAACTCTCGGCCTTCCATCTCCAAGCCTTCTCGCTGTCCGGTTCGAACTCGGCATTTCGGAGAGCCTGCTCAAGGCGAACTACGTTGACCGATCCGCACTCGATCTCAAGGTCTACTTGCACATCGATGTCGACCGTTCCAGCATGCTGATGGACGCTCTTGCTGCAAAGCAGCTCCGGCACTAGGCCACCGAGTACGACGAACTCGGGACGTGTCCCGTAGTGATGGACAACACGTACAAGCGCGGCTTCCGCTAGTTGCCTTGCAATCCGACTGCGGTCAGGTGGGGATTCCATGCATTACCTCCCTTAGGTGTTCGGCAGCTTCCTCACCTCGAACACCAGACTCTTGGAGATCTACGTAGACGCGAGGCCATGGTGCGACCTGAAGGCCGTCAATCTCGAATGTCAGGTGTCGGGTTGCAGCAGTGGGAAACGGCTTCAGCGTCAGGCGACCCCCGTCTATTGGCCGCAATCCGGCATCGAAAGCTGCAGATTCCAAGGCAACAACGGTCTGCGCGTCAACGTAAGCCTCAGTCGTGGAGACAGATGTGATCAAGGGAGCCATGACCGATGCAGCTGCTAATCCGGTTGCTCCCCAGGGGATACCAGCTTGGTCCCACAATCTCCCGGCTTCAACGAGGCCAGCAACAGGGTCACGCCACAGGGCGCCAGCGGTCAGGTAAACCGAATTGAAGGTTGCGGCAGCCGCGGCGTATGCCTCAAGTAGTTGACCACCATCGCTGATTCGGCGCCCTGAGTGACGGCCGCGATCAGCGTCTGCTTCTAACCAACCATGATCAAAAAGGAACCGAAGGGCACTTGTGCAGGTCCCTGTCGACAGCCTAGTGGCTGTTTGCACCTCAGCGACTGTGGGTTTGGTACCGCATAGCAACGCTTCCGCCACTCCTAGTACTCCAGGGGTCCACCGCAATGGCCGCTCAACAGGAACTGGTGGCCGCCCGGAACGGGAGATGATGATGGAGCCGACGGCGACCTCAGCCGCCCCCGTCTCATCCATCCAACCTATTCCTGCCTCCGACATCGCCGCTCTAGCACCGGGCGAAAACTGGCGACCGACGAATATGTTGATTTGATCGTCGTGCGCGTAGTCCATGGCTCTTCTCACGTCACCTAGGTTCCCTTCGCCGACCCACTTGACCTCTAGTTGGTGCTCACCGACAACTAGGTCTATCCGACGATTCCCTACCAAGACTTCTCTTTGCGCAGTACGGGGCAACATGTTTTGCAGCACTTGTATGGCACGTGCCTCAGGACCTCCTGCTGAGTATTTGTTTTCTTCCATCGCTAATACCTCAATAAAATACTATACCTCAGTATAGAACTGAAGTATAGAGTATTACTGAGGATTAAATCGAAACCAAGACGCCAAGAGGTTGATCACTGGCTCTAGTGAAGCCCCCTGCCGCCGGGCTGTCACCTGGTTTTCCATGGTTCGGCGGTGACAGCCCGACGGCTCACCAGGGGGTTAGGTGAACATTGCCGGGTGGGCTAGTCGAAGCGGCCAAGGGCTTGGATCTCGGCTACGCCAAGAGGTTGGGGCGGGGCGGTTAGCACCTGGGTGGGAACGGCGGGGGGCGGGTTGGTGCAGGGTCCGCCGTTGAACACGCACACCACCGAGACTTCCCAGAAGGCGGTGAGCGCCACCTGATAGCGGAGGTCGGGTTGATTGACCGACGAATAGCGGTAGTAGTGGAAGCAGTTTGAGGGCTGGTCCAGCGGATCCCGGGAGTGGTTGAAGGCCACCACATCGTCGGCGTCGCACCACAGGGTGTTTCCGTCGCCCATGTCAATCCGCAGAAAACCCAGCCGCCGGGGGTAGGCGGTGGCGGTGAGAGTCAGCTCATGGCTATCCAGCGTGGTGGTCACCGTCTCAGAGACCGGGGTGCGATCGGCGGCCGACACCCACACATAAGTGGGGAGTTGGACTATGGCGATCTCTTGAGGAGCCGTCAGCGTGGTCGGCTCGGGGATTGAAAGCCGACCCCAGGCTTCATTGCGCAACCGGGTGGTTTCCTTCAACGCAGGCGGCGGGGGCTCTTCCGGCGGCAAGGGCCGGTGCACCCAGAACGAAACGAGCTGCGTACCTTCCTCGGATTCGCAGAGCTTCAAGATGTACACCTCATCGGGGTCGGGTAAGATCACAAAGTCGTTCTCCAACCAGGCGTTCAGCTCGGTGTAGTTGCCTTGTTTGAAGTAGCAGGGCGGCATCGAGGGGTCATCCGGGTGGGAATCGGGCTCTGACGCCCCGGGGATGTTCACTTCGATCCACACCCCGATATCCACCTGGCCTCCGTCCGTCTCGACCGAAGAGCCTTTGTCGGGTTGCTGCAACCCAACAGCCGAAATTGAACTGGACACAGCAAGCAAAAGCGTGGCGGCCACCACCAACAGCGCAGAAAATCGCATTGAACTTCCCTTGGGATCATCGGGGGCGCGTCACGCGCGAGAAGAGGGAAGTTCGAGGGGGAAGGAGCCAACTCTCCTACGCCGAGCCTCCAATGTCAATAGGCAGATCTAGTACGACACCTCAATCTGGGGACGAACCAGGGTGCGGCTCACCACCAGGGCCACCAGCGACAGCGATCCGCCAGCAAAGAAGGCCACGGAATACGACGACACCTCCACCACGCCGCCCAAAATCAGCCCGCCCAAGCCGACGGCCAGATCGAAGGCGATGCTGAAGGTGCCGATGGCCTGGCTGCGCCGGTTGATGGGTGCCGATTGGATAGCCAGAACGAACAGAGCAGGAAACAGGAACGTCTGGCCCATGGCCAGTACGGCGGTGCCGACGAACACACCGGGGATCTGCTGCCAGAAAGCGATGATCCACAGCCCGGTGGCCGAGCACACGTACGACAGCGTGCTGGTGCGCTGGGGCCCCAGTCGGTCGGGCAGGCGGGCCAGCACAATCCTCAGGCTGATCACCATCACGGCGAAGGTGGCGAATACCGCCCCGGAGTGGGCAAACCCGATGTCGTCCACGTGCAGCTTGATGAACGCCAGGAATCCGGAGTAGCCCATCAGTCCCAGCCCCAGCAGTAGCGCGGGGCGGATGGCGGGCCAGTGGATGAAGGAGGTCGGCCATCCCGATGGGGCTCCTTCGGGACGGCCGGGCATCGAGGCCGCTCCCAATACGGTGCCGATGGCGCACAGAACGCCCCCCAGCACCCACACCGCGTCGGAGCTGACCGCCGCCGCCAACTGCTCGCCGATGATCGGTCCTGCGGCCAAACCGGAGTACACCGTGACCGAGAAGTACGAGGTGGCCTCCCCTCGGCGATGTTCGGGGGCCATGTCCTGAGCGGCCGCGGCGATGCCCACGAAATAGGCGGCCTCGCCGAGACCGGTGAGCAGTCGAAATAGCACTGCCACCGCCACCGAGGTGACCCACAGATTGCCGAGGATGCCGAAGCCGGCCAGCACACATCCCCACACCACCAGGAAACGCCGGCCCTTGGAGTCGCCCAGCGGGCCGACCAGGGGACGGGCAATGGCAGCCGACAGCCCGAACCCGCCGACGGCCAGCCCCACCGCCACCGGCCCCCCGCCCAAGTCGTTCTCCACGAAGCCGGGCAGCACCGGGTAAACCAGGCCCAGCGACATGAAATAGAACACGCCGCACGAACACAGCACTACGAAGCGGGCCGTGAGCAGCGGCTGGGAATCAGAAGTCAATGCAGGGGTGTCGGCGGACTAACGCCTATCGGCAAGAAACGGGTAGCGGGTCCGGATCTTCTCAACCCTTGACAGGTCGATGTCGGCATACAACACGGCCTCCTCGCCCTCAGGCGCGCTGGCCACCTCGATCCCGAAGGGGTCGATCACCACCGAGTCGCCCTGGTAGTCGATGCCGCCGCCGGTTCCCACCCGGTTCACCCCCACCACGTAGGCCTGGTTCTCGATGGCCCGGGCCACCAGCAGCGCCGACCAGTGGGCTCGACGGGGCGCGGGCCAGTTGGCCACCACCACGTAGCAGTCGGTGTCGGGGGCCAGAGTCCAAAACTCGTCGGAAAACCGCAGGTCATAGCACACGAACGGGGTGATCCTCACCCCCTCGACGGTCACGGTAAGGCGCTCAACCCCCGCGGCGTAGTGCTCGTGCTCGCCGCCGTAGGAGAACGGGTGGATCTTGTCGTAGACCGCGGCGTCGCCGTCGGGGCCGGCCAACACAAACCGATTGAAGGGCAGCTCGGCCTTCGACGGGTCGCTCACCGGCACCGATCCGCATACCCACACGTCGTGGGCAGCGGCCTGGTCGGCCAGAAAACTGAGGCTGGGACCGTCAGGAGCCTCGGCCACCTTGTCGGAGGCCATGGAGAACCCGGTGGAGTACATCTCGGCCAGCACCACCAGCCGGGCGCCATCGGCCGCGGCCTGCGCCACCTTGGGGCCCAGCCGCTCGAAGTTGGCCTCTGGGTCCTCCCACACGATGTCGTGCTGAACGGCGGCGATCTTCATGAACCGGTCCCCAGCTTGGCCAACCGCTCCACCGCCTCATCCAGTACCTCAGGGCGCTTGCAGAAGGCGAAGCGCACCAGATGGCGCCCCTCGTCCTCGTTGTCGTAGAACACCACGCTGGGCACGGCCACCACGCCGCAGAGCTCGGGCAGCTTGCGGCACAGGGCCATGCCGTCGTCAAAACCCAGCGGGCGCACATCGGCGGTCACGAAGTAGGTGCCCGCCGGGCGGTACACCTCAAACCCCGCGGCAGCCAGCCCGTCGGAGAGCTGGTCGCGCCGGGCCATCAAACCAGCCCGCAGCCCGTCGAAGTAGTCGTCGCCCAGCCGCAGGCCAACTGCGATTGCGTGCTGGAACGGCGCTCCGTTGACGAAGGTCAGGAACTGCTTGGTGGTGGTGACGGCATCGCGCAATTCGGGAACTGCGCACACCCAGCCGATCTTCCACCCGGTGAACGAGAACGTCTTGCCCCCCGACGACACGGTTATCGTGCGCTCTCGCATCCCCGGCAGCGTGGCCATGGGAATGTGTTCGCCGTCATAGGCCAAGTGCTCGTACACCTCGTCGGTCACCGCCAACAGGTCGTGTTGGCGGCACAGCTCGGCGATCAGCTCCAGCTCGGCGCGGTCGAACACCTTGCCGGTGGGGTTGTGGGGCGAGTTCACCACGATCATCCGGGTACGGGGGCCGATGGCCGCGGCCAGCTCGTCGGGGTCGAACCGGTAGTGGGGAGGCCGCAGGGTCACCAACCGCCTCTGGGCCCCGGCCATGGCAATGCCGGCGATGTGGGAGTCGTAGTAGGGCTCGAACAGCACCACCTCGTCGCCCGGTTCCAACAGCGACAGCATGACCGCGGCGATGGCTTCGGTGGCCCCGGCGGTGATGAGCACCTCGGTGTTGGGATCGAAATCCAGATCGTAGAACCGCTTCTGGTGCTCAGAAACCGCTAACCGCAGATCAGCGATCCCCAACCCCGGCGGATACTGGTTGTGCCCCGCCCGAATGGCCGCCACCGCCGCATCGGCCACCTCCTGGGGCCCATCAGTATCAGGAAACCCCTGCCCCAAATTGATGGCCCCCGTAGCCAAAGCCAGCGCCGACATCTCAGCAAAAATCGTCGTCCCAAACTCCACCAACCGCTCATTCAACAACCGATCCGGCACATCGCCCACCCTAACCCTGTATGTGCTAGCAACCTGGCATGACTTCTGATGCTCAAACCTACGGCGGCGTCGTCGGCAACACAGTGGCCGACTCAACCCCCTGGTGGCCCGATCCCATAACCCCACCCCCCAACAGCCCCAACATCGTCATGGTCGTCCTAGACGACGTCGGCTTCGCCGACCTCGGCTGCTTCGGCTCCGAGATCGACACCCCCACCATGGACGGACTAGCCGCCACCGGCCTGCGCTACAACAACTTCCACACCACCGCCATCTGCTCCCCCACCCGGGCATGCCTGCTCACCGGCCGCAACCACCACTCGGTGGGCATGGCGGTGGTCAGCAACTGGGACACCGGCTTCCCCGGCTGCACCGGGCGCATCTCCAACCGGGCGGCCACACTGGCCGAAATGCTCCGCCCTGCGGGCTACTCCACCTTCGCGGTGGGCAAGTGGCACCTGGCCCCCATCGAGGACACCACCCCAGCCGGCCCCTTCGACCAGTGGCCGCTCCAGCGGGGCTTCGACCGCTACTACGGCTTCCTCGACGGCGCCACCAACCAGTGGGATCCCGACTTGGTGGCCGACAACCACCACATCGACGCCCCCGATAAGCCCGGCTACCACGTCACCGAGGATCTGGTGGACCAGGCCATCGCCATGGTCACCAACCAGACCTCGGCGTGGCCCGAGCGGCCCTTCTTCTTGTACCTGTGCTTCGGCACCGGTCACTACCCGATACACGTCCCCAAGCCCTATATCGACCGCTACAACGGCCGCTACGACGCCGGCTGGGGCGCCATCCGCCAGGAGCGCTTCGCCCGCCAAAAGGACATCGGCATCATCCCGGCCGACACCGAGCTGCCTCCGTTCAACCCCGGCGTGCCCGAATGGGATGATCTGAGCGCCGATGAGAAGCGGCTGGCCACCCGGATGCAACAGGCCTACGCCGGGATGCTCACCCACACCGACGAGCACTTGGGCCGGCTCATCGCCAAGCTCCATGAGATCGGCCAGGCCACCAACACGGTGTTCGTGCTGCTGTCCGACAACGGGGCCACCCAGGAGGGCGGGCCGTCAGGCCACGAGAACAGCATGCGCTTCATCAACGGCCTCGAACCCCGGCCCATTAGCCAGCAGCTGGCCGATATCGAC
Source organism: Acidimicrobiales bacterium (assembly GCA_965116535.1). Lineage (GTDB taxonomy): Bacteria > Actinomycetota > Acidimicrobiia > Acidimicrobiales > Bin134 > Poriferisocius. The sequence continues at coordinate 648,246 of OZ220703.1, forward strand.
GAGATCGGCGGGCCCAACTCCTGGATGGCATATCCCATGGGGTGGGCAATGGCCGGCAACACCCCGCTGAAGTGGTACAAGCAGAACACCCACGCCGGCGGGGTGCGCGACCCGCTCATCATCTCCTGGGCCGACGGGATCGACGACCAGGGCTCGGTGCGCACCCAGTACCACCACGTGAGCGATATCACCCCCACGCTGCTGGAGGCCATCGGCCTGGAGCCTCCCGCTGAGGTGGCCGGCATCGACCAGATGCCAATGGAGGGCACCAGCATGGTGTACTCCTTCGCCGACGCCGACGCGCCCACCGCCAAGGACGAGCAATACTTCGAGATGCTGGGCCATCGGGCCATGTGGGTCGACGGCTGGAAGGCGGTGACCCGCCACATCCAGGGGGAGAGCTTCGACGACGACCGCTGGGAGCTGTACCACCTAGATCAGGACTTCTCCGAAGCCCAAGACTTGGCCAAGGCCGAGCCCGAGCGGCTGGCCGAGCTCATCGACCGGTGGTGGGAGGCGGCCCGGGCCTACCAGGTGCTTCCCCTGGACGACCGCATCCTGGAGCGGTTCCACGTGCCCAAACCCCGGCCCATCACCAGCCGCTCCCGGTTCGTGTACTACCCGGGGGCCTATATCCCCAGCGACGGGTGCCCCGATCTCAAGAACGTGTCCTACGAGATCACCGCGGAGCTGACCCGGGCCGACAGCGACGACGGCACGCTGTTGGCCTGCGGCGATGTGGCCTCGGGATTCTCCCTGTTCATCCAAGGCGGCAGGTTGGTGTGGGACTACAACATGGCCTGGGACCACTACGTGGCCGAGACCCCAGAGGCGCTGCCCACCGGGCCGGTCACCGTCACCGCCGCCTTCGAACGCACCGGCAGCTACGCCGGGACCGGTCGGCTATTGGTGAACGGCGAAGAAGCCGCCTCGGTGGACATGCCCGTCACCCACAACACCCACATCCACGCGGTGGGCATCAGCGTGGGCTTCACCAGAGCACCGTCTCCCAGCCCCCGGACTACCGGCCAATTCCCCTTCGCCGGCACCCTAAGCCGAGTGGTGATCGACGTAGCTGACGACCGAGAGCTGCCCGACCAGCTACTGATCATCGACTGATTTCACCTAATGTCAGTCATTTAAGTGAATCGTCACTATGACCCGATAGCGTAAAGAGCGGCCCCGTCCCGAACCGCCAAAATCGGACTCGGCCACCCGGGACGGGGCCACCTCGCCAATCAGCATAACAACCTCTGTTGTCGGTTGGCAGCGCGATATTTTGGCCCCGTGGCCGCCAGCAATCAGAAGTGGAGCTTCGTGGTGGCGGCCAACCGACTCCCAGTGAGGCGGGTGTGGGAGGGCGATACGGCCAAGTGGGTTCCCAGCCCCGGCGGGCTGGTGTCGGCGCTGAGGCCGGTGATGTCGGGCAATCCCGACGCGGCATGGGTGGGCTGGACGGGCGTCCCCGGCCCGGGCACCGAGCCGTTTGAGGTTGACGGGTTCCAGTGCCACCCAGTGGGGGTCAGCCAAGGTGAGCTCCAACTGTTCTACGAGGGGTTCTCCAACGCCACCCTGTGGCCGCTGTTCCACGACGCCCTGGTGCCCCCCGAGTACCACCGCACCTGGTGGGACGCTTACCGAACCGTAAACCAGCGCTACGCCGCCACCGTGGCCAATCTCGCCGCTCCCGGCGCCACCGTGTGGATCCACGACTATCACTTGATGCTGGTGCCCGGTCTGCTGCGAGAGGCCCGGTCCGACCTGCGGATCGGGTTCTTCCTCCACATTCCGTTCCCGGCCCGCGAGCTGTACATCCGAATGCCATGGCGAGCCGAGATCATCGACGGACTGCTCGGAGCCGATCTGATCGGCCTGCAAACCCCGTTGGGCGCCGACAACTTCTGCCGGGCAGTGAACCGGATCACCGGCGCTAAGACCACCGGAAGGGTGATCTCTCGCAACGGACGGACCACACAAGTGGGCCCCTTCCCCATTGGCATCGACACCGACCGCATCGCCGGTTTGGCCGCCGACCCCGCCGTGCAAGTACGGGCGACCGAGATCCGCCAATCCCTGGGATCGCCCGCCACCGTGCTGCTGGGAGTCGACCGCCTGGACTACACCAAGGGCATAGAGGTCCGGCTGCGAGCCTTCCGGGAGCTATTGGCCGAAGGACGGCTGTCGGCGGAAGACTGCGTTTTGGTGCAGATAGCCGAGCCCAGCCGGTCGCAGGTCACCGGATATGCCGAGGTCCGCCAGGAAGTGGAACAGATGGTGGGCGACGTGAACGGCAACTTCGGGGTCATGGGCAGCCCGGTGGTCCACTACCTACACCAGAGCCACCCCATCGAGGAGCTGGTGGCCATGTACCTCATCGCCGACGTGATGCTGGTGACCCCGCTGCGTGACGGCATGAACCTGGTGGCCAAGGAATACGTGGCCTGCCGACCCGACAATACCGGCGTGCTGGTGCTCTCCGAATTCACCGGCGCAGCCCAGGAATTGCGAACCGCCGAGCTGATCAACCCCCACGACATCGAGGGGCTCAAAACCGCTATGGAGGCCGCCACCCACCGCTCCGGGGCCGACGCCAACCCGGCTATGCGGGCCATGCGACGGGTAGTGCGGTCCAATACCGCCCAACGGTGGGCCGAGCGATTCTTGGCCCGCTTGGAGGCCTGCGAATGACCGAGCGATTCTTGGCCCGCTTGGAGGCCTGCGAATGACCGAGCGATTCTTGGCCCGTCTCGGAGATTGTTCATGACCGAGGCCAGCCGGTCTGGCCCGATGATGACGGACGAGGAGGTGGACACCCGGCTGCGGGAACTAGCCCGGGTGCCGGTGCTGCTGGTGGCCTGCGACTACGACGGCACGCTGGCCCCCATCATCGACAACCCCGATGAGGCCCGGCCCCTCCGGGAGTCGGTGGCCGCACTGCGCCAGCTGGCCGCCATGCCCGACACCCATGTAGCAGTGATCTCAGGGCGGGCACTGCGGGATCTGGCCGCACTGAGTCGCCTGCCCGAGGAGATCCACTTGGTGGGAAGCCACGGAACCGAGTTCGACGTCGGCTTCGCCGAGCACCTATCCCCGGAGCAACGGGAGCTTCGCGACCGGGTGATGGGGACACTGAACGACATTGCCCGGCGCGACCACGGATTCATTATCGAGCCCAAGCCCGCCGGAGTGGCCTTCCACTATCGCAAGGCCGACCCCGAGGTCGCCGCCGTCGCCGCGCAAGATGTGTTGAAGGGTCCGGGCGCCTGGGACGGCGTCCACGTCAAAACCGGCAAGATGGTGGTGGAGCTGTCGGTGCTGGGCCTCAACAAGGGCGACGCCCTCGACCGGCTGAGAACCGATGTCTCGGCCGAGGCAGTGATCTTTGCCGGAGACGATGTGACCGACGAGGACGCGTTCGCCCGCCTAGCCGGCCCCGACATCGGCCTGAAGGTCGGACAGGGTCCCACCCTGGCCCAAGGGCGCTTGAACGACCCCCAGTCGGTGGCTCAGATACTCGCCCTTCTGGCCGAGCGGCGCCGGGCATGGCTCATGGGCGAGCACGCCCTGCCCATCGAGCGCCACAGCCTGCTCAGCGACCAGCGAACAGTGGCGCTGGTCACCGCCGACGCCTCGGTCAACTGGATGTGCCATCCCAGAGCCGACTCCCCCGCAGTCTTTGCCGGGCTGCTGGGTGGCGCCAGAGCAGGCCACTTCTCGATCGGCCGCCCCGACGACAGCCCGCCCATCTCCCACCGCTATCTCAACGGCACCATGATCACCGAGACCCGCTGGTCGGATGTGACAGTCACCGACTATCTGGACTGCTCCGACCAGCGCCCCACCGAGGCGGCCGGGCGCACCAACTTGGTCCGAGCCATCGAAGGAACCGGTCGGATCCGCATCGAGTTCGCCCCCCGGCTGGATTTCGGCCGAGCTCCCACCGGGCTGCACCTGATCGACGGCGGCCTGGAGGTGTGGGGGGCGGCCGAGACCATGGTCCTGCTATCGCCCGGAGTGAGCTGGGAAATCGTCGACCATGGCCCCCACCAGACCGCAGTCGCCGACGTTCAGCTCGACGGGGCACCGCTGCAACTCATGCTGCGACTCGGCGTCCACGGCCGCCCCCACCGCACCGACTTGACCGAAACCGACCGTCGGCAGATAACCGAGCACCACTGGCGAGACTGGGTGCAGAATCTGACGCTGCCGCCTGTGGCCAGCGAGGAAGTGGAGCGGTCGGCGCTGGTGCTCAAGGCACTGTGCCACCAGCCCTCGGGCGCCATGTTGGCCGCGGCCACTACCAGCCTGCCCGAGGTAATGGGCGGGGTCCGCAATTGGGACTACCGCTACTGCTGGCCCCGAGATGCCACCATGAGCGCAGCCGCCCTGCTGGCCTTGGGCAGCAGCCAAGAGGCCGGCGACTTGCTCGACTGGATACTCGACCGAGTGGAGCACCTCCCCAGCCCCGAACAGCTTCGGCCGGTATATCCGCTGGTGGGCGACGAAGCCCTGCCCGAGGCGGTGCTGCCCGAGCTGGCCGGATACGCCGGAAGCCGCCCAGTGCGGATAGGCAACGCCGCCGAGCACCAGGTGCAGCTCGATGTGTTCGGCCCGGTGGTCGATCTGGCCTGGCGGCTTTGCGAAGCCGAGGTGACCCTCACCGACCGGCACTGGGAGGTGGTCAAAGCGGTGGTGGGGGCGGTGGCCACCCGATGGCACGAGCCCGACCACGGCATCTGGGAGGAGCGTCGCCCACCCCGCCATCACGTCCACTCCAAAGTCATGTGCTGGATGGCGGTGGACCGGGCCATCAAGATCGCCGAGCGCATCGACCCCGAGCTGGCCCCGTATTGGCGGCCCCTTCGCCACCAGATTGCCGCCGACGTGATCTTGAACGGGTGGAGCGAACAGCGCCGCTCCTACACCACCGCCTACGGGTCGGACGACCTCGACGCCAGCCTGCTGTGGATCGGTCTGAGCGGGCTGTTGCCCCCTAGCGACTCCCGGTTCGTGTCCACCCTCAAAGCAGTGGAGAGTGAACTGCGCGACGGCCAGACGGTGTACCGCTATCGCCACGACGACGGGCTGCCCGGCACCGAAGGCGGCTTTCTGATCTGCACTTCATGGCTGATCGAGGCTTACGTGCTCATCGGACAGATCGACGACGCCCGGGCCCTATTCGACCGCTACCTAGACCTGTGCGGACCCACCGGGCTGCTCCCCGAGCAATACGACCCGGCCAGCGAGCGCCTTCTGGGCAACCACCCCCAGGCCTACTCCCACCTAGGCCTGATCAACGCCGCAATAGCTTTATCTAGAACAACTAGCGGATCGGAACACCGGTAGGGCGGGGGGTGGCGCCGTAGGCGGACCTGGCCGCTCCGACGGCCAGGCCGCCGTAGGTGACAGGACCCGCCGCCCGGTTGAAAGTAGGCCAATGGCCTGCTCTACGACCCCGAAATCAGCTCCCAGATCCGCTCGGGCGTGGCCGGCATTTCCACATCGTTGATCCCCAACGGCGACAGCGCGTCGGCGATGGCGTTGATAACCGCCGGGGTGGAAGCAATGGTGCCGGCCTCGCCGATGCCCTTCACCCCCATAGGGTTGGTGGGGCTGGGGGTCACCGTGGAGTCGGTGCGGAACGACGGGGTTTCGGCCGGCGACGGTACCAGATAGTCCAGGAAGCTCACGTTGCGGGGCTGGCCGTCGGCGTCGAACGCCGCCTCCTCCCACAGCGCCTGTGCTACCCCTTGGAGGATCCCGCCGTGGATTTGGCCCTCCACCACCATCGGGTTGATCTGATTACCGCAGTCGTCCACCGCCACGTAGTCCACCACCTCTACCTCGCCGGTTTCGGTGTCCACCTCCACCACCGCCACGTGGGTGCCGAAGGGGAAGGTGAAGTTGGGCGGATCCCAGGTCATGTGGCCCTCGAGGTTGGGCTCCATGCCGTCGGGCAAGTTGTGGGCGGTGAAGGCCTCGAAGGCCACCGCGGCCAGCGGCATCTCGGCGTCGGGTTGGCCTTTCACCCGGAATATGCCGTCGGAGAACTCCAAGTCCTCCACGTTGGCCTCCATCTGGTGGGCGGCGATGAGCCTGGCCTTGTCGATGACCTTGTCGGCCGCCATGTACACCGCAGTGCCGCCCACCGACAGCGACCGGGAACCATAGGAGTCGAGCCCCAGCGGAGAGATGGCGGTGTCGGAGTGCAGCACCTCCACGTCGTCGGGGTCCACGCCCAGTTGGTCGGCCACGATCATCGACCAGCACGTCTCATGGCCCTGGCCGTGAGGCGATGTTCCGGTCACCACCTGCACCTTGGCGGTGGGCAGCACCCGCACGGTGGCCGACTCCCACCCGCCAGCGGCGTAGTTCAACGAGGCCAGCACCCGACTGGGGGCCAAACCGCACATCTCCACGTAGCTCGACAGGCCCACACCCAGTTGACGACTGTCCCCCGCTGCCCGGCGCTCGGCCTGTTGGGCCCGCAGTCCCTCGTAGCCCACCAACTCCAGGGCCTGCTCTAGAGCCTGGGGGTAGTTGCCGCTGTCGAAAACCAGCCCGGGCGCCGACGAATAGGGGAACTGCTCAGGGGCGATGAAGTTGCGCCGACGGATCTCAGCAGCGTCCACACCCACGGCTGCGGCCAGCGAGTCCATGGCCCGCTCGATGGCATAAGTGGCCTCGGGCCGACCCGCCCCCCGGTAAGCGTCGGTGGGAGTCATGTTGGTGAACACCCCCGTGCACACGAAGGAATAGTTCGGAATGTCATAGCAGCCGTGGTACAAGAAGGCGCCCAACAGCGGCACACCGGGGGTGACGAGTTGGAGGTAGGCCCCCATGTCGGCCACCAGCTTGATCCGCACTGCGCTAATCCGTCCTTCAGCGTCGGCGGCCAGTTCGATGTCTTGGATCTGGCCCCGACCCTGAATGGTGGATCCGGCGGCCTCGGACCGACCCTCGGTCCAGCGCACCGGGACTCCGTGGCGCAGGGCCAGCGCGGTGCACATGATCTCCTCGGCGTACACGTTCAGCTTGGAGCCAAACCCGCCCCCCACCGACGGGGCCACCACCCGCACCTTCTGCTCGGGCAGGCCCAGAGTGAGGGCCACCATGACCTTGAGGATGTGGGGGATCTGCGTCGCTGAGTAGATGGTGATGTCGCCGCCAAACGGCGCGGGCACAGCCACCACCCCTCGGGGCTCCATGGCCGCGGGAATGAGCCGCTGCTGGATGTAGCGCTCCGACACCACATGGTCGGCCGCTGAGAACGCGGCCTCCACCGCGTCGGCATCGGGGGTCAGCTCCCAGGTGTAGGAGGCGTTGGTGCCCAGATCTTCGTGGATGACGTTGCTGTCGGCCAGGGCGTCCTCCAGGTCGACCACCGCATCGAGAGGCTCGTAGTCAACCTCGACCAAGCCAGCAGCATCGACCGCCCCGTAGCGATCATCAGCCAGCACCACCGCCACCACGTCGCCCACATAGTTGGCCTTATCCACCGCGATAGGCAGATGAGCCGGATTCTTCATGTCGTCGGTCACCGGCCACGCACACGGCAGCGGCCCCCAGGACTCGGCCAGATCAGCCCCCGAATAGGCCGCCACTACGCCATCAGCAGCCAGCGCTCCGCTCAAGTCCACCGAGTTGATGCGGGCATGAGCATGCGGACTCCGCACACACGCCACCCACAACGCCCCCGTGAGGTCCAGATCGTCCACAAACCGGGCCTCACCCGTAAGCAGCTCCGGATCCTCCTTCCGAAGCAACCTGCTCCCCACCACCGCCGAAGAGGATTCACTCATCTCGCCACCTCCCGTTCCCCCGCGAGCGTATCCCCCCCACTCATTCAGTGCAGCCGGGGGTACTAGTTAGAAGCAGCGGTGCGGAGGTCGGCCAGCGTCTCCATCCACCAACGGTTAGTCACCGTGGTATTGCCAGGAAGGGTGGCCAGGCAGTCGTCGACTTGGGCGACCACCTCGGGGAGGTCTGTAGCAGCGAGACGCAGGTCCAACAGTCCGTCTACCACCCGAGAGCGGCTGGTGAGCTCCCCATCGATGGCGTCCAGCAGCCGATCCACCAACTCGGTGATCTCGATGAGGGCCGCTGGGTTGCGGACGGTTTCCAATGTCACTGCTCTCTCCTTCGCTACCGGTTGAGGTTACAACCGCCGGGCACCCGGATATGTTCCCTTCGCTTCCATGCTATCGACCCCAGCGACATCCGACGACCGGGATATCGTGTACGCCGTGCGGGAAACAAGTGGAACCAAAGCCAGCTTCAAGTGGCGCGTACTGATGATTGCCCTCTTGGCACTCTCGCTGCTGGGCGCGGCCTGCGGCGGCTCCTCGACAGACGAGCACACCGAAGTGGTTATCGGCCTGGAGCAGGAGATCACCAACTTCAACAATCTGACCGCGGCCGACCAGCTCCTGGCCGGTCGACAGATCATGCGAGCCGTCTGGCCCACCTGTGTTCGGATCCGCCCTGATTTCTCATTCGAACCGTACTTTTGCGAGTCGCTTCCCGCCGTCATCACCGAGGATCCGCTGGTCGTGGAGTACCGGCTTCGGGAAGACGCCACCTGGAGCGACGGGACTCCGGTCGGCTCCGACGACCTGGTGTTCTTCTTCGAGAACTGCAACGAGGCCGGGGATGACTGCGGCAGCACCGCGGGCTTCGACAGCGCCGATCTGGAGGTGGTGGACGACAAGGCCGTTCGGCTGCGTTGGCCGGCAGGCCAGCCCTATGTTGAGTACATCCAACTGTTCTCCGGGCCGTTCCCGCCTGCCCACCTGGGCCGCGACTGGAGCGAGGGCTTCCGTGCCGACCCGGGTGTCGGTGCCGGCCCCTATGTGGTGGACGAGTACAACCCGGGCAGCGATCTAACCCTGGTGGCCAACCCCACCTGGTTCGGCGATGGGCCCGGCATCGACGAGGTCACGTTCCGGTTCATCAGCGATGTGGGCAATCTGCCGCTGGCGCTGGAGAACGGTGAAGTCGACGTTATCTACCCGCAACCCCAAGTAGACCTGGTGCAACAGGTCAACCGCATTGGCGGGGTGGAAACCTCCATCACCTTCGGACCCACTTGGGAGCACATCACGTTCAACACCACCACAGTGCCGTTAGAGGCCCGCCGGGCCATCGCATTGGCCCTCGACCGAGAGTTGATCGTGACCGCGCTGATGCGGCCGTTCTCCGAGTCAGCCCAGGCTCTGGGCAACCGGATCTTCATGAACGGCCAAGCCCAGTACGAAGATCACACGCTGGCGGAGTTCCAGCAGCGGGACGTCGCTGCCGCCCGCGCCGTACTGGAAGAGGCCGGCTGGGAGTTGGACGGCAATGTCTATGCCAAAGACGACCGACGATTGAGCCTGCGAATCCGCACCACTGGGGGCAACGACCGTCGGGAGCAGTTCCAAGAACTGGTGCAGAACCAGCTGGCCGAGGCCGGTATCGAGATCACCATCGACAACCTGCCCGGTGGCGAGATCTTCCCCGCGCTCCTCGGCGCCAACAACGACCCACCGGGTCCGCCGGGAGACTTCGATCTGGCCATCTTCGCCTGGGTGGGGGGTCCCCTGCCCGCGTCCTCAGCTTCTGTGGCGTTCGGAATCGGCAGTGAAACCAACTTGGGGGCCTACGTTGATGAACGGGTCGACGAGCTATTGACCCAAGCCACCTTCACACTCGATCTCAACCGCCAAGCTGATCTGTTGAACGAGGCCGACGCCCTGATGTGGGAGACACTGCCCAATATCCCCGTCTACCAACTCCCCTTCTTCTTGGCCTACAACCAGAAGATCCAAAACATTCAAGACAACCCCACCACGGAAAGCTTCACCTGGAACCTCGAAGAATGGGTTCTCGCTAACTAGCTTTCCTACAAGTGCTCGGTTACGCGACACGCAAGCTGCTCATATCCGTCGTCGTCCTCTTCATCGCAACCGTGGTTGCCTTCTTGCTGGTGGCCACCGTCGACCCCATCGCTGAGCAACGAATTTTCTTGCTCTCGCAGCCGGGCGGCGCTGACCAAGTCGAACGCCTCGAAGCCAGCCTGGGCCTCAACAAGCCCCTCATTGAGCGCTACGGAAACTGGCTGGGCGACTTGGCCACCGGTGACATGGGAACTTCCACCGACAACGGGCGGGCGGTTACCACCCTGTTGGGCGAAACCATCCCGGTCACTTTGCGGTTAGTCATCGCCGCCACCGTCATCTCGGTGATCTTCGGCGTGGCGGTGGGGGTGGTAAGCGCGGTCCGCCAATACGGTGCGTTCGACAACATCTCCACCTTTTTCGCCTTTCTGTTCTTCGCCATGCCGGTGTTCTGGCTGGGCGCGCTGCTCAAAGACCTGGGCATCAGGTTCAACGACTGGTGGGGCCGGCGGATCTTCTTCACCATCGGCGAACAGTCGCCCCGACTCGACGCCGACTTTTGGGGCACATGGGCCGACCGGGCCGGGCACATCATCCTCCCCGCTCTCACCCTCATCTTGATCCAGCTCGCAGCCACCAGCCGGTTCCAGCGCTCGGCCATGCTGGATGTACTGGAGAGCGACTACATCCGAACCGCCCGAGCCAAAGGGGTCCCTCGCCGCCGGGTCATCACCCACCACGCCCTCCGCAACGCCCTGCTCCCGGTGGTGAGCTACACCGGGCTCACGTTTGGCACCCTTATCGGCGGCACAGTGGTCACCGAGGTGGTGTTCAACTGGAAGGGCATGGGCCGCCTGTTCCTGGACTCCCTGCTCAACGGGGATGTGGCCGTAACCCAAGGATGGCTGTTGGCAGTGGGCATCTCGGTGATCATTGTCAATTTGCTGACCGATCTCACCTACGGCTTCTTGGATCCGAGGGTGCGAGATGGCTGACATTCCCGCCAACGTATTCGCCGACTCGCCAGTCGAGACAGAGGCCCGCTCGCAGTGGCGCCTTGTACTCCGCCGGTTCCTTGCCCACCGGCTGGCGGTGGCCGCCGGCGTTGTGCTGGTGGCTGCCTACCTGTTCAGCTACCTGGCCGAGCCGCTCACCGGCTGGGGCTACAAGGACTTGTCGCCCGATCTGTCTCAGGGGCCGTCGGCCAGCCACTGGTTCGGCACCGACACCATCGGCCACGACATGTTCGCCCAGTCGATGCGGGGACTTCGGGTATCGGTCCACGTCAGTTTGGTGGTGGCCGGCATCGCCACCGTGCTGGGATCAGTTTTGGGCGCGGTACAAGGGTGGTTCCGAGGTCGGGTGGACGGTGCCCTGGGGCTATTGGTGGACTTCCTGCTCATCCTTCCCCTGCTGCCGGTGCTCATGGTGCTGGGCACCCGCACGCGGGCCAGCGGGGGCAGCTCCCTCATGTTCGTGGCCGTGGTGATCGGATTGTTCCTGTGGGCACCGTTGGCCCGGGTGGTGCGGGGCGAGGTGTTCTCCATTAGGGAGAAGGAGTACATCGAGGCGGCCGAGGCCCTGGGAGCGTCGAATAGCCGCATCATCTTCCGCCACCTCATCCCCAACGCCATGAGCTCGATCATCGTGTACGCCACCCTCACGGTGGCCACGGCCATCCTGCTCGAGACCGCACTGGCCTTCTTGGGCTTCGGCATTCAACCCCCCGAGGTGTCGCTGGGATCACTGGTGGACGAGGGCCGCGACGCCGCCCGCACCCGGTGGTGGCTGTTCTATCTGCCAGGGGCGGTGCTGGTGGTGTTGGTGCTGTGCGTGAATTTCGTGGGCGACGGCCTGCGCGACGCCCTCGACCCCCGTCGGGAGCAGCGACGATGACCGGCCAAACCGAATCAGGAGCCGACGTGCCGGTGCTGTCGGTGCGGAACCTGGAGGTGACATTCCCCACTCCCGACGGAGACGTACAAGCGGTTCGGGGGGTGAGCTGGGACGTGTTTGAGAATGAGGTGCTGGCCATTGGGGGCGAGTCGGGCTCGGGCAAGTCGGTGAGCGTGATGGCGGCGTTGGGTCTGCTGCCCCCCAACGCCCAGGTCAACGGATCGGTTTCTTACCGGGGCCGAGACGTGCTGGCCATGGCCAACAAGGAACTCGAGCAGCTTCGGGGCTCGTCCATCTCCATGGTGTTCCAAGATCCGATGACCTCGCTGAACCCGGTTATGACCGTCGGGGCCCAGATCGCCGAAGGGGTCCGCATCCACCAGCGGACCAAGGCGGCCATCGCCCGGTCGAAAGCAGTCGAGCTGCTCGATCTGGTGGGCATCCCCAATGCCCCCCAGCGAGTGGACTCCTATCCGCACGAGCTGTCGGGAGGAATGCGCCAGCGAGCCATGATCGCCATGGCCATCGCCAACGACCCCGATCTGCTGATCGCGGATGAGCCCACCACGGCTCTCGACGTAACCATCCAGGCCCAGGTGCTGGAAGTGCTGGAGAGAGCCCGCCAGGCCACGGGCTCGGCCCTGGTCATCATCACCCATGACCTCGGCATAGTGGCCAGAACCGCCCACCGCTTGGCGGTCATGTACGCCGGGCGTTTGGCCGAGACCGGCCCGGTGGACCCCGTGTTCGTCTGGCCAACCCACCCCTACACGGACGGGCTGTTGGCCTCGATCCCCCGCCTGGACTCGGCGGCGAACCGGCGGCTCACCCCTATTGACGGCACTACTCCGTCAATGCTGGCCCCACCGCCAGGTTGCGCTTTCGCACCCCGTTGCGACTGGTCTACCGATGCCTGCACCGACGAGTTGCCTGATCTGAAGGCGGTTGGCGAGCACGGACAGTCCTCGGCCTGCATCCGCGCCGAGGAATTCCAAGCGCGGGCCGAGCCTGCCACTGAGGTGGAGATTCGGCTCGAGCCGCTAGACCGAGAATTCCCCCGCCATCCCCAATACAAGCCGGCTGACAACGCCCTCTTGCAGGTGAGGGAGCTGTTCAAGGACTTTCCCATTAGAGCCAAGGGCCTTCGACGAAAGGTGGTGGGCACGGTCCAAGCCGTCAACGGAGTGTCGCTGCACATCGACGAGGGAGAGACCCTGGGCCTGGTCGGTGAATCCGGATCTGGAAAGTCCACCGTGGCCCGCTGCATCCTCCGGCTCACAGAGCCCACATCGGGATCGGTGATTTTCGATGGAGAGGAGCTGGCATCGCTGGACCGGCGGCAGATGCGGCATCGCCGCCGGGCCATGCAGATCGTCTTCCAGGACCCGATGGCCTCTTTGGACCCCCGGATGACGGTGTCGTCGATCATCTCCGAACCGCTTCGCGTTCACCGCACGACCGGAGACATCCAGGCCCGGGTGAGCGAATTGTTGGAGCTGGTCGGCTTGAACCCCGAGCACGGAAATCGCTATCCCCACGAATTCTCAGGAGGTCAGCGCCAGCGAATCGGCATTGCTCGGGCGCTGGCCCTATCCCCCGATCTGTTGATTCTGGACGAGCCGGTATCGGCCCTGGACGTGAGCGTGCAGGCCGGGATTCTGAATCTGCTGGAAGACCTCCAGGAGAGTCTCAACCTCACCTTCCTGTTCGTGGCCCACGACTTGTCAGTGGTCCACCACATTTCTGATCGGGTGGCGGTCATGTACCTGGGACGGATTGTGGAGGTCGGCACCGCGCAGGAGGTCTACGAACTGCCGGCCCACCCCTACACCCAGGCACTGCTGTCGGCGGTTCCGGTCCCCGATCCTCCCCGGGAGCGCCAGCGGCGGCGAATAGTGCTCGAGGGCGATGTGCCCAATCCCGCAGACCCACCGTCGGGCTGCCGATTCCGCACCCGGTGCTGGAAGGCGCAGTCAATTTGTGCCGAATACGACCCCGAGTTGCTTGACCTGGGGGTAGGACACCCGGTTGCCTGCCACTTCCCCACCCCCGACGACCTAATGGGGTCAGACCGGGGGTAGGGTTTCGCCCAGTGTCCGACATCGTCATCTCTGCTCGCGGGGTGCAGAAGAGCTACGGCTCGAACCACGTTCTCCAAGGGCTGGACTGCGACATCGGGCGGGGTATCACCGGGCTGTTGGGGCCCAACGGGGCGGGCAAGAGCACCTTCATGGGCTTGGTGCTGGGGCTGCGCCCCCGCCAGGGCGGCACCCTCAACGTGCTGGGGGTGGATCCCGACCAAAGCGGGCCTGAGCTGAGGGCCCGGCTGGGCTACGCCCCCGAGCACCATGACCTGCCTGGCGACGTGCAGGCCTCCGACCTGGTGCGCCACATCGCCCAACTCCACGGACTTCCCCGACGGGCGGCCACCGAGCGGGCCAGCGACGCCCTGTGGCAGGTGGGCTTGGGCGAGGAGCGGTTCCGCCCCGTGGGCACCATGTCCACCGGGCAGCGCCAACGGGTGAAAATGGCCCAGGCCCTGGCCCATGATCCCGACCTGCTGCTGCTAGACGAGCCCACCGACGGCCTCGACCCTGTGCAGCGCGACGACATGCTGGCCCTAATCCGACGGGTGGGCAGTGAGTTCGGCATCGACATCCTGCTGTCGTCGCACCTGTTGGAGGAAGTGGAGCGGGTGTGCGACTCGGTGGTCATCCTGGCCAACGGAGTGGTGGGCCACAGCGGCGCCCTGCAAGACCTGGGGTCCGCCACCGCGGGAATGAGAGTAGAGCTCGACTCCGATCCCCAACCGCTAGCCGCGGCACTAGCGGCCCAAGGTGTAGAAGCAGCTGTCGACGGACACACACTCACGGTGACCGGCATCGATGCCGCTACTGACCTGATTCGAGATCTGGTGGCCGACCTGGGACTGGGGCTGCGCCGTCTAGAGCCCCGGCGAACCACGCTGGAAGACGTGTTTATCAAGGCCTCCCAATGACCGAGGCCCGCATCCACGACCGCGGCTATTTGGCCTACGACGGGGACCGCCACGGGACTCGGCGGGCCATGATGAATCTGGGCCTTCACACCATGCAGCGGGTGCTTGGCCTTAAGCGGTCCAATTGGCAGAAGGTTCTCCCCGCACTCGCCCTGCTGATCGCGTTCATACCCGCCATCGTGTTCATCGGAATCGCCGCCTTCCTGCCTCGAGGCGATGAACTCGGGTTGGATTCCACTGCCGACTACTACTTCTTCATTACTGGTGCCCTCTACCTATTCACCTCGTTCGTCGCTCCAGAGGCGGTGTGTACCGATCGTAGGAGCGGCATGCTGGGGCTGTACTTGGCATCGCCACTGAGCCGTGACACCTACTTGGCGGCCAAGTTCGCAGCCGTGGCCGTTGTGTTGGGCACGATGACCCTGGGGCCTCCGTTGTTGATGCTCATCGCCTTCACCCTGGCCGACGCCGGACCCGATGGAACGACCGGCTGGCTGACCGAACTAGGACGAATCTTGGCTTCGGGCACTGCTCTGGCTGTCTTCTGGACGGCACTTTCGCTGGCGTTGTCCAGCCTTACGACACGCCGCTCGCTGGCCAGCGTGGGCATTTTCGTCGGTCTGTTGGCCAGCTCTGCGGTGGGCGACGGACTCGCTGAAGGCGCGGAGCTTGGCGACTCGTATGCGCTTTTGAATTTGATCGGCCTGCCCTTCGAGGCCGTCTCCCGCATTTTTGGGCAGGTCGACCCCGATGGACCACCCCTCAATCAAGTGGATACTTGGGCGATATACCTGACCCTCATCGGGCTCATCGTTGCTTTTGGAGCGTTCGCCCGCTGGCGCTACCAGCGGATCGAGGTCAACGGATGAGCCAAGCCCAAGCCGGCCCTCCGCCACCCCCGGGAGCAAGCAGTTCCAAACAAGCCGCGCCTCCTCCCATGGTGCAGGCCACCAGCGTGTCCAAGTGGTTCGGTGACTTGGTGGCGGTGTCCGACGTGAGCTTCAGCATTGGGGCCGGGGTCACCGCCCTGCTTGGACCCAACGGCGCGGGCAAGTCCACCATGCTGCGGATGATGTGCGGCTTGGCCAAGCCCTCCAACGGTTCAGTGACCGTGCTGGGCCAGAACCCCCGCGCCGACGTTGCCGTTCTGGGCCGCATCGGCATGGCCCCCCAACAAGAATCGCTACTCGACTACCTGAGCGGTCAGGAGTTTGTGGAGTTGGCCGCCCAATTGCACCACGTTGACAACCCGGCCGAGGCCGCCCGCCGGGCCATCCAGACCGTGGAGCTCGACCCCGACGATCCCCGAAAGCTGTCCACCTACTCCAAGGGCATGCGCCAGCGCATCAAGCTGGCCCAGGCCATCGTCCACGATCCTCTGGTGATCGCCCTGGACGAACCCCTCACCGGCCTCGATCCCCGGCAGCGGCGGGAGATGATCCAGCTCTTCCACCGACTGGGATCAGAGGGCAAGTGCGTGATCGTGTCAAGCCACGTGCTCGACGAGGTGGAGCGATTCGGCTCCCGGGTGCTGGTGATAGCCCAGGGTCGCCTGGCCGCGGAGGGCGATTTTCGGGAGATCCGCAACCTGATGGACGACCGGCCGCTGCGCATCAGCATCCGCACCGATCAACCCCGAGCGCTGGCCATTGCGCTGTTGGACCGAGGGGCGATCTCCGGATGTCGCCTGGAAGCGGATGATTCTGTGGTTGTGGACACTTCGGATGCAGTGGCATTCCGACGAGCAGTGGCCCCGGCGGCCCGGGACCAAGATGCCTCGTTGCTGGAACTGCGTCCGCTCGACGACGATCTGGAGAGCGTCTTCCGATATTTGGTGGGGCGATGAGAGCCTCTGCCAGCCAAGCCTCAGACAATGAGCAGGGCAAGCGATGAACCTCCATATCTACCGGGTCGTGATTCGCAGCCAGATCAGCACTGGCCGGATGCTGGCCTTGGCCGGGCTGAGCGGGGTGGCCATCTTGTTGGCCTTCGTGGCCCGAGCCGCCGACGATCCGGTGGAGGTGGCCACCCGGAGCATGGGGACTTTCGGGACCAATATCTTCGCCCCGTTCATCGCCTTGGCGTTGGGTTCGGCCGCGCTGGGCAACCTGGTGGAGGACCGCACCTTGGTGTACGTGTGGCTGCGTCCTGTTCCCCGCCACACAATTGCCACCGCGGCTTTCGCGGCGGTGCTAACCGTGGTTGGCCCCATAGTGGTGGCGGTGATGACCGTGGCCGCGGCCATTACCGGCGTCGGCGACCTCCTGGTGGCCACCGCGGTAGCCACCGCGCTGGCGGTGTTCGCCTATTCGGGGCTCTTCTTGGCTCTCGGGCTCCAGTTCAAGCGGTCGCTGCTTACCGGCCTGGGCTACATCGCCATCTGGGAACTGCTGATGTCGCGGCTGGGCGACTGGTTCGCCCGCCTGTCGATACGCAGCTATCCCATGAGCATTCTGTCGGATGCCACCGACGTGAGCATGCGGCTGGCCGACCGGTCCACGCTGGCGTCGTACATCGTGCCGCTGGCTGTGGGCCTCGCCGGATTGGTCTACACCTCCTGGCGGCTCACCCGCACCGAGATCGATTGACGCTGGGGGCTGGCCGCATGGCGGGCGTAAGATCCCCCCATGCTTGACATGATGGTTGCCCCCACCGCCCAGCACATCGGAGAAGATGATCTCCCTTGGGCTTACGGCCCCGACGGCATCGGACTCAAGGTGCTCCAGATCAAGGAGAGCGAAGGGCTGTGGGTGATCAAGAACCAGTTCCCGCCGAACTACTCGGTGCAGACCCACAAGCACACCGGCCAGGTGTTCGCCTACACCAGCGCCGGGGCCTGGGGGTACAAGGAGAGCGACTTCTTGAACCGGGCTGGTTCGTTCCTCTACGAGCCGGCCGGCTCGATCCACACCCTTTACACCCCCGACAACAACACCGAGACCACCGAGGTGTTCTTCGCCATCTGGGGCGCCAACCTCAACATGGACGCCGACGGCAACATTGAGAGCATCACCGACGGACAGACCGTGTTGATGGGCTACTACTTCCTGCTAGAAGAACAGGGCACGCCCCGCCCCGACAACATCCTGCTGGATTAGCCGCTTCTCGCCGACTAGCCGCCAGCGGAGTCGAGCAGGGACTCCAGTTCCTCGATCAGGCCGTCGAGAGTGCGGCGGTCCTCGTCTATTGACTCTTGGGTTGTCCGTAGCTCGGAGATGAGCTCGCTCAAAGCCTGACGAGTGTCCTCGTCAATGGGTCCTTGTTCGGGAACGGACGGCACCGCGGTGGGTGCGGGTTCGCCGCCGTCGGGTTCGGGCGCCGCGGGCGGGGCGGGAAACGCCGAGAGCCCGTCGGGATCGGCCAGGGCAGCCAAGGCCTCCTCCAGGGTCGGGCGGATAACAAGGACGAAATCGTCGTCGTTGCCGACCCCGGCGATCACCTGCTTCACCTGGGGCAGCTCGGTAGCCCCGGTGGCCTGGACATAAACGGGCCGTACGAACAGCAGCGAGTCACCCACCGGTATCATCAGCAGGTTGCCCTGGAGCACGGTAGATCCCTGCTGGTTCAACTGGGTGAAAGCGTCGGCGATCTGGGTATCAGCCTGGATCTTGGCGTCCACGATGCTCGGCCCGGGAATGCTGGTGCCCGGTACGGTGTAGACCACAAGCTGTCCATACTCGCCCAAACTGCCATCCTCGGCGACATCGCTCTTGGCGGCGATGAACGCGGTCAACTCCTTGCGCTCGTCCTCCTCGTCGCCCGACCCGGACACCGGTACGAACGTTCGGAAGATCACGAAGTCCGGGTCTTCCTCTCCTGGGAGCTGGAGGAGTTGGTAGAAGGGCCGGATTCTCCGCTCCAGCTGGCGGGTGACCGTTGCGGTGGCTGTCTCCTCTGCGGCAATAGCCTCGGTCAACTCATCGACGAACGTTCGGGCGGTGATACGGGTGCCCGGATCCTGGGCCACCGCCCAGGTCACCGAATTGGCATAGAAAGTCTCGGGATCATCGATGAAGTAGCGAGCCCAAATGGAGGTCTGAACCCGGAACAGGTCCTCGGGGTAGCGCAGATGGTTCTTGAGGTCGAGGGGCATCTGCTCAAAGTCTTCGAACAAACCCGGGAAGATTTTCCGCCAAGCCTGGACAATGGGATCGTCGGGGTCGATCACATAGAAGGTGGTGGTGCCGTCGAAGGCGTCCACCACCACCTTGACCGAGTTGCGAACGTAGTTGAAGTCCTTGCGCAGCCCGCTTTCCGACGGCAAATCGCTTATGTCGGGGGTCTGGCCGTAGGGATACCGGTTGCTGGTGGTGTAAGCGTCGACGATGTAGAACACCCGACCCTCGGAAACCACCGGATAGGGATCGGCGTCCAATTCCAGGAACGGGGCCAGGTTCTGAACCCGAAGGCGCAGGTCACGGTTGAAGATGATCCGGGAATCACCGTCTACGAAACCAGAGATCAGCGGATTGATGTCGCCGAATCGCAATGCGAACGCCGACTGGCGGAAGAAGCTGCCGATTCCCACTCCCGCTTCACCGTCGTATTGAAACGGAACGGTCTTGTTGTCCTCGGTGTAGTCCACCTCGGGAATGGTGGCCCCCACGATGGCATAGCCGGTGAGATTCTCGCCGATATACAACTGGGGTCGGTCCAACTCGAAGTCGTCGCTGGCCACCACCGGCACGTCTCCCACCACGAAGTCGGGCGATCCCTGGGTGGTCACCGAGTTCACCGGGGCCACTGCCACGCCATAGCCGTGGGTGTACTGAACGTGGCGACCCTCCCAAGACTGCTGGGGAACGTCGGCCACATTGAGTTGGCGGGCGCCGACCACTACCTCGGTGATCTTGCCGTCGATCTCGTAGCGGTCCACGTCGACCTCGCCGCCGAAGGAATAGAAAGTGCGCTCGGACTGCTCCACTTGGAAGGCATTGGGCACAATGTCGGGGTCCAACAATCGGATATTGCGCACACTCTCGTTGCCGGCTAGCTCTTCGACGGTGATCTGGGTGTCAGGGGAGAACGGGCGGGTGATCACGTTGTCTAGGCCCAGCGCGTGGCGGGTGGCCTCGATGTTGCGCTCAATGTAGACCGCTTCCTTCTGGGACTCCTCTGGCTCGGCCCGGAACCGCTGGATGATGGCCGGATAGATCGCGCCCATGACTATGGCCACGATCACCCACAGACCCACCGCAGTCACCGGCAACACCCAGCCCCGCTGCCAGATGTTGATCACCAGCAGAACCGCCGACAGCACCGAGATCAACAGCAACAGGTTTATGGCGGGAAGCTGGGCGTTGATATCGGTAAAGGAGGCACCGTCCACCGGTCCCCGAGAAGAGAAGTTGAGGCCGAACCGGTCAAACCAGTAGCCCACGGCCCTAACCAGGGCGATGAGGGCCAACAGTACCGATAGGTGAACCTTCACCTGGGGAGTTACCCGCTGTCCGGTGGTTTGCACCCGGATGCCGCCATTCACGTAATGGGCGATTGCGGTGATGACGGCCACAATGATGAGAGCCCGGAACATCCAGCTGATCAAGAACTGGATAAACGGCAGTTGGAACACGTAGAAGCCGATGTCGTAGCCGAACTGCGGATCGTCTATGCCGAAGTCCACCCGGTTGAAGAAGAGCATCGCCTTCTGCCACTCCCCGCCGGTGCCACCGCCCACGATGAGAGCGAACAAAATTGCTATCACCATGCTCACCAGGCGACGGCGATGACCGACCGCATCGTGATAGTGGCGGATCAGCTCCTCTTCGGGGCCCGGCGGACGGGTGCTGGGCGCCAACCGGTCGGCAATGGCCAGGTTGGAGTACATGAGGAAGAAGAAGAGGACGATGAAGATGACCGACAAGACAATCTTGTAGACCAGGATCTCTGTCCAGACACTCCCGTGGCCGAGCGAGTCGAACCACAGGTAGTCGGTCCACATGCGGGCCGTGCCCCGCAAAGACAAGATGGCGGCCAGCAACAGCACCAAGATGAGCCCGGCGATGATCTTGGACCGGCGCGAGAACCGCGGGCGAGATGGCGGGCGCGGCCTGAACACATCTCGGGGATTTCGCATACTCAGTGGAGGTTAGTCTTTGCAGGCTGAGGACTTAGCAGCGTCCTGCCCGGTATCCGCCTCATCTTCTTCTCCCTCGTTTTGGGATCGCAGGCGGGCGAAGATGGCGTCCACATCGCTGTCATCCCCAGCGCTGGAAAGGACAGGGTGTTCGGCGGCCGCTTCCACAGGGTCGCGCTCAACCGGGGGCAACAGCGTCACGCCCTCTTCAACTGAAGGGGAGGGGGCGGTTTCGGGCACCATGCCCACGGCCTGGGCATCATCCAACTCCGATAGCAAGGCCAGGTCGGTGGGCTCAGATTCGTCTTCGATCCGTCGGGCAGCAGCATCGGCCAACACTTTGGCCTCGGCCAGCGAGAGCCTGGCCGTCTCTATCGACTGGTCGATGGAATTCCGGGCTTCCCCCAACATTGAGATGAGCTTGTCACGGCCGGCGCGAAGCCGCTCAACCTGGGAACGGGCACCCTGGCGACGCCGGGCCATGTCCCGCAACACGGTGAGGCGAAGGGCTTTGGCCTGCTCCACGATCTCTCGGCCTTGGGCACGACCATGCTCCACTTCGGCCTCCGCCTGGTCTCGAGCCTCCTGAAGCAGACCGGCCACCGCCTGAGCTTGCTCGTATGCTTGCTCCAGCAGTTCGGCCAGCTCGTCAGCACCCGAGAAATCGTGTTGTGAACGCAGCCCTTCGAACGTCGACTGGAGCTCTTCAGCCAACCTGCGAGCCCGGGCTGCCATCTCGTCGGCTTCAGTCTGGGTTTGCCGACGAGAAGCCTCTACACCGCCTTCAAGCAGCTTGACGCCCTGCGAACTGAATTCAGACGCCGGCTCGGATTGACCTTCAGCCTGGATCACCTGTTCTCGAAGGTCTCGGATTTGCTGCTGGCCCGCTTGAATCTGATTGCCCACTGACACCAGGTAGGCCTGAACCTGCTCTTGGTCGAAACCCTTGCGAGTGACGGCAAAACTATGGCCGGATACCTGATCAGGGTCGATCCGCTCAAAGGGAGTCTCAGTAGAAGAATGATCGGCCACTGCCGAAATCGTAGTGTTCTCAGACCTCCGCCAATGCGTTCATGGCATCTTGAAGAGTATCCACACCCACTACCTGAACGTCGCTGCTGACGTGTTCGAGGGCATCGCTCAGATTCGAGGTGGGTACCAGCAGGAGATCGATCGCGGCTCTCTCGGCGGCAATGGCCTTCTGATCAACCTCTCCGATTGCCCCCACCGAGCCGTCGAACGCGATCGTGCCAGTGGCTGCCACCTGCCGTCCGCCCATCAGCTCGCCAGGTGTCAAGAGATCGATGATGCCGAGGGTGAGGGCCAAGCCCGCCGACGGACCTCCGATTTTCCCGCTGTCGATTTCGATCTGCACGGGCAGGTCGCCGATGTCGACCCGCTCACGCGCCCCCACGCCGATCAGCGCTCGCCCAGGCTCGTCGGGAGATTCAATGAGCTCCACGGCCACTGCTTCCACCTCCCTGCTGTCGGCTCGCTCAACGTCCAAAACCACTGTCTGGCCTGCGCTCCGCAAAGCCAAGACCTCGGCCAAGTCCATCAAGTCAGCCACGGGGATACCTTCGATGCCCACAATCACGTCGCCCCGCTCCAAGGCCTCGGCGGCAGGGGTCCCGCTCATCGCCTCGGCCACGATGACACCTGAGGCATGACGGGGAATCTCATAGCCCAAGTGCTCCAGCGCTACCACGACCGCGGTGTGCTGGGAGGATTCCATTCGCAATTCGTTGAGGCGGCGAAGCTCATCGCGGGTGCCATCACCCACGAATGTCCGCTCGGGCTCGATGTCAACCCCTGACTCGAATTCGGCGCCGATTCGCTGCCAAATGGTCAGCCGCTGACTGACCTTCACCGTTACCAGGCCAATCTCGCTTTCCGGAGGGTAAACCTCAGCACCTGAAACAGTGACCCGCGACGGCACTTCCTCTACTGAGCCGGGTCGAACCGCCACCTGATCGGTGCGCCAAAAGGTGAACACCACAGAAGTGACCACCATCAAGAAGATCAGCACGGCCACAAAGACCAGCCAACGCAAGTTGCGGCGCCACCAAGACGCTTCGGTGGATGGGATTACTCCCAACTCGTCAAACGAAGTGGCTTCGCGGGTCATAGCGGTGCCCGGATTTCGGTGGGTGGAACTATCCTGGGTTTCTCTGTGGTCGACTGGTCGCGCATTCGTACTTCCCTCTCCGACGATACTTGGAGCACGCTGAAAATCAGGCTGCAGCACCGATGGGAAAACTGGCGACTGGTACGGGCCGAGCGGGATGTATTGGCTTCCTACCGGGCTGACTACGGCGAAGAAGCGCAATTTCGATGGTGGCAGCGCCTGCGGGCCGGTGTCGGCCTTTTCTTTGTGATCGTTTTGCTGGGGGCAGGGCTGACCATGCTGGTGGGACTGTTCTTCGTAGGTGTCACTATCGCGTTGGAAACGCTGGTGTGAAGGAACCCAGAGAAGAATCCCAAGGATCAAGCCGACGCGACGTGGTGATCGCCGGACACGTTGGCGATGTGAAAACGGCGCGGGCGGCCAAGAACGAGGACGACCCCCGGGTGCGAGCATCGGCTCTCGGAGCTTTGGACCGGATGGGAGCGCTGACCGACGGCGAGTTGCGAGACGCTCTCAACGATCCATCGCCAGCGGTACGGATGCGGGCCGCCGCCTTGACCGTTACCCGCCCCAAAGTATCTCCCGTCTCCTTGCTGGACGACCCGAGCGATGACGTGGTGGAGACTGCCGCGTGGGCCTGCGGTGAGCGCGACGCTGGCGATCTCGATACTGGCGATCTCGACGCTGGCGACCGCGACACTGGCGATCTCGACGCCGTGTCGCAGCTGGCGGAATTGGCCACCGGCCACTCAAACCCATTGGTGCGGGAGGCGGCCGTGGCCGCTTTGGGGGCGATCGGCCATCCTGAGGGACTCCACGCCATCCTGGCCGCGACCACCGACCGGGTTGCCGTGCGCCGCCGAGCGGTGCTGGCACTAGCTCCTTTTGACGGACCCGAAGTTGAGGCTGCCATCCACCGGGCCTCCCAGGATCGCGACTGGCAGACAAGAGACGCCGCCGAGTTGCTCACCAGCCCCGACTAGACCCGGGTTTGCTCCATCAATCCAAATCACTCCAATCCCGACTAGACCAGGGCTTACCCCCTCAACCCAAATCACTCCATAAACATCGCCTGGACATCTTCGAAGGACTCCAGGCATCGGCCTGCTCCCATCACCACCGCCTCCAATGGTGTGTCAACCAAGCTCACCGGAACATCAGCAGCCTGGGACAGCCGCTCGCTCATCCCCCGCAACAGCGACCCGCCCCCTACCAGGTGAATGCCGCGGGAGATCACATCCTGCGACAGCTCTGGAGGCGCCTCCACCAGACACGACACCACGGAGTCCACGACGGACAAAACCTGCTCGCCGATGGCTGCTCGCACTTCGAACGGAGATAGCACGATGGTCTCGGGCAGGCCGTTCATTAGATTGCGGCCTCGAACCTCGGCGCTGCACTCGCCGGACACATAGGCCGCGGAGCCAATGGTGATCTTGACCTCTTCGGCGGTGCGCTCGCCGATGGCAATTCCGAACTCGTGTCGAACATAGGACTGGATGGCAGCATCGATGTCGAACGACCCCACCCGGATGGCCTTGAGCGCGATCACTCCTCCCAAGGAGATGAGGGCGGTTTCGCTGGTTCCTCCACCGATGTCAACCACCATGTTGCCAACCGGCTCGTGGATGGGCAGGGAAGCGCCTATGGCCGCGGCCAGCGGCTGCTCGATAAGCCGGGTCTCGGCCGCTCCCGCCCTTCGAGCAGCCTCAACCACGGCCCGGCGCTCGACCGCGGTAATCGCCGAAGGCACACAAATGACCACCTTGGGACGGCTGAATCGATTGACTCCGGCCCGCAGGAGCAGCAAGCGGATCATGCGCTGGGTGACCTCGAAATCGGTGATCGCCCCTTTGCGCAAAGGGCGGACAGCCACAATGTGCGCTGGTGTGCGGCCGATCATCTGCCATGCCTCTCGGCCCATGGCCAGCACTTCGTTGGTCTTTCGGTTCAGGGCGATAACCGAGGGCTCGTTCAAGATGATCCCCTGGCCGCGGGCGTAAACCAGCGTGTTGGCCGTGCCCAGATCTATAGCCAAATCTCGTGACATAAAATCAGCTGGCCGACTCGCCCGAGGGGGCGACTGTTACGGCTTCAGAGATGTGCTGGGACTCCAAACCCCAGCTCTCACCCCCCTCCCAGATCTCCCGCTTCCAAATGGGCACGGTGGCCTTCAGCCCGTCGATGCAGAACCGGGCCGCGGCGAAGGCCTCCTCACGATGGGGGGCAGAGACCGCCGCTACTACCGCCGACTCTCCGATCTCCACTCGACCGACTCGATGAATCAGTGCTACCCGTCCGATGTCCGGCCACCTGGCCCGGGCCTCGTCTACTAACGCCTCCAAACGGGGGACCACCTGCTCCTCGTAGGCCTCGTATTCCAGCACGGTCACCCCCGGGCGTCCCTCTGAGTGATCGCGGGCGTTGCCGCTGAATAGAACTACGCCGCCGCAATCCGGCCGGCCCACCCAAGAAAGCACCAGATCTAGCGGCAGCGGCGACTCACTGAGGCCGACCCACACGTCTGCGGTTTCTGGCGGATTCACAGACTGAGTGTAAACGCTAACGCTTCGGTGGAATCACTCCGATGAACGGTCAGCCAATCGGAATTCCAGGAAATGCCGGTAGCATCACCACGTGAGCGATCCCGACTCACCAGAGGAGTTCAACCCCTTCAAGGGCATACCCATTTTCGGAGACCTGGGCAAACTCTTCTCCCAACAGGCGTCTTCCACCTGGGAGACGGCGCGCCAGATCGCGGTGGCAGTGGCCACCGAAGGAGCGTCTGAGCCCAATGTCGATCCTGCCGATCGCATCGCCATAGGCGAGCTGGCCCGAGTGGCCGAACTCCAGGTGGCCAACGTCACCGGCCTTTCAACCACCCGCGACGGCCAAGCTGCGTCCATCGTGCCGGTAACCCGATCTCAGTGGGCCGTTACCACCCTGAACGCATATCAGAACCTGCTCGAACCCCTTGGGAGCGTGTCGAGCCAAGCGGAGGAAGAGGAGACATCATTTGATCCCGCTCAGGCCATGTTCGGCCAGATCATGAAGATGGTCGGACCAGTTATGATGAGCATGACTGCCGGCAGCATGGTGGGCAACCTGGCCGGCCGCAGCTTGGGCCAATACGACCTGCCCATCCCCCGTGACAGCTCAGAGCTGATGATCGTTCCCGCCAACATCGACGCACTGGCAAATGAATGGAGCTTGGACTCAGATGACCTTCGACTCTGGGTGTGTTTGAACGAGTTAACCCACCATGCGGTGCTGTCGACCCCCTACGTGAGCCGCCGATTGGATGAGCTGCTTTTCGAGTATGTCCGCAGCTTCGATACCGACCCCGCCGCGCTGGAAAACCGGCTGAGCGATCTGGATCTAACCGACCCTGAGTCGCTGAGCAACCTTCAGTCGGTGCTGGGCGATCCCGAGGTGATCTTGGGTGCTGTTCAATCGCCAGCCCAGCGAGTTCTGCTGCCCCAGATCACGGCCTTGGTAACGGTGATTGCCGGATTTGTCGATTGGACTATGGACAGCATTGGGCGCGGACTCATCGGCTCCTACCAGCAGCTCAGCGAAGCACTGAGGCGGCGGCGGGTGACCGCTGGCGCGGCCGATCGGTTCATCGAGCGGTTATTCGGCCTCGAGCTGACCCAAGACCAGTATGACCGAGGGGCGGCCTTTGCCAACGGGGTAGTGGAGCGGGCCGGTACCGAGGGCCTGGCCCGGCTCTGGCGTTCGGAGCGAGAACTGCCTACGCCTGCTGAGGTTGATGCCCCTGGTCTATGGCTGGCCCGAATCGATCTGCCCGACCAGACGGATCATTAGGGCTTCCCCGCAGCCAAAAGAACACCGCTGCGGCTGCTGCGGCTATGGCAATGAGGATGAAGCCGACTCGGGCGGGCATGGGAATGACCACCGGGATAAGTGCGCCCAGCACCCAGAAGATCTGGAAGCGGGTCTCAAAGACGGCAAACGCCCTTCCGTGATTGGCGTCTTCGGCGTCGCGCTGCACTATGGAGTCGAAGGAGAGCTTGCCGGCGCTGGCAGTGATTCCCACACCTAACCCAAGCAGCAGCGTCGAGCCATAACCCCCTCCCCAAGCGGCCAGCAGGCCGACAAGGAACAAAGCAACCAGAGCTGTGGCGATGATGAGCTCTTCTCGAAACCGGTCACGCAGTTTGGGGGCCAGCAGCGAGCCGATCAAGAACCCGCAGACCAGAGCGGCCGCGACGAACCCCAGCTTCCAAGCCGGGCTGGCGTCGGAGGCCACGTCGCCTTGAAGGGCGTGACGGACTCCGGCGCCGAACGCCTTGCCCACCCCGGACAGGTTCACGTCGTCGGCTCCGCCCCGTAAGGCAAACGCAGCCAAAAACGTCATGAATCCCACAATGCCCCTCAAGGTGCCGGTGGCGGTGGCCGCTTTGCGGATGCCCACGCCGCGCAGCTTGCTCGCATCCTCATCGTCCACCGGCTCAGGGTCGATGCGGCCCTGGGGCAGCGACAGGGAGGACAGCGCAGCCATGATGTAGACAACCATGGCCAGACCCACGGTCCACGACGAGCCCCCTACCAGGTTGGCCAGAAGCGCGGGACCGGCCCCAATGAACCCGCAGACGCTCCCCACCAGCGCCAACCGGGCATTGCCCCCCACAAACTGCTCCTCTTTCGGCAAAATGAGCGGCACCATGGAAGCCTTGGCCACGCCATAGCTCTTCTGGAGGACCAACATGGCAAAGGCAAGAGGGAAGAGCAGCAGCGAATCCATGTTGGAGATCATCAAGAAGGCAAAAAATGCCCTCCCCCCATTGATGGCGAGGATCATGGGACGCCGCCCGCCTCGAAAGCGGTCCAAAGCCGGACCGATTAGCGGGCCGACCACGGCGAACGGGGCCATGGTCAACAACAGATAGAGGGTGACCCGGAGCCGAGCTGCGCTGGGATCGATGGAGAAGAAGAGAGAACCCGCGAGGGCGACAGTGATCATGGCGTCGCCCGCGGCACCAAGGGCATGAACCCTGACCAGCCGCAAGAACGGGATGTTGATCACACTGGAGAGACTACGGCGGAGATGTGGGCGACGTGGTCTCTGCCGAAACGCCGGTGGCGTACTTGTAGCCGAGGCCGCGGATGGTCACGATGCGGCGGGGATTGGAGGGGTCGTCTTCGATCTTGGATCTAAGGCGCTTGACATGGACATCAAGTGTTTTGGTGTCGCCCACATAGTCGCTGCCCCACACTTGATCGATCAGCGCGTCGCGGGTCAAGACCCGCCCCGCATTGGTCAGCAACAGTTCCAATAGGTCGAATTCCTTCAAAGGCAGTTCGATTTGCTCGCCCCGTACGAACACCTCATGTCGCTCGGGATCTACAGCCACGTCACCCACCTCGATGGCTTCTCCCCGGAACGTCTCGCTTTCCGCCGTCCATCGAGATCGCCGCAACAGCGAGCGCATCCGGGAAATCAGCTCCCGCAGGCGATAAGGCTTGGTGACGTAGTCGTCTGCCCCCACCTCCAAACCCACCACAGCGTCGATCTCCTCGCCTTTGGCGGTGACCATGATGATGGGCACCTGGGAGCGGGCCCTGATCTGGCGGCAAACGTCGACCCCGGAAACCAGGGGCAGCATCACGTCGAGCAGCACGATGTCGGGGGAGTACGTATTGAAGAAATCGAGGGCTTCTTTGCCGTCGCGGGCAACGTTCACGGTGAAGCCCTCTCGGGCCAGCCCAACCGTCAACGCCT
Source organism: Acidimicrobiales bacterium (assembly GCA_965116535.1). GTDB lineage: Bacteria > Actinomycetota > Acidimicrobiia > Acidimicrobiales > Bin134 > Poriferisocius. Next base: position 676,968 of record OZ220703.1, read on the forward strand.
CGACGAACGACTCTTCGTCCTCGACGATAAGGACCCGGGCCGAACCGCTCATGCTTGTGCTCCGATGGGCACCGCCAAGGTAAACGCCGAGCCTTCTCCCTCGGTGGACTCCACACGGACTTCTCCCCCATGGTTGGTGGCCACATGGCGCACTATGGCCAGGCCCAGTCCCACGCCGCCATCGGTGCCCCCACGGGATCGATCCACCTGGTAGAAGCGCTCAAAGATGCGCTCTTGGTGGTGCAGGGGTATGCCATAGCCCTGATCGCGCACCTCCACCTCAACGCAGTCTCCCAGCTGATCGGCTGAGACTCTTACCGGCCTCTGGGAGTCGGAGTGCTTCACCGCATTGTCGAGGAGGTTGAAGACCGCGGATGTGAGCTGGCGACGATCGCCCCAAACCAACAGGTCGAAGGCAGGAAGCACCGTTTCGATGGGCACCTGCTTGTCGTCGGCGACGGGTTTCAGCCGGGAGAGGGCTTCGCCGATAACGTGCTGCACGGCTACCGGGGCCCGCTCGGATGACTCATCGCTCTCGATCTGGCTTAGCTCCAATAAATCGTCCATGATGTCGGACAGCCGAATGGCCTCGGCCTGCACTCTCGCTGCCAACCGGGAGACCACCTCGGGATCGGTCTCGGTGGCCAGAGTCTCGGCCAACAGGCTGAGCGCACCCATCGGGGTTCTGAGCTCGTGACTGATATTGGCCACAAAGTCCCGGCGCATGGCATCCAGCCGCTGGGGCTCGGTGATGTCGTCGATGAGTGCCACCGAGCCGTACTCCTTGCTCTCGAATCGCAACGGCATCGCGCTGACGAACAAACACTGGCGAGGAGGTCCGAATAATTCGACCTCTCTTTCTACCGCTCGTCCTCGGGCCGCCTCAGCCAGCAGTTCGGCCACCGCGGCCTCCACCAGAGCCTCACCATGACGGGCTTCGGTGAACTGACGGGCGTAGGGATTGCGGTACAGCACATTGCCCGCGGCATCGGCCATGACCACTCCCTGGGTGATGGCGTCCAACGACACCCGGAGACGGGTCTCGCTCTCTACGACCTCGTCTTCGTGGCGACGGTGCAGCTCATCGTCGAGGCGGCGACCTTCTTCGGCATCGACAAATCGCCGGTGCTCGCGCCATGCCACCGCCCCGACTATCGCCAAGCCGGCCACGGCGGCCACCACGACAACAGCGACGATCATCCGAACACCCCTTGCCGCGGGCCAGAGGCGATCAGCGACGCCATGATCACTCCTCTTCGGTTTCTACGGGCTGGTTGTGCTCCCGGACCTGCAATCGGGCCGATCCGGTGTGCTCGGGAAGCCATCCCGTGACCATGTACACCACCCGCTCGCCGATGTTGACCGCATGGTCGCCGATGCGCTCGTAGTACCGGCTGATCAGACAAAGCTGTACGGCGGCTTGAAGATCGATGGTGCCGTCGTTGTGGGCTTGAAACACGGCTTGTACGCAGTCTCGGTTCAGGCCGTCGAGTTGGTCGTCGATGTCGTCGAGGGCCGCGGCCAGCCCGGCGTTGCGGTCGACATAGGAGTCGATGGCCAACCGCACCAGCCGGCAGGCTTCCTCGCTCATCCTCACCAGCACGCCCCGAAGGGTGGCGTCGTAGCGGGTGCCGTAAATGCGCCGGGTGGCCTTGGCGATGTTCACCGCCAAGTCGCCCGACCGCTCCAACTCGGCGTTGAGCCGGAGAGCGGTGCTGAGGGCCCGCAGATCGCTGGCCATGGGAGACTGAAGGGCCAGCACCTGATGGCATCGCTCTTCGAGGTGTACCGACAGGTAGTCGAGCTCGTCATCTGAGGTGATGAGCTGCTGGGCCAGTTCCAGATTGGACTCCAGCAGCGCCTCGGTGGCTCGGGGAACAGCTTCGGTTACCAGCGCGGCCATGCGCACGATGCCAGCCTGGATCTCGTCCAGTTCCTCGTGGAAGGACTTGCGCAGCTCTCCCACCTCGGGCTCCGGACCGGAGCTCAGCCGAACCGCCCGGTGACGTAGTTCTCGGTCCGCTCGTCAGAGGGATTCGAGAAGATGGTCTCAGTGCGGTCGTACTCCACAAGGAGCCCGCACCGCTGATCGGTGGTGGAATCGAGTTGAGCAGTGAAGAACGCCGTACGGTTGCTGATCCGGGCGGCCTGCTGCATGTTGTGGGTGACGATCACGATGGTGTAGTCGTCCTTGATCTCCTGCATCAGATCCTCGATGCGGGTGGTGGCGATGGGGTCTAGGGCTGAGCACGGCTCGTCCATCAGCAGCACATCGGGATCAACGGAGATGGCCCGGGCGATGCACAGACGCTGCTGCTGGCCACCCGACAGACCCAGAGCGGAGTCCTTCAGCCGGTCCTTGACCTCGTCCCACAGAGCGGCCCGGCCCAGCGACCGCTCCACTATCTCATCCAAATCACCCTTCTTCTTGGCCATGCCGGTCACCCGTGGACCGAAGGCGACGTTGTCGTAGATCGACTTGGGGAATGGGTTGGGCTTTTGGAACACCATGCCGATGCGCCGGCGGACCTCCACCGGGTCAACCCGGGGGTGGTAGATGGGCACGCTGCGGAAGTCCACCCGGCCCTCTACCCGGGCGATGGGGATGAGATCGTTCATGCGGTTGAAGCAGCGCAGCACCGTGGTCTTGCCGCAACCGGATGGGCCGATCATGGCGGTGATCTCGTGCTCGTACACCGTGAAGGTGGCGTCTTGGACGGCTCGGAAGTCGCCGTAGTACACGTTCAGGTCTTCCACCTCGAACACTGCGTCGGCGGTGTCTGGCTCGTCAGCCTGCACCATGCGGTCGAGATCTAGACCGAGGCGTGGGGCGACTTGCGGTTCGGCTTGCTCCATCTGGTCGGTCCTTATGGTTTCGGTGACTGCTTCCACGCGATCAGTTCCCACGCTCTCAGAGACAGTATCCACGAATCACCCTCTCTTGTTCTCAAAGTGGTTTCGCAAGAAGATGGCGGCCGCATTCATCAGGATAACGAATACCAGCAGCACGACGATGGCGGCCGCGGCGGCCTCGGCAAAGCCCGGATCGCGGCCCGAATTCTGTACCCACTCCACGATGATCACCGGCATGGCCATGAATGATTCGGCGTTGATGGCGCTGAGATCGAAGAAGCTGGGATTGCCTCCCAGCCGGCCGGAGACCGCACCCACCAGCAGCAGCGGGGCGGCTTCGCCGATACCCCGGGACATGGAAAGCAGCGTGCCGGTGAAAATGCCGGGAGCGGCGTAGGGCAGCACCTGGCTGCGGATCATGGTCCACTTGGTGGCCCCTACACCGTAGGCCCCCTCCTTCAACCCTTGGGGCACCGCTCGGATGGCCTCTTGGGCGGTGATGATCACGATGGGCAGCACCAGGATTGCCAGGGTGATGCCGGCGGCAGCAATGGACTTGCCGCCGGTGAGATCACCCAGGCTCTTCACGAAAAAGAACAAGCCGAGCAGGCCGTACACAATCGCGGGAACCCCGGCCAGGTTGCGGATGTTCAGCTCGATGAACCGGGTGAACCGGTTCTTGGGGGCGTATTCCTCCAACCAGATGGCCGCACCGATGCCGATGGGGAAGGCCAGCACCGCCACAAACACCGCGATCCAGAAGGTGCCCACCAAGGCCTGGTGTACGCCGAGCTTGGGGTCGTCGGAGAGCGAGCGCATGGTTCCCGACAAGAAGCCGCCCGGTCGGCCGGTGAGCAGTCCCCAAGAGTCAATCACCACGTCCACGATGAGCACGGCGAGGATGAACAACGAGATCAGCAGGGTGACCAGCAAGCTGATCTGGAAAACCCGACCCCGTACGTCGGTGGAGCGGCGTTCCATAGCCTGCACCATCATCTTGTTAGTGCGATCGCCGATGAGCCTGGCCTTGGCCATCAGTACTGCTCTCGCACTCGGTGGACGAAGCGGTCGGCCACCAGGTTCAAAGCGAAGGTCACCACGAACAGCACCAGGCCCACGAAGAACAGACTCTGGAAGGTGAGACCCTCACCCACCACGTTGTCGGTTCCCCGGGCCAGGGAGGTCATCCCCGCGGTCATGGTGAGGCTCCCGTCCAGCGGGTTGTGGGTGTAGATGGCGGTTTGGGCCGCGCCCCCGGCCATGAACACCACCATGGTTTCTCCCAGAGCCCGGGAGACGGCCACGATGAACGCCGCCATCAGCCCGGACACCGCGGCGGGCAGCACCACCCGGAGGGTGGTGGTGATCTTGCGGGCGCCCAATCCAGATGAGGCCTCCCGCAACGACATGGGCACTGCCTTCATGGCGTCCTCGGATATAGACGCCACTAGTGGCACGACCAGCACCCCTACGCCGATGCCCGCGGCCAGCAGCGAGCCGGCCGCCGGTCCGCCGAACAGGGTCTTGACCACGTTGGGGGCGATCCACTCCAGAGCGAAGAAGCCGAGCACCACGCTGGGAATCCCGGCCAGGATCTCCAAGATGGGCTTGAGGGTGCGGCGGATTCCCGGTCGGGCGTATTCCGACAGGTAGATGGCTGCCCCCAACCCCAGCGGACCGGCAACAACCATGGCGATGCCGGTCACGATGAGGCTGGCCACAATCAGCGTCTTGATGTCGTAGATGCCTCGGCGGGGGAACCAGCCGATGTCCCACACCGCGCCCCAGTCCACCTCCACCATGAACGTCCAAGCCTCGGAGAACAGCGACCAGATGATGAGGCCGGAGATGAGCACCGAAACCAGCGCGGTGACCCCCAAGGAGTTGCGGATGGCCCGCTCCTTTCGAGCCTGCCGGGGATCGGCCGTCAGCGAGTCAACGGTCAATTCCCCGGCCAGGTCGACACGGGTGTCGGTCACGTCCACACGCTAATGGTCGGCGGCATTGATTCTTGGCTTCTGCAGCCTAGCGGCTCGCCCAATTGGCCCGGGTGGCACTCTTGGCGTCGTCGGTGAGGTTCACGTAGCCCACCTCGCTCACCGCAGTGCCCAGGCCGTCGTCGCTCATGTAGTAATCCACGTAGGCGGTCACCGCCGGATTGTCCTCGGCGCTGGCCTTGTTCACGTAGATGTAGAGCGACCGGGATACCGGGTACTCGCCCGAGGCGATGGCGTCGGCGGTGGCGCCCACACAGCCGTCGCCGCCGTCCACCTGGAGCAGCTTCACCCCTGAGGCATGGGCCGCGAAGGCAAACCCGACCCAGCCGAAGCTGGTGTCGCGCGATTGGATGCCCTGGATGATCACGTTGTCATCGGCGTTGGCGTTGTAGTCGGGACGGGTGGTGGCGTCTTGGCCACGCTCCTCGGCGATGTGCTCCAGCACGATCTCGACGAAGCTGTCGAAGGTGCCCGACTCCTCGCCCGGACCGTAGATGTCCAAATCGGCATCCGGCAGACCCGAGGTCTCGAGCCCGTCGATCGAGCCAGCGTCCGACCAGGAGCCGAAGCCGGTCGACTCGGGGCCCACCAGTCCGTAGATGTCGTTGAAGCTCACACAATCCACCGGGTTGCCCTCACCGGTCATCACTGCCATGCCGTCGATGGCCACCCGCAGCTCAACCCATTCGATTCCAGCGTTGGCGCAGTCAGCGGCCTCGGAGTCTTTGATGGCGCGGGAGGCGTCGGAGATGTCGGTCTCGCCCTCACAGAACAGCTTGAACCCGTCGCCGGTGCCAGGACCGTCCACCGTCACCTGCACATCGGGGGCCACGTCCTCGAACAACTCCGCCACTCGCACCGAGATCGGCTCCACCGTGGACGAGCCCGAGATCGTCACCCGGCCGGAGAGGGAGCTGCCGCTGGCTTGACTGCTGGCATCCTGGCTGCTGGCATCTGATGCCTGGCTCGCCGGCTCGGCACCTTCGTCGTCGTTGCCTCCGCCGCAGGCCGCGGCGACCAGCGCAAACGTCGTCATCAGACCGACAATCAGTACAAAAGGCTTTGCTTGCCTCACATGTCCTCCTTGAATGCACGCTGAACACACCGTCCGGCGCTCTGGATCAGCCGTAACACTAGGAGGGGCGGGTTTCCGCCCTGCCGCGACCGTCTGAACGGAAGGTGAACAAGTGAGAAAGGTTCGGAGCGGCCGCGGTCAGGCCAAAACGCTGTCGCCCACCAGGGCCAAGAACGCGCTCGCGATCTTGAGGTCGCGTTCACTCGTGAAGTAGTTCAACGACTCCACCACCGGCACCCAGGCGATGGCGTCCACCTCAGCACTCGGGGTGAAGTTGCCGGCAATGGCGTCCATCTCCCAGTAGTGGACCTGGCGGCTGCGGCCCCGTCGGTCGGAGTATTCCACCATGCCAAGCTCTCGGCCCAGCTCGCAGACGAAGCCAGTCTCCTCGTAGACCTCGCGCAGCGCGCACTCGGCCAGCGTCTCTCCTGGGTCGAGTTTGCCGGCGGGCAGCGACCAGTCGAGGTGCTTAGGTCGGTGGACCATCAGAACTTCCAACTCGCCGTCGCTATGGCGGGTGATTAGCCCGCCACCGCCGAGCAACACCGCCACTGTTCCGAAACGCACGGAAATATACGGTAGGGCTTGAACGCGCCAAAAACGCGGATATCCGCGTCATAGGCTGAAACCGATCAGCTAGGAATTGGTGGCCGCGGCTAGCCGTTCAAACGCAGTATGGGCTTCAAATCCATCCTGCGATTGGGTTCGCTGCCAGATCCCATCGGCCAGAAGATCCCAGGCCAACGTATCGTCTTGGAGGTTGAATTCCAGGACTTGGTCGATCCGGCGGCGCAAATCGGGGTCGACCACCGCCACCAGGGCTTCAATCCGGCGGTTGAGGTTGCGAGGCATGAGATCTGCCGAACCGATGTAGTACGCCGGGGCACCGACGTCCTCACCATTGCCGAAGTAGTAGATGCGGCTGTGTTCCAGATACCGCCCGATGAGAGAGCGGACCCGGATAGTGTCCGACATCTCAGGCACCCCGGGACGCAAGCAGCAGATGGCCCGAACGATCAGATCGATTTGCACGCCAGCCTGAGAGGCCTCATACAAGGTCTCAACCATCTCGGCGTCAGCCAGGCTGTTCATCTTCATGATGATTCGGCCTTCAGGGCCCCGGGCTGCTTCGTTGCGGATCAGCTCCGTCACCGTGGGACGCAGAGCCTGGGGCGCGGGTACCAATCGGCGAAACCGAATATCGCGGCCATAGCCGGTCAATGAGTTGAACAATTGGGTCAGGTCCACCCCGATCTCAGGATCGGCAGTGAACAAGCCCAAATCGGTGTACACCCGCGCGGTGATGGAGTTGTAGTTGCCGGTGCCGATGTGGCAGTAGCGGCGCACACCATCGGCTTCTTCCCGCACAACCAGACAGGTCTTGGCATGGACCTTAAACCCCACAAGTCCATAGGCCACGTGAACGCCGGCCTGCTCCAAACGGCGAGCCCACTCAATGTTAGCCTCCTCGTCAAAGCGGGCCTTAAGCTCGACCACCACCGCCACCTGCTTGCCACTCTCGGCGGCCCGGATGAGCGAGCGAACTATGGGACTGTCACCCGAGGTTCGGTAAAGGGTGAGTTTGATGGCCAGCACTTTGGGATCGTTGGCCGCCTGCCAGATGAACTCCTGCACGGTCGCGGTGAAGGAGTCATACGGATGGTGGACCAAGATGTCACCCTCGCGAATGCGAGCGAATAAGTCGATCGGCTGGTCGCCGGGTGCAACCGAGGGCAGGGGGTTGATCGGCTGCCAGACCGGATACTTGAGGTCGGGGCGGTCTACGGCGAACAGATCCCACAGACTGGACAGCTCAAGCAAGGTGTCAACTTCGTACACATCGTCACGCTCGATGTCGAGCTCGTCGATTAGCAGGTTGCGGATTTCCGACGACACAAGATGCTCCACCTCGAGGCGGACCACACTGCGGAACCGGCGACGACGCAGCTCCACCTCCACCGCCGCCAGCAGGTCTTGGGCCTCGCCTTCGTCCACCGCCAGATCGGCGTTGCGAGTCACCCGGAAGGCCACCGTCTCGGTGATCTCCATGCCGGGGAACAAGGTGGGCAGGTGAGCGGCCACCACCTGTTCGACGGGAACGAACCGATGCTCGGCGGGGAGTTGGAGGAAGCGCCCGAACGTGGCCGGGACCTTGAGGCGGGCGAACCGCTGGTGGCCGTCGGCCGGATCGATCATAAGCACGCCCAAGCTCAGCGAGAGGTTGGATATGTAGGGAAACGGATGGCCGAGGTCCACAGCCAAGGGGGTGAGCACCGGGTAGATGCGGTCGTCGAACTCGCCGGAGAGGAACTTGCGGTCCTCGTCGTCCAAGTCGTCCCAATTCAGAATCTCGATGCCGGCGTCGGCCATTTCCACGGTCAAGCCGCTCAGACAGCGAGCAGCCCGGTCCATTTGGGCATCCACTTCGATGCGGATGTCATGGAGTTGCTGGGCGGCGGTTCGACCGTCGGGGGTGGTGCCGGTGAATTGGCCGGCGAGTTGGTCTTTGAGCCCGGCTACCCGAACCTGGAAGAACTCATCGAGGTTGGAGCACCAGATGGCGCAGAACTTGACCCGCTCCAGCAGTGGCACCGACGGGTCTTCTGCTTGGGCCAGCACCCGGCTGTTGAATTCCAGCCAAGAGAGCTCGCGGTTGATGAACCGCTCAGGCTCCGCCTCAATGTCGTTGGATTCCAATGCCATGCTGTGCAGCTTTCACGTCTACCCCTCTCTGGTGCTGTCGACTTCGCTCTCCTCTTCTTCTTCGTCGTACCCCAGGTCCCAGTCGATGAGCAGGTTCTCGCGCTCGGCATCCCGATTGACCCTCTCCCGGTTCCGGCGGAATTGCGGATCGTGGGGAGGCAGCAGCAGCAGGCGGGCTTCGACCCGGGCCTTGAACTGCTCGATAAGACCAGAATCGCCGAAATCAGACATGAAGTCCCAATGGGGCGCCACGGGACCCATGTAAACCACCTTGACATGCCCAACCGGCGGCTCGGGCAAGGCATCTATGGTGTCAGTCATCGCGTTGCTCCTGTAGGAATTGGGGCCGTGACATTCTAACCGCGTTCAGGCGATTTCCCGAATGCCCACTTCAACGGTGAAACACGCCGCGGCACCATTACACCCATCTCAGCGGCCAACCAAGCCGCGACACCATCACGCCAATCTCATGGCTATGATGAGCGAACGGGCGGCCGATGGCTCTTGGAATCCCTATAGCCGGGGGAACCTTTGGCTGAGGTGGGGCGTCTTACATGCGGGGGCATGTACCCGATGGAGGTCCCATGAACGAGAGTTGGATGGATCACGGCAAGTGCGTTGGGAAGTCGCCCAACATCTTCTTCCCCAGCAGTGGCCTGGGGGTGGAGAGAGCCCGAAAAATCTGCCATGAGTGCACTGTGCAGGAAGCATGCCTGGCCTACGCCCTGTGCAACCGCATCAAGCACGGCGTGTGGGGTGGCCGATCCGAACGCGAGCGGAGGCGCCTGCTTCGACAAGCCGCCGCTTGAGAATCGCGCTCAGGACAGAACAGACCGGGTAGCAGCCAGAACTTGGGGGGCCATGGCTTGAGGGCCGGCCGCGGCCAAGGTGCTGCTGAATACCTCGGGGAACCAAATCGGGGTGGCGCCGGAACCAGCGATTATGCCAAGGACTTCGGCGAAGTCAACCGCGCCATCACCGGGAAGGAGGCGGGCGGTCATGGTTTCGGTGGCGATATCCAAATCGCTGGGGAGTTCGGCAGCAGCATCGCAGAGCTGGACCACCCGAAGCACTTCTGCCGGGATCTGGCGCAGCAGGTCGGGGTTGGGACCACCGGGCTGGCGGAACCAATGCCACGTGTCGACCATGATGCCGCTGTTGTCGCAATCGGCCCGCTCGATGATCTCCCACGCGGTGGCCAAATCGGGAATGCCAGTCCAGGGCAGAAACTCCATGCTCACTTTCAATCCAGCATCGGCTGCCGATTGGCATAGCGTGCGGAAGCAAGCCACACCATCGGCCATGGGCGGCAGCGTCGATTCCATAGTTACAGCCACCAATTCCCTGCTGCCCATGGCATTGGCATACTCGCTCAGATTGGCTATCTCGACTGCGGCTGCGTCACGGTCGGGATTCAGCCAACCGAAGGCCGCTTCGGCCACCGGGTGGGTTAGCTGAAGTTCTTGAAGACGGTCGGCGAGCCAAGCCACATCGACACCGGCCATTCCCAGTGTGAACGGCCAAACGCTGATCCCGGTATAGCCCGCGTCAGCGGTCGCAACCAGAGACGACTCCAACTGGTCGAAGGACAACTCAAAGGGATTGACACAAAGCGTGCCCAACGACATGACCAACTCTTCCGAGTAAGAGTTCACAGGCATAAGGCTGTGATATTAGGCGTCGGTGGGTTTCTCTTCGGTTTTTTCCTCAGCCTTCGTGCTTTCAGTCACGCCTTCCTTGAACTCCTTCTGGGCTCGGCCCAGCGAGCGGGCCAGCTTGGGGAGCTTGGCCCCGCCAAAAAGCACCAGCAGGATGACCAAGACGATGATCAACTCTGTTGCGCCGAGATTCATGGGCTCAGGCTACCCCGAAACCGCTCTGTCTGCGTCAAAAGGTGGGCGCTAGGCGCCCGAGCTGTCGGCCACCGCGGTCACCGGCTCTCGCACCCGGGTGAGTCCTCGAGCCCGTCGGACCCGGCGCCGCTCCCGCTCGCTCATGCCGCCCCAGATGCCGAACTTCTCGCCGTTAACGATGGCGTACTCCAAACACTCCTCGCGCACCACGCAGGCTCGGCAGACCTCCTTCGCTTCCCGGGTTGACGCCCCTCGTTCCGGGAAGAACAAATCGGGGTCTACACCCAGGCAGTTGGCCAGCGCTTGCCAAGACCGACCATCGTCACCTGTCTCCGATTGCTTCGCAGTTGTCTCCACCAGTCTCATAGCATCCCTCCTGGTTTGCTCGGTCGCGGAAACGACTCGCTTGTAATTTCAACAACGTAACTCTGACAGGAAATCGTTACAAATGCAAGAGGAATCTTTGCCGGCTGGAAGGCATTTCAGTGGCGGCGGCCACCCAGCAGCTTTCGCTTGTGCTCCACAAAATCCACCAGCACGTAGTCGCCCAAGGTCTCCGGGGTGGTGAAGAAGGCCCGGCCGCCGTTCATTTTGGAGATCTGCTCGATGAAGTTGGTGAGATAGGAGGTGGCGTCGAGCATGAACGTGTTGATGCGGATGCCCTCCCGGGTGGCCCGCATGACCTGCTCCAGCGTCTTGTCCACCGTTTCCCGAGCTGGCGGGTAAGAGAAGAAAGGCCTCCCCTGCTCGTCCACGTGGGCGGTGGGCTCCCCGTCGGTGACCATGATGATCTGTTTGGTTCCGCTGTGCCGGGCCAGCATTTGTCGAGCAAGCATGAAGCCATGCTGCATATTGGTGCCGTACACGAAGTCCCACGACACCTCGGGAAGCTGCTCGGGTTTCACTTCCCGGGCGATCTCGCTGAACCCCACGATGCCCAAGAAATCGCGGGGGTACTGCGAGCTGATGAGGGAGTGAAGGGCCATGGCCACCTTCTTGGCCGGCAAGAAGTTGTCTCTCATGGGCATGGACAGCGATAGGTCGAGCATCAATACAGTGGCCGAGCGCACGATGTTCTCGGTGCGCTCCACCTCGAAGTCCTCGGGCGACAGCTCCACGGGGGTGCCGCCCCCGGTGCGCTGGATGGCGTTTCGGATGGTCCGCTCGATGTCGAGATTGAAGGGGTCGCCAAACTCGTAGGGCTTGGTGTGGTATTCCCGCTCGTGGCCCCCGCCGAACATCTCCATGGCGTGCTGGCCCACCCGGTCTTGTTGGAGCTTCTTGAATAGATCAGACAGGGCATTCTGGCCGATCCGGCGGATCGCCCGAGGGGTGAGCTCCAATCGGCCTTCCCGGTTCTCGATCAATCCGGCCTCTTCCAACAGCTTGGCCAGATCGGCCATTTGCTCCAGGCTCTGGGCCGCCTCGTCGCCCAGAAACTCGCGAGCTCGGTCGATGTCTACTTCGGCCAGCGCACCGGGATTGTTGGCCGACCGCAGCAGGTTGTCGAGCTGGTCTAGGTCGCCAAGCTCTTGCATCATCTGGGCGGCCGAGGCGAAGTCGAGCGGATCGGCACCGCTGAAGTCGTACGACCGGTCCCATCCAGCATCGGGGAACATGGATTGGAGGTTCTGTGACAGCTGATCCACCTGCCAGCGCAGGTCCATGTCCTGCAATAGCTGCTCGGCCAAACCCTGGAGCTGCGCCCGCTGCTCGGGCGTCATCGACGCCATCATGGCCGACATGGCCGCCATGCGCCGGGCCATCACCTCCAACAGCTCGGTGAGCGTGCGGGGGTTCTCGGGGAAGAAGTCGCCGAAGCGCTCCATGAAACTGTCGAAGTCGGATTGGAGGCGCTCGTCCAGCATCTGGTTGCGCTCAGCCGGATCGGTGACATCGGGGGGAAGCTGTGCGTCGGCCGTCTGGCGCTTCTCCAACAGGCTGTTCAGCTCGGCCATCATGTCTTTGGCCCGGGCCAGGTCCTCGGGGGAGAGGTTGTTCATGCCGTCGGTCATCTGATTGACGTAGTTCTGCATGAGCTGCTGGCGGAGCTGCTCTACCAGATCGTCAAACCGCTGCTGGGCCTCAGCGGAGGTGAACTGGTAGTTCTCCAGCTCTTTGATCTGGCCGGCCAGATCGGGGGGCAGCATGTCGAGCTGAAACCGGCGTTGGTCCACTGTCTCGTTGGTGATGGCCGACCGGCGCTCGTCGCCGGACTCGGCTGCGGAGGCAGCCAGGTCGTCGAGGGCGTCGCGTTCCATGTCGATCACGTCGCGCAGCTCCTGGGCGATGTCGTCATACACCCCGCCAAGATCGTGCTGCTCCAGGCGCTCCTGGCGCCTCTGGCGGAGCTGCTCCATCATCTCCCGCAGGCCCTGGACGTGCTGGCCGTCGGCATCGAAGCCCTGCTGGAGCAGCCGCCGCAATGCGGCGTTCACATCGCCGTGGTAGAGCAGGTCGTCGTTCATCTGGGAGAACAGGTCGGACGAAGAGAAATCGAACCCTGTCTGGGTGCCGTCCCAGCGGGAGTAGGCCACTCGGTGAGTGGAACGACGGCGGGCCCTTCGCCACCTCCGGAGCATCCCGTCAACCTACTCTGAACGACGTGGGCAGCCGCAGCGATAGCGCATTTGCTTGGGGGTGGACCTCTGACTCGGTGGCGCTGGAGGGAGTTGCCCCCGCCGCGGACTGGTCGGTGTGGGAGCGAGACGGCCGGGCCTCCCGGTCAGGCGAGGGATGTGGCTTTGGCATCGACTTCCGGGCCGACCTTCAAATGCTGGCCGAGTGGGAATTCACCCATTGCCGGCTGCCGGTGGAGTGGGCTCGTATCGAGCCCGAGCCCGGCCGGCTGGACCATGACGCCGTGGACCGGTATCTGGACATGCTGGCCGCGGCCCGAGACGCCGGGCTTCAAACCTGGCTCGTCCTCCAGAACACCACCCTGCCGGGGTGGTTTGTGGACGATGAGGGCGGCTGGAGCACCCGCCAAGGGCGCACCCTATGGTGGGCTCGGTGGGTGGATCGGTGTGGCGAGTGGTTCTCCGACCGAGTGGCCGGGTGGGTGCCGGTTGAGGATCCGGTGGGATGGGCGGTGCGGAGCCGCCTGTTGGCCCAGCGTCCTCCCGGACGGAGCAATACTTCCGCCGCAGTGGAAGCGGCCCAGCACGGTTTGGAAGCCATGTTCGAGGCCTGCCGCCTGCTCCGCAGCGGACGGCTGCCAATCATGGGAGTGTTCGGCCTGCACACCGTGTTCGCCGCCGACCTTCGAGCCGACTCCTTAGCCTGGCAGGGGTGGTGGGACCGCATTTTGTGGCAGAGCTGGACCACAGCTCTGACCGACGGGGAAATCACAGTGCCCGATCGTCCAATCGTCGCCCGCGAAGAGTTCCGTGACGCGCTCGACGTGGTGGGCATGTGTTTCGACGCCCCGGTGTCAGTGGACCAATACGGCCACCTCGGGCCTTACCCGGCCACGGCCCGATGCGACGACTCCGGGCTGGCGCCCGAGCCCGAAGAGCTGGGCCGGGCGCTGGCCCGCCTGGCCGACATGCTGGGAGACCGACCGCTGGTGGTGGCCGGAACCGGCGTGTCCACCACCGATGAGACCTGGCGCGATCAGCTCCTGAGTCGGACGCTGGATCAGGTCGACGCGGCGAGGGCCGACGGCATCAACGTTGTGGGCTTTTTCACCGACACCGCGGTGGACGGCTACCAGTGGCACCTGGGCAGGTCATCGGCCCGCGGCCTCTTCGACCGAGACCGAAACCCCAAAGACGCCGCCCTCACGCTCCGGGATCGAATCCGGGGAATTGAGGAGGATCAGCTTCTGCCTCGGTAGACGGCCGCGCCGGACACCGATTCTTTGTTGAGGCGCTTGGAGAGGTGAAGGCCCTCTAGGACGAACTCGATGCCGCTGGCCACCAAGGCCGGGTTCTCCAGATCGCCGGGCTCATAGCCGAGCGCGGCCAGCGCGCTAGCGAACGCGGGCACATCGTCGACGAGGGCGGCATAATCGGACGACGAGATGTCATCTCCCGCGTTGACTACTCGGCCCTCCTCGAAGGCTTCGATTACCTCGAGCTGCACGTCTTGTTCGACAGCGTCTCTGAACGCCTGGCGGACAGCCTCCTTGCGGAGGGTGCCCACAATCTCACCGTCCCGGTCATCGTCAATGGTCTCGATCTCGATCTTCCCCAAAGTGGAAGGGTTCAACGCGTCCAGGTCGGTCACCCGGGGCACGGCGGAAGCCTCGCCGGTGCGCAGCGCCCGCCGGATGGCGGCGGCGGCCAGAGTCTCGTAGTTGGACACCGTCAGCCGCACCGACACTCCCGATCGCTGATTGATGTGCGGGCTCTGGCGGGCCAGTTGGCTGAGATACACCAGCACCTCGCCCATGAAGTCGGGCATGACCACCGGTACGTCGGCCTCGGGCAGCACCGCTTCCTGTTCGGTGATGTCCATTTCGATGTCCACGTCGGTGGGATAGTGGGTACGAATCTGGGCGCCGAAGCGGTCTTTCAGAGGAGTGATGATGCGGCCCCGGTTGGTGTAGTCCTCGGGGTTGGCCGACGCGAATAGCAAGATGTCGAGGGGCAACCGGATCTTGTGGCCCCTGATCTGCACGTCCCGCTCCTCCAGCACGTTGAGCAACCCCACTTGGATGCGCTCGGCCAGATCAGGCAGCTCGTTGATGGCGAACACTCCCCGGTTGGTGCGGGGCACCAGGCCATAGTGGATGGTTAGCTCATCAGACAGGTAGCGGCCCTCGGCCACCTTGATGGGGTCAACTTCGCCGATCAGGTCGGCAATGGAGGTATCGGGAGTAGCCAGCTTCTCCCCGTAGCGCTCGCTGCGGTGGACCCAGCTGAGCGGGGTCTTGGCGCCTTTGGAGGCGATGAGGTCTTTGGCGTGCTTGGAGACGGGGTTGTAAGGGTCGTCGTTCACCTCGGAGCCAGCCACGATGGGGAGCCACTCGTCGAGTAGATCGAGCACCAAGCGGATCATCCGGGTCTTGGCCTGGCCCCGCTCGCCCAGGAAGATCACGTCGTGGCCGGCCAATAGTGCAGTTTCCATTTGGGGAATGACGGTGTCTTCATAGCCCCATATGCCGGGGAACAGATCCTCACCGGCACGAATGCGGTGGATCGCGTTGCGACGGATTTCCTGCTTTACTGAAACCGACTGCCAGCCGGAATCCTGGAGCTCGCCCAGAGTGGTGGGTTGCGACATAGGAGTTGAACCATACTCCGCTAGCGAGATAGAGCGCGACCGGTGGGGTGGGCGACTACTACGGCTAGCCGCCGAGAGCGGGGCGCCGGTACCGTCGGCGGTTGATGGCCCAAGCCATAACCAGAGTGAGCACGCCGCCGCCGGTGCGGTCGGAGCCCAGGGTGAGGCTTCCGTGGCCGCTCAGCATCTACCAGACCGCGGTGGGCAAGAAGTGGGTGATGGGCCTCACCGGGATGGCGCTTTTGGGCTTCATCGTGGTCCACATGATCGGCAACCTCCACCTCTACGAGGGGCCGCTGGAGATCCACGAGTACGCCGAGACCCTGCGCGATCTGGGCACCAAGCTCCTCCCCCGCACTTGGCTGCTGTGGATCATGCGCATAGGGCTGATTGTCGCCTTCGCCCTGCACATCCACTCGGCCTATTCCCTAAGTCGAATGAGCATCGCTGCTGATCAGCGCTATCCCGGCGGGCGCAACTACATCGCGGCCAATTTCGCCTCCCGCACCATGCGCTGGACCGGCCCCATCATCGGGCTGTACCTCTTCTACCACCTAGCCGATCTCACCTGGGGCTGGTTCAACCCCGACTTCGTGAGGGGCGACCCCTACCACAACGTGTCGGAGAGTCTGAGCAGCATCCCGGTGGCCATCCTGTACATCGTGGCCAACACCGCGCTGGCCGTTCACATCTTCCACGGCACCTGGAGCATGTTCCAGAGCCTGGGGATCAACAGCCCCCGTTACAACCACCTGCGCCGCTATCTGGCCGCCACACTGGCCGGAATCATTCTGGTGGGCAACCTGAGCTTTCCGATCTTCGTGCAGGCCGGGGTGATCGACGACAACGGCCGCTCCGTTGTCGAGGAGCTTCAGCAGCAAGGCGCCGCAGAGGGGGAGGACCACTGATGCTCGGCTCGCTCGACGCCCGCGTTCCAGCCGGATCGCTGGACAGCAAGTGGACCGACCACAAGTTCTCCATGCGGCTGGTGAACCCCAACAACAAGCGCCGCTTCGACATCATCGTGGTGGGCTCGGGCCTGGCCGGGGCATCGGCAGCGGCCTCGCTGGGCGAGCTGGGCTACCGGGTCAAGGTGCTCACTTACCACGACTCTCCCCGCCGTGCTCACAGCATCGCCGCTCAGGGCGGCATCAACGCAGCCAAGAACTACCA
This sequence comes from Acidimicrobiales bacterium, assembly GCA_965116535.1. Classification (GTDB taxonomy): domain Bacteria; phylum Actinomycetota; class Acidimicrobiia; order Acidimicrobiales; family Bin134; genus Poriferisocius. The sequence continues at coordinate 693,851 of OZ220703.1, forward strand.
GAATGACGGCGACAGCGTGTACCGGCTGTTCTACGACACCATCAAGGGGGGCGACTACCGGGCCCGGGAGGCCAACGTGTACCGCCTGGCCGAGGTGTCGGTGGACATCATCGACCAGGCCACCGCCCAGGGTGTGCCCTTCGCCCGAGAGTACGGCGGCCTGCTCGACAACCGCTCCTTCGGAGGGGCTCAGGTTTCCCGCACCTTCTACGCTCGGGGCCAGACCGGCCAGCAGCTCCTGCTGGGGGCGTACTCGGCACTGATGCGCCAGGTGGCCGCAGGCACGGTAGAGCTGCACACCCGCTCGGAGATGCTGGAGCTGGTTATGCACGACGGCCGGGCGGTGGGCGTGGTGACCCGCGACCTCATTACCGGGGAGATCGTGTCGCACTCGGCTCACGCTGTGGTGCTGGCCACCGGCGGCTACGGCAACGTCTACTTCCTGTCGACCAACGCCAAGATGTGCAACGTGACCGCGGCATGGCGGGCCCACCGCCAGGGGGCGCTGTTCGCCAATCCGTGCTACACCCAAATCCACCCCACCTGCATCCCGGCCAGCGACGACTTCCAGTCGAAGCTAACCCTGATGTCAGAGTCGCTGCGCAACGACGGGCGCATCTGGGTGCCGGTGGCCCACGAAGACGGGAGAACACCCGACGAGATCCCCGATGCCGACCGGGACTACTTCTTGGAGCGCAAGTACCCGGCCTTCGGCAACCTGGTACCCCGCGACGTGGCCTCCCGCAACGCCAAGACCGTGGTGGACGAGGGCCGGGGCGTGGGCCCGTTGCGCAACGGCGTCTACCTGGACTTCTCCGGCGCCATGGCCCGCGACGGCGAGGCGGTGATCCGGGCCAAGTACGGGAACCTGTTCGACATGTACGAGCGCATCACCGGCGAGGACCCCTACCGGGTGCCCATGCGGATCTACCCTGCCACCCACTACACCATGGGCGGGCTGTGGGTGGACTACGAGCTGATGAGCAACGTGCCTGGCCTGTTCGTGCTGGGCGAGGCCAACTTCAGCGACCACGGGGCCAACCGGCTGGGGGCCTCAGCGCTCATGCAGGGATTGGCCGACGGCTACTTCATCCTGCCCTACACCATCGGCAACTACCTGTCGGACTTCTTGGGCGATCCGGCGCTAGCCACCTCCGAGCCGGCGTTCGCCGGTGCCGAGCAGGCGGTGGCCGACGAGGTGAACCGCTGGCTGTCGATCGGCGGCACCCGCTCGGTGGACCACTACCACCGGGAGCTGGGCAAGCTTGTGTGGGACTACATCGGCATGGCCCGCAACAAGACCGGCCTGGAGAAGGCCCTGTCGGAAATCCCCGCCCTGCGGGAGGAATACCACCGCAACGTGCGGGTGCTGGGCTCAGCCGACACCCTCAACCAATCGCTGGAGAAAGCCGGCCGGGTGTCCGACCTGTTTGATCTGGCCGAGCTCATGGCCCGAGACGCCCTGACCCGGGAGGAGTCTTGCGGGGGCCATTTCCGAGAGGAGCACCAGACCGAAGAGGGCGAGGCCATGCGCGACGACGACAACTTCACCCACGTGGCCGCCTGGGAGTGGAACGGCGAAGGCACTCCCTCCACTCGCCACCGCGAGGAGTTGGAGTTCGAGAATGTGGAGCTGACCCAAAGGAGCTACAAGTGAGCTCGGAGATCAATCTCACGCTCAAAGTGTGGCGCCAAGACGGTCCCTTGGCCGAAGGTCGATTCGAGACCTACGAGGCCAGCGGCATCAGCACTGATGCCTCGTTCTTGGAGATGCTCGACATAGTCAACGAGCGGCTCATCGAGAACGGCGAAGAGCCCATCGTGTTCGAGTCCGACTGCCGGGAGGGCATCTGCGGCACCTGCGGGCTGATGATCAACGGCCAGGCCCACGGCCCCCAGAAGGGCACCGCCACCTGCCAGCTCCACATGCGCAGCTTCAGCGACGGCGACCACATCGTTATCGAGCCGTGGCGGGCCACATCGTTCCCCGTGCTGCGGGACTTGGCGGTGGACCGCCGGGCCATGGACGCCATCATCGCTGCCGGCGGCTACATCTCGGTGAACACCGGCGCCGCCCCCGACGCCAACCTCACCCCGGTGCCCAAAGAGACGGCCGACACCGCCTTCGACGCGGCGGCTTGCATCGGCTGCGGGGCCTGCGTGGCCGCCTGCCCCAACAGCGCGGCCCAGTTGTTCACTGCGGCCAAGGTGCAGCACCTGAACCTGCTCCCCCAGGGCCAGGCCCAGCGGTGGGCCCGCACCGAGGCCATGGTGGAGACCATGGAGGAGTTCTTCGGCTCCTGCACCAATCACGGCGAGTGCGAAGAGGCCTGCCCCAAGGAGATCCCCATCGACTTCATCGCCTGGACCAACCGCGACTACATCAAGTCCAAGGTCAAGAACCGCAAACTGGTCGGCTAGCGATAGCGTCAAAGCATGACCACCATCACCGCCGACCTCGTGGTCGAGAGCGGCCAGGACTTTGCTGTCGAGCTCCGTTCGGGCTCGCACCTGTGGGCAGCCGATGAGCCCGAAGAACTGGGAGGGGGCGACACCGGCCCCAACCCCTATGAGATCCTCCTGTCGTCGGTGGCGGCCTGCACCTGCATCACCCTGTCGATGTACTGCCAGCGCAAAGGGTGGAAGCTCCACTCGATTTCAGCCCACTTCGAGCACGATCGAGTGCACGCCCGAGATTGCGACGACTGCGAGGTCGACGCTTCGGGCTTCATCGACCGGGTCCGCAGCCAAATCTTCATCGAAGGCGACTTCGACGACGCCCAGCGAGCCCGTTTGGACGACATCGCCCGCCGCTGCCCCGTCCGCCGGACCCTTGAAGGAGGCATGTCCTTCACCACCGAAGCGGTGTTTGCGGGCTGACGCCCGTCGTGGTCCATGTCGGTTGCCAGCAAGGCCAATGAAACCGTCCGCCATGTGGTGCGGGGCGTGCTCATGGGGGCGGCCGACGTTGTGCCCGGTGTGTCGGGGGGCACGGTGGCCTTGTTGCTGGGGATCTATGAACGACTGATCAACACGGTACGCGCCGGGGCTGGCGTGCTGGGATCATTGCTGCGAGGCCGATGGAGCGAGGCGGGGGAGCGGTTCCGGAGCTTTGACTGGTGGTTTGCCGTACCGCTGGTGGCGGGCATCGTGGTCGCCGTCGCGGCTCTTGCATCGGTGATCGACGAGTTGTTGACCGACGAACCCGAGGCCATGGCCGGGCTGTTCTTCGGGCTGGTTGGAGCGTCGGTGGTGGTGGCCTGGAAGCTGCTGAACCGGCCCGGGGCTGGGATGGCGCTGACGGCGCTGGCCGTGGGCGGGTTGTTCTTCTGGCTGCTGGGACTCCAGTCGGGGCCGGTGGCCGACCAAACGGAGATCGCCCTGTTCGGTTCGGGGATCGTGGCGGTGTGCGCCATGTTGCTGCCCGGAATCTCCGGGTCGTTCATCTTGTTGATGCTGGGCGTGTACCCGGCGGCGATCGCCGCAGTGGACGATTGGATCTGGGCTGATCTAGCCGCACTGGCTGCGGGCGCGGTGCTGGGGCTGGCCCTGTTCTCCAACCTGATCGGTCGCGTGCTCCACCGCTGGCACGACCCCACCCTGGCGGTGATGGTTGGGCTGCTGCTGGGATCCTTGCGGGTGCTGTGGCCCTGGCCCGCCGGAGTGGGCGTGATCAGCCGCCACGCGGAGGAAACAATCGACGGCACCGGCCTGGGCTGGGCCCCGGCTAACGACCTGTGGCTCCCCACCCTCCTAGCCGTCGCCGCCGCCTCTTTGGTCCTCGTCTTGTCGGCTATGGCCGCGGGGCAAGGCGGTTCCGTTCGGTCCAGGCGGGACCCGTAGGAGTAGCGACCAAAGAACGCTCCAGGCGGGTGCGCTGGGCGGTGTCGGGGTGGTCTACGGGGAGGGGGGCGGAGGCGGCTACTAATCCGTCAGCGGGGCCGTTGGTCCACTCTTGGTCCCACCAGGCGGGCAGGCCTTCCCAGTGGAAGCGACGGCCTTGACCGTCCAACTCAAACGACTCCTCCCCCACCAGCACCAGGCCATGGACCACGTCCAGCCTGCCGGGTTCAGCCTCCCACTCCAGTTCCAGGCCGTAGGGCACCCGGTCGCCCCATCCCCGCTCGAATACCTCTTCGGGATCGTCGAGGGCCACTGCGAACGCCTCCAAATCCACGGTGAAGTGCTCGTGGGGAATCTGTTCGATGAATTCAGTCCACAGACCAGGGGCTCGCAGTTCCAGCGTGGTCGGCCGAGGCAGCGGGGCATCGGTCTCCACCAGCACCACAGGACGGCGATCAGGGCCGACCAACGCCGACCAGAACCAGCTCCGACCCAGGTTGGGCCACAGCGTGAGCTGCGCGTAGCCCCCCAGTGAACCGTCGGACGCGGCGAAATCGCAGTACCACGACTCGGCCCACAGTCGGTGCGTCGGTTCTGTCGTCATAGCTGTTGCTCGGTACCGTAAAGGCTTCATGCCCGTGTACTTGAGCCCAGAATGGATTGAGGAGGCCGATGCCGCGCTTAGAGCATCGGGGCTGTGCACGTCGGAAGGCGACCGGTTCGCTGTGGAGCAGCAAGTGGGCGAGATTGTGTTCCACATGGTGTTCGACGGAAATGGTGCCTGCATGGGCTCGGGGCCTGCCACCGATCCTGCGGTGGTCTTTTGCCAGAGCTGGGAGACTGCGGTGGCCGTGGCCCAAGGACAACTGTCGGCCGAAGAAGCCGTGTTGAACGGAGAAGTCACCTTTGAGGGTGACCCCATGGCCCTCCTGTCCCACCGGCGCTTGCTAGCACACGCCGAAGACGTGTTCACCGCCCTGCGAACCCGCACATTATGGAGCTAGTAGTCGGGCAAATCGGCCATATCGGTCAGCGCTAGCGCTGCTGCTTGAACCAGGGGAAAGGCCAGACAGGCGCCTGTTCCCTCTCCGAGCCGCAGATTGAGGTCCAGCAGAGGATCCAGGCCCAAATGGTCGAGGACGGCAGACGCCGCCGGCTCGCTCGAGAGATGGCCGGCGATGGCATGGGCTGCGGTGCCAGGGGCCAGGGCATCAGCCGCACATAAGGCGGCCCCGGCGATCACTCCGTCCACGATGACGGGGACCCGATTCTGGGCCGCAGCGATATAGAACCCAGCCAGAGCGGCGATTTCCAGTCCTCCGACCGCCGCCAATACCTCAAGAGGGTCGTCGCAGGCTACGGCTCTCTGAATGGCAGCGGCTACCAGCTTTCGCTTGTGGTCGAGCCCGCCGGCGGGAACTCCCGCGCCCGCTCCGGTGACCTCTTGAGCTGACCCTCCGGTAAAGGTCCCGATCAGCGCAGCTGCCGATGTGGTGTTGCCGATGCCTAAGTCGCCCCCGATGAGGCAGTCGGCACCGGCGTAAATCTGCTCCGAGCCGATCCCGATGCCGACAGACAAGGCATCCTCAGCCTTATCCACGGTCATAGCCGCCCCACTGGCGATACTGGCGGTACCGTCGGCCACCCGCTCGGATCTCACGCCCGGAAGGGGGCCAAGCGGGGTCTTCACTCCGACATCGACGACGACCACTTCAGCACCCACCGCCTCGGCGAACACCGAAATGGCGGCCCCGCCGCTGCTCACCGTTGCCACCATGGCCGCGGTGATCTCTGAGGGCCACGCACTGGCTCCATCAGCCACCACGCCGTGGTCGCCCGCGAACACAACCACCACTGGCCTGTGGGGCGCGGGCGGAGGGCAATCACCGGCGATACCCGCCAGCTGGACGGCAACCTCTTGAATCCGCCCCAGTGCGCCCGGAGGCATGGCCCGAGTGGCCCAGCGGGCCCGAGCCTCTTCCATGGCTCCCACATCGAGCAGGGGTACCGCAGAGAACATTTGGGAGCCCATATCAGCCACTACCTCGATCCAAGAGCCAGTCGAAGAGCCCGATCAGCACGAGCAGGCCAACCGCGGTAAGCTCTACCCGGTCGGCCAGCCGGACGGCGGCTTCGATGTCATCGGGCTCCGGGCGGGAGCCGATGCCGAGAAACGGGCGGTCTTCGGCCTTTCCCTCGTATCTGAGGGGTCCGCCGAGCTTCCGGTCCAATGCGGCGGCCACCGCAGCCTCGGCGACGCCAGCGTTGAGCGACGGGTGGGCAGGGGCGTCCTGGCGCACTGCATCGACAATCTGGCGAGCCCGTTCCCGATTCAGCACGGCAACCAGTGAGGCGAAAATTCGGGCCGGAACGAAGTTGGCGGCATCGTCCAGGCGGGCGGCGGCCCAGCCGAAGTTTGAGTACCGCTCATTGCGCCGACCGACCATGGCGTCTATGGTGTTGATAGCCCGATAGACCGCGGCACCGGGGGCCCCCGCCACCGCCCCCCAGAACGCAGGAGCTATCACCGCGTCCACGCTGTTCTCCGCCACCGACTCAATGACCGCAGCGGCGATGCCGGATTCGTCAAGCGCCGCGGGATCGCGCCCCACCAGGGTGGGCAGCTCAGCACGGGCCGCGAGAAGGTCACCGCTGGCCACCGCTTCTCCAATGCGCATTGCTACCTGGCGAAGCTCGCGGCCCGCGGCGACAACCGCCACCGCCGTTGCGGTGGACCTCATTACCCGGCCCCCGGCGGCGCCGATGGCTACGCCCACTGCGGCATAGACCACTCCTGCCTTACGCCGGTCGGCCCAAAGCGCTTGCTCGACGCGTCCCATGACCTTCCCGAATTCGGCTACTGGATGGACGGCGGCGGGCGGCTCGCCCACCACACGGTCGATCACCAGACCAGCGGCCGCGCCCAGACATCTCTGGCCCAGTCGGCTCATGGGTCGGCCACCAGGGCCAGCAGTGCCGCGGTCTCGGCCATCAAGATCACTGCGCCGAGCACGTCGCCGGTGAAACCGCCCAGCCGCCGCCATGCCAACGCCACTACGCCGACGGCGACCACCGCCAAGACCCCGGCGGCCACCGCACCTGACACCCCTTCGATCAGCACCAGCCCGGCCACCGCAGGCGCCAGCCACAGCGCCAGCCAACGTCGGGCTCCGGCCAGAAACGGTTCGGCCAGGCCACCGGGACGGGCGTAGGGCACGAAGGCCGGGATCACTGCAACCACTGTGCGGCTCAACGCCCAGATGGACACCAAAGACAGCGACTCGATTCCGTCAACCGACAGTGCCGCCCACCGAGCCCCTAACACGACCACAACGGTGGCCACGGCGAACGCTCCCACATCGGGGCGGCTCATTACCGACAGCCGCCGGTCGCGTTCCATATGAGGGAGCAGCCCGTCGGCGCTGTCAGCCAATCCGTCGATGTGCAGCGCACCGGTAAGCACCAAGTCGGCGGCCACCACCAAGATCCCGACCACCAGCAATGGCCACAGCTCCCCCGCCCCCCAGTGGATGGCCGCCAGAACCCCACCCAGCCCAGCGCCGATCACCGGGAACCACCACAAGGCTCGGGCTTGGGGTACCTGTCCGCGGCCAGCCACTGTCAAAAACGCCAATGCGCTCAGTACTGCTGGTCGCCTCATTGCCGTCAAACCACCCCGTCGGTTTCGGGCATCTCGAGAACCCGTCCGGCCACCACAAGCAAGACTCGATCAGCCGCGGCAGCAACCTGTTGGTTCAGAACCCCCAGCACATCGGCGAAACGGCGGCCCAACTCGGTGGGAGCGTGAACCGAAAGCCCAACCTCTTCGGAAACAATGACCGCAGGATCAGGCCGCCGGGCCAGCGCGTCGAGCAGTCCGTCGGCTTCCACCTCCAGATCAGAATGATGAGCTACCCAGGTGCCCAGAGAGTCGACCAACATCACCCCTTCAACCTCTCTCAGGAAGCGGGGCAGGTCTTCGGGTTCCTCGCATTCCACGGTGTTCCACTGTGGAGGGCGACGAGCCTGGTGGGCGGCGACCCGGGCGGCGTGGCCCGCATCATCCGGGTCCACCGCGGCAGTGGCCACATATGTCACGGCCGATCCCAGCGATTCGGCAATCGACTCCGCAACCCCCGACTTGCCGGAGCGGGTCCCACCCAGCACCAAGACGATCATGAACTCTTCCGAGCACATCCCCAGACGACCTGGTAGACGGCTTTGGCGATCTTGCCTCCCCAGTCCGAGCGGGGTCCGGCAAACCGTTCCGTTTCGGCTTCAATCGGCCACACGACGGCCACTGCGTCGCTGGCCGTACCGGTTCCGGCAATCCTGCAATCCATCAGCGCCTGACACTTGGCCTCGGTGGCAGTCACCACAGCGTTGACCGCCGCGCCCGGTTCCAGTCCTACCGGCAACTGCACCACGAGGTTGATAGTGCCTGGAGTCCACTCTCTGCCCACCGCAGCAGGGTCGGCTGCCCAAGTGGGATGCGTCACCCCTACGGTGGCGTCAACCACTGCGCCGCCGCACTCAGATCGACACACCTCGTCAACCGCTGCCGCGGTGAACAGGGCCACTCCAGGGCCAACGAGTTGGAGTTCTGCCGCAACTTCTGAGGCGTGGTCGTCAATGTCGGTCCGTGAGTAGTCCGAGGTCACACCGACGTTCACCAGCCAGCCGATATCCCTGAGACCCCCGCCGACCGCCGACGACGATACGGCCATCATCGGCGTTTCCCAGCACCACTCCAACACCCCCCGATGGCCGGATGCAGCAGGATGCAGTCGGGGACTGACCAGTTCGGTCAATAGTCGAGTCCCTTCTTGGCCAAGATCTGGCTGTCGAAGGCATGCTTGACCTTGACCATCTCAGTCACGGTATCGGCAACCTCGATCACCTCTTCGGCCATGTCTCGGCCAGTGAGGATCACGCTCACCCGCTCTGGTCGAGACTCCAGTACCGAGGCCACCTCCGTGGCGTCGATCCAATCCCAGGTCATGGCGTAGCTGACCTCGTCCAGGACCACCAGGCGATATTCGCCACCGGCGATGAGCTGGGCCGAGAACTTCCAGGCTGCCACCGCCATAGCCCGTGACTCGTCGAGATCGTCGGAATCCCAGGTGAACCCGTCGCCGGCCGAGAACCACTGTACGCCGAGCTCTCGGCACACCTTTTCCTCGCCCGTGTTCCAATCCCCGCTCTTGAGAAACTGCACGACGGCCACCGACCAACTCTGTGACACCGCTCGCAAGATGGTGCCGAATGCCGCAGTGGACTTGCCCTTCCCGTCGCCGGTATTGACCAGCACCAGCGAGGAAGCCGTCTTCATGGCCGACAGGTCGTAGGGACGCTCTTCTTGGGGAGCTGCATCGCTGCTCATGATGTCTCCTTATCTCGCAGACGGGCCACGGGCAGCACCACCAGCTCGCCGTCGATGTTCTGAACAGTAAGCGGCGTTGCGTACACCGCGGACAGCAAATCAGCCTCAAGCACCTCAGATGGGCTGCCCTGAGCCACGATCCGACCGTGGTCAATGAGCATGAGGCGATCGGCAAATCGGGCTGCGGCGCTCAAATCGTGCATGGCGGCCAACACACTGAGACCCTCGGTTCGGCGCAGATCGTCCACCAACTCCAGCACCGAGACCTGGTGGCCCAAATCGAGTGCACTGGTGGGTTCGTCCAGCAGCAGAACCGGACATTGCTGGGCCAGCGCTCTGGCCACCACCACCTGCTGGGTCTCGCCACCCGACAGCGTTGCCACCAGGCGATCGGCAAACCCAGTGAGCTCGAGGCGATGCAGCACCGAGGACACAATCTGCCGATCGGCCTGTGATTCGCGGGCCAGCCAGCCCAGGTGAGCGGTCCGCCCCAACAGCACGTACTCGGCCACAGTCATGCCTTTGGGCATCACCGGAAACTGCGGCATCAAGGCCACGTCGGTGGGTCCCGGTGTACCTCCGTCGCCCAGAGCCACGGTGCCGTTGAATTCGGCAAGCCCAGCAATCGACCGCAGCAAGGTCGACTTGCCGGCACCGTTCGGGCCGATGATGCCGAGCCATTCGCCGCCACCCAACTCCAAGTCGATCCCGCAGACCACCTCGTGGTTGCGGAAGGACACGCGCACGTCATAACACGACAGTGCAAGCGACCCGACAAAAGAAGAATGGTTCGAGGCCACGAGGGCGGAGCTCATGTCGCGCTCCTCCGATCGAGCCACAGCACCAGACCGAAGAACGGTGCCCCCACCAAGGCGGTCAATATCCCCACCGCCAGCTCTTCTGGAGCCCGCAAAGTACGGGCTCCGATGTCGACGAACGCCAGAAACGCTGCCCCCACCAACGCGGAGAGGGGCACGATCACCCGGTAGCTGTGGCTGATCAGCAGGCGGACGATGTGGGGAACTACCAAGCCGACGAAGGCGATCAACCCACTTACCGACACGGCGGCCGCAGTCAATAGGGAGGCGGCAACGATCACCGTCAATCGCGAGCGGACTGGATCGAGGCCTAGCGAGCGAGCCTCATCGTCGCCCACTCGCAGAACGTCGAGATGCCGTCGGTGGACGAAGAGCACCGCACCGCACACTGCGACGTAGGGCAACAGGAGCCAGATCTGTTTCCAGCCGGTGGTGTTGAGCTGGCCGAACAGCCACGACAACACCTCCCGGGCCCGGTTCTCGTCCAGTTGCTGGATAGCATAGGTCTGCGCGGCAGAGAACAAAGCGGCCATAGCCACGCCTCCGAGAAGCAGGGTGGCCGGCGATGTCCCCCCGCCCCGGGCAATGGCCATCGATGCCAGCACCGCCACCAGCGCTCCGACGAAAGCCGCCGCCGGCACGGTGTCAAACGGGCCCCAGCCCAGGTCGAGCCCGAAGCCCAAGGCCAGCACCGCGCCGAAGCCAGCACCAGCCGAAACACCGAGCAGATAGGGATCGGCCAGAGGGTTCCGGAACACCCCCTGATAGGCCGCCCCGGCCATGCTGAGCGACCCCCCTACCAGCATGCCCAGCACCAGCCGGGGGAGCCGGATCTCGAACAGGATGCTCTCCTGGTTGGCCGATAGCGTCGACTCCACGTTGAGCAGAGGGACCCAATCGAACAAGGAGCCCAACACCCCTTTGACCGGCAGCCCGGCAGCTCCGCTGATGGCGCTGAGCAACCCTACGGCGACCAGCACCGCCAACCCGATCAAAGTGGCGGTGACCGACAGCCCGAAGGCCCGCCGCACTGCCAGATGGGCGGTATCGCCATCCGGTAGTGCGGTTGTGGGGAGGGACGTGTCGGCCATGATCCTGCCTAGGAGACCGGGACGGCCACCGAATTGAGGGCCTCGGCCACCGCGTTGATGAACTGGGGCAGCCGCGGCCCCCATCGGGAGGCGATGTCGGAGTTGACCACAACGATGTTGCCGTTGCGCACTGCAGCCACCTCGCCCCACCCGGGCCGGGCGGCCACGTCTTCGGCGGTATATCCCACCAAATCGGTGATGACGATTAATTCAGGGTCGGCTTCGACTATGTACTCCTCAGTGAGCTGGGGATAGCCATAGCCGTCGGCATCGGCCTCGTCGGCAATGTTGATGGTCCCCATGGCGGCGTAGACCGCGCCGATGAAGCTGTTGGAGCTGACCGAGAAATACGTGTTGTCCAACTCGTGGTACACCCTTATCGGCACATCTGGAGAAGCATCGAGAGCAGCATTGATCTCGGCCTGAAGGTCGGCAACGAGGGCTTGGGCTTCATCGATTCGGCCGGCGGCAAGCCCCAATTCGATGATCGAGACGTACCCGCGGCCCAAATCGTCCGGGGCCGGGTCCACATGCACATCGACGCCTACCGCATCCATGCCAGCCATCAGGTCATTGGCGTCGTTGGCGATCACCACCAGATCGGGGTCATAGGACAGCACCGCCTCCACATTCGGATCCCATCCCGACAGGTCGGTGACCGGAGCCTCCGGCGGGTAATAGGAGAATTGGTCGACGGCCACCACCTGATCTCCCGCGCCGATGGCAAACAAGATCTCGGTAGCAGAAGGCGACAGCGACACGATCCGCTGGGGACGCTCAGGAGCGGCTTCAGTGGGGGCTGGTTCAGGCGCCGGCTCCTCAGTCGGAGCGTCGGTAGGCGCAGGCTCCTCGAGAACTTGGGGCTCAGCGGAGTCATCATCGTTGCCGCAGGCTGTCGCCACTAGGACGAGCGCGAGCAGCAGCGCAGAAAGAAGTCGGAACAAACGTCGGGGCATTCAACACCTCCTGTAGATCGAGGAACGGAAGCTCGATCGGCAGGTGCTCTGCCCTCGAGCCAACCCAACCCTCGGGGCTTATGGCTCGTTTCGGCGCAAAGCTCGACCGGACTCGCTGGCTCAGGGCCAGTTCACCGTTGCGGGACAGTGCCGGAATCTAACCGGACTTCGCCTCCACGCCGCTCAGGAGCATAGCTGACTCCAATCGAGCCAGCCCATCAGAATCAGGCACCGCAATCCGCACATACTCCGGCATCCCGAAGCTGGAGCAGTCCCGAACCACTACCCCATGAGGGGCCAGAAGCCCCCGCAATCCGGGGGCATGAACCAGCACCCAGGGCGCATCGGCAGCCTCCACCGTGAGGCCGAAGCGTCGAAACATCTCGGACAACTCCTTGCGAGCGGTGGCGATGGCCTCCGACCAGCCAGCTAGATCGGCCAAATCCAGCAACTCGGGCAGCGCGGCCAGAGCCAGCGAGTTCACCGACCACTGGGGCTGATGGCGGGCGAACCGCCCCACATCGTCGGCAACGATGTACCCGAGTCGGAGCCCGGGAGCGGCGAAAACCTTGGTGAGCGAGCCCACCACCACACCGGCCCGGCCCGCCGTCCATTGCCCGGTGGCCAGCGGGTAGAACGCCTCATCCCATACGTCGGCCGTCTCGTCGGGGTCGGCCAGGCGACCGCTGGGGTTGTGAGGGTCGCTGCGCCACACCGGCCCGTCGGGGTTTCGGGGGTGCAAGCCGAACTCGGGTTCGGCCCATACCCGGCCACCGATCTCGCGATCAACCAGGGAGATCGCCTCGCTTCCTCCGTTGGTCAGCATCAGGCGGGGCGGGTCGACGCCGATGGCCTCGGCCAAGAGCTCAGCCGCCTCGGCCGGGTCGGGATACCGTCGCAGCGAGTGGAGATGGCGGGCAAGAACCGGGGCAAGGTCGGGAGCGAACGGGTTGGGGCTCTGCGATAGGTCGAGAACGGATTGCGGGTCGATGCCCAGGGCTTGGGCGATGCGCGGCCCGTCGCCGCCGTGGGGACCGGCGGGAGGGATGTCGCCCAACTAGACGGAACCCACTAGATCAGGCCCAAGTCAGCCACGGTGTCGCGCTCTTCAACCAGCTCGGCCACGGTGGCGTCCAGGCGGGATTGGGAGAAGTCGTTGAGCTCCAGGCCGCCCATGATGGACCACCGGCCGTCGGCGGTGGTGCAGGGGAACGACGAGATGAGGCCCTCGGGGACACCGTAGGACCCGTCTGAGGGCACGGCCATGCTCACCCAGTCGCCGGGAGAGGTGCCGTGGACCCAATCGTGTACGTGATCGATGGCTGCGTTGGCCGCTGAGGCCGCGCTGGACATGCCTCGGGCCTCGATGATGGCCGCTCCCCGCTGCTGCACCGCGGGGATGAACTCGTCGGCGATCCACCCCTGATCGCCCACCGCTTCGGCGGCCGACTGGCCACCCACCTGGCAGTTGAACAGATCGGGGTACTGGGTGGCTGAGTGGTTGCCCCAGATGGTCATCCGGCTCACATCGCCCACCGTCACCTCGAGTTTGGCCGAGAGCTGGGCCACCGCTCGGTTGTGATCCAACCGCGTCATGGCGGTGAACCGCTCGGGGGGAATGCCCGCCGCGTTGTTCATGGCGATGAGGCAGTTGGTGTTGGCCGGGTTGCCCACCACTAGCACCCGCACATCGTCGGCCGCCCCCGCAGCCAGGGCCTGACCCTGGGTGGTGAAGATGGCGCCGTTGGCCTCCAGCAGGTCGCGGCGCTCCATGCCCTTGCTCCGGGGCCGCGACCCCACCAGCAGGGCGTAGTCCACCCCGTCGAACGCTTGGTTGGGATCGTCGGTGCAGACCATTCCGGCCAACAGCGGGAAGGCGCAATCGTCCAATTCCATGGCCACGCCAGCCAGGGCGTCCATGGCCGGGGGGATCTCCAGCATCTGGAGCACCACGGGCACGTCGGGTCCGAGCATCTGCCCGCTGGCGATGCGGAACAACAGGCTGTAGCCGATCTGGCCGGCCGCGCCGGTCACCGCCACTCGTTTAGGGTCGCTCACCGACAGTTCTCCTTTGGTCTGGGTGTGGAGCTGAGGAGTGTGGTTGTGATCGGGCGACTAGAGCCGGTCGACGATTGCCGCCGCAAACTCCGAGCACTTCACCTCGGTGGCCCCGTCCATGAGGCGGGCGAAGTCGTAGGTCACGATCTTCTCGCCGATGGTGGCCTCTACAGCGTTGATGATGTCGTCGGCGGCGTCGTCCCAGCCCAAGTGCTCAAACATCAGCACTCCCGACAACAGCACCGACGACGGGTTGACCTTGTCCTGGCCGGCGTATTTGGGGGCGGTGCCGTGGGTGGCCTCGAACACACCGTGGCCGGTCACGTAGTTGATGTTGGCCCCCGGTGCGATGCCGATGCCGCCAACCTGGGCGGCCAGAGCGTCGGACAGGTAATCGCCGTTGAGGTTCATGGTGGCGATCACCTCGAACTCGGCCGGACGGGTGAGCACCTGCTGAAGGGCGATGTCGGCGATGGCGTCCTGCACCAAGATCTTGTCGCCAGCGTCGCCGCCGCAGTCGTCCCAGCCCACGGCCACGTCGGAGAACTCCTCCCGCACCAGGTCGTAGCCCCAGCCGCGGAAAGCCCCCTCGGTAAACTTCATGATGTTGCCCTTGTGCACCCAGTGGACCCGCTTGCGATTCCGCCGCACGGCGTAGTTCAGCGCAGCCCGCTGGAGGCGCTGCGACCCGGTCTTGGACACCGGCTTCACGCCTATGCCAGCATCCTCGGCGATGTCCCAACCCAAGGCGTCATGGAGCAGGTCGCGCAGCTTGGCCGCTTCAGGGGTGAAGGCCTCCACCTCAAGCCCGGCGTAGATGTCCTCGGTGTTCTCCCGGAAGATCACCATGTCCACCAGTTGCGGATTCTTCACCGGCGAGGGCACGTTGGTGAACCAGCGCACCGGGCGCAGGCACACGTACAGGTCCATGATCTGGCGGATCGACACGTTGAGGCTGCGGAAGCCGCCCCCCACCGGAGTGGTCAGCGGGCCCTTGATGCCGATGAGGTATTCGGTGAACTTCTCGATGGTGTCCTGGGGAAGCCAGTCGCCTGTTTCGTTGAATGCCTTTTCCCCGGCCAGCACCTCGATCCACTCGATCTTGCGTCCGTGCTTTCCTGCCGCGGCATCCAAAACGTGCTTTGCCGCCGGCCAGATGTCCACCCCGGTTCCGTCGCCCTCGATGAACGGGATGATGGGATTGTCAGAGACGTCTAGCTTGCCGTTCTCTCCAATGGTGATTTTGTCGCCCATGTAAGGCGAGCATACCGACGACCCTTGGCACCCAACGAAGCCAAGAAACAAGTCCCAGCAAGGCAGGTAGGCCAGGAGCAAACAATGCCGACACGCAGAGAACCGAGCCATACGCTGCCTAGTTGATGAAACGGATAGCCGACCTCTTGGCCTACGGGCCCACGCTATCTTTCGAGTTCTTCCCTCCAGCCGACGAGGTTGCCGCCAAGCAGCTGGACAAGACGCTGGATGAATTGGCCGGCCTCGCTCCCTCATTCGTGTCGGTGACCTGCGGAGTGGGCGGCGATGGCCACGACCGCACCCGTGACATCGTGACCGACATCTGCCGGGTTCGGCCCTTCCCGGCCATGGCCCATCTGACCTGTGTGGGCCACACCGGAAAGGGCGTCGCTGACCTGCTGAACAACTATGCCGCCGCCGGCGTGGTCAACATCTTGGCCCTGGCCGGCGACCCGCCCGACGGGTCGGCCATCAGCGGCGACTTCCGCTACGCCTCTGAGCTGGTGGAGGTGGTTCGAGACCACCCGGCCGACTTCAGCGTAGGGGTTGCCGCCCACCCCGAAGTCCACCCCCGATCGGCTGATCGAGCCTCCGACCGCCAGCATTTGGCCGCCAAGCTGAAGCAGGCCGACTTCGCCATCACCCAGTTCTTCTTCGACCCCGCCGACTATGTGCGGCTCTGCGACGAGCTGGCCGATCTGGGCTGCCATCGCCCAGTCATCCCCGGGGTCATGCCGGTGATCTGGCCCAAGAGCATCCGCCGCTTCGCCGACATGAACGGCTCCACCGTGCCCGAGGAGCTGTTCTACCACCTCGAGTTCCTGCCCGCCTCTGAGCGCATAGGGGCCGCCGCCGAGTCCGCCGCCGAGCTATCCCAGGCACTATTGAATGCCGGCGCCCCCGGCATCCACCTCTACACGTTGAACAAATCTGAAGCTTCCGTACAGATTGCGAGGGAACTCTTCCCGAAATGAGGCGAACACCACCCCCGCCACTAAACCCGCAACGGTAGGCGTGGTGGGGGGTGGCCGGGGTCAGGGCGCCCGCCGCCCGGACTCCATGGAGGACGGCGGGCTGGCCCCGGACAGGACCCGCCACCACGCCGGGTGAAGCAACAACTAGTGGCGGAAGTGGCGTTCGCCGGTGAACACCATGGCCATTCGGTGCTCGTTGGCAGCGTCGATCACCTCTTGGTCGCGCACGGAGCCGCCGGGCTGAATGACAGTGGCGCATTGGGCTTCGGCGGCGGCGTCGAGGCCGTCTCGGAAGGGGAAGAAGGCGTCGCTGGCGCAAGCTCCGCCCGCCGCTCGGCCGGCGGCCTTCTCGGCGGCAATGCGCCCGGCGTCGCGCCGGTTCTGCTGGCCGGCGCCTATGCCCACCGCCTGGCGGTTGTTGGCCAGCACGATGCAGTTGGACCCCACCCGGGCCGCCACCCGCCAGGCCAGCTCCAAATCGACCCACTGCTCGTCGGTGGGGGCCCGCTCGGTGACCACTTGCCAGGTTGAGCGGTCCATGGTCACAGCGTCGGGGGTCTGAACCAGGGCCGCTCCCCCCAGAGTACGAATCTCCAATTCCCCGGCCTCAGGCGGGGCGGCGTGGAGCACCCGCAGGTTCTTCTTCTTGGTCAACAGGGCCAGGGCGGCGTCGGCGTATTCGGGGGCGATGAGCACCTCGGTGAAGATGTCGGCCATGGCCTCGGCCATCGCTTCGGTCACCGGGCGGTTGACGGCCACAATCCCCCCGAACGCGGAGACCGGGTCGCACTCGTGAGCCCGCTGGTAGGCGGAAGCGATGTCGTCGGCCACGGCTGCTCCGCAGGGGTTGGCGTGCTTGATTACCACCGCGGCGGGGTCATCTCCCAGCGAGTGGGCCAGCCGCCAGGCGGCATCGGCGTCGAACACATTGAGGTACGACATGGCCTTGCCTTGGAGCTGGGATGCCTGGTCCCACCAGCTCGACTGGCCGGCAATCCGGTAGCGGGCCCCAATTTGGTGGGGGTTCTCGCCGTAGCGCAACACCTCTTGGCGTTCCAGAGTCAGCGCCACTGTGGGCGGAAGGCCGTCGTCGTCGGCATTTGTCAGCCAGTCGGTGATGGCTGAGTCGTAGGCGCTGGTGTGATCGAACGCGGCTCGAGCCAGCAGCCGTCGGGTGGCGTCCGACAGGGCACCCTCGGCCTCAAGCTCTTCTAGCACGGCTCCGTAGTCGTCGGGCCGAACCACCACGCCGACCCGCTCGTGGTTCTTGGCTGCGGCCCTCACCATGGCCGGGCCGCCTATGTCGATCTGCTCGACCGAGGGGTCGGAGCGGAACGGGTAGAGGTTGCTAACCACCAGGTCAATAGGCGTGATGCCCCGCTCAGCCAGATCGCTCACATGGCCGGGATTGGACAAGTCGGCCAACAGACCCCCATGAATCACGGGGTGGACGGTCTTGACCCGCCCGTCCAGCATCTCCGGTGCGCCGGTTACCTGCTCCACCGGGGTCACCGGGATTCCAGCGTCGGCCAGGGCGGCCGACGTACCCCCGCTGGAGATGATCTCCCACCCCAAAGCCACCAGCCGCCGGGCCAGTTCGATCACTCCGGTCTTGTCGTACACCGACACCAGCGCCCGGGGCGGGTGGTCAGCTCCTTGGCTCATAGGACATACCCCCGATCGATGATCTCTTGGACAGTGCGGATGTAGAGGTCGCGCTCCACCGTCTTGATGCGTTCGTGCAGCGTGTCCACAGTGTCTCCGGCCTCCACGGTCACGGCCTGTTGGGCCAGGATCGGTCCGGCGTCCACCTCCAGAGTGGCCACGTGCACGGTGCAGCCGGTGACCTTGACCCCGTAGTCCATGGCATCTTGCACCGCGTGCCAGCCGGGAAAGGCGGGCAGCAGCGACGGGTGGGTGTTCAAGATGCGCCCCCCGTAGGCATCCTGGATCGGCTGGTCCAACACCGTGCCGAACCCGGCCATGGCCACCAGCTCGATCTGAGCGGCTTGGAGCCGTTCGGTTACCTGCCGGGTGTAATCCACCCGGTCGAAATCGGCGCCGAAGCTGGTGCGCTCCACCAGCTCACACGTCAAGCCATGATCGGCAGCCACCTTCTCGGCCTTGCAGTGCCGGTCCACCAGAACCAGCGAGATGGGCAATCCGCTGTGGGCCATGGCGTCGAGGATGGTCCCACTGCCCGAGGCCAGCACCGCTAGTCGCATCGAGCCGAACCTACCACCCGTCTCGCGGGCTGCTCGGGATGTCTTTTCGCCTGCCTAATCGCCCCCGATTTCAGAGCCCGGCAACTACCTCGGCCATTAGGTCGCCGGCTTCGCTGGGGCTCTGGCCAATGCGCACACCGGCGGCGGCCAGGGCGGCCATCTTGGCCTGAGCGGTGCCCTTGCCCCCCGACACGATGGCCCCGGCGTGGCCCATTTTCTTGCCCGGAGGGGCAGTGAGCCCGGCGATGTAGGCCACCACCGGCTTGGACACGTTGGCGGCGATGAACTCGGCGGCCTCTTCCTCGGCCGACCCCCCGATCTCGCCGATCATCATGACCGCCTCGGTCTCGGGATCCTCCTCAAAGGCGGCCAGGCAGTCGATGAAAGAGGTGCCCGGCACCGGGTCGCCGCCGATGCCCACGCAGGTGGTGCAGCCGATGTCCTTCTGCTTCAGCTCATACAACGCCTGGTAGGTGAGGGTGCCCGAGCGGCTCACGATGCCCACCGGGCCGCCCTCTTTGGCGATATGGCCGGCGGTGATGCCGATGTTGGCCTTGCCGGGGCTGATCAGGCCGGGGCAGTTGGGCCCCAACAGCCGCACACCGGGGTAGTCGGCCTTGAGCTTGTTGTAGAAGTAGGCCTCGTCGTGCATGGGCACGCCCTCGGTGATGACCACGATGAGCTCCACCCCGCCCTCGGCGGCCTCCAGCACTGCGCTGCGCACCCCCGCGGCAGGTATGAACACGCACGACACGTTGGCCCCGGTGGCCTCGACGGCGTCGGCCACGGTAGCGAAGATGGGCACGCCCTCAACGTCGGTGCCCGCCTTTTTGGGGTTGGTGCCGGCCACCACCTGGGTGCCGTAGGCGCGGTTCAGCATGCCGTAGTACCGGCCCTGGCTCCCGGTGAGGCCCTGGTAGACCACCTTGGTGTTCTCGTCGACGAAGATGCTCACGACCCGCTCCCTTCTGCGAGGGCAACGGCTTCTCGGGCCGCTTCCAGCATGGTGGGTGCCATCATGAGCCGGTCGCTCAGATGGGGGTCCAACAGCGCCCGGCCCTCATCGGCGTTGGTGCCGTCGAGTCGGATCACGATGGGAGAGGCGATGTCCACCCGGTTCATGGCCTCGATGATGCCGTTAGCCACCTCTTCGCCCCGGGTAATGCCCCCGAAGATGTTGATGAAGATCGACTGCACGTCGGGGTCGTTGTTGATCACTTCCAGCGCGCCAGCCATCACGTCGGCATTGGCCCCGCCGCCGATGTCCAAGAAGTTGGCCGGTTTGCCGCCCACCTGGTTCACCACGTCCACCGTGCTCATGGCCAAGCCAGCGCCGTTGGCGATCACCCCCACAGAGCCCTCCAAGCCAACGTATTGGAGGCCCTTGGCGTGGGCCGCGGCCTCCCGCTCATCGCGGGGCTGGGTGGCGTCGAAGGGGGCCAGGTCGTGGCGGAATCCGGCGTTGCCGTCGAGGGTTACCTTGGCGTCCAGCACGTGTACCCGGCCCTCGGGGGTGACGATCAGCGGGTTGATCTCCACCAGGTCGGCGTCGCCGCCGATGTAGGCCTCATAGAGCTTCAACAGCAGTTCCACCGTCTGGTCGGTGACGTCGGGGTTGAGGTTGGCGGCCAGCACCCACTGGCGGCACTGGTCCTCGGATAGACCGTCCACCGGGTCGACCCAGATCTTGGCGATGGCGTCGGGGTTCTCCTCAGCCACGGTCTCGATCTCCACGCCGCCCTCGGCCGACAGCATCCCGAGGTGCTGTTTGGCCGACCGGTCGAGGGTGAAGCTCACGTAGTACTCCTCGGCAATGTCGGAGGCCTTTTCGATCCACAGGTTCTCAACGATGTGGCCCCGGATGTCGAGGCCCAAAATGTTGGAGGCGTGGGTGCGCACGGCGTCGACGTCGGCTGCGAACTTGACGCCCCCGGCCTTGCCCCGCCCACCGGTGTGCACCTGGGCCTTCACCATCACCGGCGTTCCCAGCCGCTCAGCGGCGGCCACCGCGTCGTCCACGGTGGTAACCGCCTCACCGGGTGAAACCGGCATGCCGTATGACGCGAAAAACTGTTTTCCCTGATATTCGAATAGATCCACGGGCTCCCCAATGCAGCGCGATGGCCATGTATGCGGTGTGGTTCGGCGATGGTTCGTACCGCCGTTGCTTCGCCGCGATACTAGGAGCAACGTCGTCTATTGGAACGAACCGAGGAAGGACTCGTGCCCGTCGCATCTGGCCCAAAGATCACCCCGCTGCGAGCGGTTGTCTACAGCGTTATCAGCATCGGGCTGGGGGTGGGGCTGGTGTTCGCCGTGGTGTCGCTGGCCGGGTCCGACCAAATAGAGGTGAAGCTGGGCGACGACGACTTCAACGCCGGCAACGCCGAGAACCTGGCCGCCGAGATCGCCGAAGGGGGTCCGATCTTCTGGCCTCCCCTGAGCCGGAACCGCGCCATCTATTCCAATCACATTGGCGACGACCCCGAAAAGGGGTGGTTCGCCTTTGATGCCCAGTCGCCGGGAGCAACCGGCAACTGCGTGGTCGAGTGGAAAGATGACCGACATCTGTTTGTGGACAATTGCGATCCCACGCTGGTGTACTCGGCCACTGGTGAGGGCCTGACCCAGTTCGGCGTCTGGGTGGACGACGACGGCGACCTCATCGTGGACGTCAACGCCAACGACGGTCCCTGAGCCAATCAGCAAAACCCGCTGCTTCTACACCTTGACCTCAACCCTGTCAAGTGTCAAAACATGACAACAACTTGTCATGTTTTGACACCGTTTTTGACTGACAGCAGCTACAAACAAATGTACGGTTGTCGGCAACCACAGCTAAGACAGGAAGGGATATAGCAAGCACCTTAACTTCTACTCCGATTCACTTAAGGGGTGATACCAACATGTCAAGATCAACAACAAAGTTATCGATACTGATTGTTTTGGCACTGACCATGGCAACAATACCAGCCACATCTGTTACGGCAGAAAATTGGTATGGAGCTACAGGCAATGTTACCTGTGGAGGCAACATGCAAGACAATGACGACATGACTTACCACAGATCTTCGGGATTATCCTCAGCGTTGTTTAGTGCATATACCTATGCCTTGAATAACGCAGTGAGTCCGACCGACATCGATCTTCAACCAGAACAATCATCGCCTGATGACAATACAGATGTTGTTATGCAAGAAGCGAATTACACTGGCACTTGGTGTGGCCATACATGGCATGGTGGGTCTGGAACTGTGATTGTCGGATACGCATCTTGTGAATCTCTTTCTGGGTCTAAATGTCAGAGCTTCAACATTTATACAGACCAGTCATGGGAAGTGAATCAGACGACAACTAGTCGCAGAAATCACGCATGCCATGAACTTGGCCACACTCTCGGACTCATTCATCCAGATTCAGATGAAGAACGAGACTCCTCCTGCTTATATAGCAGATCGGAACTCGACTACAGCGATCACGATAAGGAGCATATCAATGACAACTATTAGAAAGCTGTTCTCTCCACTTCAACAGAAGATGGTATGGCCAGGACGAGGCATCTCAACAAGTCAACTGCTCAAGGGTGGGTTGCTTGTAGGCTTCTTAGGTGTGTTGTTCTGTCTCATGAATTCCTGTGGAAAAGATGGGCAAAGGTCGGATCTTGCGAGTGCTCCCCTGACAGATCAAATTATTGAGTTCAATTCAAGTGTCTCATATGAATCGCCTTTGTACAGGTCCGCTTTAGAAACCACTCCCCGCACAACATTTGTTGTTGATGGTGAAACAGTAGGTCCAGTGTCGGATCTGTTTGCTATTGGGAGAATTCTTGAGGTAACCGCAGGTAACGGCTACTCTTGGCCTGGAGGTCCACAAGTCGCTGGCGAGCCTTCTAATAGAGTAGCGCATTCATTCAATTCTACTGAATCCTGGGTTTCTTCCATACACTTATCAGTCTCAATCGAACACTCGATTTACCTAAACGATGAATATGATGATATTAGCCAGATCACGATTGGCCTGTTCCTACTGAATCCAGTTGATTTAACATCACTCAAAACAGAACTTGAAGGAAAACGAATTGCTGCTCCACTCCATTCAAATGAAAAGACAGCATTCGACCTGGAGTCTGGGGTTTTCGGAGTGCTCCGTGGGGGCGAGCTATTGGGGTTTGTTGATGAGTCAAATAATGTGGACTTTCCAGCTTTTGATCACAATCTGTCTATAGACGGTCAGCCTCAGTCGATTGAACTTGAAGACTTGCTCAACCCACCGCCCATCGTCACAATCGACAGTTCTGGTGGAGATGGCAACGTCGGCAACACCGGCAGCGAGTGAGCAGCAAGAATTATGTCACATGTAACCGGTCTTCACGGTTTCGAAAGTCGGAAATCTTGCTTTCAGCGATAGCCGATATTCGAGCACAAGCATTGGAGGAATAGCTATGGCAGTCAGCAGACAATATCAAAGGACGCAGCAGACAGGCGCTTTGGCAGTTCTCTTCGTGCTACTCGCAGTTCTGACGGTTGTCATCGTGCTCCTTGTGGCTGTTGTCATTCCAGATTCAGTCAGCATGATTGACTCTGTTCGAGATGCTGGCTCGACGGCTAAGACAAACTGACGTGGGCGTGATCGCCAATGACGGATCATGGCAACCACTCGGGGCGCGTGTCTCCAAGCAAGTGTCGCGCGGCTCCTATCGGGTGTTGTTGGGCACAGAGACCCAGCCGTTTTGGACGGCGAAAGCCACACCTTGGATGGTGCCGCCGACGCCGAACTGGTGCCACATGTCAGCGAGGATGCGCTGGAGATGGCGTTCGGAGTAGCCGAGGCGCTTGGCGAGGTCGGCATGTATTTCTCCGTTGGCCAGGCCTTGTAGGCAGCCGAGCTGCGTCTTGTCGGGCGCAACCGATGTATTGAACCGGCAAAACCGAGCCACCCCGGCTGCTCCAGCACGCAGCCTCTCCACCGCATCAGGGTGCGCCATCTCGGCGAGCTTCTCATAGTGGATCACTTCGGGAATGTGTCCGATGTCGGGGGAAGCAGACGGCACTTCCTGTTCCGCGCAGTCCGGATCCTCGTCGATCGCAGCCGAGACCGCGCCCAGGTACCTGGCAACATTCTCCCAATCGCCCACGACCGATTCATCGGGCGAAGCGGAGCCCATCAACCAAGCACAGCGCTCATAGGAGTCGGCCACCTGCCGCTCAAATGAAGGCGGCAGAGTCTCTTTCCACACTTCCTGAGCCTTGCGCTGAAACTCCACACCCCAGACATCGGTGTATCCACCGGGGCCATGGCCCAAGCTGTGAGCCTCGGCGATCCGGCAGGCATACTGCTCGATCGGTGCAGCATGTCTGAGAACCACCCGGAGCTGACCATCGCTGAGCTGCACGGCGCGAGCATACGCTTTCTCATATGTCTAAGTCCTCAGTGCCCACTGATGTCATATGGCGAGGGCGATATCCAACCCTGCTGCACCGCTAGCGCGACTCCCTGCACTTGATTGCGAACACCGAGGCGCTGCCACATCGCCTCAAGCAACCGGTACATTCCTCTCGTCGAGGTGTTGTTGCGCTTGGCAAGCACGTCGATCGGCTCATGAACAGCCACCGCAATGATCCAGTCCAGCTCTTGAGCGCTCGGCACGGAACCCAAGTGCGACTCGCAGCACCGGGCGACCTCCCTGGCCGCTTCCCTTAGTCGGGATGTTCCTTGCGAGTTCAGCAACTCGGCGAAGAGCTCATATCGCAGCACCGGCGGAGACATCGACCCGAGCTCCTCGGTTCCCGTCCCACGAGCAACCCCCGCCACCTCCGGCATCTCCCGCAGGGCCTCCGACGTTGAGCGCAGGAACTCCGTAACGATCTCCCAATCGGCCGCGATTCCACCTTCCGGCGCAGCGCCAACCATCAATCCCGCGCAATACCCACTTGCATCGGCCAAACCCCGCAGATACTCAGGACGCAGCGTCTGCGTATAGATCGAGCAGGCACGCCGCTGAAACCCGATCCCCCAAGGCTTCCGAGACCTCCCAGGGCCGTGGCCCAACTCATGAGCCTCTGCCACACACCCAGCCAAATGAGCAGTCCTCACTGCAAACGAGTTGATCGTGCCCCACTCCGCCCGACCCAACTCCATAGCGCCACCGTAGCGAATCAGTCGCTCAAACTTTTTCGAGGCGGGCGAACGAGGCCATCAGCACTTTGGGGCCGGCGGTGGTGAAGTTGACGGTGATCTCGGCGTCGCCGCCGGCCCCCTTCACATCGGTCACCACCCCGAGGCCGAAGGTGGCGTGGTTCACATCGTCGCCTACGACAAGAGCGACCGGGTTGGGATCGGCCTCCACCGGGGTCCGGGCCGCTTGGGCGTCATCCACCATTCGTTCCCGGCCGGCGAATGAGCTGGACCCGCGGTCAGCGCCGTGGTCGTAGCTCGACCGGGACGACCGGCTTCGACTGCTGCCGCGGGCGTCCACCAACTCTTCGGGAATCTCTTCCAAGAATCGCGACGGCGGGTTGTACATCGGCGAGCCGTGAATGGTGCGATGCCAGGCGTGGGTCAGATACAGCCGCTGTTGGGCCCGGGTGATGCCCACGTAGGCCAGCCGGCGCTCCTCCTCCAGCTCATCGGGCTCGGTCAGCGAGCGGAAGTGGGGGAACACCCCGTCTTCCATGCCAACCAGGAACACCACTGGGTATTCCAGACCCTTGGCCGAATGCAGGGTCATCAGCGTCAGCATGGAGTCGTCGGCCAGATCGTCGGTGTCGGACACCAGGCTGACCTGCTCCAGAAAGTCGTTCACGTTGTCGCTTTCTGAGGCCGCGCTGATCAGCTCGTCGAGGTTTTCAAGCCTCCCCTGGGCCTGCACGCCGACCTCGGTCTCCCCGGCTGCTTCTACCTCAAGTTGGTCGAGGTACCCGCTGGATTCGAGCATGTGCTCCAGCACCTGGGCCGGACCGTCGTCGAGCAAATCGCGGGCGTCGTCAATCACCTTCAAGAATGCTCCGATACCAGTCAGCGCTCTACCTCTCACCCCGGCTTCGGTTGCATTCAGCAAGGCGTCCATCAACGTCAGCCCGTGGGCTTCGGCCCAAGACTCCAGCTTGGCCACCGATCCATCTCCCACCCCCCGCTTGGGGGTGTTGAGCGACCGTCGCAGGCTGACCGCGTCGCCGGGATTCACCGTCACCCGCAGATAGGCCAGCGCATCCTTGATCTCCCGGCGGTCGTAGAACCGGGTGCCTCCGATGAGCTGGTAGGGCACGCCGGCCTCCATCAGCAGCTCTTCCACTACCCGGCTCTGAGCGTTGGTGCGGTAGAACACCGCCATCTCATCCCACCGGTGCTGTTCGTCTTCGTGGAGTCGGTACGCCTCCCGCACCACCCAGCGGGCCTCGTCGTACTCGTCGGTGGCCTGGTAGCAGACGATCGGGTCGCCCCCGGTCTGGTCGGTCCACAGATCCTTGGGCTTGCGGCTCAGGTTGTTTGCGATCACCGCGTTGGCCGCGCTCAGAATGCGCTGGGTGGAGCGGTAGTTCTGCTCCAGAAGCACCACGGTGGCGTCCTCGAAGGCCCGCTCGAAGTCCAGGATGTTGCGGATATCGGCTCCCCGGAATCGGTAGACCGACTGGTCGGCGTCGCCCACCACAAACACGTTGCGGTGCTCTTGGCCCAGCATCAGCACCAGCTCGTTTTGCACCCGGTTGGTGTCCTGATACTCGTCCACCAGCACGTGCTCGAAGCGGCGGCGGTAGCGGTCCAGCACGTCGGGATTCCTTCGAAAAAGATCCACGGTGGTGCCCAAGAGGTCGTCGAAGTCCATGGCCCCGGCCCGGCGAAGTCGTTGCTGGTACTCCTCGTAGACCTCTCCTATGCGGCGCTCGAAAATGTTGGCGGCCCGGTCCTTGTACTGGGCCACGCTGATCATCTCGTTCTTGGCCGCGCTGATGGCGGCGTGGATCGACCGGGGGGGCATCTGCTTGGGGTCGAGGCCAAAGTCGTTGAGGACGTAGCGGGTGAGCCTCACCGAGTCGGCCTGGTCGTAGATGGTGAAGCTGGAGGGGAAGCCGATGGCGTCGGACTCGTAGCGCAGGATTCGGGCGCACGCCGAGTGGAAGGTGCTCACCCACATCTTGTCGGCCACCGGTCCGACAAGGTTGCCCACCCGGTGCTTCATTTCTTGGGCGGCCTTGTTGGTAAAGGTGATGGCCAACAGGGCGAAGGGGGAGACGCCCTGTTGGTCGATGAGGTAGGCGATGCGGTGGGTGAGGACGCGGGTCTTGCCCGAGCCGGCGCCGGCGACCACCAGAATGGGGCCGCCGGGGTGAGTGACCGCGTCGATCTGGGCCGGGTTCAGGCCCTCGGTGAGCGCGGTCGTCGACATTGAGTTCACACTACTGATAGGTGTGTCAGATTGACGATGGCAGCTTGTCGTTACCATCCCCCGGCAGGCTGGCGGGTCCTGTCCGGGCTCTGGGCGCCCCCCAGCCTGCCTATATTTGGCCCCAATCTCCTCCTTTGAGAGAGTTTGGTGGTGCGGAGGTTTCGGTTTGGGGTGCAGGCTCGGGGGTTTGCTGACGCTCGGGAGTGGCGGGAGATGGCTCGGCGGGCTGAGGGGCTGGGGTATGACGTCTTCTCCATGCCCGACCACTTCGACCAAGGGCCGGCCCCGATGGTGGCACTGGCCTTTGCCGCTGAGGCCACCACCACGCTGCGGCTGGGGACCATGGTGCTGGCCAACGATTTCCGCCACCCTGCGGCGCTAGCCAAAGAAGCTGCCACCTTGGATGCGCTGTCGGGCGGGCGGTTCGAGCTGGGCATCGGAGCAGGGTGGCAGAACAGCGACTACCACAGCACCGGCATCACAATGGATCGGCCCGGCGTGCGGATCGAGCGCCTGGGCGAGGCGGTGGCCATCATCAAGGGGCTCCTGGCCGGCGAGACGGTCACATTCTCGGGCCAGCACTACGCCATCGACGGACTGGAGGGCTTGCCTGAGCCGGTGCGACCAGGAGGACCGCCATTGTTTGTGGCCGGCGGCTCAGAGCGGGTGCTGCGGTTGGCGGCTCGGACGGCCGACATCGTGGGAGTGAACCCCAACATGGCCGCCGGGGTCATCGACAGCCGTGTGGGTCGGTCGGCTACGGCCGAGGCCACCGCGGCCAAGATCGACTGGATCCGGGAGAGCGCCGGTGAGCGGTTCGGAGACTTGGAATTGCACAGCCGTGTCCATGTGGCCTCGATCACCGACGACAAGCGGGGCTTTGCCGGTGCGCTGGCCCCGGCGTTGGGGCTGGACGCCGACCAAGCGCTGGCGTCGCCTCACAGCATGATCGGAACCGCAGAAGAGGTGGTGGACAAGCTGGTTCGCCAGCGCGAGGAGTTGGGCATCAGCTACATCGGCCTGTCGATCGAATCCATGGAGGACATGGCCCCGGTAGTGGCCCGCCTGGCCGGAACCTGAGTTTGCCTTATCGGTATTCCGGTCCAGCCCATTAGTGTTAATGCCCCTATGTCTGAGGTAGAGGCCACTGCCGAAGAACTTGTGGACGAACCTGAGCCCGCCGCGGAGCCTCAGACTGCTGTAGAGGAACCCGAAGCCGAAGCCGCCGCCACTGCTGAGGAACCCGAAACCGAGCCGGAGGCCGAGGAACCCGAACCAGAAGCAGAACCCGGCGCCGAAGAGACCGAGCCGGAACCCGCCGCCGCGGGTGCAGAGGAACCGAAGCCAGAGGCGCCGCCGGGGGAGCCGGCGTCGCCAACGGTGGACGGCCTAACCGGCGGAACCATCGTGTCCGGCACGGTCAAAACCAAGGCTGCCCACGAAATTGAACTGGACCTGGGCGGAGATCGCATCGGAGTGATCAGCCAGCGCTATTGGGGCGATGATCCGGCTGCCGATCTAACCCGAGAGTGCGTGCTGGGCGAGGTGATTAACGCCGCCGTGCTGGTGCGAGAGGACCACAAGGGCCGCATTGTGCTGTCCCGACTGTGGGCCATGCAGCAGATCGCCTGGGTGGACATTGCCCGAGCTGCGGCCGCCAACGAGGCGGTCACCGGCACCATCACCGCAGTGGTCAAGGGCGGATTGTCGTGCGACGTGGGGGTGAGGGGGTTCATCCCGTCGTCGCTGATCGACGTGGAGCCGGTGGAAAACCTCCAGGCCCTGGTTGGGCGCGAAGTGCAATGCAAGGTGGTAGAGGCCGATCAGGTGTCAGGCCGCCTAGTGCTGTCCCGCAAGGCAGTCGTGAGGGCCGAGCAGCGCAAGGCGGCCAAGGCATTTATGGAGACCATGTCGGCGGGCGACGAGTACACCGGCAAGGTGGTGGACATTCAGGACTTCGGCGCGTTTGTGGATATCAACGGCGTTCGAGGCTTGGTTCACTCCACCGAGTTGGCCTGGAAGCGGGTGCAGCACCCCAGCGAAGTGGTGAGCGTGGGCGACGAAGTGCAGGTGAAGGTCAAATCGGTGCAGGTGCCCAAACAGCGGGTGAACCTCACCATGAAGCTCACCCCCGACCCATTGGGTGACCTCGAAGTGGGCGCGCTCATTTCCGGTCGGGTCACCCGTTTGGTTGATTTTGGAGCGTTCGTGGAAGTGAACGGCGCAATCGAAGGCCTAGTCCACATAACCGAGATGGCCGAATACCGGGTCTACCACCCTGAGGAGATCGTTCTCCCCGGCGAAGAAGTCTGGGTCAAAGTCCTGGCCGTCGACCGCAAACGCCGCCGAGTAGACCTCTCCATCGCCCAAGCCATCGCCGGCTAGGAGCGCAACAAACCTGCCTGTCAGCGATTGAAGAAGCCTGCTTGACCTGGCAATCGAAGGATTTTCGTTTTATTTGTCTTATAATGGAGTATTCTGCCGACGCCGAATTCTGAGAGGACGCAGAACATGTCAGGAGCAGTCGGAGTGCGCCATTGGTCGCACGTGATCATTCACCCAGTGGACGTCGATGCCTCGCTTGAGTTCTACACGAAGCTGCTGGGCTATGAGGTCTTATCTGACGAGCAGATCTCAGGACCGGGATTGGACGCCATTGTGGGTCGTGAAGGGGTCAAAGGACGGGTCGTGGTCGGGTTGGTCGGGGGCCAAAAGGTTGAGTTCGTCTATCTCGGCGACCCCGACCTGGGCGGCCCCCAAGACAATGAGCGCGGCCTGCGGGGCTTCACCGTCCGAGTGGCCGATATCAACGAGGCAGCCGATGCCTGTGCCGCTCACGGAGTGCCGATTCTCAGCGGTCCCTCGGAGATCAAGGGTTTCTGGCAGTTCATGATCATGGATCCCGACGGCGTGGCCATTGAAATCTCCCAGACACCGCCCGGCGTTGAGCTCTCAGGGCCGTTGTCATGAGCGGGCAGGATCAGAAATGGTCCAGCCCCATTGCACTGGTCACCGGCGCCAGTCGGGGGATAGGCCGAGCCAGTGCGCTGGCCCTGGCTGATGCCGGATTCGACGTTGCCATCACGGCCCGAACGATTCGGGAAGGCGAGGGAAGGATCGGACCGCCCACGTCGGATGGCGGAGGCGACGTGACGGTGCCTGGAAGCCTGGAGACGACGGCCGCCGAGATCACCGAGCGAGGCCAGCGGGCCCTGCCCATCACCATGGACCTCCTGTCGGCGGAATCGGTCCGAAATGCGGCCCATACTGCTCTCAACACTTGGGGCCGGGTCGACGTATTGGTTAACAACGCCATCTGGAGTGGCCCAGGGTTACTCGACCCCGTCGGGGCGCTGGACCTCGAAGCCCTCGACACCGCGTTCACCGCCAATGTGCTGCGCCAAGTGCTTCTCACTCAGCACATCCTGCCGTCGATGATCGAGCGGGGTTCGGGGCTCATCCTGAACCTGACCTCCTCGGCCGGCCAGGTGGACGATCCCCCCTATCAGGTGGTCAAGATGAAGATGCTCGGCTTTGCCCACTGCGCCTCCAAGGGCGCCTTCCACCGCATGGCACCGCTGATTCAAGCCGAGCATGAGTCTGATGGGATCACAGCGATAAACATCGACCCCGGCTTCACGTGGACCGAGACCATGGAGGCGCTCGACCTGCACAACTTCGGAGGCGCCCCTCCTGAAGCCACCGGGAAGGTCGTGGCCTGGCTGGCCGAAGAGCCTGAGCGAGTAGTCGAATGGCGGGGACGCACCCTGAATTCCCTGGAGTTATGCGCCGAACTCGGGCTCGTCGAGGGCTGGCCACCTGAGAGCGGATAAGGAGGGACAGTCGCTTGGAAGCTGACACCCAGGAGGAAACTGGCGGGCTGGAAGAATCTGAGAACCCTGAAATCCCGCCGACGATTCACCTTCGGAGCCTGTTGCCGAGCTTGACGCCGAAGCTGGCGGTGGTGGCCGAAGAAATCTTGGCCGACCCGGCCATCGTGGTCCGCCAATCGGTGTCGGAGCTGGCCCAGCGCACCGGGACTTCGATGTCGACCATCGTGCGCCTGTGCCAAGAGCTCGGACTTCGGGGATTCCAGGACTTGAAACTGCGACTGGCTGCCGAAGTGTCCACCACCGGCTCTGCCGGACCGTCGGAGGACGACGACCGCGAGTCGATTCTCTCCAAAGTTCTCTCCTCAACCGTCGACGCCATCAGCCATACTCAGCACACCCTGGACAACGCCAGCTTCAACCAGGTCTCCGAATTGCTGGTGAACGCTCGCTCGATCGTCTTCCTCGGTGCAGGGGCTAGCGCCGCGGTGGCGTTCGACGCCGCGTTTCGATTCCGTACCCTGGGGCATCGAGCCGAGTTCCACCACGACTCGCACATGCAGCTCACCGCAGCCCGCTTTCTTCGGCCAGGAGACGTGGCCGTGGCGATCAGCTACTCCGGGTCAACCCGGGAGACTTTGACGGCACTGGAGGCGGCCTCGAGCGGTGGGGCCCATACCGTGGCCATCACGACATTCGCACGATCGCCGCTGGCAGAACTCGCCGATCATGTGTTACTGGCCGGTGGAACTGAATCGGAGTTTCGGATTGCCGCCGTCTCCAGTCGGCTGGCTCACCTGGCCGTGGTCGACGCATTGTTCGTGGCCGTGGTCCGGCTGCGGCCCGAACGGGCTCGCGCCGCCCAGGAGCTTTGGAGTGGCATGATCGCCGAGCACCGGCTGAGCCCGCCGTGGGCCACCCGGCGAGACCCTACCGACTGACTCACGGTTCCAGCAGAAGTTCCCTCAGAGCATCGACCTCGGCTGGGGAAAGTGAGAGCTGGTCTTGGGCATAGGCGTCGATGCCACCGAATTCACCGTCGATTACATCCAGTGCCAGCTCGATGTAGTCAGGTTTGGCCAATCCCAAGGCCAAGAGCACGTCGCGTGACTCCTCGGGGTACTCCGCAAGCCGAAGCTGGAACGTGCTGGACTGATCAGTCAACCGATCATTGGTCAGCATGTAGTCGTCGACAATCTGTTCGCGGTCGACTCCGAGGATCGACAAGATGACCGCGGCCGCCACACCAGTCCGATCTTTGCCCCCCGCGCAATGAAACAGGACCGGGGAGTGGTCGATGATCGAGCGGATCAGCGCAGCGAACGCCTGGCTGCCGTATTCGGAAATATGCCGATAAGAATCGAGGAGAATCTGGTGGGCGTCCTCCCGGGTCAACGTTCCCGCGATCAGCGACTCCATCACCTCGCCCGCGGTTCGATCCCCTCGGTCGAATGGAGCGGACACAACGGTGGCTCCGGGGGGAAGCCTCGATGGCCGGGCTTGGACCTCCTCGGAACTGCGAAAATCGACGACGGTGCGAACTGATCGCTTCTCGAGTTCGGCCAGGTCGAGAGCACTGAGGTCGGCCAGGTCGTCGGATCGATAGACGAGGCCGAATCTCACCTGCTGGCCTGTTGAGGTGGTTGCCCCGCCGAGGTCTCTCACGTTGAGGGCGCCGTCAAAATGGAGAATCCGGCGAAGGTGCAGTGGCGTGTGGCTGGCTGAGGCGTCGGGGTTGTTGTCGGCTGGCGGCATGGTCCTCCCTGAACCTAAAGGTCGGATCGGGCGATGGCCCGATCATCTGTTCCCAGATAGCTGGCTATGACAAGGGGGTCGGATCGCACTTGGCCGGGAGTTCCTTCCGCGATCACCTGTCCCGCCTCCAAGCAATAGACATGGTCGCTCACGCTCATGATCAGCGGCATGTCGTGCTCGATGATCAGCATTGACGACTGGAGCTCGCTATTGATGCTCACCAGTAGCGGGCCGAAGGCTTCGGCCTCTCGCTGGGCGACGCCGGCGGTGGGCTCATCGAGGCACAGAAGGTGGGCGTCAAGGGCCAGGAGGCCGCCGACCTCCACGATTCGCCGGGTCCCCGTTGACAGGTCGCCCACATATGAGTCGCCGTAGCGGCCCAAGCCCAGGAAGTCGATGATGTCGTCGGCGGCACTCCTCTGTGCCCGGGAGATCCTGGTCGAGGCCGGGAGGCAGGCGGCGGTGGCGAGAATCGGCGTCCGCTCCCGGGCCTCAAGGGCCACCTGCACGGTTTCGCGCACGGTGAGCTCGGGAAACAGGGTCGCCCCCTGGAACGTCCGGCCCAAGCCGAGCATGGCGCGCCGGTGGGGGGCGAGGCGGCTGATATCCGCGCCATTGAGCCTTACCTGACCGACGGCGGGGACGAAGCCCCCGACAGCATTCATGAACGTCGACTTGCCCGCACCGTTGGTGCCGATGAGCCCGACGATGCGGTTGGGAGGTATCGACAGCGATGCTCCGTCCAGCGCCTGGTTGCCGCCAAACGCCACCGACACATCGCTGGTTTCCAGAACCGGGTGGCCGCTCTCAGACCGGACGCGGTGCGACGCGG
Source organism: Acidimicrobiales bacterium (assembly GCA_965116535.1). Classification (GTDB taxonomy): domain Bacteria; phylum Actinomycetota; class Acidimicrobiia; order Acidimicrobiales; family Bin134; genus Poriferisocius. The sequence goes on from OZ220703.1 coordinate 727,253, forward strand.
GCAGCCGGACCGAACCCTGGGCCCCCTTGGGAGGCGCCGACAGGCCGTAGCGGGACTCCGCCCATCGCAGCGTCGATGACCTCCACGAATAGACGACCTGGGCGAAACCGCCGGGAAAGTACATGACCACCAGCAGGAGGCCGATGCTTGATACGAACAAAGCCACCACGCCGCTGTCGAACAGGGACGGCAGGCCCTCAATCCAGAGGGCGCCGAGTACCGGCCCGATGATCGTTCCGAGGCCCCCGATCACCACGATGCCCACCAGCCTGATCGAGTCGTCGACGGTGAAGAACCGCTCGGTGAGTGGGATGTTCTGGGCCAGACCAGCCAGGACAGCCCCGCCGAGCCCGACGATGCCCCCGGCCAGCGCGAAGGCTGAGAGCTTCATGCGAGTGGAGCTGACGGTGTAGGCCGACGCGGCGTCGATGTTGTCCCGAACGGCGATTGTCCCCCGGCCGACGCCTGATCGGCGCAGCCGGGTCAGCACGTACAAGACGACAACCAGAAGCACCAGGCAGAAGTAGTAGTAGTTGCGCTGGCTGGCCAGGTCGATGCCGAACAGGTCGCCGCGCCGGAACGGAACCGTGCGCGCGTTGCCGTCACTGAGGAACGGACGGCGGTAGATGTAATGCATCGATGCCAAAGCCAGAACCAGGGTGGTTACCGCCAACATGAGTCCCTGCACCCGAAGGGCGCCGACTCCCACCACCGTCGCGACCAGGGCCATCGCGATGGGCGCGATGAAGATGCCCACCGCAAATGGGATGGCCGCGGCGTTGAAGTCGATGAACCAAAAGTCCATCTCCAAGCCACGGGCCAGTGCGGCGGCGAACAGGGCGCCGATTCCGGCAAAGCTCATCTGGGCCAACGAAACCTGCCCCGACCATCCGGTGACCACGGTGAGCGAACTGGCGCACAGGGCAAAGGCGAGGACCGAGGCGTAGGAGAGCTGGCGGCTCGGCTGGGTGATGATGAGCGGGATCAGGATCAAGACCAGAAGGCCCGCGCCCAGGGCGAGCCGGTTCATGTGGCGAATCCACCAAATCTGGCGCAGGTGGCTGGGGATCGGGGGGATTTTCGGGGTGAACGAGAACGACTCGGCCGTCAGACGCTGACCACGCTGCATGGCCACGGCAACCAACACGGCAATCAGCAGCAGAAAATCGAACAATCCCGGGTGGTCGAGGAGGTTGAATCGAACCGTGAACTCGATGACGCCGAGATAGATGCCAGCGGCCATGGCCCGGGGGAACGAGGTCATTCCAGCGATGGCCGCGGCAACCATCGCTCGAGCCAGCGTCAAGGGGCCGAGTCCGCTGATGACTGAGACGCCGCCGCTCTGCCCCGACAGCAAGACGATGGCAACCGTGGAGATCAGTCCGGCCAGCACCCAGACGAACGTGGAGACAATTTTCGGGTTGACCCCCGCCAGTCGGGAGAGGTCGGCATTCTCCGCGGCGGCGGCCACATTCTTGCCGAACCAGGTGCGGTTGAGAACCAGGTAGAGGCCGAGAGCGATGAGCGGAACCACCACGAGGATGGTGAGCTGAGGACCGGAGATGCGAAGCCCTTTGGGCTCCCCCCCACCGGCGATCAGCGCCAGGACGCCGGCAGTTACCGCCAGCCCGGCGAGCCATACCCCGAGCCACATTCTCCGCCGGGCCGAGCGGGACTCTGGGGGACGGAGCGCCAAAAGCGCCCAGCCCACCGCGGCAATGATCGCAGGGGCGGCCAGCGTGGTCCAGAGCTGGGTCTCGCTCATGCCCAGGCCTTCGAATGGGCGCCAGCTGGCCGAGGTCACAACCGGGTACCGCACAACGCCCGTGACGTTGATGTCGGGGTAGGTGAATGGGATCACCTGGCAGAGCTGGGCGACGCCAACGGTGGCTACCAGCACGATGACTCGCGGCGAGCGAAAGAGGCGTCGGATGACGATGAGCTCGATGATGCCGCCGAACAGCGCGCCCATGACCAGGACCAGCCCAACCGCAACCCAGAACGGAAAGCCGTATTGGAGAACAAGAAGGGGAAACAGCGCGCCACCGATCAGGCCCAAGTTGCCGACGGCGAAGTTGATCACCTTCGTCGACCGGAAGGTCAGCACGATCCCCATGGCCAACAGGCCGATGACGATGCCGAAGATCGCGCCGTTGAATATCACCTGGGGAGTAATTCGACTTGCCGCCAGCACGGCCGAGAGCACGGCTACCCGCCTTCTTCCCCAAGGAAGACCGCTCGGGCAATGTCGTCGCGCCCGGCCAGGTCGGCGGTTCGCCCTTCAAACCGCACCTCCCCCTTTTCCAGGAAGATGGCCCGCTCGGCAATGGCCAACGCCACGTTCAGCGACTGCTCCACCACGATCATGGTCTGGCCAGCAGATTTCAGGGACTCGACCAGCTCCAGGAGCTCGGCCACAACGCTTGGGGCCAGCCCGAGCGACAGCTCGTCGATTAGCAAAATCTTGGGTTGGTGGAGCATGACCCGGGCCAACGCCAGCATCTGCTGCTGGCCACCAGACAGGTCGCCGGCCAGCTCGTGTTGGCGGTCCTTCAGCATGGGGAATAGCTCGAAGACGTAGTCGAGTCTTTGGCTCAGGGCAGCCCGGTCTCGGCGGTGGGGGCCGGCCCCCACCAGGATGTTGTCGCCAATCGTCATCGACCGGAACACACCGCCGCCGCCGGGGAGCATCTGGATCCCCATGGCCACCCGCTGCTCAGGGGTGGCGAAGGTGATTGTGCGCCCGTCGAGACGCACGATGCCCCGTTCGGGCGTGTTCAAGCCGGTGACCACCCTGAGGGCGGTTGACTTGCCCGCCCCGTTCGTGCCCAACAGGGCCAGCGTTTCGCCCTGCTGCACTTCGAAACTGAGATCGAACAGCACTTGCACCTGGCCGTAGCTGAAATCGATGTTGTTGAGCTGGAGGGCGGGAATGGTGGCGCCCGGCTCGGCCCGGCGCCGCTGCTCTTCTTCCTCTTCCTTGAGCTCCGACACCACCAAAGACAGGTCGCGGCGCATCCGGCTCGCCCCCCGCATGATGTAGAAGGCGCCGAGGGGCATGGCGATCACGGTGACGGTGATAATCGTGGACCGCTCTCCAATCTCGTCTTGCAGGAAGGAAGCGAGCAGTCCGCCGCCCACCGCGCCGATGGCGAACATGAAGAACATGATGATGGCCATTCCCATGCTGCGGAGGCGGTAGGGAAGGACCGTTTGGACCGCGGGCCCGATCATCGAGAACGAAGCCCCTAAGAGCGTCCCGTTCACCACCCCCCACGCCACGAACAGGTACACGTTGGGCATGAAGTATTGAATCGGCACGGTCGCGGCCAGCGGGAACAGCAGTGCGCCGAGAATGCGAAGGGCTCGGTTGGGATCCCGCTTGAACGTCTGGTCGAATCGCTTGCCGATGAGCGGTAGGAAGAGCAGCAGGCCAAGGGCGGTGGGCGAGATAGCCAGTCCCCGCTCCCATGCGTCGAGGCCGAACTCCTCTTCGAGGAAGAAGCTCTGAATCGAGCCGGCCGGGAACAGGGCAAAGCCCAGGGCGACCAAAGCGATGGTCATGTACCGGATGGTGTCAATGCGCCAGAGACGGGCAAAGGCGGCTTCGGCGGAGATGTCCATTCCCTCCTCGGATTTCAGAGATCCACCGAGAACCTCGCGTTTTTCCCACTGGCCGCGCTCGGGCTCGGGGATGCGCAGGGCAAAGAACCCCATCACCGCAATGGGGATGCTGAATATCAGGTATGCCCATCGCCAGCCCTCATCACCCCCGGCGACGGTGGCCACTGCACCGACGAGAATCGGGCTGATCGTTCCCGCCACTTGTGAGATGCCTTTTTCCAGGGCATACATGCGGCCCCGGATGCCGATCGGATAGGTATCGGCCAAGAGTGCCGGATGGATGGTGAGGCTGTTGGCCTTGGCGATGCCGGCGCCAAACCGCAGCCAGAACAACATGAATGCGCTCACCGCTAGACCCGTGGCGAAGGAGAAGAACGAAAAAGCGATGGTGGCGATGGCCACAATGGGGGTTCGGCGCATGCGGTCGGCTATCCAGCCCATTGGGGCGGCGCCGAGCATATAGAAGGCACCCGACGCCGCGGTGATGAAGGTAATGGTCCCGTCGGATACGCCAAAGGTGTTGGCGATGTCGGGGCCCAAAACGCTGAGAGCAGCCCCTTCCAACTCGTCGAAAGCCTCAATGGCGGCCAGGGTCCCGAATGTGAACATTCCGCCGCGGCGAAGGCCGTCTCGAAGGCTCAGCTCCTCCGTCCCCACACCGGGCAGGGCGGCATTCTCGTAGAGCACGTCGCGCTTGGCGGCTTGTGCCGCGTCTGCCCGGGCTTCCTCGTCTTCGAGAATGGCAGAGCTCAGTGAGGTGGCGGCACTCTGACTCGAACTGTCAGGCATCTCGGTCCCCCCGGCCACCCAAGATGCATAGCACATTGGGAAAGACAAAATTTCGATTGTCGGTTACTATTGTCGAAAATGTTGCGAACCATTCACCGGCTGCTCATTGGGCAGTCGCCTTGCTTCGTTACGTTGTGGTCACCACTGAGACTTGGGGGGTTCAAATGTTCAAGCGGCTTCTAGGGGTTCTCATCGCTCTTTCGGTCCTCTTCACCGCCTGTGGCGGCGACTCAGACTCCGACACAACCGACGACGCGCCGGCCGAACAAGCGACTGCCGCGCCCGCCGCGCCCGAACCCGCCGACGAAGACGAACCAGAGCCAGCCGAGCCCGAACCCGCCGACGAAGACGAACCCGCCCCCGCCGCCGAACCCGCCGACGAAGACGAACCCGCCGCCGCCCCCGAACCCGCCGACGAAGACGAACCAGCGCCGGCCGAGCCCGAGGCGACCCCGGTGCCGCTGACCGCCTCATTCCGCGGGGTCACCGAATCTGAGATCCGCATTGGCATCACCTCCTTGGATGCCGAGATGTTCGGATTCGACCAGGGCGACCTCGCCGCAAAGTGGCAAGTGGCGGTGGACGCGGTCAATGCCAAGGGCGGCATCCACGGCCGGATGCTGGTGCCCTTCATCGAGGTCATCCAGGTCATTGGATCGGTCGAAGCGGAGGCTGCATGCGTGAGATTTGTGGAAGACGAAATGGTCTTCGCCTTCGTGGGGTGGCTGCGCGAGGACAACGAGCTCTGCTACACCGAGCTCAATGACACCATTGCGGTGAACGCCAACGATGTGAGCGAGGAAGCGATCAACCGCTCAAACGGGATGCTTTTTGCCACTGAGGCCACCACGTTGGGCATCGAGTTGAACATGATCGCGGCGGCCGCGGCTGAAGGGGTGCTCGACGGCAAGAGCATCCACGTCATCGTCTTGGCCACCGGCGAGTCCATGGTTGATCCCTTAGTGGCCGCGCTGGAAGCCGGCGGTGCCACCATCAGCTCGACCACCATTGCGACCGAGGTGAGTGACGTGCCGTCCGCCGAAGCCGAACACGACATCATCGTCCAGCGGATTGCCGACGACGATCCCGATCTGGTGTATGCGGCGCAGACCCCTGAGCTGACGGCAGCGGCCCTGCTGCGAGCCGGGATCGACATCCCGATGATCTCCAGCGAGGCCAGCGGAGAGGAGTACCTGAACTTCGGCGTCGATCCCAGTGCCATCCAAATTCACGTGTACGCCCAAGCGCCGCTCAGGTATATCTACGAGCAGGGCAATCCTCTGCTGGAAGAGTGTGTCGAGAACTACAACAACGCCCAGATCACTGACGAAGACGGCAACGTGGAGTTGATCAACGTCACCGAGGATCCCAGCCTCCCCGGCAACCTCTCCATCCTGGCCCGGGCCTGTCAGGCGGTTCACCTGTTCACCCTCATTGCGACGGCTGCCGGCCCCAACCTCACCAACGAGACTTTCCTTGCCGCCGCGGCCAACCTCGGGTCTATTGATATGCCCGGCATGACTGCGGCCTCCGTCTATGAGGGGAAGACCGGTGTCGACGACACGCCGATGCTCAAGGCAGTGTGGGATCCCGACGAAGAGGAATTCGTCCCGGTCCCCTGATGGGAGTAGACGTCTTCGACCAGTTGGTGCCCGTGGGGGGCACTAAGAACCTCCGAGACATCGGCGGCATCACCACGCCTGAAGGTCGAGTGGTGCGCCGAGGCTTACTGTTTCGAGCCGACACCCTTCACGAAGCGGTGGTGGCAGACTTGGCCCGGCTGAACCTGGCATGCGTAGTCGACTTCCGCAGCGAAGCCGAGGTTGAGCGCCGGCCCGACCGGCTCGACGGCCTCAACGTGCGGTGGGTGAACCTGCCCGTCGACAACCCCAGGAGCGCTGGTTCGAATTTTGTCGAAAAAGAGGATCTGCCGGAGTTCAGGGTGGAGATGATCCAGCATTGGCTCAACCGGGACTTCGAAGCGGTGGGCCGGATGGTCGACGAGCTGAGCATCGACATCGCCGGCGACCGCGTGAAGCGGTACCAGAGCTTCGCCACCGACTTCGCTCCGGTCTTCGCCGAGTTCTTCGCAGAGTTGGTAGCGGCCATGGGGCGACCCCTTCTCTATCACTGCGAAGGCGGAACCGATCGAACTGGAGTGGCCACCGCCTTGGTGCTCGGCGTGCTCGGCGTCGAACACCAGGCGGTGATGGAGGACTATCTCGCCACCAACACCGTCGTGGCCGATGAACTGGAAGAACTGCGCCAATTGGCCCCGCCCTCGCTGTGGCCGATCATCGGCGCCCAGGAACAGCAGATGCAGGCATTTCTCGACCACATCGATTCGGAGTGCGGCGGGATCGACAGCTACGCCCGTTCGCACCTCCACCTCACCGACGAGAACGTCGCCCAGCTCAGATCGACTTATCTCAGCTCCGCTCAATAGGCCCCTTGACGGCTGCCGATCCCCGCCAAAGTCCTCACATCCGCCATCTGGCAGCGCTAATTCCGCTCTGTTAGCTTCGCTGCGAGAGCCACCTCATCGCAATTGGTGGTCACATCGCAGGGGGATGTCATGAATCGCACAAAGTGGCGCAATCTCGTATTCGTCCTGGTCGCGGTATTTGCGCTGGTCGCAACATCGTGCAGCGGCTCGGAGGACGCCGACGACGATCCGGCGGCTGAACCGGCGTCCACCAGCGCGACGGCCCCGGCCGAGGAGCCCGCGGATGAACCCGCCGACGAGCCGGCAGACGAACCCGCGGATGAACCCGCCGACGAGCCGGCAGACGAACCCGCGGATGAGCCCGCCGACGAGCCCGCGGATGAGCCCGCCGACGAGCCCGAGGCGACCCCGGTGCCGCTAACCGCCTCATTCCGAGGGGTTACCGAAACAGAGATCCGCATCGGCATGACCTCCCTCAATGCCGAGATGTTCGGATTCGACCAGGGCGACCTGGCCTCCAAGTGGCAGGTGGCTGTGGACGCGGTGAACGCGAAGGGTGGCATCAACGGCCGGATGCTCGTTCCCTTCATTGATGTCCTCGACGTCATCGGAACAGTGGAGGCCGACGCCACCTGCGTGAAGTTCGTGGAAGACAAGATGGTCTTCGCCTTCGTCGGTTGGCTTCGCGAGGACAACGAGCTCTGCTACACCGAGCGCAACAACACCATCGCCGTCAACGCCAACGATGTGAGTGAGGAAGCGATCAACCGCTCCAATGGCCTGCTCTTCGCCAACGAGGCCACCAAGTTGGGAATCCAGCGTAACTTGATCGCCGCCGCCGCGGCCGACGGGCTCATCGATGGCAAGAGGGTCCACTTCAGCATCTTGGCCAGCGAAGACTCTCTCACCGACCCTCTCCTCGAAACGCTGGAGGCTCACGGCGCCACCATCACCTCGGTGAGCAGGGTGACCTCGAATGACGACGTGCAGGCCGCCGAGGCCGAGCACGACGTGATCGTCCAGCGGATCGCCGATGAGGATCCTGATTTGGTGTATTCGCTGGAGCCTGCGCTCATGTCTGGGGCCATGATCAGGGCGGGGATCGACATCCCGCAGATCACCAGCGAGTCTAGCGAAGACCTCTACCTGAACTTGGGCGTCGATCCCACCGCCATCCAGCTTCACGTGTACGCACCGGAGCAGATTAAGACGTACTGGGACCGGGGGGACGATCCCCTGCTCAATGAGTGCGTGGACAATTACAACAACGCTCAGATCACCGACGAGGACGGGAATGTCGAACAGGTCAACGTGACCGAAGATCCCAGCCTCCCCGGCAACCTCAACTTGGTGGTCAGAGCCTGCCAGACGGTCTGGCTGTTCGCCGCCATTGCCACCGCCGCTGGCCCCAACCTCACCAACGAGACATTCCTGGAGGCGGCGGCCAACCTCGGGCCGTTAGACCTGCCGGGCATGTCTGCGGCTTCAATGAGCGAGGGCAAGATAGGCGCCGACGACTCCCCGCTGGTCAGGGTGATATGGGATGCCGAAAAAGAGGAGTTTGTGTCAGCCGGCTGATGGGCATCCCTGTCAGATCGACTTATCTCAGCCCCGCCTAGTAAGGGCGGGAAGATCCCTAGTGGGTCTCGCGGCGGTGGCGGTGGGCGGCCAGTTGTACGGCCAGCTCATCGGGGGGTGTCTTGTTGGCCAGGGCTTCGAGCAATAGGTCTTGCTGTGATGGAGGGGTAAGGCCGCCGATGGGCACATCGCGGTCGAGGTTGGTGGGAAAGGCGTAGCCCTCGGCGCTGGCGGCCACCGCACAGGCGATGAGGGTGGAATCAAGCCCCTCCTCCTGGCGGCGCAGCAGCACAGGGTAAATGGAATTGACGATGCGCTCCCGGTCCACCGCCTCGGTGGCCCGGCCCATGGCCGAGGAGATCTGGAGCAGATTGGCCATCCGCCTCACGTCGGCGGTGCGATTGTGGCCGCCGGCGTGGAACACCGCGGGGCTGAAAAACACCAGATCGCCCTTGTCCAGCTCAACCTGCACGTGGTGCTCGGCGAAGTACTCGATCAACTCGGGGCGCCGCCACGCCAAATAGCCCAGTTCGTACTTGTGGGAGTGGGGCAACAGCATGGTGGCTCCCGTCTCCGGGGGCATGTGGCAATGGGCTATGCCCCCCTGAAGGGTCAACAGTGGCGACAGGCGATGGGCGTGGATCGGATAGCGCTCGGCCACCTCATCGGTCATGAACCCCACGTGGTAGTCCCGGTGGGGCATCTGGGCCGCGCCGCCGGGGTTGATGGCATTCACCTGGGCGGTGATCTGGTAGCCAGGACCAAGCCAGGCCAAAGAGGCCAGATCGATCATGTCGCTCCCGTGATAATCGACAAAGATCTCAGGGTCGGCAACGGCCAGCTTCTCCAGCGCATTCCAAAGCCGGTCGTTGGCGCCGGGCTCGGCGTAGTGGTCACCCCCGCCGGTTTCGGCCTCGCGCTCGTCAGCAATGATCTGCTCGAACACCTCGGTGGCCCGATCGACCACCGCAGGCTCGATGGCCCCGGTGATCACGATCACTCCCGGCCCGTCTAAAAGTGCCCGAGTCAATTCATTGCGAACCGCGGCGGCCTGGTCCAGATCACCCAAACAAGACCGCAGTGCGTCGGTGCGGTACACCAGCGCCCGGTCCACCACTGCATCGGCTAGGGGGTACTCCTCCAGAGCAACCTCAACCTCCACAACCGAGCGCAGTTCGCCGAGGTCAAACCCCTCCCTGCTTGTGACCGCGGCATCTCCCGCGGGGACTCTGCCGCCGTTGAGCGGTGTGGTAGTCATGGCTATGAAAACCTCATTTCCGCTTTCTGGCAACGCTACTTCACGTCTGTTAGCGTCGCCGGGAGAATCATCTGCCGGTGAGCCCGGAGGGGGAATTCGATGAGTCGCACCAGGTGGCGTACCTTCATTCTTGCATTCGTAGCGGTGTTTGCGCTGGTCGCAGCATCGTGCAGCAGTTCGGAGGATCCCGACGACGCTCCGGCTGCCGAACCAGCGCCCACCAGCGCGCCGGCCCCGGCCGAAGAACCTGCGGATGAGCCGACTCCAGAGCCCGAACCGGCCGACGAGCCCGCCGACGAGCCGGCTGATGCCCCCGAACCCGCCGACGAACCCGCCGACGAACCAGCGGATGAGCCCGCCGAGGAGCCGGAACCCGAACCCGAGCCGACGGAAGCTTCCACCCCGATCCCGGTGCCCGAGGGATCGACGGTTGGAATCACCGACGACACCATCAAGGTCGCCATCTTGCGCAGCGACAGCAAGTCCCTCGAAGAGGCGGGCATTCTGCCCGACACCGGCGACATCCCGCGCAACTATGAGATCTTTGCCGAGCAGGTCAACGCCAGGGGCGGTGCAGGCGGTCGCAACATCGAGATTGTGTTCCACCAGTACCCGCCGGGAGCGTCGGCCACCGACCAGCAGGCCGCCTGCATCGCCGCCACCGAGGACGACCAGGTAGCCGTCGTCCACTTCGTAGGCGGTGTGGCGGCCGAGACCGTGCTGTGCGCCACCGAGGGCAATGAGCGAATCGCCTACATGCTGTCGGGCATTCTGCCCCAGGAGATATACGACCGCTCCAACGGGCGACTGTTCTCCCAGGCCATGACCACCGAGCGGCTAATCGGAGCCTGGCCTGCCGTGGCCGAGTCCCAAGGACTGCTTGAGGGCCGCACGCTTGGACTCATGCGAGGCGACATCGGCGAGCACGAGGTGGCTGCTGGCGTGCTCAGAGCGGCACTGGCCGACGCCGGATACGAGCTGGCCGACGAAGTAGCCCTGCCCTGCCAAGGCACTTCCTGTTCTCAGGTGGACATCGGCTTGGAGCGCATGCAAGCCGCCAATGTGGACACCGTGTTCTCCCTCGTGCCTCCCTCGCCGTTCGGGATCGCGGTATACCTGGGGGCTCAGGCTGACTACCGGCCGCAGTGGCTGGTCAGCGATATTGAGAACCTGGTGTATGCCTCGGTTGCCCAAGCGGTGTATCAGCGGAACCCCGACCCCACCGCCTTCTACGGCTTGTACGGGCTGAGCTACGGCCTCGACCGACTGAGCCCCGACGACCACACCATCGCGTGCAATGCCGTATTCACCGAGGTCACCGGCATTTCCTATGACCCCGACGAGAATCATGATGCCTGGAGCGCCGTGGGCAGCACCTGCATGTTCATCCAGAACCTGGAGGAGGCGGCCAACTGGTCGCAGGAGACCTACGGCACCGTGAACCAGACCACGCTCATCTTGGGCTTCGAGGCGCTCGGCGGATACCAGCTCGGCGACGTCACCGGCACGTGGAGTCCCACCAAGCACGACGCCCCCGATGCGGTCACGCTCAAGGAGTACAGAGCCGACTGCGCCTGCTGGGTGGAGGTCGACGGCGCTCGCATGATGCTCGATCAATAGGCCAACACCACTAGCCAGGACAGCGTTCGTGGTTCATCTGAAGGGATGACCGAATCCCAACGGTCGGAGACCCCGGCGGACCTGGTCGCCAGGGTCTTCGACGAAGAGGAGCGCCGCCAACAAGAGATCGCCGCCGCTGAGGCCGACCAGCGCGGCCCAGAGGGCAGCTTCGACGCCGAACAGCTCACATTGCGCCAAGGTCTGCGCCGGGGCGGGAAGGGGCTGATCGGTTTCATCGGCCTGCTCGGGTTCGTGGAGACGCTGGAGACGTCGGCCTTTGCGGTGATCGCCCCCGACATCCAGAAATCGCTGGACGTTTCCGACGGCACCATCGGCGCCATCGGGGGCGCCTTCGGCATCTTGTTCCTTCTGGGCTCCATACCGCTGAGCTCGCTGGCCGACCGCATGCCCCGCAAGCTGGTGGTGGGAGCGGCGATGTCGCTGTGGTCGGTGGTGGTCATGGTCACCAGCGCCATCTCCAACGCGTTTTTGCTGTTCATAGCCCGCATGGGCGCCGGGCTCGGGCAGTCGTACTACATCCCGGTGGCCGGGCCCATGCTGATGGACGGCTACCCGATCGGAGCCCGGGCCAAGGTCTTCGCCCTGAACGGCTGGTTCCAAATGGCCGGCCAAGCTCTGGGCCCGCTGGTGGCCGGGCTGGTGGTGCTGATCGCGACCGGCGACGAGGGCTGGCGGTGGGTGTTCCTCACCATGGGGATAATGGGCGTTCCCTTGGCCATCAGCGCCTTCTTTGTGCGCGAGCCCCGGCGGGGAAGCCACGAGATGCAGGCCGTTTTGGGCCAGGAACTGGAGCAATCCGAAGACGAACTGCCCATCTCCCTGTCGGTGGCCTTTGAGCGGCTCCGCAAGATCAAGTCGTTCTACTACTACCTCACCGGCATGGCGGCCATCGGCTTCGCCATCTTCACCACCATCATCTTCATCAACCTCCATCTGGAAGACCACTTCGGGCTGACCGCCTTCGAGCGGGGCGTGTTCGGATCACTCACCGTGTTGCCCGGTTTCGTGGGGGCCGCGGTGTCGGGCAAACGAGCCGACGCCCTGTTCAAGGAGCACCCCTCTCGAGCCATGATCTTCATCGGCGCCCTCGTCGTCACCTTCGGCGCCATCCAGGTGGTGGGGATATGGATGCCCGCGGTGTGGCTGCTCGGGATTTTCCTGGGGGCCTCCAATGGCTTTGCCCGGGCCGCCTTCGCCATCCTGCCCGGAGTGATCGCCTCGGTCATCCCCTACCGGCTCAGATCCCGGGGCACCGCACTGGTGGGCATCTACATGTTCTTGTTCGGGGCGTTCCTGGGGGCGGTGATAACCGGCATGCTCAGCGATGTCCACGGCGAGCAGACTGCGCTCACCATCGTGATCTTGCCGGCCACCCTGGTGGGGGGATCGCTCATGGCCTATGGCTCCCGATTCATCGAGGGTGACATCGCCTTGGTCATCGAGGAACTGCACGAGGAGCAAGACGAGGCCGAGCGCCTGAAAGCTGCCGATGCCGCCGACATCCCGGTACTGCAAGTGCGCAACCTGGATTTCTCTTACGGCAAAGTGCAGGTGCTGTTCGACATCGGCTTCGAAGTGCGCCAAGGGGAGTCGCTGGCACTGTTGGGCACCAACGGCGCGGGCAAGTCCACGGTGCTGAGGGTGGTCAGCGGGCTGGGGGTGCCCCAGCGAGGAGTAGTACGGCTCCACGGGCGCACCATCACCTATGCCGACCCGGGGATGCGGGCCAAGATCGGGATAGTGCAGTTGGCCGGGGGCAAGGCCATCTTCCCCGGCCTGTCGGTGGAGGAGAACTTGCGCATGGCCGGGTTCCGTTACGGCCAATCTGAACTCGAGCCGCGCCTGGAGCGGGCCTACGACCTGTTCCCGGTTGTCGCCGAACGCCGGTCGGCCACTGCCGGAGAATTCTCCGGTGGCCAGCAGCAGATGCTCTCGCTGGCCATGGCGCTCATGCACGACCCGGAGATCTTGATGATCGATGAGCTGTCGCTCGGCTTGGCCCCGGTCACCGTGCAGTCGCTGTTGGAAGTGGTGGAGCGGCTCCGCGACGACGGGCAGACCATGATCATCGTTGAGCAATCGCTCAATGTGGCGCTGGCCGTAGCCGACCGGGCCATCTTCTTGGAGAAGGGGCAGATCCGCTTTGAGGGACCGGCCCAAGAGCTGGCCGACCGAGATGACTTGGCCCGCGCTGTCTTCCTCGGACAGTCGGAATCGGGCGGCTGAGCGTGCTGGCAGCTGCACACGCTGTGCTGGGCACCGTTGACGGTGTGCTGGCGTTCACCTTCAACCGCCAGATCTTGTTCAACGGGCTGGTCACCGGCATCACCTACGGAGTGATGGCCGTCGGCCTGGTGCTGATCTTTCGATCCACCCGTGTGGTCAACCTCGCCCATGCCGAGGTCGGAGCTTTCGGTGGCGCGCTGTTGGGACTGCTGGTGGCCAAGTACGGCGTGCCCTATCCGATAGCGCTCATTGCCGGGCTGGCCGCGGGGGCCGCCTTCGGCGGGATCATCGAGCTCACCGTGGTGCGGCGATTGGCCAATGCCCCCAAGGTCATCTTGTTTGTGGCCACCATGGGCGCCGCTCAAGTGGTGTTTCTGGCCGGCTTCTGGCTGCCCAACTACACCGCCATCGCCAGCTTCCCTACCCCGTTTGACGGCCGCTGGGAGCTGTTCGACATCAGGATCCGCAGCGCGCAGCTGCTGGTGCTGATCGTGGTACCGGTGATTGTCGCCCTGCTGGCGCTGTTCTTGGAGCGCACTAAGTACGGGACGGCCATCCGGGCCTCGGCTGAGAATCCCGACGCCGCCCGACTGTCGGCCATCAGCACCAAGGCCATGTCCACCGCGGTGTGGACCATCGCCGGGTTGTTGTCGGCCATAACCGCGGTGCTGGTTGCCCCGCTCAAGGGCCAGGGCACTGTCATAGAGGCGGCCACGCTGGGGCCGGGGCTGTTGCTGCGGGCTCTTGCCGCCGCCCTGATCGCCCGGATGCACTCGCTGCCGGTGGCGCTATTGGCCGGAGCGGTGATCGGCGGGGCCGAGGCGACGCTGCTGTTCAACTACTTCGACGAGCCCGGATTGATCGACGCGGCGCTGTTGGTGGCCATGCTGGTGTCGGTGCTGTCGTACTACCGGCGACAGGGAGGCGGCGAAGGGGCCCAGACGATGTCGTTCGCCCCCCGGGTGCGTCCGGTGCCCCGCCAACTGCAACAGCTCTGGTGGGTTCGCTATCTGCCCCAAATCACCGTGACCGTCGCGCTGGCCGTGGCCATCGTGCTCCCGCTGATCGTGACCCGCCCGTCTCGCCACTTCCTCTACTCCCTCATGCTTTTGTTGGCCATCGTGGGCATGTCGCTCACCCTGCTCACCGGCTGGGCCGGTCAGCTTTCGCTGGGGCAGTTCGCCTTCGCCGGTCTTGGGGCCATGCTCACCACCGCAATGGTGCGGGGCGTGAACTTCTCCATCGGCGACAGCGAGTTCGAGTTGCCCGTGATCCCGTTCGAGGGGGCGGTGTTCTTGGCCGCCTTTGCCTGCCTGCTGACCGCCGTGGTGGTGGGTTTACCCGCGCTGCGCGTCCGGGGGCTGTTTCTGGCTGTCATCACGCTGGGCTTTGCGGTAACGGCCCAAAACTGGCTGCTTGAACGCGATGTGCTCACCGGAGGCGACCTTGTAGTGCGACTGCCCCGGGCCCGGTGGGGCGACACCTTCGACCTCCGGTCGCAGCGCACCTACTACTACGTGTGCTTGGCGGTCCTGTGCTTGTGCGCCGTCTTGGTGGGCCGAATCCGCCGCAGCGGGGTGGGCCGGTCGCTGATTGCGGTGCGCGACAACGAGCAGAGCGCGGCGGCGTTCACCGTGTCACCCACCCGGATGAAGCTGGTGGCGTTCGCCATCTCCGGAGCGCTGGCCGGACTGGCCGGCGGCCTCATCGCCGGATTGCGGGTGCAATTCGGGCCCACCGCATTCTCCCCCGACGAGTCTTTGCGGGTGGTGGCCATCGCGGTCATCGGTGGACTGTCGTCGATCTGGGGGGTGGTCCTAGGTGCGCTATGGGTGGTGGGCATCCCGTCGTTCTTCGCCGAGTCCGAGCAAGTGCGCTTGCTCACTTCGGGGGCGGGCGTTTTGATCCTGCTCATGTACCTGCCCGGTGGGTTGATCCAGGTGGCTTATTCGATTCGCGATGCCATATTCGCCGCCGCGGCCAAGCGCATCCCAGACTCTGGGGTGGAGCGGGAACCCGCCCCCATTCCCGCCCGAGCAGTGTCGGCCGAGGTGGCCGACCGGGCATCCCCGTCGGGAGTTCCCGCGCTGGCCACTACCGGGGTATCAGTGCAGTTCGGCGGAGTGCATGCGGTGGAGAATGTCGACCTCAGCATGAAGCCGGGGGAGGTGGTGGGACTCATTGGCACCAACGGCGCGGGCAAGACCACGCTGATGAACGCCGTTGGCGGGTTCGTGCCGTCGGCCGGTCAAGTGGAGATATTCGGCACCAACGTAACCCGATTCTCCCCCAGCCGTCGGGCCGGTTTGGGGCTGGGTCGCACGTTCCAGCGGGCCGACCTGTTCCCCGACCTCAGCGTGCGTGAGACCATTCAGGTGGCACTTGAAGCCCGAGGCCGTTCCCAGGTCATCCCCACGTTGTTGGGACTGCCCAGCGCCCGACGCCGAGAGCGCACCCGCCAGGCCGAGGGCGATGAGCTCATCAACTTCTTCGGGTTGGGGCGATACGCCAACTCCTTTATCAGTGAGCTGTCCACCGGCACCCGCCGCATCGTGGAGCTGTCGTGCCTGATCGCGCTGGAGGCCCGGGTGCTGTGCCTCGACGAGCCCACGGCCGGAGTGGCCCAGCGGGAAACCGAGGCGTTCGCCCCCCTGGTGCTGCGCATCCGCGAGGAGCTGGGGGCGTCGCTCTTGGTCATCGAGCACGATATGCCGTTCATCATGGGCATCAGCGACCGGGTGTACTGCCTGGAAGCCGGGGCCATCATCGCCGAGGGCATCCCCGAAGAGGTGCGCAACGACCCACAGGTAATCGCCAGCTATCTGGGCACCGACGAGCGAGCCATCGCCCGCAGCGGCGCTGCCGCACCCCGTGACAGACTCGACCCTAGGGAGGGTCCCACCGATGAGTGATCTGGAAAGCCGCAACTTCTTCACCGACAAAGACCTGGTGGCCAACCCCTATGAGTACTTCGACCAATTCCGCTCACGCTGCCCTGTACACCCCGAGCCCCACCACGACGTAATGATGATCACCGGGTACTCCGAGGCCATCGAGGTCTACAACGACAACGATGGCTTCTCGGCCTGCAACGCGGTGTCGGGGCCCTTCCCCGGATTCCCGGTGCCGTTGGAGGGCGACGACATCAGCGATCTCATCGCCGAACACCGCGACAAGCTGCCCATGTCCGACCAGCTCCCCACCATGGATCCTCCCGCCCATACCGACCACCGGGCCCTGCTCATGCGGCTCATCACTCCCAAGCGCCTGAGCGAGAACGAAGAGTTCATGTGGCGACTGGCCGACCGCCAGCTCGACACCTTCATCGAAGAGGGAAACTGCGAGTTCATCAGAGACTTCGCCCAACCGTTCGCCCTCTTGGTAGTAGCTGACCTGCTCGGCGTGCCCGACGACGATCGAGACAACTTCACCCAGCAACTCCTGCATCGCCCCAAAGAACATGGCATTGGGTCGACCGATGAGCACGCCATGACCCACAACCCCCTTGAGTTCCTCTATGGCCAGTTCACCGCCTATATCGAGGATCGCCGGGCCAATCCCCGAGACGATGTGCTCACCGGGCTGGCTACCGCCAAGTTTCCCGACGGGTCGACCCCGGAGGTGATCGACGCGGTGCGTATCGCTGCCAACCTGTTCGCGGCTGGCACCGAGACAACTGTTCGGCTGCTCAGCACCATGCTCTATTTCGTGGCTGAGGATCCCGAGCTCCAAGGTCGGATTCGAGATGACCGCTCCCTGATCCCCAACTTCGTGGAGGAGTCGCTGCGCATCGAGAGCCCGATAAAGGGCGACTTTCGGCTCACCCGCCGTCCTGTGACCGTGGGTGGGGTGAAGCTGGGGGCGGGCACGACGGTGATGTTGCTCAACGGGGCGGCCAACCGCGATCCCAGCCAGTTCTCCGATCCCCACACGCTGGACATCGAGCGCGACAACGCCCGGTCGCACCTGGCCTTCGGACGGGGGGTGCACACCTGTCCCGGTGCACCCTTGGCCCGGGCCGAGGCTCGGGTAAGCCTCAACCGCATCCTCGACCGCATGGACGACATTCGCATCTCCGAGGCCGCCCACGGGCCGCCCGACAACCGGCGATTCACCTACGTGCCCACGCACATTCTGCGGGGACTCGCCTACATCGGCCTCGAGTTCACCCCGGTAGACGCCGATTCGGCATGAAGGTGTCGGTGGACGACGACGTGTGCGCCGGCCATGGGGTGTGCACGGTGCTGTGCCCGGAAGTCTTCGTACTCGAGGACGCGGGTTTCGCCCGGTCAGCTGTGGAAGAAGTGCCCGCTGAGCATCAAGCCGCCGTTCGCGAGGCCGAAATACGATGCCCGACCAGAGCCATACGCGTTCAGTAGCATGCTTCCCAGAATTGCCAACCACGTCTGTTCGGTGATCGACACTGGGGCCAGTGGCAAAGGGAAGGCATGAAACCAGCAGGCCTGTCTGATCAGGACCTCCGCGACATCGTCGAAATCGAACAGCTGCTGGCCCGGTATGCCTCGGCGATGACCCGCAATAGCATCGAGGAAGTGATGGCGGTGTTCACCGCCGACGGCACCTACAGCGCCTTTGGGGAGATCTACGCACTCAGCGACTTCCCCGCCCTCGTCGAAGCGGCCCCCAAAGGGCTCTTCCTATGCGGAACGCCAGCCATCGAACTCGATGGCGACGAGGCCACCGGCACCCAACCCCTCAGCTTCGTCGCCCAAGAAGACCACCACCTCCGCATCGGCTGGTACACCGACCAGTACCGTCGGACCGAGGCCGGTTGGCGGCTGGCCACACGGTCTATGACATTCCTCCGTCGCAGCGGCGCCCGCGACTCGGGTCGTCCCCACGACCCGGCCCGCCCAACCCCGGGAGGCGACTCGTGACCCTTCCAGCCTGGGACGGACCCCGCACCGCAGTGGTTACCGGTGCCGGCTCTGGACTGGGCACCGCCATCGCCCACCGACTGGCGGCCGAAGGCGCCCATGTCGGGGTGACCGATGTGAATGGCGATTCGGCCGACTCCGTTGCCACCGACATTGCACAAGCGGGAGGCTCGGCGATCGCCGTCACCATTGACGTTGCCGACCAGGGTTCGATCGAGGCGGGCATGGACGAAATTCGGGCCGCATTCGGCCCCATAACAATTCTGATTAACAACGCTGGAATCTCCCCATTTGCGAAGTTTCTCGACATCGATGGCGACGCCTTCGACCAGGTCATGGCCATCAATCTCCGCGGGCCGTTCCAATGCTGCCAGGCCGTGGTGCCAGACATGATCGAGGCGCACTGGGGTCGTATTGTGAACATCTCGTCGTCGAGCGCGCAGACCGGCAACCCCCGCCATACCCATTACTCCGCGTCGAAGGGCGGGTTGATCTCGCTCACTCGCTCACTGGCCAAAGAGCTCGGGCCGAGGGGCATTACGGTCAACACTATCCCGCCGAGCTTCATCGAAACCCCCTCACTGCACGCAGCCGCTGATGGCGGCATGCTCGGCGCCGGGATCGACCAGCACATACCCACCACCCCCGTCCGACGAGTCGGTCAGCCGGAGGACATCGCCGCCGCAGTGGCCTATTTGGTGCGAGACGAGGCCGATTACGTGACGGGTCAGGTGTTCGGCATCAACGGCGGCCGCGTCATCGTCTGATCGTCCTTTGATCTCTGAGCGGAAGGAGTTGGCTTGCGGATAGGGCTCATGGTTGGGCCGGAGAGAAACCGGTACGAAACCAAGGTCGAACGCATGATCTCTGATGCCATATGGGCAGAAGAAAGCGGGCTCGACTCGGTGTGGGTACCCCAGATTCCCGATGAGTTTGACGCCATGACTGCGGTGGCGCTCATGGCCCAGGCCACCGAACGCATTGAAATCGGCACCGCCGTGGTGCCCATCCAGACTCGTCATCCGGTGGCGCTCGTGCAACAGGCACTGTCCACCCAACTCGTAGCTGAGGGCCGCTTCACCCTTGGGCTCGGACCATCCCATCACTGGATCATCGACGACATGGTGGGCTTGGCCTATGAGCGGCCCGCAGCCCTCACTTCTGACTACCTCGATGTCGTGGAATCAGCCATGGAAGGACCGGGCAATGTCGAGGTCGAAAACGAGACGTTCTGGATTCACAACCCGATGCACGTCACCGATCAACCCCGAATGCAGGTGCTGTTGGCCGCACTCGGGCCGGTCATGCTGCGTCTCGCCGGGTCGCGAACCAACGGGACCATCCTGTGGCTTGCCGACGAAATGGCCATCGAGAAATTCATTGCGCCCCGCATCCACGCGGCCGCAACCGCCGCCGGGCGACCGGCGCCCCGCATCATCGCCGGCGTGCCTATATGCCTCTGTGGCGCCGATGAAATCGACCTGGCCAAGTCCAGGGCCGACCGAGTGCTCTCGGAAGCCACGGTGTCGCCGAACTACCAGCGGCTCCTCGACCGGGGCAACGCCAACGGCGTGGCCGACATCCTGGCCGCAGGCACCGAGGAGATGATCCGCGGTCGCCTAGCCTCCTTCGCAGCCGCCGGAGTCACCGACTTGTCGGTTCGCGTTGTGCCCATTGGCGGCGACCGCGGCGAACTCTTGGCCTCAATGGAACGCACGAGGGCCTTCCTCAGCGAACTTGCTGACGGCATCTGACCCAATTGCTGCTAGGAGCGGGCTGACTTCCCCGTTGATGCCAGATACACCCTTGAGCGCAAATGCTCATCGGCAACGCTGTCGGGGACGATGGCATGAAGACAGAACTCCCAAACCTCGTCACCGGTGATGGGTTTGCGGGCGCCGGCATCGCGTCCTGCGGTAATCGCAGCCGTCTGCACCACGATTGCCGCCATTCGGCGGGGGGAGCCGGGCCGCAACAAACCGGCATCGGCAGCGGCGCCAATGACCTCTCCTATGTAGTTGATCAACGGCGCAAAAGAAGCCGCTACTTCCTCAGGATGGTCAACGAGGAGGCGGAGGGCGAACTCGGAGAACAACGGCTGCGTGGACACCCGACTGGGGGCACACAGTTCGTACAGGTCGCGCGTTACCCGCTCCAGGCGGTCCAGCGGCTCCCCTTCAGACGACGCAGCGATGAGGTCGTCGACGGCCTTGCCCATCTCCTCTTCGAACAGGGTCAACAGGAGTTCGTACTTGCCGTCGAAATACTGGTAGAAGCTCCGAAGAGAGTGCGTCGATCGGTCAACCACCTCTTGGACCGTGAATTCGGTAGAACCCTTGTCGTTCATGATGGCCCGAGCGGCATCTAAGTATTGCTGTGCTTTTGCCGAGGCTCGCTCACGCGCCGCACGAGTGGAGCGCTCGATCACTCGGCTGCGCCACGCCGACTCGCTGCTGGTAGCCACGGCATTGTCTTCAGCGGCCATCAGCGAAGCCCTCCATTCCCTCGTCGAGCGGAAGCCGGGCGACATTGAATGCCATGGCCAAGGTGGCGTAGCCACCAATAGTGAACACCAACTCGAGGAGCGTCTCGTCACCATAACGCGACTGAAGCGCCGCAAAGGTGGCATCGTCAATCTGGCCCGTTCTAACGAGTTGGTCAACGCAACGGAACAGTTCTCGATCCTCAGTCGACCACAAGTCGTGGTTCGGTCCTTCCCACACCGCGTGTATCTCGTCGTCGCCTATTCCGCATTGGCGCGCCACCACCACGTGCTGGCTCCATTCGTACTCGGAGTTCAAGAGCCGCGACACCCGCAACACAACCAGTTCCTTGGTGCGCTCATCGAGTTGGCTCTCGTAGAGGAGGTGCCGGTTGAAGGTGAGGAATGCCTCGGCAAGCGGCGGGTTTCTCACCAGCAGCGCCAACGCCTTGTTCCCGCCAGCCCCACCCCGCTGCGCCCGCCGCTCGGCGTATATCGAGCCTTCTGGGGGCAACATCGGTGCGACCGCTTGGATTTGCTCCTTGCTCCAAATGCCCTGCGACACCGGGGCAATGCCAGGGGCTTGTTCCATGGCTCCTCCTTGCTTCGTGCCCATCATGCACATGTGGTCATGGGAATGTGAAGAGTGGCGTTACCAGACTATGGAATCTAGATTCTCACTTGGAGCCGACAAGCCCCTTCCCCATCGCCCACCCTGGAGCAAGCGATGACCGCACCGATGCACGGTGTCCGGATTCTCGAGGTTGCCGAGCACACTTTCGTCCCCGCTGCCTCGGCCCTGCTCGCCGAGTGGGGTGCCGAGGTGATCAAGGTTGAACACCACGAACGCGGGGACGCCATGCGAGGCCTCGCCTCGAGTGGAACCGTTTCGTTTGGCGATGGCGCCCACGTATTGCTGGAGCACTCGAACAGGGGAAAGAAGAGCATCGGACTCGACCTCACTTCCGATGCCGGACTCGATGTGCTCTATCGCCTGGCCGCGGTAAGCGACGTTTTTCTCACCAACAAGCTGCCCGCGGTTCGGGCCAAGCTGCGGATCGATGTCGACGAGATCAGAGCCCACAACCCCGACATCATCTACGTCCGCGGCGGCGGGCAAGGCGAAAGCGGGCCTGAAGGCAACAAAGGCTCGTACGATTCGCTCGCCTACTGGGCCCGGGCCGGTGTGGCCGCCGGACAGATGCCATTGGGCAGCGAGGAAGTGCCCCCGCCGCCAGCACCGGCGTTCGGCGACTCCATAGGCGGCATGACGATTGCCGGCGGCATCATGGGGGCGTTGTTCCACCGCGAGCGCACTGGTGAAGCGACGGAGGTAGATGTTTCCCTCCTCGGCGTCGGGATGTGGTCGATGGGCGCCGCCATCGCCCTGTCGCTCCAGACCGGCACAGCCTGGCGTGGCCGTCCCCCGGGCACTGCCGTTCGCAACCCCCTAACCGGCCATTTCCTCACCAGTGATGGTCGGGCGATCGCGCTGACCTGCTTACAGGCAGCAAAATACTGGCCGGAAATGTGCCGGGTATTGCACAGGCCCGACCTGGCCGCTGACGAGCGCTTCGCCGACACCGCTTCCATCACCGCCAATGCGCCAGCGGCAGTCGAGATCTTGGCCGAGATCTTCGCTAGCCGGACCTACGACGAGTGGATCGAAGTGCTGGGTGACTTCGCCGGCCAGTGGGCCCCGGTACAGGACACCCTTCAGGTGGCCGACGACCCGCAAGCGGTGGCCAACCAGTACGTGCAGGCCTACACCGACGTCGCCGGGGAGCCGTACCGACTGGTGTCGCCACCGGTGCACTACGACGGGACGGCACCCCAGCCACGTCGTGCCCCTGGGTTCAACGAACACGGCGACGAGATCCTCCAAGACCTCCTTGGCCTCGATGAGGAGGCAATCATCGATCTCAAGATCCAGAACGCGGTGACATGATGCGACTCGCTAATGAAGCCGCTATGGCGAGCTGAAAGGACGTGCCATGCCCGACCCGACCGTGACGGTGCTCCGCCCCGCCGGAGTCCTCGATGTCGACAACGGAGAGGTGCTCGCCGGGGCTTCGATCCGGGTAGAGGGAAACCGCATCGCCGAAATCGGCGAAGTAGATGCCGATGCCGACGAAGTAATCGACCTCCCCGAGCTCACGCTGCTGCCGGGGCTGATGGACATGGAGGTCGACCTCGTCCTCGGAGGCCCTGGCGCGGGGCTGAGCGACCCTGTTCGGGTCGATCCGGTGAAGATGACGCTGCGGGCCGCGGCCAACGCCCGGCGAACGCTGCGGGCTGGGTTCACCACGGTGCGCAATCTCGGGCTGTTCGTGAAGACGGGGGGCTATTTGCTCGATGTCGCCCTCAGCCAGGCCATAGACGCCGGCTGGATCGAGGGGCCGCGTGTGGTGCCCGCCGGGCACGCCATCGTCCCGACGGGAGGCCATCTTGATCCCAGCGCCCAGTCGGGGCTGGCGCCAGGCATAATGCCGCTCAGCATCGAAGAGGGGGTGGCCGACGGCGTCGATGAGGTGCGAAAGGCAGTGCGCTACCAAATCCGCCACGGTGCCCAGCTCATCAAGTGCTGTGCTTCGGGCGGGGTCATGACGCCCACCGGGCCTTCGGGCGCCCAGCAGTATTCAGCCGAGGAATTCGCGGCGATCGCCGATGAGGCCCACCGGAGGGGCCTCAAGGTGGCCGCCCACGCCCACGGCGACACGGCCGTCAACGCTGCGCTCGACGCGGGCATCGATTGCATCGAGCACGGCTTCATGATCACCGCCCCCACCATCCAACGCCTGTTGGAGACGGACACGTTCCTGGTGTCGACCTCGGCGCTCACCGAGAACTGGGATCTTTCCGATCAGCCGCCTGCCCTCCAAGCCAAGGCCAGCGAAGTCTTCCCTAAGGCGAAGGCGTCGATCACCGCGGCAATTGAGGCTGGCGTCAAGATCGCGTGCGGCACCGACGCCCCGGCAATATTCCACGGTCGCAACGCTGAGGAACTCGAAGTTCTGGTCAAGCGGGGCATGACGCCCCTTGGGGCCATCCGCGCGGCGACAACAGTGGCCGCCGATCTGATCGACCGACCCGATCTCGGGCGGCTGGCCCCGGAGATGCTCGCCGACATCGCGGGCGTGCCCGGCAACCCCCTCGACGACATCTCCGTTACCCGACGCATGGCGTTTGTGATGAAGGATGGCCGGGTATACAAGCGGCCGTAGCCGAGGACGGCTGCAACGTCGGGCCTAGTCCTCCGCGGCGGGGTTACTGCTCGACAGACAGGACCTCGGCGTAGGTCTTGGTTTGGAGGAACTCCTCCAGGCCGGCGACCCCGTTCTCGCGACCGATGCCCGACTGCTTGTAGCCGCCGAACGGCGCGTCGGGGGCATGCCAGAGGCCGCCGTTGACGCTCATCGTGCCCGTCCTGATGCGTCGGGCCACCGCCAAGGCCCGATCCCGATCGGTGGCCAGAACCGAGCCCGAAAGTCCATAAACCGAGTTGTTGGCCAAGCGGACGGCGTCATCGTCATCCTCATGGGCGAGCACGACCAATACCGGGCCGAAGACTTCCTGCTGGGCTATTTCGCTGTTCTCGTCGGCCCCGGCAATGACGGTGGGCTGGAAGAAGAAGCCCTTCTCGTGATCGGTCGGCTTGCCTCCGGTGACAACCGTGGCGCCATCGGCCACGGCGCGATCCACCATCGCTTCTACCTTCTGGCGTTGCCTCTCGTTGATGAGCGGTCCCACGTAGTTGGCCGGATCCATGGGATCACCCACCTGGAGGCTCTCGAACACGCTCTTGGCCACCTCGATGGCATATTCGAGCTGTTCTTGGGGAACCGACAAACGTGATGTGATCGCACAACCCTGTCCGGCGTGCGAGTTTGCCGCCATCGAGCATGCGAACGCTGCCGCCTCCACTGATTCGGCATCTAGGGCAAGAAACGCCGACTTGCCGCCGAGCTCGAGGAAGCACTTCTTCAGCGTGCTGCTGGACGCGGCCATGATGGCCTTGCCCACCGCGGTCGAACCGGTGAAGGACACCATGTCCACGCTGGGATGAGTGGTGAGAATCTGTCCGACCTCGACCTCGCTCGATGCCAACACGTTCACCACCCCTGGTGGGACATCAGTGTGATTGGCGACCATTCGACCAAGGGCGAGGGTGATCAACGGGGTGTCGGGGGCCCCCTTCAGCACCACGGTGCAGCCGGCGGCAAGGGCGGGGGCAAGCTTCGCCAGGTTGAGCTGGGTGGGGTAGTTGTACGCCGAGATTGCCGCCACCACGCCATAGGGCTCCCGCTCGACCCAACGGTGGTGCTGGCCGCCGTAGGCCTCGATACAGCCCAAGTCGACGGTTCCGTCGTAGTTCTCGGCAAGATCGGCGTAGAAGTCGAGCATGTTGATCGGGCCTTCGAGCGCCGGCCCTGGGGTCATCGTGACGGGAACACCCACCTCAGACACGGTCAGAGTGCGCAGATCCTCGATGTGGCTCCGCATGACAGCCGCAAGTTGCCGCAAGCACCGAGCTCGCAATTCAGGGTTGGTCGACCAGTCGGTCTCGTCGAAGGCTCGGCGCGCCGCCGCGATGGCCCGTTCTGCATCGACAACGGTGGCATCGGCCGACGAAGCGATCACATCTTCGGTGGTCGGATTGATCGACTCGAAAGCGCGTTCGCCGGTCGCAGGAACCAATTCGCCGTCGATCAGCAGCCTTGTCTCGTGCCCCATGGCCGTTCCTTCCTTTCGACCCTTCCCCCGGACATTGGTGCTGTGCGAGCCGTCGCCCGACGATAATTTTGTTTTCTGCAAAGGGGCAACATGGTTCCATGACCGACGTCACGACGATTCCTGCGGCCGTGATGGACACCGTTCAGCGCCGGGCCGACGCCCTCGCCGTGGTCGACGGCGTCGTGCGGATCACTTATTCCGAACTCGACGGCCGGATACGCGCCGCCACCCGGGCCATGATGGCCGCGGGGGTGCGTCCCGGCGACCGCGTCGCAGTGTGGGCGCCCAACGGCATCGATTGGATTGAGGCAGCACTGGGCGCGCAATGCGCGGGGGCTGCACTGGTGCCGATCAACACCCGCTGGATAGGAGCCGAGGCGGCCCATGTGCTGGAGGCAACAGGAGCCCGAGTGCTGGCCACTTCAATCGGGTTCCTCGGTACCAACACCGTGGCCATGCTGGCCGCCAACGATACGGCGCTCCCGCAGCTCCAACGGGTGGTTCTGCTCGATGGATCCGATCAGCCGTCCGACCAATCCGTGCTAGTGACCCCGTGGGGTGAATTCTTGGCCGAAGGCGACTCTGTTTCCGACGATGCCGCAACCGAACGCCTCAGCGCCGTCCAACCCCACGACATCAGCGACATCTTGTTCACCTCGGGCACGACCGGCCGCCCAAAGGGCGTGCTTATGACCCATGGACAAACCGTGCGTCAGTTCGAGGAGTGGTGCGACTTCGCTGGGCTTCTGGCCGACGACCGCTATCTCATCGTCAACCCGTTTTTCCACATGTTCGGCTACAAGGCCGGGTGGCTTGCCGCCTTTTTGCGGGGAGCGACCATCTTTCCCATGGCGGTCTTCAACGTCGACGCGGTGCTCGAAATTGTGGAGCGCGAGACCATCACAGTGCTGCCCGGCGCGCCCACTGTCTACCGGGCCATTCTCGACCATCCCCGCCTCGGTGAGCGAGAGCTCGGTTCACTGCGGGTGGCAGTCACTGGCGCGGCGGAAATTCCCGTGGCCCTCATTGAGGAGATGCGGACCCGACTGCCGTTCTCAACGATTCTGACCGGTTACGGCCTCACCGAGGCCGGCACATGCACCGGGTCGAGTCCCGACGACGACGCCGCCACCATCGCCACCACCGCTGGGCGAGCTATGCCCGGCCTCGAGATTGTGATTGCCGATGGCGACGGCGAAGAGGTGCCCCGAGGCGAAGCCGGCGAGTTGCTGGTGCGGGGCTACAGCGTCACCCAGGGCTACCTCGACGATCCCGATGCCACGGCCGACGCCATCGACGCCCAGGGTTTCCTGCACACCGGCGACCTCGCCACCATGGACGACCGCGGGTACGTGACGATCGTCGGAAGGCTCAAGGACATGCTCATCGTCGGAGGCTTCAACGTGTACCCGGCCGAGGTCGAGAACACCATGCTCGCCCACCCAGACATCGGCCAAGTGGCGGTTGTCGGCATGCCCGACCGCCGAATGGGCGAGGTGGCCGTGGCGTTTGTGGTCCCGGCTCCGGGGTCGGCGCCCGATGCCGAGGAGATCATCTCCTGGAGTCGAGAGCACATGGCCAACTACAAGGTGCCCCGGCAGGTAATGTTCATCGACGCCTTGCCCCTGAACGCCGCCGGCAAGGTAATGAAAGACGAGCTGCGCGCTTGGAGGGACTCGAACCCCCGGCCTTCTGATCCGTAGTCAGACGCTCTAATCCAACTGAGCTACAAGCGCGGGCAGCAGCCAGTGTACCCGGCCCCTTAGACGTGGTTGCTACTGGATTGGCGCGATCACGCCTCTTTGATCGAGCGGGTCAGCATGATCCCTCCGACCAGCGCCACCAGCGGGCCAGATCCGAAGG
This sequence comes from Acidimicrobiales bacterium, assembly GCA_965116535.1. Taxonomy (GTDB): domain Bacteria; phylum Actinomycetota; class Acidimicrobiia; order Acidimicrobiales; family Bin134; genus Poriferisocius. Next base: position 754,792 of record OZ220703.1, read on the forward strand.
CATCATTCCCAAACACCATGCCAAGCACGTTGGATCCAGCAATGACGACGATGGCCACGCCAGCTGCTCGGGACACCGTCAGGAGTGCCTGTCGCCTGCCCTCCATCACCATGCGGGGAACCGAAATGAGCTCAACGATAAGAACGAGGGCCAGACCGCCCAATATGAGCACAGGAAGTCCGAATAGCACATCGGAATCCAGGCCATTGATGGGTCCGGCAACCCAATCGAGCCAAAACGAGGCGACTACCGCCAAGGATGAGCCCAGTGCTCCTGGCAAAGGATGGAACTCCAAGTCCGGGCGGTCTTCTGACTCGTAGGCCAGTTGAAGCGCACCAAGCACTGCAACCGAAGCACCAGCCAATCCGACCCATGCACCGATGCCGAGCAGTTCGTTGTCGGCGCCGATTAGAACAATGAAAATCAAGGAGATGGCGAAGGCACCCAAAGCCGTTCCCAAGGTGCCCGCAACTGATTTGGATCGCAGCACAAACGACAGGCCCACCAAGAAGACGGTTAGTCCAACGCCGAAGGTCGAAGCTCCTATGCCGGAGGTATTCGGGAAGCTGTCTGGACCCGTCTTCAACCAGCTGAGGAGTGCGGACAGCGCCATGACAGCCCCGCCCAGTCCAACCAGAAGCCGGCTAGTCGAGGGGATCTCGATGGGCCCCAACATCCCCGAGCCGCTCCCATCATCGCCACCGGCATCGGCGGCTTCGGGGGAGCTGTCGACAATGGGTTCTTCCGGTCCTTGGGCGGCGGTGTCCTCCGACATTGGTTGATTGGATTGGGTGGTGAATGCATCGTCACTCATGGCTCTCCCCTTCCCGATTGACAACGCCCTCAGCCTAGTTCCGCCGCCCCGGTCGGGGTTTTCGCATCTGCTCGGAAAGGGCTGACTTGACCGGCTACTCGATATTGGGCAGTTGGTCGAAGGGGACCACTCGGGTATCGGCGGAAGGCAGGGGGGCATTGGAGCGGAACCAGCGCAGGCTGAGCGATCCAGAGGGATGGCCGGCGGTGTCCATCCAATTGGGCATTCCGGGGTCTTGGTGGGCCACCACCAGCCGCACGGTGCCGTCGTCGCGGCGCACCGCGGTGTCGCCGTTGATGACCGCGGTTCGGGTTCGCCAGTCCACCGTCTCGCCCCAGTAGGTGAGCAGCACCCATCCCCAATAGTCGGCCCCGCCCGACGGGTCGAAATCCACAACCAGCGCCTCGTCGGGGCCGAGTTCCCAGTCGCCGAAGAGGTAACGCACGTTGTCGGGGGTGAGCAAGTCGCCATCGTCGGACATCGGTTGAATGGTGTTGACGAGCTCATCGACCGGCGGCGGCTTCCTCTGGTGCACCCACCAGCCGAATGAACCGGTGGTAAAGAGCACGGCCTGCTCCAGTCCTTGGCGCAGCTGATCAAGAGTGAGCGTGGGGGCAGGCCCCGCCGACGGGATGGCCTCGATTGTGGGCCGGGGACGGGCCAACCTCACGTCCCGATCGGTGAAATAGGTGCGAAGGATGACGGTGCTGGCGTCGGGCTCTAGGCGCAGCTGATTGGGATTGTCGGGTTGGGGGTCGGGGGTGAGCAGCAGCTCATAGGTGCCGTCGGGATCCACCCGCAGCGTGGTGTCCTCCACCGCGTCGACCAGCCGGCGGCCGCCGTCGCTCCGGTAGTCCCCGGCGTACACCCCTACCTCCACCGCCACCGCCCCGGCCATCGTGGCGTTGATCCGGTACGACCGGTCGCCGCTGATAAAGGCGGAGAAATAAGACTGGTCGGGGTTGTCTCCCATGTATTTGCGGATGGTGGTCTGGTACTCCACGAAGTCTGGTCGCTCCGGATCGGCCCGCTCCACAAAAGTCTCCAGCGCAAGGGTCGCGTAGCGGCTCAGAGCGCGGATTCCCTCAGCCCGCAGATCGGGATCATCTGGGGTCCCCGGGGCCAGCACCAACTCCCCGGCATCGGCCATGGCCTGGCAGTACGCCCGCCAGACCTCTACTGAAGGATCCATGGGTCTAGTACACCCCGGGGAAGATGCGGTAAGGCACCTTCTCCTGGTATTCGGCCCATTTCTCAGGGCCGTACTTCTGGGCGCATTCCTTGTCGTCGAAGCGCTGGCGGAAGGTGAAGAACGTGATGATGAAGATAGCGTAGGTCCACGCCCAGAGAACTCCGAAATGGCCGAACGACAGGGCGATCCCCATGCAGATGAAGCCCTCGCCCAGGTAGTTGAAGTGGCGGGCGGCCCCCCAGTAGCCGCTGATCAGGATCTTGCGCTCACCGGCCACGATGTGCGTTGGCTCGATGAGCCCGAGGAAGTGGCGATCCGGGAACCGCTTGAACATATATTTCTGCAAGTTGGCGCCCCGTGAGATGCTCCAACCGATCATGAACAGCGCCGCCGCCGCCACGAGCCAGAAGTTCCTCCAGGCGTACGACATATCGGGGTTGGCGTAAGCGGCCATGCCCCACAGCGGAATGATGAAGATCCACCCGTAGACCACCAGGCCGCCCCACCACAGCTTGAAGCCGAGGTGCTCGTGAATCAGATCGTAGGTGTAGAGCTGGACTCGCTCGAACACGAAGTAGTCGAACACGTAGAACGTCATGAACGCCGCATACATGTAGACGCCAGGGTTGGTGCCGGGCACGTTCTCGCTGTGCCACACGGCCCCCGACAGGGCGTTGAGCGAGAGCATCGTGCCGCCGACCACGTAGAACCACATCTTTATGTCGACGCGCTCGCCGAAGAACTGGAACTCCTTGGCCCGACCCTCCCACAGGGCCCACCAAATGTTCTGGATCTCACCCTTGGGCTGACTGAGCACCGACACGATGGCGAAGATCGTGGTGAAGACCGTCCCGCCCAGCACCGCCCAGAGCGTGGACCGGTAGAACCAGTCGCGATCCAGCCCCGTGACCTCAGTAGCCCACAGAATCTGGGCGATAACGAACACCAGCAGTCCGTTGAGCCGGTAGGGGCGGGGCTCGCCGGTCTGGGGGTTCTTGACGTACCCGGTCACCTTCCTGGCCGGAAGTATGAGCTGCGCCACCAAGAAGACCGCGAAGATGATCAGCGGCGTGAAGAACGCCCAAACCTTCTCCGACCCCGAGAGCTCAAACAAATGTTCAATGCCAAGTGCGTCACCCATAGACCGGATACTACTTCCGCACAAAGACAGTCATCTGCGATGCTTGGACCATCGAAGATCCAACGACCGAACCAGACTTCGACGTCGTCATCATCGGGGCCGGTGCGGCGGGGCTGTACGCCCTTCACCGGGTCCGCGGGCTCGGACTCTCGGCCAAGGTGTACGAGAAGGGGGACGGGGTCGGCGGAACCTGGTATTGGAACCGCTACCCCGGCGCTCGGTGTGATGTGGAGAGCTGGGACTACTGCTACACCTTCTCCGAAGAGCTCGAATTGGAGTGGGAGTGGACTGAGAGGTTCCCTACCCAGCCGGAGCTGGAGCGGTACTTCAACCACGTCGCCGACCGCTTCGACCTGCGCCGCGACATCGAGTTCAACACCCGGGTGGATCAGGCTCGATTCGACGACGAACAAAACCGCTGGCTGATCAAGACTTCGACGGGCGCGACGGTCTCGGCTCGGTTTCTCATTTCGGCCGCCGGTTGCCTGTCGGAGGTGAACACGCCGCGAATCGAAGGGACCGACACGTTCAAGGGCGAGCAGATTCACACCGCTCGCTGGCCAAAGGGCGGCATGGATGTCACCGGCAAGCGGGTCGGCGTGATCGGAACCGGGTCGACCGGGGTGCAGGTGATCCCACAGCTGGCAAAGCAGGCCGAGCACCTGTTCGTGTTCCAGCGCACACCTCAGTTCGCCATCCCGGCCCGCAACCGACCGCTCGACGAAGACACGCTGGAGGAGCTGAAGCACAATTACCGCGAGCGGTGGGAACACAAGCGATCGAGCTCGACCGGGATGGGGCGTCGTCCCACCGAGGGGTCTTCGGCCCTCGAAGTCGACGGGGCGACGCGTACCAAGGCCTTCGAGGCCTCTTGGGCCCGGGGCGGGACGGGCTTCGCCCGAACCTTCAACGACGTGATGACCAATGCCGAGTCGAACCAGATCACGTCCCAGTTCGTCAAGGACAAGATCAGGGACAAAGTCGCCGACTCGGCGGTAGCCGAGCACCTCGTGGCCATCGACTACCCCATAGGCGCCCGACGGCTGATCGTGGAGATCGACTACTTCGAAACCTACAACCGACCCAACGTGACTTTGGTGGATGTGGCGGCCAACCCCATCACCGAGATCACCCCCCAAGGACTGCGGACCACCAAGGGGTCCTACGAACTCGACCTAATCGTGTACGCCACCGGATTCGACGGCATGACCGGTGCCTTGCTGGCCATGGACATCCAGGGCGTCGGAGGACTGCCGCTCCGGGCCAAGTGGGCCGATGGGGCTGGCGCCTACCTCGGCCTGGTGGTGTCGGATTTCCCCAATTTCTTCATGATCACTGGTCCAGGCAGCCCCGCGGTGTACAGCAACGTGATCTTCTCCATCGAACAGCACGTGGACTGGATTACCGACTGCCTCGCCCACATGCTCGACCACGACCTCGACCGCATCGAAGCCGACCCCGAAGCCGAGGCCCAATGGACCGAACAGGTCCACGAGATCGCCGCCCAGAGCATCATCGGCAAGACGGATTCCTGGTGGACAGGAACCAACATCGAGGGCAAGCAACAAGGAATCACCTTTTATCTCGGCGGCACCAACACCTACCGCGAGATCTGCGACCAAATCGCCGCCAACGGCTATCAGGGCTTCGTCATGCGTTGATCGTCTCCGATGACCGTCTGCATCACCCGGTCCTGAAGATGGTGATCGTGGTGCCAGGCACTTCAACGGTGCGATGGGTGCCGCTGCATGTGGTGGCCGAGCCGGATGGCCGCAATGGCTTGGATGAGCCGACAGCCTTCCAAGTCGAACAAGTCAGAGCAGTCTCAGTTGGCCGCCTCCGGGAGCGGCTGGGCCAGCTAGACGCAGCCAGCAGATACGCCATAGACGAGATCCTGCGGAACGTCTTTCAGGAACAATTCTCATTATTGCTATGGTCACGGCGTGGCTTCCACTTCTCCGGTTCGTGTGCCGGTTTGCGTTCTCGGTGCCGGTCCCCACGGTCTCGCGGCGGTCCTTCACCTGAAGCGAGCCGATCCGGAGCTCGCTGGCGAGGCGGTGGTCATCGACCCGTCTGGTCGGTGGATGTCGGCGTGGGACAACCAGTTCGCACGGCTCGGCATCGACATTCTGCGTTCTCCCAGTGTCCACCACCCGGCCCCAGAGGCCGACGCTCTCTCATACTTCGTCGCGCAGCACGGGCTCCTCAGATCGGGGTTGCCATATGACCAGCCGACGACGGCAGCGTTTGGCGCATTCACGCGGCACCTCGTGGAAGAGGCCGGGCTCGCCGAGCCGCTCCCGGTGAGGCCAAATCGTGTCACCGCTGAGATTGATGGTGGGAGTGTTCGGGTCGAGACGTCCGGCTCGCCGATCGTGGCGGATCGAATCATCGTGGCAACGAACCCGCACCGTCGCTCGATCCCGCCCTGGGTGTGGCTCCTGTGTGGCCGAGGCCGGGCCGAGCTCGCTCACGCCGACGATGTCGACCTGGGCTTGCTGCCCGATCTGGTTGGTCAACGGATCACGGTCGTGGGCGGCGGGTTGACGGCCGCACACCTCGCTACCGGGGCTGTGAATCGAGGCGCCTCGGTGGATTTGGTCGCGCGGCGACCGCTGGAGACCCGGTCCTTCGACACCGACCCCGGTTGGCTGGGACCGAAGTACCTTCGCGACTTCGAAGACTGCCCGGACCCGCGCCAACGCTTCGAGCTCGCGAGAGCAGCGCGCGGCGGGGGCACCATACCCCAGTGGATGAGCGATCAACTGGGTCACGACCGACTCACGATTCACGAGGACGCCCAGGTCCTGGGAGCCGCACCCACCCCAGACGGCTACGGCCTCGAACTCACCAACGGCGAGTCGATCTGGCCCCACCGGGTGTGGCTCGCCACGGGAACAACGCCCGACCTCGGCGCCCTTCGATGTCTTGAACCGCTACTGCCGGACATAGCGACGATTGGCGGCCTGCCGGTCACCGACGACGACTTGCGCGTCGGTATCCACCCCGTGCATGTCATGGGTCGCCTGGCCACCCACACCCTCGGACCTGCGGCCGGGAACCTCTGGGGGGCCCGACAAGCAGCGCGGCGGATCACCCGAGCGGTCACCGGCATCGACATCGAGATGCTCTCAAACCTTCCCGAAAGCCGGATCGCGCCACGATGGGAACGGCGTCAGGGAGCGGATACTGGAATCAGCGCTTAAGTGGACACGGGAATGGGAACCATTATCATCTGTTCATGACTGATGAGCGAGTTCCTGTGACGGTGCTGACGGGGTATTTGGGCGCAGGCAAGACCACGTTGTTGAACCACATTCTCACCGAACAGCACGGGAAGCGGATTGCGGTGATCGAGAACGAGTTCGGTGAAGTCGGCATCGACGATGCGATCGTGCTCGATGCCGAGGAAGAAATCTTCGAGATGAATAACGGCTGCATCTGCTGCACCGTTCGGGGCGATCTGATCCGCATCCTCGGCAATTTGATGCGACGTAGAGACCGGTTCGACCAGATCCTCATTGAGACGACCGGGCTCGCTGACCCTGCGCCGGTGGCCCAGACGTTTTTCGTCGACGACGAGATGGCTAACCAGCTCCGGCTCGATGCCATCGTCACCGTGGTTGACGCCAAGCACCTGCTACCCCATCTGGACGAAGAAAAGCCCGAGGGCGTGGAAAACGAAGCTGTGGAGCAACTGGCCTTCGCCGATCGGATTGTGCTCAACAAGATTGACCTCGCCGACGAAAGCGAGCTCGACGAAGTCGAGACCCGGGTCCGGGAGGTCAACCCGCTCGCTCCGATCATCCGGACCCAGCACGGAAAGGTGGACCTGGATGCGATCCTCGAAGTCGGTGCCTTTTCGCTCGACCGGGTGTTGGCCGATGATCCGGAGTTCCTGGACCCAGAGGCCGAGCACCAGCACGACCTGACAGTGACTTCGGTTGGCATCGAAGTGGAAGGCGACCTCGACATCGACCGGCTTAACGAATGGCTGAGCGAACTCCTGCAAACAAAGGGAACCGACATCTTCCGCTCAAAGGGCATCTTGTCTATCGCCGGGTGGGAGGAGCGCTATGTGTTCCAGGGTGTCCACATGCTCCTCGATGGCCAGGCCCACGGGATCTGGGGTGCCGAAGAGCGGCGCAATCGACTCGTGTTCATTGGGCGCAATCTCGACCGGGCGTCGCTTGAGGCAAGCTTCCGGTCCTGCCTCGTATGACCGACACCTCGCCCGCCGCGCAATGGCGGGTGGACCTCGAAGACTATGTGAGTGTGCTCGAAGTCTCGCCGTCTCGTCGCCAGGCCGTGGCCGGGTCGTTGGGCGGAGACGTCGTGCTCATCGACACAGCTGACGGCTCGACCGAGGCGTTGGAACACCATGAGATGGGTGCTCTGAGCGCTGCCTGGTCGTCTGATGGGAACCGCTTTGCGGTCGGAGGGCAGGACGGGCTTGTCCGGGTCTACGACCGCTCAGGGGCTTCTGCGGGATTCGTCGCTGGGTCCGAGTGGGCGACGGCGCTGGCCTGGTCGCCAGATGCCCCTCTGCTGGCGATCGGTGCCGGCCGTCGCCTACTCATCGTCGACGAGGACGGTGCGGTTCTCCACGACTTTGACGGTCAACCCTCCACGGTCACGGCGGTTGCCTGGTCACCTGACGGCACGCGTGTCGGTGCCGCCGCGTACGGCGGCGTCGACTGGCACGACGTGGTCGGACCGCGAAGCGGGCGTAGTCGGCGCTTCGACTGGAAGGGTTCGCTGCTCGCGCTTGTGCTGTCACCAGATGGAAAGTGGGCCTGCGCCGGTGCTCAAGACTCGACCGTCCATCTGTGGAAGCTGTGGAGCGGTCGGGAACTCTCGATGGATGGCTATCCGTCAAAAATCGAGCGACTTGCGTTCCGCGACGACAGCCGTTGGCTCGCGGTTGCCTGCCTGGGCGAACTCACTGTCTGGGACTTCGGCGGTAGTGGGCCCGCCGGCACGGTTCCGGCATCCTCATCCGGTCACGACAAACACATTGAGGATCTCGCATGGGGCCCATCGGGCGCGTACGTCGCAACGGGTGGAAGCGATGGCCGCACAATCATCTGGGCGGCCCCGACGCGCGCGGGCCAGGAGCTCTCGCCAGCTACTGCGATTGAGTCCGATGCCCCAACCAGCCGGCTTCAGTGGGTCAGCGACGACGACCTGTTGGTCGGGCGGGCTGACGGAGGCGTCGTCAAGCTCGTCATCTGACAGCCCGGTTCGCTGGTGACTTCAATAGAGGGCCAGTCGGCCGTCACCGTTGGAGAGGTCGACTTTGATTTGAAATAGGAATCGGTCCTATTCCTAAACTGCTCGGTGTGATGCAGGCGAAGTTGGGGGCACCGAGCCTGTGAGGGCCCAACTCGATGTCGCTACGGCAGTCCCCACCCGAACGAAGTCCAGCGCTAGTTGTTCGTGGAGTCGCCGCCCCACTCTCATGGCCCTGGCGCTCACCGCTGTCGTGTCGGTGGTTGTCGTCACCGGACTCGGTCCGGTCGGGGTTGCACCTTCGACAGTTCTGCGGATCATCGGGCACCACACGATCGGAGTGCCCGGGGTCGAGAACTGGGCGAGGACCGATGACGCAATCATCTGGGAAGTGCGTCTGCCACGGGTTCTGCTTGGAGCGATCGTGGGCTCAACCCTCGGGGTGGTGGGGGTTACCCTCCAAGCCCTCGTCCGCAATCCGTTGGCCGAGCCGTACATCCTCGGTGTGAGTTCGGGGGCATCTACTGGTGCAGCCGCAGCAATCCTGTTCGGAATTGGTTCCGGGCTGGGCGCGGAGTCGGTGTCAATCATGGCGTTCCTAGGTGCCCTCGGGGCCCTTGCCCTTGTGCTGGCGCTGGCCCGATCAACCGGTCGGATCACTCCCTCGCGGATGATTGTGGCAGGAGTTGCCGTCGGCTACCTGCTGAGCGCCACCACCAGCATGCTGATCCTATTCGCCGATAGCTCCGAAGGGGCTCGATCGGTCATGTTCTGGCTCCTCGGGTCGCTCGCGAACGCCGACTGGTCGACGCTGCCCCTTGGCTACTTGGGCATGGGTGCCGGAATGGTCATGGTGTTCTGGTGGCGGCGCCGACTCGACCTGTTGGCACTCGGCGACGAGACCGCTATGGCGAGCGGTGTCAATCCCGGACGCACCCGATTGGTACTCGTGGTCGTAGTTGCGCTGTGCGTCGGATTCGCCGTGTCGCTGTCTGGCGGTATCGGATTCGTCGGTCTTGCAGCCCCCCACATCGCACGACGAATCACCGGCCCAATCCACCGTCATCTTCTCCCAGCGGCCGCCGCTCTCGGTGCCCTTGTCCTCGTTTGGGCCGACGTTGCGGCTCGCATGGCCTTGCAGCCCCGCGAGCTGCCCATTGGCGTCGTCACCGGGGTGCTCGGTGCACCGGTTCTCGTTGCACTTGTACGAAAGCTCCCCCACAACACCTGAGCGCTCGCGCTCTTGAGAAAGGAACCCCATGAAGCTGTCACTGTTCAAGCTGCGTGCAGTCTTGCTGCTTCTCGTCGTAGGTCTCGTAGCCTCAGCGTGCGGAAACGACGACGACCCATCCGCTTCAAGCGTCCCCGCTCCAGAAGAGGCGGCTGGCGAGGCGGCTGGCGAGGCGGAATCGGCCGAACCAGCCGTGAGCGAGCCGACAGCCACCGGCGGCGGATTCCCGCTGACCTTCACCAATTGCGACAGAGAGTTCACCCTCGACTCCCCTCCTGAGCGGGTGCTGTTGATGGAGGCCGCTGCGCCCTCACTGCTATTCGCAGCCGGTGCCATGGACCGTGTAATCGCCCGGATCGAAGACTTTCCCAAGGAGTACTACACCCCCGACCAGATGGCCGTCCTCAACGCCATCCCCGCATTGCAGGCCGAGGCCACCCCGACTGGCGGTGTCGAGGTCTCGCTCGAGGTGATCATCGACCACGAACCCGACATGGTCCTCGGCTACGACACCGCAACAATCACCCACGATGCACTGGCCGACGTCGGCATCCATCTCTATGTGATGCCCCCGTTTTGCGACAACCCGCCGACACCATCGTTTGAGAGCATCCTCGACGAGGTCCGCTTCTACGGGAAGCTCTTCGGAACGACCGAGGTAGCCGATGCGAGCGCCGCCGAGTTGGAAGCTGCGGTGGCCTCGGCAGCCGATGCGCCAATTGCCGAGGGCAAGACATCCGCCGCGCTGTATGTCACGTCCGATGGCAGCACTCTCTACGCCTACTCATCGCTTGGCATGGTGCATCCGCTGATGGAAGCCCTCGGCATGACCAACGTCTTCGCCGATCTCAGCGAGCGAGTGCCCGAGATCTCGGTAGAAGAAATCATCGGACGCAACCCAGAGATCCTGGTGCTGCTCTACGACGACACCGGTCTCACCCCCGAGCAGATCAGCGCGTTTGTCACCGATCGACCAGGCGCCAGCAGCATCACCGCGGTGGCCGAAGGCGCGGTCTATCCGCTCCTGTTCAACTTTGCAGAGCCGCCTACCCCTCTCGTCGTAGAGGGACTGGCAGTACTCAGCGCCCAGATCGCCGAATAGCGGTCCCATGCTTGCGGCCACCGGCATCGACCTGCGGCTCGGCGCAGTCGATGTCTTGTCCGGGGCGCAGCTCTGCACGCGCCCCGGACGGGTGGTGGGCCTCATCGGACCCAACGGCAGCGGCAAGTCATCACTGCTGCGCTGCCTGTACGGAATGCTGCGTCCGAACAGAGGCGCAGTGCTCATCGGCGATGAGCCGATCGAGTCGTTGTCACAACGCTCGATCGCCCGTGCGGTTGCGGTCGTGACCCAGGACACCTCCGCCGACGGAATCGGCATCACAGTGGGCGAATTCGTGCTGTTGGGGCGCCATGTTCATCGCAGCGACCATCAGGGCTTCACCGACGACGATTGCGGCGTCGCGCTCGACGCGCTCGAACTGGTGAGCATGTCGGGCTTCGCTGAGCGCAACCTCCAAGAGCTGTCCGGCGGGGAACGCCAACGGGTGATGATCGCCCGGTGCATCGCCCAACAAAGCCCCGTGATGCTGCTGGACGAGCCCACCAATCATCTCGATGTCCGATACCAGCACGAGGTGCTCGCGCTGGTTCGTAGCCTCGAAATGGACACCATCGTGGTGCTCCACGACCTCAACCTCGCCAGCCGCTACTGCGACCATCTCGCCCTCCTCAACCAAGGCAGGGTCGTGTACCAGGGACCGCCAGAAGACGTTCTGCAAAGCGATGTGCTCGAACCCGTCTACGGCATCGACGTACGACGACTCGCCGACGGGAAGCACACCTATCTCGCGTTTGGTCCCCACTCACCGTGATCGACAACCAGCGATGAGCCAATATCTGTCGAATTCACGCCGCTAACTCGGCTCGCGATATGGGACGGACGGGTGAATTGCGCCGCGGCGATCAGGAGCAGTGAGGACAGGTTCCGTATACGTCAAGTCGATGGGAGTTCGGTTGGAACCCGGTCGTGCTCAGTGTCTCGTCGAGTGCTGCCTCCAGACTGCGTTCGGCCGCAGCAGGCATGAAAAAGTCGTCAACACCGCCACACAAGGTGCAGATGGTGTGGTGGTGATGGCCGATGATGTCAACGGAGAACTCGTAGCGAGTGGGGTCGTCAACTCCGGCTACTCGTCGCACGACGCCCACGTTCTCGAGGTCGGCCATATTGCGATAAAGCGAGCTTTGCGTCAGACGAGGACCCAGCTCCAGCATCTCAGGGATGGTTGCTGGCCGACCGGCGCGAAGCAGGAGTTCCACGAGTTCCCGCCGGCCCTTGGTGTAGAGCTGGCCGGCTTCACGAAGGCGGGCCGATACCAAGTCGTGGGTATCGACAAGCCGTGGCGCCATCAACACATCATACGAATGAGCCGAGTGGTGCGCTGCCCGCCGCGCTAGCCGCGGAACAGTTGCTTGATTCGCTGGACGGCGGGGGTCCACAGCCACTCGGTCTCGGTGAAGCGGCGATAGTTCTCGCCGGGTAACCCGGTGGGGTCGTAGAAGCTCTTGTCGGTGTTCTTGCGCAGGTCGGCTGTCCTCTTCAATATCTTCCAAGAGGCGTACACCGTCCCCTTGTGGGTCCAGCCCTGCCGCATGTAGTTCCAATTGTCGGGGGCCAGGTCTTCGGCCGCGGCAAAGTGCTTGAGGGCGCGCTCGCTGTCGCCCGCCGCCTCGAAGTGCAGCGCCAGCTTGAAGGTCGCCTCGGCCAGCAGCTTGTCGTCGTCGACTGGCTTGAGCCGCTCGGCCAGCTCCCGGCTCGACCAGACGTGCTCGCTGTCGGCGCCCCGCTCGATCCAGTCGCGGGTGGCATCGGCGAAGGCGTCGTCGCCGGCCCGGACCTTGCCGAGGCCGAACCCGATGGACACCTCGGACGGGTACACGCCCTCGTTGCTGCGGACGATCTGGCCGTCCTCGTCGATCCAGGCGGCCGACGGCACGTTCACCCAACCGAACAGCGAACTGACCTCATGGGTCGGGTCGACGACGCAGCGGTAGGTCGGCTTGGCCTTGTCGTACCACTTGTTGACCGCGCTGGGGCCACCGGAGTCCTGGGCCACGCTGATGAGCTCGAAGCGGTCCGGGCCGATCGATTCGTACAGTTCCTGCCAGACCGGCAGGCTGAAGCGGCAGCCTCACCAGGATGACCAGGAGAACAGCACCACCTTGCGGCCCCGGAAGTCTGAGAGCTTCAACACGTCGCCGTTGCGGTCGGCCAACTCGAAGTCGGGGGCAACTGCGGACTCGAGCCCCATGCGGCGGACTTCGGGTATAGAGCCGAGGCTCCACACGTCGCCGTCGCGCACGTACTTCTGGCCCAGCATGTCGGCGAACTCCGAGTAGTTGAGCCACACCCAGTCCTCGGCGTCGGCGATCCACTCCTCACGCTTGTGCTCCGGCACCGGCACGCACAGATCGCCCAAGCACGCGCCCTGCGGCTTCATCTGCCAACCGGTGGCGGCGGGAAGCTCACCGAGCCGCACCCACAGGGTCTCGGTGTCGTCAGTCCGCGCGGCGACTTCGTTCGCCTTGCCGTTTGAGAGGATGATCACGATTGCTCCGGGAGTCGAGGCGCCCGGCCACCCAGGCGACCTGCCATTGCCTCACAATACTTGCAACTACATTGCAGCGCGCCGAGGCCTAATCCGAGTTCGACGACCTGGAAGGAGACGGGGATTGTGACTGGCGGAAGGTGTGGGATTCGAACCCACGGTGACCCGGAGGCCACAACGGCTTTCGAGGCCGCCCCATTCGTCCGCTCTGGCAACCTTCCACTCTTCAGGATAGCGAGCGGAGTTGGTGGCCTCCCAGCCCATATCCTGACCCTGTGATGGGTGATCAAGCGCTCATGGAATTGGCGTTGGCCGAGGCCAGACGGGCGGCCGAGCGCGGCGAGGTGCCCATCGGCGCGGTGGTGGCCATTGACGGAGAGGTGGTGGCGGCCCGCCACAACGAGCGGGAGAGCACAAATGATCCCACCGCCCACGCCGAGATCTTGGCCCTGCGAGATGCGGCCGCGGCCAAGGGATCGTCGCGGCTCGATGGGGCCGTGCTGGTGACCACGCTGGAGCCGTGCCCGATGTGCGCCGGCGCGGCGGTGATGGCCCGGGTGGCCAAGGTGGTGTTTGCGGCGGAGGATCCCAAGGCGGGAGCGTGCGGAACCCTCTACAATCTGGGCGCCGACCCCCGGCTCAACCACAATTTTGAGGTGGTGGCCGGGGTGGGCCGAGACGAGTCTGCTGCCCTGCTCCGGGAGTTCTTCGCCGACCGACGGTGAGGCTCAGCGACGTCGGCGGGGGCTTTTGCCCCGGCGGGGCCAGAACAGCAAGACGATCAGGACTACGGCCACGGGGATGATCACTATCAGCGCCACGGTGGCCCCGCTGATGCCACCGTCGCCACCCGACCCCTCGGCGGCCGACTCGGGTAGCCACTCTGGTGGGGTGGCGGCTGGGTCGTAGGTGAACTCCCACTCCTCGGTGGCCCAATCACCGTCGCTTTGGTCCAGAAGCTCCCAAATCACCTTGTAGGTGCCGGGCTCGGTGAGGAGGTCGAAGCGGCCCCGCACCAGGTGACCGTTCACCTCTAACTCCACCAGAGCAAGGGTGCCGTCGGGATATTGCAGCGCCACTCCGTTTGAATCGTGGGGCCGAATGGGCTCTCGGAACTCCATCTCCACCCGGTCGACCATGCCGCCCACTGCTTGATTGGGCTTCGGGGCCGACCGGCTCATCTCGGCATGGGCCGCGGCGGTTTCGCTGAACACGACCAGAAGAGAAAGCAGCAAGGCCAACACGATGGCGATCGCCACCACCAACGCGACCGCTTTTCGGGTCCGAACCCGCATACCGCAACCCTACGACGCAACTTGGGCCTCCAAACAGCCGACTGTCACTGGCGGGGCGTATCGTGCAGTCAGTGCATGCGATGGGCGGCGCCCACGGCGCCATCGGCCACGACCCATCCGGGGTCAAGGGCAAGCAGATAGCCGGGCAGACGATACGCCGGGTGGCGGGCTTTGCGCGCCCCTACCAGGCCATGCTCATCGGATTCGTGGTGGTGCTGCTGTTGGGGGCGCTGCTCTCGCTGGTGCCGCCGCTGCTGTTCCGCCAGATCATCGACCAGGCCATCGAGAACCGCGACCGGGGACAAGTGCACCTGCTGGCCGGAATCATCGTGCTGGCCGCTTTCGGCGAAGCGGCGCTGTCGTTCATCGAGCGCTATTGGTCGGCCCGCATCGGCGAGGGTCTGATCTACGACCTGCGGGTGAAGCTGTACGACCACGTGCAGCGAATGCCGATGGCGTTCTTCACCCGGGTGCAGACCGGATCGCTCATCAGCCGCATGAACAACGACGTGATCGGCGCCCAGCGGGCGTTCACCGGCACGCTGGGCTCGGTGGTGTCCAACACCATCGTGCTCGCCACCACGCTGGTGGCCATGTTCCTGCTGGAGTGGCGGCTCACGCTGTTGGCGCTGGCCCTGCTGCCGGTGTTCATCCTGCCCACCAAGCGGGTAGGCCGGAAGCTCCAAGCCCTCACCCGGGAGTCGATGGAGCACAACGCCTCCATGAACACGGTGATGACCGAGCGGCTGAACGTATCGGGGGCGCTGTTGGTAAAGCTGTTCGGGCGCCACAACCAAGAGCGCGACGGGTTTGGGTCCACCGCTGGGCGGGTGCGCGACATCGGGGTGCGCAGCGCGATGTACGGACGGACGTTCTTCATCGCTTTGAGCCTGGTGGGAGCGGTGGGCGCCGCGGTGCTGTACTGGGTGGGGGCTCAGCTGGTGATCTCCGGGGCCATCACCGTGGGGACCTTGGCGGCCATGGGGCTGATGGTGGTGCGGATCTACACCCCGCTCACCAGCTTGACCAACGCCCGGGTGGACGTGATGACCGCACTGGTGTCGTTCGAGCGGGTGTTCGAGGTGCTGGACACCCCCAACCCCATCGCCGACCGGCCCGATGCGGTGGCCTTGCAACAGCCCAAGGGGCGTATCGAACTGGCCGACGTGACCTTCACCTACCCGCCCAGCGATGACCGGCTGGCCTCGCTGCAAACCGACACCGCCGCCCCGGAGGCCACCGGCCAGCCGGTGCTGCGCCACTTATCGGAAGTGATCGAGCCGGGGCAGTTGGTGGCGCTGGTGGGGCCATCGGGGGCGGGCAAAACCACCCTGGCCGCGCTGTTGACCCGGCTGTACGACGTGGACACCGGTGCGGTGCTGATCGATGGCACCGATGTGCGCGACATCGCCCAGGAGTCGCTGCGGGCCTCGATAGGCGTGGTGCCCCAGGATCCCCACCTGTTCCACGAGACGGTGGCCGACAACCTGCGTTACGCCCGCCCTGGCGCCACCGACGCCGAGATGGAGGCCGCCTGCCGCTCGGCTCACATCCACAACCTCATCGCCTCGCTGCCCCAGGGTTACGACACCGTGGTGGGCGAGCGAGGCTATCGCCTGTCGGGGGGCGAGAAGCAGCGGCTTGCCATCGCCCGGGTGCTGCTCAAAGACCCGGCCATCGTGGTGCTGGACGAGGCCACCAGCCATCTCGACAGCGAAAACGAGGCGCTGGTGCAACAGGCGCTGGGCATTGCCCTTCAAGGACGCACCGCAGTGGTGATCGCCCACCGGCTGTCCACGGTGACCAACGCCGATTTGATCTTGGTGCTCGATCAAGGGGAGCTGGTGGAATCAGGACAACACGAGGACTTGCTGGCTGCCGACGGTTTGTATGCCGAGCTGTACCGCACGTTGGTCCGAAACGAACAGCAGTCTCCCGCGAAGAGCGCGGTATGAGCCTGTTCGACTCGGCTGAGCGGGGGGTGTTCGCCGAACCGAAGACGTTCACCGTCGCCGAACTGGCCGACCGCATCAAGCAAGTGCTGAGCGATGCGTTCGGCGACGAGCTGTGGGTGGAGGGCGAAATCCGCAACCTGAGCCGGGCTCGCAGCGGACACATGTACTTCGATTTGGTGGAACCCGACCCCGACAAAGGCGCCGGCAAGCAGCCCGAGGCATCGGTGTCGGTGGCGCTGTTCCGTTTCAACCGCGAGCGGGTGGAGGAGACCCTGCGCCGCCACGGCGGGATGGCCATGGAAGACGGAATGAAGATCCGCATCCAGGGCAAGCTGGACTTCTGGCCGCCCGGCGGACGGCTCCAGCTTTATATGTCGGGAATCGACCCCAACTTCACGCTGGGCGAGTTGGAAGCCGAGCGGCTGCGCCTGTTGGAGAAGCTGCGCGACGAGGGGCTGTTGGCCAAAAACCAGGCTGTGCCCTTCCCGGTGGCCCCGCTGCGAATCGGCCTGATCACCTCCAATGGCAGCGCAGCCCACCACGACTTCTGCGACGAGCTGGCCAGCAGCGGCCTGGCCTGGGAGGTGATCCTGGCCGACACCCCCGTGCAGGGCGCCGACGCGCCCCCACTCATCGCCGCGGCAATTGGATCAGTAGAGCGGGCAGGGGTGGATGTGATCGCGGTGGTGAGAGGCGGCGGGGCTCGAACCGACCTGGTGGCCTTTGACAGCGAGGCGGTGGCTCGAGCCGTCGCCAATGCCCCGGTGCCGGTGGTCACCGGGGTTGGCCACGAGATCGACCGGACCATCATCGACGAGGTGGCCCACGAGGCCCAGAAGACGCCCACCGCCGCCGCGGTGTTCATCGTGAGTGTGGCTAGAGCCCATTTGGAGGCAGCCGAGGTGGCGTGGGACGGCGTTGCCGATTGGGCAGAACGGCTGCTGGAAGACGCCGACCGGAGGCTGGCGGCGGTGAGTCAGACAACGGCCCGAACCGCCGAGGGCCATCTTTATCGCGCCAGCAGCCGGCTGGAGGGACGGGCGGTGCGGGTCCGAGACCTGGCCGAGACCCGCACCCGAAGCGAGACTCGCCGAGTAGACGACTGCGCGGGGACCATGCGCCACCGGGCCGCCGCGGCCATTGTCGAGGGGCGGCGCACGTTGGAGCGGAAGAAGTCAGGCGTAGTTTCCCAGGCTTTGCGAATCCCGAGATCGGCAGCCAAAGAACTGATCAACCTGGAGGGCCGGGCGCGCCTGCTCGATCCCCGGGCAATCTTGGCCCGCGGTTGGTCGATCACCCGCCACGGCGGCAAAGTTGTGCGCAATCCATCGGCGGTTGCGGCAGGCGATGAGTTGGTTACCACCCTGGCCGAAGGCGAGCTGCACAGCACCGTGTCGCAAAGCAAGTGAGGAGCACGAGACGATGAACACACAGCAGATCGGCTACGCCGACGCATTGAGCGAGCTTCAGCAGATCCTGGGCGAGTTGGAGGCCGAGGACATCGACATCGATGTGCTGGCGGTGAAAGTCGAGCGGGCCGCTGAGCTGATTCGGGTGTGCCGGGGGCGGATCAACGACGCCGAGGTGCGGGTGAAGGAGATCGTGGCCGGGCTGGACCAAGACGACGACCATCCCGACCCGGAAGACGACTGGGACGACGCTTCCTCAGACGACTAGAACGACACAGGCGGCATTTCGCCGACAACAGACCAAGCGGGGAGCAGGTCTTGCCCATAGAGAAACTCGATACGGTTGACGCCTTCATCGTCTTCGATTTGGCCGACGCGCCCGAGTCGGTGGGCATCGTCCGATCGGCCCGCAAGATCCTGCCCGGCGGCGCCAGCGACCTGGCCCGCTCGATGACTTACGCCTTCGCCACCTTCGAAATGCAGCGCAGCGGTGCTTCGGCGGGGATCAACGCCGTTGACGATGACCGGGCCGACGCGGTGGCCAAGTTCACCAACGAGATCGCACCGATGGTGGCCTCCGGCCGCTTTCTGCCCGAGCCCGGCACCCGAGTGCCCCGAACCGCATTGGAGTCATTGGCCGAAACCGATCCCCGGGCAACCATCGGCGACGTGGCCGACCAGGCAACCGTTGCCGGGGTGATAGCCGCAGCGGCGTCTGCGGCCGACGGGTTGGACGGCCGCACCGTGGCCATCGAAGGCTCAGGACCGATCTGCGACGCCCTGACCATCGCGGTTGAGGACCAAGGCGGCACCATTGTGGAAATGAACGGCCAAGCCGACGTGCTGTTCGCCGGCTCCAAAATGGGGGCCATCGACCACACCGCAGCCGAACAGCTCCAGGTGGGCACCCTGGTCCCCTACGGTCCCATCCCGGTCACCGCCCGAGCTCTGGCCATACTCGGCCGGGCTGGCACCACCGTGGTCCCCGACTTCATCGCCACCGCCGGATCGCTGTTCGCCTGGTGGCCCACCGGCGACCCCACCCCCGAAGCCATCGCCGCCGACGCCGCAGCCCAGATCACCGCCTCTCTGGAGGAAATCGCCACCCACCCCGACGGCCCTTTCCTGGCGGCCGCCTACCGGGCCGAGAGCTTCCTCAGCACCTGGCAAGACTCCCTCCCCTTCGGGCGCCCTCTGGCGTCATAGGAAATGCGGCCTGGGCCCAGCTTCGGGCTAAACGCCGCTTCGTCTATCGGGGTTCGTCGCCCTCAAAGGTGATGCGGTGCATAACTCGTAGTTGACCGTGGTAGTCGTTGATGGGGTTGTGCATGGCGCAGCGGTTGTCCCATAACGCCAACGAGCCAACCTCCCAGCGAAATCGGCAGGTGAACTCCGACCTTGTCTGGTGATCAAATAGAAACCGCAGCACGGGCCGGCTCTCTTCCTCGGTCATTCCCTCGAATCGGGCAGTGTGGGCCACGTTTACATACAGGGACTGGCGATCAGTCTCGGGGTGAGTGCGGACCACCGGATGGACAGCCTCAAATTCTTCGCCAGCGTCGTGGCCGACCGCGGCTGCGTCGGCAATGCGGTCTTCTCGGGTTTTGGACACGTCGGCCAGCGCAGAGCTGTTCACCGCCCGAAGTCCGCGGAGAAACTTCTTCATCCCGTCGGATAGCGCGTCAAAGGCTGCGTACATGTTGGCGAATTCGGTGTCGCCACCAGCGTAGGGGACCTCCCTGGCCAGCAGCATCGACGCCATCGGCGGCCGTTGCAGATAGGCGGTGTCGCTATGCCAGATGCCCCCGAAGTTGACCGACTCATGGGGCAGCTTCTTGACCTCGATGATCTCGGGATGGTCGGGCAGGCCGGGCACAAACGGGTACGTGCCGGGAATCCCGATGCGTCGGGCAAAAGCCGAGAACTGGTCGAGGGTCAGGTCTTGGTCCCGAAAGAACACCACCAGGTGATCCAGCCACGCCTGTCGTATCTCGGCGACGACCTCTTCGGCCAGGTCTTGGCGCAGGTCCACCCCGCCGATTTCCGCGCCGATGCAGCCACCCACCGGATTCGCAGTCAGATGCAGATACTCGCCCACTCAGGCTCCATCCCGGCCAGGGCCATCATCTCCGAGGCGCCTCAAACTACAGCGCCGGCTCGCGCACCATCTCCAGGTCGGCAGAGCCGCTGTCGGGCACTCGGGGTTGGCGCCACGCCTCCACCGGGAATGACGCCTCGCACAAGGAGAACGTCAACAAAAGCAGTTTGCGGGCGTCGTCGGGTAGGGCGTCGAGGTCGAAGGTGTCGCAGTAGTCGAGGATTTCGGACAGCCGGGGCATCATGGCGTCGTAGAACGCCTGCATCTCGTCCATGGTCGAGGCCAGGCGTTTTTCGTAGCGCTCCCGCCAGGTGTCGAGGGCCCAATCGGCGAACGGAGCCAGGTCGGCGAAATCAGGAGGCAGCGTCGGGGTGGTGCTCATCGTCACTCTCCTATGCCCCGGCCGGCGCGGGCATCCACGGGTAGCTGCCCGGACGGCCCCCGGCGTTCACCTGCTCTCGAACCGCTGCGTGGTGGTGGCGGCAGAGGATCTCCTGGTCGTTGAGCATGAAGGTGTCCACCACTTCGCTCTCGATCATGGTCTGGGTGGCCTCCAAGGTGTTGGCGTCTTGGAAGGCGTACTCCTTGAAAGTGGAGAACGCGAACTCTTGAGCGGCGCGTTGGCTGGCGTTCTCAGGCGGGGCGAAGTTGAGGGTGGACTCAAACAGGTGCTTGCTGGGACCCAACGGCCAGTAGGTGTAGGTGAGATACCAGCCCGTTTCCCAGAACAGGATCATGAAGTTGGGCCACAGCACGAAAGAGTCGATGCCCCACGCCCGGTGCTTCGACGGGTTGAGCAGCGGCGGGAGGTCATGGTTGTCGTTGACCACCGCAGGCTTGTCCCAGGGGCCGAACAGGCCGCTGCGCAGCAGGTTCTCGATCGGCTTCACCATGCGGGGGTCTTTAGGAGGCGACATACCGCCCCACGACGACACCATCGAATGTGGGCTGAACAGCTCGTAGTGGAGGCCCTCGAAACCGAAGCTGGCCAGCTTCTCGGCCTCTTCGGCGGCCGCCTGGCGCTGGTGCAGCACTGGTGCGTGATAAAACTCCACGAAGGCGTCGATGAACAGCTTCCAGTTGCTGTTGATCTCAGCGCGCACCTCGTAGGTTTGGGTCATCTCGCCGAACGGGTAGCCGGCTAGGCCCTCAGAGAGAGGGGCTAGGGCCTCCGTCAGCGTCTGTTGGGGTTCGGGGTCGAGGTTGACGAATATGAAGCCCTCCCACACGTCGCAGGCCACCGGCACCAAGCCGAGGGATTCCTTGTCGACGTCGAAGAACTCCTCCTCCTGTTGGACAAATGCCAGCGAGCCGTCGAGATCGTAGCGCCATCCGTGGTACTTGCAGGCGAGCTGGCGACACACGCCGGAGGTCTCCTCATTGGGATAGTCGTCCCACACCAGCTTGTTGCCCCGGTGGCGGCACATGTTGTAAAAGGCCCGCACCGTGCCTGCCCGGTCTTTGACCACCACAATGCTTCGCTTGGCCCAAGGAAACTCTCGGGTGAAGTAGCTACCGGTCCTCCCCAGTCGCTCAACGCGTCCGACGCACAGCCACTCCTTCATGAAGATGGTGTCGATCTCCTGTTGCCAGTAGTCCGGGTCGTAGGAGTCCTTGTAGGAGACCGGCCCGGTTCCCAGTCCGGGGTAGTGCTCGGTCCAGCTGCCCTCGGCTGGCTTGGGGAAGTGGGGCATGGAACCTCCTCCGCGCTGATCCTTTTCGGAGACAAGGAATGTGCTTGCGATAATAGGGGAATCTCATTCTCAGCCTAACCTTGACCCAGATTTCCCCAAGGAGGCGGTCATGGTGTTTGCTCCTGAAGACCTGACCCTCATCAGCGTCGACGACCACATCATCGAGCCCCCCGATCTGTTCGACGCCCACCTGTCGGAGCGCTATAAGGCCCAAGCCCCCCGCATAGTGCGCCGAGACGACGGGGCCGATGTGTGGCGATTCGGTGAGGTCGAGGTGCCCAACGTGGCTCTTAACGCGGTGGCAGGGAGGCCCAAAGAGGAGTACGGCGTTGAGCCCCAGTCGTTGGACGAGATCCGACCGGGTTGCTACATGGTGGACGAGCGGATCAAGGATATGAACGCCTGCGGGGTTCTGGCGTCGATGAACTTCCCGTCGTTTCCCGGTTTTGCCGCCCGACTGTTCGCAGTAGATGACGAGGAGTTCGGCTTGGCTTTGGTGCGCGCCTACAACGACTGGCACATCGACGAATGGTGCGGCGCCCATCCCGGACGGTTCATCCCCATGGCCCTGCCCGTGATCTGGGATGCGCAAAAATGCGCCAACGAGGTGCGCCGGGTGGCCGACAAGGGCTGCCATTCGCTCTCGTTCACCGAGAATCCGGCGGCGCTGGGGTACCCGAGCTTCCATGACCGGTACTGGGACCCGCTGTGGCAGGCGGTGTGCGACACCGACACCGTGTTGTCAATTCACTTGGGCTCGTCGGGTCAGCTCAGCTTCCCGGCGCCCGACTCGCCCCCCGACGTGATGATCACCCTCCAGCCCATGAATATCCAGGCCGCCGCCGCCGACCTGTTGTGGTCGCGGGTGCTCAAGGAGTTCCCCAACATCCGCATCGCCCTGTCGGAGGGCAGCACCGGGTGGGTGCCCTACTTCTTGGAGCGAGTCGACCGCACTTACGACATGCACCATCGCTGGACCGGCCAGGATTTCGGAGACCGCAAGCCCAGCGACATCTTCCGCCAGCACTTCCTCACCTGCTTCATCTCCGACCACACCGGCGTACACCTGCGAAATCAGATCGGCATCGACAACATCAGCTGGGAGTGCGACTACCCCCACAGCGACTCAGCTTGGCCCGGCGCGCCTGAGGAACTGGCCCAGCTCATGACCGAAGCCGGCGTCACCGAGACCGAGGCAGCCAAGATCACCCATCGGAATGCCATGAGGTGGTATTCGTTCGATCCCTTCGCCCACGTTTCCCGCGACCAGGCCACCGTCGGCGCACTCCGGGAGGCGGCTGCCGGCCACGACGTGAGCATCCGCTCGATGAGCCGCCGGGAGAAGCTGACCGCCGAACAGATTCAGGCCCGTTGGCAGAACATGGGCGAAGGCAGCGCCGGAACCGGCGCAGTGCGGGCCAGCTAGGCGTCGAGGACGACATCCAAGAGACGGGCGAAGTTCTCGCCCATAAAGCAGAATCAGCCGCTGCGGGGGACTTGGTTGAAGGGCAGCTCGCGATCGGCAGCGGGTTCTCGGGGCATGCCGAGGATGCGCTCGCTGATGATGTTGCGGGCCATCTCGGTGGTGCCCCCGCCGATGCAGGTTTGCTGGCGCTGCACGTATTCCACCCCGTAGGCGCCGGTGTCCTCGCCCTGATTCCACACCAAGGCCTGGTCGCCGTGGAGCTCCATGGCGACCGTTGTGCGATCGGCCCGCGACAGGCCGTGGAAGAGCCGCACCAGCGAACCGGCCGGCGCCGGGAAGTGCCCACTCTCGATTCCCTTCACCACCCGGTTGGACAGCAGAACCTCCACCCGGCTCAACGTCTCGGTCTCCCCCAAGCGCTGGCGCTGGCGGCTCACGTTGCCACCGAAGTCCCGGGCGATGGCGGCCAAATCTTCCAAACCGTCGGCCGACCGGCTTCGATGCCGACCCTGGGTGTAGGGGGAGGCGTTGCCCACCGCGGCCCGCTCGTGAAATAGCAGGCGGCTGGCCACCGTCCACCCGTCGTCCACCTCGCCCACCACGTTCTCGGCGGGGATGATCACGTCGTTGAAGTACTCCTGGCAGAACTCCTCGGTACCGTCCACCATCTGAATGGGGTGGATCTCGATGCCGGGATGGCGGATGGGCACGATGAACATGGTGAGGCCCCGGTGCTTGGGCACCTCCCAGTTGGTGCGGGCCAGCATCAGGGCGTAGTCGGAGCGCTGGGCGAACGTGCTCCAGATCTTGGAGCCGTTGATCACAAACGCGTCGCCGTCCCGGTCGGCCCGGGTCAAGGCACCGGCCATGTCGGAGCCTCCGCTGGGCTCGGACATGAACTGCACCCATAACTCGTCGCCCCTGATCCACGCCGGGATGTAGCGCTGCTTCTGCTCCTCGGTGCCGCACTCCAGAATGGTCGGACCGCAGATCGACAGGGTGGGCACGCTGAACAGGATCGGCATGTCGAAGTCCATGCTCACATCGTCGATGATCCGCTGGTGGGCAATGGTCAGGCTCTGGCCGCCGTACTCCTTGGGGTAGCACACCGCGGCGTATCCCCCGTCGAAGAGGCGCCGTTGCAGCTCCCGATTGCGGCTGCTCCGCAGATCGTCGTCCTGGGTGGGGTGCCAGGGGTTTACCGGATCGCGCCGAGGCATGTTCTCGTTCATCCACGTCTCAACCTGGTCCCGGTACTCGGCCAACTCGGCGGGATCAGTCTCGGCGTACACAAAGTCGTCCATCGTCTCCTCCTAGTACCCGACCAGTTCCGACAGGGCGTCGCGGTGATCGGCGGGAGTGCCGAACAGGCCCCGGTTGACGGTGGCCCGACGCAGGTAAAGGTGCAGATCGTGCTCATAGGTGACCCCGATGCCGCCGTGGATCTGAACGCAGTCCTGCATGAGGTCCACCGAGTGGTCGCCCACATAAGACTTGGCCACGCTCACCATGCGGGCTTCGTCGTGACCGGCGGCCATCGCATCGGCGGCCCCGTCTACCGCGGCCTGGGAGGCCTCCGACCACAGCTTCATGTCGGCGAAGCGGTGCTTGAGGGCCTGATAAGAGGCCAGGGGACGCCCAAACGAGTACCGGTCGAAGGCGTACTCGATGGTGAACTCGAGCACCTTGGCCGCCGACCCGGCGTTGTCGGCGCATTGGAGCAACTGCATTAGGAGGCACTGGCGGGCCACATCGGCCTCCGCCACCGCTCCTGGCGCCCCCACCATAGATTCGGGGCCGACGGCCACTCCGACGAGGCGAACTTCGGCGAAGCGACGGCCCAAATCCAGCGACTCCTGGGGGGTGATGGTGAGCCCCGCGGCGTCAGACGGCACCAAGAACTGGGCCAAGCCGTCATCGGTACGAGCAGTGACCAGCACGCGGTGGGCCTGACCGCCGGCCTCCACCGCCACTTTGGTGCCGGTAAGCGCATAGCCGCCGTTCGACGGAACGGCCGCTGCGGACACATGATCAGCGGTCCAGTAGCCACCGGGCTCGCAGAACGCCCAGGCCAGCACCACCTCGCCGGCCATAACCCCCTCCAAGAGCGCCTGTTGGTCAGGGGTTCCCGATCGGCCCAGGGTGTCGGCCACCACGTTGGTGGGCATAAACGGCCCGGGCACCACGCCCCGTCCCATCTCGTCGGCCACGATGGTGAGGTCCACAATCGGCCGCCCCGAGATGCTGCCCCCGCCTAACGATTCGGGCACCATCAGCGATGTCCAGCCCAGCTCGGCTGCGGCATTCCACCAACTCTGCGGGCAGCCGTCGGGCAGCTCGTGCCATTCCCGCACCACGCTTATGGGCACCTCGGCCTCAATGAACCGACGAGCAGTCTCCCTGAAGAACTCCTGATCTTCGCTCAGATCGACTCTCACCGGGGCCATTCCACC
Organism: Acidimicrobiales bacterium; assembly: GCA_965116535.1. Classification (GTDB taxonomy): domain Bacteria; phylum Actinomycetota; class Acidimicrobiia; order Acidimicrobiales; family Bin134; genus Poriferisocius. Next base: position 780,340 of record OZ220703.1, read on the forward strand.
ACGACAGCGCCAACCGGTCACATTGAGGCGAGTATTGGATCGCCCCCTCAGAGAGGCGCCCGGTACGATTGAAAGGTCTGGGGCTGTAGCTCAGCTGGCTAGAGCACCTGCTTTGCAAGCAGGGGGTCGTGGGTTCGAGTCCCATCAGCTCCACTCATGTGACGCTTGTCGCTCAGCCTCTGGTCCACCAACGAACCGACCCTGTGGGCTAAACCTGAGGGGGTGATGGCTTGCCGCTTCACCGACAGTTGTCACACCCCTCCGATAGGGTTGAGAACAGGTGCCCTCGGACGGCCAGCGCCTGCTTCTTCTCCGGCCGACCCTCAGAAACACCGCTGCGAAGTGCTTTTCACTCGGCAGCAGAAACCAGACGGGCGGAGTAGCCGATGAATGCCACGCAAGTCCTATTCGACGTTCCCGTCGCCAGAGGCCACAAGTTCATGGCTAGACGGCTCGGGGTATTCAACGACAACCGGCGCAAGCCGATCCATCGTTGGTATCCGTTCATTGAGGGCTACAGCGCAGATCTTGTCGCTTCCGCCTTCGGAGAGTTCCCCGAAGCTCAGGTAATCCTGGACCCATTCGGCGGGTCTGGAACCACTGCGCTGGCGGCGGCAGAGCATAGCCACGACTGCTACTTCTCAGAGGTCAACCCCTACCTTGCTTGGGTCGCCGACGTGAAGATCAACAAGGCGAGAGCTGCTGCCGGTTCGGATGCCTTAGCAGATCTCGAATCCCTCGCTGAGGCTTTCGATCGCGGGTCTGTTCCATATGTGGATTCAGAGCATCCTTTGGTCGATACTGATCGGCGACGCTGCTTCTTTCCCGACGGCGTTGCCGCTGAGGTACTCGGTGCGCTTCAACTATGCGAAGACTGCCGACCTGAAGTCCGCGACCTCGCCCGGCTCGCAGTCGCCACTTCGCTGATCCCAGCAAGCAACATGATCCGGCGAACAGATCTTCGCAAACGACGCTTGGGAGATCCTGATCCAGCACCATTACTTCCGCTAATCGCCAACCAATTGAGAGAGATTGCTCGCGACATCGCGAACGCCGGCCACACCATCAACGGGCGAGCAGTAAACGTCGGATCAGACGCGCGGCTACTCCCCGAACTCGACCCAGTTGCCGACTTGGTCATTACGTCGCCTCCCTACCTCAACGGCACCAACTACTGCCGAAACACGAAGCTCGAGCTGCTTGCGCTCGGCTTTATCCCTGACGAACGAGACCTAGTAGACCTTCGTCTCGCGACCATTGCCGCGGGTATCAACAACATCTCCAAGAAGCGCGAGGATCCAACGTTGATGCCAGAAGTCGAGAAGGTCGCGTGTCGGCTCGACGAAGTGGCGTACGACCCGCGAATCCCAGCGATGGTCCGCATGTACTTCTCCGACATGCGTCAGGTGGCGGCGGCCGTCAGGCGCAGCTCGCGACCCGCAGCAACCTGGCTTCTCGACATCGGAGACAGCCGTTTTTGCGGTGTCCACGTGCCAACCCATGAACTACTGGCTTCGACCGCAGCCCTTGAAGGCTGGATTGTCGAATGCATCGAGCCACTTCGTTCGAGGCGGTCATACGACGGTTCAGAATTGACACAGGTGCTTATCCGAATGAGGGCCGTGTGATGACCCAGTTGTCGATTCTCGACTCCACAGTCGTGCCGAGTGGCGGTCTCACCGAACGGGCTCGCCATTTCTGCGACCTCGCCCCCTACCGGAACGACCCGTTCGGCCGACGGAACTGGGGCGGAGTCCTTCACTCTCTATGCTCCTACCAGGGCAAGCTGAAGCCTTCGATCGCGAGATTCCTTATCGAGTGGTTTACAAAGCCAGGTGACCGTGTGCTCGATCCGATGGCCGGAGTCGGCACCATTCCTCTCGAAGCGCGGCGCCAAGGGCGAGTCGGAGTCGGTAGTGATCTCAGTCCGCTCGCCGTGTCCGTAACCAGGGCAAAGCTTGAGCCGTTTGATCCATCGAAGGTTGCGGATCTAGTGGCGGATTTGAATAGGCGAATCGTCGAAGGCCCCGCTTTGTCGGAGCTGACCCAAGTAGTCGACGTGGACTTCGGACTTAACGGCCCAATCCGGAGCTACTACCACGAAGACACCCTTCGGGAAATTCTCATCGCGCGGCAGGCGTTCAATGAGGATATTGAGCCATCTTCCGCAAGAGACGTAGTGTTCTCAAGCCTGCTCCACATCCTGCACGGCAATCGGCCGTATGCCCTATCAAGACGCTCACACCCGGTCACTCCATTCGCACCCTCCGGCCCCTTCGAGTATCGGAGCGTCATTGAACGTCTCGAGACTCGCCTCACACGCGTGTTACCAGAGCTGGAAGACCTGGCATCGGATTCCCTCAATGGTGAGGCCTACGAGGCGGACTGTCGTGAGGTACCCGTTAGATGTCCTATCGATGCCGTCATCACCTCACCACCCTTCGCCAAATCACTTCGCTTCTGGTCATCGAATTGGCTACGGCTGTGGTTCACAGGCTGGAACCGTCACGACTTCGAGGCGGAGCCACCGCGCTACATCGACGTACAGCAGCGATCCGGGATGGAGCCTTACCAGGAGCTAGCGAGAGCCATGCACTCAATACTCCGGCCGAACGGCTTGTTCATCCTTCACCTCGGCGAGACAGCCAAGGTGAACATGGCCGCGGCGATCGGACCAGAGATCGATCCTTGGTTCGAGATCGCATACGCCGGTCGTGAGAACGTCGAGGACACGGAAACTCATGGACTCCGAGACAAGGGAGCGACGGTCGCTCACTGGTTTGTGTTCGCTCGCCGCCGGCCCTGACTAAGCGGGAACCTGCTCCCCTAGCCTGTGTAGCGTGAATTCGCGCGGCGGTAACCTCGTCGCCTAGCGAAGTCGGAGAATTGGGCCAGATGCCGCGACGAGCTGCCTACACGAAAGTTGAGAAGACGGATCGGATCCGGGCCGATCATGTCGTCGGGATGGGCGATGTCGCGTTCCGCGGGTTCAACTGCCTGAACGCCGCATGCACGCAGTGGATCGTCGTCCGCGACGACGAGATCGGTGACGCATTCGACATCTCGTGCCCACTTTGCGGCTTCCTGCACCGCAGCGGAGACGAGGTCACCTTCTACAACTTCATCCTGCGCGACCTAGAGGAGGACCGCATCATCGAGGAAGGCGAGTTTGCCATCCTCGTGGACGACTACCTAGACGAGGCCGGGCGCTTCAAATATTGCGTCATCTGCAACACCCTCAAGCCGCTCGACGCGTTCGATAACCACGCGTCTCGAAAAACCAAGCGGCAGAGTGAGTGCCGACTGTGCAAGCAGGTCTACAACTCCATCAAGAACCAGACGCGAACCGCTGACCAACATCGCGAGGCTGCGCAGAAGCGGCGGTTGTATATCGAACTCGGTGGAGGGCAACGTCTCGACTCGGCCGCGGTTATCCAGCGTTTCGGCGGCAGATGCTTCAAATGCGGAACCGACCTCACCGCGATGGACAAGACCGGGGAGCGACACCTCGACCACACACTTCCAGCCGTTTTTCTCTGGCCTCTCACCACCGAAAACGCCACGTTGCTCTGCAGGACGCACAACTCGGAAAAGGCCGGGAATTGGCCCAGTGAGGTCTACACCGACCATGAACTACGACGCCTCGCTGCGATGACCGGAATCGAGTACGCAACGCTCACGGGCGAACCTCACTTCAATCCCGAAGCTATCGACCGACTTGGTGAGCCGGAGGAGGTCGACGCGCTCCTCACAAGATATGCGCCCTACATGGATGAGATCTTGCGAGTACGAAATCGCCTACTGGACGTGACCGGCCTCGACATCTTCGCCGTGTCAACGATCGTCTCCGAAACCTGGGTCAAGCGTGCTGACGAGGCTCGAAGTTAGACAGATGGCGACACCGTGAGTTTTGACAGCCTGAAGCGCCGCGTCAGTCGACGACTGGAGGAGGGCGCTGGAGGCGACCACGGTTGGTGGATCATTACACGTGTACACCTGAGTGCAGCCCGCCTGAGGTCCCTGGCCGTGTATCTGGCCGATGCTGGTTTCGAGTCTCCCCGAGATCTCACTGAAGTCGATTATTCGGCCCTCGCCCGCGCCGCAGAAGTTACGTCGGAAGATCCGGGCGTGCTACTGAGGCGGCACTTCCTCTTGGCGATGGACACGCCCCTACGACTCATGGAACGAGAGGACGGTCGCAGGTGGCGACGAATCCAGCTCACCGCGAGGGGTTTGGCGCTCGCCAATGAGCAAGACACTGCTGCGGTATTCGAGCACGTGCTAGGGGACATTCGGTTCTGCCGCGAGCCGTGGTACAAGCCGACGAGAGTCGACAAGTACAGCGACTTTGACATCCACCCCTACGAGGCCTCTTTACGGGTCATGAGCAATTCCGACGGCTGGATCGACCGAGATGAGTATGAGCTGTTCGTCTCTCGGCTCCGAAATGAGGATGAGATACCTTGGGCCGTGGATTGCGTAGGTGAGTTCCGCCTGCTCGAGGAGCGACACCGAAAACTGCTGCTAGAGGACGTGCGCGACAAGTTTCCTACAGACAAGACCTATCAGAACTGGCGCGACATGTCGATACACACCTTCTCCCTCTTCTCACTGGGTACATCAGCACTGCGGGTTGACCGGGAGCTGAGACTGCTCGACCGAGCGCTCCTCCAACCAGCAGCTCCCAAACCCACAAGAGCACCCGTCGCCGAACATGCTCTGGGCACCCCTTCATCCGAACGCCTTCCGATGCCCCTCCGGCCTCCGCTGGCAACACCCTCTGAGCTCGTGACTCCTCCCGTGGCACCTATTGCAAACTCGGGCACCGATGCTGAGCTGCTCGTTGGCAAGATGCTTGAGGCCGACGGATGGAGAGTCGTCTACTACTCACACCGTCGCGGTTTCGGATTCGACATCTGGGCGCAGCGAGCCGAACAGGCAGTCCTTGTCGAGGTCAAGAGCGCTGTTAAATCCGCATCTACGGTCACGCTCACCCGCCTCGAATACGAAGCAGCCCAGCAGTACTCCGCCAACTACGTCCTTGCAATAGTGGAGAGACTTGGCACTAGTTCACCCGTCATCCACTACATATCAGACCCTGCGGCAGTATTGACGATCACGGAGTCCATCTCCCCGGAGTATCGCGTCGCAAGAACTAGCTGGGAGCCAGCTGCAGCCTCGCAGTTGGCATAGGCGGGCCAGTCAGGCCCCGGTGCTAAACGTCGACCATAGCTAACCAATGTCATCAACCGATCAGGCTCCCAAGCAGCGGTTTAGGCAGGTAACGCGAAACAGCACAGACCTTCTGGATGCTCGACACCACTGCTTACCAGGAAATTCGTTCCAAGCTCAGTCCAACAAACTGGACTCAACCATGAGACCTGTACGCTTGGACGGTCGGGAGTTGTAGGTCAGCTGGCTAGAGTTCCTGCTTTGCAAGCAGGGGTCGTGGGTTCGAGTCCCATCAGCTCCACTCATGGCCACGCCGTCCACTCTGCCCCCTGCTGCGCTCGACAGCTATCACGCTCAGGGGTTCTTCATTTTGGACGGTTTTGCGCCGGTCGACGTAGGCCATCGGATGCTCGACGATGTTGTGGGCGTAGTGCGAGAGGTGGACGAGTCGGGGATCACCCCGCAGGGCATGCATGTCGCCCCTGAGTCCCAGGGGAATCTGAGCGGCGAGCACCCGGAACACACCGTGTCGAAGGTTTTCACCCTGCACGACCGGCCAGCGTTCCTGTCGTTCCTGAACGACGAGCGGATCAGCGGGATCTTGCGCGACCTGATCGGTCCCGACGTGGACTGCTTTTTGTCGCAGTTCATCTTCAAGAACCCCGGCGCCTGGGGCCAGCCTTGGCACCAAGACAGCTACTACTTCCCCTTCGATCCTCCCCGGCCCATCGTGGGGCTGTGGCTGGCGGTGACCGAGGCCACCTTGGAGAACGGCTGCCTGCACATCTTGCCCGGCAGCCACGCCGAACCAGTCCACGAGCACGTCCCCGACCGTCGGCCCAACGCCAACCTGGGCTATGTGGAGATCGTCGACCACGACATGTCCGACCGCCAGGCCGTGATGATGCAACCCGGCGACCTGCTGGTGTTCGACAGCCACCTGATGCACTGCTCCACCGACAACGTGTCCGATGGCATCCGCGCCGCCATGGTGTTTCACTGCTGCGCGGCCCGCACCGTCGACTTAGGCTTCGAGCAATTCGACGGCTTCAAGAACCCCATGTACCGCTTCGACGCCCTGCTCCGCGGCGGCCTCTTGGTGTCGTAACCAAGGCAAATGTGCAGACCAAGCCGAGAGTGCATTGAGCTGACTCGACCTTAGAGTGAGCGCAATATAGATGAATTCGGGCCTGCAGGCGCCGGTCCGTAGAGGGCAGACTCGCGATCCTTGAGCGGCTACTCCTCGTCCATGGGTTCGCTGTGGCGGATGGCGTTGTAGATGTATTCCCAGCGACGAGTGCTTGTGGGACGCTCTCCTCTGAACTGGACGGAAGCAAGCATTCGGACATCAGCTTCGGGCAAGTCGCGCTCTTGGGCGAACTCGCTCAAGCTTTCCGGAATGTCGTCGATTTCGACCTCATGCGTGAGAGTTCTGCCCAAGAGGTCTGACATCAATACTCCAAGGGCCTCCGCAATCGCATACAGCGTGTTGGCTGAAGGACGACTGTGCTCGTCTCCGTTCTCTAGTGTCCAGAGGTATCCCTTGCTAATGCCGGACTTGTTGGCGAGTTGAGTCAGGCTGAGTCCTACGTCTTCTCTGTATTTGAGAATGCGTTCTCCAATCGCACTCGCTTGAGGGACTTCAGAGGCGGGACTCATCGGTAAATGGCTATCACGCGTTTGTGGAGATGTCCCCGATCATCGTGAAATGGAAAAAGCTTGGCGGACACGGTTACCTCCCTATTGTCATCTCTTGCTAACTCGGAAAGATCGGCGGCCTCATCAACGACATCACCCATCAGGGCACTTACAAGGGGACCTGCTGGATCGGCTGACTTCCAACGAGGAATGAATGGCCATTCACCATTGTGGATTGCGTAGGACACCCTGAGTTGCGGTGCTGCTGTCGGGTCGTTTTGATCGGCGGGCTTATTCATCACTTTCAACACGACCATCAATGCAGGCCGGTCGGCGAGGTCGATCATCCGGTGAACGGTTGCCTCAAGGCTGGCATCATAGAGATCCGAGAGTTCTTCAGCGCCGTGGACCGTAAGGCCATGGCTTGCCAGGTCCCGGCCAAAGCTCTCAGCCGGAAAGAGCAGTTCGGCAGCTGCCAGATCACATAGTGCTTCAACATCGTTGCCGCCGCCTCTGGGAGATACACCTGGGTTACACCGATAGTGCCGCTGGTAGCGGAATCCAGGGAAGAAAGTGTGAGCCAATTCGTGTGCCCATGTGAATCGCCGGCGGCGTCGGCCATCGAACTCTCGAAGCTTGATGATGAGTTGGCCTTGTTCGTCTAAAAGGCAACCTGCCCAGGGGATATCTGCCACCTCCACTGCCCCAATACCCTGAAAGGAGGTGACGATCCCGAAGTCCACAGGCGCAGTCAGTTCCAGCTGTGAGGCGATCCCGCGTGCAATCCTCCGAACGTGGCCAGCATCCGAGATTTCTGGGACCTCGATTCTGGACTGCTCAAGGAGGGAGAGCTGCTCCATCATTATGTTCATGATAGCTGACTTGTGTTTGCAATCGGGAACAACATCGTGTAGTGTTCTGGATTAAGAACAGTCGTATCTCAGATGAGTACGACCGAGCAAGGAGGAAGACCTTGGCAGACCGAGCAGTACGGCAAACCCGCAAGAATCAGGATGGCGACATCACTGCCCTATGCGACTCAAACGCGTTGTGGTCACCAAGAGGCAAGCGGGACGCCATCAACGACATTGAGACCGGTACGCACACCTACTTTGTTCCATGGAAAAGTGGGAGGACTGAGATCCGTGTGGTTAACGGGCACCACGGCAAATATCTGAGGACCGATCGAGACAACACCTCACACAACAACCTGGAAGACCTACCAGACTGCTGAGAGGATAAGAATCGTGGCAAGAAATAACCGACACGTAGTCCCAAATCCCGATGGAGGCTGGGACGTGAGGGCCCCGGGAGCAAATCGGGCTAGCTCGCACCACAACACCCAGGCTGACGCCGAACGGCGAGCCAAAGAGATCGTGCGTAATGCCGGGGGAGGTGAAGTGCGAATCCACGGCCGTGACGGCCGTATCCGCGACAGCGACACTATCGCCCCTGGCAATGACCCTTATCCGCCGCGCGACACAAGACACTGATTCGCGAATCAACTGCCTACCATGGTTGCGGTGGTGCGCCACTCCGGGGAAACTTCGTGTTCCCGGTTTGGTAATGGACTGTTTTCAGTCCTTACATGAATTCCACGCAGTTTATTCCGCAGCCATAAAAGTAGGCTGCCGCCATGGCCACCCCGACGGCGACCGTGCTGGTTGACCCGAGACGCACGACCGGGCCGATTGACCAGCGGGTCTACGGGCAGTTCTTGGAAAACATGGGGCGGGCGATTTATGGCGGAGTGTTCGAACCGGGGTCGCCGCTGGCCCACGCCAACGGGTATCGCACCGACGTGTTGGACGCGGCCCGTGAGCTGGCCCCCACAGTGTTGCGGTGGCCCGGTGGGAACTTCGCCTCGGGCTACCACTGGCGCGACGGCATCGGGCCGACCGACGACCGCCCCGCCCGGTTCGATCTGGCCTGGTCGATGCTGGAGCCCAACCGATTCGGCACCGAGGAGTTCTTGGCTTACGCCCGACTGCTGAGCGCCCCTGCCTATCTCAACCTGAACGCCTCCACCGGCACCATCGACGAGGCTCTGGAGTGGCTCGCCTACTGCAACAGCGACCTGCCCGTGCCTGAGGTGGCGCTGCGCCAAGGCGGTCCCCACCCCGAGCGCCACGATGTGCCCATCTGGGGCGTCGGAAACGAGAACTTCGGGTGGTGGCAGCACCTCCACACCACCGCCGAGAGCCACGCCGAGCTGACCCGGGAGTGGGGCAAGCTGCTGCGATGGGCCGACAACCGCATCTCGCTGGTGGGCGTGGGCGCCGATGACCCCGACTGGAATTGGACCATGCTCAACGAGGCCGGAGCGGTGCTCGACTGGCTGTCGCTGCACTTCTACTGGAACGAGCTCAGCTACGAGGGCGTATTGGCCGGGCCCATCGCCTCGGAGGCCGAGATCTGCGACACCTGGGGGCTCATCGGCGCGGCCAAGCGGCGGCGCAAGCTGCACCACGATCTGCGGTTATGCATCGACGAGTGGGGGGTGTGGCCTGAGCCCTACCTGTCGATGACCAACCAGCCCGAGGTGGTCAACCGGCGAATGCGAGCCGAGGTGGGACCACCGGTGCATACCGAGCCCGTCCCCATGATCGAGTACCACTTCGACCTCAAGGACGCCCTGGCCCACGCCACCTGGCTGCATGTGCTGTGGCGCCATCCCGACAAGGTGTCGCTGGCCACCCAGGCGCAGATGGTGAACGTGCTGGGCCCGATCTTCACCACCCCCGACGGCGTGGTGCGCCAAACCACCTTCCACCCTCTGGCGGTGGCCCGCCGCTGTGCCCAGAGCACCGGGCTAGACATCGAGGTGATCACCGAAGCAGGTTTCGAAGCGGCCAACGCACCGGGGGGCGGGCTGTCGGCGCTCGACGCGGCGGGCACCTCCGACCCCGTCTCGGGCCAAATCCACCTGTCGCTGGTCAACCGGCTGCCCGACGACGAACTCTTGGTGCACCTCGACGGCATAGGCGGTCCGGCAACGCGCATCACCCTGTGGGCCGACGACCCGGCGGCGGCCAACACGCCCGAGGATCCCGATCGGGTGGTGCCGGTCGAAGACCATGTCGATATCGACGGGCCTCTGGCCCTGCCGCCCCACAGCCACGTCACCCTGGCATTCTCCGGTTCTCCATGAGCGACCACTACACCCCCCACCCTTGGAACCAGGACTTCGCCTGGCGCCCAGCCACCTCGACACCCGCGGCCCTCACCCCCGAGCAGACCGAGGCGTTCAACCGCCAGGGATTCTTCGTGATGGAAGACCTGCTCGACGCCGACACCGTCGCCGCGGTGGTCGCCGAGATCGACGCCATCGAGGCCGAGACCGAAGCCGGCCTGCGCCAGATTGAGGGCGAGCGCTTGATGATCGCCGAGGCCGGGGCCATCACCTTCACCCCCCATCTGGTGGCCCGGTCGAACACCCTGCGCCAGGTGGCCGCCGATCCCCGCATCGGCGCGGTGTGCCTCGACCTCGTCGGCCCCGACGTGAACCTCTACTGGGACCAGGCCGTCTACAAAAAGCCTGAGAAGCCCCGCCGGTTCCCCTGGCACCAGGACAACGGCTACACCTTCATCGAGCCCCAGCAGTACCTGACCGTATGGGTGGCCCTCAACGACGCCACCGTTGAGAACGGCTGCCCGTGGGTGGCCCCCGGAGTACACCTCCACGGCACGCTGGCCCACGCCTATGTCGATCCCCTGGGCTTCGAGTGCTTCGAGCAGTGCGAGAATCCGGTCGCCGCCCCGGTGCCCGCCGGGGGAGCAGCGGTGTTCTCGTCGCTCACCCCCCACCTCACCGGTCCCAACACCACCGACGGGGTGCGCAAGGCCTACATCCTCCAGTACGCCCCCGCCGGAGCGGAGCTGCTCACCGGCGATCCAACCCAAGGATCGCCCACCGGCCGGGTGCCCTGCGACGCCGCCGAGCGCCAGTACGCGGTGACCCGCTCAGGGGCACCAGTAAGCCCTTTTGGAATATAATCCCCTAGCCGGTCGGTCAGCCTGAGCTGACCCGAGTTCGGCACCCACGAGGGACACTGAGGGGGGGACCTCATGAAGCCCAAGAAGATGCGTTGGCTGATCGGAATGCTCATGGCCTTGGCCATGGTCGCCGCAGCGTGCGGAGGCAACGACGACGACGGCAATGCCGACGCCCCGGCCCCCGCACCGGCCACTGAGGCTCCGGCCGCGCCCGAGCCGGAGCCAGAACCAGAAGCGCCCGAACCCGAGGCCGAACCCGAGGCCGAAGAGGCCACCCCCGCGGAACCCGAGCCAGAAGAGGCTCCCGAAGAGGAAGAGCCCGAGTTCGAGCCGGCCCCCACCGAGGAGCCGGAGCCCGAGATTCCTCTCACTGCCACATGGCGGGGCGTAACCGCCGACACCATCACCGTCGCCGTCACCTACCTCGACACCGAACTAATGGTTGACCTCGGCTTCGCCGCGAACACTTGGGGCGACCAAGACCTTCAGATCCAGGCGCTGGTCGACGACATCAACGAGCGGGGCGGCATCAATGGCCGCCAGTTGGTAGCCATCACAGACAAGTACAACCCCATCGGCGCCACCGCGGCCGAGGCCGCTTGCCTCCGGGTGACCGAGGACAACGAGGTGTTCGCAGTGTTGTTCGGGTTCCTCGGCCCGGCCGCGGTGGCCAACACCTGCATCGTCGACACACAGGAGACGATCCTGGTAGGGGGAATCATTACCCCCGACAGCCTGGCCCAAGCCCGTGCTCCCTGGGTCAACGCGCGGACGACGCGCGAGGTTAACACCAGCGCCCTGTTCACCCTGCTCGAAGAAGAGGGAATGCTCGAGGGCAGGTCGATAGCGATAGTCGCCGACCTCTCTGCTGCCCCAGAACTCGAGAACGTTGCCAATCTGTTGCGGGATCGGGGAGTCGAGCCGGTGCTCGAGGTCGCCACCTCCTCGCAGGTGGCCGATCTCGTTGCCGAGAATCAGGAGTGGGCCGCCCTATCCGAGCGCATCAGGGCATCGGGTGCCGACACTCTGCTGTTGGTTGGCAACGCCTCGGCCGGCGTCGAGAATGCCAGGCTCAACGGCCTCGAGGTGGATATCTGGGCCACCGACTTCTCCGGGCTGGGCGCCAACCTCGGCAGCCACGTCAACCCCGAGTCGGCCCGGGGTGTGATCACCGTGGGGCCCATGACAGATGCCCAGATTTTCGAGACCGATCCCCGGTTCAAGGAATGCCTGGACGCCTTCAATGCCAAACATCCCGATATCGAGATCAAGCACCCCGACACCCTCGAAACTGGCGACCCGCGTTGGTTTACCTCTCTGTCCTTCCACTGCCGGTTCTTCCAGATCTTCGAGTTGTTGGCCACCGCGGCCGGGCCCAACCTGACCCACGAGACCTTCACCGAGGCGATCAACACCATCGGAGACTTCTCGGTTGCCGGCCAGCCCTACGCATCGTTGGGGCCGGACAAATTGTCCAGCAACGACTCCTTCCAACTCTTGGTACAAGACCCAGATGTGGGCGCAAAGGGCGATTTGGTGCCAGCCGGCCCGATGCGGGACGCTACCCCGTAAGCGGCCGAATCTGAACTGACCGAGCCTTCACAAAGGCCGGGAAACCGGTTACCCCGACGCGCGTATGATGCTGGGGCCAGTCTGTTGACCGGCCAATCCACTCCTAGCGGAGGAGACCACCCATGAGGACCGTCAAGATGCGCTGGCTGATCGCCATGCTCCTAGCGCTGGCAATGGGTGCCGCGGCATGCGGAGGCAACGACGACGATGGCGATGCCGACGCCCCTGCGCCCGCTGCGGCCACTGAGGCACCGGCCGCAGCCGAGCCAGAGCCAGAAGCGCCCGAAACCGAGTCCGAAGAGGCCGCCCCCGCTGAGCCCGAGCCCGATCTGGAGGATGCTCCCGAAGAGGAGGAGCCCGAGTTCGAGCCGGCCCCCACCGAGGAGCCGGAGCCCGAGATTCCCCTCACCGCTACATGGCGGGGCGTGACCGCCGAAACCATCACCATCGGCGTCACCTACCTCGACATCGATCAACTGGTCGAGCTCGGCTTCTCGCCGGCCACTTGGGGCGACCAGGAGCTGATCATCCAAGCGCTGGTTGACGACATCAACAAGCGGGGCGGGATCAACGGCCGCCGGGTGGAAGTAATCATGGACAAGTACAACCCCATCGGCGCCACCGAGGCCGAGGCCGCCTGCCTCCGCATTGCCGAGGACAACGAGGTGTTCGCAATCCTGTTCGGGTTCCTCGGCCCGGCCGAGGTGGCCAACACCTGCATCGTCGACCAACAGGAGACAATTCTGGTCGGCGGGACCATCACCCCCGATCGCCTGGCCGTGGCCCGGGCCCCCTGGGTCAACGAGCGGGTGACTCGCGATGTCAGCACCGGTGCCCTGTTCACCCTGCTGGATGCAGAGGGAATGCTCGAGGGAAGGTCGATCGCGGTAGTCGCCGACCTCTCTGCGGCCCCGCAACTTGAGGAGGTTGCCGGCCTGCTGCGTGACCGGGGAATCGAACCGGTGCTCGAGACCGCCACCTCCTCCCAAGTGGCCGATCTGATTGCCCAGAATCAGGAGTGGGCCACATTGTCCGAGCGCATCAGGTCGGCTGGTGCCGACACCCTTCTGCTCGTCGGCAATGCCTCGGCCGGCATTGAGAATGCTGCGCTAAACGGTCTCGAGGTTGATATCTGGGCCACCGACGCCTCCGGGCTGGGCAGCAACATCGGGAACAACGTCGACCCCGAGTCGGCCCGGGGTGTGATCACCGTGGGGGCCATGACCGGAGCCCAGATATACGAGACCGATCCCCGGTTCAAGGAATGCCTCGACGCGTTCAATGCCAATAATCCCGATATCGAGGTCAAGCACCCCGGCACTCTCGAAGAAGGCGAGCCGCTTTGGTATACCGCCCTGTCCGGCCACTGCCGGTTTTTCCAGATCTTCGAGTTGCTGGCCACCGCGGCCGGGCCCAACCTGACCCACGAGACCTTCACCGAGGCCATCAACACCATCGGAGAGTTCTCGATTGCCGGCCAGCCCTACGCATCATTGGGGCCGGACAAGCTGTCCAGCAACGACTCCTTCCAGCTCTTGGAACAAGACCCCGATCTGGGCGCACGAGGCCAGCTGGTACCCGCTGGCCCGATGCGGGACGCCACCCCGTAGACGGCCCGGTTTCGGACTGATAGAAGTCCCATATCGGGGGATACGGTTGCGGCCATGAACGCCGCGGCAACCGCATCCCATCCGCTGGCCGAGGCCTTCGCTTCGGGGCGCCCTGCCCTGGGCGCCTGGGCGGGCCTGCCCACGGCGATGAGCTGCGAGGTCATGTCTCGGGCCGGGTTCGACTACGTGTGCATCGACATGCAGCACGGTCTGGCCGACTACGCCGACGCGTTGTCGATGCTGGCCGCCATCGACCTGGGAACCGCCACTCCGGTGGTGCGGGTGCCGTGGAATGAGCAGGGCATCATCGGCCGGGTGCTCGACGCCGGGGCCATGGGCATCATCATCCCCATGGTCAACAGCCGTGAAGAGGCCGAGGCGGCGGTGCGGTCGTGCCGCTACGCCCCTGAGGGGTCCCGCAGCTTCGGCCCCACCCGGGTGGCCCTGCGCGACGGTCCCGGCTACTTCGCCGGGGCCAACCAGGCGGTGAAGTGCATCCCCATGGTGGAGACGGTCGCCGCCCTGGAGAACTTGGACGACATCGTGTCCACCGCGGGGGTCGACGCGGTGTACGTCGGCCCCGCCGACCTGTCGGTAAGCCTGGGCCTGCCCCCCGGCAACAACGACGGCGAATCGTCGTTTGACGATGCCCTGGCCGCCATCGTGGCCGCCTGCCAGAACCACGGCGTGGTCCCCGGCATCCACTCCACCCCCACCCTCACCCCCACCCGGGTAGCCCAAGGCTTCCGCCTGGTAACCGTAACCGCCGACAACGCCGCCCTATCCTCCGGCGTCACCGCCCACCGCCAATCCGTCCTAGACGCCCTCAGCGGCAACGCCCCCGCCAGCGGCGAAGCAGGCGGCGAATCCCTCTACTGAGAGCAGCGGGACCGCTAGCGGTAGCGGCGGATTATGGCGGTGGTGTCTAGGCGGTTTTCGCCGGCGGCGGCGGTTTCGGCTGTGTAGCGCTGGCAGAGCTCGACCAGGGGGATGGGGGCGCTGAGCTCGGCGGCGGCGTCGGCCACCAGGCCCAGGTCTTTGATCATCCAGTCGACGGCGAATCCGAAATCGAACTCGTCGGCCACCATGGTGTGGCCCCGGTTTTGCAGGTACCACGAACCGGCCGCTCCTTTGGTGACCGCGGCCAGCACCTTCTCCATGTCGAGTCCGGCCCGCTCGCCGAAGGCCAGCGCTTCAGCCGCGCCCTGCACCGCCCCGGCGCAGAGGATCTGGTTGACCATTTTGGTCAGCTGGCCGCTGCCGGCCGGTCCCATGAGGGTGACCGCTGAGGAGTAGGCGTCCATCACCGGGCGGGCAGCATCGAAGTGCTCAGGCTCGCCGCCGCACATCACCGTCAGCACACCGTTCTCGGCCCCGGCCTGGCCCCCGGAAATGGGGGCGTCCAGCCAGCCGATCCCCCGCCCGGCGCACACCCGGGCCAGCTCTCGGGCAATTTCGGCCGACGCGGTGGTGTGGTCCACCAGCACCGAGCTGGCGGGCATCGTGCCCAGAGCGCCGTTGCCGCCCAGCACCACTGCCCGCAGGTCGTCGTCGGCCCCTACGCAGGTGAACACGAACTCGGCTCCGTCGGCCGCCTCGGCGGGGGTGGCGGCCACCACCCCTTCGTGCTGCTCGCCCCAGCGCTCGGCCACTGACGTCGTCCGGTTGAAAACCCGCACCTCGTGGCCGGCTGCCGCCAGGTGCCCGGCCATGGGATAGCCCATGTTGCCCAGTCCGATGAATGCGCACACGCTCACGTCGGCCACGATACCCGTCCCATTCCCCAGCACTCCGAGCGATGGGCGGCTTCCACATGCCTTCCCATAACATCAGAGGCGATGAGCGACAACGGATTCGACGTCTTCTCCGCCGACTCGCATGTGATCGAGCCCCACGACCTGTGGCAGATCTACACGGTGGAGGCCTATCGGGACCGGGCCCCTCGCCTGGTCCACGAAGAGACCACCGACCGGCTGGTGTGCGACCAGGCCCGACTGCCCCCGATCGGGCTGCTGGCCGGGTGCATGCGCACCGACGACAACGTGCGGGCCAAGGGCCGCTGGGACGAGGACGTGCCCGACGTGGGTTGGGACCCCGAGGTCCGCATGGAGGCGCTGCGCACCGACGGCGTGACCGGCGAGGTGCTGTACCCCACCATCGCCATGCAGATGTACCCAATCCAAGACGTGGAGTTCCAGTGGGCCCTGTTCGAGGCCTACAACACCTGGGTCGGCGAGTTCGTCAGCCAGATCCCCGACACTTTCGTGGGCATCGCCCTTTTGTCGCCGGTGGACTTGGAGCGGGCGGCCAAGGAGATCAAGCGCTGCCGGGAAATGGGGCTCAAGGGCGTGATGATCCCGGTGGTCAGCGGCGAGGACAACCCCTACCAGGATCCGGCGTTCGACCCGCTGTGGGCCGCGGCGGTGGAGCACTCCATGCCAGTGAACCTGCACGCCGCCACCACCCGCGACCCCAACAAGGCCTGGGACCAGGGCACCTCCACCCGCTCGGTTCTGCAAACGGTGGACATCCAGGAGGTGGTGCTCGACCTCATCTTCGGCGGGGTGTTCGACCGCTTCCCCGAGCTCAAGATCGTGTCGGCCGAGAACGACGTGGGCTGGGCCGGCAACTTGCTGGAGCGGGCCGACTACTGGTTCCACCGCCACGCCCAACTCCTCAAAGACATGAACTGCGAGCAGGAGCCGTCGCACTACTGGCGCCAGAACTTCCGGGTGACGTTCATGCGGGATCTCACCGGCGTGGCCGCCCGCGACATCATCGGCACGGAGACCATGATGTGGGGCAATGACTTCCCCCACCACGTGTCCACCTGGCCCCACAGCCAGGAGGTGATCGCGGAGCACTTCGCCGACGCCACCGATGATGTGCGCCACGCCATCGTGTCGGGCAACGTCCGCCAGCTCTACGACATCCAGGTGTAGGAGGGCCGATGACCAAGACCTGGACCGAAGA
The DNA here is from genome assembly GCA_965116535.1 of Acidimicrobiales bacterium. Taxonomy (GTDB): domain Bacteria; phylum Actinomycetota; class Acidimicrobiia; order Acidimicrobiales; family Bin134; genus Poriferisocius. The sequence goes on from OZ220703.1 coordinate 797,301, forward strand.
CCACCCCGCCTTCCAGGTAGCGGCCGCCCGGCGCATCCTGGGCCGGGAGGGGTGCGAGAGCCGGGTGGCAGGCCATGTGTCAGTGCGCGACGCCGAACGCTCCGATGCCTTCTGGGTATCGCCGTTCGGCTACTTCAGCGAGACGCTGCCCAGCGACGTGAACTGCTACGACATGGAGCTCAACCTGCTGGACGGCGAGACTCCGGCGTCGCCGGCGGTGCGGTTCCACGCCGGGTTCTACGAGGCCCGCCCCGACGCCAACTCTGTGATCCACACCCACTCCCACTATGTGGAGGTGCTGTCGACCACCGGCAAGGACATCGGGCTCTACTCGGCCGACGCCTGCCTGTTCTATCAAGAGCAGGCCCACTACGCCGACAACGGCATCGACAACCCGGTGGACGGCCCCCGCATGGCCGAGGCGCTGGGCCAGCGGTCGGTGGTGCTCATCGGCAACCACGGCGCCTGCTTCGTGTGCCCCTCGCTGGAGGAGGCCACCGTCAAGGCCATCGCCTACGAAAGCTCAGCCCGGGCCCACTACGAGGCCCAAGTGGTGGGGGGCCACGAGATGCCCGAGGCCGAGGCGGCCCGGGCCAAAAAGGCGTACCACAAGTACTTCATCCCGATGATGTGGGAGGCCAACTACCGGCGCCTGCGCAAGACCGACTCCGACCTGTTCGAGACGCTCGCGGAATAAATGACGTCCGAGCCTGAAGCTCACCCAATCGACAGCATCGGGGTGGTCGACCTCATGCTGGGCGTGCCCTCCGACCGCGACGCCTGGTACGCCAACTTCCAGGGGCTGCTGAAAGACACCGAGAGCCGCAGCTTCGGCCACGGCGCGGCCTACATGTTCAAAGACCTACCCCAGGTTGACGGCACAGTGGACTTCATCGCCTATCTGTTGGCCGAGATGGACCTCTGGGGCATAGACAAGGGGCTGTTGCCCGTGAGCTTCGGCGACACCTGGGGCACCCGGGGGGTCACCGAGCACCCCGACCGCCTCTACGGCAGCTACCTGGTGGACCCCAACCAGGGCGTGCAGGCGGTGCGAGACCTGCGCCGGGCGGTGGACGAGCTGGGCGTGATCGCCGCGGCCTGCTTCCCCACCGGGCTTCACCCCCAGGTGAACATCAACGAACCGCTGATGTACCCGATCTACGCGGCGTGCTGCGAGCTGGAGATACCCATGTGCATCAACGCCGGAGTGCCGGGGCCGCGGTTCCCGTTCGGCCCCCAGCACGTCGAGCACCTCGATCAGGTGTGCTACGACTTCCCCGAGCTGGTGCTGGTTTCCCGCCACGGTGCCGAGCCGTGGGAAAAGCTCATGGTCAAGCTCATGTTGAAGTGGCCGGGGCTGCACTACTCCACCTCGGCGTTCGCCCCCAAGCACTATCCGAGAGCCATCATCGACTACGCCAACACCCGGGGCGCCGACAAGGTTATGTACGCCGGGTACTTCCCCTCCGGGCTGTCGCTGGAGAGGATCATGACCGAGATGCGAGACGTGGGGTTTCGCGACCATGTTTGGCCCAAATTCCTGCGGGACAACGCCCTGCGGGTGTTCAATATGGCATGAGCGTGATTGAGCACATCTTTCGACGGCGCGATCTGGGAATCATCGACTCCCTTATCGGGGCGGGCATGTTGGCTGTCGCCGTCTTCATGTGGGCCGAGCGATCGGTGGAGGTTGACGCCTACGCCGAGGGGCCTGACAACTGGAAGTGGCAACTCTGGCAGATGGGGACCGTCGTGCTGGCCATCGTGGGTGTGTGGCTGATGTGGCGCAACACCAGCAAGGTGCCGTGGGTGCGCACGGTGTGCCTGACGGCTTTGGCCGTGGCCTACCTACTCAACAACTACACCGACGTCTTCATGCACAGCGGCAATATCTGGAACACCGTCAACCCGCTGTTCATCGCGTGTGCCACCGTGGCCATCTGCACAGGGTGGCGCCGGGTAATGGCTCAGCGCCAAGGCATGGAACCGGCCAATCCGTTCGTCTTCATCGCCGCCGTCATTGCCACGGGGATGGCCGTGGCGGTGTTTGTCAATGCCTACTTCACCAACGACGAGGGGGCGTGGAACGTGCTCGATCCCCTGATCATCCTGACCCTGTTGATATGGGCCTCCGCCGTCCGCCGCACCAATGTGGGCGACGCCATTTGAGCTTGTACGCTGCCTGAAATTCAGCCGGAAACAGGCGTAAGGAGAACGACATGCCCGAGATAGAGGGCTACGCCCATGGAGACTTCAGCTGGGTCGATTTGTGTACTGAGGAGCCGGACAAGGCCCGGGAGTTCTACTCGGCGCTGTTCGGTCTGACCTTTCACGACGAGCTCGAGGGCGACCAGGTGGTCTACACCCTGGGGCTGAAGAACGAGAAGCCGGTGCTGGGCCTCATGGAGAAGCCCCAGCAGATGTGCGAGATGGGCATCCCCAACGTGTGGGAGACCTACATCACCGTGGACAGCGCCGATGAGGCCCTGGCCAAGGTCGGGCCCGCCGGGGGCACGCCGATGGGCCCGGTGATGGAGCCGTCGGGAGCGGGAAGGATGCTGGTAGTGGCCGACCCCTCCGGTGCCGTCGTTGTGCTGTGGGAAGCGCTGGGCCAAGACGGCGCCGCGCTGAAAAGCGAGCACGGCACGCTGTGCTGGAACCAACTCCTCTCCTCTGATGTGGACAAGGCCCTGGGCTTCTACTCCGAGGTTTTGGGCTGGACGCCGGTGGCCCTCGACATGGAGGACTCGACGGGCATCATGCTGGGCGGTGAGATGATCGCCAGCGCGGGGCCGCTGCCCGCACCAGCCATCCCCTCCCACTGGGCGGTGTACTTCGCGGTGGACGACTGCGATGCCACCGCCGCGCAGTGCCTGGAGTTGGGCGGCCATGTGGTGGTTCCGCCCATGGACACCCCACCGGGTCGCATGGCCCAGTTGGTGGACAACGCCGGTGCCATGTTCTGGGTCATCACCCTCGACCCCACCTTCTCGCCGGTCTGAGCCCGGCTAAGAGAACTCAGCAGGAGGGTCTGATGAGCGACGACACTGTCACTAGGCACGAGCCGTATGAGGGCTGGGCGGGGCGTGCGGGCCGCACCATCGCGGGGTCGGATCCGTGGTGGCCTGAAGCGGTGCGGGCGCCGGAGGGGGCGCCCAACATCGTGGTGGTGCTGGTGGACGACCTGGGTTTCGCCGATTTGGGCTGCTACGGCTCGGAGATCGACACCCCCCACATCGACCGGATGGCCGCCGAGGGGCTGCGCTACCTCAACTTCCACGTCAATCCCATGTGCTCGCCCACCCGGGCGTCGCTGCTCACCGGGCTTAACCACCACGACGTGGGGGTGGGCCACGTGTGCCACTCCGACCCCGGCTACCCCGGCTACACCTCCGAGCTCACCGAGCACTGCGCCACGATGGCCGAGATTCTGCGGTCGGCGGGCTACGCCACCTTGATGGTGGGCAAATGGCACCTGTGCAAGGACTCCAACCTGGTGGGTCCCCGGCACTCGTGGCCGCTCCAGCGGGGCTTCGACCACTACTACGGATTCCTCGACGGGTTCACCAACTTCCACCACCCCCACCGGCTGATCCGCGACAACAGCGTGGTGCGCACCGACCAGTACCCCGACGACTATTACTTCACCGACGACATCACCGACGAGGCCATCGGAATGGTCCGGGAGCAGAAGGCGGCCCGGCCCGACCAGCCGTTCTTCCTGTACCTGTCGCACGGGGCGGTCCACGCCCCGCTCCAGGCCAAGCAGGCCGACATCGACAAATACCGGGGGGCTTACGACGCCGGCTGGGACGAGATCAGAGAGCGGCGCTTCGGTCGCCAGATCGAGCTGGGCATGTTCGACGCCGACACCACGCTGCCGCCCCGCAACTCCGAGGAGCGCAACGACGTCACCCCCTGGGACGAGCTGTCAACCACCCAACAGGAGGTGTTCGCCCGCTACATGGAGGTGTTCGCCGCCATGGTGGACAACGTCGACCAGAACTTGGGGCGGCTGCGGGCCGCACTAGAGGAGCTGGGCGAGTGGGACAACACGCTGGTGCTGTTCACCTCCGACAACGGGGCCTCTCGGGAGGGCGAGGACACCGGCTGCTCGCAGTACTTCGAGGTCTTGTCGCCCACCCAGGGCGACATCGACGCCGACCACGCCCGCCTCGATCTATTGGGCGGCCCCCAAACCCTGGCCCACTACCCCCGGGGCTGGGCCATGGCCGGCAACACGCCCTTCCGGTTGTACAAGATCAACACCCACGCCGGTGGCCACCAGGTGGCCATGATCTCGTCGTGGCCTCAGCGGGTGGCCGATCCCGGCGGGTTCCGCCGCCAGTACGTGCACATCACCGACGTGCTGCCCACCGTTTTGGACATCGTGGGGCTCAACGCCCCCACCGAGCGCAATGGCCAACCGCTGAAGGGACCGCTGGTGGGGGCCAGCTTCGCCCCTACGCTCGCCCAGACCGAGGCCGCCGAGCACCACAGCGAGCAGTACTACGAGCAGGGAGGCCACCGGGGGTTCTACCGAGACGGCTGGGAGGCGGTGACCCTGCATTTGCCCATGACCCCGTTCGGCGACCACGAATGGGAGGTGTACAACCTGGCCGACGACCCCACCGAGACGGTGGACCTCTCAGGGGCCGAGCCCGCCAAGCGCCAAGAGCTCATCGACGCCTGGGAACAGGCTGCCCACCGCTATCAGGTGTACCCGCTGGACGAGGGCTCGATGCTCAAGTTCGTACAGCGGCCGCCGTCGGAAGAGGTGTACGAGACGCCGGTGCGGATCGTGCCCGGCACCGACACCCTGGAGCGCTACCGCAGCATGAAGATGATCCAAGCCCGGTCGTTCACCGTGGACATCGAGTTCGACTTCGCCGCAGGCGACGAGGGCATGTTGGTGGCCCACGGCGACCAGGGCGGCGGCTACGCCTGCTACATCGAAGGCGGCGAAGTGGTCTATGCCCACAACGGTTACGGCCACATGAGGCACCTGTCGGGCGGGGCGCTGGCCGAGGGGCGGCGCACGGTGAGGCTCGACTTCACCATCACCGACGGCTTCGCCTGGGACCTGAGCCTGCTGGTGGACGGCGACGAGAATGATGCCGGCGAGGGGTTCACCGGAATGTGGACCATGGCCCCATTCGAGGGCATCGACGTGGGTATCGACCGCCGCTCCCCCGTCTCATGGGACGTCTACCAGCGCCACGGCCCCTTCCCCTACACCAACACCATCGAGTCGGTCACCTACACCCCCGGCGAACAAGGCCCCATGGCCGCCATCCACACCGTCGACATCCTCAAACAGATGGGCGCCCGCTTCGAGTGAAGCGAGTGCGGGGGATGGGGCAAACTCTGAGTAGTGGATCTCGCCCCTACCGTCGAACAGGAAGCCTTAAGGGCTGAGTGCCGGCAGTGGCTCCAGGAGAATCTCCCTTGGGAGTACGGCCATGGGCTGCCGCCGCTGTTCGACGATCTGGCTGAAGAGGTCGCCTACCTCCGCCAGTGGCAGGCCGCACTGGCCGAAGCCCGCTTCGTGGGCGTCTCCTGGCCAGTTGAATTCGGCGGTCGGGGTGCGGGCCCGCTCGATCACTACATCGTCCAAGAAGAGTTGGCCCGAGCCCGGGCGCCCGAGCTGGTCGGCCGCCTGGGCGTTAACCTGATCGGCCCCACCATCTTGGCCCACGGCACCGACGAGCAGAAGCAGCGCTGGCTCCCCTCCATCCTCCCCGCCGAACAGCTCTTCTGCCAGCTGTTCAGCGAACCCGATGCCGGCAGCGACCTGGCTTCGCTGTCCACCCGGGCCACCCCCGCCGACGGCGGCTGGCGGCTCAGCGGCCAGAAGGTGTGGACCTCCTACGCCCAATTCGCCGACTGGGGCCTGTGCCTGGCCCGCTCCCACCCCGATGAGCCCAAACACCGGGGCATCACCGCCTTCATGGTCGACATGCACGCCGAAGGGGTGGAAATCCACTCCCTGCGCCAGATCACCGACGAGTCCGATTTCAACGAGGTCTTCCTAAACGACGTATTCGTGGCCCATGACCAGGTGATCGGCGAGCCCGGCAACGGCTGGCGGGTGTCGCAATCCACCCTCAGCGTGGAGCGGGGCACCAATCCCCGCCAGCTCGTCATCCACCTCCAGCTCCTCGACGAGCTGTTCCGCCTGGCCGCCGAATCCGGTCGCAGCAAAGACCCTGTGATCCGCCAGGCCCTGGCCCGCTCCTACACCGAGGTCCGGCTGTTCCAGCTTCAGAACTGGAGGGTGCTGTCCCGGCTGGCCCGAGGCCAAGACCACGGCCCGGAGTCGGCCACCGCCAAGCTGTTCTGGAGCGAGATGAGCCAGCGCCTGCATCGCACCGCCATGAATGTGCTGGGCGCGGCTGGTCCCCTGTGGCGGGGCGACCCTCACAACCCCGGCGAGGGCCGCTGGCAGCGATCCTGGCTGTACTATCAAGCCGCGACGATCTTCGCTGGAACCAGCGAAATCCAGCGCAACATCATCGGGGAACGCACTTTGGGACTTCCCAGGGAACCTCGTTAGGAGTTCTTATGAGCACCGATTTCGACACCATCGAATACAGCGTCGATGAAGCAGTGGCCACTATCACCTTGAATCGGCCTGATGTGGCCAACGCCCAGGACACCCAGCTCATTGACGAGCTCGACGCCGCCTTCGACTTGGCCGAGGCCGACGACGACGTGCGGGTGGTGGTGATGGCCGCCAACGGCCGCCACTTCTCCGCCGGCCACGACCTCAAGGCCCTGGTGGGCGACGTGGAGCCCGACAAGTGGCGGCTAATGCGGGACACGCCGGAGGGCAAGTTCCACCACGAGAAGACCATGTACTTCGACCGCTGCCTGCGCATCCGCGACTTCCCCAAGCCCACCATCGCCGCCGTGCACGGCAAGTGCATCGCCGCCGGGGTGATGCTGGCGGCCATGTGCGATCTGATCGTGGCCTCCGACGACGCCTCCTTCCAGAACCCGGTGCTGCGCATGACCGGCGCCGCGGTGGAGATCCTCATCGAGCCCTGGGAGATGCCGCCCCGCAAGGCCAAGGAGTTCCTTCTCACCGCCCAGACCATTTCCGCCGCCGACGCCGAGCGCCTGGGCATGGTCAACCGGGTAGTGCCCCGCGACGAGTTGGCCGCCACCGTGCATGAGATGGCCGAGGCCATCGCCCTGGTGCCCCCGGCTACAGCCGCGGTGGTGAAGCGGTCCATCAACAAGACGCTGGAGTTCATGGGCCAAAAGGACTCCTGGGACTACCACTTCATGGTCCACCACTGGATGCACAACACCGATACCGCGCTGGGGGCGTTGGAGCGGCGCATGCAAAAATCCTCGATGAAAGAAGTCTTCGCCGAGCACCGAGACAGCTAGGCCACGACGGCCCCAATACCGAGATGATCGAGCACACCGATGCGTAAGCCGCTGGCCGGACTGCGGGTGCTCGACGTGGGCACCCGGATCGCCGCCCCGTTCTGCGCCGGCATCCTCGGCGAGCAGGGCGCCGAGGTCATCAAGATCGAACAACCCGGCACCGGCGATCCCCTGCGCACCCTCGGCCCCTACGCCAACCCCGGCCCTACCGAAGATAAGGGGGAGCCGGGGGAGGGGAGCGACCTTCCCTACTCGCTGTATTGGGCCGTGGAGGGCCGGGGCCGCAAGTCGGTCACCCTCGATCTGCGCCAGCCCCGAGGCCAGGAGCTGTTTCGGGAGCTGGCCGCCCATGCCGACGTGCTGTGCGAGAACTTCCGCCCCGGCACTTTGGAGCGCTGGAACATCCACCCCGGGGCGCTGCCCCACCGCCTGGTCACCGTGCGCATCAGCGGGTACGGCCAGGACGGCCCCAAGTCGCTGCTTCCCGGCCTCGACCGCAACGGCGTGGCCTACGGCGGTCTGCTTCACCTCACCGGCGAGCCCGACCGTTCCCCGGTCCGCCCCGGCATCACCGTCGCCGACTACCTCACCGGGGTGTTCGCCGCCCAGGCTGCCACCGCCCTGTTGTACGACCGGGACATCGGGGGTGGCGGGGAGGGCGGGGTGATCGACGCCTACCTGTATGGCTCGGTGCTGCGCATCATGGAGTGGACCCACGCCGCCTACCATCACCTCGGCCTGGTGCGAAACCGCGTCGGCAACCGGGTCGAACACTCGGCGCCGATCAACAACTACCCCAGCCGCGACGGCCGCTGGGTGTGCATCACCGCGGCCACCCAGGCCAATTTCGCCCGCCTATGCACGGCCATGGATCGACCCGAGCTGATAGAGGATCCCAAATTCGCCACCGCCAGCGCCCGAGTCGCCAACCGCGATGAGATCAACCAGATCGTGAATGACTGGACCGCCCAGCTCGATGCCTCCGACATCGAAGCCCGCTGCGTGGCCCACGGTGTGCCGGCGGCCACCGCCTACGACGCCGCTGACATCGCCGCCGACCCCCACATAACCGCCCGCGGCGACCTCGTCCCCATCAACGACCCGGTAGTCGGCCCTCTGAAACAGCAAGCTCCCTACCCCCGCTTCGACGGCCAACCCCCGCCCGTCCCCACCGGCGCCCCCCACCTCGGCCAGCACACCGATGAAGTGCTCGCCGAGCTGTGCGACCTCACCCCCGCCGAGTTGGCCGCCCTCCGAGCCGACGGCATCATCTGACTGTCATCGCCATAAGCTCAGCCCATGCCCATCATCAAAGCCGCCCCCGAATTGGAGCTCGATGTGGGGCGGCTGCGGCGGGATCGCTACGCCAAGCTGCAATTCCAGATGGCCGTCGACGGGCTCGACGCCTTGGTGCTGCTCCACGCCCCCCATGTGGCCTACGCCACTGACTGCCTCCCCAAAGGCGTCGACGCCACCCACGCCTCGGCCAACCGCCCGGTGGCGGTGGTCCTCGCCGACCACCCCCAGCCCTGCCTGCTGGGCGGCGACCCCAATGGCCTAAATGTCGATCCCTATCCCGCCGTTTGGCCCGACATCGACGAGGGCGCCGCCGAACTCGGCGCCCAGCTCGACGCCATCCTCAGCCAACACGCCCGCGGCGGGCGCATTGGCATCGACCTGATGACCGGGGCCATGCGCCGCACCGGTGTGCTGTCTGCCGCCCAAATCACCGACGCGTCCAACACCATGGGCGCAGTCAAGCTCCGCAAGACCGTCGACGAGCTGGCCTGCATCCACCAGGCCCAAGTCCGCACCAGCCGGGCCATGGCCTCGGTGTACGAAGCCCTGGTCCCAGGCGTGCGCCGCAGCGAACTGGCCGCCGTTTTCCTCCGCCGCCTCCGCGAAGAGGGCATCGACGCCAACATGATCGACGTCATCTTCCAGCCCATGGCCCGGCGCATGGCCGACGGCCCCCGAACCACCACCGGCCACCTGGCCTTTCCCACCTGGTCGGGCGACCCCATCTACGCCGAAGGCGACCTCATCTGGGTGGACGCCGGCAGCGACTACCACGGCTACGCCTCCGACTTCGGGCGCACGTGGACGGTTGGTCGCTGGCCGACACCTGAAGAGCAGCGCTGTTTCCTGCGGTGGCTGATGGTCATGAATGCCGCCTATGAGGCCATCGCCCCCGGTGTCACATTCGCAGAGGTGTGTGCGGCGGCAACCGCCGCCGACGCCCCTCACCGAACTGAAGGCGATCGCCCGTGGATGCCGCACTTCTACCTCGTTCACGGGGTGGGCATCGAGAGCGCCGAGATGCCTTTCTTGGGCACTGACAACGGTCCCGACTTCGATGCCGCCCACACCCTTGAGCCCGGCATGGTTCTAGTGCTGGAGCCCGCCATCTGGGAGGACGGCACCGGCGGCTACCGGGCCGAGGAGATCGTGGCCGTCACCGAGGACGGCTGGATCCCTCTCGGCGGCGGCCACCCCTACGACCCATTCGAGGTGCCGAGATGAGCCTGCACCTCCAACGCCGGGCCCGAGCCGTCGATGCCCTGGCCGCCGCCGGGATCGACATGCTGGTGTCTGGCCGACAAGACCACATCAACTACATCACCGGCGCCCATCAGCTTTGGACCGCCGGCACCCGCCCGTTCGGCCCGGTCTGCACCCTCAATGTCGCCACCAGCGAGATTTTCCTACTGTCCACCTGGGACGAGGGCGTTCCCGACGACATCGACCTCGATCACCTCCACGGCATTACCTGGAACGGGGCCATCATCTACCAGCGCCTGGCCGCCAACCCGGGTATGGCCACCGCCCAGCGGGTCGGCGTCGACGCCTGGTCGCCGGGCATGGCCGGGCTGATCAGCGCGGTGGCCCCCAACGCCGAAATCGTCTCCGTCGATGACATTTTGCTCCAGGTCCGTCGCACCAAGATGGCCTCGGAGATCGACGCCATCCGGGCGGCTTGCGCCGTGGCCGCCGTCGCAGCCGAAGCCGCCCTGGCCCACCCCGGCACCGACGCCCAGCGGCTGGCCGCTGGGGTGGAGGCCATGGCTCTGGCCGGCTCGTCCACTCCCGCCGCCGAGCCCCGAGTCGAAGGCAGCGTCGTCGATTTCAGCTGCATCCGCTCCCACTACGAGGGCGGCCTGGGCCGCACCGCCCACGGCGCGCCGCCCGCAGACTACCCTCACGCTGGCCGGCCCCACGCCGCCCTCATCGCCGCCTGCGCGCCCGGCGCCACCGGCCACGACCTGCGCCGAGTCGCCCCCGACGGCGATTGGCTGGTGCGGGGAAGCGGCATGGGATTCGAGCCCCCGGTCATCAACGCCCGCTACGGCGCCAGCGAAGTCCTAGAGGAACACATGGTGCTCAGCGTGAGCGCGGGCACCGGCGAGGAATATGCTCGCGACACGGTCCTCGTCACCGAATCAACCCCCGAAATCCTCTCATCGGAGGAGCCATGACCCTCGACTACGACGCCTACGACGCCGACAACCACCTCTACGAGCCCATCGACGCGTTCACCCGCCACCTGCCCGAGCGCTACGCCACCGCAATCCGGTACGTGGACATCGAGGGCCGCACCAAGATCGCCGTCAACAACAAGATCAGCGAGTACATCCCCAACCCCACCTTCGAGGTGGTGGCCCCTCCCGGCGCCTGGGAGGACTACCACCGGGGCATTAATCCCGAGGGCAAGACCCTGCGGCAATTCACCGGTAAGCCCATCCGCTGCCTGCCCGCCTTCCGCAACCCCGACGACCGCATCAAGCTGCTCGACGAGCAGGGGGTGTACGCCACGCTGCTGTTCCCCACCCTGGCCTCGCTGCTCGAGGAGCGGATGAAAGACGACATCGAGCTCACCCACGCCGCCATCTCGGCCTTCAACCGCTGGATGCTCGATGAGTGGACGTTCAACTACCACGACCGCATCTTCCCCACCCCGATCATCACCCTGCCCGACCCCCGCCGGGCCATCGAGGAGCTGGAGTGGGCCGTGGACAACGGCGCCCGGGCCGTGCTGATCCGCCCCGCCCCGGTACCCGCCGTGCGGGGTTCCCGCTCCATGGGCCTGCCTGAGTTTGACGACTTCTGGAATGCGGTTGAGCAGACCGGGATCCTGGTCACCTGCCACGCCTCCGATTCGGGCTATGACACCTACGCCAGCGACTGGGAGGGTGGCCGCGACGAGTTCCTGCCGTTCAAGCCCGCCGCCTTCCGCCTGGTCATCAGCCACGGCCGGCCCATCTTCGACACCGTTGCCGCCATGATCTGCCACGGCCTGTTCGAGCGCCATCCCAACGTGCGGGTGGCCTGCATCGAGAACGGCTCCACCTGGGTGGCCCCGCTGCTGTCGGAGCTCTCCCAGACCTACGGCAAGATGCCCCAAGAATTTGACGAGGATCCGGTGGAGACCTTCCGCCGCCACATCTCGGTGAGCCCGTTCTACGAGGAAGACGTCGCCGGCCTCATAAACGACATCGGCATAAACCGGGTGCTGTTCGGCTCCGACTTCCCCCATCCCGAAGGCCTCGCCAACCCGCTCGACTTCGTCAAGGAAGTGGAGCACCAAAGCCCGGAAAACCAGCGCAAGGTCATGTCCGAGAACCTCAAAGAGCTCCTGACGCTTCGACCTGCCGCATGAGCGAACAACCCGATTCAGCCACGGATTCCAGCGTCTTCTCGCGCTCCGACACCGACGAGGCCTCCGAGGCCGAGCGCACCAAAGGCCTGATCGAGCCGGTGGCGCTGGGGGAGTGGATGGACGCCCAAGGCCTCCCCGGCCAGGGCGAGCCCGTCACCAGCCGGTTCATCTCCGGCGGCGCCTCCAACGAGATCTTCGAGGTGTGTCGGGGCGAGCATCGCTGGGCCCTGCGCCGACCGCCTCGCAAGGTCCCCGAGGGCCGCAACGAGACCATGATGCGGGAGTACCGCATCCTCTCGGCGCTGGCCGACACCGACGTCCCCCACGCCCGAGTGGCGGGCGGCACCGACGACACCAGCATCATCGGGGCGGCCTTCTACCTCATGGACTTTGTCGACGGCTGGTCGCCCATCAGCGAACCGGGCTGGCCCGAGCCGTTCGCCTCCGATATGGACGCCCGCCCCGCGCTGGCCTACGAGCTGGTCGATGCAATCGCCCGGCTGTCTAGGGTCGACTGGCAGGCCAACGGCCTCGAGGGGCTCGGCCGCCCCGACGGCTTTCACGAGCGCCAGGTCGACCGCTGGTACGCCCACCTCGACCGGTTCAAGTTCCGCGACATCCCCGGCCTCGACACCGCCGGGGACTGGCTCCGGGGCCGCACCCCCCGCAGTTACACCCCCGGCATCATGCACGGCGACTACCAGTTCGCCAATGTGATGTTCCACCTCGGCGCCCCCGCCCGGATGGCCGCCGTTGTCGACTGGGAGATGGGCACCGTGGGCGATCCGCTGCTCGACTTGGCCTGGGTGGTGATGAACTGGCCCGAGGACGAGGCCAGCCGCCCCTCGGTGGGCTATGTCGACTACGAGGGTCTGCCCTTCCGCGACGACCTGTTGGAGCGCTATGCCACCATGTCGGGCCGCGACGTCGACGAGATCGACTACTACGTGATCCTGGCCCGCTTCAAGCTGGCCATCGTGCTGGAGGGCGGCTACGCCCGCTTCGTAGCCGGCGGCGCCGACAACCCCCGCATGGAGGCCTTCGGCCGCGTCGTGTTAGACCTAGCCCGAGACGCCGCCGCCCTCGCCCAAACCACCAAGCTCTAGCGGCCGTCCGCCGAACGCAGTCTCAAACGTCCCACACCACCGAGAGAGTGGCGGGGGCCCGGAAAGCGAGCCCAGAGATGTGGGGTGGCTCGGCCTCGGAGTCGAGGCGCAGTCCGGGTAGACGGTCGAGCAGGTACTCCAGCACCGCCCGCATCTCCATCCGGGCCAGGTGGATGCCCAGGCACAGGTGCGGCCCGGTGGCGAAGGCAATGTGCGATTTGGGCTGGCGGAAGATGTCGAACACCTCGGGGTCGTCCCAGCGGGATGGGTCGTGGTTGGCCGAGCCCAACGAGGTGTTCACCGCCGTCCCGGCCTGAACCTCGATGCCGTCCACCACTGCATCGGCCGTGGCGGTGCGGGAGATTCCGGTCAGGGGCGCCTCCCACCGCAGCGCCTCCTCCACCGCGGCGGTCACCAGCGACCGATCGGTCCGCACTGCATCAAGTTGGTCCGGGTTAGACAGCAGCCCCACCATCATGTTGCTGGCCGCCCGATAGGTGGTCTCCGCTCCCGCCGGCAGCAGCAACCGGCAGAAGGCGATGATCTCGTCGTTGGTAAGCCTCTGCCCGTCCAGCTCGGCGTGGGCCAGCAGGCTGATCAGGTCCTCCTGCGGATTGGCCCGGCGGTCCTCCACCACCGGCTCCAGGTAGTCGTACAGCCACTGCGAGGCGGCGAAGCCTCGCTCGATCTGAGAAGCCATGTTGGTGATCTCCACCGCCCGACGGTAGAAGGCGGGAAGGTCGGACTCCGGCAGCCCCAGGGCAATAGCGATCACGTGTACCGGGAACACGAACATGAGCTCGTGTACCAAATCGGCCCGCCCCCGGTGTACAAAGGCGTCGATGTAGTGGTCCAGCACCGGGTTCACAATCTCGTGCTCCCACCGCTCCATCTCCTTGCGGGTGAACGCCTGCTGGATCAGCTTGCGGTACTGCCCGTGCTCGGGCTCGTCCATTTCCAAGATGGTGTGGCCCATCACCAGCCCCATCGATTCGGCGTAGCCCGCCGACGAGAACGTGGCCCCGTCCCGGAGCACCGCCTCCACCCCGTCGTACGACAGCACGTTCACGATCTGGCGCTCTCCGGCCATCAGGTCGCTCACGCTCACTGCGCCCAGCATCTCCGACACGCTGCCCCGGTGAACCGGGCACTGGGCCAGCAGCTCGGTGTAAACCTCGTAGGGGTTGATGGAGTGCTCGGCCCCTTGGGCTTGGTCGAAGGCGTCAAACGGGTCGTACCCTTCGTCACCGGGTTCGGGGGCTCGGGCGGCGGCTAAAATCTCACCCGGTGTCATCGCGAACTTCATGATGACCCGCTCCAAAACGAAGTCTCGAACTTCATATTGAACCACTGTAAATCCAACCCAGAGAGTGCGGTAGTCCCATGGCCATCGATTTTTCGGTCGAACCCGAATTCCAAGAGAAGCTCGACTGGATGGACACCTTCGTCACCACCGAGATCGAGCCCATCGACCTCTATTTCCGGGGCGAGGTCAACCCCTTCGACCGCACCAACGAGACGGCCAACGCCCTGATCGCACCCCTCCAGAAGCAGGTGCAAGACAACGGCCTGTGGGCCTGCCACATGGGCCCCCATCTCGGCGGCCTCGGCTACGGCCAGGTGAAGCTGGCCCTGATGAACGAGATCCTGGGCCGGGCGCTGTGGGCCCAGGTGGTGTTCGGCTGCCAGGCCCCCGACTCCGGCAACGCCGAGATCATCGCCCACTACGGCACCGACGAGCAGAAGGAGCTCTACCTCCAGCCGCTGCTCGACGGCAAGATCTCCTCCACCTACGCCATGACCGAGCCCCAGGGCGGCTCCGACCCCAACTACTTCACCTGCCGGGCCCACCGCGACGGCGACGAGTGGGTGATCAACGGCGAGAAGTGGTTCGCCTCCAACTTCAAGTACGCCAGGTTCATGATCGTCATGCTCATCACCAACCCCGACGTGTCGGTGTACCGGGGCTCGTCGATGATGCTGGTGCCCACCGACACTCCCGGCATCGAGGTGGTGGCCAACGTCGGCCTCGGCACCGAGGATCTAGAAGACGGCGACCACGCCTACCTCCGCTTCAACGACGTGCGGGTGCCGGCCGAGAACCTGTTGGGTGACGAGGGGTCGGGCTTCAAGATCGCCCAAACCCGCCTCGGGGGCGGCCGGGTTCACCACGGGATGCGTTCGGTGGGGGTGGCCCAGCGGGCCCTCGACATGATGTGCGAGCGGGTGCTGTCTCGGGAGACCAAGGGCTCGCTCATCGGCGAGAAGCAGTCCATACAGCACTGGATCGCCGACTCATGGATCCAGATCCAGCAGTTCCGCCTCCAGGTGCTCCACACCGCCTGGCTGATCGACAACGAGGGCGACTACGCCAAGGTCCGCCAGCACATCGCCGGGGTCAAGGTGGCCACCCCCAAGGTGTTGATCGATGTGGTGTACCGGGCCATGCACGCCCACGGCTCCCTCGGGGTGTCCAACCTCATGCCCCTCACCTCCATGTGGATGAGCGGCCCCGTGATGGGCATCGCCGACGGCCCCACCGAGGTCCACAAAGACACCATCGCCAAGCAAATCCTCAAGGGCTACAAGCCCTCCGACGGCCTGTTCCCCTCCATGCACCTCCCCACCCGCATAGCCAACGCCCGCGCCTACATCGAATCCCGAATCGAGCACGAGATCGCAAATCTCTAGTGCGGAAGGCCAAGCGCTGGGGTTACACTGTCCAATAGAAGCCGGGGCGGGTGGCAGAGCGGACGAATTCCCTTTTGCCCGCCCCGGCTCCATTTGTGATCTTACCTGAAATACACGAAAATAGATCGAAAATATTTTTAGTCAGTTCTTGACGTAGGCACTCGCCCGAAGATGTACGCCAACCCCACAAGTCCCAACCCAATCACCACGCCTCGCCACGTCCACGAACTCAAAGCCAAGCCGGTACTCAACCCCACCGCGACCACGATCATGGTTCCGGCAATGACTTTCGCCCGCCACGGCATGCCCAAGCCCGATCGGTAGTCGGCCACTAGTTTCCCGACCCCCGGCAGCCCCAGAACCCACCGCTCCATTCGCTCGCTGGAACGAGAGAACGCGGCGGCGGCCATGATGAAGAAGATTGTGGACGGCAAGCCGGGAACGATTACCCCGAGAGCCCCCAACCCAACACACAACAGCCCTCCCAGAATCCACAATCCCCGCACCAGCGGGTTGCTGGCCACCTTGGAGTGGCTAAGGGCAGCGGAATCGCCGGGGTCAGCCGGCGAGCTCGACGAGGTCACGCACAGTCAGGTAGCACAGCAACCCGATCACCAGAACGTTGATCGTGCTCACCGGCCACTTAAACCGGTGGTCGGACCCCCAGAACCTTCGGATGCTCAAACCGTTGAACACGATGGCCACCAGCCCGATGGGCAAGCTGATGGCTGGCCCCACCGAATCGGCTACCCCCAGCACCGGCAGAAGAAACGGGAGCACCAGATAAGTCAGCAGGCACCGGGTGCCCGACACCACCATCGACTGGCTGAACCGGCGCTCGGCTGTGTTGGGGGCCTCGACTTGGGCCGGCGCAGTGTCAACGGTCATTCGCCCTCAGTCTCCCACCTGCATCCCTTTCCCGTCTCACCGGGTGGCAGGTTTCGTTAGCATCAACAAGCCATGATCCGGCTCCCGCGGCTTGCCGCCATTCTGCTTGCCCTGGTCCTCATCGCGGCTGCCTGCGGAGGCGACGATGACGATCAGCCCGTGGCCCCAATCCCAGCCGCAACCCCGGCGACCACCGCCGAGCCCGCGGCGCCCGCCCCAGCCCCCACGGCCCAACCCATCGCCCCCGCTCCCACCGGCCCCACCTGCGACTGGCCGATGTGGGGTCACGGCATCGACCGCACCTTCTCCTACCCCTGCGACAGCGGCATCAACCCCGACACCGCCGCCAGTCTGCGCCGCATCTGGTTCTTCAACACCAGCGACGTGGTCACCGCCGCCCCCGTGGTGGTGAACGGCACGCTCTACGTAGGCGACTGGGCCGGTCGGTTCTACGCCCTCAACGCCGCCGACGGCACCGAAATCTGGCACTACGACGCCGAGTATCACGACAACGTCTACGCCGGGCAGATCACCTCGTCGGCCTCCTACACCCTCATAAACGGCACCCCCGCAGTGGTATTCAACGCCGGGCGCACCATCCACGCCCTCAACGCCGCCGACGGCACCGTGATCTGGACCCACGCCCGCGGCGAGCCCGGCTGGCCCACTGAATTCGAGACCACTCCCATCGTGGTGGAAGACCGGGTCATCGCCACCTACGACACCCACAACGCCCCGTTCCCCGCCGGGGTGGTGGCCGTCAGCCTGACCACCGGCGAAGCGCTCTGGCACTTCGACCTGGAGGGAGGCGACCACCGGGGCTGCGGCGGTGTGTGGGGATCGCCGTCGGTCGACCTCGAGCGCCGCCTGATGTTTGCCGGCAGCGCCAACTGCCCCACCTCCCCCGACGGATGGGGCCCCTACACTGAGGCCCTGTTCGCGGTGAACATCGACACCGGCGAGCCGGTGTGGAGCTTCCAACCCCATCCCCCCAACAACGACGATTCCGACTTCGCCGGGGTGCCCGTGCTGTTCACCGCCAACGGCCAAGACCTTGTCGGCCTCGGCAACAAAGACGCCGTGTTTTACGTGGTAAGCCGCGACACCGGCGAGTTGGTATGGAAAACCCGGGCCACCGCCGACAACGTGATCCGCCCCAACTTCGCCAGCGGCGGTTTCATCGGTCCGGCCGCCTACGCCGACGGGATCATCGCTGGCGGCACCGGCGTGGCCGACTGCCCCTGCATGCATGCCTTCGACGCCGCCGCCGGCGACATCGTCTGGCAGCAGCAGGCCGTCGGCCCCACCTATTCGCCCACCACCGAGGTGAACGGCGTGGTGTTCGTGGGCTCGCTCGACTTCACCCTGCGGGCCCTGCGCCTCGACAACGGCGAGGTGCTGTGGTCCGACGAGCTCACCGGGCTCATCTCCGGGGGAGTGGCCATCGTGGGCGACGACATGTGGGCGGTGGCCGGGTTCCGCGAGCCGGGATCGCCGGGGCCCTCGGAAACCTCCGGGGTGTTCCGCTACACCGTCGCTCCCGAGGTGGAGGCCGCCGAGCAGACCGCTCCCACCGCCGAGCCCGAGCCCGAAGCGGGCCAGGTTCGCCTGGTGGGGGCGTCAGGCCGCTGCATCGACGCCCCCTGCGACGTGGGTTTCGACTTCAAGACCCCGCCGCCGGGCACCGACCCCCAGCTCACCCTGTCGATCCAAACCAATCCCTTCGAGCTCACCGCCACCTCCAGCGGCCTGGGCGACCCCGCCGCCTGGCTGCGGGAGGGCAGCGACGCCGCCGCCGTCGGCGCATCGGCCTACGCATTATTGGTGTCCGAGCGCGACGACCGCCCCTCAGGCGGCTATCTGTGCGTGCTCGACGACACCGGAGGCTGCATCGCCCGCACCGTGCCCCGCCCCGGCGCCTCCTACAACCGCATCAGCCTGTTGGCCCTCAACGACACCACCACCATCCCCGGCCCGGCCGACGGCTTCGACCGCCTAGTGGCCAGCATCGGCTTCAACCCGCCGCTGCAAACCGAGCCCCTCGACCCGCCCACCTACCTGGTGTTCAGCCCTCAGGGAAACAACCTGGTGGTGTATGGCGACAACGGCGGCACCCATCGCCTTATCACCAACGCCCGAGAAGATCCCAACGGCCGCGACATCAACGGCCAGGTGTGCTTCACCGGCGACGGCCGCTTCATCGCCGGCGAGGACACCGGCCAACCTGAAATTCCCGCCGGGTTCGGCATATTCGATCTCGACGGCGACTCGTTCGACACCCTGTCGGCCACCCAGATCGGCAAGCTCACCCCCGATTTCGAAGCCGCCGACAACCAGCCCGAGCCCTACGGCTGCGCCTTCTTGCCCGACGGCCGCCTGCTCACCACCGACGTGGGCAACCAAGCTTCCGGGCCGGGCACCGGCCAGCTCACCGTGTGGTTCCCAAACCCCGACTATCAGCCCGGGCTCAACGACCCGGCCAATCTTCCCTTCGACGGAACCCGCTGCGTGGTGGCCGACTACATCGCCACCGCCCAGCAACTAGCCGCCGACGGCAACGACGTGCTGCTGGCCTCAGCCCGCCCGCCCACCATCGGCGTGCAGCGCTTCTCCAACCTGCCCCGCACCGAGCAGGAGTGCGATCCCGAAGCGGTCACCGTCGAGCTGTTCATCGCCGTCGGCTACGGAGTGACCCTCACCACCGGCATCGCCGCCGACGGCCACGGCGGCTGGTACGTGTCCGACACGCTCACCGGCGTCATCAACCAGTACGGCGCCGACGGCAACTACCTGCGCACCGTGCTGGCACCGCCCGAGGGCGAGGGGCTGGGCCTCGAGCCCATCAGCACCGGCTCCCCGCTGGGCATCGTTGTGGGTCCCGACGGCACCCTCTACTACGCCGACTTGGCCCTGGCCTTCAACGACGGGAACATCGGCCCCACCTCAAGTCAGGGCACCGTCCGCCGCATCCGCTTCGACGCCGACAACCAGCCCCTGGCCCCCGAGACCATCGACTACGGCCTCAACTTCCCCGACGGCCTCGGCGTCCTCCCCATCCCCTGAGCGCCGCCGTGAGTCGCACCGGCCGATTGGCCTACGATGCTCGCTGATGCGCATCCGGGTCGACACCGAGCTCTGCCAGGGCCACGGGCGCTGCTACATGCTGGCCCCCGGCCTGTTCGACGCCGACGACGACGGCTACTGCCAGCCCACCGATGAGCGCCCAGTGCCCGTCGAGCTGGCCGACCAAGCCCGCCGGGCGCTTATGAACTGCCCCGAAGATGCCATCATCGTGACCGAGGAGACCTGATGACCGAAGCCGTTCCCCAATCCCACTACACCCTGGAGCGCCCCGAAGAGGCCATAAACCCCCAGGCCATCTATCGGGACTTGCGAGACAACACCCCGGTTGTCTACCTGTCTGGGCGGTCCACCACGGGCACGCTCACCATTTCCCGCCACGAAGACGTGATGGCCGCCCTGCGCACCCCCGAGGTGTTCTCCTCTGACTCCTCCGCGGTTCAAATCGGCAACACCCGGCCTCTAGTGCCCCTCCAGGTGGACCCGCCCCACCACAGCAAGCACCGCAAGGCGCTCGACCCCCTGTTCGCCCCCAAGCAGATGGCCAAGTACGAGCCCCGGGTGCGAGAGCTGATCCGCGAGCTCATCGACGAAGTGGCCGACCAAGGCCACTGCAATTTCCACGAGGCCATCGCCGAGCCCCTGCCCTCCACCATCTTCTTGGAGCTGCTCGGGCTGCCGGTAGACCGGGTAAACGAGTTCCTGGCTCTCAAAGACGGCATCATCCGCCCACCGGCCCGCTCCCTGGAGGAGCGCTATGAGATGGTCAAGGCCACCGGGCAGAAGATCTACGCCGTGCTCGAAGAGGTGGTGGAGGCCCGCATGGCCGAGCGCCAAGACGACTTCTTGTCCACCATCATCGACGCCAAAGTCGACGGCCAACCCCTCACCCGTGACGACGTGGTCGACATCGGCTACCTGTTCTTTCTGGCCGGACTCGACACCGTGTCGGCATCTCTGGAGTGCATCGTGGCCTACCTGGCCCAAAACCCCGGCCACCGCCAACGGGTCGCGCACGATCCCGCTGTCATCCCCCACGCCATCGAGGAGCTGCTGCGCTACGAGAGCCCGGTGCCCGTCGTGCCCCGCATCGCCTCAGCCGACACCGAGTTGAGCGGTTGTCCCATCTCCGCAGGCAGCCGCATCTCCGTTCTGCTCGGCTCGGCCAACACCGACGAGCGGTTCTGGGACAACCCCGACGAGGTGGACTTCGACCGGGAGTCCAACAAGCATTTGGGCTTCGGCGGCGGCGTCCACCGCTGCCTGGGCTCGCATCTGGCCCGCATGGAGCTGCGGGTGGCCCTCGAAGAGTGGCACGCCCGGGTACCCGACTACCGCCTGGCCGACGGGCTGGAGCTGAGATACAGCCCCGGCATCCGACAAATCGACAATCTGGAATTGGTGTGGTGAGCGAGAACCCTGCCCCGCCCAGCCGCCCCCTCGAAGGCGTCCGCGTCATCGAAGTGGCCAGCTGGATGTTCGTTCCCTCCGGCGGCTCGGTGCTGGTCGACTGGGGAGCCGACGTAATCAAGGTGGAGCACCCAGTAACCGGCGACCCCCAGCGGGGTCTCATCACCTCGGGGCTGGTCCCCGGCGGCGCTGGCGGCGTCAACTTCATGATCGAGCAGCCCAACCGGGGCAAGCGCTCCATTGGACTGAACTTGGCCCATCCCGACGGCCGGGAGATGCTGCTCAAGCTGGTGGAGACCGCCGATGTGTTCCTCACCAACTACATGCCCCCGGTGCGCCGCAAGCTTCGCATCGACACCGAAGACCTGCGGGAGCGCAACCCCCAGATCATCATCGCCCGGGGCTCGGGTCAGGGCCCCCACGGTCCTGACGCCGAGAAGGGCGGCTACGACGGCGCCTCCTTCTGGGCCCGGGGCGGCATGGGCGCCACCCTGCCCCCCCGCCCCGATGGTTGGCCCATGAGCCAGCCCGCCCCCGCCTTCGGCGACGTCATGGGCGGCATGGCCACCGCCGGCGCCATCGCCGCCGCCCTTTACCAGCGCAACGCCACCGGCGAGCCGTCGGTCATCGACGTGTCGCTGTTGGCCACTGCCATGTGGCAGCTCTCACCCCTGGTGATCGCGGCCAAGTTGTTCGGCATGGACCGGCTCCCCGCCGGTGACCGCACCAAGATGGTCAACCCCGTGGTCAACGCCTACCGCACCTCCGACGATCGCTATCTAAGCTTCATCCTGCTTCAGGCCGACAAGCACTGGGCTCAACTCTGCGAATGCATCGGCCGCCCCGAGTTGGCCACCGACCCAAAGTTCGTCGACATGGCCGCCCGAGCCGAGAACAATGAGGAGTGCATCGCCATCCTCGACGAGGTGTTCGAGTCCCAGCCCCTGTCCTACTGGAAGGAGGCTCTGGCCGACTTCAAAGGGGTGTGGGTGCCGTTCCAAACCCTTGGCGAGCTCTACGAAGATCCCCAAGTCGTTGCCAACGGCTACCTCCCCACCATGACCACCGGCGCCGGCCAGGAGGTCCAACTGGTGGCCAACCCGGCCATGTTCAACGAGCAGCCTGTCACCGTGAACCGCGCCCCCGAGCACGGCGAGCACACTGAAACCCTCCTACTAGAATCCGGCATCGCCTGGGACGACATCGCCGCCATGAAGGAATCGGGGGCGATCCTCTAGCTTGGAAATTGACTACGCCGAATCGGGCTTGCGGGCCAAAAAGCAGTACAGCGGGGTGAAGATCCCGGTCTGGCCCCCGGCCACGTAGGCCTTGGCGGTTTCATCTAGCAGCTCCACAACGTCGGCGGAGTCCTTGGGGATGATCCTCAGCCCTTGGGCCAGCCTGGATGCCCCGTGCATCACCTTGCGGCTCAGCGGGAGCCGGCGCAAGCCGCCGCCCCGGGTGCCCTTGGCGGTTTGCATGGGCTGATACCACGGGGTCGACAGATCACCTTCCACCACACCTCGGTCGGTCCCCTCGATGACCTGGAATCCCGCTTTTTCTAGCGCCCGGTCCACCTCGTCGGTGGTGGCGATGTCCTTGAGCGCGATGCCGTGCATCAGGTCTCGTTTGATGGCCTGGTGCTGATCGTTTTGGGGGTCGAATTTGTCGGTCATGCACATTTCCTGGCCCCAAAACAGGGCGCCCGGCTTCAGCACCCGGTAGATCTCGGCGAACGCGCCAGTCTTGTCCGGGGCATGGCACGTCGATTCGATGGCGTAGGCCCGGTCGAACGTGCCATCGGCCACCGCGCCCATGTCCATAAAGCTGCATGCCAGGTAATCCACCATGTGGTCGATTCCCGCCGCCGTGTTCAACGCCTTCGTCCGTTCCAACTGGACTTCGCTGTAGTTCACCCCCATCACCCGCACACCGGCTTCTTGAACCACCCGGCGCATCGGCCCGCCAATTCCGCAGCCCACATCCACCACGGTCATGCCCTCTTGCAGATCCAGCTTGTCGATCATCAGTCGCTGATGCCGGACCTTGGAGTCCTCCAGGGTCTCCCGGGGCGACAGGGGAGCGAAATGCAAGGACTCGCCCCAGCCGAACACCATGAATTCGTTGCAAAGGTTGTAGTACTCCTTGACGGTTTCCGCGTGGTCATAGGCGGTGTTGTCGACGTCTTCGGCGTGCGCTCGATCAGTCAGTTCTTCGAAGTGCTGCACCCGATTGGCCACGCTCGACCCGCGGTATGCGGCCTTGAGCCTGCTGGGCAGTTTGTGGAGTTCCATAATTCAATACCGTCTCAATCCGAGAATAGGGCGGTGGCTATAGAAGCGGCGATGCGAGGCGGGTCTTGGAAGGGGCCGAAGTGGGTCAGGTCGTCGTAGCGCACCAGCGTGGCGTTGGGAAGTTTATCGGCCACAAACGGCGCCACCAGGGCGGGCGGGTCGGCTTCGGTGCCCACCACCACGGTCACCGCGGTGGCCACTTCGCCCAATCGGTCGAACGCCGTCTTGTCGGGGTTCTCGAAGATGGTGGCCTCCACCTCTCGGGGGCACTTCATGGTCACCGTGCCATCGGGCAATTCCCGGAATCCATGGTCCACGTAGTCCCGCAACACCTCGGGGTCCAACAGGCTGAACGGGGGTCGGGCCGCGTACCGGTCATAGGCCGCCTGGCGAGACTCGAAGTTCTGCTTGCGCATGCGGGCGATGTCGCCCAGCGCCTTCACCCCTTCAGGGGGCAGGAAGAATGAGGGAATGGTCACCGGCTCGAACATCCAGGCCCGGTCAAAGGTGTCTGGCCGGGCCTGTTCGGCCTTGAGGATCGAGGCCCCGCCCAGTGAGTGCCCCACCGCCAGCCGGGGGGCCGGG
Source organism: Acidimicrobiales bacterium (assembly GCA_965116535.1). Classification (GTDB taxonomy): domain Bacteria; phylum Actinomycetota; class Acidimicrobiia; order Acidimicrobiales; family Bin134; genus Poriferisocius. The sequence goes on from OZ220703.1 coordinate 821,411, forward strand.
TCCAGCGAGTCCACCGCGGCCAACACATCTTCGGCCATTCTGTCCCAGCGATAGTCCCCATCGGGGGCGGCCAAGCTGTCGCCGTGGCCCCGAAAATCCAGCGCCCAGCAGTGGGCCACCGCGGCCAGCTCCCGGGCCACCGCCTGCCACATCAGCCCGCAGAAGCCGTTGGCGTGGGCCAAAAGCACTGGCGGCCCCTCGCCGCCCAAGTCGTGCAGCGCCACCTGGGCACCCTTGGTCGAGACAATGATTTGGGGCTCGCTCATGTCCCAAAAACCGGGCCTGCTGCGGTGAGAGCAAACATCGGCCCGCAGGTTACGGTTGTCGGCCATGAGCGACAACATCGTCTTGATCGACAACCCCCGTCCCCACGTGCGGCGCGTCACCATGAACCGCCCCGAGAAGCGCAACAGCCTCATCCACCCGCTGCGGGGCGCCGTTCTCGAAGCATTGGAGGAGGCCGACCGAGACGACGACGTCAAGGTGAGCATCGTTTGCGGTGCCGGCCCGTCGTTCTCGGCCGGTTACGACCTGAGCGGGGGAAACGAGGGCTACGAGCTGCCCTTCTACACGCCCGGCGGCGAGGGCCAGTGGCCCCGCCATGTGACCGAGGGCTGGATGAGCATCTGGGATCTGGCCAAGCCGGTCATCGCCCAGGTCCACGGCTACTGCCTGGCCGGGGGCAGCGAGCTGGCCACTGGCTGCGACCTGGTCTACATGGCCGAGGACGCCAAAATGGGCTATCCCGCCGTGCGGTTCGGCGTACCCGACATGCACTTCCACCCCTGGTTCTTGGGCATGCGCAAGGCCATGGAGATGATGCTCACCGGCGACTACGTGACCGGCCTCGAGGCCGTGGAGCGGGGCTGGGCCAACGCCGCCTACCCCGAGGACGAACTGGAAGACGCCGTGCTGGACATCGCCGAGCGCATCGCCCAAGTGCCCACCGAGCTGCTCCAGATGAACAAGCGGGTGGTGCACCGCCAGATGGAGCACATGGGCATGCGGGCCGGGATCCGGGCCGGCACCGAGCTGTGCGCGCTGGGCACCCACACACAGGCCATGGCCGACTTCGTGGGCTCGATCAAGAAGAAGGGCCTCACCACCACCCTGTCGGAGCGCGACTCCAAATTCGGCGACTACCGCACCAGCCACTGACCGCCCTGCCCGACATGGTCGGAGTGGGCTAGTTTGAGCAGGACATGCGACAAGGAGGGACCTTGATGACTGCTCGTTTGTGGAAGCTGCTGCTTGCCGCGCTCGCCGTTCTGGCTCTGGTGGCCACGGCCTGCGGAAACGCCGGGAACGACGACGAAGGCGGCGCCCCGGCACCCACCGCCGCCCCCGCCCCCGAAGAAACCGACGACGAGCCCGCCCCCGCCCCCGAGGAAGCCGACGACGACGAGCCCGCCCCCGCCCCCGAAGAAACCGACGACGACGAGCCCGCCCCCGCCCCCGAAGAAACCGACGACGAGCCCGCCCCTGAACCGGAGGCTGAACCCGAGCCCGAGGAGCCCAAGGATCCCGAGCACCGCCACGACTTCGTGTCCATCGAGGGCGTGCCCGGGGTGAACGACGACGAGATCAAGGTCACCTCCATCGTCACCATCAGCAACAACGCCCTGGGCACCAACATCGGGGCCTACAACGACGGCATCGAGGCCTACTTCAACTTCATCAACGCCACCGGCGGCATCTACGGCCGCGAGCTGGTGCTGGCCACCAAGCGCGACGACCAGCTGTTCCAAAACCTGCCCCAGTCGCTGGCCATGGTGGAAGAGGACGATTCGCTGGCCGCCTTCGTGGCCACCCTGCTGTTCTTCGGGGCCGACACCCTGAACGACGCCGGGGTGCCCACGTTCGGCTGGAACATCCACAATGAGTTCGCCGACCGCCGCAACATCTTCGGCAACATCGCCCCGAGCTGCATCGGCTGCATCCACCAGCTGTTCCCCTACATCGCCACCCAGGTGGGGGCCACAAAGGCCGGCATCTTCGGATACGGCAACAGCGAGAACTCCAAGATCTGCGCCGAGGGCACCCGCGACTCCATCGAGCACTACAGCGCCGAGGCCGGCGGTATGACCGTGGAGTTCTTCGACACCTCCATCGAGTTCGGGCTGGCCGGTGGCGTCGCCCCCCAAGTGTCGGAGATGAAGGACAAGGGCGTCGACATCATCTACACCTGCCTCGACCTCAACGGCATGCGCACCATCGCCCAAGAGCTGGTCAAGCAGGACTACCGCGATCAGGTGATCATGTACCACCCGAACACCTACAACCACGAGTTCGTGGCGGCCAACGCCGACCTGTTCGAGGGCGACTTGGTGTTCGTGCAGTTCGTGCCGTTCGAGGCCGAGATCGACAGCGAGCTCCAGCGGAGGTTCTTCGAGTACACCGCCGACCTCAAGCTCGAAGAGCAGACCATCGTCGGCTGGCTAAATGCCCACCTGTTCTACGAGGGCCTGCTGGCCGCCGGCCCCGAGTTCGACCGGGCCTCTCTGGTTGATGCGGTGCGGGGCTTTGACGACTACAGCCACGACGGCCTCACCAACCCGATCGACTTCAGCCGTCAGATCGACCTGCCCAACGACAATCCCGATGCCGACTACGAATACCGTTGCATCAACGCCGTGGAGATCGTGAACGGCGCTTTCGAGCAGTGGACCGGCGAGCCCGGCAAGCCATGGCTGTGCTGGGAGGTTGTCCGGGAAGACTGGCACGATCCCGAGGCCCTCTCGTTTGTGAACTGAAGGCCCTGCTGAGCGGAGGCTGAGCAAGCGATGACCACCAGCGTCCTCGCCGCCGGGGTTCTGGAGGACACCATTCGGGCGTTCTTCCAGGGCCTGCCCATCGGCGCGGGGTTTGCCCTGGTGGCCATGAGCTTCGTGCTCACCTATAAGACCTCTGGGGTGTTCAACCTGGCCTTCGGGGCCCAAGCCTTTATCAGCGCCGCCACCTACTTCGAGCTTCATGTGCGGCGCGACTGGCCCATCTGGTCGGCCGTGCTGGTGGCAGTTGTGCTGGTGGCCCCGCTGCTCGGCCTGCTGCTGGAGCGGTTGATATTCCGCCACGTCCACGCTTCCTCCGCGGTGGCCAAGCTGGTGATCTCGCTCGGACTGCTGGTGGCGCTGCCGGAGCTGTTCAAGCTCATCGTCGACTACAACCGCGAGCAGCCCTTTGGCGCGGTGGGCATCATTCCCGACGGCACCACCGTCTACCGGCTGTTCGGCCGCTACCCCGTCACCCGCGACGAGATCGCCGCCTTCGTGATCGTGGTGGCCGCCGCGCTGGCCCTGGCCGCCCTGTTCCGCTACACCCGCTTGGGCCTGCGCATCCGGGCGGTGGTGCAGAGCCCCCGCATGACCGAGCTCAACGGGGTCAACGCCGACTGGGTGTCGTCGGGCTCGTGGATGCTGTCCAGCTTCTTCGCCGGCCTGGCCGGGGTGCTGCTGGTGCCTACCACGTCTTCGCTGGGCACGGTGCTGGAGCCAACCGGGTTCTTCCCCATCGTGATCTCCGCGTTGGCCGCGGCCGCGTTGGGCCGGTTGGTTAGCCTGCCCGCCGCCCTGTTCGGGGGCCTGGCGCTGGGGGTGGTCACCACCCAGATGCGCACCCACGTTCCCCGGGACAACGTCATCTTGGCCGAGTTGCAGGGGCCAGCACTGCCCTACGTGATGCTGTTCGCCATCATCGTGTTCTGGCCCGCCATCCGCCGCCAGGTGGCCGGGGCCGATCCGTTGCTCGGAGTTTCCCCGCCCCCGCCCGCGCTGGCCGCCACCAGCCGCAGCCGAGGCATGACCATCTACACCCGGATCATGGCGTTGGCCTTTTTCACCGCGGTGGGCATCTGGACCTTCGCCTATGCCAACAACTTCTGGATCTCCCGCATCACCCACTCGGTGATCTTCTCCATCATCTTTCTGTCCATCGTGGTCTTCACTGGACTCGGCGGCCAGATCGCCCTGTGCCAGGTGACTTTCGCAGCCATCGGCGCGTTCGGGGCCATGCAGTTCGCCCAGCGCTGGGACATCTCGGTGATCGTGGGCATGGTGGCCGGCGCGGCCATAGCCGCCGCGGTGGGGGCGGTGCTCAGCATTCCGGTCATGCGCCTGGGCGGGATCTGGCTGGCCATCGCCACCCTGGCCTTCGCACTGTTCTTCCACGACGTATTGGTGAAATACAGCTGGGTGGGCGGCTCTTTGTTCCACGGCCGCGGCGTGCCCCGGCCCGAGTTCTTCGGTGTCGACTTCTCCAGCCGGGAGAACTTCCTCATCTTGTGCATCGCCATCTTGGTGTTGGTGGGGGTGCTGGTCATCCTCATCCGCGAGAGCAGCACCGGCATGGCCCTGCGGGCGCTGCGGGGCTCGGAGACCGCGGCCGAGTCCATCGGGGTCATCTCCTGGCGATCGCGGGTCATCGTGTTCTCAGTGTCGGCCGCCATTGCGGCCATCGGCGGAGGGCTGTTGGCCATGGAGGAGAGGCTGGTGGGATACGAGGCCAACTTCGACCCCCAAACCGGCCTGTTCTGGCTGGTGATCGTGGTGGTGCTCGGGGCCCGCACCGTGGAGGGCGGCATCCAGGCCGGCGTGGCCTTTGTGATCTTCCCCGAATTGGTGCTCGACCGCTGGCTGGGCCTTCACGGGGCGTGGCGCTACGTGCTGTTCGGATTCGCCGCCATCTCCTTCGCCCGCCATCCCGAGGGCTTGCTCGAGCACGGCAAGCGCCGCTCGCAGGCCATGATGCAGCGCATGTTCGCCCGCCGCCAGCCGGCCATGGCCGCCGCGGCAACCGGTGGACAAGCTGAACCGGGAGATGAGCCATGAGCCTGCTGATAGCCGACGGCATCACCAAGCGGTTCGCCGGCATTACCGCCGTCGACGACGTACACGTCACCCTCGACGCCGGGGAGCGGGTCGGCCTCATCGGCCCCAACGGCGCGGGCAAGACCACGCTGTTCAACTGCCTTTTGGGCCTGCTGCGCCCCGACGCCGGGTCGGTGAGCTTCGACGGCCACGACATCACCCGCCTGCCCGTCTACCGCCGGGCCCGCCTGGGCATCGGGCGCACCTTCCAGCGGGTGGAGCTGTTTAGCGGCTCATCGGTGCGCGACCACCTGCTGTTTGCCCACCGCATCCGCAGCGGCACCGGCGCCCTGTGGAAGGACGTGCTCGGCCTCGGCCTGCCCAAACCGGCCGAGATCGAGCGTTGCGACGCCCTCTTGGAGAGCCTCGGTTTGGGCGGCATGGGCGACGAGCCCATCGAGGCCCTCAGCCTGGGCCAGAGCCGATTGGTGGAGGTGGCCCGGGCGCTGATGACCCAGCCCCGGGTAGTGCTGCTCGACGAGCCCTCTTCAGGCCTAGACCGCGACGAGACCAACGCCTTGGCCGACACTCTGGCCAGCATCCAGGCTGAACAGGGCTTTGGCCTGTTGCTGGTGGAACACGACGTGGAGCTGGTGGCCTCGTTCACCGAGCGCACCTACGTGCTCGACTTCGGCAAGCTCATCACCCACGGCCCCACCCCCGAGGTGATGCGAGATGACCAGGTTCGGGCTGCGTACCTGGGCGATTTTGTGGCGGGCACATCATGACCGACGCTGTTGAGCCCACCGCTGGCCCCGCTGCAGATACCGCCACAATGGCCGCCCCCGCCCCGCTCGACATCCCAGTGCTGGAGCTGCGCCATGTCAACGCCGCCTACGGGCCGTTCCGGGCGCTGTTCGACGTTTCCTTGACGGTGGGGGAGGGCGAGACCGTGGCCCTATTGGGCCGCAACGGCGCGGGCAAGACCACCGTGGCCCGAGTGGCCAGCGGCCTGGTGGAGCCCACCGAGGGTGAGGTGATGGTGGACGGCAACGACTTCACCAAGGCCCGGGCCCACCGCTACGCCAAGGCCGGAGTTGTTCACGTGCCCGAGGGCCGAGCCGTGTTCTCCGACTTCACCGTGGAGGAGAACCTCACCCTGGCCTTCTCCCGCACTCACGACCGCACCGGCGTGCGCGACTCCCTCAACCGGGCCTTCGATCTGTTCCCCCCCATCGCCCAGCGCCGCCGCCAGATCGCCGGCACCTTGTCGGGCGGAGAGCAGCGCATGTTGGCCATGGCCCGGGTGCTGGTGGAGACCCCCCGCCTGCTCATCGCCGACGAGCTGTCCCTGGGCCTGGCCCCCATCGTCACCGACGAGGTTTACGCCGTGCTGGCCCGAATCCGCGACGCCGGCACCTCGCTGCTCATTGTCGAGCAGCACATGGGCCACGCCCTAGCCCTATGCGATCGGGCCATCCTCTTAGACCACGGCGCCATCGCCTGGCAGGGCCCCACCGACGAAGCCGCCGACGCCATCGGCACCGCCCTGTTTGACACCAGCGCCCAATAGTCAATACTGGGAGCATGGACACCAAGACCGTTGAGTTCGATCCGTTCAGCCGGGACTTTTTCGACGATCCCTACGACAATTACGCCGACCTGCGAGAACACGCCCCCTGCTATTACAGCGAGCAGTACGACTTCTACGCCCTGAGCCGCTTTGACGACGTGGTGACCGCTCACCGCGACTACGAGACCTTCACCTCCACTCACGGCCAGACCTACGAGCAGCTTTCGTCGGGCGAGCTCGCCGACATGGGGTCGATCATCTCCATGGACCCGCCCGAGCACACCCGCTATCGCAAGCTGGTATCCCGGTCGTTCACTCCCCGCTCCATCGGCAACTACGAGGCCTTGGTGCGCGACATCATCAGCGGCTACCTCGACCCGCTCATGGGCAGGCGCCAGTTCGACATCCTCGAGGAATTCGCCGCCCCGTTCCCGGTCGAGATCATCTCAACCATCCTGGGCGTGCCCGCCGAAGACCGCCAGCAGATCAGGCACTGGACCGACGCCATGCTCCACCGCGAGGAGGGCTCGGCCATGGGCACCCAGGCCGCGGCCGAAGCGGGCATGGCCCAGGGCATGTACTTGTTCCAGCTCGCTCAGCAGAAGCGGGCCGAACCGGCCGACGACATGCTGACTGCTTTGATCGAGGCCGAAGTTGAGACCGAAGACGGAGGCACCACCCACCTCGACGACGCCGAGATCGCCGGATTCGGCACGCTGTTGGCCGCGGCCGGATCGGAGACGGTAACCAAGCTGGTGGGCAACGCGGTGGTGCTGTTCCACCGCTATCCCGACCAGTGGGCCAAGGTGCTAGACGACCCCTCCGTCATCGCAAACGCGGTGGAAGAGATCCTCCGCTATTGGGCCCCCTCGCAGTACCAAGGCCGCTATTCCACGGTCGACTCCGAATGGCACGGGGTGACCATTCCCAAGCGCAAGCCGGTGTTCCTGATCACCGGGGCGGCCAATCGCGATCCTCGCCGCTACGAGGATCCCGACCGCTTCGACATCACCCGAGAGCCCGGTCTGGCCGTGGGTTTGGGCCACGGCCTTCACGTGTGTCTGGGGGCGGCGCTGGCCCGCCTGGAGAGCCGGGTGGCCATCGAGGAGATCGCCCGCCGCTGGCCCGCCTTCGAGGTCAACGAGGAAGGCCTGCGCCGGGTGCAGATGTCCAACGTGGCCGGTTACTCCTCAGTGCCAATCACGGTTTCCTAACCGGCAAATTAAACGACCCCCGCCCGGCCGCGGCCAGACGGGGGTCGCCTCGTTCTAGTCGGCTACTGGCCGAACGTGCCGGTGTCCCCCTCGTAGGAGATCACGTCGCTGATGGGCACGTAGCGGGCGCCGTCGGCGTCCACCACCAGCTCTTCGATGCGGCCGGCTTCCACCATGTAGGAGTCGTTGGCTCCGTCCATGGCCCGCGGCGCATTGCCGATCGCACCCCGGGAGTCGAAGTTCATCTGCCACATGGCCCGCATCAGGTTGGTGCGGTTGATGCCGCCTTCCATGTCGGCCGCGTCCAAGAGAACCTCGTGCAGGATCTCGCCGAAGATGTAGCCCAGGGCGTGCGATTCGGCATCCGGGTCGACCCCTTGGCCTTCCAGCGCGCCCCGCACGAACTGCACCCACTCGTCGTCGGCCAGTGAGGCGTCAGACAAGTCTTTCTGAGTATTCACCAAGCGGATACCGTTGGCCAGCGGACCGATGGGTACCCAGAACAGGGCGATGCGCTGGCAGCCGTTGGCCACCAAAACCATCGGCTCCCACGCAATGCTGGACACGGTGGCCACAGCTTGTGGGCAGAATGCCCCGGAAGAGGCCACCAGCAGCACGTCGGCGTCGCTGGCGGCCAGATTGATCACATCGGCGCCCACAGAGTCGGCCTGGGGGTCGTGTTGGATCTCGTCCACCACGTCTAGCCCCAAGCCGGGAGCGCACTCGTTGAAGGCCACCCGCCACGCTTCGCCGGCGTCGTTGCCCAGCGAGAGAATGGCCACTGTGGCCCCCGACCCGAATTCGTCGGCCACATGGTCACACCAGATCCGGGCCTCGGTCTCATACGACATCAGCGCCCCGGTGGTCCACGGGTAGTTGTTGGGGTCGCCCCACTCCGGCAAGCCGGTCAGGTTCAGAAGCTGCGGGATGCAGTTTTCGTTCAACAGGTCGTGGACGGCCAGGTTGTTGGGGCTGCCCAGAATCCCGGCGAACCCCAGCAGGTTCTCAACGTCGATCATCTCTTCGACGTTGGTCAGCGTGCGGGCGGGCACGTAGCCGTCGTCTCGGCTCACCATCACCACGTTGCGCCCGTCGATTGGGCCGACGTGGTCAAAGTAGAGCTGCACACCGTCGCTGATAGTGCCGAACCCGGCCAGCGCGCCCGATCGGGGCAAGCTGCTGCCGAAGCGGATCTCAGAGTCGGTCACGCCCTGGTAGTTGTCCCACTCACCGGGGCATTCGGTGATGTCGATCACCGCGCCACCGCCCAACTCCACGATGTTGGGATCGGAGGGCGCTTCCGTTGCCGCTGGCGCCTCCTCCGGCTCTTCCTCAGGCGCAGGCGCGGGCTCGTCGCCGTCCTCCTCGGGGGCAGGTGCGGGCTCATCCTCTTCCTCCGGCTCGGGGGCAGGCGCGGACTCATCCTCGGGTGCAGCCGGCGCCGGTTCGCTCACCGGAGCGTCATCGTCGTCGTTGCCGCAGGCACCGGCCACCAGTGCGAAAACAACGAACAGCCCGAACAGGCTTCGCAGGAGCTTCGACATTGAGAAATCCCTTCTGAGGTTGGCTTCGGGTTGGAAGCAGTCCCGTAACCCTACGCGGCTATAGAGACAATTACAGCCCCGGAGAACTCATCCTCCCGGCGGCTGGGGGGCAACCGGCATGAGCCGGGCCTTGATGCGGCGGAACCCATGGGCCGCCCCACCGGGCAACGCGAAGATGATGGCGATCAGCAGCCCGCCCAAAATGGCCGTGCCGTACGGCCCCTCCAAGGCCACATCGGTGCCTGGCAGAGTCTGGGTCTGGCTCGACCAGTGGGGCACGAACTGGATGGCCAAACCGCCCACAACCGCGCCGTGCAGCGTTCCCGCACCCCCCACAATCAGCCCCACGATCAGCAGAATGGCCATCGAGAAGCCGAACTCATCGGGCCCCACGAACCCCGAGTGCATGGCCAGCATGGTCCCGGCCACCCCGCCCACCGCGGCGCTGATCCCGAAGCTCAGCGTTTTGTAGGCGGCTAGGTTCACCCCGTTGGCCGCCGCCCCCAGCGGATTGTCCCGGATGGCCACCAAGGCCCGCCCCACCCGGCCGGCCAGAATGTTGCGCACCAGCCAAAAGCACACCAGCGCCACGATCACCAGCAAAAAGTACTTGTACACCGCCTCCTGCTGGCGACCGGTCAGGCCGTCGGGCACCCTCGACCCCACCCCCGGTATGGCATGGAGCCATCCGGTCACCGCGTCGAGCGGCGCCCACGTCGGCGGCTCCAGGTCGCTTTCGATCAACAGCCCGTTGCTGCCCCCGGTGCGGCCCTTCACTTCGTCGAGGCGGATGATCGACGGGAACACCGCCGCCACCGCAAAGGTCAACAGCCCCAGATACAGCCCTTGGATGCGCAGCGCGGGCAACCCGAACAGCACCCCGAACACGAACAGCCCAGGCACCACCACGCCGAGGGTCGACAGATACGACCAGTGGAAGTCGTTCACCAGCACCGCGGTGAGGTACGCCCCCGACCCCACGAAGAAGCTGTGGCCCAAAGAGAGCTGTCCGCTGTAGCCGGTGGCGATGTTCAGCCCCAAGATGGCCACCATCAGCCCGATGGCCTGGCTCAGGTTGCCCAGCCCCACCGTGTAGCGATTGCCGAAGATAGTGGGGCTGTAGGTGTCGGCGATCAAAAACGGAATCAGCGCCAGAACCAGGGCGAACAGCGCCCAGCCGATGATCTGGCGCCGCCGGTGCGCCCGGCTGCCCGCGGCCACTGTACCCATGGCGCGCGTCATGTCTTGCCCCTTGCGCTCGCAGCCCAATACACCCGCGTCATACCCGTTCCACCCGAGTCGATCCGAACAACCCCGTGGGCCGCACCAACAGCACCACCAAGATCACCGCCACCGCGGTGGCCAAAGCCAGCTCGCTCAAGTCCAAGAACGTCACCAGCAGGTTGCGAGCCAGCCCCACCACCAGACCGCCGATCACCGCCCCCACCATGGAGTCGAGCCCGCCCAATGCGGCGGCGGCCAGCGAGAAGATAAGCACCCGCAGCATCACCGACGGCTCCAACAGCAGATCGGGCACCACCAGCGACCCGCCCAAGGTGCCGATGGCCGCGGCCAATGCCCATCCGAACCCCAGAGTGGGCCCCACCCGAATGCCCACCAGCCGAGCCGACTCCAGATTCGACGACACCGCCCGAAATGCCAGCCCCACCTTGGTGCGCGACAGCAGCAGATACAGCAGCCCGACCACCGCGAACACCGTGCCCAGGTTGCCGACGGTGCGCCACGTGAGCTGGGCGATGCCCCACTCGATGGGCGCCCCGCTGGGGAACATGGAGGGCAGGCTGCGGGTGCGAAAGCCCCACACGATCCCCACCGCCGAGTCGATTATCAAAAGCAGCCCCAGGGTCACGATCACCAGCGGCAGCACATGGTCGGGCGGGAACGGCCGGATGAACACCCGCTCCACAAACACCGCTACCGCAGAGCTGGCCACCATGGCGCACACCACTGCCAGCGCCACCGGCAAGCCCTGCTCCACGCTGAAGATGTAGGCCAGATACACCCCCAGAAGCGCCAGCGAGCCCTGGGCGAAGTTGATGAACCCGGTGGACTTGTAGATCATCACCAACGCCAGCGCAACCGACGCATAGGTGGCCCCGTCGCTCAGTCCCCGAAAGAACTGGGCCAGCCACAGCTCCCCGTTCGACAGCTTGTCCAACGTGATGTCGAACACACCGAGCAAAGAGGCCAAGACCGTCATTACCCAGCACCCATCACTCGACTGATGCGGACGCTGCTGTTGATCGACGACACACCCATCGCCTAATACCCCAGATACGCCCGGCGGACGCTGTCGTCGGCGGCCAGCTCGTCGGCGGGGCCCGACAGCGCCACCTCCCCGGCCTCCAGCACAAAGGCCACATCGGCCACCCCCAGCGCCAGGCTGGCGTTTTGCTCCACTACCAGCATGGTGGTGCCGGCGGTGGCGTTGATGGCGGTGAGCTGTTCGAACAGCGATCGGGTGATCATCGGCGCCAACCCCAGAGACGGCTCGTCCAACAGCAGCAATGAAGGCCGCAGCATCAGCGCCCGGGCGATGGCCAGCATCTGCTGCTCGCCCCCGCTCAGGCTGCCAGCGGCCTGTGAGCGCCGCTCGCCCAGCACCGGGAAGGTGCTGTACCACTGATCGATGTCGGCCCGCACCTCGCTGTCGGAGCGAACGAACCCCCCGGCCATCAAGTTCTCCTCCACGCTCAGCTCCGGGAACGTCCCCCGTCCCTGGGGCACGTGGGCCACCCCCCGGCGCACGATTTCGGCGGTGCGCTGCCCGGCCAGCTCCTCGCCCGCCAGCCGCACCGATCCCTCGGTGGACACCATGGAGCACAGCGCCCGCAGAGTGGTGGTCTTACCCGCGCCGTTGGCCCCCAAGATCACCGCGATCTGCCCCTCGGCCACCGAGAAGTCGATGCCGTGCAGCACCTGGATGTCGCCGTAGGCCGCCTTCAGCCCCCGCACCTCCAAATAAGCGGCGCTCACTGCTCGGCCCCCAGGTAGGCCTCCACCACCGCCGGGTCGTTCTGCACCTCGGCGGGGGAGCCCTCGGCGATCTTGGCCCCGAAGTCCAGCACCACCACCTTGTGGGACACCCCCATCACCATTCCCATGTGGTGCTCCACCAACAGCAGCGTCAGCGAATGCTGCTCCCGCAGCGCCACCAGCAGGTCGGCCAACTCGCCCACCTCGGTCTGGGTCAAACCGGTGGCGGGCTCGTCCAACAGCAGCAGCCGGGGCCGACTCACCAGCGCCCGGGCCAGCTCCACCCGCTTCAGGGTGCCAAACGGCAAACCCGTTGCCGGGTGGAAGGCAACGTCGGTGAGCGACAGTTCCTCCAGCGCATCCCACGCCGTACGGGCCAGCGAGGCCTCCTCCCGGCCCGATCCCCACCGCAATGCGGCCCGCAGCGCGCCGATGTTGGAGCGGTGATGGGCACCCACCATCACGTTCTGCATCACGGTCATGCCCGGCCACAGCGCCAGGTTCTGGAATGTGCGCCCGATGCCCAAACCGCTGATGGCATGGGCTGGGCGGGCCAGCAGATCGGCGCCGTCGAATCCCACCGCCCCCTCCTGGGCGTCGTACACCCGGCTGACCACGTTGAACAGGGTGGTCTTGCCCGCACCGTTGGGGCCGATAAGCCCGCAGATGCTGCCCTCGTCCACGGTGAATGACAGTTCCCGCAGGGCGGTAACCCCCCCGAACCGCACCGTGACCCCCGCCACATCCAATAACGCCATAGCCCCCCCGACCCTAGTGGTCGGTTGCCGAACTAGCCGGGAAGCCTCATCCCCCGATGAGGCTGGCGATGGCCCAGATCACGATCACCAGGCCGACGGTGATCATCACCACACTGCGCCCCACCTTCGGGGTCGCCGGTTCGTCGGGCGCCCCCGGCGGGGGAGGTATTTCGGACCGACCCGTCCGGCGCTTGCGAGGCCCGTCAGGGTTGATCAACGCGGCAATGTTCCCCACCGCCAGCGCACCCCCCAGCGCCAGCAGCAAGAACGTGATGATCTCGGGCCCGCCCAGCACCCTCCCAGTCTCGCGCCCCGCACCGCGCCCCTCTTATATGGGGCGATGCACCGACACCGCGTAGTCGCCGCCCGTCCAGGCCCCCCGCTCCCAAGTCGAGTACCGCTCCGACAGAGCCAAACCGGCGGCCGCGCAGTCGGCGTCGTATTGCGCCAGGGAGTAGCCCCCGCTCCGCAGCTGAAATCCGGCCACCAGGGCGCCGCCGGGGGAAAGGTGGGCCGCGCACCGCCCCACCACTGCTCCCTCGGTGCCCGGACCGGTGAACAGCAGCACGTTGCCCGCCATCACCACCGCGTCGAACGTCTTGCCCAAATCGAACGTCGATAAGTCGAGCTGATGCCATCCCAGCTCCGGCGCCTTGGCCCGAGCCCCAGAGATCATCTCGTCATCGATGTCCACCCCGGCCACGTCGTACCCCCGCCGGGCCAGCTCAACAGCCACCCGCCCCGTCCCACACCCCGCATCTAGAACCCGCCCCGCACCGCCCAGCAGCGTGTCCACAAAATCAGCCTCCCCATGGGGATTGTGCCCCTCCGCCTCCAGCCGCTCCCATCGGGCGTCATAGTCCCGCCCCGACATCCGTCCACCCCAAGTAGATCCCACCCGCCGAGCATGTCACAGGCGGCCGGTAGTCTGACGCCGTGGCTTCCCCGACCACCGCTGAACCCAGGGCACTGGCCGATACCGGCTTTGAGTTCCACCCCGCGGTGGCGGCTTGGTTCGAGCAGCGGTTTCCCGACGGGCCCACCGAAGCGCAGGCCCAGGGGTGGCCGGCCATCGCCTCGGGCCAAGACACGCTTATCGCCGCGCCCACCGGGTCGGGCAAGACCCTGGCCGGGTTCCTCATCGCCATAAACGACCTCTACCAACGCCACGCCAACGGCCAAACGGTGGCCAAGGCCAGCCAAGTGGTGTACGTGTCGCCGCTCAAGGCGCTGGCCACCGACATCGCCGAAAACCTGGAGCGCCCGCTGGCCGAGATCGCCGAGGTAGCCCGATCCCAGGGCTTCGAGCCACCGCCGCTCACCGTAGCGGTGCGCACCGGCGACACCCCGGCCCACACCCGGGCCGCCATGATCAAAAAGCCGGCCAACTTCGTGGTCACCACCCCCGAGTCGCTCTATTTGCTGGTGACCGCGGCCAAGAGCCGAGAGGTGTTGCGCACCGTTGAAACCGTGATCGTCGACGAGATCCACGCCACCGCCCGAGACAAGCGGGGCAGCCACCTGGCCCTCACCCTCGAGCGCCTCGAGCACGTGGCCGAGGTCCGACCCAACCGCATCGGCTTGTCGGCCACCCAGCACCCCATCGCCACCATCGCAAACCTCCTCACCGGCATCCCCCCAAATCGGCCTGACAACGGAGGCAACGGCACCGACGCAACGGAGCCCACCACCAACTGCACCATCGTCGACACCGGCCACCAGCGCAACCTCGACATCCGCCTGGAGCTGATCGACGACGAACTCGAGGCCGTGGTCTCCCATGCCCAGATGGACCAGATCCTCGACCGCATGGCCACCCTCATAGGCGAGCACCACACCACCATCGTGTACGTCAACACCCGCCGCCTGTCCGAGCGCATCGCCCACCAACTGGCCGAGCGTCTGGGCGAAGACGCGGTAGCCGCCCACCACGGCTCGCTGTCCACCGAGCGCCGCATCCGCACCGAGCACCGCCTCCGAGCCGGCGACCTCAAAGCCCTGGTGGCAACCGCCTCGTTGGAGCTGGGCATCGACATCGGCCCGGTAGAGCTGGTGTGTCAGGTGGGGTCGCCCCGCAGCATCGCCACCTTCCTCCAGCGGGTGGGCCGCTCCAATCACAGCCGCCACGGCACCCCCAAGGGCCGCCTGTGGCCCCTAACCCGCGACGAGCTCATCGAGTGCCTGTCGCTCATCCACGCCGTACACCAGGGCCGCCTCGACGCCATCTGCCCCCCCGAGGCCCCCCTCGACATCCTCGTCCAGCAGCTCATCGCCGAGGCTGCCGCCGACGATCACCACACCACCAGCGGCCTTTATGAGATGTTCACCAAGGCCGCCCCCTACGCCAACCTCACCAAGGCCCAGTTCGACGAGGCCGTCCAACAGGCGGCCACCGGTGTGGTCACCGGCCGGGGAGCCAGGGGCGCCTACCTCCACTACGACTCCGTCAACCAAGAGGTGCGGGGCCGACGGGGCGCCCGATTGGCCGCCCTCACCTCGGGCGGCGCCATCGGCGAGAACGGCGACTACCGGGTGGTGGCCGAGCCCGACGACATCTTCATCGGCACCGTAAACGAAGACTGGGCGGTGGAGTCGATGGCCGGCGACATCTTCTTGTTGGGCTCCCACTCCTGGCGCATCAAGCAGGTAGCTGCCGGCACCGTGCGAGTGACCGACGCCGGCGACGCCCCGCCCACCGTCCCCTTCTGGCTCGGCGAGGCCCCGGCCCGCACCGCCGAGCTGTCCCAACAGGTGTCCGAACTTCGCGCCTACATAAGCAGTCTCTTCCCCCAGAGCCCCGGTGCCGACCCCCTCGACGACACAGCCCTGGCCAGCGCCACCGAGCAGTTCGCCCAAGCCCACGACACCACCACCGATATCGCCGAGCAGGCCGTGACCTACGTTGCCGCAGCCCAGGCCGCCCTCGGTGTTGTCCCCACCAAAGACGACATCGTGTTCGAGCGCTTCTTCGACGACACCGGCGGCCAACAGCTCGTGGTCCACTCGCCCCACGGCGGGCGCATCAACCGGGCCTTCGGGCTGGCCCTGCGCAAGCGCCTCTGTCGCCGCTTCGACTTCGAGCTCCAGGCGGCGGCCAACGACAACGCCATCATCTTGTCGCTCGGCCCCCACCACAGCTTCCCCCTCAGCGACGTGCCCCAATTCCTGCACCCCGACTCGGTGGAGGAGGTGCTCACCCAGGCCGTGCTGGATTCGCCCATGTTCGCCGCCCGCTGGCGCTGGAACCTCAACCGGGCCTTGGTGGTGCTGCGCAGTCGGGGCGGAAAGCGCAACCCACCCCCCATCCAGCGCATGGAGGCCGACGACATCATGGCCGCCGTGTTCCCCGGCGCCGCGGCCTGCCAGGAGAACGTTGCCGGCCCCATCGAGATCCCCGACCACCTGCTGGTGCGCCAAACCCTCCACGACACCCTCCATGAGGCCCTCGACGTGGACGGCCTCAAACAACTCCTCACCAACATCCGCTCAGGCGAGGTCCGCACGCACTTCTGCGACACCGCCGAGCCGTCTCCGCTCTGCCATGAGATCGTCAACGCTCGCCCGTACGCATTCTTGGACGACGCCGAGATCGTCGACCGCCGCACCAACGCCGTAACCGTCCCAAGAGGCCTGCGAACCCGAAGCGCCCAGCAGCCCCCCACCCTCGACGAGACAACCCTCTCCCAGATCACCCCCGACGCCATCGCCCAAGTAATCGAAGAAATAGCCCCCGACCCCAGAACCCCCGACGAACTCCACGACCTGCTGACCACTCAAGTGATCACCCGCCCCAACCCCGCCTGGGCCGACCTCTACCACCAACTAAACGAAAAAAACCGAGTCCGCACCTTGACAACCCAAGACCAACCCCCCCTCTGGACCACCACGGAACTAGCTGAAACCGCCCTAGACCCCAACATGGCCCAAGAAAAAGTCCGCGGCCACCTAGAAGTCACCGGCCCCACCACCCCCGAAGACCTGGCAGAAAAAACAGCCCTAGAAATCGCAGCAGTCCAACAAGCATTGGCCACCCTCGAATCCGAAGGCACCGCCATGCGCGCCGACCACCTACCCGACCACAACCCCCCCTACCAACAAAAAAAGAGGGGTGCCTCTCCGGTGAGCGCTGAGACGGGAGGCGAGGTTGGGGGTGGCCGGGCTCTGGGCGCCCGCCGCCCGGACTCCATGGAGGACGGCAGGCTGAGCCCGGACAGGACCCGCAACCTCGCCGGTCACGTGCCAACAACACGACAGCTCTGGTGCTCACGCCGCCTCCTCCAACGCATGTCCTACCTATCCCGCCGCCAAAAACGAGCCTCAGTCCAAGCCGCCAGCCCCCAAGACTTCATGCGCTTCCTCCTCCAATGGCACCACCTAACCCCCGACACGACAGTCCGCGGCCGCCCCGGCCTAACCAAAGTCCTAGAGCAGCTCCAAGGCCTAGACCTCCCCGCCGGCGCCTGGGAATCCCAGATCATCCAAAAGCGCCTCCCCGACTACAACCCGATGTGGCTCGACGAACTCTGCTACCGCGGCGAGCTGGCCTGGCTCCGCCTTACGCCCCCAGCCACACCCGCCAAAGCCAACTCCATGGCCCCCCGCAAAGCCACCCCCATCACCCTCGTGTTCCGAGAAGACCTCCACTGGCTCCTGGCCGCCGCCCGCACCAACAGCCCCGAGTCCCCCGAAGCCGGCCCCGTCCAAGAAATCTCCGACATACTCGCCACCCAGGGCGCCAGCTTCCTACCCGATCTGGCCGCCGCCACCCACCGCCTGCCCGACGACATCGAGCGGGCCCTGTGGAACGGCGTCGCCCTGGGCCTGTTCACGGCAGACGGGTTCGCTGCGGTGCGAGCCCTGCTCAACCGCAGCAGCCGTCGCCCCACCCGCCACCGCCCCGGCCAGAACCTCCGGTCCCAAGCCCTCCGCACCCGGGCCATGCGCATGAATCGCACCATAAGCAACGGCGCGTCACGCGAAACCCACGCCGCCCCCGGCCGCTGGTCGCTCGTGCAACAACCCGAGCAGTACCCAGCCGAAGACCTCGCCGAGGCCGTGGCCCAGCAGCTCCTGGCCTGCTGGGGCGTCGTGTTCCGCAGCCTCGCCCATCACCCCTCCACTCCCACCGCAACCCCTTGGCGAGACATCCTCAAGGCCTTGCGCCGCTTCGAAGACCGCGGCTTGGTGCGAGGCGGCCGCTTCGTAACCGGCCAAAGCGGCGAGCAGTTCGCCCTCCCCGCGGCCGCCGACCAGCTTCAAGCCACCGTCCGCCGCCCGCGCACCAACCAAACCATCACCATCGCCGCCTGCGACCCGCTCAACCTCACCGGCATCCTCTTCGACGGCCCCCGCACCCCCGCCACCCCCAACAACACCCTCACCTACACCGACGGGTGCCCCATCCCACCCAAGCATTGACAAGCATCCTCATGAGAGGGCCGAAGGCGGTACCCCCTCTTACACGCCGCGGGCCATATTGGCGAAGCGGGTGTGGTGCTTGATGAAGGCAAGGCGGGCTTTGCCGGTGGGTCCGGTGCGGTGCTTGGCCACCATCACTTCGGCGGTGCCGGCGTCTTGGGTTTCGGGGTTGTAGATCTCGTCTCGGTACAAGAACATGACGATGTCGGCGTCCTGTTCGATGGAGCCCGACTCCCTCAGGTCGGCGAGGATGGGCCGCTTGTCTTGGCGCTGCTCAAGATTCCGAGACAGCTGCGACAACGCCACCACCGGGCATTGCAGCTCACGGGCCAGGATCTTGAGTCCCCGGCTGATCTCCGACACCTCTACTTGGCGGTTCTCGGCGGTATGGCGGCCGGTCATGAGCTGGAGGTAGTCGACGATGATCATGCCCAACTCGCCGGTCTGGCTGTGCAGGCGCCGGGACTTGCCTCTGATCTCCATGATGGTCACCGCGGGGTTGTCATCGATCCAGATAGGCGCTTCGGCGAGGCGACCCAGGGCGGTGCTGATGTCGGTCCAGTCCTGGTCGGTGAGCTTGCCGGTTCGCACCCGGGAGGCGTCCACCCGGGCCTCGGCGCACAGAATCCGCTGGCTGATCTCGAGCTGGCTCATCTCCAGCGAGAAGACCAGAACCGGCTTGTTGGCCCGGATAGCGGCGTGAGCGGCCATTCCCAGCGCGAAACTGGTCTTCCCCACCGAGGGCCGAGCACCAACCACCACCAGCGTGTTGGGCTGAAGTCCGCTGGTGATCTCGTCCAAGTCGTTGAAGCCGGTGGGCGTACCGGTAATGACCTCGCCCTGCTCGTAGAGCTTCTCTATGCGCTCCAAGTTGGCCGGCAAAAGCTCGGCCAGGCTCGCCGTGGTGTCGCCCATACGGTCGGCGGCCAGCCGATATACCATCGCCTCGGCCGAGTCCACCGTTTTGACCACGTCGTCAGCGCCCTCATAGCCCAGATCGGCGATCTCCCCACCGACCTCGATCAGCTTTCTCAGCGTGGCCGCCTCATGCACGATGTTGGCGTATTTGGCCGCATTGGCTGACGCCGGGGTGCCGGTCTGGAGTTTCACCAACGCGGCGTTGCCCCCCACCTTGTCGGCCAAGCCCTGCCGGTTCAGTTCGGCGGCCACCGTCACCGCATCGGCTGGCTCCCCCTTGGCATACAGCGAGCACACCGCCTCATAAACATGAGCGTGTGCCGGGCGATAGAAGTGCTCGGGTCGGATCAGATTCACCGCATCAGCGATAGCGTCGCGATTCAACAGCATCGCGCCCAGCAGCGCTTCCTCGGCATCCAAATCGTGGGGCGGCACACGGCCCAAGCGAGTGGGCGGGGCAGAGGACCGGCCATCGTCGGGATACTGGAAGGGATCGCTCACCACTTGGCCCCAGAGGCTATCGACGACCTGTGACAATTTGATCGTCCCCAATCCGTACTCACGGTTGCTTACTCTGGCAAACGCGCGAGGTATATCGCTAGGGGAAAGCCTCTGGATATTGCGGGATAACCTGGGGATTTACCGATTTTGGCCTCCCCATCGTCACTCGGCGGCAATCACCTCAACGGTTATGGGAAATTCCACCTCGGGATGGGGCTTTGCCGTCACCATGTGGCTGCCCAACTCCTTGATTCCGTCGGACACCAAGGCCTTGCGCTCCAACATGATGTTGGCCTGCTCGGCCACGGCCCGCACGATATCGGCCGTGGTCACCGAGCCGAACAGCTTGCCCTCCTCTCCCGCTCGAGCCGCGATGTGAATGGGCGTGGACACCAACCGGCTGGCCATTTCCTGGGCGTCGGCCAGCTCCTTGGCGTCTCGCAGCTCGCGCGAGCGGCGCATCCGCTCCGCCTGGCGCTCAGCCCCAGCCGAGGACTTGAACGCCTTGCCGGCCGGGATCAAGAAGTTGCGGGCGTAGCCGTCGGCCACTTCCACCACATCGCCCTTCTTGCCCAACTCGTCCACGTTGTCACGCAGTACAACCTTCATGACGCCGTGTCCTCGTCGCCCGCCATCTCGTCAGCTGACTGCTCATCGGCCGGCTCCGCAACGGTCGGCTCCGCATCCCCCGCTTCTGGAACGCCCGCCTCCTCGACAGCCACGTCCGCCAACATTGCGTCGTCGCCGATCTCCGGAGCTCCCAATTCGTCGCCGTCCATATCCGTCAATGTCCGCACACCGGGCGGAGGTTCTGTGGGCTGAGGGGCCGGTCCGTCGAAACGGTTGTCGTCGCGCATCCGAGTTGCGCTGCGCTGGGTGGTGATCCGGTTGTTGTAGGGCAACAGCGCCATCTCTCGGGCGTTTTTGATGGCCCGGGCGATCTCCTTCTGCTGCTGCTGGTTGTTGCCGGTCACCTGCCGGGCCCGGATCTTGGCCCGGTCTGACATGAACCGCCGCAGCAGGTTGATGTCCTTCCAATCCACATAGCCAATGCCCTCCTGGGTGAGGACGCTGACCTTCTTCTTGCGACGTCGGCTGATGTCCTTGCTCTTCGGCTTCTTGAGTCCTTTGGCCATTAGAACGGCTCCTCGTCAACGGCGTAGTCCTGGGGCTGGTTGCGGGCGGGGCGCCCACCACCGCCCTGGAAGCGACCGCCACCGCCTCCGTCTCGCCGCTCGTTCTTGATCACTTCGACAGTGGCCCACCGCAAGCTGGGCGATACCTCATCTGCGATGATCTCAATCTTGGAGCGGCGCTCGCCGTCCTGGGTCTCCCACGACCGTTGCTCTAGTCGCCCGCTGACAACCACCCGAGTTCCCTTCACCAAGCTCTCACTGACGTTCTCGGCCAGCGTGTTCCAGCAGGTCACGTCGAAGAACGAGACCTGCTCCTCGGTCTCGTTGGTCTGGCGATTTTGCCAGCGCCGGTTCCAGGCCAGTCCGAATGTGGCCACGGCGCTGCCGCCGGGGGTGAATCGAAGCTCCGGGTCTCTGGTTATATTCCCGGTAACGGTCACCGTGTTGTCGAATGCCATCTCTGTCTCCTTGAATTACCCGGCCGCAGCCAGGGGGGTTCCGTCACCCAGCAGGCCGCGTCGTGCGGCCTCTGCATCGGGTAGACGGATCAGCTTGTGGCGGACCACATCGTCCGCAAGTCGAAGGAGACGTTCCAAAGTACCCATATCGCGCGTCTCGGTCGCGAACTCGAGAACCAGGTAATAGCCCTCGTGTTGATGGTTGATCTCATAGGCAAAGCGGCGCTTGCCCCACCGGTCTTCAGACAACACTTGACCGCCGTGGGAGGTGACGTTTTCCGCTACCTGTTCGATACGGGCGGCCACATCGGATTCCTCCACGCCCGCGTCCAAAATGATCATCAATTCGTATGCCCGCATGGCGAGCTTCACCTCCCTACGGTCCCGGCGTCAACCGGGGCCCCATTCGCCGGGGCAGGGCCTTGTTTGGGAGGAACTCTACCGGATTGCTTCAGGATCCACGACATCGACCCCCATTATCCAGAGGTCAGCGACAACTATCCCCGGTGTCCGTACAGGCCGAGCGCCATTTCCTCGTCGGGGTTCATCTCGTAGCACTCCGCAGGCTCGGGGAAGGCCCCAGAGCGCACATCGGAGGCGAACCGGGCCAGGGCGTCCACCCCGTCGGCGTGCATGGCGGCATAACGGCGCACGAATCGGGGAAGCATTCGAGTCTCCAGCCCCAGCACATCGTGAAACACCAGCACCTGGCCATCGCAGTCGCCACCCGCGCCGATACCGATGGTGGGCACGTCCACCGCCTCGGTGATCATCTGGCCCACCGCGGCCGGCATCCCTTCCAGCACTATGGCAAAACATCCAGCGTGGGCCAGCGCCTTGGCGTCGGCCACCAGCCCCAGCGCGGCCTCGCTGCTGCGCCCCTGCACCCGGTAGCCCCCCTGGGCCAGCATCGACTGGGGAGTAAGCCCCAGATGGCCCATCACCGGCACCTCGGCGGAGATGATGGCCTCGATCATTGGCACCCGCTCGGCACCACCCTCCAGCTTCACTGCCTGGGCGCCAGCCCGCACCAACTGGGCCGCGTTGGTCACTGTGTCAGCGGTGGACACGTGATAGCTCATCCACGGCATGTCGGTCACCACCATCGCCCGGGGGCGGGTACGGGCCACTGCCGCAGTGTGGTGGGCCATCTCGTCGACGGTCACACTCATTGTGTCGTCGTGGCCCAGCACCACCATGGCCACCGAGTCGCCCACCAAGATCACATCGGCTCCGGCCTCGTCGGCCATGCGAGCACTGGGGGCGTCGTAGGCGGTGAGCATGACGAGCGGATCAGCACCCAGGCTTCGCTTGCGTCTGCTGATAGCCGGCGCGGTGAGCTTCGAGCCCATGTTGTTCCCCTTTCCCGTCCAGCGCACTTTGGCTGCCGGCGGTCGCCTCCCACCTTAGCCCACCGCTTCTACCCCCGCGCCACCCCTCGCCTGCATCAATCCGGCGGTCGGCCGCTAACTTCGGAACCATGGACGATTTGTTGGACCGTACTGATGCCGTAGGACTGGCCGATGCCATTCGAACCGGGGAGGTTTCGGAGGCCGAAGTTCTCGACGCCACCATGGCCCGCATCGACGAGCGCAACCCTGCAATGAACGCCATCACCACTGTGGTGGATCCCGAACCCGCCGCCGACGGGCGATTGCGGGGGGTGCCGTTCGCCATCAAAGACCTGCACTTCGCCATGCGGGGCACGGTGTCCACCCACGGGTCGCGGTACTTCGCCGACGCGCCGGTGGACGATCACGATGCCGAGGTGGTGAGCCGCTACCGGGCGGCGGGAATGGTGCTGGTGGGCCGAACCAACTCGCCCGAGCTTGGCCTGTCCACCACCACCGAGCCGGCTTTGTTCGGGCCGTGCGCCAACCCGCTGGATGTCACCCGCAGCGCGGGCGGCTCCAGCGGAGGGGCCGCCTCCGCGGTGGCCTCGGGGATGCTGACGGTGGCCCATGCTTCCGACGGAGGCGGCTCCATCCGCATTCCGGCTTCGGCCTGCGGGCTGTTCGGGCTCAAGCCCAGCCGGGGTCGGGTGAGCTTCGGCCCCGATGCCGGTGAGAATTGGAGCGGCTACTCCACCACCCATGTGGTGTCCCGCACGGTGCGCGACAGCGCGGTGCTGTTGGACCTCACCTCCGGGCTGGCCTCCGGCGACCCCTATGTGGCCCCTACGCCCGACGGCACATTCGAGGCGGCCATGGCGACCCCGCCACCCCAGCTTCGGATCGTGGTGTGGGATGGCTCAGCCGACGGCATCGAGATCGACTCCACCGCCCGGGGGGCGCTGGATGCCGCGGTGGCGCTGTGCGAGGAGCTAGGCCACCGGGTGGAGGAGGAGTCCGATTTGCCGGTGCGCCGGGGAATGGGCGGCCCTCAAGGGGTGATCACCTCCTCCAACATCGCCGCCATGATGGCCCGCCGAGAGGCCCAATGCGGGCGCCCCCCCGGTGCCGACGACCTGGAGCCGGTGGCCGCCTCGCTGGCGGCCCGCGGGGCCACCCTCACCGGCCCTGAGTACGCCCAGGCCATCCTGGACAGCCACCTGATGGGCCGGCTTATGGGCGACTACCACGATTCGGGAATCGACCTAGTACTCACCCCAACCCTGGCCCGCGTGCCCCCTCCGCTGGGCGAGCTGGTGGCCACTGCCGACGACGTGGCCGAGTGGGGCGCCCGCCAGGGGGCCTACAGCCCGTTTTGCGCCATGGCCAACGCCACCGGCCAACCGGCAATGTCAGTGCCGCTGCACTGGGACGACCAGGGGCTCACGGTAGGCAGCCACTTCATCGCTCCCTACGGCGATGAGGCGCTGCTGTTGCGGCTGGCCGCCCAATTGGAGCAGGCCCAGCCATTCTGGCCCCAGCCCCGCTAGCGCCCCCGTTCTAGCTGGATTGCAGCACGTAGCTGCGGAGGAGGTGGTTCCAACGGCAGTCGGGACACACCTCCACCTCGTAGCACGTGAACCGGCCCTTGCGCTGGGCCAGCTTGGCAATCTCCGCGGCATAGCTGATGCAGCGGCCGTGGGCTGGCAGCCGGGGACCGAACACATACGACACCAGCGCCAGCTCATCTCCTTGGCACACCGGGCACGGCTCCCCTGCCGGAGTGCCCACCTCCCGACCGGCCCGCACCAACTCTGGGTGGGCGTCGCACAAGTCGTCGGCCATCCGGGTGCCGCTCAAAAGCCGTTGCAGCACGTGGGCACGCACCAGTCGATAGTCCACCGTTGAGGCGGGTTCGGGCTGAACCCCTACTGCTGCGGCCATTGAGTCGGCCATGGCGACAGAGTAGCCACATATGTCAACCGCAATGCCGCTCTTTTGGCCGACTCGATCTCGCGGGACTCCGCTATAATCCGGCGGCTTTGCTCATACGGCAACAAGGCTGCTGGGCAGGTCTGGTCCCCCGCAGCAAGGCCGATTGTCGTCTCCGCCCACTACTGTGAAGCCATGGCATTCACACCCACCGCTGAGAAGCTGATCCCCGATCTGTCCACCGCCGAGGAGCTGGTGCTGTTGGCCCGATGCCTGTGGAACGAGGGCTACAACGATCATCTTGCCGGCCACATCACCGTCAACATGAGCGACGGCACCCTTCTGTGCAACCCGTGGCTCATCACCTGGGACGAGCTGCGTCCCAGCCAGGTAATTCGCATCGACTTGGATGGCAACGTTGTGGAAGGCGACTGGCCGGTGCCCCCTGGCATCCCCCTCCACCTTGAGCTGCACAAACTCCGCCCCGGAGTGAGCTGGGCCATGCACAATCACCCCCTGTACGGAACAGTGTGGGCCGACATGGCCGAAGTTCCCCCGGCGATGGACCAGTCTTCGTCGCTGGGCGGCGGCGAGCTGGTGCTGGTGGACGAGTACGACGGCGCGGTCAACGACCCCGCCTCGGCCCGCAGCGCCTGCCAGAAAATGGGCGACGCCGAGCTGGCCCTGCTGGCCGGGCACGGTGTCTTCGTGCTGGGCAACTCGGCTCGAGCCGTGCACCAGCGGGCCGTGGCCCTCGAACAGCGCTGCCAGCGGGGCTGGCACATCCGGGCCGCCGGCGGCGAGCTGTCACCGGTGCTCCCCGAGAGCTACGTGGAGATGATGAAACGCAGTCAAGGCGACAACTTCATCGGTTTCTGGGAAGCCATGGTGCGAGCCGAGCTGCGCCGCGACCCCGACCTCTTGACCGGCTGATCACCATTTCCGCCAGCGCGATGAGCGGCGCCCTCGACGGCATCAGAGTCCTCGACCTGTCCACCCGGATGGCCGAGGCCACCGGGAAGGCGCTGGCCGATCTGGGGGCCGAGGTGATCAAGGTGGAGCCACCCGGAGGGTGCGATGCCCGCTCCACGCCACCCTTTGCCCAAGACGGCCGCTCGCTTTTCTGGGAGGCGTGGGGCTTGGGCAAGCACAGCGTGGTGTGCGACATCGACACTTCCGAGGGCCAAGGGCAGCTTCGGGCCCTGGTGGCCGGTGCCGATGTGCTGGTTGAGTCATTTGCTCCCGGGCACCTTGCCGAACGCGGCCTCGGCCCCGACGACCTAGCCGCGGTCAACCCCGCCCTGGTGTATGTGTCGGTGACCCCGTTTGGTTCCGACACCCCAGACTCCACGGTGCCCATGGTTGACCTGACCATGTCGGCCGCCGGCGGGCTGTTGGCCATGCAGGGCGACCACGACCGGGTGCCCACCCCGGTGGGCTATCCCGAGACGTCGTTCCTGGGAGCGATGCAGGCCGCAGCCGACGCCACCATGGCGCTGTGCGAGCGCGACCGGAGCGGATTGGGCCAGCACCTAGACAGCTCCATCCAGGCCGCGGTGATGTGGTCGCTGATGTCCATCACCAGCTATGCCGCCCTGGGCCAGGACTTTCCCGGCCGGGGCGACGACCGGGCCAACGTGACCCACCCCGAGATCGTGCCCGGCCTGCGGATGCCGTTCATCGAACCCTGCGCCGACGGGCATGTCGGAATGACCCTGGTTCTGGGTGACCAGGGCAACCGAGGAATGAAGTCGCTCATGGCCTGGGTGATCACCGAAGGCGCCCTCGACGACGACCTAGCCGAGGTGGACTGGGAGAAGTACCTCGAAATGCTGGGCGACCAAACGCTGAGCGTGGCCGACGCCGGCCGCGCCTTAGACCAGATGCTGGCCTTCCTCAAGACCAAAACCCAGGCCGAGATCCAACAGCAAGCCGTGGCCGGCAAGATGCTCGTGGCCCCCTGTTACACCCCCGCCCATCTAGCCGCCGACCCCCAGCTGGCCGCCCGGAACTTCTGGGTGGAAGTGGAGGGCGCTATCCACGCCGGGCCGTTCGCCAAGATGTCGGCCACCCCAATTGCCTACCGTCACGCCTCCCCCGCTCTGGGCCAGCACCAGAACCTGCTCGACAGACTCGAACCCCTACCCGCCCCCACCTCCGCCAACAGCGTGCCCGCTGCCCCCCGGGGGGCGCTGTTTGAGGGGTTGAAGGTGGCCGATCTGTCGTGGATCGCGGCGGGGCCGCTCATCTCCAAAGACCTGGCCAATCTGGGGGCCACCGTGATCCGGGTGGAGACCGAGGCCCGCCTAGACACCCTGCGTTGGATCCCTCCTCATTTGCCCCACGCCTCGCCCATGAGCGCGGGGCACCCCATGGCCAACATGAACCAGTCGAAGCTCGGATTGGGGCTGAACTTCACCGTTGCCGAGGCCAAACAGGTGATCGACCGGATGATCGAGTGGGCCGACGTGGTGGTGGAGAACTACACCCCCGGCACTGCCGACCGCCTGGGGTTCGGCTACGACCACGTGCGGGCCCTGAACCCCTCCGCGGTGATGTTGTCGAGCTGTATGCGGGGCCAGACCGGTCCCGAGGCCCGCCACACCGGATTCGGCCTGCACGGGGCCTGTTTGGGCGGCTTCACTGCCATTACCGGTTGGCCTGATCGGCCACCCCATCCCCCCTGGGGGGCCTACACCGACTTCATCTCCCCCCGCTATGCGCTCTCCGCGCTGGGCGCGGCCCTGCACCACCGCAACCGCACCGGCCAGGGCCAGTACATCGACATGTCTCAGATCGAGGCCTCCATGCACTTTTTGGCCCCTTTGGTGCTGGAGTACCGCGACTGCGGCCAAGTGCGCACCCGGCCCGGAACCGATTGCGAGCGGGCCGCCCCCCACGGCGTTTACCGCACTGCCGGCATCGAGCGCTTCTGCGCGGTGGCCACAGAGACCGACGAACAGTGGGAAGCGCTGTGCTCGGTGGTGCCCGAACTTCGGCAAGTGGGAGACCGCTGGACCGAGACGGCTGCTGCCGATGAGATGCTGGCCGACTGGTTCGCCACCCGAGACGGCTTCGAGGCCGCCCAGGAGCTGCGGGGCACGGGCGTGCCCGCCTATGTGGCCCTGCGGGCCAGCGACTTCTACGCCGATCCCAACCTGGTGGCCCGGGAGTTCTTCATCGAGCTCGACCACGGCGCCATCGGCACAATGACCTTCGACGGCCCGGTGACCCTATTCTCCGCCACCCCCGCCCGCCCTTGGCGGGCCGGCCCCATGGTGGGCGAGCACACCCAGCAGGTGATGTCGGAGATCCTCGGTTTCTCCCACGAAGAGATCACCGCCCTCGCCGCCACTGGCGCTTTGACCTAGAGGAGGAGTCCATGACCACCAACGAACCCGATCGGACCCCGGCCGACCGGTCGGTGTATGAGCGACTGGCGCTGCATTTGCCCAACGACATCGGCATCGGCAGCGCGCTCATCACCATGGTGGAGCCCCATGAAGGACAGGAATACGAGTACAACCGCTGGTACGAAGACGACCACTTCTTCTCCGGGGCCATGCACGGCCCCTGGGTATTCGCCGGACGGCGCTGGGTAGCCCCTAAGGCGCTGCGGGAGCTGCGCCCGGCGGTGGACGAACCGGCGTTCGAGCCTGCTGACGCCGGCTGCTACATCTCGCTGTACTGGAGCACGCCCGGCCACGAGGACGACACCGAGCGGTGGAGCTTTCTGGCCATGGCCGAGGCCCTCATGCCCCACGGCCGGGGCTTCCCCCAGCGCGACCACGTGTACACCGCCTTCCACCACTACCGCTTCGGCGTGGTCCGCCCCGGCAGCGGCCCCATGAAGCCCCATCTGGCCCTCAACCACCCCTTCGCCGGTCTTGTAGTAGAGGTGGTGGACGCCGCCGACCTCTCCGACCAAGACGCCCTCGAAGAGTGGCTGGCCCGAGACCACCTGCCCGCGATGCTCTTAGGCTCGCCCGCGGTGATGTGCCTGGCGTTCGCCCCTCGGGAGTTCGCCCAGGGCCGGATCGAGCAGCCCGGCACCCCGCCGGTTGCCCCCACCGCCAAGGTGGGCCAACGCCTGTGCCTGCTGTGGTTCTTGGAACAGGACCCCGCCTATGTGTTCCCCGACGCCTTCGCCTCCCACCACAACGCCCTGGCCACCCACCCCAAAGCCTCATTGGCCCTGTCGGCCCCCTTCATCCCCACCATTCCCGGCACCGACGCCTACGTCGACCAACTCCGCTGAATTCAGGGGCTGAAACCGGCTCTAACTAACATCGCAATCGTGACAGTGAAAACCCAAAACCCTGAATCTGCTGGCTCCGGCGACCAGGTAAAAACCCATTACCGGACCTGTCCGCTGTGTGAGGCCATGTGCGGGCTGGAGATCAAGACCGACGGGGAAAAGGTGCTGCCCCCCATACGGGCCGACCGCGACGACGTGTGGAGCAAGGGATTCATCTGCCCCAAGGGCACCACGCTGGGCCACCTGCACGAGGACCCCGACCGGGTGCGGGTGCCACTGGTGAAGGACGAGAACGGCACCTTCCAGGAGGTCACCTGGGAGGAGGCCTACGCCCGCTGCGAGGAGCTGCTCCACGGCGTCCGCAATGCCCACGGGGTCGACGCCATGACCTACTACATCGGCAACCCCGCGGCCCACAACTTCTCCATCAGCCGCTATGTGGGCGCGCTGGTCATGCAGTCGGGCGTGCAGATGGGCTATTCGGCGGGCACCGTCGACCAGTGGCCCAAGAACGTGTCGTCGCTGTGCATGTTTGGCAACTCCTGGACGTTCCCCACCCCCGACATCATGCGCACCCAGTACTTGGTGGTGATGGGGGCCAACCCCCACGCCTCCCAGGGCAGCCTTTTGGCCTGTCCCGACGTGCTGAGTGAGATGGACAAGATCCGCGAGCGGGGCGGCAAGTGCGTGGTGATCGATCCCCGCCGCACCGGCACCTGCGACCACGCCGATGAGTGGGTGCCCATAACCCCGGGCACCGACGCCGCCTTTTTGCTGGCGCTGTGCCATGTGATGTTCGATGAGGATCTGGTTGATCTGGGCACCATGGCAAGCCACGTCAACGGCCTCGACGAGGTGCGAGCCCTGGTGGCCGACTGGACCCCGGAGAAGGTGGCCGAAACCACCCAGGTGCCGGCTGAGACCGTCCGCCGCTTGGCCCGAGAGATCGCCGCGGCCGACAGCGCGTGTGTGTACGGGCGCATCGGTTTGTGCAACCAGGAGTTCGGCACTCTGGCCTCATGGCTGATCGACGTGGTGAACCTGCTCACCGCCAATTTCGACGTGCCCGGCGGGATGATGTTCGGCAACCCTGTGGCCCCGGCCATGGCCACCCTCAACTTCGAGGCGCCCAAAGAGCCCGAGTTCGGCCGCTGGCACAGCCGGGTGCGGGGCGCTCCCGAGGTGCTGGGCCAGGTGCCGGTGTCGTGTCTGTCGGAGGAGATCATGACGCCCGGCGAGGGCCAGATAAAGGCGCTGGTGGTGGTGGCCGGCAATCCGGTGATCAGCTCGCCCGAGGCCGGCCGCCTGGATGAGGCCCTGCCCATGCTGGATGCCATGATCTGCATCGACAACTGGGTCAACGCCACCACCCGCCATGCCGATGTGATCCTGCCGGGGCTGTCCCCGCTGGAGCAGCCCCACTGGGACGAGATGATCTGGTCGTGGGCCGCTCGCACCGCGGGCAACTGGTCGGACCAGATATTCGACTTCGGCGACCGCCCCGACGAGTGGGAGGTGCTCGTGCGGGTGGGCGCCTTGATGGGCGGCCAGCGAAACGACGAGATCGACGAGCGCGCCATCGACGACGGGTTCTTCGCCGGGCTGTGCATGTTCTTCGGCCTCGATGCCGAGCATGTGCTGTCGCACTACGACTACGGCGGCCCCGAGCGTATGACCGACTTCATGATCCGGACCGGCCATCGGGGCGACCGCTACGGCGAGAACCCCGACGGCCTCACCCTCCAACACTTCAAGGACAACCCCCACGGCCTGGACTTCGGGCCGATGGTGCCCCGGGTGCCGGAAATCCTCCACACCCCATCGGGCAAGATCGAGATGGCCCCGCCCTACATCACCGCCGACGTGGGCCGGCTCCAGCGGCGATTGGGCCGCGACGACGGCATCGTGTTGGTGAGCCGCCGCCACGTTCGCTCCAACAACTCGTGGATGCACAACGTGAAGGTGCTGGTGAAGGGCAAAGACCGCTGCACGCTGCTGGTGCATCCCGACGACGCCGATGGGATCGGGCTGGCCGACGGCACGGTGGCCCGAGTGAGCACCGAGATCGGCAGCATCGAGGTGCCCGTCGAGGTGAGCGACGAGATGATGCCCGGCGTGGTGAGCCTGCCCCACGGCTGGGGCCACAACCTCGACGGGGTGCAGCTTTCGGTGGCCAAGGAGTTCGCCGGGGTCAACAACAACCTGCTGGCCCCGGGCGAGCTGGTGGACGAGATCTCCGGCAACGCCATCGTGAACGGGATCAAGGTGGAGGTGGTCCCCGTCCCCGCCTGATAGTCCGCCCACCGGGGTGGGTATTCTCAGACTTCTATGGCTATTCCCCAAGACCGCGACATCGAGGCCATCAAGGCCTCCCTGTCCGACTGGATGAACACCCGCCCCGGCGTGACCGATGCCGAGGTGACCGAGCTGGTGAATCCCGAGGCCTCCGGGTTCAGCAACGAGACCCTGGTGTGCGACGCCGTCTACGCCCGTGACGGCCAGACCCGCGACTCGGGCATCGTGGTGCGCAAGCGGCCCACCGACTACGCCATCTTCCCGGCCTACGACATGAGCGTGCAGTACCGGAGCATGCAGAACATGGCCGCCTGCGGCAGCGTGCCGGTGCCCGAGGTGCTGTGGGTGGAAGACACCGGCGATGTGCTGGGCGAGCCGTTCTTCATCATGGATCGCCTGCACGGCCGGGTCCCCTCCGACAACCCGCCGTTCTTCCAAGAGGGCTGGGTGTTCGAGGCCACGGCCGAGCAGCAGGCCGCGCTGTACAACTCGTCGGTGGACACTCTGGCCGCGGTGGCCTCCACCGACTGGCAGGCCAACGGCTTCGACTTCGTGGCCCGCCCCCAGTACGGCGGCCCGGGGTTCGCCCAGCAGCTCGGCTACCAGCGCTACTACGCCGACTGGGCCGCCGAGGACCGCCCCAAGCCGCTGATCGACGCCGCCTTGGACTGGTTCGAGGCCAACGACCCCTCAGGGTCGATGCCCACCGAGCTGAACTGGGGCGACGCCCGGCCCAGCAACCTCATGTACGGCGACGACTTCAAGGTAATGGCCGTGTTCGACTGGGAGATGGCCGACCTGGGGCCCGGCGAGGTGGACTTGGGCTGGTTTCTGTACATGAACCGGTTCTTGAGCGAGGGCGCCGGCATCGACTGGCTGCCCGGCTTCGCCGATCGCGACGGCACCATCGCCCGCTGGGAGCAGGCCATGGGCCGCCCCGCCGAGCACGTCGACTACTTCGAGGCCTGGGGATGTTTGCGCTTTTGCATCATCATGGTGGCCATCGTGAACATGCAGGTGAAGTACGGTGCCTTCCCCGCTGATTTCGGCGCCCAGTACGAGAGGGTCAACCCCTCCACCCAGATGCTGGCCCAGTATTTGGGCATGCCCGAGCCCGAGTGAGGCACCCATGAGCGACGAAGCTGCCAACCGAGCGCTGGCCGAAGCGCTGTTTACCGCCCTGGAGGCCATGGACTGGGCCGCGGTGGCCGAGCTGTTCACCGAAGACGGCGTGTATCAGGACATGCCGTTCGAGACCGACTCCGGCGGCACCGTGGGCCACGCCGGCATCATCGCCAAGCTAGAGGTGGGGCTCAGCACCCTGGACCGATTCGAGCTGGGCGTGTCCGACATCTGGGTAAGCGGCGACAACGTGGTGGTGGAGCGCGTCGAGGTGTGGTACCACCCCGACGGCACCGTGGCCAGCCTTCCCGTGTTGTGCCGCCTCCAGATCCGCGACGGCAAGATCGCCCACTGGCGCGAGTACTGGGACTACAACTACCTCATCGCCCAGCAGCCCGACTCCTGGCTCCCCCAATCCCCCCGCCCCCGCTGGGACTGACCGCTACCAGTAGTTCCTTTTCTTGCGCACTGCTTCGGCGGGGCGGAACAACAGCAGCCAGCTGAGAACGAGCCCCATGGCCATCAGCGACAGGTAGACGAATAGGCCCACTATCCCGACAAAGAGAATGAGGGGCAGAAAGGCCAGCGAAAAGTTGATGGACTCATTGAACGAATAGCTGTGTGAGGGTGATGCCACGGTCTTGGCTGCGGCGATTCCCAGCGAGAGCCCGGCTGAGATGAGACCGCCAAGCAGAACGGCCACTATCGCGGTCCGCCTGGTTGGCTTGAGTCCCACCTTGGCCAGATAGCGGGTGGTTGCCTCTGGCCGTACCTTGGATGCGCCCACGCAGAGCATCGTGAAGAACAGGGCTAAGACCCCGGGAATGCTCAGCAGACCCAACCAGCCATAGACGTTTAGTTCGTCTTCCGCGGCTATACCCATGGTGGCGTATCTCCCCGCCAGCCCGGCATAGATCCCCAACATGCAAAGGGGTCCCAGCACGAAGAACCACCACTTGCGCCAGTACTCCAGCCAATACTCCACCGCCAGCCAGATGAGCGCGCCCAACACTACTAGCGCGACGACCAGCCCAATTGGGTGGGCCAGCTCATTCAGCCACCCCGGCGCCCGCCAGATGAAGTGAAGCGGATCAGAATCCGAGTAATCCGTCTGATCTCCAAACAGATGCCACACCGCCACCGGCAGGAGAGCCACCAGCAGCACCGCCGGGATCACATGCCGAAACGGCGGATTCCGCACGCGAGAGGCCCGATCTCAACTCAGGCGGCAGTGACGAAGATACGCTCGCTGGCAAAGCCGCCGATGCCGACGTGGTTGCCGTCGATCTCCACCGTGGTGGTGCCGTCGGGTGAGCAGGCGGTGATGATCCCTTGCGCACCCGGAACCACCGAAGAGCCCTCCAAGAAGTCGAGCAGACCGTCAGTGAACTCCAGTTCCTCGGTGATGCGAGTGACCACGAATCGCTGTCCCAATTCCACCTCGGCCAAAGCCCTAGTTGGAGGAGCCTGGTAATCAGAACCGGGAATGGGATTGCCGTGAGGGCAGGTCGTGGGGTCGTCGAGCACCCGCATCATGGCCTGCTCCACCAATGGCGAGATGACATGCTCCCACTTGCCGGCCTCGGCGTGGGCGTCGGCCCAAGAAAGGCCCAGCACCTGGGTGAGGAATACCTCGGCCAAGCGGTGTCGGCGCACCACCCGCTCAGCTAGGTCCATCCCGTCGGGGGACAGCTCTATAGACCGGCCTTTCAGGGTGACCAGGCCCTCGGCCTCCAGCCGATGGATCATCTCGGATACGGCAGGGCGGGACACCTCAAGGCGCTCAGCCACCCGGGCCTGAATCACGTCGACGTCGTCTTCAGCCAACTCGAAAATGGTCTCGCAGTATTCCTCAAAGGCCGGGTGCCACTCGGGGGTCTCGTAGTGAGCCACGACCCGAAGTCTACCCAGTGGAGTCTTCCAACAACCGAGACAGCTCCGACTTGTCGGGTTTTCCGGAGGCCATCATGGGCATGTCGTTTACCGCGATGATGCGCTCAGGGGTCATGAATCGGGCTGCGCCTGCCTCGGAGAACCAGCGGCGGCATTCGTCGAGGTCGAAGGAGCTCTCGGCCACCACAAAAACGGCCACCCGCTCGCCGAGGCGGTCGTCGGGCTCCCCCAGCGCCACGGCCTGGCTCACCGCGGGGTGGGACTCCAGGATGGCCTCAACCTCGGTGGCGTCGATGTTCTCGCCACCCCGGATGATCTTGTCGCCCAGCCGCCCGATCACGGTGAGCCAGCCGTCGTCGTCGATGTGGCCCAGGTCGCCGGTGCAGAACCAGCCGTCTTCGGTGAAGGCGGCCGCGGTGTGGGCGGGGTCGAGGTAGCCGACGGTCACCTCGGGGCCGAACACCTGGATCTCGCCGTGCTCGTCGATCCTGATCTGGGTGGGCGAGAACGGACGGCCGTCGGTGTTGGCCATGCGCTCGGGATCATCGTCGTTGGTGCAGGTGGTGACGGTGGGTGCTTCGGTGGAGCCATAGGCCCGCTTGACAATGCAGCCGAACGCGTCTCGGGTCCGATGCACAAAGGCGGGGGTCACGCTGGAGCCGCCGATGGAAAGAAAGCGGATGGTGGAAACCCGGCTGGGGCTGAAGTCGGGGTGGGCCATGAGGTCGTTGAAGAAGGTGGGCGGGCCGATCATGTAAGTGGCCTGCTCCTGTTCAATGAGTCCCAGGGCCTCGCCGGGGTCCCAACGGGCCATGAGCACGGTCTTCATGGGAATCGCGCCGGGGATAAGCACGCCGTGCAGCAGCCCGGCCACGTGGGCCAGGGAGGCCGGAAACAGCACGGTATCGTCGCCGGTGAGGCCGCTGACCTGGATGTACTGGCGAACCTTGTAGCAAATGGAGGCTTGGGTGTGCACAACGCCCTTGGGCACGCCCGACGAGCCGGAAGTGAACATGATGAGGGCCCGGTCGTCGGGATTGCACTGGACCAGCGACCGGCGGGATGCATTGCCGGAAGGATTGATCGAAACGGGGTCGAACAGGCGATCGATGCCCAGGAGGTTGTAGGCGTGCTCCTTTTGGCGGCCCCCGTCGGCGTGGAGCAGGGGAACCGGCACCGCTCCGGCCTGCCAGCAGGCCCGGTAGGCCACCACCCCCTCGGGGCTGGTGGGAAGCTGAAAGGCGGTGGGCTGGCCCGCCTCCAGGGTGGCGGCGGCCTCAGCGGCCCAGGTGACCACCTCTTCGGTAGACAAACGCCGATCCCCGGCCACGATGAGGTCGTCCCGAGGGGGCACGACGGTGAGCAGCTCGTGGATCATGCGCCGCTTGCGAAGCGCTCGGCCAACAGCTCTTTCACGCCCATGAGGTCGATCTTGCCCGAGTCGAGCCAGGGCAACTGATCGGGGGTGTCGTAGACCGCGATGTGGCGAGGCACCTTGTAGGAGGCGACCCGCTCAGCAACGTACGCCCGGAGCTCTTCGGCAGAAAGCGGTGCACCCGGCCGCAGGACCACCGCGGCGACCACGTCTTCGAGTCGTTCGGGGTGGGGCACTCCGCACACGAACGCGTGCATGACTTCGTCGGGCTCTTCCAAGACCAGCTCGATCTCCCGGGGGGTGATGTTCATGCCCGACGACTTGATGAGGTCGCCCATGCGCCCGGTGAAGTAGAAGTGCCCGTCGTTGTCGAAGTAGCCGCTGTCGCCGGTGCGGTACCAGCCGTCAGGCGTGAAGGCGTCGGCTCGCTCCACCTTGTACAGCCTGGTCATCAGGGAATAGCCCCGCACCCACACCTCGCCCCGGGTTCCCGTCGGGCATTCCTCCCCGGTTACCGGATCGACGATCTTGTGCTCGACACCGGGCACCGTCCAGCCGAACGAGCCCCGCTTATCTTCGGGCAACTCGTCGCCCATCATTCCCAACGTGTGGGGGCCGAGCGTCTCGGTCATGCCCAGTGAGTTGACCCGCAACTCGGGGTCTTCGATCTGCTGCTCCGGGGGCAACAGGGCATACAGGCTGCCGCTGCGAACTGAGGACAGGTCGCGTTTGGCGAAGTCGGGGTGGTCGACGAGCTGCTTGGCCATGTGAGGCCAGCCGGAGACCGTGGTCACCCGCTCCCTCTCGAGGAGAGCCAATGTTTCGCCAGCCTCGAACCGCTCCTCAAACACCAGTGCCGCGCCAGCGTGTATTACCGCCACCAGCATGAACGACATGCCCCCCACCCAGAACAGCGGCATAGGCGTGTAGATACGGTCGTCGGCCACCAGATCCCGGAACGGCCACAAGTTGTAGGCGTGGCGCACCACTGCACCCTGGGTGTGAACGGCCCCCTTGGGCGAGGCGGTGCTGCCTGACGTGTAGATCATGGCGAACTCGTCAGCGGGGGCCGTCTCGGCTTCGGCCGCGGCCAGTAGCTCGTCGTTGATCTCCTCCCCCGCGGCCAGCAGATCACCTATGGATTTGGCCCAGGGGCGCTCGGGCTGTCCCCAGACCCATACCGAGCGCAGGTGGGGATGCGACGGGGCTCTGATGGCCGGATCATCGCCGGGGGCGACGCTCTCCTCCAAGCGGGCCAGATAGTCGTGTCCGAGATAGCGGTCAACGCTGAGCAACACCTGCACGTCGGCATGGCGCAGAACCCAATCCAGCTCGCGGGCCTTGTAGTAGGTGTTGAGCAGCACACCGAGTGCTCCGATGCGGCCAATGGCCAGCCAGGCGGCGATCCAGTCGGGGCCGTTGGGGGCCAGCAGCCCCACCCGGGTGCCCTTGCCCACACCGATGGCCAGCAGCCCCTTGGCGATGGCCGCCGATGCGGCGTCGGCTTCGGCATAGGTCATCCGCTGGTCGCCGAGCACGGCCAGCTCCCGGGGGCCGAAGGCGTGGGTGAACGCCCGGATCATCTGGGGAACCGTCGGTTCGTAGGGAGGGAACTCGACGGAGCTCGTGCCAGGTCCGGGTTCGGGCATTTACGAATCCCGCGAGGGGGCGATGACGGTTTCGCCGTAACGGCGCATGGTGTCGAGGGTGGCTTCGATGTCGTCGCCGGGGAGGTTGACGGTGATCCAGGTCACTCCCAGTGCTTCCAATTCGGCCAGGGCAGCGATGTGGGCGTCGGTATCGAAGTCGGGGTCGGCTGGTCGGCCGCCGACGGGATTCAGATAGCTGATGTCGATGTCGGATGGGTTTCGGCCAGCCTCGTCGACATAGGTCCACAGCTCATCGAGCAGAGCGGCCAAGTCGTCCAGGGTCTCCAGCGGCGGGGTTCTGGCCGTGGTGGCCAACACCCGGGGGGCTGGGAACGGTGTCCAGCCGTCGGCCACGGTGGCCACCCGGCGGCGGGCCCGCTTGGAGTTGCCGCCGATCCAGATGGGCGGATGGGGCTTCTGCACCGGCTTGGGGTTGGCGGTTTGGCCCAGGGCGGTGAAATTGCTGCCCTCATAGGCGAAATCGTCGGTGGTCCAGATGCCGATCATGGCCTCGAGTGCCTCGTCGAAGATTTGGTTGCGGTTGTTGAAGTCCACGCCGAGAGCCTTGAACTCCCCTTTGAGGTAGCCGGAGCCGGTGGCGAAGATGAATCGGCCGCCGGAGAAGGCGTCGATGGTGGCGATGGCCTTGGCCATGATGAACGGGTTCCGATAGGGCACCACCACGATGTTGGGGATGAGCTTGATGCGGTCGGTGACGGCGGCGCAGAAGGCCAGGGCGGCGAACGGGTCCACGGCGTCGTGGCCGCCGGCGTTGAGCCAGCGGTCGGTGGGAGCGGGATGGTCGGTGAAGCCCAGCCCGTCGAACCCGGACTCCTCGGCGGTGCGGGCGAAATCCACCACACCCTGCTTGGTGATCAGCCTCTGATCCCAGGGGTGGGCCACCATCGGAAACGTCACTGCGAACTTCATGGATCTCCTTATTTCTGCGCGCTCCGCGCGCCTTACTGTGCAGCCTCGATTCGGGTATCGCAAGCGGATCGCCATCGGGGGTAGCGGCGGTTGGCGGCCTCGGCCCAGTTGGATCGGGGTTCAACCCGCCGACCAGTGCGAGCCCACCGGCAGGCTTCGGCCAATTCGCTGGACTCCAGCCCGGCGCTGACTCGGGCCAGCCAAGCCGCTCCCCGTGCTGCCCCCTCGGGAACGGCGGTGATGTCTACCGGCAGGCCGGTGGCGTCGGCAAGGGCCTGCATCCAGCGCACCACGTGGGTACCTCCGCCTACGGCGACGATGCGCTGGGGAGTAACGGCAGCCAATTCGAGGTGGTGGCGAACAACGAACCCGGCAGCCTCATATGCCGCTGTCAATACCTCGGCGGGACCGTGCCCCACATCGAGTCCGACCAGGGCAGCCCGCAGGTCGGGGTCGTGGCGGGGAGTCCGCTCGCCCCGGATGTAGGGCACCCACAGCGGCAGGCGGTCGGGGTGAGACCCCTCGGTGGCCGGGTCGCCGGTGAGTGCCCGCACCCGCTCCAGAAAGAGGCCGCCGGCATTGCTCGGCCCGCCGATGGCGGCCAAGCCGGGTTGGAGGTGGGGAATGGTCCACAACCCCTCGGCCTCGGGCCATCCCTCGGCCACCGCCCAGGTGATGAGGGTGGTGCCGCAGATCACCAGCACATCGCCGGGCGAGTCGGCCCCGGCCACGAGCTGTTCGGCCAGTGCGTCCACCGTGCCGGCGGCAACCGGTACGCCGCCCCGGTGCCCGATGGGGGTGGAGTCCATGGCCAGTTGGGGGAGCTTGGCCGGGTCGCACCATTGGGCATCCCAGCCATCGGCCCCGAAAACGGGCAGACAGGTCATAGCGGTGATCCCGTCGATTGCAGCCACTCCACAGAGGGCTTGGCTGGCTACCGCTTGGGCGGGCCAGAAGGCGTGGGCGTCGGGCATGGCCTGCTCCAGCGACCGCAGGAACCCGACGAATTCGCCGTCGGGATGGTGGCCTCGATGGTCGCCGTACAGGATTCCCGGCGACATCGGCACCCCGTCGGCGTCGACCGCGGCCAACGACGGGACCATGGCAGCCAGGCCGATGCCCGCCACTGCGTGCCCATCCGAAACGGTGTCGCAAGCGTCGACCACGTTGTTGCCCCACACCGCAGCGGCATCGTGCTCAAGCACCGCCGGAGACGGCGCATTCACGGCGTGAGGGATGCGGGTGCGGGCCCGCACTTCGCCGTCTTCGTCGACGGCAACCGCTTTCACCGAGGTAGTGCCGATGTCGATGCCCACCGTGACCTGGACTGCCTCATCCACAGCCATCAACCCTACGCTTGTGGCGTGAGCAAACCGAGAGCGCTGGTGACCGCCCCGCTGCGGGGGCCGGGCCTTGAACGGCTGCGGGATGTGGCCGACGTGGAGTTCGACCCCTGGATCGAGCACCAGCCCATCCGGTTATACAGCGCTGATGACTTGGCCGCCCGTTTGGCGGGGACGTCAGCCGACCTGCTGGTTTGTGAGGCCGACGAGTGCAAGGGACCGGTGTTCGAACAGCCGCTGCAAGCGGTGGCCTCCACCCGGGGTGACCCCACCAACGTGGATGTGGCCGGCGCCACCGCGGCAGGCATTCCGGTGCTGCACGCACCGGGGCGCAACGCCGACGCGGTAGCTGAAATGGCGGTGGCGCTGATGTTCGCCGTCAGCCGCCGCGTGATTCTGGGCGACCGGGACATGCGGGCGGGCACGGTGTTCACCGAAACCATCCCCTATCAGCGGTACAGGGCGTGGCAGATGAACGGTCGCACCGTGGGGCTGGTGGGGCTGGGAGCGGTGGGACGGGCGGCCAAGTGGCGCTTTGAGGGCCTGGGGATGAGGGTGATCGCTTGCGACCCCTATCAGCCCGACGCCGACTGCGAGCTTGATGAGCTGCTGGCTGTCGCCGATGTGGTGTCGATGCACGCTCCGGCAATGACGGATACGGCGGGAATGATCGGCGCCGAACAGTTTGCCGCCATGCAACCGGGGGCCATCTACGTGAACACGGCCCGGGCCGCATTGCACGACACCGACGCTTTGGTGGAAGCGTTGGGATCGGGGCATTTGGGGGGCGCGGGCCTCGACCATGTGCAAGGCGAGGTCCTGCCGCCCGACCATCCGCTGACCAAACTCGACAACGTGGTGCTGACCCCGCACATCGGCGGTGCCACTTATGACACCGAGGTGAATCAGACCACCATGGTGGTGGAGGACATCTGTCGGCTCTTGGCCGGCGAGCGTCCCCACCGTCTGGCCAATCCGGAGGTATGGCGATGACCGAAAGCGCCGACATTCGAGCCCAAGTTGTTGCCGCCGCTCAGGCCATGGACGCGGCCGGGCTGGTGGTGGGCACCGCGGGAAACGTCTCAGGCCGGGCCGACGACGGGGTGTTCTGGCTGACCCCGTCGTCGCTGCCCTACGACCAGGTGAGCGTGGAAAATCTGGCCGCGGTGGACTTAGACGGGAACCTGTTGGAGGGCACGTCTCGGCCGTCCACCGAGAAGGCCATGCACCTGGCTTGCTATCGGGCCTTTCCCGAGGTGGGCGGGGTGGTTCACTGCCACCCGATCCATGCCTCGATATTCGCGGTGGCCCACCGGAGCATCCCCGCGGTGATCGAGGAGGTCATTGTGTATCTGGGCGGAGATGTGGCGGTAGCCGACTATCGAACCACCGGCTCCGACGAGTTGGGCGACGAGGTGGTGCGCCATCTAACCGACCGCTCGGCGGTGCTCATGGCCAACCACGGGATGCTGTGCATCGGCGAGTCGCCCGACCACGCACTGCACGCCGCCCTCGTAGCCGAGCACACCGCCCGCATCGTGTGGGGTGCAAGCCGCCTCGGCGATGTCGTCGAATTACCCGACAAGGCCCGCTCCGACTTCGAAGGCGTATACACCTACCTCCGCCGCGAAACCTGGTCGGCGTAGTAGCGACTAGACGCTGGCGAGCTCTAGGGGGACAATTTCTTCCAGGCTGATGGGGCGGTCGGCAACGCCTTCGAAGGC
This sequence comes from Acidimicrobiales bacterium, assembly GCA_965116535.1. Lineage (GTDB taxonomy): Bacteria > Actinomycetota > Acidimicrobiia > Acidimicrobiales > Bin134 > Poriferisocius. The sequence continues at coordinate 862,585 of OZ220703.1, forward strand.
GTCGTTGGCGGAGTAGACCTCTTCGCCTCGCAGGCGGGCCTCAGGGTCATCAAGATCCACCGGCCACACGATGCCCATGCGGGCTTGGGCGATGTAGTAGGAGTCGACGTCGGGAACCTCAATGCCCATGGCCTGAAGCGTGCGGCCGGGATAGGCCATGCTCATGACGCCCTCGGTGAACACGGCGTCGTCATCGGCGATCACCCGGTCGCAGTCGAACTCCAGCCGGTGGGCGCCGGTTTGCACGATGCTGCGGTCGTAGAAGCCCCGGATGGCGTCGCGGTCACCGCCGGGACTGGCAACGGGATCGTCGGGATTCGACCAGATGATGTACTGGGGCTTGTCGCTGAGGGTGGCCACCACCCCCTCGATGTCGGCCTGGGCCTCGCACTTCATGTGGGCCAGCACCAGCTCCAGCACATGGCGCCGTCGGGGATTGGTCTCGGCTTCAAATCGTTCTTCCACCAGACGCCATGTCTTGTTGGGATTCATCTTCATCGGGCTCGCCTTTCACTCCGGCTTCGACGTAGAGGGTAACGGTCAACCCTTGGCTTACTCCAAGGGGGCGATCTCATCAAGGCTGATGGGCCGTTCGGCGATGCCTTCGAAGCGGTCACCCATGGCGTACACCTCTTCGCCCGACAGCCGGGCATCGGGGTCGTCTGGGTCGATGGGCCACACGATGCCCATGCGGACCTCCGACAGGTAGTAGGTATCGGCGTCGGGCACCTCGATGCCCATGGCCTTGAGGGTTCGGCCGGGATAGGCCATGCGCATGACTCCCTCGGTAAACACGGCGTGGTCGTCGACGATCACCCGGTCGAGATCGAGCTCCCACCGGTGGGCGCCGGTTTGCACCAGGGCGCGGTCGTAGAGATCGCGGATGGCGTCTTTCGAGCCGCCGGGACTGGCGACAGGATCGTCGGCGTTGGGCCAGATTTTGTATTGGGGCTTGTCGCTGAGGGTGTCGATCACCCCCTCGATGTCGAGTCGGAGCTCGCGTTTGATGTGGTCGAGCACCAACTCCAGCACATGGCGCCGTCGGGGATCGGTCTCGGCCTCCAGCCGCTCGGCCACCAGCCGCCACGAACCATCGGGATTGATCTTCATTGGCACCGCCTTTGCTTGGACCCTGACGATAGGGGCTGGGCGGTGGCAACGTCACTAGTGTCGCTGGGCGATGAGTGATCGGGAGTTTGCCGGCAAGACGGCCATCGTCGGCATTGGGAGCAGCGATTTCGCCCGGCTGTATCGGTCGCCTGACCCGGAGCGGACCGGCGAGGCGCTGGCCACCGAGGCGATTGCGGCGGCCATTGCCGATGCCGGGCTGGAGAAGTCGCAGATCGACGGACTCATCACTGGAGGGCTGCCCCACTACGAGCCGGTGGCCTACCGCACCGGGCTCACCGACGTGCGCTTCGTGGTGGACTACCCCCAGGCCGGGCGCATGTGCGCCATGGCTCTGATGCACGCCGCCACCGCCGTACACCACGGGCTGGCCGACTATGTGGTGCTGTTCAACTCGGTGGCATTCCGATCTCAGGGCGTCAAGTTCGGCGCCCAGCCCCAGGGACTGCTGTACGACACCATCTACGGGATGGCCTCGCCAGGGGCGCAGTATTCGATGGGTTTCACCCGCTATCAGGCCCAGTACGGCGGCACCGAGGAGCAGCTCGGAGCCATCCCGGTGGCTATCCGCTCTCATGCCCGGATGACTCCGGGGGCCATCATGCAGGCCGAGATGACCATCGACGACTACCTGGCCGCCCGGTACATCGCCCAACCTCTGCGGTTGTTCGACTGCTGCCTGGTGAACGACGGGGCGGTGGCCTACGTGGTGACCACCGCCGAGCGGGCCCGGGATCTGGCCCATCCTCCGGTGCTGATCGCGGGCACCTCGGGGCGGGCCAACTTTCGGGAGTGGTACGTAGACCTGGGGTTCTGGGACGAGGCCTGCCGATCGATGAAGGCCGACCTGTTCGACCCGCTGGGGGTGACGGTCGACGACATCGACTGCCTCCAGGTGTACGACAACTTCAGCGTGTCGGTGCTGTGGGGCCTGGAGGGGTTCGGCTTCGCCCCCAGAGGACAGGGGTTGGAGTGGGTGCAGGGCGGCCGCATCGCCTTGGGCGGAGAGCTGCCGACCAACACCAGCGGAGGGATGCTGAGCGAGTCGTACCTCCAGGGCTGGAACCAGCACGCCGAAGCGGTGCGGCAACTGCGGGGCCAGGCTGGGCAGCGTCAGATCCCCGACTGCGACTGGTCGCTGTACTGGTGCCTGTCGGCGTTGCCGGGGGCGTCGCTTTTATGCCGGGACGGGCTGTTGTGACCGACCAAGGTGGCTACGCCAAGCCGCTGCCTGCGGTCACCCACGAGGATCGGGAGTTCTGGGCCGCAGCCCGCCAGCACCGCTTCGTGCTGCCGGAGTGCCGAGCCTGCGGACATGTGTGGTTCCCGCCCTATGCCTCGTGCCCGTCGTGCCTGTCGTTCGACCGGGGGTGGACCGAGGCGTCCGGTCGGGGCACGGTGTGGGGCTTCACCATCATGCGCCAGCCCTACATCCCGTCGTTCGAGCCGGAGCTTCCCTACAACGTGGTGCTGGTGGAGTTGGAGGAGGGGCCGATGGTGTACTCCAACCTCGTCGACATCGACAACGACGACATCGCCTGCGGCCTAGCCGTGGAGGCAGTGTTCGAGGACGCCACCGACGAGATAACCCTCATCAAGTTCCGCCCGGCCTGAAGGGCTGGGGCTAGATGCTGGTTAGGCCGTGGGCGTGGCCGGCGGTGTAGCCGCCGTCTACGGGGAGGGCGACCCCGGTTACGAACGAGGAGTCGTCGGAGGCCAAGAAGAAGGCGGCGCCGGCGATCTCGGTGGGGCGCCCCCAGCGCTTGAGCTTGTGCTGGTCGCGGATGCTGTCGGCGACCGGGCCGAGATGGGGGATCACCGACTGGAACATTGGAGTGTCGATGAACCCGGGGCAGATGGCATTGGCCCTGATGTTGGCCGGGCCGTAGTCGTTGGCGATGTTCTTGGTGAGCAGTATCACCCCGCCCTTGGAGGCGTTGTAGGTGCTTCCCCCTTCGCACCCCTCTAGGCCCTCCACGCTGGCGATGGTGATGATGCTGCCCGACCGGGCCTCCACCATGGGCTTGAGGGCGGCTCGGCACGACAGCATGGTGCCTTTGAGGTTGATGTCTTGCACCCGGTCCCACTCCTCCACATCGAGGGTGTGAACCTGGCCGCCGCCAGCCACCCCGGCCGCGGTAACCAGCACGTCGAGCCGGCCGTGGTCTTGGATGATCTGGCCAACCAGCTCCTCCTGGGCGTCGGCGTCGCGCACATCCACCAGATGGAAGCCCGACGCCGGGGCCGTCTCGGCCACCGCCTTCCAATCCTCGCTTTCGGCGATGTCGCTACCGATCACCACCGCACCCTCTTCGGCGAACCGCTCCGCGGTGGCCAAGCCAATGCCCGACGCCGCTCCAGTGATCCACGCCACTCTCCCTGCCAGTCGTCCCATGGGTGTTGCCTCGCTCTCGTCTGGGGTCAGGCGAATCGTAGGGTGCCCAACGGGGCTCTACGCACCCCTAGGGCCGATCAGTGCTCCGGGAAGGGCTTCGGTGGGCTCGCCATCCCAGCAGGTGGCTACGCCGTTGGCGATGGTGGCTTGAAAACCGCCCGGCTCCCGGCTGAACCGCCACGAACCACCCGGAACATCCCGCACCTTCACCTCTTGTCCCAGCGAGATCTCGTCCAACCGGAAAACGGCTAGATCAGCAGCTTTGCCCGGGGCGACTGTTCCCCGGTCAGTGAATCCAAAGAACCCCGCGGTCCGGCCGGTGAGGACGTGAACCGCCTCTTCGAGCGTCAAGAGCCCGGTGTCGCGGTGGTAGTGGGTAAGCAGGTGGGTGCTTTGACCTGCGCCGCAGAACAACTGGAGGTGGGCCCCGCTGTCGTTCACGTTGGTGAGGGTGTGGGGCGAGCGGATGGCCTCGGCCAACGCAGGCTCGTCGTGGACATCGGGGAGCGCTCGCAGCGACGAGCCAATGCCGTTGTCCAACAGCCAAGATGCCAGGGCATCGGACACATGCTGATCGGTGTTGGCCGCGTGTTCGGCCAGCGATATGCCGAGGGGGCCGACACCGGTTTCCGACAGGGCGAAGATCAGCGTGTGGGGATGGTCAACCCTGGCCCGGCGCGACTTCTTGCGGTTGTCCCAGTCGGAGCGGGCCTGATCCCTCCAAGCGGGGTCGGCCAGCAGGGTCATCTTGTTCTCGGGAGGACCGTTGACCAGGTCGTTCCAGGCTGGAACCCGCTGGAAGGTCAGCGCCTTCTCAAAGTTGAAGTACAGGTCGAGCGGCCTGGTGCCCAGCGTTGGCCAGAAGTCCACTCCTTGGTCCCGGAGGTCGCGGTCGAACGCCAGCGTGTCGGCCCGGTAATCGGCCTCGTTGGCCATGGCGGGGATGGCCGTCCATTGCCCCCGCACGCCGCGGGGTCGGGCCAGGTCAGCGAATCGCTGCACGTCATCAAGGTTGTGCTCGGGCTCGTTGAACCTGGTGATGGCCTGGAATGTGGTGCCGGGGTGGGCCGCCAGCACATCGAACAGCGCGGCGTATTCGTCATCGCCGGCGTGGCGGCTGGGCACCAGCCGCAACGTGCGGTCGAGGTCGAAGCCGTTGGTAGACAAGCCGAGGGCTCCAGCAGCCAATGCCTCGTCGAGTGCTTGGGCCATGGCGGTGCGCTCGGCGGGGGTGGCGGGACGCTCCCAGGCGGCATCTCCCATCACGAATGTACGCAAGCTGATGTGGCCCACATAGCCGGCGATGTTGGCCGCGGTGGGCTGGGCGTCGAGAGCGGCCCGGTATTGCGGCCACGTCGCCCACGTCCACGGCACCTCTTCCTCAAAAGCAACCAATGGCAGGTCTTCCAGGAAGCAGAACAGATCCACCACTTCGTCGCGTTGGGGACCGTTTAGCGGTGCCATAGACATCCCGCAGTTCCCAAACACGGTGGTGGTAACCCCATAGCTGGGCAGCGGATCGAAGGAGGGATCCCACCACATGGCCCCATCGAGATGGGTGTGGGTCTCGATGATTCCGGGGGTCACCAGCGCATCAGTAGCGTCCAGCACCCGCTCACCGTCAGGAGCCAGCCCAAGACCCACCTCGGCTATGGTCCGCCCCCGCACCCGCACATCAGCCCTTCGAGCCGGCGCCCCAGTGCCGTCCACCACCGTTCCCCCGCGGATCAACAAGCCGTCCATACCCGTGACAGTACCCCCGCTCTCCACTGTCGAGACAGGCAGGGACCGACTAGTCGGCCTCGGCGGGGAGATCGGGCTCCAGCTTGGACTCGATGTGGACCAGCCGTGGAGGAGGCCGTGTAGGGTTCTGGCCCGTGATGCCCAAGGTTGCTGTCTCTTTGGCTGTTTGGACCCTGCTGTTTGGAATGGTGGCCATTACCAGTCCGGCTTCGGCTCAAGGCCCCACCCAGCAAACGCCAGCACAACGGTGCTTCGAACACCATAGATTCGGAGCCCAGCCCGTGGACGTCGCCAAGTCGGCCGACGGCCAGACCGTGCTGGCTAAGGTGAGCTGGGGTTTCCACGAAGCCATCGGCTGCTACCTCACCCTGGATGACACCGCGCTGGCTGCTTTGCAAGCAGCCCCTCCGCCCCAAAGCCTTCCCGACGCGGTCACCGACGCCTCGAGACAGTGTTTCCAGCCTCACCAATTCGGCGAACGGCCGGTTGACGTGGCCAAGTCCGCCGACCGCCAGACCGTGCTCGCCCGGCTCAGCTGGGGCTACCACGACACCATCGGCTGCTTTTTGGTCCTTGATGAAACTGCCCTCGCTACCCTGAGATCCGCCCACACCGATGCCGATGCGGACACCGACGCGACTGACACAGAAACCACCGACGCCGACGCGACGGAAACCGAGACCGATTCTCTAGAAGGCATCCCACAGTTCACCTCCATTACCACCGCCCAACACCACATTTGCGGGATCAGAACCGACGGCACCGCCCTATGCTGGGGCGACAACTACTTGGGCCAGGTGGACGCGCCAGCCGGGATCCAGTTCACCGCCATCACCGCCACCTACACCCAGACGTGCGGGATCAGAACCGACGGCACCGCCCAATGCTGGGGCACTCCTTCCAATGCCTTGGGCGGCTCCTTCAGCGGAAACGACTGGCACGGCATTAACTTGCGCGGCCCGATGGATGCTCCCGCCGGAGTGAAGTTCATCACCATCTCCGCCACCGAAAGCCACACCTGCGGGATCAGAACAAACGGCACCGCCCAATGCTGGGGCAACAACCATTACGGCCAGGCCGACGCGCCAGCCGGAGTGCAGTTCACCGCCATCACCGCCTCCCGGTACCATACGTGCGGGATCAGAACCGACGGCACCGCCCAATGCTGGGGCAACAACCTCTACGGCCGGGCCGACGCGCCAGCCGAAGAGCAGTTCACTGCCATCACCACAGGCGAAGACCACACCTGCGGGATCAGAACAAACGGCACCGCCCAATGCTGGGGCAACAACCTCTACGGCCAGGCGGACGCCCCAGCCGAAGAGCAGTTCACCGCCATCACCGCCACCTACAGACAGACGTGCGGGATCAGGACCGACGGCACCGCCCAATGCTGGGGAAAGGGGGGTCAATTTGAGTCGCCAGCTGGTATTCAGTTCACCGCCATATCTGCCAGCACCAACGGCTTCATATGCGGGATCAGAACAAACGGCACCGCCCAATGTTGGGACAGCGCCCCGGTTTGGCCACCTGCCGGAGTGCAGTTCACCGCGATCGCCGTTGGCCACGGTCACACGTGCGGGATTAGAACCGACGGCGCAGCCCAATGTTGGGGCAACAACACATACGGCCAAGCTGAACCGCCAGCTGATGCGCTGTTCAGTGCCATCACCTCGGGTTACGACCATACCTGCGCATTGAGCACCGACGGCACCGCCCAATGCTGGGGCAACAACACCTTCGGCAAAGCCGATGCGCCATTCGGAGTGCAATTCACCGACATAACAGCCGGCAACATTCACACGTGCGGGATTAGAACCGACGGCGCAGCCCAATGCTGGGGCGACAACCGCTACGGCCAGGTGGATGCGCCGGCCGGGGTGCAATTCACCGACATAACAGCCGGTGCCTTTCATTCATGCGGTATTGGAACCGACGGCGCAGCCCAATGCTGGGGCATCAACCAAAGCGGCCAGGCAAATGCGCCAACCGGAGTGCAATTCACCGATATCACCGCTTCATACGACCAGACATGCGGGATCAGAATCGACGACGGCAGCGCCCAATGCTGGGGCGACAACAGCCGTGGCCAGACGGACGCACCAGCCGGAGTGCAGTTCACCAACATCACCACCTCCGTCAGACACACGTGCGGGATCAGAACCAACGGCAGCGCCCAATGCTGGGGCGACAACAGCCGTGGCCAGACGGACGCACCAGCCGGAGTGGAGCTTGTCGACATCACCGCCTCCGGCGACTACACATGCGGAATCAGTACCGACGGCACCGCCCAATGCTGGGGCGACAACAGCCGTGGCTGGACGGGTGCAGCGGCCGGAGTGCAGTTCACCGACATCACCGCTGGCTACAGCCGGATGTGCGGAATCAGAACCGACGGCACCGCCCAATGCTGGGGGGGTAGTGACTATTTCGGAGCGGGATTTGCACCAGCTGATGTGCAGTTCACCGCCATCACCACCTCCTATAACCATACGTGCGGGATTAGAACCGACGGCACCGCCCAATGCTGGGGCCGCCTCCCGATTGAGTTCCCCTCTACAGTGCAATTCACCGCCATCGCCGCCGCCAACCACCACACCTGTGGGATCAGAACCGACGGCACCGCCCAATGCTGGGGCGACAACCTTTCTGGCAGGGCGGATTCGCCAGTAGGAGTGCAGTTCACCGCGATCACCACAGGCGACAGGCACACGTGCGGGATCAGGACCGACGGCACCGCCCAATGCTGGGGCGCCAAGGGAACTGGGGGGTGGCACGCGCCTACTGGGGTGCAGTTCACCGCCATCGCAGCCGCCCGCAACCACACCTGCGGAATCAGAACCGATGGTGCCGTCCAATGCTGGGGCAACAACCAACACGGCCAGGCCAATGCTCCAGCTGGAGCGCAGTTCACCGACATTACTGCAGGTTTTCACCATACGTGCGCCTTGCACACCGATGGTACCGTCCAATGCTGGGGCAACAACCGCTACGGCCAGGTTGATGCTCCAGCCGGAGCGAGGTTTACCGCCGTCACCGCCGCCGGCGGTCACACGTGCGCGTTGCGAACCGACCGCACCGCCCAATGCTGGGGCAACAACCAAAACGGCCAGGCTAATGCGCCAGCTGGAGTGCAGTTCACCGACATCGCCGCCACCGGCAACTACACGTGCGGGATCAGAACCGACGGCACCGCCCAATGCTGGGGCAGCGCCCCAATTGAGACTCCTGCCGGAGTGGAATTCATCTCCATAACATCCGGTCGCGACTACACGTGCGGGATCAGGACCGACGGCACCGCCCAATGCTGGGGCCTCATATACTCTTGGAGCAACCCGGACGCACGGAAGGATGTAACCTCCGGCGCGCAGTTCACCACCATTGCGTCGCAGCTCACCTCCCTAACATCCGGTGGAGGGCATACGTGCGGGTTGCGAACCAACGGCACCGCCCAATGCTGGGGTAGCAACCGCTACGGCCAGACATATGCGCCACCCGGAGTGCAGTTCACCTACATCACCGCCGGCAACAACCACACCTGTGGGATCAAAACCGACGGCACAGCACAATGCTGGGGCGCCAACGAACACGGCAAGGCGGATGCGCCACCCGGGGTGCAGTTCACCTACATCACCGCCGGCAACAACCACACCTGTGGGATCAAAACCGACGGCACAGCACAATGCTGGGGCGCCAACGAACACGGCAAGGCGGATGCGCCACCCGGGGTGCAGTTCACCTACATCACCGCCGGCAACAACCACACCTGTGGGATCAAAACCGACGGCACAGCACAATGCTGGGGGCAAGACGATCGTGGTCAAGCCAATGCGCCCACCAGCGTACAGTTCATCTACATCACCGCCGGCAACAACCACACCTGTGGGATCAAAACCGACGGCACAGCACAATGCTGGGGCAGCTACCTGTACTGGCCCAACGGGGATTACAACCGTGCCTATTTCATACCGATGGAGGCGCCTGTCGGTATGCAGTTCACCGCCATTGCCACCTACGGCGACTACACATGCGGGATCAAAACCGACGGCACCGCCCAATGCTGGGGGGAGGCTCCGCAAATTAGAATACCCTTCAATTTCGTCGGGCCCAGAGAACTGATTAGGGATGGGGAAATCCCAATTGGGGCACCCACTGGGGCGAAATTTGCAGTTATCGCTGCTGGTTACGGCCATACGTGCGCATTGAGCACCGACGGCACCGCCCAATGCTGGGGCAACAGGGAACACGATCAAGCCCTTGCGCCAGCCGGGGCGGAGTTCACCACCATCACCGCCAGCAACAACCACACCTGCGGAATCAAAATCGACGGCACCGCCCAATGCTGGGGCGACAATCTATTCCGCCGGATATATGCACCAGCCGGTACGCAGTTTACGGACATCACCGCCGGGCGGGGCCATATGTGTGGGCTGCTCACAGACGGAAACGTCCGGTGCGAAGGCCGAAACACCCAAGGCCAAGCCGACGCCCCAGCCGGCGTACAGTTCACCGCCATCACCGCCGGAGACAACCACACCTGCGCAATCAGAACCAACGGAGCCGCCCAATGCTGGGGCCAAAACCGCTTCGGCCAAGCCGACGCCCCAGCCGGCGTACAGTTCACCGCCATCACCGCCGGAGACAACCACACCTGCGCAATCAGAACCAACGGAGCCGCCCAATGCTGGGGCCAAAACCGTATTGGCCTCGGGCAATATGTGACTGACGCTGACGAATCTCTGGCAAATCACACTCCGATGAAAGCGCCCTCCGGAGGGCAGTTCAAGGCCATCACCTCCGGTGATAGCCACACCTGTGGGATCAGAACCGACGGCACCGCCCAATGCTGGGGTAGCTACTGGTACTGGCCTGACTTTCGCTACAACCAGGCCTACGCGCCTGACGGGGTGCAGTTCACCTCCATCACCGCTGGAGATAGCTTCACGTGCGGGATCAGGACCGACGGAGCAGTCCAATGCTGGGGAGGAAAGAGAGTTGTCGTGTTCGCGAAAGAATCCTTGGAGTGAACTGTCTCCATGATCGTTGTTTGAATCCCAGGACATTGGCGTACATCAGAAATGGAGCGTCTTTCGTCGTAGTAACCATGCTGTTGGGATTGGCGGTGGCACCTGGCAATCCGGCTTCCGCTCAGAATCAAGCCCAGCAAACCGCGGCAGAGCGGTGCTCTGAACACCACGAATTCGGTGCCCGGCCCGTGGATGTGGCGAAAACGGCCGACGGCCAGACCGTGCTCGCCCAAGTGAGCTGGGGCTACCACAACAGCATCGGCTGCTATTTGGTACTTGACCAGCAAGCCTTGGCCATTCTACGGGCCGCCCCGCCCTCCAAGAGCCTCCCCAATGCTCCAACCGAAGCCTCAGATGAGTGCTTCGGACACCACAAATTCGGCAAGAGCCCCGTTGACGTAGCCAAGACTAATGACGGCCGAACTGTGCTGGCCCGCCTCAGCTGGGGATACCACGACGCCATCGGCTGTTATCTGGTGCTCGATGACACCGCCCTTGCCACCCTTAGAGTCGCCCAAACAGACACGACAGGCGACGGCACATCAGGCGACGGCACATCCGACACCGACACACCCCGAGCCAGCCCAGAATTCACCATTCTCACAACCTCCGGCGATTATTCCTGTGCCATCAAGACCGATCAAACCATCGCCTGCTGGGGCAACAACCGATTCGGCCAGACCGATGCTCCCCCAGGCCAATACACCACTCTCGCAAGCGGCGGTGTCTATTCCTGTGCTATCAAGACCGATCAAACCATCGCCTGCTGGGGCGACAACGGCAGCGGCCAAATCGATGCTCCCCCAGGCCAATACACCAACATCACCGCCAACACCCGCCACTCGTGCGCTATCAAGACCGATCAAACCATCGCCTGCTGGGGCGACAACGGCAGCGGCCAAATCGATGCTCCCCCAGGCCAATACACCAACATCACCGCCAACACCCGCCACTCGTGCGCTATCAAGACCGATCAAACCATCGCCTGCTGGGGCGACAACGGCAGCGGCCAAATCGATGCTCCCCCAGGCCAATACACCAACATCGCAACCGGCAGGCACCATTCCTGCGCCATCAAAACAAACGGCACCATCACCTGCTGGGGCAACAACCAATTCGGCCAGACCGACGCTCCCCCAGGCCAATACACCAACATCACAGCTGACGACTCTTACTCCTGCGCCATCAGAACCGACCGATCCATCGCATGCTGGGGTGGACGCTGGGGCGGGCGGCCCGACGCACCCCCTGGCCAATACTCCACTCTCGCAACCAGCGAGCTTCATTCTTGCGCCATCAGAACCGACCAAACCATCGCATGCTGGGGTAGCAACCAATTCGGCCAGACCGATGCACCCCCCGGCCAATACATCGCTATTGCCACCGCCATTGACCATTCTTGCGCCATCAGAACCAACCACACAGTCAACTGCTGGGGCGACGACAGTTGGGGCCAATCCTCCGTGCCCCTAAGGCTAAGAAAACCTCCTGAGGACATCGTTGATGTGATGCTGGCACTTGACTCAGATCCGGTGGCCAGTACCAATCAGTCATTCGAGGTGGTGATTGGATTCACACATGCGGTTAGCGGATTCGACCCCGGAGATATCACCGTCGTCAATGGCGATGTCACCAGCTTCTTAGGCTCGGGCTCTCAGTATCGAGCGACGATTGAAGCCACCTTGCCTGGCAATGTCGTTATGTGGATAGGCCGCCACGCAGTTCAAGATCAGCGCGGCAACGGCAACGATGAACCTTCGCAGCCGCTTGTTGTTAGTTTCGCAAAGACCCCACCCATCACTATGGACACCTGGGATCGGGAGGCAGTGATGGTCGATTTCGCCGCTGAATTCGACCGCCAAGAGCCTGATCCCGGCTGGACCGGCGACCTTTCCGATTGCATCGCGGGAACCACGAGCCAGGAGTACCGTGACAGTGTCTTTCAACGGATCAACTGGTACCGAAAGATGGCCGGTGTTCTACCCATTGTCGAAGCCCCGGAACTGTCAATGACCGCCCAGTCCAAGGCACTGATTCTGGCCGCAGAGGGCCGAGTAGCCCATAGCTTTGGTCCCGACTGGGCCTGCGCCACCCGCATCCCTCGCCGTCACTTTGCCGAGTCTGTTGCCAACCTCTCAGGCATCGACAGCATTGACGGCTACATGTGGGATCCCGGTTCCAACAATTTGCCCGTAGGCCATCGCCGGATGGTCATTAGTCGGAATCTGGTCATGTTCGGCACTGGGGATATTCCAGGCAGATCCAATGTCCTCCAAGCTAACCGCGGCGGCGATGGCCAGATCCGTGAGCAACGCGGGTTCGTGGCGTGGCCATCGCCGGGATACACCCCTTACACAGCCGTCTGGGGTCGCTGGTCGTTCACGTTGCCTGATGCTGACTTTTCCAACGCCACCGTTACAGTGGTAGACGACAACGGGCCAGTGGAACTCCGGATCATTAGCAGGCGTGAATTAATCGAGCCCGGGATCGTCTGGGCGATGGCCGGCGATACAAATTCTGCTCAGCACGCTCGACCGCTAGATGGCGACCACTGCTACGCGGTGACGATCAGTGGTGTAGAGATCGACGGAGAAACTCAGCCACCCTACGAATACGCCACCTGCGTCATCGACCCTCAGGAATAGCCGGTTTCCAAAACTGACCCTCTGGCCTATGCGGGCAGTCAGCTAGGGCACGAATCGCCTGCTAATAGGCGTCGGCGGAGGGTTCGGGCACCGACCCAGCCAGGAGTTCCCCGCTGGTCAGGGCACCAGGTCGAATGCGGTGCAGTGGCGCGGCCTCACGACCGAGAAATGCCTGCGGTCCATGGTGGCAACTGTGGTGGCGCCGAGGCGCTCCGCGGCGGCCACCACTGAGGCGTCTACCGTCCCCAAGGGGAGGTCAAGGTAGGCGTGGACCAACTCGGCGATCCGCAGCCAGTCGCTGGCGGCCACAGGTTCAACACCGAGATGGCCCGAGGCGAGGTCTCCTAGGAAGCGAACCTCCCCGCCGGTATCTCGTGGGAGAATTGAGCCCAGCGCTCACCGCGATCACAAGACGCTGAGAGCTACTCAAGCGCCGATGGGCCTTGTTCAGATGTCGGACCAGTGACGTGCGTCGGTGTAACGGGCTAGGTGTGCGACGTTGGTGGTTGCTACCACTACGGGCTCGGGGGCGAATTCACTCTGGGCGCTTCTGGCTTGGGCAGCGAGGATGACATCGCCGTCGAGCGCTGCAGGGTCGGCTGTGGGGCGACCGGCATTGCGGGCATCGGCCCACAGCCAAGCAGCGTCGTGCATCACCGATGTGGTCAAGGGCAAGTACTCGTAGCCCGCGCAAAGATTGTCGAGCCGGGCCACGCTGGATGCCTTGCCGGCACGCAATAGCTCGCGTCGCACTTCGAAATCGGCCATTTCGGGTATGACCAGCAGGTCTCCGGCTCGCCAGTGATACTCAGCCCAATTGTCAGCTTGCTGGGAGAGTGTGCTCATCTCCGGATTGCTCAAGAACCCCAAAGGCCCGCTGTCCAGTATGAGCAACACTCGAGAATCTCGCTAAAAGGGGCGGCCTTCGGCGCGGCGCGTCTCTGCCAGAGCCTCCATCAGGTAGCGCCCGGTTTCCTCTTGCTCTTGCTTGCTGCCGATGTGCTTGACAGCTTCCATAGCAGCGAGGGCGCGTTCACGGCGGACATCACGGTCGAGGCGTTCTTGGGCGTAGCGCTCGGCTTTGGTGAAATGGCGAGACCTCCTGACAGCGCCCTTTGTGCCGGTGGTGTGCCAGCCGAGCTTGGCCATCTTCAGCTTGATTGCCACCCCGACGGCCTGGCGGAAACGGAGGCTGGTCGAATCGGTTTCGAGCACTGCGGCGATGGCAGGGTCGTCTTCGAGAAACCGGGCAACGCCAGCCAACGCAGGCAGCCCAAGCATCTCCGCGTCCACCAGCCGCTGTTCGTTGGCCGGCTCGTTGAGCAGCCCGAAGAGCCGCTCGGCGGCCTCAGGCTGGCAATCGAGCTCGATGACGTACTTGGCCGCGTGGGAATCGCGCTTGAAGTCGCCAATGTCCACCTGCGCCCCACCTTGCAAGTTTGAAGTGACCACGACCTGAATTTAGACATCCAATATTAGGATGTCAACCAGATGCCTCTCTGCCGTCTCGGCTGGGGACCTCGCTTGAGCTTGGCCTCGATGCGGGCAGGCGCTCAATTTGCCTCGGTTTGGCTAGCCGGCGGCGGTTCGGCGTTGTCGCAGTGCTTCTTCTAGTTGCAGTGCCCGCTCCTTCAAGTAGGCGACCACATCGTCTCGGGCGTCGTAGAAGAGGGGGTCGGCGTCCTCGGCAGAAGGGAACCTCAATCTGAATACCAACTGGTCCAGCGCCGCGTTGTCCCACTCGGCACCAAATTTCTCCTGCCAGAAGGCCAGCCCGTCTTCGAGGCGATGGCCGCTCATGTGGTCTATGGCGGCCAGGTCGATCAGATCCCGCAGCGCGCTCCTCCATCGGATCAGATCCAGCTTGAGGGCCAGCAGATCCTTGAGCGACGCCACCGGCATCCCGTCGATGATCGGACCCTCCTGCAATACCACCAATTCGCCTGTGCGGGAGTCTTCATTGGGATCTTCGAACACATGCACACTCACCCCGTCAACCAAGGCATGAACTTCGTGAGAGCTGAACCCGATCATCGTGAATGACTCCTCAGCTCCGCCTTCCATCAGAGCTCTCACCGCCGCCGCGTCGATCTGGCTTGGCGCCAAGATGTCGATGTCCTCGCTGACCCGGTGCCTCAAATGGACGGTCACTGCGGTGCCCCCCACCAACATGCCCTGGCAAACAGTTGCGATCCTGGCCGCTTTGGGCCAAACGGCCCTCTGGCGGTCACCGATCACCTCTTTCCAGTCATCGATCTGGTTCATTCGACTTCGATCGCCGACTGTCGGTCAGGCCCCCATGCCTCCTCGTCCACCAACTCGGCGACGGCCAGCTCCACGCTCTTTGGGCACCCCGGGATCCCTGTTTGCGCCACGAGGGCGTCGAGCGGCAGGCACCTCAGGGCCCACCTCCGAGCATCGAAGTCCAACAGCCGTCCATTCAGGAGCCGATTGGCCACCAGCAGGGCATCTCGGGGCAGCCGGATCTCCTCGGGGTCCGGACCCGACCAGAACAGATGCCAGATGTCGGGAGGAAGCGTCTCAGGGCACGAGGTGCGCCGACGCCAGTGCAACATCGGCAGATAAGGGCGCAGATCACCGCCGGGGCCCGACAGCGCAAGCCGCCAATTCCGAATCCGTCTAGTTCGATGCTTCCAGGGCAGCTCGGCAACTGCGGAGGTGACATACCCATCTGCTTCCAGTCGCCCGAGCACCCGCTGAGCGCTGCGGCGGCTGACACCTGCGGCTTCGGAAACCGTTGCCGAGTCGGCACCGCCCAGATACGATCGCAACGCCGTCAACACCAGAATCTCCGATTCGGTGATTTCAGGACGGGGATGGGGCCGAACCGAACCGGCCAGGCGCTCCGGGGGAGTCGGAGGCGTCAGCCACCGATCGGCTCCGTCGGGAACCGCATACCTGCACTCGGGCAGCTCGGCTGCCCACCCCAACAGCGAAGAGCCACCGGCCTTTTTTTGACTCACGTCCCCGCCAGCGTCCGCTGCGCCGGTGATTCTGGCGGCAAGCTGCTCTGGTCGGTGATAGGTGCTGACCCGGCTTCCACACACCGAGCGAATCCCATCGGCAACCGTTCTCGCCGACCCCGCAGCCATACCGGCCATCCGAACCAGCGCCCCCGGAGCAACCGTGAACGGGCCGTTGGCGGTGAGGGCCGCACCGACCGCCCACGCTCGTAGCGGCGCATGCCCATTGGCCAGCATCGTCCCCGTGCGCACGCTGAAACGCCGGCGGCACCGGCCACACCACCTCCTCCCGGAAGCATCCGGGAACCGGCCCGCCGCCCCATCCCCACACCGGGGGCAGACCGGACCGCCTGGCCACCTAGCCCGCTCAAAGAACGAGATAGCCGCCGGTTCCTCCTGAAAGGCGCGATACACGTCCTCGGTCGGAACCGCACCGGGATAGCACAACGACACAGCCGCCACTGCGACAACCCTACCCCCAGACAGCGACATCGATGCGCCATCAACTAACGATATTGTCACCTATTTCGCTCAGGCGGTCTCGGCAGGGGGATCGGGCTCCAGCTTGGCCTCGATTCGGGCCAAGCGCTCACCGTGGGCCCGTAGCTCGGCGGTGAACTTGTCGGTGAGCTTGGTTTCCAGGGCATGGACATCTTGGACGAGGCCGTCGATCCTGGAATTCACAGAGGCAAAACCGTTGGCAACGGTGTCGCTCAAGTTCTTGAACATCACGAAGACGTTTCTGAACAGCACGAAAAACATGCCGAGCAGACCAGCACCCAAGACGCTGATCAAAGTGGTAGCAATGGCGGTATTCATTCAAAACTCCCTCAATGAGGGTTGAAGAGGGGGAAGTGAATGAGTTCAGGCTAGCAAGACCGGATCAACCTTCCAATGGAGCGGTGTAGGGTTCTGGCCCGTGATGCCCAAGGTTGCAGTCTCTCTGGCCGTTTGGACCCTGCTATTGGGGCTGGCGGCCATGACCGGAAGCACGACCGCGGCCTAAGGCGATGCCCAGCAGAGCGTGGCGCAGCGGTGCCTTGAGCACCAAGAGTCGCAAGGGAGGCGCAAGGCGGTTTTGGCGTCGTGGCCGCGGTGTGGTTGCCGTTGGGGTGCTTGTGGCTATGTCGCTCCTGGGGCCTGCGCAGGCTGTTGCGCAGCAGCCTCAGCCGGCTCTGGAAGACGTTGCGGTTCGAGATGAATTGATCGCAGCGCAGGAATCATTGCTCAACGCGTATCGGTGCTTGTTTGATTTCGACACCGAGGTGGTGCCGGGGGGTTGCGCTGACGGGAAGCCTGCGGGCGAGCCGGTGCCGCTGCCGGATGTTGAGGGCGAGCGCACCTCAATCGAGATTGAGGTGCGCGACCGTATAGTCGCGGTCCAAGAGGCTCTGCTCAATGCGTATCGCTGCCTGTTCGGGGTCGATATGGAGGTTGTGCCCGGCGGCTGCCCGACCCGAGCCGTTCCAGTGCCATTTGGCGGTGGGGATCCCACAGGCGCCCAATCGCCGCTGCCCAGTGCTCCGATGTCGTTCGAGCGATCATTGGATGTTGCCTCCCGATTGGCGACGAGTCTTGTGCCGCCGAGCGACTGTCGGGTTCCGGTGGAATCTCCTGATCTGATGCCGAACGCCTCGCGCGACACTTACCGGGCGGGAGTACACCAGGGAGTGGACTTCGCCTGTTTCGGCCGTACGGTGAAGGCGGCTCTTGATGGGCGAGTGGTGGTGGCGGTGGGCGATTACACCACGCCCCCGTTGCCAGACCTCGAGGCGGTTCTGGCCACGACCTACGAACTGGGCGCCACGCCCCCATACATCCTCATCATGTTGTACGGGAACTATGTGGTGATCGACCACGGCATGGTTGACGGGGTGGGCCACGTGGCGTCGCTTTACACCCACCTCGACGCCCTCGACCCCGACATCAAGATTGGAGGGGCGATTACAGCAGGCCAGCCGCTCGGGGTCATGGGCAGCACCGGCACCGTGCAGGCAGCTGCCGGGGTGAGCCCTCTGGGCTACCACCTGCACTGGGAACTGCACATCAACGGCCACTACCTCGCCCAGGGCCTGTCAATCGCCGAAACCGAAGATGTCTACCGCGCCCTATTCCAGATCGGCTGAACGGATCGATCACCACCACCCGAACACCAGCCGACAACAGGGCCCGGCCAGCCGGCAGTCGGAGCAGCCAGGTATGCGAAGGAGAGGTAGGGTTCTGGCCGGTGAAGCTGAAGGTCGCTCAGGCTCTGGCCGCTTGGGCCTTGCTGCTCGGACTGGCAGGCACTTTCAACCCGGCTTCGGCTCAGGACCAAGTGCAGCAGACCGCAGCCGAGCGGTGCTTCGAACACCACAAATTCGGTGCCCAGCCAGTGGACGTCGCCAAAACCGCCGAAGGGGACACCGTGCTCGCCCAAGTCAGCTGGGGCTACCACGACACCATCGGCTGCTACCTCACCCTGGACGACACCGCACTGGCGGTCCTGCGGGCCGCGCCGCTGCCCCAAAGCCTGCCCGACGCGAGAACCGCGACTTCGCTGCGGTGCTTCGCGCACCATCGTTTCGGCGCCGAGCCAGTGGATGTGGCCAAAACCGCCGACCGCCAATCCGTGCTCGCCCGCCTCAGCTGGGGCTACCACGACACCATCGGCTGCTTCTTGGCGCTCGACAACACCGCCCTCTCCACCCTGCGAGCTGCCCATGCCGAAGCTGAGGCCGATACTGACGCATCCGATACCGAATCGACCGACACCGAACCACCCAAAGCCGGCCCGCATTTCACCCCTATCGCTGCCAGCTCTCATTCATGCGCCATCAGAACCGACCAAACCATCGCCTGCTGGGGGGGCAACTATCGGGATGGGCAAATCGACGTTCCACCGGGGCATTTCACCTCTGTCGCCGTCAGCAGTTCCCACTCCTGCGCCATCAGAACCGACCAAACCATCGCCTGCTGGGGCAACAACCGGGATGGCCAGGCCGACTCGCCCCCCGGCCAGTACACCGCTATCGCCATTGACTACCCCTATTCATGCGCCATCAGAACCGACCAAACCATCGCCTGCTGGGGCAACAACCGGGATGGCCGAACCGATGCTCCCCCCGGCCAGCACACCGCCATCGCCGCCGGCTTCCGCCATTCCTGCGCCATCAGAATCGACCAGACCATCGCCTGCTGGGGCAACAACGGTGGCAGGCGAACCGACGCTCCCCCCGGCCAATACACCGCCATCGCCGCCAGCTCTCATTCCTGCGCCATCAGAATCGACCAGACCATCGCCTGCTGGGGCAACAACCAGCACGGACAAGCCGACCCACCCCCCGGCCAATACACCGCCATCACTGCCGGCTCTCGCCATTCCTGCGCCATTAGAACCGACCAAACCATCGCCTGCTGGGGCAACAACGGGTACGGGCAAATCGATGCTCCCCCCGGCCAGCACACCGCCATCGCCGCCGGACTCCGTCATTCCTGCGCCATTAGAACCGACCAAACCATCGCCTGCTGGGGCAACAATCAGGATGGCCAGACCTCCTTACCCACCAGTCTGACAACGCCGCTGAACGAGCTGCTATTGGTGGAGACATTCTCAAAATCCGAAGCCGCGGTCGAGGCCGGACGGTCCTTCGACATTACGGTGGAGTTCAACCGCTCTGTGAGCGGGTTCAATGCTGATGACATCAACGTTGTCAACGGCGACATCACCCGTTTTTCAGGTTCAGGCTCTGAATACAAAGCGACGGTGACTGCGGCGGCACTAGGCACCGTGGTCGTCTTGATCCCCAGAGCAGCGGCCCTCGACCAAGACGGGCGCAGCAACGAGCCGTCGCAACCGTTCGCCAGAACAGTCAGAACAACGGTAGCCACTGCCACTGCCATCGCAAACGGCGGATTTCATTCCTGCGATATAAGAGCCGATCAGGCCATTGTTTGCTGGGGCTACAACTCGTACGGCCAAACCAACGCTCCCCCCGGCCAATACACCGCCATCGCCGCCGGCTACACCCACTCCTGCGCCATCAGAACCGACCAAACCATCGCCTGCTGGGGCAACAACCAGCACGGCCAAACCAACGCTCCCCCCGGCCAATACACCGCCATCGCCGCCGGCTACACCCACTCCTGCGCCATCAGAACCGACCAAACCATCGCCTGCTGGGGCAACAACCAGCACGGCCAAACCAACGCTCCCCCCGGCCAATACACCGCCATCGCCGCCGGCTACACCCACTCCTGCGCCATCAGAACCGACCAAACCATCGCCTGCTGGGGCAACAACCAGCACGGCCAAACCAACGCTCCCCCCGGCCAATACACCGCCATCGCCGCCGGTGAGGCTCACTCCTGCGCCATCAGAACCGACCAAACCATCGCCTGCTGGGGAAGCAACGACGACTGGCAAGGCAACCCAGTTGGCCAGGCCGACCCGCCCCCTGGCCAGTTCATCGCTATTGCCGCCGGTGAGGCTCACTCCTGCGCCATCAGAACCGACCAAACCATCGAATGCTGGGGCTTCAACCAGTACGGACAAACCGATGATCCTCCCGGCCAGTTCATCGCTATTGCCGCCGGTGAGGCTCACTCCTGCGCCATCAGAACCGACCAAACCATCGAATGCTGGGGCTTCAACAGGACAGGCCAAATCGAAGTCCCCCCGAGCACACTCACCGTCATCACCCGCAATGGCCACGACGTCGGTTCGCACACTTGCGGAATCAGAACCGACCAGACCATCGAATGCTGGACCCGAGACGGGAATAGTCAACCCGACGCAACCCCACACCAATTCGCCGCCAAAACGCCGGACACCGAGTTCTTCGACACCTGGGATCGCGAAGCGGTAAGAACCTCCGCTTTCGCAGAATTCGACCGTCAGGAGCCTTATCATGGATGGACTGGCAATATCGAAAGCTGCGTCGCGGGAACCACAAGCCAGGAGTATCGCGACAGCATCTTCCAGCGGGTCAACTGGTATCGCAAGATGGCCGGTGTCGATCCCGTTGTCGAAAACCCCGAATACTCAACTCTTGCTCAGCACGCTGCGCTGATCATGGCCGCAAACGGCTGGGTCTCGCACCAGCCGCCCGAAGATTGGGCCTGCTGGACCCAATTCGGGTATGAGGGAGCTAGCAAGAGCAACTTAGCTAGGTTAGGAGGAGGGGGAATATCCAACATCCACTACGGGTATATGCGGGATCCCGGTCCGGACAACATCTCTGTTGGACACCGGAGGTGGATGCTCAACCCGAAGGCTGTCGAATTTGGCACCGGCGACATCCCACCAGAAGGCAGCAATGCCCTGTACGTGGCCCGCGGATCAAGAGACGGATCGAACAGGACTCGGGAGGAGCGCGGGTTTGTCGCGTGGCCCCCACCGGGGTACATCCCTCCGGCAGTCAACTGGGGACGCTGGTCGTTCGATCTCACCGACGCCCAATACCTAGCCGACTTCTCAACTGCATCCGTTGAAGTGTCCGACGAGTTCGGCCCCCTGGAAGTCGAGATCATCTACAGACATTCATCAGGAATTGTGTGGGCCGTGAACGGGGACACCAACTCCTATCTGCTGAGCGGTAGGCGACCGTGGTACAGCCTGGCCGACAGCAATCACTGCTATACCGTGACAATAGGCGAGGTGAGAGTCAGCGATTCCGCCCAAACGCCGTACGAATACGCAGTCTGCATCCTGGCCAGGGGACATCATTGATCACGGATTAAATTCAGCTGGTCAAACGGACCCGTTGGTGTTTGACGGCGCCGAGGTGGAGGTGGCCGTGGCGCTCGGGATCGTCCACCAGTTCTAGGCGGGGGAGCAGGGGGAGGATGGCTTTGAGCATGGCTCGCAGCTCCCAGCGGGCCAGGTTGGCGCCGAGGCAGAAGTGCACGCCGTGGCCGAAGGCCATGTGGTGATTGGGGTTGCGGCCCACGTCGAAGCGGTAGGGGTCGTCGAACACCGCATCGTCCCGATTGGCCGACGGGTAGAACACGCCCACGGTGTCGCCCTCTCTGATCAGCTGGCCGTGGCGTTCCACGTCGGCCGTCGCGGTGCGGGCGAATTGGATCACCGGGGAGGTCCACCGCAGGATCTCTTCCACCGCGGGCTCGATCAGCGACTCATCGGCCAGGAGGCGGTCGATTTGGTCGGGGTTCTGGAGCAGGGCGGTCACCCCCGAGGTGGTGGCGTTGCGGGTGGTCTCGTTGCCCGCCCCCAGCAGCAGGGTGATGTAGCCGGTGAGCTGTTGGATGTTGAGCGGGCAGCCGTCGACCTCGCCCTGGACCACTGCGCCGGTGAGGTCGTCGCGGGGCTCGGCCTGGCAGTCTTCGATGATCGTGCCGATGTAGGCGCTGAATTCCTTGCCCATCCGGAACCTCATCTCGTCGAAGGTCTCACCCGGCTCGGCCCATCGCATGTGCTCCTCGTCTTTGAACCCCATCTCGGTGTACTTGTGAACCTTCGACCAGTCCTCGATGTCGAGGCCCATGAGATCGCAGATGGTGGCCAGGGGCAGCTTGACCGCGTAGTCGAGCACCAAGTCGGCCTCGCCGTCGCGCTCCAAAACCTCCACAAACTCGCCGGTGAACCGGGCGGCGTACTGAGCCAGGTGCTCTTCGTGGTCTCGCATGGCCCGGGGGGTGAAGCGGCGGGCGGTGAGCAGGCGGAAGCGGGTGTGGCGGGGGCGGTCCAAGAACACCATATCCATGGGCTCGTCCAGATCCCACCCCAGTTCGGTGAGCCGGCGCTCCCGGCGCTCCCACATGCCCTCGTCGTCTTCGATGGAGGCCAGGCGAAGGCGGGGGCCTCCGTTGATGAACAGCTTGTCGTTGGACGACACCCAGTGGATGTCCTCGTGGCGGGTGATGGCCCAGAACGGCTCGATGTCGGGTCGCTCGTACCAGTGCACCGGGGCCTCGGCCCTCAGCAGATCCCATGCGGCCCATGGGTAGCCGCGGTCTTGATACAGATCGGTGGAGTGAATGTCGATCTCGTCGAGCGATAGTGCTCTGTTGTCTGTCATGGTCATGCGTTGCTCCCCCACGCTTTGCCGACAGAGACATATTGGCAGAACCGCCTGCTCTTGCTCTAAGTGCGCCGGCTCCCGAGACCTTCCCACAGATGGGAGCGGAGAGGTTCGGGGACAACGAGCTCGAAGGTCTGGCTGTCGAGGCGGGCGAATCCATCTATCGGGTGGTCGGGACGCCACCACAGGGCGTTAGGGCTCACCGAGTTGGGACCGGCCAGGTAGCGGACGTAGCTGGCTGCCAGCATGGAGGCTGAATTCTCCACGAACTGCTCATCGAACCCCACCGGGCACACCATCACCGTCTGGGCCGCCGGCACAGTCACCACTGCACCCAGCGGGCCGATATCGGGAACGGAACGGGCGAAGTCGAGCAGGTGCCCGGACACGAACAGCGTGTCACCGGTGAGTATTTGGAAGTTGCCGGGCAACTCGCTTTCCTCCAAAGCGGTGAGCGGTTCGGCCATCAAGGTGTTGGCCAGGGCAACAGCCATCACCTCGGCCTGCTCGATACCCCAGTTTTCGAAGTAGCTGCGGTCAACGGGGCACGAAGCTCCGTCCAAGTCCACACAAAGACAAGTAGCGAGGCCCAGAGGAAGGGGGTTGCACACCGGGTCGATGTAGCTCAGATGCTGTTTACCGACCACCCTGACCCGCAGATCGGGCTGGAGCCCCTCGTAATCGGCAAGGCGCTCGGCCAGGTGGTCGGGGGAGAAATCGTCGAGCCGAGCGACATGGTTGTAGATGATGAGCCGCCATTCGTCGGGCTCGGCCACCCGGCAGGTTTGGGCCAGATTGGAGAGGCCCATCACACAGTCCATTTTTTCCACAGTCACGGTGCCGTCGGCTTCATCGAGCGTGTACTCGCCGAATCGGGCTTGAATGACGCTCTCCACATGGTTTAGGAAACTGCGGAGTTGTTCCGGGCTCCACCACGGGGCCCACGGGCGGGAAACAGGCGGAGCAGACACAGGCTCCTCCCTTTGCTTATTCGTAGCAGGGGGAAGCTGTGGCCGACCGTAGTCGAGCAAGGTTGGGGATCGCTTGTGGAAAAACAATTATTTCCAATATTTTTCCAATTATTTCAAAGGACCGAACGGGGTCGGTGACGACCACTAGTGTGGGACCGTGGCTGACGCAGCTCTCATCGACATCATCAAGCGGCAAGGACTGCGCAAGCTGGACCAGCCGATTGAGCTGGCCAGCGGGGCCATGTCCAGCGATTTCGTCGACGTCAAGGTGGCCCTCTGCCGCTGGGCCGACCTACAGGTGGCCTGTCGGGCCATTGTTCAGCAGGTACGAAAGGCTGGAATCGAATTCGACGCAGCCGGTGGGATGACCATGGGCGCCGACTCACTGGCGGTGGGCATTGCCGCTGAGACCGACGGACAGTGGTTCTCGGTACGGAAAGAGCCGAAGAAGCGGGGCACGAAACAGCAGATCGAGGGCACCGCCCTCGGACCGGGCCACCGGGTGCTGCTGCTGGAGGACGCAACCACAACCGGGGGCTCCACAGAAAAGGCCTACGAGGTGATACGCGGCACCGGCGCCGAGGTGGTGGCTGCGGCCACGGTGATCGATCGGGGCGACACCGCCCGACGTCGCTTTGAAGCGCTCGGCGTGCCGTACTTTCCCGCCCTCACCTACACAGACTTGGGCATCGAACCGGTGGTGCCTCCGGGCTAGGTCATCTTGTCTGCTCAGGATGAGCGGAGGGTGGTGGCAGGGAGAGATTCGAGCTGGTCGAGCAGTGACTTGCCGTCGAGGCGGGTGGGGGTGCCGGCCACGAGGATGTGGTCGACGCCGGCTGGTTGGTCGGCGATGAGGCGCTCGCCGTTGGCGGGCATGTCGTGCACCCGGCGGATGGGGCCAACATCGATGCTGTCCCAGTCGATCACCGTTATGTCAGCCACCGCTCCGGTACGGAGGTAGCCCCGGTCGGGGGCCAAGCCGAGCATCTCGGCCAGCTCGCCGGTGAGCTTGTGAATGCCGGCCTCGGGGCTCATCACCTGGCGGTCGCGCACCCAGCGGGACAAGAAGTCGGTGGGCATGACCGCATCGCAGATTTGGCCGACATGGGCGCCGGCGTCGGACAGGCCCATCACCGCCCCCTCGGCTTGCATCAGGGAGGTCACTCCATCGACCTCGTCGTTGGCGAAGGTGATCTCGAAGCGGGTCAATAGCCCGTCGGCCAGCGCGATGTCGCACATGGCATCCCATGGTGAGCAGCCCCGCACTGCGGCCACTCCCCCAACGGTGTTGCCCACCAGCTCAGGCTGGTTGGGCGACTCCACGATGGCCAGCGTGTCCCAGCGGGAGGCCAACAGCCCGTTGGCGTCGAGGTCGGCTTGCACCCGGGCCCGCCAGTCGGGATCGGCGTACAGGGTGGGGCGGTCTTCGTGGGCCAGGGCCACCAGCTCTTTGAACGAGCCCATGGTGTAGAAGGAGGTGGGCTCGATCATGGTGACGTGCTGGGTGATGGGGCGGCAGGTGACCTGCACCCACACATCGGCCCCGGCGGCCCGGCCAGCCAAGTGGTCGGCCAGCTTGGTGCGGTAGTCGGCCCGGGAGGAGGCCGCGGCCGGGTAGGTGAGGATGGACGACCAGTTGAGCCGGCGGCCCAGCTTGGGCTGGAGGTCGTACACCCAGCGGTAGTTCTCCCCCGGCGCCACATGCACCACGCCCCGGCCGATCTCGGCGGTGACCCCGATAAGGGCCTCGGTTTCTTCCTGAGAGGCGGCGATGGACGGCACCGGTCGGCCGCCATCGCCCAGGTGGAATCCGGCCCGGTCGGTGGAGAACCCCAGGGCGCCGCCTTGGATGGCCTCGGCTACCGCGGCCTTCATCCGGTCGATCTCTTCGGGAGTGGCCTCCCGCTCGTAAGCGTCTTGGCCCATCACGTAGAGGCGCACCGCGGTGTGGCCCACATAGCCGCCGAAATTGACGGCTAGGCCTCGTTGCTGGATCACATCGAGGTATTCGCCGTAGGTCTCGAAGTCCCAGTTGACCCCGGCCTCCAAGGTGGCCACCCGCATGTCCTCCACCTTGTCGAGGGTGCGTATGAGCGAGGCCCGGTCGGCGGCCTTGGTGGGAGCGATGCTGTAACCGCAGCTTCCGGCCACCACCGAGGTAACGCCGTGCCAGCAGGACGACGACAGCCACGGGTCCCACAGAACTTGGGGGTCGTAGTGGGTGTGACAGTCGATGAAGCCGGGGCACACCAGGCGGCCGGTGGCATCGATTTCTTTGGGGGCCTTGACGGTTTGGTCGATTTCGGTGATGCGGCCGTTGGCGATGCCGACGTCGGCGCGGCGGCCGGGTTGGCCGGTGCCGTCTATGACGGTGCCGCCGCGGATGGCTAGGTCTGGGCTCACGGCATCAATTTAGGCGACCTTTGCCGCGCTAAACCGGGCTAGCGGGTCCTGTCCGGGCTCAGCCCGCCGTCCTCCATGGAGTCCGGGCGGCGGGCGCCCAGAGCCCGGCCACCCCCCAGCCCTACCGGGGTGGGCTGCCACCTTTTGGGTTTAGGAGGGGGGTTAGTGCTTGGTTAGGTGGAGTTTTTCTCTTACTTGCTCGGGGCCTAGGACTTCGTAGTTCATGGACTCGAGGATGGTTACGGCTCGGGTTACTAGGTCGGCGTTGGTGGCTAGTTGGCCTCGGCTCAAGTAGATGTTGTCTTCTAGGCCGACTCGCACGTTGCCGCCGGCGATGGCGGCCAGTCCTACGTAGGGAAGTTGGCTGCGACCCAACGAGAACGCCGAGAAGATCCAATCGTCGGGCAGGTTGTTGACCATGGCCATGAACGTATTGAGGTCGTCGGGGGCGCCCCACGGGATTCCCATGCACAACTGCACCATGACCGGGTCGTCGATGAGCCCTTCATTTACCAGGTGCTTGGCCAGCCAGAGGTGGCCGGTGTCGAAGATCTCGATCTCAGGGCGCACGCCCAGCTTCTGCACCTGGCGGGCCATCTCGTAGAGCACCGACGGGCTGTTGACCATGATGTAGTCGCCCTCGCCGAAGTTCATGGTGCCGCAGTCGAGCGTGGTGATCTCGGGCATCAGGTCGCGCACGTGGACCAGCCGCTCGGTGGCCCCGGCCATGTCGGTGCCCTGGTCGGCTGGGGGCAGAGGTTCCTCGGCCGAGCCGAGGGTGAGGTCGCCGCCCATGCCGGAAGTGAGGTTGAGCACCACATCGGTGCTGGACGCCCGAATCCGCTCCACCACCTCGGCATACAGCTCCACGTCGCGGGCCGGCTCGCCGGTTTCGGGATTTCGGACGTGGATGTGGACGATGGCCGCACCGGCGTCAGCGGCGTCGATGGCCGCCTCGGCTATCTGATGGGGCGTGATGGGCACCAAGTCGGATTTGGACGTGGTTTCGCCGCTGCCGGTGATGGCGCAGGTGATGAAAACGCCGCTCATGCGGGGGCCAGCTCGCTCTCTTGGGCTCGGCGGTTCAGCACCCGCAACTTGGAGTAGATGTCGTCGCTGTTCACATAGCACCCTCGGAACAGTCGGCGGCCGGAGCCGGTGTCAAACGGCTCCCGGGCGTGTTGCACCCGGCGGTTGTCGAAAATGGCTATGTCGCCTGGCTCCAATTTGTAGGTGATCTGGAATCGGGGGTCGCGAGATAGCTGGCCCAGCCGCTGTGCCGCCCGGTAGGCCCGAGGAATGTCGTCTGTGGCCATGTCGGGAAAGGTACGAACCGGGTAGAAGGTTCGCAAAGTGATGGGCGAGCCAGCCACACCCAGGTCGATCAGCGGGCCCGACCAGCGCCAGTCGACCTCGGCACCCCGCCCGTGGAACACCCACCGAAGGGTGGTCAGGGCCTCGTAGGCCTCGGGATCGTGCTGCTCCAAGTACTGGGCGACGGCCAGTCCGTCGGTCATTTGGCTGGCCCCGCCGACACAGGAATTCTCGATGCAGTGGAAGAACTGGAAGCCCGGTGGTGTCTCCAGCGATGGGAAATCAGTGTGGGGGCCTAAACCGATGCTCATGTAGGCGGTGGACGTGGGGTCGGGTACCGCCGCGATGTCCCACACCGGGCCGAAGTTGGAATCCCGGAGCACGCCTACTTGTCGGGCCACTTCCTCGACTTGGTTGAGATCGGTAGACAACGACGTCAACCGGGTGAGGCCGTAGGTAGCCAGATCGTTTAGCCAGTTCCGGAACGTGTCGGAGTCGGACAGCACCGACGGACCGTGGTAGGTGACCGGTTCGGGCAACACGGAGGAGTCCCACGGTAGGGGCGTCGGCAGGAAGCTCTCGGGACGGAACTGGCCATCGGCGATGTGGCGGAGCCAGCCGGGGTGATAGCGGGACACCACTCTGTCGTGAGCCCATCGCACTCCTAGTGCTCCGTCGGTCTCCACCCAGGCCTCGGCCACCTGCCAATGGTCGCCCAGATCGCAGGGCTCCAGCAGACCTTCCCGGGAGGAGAGCTCGAAATCACGCTGCTCGGCCAGCCACCACCGGTAGCAACGCAGATCGGCACCGTCGGCCCACTCGGCCACCACAAACTCGCCGTCGAGGCGAACGCCGCTAAGCGGATGCCACTCGTAACGGTAAAAGTCAGGCGTGAGCGGTCCCGCCATCGCCATCAGCGTACACCAGCAATATGATGATTGGTATGCCTTCTCGCCAGCTCGACTTCCCGGTTTTTGACGCCGACAACCACATGTACGAGACCACCGAGGCGCTCACCAAGCACCTGCCCGACGCCCATCGGGGCCTCATCGACTACATCGACCACAAGGGCCGCACCAAGATCATGGTGAGGGGCAAGATCAGCGAGTACATCCCCAACCCCACGTTTCAACGGGTGGGCTCGCCCGGCGCCCAGGAGGAGTACTTCAAGAGCGGCAACCCTGAGGGCAAGTCGCATCGGGAGATCATGAAGCCGATCGACGCGCTGCCGGCGTTCTTTTCTCCCGAGCCTCGGCTGGAGCTGATGGACGAGCTGGGTTTGGACTACGCCATGATGTACCCCACGCTGGCTTCGCTGGTGGAGGAGCGCTTCCGGGACGCCCCCGACGAGTGCCACATCGTCATCCACGCCCTCAACCAGTGGATGCTGGAGCACTGGACGTTCAACTACGAGGGCCGCATCTTCCCGGTGCCCATCGTGACCCTGCCTATTGTGGAGCGGGCCATCGAGGAGTTGGAGTGGTGTGCCGAGCGGGGAGCAAGGTCGGTGCTGATCCGTCCGGCGGCGCCTCCCGGCCTGCGGGGGCCGCGGTCGTTTGCGCTGCCCGAGTTCGACCCGTTCTGGGAGCGGGTGGTGGAGTTGGACGTGCTGGTGGCCATGCACGCCTCCGACAGCGGCTACACCCGGTTCACCGACGAATGGGAGGGCATCAGCGGGGAGATGACGGCGTTCAAACAATCGCTGTTCCAAATGGCGGTCTCGCACAACCGGCCCATTCAGGATGCGGTGACCTCGTGGGTGGCCCACGGAGCGCTCACCCGGCATCCCAAGCTGAAGGTGGCCATCGTCGAGAACGGCAGCTCTTGGGTGCGCCCGCTGCTGGCCCACCTGGAGGGCGTGTATGAGCGATTCCCCCATTCCTGGGAAGAGCACCCGGTGGAGGCCATCAAGCGCAATCTTTGGATCCACCCCTTCCACGAGGACGATCCGGTAGGGCTGATCGACTTGGTGGGAGTGGACAACGTGATTTTCGGCTCGGACTACCCCCATGTGGAGGGAATGGCCGATCCGATCTCGTTCGTGGATCAACTGGACGGGCTGCCTGAGGATCAGATCCGCAAGGTGATGGGCGGCAACATGGCCGGCCTGATGAAGGTGGCCTAGGGGTCAGCTCTCCGCGGGAACGGCCACCGGTTCGATGTTGAGGAACCGGGCCAGGTTGTCGCACATGATGGTTTTGACGTCGGCGTCGCTCATGTCTTTGAGCTGGGTGGTGGCGTAGAGGGCGGGGAAGGGCAGCCCCTCGCTGTGGGGGAAGTCGGAGCCGAACACAATGGGCTCGATGCCCACCGCCTCCACCACCCGGGCCACGTTCTCCTCGGGGAAGGGGGCCACGATGAAGTGGTCGCGGAAGATGTCGCTGGGGCGGCGGTCGAGCTTCGGCCCCCACTTGGCCCCTCGGCCCATGAGATAGGCGTGGTCCATCTTGCGGAGGATGTAGGGCAGCCACACCGTGCCCTGCTCCGACAAGCACACCTTGATGTTGGGGAAGCGGCCGAAGAGGTTGTGCAGCACCATGGCGGCCACGGTCTCCATGGCGGGGCGGTCGCCCCAGTAGAGCACCCATTGGAGGGCGTCGAACTCACCCAGCCCGACTTCGGGATCCTCGCTCCAGTCGGCCCCGTTCTTCTGGTAGTCGGTGGCCCCCAGGTGGGTCACCACCCGGGCTTCGGCCTCGTTGATGCGGGCCCAGAAGCCGTCGTAGACCGGGTCGGCCATGGAGCGGCCACCCCTCGGGTTGAGGCGACCGCCGTGGGCGTGGCCGCTGATGATCTGGATGACGGTGGCGCCCTGGCTGAGCACCAACTCCACCTCGGCAACGGCCTCATCGGAATCGGCCAGCGACACGTAGGCGGGCAGGAATAGGCGGTTCAGATAGCCCCAACCGATCTCTTCGTTGATCCAGCGGTTGTAGGCCCGGGTGTTGGCGTAGATGCCGTCGACGTCGTCGGCGAACTCGTACTCCAGCGACAGCACCTGGTTGGGGAACATGAGGGCGGCTCCGATGCCTTGGCTGTCCATGAGGGCCAAGCGCAGATCGCGGTTGCCCCACGACTCCTCCTGGTCACGGAAGTAGGCGATCAACTCGATGCGCTCATCCATGGAGAGGTTGCGGTAGGGGTTGAGCCGGGACAGCGTCATCCCCGGGGAGTGGATGTTGGACTGGCCGGCCTTCATCTGGTTCTCGTCGCCCGCGGTGGGCACCGCCCGGGCGGCCACCTCGGCGGCAGCCTCGTCGTCGGCGGCCACTAGGGCCACCGCCTGGTTGAGACGAGACGACCTCCCCCCGAATACCCCTACCCAGCGGCCCTGGTCGTCGGGCTCGAAAGTGACCGCCTTGTGCCGCCACTTGGGATCGACGTAGTTCACATACAGATCGCGGGGCTCCACAAAGTGGTTGTCGGCATCGTTAATGAGAAACGGCAACTCGACATGAGGCTGCGTCTGGGCCAGCGCCATAGCCGTCATGGTACGGGACGCTTGAACCCTGGGTCAGGTGTTGTAGTTGGGCAAAAAGGGCCGCTTCTACAGCTGGGCTAGAGGCCGAGGGTGTCGCGGAGGGCGGGGCGGGGGTTTAGGTCGGCTAGGGCGGCTTCGCAGCGGGCTAGGAAGGCGGCGGCAAAGGCTTGGCGGCCGGGGGAGGCGTCTTCGGGGAAGGTGACCACTTGGCAGCTGGCGGGGACGGTATAGGCGGCGTGGATGCGGTGGGCTAGCCAGGCCTCGTCGAAGGAGATGGGCTGGGCGCCGTGGACAACGCGGGCGTCGAGGTAGCGCTGGATTAGGGCTTCGTCGTGGGCCAGGCGGTCTGCGGGGGCCATGGACATGTTGAGGAAGTAGCTCACATCCCGCATTGGGGCGCCTACGTTGATGAGGCCCCAGTCGAGAAAGCCCGGGCCGCCGGCCTCGGTTACGAACAGGTTGCCGATGTGGCCGTCGCCCTGGAGCACGGTGGCGGGGCCGCCGATGGGTCCCGCGGCCCACGCCTGGTGGAGCTCGGCGGTGTGGTCGATGTAGAGCTCGGCGATCTCGGCAAAGGCGTCGGTGAGCTTGTCGCGGTGGTGGTCGAGCCCGTAGCGCAACAGGCGAGCGCCGTAGTCGCTGCCCTTGTTCGCCAGCGGCACCCAGTCGGCCTCGGCGGCCCGGCGGTCGGGGTCCTCGTAGCGGGCGTGCAGTTCGCCAAAGTGGTCCATGGCCTCGGCGGCGTAGGCCACCGGAATGCCCTTGCCGTAGTCGGGCAGAGATTTGGCTGAGTTGTCCAAGTCTTCCAGCAGCAGCACGAACGCTCCGGTATCGGGGTCGAAGGCGGCCACATACGGCGTGAGCGTTTGCATGGGCACCCGGTGGGCCAGACGCTGGTAGAACAGCGCTTCTCGTCGGCCCATGCCGGTTTGATTGATCTGGGTTCGGCGGTCGGGATCTAGCGGGGGGAGCTTGGCGAACATGGTGGGCGGCATGTCGGGTTCGCCCTGGTAGGTGAGGCCGAGGCGGGCGTTGGCGTTGGTACCGGCGTGGACGGCCAGCACTTCCACGGCGGTGACCACCGTGCCGGGATAGCGCTCGGCCAGGTTCTCGGTGAGCCAGTCAGGGGTGATGGCCTCGGGGTGGTCGGGCAGGCTCACCGGGCCTGATCGGCGGGCACCCAGCCGCCGGGCGCCAAGCCCAGATAGCGCTCCAGGTTGCGGTGCATGTTGATGATGCGGCACTCCTCGCCCGACAGCCACACGTGGGTGAAACCGGGCTGGTGGAGGCCCTTCTGCATGGTGCGGATGACGCTGAAGTCCTGGTTGAGCACGAACCCGAAATCGGCCTGGTCCATGGGTACGGTCACGTGCACCGGTGAGGAGGCCGGGGCGTCGGCCGACGGCATCCGGCTGAGGTGGATGGTGGCCAGCTCGCCCTCGTCGGGGTTGGGGCCGGGGCGGGCGGTGAGCACGGTGAAGATGTCGGCGCTGATCAGCACGGTGGTGTTGGGAAAGAGGTTGTACTGGCTGAGATGGGTGATCTGGGCAGTGTCGTAACCCGACAGGTCGACGCCCATGGTGGCCTGGTGGTCCCTGATCTTCTGGGCGATCACGTCTTGGAGGGTCTGGCCTTCTGGGACGTCGGGGGCGGGGCTGCCGGGCTCGTCGTACTCCGGTCCCATGCGGCCGCCCTGGGTGACCACGAAGGAGTCCCACACCGCCTGGTCGTCTACCTGGCGGCCGAGGCGGGGGCTGGGCACGCCATAGGGCTGGTAGGACACGCCGTGGCGATCCCAAATGCGCTGGGGGGAGTTGACGTCGTTGATGCTGCCCAGCATCTCCCGGTGCAGGCCCTGAACGTGGTAGGTCTCAGAGAAGCCCTCGTTGACCACCTTCCAGTTGCAGTTCACCGGGGTGGCGGTGGAGTAGGTGCCCCGGAACTCGTCGAGGTTGGCCCAGGCGATGTCATCGGGGATACCCTCCAGCCAGTCGGCCAGCGGCTCGGCATCGAGGTCGAGGTTCACGAACACCAGGCGAGCCCAGGTGTCCACCTGCACCGGGACCAGGGGGAGGTCGTCGTTGCTGATGGGGCCGAACCCTCGGCGTGAGGGGATCTCCCGGAGCCGTCCGGTGAGGTCCCAGGCCCAGCGGTGGTAGGGGCAGCGCAGCTCGGTGATGCCGGTGCCCGAGCCCTGGCAGATGGAGTTGCCCCGGTGGCGACAGACGTTCTGGAAGCCCCGGAGCACGCCGTCTTCGCCCCGAACCAGGATGATCGAGTACTTGCCCAGTCGGTGCTCGAACCAGTCGCCGGGGTTGGCGATGTGGTCGACGGTGCAGGCCACGTGCCACACCTTGGGCCACATGCGCTCGTATTCCAGCTCGGCGAACTCGGAGGAGAGGTAGCGCTGGACGGGGATCTTCACCGGGGCTTCGGCGGCTAGGCCTGAGGCGGTGATGGCGGTACCTAGAATCTCGGCCTCGTCCGTTGTGGCGATGTCGACCATGGCGGTAATCGTGGCATATTTCGACTTACCATCCACCGGCGGGGCGGCGGGCGCCCTGAGCCGGGCCACCCCCCACCCCGCCTATGTTGGAACCCCTACTCGTTCTTCTAGTGAGGGGTCTCGGTGATGAAGATGGCCTCGGCGGTGGCGCAGATGGTTTCGCCGGCTCGGATCTCGCCGGTGGCGATGTGTTTGCGGCCTTCGGTGTGGGAGTAGCGGCAGGTGACCTCGAGGGGGGTGTGGAGGGGGACGCCGGTCTTGTAGCGGATGTTTATGCCGGCGGTTAGGCCGGTGGCACCGGCTCGGGTGGCGGCGGTGCCGAGGGCCTCGTCCAAGATGGTGGCTACTACCCCGCCGTGGGCCCGATGGGGCGGGCCGGAGTGGGCTTCGGTGAGGGTGACGGTGGCCCGCATCTCCACTGGGCTGGGTCCCGCATCGGGGTCGGGCGGGGGAACGGGGTCGAAAATGAGGCGGGGGGCGTGGGGGTTGAGCAAGCCCGATCCGGCTTGGGTGAGGTTGTAGATGGTGCCGTCGTGATCTTTGGCCACCACGATGTGAGGGTCGCGGGTGTGGGCCCGGAGCCGCTCGGTGAGGTCGGCCACCGCGGCAGCGATCTCGGCCCGAACCGCAGGGTCGGCGTCGTTGGCCGACACCGCGGCCACCAGGTCGCGGGTGCGCTCCACCAGCTCGTAGGCCTCGGGACCGAAGTCGTCGGGATGGGGCAGGTCGCCGAGCAACTCGGCCAACCGGTAGGCCGACGCCGTCTCAGGGTGCTCTTGATCACTCATCATCGGCTACCGGGATGTCGAATCGCTCGATGTAGCGGACGAAGCGAGATCGCACCTCGGCTCGGGTGAGACCGAGGTCTTCGAACTCATAGCGGTGCTCGCCATGCTTGCCGGGCGGGGTGTCAGCCACGTAGGCGGCCATGGCGGCTTCTGCATCTGGGGAGAGCTCCATATCGAGCTGCTCATAGACCGACTGGACTGCGGCCATCTTCTCCGTGCTCACCAGCTTGTGGGGAACCTGGGCGGTGCGCTCGGGGGGCAACCGCCCCGAGTCGATGAGGTCGATGAGGTTGTCCAGGCTGCGGCTGTAGAGCTCGAGGTGGTGGCGGCCGATGGCGGCAAAGTCCACCCGGTCGGAGTGGGCCCAGCGCATGGTGGCGATGAGGCTGGTGACCGAGGGCAGGATGGCGGTGGGGTCGCGGTGGGTGATCACGAAGCGGGCGTCGTCGAACACATCCAGCAGGGCGGGCAGGCCTTGGAGGTGGGCGGGCGACTTGAGCACCCACCGACGAGTGGGCATGCGGCGCTGCAAGATCTGGAGCACCTTGCGGTAGGTGCGGTAGGCAGGACGCAGATCGGCGGTGTCGTACCAGTTTTGATAGGTGGGCACGTCGGTGCGGCTGACCATCTCCTCGGAGCGAAACTCGAACGACATGGCCGACAGGCACTCCTTGTACATGCGCCCGGAGTACTCGTGGATAGAGAGCATTCCGCTGGCCACCGTCTGGGGCATGACTAGCTCGGCGCCGGCTAAGGCGATGCGGGGGTCGGCGGCGCGGATATCGGGATCAGCGTGAGGCGGGGGCACCGGCCGCAGCAATTCCCAGCCTTCGGGGGCCCGGTGGGCAGTGTCCTGAGCGAGCAAGCCGTGCATGACGGTG
This sequence comes from Acidimicrobiales bacterium, assembly GCA_965116535.1. Taxonomy (GTDB): domain Bacteria; phylum Actinomycetota; class Acidimicrobiia; order Acidimicrobiales; family Bin134; genus Poriferisocius. The sequence continues at coordinate 897,873 of OZ220703.1, forward strand.
GTGCCGGTGCGGGGAGCGCCAATCACGAAGATGGGCTGGTCGATGGGCTCTTCCAGGGTGCCGGGGTCGGCGGCTAGATAGTCGGCGAGCTGGATGCGGACTTCTAACAGCCGCAGAATCATCCGCCGCGACATCCACCGGCCCATGACGGTGAGGTCGGCCTCGTGCTCCAGCCCGCGGCAGAACAGGGTAAGCGGTTCGACGAAGTCGTCGTCGCCCAAGGCGGATCGGTCATCGGGTGCCCGGCCTTGGCGGACCAGCGCTTCGGCCATCAGTAAATCGGGGTCGAACGGGCGACGGGCCTCATCGACCACCGGCCCGGCGTCGCCCCGATTGACCGCAGCAACCCAGTCGGGCCGGGGATCAGGGGTCCAGCTCATGGCCGCCGAAAGGGGTTCGCATCACCTAGAACAGTACGCTCAGGCGATGCTGGAAGGTCAGGTCGTAATCCTCACTGGCGCCTCGAAGGGCATCGGCCGGGGCATTGCCGAGTACCTGGTGGACGAAGGCGTCAAGCTGACGGTGACCAGCCGCAAGCCTGAGCGGATCAAGGCCACCGCGGCCGAACTGCGGGAGCGGGGCGGCGACGTGCTGGCGGTGGCCGGGTCGGTGGGCGACCGGGACCACACCAACGAGGTGGTTGATCGCACGGTTGACCGTTGGGGCACGGTGGACGGTTTGGTGGCCAACGCCCAGTCGTTTCGCCCGACCATGCCGCTGCTGGAGGTGGACGAGTCGGACATGGACCTGCTGCTCAATACCGGACCCAAGGGCACGCTTTGGTTCATGCAGGCGGTACACCCCCACATGGCGGCCAAGGGCCGGGGTCGCATCATCACCTTCGGCACCAATGTGGGGATCACCGGCGGGCCGGGCTACGGGCCCTACGGAGCGGCCAAAGAGGCCATTCGCTCGCTGACCCGTACCGCAGCCCGGGAATGGGGGCGGGACGGCATCACCGTGAACTGCGTGAACCCGGCCTCGGTGGCCCACCGGGCACCGCCCGACGACGACCCCGACCGGCTGGCGTCGTACAAGGCCCTGTTCGACAACCACCCCATGGGCAGGGACGGCGACCCGGTTACCGACATCGCCCCGGTGATCGGGTTCTTGCTGTCCGACGCCAGCCAGTACGTGACTGGCGAGACGTTTCAAGTTGACGGCGGCGGCTTGATGCGCCCCTGATTGGGCAGGGCGAACCGGTGGGCTGGCGGGTCCTGTCCGGTTAGGTCCTGAACCGATGCCGTAGGTGGGCTTGGCGGGTGGCTAGGTCGGCGGCACGCTCTTCGGGGGTCACGGTGGGGTGGTCGGCGGGCAGGGCATCGGCCACGTCGGCTAGGGCCACCACTTCGGTGGTGGGGGCCATGGCCTGGTCGCCGGTGGGCCAGAACCAGCGCAGGGTGCACAGGCCGTTGCGGCGGTTGGCATTGTCGAGCCAGTTGGCGACGCCGGGATCGGTACCGCACACCACGTAGCGCACCTTGCCATCGGAGTCGACCGTGGTCTGGGTCTGGTTGCGACAGGAGATGTAGGTGTAGGTGTCGACCAGCTCGAACGTGCCCATCATGTAGAGCTGGGCGCCCCAGTAGTGGGCTTCGGGCACATCGGCGGTCACGATCAGCGCTTGGTCGGGCGCCAAGTCCCAGAAGCAGAACTCGTAGCGGGCCATGGACAGGCCCTTGGAAACCTCCAGGGTGCGATTGGTGAAGGTGTTGTCGATGCGCTCGGCCCGGTTCATCACCATGTAGGCGTTCCACCGCTCAATGGAGTCGGTCATCTGCATCATGGCCCGGCGCACCCGGTTGGCGAAGGTGGGGCCGTCGAGCACCGGAGCGGGTTCGGGGTCGAGGCATTCGATGGTAAAGAAGGCGGGCTCATCCGCGGTCCAGTCGAAGTAGTACTCCCGTATCGACGCCGACAGCACCCCGTCGGGAATGTCCACCGCGCCGGGCTCGTCGCCCCCTAGCAGGATCTCGAATTCGTCGTGGCGGGCGAGGCCGAGGTCGTGGGCGGTGATGGTGGCCTTGGTGCCCCAGATGTCGTTGTGCATGAATCCGGCCCGCAGGGCGATGATGAAGTCGTCGCAGCCGTGCATGTTGCCGGAGATGCGGTAGCGGCGGCCGGGCTCGATGCGGGCGTGGCGGTACACGTTGTCGGCGTTGGGGCCGCCCCACTGGACGGTCAGGTCGTTCTGGCGGTTGAAGAACGGCCGGGTGGGGTCGGCGTGGAACACCTCCCAGCCCAAGAACCCCTCCACGTTGTCGGCCAGGTGCTCAAGCATTTCCAAGTCACCACCGTCGCCGGTGGGATAGGGCGCAGCGACCACCTCGCGGCCCATCCGCTTGAGCAATTCGCACCACTCATCCCAGGCCTCGACGGCGGTGCTGATGTCGCTCATGACGTGAAGCCTGCCAAGAACGGCTCCACCGCGGCCAGAAAACCGGGGGTGTTCTGGCCGTGCACGTTGTGGCTGCAATCGGACAGAGTCACCAACTGCCCGTTGGGCAGCGCCTCGGCGAACCGCTCAGCGGACTCGGCGGTCAACACCCAGGAGTCGGCCCCCCGTACCAGCAGCACCGGCTGGGCGATGCGCTCGGCTTCTTCCAGGGTGAAGCGATCGCCGGCCCGGCGGTGCTCAGCGCCGTGGGCCAGCCGGGGGCCGTGGTCCACCTTGGAGATGTAGGTGCCGTCCACACGTTGGAGCAGGTTGTACTTGACGGTGCGCTCGATGTGCTCCCGGCTGCGGTAGGGGTCGTACTTCTGCACTGCGGCTACAAAATCGTTCAGATCCTTGAACTCCCGGTTCTCGGTGACGAAGGTACGGATCACCTCGGTGCCCACCTCGGAGATCTCAGGGCCGATGTCCACCAGCACGATGGCCTTGGCCAGATCGGGGTGGACGAGGGTGAGGCGCATGGTGTTCATGCCACCCATGGAGTGGCCCATCACGATGGGGTCGGCCACCCCGAGCGCCTCGCAGAAGGCGGCTGCGTCGGCGGCCATGGCCCCCGAGGAGTAGTCGGCGTCGCGGGCCCACTCGCTGTCACCGTGACCCCGCTGGTCGAGCGCCAAAACGTGGTAGCGGTCGGCCAGCGCCAGGCTGACCAAGTCCCAGGAGTGGCACGACTGGTTGCCGCCGTGGAGCAACAGCACGGTGGGGTTGTCGGCACTGCCCCACTCGGAGAAGTGGAACCGGTGGTGGCGGGCCACGATGTTGCGGGACACGTAGGAGATGTTTGACCCGTGGGCGATGCCGAGGTCGGCCGCGCTGGTACACAGGCTCTCGAACTCGGCGGTGACCGTCATGTCCAGCGGCTCGGCGGTAGAGGCGAACTCGTTGAGATGCATCAGCCGCGCCCTCCTTTCAGATCGGCGTAGAAGTACTTCACCAGCTCGTTGAACACGTCGGCCCGCTCCCATTGGAGGAAGTGGCCGCACTCGGGGATCACCACCGGCCCCACCCGGTTGGCGAAGGCGATTTCGCAGCGTTTGGGGAAGTCCTTGGGAACCACCTGGTCGTCGGGGCCGTACAAGATGAGCGTGGGGGCCTGCACTTGGATGCCCATCATGGGCGGCTCGGTCATCGGCCGGCCGTATTCCAGCTGGTACACCGACCAGCCCGCGGCCAGCCGCTCCAGATCGGCGAACGGCTCGGTCATGAAGTCGATGTCTTCCTCCTCGAAGGAGTACTGGGAGGCCCACAGCCGGTGCTCGTAGCAGTCGCGCACGTAGCGGCGGCAGCGTTCAGGGGTGTCGAGGTCGGCCCGCAGTTGGTGGGGGTCGCGGCCCTGGCGGATGCGGTAGTCGCCGGTGGGGCCGTGGGGCAGCGGATTCAGCGACAGACCCCGCTCGGTGTACCAGTCCACTTGGTCGACGATGAAGGGGGCCACCGTGTTGAAGAACACCATCCGCTCCGCGAACTCGGGCCAGCGGTTGGCCATGTCCACGATCACCGCGCCGCCCACGTCGCCGCCCAAGAGGCCAACCCGCTCGTGGCCGAGCACGTCGTGGACCAGGGTGTGGATGTCACGGGAGTACAGCACCAGGTCGTACTGGTCGTTGTCGGACAGGTCGGAGTCGCCGTAGCCCCGCAAATCGGGCACGATCACCTCGTAGCCGGCCTCGGCCAGCGGGATGATGTTGCGCCACCAGATGCGCTTGGTCTCGGGATAGCCGTGAACCAGCACCAGGGGGTAGCCACCCTGTCCCTCGTGGATGTAGGCCAGCGACAGGTCGCCATCTACCGGGGCCCGGTGGACGGTGAAGGCGTCGGCGGGTGGAGTGGGCGGCTGATCGGGTCGGATGGGAGGCACGGCCCGGAAGCCTATTCGCTTGCGCACTTAGGCCCGGAGGCGAGCGAGATGTTAGGAAATATCAGCCGAAAACCAACAGAGAGGCCGACATGGAGTTTGGACTTTTCATCCAGGGATACGTGCCCCAGCATCGCCGGGACGTCGACCCCGATGCCGAGCACACCGCCTTCATGGAGGAGCTGGAGCTGGTTATCGCGGCCGACAAGGCCGGGTTCAAGTACGTGTGGCTGCCCGAGCACCACTTCCTCGACGAGTACTCCCACATGTCGGCCAACGATGCCATCGCCGGATATCTGGCCCACGCCACCGAGCGCATCCACATCGGCTCGGGCATTTTCAACCCGCTCCCCCAGGTGAACCACCCGGCCAAGGTGGCCGAGCGGGTGGCCATGCTCGACCATCTCACCGGCGGCCGGTTCGAGTTCGGCACTGGCCGGGGCGCGGGCAGCCACGAGATCCTGGGCTTTTTGCACCGGGAGGGCATCACCGACACCTCCCATACCAAGGAGATCTGGGAGGACGTCATCGGCGAGTTCGCCAAAATGTGGACCCAGGACACCTACGCGGGCTACGAGGGCAAGTTCTGGTCGCTGCCGCCCCGCAAGGTGCTCCCCAAGCCGTGGGGCAAGGGGCATCCGGCAATGTGGTACGCGGCGGGCAACGTCACCAGCTACGCCATGGCCGCCCGCAAGGGCCTGGGCGTGCTCGGCTTCTCGGTGGGGGCCCTCGACGAGCTGGCCCCAGTGCTGGAGGCCTACAAGAAAGACATCGTCAACGCCGACCCGGTGGGAGCTTTCGTGAACGACAACCTCATGGTGACCACCGGGGCGTTCGTGGCTGAAACCGCTCAGGGAGCCGTGGACCACGCGCTGCGGTCGTCGATGACCTACCTACAGTCCAACGTGTTCCGCTACCACGACACCTTCCCCCGGCCCGAGTGGGTGCCGCCGTGGCCCCAGACCATCCCCATGCCCTCCGCCGAGGAGCTTTGGGCCACCGTGGGCCAGCCCGGCAGCGTTACGGGCGACCCCGATCAAGCGCTGAAGGGCTGTCAGCAGTGGGCTGATGCCGGGGCCGACCAATTGGTGTTCGGCATGGGCTCCAGCGAGCGAGCCGACGACCTCAAAACAATTGAGCTGTTGGGCGAGTACGTGATCCCCAAGATCGACACCGACCCGGTACACCGCACCACCCGCTTGCGGGAGGCCGCGGCCTAACGGATAACTAGGAAATATCAGCCGAAATACCCAGAAAAGAGACCGTCATGGAATTTGGAGTCTTCATCCAGGGCTATGTGCCCCAGTTTCGCCGGGAGGGCGATCCCGAAGCCGAGCACAAGGCTTTGATGGAGGAGTTGGAGTTGGTGATCGCGGCCGACAAGGCCGGGTTCAAGTACGTGTGGCTCACCGAGCACCACTTCCTCGACGAGTACTCCCATCTGTCGGCCAACGACGCCGTGGCCGGCTATCTGGCCAGCGCCACCGAGAGGATCCACATCGGCTCGGGAATCTTCAACCCGCTGCCCCAGGTGAACCATCCGGCCAAGGTGGCCGAGCGGGTGGCCATGCTCGACCATCTCTCCGGTGGCCGGTTCGAGTTCGGCACCGGCAGGGGCGCGGGCAGCCACGAGATTCTGGGCTTTCTGCACCGGGAGGGCATCACCGACACCACGGCCACCAAGGAGATCTGGGAGGACGTCATCGGCGAGTTCGCCAAGATGTGGACCCAGGACACCTACGAGGGCTACGAGGGCAAGTTCTGGTCGCTGCCGCCCCGCAAGGTGCTCCCCAAGCCGTGGGGCAAGGGCCACCCGGCAATGTGGTACGCCGCGGGCAACACCACCAGCTATGCCATGGCCGCCCGCAAGGGCCTAGGCGTGCTGGGCTTCTCGGTGGGAGAACTGGCCGAGCTGGCCCCGGTGCTAGAGGCCTACAAGGCAGAGATCGGCAACGCCGAGCCGGTGGGGTCGTTCGTGAACGACAACATCATGGTGACCAGCGGGGCGTTCGTGGCCGAGACCACCGAGGAAGCGGTGGACGCCATCATGCGGTCGTCGATGACCTACCTACAGTCCAACGTGTTCCGCTACCACGACACCTTCCCCCGCCCCGAGTGGGTGCCGCCGTGGCCCCAGACCATCCCCATGCCCCCCATCGAGGAGGCCCAGGCCATGATCGGCCAGCCGGGCGCGGTGATGGGCAATCCCGACCAGGCCCTGAAGGGCGCCCAGGCGTGGGCCGATGCCGGCGCCGACCAATTGGTGTTCGGGTTGGGCTCGGCCGAACGGGCCGACGACCTCAAGATGATCCAGTTGATGGGCGAGCACGTGATCCCCAAGATCGATACCGATCCGGTACATCGCACCACCCGCCTGCGCGAGGCCGCCGCCTAGACAGACAACTAGGGTCTGAGCCATGGCTGACGATCCGGCTGGCCACCCCAACGCGGTCATCGACATCGACGACGGGATCATCACGGTCACCCTCGACCGCCCCGACAAGCTGAACGCCATCAGCCATGACATGACCGCATCTCTGTGGGAGGCGGTGCTGGCGCTGGGCGACCGCGATGATCTGCTCTGCATGGTGATCGCCGCCAAAGGCCGCTACTTCACCGCCGGACAGGACATCTCCAGCCCGGCGGGGAATCGCCCTGGTAACCCGGAGACCATGGACCAGCACCCAGGGTGGAATTTCCGCCGGGACTACCGCAGCCACCACCTGCTGTACGACGAGATGGAATCAGTAGAGAAGCCGGTGATCATGGCCATCCAAGGCCGTTGCCTGGGGGCGGGGGTGGAAATGTCCGGGTCGGTGGACTTCCGATTCTGCACCCCTGAGGCGTCGTTCGCGTTGCCCGAGGTGAAGCTGGGAGGCATCGCCGGCAGCGGGGGCACCAGCCGGCTTACCCGGCTCATCGGGCCTAGCTGGGCTAAGTGGATGGCCATGGCCACCATGGAAATCGATGCCGAGCAGGCCAAATCCATCGGGCTGGTACACGAGGTGTACCCGGCCGAGTCTCTAATGGATGAGGTCTACGCGTTCTGCCGTCACCTGATGTCGCTGCCCACCGAAGCGGTTGGGCTGGCCAAGATGGCAGTGGACGTACACGCCGACACCACCGACCGGAACATCCAGCGGCAGTTCGACCGGGTGGCGGTTTATTCCACGCTGGCCGCGTTCGAGAAGTCAATGGAGCGCTTCGGGCGCGAGCCCGACAACAAGTAGAGACAGAGCCTTTCGGCTCGGCTCGTGCGGCTTCGCTAGCGAGCCTCGTCCAGCTGGAACGTAACCAGCACTTGGTCGGTCATCACGGTGTCGCCGGGTGAGACGCGAATTTCGTCGACCAGTCCCGACCCAACGGCGGAGAGAGTGTGAAGCATCTTCATAGCTTCGATGATCACTACCGGATCGCCACCGGACACGGAACTGCCGGGTTTGACAAGCACGTCGGATACAACGCCGGGGAACGGAGCAACTACCGCGTTGGCCGGGCCGCCTCCGCTCCCGATGCGGGGAGCCCATTGCTCTGATGGGGAGACAATTTGGAATGTGTAGGACTGCCCACTCAGGTTGACGACGACTTGTCGATTGGCGATATCAACATAAGACGCGCCCGGTGGCCCCGGGCTTGGCACATTGTCGACTTCGTGAACCTCGCCGGTGAAGTCCCGCAAGAACAACGTCGATCGGCGCTCATGGGGTGTGAATCCACAACCGCCGAGATCGTGCCACGGACTCCCCATTGGGCGCGAGACCTCAGATCGCCATGCAGTTGCCGCTGACGCGGCTGCACTGGTGCGGTCGCTTCCCGATGATGGGGTGATCTCGTCCAACAGCCGGGTAGTGACCCGACCGGCGGCGATTTCGGGCTGGTCGAGAAGCCAGCGATGGAAGCCGGAATTAGTGACTATTCCACCGATGAGCAGCCCCTCAAGCGCTTCGCCAAGCTTCTGTAGAGCACTATCCCGGTCTTCAGCCGACACGATCAGCTTGGCAATCATGGGGTCGTAGTGAGGTGAGACGTCGCTACCGATCTCAATGCCCGAATCCCAGCGGCAATCCGGCGGAACATCGAGGTGAGTGACGGTCCCGATCTGGGGGGCGAAGTCGTCGTCGGCGTTCTCTGCATTGACCCGGGCTTCGATGGCATGGCCGGTAAATCTGATGTCGTCCTGGGACAGGCCAAGCGGCTCACCCGCGGCCACCCGGATCTGGAGACCCACCAAATCCAGACCGGTCACGAGCTCGGTCACCGGATGCTCTACTTGGAGGCGGGTGTTCATCTCCAAAAAGAAGAACGAATCTAGGTTGTCATCATCAACGATGAACTCGACCGTGCCAGTGGAGTCGTAGCCAATGCTGTCGGCCAACGCCGCCGCCGCGTGGCAAAGCGAGGCATGTGTCGAGTCGGGCAGATTGGGCGCCGGGGCCTCCTCGAGAAGTTTCTGATAGCGGCGCTGCACAGAGCACTCTCGGGTGCCGAGGTCGATTACCGTGCCGTGCTTGTCGCCCACCACCTGCACCTCGACGTGACGAGGGCGTTCGATGTAGCGCTCGACAATCATGTCGGCGCTGGCAAACGAACGCTCACCCTCCAGCCGGGCCTCGCTGAGGGCGCCCGAGAACTCCTCGGGGGAGTGGGCGATCCGGATGCCCTTGCCGCCTCCGCCCGCTGAGGCCTTGATTAGCACGGGGAAGCCGATGTCTTCGGCCGCCGTTCGCAGTGCTTCTTCGCTCTGGGAGTCGGAATAGCCGGGGATGACGGGAACTCCGGCGGACTCTGCCAGTCGTCGGGCCTCGATCTTGGAGCCCATAACGGTGATGGCCTGAGGGGATGGACCGATCCAGGTGAGACCGGCGTCGAGCACCGCTTGGGCAAAGGAGGCGTTCTCCGATAGGAAGCCGTACCCGGGGTGCACGGCATCGGCGGCGGTCTCGACCGCTGCGGCCAACAGTTGCTCCACCGACAGATACGACTCGGCCAACGGTGCTGGTCCAATTCGATGAGAGCAGGTGGCCTCCCCAACGTGAGGGGCAAAGGCATCGGGGTCGGCGTACACCGCAACCGTTTCATGACCGAGTGCTGTGGCGGTGCGAATGACCCGGCGGGCAATCTCCCCCCGGTTGGCAATTAGGATGCGCATGGGTTCACATGCGATAGACGATCCCGGGACCGGGCGGCGGCTCGTCTTGGCGGGCGGCCAGCGCCAAGCAGAGGCCCAGCATGTCTCGGGTGTGCACCGGATCGATGAGACCGTCGTCCCAAAGCCGGGAGGTGGCGTAATAGGGGTCGGACTGGGTTTCGTACTGCTGGCGGATCTCGCTGCGAATCTCTTCGAGTTCAGCCTCGGTGGTCTCTGCTCCCTTCATGCCGCCGACCCGAATGTCGACCAGCACGGTCTCAGCAGTATCGGCAGCCATGGTGGCGATGCGCGAGTTCGGCCAAGCGAACAGGAAGCGGGGATCAAAGCCGCGGCCGCACATGCCGTAGTTCCCCGCACCGTAAGAACCGCCGATCAGCACCGTGTACTTCGGCACGGTGGCGTTGGCCACCGCCGCCACCATCTTGGCGCCGTTCTTGGCGATCCCTCCGACCTCGGAGTCGCGACCCACCATGTACCCGCTGGTGTTCTGGAGGAACAGCAGAGGCACGCGGCGCTGTTCGCACAGCTCGATGAAGTGGGTGGCCTTGAGCGCCGATTCGTTGAAGAGGATGCCGTTGTTGGCAATAACACCCACCAGATGTCCCCACAACCGAGCGAACCCGCAGATCACAGAGTCGCCCCACGATGGCTTGAACGGGGCGAACCGGGAGCCGTCGACGATCCGGGCGATGATCTCGGTGGCGTCGAAGGGAATCCGGTCGTCGGCGTTGACGATTCCGTAGATTTCCTCGGCGTCGTAGGCTGGCGGCTCTGGCTCAGCCCAATCGATCCAGCCCTCCCGGTGTTCGAAGCTGCGTTGGTTGGTGGTCTCGCAGATTTCACGCAAGAGCCCATAGGCCTCGTGTTCGGTTTCGGTCATGTGATCGCTGACGCCCGATTCCCGGGTGTGGAGCTCGGCGCCGCCGAGATCGTCGGGCTCGATGATCTCGCCTAGCGCGGCTTTCACAATGGGAGGACCGCCCAAAAAGATGCGACCGATGCCTCGGACCATGATGACCTCGTCGCTGAGCGCGGGTACGTAGGCCCCACCGGCCGTACAACCGCCCAGCACAACCGAGAGCTGCGGCAAGCCCTGGGCCGACAGCCGGGCCTGGCGGTAGAAGCTGCCCCCAAAGTGGTCTTTGTCGGGAAATAGCTCGTCTTGGAGCGGGAGGAACGCCCCACCGGAATCAACCAGGTAGATGACACCAAGGCCATTTTCGGCCGCAATGTCCTGGGCTCGCACGTGCTTTTTTATGGACATCGGGAGCAAGGAGCCGCCTTTGACCGTGGCGTCGTTGGCGATGAACACATAGGGCACACCGCACACGATCCCGATCCCGGTGACCATCCCCGCGCCGGGGGCAGCGTCGTCGTACTGACCCCATCCGCTGAGCATCGAGAGTTCGAGAAACGGGGTTCCGTCGTCGGTGACGAGATCGATCCGGTCGCGCACCATTACCTTGCCCCGGGCTAGGTGGCGTTCGATTTGCCGCTCACGACCGTCGCCCCCGTCGATCACCCAGTGCTGGCGTTCGCGGAGAACCGACACCATCTCCTCATAGGCCGCGGCGTTGGCGGCAAACGTTGACGATCCGGTGTCGATCCGGGAGGAGATGACCCTCATCGTCCGAAGCTGGTCAGGACAAACGACCGAATGCGCGCCATCACAGCTCCACCAACTCCGTGTCGAGCTTCTCCAGCAGGGCATCGTCTCGGGTCGAGCCGGGATTGGCGGTGGTGAGGAGCTTGTCGCCGAGGAAGATGCTGCTGGCCCCGGCATGCAGGCACAGGGCCTGAAGCTCGTCGGTCATCTCGTTGCGGCCCGCCGATAACCGAACTACCGACTCGGGCATCATCAGCCGAGTCGCCGCGATGGTCCTGACCAGCTCGAGCGGATCTAGCTTGTCGGTGCCGAACAGCGGAGTTCCCGGAACCTGAACCAGCAGGTTGATGGGAACGCTCTCCGGATGCGGATCAAGCCGCGCGAGCTGCGTCAGCAGTCCGGCACGGTCGCGCCTCGACTCCCCCATCCCGACTATTCCGCCCGCGCAGAGCTTGACCCCGGCGTCTCGGACATGGCCGAGGGTATCCAGGCGGTCTTGATAGACGCGGGTGGTGATGATCTCCCCGTAGAACTCGGGTGACGTGTCGAGGTTGTGGTTGTAAAAGTCGAGGCCCGCGCCGGCCAGTGAGTTGGCCTGTTCGGCCGTGAGCATCCCCAGTGTGGCGCAGGTTTCCATGCCGAGGGCTCCCACCTCGCGGACGGCCTGGCCGACCTCGGCAACCTGCTGGTCGTTCGGCTCACGCCATGCCGCCCCCATGCAAAACCGGGTTGCGCCCGCGCTCTTGGCCTTCTCTGCGGCGGCAACGATCTCACCGGTGGGCATGAGCCGCTCCGCCTTGAGCCCAGTGTTCCACCGGGCCGACTGGGGGCAATAGGCGCAGTCTTCAGGACATGCCCCAGTCTTGATGGACAGCAGCATCGCCGCCTCGACGACGTGGGGATCGTTGCGCAGCCGGTGAACCTCATGGGCAGCGCCCAAGAGATCGTGGAATGGACGCGAGATCAATCCCTCAGCCTCATCGACACTCCAGTCGTACCGGGGTCGGAGGAGAGATTCGATTCTGTCCATTCGTGTACTCCTATTGACGAGTTGAATTCACACTAGTTCCGGCACTGTGAATCAAGCCGTGATGTTGAACAACCTGCAAGCGTTGGTTTCTGCGAATTTGCGGGCTGCTTCCTCGGTCATGGGGGCGGTGGCGTGCTGGAGCGATTCCATGCTGTTGGGGAACAGGGTTGATTCGTGGGGGTAGTCGGACTCCCAGGTGATGTTGTCTTCGCCGATCACGTCGAGGGCAGCAATGGCGGTGTCGTCACGCAGCATGCACACGGTCATGTGCTCGGCGAAGGTCTCCCGAGGAGGGCGCTCGGCGGGGAGCTGCACCCGGAAGCTCTCAAAGACTTCGCTGGACTGTTCCAGCAGGTAGGGGGCCCATCCGGCCCCGCCCTCTGAGAAGGCGACCTTGATTGAGCGGTGACGGTCCAATATGCCCGAGAACAGCCAGTCGGAGCAGGCGATCATGGAGTTTGCCCCCACATAAGGCAGCACCGTGCACGGCGGGGCGTCGTCTGACGACTTGATGAGCTTGGACGACGAACCGATGTGCAAGCACACCACCAGGCCGGTCTCATCCACCGCTTCCCACAGCGGCTCCCAGTGGTCGGTGTACACCGACGGCAACCCTAGAGAGGTCGGATTTTCCGAGAAGGCCACGGCTCGGGCCCCCATGGCCGCGGTGCGCCGTACCTCGTCGGCCGCAGCGGCCGGATCCCACAGCGGCACCACGATCAGGGGGATGAGTCGCTGCGGGTCGGTGGCGCACCACTCCTCCAGGATGAAGTCGTTGTAGGCCCGAACGCAGAGGGCGGCGAGCTCGAAGTCGTGGCTGACCACAAACCGGTGGCCGGCAAACCGGCTGAAGTCGGGGAAGTTGACCTGGGCCCAGATGCCGTCGAGGTCCATGTCTTCCAGGCGGGCCTTTGGGTCATAGCAGCCGGGGCGCATCTCGCTGAACCTGGCCACACCTAGCGGATCGTCGTCAAAGCCGGGCAGCGTGCGGGTATTGCCTCGCACGGTTTGGATCACCTGATCCTCGTACAGCCAGGCCTCGGTGCCATTCTCCAACTCGACGACCCGGGGGCCCTGATGGCGGAAGGCAGCGGGCAGCCGACTCTGCCACAGATGAGGAGGTTCGATTATGTGATCGTCAACCGAGATGGGCTTGACGTCGGCAGGAAGCATGGGCGCCCCAGGATAGTGTTCGGATGTGATTCGCCGAATGTGGGCTCCATTGATGGCAGTAGTTCTCGTCTTGGCCGCCTGCGGCAACGGTGAGGAGGAGCCTGAAGTCGCCGAAGTTCCCATCGTCGAAACCGTGGACCAAGACAAGACCCCGACCGCCGCCCCTCCGACGGAGTCTCCGACGCCCACTGCGGCACCAACCCCGACTGCATCACCCACGATGACGATGCCGCCCGAGCCAACCCCTCCTCCATTGCCAGAGCTGTTGGTATGGCCCACCGAAACGCCGCCGGAGTGGCCCCGGACACCGGATGAAGCGGCGGCGGCCTTTGCCCAACACGTCGCCCTTGGCGAAAGGGCTGCCTTACCCCGTCCGTCCATTCAGTCCGAGATGACCGCCACCGCAGAGCTGCCCCGGATTGCCGAGGACGGTTCGCTGTTCGGGTTGGCCTCCACCATCTACATGCAACAGGTCCAACTCGACGACGGTTCTTTGGCCTGGGTGGTCATCAGCGCTCAGTCGAAAGACATCGTGGTGGAGTCCCCGGCCGTCGGCGAGCTGCTGGCCGGCGGCACGGTTGTGGTCGGTCAGGGCAACGGCTTCGAGGGCACGATTGTGTTCCAAGTCGAAGACCAGGACGGCCTGCTGGGCCTGGCCCTGGCCCAAGGTGGGGCGCTCGGCGAAAACCTGCCGTTCGAGACACAGTTGCCCTTCGATGAGCGCTCCGCATCCGGCGACTGGGCCATTCTCGTGGGCTACACCACCTCCGCCGTCGACGGCAGTATTTCCTCCCTAACCATGCTCCCCATGCGACTGGTAGACGGTTCTTGAGCGAGACCTGAGAAGAAGAGCGGAGCCCGAGAGGAGAATCGAACTCCTGACCTATTCATTACGAATGAATTGCTCTGCCGACTGAGCTACTCGGGCGCGGGGTCAGGCTACCAGCCCTATTGGCCGGGGAGAGACAGGAAAAGGGACTGGAGGAGGCCCCTAATCCACATAGAGTTCTGCTCGATCTGCTGCTGTTGTGCGCTGGTCCTCACTTGTCGGAGAGCGGGTTTTCCCAGCCGATCTCGCTGAACCGGGCGAAGTCGGTGTCGGCGCTCATGACAACCAGACCATGCTCAAGCGCCAACGCGGCCAGAGTCGCATCGGGCACAAGGTTGGCCGAGAGGTGATACCGCATGATGAGCTCGCCCAGCACCTCGGCTGTCCTGGGGCCAGCAGTTGGAACCCACACTGGATCGGCGTCAAGCCAGGCGCGCACTCTCTGCCAGGCCTGGGCTGGGGTGATGGGGCGATCCCAAACCCTCGGATTGGTGCTGATCCGCAAAAAGGCGGCAATGGTCTGTAACGGCAGGCCCACCCGACGGCTGCTGTTCAGCACCTCTTCTAGCCAGAGCACCGCCTTGTCGTGATGTACAGACGAGGAGTCGGTGGCGTATAGCAGGAGGTTGGCGTCGACAATCACGCGAGGAGAGAGGCCTCGGACCCAGCCCCGCCTTGATGGTCGCCCAACTCGAATTCGTCGAGCATGCCAAGAACCTCACCGACGTTGGTCACGTCGATCTTCATGCCCATGTCAAAACTCTCGTGAACATAGGCAGGCGTCTCCGCAGGCCTGACCAGTCCATCGCGCACCAGACGATTCACCGCCTCGCTCATGCCGATGCCCTCCTTCCGCCGCAGTCCTTGGACCGCCGCAGCGACATCATCAGCCAATGTCACGGTCGTCCTCATAGGGCAAACGTTAGCATCATGATGAGAATTAGAGAACATCAAAATGCTACCCAGTTTTCCCTGCATAGAAAGCCCAATGCCGTTCGCCTCGCCCGACCGACCTCACAATCGAGGGAGAGACAGGAAAAGGGCTTGGAGGAGGAGGGGTTCGTTGGGGTTTCGCACCAGGCAGGCGTGGGCGTCGCGCAGCCGGCTGATGGCCTCGACGGCCTCGTCGGCGTGGCGCTCATCGGCCATCTGCTGGCGGTAAAGATCGGCCAAGGTGGCTAGACCGAAGCGCAGTTCGTCGGCTCGCAGCAGGCGCTGCTCTCGACGGTGGCGGGCGTCCATTTCCCGGCGCAGGCGGGCTTGAGCACCCATTTCGGCTTCAATGCGGGCCAAGTCCTCAGATTCGGCCTGCTGGCGGGCAGTCAACGGGGCCTGGGCTTCGTCGATGAGCGCCCTCAAGTCATCGACCAATGCCGCCACAGTGCTCCCGGTTCCGTCCAAGCGGCTCGGGATCTCGGTCCACGCCCGCCGCCGACGGCCCAGGCTGGCATCAGAGGCCAGCAGCCGCGCCCGACTCACGTCTCCGGCAGCAGCGGCAACAATGTCGTCCAATTCCTGGGGATCAACCCCTTCTCGTTCCAGAATGCCGCGCACATCCTCGTCGGGCACGGGGTCGAACTCCACGATGACGCAGCGCGAGGCCACGGTGGAGTGGTCGGGAGGGATCTCCTCGCTCAACAGCACAATCACCGCGGTGGGGGGCGGCTCTTCGATGGTCTTGAGCAGGCTGGCCACCGCTTCGGGCTCCGCGGTGTGAAATCGGTCGCAAACGATCACCTTGTGGAGGGCCTCCACCGGGCTGCGGGACGCCTCGAAAGTGATCTCGTCGGCCTCAACCACTCGCAGGGTGCGGCCCTCGGGTTCGTGGATGGACACGTCAGGGTGGCGCCCAGCCATAGCCAAGCGTCGGCTGCGGGAGTCAGCCCCGATCAGCGATGCGGCAAAGGCCAAGGCGGCAGTGCGCTTGCCTGTACCCCTTGGGCCGCAGAACAGGTAGGCGTGAACCGGCTGCGTCGCCGCCGAGGCCAAGATCTCGGCTGCCCGGGGCTGGCCTTCCAACTGGGCCCAGACATTGTCGACGGCATCGTCGATGCCGGGCAGCGAATCGCCCAGCGAATCGCCCAGCGAATCGAGTTGTCGCTCATCCAGGTTCAGCGAGTCAGACACCGAGTCGATCCCGAACTGCGGCGTTCACCGCTCCAGCCACTTCTTCCACGGGACGGCCGCCATCGATCACCACCCACCGCTCGGGGTCCTTTTCGGCCAGGGTTCGGAATCCGTCGAGCACTCGCTGGTGGAAGTCTGCGTCCTCGGCTTCGATTCGGTCGCCCGGCGATGGCTGGCGAGATCGAGCTACGTACTCCGACACCTCCAACAGCACGTTCAGGTCGCTCTGGAGACCACCGGTGGCAAAGAGCGACAGGGCCAACACATCGTCGACGCCCAAGCCCCGACCGAAGCCCTGATAGGCCAAGGACGACCCGATGAACCGGTCGGTGACCACGTGAATCCCCGACTCCAGTGCGGGACGGATCACCTCGGCCACGTGCTGGGCCCGGTCGGAGGCCATCAAGAGGGCCTCGGCGTGGGATGACAGCGCCAGATCGGGCGAATCCAACACCAGCGAGCGAATCCGAGCCCCCGAATCGGTGGCACCGGGCTCGAAGGTCAGCAACGCCCCCAAGCGCTCAGCAAGCAGCTTGGCTTGCGTGCTCTTGCCGACGGCTTCGCCCCCCTCGAAGGCAATCAGTCGGCCAGTCATGATCTCGCTCCCCGCCTTGATACGAGGGTCAAGAACCCGGCTGCAACCATGATGAGGGCAGCCAACCACAGCGTGAGGCGCACGCCGGGAATGATCACGTCGAAGCCGAGGATGTTCACATCCTTGTCAAAGAACTTGTCGGACAGCCCGTTGAGGAACAGGGCCAACGCTGGGCCGAGCAATAGGGCCAGCATCACTGACGAACGAACAAGCGTGAACAGCCCAGCGAAGACCCGGACTCTCAGGTCTTCGGTGGCGCTTTCCTGAAGCAGGGTTATTCCCAAGACGTACACCGTTCCCGCACACACGCCGAGTCCTCCGACAAGGAGGGCCGATCCGAATAGCGTCCACATCGAGGTGGCCACAAATAGGCACGCCCCGGCCCCGAACACTGCGGCAATGAAGACTCGCTCTTTGTGCAGGCGGTTTTGCCTCACGGTCAACCCTACGATGCCAAGCGCCACACCGATGCCCAAGGCAACCATGAAGACACGGAATCCGTCACCTCCATCAACGTGGAGCACATCCTCGGCGAACACCGGCCCCAGAGGCACGATCATGCCTCCGCCAATCAGTCCGATGGCCAAGGCGATGTTCACCGTCCGCACAGTGGGATTGATGAAGATGTAGCTCCATCCTTCGCGCAGGTCCTTGAATACCTGCTCTGGCGCCCAAACGCGGCTCGATCCATCGCCTTGCCCACTGGTCGTCTGCGGCCCCCGGGGCAGGGCAAGCCTTGACACGATTGCCGCCGCCAGCAAGAAAGTCGCCGCATCTATGTAGAACGCCATTGACTCGGCATCGATGCGTAGAAAGTCGACGGCGCTAACCCGCTGGATCACCGTAGCCAAGCTGGCCAAGCCAATGGACACGCCCGCAGCTATCGGGAACGTGCCGTAGGCGGCTACCAAAGAGAGTGAGTTGACCCCGGTCAGCTTCTCCCGGGGAACCAGATTGGGCACCGAGGATTCCTTGGCCGGACCCCACAGCAGGGCAAACCCCTCGAGAATGAGCGAGGCCACCACCAGCTGCCAGACGAAGTCCACAAACGGCAGCCACAAGATGGTGGCCGCTCGCCCAAGGTCGCACACCACCATCGTCCGCTTGCGGTCCCAGCGGTCCACCAGCACCCCGGCGGCCGAGCCAAAAATCAGTCCGGGCAGGAAGCGGGCGATCATCACGTAGGCCACCGACGCCTCCGGGGTGCCGCCGCCGACGCGGTCGGCAGTGATGAGAATGGCGAACAGAGCCAGCCAATCGCCGCCGGAGGAGAAAATCTGGGCGATCCAAAGGCGGAAGTACTGAACGCTGCCGAATATCCGGTCAACTCGAGTGGCCGCCGCCGAGGAGGAGGACCCGTCAAGTGCCACGCCGCGCCGCCTCCACGCCGCTGAGGTTAGCTATCGCCTCACGACTTCGTACGTGGCTGCGGCTTTTTCTTCGTCGAACCTGACTTTGCCGTGCTCTTCTTCTTTGCCGCCGGCTTTCGCCGGGCAGGCTTGCCGCCACCAGCAGCAATCTTGTCCCGGCGTACCTGGAGTAGCTCCGACGCCCGTTCAACGGTGAGCGTCTCTACCGAGTCTCCTTTGCCCAACGAGGCGTTCACCTCCCCATCAGTCACATAGGGGCCATAGCGGCCGTCTTTGACCACCATCGGCTTGTCGGTGGCCAGGTCGGGGCCAAGCTCGCGCAGGGGGGGCTTGGCCGTCTGTCCCCGCCGACGGCGGGGCTGAGACAGCAATTCCAGGCACTGCTCCAAGGTGACGGTGAACAGCTGGTCTTCGGACTCCAGACTCCGGTTCTCCTTGCCCTTGCTGAGGTACGGCCCGTAGCGCCCGTTCTGAACCACTACTTCGACGCCGTCGGCGGGGTCGGTGCCCACCACCCGGGGCAACGACAGCACCTTGAGGGCATCTTCAAGCGTGACCGTCTCCGGCTGCATGTCGGCCAGAAGTGATGCCCGCTTGGGTTTCTCCCCGCCATTGTCGGATTCCTCGCCCACTTGGACATAAGGACCGAACCGTCCGGTGCGCACGACCACCGGCAAGCCAGTCTCGGGATCGTCCCCCAGGGTCCGATCCCCAGAAGGAGCGGCTATATATCTGAGAGCCCGATCCAGGGTCAGTTCGTCGGGAGGCAGGTCGTCGGGAAGGCTGGCCCGGTCTTCGCCGCGCTGGACATAGGGTCCATAGCGCCCGACTCTGGCCACCACCGCTTCGCCGCTCTCATCGGTGCCGATGGGAATGGAGTTCACTGCCCGTGCGTCGATTTCACCCAAGCGGTCTGACACTGCGGTGCGAAGTCCGTACTTGGCAACGCCATGGGCAGATTCGTCGTCGGGCTCTCCGTCGGCAGGTCCGAAATAGAACCTGCTCAGCCAGGGGATGGACTCCCGGTCGCCAGAGGCAATGCCGTCGAGGTCGTCTTCCATGCGAGCGGTGAAGGCATAGTCCACCAGATTGGGAAAGTGCTTCTCCAGCAGGCTGACCACCGAAAAGGCGGTGAACGACGGCACTAGCGCCGAGCCCTTCTTCCACACATAGCCCCGGTCGACGATGGTGTTCATGATGGTGGCATAGGTGGAGGGGCGGCCGACACCCAGCTCCTCCAATCTCCGCACCAGCGATGCCTCGGTAAAGCGGGCCGGGGGCTGGGTGGCGTGGCCGTTGGGAGTCAACTCCTCGATGGCCAACGGATCACCGGCTGCCAGCGCAGGCATGCGCCGCTCGGCATCCTCCTGGTCGGCGTCGTCGTCGGTCCCCTCGGTGTACACCCGGCGGAAACCCTCGTGGGTAATCACCGTCCCCGCCGCTGAGAAACCGGCATCACGCCCATCGTCAGTGGTGCCACCAAGATCGACATGGACGGTCTCACCCACGGTGTCGGTCATCTGAGAAGCCACCGTGCGCTGCCAAACCAGTTCGTAGACCTGGGCCTCCAACTTGGGCACTTCCGTCCTAACTTCTTCAGGAGAGCGGAATATATCGCCCGAAGGACGGATGGCTTCGTGGGCCTCTTGCGCGTTCTTGACTTTCTTGGCGTAGCGACGGGGCTCATCGGGCAGAAAGGAAGCGCCGAAGCGATCAGAGACAACGGCTCGAGCCGCCCGCAGGGCAGTATCCGACAAGGTGGTGCTGTCGGTGCGCATGTAGGTGATGTAGCCCTTCTCATACAGCGACTGAGCCGTCCTCATAGCCATGGCCGCCGACAGACGCAGCTTGCGTCCAGCCTCTTGCTGGAAGGTGGAAGTCATGAAGGGAGCCGCGGGGCGGCGGCGGTAGGGTTTGACCTCGACATTTCGCACGTTGATCTCGGCGTCGGCCAGGCCCCGGGCCAAACCGCGAGCAGCTTCCTCGTCGAGATGGACGGCGTCGGAACTGCGGAGCTGTCCATCGCTGTTGAAATCCTTGCCGGTGGCCACCTTGGCCCCGTCCACCGAAGTTAGGGAGGCAGTAAAGGCGGAAGGATCGCCGGGGTCCAAGTCACCCAGCACCCGGAGTTCGGCGCTCAGACTCCAGTAGTCGGCGGCCGTGAAGGCCATGCGCTCCCGCTCGCGCTCAACCACAATGCGGGTGGCCACGCTCTGCACCCGACCAGCTGAGAGGCGGGGCAGCACCTTCTTCCACAGCACCGGAGAAACCTCATAGCCGTACAGCCGATCGAGCAGTCGACGGGCCTCTTGGGCATCCACCAAACGGCGGTCCAGATCTCGAGGGGAGTCGATAGCGGCCTGGATGGCCGACGGCGTGATCTCGTGGAACACCATCCGCTTGACGTTGACATCGGCCTTCGGAGACAGAACTTCGAGCAGGTGCCAGGCGATGGCCTCTCCCTCGCGGTCTTCATCGGTGGCTAGGTACAGCTCGTCGGACTCTTTGAGCAACTGCTTCAGCTTGCGAATCTGGGCCTTCTTGTCGGAGGGCACCACATAGAGCGGCTTGAAGTCGTTATCGACGTCGATTCCCAGTCGCGACCACGACTCGTTCCGATAGGCCGCCGGCACCTCGCTGGCGTTGCTGGGCAGATCGCGAATGTGCCCGATGGAGGATTCCACCACATAGCCGGTTCCCAAATAGCCCGCGATGGTTTTGGCCTTGGCCGGAGACTCGACGATGACGAGAGCGTTGGGCACGGGGAGAAAGTAGGGGGTGAGAAGGAGTGGTTGTCAAACAGACCCTAAACCCAACCGACGACAATTCGGGGGATCAGGCCATGTCGGCGTGCTTGGGACGGGGTTCGGTACGGGACAAAATCGCCAGACCAACCACCGCGGCGATCAGCGACCCCACGAGAATGCCGATCCTGGACTCATCTGCTACCGATGGGTCGTCAAAGGCCAAGCGGGATATGAACAGCGACACGGTGAAGCCGATGCCGGCCACCATGGCCAACCCCACCATGTGGAGGCCGGACAGCGACTTCGGAATGGTGACCCAGCCCAATCGGTGGGCGATCCAGGAGAACAGCGAGATGCCCGCGGTCTTGCCCACCACCAGCCCGATGGCCACCCCCACTGTTACCGGCGAAGTTACCGCATCAGACAGCACATCACCCGAGAGCTCCACCCCAGCAGCGGAGAGGGCGAAGATGGGAATGATGATGTAGCCGGCGATGGGGTGGAGCAGATCTTCAATCCGCAAGCTAACCGGCTGCGACTCCCGAATGTGGAATCCGACCCGGCGCACATCGTCGAGGTGCACCTCGTCTTGCATCTGGAGCCAGTTGGCCCAGCGCCGGGCCTCCTCTTCCGACTGGAGCGGCTTGGCTGGCGTGATCAGTCCGAGGATCACTCCGGCAATGGTGGCGTGGACCCCGGATTCAAACACGGCCAGCCAGAAGGCCACCCCGAGGACGAGGTAGACGGGCAGATACCAAACGTGCAGTCGGCGGAGCACCAAAATACCGGCCAGCAGAATGGCGGCGGTGAGCAGCCAATTGCCGGAGAGATCGCTGGTGTAGAAGATGGCGATCACCAGGATGGCACCGATGTCGTCCACTATGGCCAGGGTCAGCAGGAACACCTTCATCTGACGAGAGATGCGATTGCCGAGCAGCGACAGGACACCCATGGCAAAGGCGATATCGGTGGCCATGGGGATACCCCAGCCGTCTTGGCCGGGCCCGCCAGCGTTGAAGGCGAAGAAAACGAGGGCGGGCACCACCATGCCGCCGAGGGCGGCCACCGCGGGCAGGGCGGCAAAGCGGGGATCCCGGAGCTGGCCGTTCACAAACTCCCGTTTGATCTCCAGGCCGATCACGAAGAAGAACACGGCCATGAGGCCGTCTTGGACGATGTGAGCGAGATCGCGCTCGAAGCGATAGCCCCCCACTGAGAACGACACGTAGGTGTGCCAAAAGTCGTTATATGAGTCCTGCCAGGGGGAGTTGACCCAGACCAGGGCGGCCACGGTGGCGACCAGCATGAGCACGCCACCGGCGGCTTCTATGGCCGCAAAATGGTGAATGGGGCGGCCGATGTATCGAGCCAGCCGGCTGGAGCCGCCCAGAAACGTCAAATCGCTGAGGGGATTCTTGTCAGCCACCGGCGCTGAACGTAGCCGCTTTCGGCTTTGCTTTCTCAGTCACAGCGGACGGCGGACAATTGGTTCACCTTCAATTTAGGAATCCGAATTGTTGGTGGACAGATGGATGGCCAAACACACCTGGGTGCCTTCGGGGCCGCTCGTGATCTCAACGTCATCGGACAGAACCCGCATGAGATAGATACCCAAGCCGCGTTCGAAATTCAGACGGCTGGGATCGTCGGGTTCGGGTAGAACCTGAATCTGATCGGGGTAGAAGCCGAAACCCCGATCGGTGATA
This sequence comes from Acidimicrobiales bacterium, assembly GCA_965116535.1. Taxonomy (GTDB): domain Bacteria; phylum Actinomycetota; class Acidimicrobiia; order Acidimicrobiales; family Bin134; genus Poriferisocius. Next base: position 920,515 of record OZ220703.1, read on the forward strand.
TGGAACTCAAGGCGGTCTTCGGTGATTTTGCAGCGAATCCGAATGGACTCGTCGCGGCAAGCCCGGGCATGGGCTTCGATGGCGTTGGTGGTGGCCTCGGAGACAGCCACTTTGAAATCCTCGACTCTTTCTTGACTCAGATTTGTGTCCATTTCCGCGGCCTCGACCACCAAGGAGCGAACCAGCGACAGGTACTCCGGGCGGGCGGGAATCTCGAAATCCATGCTGGCGGGGTCGGACATCACGCTTCGGTGTCCTCGACAGCGGCAGAAACCGAATCGAACACGTCGAGCACGCGATCGAGCCGGGTGAGCTCAATGAGGTCGGCGAGGCGAGAGCCCGCCATCACCAGTCGAATATCGCCGCCCGTGCTGCGAACTCGCTTGGCCGCTCCCATCAACACGCCTAGGCCGGTGGAATCGATGAAGTCCACTCCAGAGAGGTCGATCACCACGTTCTGGGTGCCGGCGCTGATCACTGCCAACAGGCGCTGACGGAATCGGGGGGCGGTGGCCATATCGATCTCGCCGGTCACCGTCAACACTTCCCACCGCCCGTGTGGGGCAACGGTGACACTGAATTCCACGAAATATCAGACTACTTGTGTACCAATTCCGTTTCCGGGCACAGCGACTATTCGACTCTTATGGTCAAGGTCTCCTCGAGCGCAATGGATGGAAACACTCGCCCCACGATGGGCACCGCGGGTTCTGGGTGATAGCGCACCGTCACCCTAAGAAGGCCGCCGGCCGTCCGACCCCCCGACGTCTCCACCTGCAATCTGCCCGGTTTCAGGCCGGTGGCAGCCAGTGCAGCGGATGTAGCAGCCTCGGTTGTCGGCTCGACTGCGGCCGCTCGGGCCGCTTCACGGGTGGCATGGACAACCAGGATCTGGTCGCGCACTAGCAATCCCACTTGCACCAGCGCCAGCACCGTCGCCATGACCAGTGGAAGGACCAACGCCGTCTCAACTGCGGCCTGGCCTCGGTCGCGACCCTTTGAAGCTGCCACCGACTCCGACATGTCGGATGCCGATCAGCTCACGAGGCCGGTGATGTGACGGAAGACCGCGTCGAGCAGGTTGGATATGCGGTTGGTCTTTGTAACCCAGGACACCAAGAGCATGGCCACCGCGGCGGCCCCCAACAGGATGAGGGCGTATTCAGCGGTGGCCTGACCCCGACTTGAACGCAGACGGGCCAGCCATGAGTGCAGGAAAATCAACAATCGAAGCAGGATCATGAGAGCACCAATGTGGAAGGGACGCGAAGGGGGAAGAAAGCCAGTTGGTCATTGGCGAAGGGCGACCAGGGTTTCGGCAAGCACCGGGGCCAGCGTTAGCAGGACAAATGCCGGCAGAATGCATATGACCAGGGGAAACAGGAGTCGCAAGGGCAGACGGCGAGCATTTTCTTCAGCTCGGCGCCTGCGCAGCAGCCGACTGTCAGTGGCGAGCTGCTCCAATGCGGGTTCTAACTCGGTGCCGTAGCGGTCGCCGTCAATCAGCACCCTCACCAGAGGACGCACCGGCTCACCGACGGAGTCAGGCAGCGTTTCCAGCGCATCGGCTAGGCGCATCCCGGTACGGACCCGCCAGCTGGCACCCGCCAGTCCGAGCCCCACCGGGCCGCAGAGACGCTCCCCCACCGCGGCCACCGCCAGATGGACATTGAGCCCCGACGAAATTGCCAGCCGCAGCAGATCAATCGCCTCGGGCAATTCTTCGAGTACTTCAGCTTGCTGCTGTCGTTGTTGTCGAGCTCGCCGACGGTGGGGAGTGATCCACACCGCCAAGCCGACGCCAGCCCCGAGCACCGGATTAACCCCCACTGCGACCACGATGGCCGCAGCAAGCCCGAAGGCAGTTGCGGTTGTCGTGGAACCTGCTCGCTTCGGGACCGGAGAGGGCGACCGAACCTGACGGGGTCGTCTCCGCCATCCCCACACAGCCACCACGCCCGCCCACAGCAACCCCAGTGCGATTGGAAGCATGAGCTCAGGTCCGGGCGTTGACGATCCGGCGCATCCACAGAGCGCCGATCACATCGAGACCCAAACCGATGGCGAGAATGGCGAAGCCGAGGGGGGTGGTGAACAGAAAGCTGGCCCCGTCGTCGCCCACGCCAGCCGACAAGAGCAAGAATCCGGCAGGTAAAGCGGCAATCATCATCGCCGACACCCGGGCCTGCGCCGTTAGCGAGCGCACCTCGAGTTCAAGCGCTGCCCGATCGCGCAAGGTGGCGGCCACTCCGTCGATTGCACGGGCGCGAGCCCCGCCGGCGGTGGCGGCAAAAGCAATGGCGGCGGCAGCGAGGCCAGCACCGTTGTGGGGGCACCGGTTGGCCCAACGCTCGAACACATCAGCGCTGCGAATCCCCCGTTGGAGTTCAGCGGCTATTGGCGCCACCTCGTAATACAACGGTGATGGTGTGCTGGAGGCAGCCTCGATGGCGGCGGGACCGAGCTGCAAGCCGGTGCGCAATCCTCGGGCTATGGCCTCCAGGAAGCCGGGCAACTGTCCTTCGATCACCCGGTCGCGGCGGTGGCGATTGATCCTGAGCGCGGCAAGGCTCGCGGCAACAGACACAGCCATTCCGAACATCGCCCCGACCGAACCGGCCTGAAGTGCGCCGAATCCGGCACCAAACAGGGCAACGGCGCCCAGCCCCTGCCATACCTGAGCCACAGTCACATGCACATCGGCCATGGCAGCCATCAATTGAATTCGACCGGCGACTGCCGCGAGGACTCTTTTGGCCGCGGTCACGGGCCGAGCCACTTGGGATCGGGCGCCTCGGCGTCAGGAATCCGGGGTTCGACCGCAGGCAGACTGTGCAATCGGTGTTCGTCGGCTATCTGGCACAGCCGAGGGCGGCTCCCGTCGTCGCATTCCTCGGATCGGTCGACGACTGCCAGTGAGGTGATGCGCCGTAGGCCATGGGTACGACGGGCCACATGGACGACCACGTCGACCGCGGCGGTGATCTGCTGCCGTATGGCGGCCAAGGGCACCGCACCACCGTCGAGAAGCACCATGGTTTCCAACCGGCTCATGGCGTCGGCCGGGCTGTTGGCATGGCATGTTGAAAGCGAACCCTCGTGGCCGGTGTTCATAGCCTGGAGCATGTCGAGGGTCTCTGCTCCCCGAACCTCACCGACGATTATGCGATCAGGCCTCATCCGCAAGGCGTTGCGCACAAGCTGGCGGATGGTGACGGGGGCAACGCCGTCGGAGTCGGCCGGCCGAGCCTCAAGGCGCACGACATGATCGCTAGCCAAGGCCAGCTCAGCCGCGTCCTCCACCGTTACCACCCGCTCGCCAGGAGCTATGAAAGCGGCGAGCGCATTCAACAAGGTGGTCTTACCTGCCCCGGCACCGCCCGACACAACCAGATTGCAGCGAGCAGCAACCGCCCAACGCAGCACCGACACCACCCCCGGGGGGGCGAATTCATCGAGCGAAACCGGACGGACAGAGAAGCGGCGGATTGTCACATAGGGGCCGTCTACCGCCACTGGGGGAACCACCGCATTGAGCCGGGAGCCGTCGGGAAGTCGAGCGTCCACCATGGGGGAGCTGCGGTCGATGCGTCGACCCAGCGGTGCCACCGTCTGCTCGATAAGCAGATCAATGGTCTCGACATCCAACACGATCCCGGTCGCCTCCAGGCGGCCGCGGCGCTCGACCCACACCGGTCCGGGCCCGTTCACCATGATCTCCGACACCGTTGGATCGCGCAGAAATGGATCAATGGCCGCCCTCCCTCCCTCGCTGCGACTCCACACCAAGGCTCAGAGTTCCTCACACAGCCGGCCAAGAGCTTTGATCGCCCCTTTTGGCACCCTCGTCCTCAGCATCCCGGCGTCTACTGCTCGGGCGATTTCGGGTTCGACGGCCACGGTGGCCCGCACCGGAGCGCCGATAGCCCGCTCGCAATCGGACCGAGTCAGAGACCGACCGGCTTCTGCCACCAGAACGACTTCGCTGGGTCGGACCGGGAGCGAGACGGCGCGGCGCAGGGCTAGATAGCAGGCTCGGGTTACCAGTATCGACCGATCGGCCTCGGCCGCCAATCGCCAACGCAGCTCGTCATCGCATGTGTTGCTTTCCGCCTGCGGAGTGCGGGCCCGCAGCACTCCTGCGTCCACCACAACCACAGCATCGGAGTCCAGCCATTCCACAAGCTCGTCGGCTCTTCGTGCCGCCAAGGGGGCCTGTCCGCGGACAAGCAGCGACAAGTTCGGCGTCAGCTCCTCAAACCCGCGTTCGAGCGAGCAGGGGGAGAGATCGCTGCGGAGCCACTCGCCCAATCCCGATGTTGGCTCCGCACAGCCAAATACCGCGGGCAGATCTCCACAGAGATCAACAAGTAGAACTGGCCGGTTGCGATCTTGAGCAGCATGTAGGCTGACGAGAGCCGCAATCACCGTTGTGCCAGAACCCCCCTTGGTTGACCAACAGGTCACCAGCATAAAAACCTCCGCGAGTTGATCGCTTCGGCGAACAGAGGGGAAGTCAGAACAATCTATGTTGACAATGTCTGACAATCAACAAAGATTTTCTGTGGGGCACGACATTGGCCGTTATTTCCGTCCTTTTGCCGGATTGGTGGTCCCCGCAGGAGCGGTGGTCGCCGCATTGGTGGTGGGCGCCATTCTCTTGGGAGTCTTCGGAGCCAACCCCCTCACCGGCTACCGGGAGTTGTTCACCGGGGCGTTCGGTGGTCCTGACGAACTGGCCGCCACCGCGCTGAAGTCCATCCCCCTCATGCTGGTCGGCGTTGGCATATGCATCGCCTTCCGCACTGGTGTCATCAACATAGGTGGCGAGGGTCAGATCATCATGGGCGCCATCCTGGCCACGCTGGTGGCGCTGGCCCTGCCCGATGTCCCCCGGCCGGTACTGGTTCCGTTGGTGTTGATCGCTGGAGGCATCGGCGGGGGGATCTGGGGGGCGATTCCCGGAGCGCTCAAGGCTTACAGCGGGGTCAACGAGATTCTCAGCACCATAATGATGAACATCATCGCCGGGTTCTTCATGAGCTTCTTGCTCGAAGACTGGCTCATTGAGCCCGGCGCCATCAGGATCCAGCAAACCAAGCGATTGACCCAGAATGCCGACCTGCCCATCTTGCCGGGGGGAACCCGCTTGCACCTGGGCATCGTGGTAGCCCTGATTGTGGCCATTCTCGCGTACCTGCTGTTGTTCCGCAGCAGCCTGGGCATGCGCCTGCGAGCAGTGGGACACAACCCCCACGCGTCCCGGGCTGCGGGCATGAAAGTCGAGATGAGCATCACCCAGGCCTTGGCCTTCAGCGGGGCCTGCGCCGGCATCGCTGGCGCAGTGTTGGTATTCGGGAGCGAATCGCACCGGCTGATAGGCGAGGGAGGCCCGTTGGCATTCACCCAGAGTGCGGGGTTCAACGGCATCGTGACCGCGTTGTTCGGAGGGCTGCATCCTCTGTTCACGGTGCTGTCGTCGTATTTGTTCGGCGGGATGCTGGCTGGAGGCATCTCCCTGCAACGAGCGGTGCAGGTGCCCCAAGCCCTGGTGATCGCACTCAACGGCGTGGTGGTGGTGTTCGTGGTGGGGAGCCTCAAACTGCGAACCAGGGTGCAGCGATGGGCTGAAGGCGACATCCAGATGGAGGATCGGGCATGAGCGATTTCTTCACCGTCGCCATCATCACCGCCACCTTGGCGTCGGGTATCCGCCTGGCGGTGCCGTTCCTGCTGGCCGCGCTGGGCGAGGCGGTGGGCCAACGGGCTGGGGTGCTCAACCTGGGTGTCGAGGGCGTCATGCTCATCGGGGCCTTCGCCGCCTATTACACGGCATTGGAGTCGGGCAGCGCCGCCTTTGGATTGCTGATGGGGCTGGTGACGGGAATGGTGATGGGCCTCATCTACGCCTTCATCACCGTGGTGATGCACGCCGAACAAGGCATCAGCGGAATCGGGATCTATCTCTTTGGTTTGGGCTTCACCGACTTGCTGTTCCAAAAGCAGGTAGGCACTCCCCGGCCAATCAGCGGGTTGCAGACCAAGCCCTTCAACTGGCTGGCTGACGACACCGGCCGAGCAGGCGAGCTCCTGTTCAGCCACACCATCCTCACCTATGTGGCCTTCTTGCTGGTGCCGGTCATCTACTGGCTCATCACCAAGACCACATTCGGCCTAAACGTGCGAGCCGTGGGGGAAAACCCGCAAGCGGCCGACACCTTGGGCGTGAGCGTGAACGGCATTCGCACCGCGGCCATTGTCATCGGCAACACCATGGCCGGGCTGGCCGGTGCCGCTCTGGCCTTGGAGATCGGGATATTCCAGCAGAACCTCACTGCGGGCCGCGGGTTCATCGCCATCGCCCTGGTGTACTTCGGGGCGTGGCGGCCGGTGGGAGTGATGACCGGCTCCCTGCTCTTCGGCATCGTGTCCTCAACCGTGCTTCAACTTCAGGTCCAAGACGTCATCTCAGGATCGGTGGCATCCATCGCCAACATGGCGCCCGCGGTCTTGACCGTGATCGTGCTGGTAGTGGTAAGCCGGCGCATCGGACAGCCAGCGGCCCTCACCCGACCGTTCACCCGCGACGGCTGATCAGAGGATGGAAAACCCGCTCCGACGAAGACAGAAGGCGCCCATCGGAAACCGCCCGGAATTTGTTGGCTAGGATTGCCCGAACGAGGCGGGGTGACGTGAGTTCGAGAATTGAACTGACCAACGTATACAAGATCTTCGGGGCTCGACCTAAGGGGCGGGCTCTGAAGATGGCCCAGTCGGGCGTCATGAAAGACGATGTCCAGGCGGCCACCGATCACGTCGTCGGACTTCACGATGTGAGCTTCTCGGTGCAAGACGGCGAGATCTTCGTGATCATGGGCTTGTCGGGGTCGGGCAAGTCCACCGCCATTCGAACGGTCAACCGGCTCCATGACATCACCGCTGGCACGGTGGTGGTGGACGGCACCGATGTGGCCAGCTTGACCCAGAGAGAGCTGGAGCATTTTCGCCGGGAGAAGATGGGCATGGTGTTCCAGCACTTCGCCCTGTTCCCCCACCGGACCGTGGTTGACAACGTGGCCTACGGCCTTAAGGTCAACGGAATGGCCACCGACGAACGCCGTCGCAAAGCCCTTGAAGCGCTGGAACTGGTGGGCTTGGAGCGGTACTACATGTCGTTCCCCCGGGAGCTGTCGGGCGGGATGCAGCAGCGGGTGGGATTGGCCCGGGCGCTGGCCGCCGATCTCGACATCCTCCTCATGGACGAGGCCTTCAGCGCCCTCGATCCCCTCATCCGACGCCAGATGCAAGACGAACTTCTGGCCATGCAGGGGGACATGCTGAACAAGACCATTCTGTTCATCACCCACGACTTGAACGAGGCCCTGCGGGTGGGCGACCGGGTGTGCATCATGAAGGATGGCGGTGTGGTGCAGATCGGCACCCCCGAAGAGATTCTCCGAGATCCGGCGACTGCCTATGTGGCCGAGTTCGTGAAGGACGTGGACCAGGGTCGGGTGTTGCAGGTGGAGAGCGTGATGACCCCGCCCTCGCCCTTCACCTTGGGTACCACCGTGGGCGAGGCCCTGTCTGCGCTGGGCGGCAGGACCGCGGCATTCTGTGTGGACGATGAGGGCAAGCCAAAGGGGGTTATCACCCGCGATCTACTGGTTGCCTCCGAGCAAGCTGTTGTCGAGACGGTGATGAAGACCGAGTTTGGGATCACCGCCCGTACTGCGCCGCTGGTGGATGCGTATGAACTGTGCTCCAAGGGAGATTTGGTTGCCGTCGTGAACGAGCGGGGTGTTCTCGAAGGCCGCCTCTATGCACTGGACGTGCTGGCAGAGTTAGGTGAAATCGAGTCCAAGGCGGAACAGGTCAAAGCCGCCGATCCCTCAAGTGGAGAGGCCCTGCTGTGAGTGTGATTGCCGAGAACTGGTTCAACTCCGGATGGCGGAAAAACGAGTGGTTGAACGACTGGGAAATCCCTTTCGGCCGCTGGGTAGAGGAGGGCATCTTTTGGCTCAATACGGAGGCGGAGATCGTCTTCAAAGTCATCAAATGGCCCTTTGAGAATCTACTCGAACTGATCACCGACGACATTCTGCTCAACATCCCGTGGCCGTTCATGCTGCTTGTTTTCGTGGCTCTGGGTTTCCTGGTGCGGGATGTGAAGGTCGGGTGTGGCGCGGCGGCCGGCATTCTCCTTTGCGGCGTGTTGGGGCCGGACTATTGGCGCTTCACCATGCAAACCATCGGAATCATCCTGGTGGCGGTCATCATCTGCGTCGCCGTCGGCCTGCCCTACGGGGTGTTATGCGCCCGAAGCGATCGAGTGTGGAACATCACCAGACCCCTCTTGGACGGCATGCAGTTGGTCCATGCATTCACATATTTGATCGCGATCATCTTCTTCTTCGGCACCGGACCGGTGGGCGGCACCATATCCACCATGATTTTCGCCCTTCCGCCCATGATCCGCCTGACCAACCTGGGCATCCGTCAAGTGCCCGGCGACGTGGTAGAGGCCGCAAGGGCCTACGGTGCGTCCAATTTCCGCGTCCTCACCGATGTGCAGCTTCCCCTGGCCCGCCCGGCCATCATGACTGGGGTCAATCAGGTGTTGTTGTTGGCACTGTCGTTCGTCGGCATCATCGCGGTTATCGCGGGTGGCGGGCTCGGTCAGTTGGTGCTGCGTGGAATCAACACCGCCGACCCCGCACTGGGTGCGGCATCCGGACTGGCCCTGTACTTGGTGGGCGTCGTATTGGATCGGCTCAGCCAGCCCGACCCGTCGGACAACCGGACCCTTGTTCGCAAAGTGGCGGCAGCGTGGCGAGGCACATTCACCGTTCCGGCCGTCTCCGACGATGAATCGGCAGAGATCGCTTCCGAGCCCGAGTTGGCTCCAGCGCCGATCGCCCGTCCCCCCCGACCTCAACTCAAGCCCGCAATGGCGGTGGCCGGAGGCGTCGGCTTGATCGGAGGGGTGGTAGCAATCATCAGTGCGTTTTTGACTTGGGTGGACGGCGCAGGTCGCCTCAGCAGCTACGCACGACCCGATGACCAAGCGTTGAATGGCACCTACAACGGTATTGATGCCACCGGAGGAAGTTGGTTCGGGATCATCATGCTCATTGTCGGCGTGATCGTGGCTCTCGCATCGCTGCTGGTGCTGCTGCGAGTGCGAGACCGCTGGTCTTCCTGGTTGGACGCTGCGTCAGGCCTGGTGTTCACCGGTGTGGCTGTAATCGGAATGATGATCTTCTACTTGTCCATTGCCCCCCACGATCTGGCTCCCTCCACCAGCCACGGCACAGGGGTGTATTTGGCGTTGGTAAGCGGTGTGATCCTGCTGGTGGGCGGCTTGTTGTCATGGCGGGACATTCACTCCTCCCCGGTGCCGGCTAGGACGGCAATGGTGCGAGTGTTGCTGGGAACTTTTGCCGCGGGCTTGCTGATCATCGGCTCCTTCTCCAATTGGGTAAATGACGAGCGGCCCGACGCTTTCACTCCCGAGCAGCAGAAGCTGATCGATGAAGAGCGGGCCAACCCCACTGAAGGCGGGGTGAGTGCATCGCTGATCGCCCAGGTCATAGGCGAAGCTCGAGAAGAGCCCAATCGCTATGACGGCTACGACACCCAGGGACCCACCCTTGGATGGGGCATCCTGATCATTGCCATTGCCCTGGCTGCCGTCGCCCTCTTGGGGGCCGCCGTTCCGCGCGCCGGAGCGCTGTGGGATGCCCTCACCCTGGGTGTGGGAACGGCCGCATTGCTCGGCGTGACCGCGTGGGTTGTGAGCTTCCTGCGAGTGTCTGTGAACGGCATTTTCACTGGTGCGGGTGCCTTGCCCGTGCTGATGGCCTGTGGATTGGTAGTTGGCACCGCCATTGGCCGCATGCGCCAACGCAGCTTGGACCAGCGTGAAGCGGCAGACGCCGCCACGGTTGACGCCTAGCAGTTCGTCTCTAGCTGTCAATTCCAATACGCGTACGGTTGGGCCGTGCTGGCGCGTCACTGGGCGGTCTTCTGGGTGAGCATGGGGGCGGTGTTCCTCATGACCATGGACGCCACCCTGCAACCGCTGGCTCTTGACGGCATCAAAGATGACTTTGGCACCAGCCTCACCTCTACCGCCTGGGTGCTCAGCGCGTATTCCATCTCGCTGGCCACGTTTGTGGTGGCCGCCGGGCGCATCGCCGACCGCTCGGGCCGCAAGCAGGCCTTCCTTCTCGGCCTGGCCCTGTTCGTCCTTGGTGCGATAGGGGGATGGCTGGCGCCGGAGTTTTGGGTGTTGGTCTTATCCCGAGCTGTACAGGGGGCGGGCTCGGCGTTCGTGATGCCCGCCTCCATTGGCTTGATTCTTGCGGTGTGGCCGGAAGACGATCAGACCAGGGCCATCACTAGTTGGACCGCCGTCGGAGGAATTGCCGGCGCGTTGGCTCCGCTGGTGGGCGGTGGGCTGATTGAAGTCTGGGGTTGGAGGGGCGCCTATCTGCTGAGCGTGATCGTTGGGGCGCCGTCGTTCTTGGCCGCTCGATTCCTCTTGACCGACACCGAGCGCAAGGTGGTTTCCCGGTTTCCCGACCTCGTGGGTTCGTTGATAGTCGCGGCCAGCCTCGGCCTGTTGACCCTGAGCCTGGTGCAGGGCCGGACGTGGGGGTGGGGCGATGGCCGCATCATCACCGCTTTCGTGCTGGCCCTTTTGCTGTTTCCGCTGATCCGCCGACGGATCTTGACCCACCCGGCGCCGGTAATCGAACCCCGGCTACTGAGGCTGCGGAACTTCCGATGGGCGTTGTTCATTGCCACCGCCATTCCCGGCTTCTTGTTCCCCTATTTCGTGATGATGATCCAATTCATGGAGCAGGTTTGGGAATATCGGCCACTCCAGGCTGGATTCGCAGTGCTGCCATTCCCGGCGGTGGCCACGCTGGCCAGCGTGTTGGCTGGACGGTTGAGCCGCCGCTTCGACGAGCGCACCATCGCCGTTGCCGCCATGGCCACCACCACAGTGGCGGTGGTGTGGCTGCGGCTAGTGCCCGGCCCCGACCCGGCCTATTGGACCGCGTTCTTTGTGCCCATAATCTTGGGCGGCATCGGGGGCTGGGGAATGGGGTTGCCCATGATCAACGCCATCGGGGCCCGAGACCTCGACAACGAGACCTACAGCCTGGGCATGGGCGTGCTGTCCACCGCCCGGCAGATAGGGGCACTGACTGGGCTGGCTATCGTCTTCGGGCTGTTGGGCAATGTGTCCGACGCCGAGCTGTTCCACCGGTTCCAACAGATCTGGACTGTACTGGTGGTGCTATCGGTACTGGGCGTGCTCGTCGCCCTGTCCATACCCCGCCGCTTGCTCAACGCGGCTTCGCCATAGTGATCAACAAGATCACCGGCGGTACGGTGTCGGCGTGATGGAGTACCAGCTGGTTTCGGCCGACTCCCATGTGAACGAGCCGCCTGATCTGTGGGCTGATCGGGTGCCTGTTCGCTTCCGGGATCGTGCGCCACGCATGGAGAGCTTCGAGCAGGGCGATGCCTGGGTTATTGAAGGCGCCCACGATCCCATCAATTTCGGCGGCAACTGCTCGGCCGGACTCCCCGCTGAGGAGCGTTCTGGGTGGGTTCGTTGGGAAGACGTTCGCGCCGGCGGCTATGACCCGGCTGCCCGAATCAACGAGCAAGACCAAGATGGCGTGGACTTGGAGATTCTGTATCCCACCCCCCGGATCGGCAACCAGCTGGTGTGGCACCGCGACGACGCCGACTTTCATATTGCCTGCATACGAGCCTACAACGACTGGCTGGCCGAGTTCTGCGGCCACAGCCCCGACCGCTTGTGGGGTGTGGCCATTCTTCCCAATGTCGGGGCAGAAACAGCGGTTGCTGAAATGCATCGGGTGGCTGCCTTTCCGGGCATCAGGGGGGTAATGCTCGGGCGATGGCCCAGCGGAGACGAAGTGCTACGCGAAAGCGACGACCCGGTGTTCGCCGCCGCGGCCGAAGCCGGGCTGCCCCTTTCTGTTCATGTGGGCTTTGCCACCCACGCCCAGGGGGATGTGGCCAAGATGAAACTCACCGGGTCGATGCGCTTTTTCGACATGCCGGTGCGAATCACCCAGCTCATCGAGGGCGGCGTGTTCGACCGACACCCCGACCTCCAGTTCTTGGCGGTGGAGACCGACAGTTCCTGGTTCCCCTACCTGCGGGAGCAGATGGACGACCGATTCCGTCGGGCCAACCCGGCCACCCGAGCCCCCATCGCAAGAACCCCCGGCGACTACTTCGATATCAACATCGCCTCCACGTTCATTACCGACTACTACGGCATAATCAACCGCCACCACGTTGGCGTGACCCAGATGATGTGGTCCAGCGACTTCCCCCATGGCGGATCCGATTGGCCCGATTCGCTCACCACCATCAACGAGCATTTCGACGGGGTGCCCGACGACGAACGACACGCCATCTTGGCCGGCAACGCCCTCCGCATCTACGGACAGGAAGTGAACCGATGAGAGTCGGCGACATCACCGCCCCCGAGCACGGGGCCAACGGCAAGCCGCTCGACGGCATACGCATTCTGGCCATCGAGCAGATGCAGTCGCTCCCCTACGCCACCCAGCTCATGGCTCGGATGGGCGCGGAGGTGGTCAAGATCGAACACCCGGTGCGAGGCGACCTGGGCCGGGGCTCGACCCCGACCATCGCCGATCCCGAGGGTCGGCCGGTGGGCGGCACCTACCTGCGCAACAACCTCAATAAGCGCTCGGTGGGCATGGATTTGAAGAACCCCAAGGCCATAGAACTCATTCGCCAAATGATTCCGAGCTTCGATGTCCTGGCCGAAAACCTCAAACCCGGAACGCTGGACAAGAGCGGCTTGGGCTACAACGACCTGTCTCATTTGCATCCCGGCCTCATCTACCTGTCGGTGTCGGGCTTCGGAAATCTGGGTGAGTCTCCCTACGGCCATTGGCCCGCCTACGCCCCCATCGCCGAGGCCATGGGGGGCCTCTACGCCATCAACCGGGCCGACGGCGAAAACGTGAAGGTGTCCCCGGTAGGTGCGCTGGGCGACACCGGCACCGGCCTTTATGCCGTTATCGGAGTTCTCATGGCCTTGCGGCAGCGGGAGCGGCACGGTCATGGCCAGCATGTGGACATCGCCATGTTCGACGCCATGGTGGCCTTCGGCGACATGGTGCCCAACTATTGGTCGCTAGGGGCCGATCCCCGGGTTCCTACTCCAATCATCAACGACGGCTTCCCCATCGACTCCGGCGAGTTGGTGATGCAGATTGGCCGAGAGCACCAGTTCGAGCGCCTGTGCCATCTCATCGGCCGACCTGAATGGCTGGAAGACGAGCGGTTCTCCACCCGCGACGGATGGCGGGAGAATCTGGACGAGATCCGCGCTGCGGTCCGCGCCTGGGCCGGTGACCGCACCACTGTCGAAGCGGCCAACGATCTGGCCGCGGCCGGGCTGGCTGCGGCACCGGTGTTCGAGGCCCCCGACGTGATCGACGACCCCCATGTCGCGGCCCGCCACATGATGGTGGAGATACCCCGCCCGGATGCCGACACCCCGGTGCTGACCCCCGGCAATCCAGTGAAGATGTCGGCAGTTAGCGAGGGCCCCGAAACCCGCCCGCCGTGGTTGGGCGAGCACACCGACGAGGTGCTGGCGGCCGAGCTTGGATTGGACGAGGAGGCGCTGGCTGAGCTGCGAGCCGACGGCGTCATCGGCTGATGGCGCTTTCGCCGCTTCGCTTCGACGGACGCACCGCGGTGGTCACCGGGGCGGGCCAGGGATTGGGCAAGGCCTACGCCAAGCTACTGGCCGAACGGGGAGCGCAGGTGGTGGTGAACGACATCGTCGCCGAAGCTGCCGACCAGGTGGTTGACGAGATCAACTCGGCTGGAGGAACAGCCATAGCCGACCATCACAGCGTGACTGAACCTGATGGGGGTGTTGGCCTGGCCGAACTGGCCCAAGCAGCGTTCGGCGCGATACACATCGTGATCAACAACGCAGGAGTCAATCGAGCCACCGAGTTCACCGACATGACATCGGACCTGCTCGAAGACATGATCGCAGTCCACCTCCGGGGCCCCTGCCATGTGCTGTGGCCTCTGTGGCCCGCCATGGTGGAGCAGGGTTATGGCCGGGTGGTGAACGTTGCCTCGGGGGCGGTATGGGGCCTCCGGGGCCAGTCTGCCTATGCCGCCTGCAAGGCCGGGATAATGGGGTTGACCCGCACGTTGGGCCGGGAAGGTGGATACCACGGTGTACAGGTCAACTGCGTACTGCCCTGGGCGGTAACCGGCCCCAGCCCCGACCGCTCCGGCGACAAGTTCGGCGCCATCATCGAAGCCCACATGCACCCTGAGAACGTCGCCCCCGCCGTGATCTGGCTGGCCCACGAAGACTGCCCAGCCAACGGTGAGTTCTTCACCGTCGACGGCCCCCGAATGGCCCGACTCGCCTGGGTCGCCGGCCAAGGACACACCGATCTCGACCCCACCCCCGAGTCCTACCGCGACCACTGGGACAAAGTCATCGACCTAACAGAATTCACAGTCCCCGCATCCACCAACCACCACATGCGGGAAACGGTGATGCCGGCGTTTGCGCCCCCTAGTCCATCGACAGAGGCACCGCATCAACGCCCGTAATCCAGGGTCGCCCCGCCGCCGCCAGCGCCTCCCACTTCTGGGAAGTCTCTGCCGGGTCGGTTTGCCCCAACTCCTCGGGGGTCGGGCCGATTCGGTCGACCAGCGGAGCCAGTGCCTCGGTGTCGAACCCGTAGAACTCCGCCGCATTCAATCCCAGGATGGCCGAAGTGTCGTCAGCTGGAATGTCCCAGAAAGTCTCGGACAGAGCCTTGCGGGTATGGGGCCACGTGCCCTCGGGGTGGGGAAAGTCGTTGCCCCACATGATGTTGCCCACGCCGATCTCGAAACGCCGGGCCAGTTCCCGGCGCTTGGTGCTGGCCGCCCCGATGGCGCAGTTGCGATCGAAATAGTCGCTCGGCCTCAGGCTCAGATGGTTGTAGGCGTCGGCGGCCAGCTTTTGCGCACCGCCATGCTCTCGGGAATAGGTGGCATCCATGGTCCACAGCAGGTCGGCGGCCCAGAAACAGCCGCACTCGGTGACGGCGTACCGCAGCCCCGGGTACCGCTCGAACACGCCGGAATACAGCAAGAACCACAGCGGACGGGTGGTCCACCACCGCACTTCGGCCACGTACATGCCAATGAACCCAGGACCGGTGCCGTAGTCGCTGCGAGGAGCGGCCCCTGAGTGGGTATGAACCGGCATCTCCAGGTCTTGACAGGCTGCCCATACAGGGTCGTAGCGGCGCTCGTGATAGCCAGGGCCCTCGTTCCACATGGAGGCGATGAGAATCCCACCCCGCAGCCCCGACTCTCGTGCTCGGGCAATTTCAGTAACCGCGGCGTCCACGTCGGCGATGATCGGCACCACCGCCACTCCGGCCCGCCGCTCGGGACTGTCGTTGCACAGGTCGGCCAGCCACCGGTTGTGAGCTCGAGCTCCAGCCATCAGCAACTCGGCGTTTTCAGCAAACGACATCCCCAACCCAGCCCCGAACGGTGCTGAGGCGCCCCCAGTCACCGCATCGGCATCGGGGAAGATCACCTCGCCGGCGACACCATCGCCATCCAGCTCAGCGTCGCGCCGGGCCGCATTCCAAGCCCCTCGAAGGCCTTCCTCGTTCTCGCCGAACCACTCTTCCTCGAACTCGGCGTTGCCCATGATGTTGGCCTGATTGCGGATCGCCTCCCGCTGCATCAAGAAGTCGTCGAAGGCATCGTGGTACTTCGATTCCAAATACTCCCGATACTCCAAATTGGGCAACCCTGCATGGCAGTCCGAGGAGATCACCAAATAGCGCTCAGTCATAACGCCCCCTTTGGCAAGACACTAGCCAAGCCAGCTCAAGGAGACATTTGGTCGGGCAGGCGGGATTTGAACCCACGACCTCTTCGTCCCGAACGAAGCGCGCTACCAAGCTGCGCCACTGCCCGTAAATCTCATCCTACCTATTGAGGTGGAAGAACAACATAGGCGGGACTGTGGGTGGCCGGGCTCTGGGCGCCCGCCGCCCGGACTCCATGGAGGACGGCGGGCTGAGCCCGGACAGGACCCGCAGGCCCGCCGGATGGTGGTAACGACAGGACCCGCCAGTCTGCCGGAGGATGGTAAACCTAGAAGCGCCGCGCGCTAACTACCCAAAACCGCGCTCACCGCCCGCTGCACACTCACCGCATCAAGAGGCTTCACAATCCACCCATCCGACCGAGCCTGCCTAGCCAAGTAAACATCAGCCTCCCGGTCCAACAACATCAACACCCGCGTCTCCGGCGCCCGCCCCATTTCCGCCTCCAGCCTCAAATCCAAGCAAGTCGCCATCCCCCCCATGTTCCCGATCTGAAGATCGCAGATCACCACATCAGGTTCCTGCTCCCGCACCGCGTCCAGCACCTCCACCCCTGCCCTCACCCTGCTGATCTCGGATGTATCGCTCCCCAACGCAGCGTCAACGGCGTTGTAAACAGAGTCGCTGTCGGTGGCCAAAAGCACTTGGGTCACGCTTCGATGGTATCCAAAATCGATGTCGCCACAACATGCTGGGGAAATGTGCCTGGCGATGGAATTGAAGCTGTGCTGCGTTAGCATCAGGGGCGGTCAAGGGGAGGCGTGTTGCTCGAGATCGATGTCGAAAATCTGGACACTCACACGGTGCTTCGTCCCAGTGGTGAAATCGATGCCTACACCGTGGCCCAATTTCGGGAGCGGATCGGCGATTTAGCCCTTGAACCCCGCCTGCTCATCGACTTGGGGTCGGTCCCGTTCATGGACTCCGCTGGTTTGGGGGCACTGATCGGCGGTATCCGTCGGATTCGCGATTCTGACGGTGAGGTCGTGGTGGCCTGTGGCGAGGGGGCGTTGGCTCGACTGCTCCATACCACCGGATTCGATCGGATCGTCCCAGTGGCGGAAACCCCCGAAGAAGCGCTGGCCTCACTGCTTAGCGACGAATCACCCGAGGCGTTGTAGAACCAACAGTGCGAGCTCCGCGGTTGAAGTTGGCTGCTGCCTGCCTCATTGGGGGCGGCATCTTGGTTGTCCTCGCCTCAACTGGAGTGGGAGCTCAATCCAACGGAGGCGCTGATGCCGGCGTGGCCGTGGTGGTCGAAGTCACCGGCTTGCTCGACCCGGTCATGGCCGAGCTCATCGAAGACTCAGTGGATGAGGCCGCCGAGGCTGGAGCCCGTCTGCTGGTATTTCGCGTAGACAGCAGTCGTTCGGTGGTTTCAGACCATCGGCTCGCAGAGTTGGCTGATGGCATCGCCGGATCGCCGGTTCCTATCGGCGTGTGGGTCGGCCCGAACGGAGCTTCCCTTGAACGCAGGGTGGCCCAACTCTTCGCCACCGCCGATGATGTCGGCATCGCCCCCGGCACCCGGGTGGGGAATCTAGGACTGCCCCTTCCCCAGTTGGCCGGCTACCCAGTGGCCTGGGACAACCAAGAGCTGATCAGAAACGACAAGCTCGGTTGGAGACAACTCATTTCTCAGGGGGTGATTGCTTGTGAGCCTTTCACGGCTGTTGACCTTGCCGATCGCTACGCCGAGGCAGGCATCCCCTTCGATCCTGAAACCGATCGGGTCCCTCCCATGCAAGAACAGTGCGTCGCCCCACTCATCGGCGACTATCTGGTCGACTTAGACCGCCTTGGCTTTGAGTCCAACCTTGTCGAGGTTGATGGCCAACCTCGATTGGAGCCTCTGACCCAAGTCCAATTTCGAGGCCTGTCGCTCGCCTATCAACTGTTTCACACTGTGGCCAGCCCACCGGTGGCATACCTGCTGTTGACCATCGGCATGGGCCTGATGCTGTTCGAGTTCTTCACCGCGGGTATCGGCGTGGCTGGCGTGGTGGGCGCTCTGCTGTTCATTTTGTCCGCCTACGGGCTATCGGTACTGCCCTACAACACTTGGGCCCTGGTGCTGCTGGTGGCATCGATGGTGGCGTTCGGCATCGACATCCAAACTTCAGTTCCCCGGTTCTGGACCGGGACCGGGCTAGTGATGTTCGCCGCGGGCACCTGGTGGCTCTACGACGGAGTTTCTATGTCGTGGATACCCATGGTGGTAATGACCGGATCGATGGCGGTGGCCATGTTCTCAGGGATGCCGTCGATGGTTCGCACCCGCTTTTCCACGCCGACGATCGGCCGAAACTGGATGATCGGCGAAATCGGGGAAGTGGTCGAAGATGTTTCGCCCGACGGCGTAGTTCGTATCCGAAATGCTCTGTGGCGGGCGCGGGTCAACCGGGCAACCCCGGTGACGGCGGGTGACCAGGTCCGTGTTGCGGAAATCGATGGCTTATGGCTGGAGGTTGAACCCATCGAGGGGGCGGCCCGCGACTATCGAGAGCCACGTCGATAGGGGCATGAGCAGGCAAGAGTCCAGTAATACAGCCGAAAACAGGCTGTGAATGCTCAAGTCTCGTCTTGTGTTCAGACATCTTCGGCTATAAGGTCCGATGCAAGGGGGTAACAAGTGAGCGCTGTCACCAGTGAGAGAGCTTGGCAAATTAGGGCTGCATGTCGAGGGCCGCAAGCGGCGGTATTCTTCCCACCGCCGGCTTTTGAGCGCAAAGAAGAGAAGCTAGAGCGTGAGAGCCGGGCGAAGGCCATTTGCGAAGAATGCAGCGTCATCGACGATTGCCGCGACTACGCCCTGCGAATTCGAGAGCAGCATGGGATCTGGGGCGGACTCAACGAACTGGAGCGTCGAGAGATCCTCAATCGGCGGCGCAACTAAGCGCAGCAGCGTCAAACGCTGGGCAGGCGGGGTCCGGCGATGCGCACATCTTCTCGACGACGGGTGACCCCGTTGTTGTCAAGCCAAGCCAATAGCGGCAAGGCGTACTTGCGTGTGGTTTTCAATCGCTCACGCACCTCGGCCACGGTGACTCCGCTGGGCTGAATGGCCAGCATCTCGGCCAGCACCGAACCGGCCGCCTCCAGTGCCGAGGTCGCAAAAAACACCCCGTCCTGCTCCACGATGAAACCCCGTTTCACCAACTCTCGCACCTCACCGCGTTCCACTCCCGCGCTCTCAGGATCAGGGGGGGTGAACAGCGCCGCTTCCAACGCGGCTGTGTACCGGTGATTCTGGAAGGGGTCCGACAGGCCGACTGGCCGGGCTCGGCCACCCTCTACGACAACGTCCTCCAAAAGACCGAGAACCACCCGATCTCGTTCGCTCAGCCCGGCAACATCCAGCCCCAGAGGCCCAGCATCGTTCACTTCCTTCCGCAGCCGGGCCCGGGTATCGCCAAGCACGGTCGGGTTTACCACCCATCGACCGACATCAGGATTCTGCGAGTGACCAGTCAGCAGTGCCAGGTGGTTGGCCTCTACCCATCCTCGCTCGGCGACCACTCTCTCCACCGATCGGTCGGGCTTGGCCTTGGACGCGGGCAGCACCGGATCCACGTCGAGGACGGTCCCACCGCCGATTGTCTCGGCCCGGCCGCTCTCCCGCAAGACGAATCGGTCGCCGGGCAGCAACGGCAGCCGGCGAGGAAGATGAAGCCGCACCAGCCCGGTTTCGCCCGGAGACAGCGATTCGGGTCCGAGAATGCGCATCCTGGCCGGCAGCTCGCATGCCCCCACATAGATGGCGTGCGCCCCTCGGCGGGACACTTCATGGTCCAGCATGCCCAGCACTGTCAAAGACGCATCGAACCGATTGGTCAAATGCCACTGCCCAGCTCGTATGAGCACATCGCCGCGGGCGACGTCTTGATGGCCCACTCCCGACAAGTTGACCGCCACCCGATTGCCTGGTCCGATCTTGGTTCGCTGGCTGTGGTGGCTCTGCAAGGCCCGCACCCGGACCGCGGTGCCTTTGGGTCGCAGGTCCAATTCGTCGTCCACCCGGACCTGCCCGCTCCCCAACGTACCGGTGACGATTGTTCCCGCTCCCCGGGCGGCGAAGGCCCGATCAATCCACAGCCTTGGTCGTCGGTGGTCGACCGCCGCCGGAGTCCGGTCCACCAGATCATCCAGTCCTGCTCGCAGCTCAACGAGCCCCAGTCCATCCACCACGTCGGTTTCCACCACCGGAGCGCCGGCCAAGAACGTGTTTTCCACTCTCTCCTCCACCTCTAGGCGAGCCAGTTCGACGATGTCGGCGTCGCACAATCCCACTTTGGTCAGCGCAATCAGCCCGTGCGATACCCCTAAGAGATCCAAGATGCGAAGATGCTCCTCCGACTGCGGCATCCATCCTTCGTTGGCAGCCACCACGAACAAACAGGCATCCACCGCGCCCACTCCGGCCAGCATGTTGCGGATGAACCGCTCGTGTCCGGGCACATCAATGATCGAAGCCGAACGTCCTGAGGGAAGTTGCGCCAATCCGAAGCCCAAGTCGATGGTCAGGCCTCGGGCTTTCTCTTCGGCGAATCTGTCGGGATCGACTCCGGTAAGGGCCTCCACCAGCGTGGACTTCCCGTGATCCACATGACCGGCGGTGGAGATCGTGATGCTCACCCAAGAGCCTTCAAGGCGGCAATCACGTATTGGTCGTCGTCGGGGGCCACGGTCCTCAGGTCCAGCCAGGTGCGATCTTCGCTCACTCGAGCAATGATTGGCGGGGTCCGGGCTCTGAGCGCGGCGGTGTGATCCCCTTCCAGCATGACGCCACACGAGTTGATCTCTGTTCCAGGAAGCGTGCCGCCCCCTGGTACCGACATCATCTCCGCCATCTCACCTGTTCCCGACCCTTCGACCACCGCGTGAGCCCGTTGTTCCAGATCAATTTCTGCCATCGAAGCCATTCGCCAGAATTCGATGGCTTGCCCGTCTCGTCGCAAATAGGCCAGCGCCACCTGCTGAAGTGCGTTCAGCACCAAGCTGCCCGGTCGAAGCGCTCGGGCTAGGGGGTGGCGGGCGCACTGACTAACCAGGTCGGCCCGGCCCGCAATGATGCCCGCCTGGGGCCCGCCGAACAGCTTGTCGCCCGAAAACGTCACTAGCGCGGCACCGTCGGCCAGGCTCTGGCGGGCAGCGGGCTCACCAGACAGCCAACCCGGAGGACCGCCATCCAGCCAGGGACAGGCCGCATCGATCAGCCCAGACCCGATGTCGGCCACCACGGGAACGTCGAGTGTGGCCATCTCGGCCACGGTCACGTGCTCGGTGAACCCCACAATGCGATAGTTCGACTGATGGACCTTGAGAGCTAAGACGGTGTCGTTGGTCGGGTTCTCCACTGCCGATACGAAATCGGACAAACGGGTGCGGTTGGTGGTGCCGACTTCTACCAGCTTTGCTCCCGACTGCTCCATGACCTCCGGCACTCGGAAACCGCCGCCGATCTCTACTAATTCACCTCGAGATACGGCCGCCCCTCGCCCGCTGGCCAGCGCAGCGAGAACAAGCAGCACTGCCGACGCCCCGTTGTTCACCACAATGGCGTCTTCGGTGTCGCAAAGACGGGCCAAGAGCGCCGCAGCATGGGAGTGGCGCGATCCGCGTCGGCCCGAGGACAGATCCAACTCCAGGTTGGTGTAGGCCGCGTCGGCAGCAACGGCCAGGGGAGCCCGACCCAAGTTGGTGTGCAGCAGAACCCCGGTGGCGTTCACCACCGGCTGAAGAAACGCTCGGGCCGCGGCGTGGGCATGGCGTCGGGCTCGCTCCTCAATGTCTTCAGAGCTGCCGTCGGCGATTGCCGCCCGGGCGGCGTCCACCAGCAGTGGATGGGGCAGCCCGGTATCGGCCAAGAGCCGAGCCAGGGCGTCCACCGAGGGGGGTCTCACAGCCATCAGCGTATGGCTCTACTTGGCTGCCGTCATCCCCACCCGGCTATTCGCCATCGGCGAGATCGGTGTCGTGAATGTTCCCTGGCCCTGGCTCTCCAGGGCCGAAAATGGTCACACGGTGGCGAAACCGGCGGATCAGGAATGGGCGGATGGCCATTCGAGTTGGCGGGAACAGCAACAGGAGACCCACGGCGTCGGTCACGAATCCGGGTGTGAGCATGAGTGCCCCGGCCAATAGCACCAGGCCGCCGTCTACCAGCTCCCGACCGGGCATTTGGCCCTCATTGAGCCGGCTGCGAATCCGCCACAGCACTGCCAGCCCTTGAGCCTTCACCATCCATGCGCCGACCACGCTCACCAATATCAGCAGGCCGATGGTCTCCAACGTGCCGATGCTGCGGGCTGTCTCCACGATCACGTACAGCTCAACCAAGGGCACGGCGATGAACAGGAGAACCAGCCAGACGAGCACGGCGAGATCCTTGGCTGATTCCTACGACGAGACGATGTCGAGGTTGGCCAAGGCCTGCTCGGCGGCCTCGAAGATTCGAGCGGTGCAACTGGCCATGTCTACCGGGGGAACCTCCTCCACCAAACGGTCGGCAATGGCTCGAAATGCGTCGGCGGCCGGGCCGGGAGCGCCATCCAGCACCACCGGTGTCCCCTCGTCGCCGCCCGTGGCCACCGAGCTGTCTATGGGCACTTGGCCCAGCAGGGGAACGCCCAGATCTTCTGCCAGTTCCTGTCCGCCCCCGCTGCCAAATATGGCGTGCGACCTTCCGTCGGGGTCCACGAACACGCTCATGTTCTCGATCACTCCGGCGATCCTCAGATAGTTCGACCGTCCCATTGAGCCCACCCTGGTGGCCACTTTCTGGGCGCTGCGGGACGGTGTGGTCACCACCACCATTTCCGCTTGGGGAAGCATCTTGGCGATGCCCATCTGCACGTCTCCGGTTCCCGGTGGCATGTCGATTAGCAGGTAGTCGACCGGACCCCAGCGCACATCCTCCAGAAAATGCTGGACGGCCCGATTCAACATGAGGCCCCGCCACATCAGCGCGGTCTCCTCCCGATCGACCAGGAATCCCATCGACACCACTTCCAAAGTGCCGTCGCCCACCTGCTTCTCGTTGGGGACGATCTTCTTCTCATTCTCCGCCCCGGACAGGCGCCCTTCTACTCCCAGCATGCGAGGAACGGAGTAGCCCCAGATATCGGCGTCCATGACTCCAACCCGCATCCCCCGTCGAGCCAGCTCCGCGGCCAGGTTCACCGTTACTGACGACTTTCCTACCCCCCCCTTGCCCGACGCCACCATAACAACCTTGGTGGTGGGGGGAACTGCGGTGTCAGGCGCGCTTTGGGCCACATTGAAGCGGGCCTTGGCCATAGTTGCGGCCTTCTCCTCTTGGGTCAGCTCGCTCCAATGAATCTTGACCTTCTCCACGCCTGGCAAACCGCCCACCCGGCTGCGCACCTCACGCTGGATCTGGGCTCTCAGGGGACATCCCGAGGTGGTGAGCGCCACCGTCACCTCGACCAGCCCGTCGGGATTGACCACCGCATCGCGAGCCATGCCCAATTCAACAATGTCGCTGCCCAATTCGGGATCGATAACCCCGCGGAGCACCCCCATCACGTCGTCTACTGTCGGCAATGACGCGCCGGTCCCATCGCTCACGGTGGTCATGCTATCGGGTATGTATACCGGTCAAGTCTGCGGGTAAGCTAAGGGTGGCTCGCAGCACCAACCAGGAGAGCTTTGTGATCACACTTACTGATTCAGCAACCAGCAAAGTAGGAGCCTTGGTGCGCCAAGAGCAGGCCGACGACGAAGAACTGGCCCTACGAGTGGCAGTGCGGCCCGGTGGCTGCTCCGGTTTCAGTTACGAAATGTACTTCGATGCCGATGTCGGCGCCGAGGACCAAGAGGTTCTCTTCGGCGAGGTCAAGGTTGTGGTCGACTCGTCCAGTGCGGCTCTGCTGGAGGGCGCGGTTCTCGACTACAAGGACGGCTTGACCGACGCGGGGTTCTCGATTACCAACCCCAATGCCCAGCGCACCTGCGGCTGCGGCCAGAGCTTTAGCTAACCCTTCGCCGCGCATGGCGGCCGCATTGGAATTCACCGTAGACGGCCGCCGAATCGAGGTTCGCGACGACGGTGCCTCGCTGATGGAGGTGCTGCGCGACCGACTTGGCATCTGCTCAGTGAAGGACGGATGCAGTCCGCAAGGCCAATGCGGATGCTGCACCGTGTGGGTGGATGGGAAACCGAGAGTGTCCTGTGTGACTCCGGCCCGTCGGGTGGCAGGCCGGGAAATCACCACCCTGGCTGGGCTGCCGCCTCAAGTCCGTTCTGAATGGGGCGAAGCGTTCTGTGCTGCTGGCGCCAGCCAGTGCGGGTTCTGCACTCCTGGAATCATCATGCGCCTGGCGGGCCTCGATGCCCGCTCCGATGGGCATCGGTCTCGTTCGGCTACGGCCACAGCACTGGCCGCTCATCTGTGCCGCTGCACTGGGTGGCAGACCATTTTGGAAGCGTGGGAAGGCTTTGGCGCCGCTGCCCCCGAGCGTGACTGGGCCGCCGCAGCCCAACGGGCTGAGCTTGAGGGTGGTATTCCCCAGGAGGTTGGGGCCGCTGTGTCGTTGGGAGAGGGAGGATTTGCCGACGACACTGTTCCCGAGGGGGCGCTGGTGGCGTTGTCCGACGGCCGGGGCGGCTGGGCTCTGGGCGAGACGGTGGCCGAAGCCCGGGCCGCGGCCGGCAAGGTGCAGGGACGACGCACCCCTGATGAGCTTCCGATGCCGTTGGAATTTCCCGAGGGCGACTGGGCGGTTCGGCTCCGAACTTCTTGGGTAGAGCCGGCGTATTTGGAGACTGATGCCTCCTGGTGCGTGTCCGGCGGCGAGCCGGCGAACCCGCTGGCCAACGGCGGCGCCTTCGGTGCCAAGCTGGCGTCTCCGCTGCCCGAAGTGGCCCGTCGACTGGCCAATGAGCACGGCCGTACCGTGCGGGTGTTGTGGTCTCGCGAGGACACCGTTCGACACGGTCCCAAGCGCCCTCCGGTCGCCATTGGGATCGACCCCGAGGGCCGCGGGGTGATCCGGGTGGTTCGCACGCCGGGAGTGTCCGACGCCATTGCCTCGGTGGCGCCCGGGCTCGAAGTAGAGGAGGTGGACATTGCTGGACTGTCGACCTCGGTCGCCATTCGTGGCGCGGGCTGGGTTGAGGCCGCCGTGGCATTGAGCGCGCTGGGCGATGGCTCGCAGCCGATCGAGTCGCCCAGCGGGGGCTCGGCCCGAGCCGAGTGGCATCAGGGCGGTTTGCGGATTTTGGTGCGCGGAGGCGATCCGCTGGACGAGATCGTGTTGCGCTCCTACTGCATCGGCGCGGCTCACATGGCTTATAGCTGGGTGACCTCCGAAGCGCTGGCCGTGGACACCGACGGCGAGGTACACGACCTGACTATCCGCTCATTCGGCGTGGTGCCCGCGTCACGGATGCCGCCGGTGGACGTGGAGATCGAGTCGTCAGACGATCCGCCCGTCAACGGCTCTGACGCCGTGTTTGCCGCAGTTGCCGCGGCCACCTGGCGAGCGGCCGGTTATCCCCCCGACTGGCCCACCGGCCCGCCAGACCACTAACTGGCTTCGCCGTACAGCAGCCGGTCGGTCACCTCTCGGACGGCCTCGGTGATCTCCTGGTAGTCGGCCTCCAGATCCTTGGTGCTGGGATAGCCGAGCCGCCGGGCCAGCAGGAGCTCCTCATGGTCGTCGTCGGGAAACACGTCTGACGAGAGCCCAGAGAGGTGGTAGCGGGCGTTGCGGAACCGTTGGCAGAAGCGATACCCCACATCCAGTGTGGCCCGATCGCCGATGTCCAGCAGATTGTGCTCCGACAATCCGGCCAGTGCCGGAAGCGTGCGATTGTCCCTGATCGAGGTTCGCCCGAATCCGTATTGGAGCTGCATGAGCTGCACGGTGAACTCGATATCGCTGAGTCCGCCCGCGCCGAGCTTCACGTCCCTAGCTTTGCTGCCCGATCCCAGCCGCTCGGCCTCGATTCGGCGCTTCATGGTGCGGATCTCGTCAACCTCGGCATCGCTGAATTCGGCTTGGTAGCACCACTTGTCGGCCAATTGGAGGAATCGGCGGCCCAGGTCGGCGTCTCCGGCGATAAAGCGCCGTTTGAGAAGAGACTGACGCTCCCAGAGTTGACCCCGCTCGGCGTAGTACCGCTCGTACCCCTCCAAAGATCGGGCCAGTTGCCCGTTTTCCCCTTCAGGGCGAAGTCTGGCGTCGATTTCCCAAGCCCTGCCCTCTGCGGTTTGAGCCCCGATCTCTTTGAGCAGGCCTCGGGCGGTGCGATTGGCTGCCCTGGCGTCATCAGAGTTCGTGCCCTCGTACACGAAGATCACATCCAGATCCGAGGCATAGGACAGGTCCAGGCCTCCATAGCGCCCCATCCCAATCACGGCGAAGGGCATCTCTGGGGCCAGTGATGCTACGGCCGCGGCTATTGCGGCGTCAGCGATGATTGTCAGTTCCATGGGAATCTCGATGATCGAAGCCAAACCCAAGATGTCCCGGGCCGCCACCCGCAGCTGTTCGCGCCTCACGAACCGCCGCAGCTCACCCATTTGAAGGTCGTGGTCATCGGCGGCAGATTGCATCGCCTCAGTGGCCTCTGCCGCCAGTGCTTCAGCTGTTCGAGGGATGACCAGCTCCTCGGGGGCCATCAGCGAACGGGCGAACTCCGGATGGTTGCGCATCCACCCGGCGGCTACCCGGCTGGAGCCCAGTAGCCGGGCAATATCGCTGATGGCGATGGGGGAGTCTCGCAGCACGGGAAGGATGGTGCCGATCCGGTAGGAGCCGTCTAGCAGCCAGGCCAGTCGGACGAGTCCCAAATCGGGGTCGGGGGTGGTGGCCAAGGCCTCCACCATGATCACCAGCACCTGCTGCATAACATTGGCCCGCCGGCCCAGATTCTCAGTGAGGCGCTCAATGGTGGCGGCGGCTCGGTCGGGATCGGCGAAACCCAGCTGTCCGAGGTGGTCGGGCAACAGCTCGCTCACCAGGCCGGTCTCGTGCATCCGGTCGAGGGTCTGGCGGTAGAAGATCCGTTGGTGGATCTCCCGAACCGAGGTCTGATGGCGGCTGTGGGATTCCTGGAACGCTTCTAAGCTTTCAAATCCCGATGCCAAGGCTGCCCACACCCGGTCGGCATCGGCGGTAGGCAACTCATGGGTCTGGCGCTCGTCGCGGAGCTGCAACCGGTGCTCCACTGTGCGTAGGTGGATATACGCGGTGGTGAAGTGGACGGCGTCGGCCTGATCGATGTACTCCCCCCAGCTGAGCTGGCGCAGCGCGGTGAGAGTATTGGGGGAGCGGATGGTGGGATCAGCGCGGCCGTGTACCAACTGCAAGAGCTGCACGGTGAACTCGATGTCTCGCAGGCCACCAGGGCCCTTCTTGAGCTCCCGGTCGCCCTTTTGCTTAGCTGACTCTTCCACCCGCTTCTTCATGGCTTGAAGCGACGGAACCGTCTTGGCCCCCAGGTTCTCTTCCCACACGCCGGGCCGAATGGCGTCGAAGAAGGCATTGCCAACTTTCGCGTTGCCCGCGCACAGGCGGGTCTTGATGTAGGCCTGGCGTTCCCAGGCGTGGGCTCGCTGCTCGAAGTAATGCTGATAGGCATCCGGGGGCAGGCTGAGCGAGCCAGTCTGTCCATCCGGGCGCAGATCGGTGTCCACCCGGTAAACCGCACCTTCGGCTGTGAAAGTGGTGAGGGCTTGTACCACCTTGCGGGCTCGCTTTACCGCGGCCTCGGTGGCGCCATCATGGACGAAGACGATGTCCACGTCGCTGGCGTAGTTCAGCTCGCTGCCTCCCAATTTGCCCATGCCGATGATGGCCAGGGGCGGACCTTCGTCAGCGATTTCCAAGGCCCGGGCGAAGCAAGCATCGGCGAGCAGCGACAGCTCCCGACCGACAGTGGCCAGATCGGCCTCGCCCAACAGATCTCGCAATGCGATGCGTAGGAGCTGGCGCCGTTTCCATCGCCGTAGGCCGTCGAGGGGGTCATCATCATCGGGGGCGGCCAGCGAGATCTTCTCGGTGGCGAAGTCGGCGGGCGGGTCGAGCACACTGAGCAAGCTGGGGTCACGGCGCACCGCCTTGCTCATGCTTCGGGAGGCCCCCGCCAGCATGGCCGCCGCCCGGGCCCGGCGCTCGTCGGTGATGCCGAGATCGTCGATCAGCGACCGGGCATCCTCAGGCCACGGCGAGGAGGCGATCAGGAAGTCAATGTCCTGGTTCTGGTGACCGTGGTCTTCAGCTTCCATACGGTCCCATGCTATGAGCACTCCTGAAGATCCGTATTCTTCCCAGACATGAGCACCCCAGTCGGCCCCTATTCTCCCATCGTCCGTGCCGGTGATTTTCTCATCTGCTCTGGTCAAATCGGTATCGCCGACGGAGCACTGGTGCGTGGCGGGCTCATCGCCCAGTTCCGCCAGGCAGTGGCCAACGCGGAGGCGGTGCTAGCCACCGAGGAAGCCACGCTGGAAGATGTGGTCAAGGCCACCGTCTTCCTGGTCCACATGGACGACTTCGGCGCCATGAACAACGCCTACATCGAGTGCTTCGGCGACAACCGCCCCGCCCGCTCCGCCGTCGGCGTCGCCGCCCTCCCCCTCGGCGCCCTGGTTGAAATCGAACTCTGGGCCTATTCGGCTGTTTGAGTACCGCAGCCGCCGTCCTTGAACGGGTTGCTGTCGGCCGGAGGGAAGAGCTCCGGATCTAGGGGGGAGCGGATCCAATCCGTGCTGCACAGCCCGCCGAACTCATCGGCCAGGTTGGCCAGCGCCGGCAATGACGGACCTCGGACCCAGGCCGCCCACAACTCGGCGCCATTAGTGATGTTCTCGCTATACCAGTCCGGCACCTGGCCCGCGAGGCCCTGGAGGAGGACTTGCTCGGCCTCAGCGGTCGGCTTGCTGCCCGGGGTTATGTTGGGGCACCCTCTGGATTCGTAGTAGGTCAACCAGGCGCTGGGGACCATGAGATGGTTCACCGTGTCGGCCAGGATCTCCGCTCCGGAGATACTGCCGTCTCTGCTGTAACAGCCGGGATAGGTGGTGGCGAAGTAGAGCTGCACCGCACCCCACGCCTTGGGCGGCGCCAGACCGTTGTGCAGGTCGTAGACGTGAAAGAGTTCATGAGTAAACACGCCAAGCGTCATAAAGGTGATTCGCATTTCGATGACCCTGCAACCGAACCCACTGGCTGACGCGAAGCACGAACGGAACACCAGGCCGCCGAAACCGGACTGTTGGGCTATTGCCTGATCGCGGATGTGGTCCCAGGCGACCCGCATCCACGTGTAAGTGGCCTCGCGCTCTTGCACAACCGCCTCCGCCCACATGTGCAGCAGTTCGGAGGGGGTGAGCGGCACCTGATCGGCCGGAATCTCGCCGATCGGCTTCACCGGGGTGGGTACCAGCCGACTCTGGTTGGTTCCGTCGCCTAGCTGCCCGGCCTCGTTGCCTCCCCAACACAGCACCGACCCATCAGCACGCATGGCGCACGCGTGGGCAGTGATGTTCTCCGACCCCTTGCTGACGCTCACGGCCACGGCGTCCGAGATGCCCGCAACCCGCTCCGCCCGCAGTTGTGGAGTCGTGGTGCCGTTACCGACCTCGCCCGCCGCGTTGCTTCCCCAGCAGGAGATGCCGCCATCGCGGTGCAGCGCGCATGTGTTTGCGTTGCCGACTGACACCTCCTCTACGTCGGACAGGTACCCGACGCGAGTGGCGACCGCGGGGCTCTGCCCGTACCTCCAGCAGTAGACGTTGCCGGCGACAGACACGGCGCAGATGCGATCCGTACCGGTCGACACCGAGGTGAATTTGTGGCGGGTTCTGAACCTTTCGGGGCCGGAGTCTGAAACGGGGTAATTTGCTCCCCAGCACGAGATGTCGCCGTCGCTGTGAACGGCGCAGTGGTTGGCCCGACCGGCTGAGATCACCACCACGTCGGACAAACCGATGACTCGCCGGGGTGAATGGTCGGGACCGGTGGCGCCGCCCACGATCCCGGCCGACCAGAACAGTCCCCAGCATGAGACGCCGCTGTCGCTGTGGAGGGCACAGGTGTGCCCCTCGCCGGCGCTCACTGCCACCGCATCGGTGATGCGCGGAACCTTCACCGGCAGGAAGTGATTGCTCGCGTCGCCCTGCCCGAGTCTGCCTTCGCTGCCGTTACCCCAACAGGAGATGGTCCTATCCCCGTGCAGCACGCAGGCGTGCAAATCCAAATTTCGGCTGTCGGCCGTGGTGACTGCCACGACGTCCGTCAGCCCCCCAAGGGCGAACCGATCCACCAATCCGTACCGGCCCCAGCACGCCACCCCGCCGTTGACCCGCACCGCACATGTGCGGCCCCGGCCCGTTGTGATCAGCGTGTCGTCGCCCCGGGGCCCCTCGGGGATCGTGAACGGTTCGGCTTCTGGGGTGGTAACCGGTTCAGCTTCTGGGGTGGTAACCGGTTCGGCTTCTGGGGTGGTAACCGGTTCAGCTTCGGAGGTCGGACTCGGGTCGGCCTCGGGGGTGGCGGCCGGAGCGCCCTCGTTGCAGCCTCCGGGCACGAGTTGGGTGTCGACGTTGAATTGGCAGCGGTAGACGTTGAGCAGGCCCTCTTGGCTCTGAATCAGCCCATCCCTCACATCGAGGTCGCTTTGAGTGGGATTTTGCGGAGCGGCACCGGCCACGATGGTGTCGGGGTCTTCGCACCCGCCGGGCACCGCGTGCATATCCACCCCGAACAGGCAGCGGTAGGTGTTCAACAAGTTTTCCTGGTCGGCGATGAGCTGGTCGCGTACTTGGATGTCGCTTTGGCTTATGGCCTGTTGAGCTGTCGCCAGCCCCGATGTCGAGACCGCTGTGGCAAAGACAACTACCGCCAAAAAGACAGCCGTTGTTCGACGCACAGTTGGCGAACCTACTACGTCAACGCTCCCAGCGGGAGAGGCCGAAGCGGTAGCCGACGGATCTCACGGTGGTGATGAGACCGGCGTGCTCTTCGCCCAGCTTGGCCCGCAGGCGCCGCACGTGGACGTCCACGGTGCGGGCACCGCCGAAGTAGTCGTAGCCCCACACCCGGCTGAGCAGGGTCTCCCGGGTGAATACCTTTCCTGGCGAGCTGGCCAAGAACTTCAGCAGCTCGTACTCCATGTAAGTGAGGTCGAGCGGTCGCCCGGAGATGGTGGCCTGATAGGTCTCCACGTTCAACACCAATTGTCCGTACTCGATCAGTTCTGGACGCAGAGAACCACCCGACCTCCACACCAGATGGGCCAGCCGGGCCTCCAGCTCTCGTTGGTGGAAGGGAGTGAGGCAGAAGTCGGTATAAAGGTCGTCGCGCATCTCCAACTCGTCCAGATGAGCTCCTGAGATCAACAGCAGCACGGGAATTTCCATGCCCCGGCGGTTCAATGATCGGCAGAACCCGAAGGCAT
The DNA here is from genome assembly GCA_965116535.1 of Acidimicrobiales bacterium. Lineage (GTDB taxonomy): Bacteria > Actinomycetota > Acidimicrobiia > Acidimicrobiales > Bin134 > Poriferisocius. Next base: position 951,913 of record OZ220703.1, read on the forward strand.
CCTCGGGGTTGTCATCCACGGCCACCACTGCCCCCAGCCACCGACCCTCCGGTTCGTGGGCGTTGCCCACCGCCTTCCAGTTGTAGCCCCCCAAATCCAGCGTGCGCACCAGCTCGGGAGGCGGTGGATCGGGAAACACCAGCAGGGGCTCGGTCACCATTGTCACCAAGTGTTCAGGTACCGGCGGAGCTCGAAGGGGGTGACCTCGCGGCGATACTCGGCAAACTCAGCGCGCTTGTTGCGCAAGAACCACTCGTGGATGTGCTCGCCCAACACGTCGGCCATCAGCGGTGACTCTTCCAGCACATCCAGCGCCTCCGATAGCGACATGGGCAGCTCTTCGAAGCCATTGGCCCGGGCTTGTCCTCTGTTCATGGTGTATAGGTCGGCGGCCGCTTCAGGGGGCAGTTCGTATCCCTCTTGCACGCCCTTCAAGCCCGCGGCCAGCACCGCGGAGAACGCCAGGTACGGGTTGGCGGCCGAGTCCAGGGCCCGATATTCCACCCGGGTGGACGATTCCTTCCCGGGCTTCACCACCGGCACCCGCACCAGCGCCGAGCGGTTGTTTCGAGCCCAAGACACGAAGGTGGGGGCCTCGTCGCCGGCTACCAGCCGCTTGTAGCTGTTGACCAGCTGATTGGTCACCGCGGTGATCTCTCGGGCGTGGCACAACAGTCCCGCAATAAAGGCCTTGGCCGTCTTCGACAGGCCGTAGTCGTCCCCGGCGTCGTGAAAGGCGTTCACGTCGTTCTCGAACAGCGACATGTGGGTATGCATGCCCGACCCCTGCACGCCGTTCAGTGGTTTGGGCATAAACGTGGCGTGCAGGTCTCGGTCGAGGGCCAGCTTGCGCACCACCAACCTCAGCGTCATCACGTTGTCGGCCATGCTCAGCGCCTCGGTATAGCGCAGGTCGATCTCGTGCTGGCTGGGGCTGTCCTCGTGGAAGGAGTACTCCACCGGGATCCCCATGGCCTCCAACATGGTGATGGTGCGCTTGCGCAGCGGGCTGGCCACATCAGCGGTGGTGAGGTCGAAGTAGGAGGCGTTGTCCAGCGGCATGAGCGGCTGTTCAGGATCGCTGTTGCGGAAGTAGAAAAACTCCACCTCGGGGGCTGTGTAAAAGGTGTAGCCCATCTCGGCCGCCTTGGCCAGACTTCTCCGCATCACCCACCGGGGGTCGCCCTCGAACGGAGTGCCGTCGGGATTGCGGATGTCGCAGAAAACCCGCCCGGAGGGCTCTTCGGGATCGGCCCACGGCAGCAGTTCGAACGTGGCCGCATCGGGCACGGCCAGCACATCGCTCTCCTGCACCCGGGAGAATCCGTCGATGGCCGAGCCGTCGAATTGCAACCCCTCGTCAAAAGCGTCGGCCAGCTCCGCGGGGGAGATGGCCACCGACTTCAACTGGCCCAGCACATCGGTGAACCAGAGCCGTATGAGCCGCACCCCTCGCTCCTCCACGGTGCGAAGCACATATTCCTTTTGCGGTTCCATAGGAGACCACCAGAGTGCCCCGCATTAGGCCGTCAACGCCAGCCCGCTGGCAGCGTTTACACAGCCTTCACAAACGGGAAAATCTTTGGAAACTCAGCCATGCGACGATGCGCCGTCCCCTTTGTTCCTGTGCGAGAGTGGGGACGCTGAGAATAGGAGGAACCAACTGTGTCAACACCTCAAGAAGTCATTGCTCTGGCGGCATCCGAGGGTGCCGAATTCGTTGATATGCGCTTCACCGATGTCCCTGGTGTGCAGCATCACTTCTCGCTTCCCATCCGCGAGCTGACCGAATCAGTGTTCGAGGAGGGTCTCGGATTCGACGGGTCGTCAGTGAGCGGATTCCAAACCATCGACGCTTCGGACATGCTCCTCATTCCCGATCCCGACACCGCGATCTTCGACCCGTTCACCAAGCGCAAGACCTTGGTGCTGCTGTGCGACGTGAAAGACCCCGTCACCGGCGAGATGTACGGCAAGGACCCGCGTGGCGTGGTGCGCCGCTCGCTCTCGTATTTGGCCAGCACCGGCATTGCCGACTCCGCCTACTTCGGGCCAGAGGCCGAGTTCTTCATCTTCGACAGCGTGGCCTTCCAGAACCAGCCCGACGTGTCCGGCTATCAGATCCGCTCGGTTGAGGGAATCTTCGAGAGCGGACGTCCTTCGGTTAATGGCGCACCCAGTCCCGGCCACCGCATCCCCTACAAGGGGGGATATTTCCCGCTAGCGCCCATGGACACCTTCCAAGACCTGCGCTCGGAAATGGTTGTGGCCCTGGAATCGGTGGGGATTCCCATCGAAGTCCAGCACCACGAGGTGGGCACTGCCGGCCAGGCCGAAATCGACATGGTGTTCGACGAGATGCTGGCCATGGCCGACAAGGTGCAGCTCTACAAGTACGTGGTGAAGAACGTGGCCCGCGAGCACGGCCGCACCGTCACGTTCATGCCCAAGCCCATCTACGGCGACAACGGTTCGGGAATGCACACCCACCAGTCGTTGTGGAAGGACGGCGACACGCTGATGTACGACGAGCGGGGCTACGCCGGGCTTTCCGACCTAGCCCGCTGGTACATCGGCGGACTGCTGGCCCACGCCCCGGCCATCCTGGCCTTTGCCGCCCCCACCACCAACTCCTACAAGCGGCTGGTGCCCGGCTACGAGGCCCCGGTGAACCTGGCTTACTCCCAGCGCAACCGGTCGGCGGCCATCCGCATCCCGCTGATCTCCGACAACCCCAAGGCCAAGCGCCTTGAGTTCCGCTGCCCCGACCCCAGCGCCAACCCCTACTTGGCGTTCGCGGCCATGCTGATGGCGGGAATCGACGGCATTCAGAACCAGATGGACCCGGGCGATCCGCTGGACAAGAACATCTACGATCTGCCACCCGAAGAAGCGGCCGGTATCGAGACGGTTCCCGGGTCGTTGGGCGCGGCGCTCAACGCCTTGGAAGCCGACCACGACTTCCTCCTGGCCGGTGATGTGTTCAACAATTCGCTGATCGAGTCGTACATCGAGGTCAAGCAAGAAGAGGTGGATGCGGTCAATCTGAGGCCCCACCCCCTCGAGTACGAGATGTACTACTCCGTCTAGAGCCTCTGGCTAATCCCATGGGGCTTCGGCCCCTCTAGCCTGTACTCGTGGCCGTGCTGCGAGTGGCCCTTTGCCAGATCAACTCAGTTGTTGGCGACATTGATGCCAACACGGATCGGATTCTCGCCGCGCTGACGGCCGCGGAAGAGGCTGGCTGCCATGCCGCGGTCTTCCCCGAATTGGCGATCACCGGGTATCCCCCCGAGGACTTGGTGCTCAAGCGCCGATTCGTTCAAGACAGCCGCCAAGCCATGGAGAACATCGCCGCTCAGGCCAAAGCGTGTACCGCGGTGGTGGGTTTCGTCGACGACCGCGACGGCTGCCAGAATGCGGCCGGAATTGCGGCAAATGGTCGATTGCTTGGCGTCTACCACAAGCGGGAGTTGCCCAACTACGGGGTGTTCGACGAGCGCCGCTACTTCCAGCCTGGTACTGGTGAGCCAGCCCTGCACGACGTAGCCGGAGTCGCGGTGGGTGTCTCCATCTGCGAGGACGCTTGGGTGCCAGACGGACCCATGAGCCAGATGGCCGCGGCCGGAGCCGAGGTCATATTCAACCTGAATGCATCTCCCTACCACGTAGGCAAGCTGGATCAACGCTTGAGCGTCCTCCGTCAGCGGACCCTCGAAACCGGGTGCCCCATCGTCTACGCCAATCTGGTGGGGGGCCAAGACGAGTTGGTTTTCGATGGTGCCTCACTGGTGCTGGGCGTTGACGGTCGGATCATTGCCATGGCGCCCCCATTCCAAGAGAACCTGCTCATTGCCGAGTTGGAGGTGGCTGACCAGCCCGAACTCTCGTCCCCGCCAGACGTCTCCAGGGAAGCCAACCTTGTCGATCCCGGACTGGGCGAGCTCGAAGAGCAGTACGAGGCTCTGGTGCTGGCCACCCGGGACTATGTGCGCAAGAACGGTTTCACTGATGTGGGCATCGGTTTGTCGGGTGGCATCGATTCCTCGCTGGTGGCGGTCATTGCCGTGGACGCGCTCGGCGCCGACCACGTTCACGGCGTGCTCATGCCCTCCCGCTACTCCAGCGACCACTCGTTGGCCGACGCCGAAGGGCTGTGCCAGAACCTGGGCATCGACCACCGAATCATCCCCGTGGAGCCCGGCCACCAGGCCTTTCTCGACATGCTGGCCCCGTCTTTCGACGGCTTGGACCCCGATCTAGCTGAGGAGAACGTGCAGTCTCGCATCCGGGGGACGCTGCTCATGGCCCTGTCCAACAAGTTTGGATGGCTGATATTGACCACGGGCAACAAGAGCGAGAGTGCCGTGGGCTATTCCACTCTGTATGGCGACACTGCCGGGGCCTACGCCGTGATCAAGGACCTCTGGAAGCTCCAGGTGTACGCCTTCGCCCGCTACCGCAACCAGCGGGCCGAATACGACCTCATTCCCGAAAACGTGTTGGACAAGCCACCATCGGCCGAGCTGCGTCCCGACCAGCGGGACGACCAGAGTTTGCCCCCCTACGACGTTCTCGATCCGCTGTTGGAGGCCTATGTGGAGGGCGACCTCACCCCAGCCGACCTGTGCGGCCAGGGCTATGCACCGGAGTTGGTGCACCGCATCACTGGCTTGGTGGACCGTGCCGAGTACAAGCGCCGTCAGAACCCACCTGGGGTGCGCATCACCGCCAAGGCCTTCGGCCGGGACCGCCGATTGCCCATCACAAACCGCTACCGAGGCGGGAGCCCGCAATGAAAATTGAGCAGTTGGCCGACGCCTGCGGCGGCCTGGCCTGGATTTCGGAGCGGCTGTTCGAGTTGGAGGGTCGCTTGGCGGCCGGTCTGGTCGCAGGGGAACCCTTGGACGTCCGGGCTCGAAACCTCTTGGCCCGCTCCAGCCGCCGCCATGGACAGCACGCCCAGTGGTGGCGGGCCGCGCTGCCCGATTCCCCAGCGTTGGGTGGGCCTGGTCGGATTCGTCCTCCCACCGAGGCCTGGGACCATCTACTGGGTTTCTTGGAGGATGCAGAGCCGGCCGATGCCGTTGCCGCCCTATACGAAGTGGCGCTGCCCGAGTTGGCTTTTGTGATCGACCACATCGGACGCGAGTTATCGCCAGTCAGCGACGGAGCGGTGATCCGCACGGCCCGCATGGTGGCCGCCGATTTGGCCGAGGAGCGATACGACTCAATGGAGGTGTGGAATCCCCCCAGCACCCCATCTGATGGATACCTCGAAGAGCTGGCGATTGGCTTTGTCGACGACTATCACAAAAAAAGATGGCCTCCGCTGGTGACGCATCCGCGATGAAGCGGGTATCGTTACTGGCTAAGCATTGTCCGTGTCTCTGCCCGGTCAGCGTCGACCGGTTCGACAGCGGCGTCGGTAACCACATGGATTATCGGGCCCACGGTTTATCGGGAAGGTGTGACTGTGCCGAAAGAGCGTGTTGAGCGAGATGATGAGGATCTCGTCCGCCTCTATCTGACCGATATCGGCCAGTACCCGCTGCTCACCAAAGACGACGAGGTTGAACTGGCCCAGAAGATCGAAGAGGGCAACGAAGCGCAGGCCATTCTCGACCAAGACAAGCAGAACGAACTTGGCAGTTCTGAGCGCCTGTCGCCCGCCCGCCGCCGCATTCTGCGCCGCCAGGTAAAAATCGGCGAACAGGCTGAGCGGCGCTTTGTTCAGTCCAACTTGCGGTTGGTGGTGTCCATCGCCAAGAAGTACCAGGCATCAGGACTGCCGTTGCTAGATCTGATCCAAGAGGGCAACCTCGGCCTGATGCACGCGGTGGAGAAGTTCGACTGGCGGAAGGGCTTCAAGTTCTCCACCTACGCCACTTGGTGGATTCGCCAGGCCATTACCCGGGGCATCGCCAACACCGGGCGGACCATTCGACTACCGGTCCACGCCGGCGACACCTTGGCCCGCCTGCAAAAGGCTCGGGCCAACCTGGAGAAGAAGCTGGGCCGCCCGGCCACCCTTGCGGAGTTGGCCGTTGAGGTAGACCTCTCCGAGGAGAAGGTCACCGAAGCCTTGCGCTTCGCCGCCGAGCCGCTCTCGCTGAGCGAGCCGCTGCGGGAAGACGGCGACGCCGAATTGGGCGACGTGGTGGAGGATCGTTCTGCTGAGTCCCCCTTCGAGGTGGCCGCCACTGCGCTGTTGCCCGAGGAAATCACCCGCCTGCTCGGCCCCCTAGACGAGCGGGAGCGGGAGATTCTCAAGCTCCGCTTCGGCTTAGACCGCGGCGAACCCCGCACCCTCGAAGAAGTCGGCGAGCACTTCAACCTCACCCGCGAGCGCATCCGCCAAATCGAAGCGAGAGCCATGTCCAAGCTCCGCCACCCCAGCAGCGACACCGGCGCCCGCGACCTCCTAGCTGTCTAGAAACCGCCGCTCGACCGGTCTCGCGCTGAGCGGAGGTGGACGGGAATCGAACCCGCCGGACGGGGATCGCCCGTCCCACCCGCTTTGAAGGCGGGGGAGCCCACCAGGTACTCAGACACCTCCCAAAGGAAGGTTCAGCCTACTGCCGAATAATCCAATCGGCCTAGGCCCGCTTACCCCGCTACTGCTGCGCTCTCGGGCTCGCCCACGCCGCTCATGAGCAGGCCCACCTGCTCAATGGTGGCATCGTCCCGGTCTACTCGGCCCATCACCGACCCCTCGTACATCACCACCAGCCGGTCGGACAACGCCATTACCTCGTCCAAATCCTCGCTGATCAACAAGATGGCCCTGCCCTGGGACCGCTGAAGCAGCAACTGCTCGTGGATGTACTCGGCAGCTCCGATGTCAATTCCCCTGGTGGGCTGGGCCACCAGCAGCATGTCGACGTCTCCGCTGAATTCCCGGGCAATCACAACTTTCTGGATGTTGCCCCCCGACAGTTTGCGGGTAAGGGTCTCGGTGCTTGGCGTGCGAATGGAGTAGTTGCTTACCAACTGCTCACTGCGCGATTCGATAGTGCGAAGGCTCAACAATCCGCCCCGTGCGTACGGCGGCTGGTCGTAGTCCACCAGAACTAGGTTCTCGGCCACAGTGAAGTCGCCGATACTGCCGTACTTCATCCGCTCTTCGGGCACGTAACCCAGGCCCATCGACCGCACATGTTTGGGTGTGGGGGACTTCACCGGTTGGCCGTCGATGAATACTTCGCCCGACTCGATCTCCCGCAGCCCCACGATGGCCTCGGCCAGCTCTCGTTGCCCGTTGCCCGAAACACCCACGATGCCCACGATCTCGCCGGCCCGGACGTCGATGTTCACATCGTGTACGGCCAGTTCTTCGCGATCGCCCCGGACTCGGAGGTTCTTCACCTCGAGTTTGGGATCACCCGGTTCTTGGTCGGCGAGGGTCCGGGTGAATTCCACCGGGCGTCCCACCATCATCATGGCCAGCGACTCTCTGCTGGATTCTGCCGGGGTTGTGCGTCCCGATACCTTCCCGTCTCGCAGCACGGTGATCTCGTCGGAGATCTCCATCACCTCGTTCAGCTTGTGAGAGATAAACACCAGTCCTCTTCCATCCGAGCTGAGCTGTCGAAGGGTGACGAACAAATCGGAAACCTCGGGCGGGGTGAGCACCGCGGTGGGCTCGTCCAGCACCAGCAGCCTCACGTTTCGGTACAGGGCCTTGACAATCTCAGCCCGCTGCCGCTCGCCCACCGCCATCTGCCAGATGTAGGCGTCGGGATCGACGTGCAGACCGAACTCTTCAGACACCTCCCTGATCCGCTGGCGAATGGGTTGCAGGTTGGTGAGCCCCAGTGGCTTGCCCAAGCCCAGAGCAACGTTCTCCGCCACCGTCAAGGTGTCCACCAGCATGAAGTGCTGGTGGATCATGCCGATACCGGTCTGAATCGCTACGGAGGGCGAGTCGATGTTCACCGGTGTGCCGTCGAAAGTGATCGATCCCTCGTCGGGCTGGTAGAGCCCGTAGAGGATCTTCACCAGCGTGCTCTTGCCGGCCCCGTTCTCTCCTAACAGGGTATGAACCTGACCCGGCAGCACCGTGAAGTCAACGTCTTCATTGGCGACCACACCGGGGAAGCGCTTGGTAATACCGCGCATCTCCAGCATTGGTGCTGGCCTCGGCGCTGCCGAGTCAGAGTTCATGTTCAGTGATTCGCTTGAGCGCTACTGCCCGGTGGAGATGGACCCGTCGGACAGACCGGCGATGGTTGCCTCGGCGGATTCAAGCACAGCGGCAGGAATATCCATGGCTTCGTTGAACTGGATCTCCAGTCCTCCGCCATCGAAGGTCATGATGAAGGTTGTGCCGCCCAAAGTGCCGCCCTTTACCTGTGCGACCACCTCGGAGAGGATGACCTCCCAGCGGTACACCTGCGAAGCCACCACGATGTCTTCACCGAGGGCGGTCTGGTTGGCCTGGGTGCCGAACCACAGCACGCCGTTCTCCTGAGCCACTCCGGTGGCGCCCACCACCATCTGGGCCGAACCGGTCAACACGTCGGCGCCGGCGGAGATATGCGATTGGGCGGCCTCCGCGGCCAGTGCTACGTCGGCGAACGAGCCGGTATAGACGATGTTGACCTCGACGTCGGGATTCTGAGCCGTTGCTCCGGCGGCAAATCCGTCGACATAGAGCTTGGCGTCGCCCACCTCGATGGGGCCGATCACGCCAATCACGTTGCTCTCAGTGAGCTGTGCGGCGACCACACCGTTGACATAACCGCCGAGATCGGAGCGAACCGAGTAGGAGTTCACGTTGGGAAGCCCGAAGGTGTCAACCGCGGTGCCCCAGGCGAACGATACGTCGGGGAAGTCCGGCGCGATCTCCTGGAGCGGGCCGCCGTACTGAGAACCGTGGGCGATAACTAGGTCGTAGCCGTCCTCGGCATAGCCTCGGATGGCTGCGCCAGCGTCTTCCACGATGAACGTGCCGTCGGTGATGGCAAACTCCGAGATCTGCCCGGAATCCAAGAGTGCATTCACCGCGTCGAACATGCTCTGGGTGAATGCCAGGTCGTTGCTCGCACTCGGTGCCACAACCGCGACTCGGAAGGGTGCCGCGTCCTCTGGTTCGGGTGCGGGGGCGGGGGTGAAGCCGCTGGCGTTGCGGGCTTCTTCGAGCCAGGCGTCGATGGTGGCGCGGTTGGCGGCGATCCAGTCGTCGGCCGCGGCCTGCACGTCGGCCTCGGTGTTGGCGCCGCCGTCGTAGGCCAGGTTCTGCAAAGCGATGTCGATCACCGGGATCGTCACCAGCTCCAACAGCTTGGCCGCAGCCGGGTTAGCCACCAAGAACTCGTTGGAGGCCACAACGCGGATGTCGGCGGCCACGAAGCCCATCTCGCAGGGCTGGCCCGGACACTGGTCAGCGGGCAGCGCCGCCGCGCCAACCTGGCTCTCCAGCGGATTGCCCACAGACACCCAGATCACATCGCTTCCCGGCACCAGCTCAGCGGTGAACGCGCCCGGCGTCCAGATGTACTGCAAGATCGACTCGCCCCGGTTGAACCGGCCCACCGAGTCCGCGAACAAAGCCGCGTGCTCCGCCGACACCTGCTCGATGGTGTCCTCCCAGCCGTTCTGGGCGATGGTGTCGTTGATCACCACCTGACAGCCCCAACCGTCGTTGCAGCCCATCAGATCGGCCTTGCCGTTGCCGTCCACGTCGAACAGCGCCGCGATATCGGGATTGTTGCCGATGTCGTCGAGCATCGTGATCCCATTGGCCTCAGCAGTGGCCTTGTCCACGATGAACCCCTGCAAACCGCCGGCCACAATCTCCTGGCCTATAGGCGACACCACATCGGCCACGCCGGCCTCTTGGATCAACGTGGTGTGGATCGGGAACCACCCGTTCACCCACAAGTCGTACTCGCCCTCGCCCAACGCCGGATAGAACGTCGCCGGAGCCAGCTCCGCCTCAGAGGGATCAGACACCTCATAGCCCAACTCCTGCAACAGCGTCCGATAAATCGCCGCCTGCATATAACCAGTCGACCAATTCGCCCGAGCCATCGACACGCTCACACCCTCACCGGGCATGGCCATCTCATCAGGCATATCCTCAGGAGCGTCAGCCTCATCAGGAGCGTCAGCCTCATCAGGAGCGTCGGGCGCGTCGGGCGCCTCCTCCGGCGCCGGCCCCGCAGCCGGCGCGTCATCGTCATCATTTCCGCAACCAGCAACCACCAGCCCGAAAACCAAAAAAACGGACAACAGAACCCGCCAAAGGCTTCGCTCTCTCATAGGAATCCCTCCAATCGACAAAAAGCCTGGCGCGCCCAAACACGCGCCAACCCGATTTGGTGCAACACCCTAAACCAAACCAGCTTTGACCGCTAGAGACTCTGAAATAGAACGTTCAAAATTGATTCGGGGCCCGCCCTCTCGAGCGGGCCCCGAACATTTGGTTGACTTTGCTCAGCCCCTTCCGGGAGCTAGAACCGATCAGCCCCAACGATCACGCTGCGGCCCTTGCTGCGGCGAGCCATTCGTCGACCGTGGCCTGGTTGGCGGCGATCCAGTCGTCGGCCGCGGCCTGCACGTCGGCCTCGGTGTTGGCGCCGCCGTCGTAGGCCAGGTTCTGCAAAGCGATGTCGATCACCGGGATCGTCACCAGCTCCAACAGCTTGGCCGCAGCCGGGTTAGCCACCAAGAACTCGTTGGAGGCCACAACGCGGATGTCGGCGGCCACGAAGCCCATCTCGCAGGGCTGGCCCGGACACTGGTCAGCGGGCAGCGCCGCCGCGCCAACCTGGCTCTCCAGCGGATTGCCCACAGACACCCAGATCACATCGCTTCCCGGCACCAGCTCAGCGGTGAACGCGCCCGGCGTCCAGATGTACTGCAAGATCGACTCGCCCCGGTTGAACCGGCCCACCGAGTCCGCGAACAAAGCCGCGTGCTCCGCCGACACCTGCTCGATGGTGTCCTCCCAGCCGTTCTGGGCGATGGTGTCGTTGATCACCACCTGACAGCCCCAACCGTCGTTGCAGCCCATCAGATCGGCCTTGCCGTTGCCGTCCACGTCGAACAGCGCCGCGATATCGGGATTGTTGCCGATGTCGTCGAGCATCGTGATCCCATTGGCCTCAGCAGTGGCCTTGTCCACGATGAACCCCTGCAAACCGCCGGCCACAATCTCCTGGCCTATAGGCGACACCACATCGGCCACGCCGGCCTCTTGGATCAACGTGGTGTGGATCGGGAACCACCCGTTCACCCACAAGTCGTACTCGCCCTCGCCCAACGCCGGATAGAACGTCGCCGGAGCCAGCTCCGCCTCAGAGGGATCAGACACCTCATAGCCCAACTCCTGCAACAGCGTCCGATAAATCGCCGCCTGCATATAACCAGTCGACCAATTCGCCCGAGCCATCGACACGCTCACACCCTCGCCCGGGGTATCGCTCATCGGCTCCGGTGCCGCGGGGGTGAAGCCGCTGGCGTTGCGGGCTTCTTCGAGCCAGGCGTCGATGGTGGCGCGGTTGGCGGCGATCCAGTCGTCGGCCGCGGCCTGCACGTCGGCCTCGGTGTTGGCGCCGCCGTCGTAGGCCAGGTTCTGCAAAGCGATGTCGATCACCGGGATCGTCACCAGCTCCAACAGCTTGGCCGCAGCCGGGTTAGCCACCAAGAACTCGTTGGAGGCCACAACGCGGATGTCGGCGGCCACGAAGCCCATCTCGCAGGGCTGGCCCGGACACTGGTCAGCGGGCAGCGCGCCAACCTGAGAGGGCAGCGGATTGCCCACAGACACCCAGATCACATCGCTTCCCGGCACCAGCTCAGCGGTGAACGCGCCCGGCGTCCAGATGTACTGCAAGATCGACTCGCCCCGGTTGAACCGGCCCACCGAGTCCGCGAACAAAGCCGCGTGCTCCGCCGACACCTGCTCGATGGTGTCCTCCCAGCCGTTCTGGGCGATGGTGTCGTTGATCACCACCTGACAGCCCCAACCGTCGTTGCAGCCCATCAGATCGGCCTTGCCGTTGCCGTCCACGTCGAACAGCGCCGCGATATCGGGATTGTTGCCGATGTCGTCGAGCATCGTGATCCCATTGGCCTCAGCAGTGGCCTTGTCCACGATGAACCCCTGCAAACCGCCGGCCACAATCTCCTGGCCTATAGGCGACACCACATCGGCCACGCCGGCCTCTTGGATCAACGTGGTGTGGATCGGGAACCACCCGTTCACCCACAAGTCGTACTCGCCCTCGCCCAACGCCGGATAGAACGTCGCCGGAGCCAGCTCCGCCTCAGAGGGATCAGACACCTCATAGCCCAACTCCTGCAACAGCGTCCGATAAATCGCCGCCTGCATATAACCAGTCGACCAATTCGCCCGAGCCATCGACACGCTCACACCCTCACCGGGCATGGCCATCTCATCAGGCATATCCTCAGGAGCGTCAGCCTCATCAGGAGCGTCAGCCTCATCAGGAGCGTCGGGCGCGTCGGGCGCCTCCTCCGGCGCCGGCCCCGCAGCCGGCGCGTCATCGTCATCATTTCCGCAACCAGCAACCACCAGCCCGAAAACCAAAAAAACGGACAACAGAACCCGCCAAAGGCTTCGCTCTCTCATAGGAATCCCTCCAATCGACAAAAAGCCTGGCGCGCCCAAACACGCGCCAACCCGATTTGGTGCAACACCCTAAACCAAACCAGCTTTGACCGCTAGAGACTCTGAAATAGAACGTTCAAAATTGATTCGGGGCCCGCCCTCTCGAGCGGGCCCCGAACATTTGGTTGACTTTGCTCAGCCCCTTCCGGGAGCTAGAACCGATCAGCCCCAACGATCACGCTGCGGCCCTTGCTGCGGCGAGCCATTCGTCGACCGTGGCCTGGTTGGCGGCGATCCAGTCGTCGGCCGCGGCCTGCACGTCGGCCTCGGTGTTGGCGCCGCCGTCGTAGGCCAGGTTCTGCAAAGCGATGTCGATCACCGGGATCGTCACCAGCTCCAACAGCTTGGCCGCAGCCGGGTTAGCCACCAAGAACTCGTTGGAGGCCACAACGCGGATGTCGGCGGCCACGAAGCCCATCTCGCAGGGCTGGCCCGGACACTGGTCAGCGGGCAGCGCCGCCGCGCCAACCTGGCTCTCCAGCGGATTGCCCACAGACACCCAGATCACATCGCTTCCCGGCACCAGCTCAGCGGTGAACGCGCCCGGCGTCCAGATGTACTGCAAGATCGACTCGCCCCGGTTGAACCGGCCCACCGAGTCCGCGAACAAAGCCGCGTGCTCCGCCGACACCTGCTCGATGGTGTCCTCCCAGCCGTTCTGGGCGATGGTGTCGTTGATCACCACCTGACAGCCCCAACCGTCGTTGCAGCCCATCAGATCGGCCTTGCCGTTGCCGTCCACGTCGAACAGCGCCGCGATATCGGGATTGTTGCCGATGTCGTCGAGCATCGTGATCCCATTGGCCTCAGCAGTGGCCTTGTCCACGATGAACCCCTGCAAACCGCCGGCCACAATCTCCTGGCCTATAGGCGACACCACATCGGCCACGCCGGCCTCTTGGATCAACGTGGTGTGGATCGGGAACCACCCGTTCACCCACAAGTCGTACTCGCCCTCGCCCAACGCCGGATAGAACGTCGCCGGAGCCAGCTCCGCCTCAGAGGGATCAGACACCTCATAGCCCAACTCCTGCAACAGCGTCCGATAAATCGCCGCCTGCATATAACCAGTCGACCAATTCGCCCGAGCCATCGACACGCTCACACCCTCGCCCGGGGTATCGCTCATCGGCTCCGGTGCCGCGGGGGTGAAGCCGCTGGCGTTGCGGGCTTCTTCGAGCCAGGCGTCGATGGTGGCGCGGTTGGCGGCGATCCAGTCGTCGGCCGCGGCCTGCACGTCGGCCTCGGTGTTGGCGCCGCCGTCGTAGGCCAGGTTCTGCAAAGCGATGTCGATCACCGGGATCGTCACCAGCTCCAACAGCTTGGCCGCAGCCGGGTTAGCCACCAAGAACTCGTTGGAGGCCACAACGCGGATGTCGGCGGCCACGAAGCCCATCTCGCAGGGCTGGCCCGGACACTGGTCAGCGGGCAGCGCCGCCGCGCCAACCTGAGAGGGCAGCGGATTGCCCACAGACACCCAGATCACATCGCTTCCCGGCACCAGCTCAGCGGTGAACGCGCCCGGCGTCCAGATGTACTGCAAGATCGACTCGCCCCGGTTGAACCGGCCCACCGAGTCCGCGAACAAAGCCGCGTGCTCCGCCGACACCTGCTCGATGGTGTCCTCCCAGCCGTTCTGGGCGATGGTGTCGTTGATCACCACCTGACAGCCCCAACCGTCGTTGCAGCCCATCAGATCGGCCTTGCCGTTGCCGTCCACGTCGAACAGCGCCGCGATATCGGGATTGTTGCCGATGTCGTCGAGCATCGTGATCCCATTGGCCTCAGCAGTGGCCTTGTCCACGATGAACCCCTGCAAACCGCCGGCCACAATCTCCTGGCCTATAGGCGACACCACATCGGCCACGCCGGCCTCTTGGATCAACGTGGTGTGGATCGGGAACCACCCGTTCACCCACAAGTCGTACTCGCCCTCGCCCAACGCCGGATAGAACGTCGCCGGAGCCAGCTCCGCCTCAGAGGGATCAGACACCTCATAGCCCAACTCCTGCAACAGCGTACGATAAATCGCCGCCTGCATATAACCAGTCGACCAATTCGCCCGAGCCATCGACACGCTCACACCCTCACCGGGCATGGCCATCTCATCAGGCATATCCTCAGGAGCGTCAGCCTCATCAGGAGCGTCGGGCGCGTCGGGCGCCTCCTCCGGCGCCGGCCCCGCAGCCGGCGCGTCATCGTCATCATTTCCGCAACCAGCAACCACCAGCCCGAAAACCAAAAAAACGGACAACAGAACCCGCCAAAGGCTTCGCTCTCTCATAGGAATCCCTCCAATCGACAAAAAGCCTGGCGCGCCCAAACACGCGCCAACCCGCCTTTCGCAAACCACCCTAATTTGAACAGACCGCGAACGCTAGAGCCTGTCTGAATTTTGTTAGGCGTCTTCTAGCGGCGGCGGCGGAGGCGGCGGGCGTGGGCTTCGAGCTGCTTGCGCTGTTTGCGGGTGAGGCTGTCCAGCCCTTGGCTGGCCACTTGATCGAGAAGGGCGTCGATCTCGGGGGAGACCGATTCATCACGGGTAGGGATTGACCGCAGATGTTCCCGGCCTCGACCCCGTCGACGAGACCTCGAAGGGCGAGCTTCGGTTGCAGTCTGACTCGAGGCCGAGGCAAAGGACAGCTTCGGAATCCATGTGAGGTTGGTGGCGTAGCCGAACGCCCGAATTCCAAACAGCGCCACAGCCACCGTGCAGGCCAGAACGATCAAGGCGAACCAGTTGCGGTTGCCCAAGGCTTGGATGGCATCGAGTCCGACGATAACGACGGCGATCACCCAGCCGGGAATGCCGGGCCAGAACCGGGCGTGGGCGTATTGGGCGGCAAAGGCCACCAGCACCCCGACTTCCACCATTCGCAGGCCAGCCACATAACCATCAATGCCGGTCGCCGCTTCCACTCCAGTCACAATCACGGCGGGAACAAGGGTGAGGGCAACCAGGAAGAACGCGAATCGCCAGCGTCCCAGCAGAGACTCAATCTGGGAGCCCAGCATGTAGAAGATGGCGAACAGGATGATCGTCCAGAAGTGGGGCTCATTGGGAATTGGCCAGGTGACTAGCCGCCAGATGTCCCCTTCCACCACGCTTCCGAGCTGGTAGTTCTCCGAGATCAGCACCAACTCGCGAAAGATGGGTCCGAAGCGGCCTTCAATCCCCCAGATGATCATCGAGATCACACCGAGACCGACCACGAACGCAGTGGTAGAGACCGGGAACGTTCCGATGCGGAACCAGGGGTCGTCGCTGTAGCCGAAGCGCCGTGAGGGATACATGGCTATTGGTGGCGCATGGCGTGGGCCAGCTCGGCGTCGAAATCGAAGGGGGGCAGCGGGCCGGTCTCGATGACCAATGATGCCAGGCCCATGGGTGCCTCGAAAGGCGGCTCGTAGTCGTCGCACACCGGGAAGGGCCGGCCATAGCCTACGGTGAGGAATGCCCCGTCAGGGGCCCAGTTGGTGGGCAGGGGTACCGGTTGCGCCCCCCGACCGATCTCAGCTTCGTCGGCAGTTAGCGTCACCATGAACAGCCCGTCGTCGGTGGGCGAGACCTCTGCACCCACAAAGCGCGCTCCGGTGGGGACGGGAGCGGTGGCCCGGTATTCCCGCCCATGCACCACCGCCACCCAACGGAGGTCACCGTCGGCCAGGAACAGCGCCCAACCCGCAATCCAATCGCCTTGCTCGCAAATCACTCCAGCGGCGTGCTCAGGCAAACCGTCGGGAAAGGCAGCCACCGCCCGGTAGCCGCCGAACTGCAGCGGCCCGGAGGCCTCGTGCACTTTGTCGCCGGGGACCAAGTCGTAGCGGGATCGCAGCGACATCCATGGGGCATACATGTGGGCGATGCGGTTCATCGCGGTGTCGTCAAGGGGCAGCACCCCATTGCGATCAGCCTCGGCGCTCCACAACTCGATCAGCTCGGTCAGCTTCTCGGGGTGGTGGTCGGCCAGGTTGTGCGACTCGGTGGGATCGGCCTCGGTATCGAACAGCTCCCACTCGTCCTCGGCGAAGTTATGGCTGCCGATGATGGCGTCCCGCTCGGCGGCAGTGAGCTGGTTGACGTGGTTGGTAACCGCCTTCCATCCCTGGTGGTACATGGCCCGACTGCCCCAGCACTCGTAGTACTGGCTGGTGCGGGCGGCGTCGGGATCATCATCGTTGACGATTCGCCGCATGCTGACGCCGTCGAACGACATCTGCTCCACCCCGTCGAATACGGTCGGTGGCTGCACCCCGGCCAGATCCAGAATCGTGGGCATCACATCGGTGACGTGGCTGTATTGGTGGCGTAGCTCGCCCCGTGCGACGAGGCCAGCCGGCCAGGACAGGATCAGGGGGTCGCGCACTCCGCCCTCGAAGGTGTACCTCTTCCACCGCCGGAAGGGGGTGTTACCGGCCAGGGCCCACCCCCAGGGATAGTGCCCGGAGGAGCGGAACCCGCCGAGATCTTGGTAGTGGGCCAGTTCCAACTCCAGATCATCCGCTTCGTCGCTGATGTAGTGGCGGATCTGGTTCCAACTGCCGTTGGGCCCCCCTTCGGCCGAGGTGCCATTGTCGGAGATCAGGGCCACCACGGTGTTGTCGGCCTCGCCGGATGATTCCAGGTAGTCGAGCACTCGGCCGATGTGATGGTCGGCATGGCTCAAGAACCCGGCGTACACCTCCATCATTCGGGCATACAGCCGCTGGCGCTCGGGGTCGACCTCATCCCAGGGCTCGACCCATTCGGGTCGCTCCGAGAGGGCGACATCGCCCGCGATGATCCCCATCTCCTGCTGGCGGGCCAGCACCTCTTCTCGCCAAACGTCCCACCCACGGTCGAATTGCCCGGCGTAGCGATCGATCCACTCCGGGGGGGCTTGATGGGGGGCGTGGGGAGTGCCGGTGGCGTACCACATCATGAACGGCCGATCTGGATCGGCCAGGCGCAATCCCCGCAGGTAGTCGATGGCCTGCGCGGCCAGATCGGCATCGAGGTGGTATCCCTCCTCCGGGGTGGCCGGGGGTTCGATATATGTCTGGTCGCGGATGAGCTGAGGCGTCCACTGATTGGTCTCCCCGTTGAGGAACCCGTAGTAGTGGTCGAACCCGACCCCGGTCGGCCAGGTGTGATACGGCCCGGCGGCGCGCTGGTCGCGGGGCGTGAGATGCCACTTCCCCACTGCGAAGGTGGCCCAACCCTCGGCCCCCAGGTATTGGGCCATGGTCCCGGCAGAGTCGGGGATCTGCCCGTTATAGCCGGGGAAGTTGATGGGCATGTCGGTGAGCATCCCCACACCGACGCGATGGTGATTCCGCCCGGTGAGCAGGCAGGCCCGGGTGGGAGAGCAAACTGCGGTGGTGTGGAAGTTGGTGAACCGCAGCCCCCGAGCGGCCAACCGGTCCAAGTTGGGGGTGTCGATGTCGGAGCCGTAGCAACCGAGCTGGGCGAAACCGAGGTCGTCCATCACGATGACCAGCACGTTGGGGGCGTCGGGATCGTAGGGCCGCGGCACCGGCGGCGAGGTCGACTCGGCCAGAGTGAGCCCGATGCGGTGTTCCGTCATGGGATCAGAAGATAGGCGATGGCTGGTCCACTAAGACGAGATGAGATTGAACCCCTCATAGCCAGCGGCGGCCACCTCTTCGCACTTCACGGCGTAATCGGGGAAGCCGGGCAGGGGCATGAATACTCGGGTCTTACCAGGGATGTTGGCCCCCAGGTACCAGGAGTTGCAGGTGGGGTACAGCGTGTAGCTGGCCACCAGGTTCACATGGTCTACCCAGGCTTCGGTGGACTCCTCGGAAGCCTCGATGTGGCGGTGGCCGTTGGCCCGCATGTAGCTGATGCAGTCGCCGATCCAGTCCACGTGCTGCTCGATGCACACGATCATGTTGGCCAGCACCGACGGGCTGCCCGGGCCGGTGATGGTGAACATGTTGGGAAAGCCGGGCACGCCCAAGCCCAGGTATGTGCGGGGCCCGGCGTACCACTGCTCCGCCAGGGGAAGTCCCTCGCGGCCCTGGATGTCGATGCGGAGCAGCGAGCCGGTCATGGCGTCGTAGCCGGTGGCGAACACGATCACATCCAGGTCGTATTCGGCTCCGTCGGCGGTGCGCAGGCCACCGGGGGTGATCTCGGCAATGGTGTTCTCGCTGATGTCCACCAAAGTGACGTTTTCGCGGTTGAACGTAACGAAGTAGTCGGTGTCGAGCACCAGGCGCTTACAGCCGATGTAAGTGGTGGGGATGAGCCGCTCGGCCACCTCGGGATCCTTCACCGTCTCACGTATCTTGGCCTTGACGAAGTCGGCGGCCACGTGGTTGGCCTCGGGGGTGCGGGCTATGTCGGAATAGGCGCCGAGGAAGGCAAAGCCGCCGATCTCCCAGCGGGAATCAAACTCCTTGAAGGCCTCCTCAACCTCCACATCGAGTACCGAGCCCTCGTTCCAGTCGAACCGGGCCCCGAGCGCACCTTGCTGGCTCTTGTTCTTTTCCCTGAGCTTGCGATAGTCGGCTTTGACCTCGGCTTGCTCCGCCGGGTCGAGGGGGTGGTTGCGGGCCGGTATGGCGTATTGCGGGGTGCGCTGGAACACGGTGAGGTGGTCGGCGGTCTCGGCGATCACCGGTATGGCCTGAATCCCCGAGGAACCGGTGCCGATTATGCCAACCCGCTTGCCGGCGAAGTCGATGCCCTCCTTGGGGTAGCGGCCGGTGTGGCACACCTCGCCCTCGAAGGTGTCGATGCCCTCGATGTCGGGCACATTGGACGACGACAGGCAGCCGACCGCGGTGATGAGATATTCAGCGGTCACCAGATCGCTGTCGGGACCGGCGGGGGCGTGATTGTGGTCGATGTGGTCCACCGCGGGCGCGCTGCTGATGTGCCAGCGACCGGTGTCGTCGTCGAAGGCCGCCTTGGTGACCTTGGTGTTGAACTGGATGTCCCGATACAGGTCGTAGCGCTGGGCCACGTGCTGGGCGTAGCGAAGGATTTCGGGCTGACCCGGATAGCGCTCGGTCCACTCCCACTCCTGCTCCAGTTCGGGATCGAAGCTGTAGCAGTACTCCAGGCTCTCCACATCGCAGCGGGCGCCGGGATAGCGGTTCCAGTACCAGGTGCCGCCGACGTCATCGCCGGTTTCATAGACCTTGGCGGTCAACCCCAGTTGTCTGAGCTTGTACAGCATGTAGATGCCGGCGAATCCGGCGCCGATGACTACCGCGTCGTAGTGGACAGGGCTCTGGTCGTTGGTGCTCATGGTCGAATAGGAGTGGTTCGGGTCGGATAGGGAATCAGGCTGCGGGGCGCAGCTTGTAGCGCACCGGCAGCTTCTTGGCGCCAACGATGAGGTTGGACTCCGTGCGAACGATCGGACCGGCCGGCTCGATCTCCACCACCCGTTCGGCCAACTGCTTGATGAGGGCCTGGGTGCTGGCCCGGGCCAGGTGCGCCCCCAAGCAGTAGTGCTCGGCCCAGCCGAACCCCAGATGGCGATTGGGATGGCGGCCGATGTCGAATTCGCTGGGACGGTCGAACACCGTCTCATCCCGATTGCCCGAGGCGTAGAACATGACCACGAAGTCGCCTTCTTTCACCGGCTGACCGGCCACGGTGGCATCAGCCATGGCGGTGCGCTTCATGTAGTTGACCGGGGTGGACCACCGAATCACTTCTTCCACCGCGTCTTTGATCAATTCCGGGTTTTCCTTCAGCCGCTGGAGCTGGTCGGGATTGGCCAAGAACGCCTCTAGCGCGCCCGACAGTCCATTGCGAGTGGTGTCGTGCCCGGCGGTGAACACGATGAGGTAGTAGCCAAAGGTCTCGATCTCGGGCAGGGCCTCGCCGGTGGGCAGATGAGCATTGGCCAACATGGTGGCCAAATCCTCTTGGGGATTGGCCTGGCGGTCTTTGATGATGCGGTCGAACATGGCGTAGAACTCCAAGCCCACTTGCAGGCTGGCCTCGTAGCGGCTGTCGGCCTTCCGCTGGTAGTCGGGATCGTCACCCGACAGCAGCTGCTGGGTCAGAACCAGCAGGCGCTCCTCATCCTCTTGGTCGATGCCCAGAATGGTGGACAACACCCGCAACGGGTGGCGCTGGGCGATGACGTCCACGAAATCGCACTCCCCCTCGTCGCCCAGGCTGTCGAGCAGGGCCTTGGCGCTGTCGTGGACGATCTGGTCGAGCTCGCTGATGCCCCGGGGGGTGAAGAACCCGCTGGCCACTTTGCGGTAGAGCCGATGCTCCGGCGGATCCATGCTGATGATGGTCCGCATTTGGCTGATGATGCTGCCGTGCTCCTCCAAATCGGCGACCTGTTGGTCGCTGCGCACCGCGATGCTGTCGGCCTCGTTGCTGAACAGCTCGGGCTGCATGGAGACTTCGATGATGTCGGCATGGCGGGTTACGGCCCAGAAGTTCTGGTAGCCGTCGGGCTCGCACCAGTGCACGGGAGAGTTCTGGCGCATCCAGGCCATCAGCTCGTGGGGATGCCCGTTGGCGCCGTAGCGCTTGGGGGAGATGAGATCTAGGGGGTCGACGTCCACGTATGAGACGTTAGTGCAACCCCTTACTGACTCAATATTCCGCTGCTTTGGATGATGTCCTCAGTGGTCTCGAAACCGCCGCCGAGAGCGTCGAAATCTACCGAACCGATCGACAGGGCAGTCAACGGGGGCAGCACAGGGTTGGGCTCCACACCACCGGCCAGCGGGTATTCATACGTGTTTCGCGTGAAGAAGCGCTGCACCGATGGGGACAATAGGTAGGCGATCAGGTCTTGAGCTGCTTCCCGGTCGGACACGTTGGTGGTCATGGTGGCCGCGGTGATGATGAGCAGCGAGCCGATGTCCTCATCGGAGAGGTCGTAGTTGGCCGCTCGATGCTCCTGCCCGGCTGCCTCGGCATCGGCGGCCAGCCGGTAGTTGTAATAGTGGTTCACCAGGCCCACGTCGATCTCGCCCCGGGCGGCAGCCTCCACGATGGCTACATTGTTGGGGTAGTAGCGGGCGTCGTTGTCCACCATGTCGCTCAACCACTGGGTGGCCACGTCGTTGCCGTACTGGTCGCGGAACACGGTAAACCAGTCAACAAAAGACCCGTTGGTAGCTGGGATGGCCACCCGGCCCCTCCACTTTGGATCGGTGAGGTCGAACACTGAGCTTGGTAGCTCTGATGGGGGCACGATTTCGACGTTGTGGACCAGCACCCGCTTGCGGCCGGAGAAGCCGATCCAGGTGCCGTTGTCTCCCCGATAGTCATCGTCGACCAGGTCGAGCACGCTGCTGTCTATTGCGGTGAGATGGCCATTCGCCTCTAGGAATCCCACCGGACCCGGCGACCTGGAGATGAAGACGTCGGCTTCAGTGCGGTTGCCCTCGGTGTCTATCAAGAGGGCCAAGTCGGTGGACGAGCCCCAGCGAACTCGGACCGATGTCCCGCTCTGGCAGGCAAATGCGTCATAGACGGGCTTCATCAGGTTCTCGCTCCGGCCGGAGTACACGGTGACCGACGATCCGTTGTCATCGGCGCATTTGCCGTCGTAAACGGTGGCGGCGACGCCTTCCAGTTTCGTTCCGCCATCACCGCCGCAAGCCGCAGCCAAAAGGGTCAGGGTGAGCAGCGCGCCAGCCAGGCTGGCGCGGGAAATCTTGTTCATGGGCGCAGAACCCTAGGATGACTGCGTCAGGTTGTCAAGTTAGCCTAACATTTGTCGTATAGAAGACAATATGGCTGCTAGGCAGCGGGTTTGACCGACTTCCAGCTCAGGGGCAGCTCGACATAGCCGTCGATGAGGCTGGAGTGCAGACGGGGCAGGGTGGCGGGGTCGTCCACTCCCAGCGCTAAGCCGTCGAATCGACCGACGATGGCCTCAAACATCATCTTTGCCTCCAGCCGGGCCAGAGACGCGCCCAGGCAGAAGTGGGGTCCTCCAGCGCCAAAGGCCACGTGCTGGCTGGCATCGCGGGTGATGTCAAGGGTGTCGGGGTTGTCGAAAGCCCGCTCGTCGCGATTGGCCGAGGGATACCAGATCACCACCGGGTCCCCAGCTTTGATCTCCTGGTCACCTACCACGGTGTCGTAGCGGGGCCGGCGTACGAACTGCATCACCGGGGTGGTGTAGCGCAACAGCTCCTCTATGGCGTTGGGAATAAGAGACTGGTCGTCTTTGAGCATCTGGAGCTGGTCTGGATTGCGGAGCAACTCCAGGGTTCCGGTGGTGATGAGGTTGCGGGTGGTTTCGGAACCGGCGTTCTGGAGGAGCATGAAGAACACGTCGATCTGCAACTGGTTCAGCGACTCACCATCGATGTCGGCCTCCAAAAGCACGCCGATGAGGTCGTCGTGGGGCTCCTTCTTGCGGATCTCGCACATCTGATCGGCATAGGCGAACATTTCCGCTCCAGCCTCTATTTGCTCCTCCATGCTGTATTTCTCGTCAAAGCCGAACGTGATCTCAGTCCAGTGGAAGATTTGGTGGCGGTCTTCCTCGGGTACGCCCACCAAGTCGGCGATCACTTGCAGGGGCAATTCCACCGCGATCTCGTTGACCATCTCACAGCTGGTTTTGCCTGCCACCTGATCGATCAGCCGGTTGACTTGGGCCTGGATGTTCTCCTCCAAGTCGCGCACTCGGCGAGGTGTGAACCCCCGGTTGACCAGCTTGCGCATTTTGGTGTGGTCGGGTGGGTCCAGGCTGATGAGCATTTCCTGGTTGCTCCCGTCATCAACCGCGGGACCCCGATCACCGGGCAAGAAGGGATTGGGCTGGTTGCTGAAGCACTCGGAGTCGCGCGATACCCGCTGCACGTCGGCGTGGCGGGTTACGTTCCAGAAGCCTTGCCAGCGTGGGTGCTCGCACCAGAACACCGGGTCGTTGTCACGCTTGTGGCGGAAATACTCGTAGGGGAATCCGTTCTTGAAAGTAGTGGGACTCCAAAGTTCCAGTGATTCCATCTCTGCCTCCTGAGGCGCTTACGTCGAGGGCTTTCGGCCCAATACAGCAATCGATAGAGAACTCATCATGACAAATCCAGGGACCCGAACCTGAGCCAGAGCCGTTTCTCCCTCTTCGGGGGTGACCAATCCGGCTTCCACGATGCGCGGGATGGCCTGTTCCATCGCGAGGAACCACCACTCTCCGCCCGGTTCGCCGGAGCGCATGGCCCACACCTCCCCTGTGATGTCGATGTCTTCAGCCCCCAGGTCGCAAAACCGCCCGAGCAAGCGCACCCCGTAGTTGGGATCCCGCCATTCGGTGATGGTTCCGGTGGCCATGGCTCGGTGAACGGTGCCGTAGGGCTCGGGCAGGCTCTGCTCGCTGAATGCAGAAAAGGAGCCGTCTTCCACCACTAGCCATCCTCCGGGGACTAGCGCGGCCCACATTGTCTCGAGCACTTGATCTCGTTCGGGCACGTGCTGGAGCAGCGCCCGGGCGTGGACGAGGTCGAAGGACCCAACCGGCGCGGGGTCGTTTGCCACGTCGTGCTGCTCGACGACCACGTTGGGCAGCACCGGCCGGTGGAATTGCAGATCCAGATCGGTGGACCACACGGTGCCGTCGGGTCCGACTCGCTTGCCCAACCAGGCTGATACCGAGCCGGCGCCGGCACCCACCTCCCAGCACCGCCAGCCGGGACTCAGCCCAATGCTGTCGAGGATTCGGCGAGTGCGGGGGTCGCGGGCTTCGGCCAGTTGGGCCAGGCGTATGTGCTCATTGTCCTCGTGGCCCTCACGAACTCCATACCTTTCGTCAGCCACTGGCGCCTCTCCTCTGTAAATCTCGTCGTCATACCGTATCGTCACGTCGTGGATGCCCAAGCCGAGCACACCGAAGACACCCCGGAAAGGGCTGAGTTTCGAGCAGAGGTGCGGGCCTGGCTGGAGGCCCGAGCCCCTCTGCGAGAAGACGGCGACGGATGGTCTACCCGCACCACCCACCCTGATGCCGAGGCGGAGAAGGCCCACATGGACCGATGCCGGGCATGGCAGCGGGAGCTATACGACAGCGGGTGGGCGGCCATCGACTGGCCGGTGGAGCACGGCGGTGCGGGGGGCGAGCGCTGGCAACGACAGATCTTCCAGCAGGAGACGGCTCAATTTGATGTGACCAGCGGATTTCTGGCCGCTGGGATCGCCCTGGCCGGGCCAGCCATCGGCCACTTCGGCACCGACGAGCAAAAAACCCATCATCTCAAGCCCATGCTGCGGGGTGATGTGGTGTGGTGTCAGCTGTTCAGCGAACCCGGCGCCGGGTCAGATCTGGCCAACCTGGCCACGAGAGCCGAGCGAGACGGCGATGAGTTCGTGGTGAACGGCCAGAAGGTGTGGAACTCCTCGGCCCACCTGTCGGACTGGGGAATCCTGCTGGCCCGCACCGACCCCGACGCCCCCAAGCACAAGGGGATCACCTTCTTTTTGGTGGACATGTCCACTCCGGGCGTTGACCCCCGGCCCATTCGCACCATCAACGGATCAGCCCACTTCAACGAAGTCTTCTTGAGCGACGTGCGGATCCCTGCTGACAACGTGGTCGGCGACGTGAACAGCGGATGGGCGGTGGCTCGGTTGGTGCTGGCCAACGAGTCCACCATGATCGGCGGCGGCATGGACCGGGCCGACAGCACGGCCAACCTCATCACGCTGGCCCGGCGGTGGGGTACAGACCAAGACCCCATGGTTCGCCAAGAGCTGGCCCAGGCCTATACCAAGGAAAAGCTGTTGGACTGGATGGGCCGTCGGCTGCAAGAGGACGTTCGCCGGGGACGCCAGCCCAGCTTCGACGGCTCGGTGCTGAAGGTGTACTGGTCGGAGAGCCGTCGCGACCGGGGCAACCTCGGTTTGGGGATGCTGGGGGGATACGGAGTGGCAGGCGATCATGCCGACACCGGGGTGTGGGCCAATGAAGCGCTGAACCGGTTCTGGGGATCCATCGGCGGGGGCACCGACGAGGTACACCGCAACAACATGGCTGAGCGCGTGCTGGGTTTGCCCCCTGAGCCCCGGGTGGACAAGCACGTTCCGTGGCGGGAACAAGTGGGCGGAGCCGGCTCAGGATGATGTTTTGAATTCATCTCTTGTTCATTCAAGTCGCGGTCGCACTTGCCCATTGCGGAAGTAAACTGACCCCAACATGGCTGACCAAGCCACTTTCGCCGACCAGGCCATGGTCTACATGGACCAGCTCTACTCGGCGGCTCGGCGGATGACCCGCAACACAGCCGACGCCGAGGATCTTGTGCAAGAAACCTACCTGCGGGCCTACCGGGGTTTCGGCAACTTCCAGCAAGGCACCAACTTGCGGGCCTGGCTGTTCCGCATCCTCACCAATGCGTTCATCAACTCCTACCGGAGCAAGCAGCGCAAGCCGCAGTCGGTGGATCTGGCCGGGGTCGAAGACCTGTATCTGCACCAGAGGTTGGGAGGCGATGTGCGGGCCGCGCTGGGGGCCAGCGCCGAAGACGTGCTCATGGAGACGATCACCGAGTCGGAGATCATCGAAGCCCTGGAGTCGCTGCCTGAGGAATACCGGATCGCCGTCTTGTTGGCCGATGTGGAGGGCTTCGCCTACAAGGAAATCGCCGAGATTCTCGACGTTCCCATGGGAACGGTCATGAGCAGGCTCCATCGGGGAAGAAAAACGCTGCAAAAGCGGTTGTTAGAGTTCGGAACAGAGCGGGGATGGGTGGATCCACCCGACCCCGACAGGACGCCGGCTTCGGCTGGCATCTGATTTTCGGAGGCACCGCGATGAGCAGCGATCGACATTGCTTGGGGGTACCCAACCAGTGCGATTTTTCACGCGAGCTCATCGCTCTGGCTCTGGACGGCCAGCCCACCTTGGAGAGCATCAACCGAGTTCGTGTGGAACTGGGCGACTGCCTCCCCTGTGTCCAGGTTCTGGATGTCGAAATTCGATTCAAGCTGGCCATGGGCCAAGCCTGCCGGGAAGCGGCCCCCGCCTCATTGCAAATCCGCATCACCGAGACCCTCCAGCGCGTCGTGCTCGACGACTTGGACATTCAGGACTTCTGAGCGTGTCCCAGCCCACCGCCCCGCGTGGAGTCCAAAGAAACAGGCCACTAGGGTGATCGCATGGATTTGATCGCTGCGGTGGTGTGGCACTGGTGGATCGCCCTGCTTTTGGTTATCGGCACGGTTCCACTCGTAATCGCCACCATCGTCGGCTACTTCACCAAGGTGGTCGCGCCCCGCTACAACATTCGGCACCAGCGAGAATCCAGATCTCAGAGTGCCGCCGAATCCGACTAGAAGCGACGGGAATTCCCGGTGGTGGCGGCGGCCGAGCCTGTCGACTGGAGGCTGGCGGAGCGAGTAGCCAAGAAAGTGGGGGGACACGAGCCGTTCCTCGACTCCTACCACTACCGCAACCTCGCCCCCGAGCTGACTGAGCTGACCGCCCAAGCTGAGGAACTGGTAGCAGCCGAAACCGGGCTGAAGTCGAGTTCGGGGGCAGCCCGGGCCCAAGTGGCCACCCGAGCCCAGTGGGTGGATGCCAACGTGGCCTCCTTCCAGCGGCTACTGCGCCCGGTGACAGCGAAGATGGCCGAACGGGTGTCGTACTCGTGGATGGCCCCGGTAACCCAGCGGGTGAGCGGTACTGAGATGGGGGCGGTGCTGGGTTGGATGTCCACCCGGGTGCTGGGCCAATACGACCTGCTCATCATCGAAGACGACCGCCCCGAAGACCAGGACATGGTCTATTACGTGGGCCCCAACGTGATGGCCATCGAGCACAAGCACGGCTTCGACACCCACCAGTTCCGGCTCTGGCTGGCCCTGCACGAAACCACCCACCGGGCCCAGTTCACCGGCATAGAGTGGCTCCGCCCCCACTTTCTGAGCCTGGTGCAGGAGGCCCTCGATGCCGCCGAGCCCGACCTGGAGCACTTCAAGGCCGTGGCCAAGCAGGTGCTCGAGGCCCGCCGGCGGGGCGAGGACCCGCTGGCCGACGGAGGACTGCCCGCCCTTTTGGCCACCCCCGAGCAGAAGGTGGTGCTGGATCGCATCGGCGGCATGATGAGCCTGCTGGAGGGTCACGGCGACATCACCATGGACCGGGCCGGCGCCAGCCATATCCCCGATGCCAGCCGGTTTGCCCGGGTGCTGCGCCATCGACGCAACTCAGCCAAGGGAGTGTCCAAGTTGATCCAGCGCATCATCGGCATCGAGGCCAAGCTGAATCAGTACGCCGCCGGGGAGGCGTTCATCGAGACGGTGGAGTCCCGCGGCGGCCCCGAATTGCTCAACCGAGTGTGGGAGTCGTCGGAGCGCCTGCCCACCATGACCGAGATCCGCAATCCCCAGCAATGGATCGACCGGGTCAACGGCAACGCTGTAAACAACGGGCAAGGCTGACGTGATGCCGGCGGCGCCGGTTCGATGATCCCCCAACTGCTCGAACGCTGCACTTTCCCCCCGGCTGGCACCGCAGTGGACTGCGCGGTGTCGGGCGGTCCGGATTCGCTAGCCCTGTTGGTGCTGGCCGCAGAAGCAGGCTGTGAGGTGACCGCCTGGCACGTAGACCACGGGCTGCGACCAGGTTCGGCCGCCGAGGCTGAGGTGGTGGCTGGGGCCGCGGCCCGCTGGGGGGCGGCCTTCGAGGCCCGCACTGCCCACTGCGACCCCGGACCCAACCTGGAGGCCCGGGCCCGGGAAGCCCGCTACGCCGTGCTGCCTGAGGGGGTTCTCACCGGCCACACCGCCGACGACCAGGCCGAGACGGTGCTGTTGAACTTCATCCGCGGAGCGGGGCCAGACGGGCTGGCCGGCATCGATCCGGCCCGCCGACCGATATTGGACCTGCGCCGCCACGAAACCCACGCGTTGTGCGACGAACTCGGCCTCAAGCCGGCGCAAGACCCGTCCAACCTCGATCCCGCCCATCGGCGCAACCGGGTCCGCCACGAGCTGCTGCCTCTGTTGTGCGACATCGCCGATCGCGACGTGGTGCCCATCATTGCCCGCAGCGCCTCGCTGATGAGCGGCATTCGAGACCTGCTCGACGAGTTGGCCGCCGCCATCGACCCCACCGACGCCAAAGCGTTGGTCGATACCCCCGAGCCCCTGGCCCAGATGGCGCTGCGGCGGTGGATCCAGCACGAGACCGACTCCGAGCACCCGCCCGATGCCGCCGCCATCGAGCGGGTGTTGGCCGTGATCCGAAATGAAGCCCGATCCACTGAAATTGGCGGTGGCTGGCGGGTCACCCGATCTTCCCAACGGCTCGGCCTCAGCAGATAGGCAGAACTAGGTTGACGCCGTGTCCAGCGCGGCAGACACCGGCAACGGCGACCCCGGCCCCATTCTCATCTCCAACGACGAGCTGACCGCCTGCATCGCTGACCTGGGTTCCCGCATCACCGCCGACTACCAAGGCCGGGCCCCGCTTTTGGTGGGGGTGCTCAAGGGCGCCTTCATGTTCATGGCCGATCTGGCCCGAGCCATCGATCTGCCGGTGGAATTCGACTTCATGGCGGTGTCTTCCTACGGCAGCTCCACCCGCACCAGCGGCGTGGTGCGAATCGTCAAAGACCTGGAACTCGATTTGGCCGGGCGCGACGTGATCCTGGTGGAAGACATCATCGACAGCGGCTTAACCCTCAACTACCTCCGCAAGAACCTGGCCGCCCGCAACCCGGCCAGCCTGGAAGTGTGCGCCCTGTTGGTGCGCAAGGGCCGCCAGTACGAAGACCTCGACCTGCGCTATGTGGGCTTCGAGATCCCGCCCGACTTCGTAGTGGGCTACGGCCTCGACGTCGGCGAGCGCTACCGCCAACTCCCCCACATCTGCCAATACCAGCCCAACAGCAATTCATAAATTTAGCTGAAATACATCTTGCTTCAACGAGCAAGATGTGGCAGATTGAGGTCATCGGAGCAACTCGACGGCTCCCCTCCCGACATATCGGTAGCAACCCATGCGGATGGCAAGCGAGGATCGTCGGCGTCAGCTTCCCTGGGTGATACTTGGGCTGACCATCACCCTCACCGCGGCAATCATCTTCGCCCTGTGGGCATCGTCGCTAAGCAACCGCACCGCGGTGGCAGTGGCCGATCGAGACATACCCACCGGGTCGACGGTTCATATCAACGACCTGCGGGCAGTGGAAATAGCCAGCGGGCAAGGCGCGGGTTTCGTGCCCATGACCGAATTGGATTCCGTGGTGGGGCGCACTGTGCGGGCTGCTATTCCCGAAGGGACAATTCTTCACCCTGGGCTTTTGTCCTCGAGTTCGCCAATCGATGGAAATAAGGCGATGGTCGGCGCGGTTCTCCACCCCGGCGAATACCCGATCGCCCAACTAGGTCCCGGCCAGCCAGTCGGGGTGGTTACCATCAGCGGACACCGCGGCCAATTCGCGGCCCCAGATAACAACCAGGCCGATCTAGCCACCTTGCCCGGCGAGGCCGTTGCGACAGTCCGGGCCACAGTGGCCGAAGTAAGCGAAGTGCTGGATTCGGGCCAGGACGCCTTGTTTGTGTCGCTCTTGGTTCCCTCTGACGATGCTGTGCGTATCAGCAACTCAGCGGCCAATCGCGAACTGCGGCTCATTCTCCTGCCCGAGGAATCCCCGACAGCAGACGGTCCTCCAGTCCGTCAGCTAGCTGTCGCCAGAGCAGTTCCATGAGCATCATCGCGGTGGGCAGCGCCAAAGCCAGCCCAGGCGTGACCAACTTGTCGGTCGGACTCGGACAGTCATGGGAACCAACCACCGGCCGGAGGGCCGTATTGGTGGAGGCAGATGGCGACGGCGGGGTATTGGCCGCTCGATTCGGATTGGCTTCCGCGCCCTCATTGGTGGAACTTTCGGGAACCGCTCGACATGAATTGACGGCCAATCGGCTGCAAGCCAGTTGCCAGCCGCTGGCCGGACACCTGCCTGCTCTAGTTGCTCCGGGATGCGGTGAAACAACCACCAGGGTCCTCTCCCATCTAGCAAAGCGATTGGCAGATGGCCTTGGCCATCTTGACGACATCGACGCGGTCGTCGACGTGGGTCGCGTGCGGCTTCACTCCCCCACTGCTGAAATCATCAGACGCTGCGATCTCCTAGTGCTCGTCGCTCAACCAAGATTCGACCAGCTCGTCCCCCTAGTCCATCAGGCCCGAAGTGTGCTCTCCCAGGACATCCCAACCGCTCTGGTTTGCATAGGAGACCGGCCTTACCCGCCGACGGAGATGGCAAAGGCCTCTCAACTCGATCTCTTAGGCGTCATGGCTCACGAACCGAGAGTTACCCAAGCACTCGTCGGCGGATTTCCCCTCAACCAGCGTCATCGTCGCCTGTTGTTGTGGCGAACACTCACCGAACTCGTACACCGAATCCACTTCCGCCTAACGGCAACAGCGGGCAGTCGAGAAGCGGCATAGTGGCATCGGTTCTCCTCGACCGCGTGCTTGCTCTTGTCACCCGCGAGCTAGAGCAAACCGAGTCCAGCCGGCTCGGAAATCGGATGGAGCAAAAGGCCCTGGCCAGGCAATTCATCGCTGAGGCGCTTGACGTTATCGCCGCGGATCGCGCCAGATCATTCTTGCCTCCACTCGACGAAGCTGAAGAGTCTCAAATCACCGAAGAGGTTCTGGCCACGTTGTACGGGCTCGGGCCCATCGATCGATTGCTAGCTGACGAATCAGTCGAGAACGTGAGCGTTAACGGTTGCGACACGGTCTGGGTCCACTATGCGGGAGGCGAGAAGCGTCGCGTTGCGGCGGTTGCCGATTCAGACAATGAACTGATCGCTCTCATACGCAGGGCAGCCGCCCGGCTGGGCCGCAATGAGCGGCGGTTCGACATTGCCAACCCCTTTCTGGACTTGAGACTGCCTGACGGATCCCGCCTTAATGCGGTGATGGCGGTATCGGAGCGTCCGTCGGTTTCGATCCGGCGACATCGCCACGAGCACATCACGTTGGCCGACCTCTGTGCGCTGGGAACATTCAACGAGACGCTGATGAGCTTCCTGAATGCTGCGGTAAGGGCGCGAATGAGCATCATCGTGTGCGGTGGAACCAACGCGGGCAAGACGACAATGCTGCGTGCCCTCTTGAATGCCTGTGACCCCGATGAGCGACTGGTCACCATTGAAGACCGACTGGAGTTGGGCCTATCCGCCCACCCCGAGCGGCATCGTGACGTAATTGAACTGGAAACCCGCACAGCCAACATCGAGGGATCTGGAGAGATCACCATGCAGCAGCTGGTGCGCAATGCGCTGGCCATGTCGCCTGATCGGTTGATCGTGGGCGAGGTAAGGGGTCCCGAAGTGGTCGACATGCTTTCGGCACTTTCGGCGGGAAACGATGGATCCATGTGCACGATTCACGCCAACTCCTCCCAAGCGGCTTTCAGCAAAATCGCCACCTACGCCCTGCGATCCACCGAGCACATCCCGGTAGAAGCCACCAACCGAATGATCGCCGAGAGTATTGACTTTGTGGTCCATGTGAGCAGAGCAAACGACGGCCAGCGCCTAGTGAATTCGGTGCGCGAGGTCACCGGTGCTTCGTCGGGTGAAGTGACCAGCGTTGAGGTATTCACAACCAAGGGACCGGAAATGGCCCGGCCGTGTGCCAGCTTGCAAGCCTCTACCCAACACCGATTGGCCAACGCTGGACTTGATCTTTCTTCCCGGGACTGGGAGTTGGCCCATGAGGAATTCAAATGTCCCCGCTTATAGGAGCGCTATTGGGGGCGGCGGTGGGCACTGGGGCCTTCACCGCGATCATGGGGGTGCGCGGATTCTGGTCAAGCCCAAATGCACGCCGCGGAGGATTGGGACCTTGGTTTCAAGGATCCCTGATGCCACTAGGTGTCCGCTTGGTCATAGCCATTGCCGGGTTTGTTGCAGCAGTCGTGATGACTGGATGGTTGGTCGCCGGTTTCGTCGTGGGCGTTGCTGCCTTCCTCTCGCCAACGCTGCTGGGGGCCAAGGCAAGGCGAAGTCGGGAAATTGATCGCATGAATGCCCTGGCTACTTGGGTAGAGATGCTGCGGGACACAATCAGCGCGGCATCAGGCTTGATCGAGACTCTAAAGGCCACCGCAGATTCCGCGCCATCGGTACTGCGTGCTCCTGTACGGCAGCTGGCTGCCCGGACTGAGCGGGAACCCCTTCCTGTTGCCCTGGGGAGATTTGCCGATGAGGTGGGTCACGCGGTTGCCGACACCGTTGCGGTATCGCTTGGGCTGGCGGCAACCAACCAGGTGGGTTCATTGCAGGAATCGCTAGCCGAACTGGCTGAGAACACTCGTCAGGAAGTGTCAATGCGTTTGCGAATCGAAGCCTCCCGAGCTCGCCAACTTGCTTCCGCCCGCTTGATTGCCGGAGTGGTGGCTGTGTTTTGCATTTGCATGGTGGGCTTCAGCAGAACCTATCTTGCACCCTTCGACACCGTTTCAGGGCAGTTGGCGCTTGCGGTGATCGGTGGGCTGTTCATCGGCTCGGGGTTTGCCCTAGAGAGAATGAGCCGGTTCAACAGCCCGCCCCGAATTCTGGCGGTGCATCGAGCGCCTGTGGTCCCAAGCCCAACCAGCGAATTTTCCCAATGACCGTAGGTCTGGCAATGGGCGCGATGATTGGACTTGGTCTCACTGCGGCCTTTTGGGGGCTGTTCCCCCCGCGAGAGCCCTTGCACATTCGACTGAGCGAACTAGGTCAGCCAAGTGACCACGCCAACCGGTCGAAAACGCGCCGGGAGCGAATGGGTGGTGCCGCTGTGCGCTCGTTCGGTCGCTTGGCCTTTCAAGAGCGCCGACTTGAGCGCGACCTCCGAGCAGTTGGGCAGAGCCCGGAAGCGCTGGCGCTGGCAAAGCTCGGGATGTTGGTAGTGGGATTGGGATTGCCCGTGGGAATCTGGATCGTCACCTGGTTGGCTCGAGCGTGGGTTTCCCCGGGCGTCGTAATCCTGGCATCTGCTGTGACAGGAGGCCTCTTCTTCTTTCTTCCAGACTTGTCGCTGCGAGAAAGAGCCCGAAAGCGGCGCAAAGAACTGCGTAATCACCTCAGCACCTATCTGGACTTGGTGGGTCTCCACCTGTCGGGAGGATGTGGCATCGAAAAGGCTCTGGCCGACGCGGCAGATCAGGGCACTGCCTGGGGATTTGCCGAGATTCAAAAGACCCTGCGGCAAGCTCAGTTGGCGAATGAACCGCCATGGACAGCTCTAGCAAGGCTCGGTGAAGATGTTGGATCACCAGAACTGGAGGAGTTGGCGGCATGGCTGATGCTGGCCGGCACTTCAGGGTCCCGAGTGCGGTCGTCCTTGCACGTCAAGGCCCGGGGATTGCGAGAGCGGGCTCTGAACGAAGCAGAAACTGAAGCTCAGCAGGCTACTGAATACATGTCGCTTCCGGTGGTTCTCATGTTCTCCGGTTTCCTGGGACTTATCGGGTATCCGGCAATCGCAGCCATTCTCAACTCATGAACGTCTCTGGGATTCATGCCATGAGACATGGGTATATCGGCGTATTGACTCGCCCCAACCAACACTTGTCAGGAGATGATGATGAGAGCAACTACCAAGCTCTATGAGCTGCTGGCCACGGCGGCGACATTCGAAGAGCGCGTCCGCCAGGCGTGGCAGGACGAACGAGGAGATGTCACTTCAACGGTGATCATCATTGCGGTCTTGGTCGCTGCGGCGGTGGCTGCGGGTGTTGTCATCACCACCTTCATTTCCGGCCAAACCAGCAAGATCACCTAATCAACAACGGTGGGGCAGACCTAGGAATGCAAAGCGAGCGCGGTGAAGCGACGACCGCCGTCTTGGTCGTGCCCATTGCCATGCTCTTGATTTTTGTAGTTGTCCAAGCGGCCCTGGTTTTTCATGCCCAAGCCCTAATTGATGCCGCGGCCCAAGACGGCGCCCAAGCGGGCCAAGGTGTACACGGCACTGAGGAGGCAGTTCACTCGGCCGTGCATTCGGTCGTTGGCGAAGGCGCGGGGAACCTGCTCTCAAACGTGGATGTCTCGGTGCAGGCAAACCCACGGCGACTGTCGGTGACCGTGCGGGCCACTGTGAAATCGCTAATCCCTGGTTACAACCCCACCGTTTCTTCTATTGCCGCAGGACCCCGCGAGGTCTTCGTCCCCGAGTACCGAAGACGATGACCGGCTTGTGGTGGTGTCAGCGGCGACGTGACGCCGCCGAACGAGGCAGCAGTGTCGTGGGTCTGGTGATTCTCACCCCAATAATGGCCATGCTTCTGTTCTTCGTCGTGGCTGCCGGCCGACTCGGAGTTATCGAGAGCAAATTGACTTCCGCAGCTCGCAACGCGGCTCGAGCAGCCTCGCAAACCCAGTCAGTTTCGACTGCACAGGCAGTGGCAACAACGACTGCGGAAGCCACTCTGGACCGCTTGAGAACAGGATGCCATGGGGGGCCTCGGGTTCGTGTCCTAGGGCTTGACCTTGGACCAGGAGGACAAGTGCACATCCAGGTCTCGTGTGTGGTGAGGCTGACGGATCTAACCGTGCCCGGCATGCCCGGCAGTCGAACAGTGACCGCAGACTCCGTTTCAGTGGTGGACCGCTTTCGAAGCGGGGGCTCCTAGCTGTGCACCGGGGTGCTCCCAGAAAGATCCTTGACCCTGTCCGACTACCCGGAGAACGGGAAAGGGGGCAGGTGACAGTGATTTTTGTCGTCTTGGCTGTGGCGCTAGTCATGTTGGGAGGACTGGCTTATGACGGCGCCCGAATCTTGGACGCCAAACGGAACGCCTCCTTTTTGGCACTGGAAGCTGCCAGAGCCGGCGCTCAGGCGATTTCGAGCGAATCCATTTACCAAGGGGACGGGAACGTGAGCATTGACCCAACTCAAGCGCGAATCGCGGCGGCTGAATTTTTCGACCAGCACGATGAATGGTCGATCTCGGTGAGGGGGGACACGGTCACCGCAACCGTGTGGCTAACCCAGCCACTTCAAGTGCTCTCAATGCTCGGCATTGAGTCACGTCGGGTGACTGGACACGCCAGTGCCCGTGCCATACAGGGAATAGACAGAGGAGATTACCGATGAACCTGAATGAAAATCCCCGAAGGGAGACCGTCCGCGGCATGGCGTCAGCTGTGCTATTGGTCGGATTGCTGATTGGCGTTCCGATACTTTTGATCCTTGGAGTGGGTTGGCCACTTCCCCAAGGGATCCCCTCGGGCTCGGACATTGTCACCACCATCAAGACAGGCGCCGTTCCCCCTTCTACCATCTGGAAGACCATCTCGGTCGTAGTGTGGGTTCTCTGGTTCCTTTTGCTTGCCGGGGTAGCAGTAGAAGCGTGGGCTCACCTGCGAGGTCGAGTTGCCCCCCGAGTTGCCTTCTTGCCTTCGTTCATTCAGCGCTTTTCGGCCCAAATCATGGGTACGGCTCTCTTGATCGCCTTCTCGCTACAGCATCCAGGACTCGCAACGGCTGACAACCAAGAGCTCCTTGCCCCTACAACATTCAAGATGGATGCCGAGCCCGCAGTTGCAGAGCCCGCAGATACAGAACCCCTCGCCGTGGAGCGGAACGACAGCCTGCGACAGCTAGCCGACCGGTACCTGGGAGATCCGGAAAAATGGACTGAGGTGTTCGTCTTGAATGAGGGACAAGATCAGACAGACGGTGGGTCGCCGTCGGACCCAAACCAGCTCCAATCAGGGTGGGAGCTGGTCATGCCCGCTGAATCACGTATTCCGAGTGCCAACGAAT
Source organism: Acidimicrobiales bacterium (assembly GCA_965116535.1). GTDB lineage: Bacteria > Actinomycetota > Acidimicrobiia > Acidimicrobiales > Bin134 > Poriferisocius. The sequence continues at coordinate 988,270 of OZ220703.1, forward strand.
CCAAAAATGCCGAGAAGTCCGACGTCAACCAGAAGCCCGACGTCCATGCCGCTGAACTCGATCACTCCTTGATCACAGTTCAGACCGGCGACACCTTGTGGGGATTAGCGGCTCAGCATCTCGATGACCCGGAGAGGTGGATTGACATTTTCAACTCCAACCGAGACATCATCCAAGACCCAGAAGTCATCCTGCCTGGATGGCAAATCGAGATCCCAGCCGTTGGTTCCAAGCCAACTGAGGCATTGCCTCCGGCCCAACCCCTGGCGGAGACCGTTGACCACAGCGCGCTCCAGATCCAACCCCTGGCGGAGACCGTTGACCATGTCGCCCCCGTATCGGCCTACGCCACGGCAAGACCAACCGTGGTGGCCGTCGTTCCCTCTGAAAGCAATAGCCACCAGTCAATCCCCAACAGGGAGGCAATGTTTGCCATCGGTGGTCTCGGCGTCTTCGCTAGCAGCCTTGGATGGGTACTAGCGCGACTTCGACGTACACAACGCCGTCGATTGCCAAATGGTCGAATGCCCGTGCCGCCGTCCGATGGTGCCGTTCAGCTGGACCAACAATTGCAAGGTGCTTCCGACCCCGACGCGGCTCTGTTTTTGGACGCGTCGTTGCGGATCATGTCTTCTCGAATTGCTGGAAATTTCTCACCCAGTATTATCGGAGTGACGATGGACTCAACCAGTGTGTCGATTCATCTCAGCTCGCCTGAAGAGGCTCCACCCGGGTTCCACGTCGGGGACGACGGTACGACTTGGACCTTGCCGAAGGACCCCAGACTAGAGCTACTCCTTGCTGAGGCCGACAGCGTGCCCGCGCCTCTGCCCACTCTGGCCACCCTGGGCAAGAAAGACGGCGACGAGTTCTTGCTGAATCTTGAGCACATGGCCGCTCTGAGCTTGGAAGGCAACCACCAAGCGATCCTCGAACTTTGCGCGGCAATGGCAATGCAGTTGGCCAGCAGCCATTTGGCTGACGATCTCACCGTCTTGTGTGTGGGGTTCGGTCGGGAGCTCACAATGTTGGAACGGGTCGAGTACGTACCCGATCTAGCTTCGGCCACCGAACGAATCCGGCACCATCAGCGTCAGAATCAGGCATTGCTAGGAAGCCATCATCCCGTCGACCACAGCAGAATCGGAGGCAACGGTGACTTCTCGCACCCAATGGTGGCATTGGTCCCCAATCGACTGAGTCGGGAAGACGCCTGTGAACTTCTCGAAGCATGTGACTCTTCGGTAAGCGTCGTGGCCCACGGACTCGAGGGCGCTTCATGGGTGGGTCAATTCAATGAACACGGCCTGCTGCTTCAACCCATCGGACTTCAACTTGAAGCTCACGGATTACCCGATGCAGCCATCGTTGCCTTTGCCGAATTGGCCTCTTCAGCCAAAGACACCGAGGGAGTGGCCCTGACTGTGCCGCCAGAACCGCAATCGATCGAAGTCAGGTACGACTCTTCCGCCATCGGCCTACCTGCTGCCGACATTGAGGTCCGAGTGCTGGGAACCATAGAAGTGTTGGGGGCTGCACAACCGTTTACTTCGCGCCGAGCGCTGGATTTGGTTACCTACTTGGCCTTTCATCCTGAAGGAGCCGACCGAGACCAGCTGCGAACCCACATTTGGCCCTCCGACGAACCTCCTTCTGAGTCCACTCTGGCCAACACGGTAAGTCGCGCCCGCAAGGCCCTTGGGACCAATGAAGACGGTGACCTGTACTTGCCAAGGGTGAGCGCCAAGGGGATTTATCAGCTTCGGGCAGGAGTGGGGACTGATGTCGGCAGGTTTGAATCACTCATTTCCACCGCCCGCAAGGATGTTGGCGAGCGCAGTCGAGAGCAGCTTCAATCTGCTCTCGACTTGGTCCGGGGGACTCCCTTTACCGGCGGTGCCGGCGACATGTTCCGATGGGCTGACTTCGGGCTGCGTACCCATATCGATTGCCTGGTTGATACTGCGGCCCACGAATTGGCCGAAATGCATTTGGAGGTTGGTGATACCGAAAATGCCAAGAGGGCGGTCTTGACCAGCCTCCGGGTGGTAGGGGTGTGCGAACAGTGCTACCGCCTGCGGCTGATGGCCGCCGCTGAGAACCCCACTGAAGTGCGCCAGATAATGGCGGAGCTGGTGCGTTTGCTGAAGCGGGAGAGCAATCAACCCGAGTCCGACGACCTCATCGGGCCCGAGCTGCTGGAGCTCTACGAGCAGCTAATGCCAACTGGCTCGTTGTTCAGGTAGTTGGAGGGGGCGGCGACTCCGTCTTGCGGGTGCGTCGGCGGCGGATCCACCAGATGAGGGCGGCGATGGCTGCGATTATGGGGAGGAAGGGCAGCAGCACGCCGACCACGATCAGTATCACGCTGAACACGGCCACCACACCGCTGGCGCCGTCGGAGACGGAGTCGCCGAACCCGGGCAGGGCATCGTCGGTGTCCACCTGAACCCACACCACCGACTCGCCCCACACCTCGTCGAGGGCGGTGCCGTCGAAGTTGACCGGGGTGGCGGTGACTTCGAGCTCGATGGGCAGGCCTCGGGTGGCCACCCGGCCGGCCAATCGGCCCTCTTCTATGGGCAGCTCCAGCACTGCGGCCATGAGCTCGTTGGGCTCAATGCGGCTGAAGCGGCCCTGGGTGGGTCTGAAGTTGTCGAGGTTGAGGCGCAGGTTTCGGGTGTTCACCTCCACGTCGGTGAGCGCCGATGTGCCGGTGTTCTCCACTTCCAGGCAGAGATAGATCTCGGCCTCGGGCTCCACGGTGATGTTCTGCACGCCCAGGCACGGTTCGTCGGCATCCTCGGACACCCAGGCGGTTACCAGAATGCCGGTGTCGGGCAAAACGGTAGGCGACTGGGTGATGGTGAGCGTGATGGTGGCCAGATCGACCTGGTCTTGGAGGGTGCGAAGCTGGCCCCTCAGTCGCTCCAGGGTGGTCTCCCGATCCAGCAGCTCCCGCTCGAGTTCGGCCACGTCTTCGAGATCGGTGGCTTCTTGGAGGAAGTTCCGCAGCCGGTCCACGCTGGCCTCGGCGGTGATGATGCGGCTTCTCAAGTCGACGATGATCTCGGTCACGTCGTCGGAGGTGATGGACTGGTCGACCAGCTTGCCAACCCCCGACAGCCGCTCAAGGGCGGTGGAGAAGTCGGCGGGCAGCACCTTGAAGGTGATGCTGGTGCGGGGCCGGGGTTCGGTTCGGGTGTTCTGAGAGAACACGATGCCGCCCAGGCCCTGCACGGTGGACACCGCCTCCCGGCTGGCCGCCTCCACGTCTTCGGCCTGCACGGAGATCTCGGCGGTGTAGATGATGTCGCGGCCCAGATCGGCGGGGGTGAGAGCGGTGGGAACGGCCAGGCCGCTGTTGTCGCTGGTTAGTGCAACTTCCATATCGTCAGCAGGCTCGGACTCGGGGACCTCCATCGCTGCCGCTTCTTCGAAATCAGCGGGACCGCTGTCATCCATTGCCATTGCCGGTTCAGGAAAACCCTCTGATTCCATAACTACCCCACTGTCGTCGTCGCCATTGGCGCCGCAGGCGGCAAACAGCACGAAGAAGGCGCTGAGCACCGCGAGCAGAACAAAAATGAGTCGGCGGCGTGACTTGGTTGAAGTGCGATTGATATCGGGCATGGTGCTTCTCCCCCATGTGCGTTCTCAGATATGACGACGGCCAAGGCCGCTGGGTTCCCCGAGCGATCAACTAATGGTGTGTTGCCGGTGGGTACCCTCAGGGCATCAGGGGCGCGGCTGACGACACAGAGCTGGTGAAGAAAGCCCAAAAGGGCGACCACGGCGCGTTCGACGACCTGCTGCGACGGCACTACAACCAGATCTACGCCATCTGCCGGCGGCTGGCCGGCAATGAGGCCGATGCTCTGGATGCCGCTCAGGAGGCGCTCATCACCCTGGTGCGGCGCATCGACCGATTCGACGGGCGGTCGAAGTTCACCACCTGGATGCACCGGGTGGTGACCAACGCCTGTCTCGACGAATTGCGCCGGAGGGGACGGCGACCGGTGCCGAGCGCGGTGGAAGAACAGCCCTTGGCCGTGGCCGAACGGCCGGTGGCCGACTCGGTGGCCGATCGGCTCGACATCGAAACGGCCCTGGTCCAGCTACCCGAAACCTTCCGGGTGCCGCTGGTGTTGTGCGACCAACTGGGCATGAGCTACGAGGAGATCTCCCAACAGATGGACATTCCCCCGGGAACGGTGAGATCTCGCATCTCCCGGGGACGCCGACGCCTAGCCGAGCTGCTGGGCGGGAACCCAGACGACCCCGGCCAACGTCACACTGGGGAACAATCATGAGCGACGAGCGCGGCGAGATGACCCCACAGCAGATGGACGAGCTGGCCTCCGCCTACTTGGACGGAGAGGCCACGCCAGAAGAGGCCGCCCTGGTGGAAGGCGATCCCCGGCTGCAAGAACTGGTGGAAGAGTTCCGGGCGATTCGGGATCTGGTGGCCGCTCCAGTCGAGCTTCCCTCCGACGAGGTGCGGGATCAGATGATCGCCCAAGCACTGGAACACCGGGCCCCGGTGGTATCGCTGGAGAAGGCCCGGCGCCGGCTGCGGGCAGTTCCGCCACAGGCCAGGGTGATTCTGGCCGCGGCTGCGGTGGTTGCCGCCATCGCGGTGGCGGGGGTATCGCTGTTCGACCGGGCCGACCGCGGTGACGACGACATGATGGTGGCCGACGATGCGGGTCCAGCCCCCGCCATGGCCGAAGAGCCGCCAATGGACATGAGGGAGTCGGCGCCCACTTCCGACGAACAAAGCGAGGTTGCTGCCGAAGAAGTTCCCATGGATGATTCTGCCGCCTCCGCCGAGGTATTTGAGGCTGAAGCCTCCGCCGAGGAGATGATGGACGAGGAGATGGCCAGCGACGACGCCGAACCCGTCGAGTTGGCGGAGCCCAGCGACGACATGGGCGAACCCGAACTGATGATGGCCGACGAGCCTGAAGCGGCACCTACCTCGGGCGAAGCCCCGTTGGTGTTCGAGACCGCGGCCGATCTTGCCGACTACGCGCTGCCACTCGCCGAAGAGCGCATATACGCTCGGGACACCGAAAGGCCTGACGAAACCACCGACATCGATCTCATGGGCTGCCCGCTGTTCCCCGACGAGGGTCTCGAACTGCTGGCCCGATTTGAGGCATTGGTGGACAACGTCGAAGTCCAGGTTTCGGTGTACGTCACCGAAACCGACTTGCAGCTCACCGAGACAACTCCGCCGCCCGAATGCGAGCTGCTCAATTCGCAAGCCTTCCTCGACTCGCTCAAATAGCCCCTGCCCCCTGCCCCCAACATCTGATTTCGACAATCTCGGCGGTAGTCTGAACACCTATGGCTGATGCTGCTGAGCCCAAGGACGAGGCAACCACCGCATCCGTGCTGGGGCTGTCTGACAATTGGCCCGAGCAGGCCACCGATGCCGTCGTCAATGCCGTGGACAAAGTCCGCGATGTGACTACCGGGCCGGTGGTTAACTTCAGCCGCTTGCTGGCCTACCTCGTTTTCGCGGTGTTTCCCCTGCTCATCGTGCTGGTGTTGGGCATTATCGCCGCGGTGCGGGGTTTGGAGATCGCCACCGGACGAGCTTGGGCCGCCCATGGCATCCTCGGGTTGGTGTTCGTGTCGCTGGGTACCCTCGCCTGGCGGAAGCGACCAGCCTCATGAGCGGTGCTCTTATGAACGATCAAGGTATCCGCAACGTCGTCATCATCGGCTCAGGGCCGGCCGGGTTGACCGCGGCCGTCTACTCTGCCCGGGCCAACCTCGCTCCACTGGTAATCGAAGGCGAGCCGTCGTCCACCAGCGATCAACCAGGTGGCCAGCTGATGCTCACCACCGACGTGGAAAATTACCCCGGCTTTCCCGATGGGGTGATGGGGCCCGAGCTGATGATCAAGTTCCGGGAACAGGCCCAGAGGTTCGGCGCGGAGATGCTCACCGAGAAGGTCAGCCGGGTTGATTTGTCGGGCCCGCCGCACGGCATTTGGGTGGGTGATCCGAATGCGCCCGAGCCCACCTATCGGGCCTGGGCAGTGATCGTGTCTACTGGAGCTCAATCGCTAATGCTGGGGCTGGAGGCCGAAGAGCGGCTGATCGGACACGGTCTGTCCACATGTGCCACCTGCGATGGCTTCTTCTTCCGGGATCAGCACATCGCAGTGGTCGGCGGTGGTGACTCCGCCATGGAGGAAGCCACCTTTTTGACTCGATTTGCATCGAAAGTCACAGTAATCCATCGAAGAGACGAGTTGCGGGCTTCCAAGATCATGCAGGATCGGGCGTTTGCCAACGACCGCATTGAGTTTCTTTGGAACAGTGTGATAACTGAAATTCGAGGCGAGGATAAACTCGCCGGCGTCGAAGTGCAGAACACCGTCACCGGAGAGACCTCGGAGCTGGACGTGACCGGCCTGTTCATCGCCATCGGCCATCGGCCCAACACCGACTTATTCGAAGGACAACTGAAGCGCAAGGAGAACGGATACCTGGTAACCGAACCTGACTCCAGCCACACTGACATCGAAGGTGTTTTCGCCTGCGGCGACGTACAGGACGATGTGTACCGCCAAGCAGTGACCGCCGCCGGCTCAGGCTGCATGGCCGCCATTGATGCTGAGCGGTGGCTGGAATCGGCTGGACACGCCTAGTTCGAAAAGCCGCTGATAGGCTGACCATTCTTCGACCGCTGAGACCGCTGATAGGCTGACCATTCTTCGACCGCTGAGAAACGAAGGGATCCTGAAATATGGCTGAGAGCATCACCACGCTCACCAACGAGACCTTTGATGAGGTGATCGGCAGCGCGGAGTTGCCGGTTGTCGTCGATTTCTGGGCCGAGTGGTGTGGCCCGTGCAAGATGATCGCCCCGATCCTCGACGAGATCGCGGTTGAGAAGGCCGGTGTCATCAATGTGGCCAAGCTCAACGTCGACGACGCCCAAGACGTAGCACTTCGCTATCAGGTGATGAGCATTCCCACGCTGATTGTGTTCAAAGACGGGGAGCCAGCCAAGCGGATCGTCGGGGCAAAGGGCAAACAACAGCTGCTTCAGGAGATCGGCGAAGTCGCCTTCTGATACACGCTCATAGCCTGCGGGGGTTGTAGCAGGAGCACCAGTTTTGGCCAATACCCAACTCCCCACCTTGAAACGAGGAGACGAGAGCGAAAGCGTCGCTCTCTTGCAACAGCAGTTGGCAACCGCTGGGTTCGCCCTCGCGCTAGCGGCAAACGGGACCTTCGATGCCTCTACTGCCGCAGCCGTTGCTGATTTCCAGGCCAGTCGGGGCCTCACCGTCGACGGCATCTGCGGTCCGCACACCTGGATCGCATTGCAAGAGGCCAATTGGTCGCTGGGCGATCGAAACCTGTATTTGAGCCAACCGATGCTGCGGGGAGACGACGTCGCAGAATTGCAACTGCGCCTGGGCTCGTTGGGCTTCGACGCCGGGCGGGTGGACGGTATTTTCGGACCCAACACTGCTGATGCCGTGAAGGAATTCCAGGTCAACAGCGGTCTGATAGCTGATGCCGTGTGCGGCGAGGATACGACGGCCTCGTTAGAGCGCATGTCAGCCAGAGTGACGCCGGCCACAGTGGCCGCAGTTCGAGAGCGGGCCAAGCTCCAGGGGGCTCCTAGGCGACTTACCGAGCGGCACATCATGATCGCTTCGACGAGCACCATGGCCGCAGTGGCCGGAGAGCTGGCTACCGGATTGCGTCGATCAGGAGCAAATGTTAGCGAGATTCCCGACTGGCCAGAGAACGAGAGAGCTGACGAAGCCAACCGCCTGACCGTGGATGTGTATCTGGGGCTGCTCCCCTCAGAAGAAGAAAAATGTCGAGTGGCCTACTTTGCCACCGAGGGATTCGTCTCCCCCGGCGGCCACCGACTGGCCAGCATCTTGGGTCAAAGGCTCCCTGCTGCCTTGGGCATCGACGAGGCTGACGTAAGGGGAATGCGGTTGCCCGTTCTACGGCACACCCGCATGACCGCGGTCCAATGCCTTATCGGCCCCCCCGGCCTCGTGCAGGCCCGTCTCTCCCCCCTCGCCCGCTCCATCGAAGGCAGTCTGGCCCTATGGGCCACCCGACCTGCTTAAACACCCACATAGCGAGGCAATGCTTCCGCGGTGGGTGATCAAGCCTGGAGCATTACCCGGTAAATGCGCTCCAGATCATCCAGGTCGGCAAACTGAATCACCAGTTTTCCCTGACCCTTGCCGAGCGTCACATCCACTTTGGTGGCGAGGTGATCGCTTAACAAGCTCTCCAATTCGAGCACTGCCGCTCCTCTGTCAGCTCCGCCCGATCCTGATATCGGCTGTCTTGTGTTCTTGGCCGTCGGTGACGCACCCCGAGCTGCTTGTTCCACCATTCGCACCGTCAAGCCGTCTGCCACTGCTTTTTTGGCCAGCTTGATCAATCGCTGTTTGTTGGAGACTCCGAGTAATGCCCGAGCATGACCCGCCGACAGTGAGCCGTCGACAACCATTGCCTTGACTTCGTCGGGGAGCTGCAAGAGACGCACCGTGTTGGCCACAGCCGATCGACTTCGGCCCAGCCGCTTGGCCACGGTTTCCTGGGTGAATCCAAACTCCTCAATCAACTGCTGACACGCGGCTGCCTCTTCAACGGCGTTCAGGTCTTCGCGATGCAGGTTCTCCAGCAAGGATTGCTCGAGGGCATCGGCGTCTTCCGCAGTGCGGACAACTGCTGGAATCCGGTCAAGTCCTGCCTGCCTTGCCGCTCGACAGCGGCGCTCACCGGCAATCAGCTCGTATTCTCCGTTTGCCGAGGGCCGGACCAGCACCGGCTGAAGCACGCCTACCTCGCGGATTGACTCTGTCAGCACATTCAGTGCCGCTTGGTCGAATTTGTCCCGGGGCTGGTAGGGGTTCACTGAGATGGCATCAAGGGGAAGTTCCAAAAATGACGACGAGCGCACCCCGTCGGTCGTCGCTGAGGAATCGGAAATAAGGGCGCTGAGACCCCTACCCAACCCTGGCGAGCGTGCCATCAGCTACCTCCTTGGCTAGTTCGCGGTAGGCCAGTGCTCCTCGCGACCTTGGATGAGTGACGGTTACCGGAGCTCCATACGACGGCGCCTCAGCCAAGCGAATATTCCGGGGGATCATCTGATGGCAGACTTTGTCGCCGAAGTAGCTGCGGATCTCCGTGGCCACTTGAGCCGACAGTTTGGTGCGACCGTCGTACATGACAAGCACGATGAGAGAGATCTCCAGGTCACTGTTGAGGCTGGTGCGGACCAGTTCGATGTTCCGCATCAACTGCCCCAGGCCCTCCAAGGCGTAGTACTCGCATTGGATCGGCACCATTACCTCGCGGGCCGCAGCCATCGCATTTACGGTGAGCAAGCCCAGCGAAGGAGGACAGTCCACAAAGACATAGTCGAACTCGCCGTACACGGTGGATAGCGCAGAATCCAGCCTCCGCTCCCGGTTGAACGCAGGCACAAGTTCTATCTCGGCGCCGGCAAGATCCAGAGTAGATGGCGCCACCCAGAGGTTCTTGACCTGAGTCGGAACAATGCTCTCCCTCAAACTCCCGTTCTGAAGCAAGACGTCGTAGGTTGACACCCCACCAGAAAACGGATCGATTCCCAAGCCGGTGGTGGCATTGGCCTGTGGGTCCAGATCAACAACCAAGACTCGGTGGCCGATATCGGCAAGGCATGCAGAGAGGTTGACGGTTGTTGTGGTCTTCCCAACCCCACCCTTTTGATTGGCGACCGCGATCACGCGGCACGGCAAAGATTGATGTATTTCGCCAATAGACACTTAGTGAATTCTCCCTTACCCTAAACCAGTGGTCAAGGATACCCGATGGATGTTCCACGTGAAACAACGGGGCAAGGCCTTCTAATGCGTTCGCGCAGACCGGTGGAAGCGAGGTGGGGATTGGGTTAGGCGGTCGGAGGCCATGCCTTGTTTGGCCAGCATGTCGGATGGCCATGGGGTGGCATCAGGGGCAGCGCTGACCACAAGTTCACCGCCAAGACGAAGAAGGGGAGCGGCCGCTTCCACCACGAGGGTTGAAGACCCGAGGCTGCGTGCCGTCACCAGATCGGCTCGACCTTGATACTGCTCTTGTTGTCCAAGGCTCTGAACAGTGGCTTGGCAGACGACTACCCGGTCTGACCACCCAAGGCGGGCACAGTTCAGTTCCAGAAAAGCAGCTCTGGATAGCGAGGACTCCACCAGTGTCCACTGAGACTGCGGCCAAAACGCGGCCAAGACAAGAGCTGGCAGGCCGCCGCCGCTTCCCAAGTCAACTGCCACAGTCGGAGCTGAGGCAACTGCCGAGGCAAATCCTAGAGAGTGTTCGATGTGCTGGTGGACATCACGACCACCCACCCAGCCCCGCTCCTGAGCTTGGCCGAATACATCGGCCAGCTTGGACCGGTCTGCACTATTCAAGTGCACAGATCAGTCAGGGATGATCACGACCCAGCGACGAGGCTCTTGGCCTTCTGACACCGTGTTGACACCGTCGATCTCGGCCACAACATCGTGAACCACCTTGCGATCAGCGGCATTCATGGGTTCAAGGGGCCGATCTTCACCGGTGTCTCGCACTTCTAGTGCAATCTTCTCGCAGAACGACTCGAGGGCTGCCCGCCGGCGTTCTCTATAGCCGCCGATGTCGACTCGAATCCGGCCCTCACAGTTACCGTCCGACTTGCGCTGCACCAGCATCCGCGACAAGTCCTCCACTGCCCGCAGCGTGTTGCCCTTGGGCCCAATAAGCAAACCCACTCCTTCGGTGTTCTCGACCCGCATTTCGACGGTCTCCTCGTCGACGCGCTCGGCATTCACCTCGGCGTCCAACTCAAAGGCATCCAACAGGCCGTCGAGGAACTCGGTCACCAAGGTGCTCTGCTCCTCCAAACTCATTTGGTCTTCCACTGGTTTGCTCTCCCTCATTCTCTCCCCCTCCGGGGCTTTTGCTGATCGGCTCTTATTTCCACTCTCACTGCCCTTACCGGGGTTCTGAGATTTCTGCTGTTGCTGTCCTCGCGGCGGACGGCTGCCACCGCGAGACTGCGAACTCCGATTCTTGTTCTGGCCACTCCGCCCTCCACGAGCGCCTCCGGCCTTCAAACTACCTTGATCCTGTCCGGGTTTCCGACCCCGATCTCTGGTATTGGTGTTACGGCGATTCCGGTTTCGCTTCTCTCGCGGCAGCACGGGCCGCACTCGAGCGCGAATACGTGCCTCTGTCCGTCGAAGGCCCAAAAGAGCCGACTTGGGTTCGTCCACAACAGAAAACTCGGCTTCGCTGCGATCCACCCCCAGTCGGTCGAGAGCTGCTTCTTCGGCCTGGGCAATGGTCTTGCCGGTGACTTCTAGCCACTCCATGGCTATTTTCTCCTCTTCTTCCGCCGGCGTCGACGATCCGTGGGATGTGACTGATGACCCCTTTGCGTGGTCCGGCTCGTCTGGCGTTGTTCCGGCGCTGGTTTTGACGACTCTTTGCGCTCTGGCTTTGTACCCGAACCCTTTGAGCCTTTCGCTCGCGCTTCTTTGGCTTCGGATTCCTTTGCGACCCGAGGCGGCGTCCGCTGACTGGTAGACGTCGCTGTAGTGCGTCGGCTGTCGGTGCGCCTCTTGGGTGGAGTTCTCGATGTGGGTCGCCGACTGCCGTGATCGGCTACTGGTGTGCGAGTGCGGGTCGGCGCCCGAGGGGCCGGTTCGACGGGCTCGGGGGGTTCCTCTTCATCATCTTCGCTGGTGCTCTCAATAAGGGCCTGGCGTTCCCGGTGCGGGTTGTAGATACGACGGGTGATCACCGCCTGCTGACCCACGCGCACGATATTCGAGCTCACAAAGTACAGATTCAGACCAGCTGGAAAACCTATCGAGATGATCGGCAAGAACCAGGGCATGACCTTCATGATCATCTGCTGCTGGGGGTTGATCGGTGTGTCCGGGTCGCGACGACCAGCGATCTGGCGCTGCTGGATGTAGCTGGTCACACCAATCAAGACGATCAACAACAAGAACGGCAGGGCCGTGGCAAAAGAGTCTCGGAATGCGTCGGTGAGACTGCCCGATAGGTCCATACCCCAGAAATTCATCTCTGTGGAGCTCTCGAGAGCAACCCGCAGCTCTGAATCAGACGCCAGGTACTCGGGATTGAAGGTCCGCTCGTCAAAATTGGGATTGGGTACTGCGTTCTTCTCTCCAAACGGAAGCCGCCAACCAAAATTGGTTCCTAAATCACTGACTCGCCTTGTCAATCCTCGGATTAGTCGGAAAAGGACGAAAAATACCGGAAGCTGAGCAAGTATAGGAAGACAGCTACCCAGAGGATTCACGTTGTTGGCTTGGTACAAGCGCATCATCTCTTCGTTCATCCGCTGGCGGTCGCCTTGGTATTGCGCCTGGATTTTCTTGACCTCCGGCTGGAGAGTCTGCATTCGAAGCATCGACCGCGTGGTGTAGAACGTGAGCGGAGTCAAAATCAACATCACCGTAAGCGTGAACAGCATGATGGCGACGCCGTAGCTCTCCCCCAGCGTGTAGTAAACCGCTAACAGCCAGGCGAGCCCGTCGAACAGTGCGTCAAACACCGGACACCGCCTCGCTAGCCGTGGGGTCGGGGGCCAGTCGCCCGTTGACGTCAGGCACCGGGTCCCACCCCGACGGAGCTCCAGGGCGGCATCGCAACAGTCGGCGCAGACCCAGCCATACACCTTTCAGGGCCCCGTGCACCTCCACTGCCTCCACCGCATAGTAAGAGCAGCTGGGAACATATCGACATGGCGTCGGACGGTGATCGGTGGCCCGCTGATAAACCGTGATCAGGCCTTTCACGGCCCGGGCGACCACACTCATCTCCAGGTGCCTGTTCCGGTCTTCCAGCGAGTTCATGGCCCCGATTGCTCCAACTTGGACAGGCATGCTTGCAACGAAACTCTCAGGTCAGCGTGGGATACTCCTCCTGCCCCCTGCTTCGCGCCGATGAGATACAGGCCGGCAGGCAAGCCGGCGTAAGCCTCCCGGTCAAGGGCTCCCACAATCGCGCGCAAACGGCGACGAATCATATTCCGGGTCACCGCTGGACCCACTTGTCGAGGCAATGCATATGCAACTCGAGCCGCGCCGACGGAGGGGTCGGGCAAGACCCGGACCCAAAGCAGCCCATGGTCAACACGAACACCATCGGCCCTGAGCCGCGTGAACGCCGAGCGTCCCCGAAGCCGCTCGATCAGGCCGACAGCCTCTTGCGGCCGCGGCGCCGACGAGCATTGATGATTGCCCGACCGCCTCTCGTCGTCATCCGGTGCCGAAATCCATGACGCCGTGCCCGGCGCTGCACATTTGGCTGATAGGTACGCTTCACAACTTCCTCCAAGGCCGGGGTGCCATCGTCTTTGGGACCGCCCTACAAGCGCCTCCCGCCTCCCAGCGTTTCCCCTACGCTACGGCCTTGCTAGGTGTCACGACAACCACTGCCGCCGACGCGTTCACAATTGCCACCTGAGCGACAATAACAACTTCTTCAACATTCGCCTCTGACCTGCGAAAACTATCAAGACGCCCGTGCACGAATAAAGAAGAGGTGCTACAGTCCTGAATTCCAGTCGAGGCGGTGCCAACTTGGTTGGGCAAGACAATAGGACCGCAAGTTATCCACAGCTTATGCACATTTGTGGATACCACATGTCATTTTTTTGGAGTTGCCAACAAAATGGTGTCTGCAACAATTCTCTGGTCTTCCTTTGAGAGCAGCATTCGAGCTCAAGTTCCTGATGCCGTCTGGCAATCCACATTCAACCCAGCAAAAGCAACATCGCTTGAGGAAGACATTCTTGAACTGACCGTTCCAAACACCATCATCAAAGATCGTCTTGAAGGCGAATACTTTGAAGTCTTGAGGAACGCACTAGCTAGCTCAAATGCCACCCATATAACTCTGAAGATCAATACTGAACAAGATCCTAGCGGCACCGACGACAATTATGACTCTGCTGCTGTACCGCCAGTAGCTACTCCAGAAGTGGCAAGTGCTCCTCCCATCAACCGGACAACGACTGCTCTTCATCCAAACTACGTATTCGATAAATTTGTGACCGGGCCATCCAATCGATTTGCCTTGGCAGCAGCGCTCTCAGTCGCCGAAACCCCTGGTAAATCGTACAATCCGCTCTTCATCCATGGTCATGCTGGCCTTGGCAAGACGCATTTACTCCAGGCGATTGGCCACTACGTCAAGAGTCACTACGTGGACGATCAGCGTCATCCAATCAAGCGAATTGTCTATGTGTCCACCGAAACTTTCCTCAATCAGTTTGTTGATGCAATCCGAACAAACACTCGAAGCGAATTCAAGAAAATCTACAGAGACGTGGATGTACTTCTGGTAGATGACATTCAATTCCTCGAAGGTAAAGAGGGTCTTCAGGAGGAGTTCTTCCATACATTCAACTCTCTTCATGAAGTCAACAAGCAAATTGTTCTTACCAGTGATCGACCTCCCGACGCGATACCAACTCTTGAAGATCGCATGACCAGTCGATTCAAGATGGGATTGCTTACCGACATTCAACCTCCCGACCTTGAAACTCGACTGGCAATTCTTCGAAAGAAGGCTGAGCAATCCAATTTCGCTATTGTCGACGATGTACTTACGTTTATCGCCAGTAATATTAAGGACAATATTCGGGAATTGGAAGGAGCTCTCACTCGGGTTACAGCATATGCCAGCTTTAACGACAAACCGCTTGATCTTGAACTGGCTAAATTCATCCTTCGCGACATCATGACTCGCCGCGAACCACAACCGGTGACGGCTGACATGATCCTGACGGCGACAGCCGACCTATTCAGATTCAGCGTGGATGACATCGTCGGACCACGACGTCAGCGGCCGCTTGTCAAGGCCCGGCAGGTGTCCATGTACGTGTTTCGAGAGTTGACCGAGCTGAGCTACCCCGACATTGCCCGCGTCTTCGGCGGCCGAGACCACACCACAGCCATACACGCAGTGCAGAAGATCACAAAGCAAATGTCGGAGCAGCCGGAGACGTTCAACCAGATCAACGAACTCATTCAAAAGATCAAGAATGCTTGAGCCCAGACAATGGGGAATGCAAGTGGAGCAACCTGGGGAAAGATCGCTCGCAGCTGGGGATAGGGAGCACATAGTCCACAGGGAGCCTGCCGCGGCCGCGAGTAGTGCACTTGCCTGGGGAAAGCGAAGCAGAAAGTTAAGCCAAGTTGACCAGGGGAAATGGTATCTTTCCACATTTCCACCGACCTACTGCTACTAGCAGTAATTATTTAAATAAGTACAGGTAAGAAGGAGAGCAGCCTGTGAAGTTTCGATGCGAGCGAGATGCTCTTTTGGAAGCATTGACGGTGACAGGGAGAGCAGCGGGAACACGAGGTGGGTTCCATCTCGTGCTTTCTGGAGTTCACATGGCTTTGGAGGGCGATGAACTCACCCTCACGGCCACTGACAGGGAGTTGACCATAACCATTCGACTGACAGTGGCTGGTGATGGAGACGGAGCCACCGTGGTCACTTCGCGGTTGATTGGCGACGTGGTTCGTTCTCTGGATGCTGGGGCAGTGAATGTGACAGTGGACGGTGAAGGCATCCACATTGATTCGGCTCGCTCCAAATTCTCTCTCCAGACAATGGGAACTGAAGATTTCCCCCAGGTGGGAGAGCTGGAGGGTGACCCGGTAGTGCTTGAGGCCGAAGGTTTGCTCACAGCTTTGCGTCAGGTAGTGAAGGCAGCGTCAGCCGATGAGTCTCGCCCTGTGTTGACCGGCGTGCTGCTGTCCGCAGAGCAGAACGGGCTCCGCCTGGTCACAACTGATTCGTATCGCTTGGCTCTGTGTGATCTGCCCGGCTTGGAGGTCCTTGGATCTGATCAGAGTGTTTTGGTGCCATCGCGGGCGCTTCAAGAAGTGATCCGCCTATTAGCTGATGTTGAACAGGTCAGCGTGCGGTTTAGCGACCGCGAGGCATCGTTCAGCCTGGGGGCGATAACGGTAACCACCAGGTTGATTGAAGGAGAATTTCCCAGCTATCAGGGCTTGATCCCCACGCACCAGCCGAATCGGCTAACCGTAAACAGGGAGGGATTCATCAACGCGGTACGCAGAGTTCGTCTTATGGCCCAAGACTCCACCCCAATCCGCATGGATATGTCGGAGGCCGGATTGGAGTTGTCGGCCACGACCCAAGACGTCGGCGAGGCCACCGAGCAGCTGGACGCTGTGTTTGAGGGGGAAGGCCTCACGGTGGCTTTCAATCCCGAGTATCTGCTGGACGGAGCAGAGGCCGCGCCCGGCGAGGAGATTGTGCTGAACACCGTGGACGCCCTGAAGCCAGCGGTAATTCGCACCCCCGAATCCGAGCAGTTCCTTTATTTGCTCATGCCCGTTCGTATCAACTGAGCGGGGCGTGCGCCTTCAACGTCTCTGGCTAGCGGACTTTCGCAATTATTCCCATCTCGATATTGAACTGCCCGCAGGTACCAGCCTGTTCGTAGGTCTCAACGGCGAGGGCAAGACCAATCTTCTTGAGGCGGTGTACTACCTGGCCTCGATGTCATCGTTTCGCGTGAAGACCGCTGACTCGATGATCCGAGCGGGGCCAGACGTTGCCGAGGCAGTGGTGCGGGGCGAGGTGGTAGTCGACCAGCGGGAGATCTTGCTGGAGGCCGCACTCAGGTCCACCGGAAGGTCGCAGTTTCAGGTCAACCGCCAGCGAGTGCGCCGCCGAGAACTGCTGGGCTTGGTGCCCGTGTCTGTTTTCATGCCCGACGACTTGGTGTTGCTCAAAGGCGGACCTGGAGAACGGCGCCAATTCGTTGACGATGCCCTAGGTCAGATCGATCCCCGCCTGGATGCAGTCAGGGCAAACCTGGAGAGCATCTTGCGCCAGCGGAATGCCCTGCTGCGCCAATCGGGAGGCCAGATCGACTCTGAGATTGCGGTAACGCTCGACGTATGGGACGAGAAGCTTGCCGATGTCGGGGAGCGGCTGGGGGAAGCCCGAAGGAACTTGGTGGCCAACCTCGAGCCCAAGGCGGCTGCGGCGTACCAAGAGATAGCGGTCAAATCAACATCTGTGAGCTTGTCCTATGAGTCAACCTGGTCACCCGGTGAATTGGGAGACGTATTGGGTCGGGCCCGAAAAGAAGACCTCCGTCGAGGAGCGACAACCGTGGGTCCTCATCGAGACGATGTCGCGATCGTTCTCGGGGGAAGGCCAGCTCGAACTCACGCTTCCCAGGGGGAACAGCGGTCGTTGGCGTTGGCGCTGCGCTTGGCCGTACACCGGGAGTTGGCGGATGCAACTGGTCAATCCCCCCTCCTTTTGCTGGACGATGTGTTCTCGGAGTTGGATCCGGAGAGGTCGAAGGGTGTCTTGAAGGCGCTGCAATCTGAGCAGACGCTTTTGACCACGGCCGGCGCGCTCCCTTCTGACATCAACTACAACGCCCGATTTCGAGTAGCGGACGGTCGGATCATTCGCGAAACGTGACACCACTGGGGATGAGGCAGACTGGTGTGATGGGGTGGGAGCCATTGCCCAACCGGACCGGACCCAGGCAGTTGCGCGACGCGCTAGACCAGGTGGCATCTCAGCTGAGAGCGCCGCGGGCCCAAGTGCTGAAGACGGTCTTTGCCGCGTGGGAGGAGCTGGTTGGCTCGGTGATGGCCGCCCATTCCTCGCCGGTGCGATTGGTAGACGGGGAGCTCGTGGTGGCGGTGGATGATCCTGCGTGGGCGACCGAAATGAAGTTTTTCAGCACCGAGCTCATCGGCCGAATCAACGCCGCCGCGGGAGAGGACACAGTCGTCTCTTTGAAGGTTCGAGTACGCCCCCAGCGATCGTAGGTTGAAGCCGAAGAACGCCTCTCCAGTGAGTCAATCTGACACCGAAAACTGGTAGAATTTGGCTATCGGGGGCAGGGCTTCCCGCCAGCCTGATTGCCAGTCAAACAGACCGGCGAGAGCATCTGCCCAACCCACCAACGAGGCCCGTCTAGCAGGGCAGAAAAGCCAGTTCGTGACCAACACGTCTGAGACTTACAGAGCCGAAGACATAACCATCTTGGAGGGTCTTGACGCCGTCCGAACGCGACCCGGCATGTACATCGGGTCGACTTCGGTAACCGGGCTGCACCACCTGGTCTATGAAGTAGTGGACAACGCCGTAGATGAGGCAATGGCGGGCTACTGCACAGCGATCGAGGTAACCCTCCTGGCCGATGGTGGATGCGAGGTTCGAGACAACGGGCGAGGGATTCCCGTGGATCCTCACCCGCAGCATCCGGAGATGACCGCGGTGGCCGTCGTGATGACACTTCTGCACGCCGGCGGAAAGTTTGGCGGCAACGGCTACAAGGTTTCCGGAGGCCTGCACGGGGTTGGGGTATCGGTGGTGAATGCCCTTTCGAGCAAGCTGGAGGTGGAGATAGACCGGGATGGCCAGCGCCACACCATGTCGTTTGCCAACGGTGGGGAGATCACCGAGGATCTGCGGATTGTTGGTGGCAGCCCCGACGGCTGTACCGGCACCACGGTTCGATTCTGGCCCGACGAGGGCATCTTCGACGACGTGCGGTTCAGGGCTCAGGGGTTGCTGGAGCGGCTTCAGATGATGGCGTTCTTGAATCGAGATCTGGAGATCAAGTTCCGAGACCTGCGTGCTGATGGCACTGGCGGTGCCGACTGGACGGTGTATTGCTACCAAGACGGCATCAGCGACTTCGTCCGAGAAGTGAACAGTTCCAAGGACGCGCTGTTCAATGATGTGGGCTTTTTCTCTCAACAAGAGGAGGGTGACGAAGTCGAGGTGGCCTTCCAATGGAACACCGGTTACAACACCGACGGCCTGCACTCGTTTGCCAACGGCATCAACACCGTTGAGGGGGGCATGCACGAAGAGGGCTTCCGCAAGGGTCTCACCCGAGTGGTCAATGACTATTGCCGAGCCAAGGGGCACCTGAAGGAGAAAGACGACAACTTGGCCGGCGAGGACATCCGGGAGGGCCTTACCGCGATCGTGAGCGTGAGGTTGCAGGAGCCGCAGTTCGAGGGCCAGACCAAGTCCAAGCTGGGCAACGCCTCAATTCGCTCGCTAGTAGAGCGGGCGACGAACGAGAAGCTGGCGGAGTGGCTGGAGGAGAACCCCGCCGATGCCCGAAAGATCGTGACGAAGTGCCTCCAAGCCCAGAAGGCTCGGTTGGCTGCTCGCCAGGCCCGGGATGCCACCCGCCGGAAGTCGGCCCTGGACGGTGCTGGACTCCCCGGAAAACTGGTCGACTGCACCTCCACTGATCGGGATGAATGCGAGCTGTTCATTGTGGAAGGCAATTCAGCGGGTGGTTCGGCCAAGGACGCCCGCGACCCCAGGACCATGGCCATCCTCCCCATCCGGGGGAAGATTTTGAATGTCGAGCGAGTGCAGGTTGACCGGATGCTCCGCAACACGGAAATACAGGCGCTGGTCGCGGCGATCGGTGCGGGTTTCGGCAATGAGTTCGATTCGCCCGAGAGCAATGGCGCCAAAGATTCCGCAAACGGTGCCAAAGACTCCATAAACGGCGATCAAGAGCACAAGACTCGGGTCCGCTACGGCAAGGTGATCCTCCTGGCCGACGCCGACGTAGACGGAAGTCACATCCGCACCTTGTTGCTGACGTTCTTCTATCGGCAAATGCGCGATCTGGTGGTGAAGGGCCATGTGTACATCGCCCAACCTCCGCTCTATTCCACAGAGGTCGGGCGGTCGAAAATCTATTTGAAAGACGATCACGCCAAAGAGGCCTTCCTGGCCGAAAATCCCAAGCACAGTGCGGAGTTCCAGCGTCTGAAGGGCCTCGGTGAGATGGATGCTGAAGAGCTGTGGGCCACGACGATGGATCCGGCCCAGCGCACCCTGTTGAAAGTCTCGGTGGAGCAGGCCGCCGCGGCCGACGAGGTGTTCTCCAAGCTGATGGGAGAAGACGTGCAGGCTCGCAAGCAGTTCATTCAGACCAACGCCAAAGACGTCCGCTTTTTGGATATATGAGCAACAGGGGATCCCGTGCCCGACGAGCTTGACGCCTCGCCTGAGCCTGAGGAGGCGCCGAGCGGCGCAGTCCAGGACATCGACATCCAAACCGAGATGGAGCAGTCGTTCTTGGACTACGCCATGTCGGTTATCACCGCCCGGGCCCTTCCCGACGTTCGCGACGGTTTGAAGCCGGTCCACCGCCGCATCCTGTGGGGGATGTATGACCAGGGCACCCGTCCCAACCGGCCTTATGTGAAGTGCGCCCGAGTAGTGGGAGATGTCATGGGGAAGTACCACCCCCATGGCGACCAAGCCATCTATGACGCTCTGGTTCGACTGGGACAGGCCTTTTCGCTGAGGCATCCCCTGATCGACCCCCACGGGAACTTCGGATCTCCCAACGATCCGCCCGCGGCCATGAGATACACCGAGTGCCGCCTCGACGAGCTGGCCATGAGACTGTTGGACGGCATCGACGAACAGACCGTTGATTTCTCCGACAACTTCGATGCCACAGAGCAGGAGCCGGTGGTGCTGCCATCTCGGTTCCCCAACTTGTTGGTAAACGGCAGCCAGGGGATTGCGGTGGGAATGGCCACCAACATTCCGCCTCACAACTTGGGTGAGGTGATTGATGCGGTAAACCACCTGCTGGAGAACCCGGAGGCCACCAACGAGAGCCTGATGGGGTTTGTGAAGGGCCCGGATTTCCCCACTCGGGGTCGCATTATGGGCTACCAGGGCATACGGGACGCCTATGCCACCGGCCAGGGGACCATCAAAGTGCGGGCCGCCGCGGAGATCGTAGAGAGCGGATCCAACGTTCAGATTGTGGTTACGGAGATCCCCTATCAGACCAGCGCCGAGGTCATTGAGGAAAAGGTGGCCGATTTGGTGAACCGTCGGGTGATCGACGGCATTCGCCAAATCCACAACGAGTCGGCCAAGGGCCAGACCAAGCTGGTGTTCGAGCTGAAGAAGGATGCCCCCGCGTTGGTGGTGCTCAACAACCTCTACAAGCACTCACCGCTGCAATCCAACTTCCCGGTGAACATGGTGGCGCTGGCCGACGGCGTGCCCCGGACCATGACGTTGCGCGACTGCCTGGCTGCATACGCCGACCACCAACAAGAGGTGGTGCGACGCCGAACTGAGTATCGCTTGGACGAGGCTCGCCGCCGAGAGCACATCCTCGAAGGTCTGGTGCGGGCAGTAGACATGATCGACGAGATCATTGCCGCCATACGGGCGTCGGAGAATCGGGCCGCGGCCCGGGAAACTCTTATGGACGAGCAGTTCGCGTTCAGCGAGATCCAGGCCAATCACATCTTGGACATGCCGTTGGGCCGACTCACCCAACTCGGCCAGCAGGAGCTGAGCGACGAATTGGCCGAGAAGCGGGCGTTGATCACCGAGCTGGAGGCCATATTGGCCGACGATGCCACGCTGCGTGCTGTCATCAAAGAGGAGCTGCTTGAGATTCGGGAGTCGTACGCAACCGAGCGCCGAACGCAGATAATGGCCGACGAGGGCGAGATCGATATCGAAGCTCTCATCGACGATGAAGATTTGATGTTCAGCTTGAGTTCAGCCGGCTACGTCAAGACGGTAACTCCTGACGAGTTCAAGACCCAGGGGAGGGGCGGCAAGGGAGTTATCGGCGCCAACCTGAAAGACGGGGATTACATCGCCTCGCTGATTCACACCACTGCCCATGCCTACCTGATGTTCTTCACCAACACCGGTCGGGTATATCGCATCAAGGCCCATGAGGTGCCCCGCACCAGCCGAACCGCTCGAGGCATGGCCATTGTGAACTTGCTGCACTTGGCCCCCGAGGAAACCGTTTCCGCGGTGATCGACACTCGGGACTACGAGACGATGCGGTACCTGCTGTTTGTGACTCGGCGAGGAATAGTGAAGCGAACCCGGTTCTTGGAATACGACAAGACCCGTACCCGGGGGCTTATCGCCATCAACCTGAAGGAGGGTGACGAGCTGGTGCGGGTGCTGCCCACCAGCGGATCCGATGACATCTGCCTGGTGAGCGCCACCGGGCAGCTCATGCGTTTCTCGGAGAGCGAGGTCCGGGCCATGGGACGGAACGCCGCCGGAGTGTGGGGCATGAGGTTGCGAGGCGATGATGTGGTTGTGGCCGCCAGTGCAGTACAACCCGGCGACGAGATGCTGCTGGTTACCGACCAGGGATTTGGCAAGCGCACCCCGCTGGACGAGTTTCGGGCCAAGCATCGAGGCGGCTTGGGCATGCGGGCAATGAGGATGATGGACGGCCGGGGCACGGTGGTGGCCGCACGGGTAGTGGCCCCAGAGGACGAGGTGTTTGTGGTGGCGTCCAATGGGGTGACCATCCGAATACCGGTTTCCTCAGTCTCGGTGATGGGTCGAGATGCCTCAGGGGTTCGGGTGATGAGCTTGGTCGACGACCAACTAGTAGCCGCAGTTGCCCCGGTTTTATCCAGCTCAGAAGACGAGGAATAGCCTCCTCTTCGTCCAAACTTCCCCCTCCGCACGACGATGAAGCAACAAGATGGACGAACGGGGATCGATTTCGCTAGTGGGCGTGGGAATCTTGGCCGTGATCGCGATGGCCGCGGTGCTGTTGGCTCAGCTCGGTGCAGAAGCGGTTCGCCGAGCCCGGGTCACCGCGGTCGCCGATGTGGTTGCGATGGCGGCAGCCGTTGAGCCGCAAGCGGCCCCAAGGGTGGCGAAGGCCAACCAGTCAACGCTGGTTTCGCTGCTTGAAGAGGGCTTTCAGACTGAGGTTGTCGTGAACAGGGACGGGGTCATGGCCACGGCGAGAGCAGAGTTCCGCCCCATTGGTTGGTGGCAGTGCCAATTACTTCCGACCAGCGATCCCGTACACTTCGGGGCGTGTCCATCGACCCCGGTCGGGTGAGCGATCCTGCTGCCGCACCGCCGCCGAGCCAGGCGGTGGCGCGCCAACCGGTAAGGGTCACCCCGCGGGAGTACCGGCGGGCAGTGAGATTGCAGGCCCGCAAGGTGCGCCGAGTGATTCGGCACATCGAGCCTTGGTCGGTATTGAAGATCTCGTTGATCTTCTACTTGTGCCTGTGGGTAATCGTCATGCTGGCCGGTGTCATGCTGTGGAGCATCGCAGTGGGATCGGGCACCGTGGATGACACAGAATCGTTCATTGAAGAGTTGTTCGCCTTGCAGGAGTTCAAGTTCAACGCCAGCCAGATATTCCGCGGCTTTGCCATCGGCGGGCTGGTGTTGGTGGTGGCAGGCACGTTCTTCAACGTTTTGCTGTGCGTGCTGTTCAACCTGATCAGTGATCTAACCGGTGGCATGAGGGTCACCGTCATCGAAGAGGAGACAGCTCGCCAGCGGCCCCGGACCCGACCTCCGCTATTTCGTTGGCCTAGCTGGATCCCTCGTAAGTAGTCTCTTCATTCGGTTTGGCCTTGGGGCTATAGCTCAGTCGGTTAGAGCGCACCCCTGATAAGGGTGAGGTCGCTGGTTCGAATCCAGCTAGCCCCACACTGTTCCAGCCAATTGGCCCGGTTGCGCCCTTGTTTTGGAGGGTTAGGATGGCAGCTGTGAAAATTCTGCGAAGAGCGTTGGTTGCTCTGGCAGGGGCGGCCGCCATTGCGGCCATTTTGCGTGCTCGGGGTACCGGGGGCGTACCGCCTCAGTCGGGCGGTTGGCGCCAGATCAGCGGCAGCAGCAAGTTCTGATCTCCACTAGCTGAACAGCATGGACATCTTGGTTGTCGGCGCGGGCGTGGTCGGCGCCGGAGTGGTGAAGCTTTTGGCCGACTCGTCGTCGATCCCTGTCGGCCGGGTGGCGGTTGTCGATCGAAATCCCGACCGGGCCTGGTATTTGTCCAAGAAGCACGGCTCCCCAGTGGTTGTGGGCAGCTTGGATGATTCCGCCGACGTGGTGGTGCTGGCCACCGCGGCCGGCAGCCAAGCCCGGCTAGCTCGTCGGGTATCGGCCAAAGGGCAGGTGGTAATGGCCACATCTGATTCGGTGTCGGATGTGAGACGGCTGTTGGGAATGAACGGGGCGCTTCGGCAGCAGAATTCTCTGGTGGTTGCCGGCGCGGGCATGGCACCTGGGCTGAGCGACGTTTTGGCTGTTCGAGCTGCTGAGGCATTCGACCGAGTGACCGAAGTACACGTGGCCAAGTTCGGCACCGGGGGGCCGGATTGTGCGCGTCAACACCACAAGGCCCTGAGCTCGCTGGCGCTGGAGTGGCGGGGTGGTTGGAGGCAGCGGCCCGGTGGATCAGGCCGGGAGCTTTGTTGGTTTCCAAGCCCGGTGGACGCAGCCGATTGTTATCGGGCCGCGCTGCCCGACCCGATGTTGCTGGTGCGGAAGTTCAGTCGAGCAGATCGCATTACCGCCCGCATGGCGGCCACTCGGAGGGATCGCTTTAGTTCTTGGCTGCCCATGCTGCGGCCGCCGCATCCCGAGGGGAAGCTGGGGGCAGTGCGGGTGGAGGTGCGGGGCCAGATGGATGGTGCTTGGACTGGGCGGATCTTGGGGGCGTCGGCAGCGCCGGGGTTTGCGGCTGCGGCGGTTGTGATGAGCACACTTGAGCTGATCGGGGCAGGGAAGGTTGATGGAGCTGGGGTGGTGGGGCTATCGGAGATTGTGGATGCGGGGGAGTTCTTGGACTTGGTGGCTAAGAATGGGGTGGCAGCTGAGGAATTCGCTGGCGCTTAGCCGTTGAGGAGTCCGAGGAGTTCTTCGTGGAAGTTTCCGTTGGTGGCCAACCAGTCGCCGGCTTGGGGGGTGTTGCTTCCGTTCCACTGGGTGATTTGGCCGCCGGCCTCGGGGATGATGACGAGCATGGGGGCTATGTCCCAGAGATTCAGACCGGGGTCGATCATGGCGTCGGTGCGACCAGTGGCGACCAGCACATAGCCGTAGCCGTCTCCCCAAGTGCGCAGTCGAGCGCCGGTTTGGCTCACCCGGGCGAAGGCGCCTTCGGGCCACCATTCGAAGCCCGAGGCGCAAAGGTACGACCCGCTTAGCTCGGGTTGCGTGCTGACTTGGCAGCGGCGGCCGTTGTGGAAACAGCCCAGCCCGCGGCCGGCCCACACTGCTTCGTTGAGAGGGGGGACAGCCGCGACACCGATGGCAGGGCCTTGCTGGTCGATCAGGGCTAGGAGCGTGGTGTACAGGGGCACGCCGCGGACAAAGCTGCGGGTGCCGTCGATGGGGTCGATTACCCAAGTGCGCCCCGACGTGCCCTGGGCTTCGGGGAACTCCTCGCCGATCACCGCGTCGTCGGGGAACCGCTCGGCCAAAGCCTCTCGAAGAAAAGCCTCCGCGGCCTTGTCGGCCTCGGTTACCGGAGAGCCGTCGTCCTTGCGGTTCACGGAAAGCTCGTGGTCGTTGAACCAGCGCAGCGTCAACTCCCCTGCTTGGCGAGTTAGTGCGACTGCCTCCTCTAGCAGTTCGGCAGAAGCCAAACTGGGATTGGTCATCCCAGAATGCCCTGGTCCCGTAGCGCGGCCAGTCGGTCTTCGCTCAGCCCCAGCACGTCGCTCAGTACCTCGTCGGTCTGCTGGCCGACGGTGGGGGCGTGAGTGGGCACAGGGAGTTCCTCGTCGAAGAAATTGACGGGAAGGGGGAGCTGCTCGCAGCCCACTTGCTCGGTGGTGAACAGCGGGAGGCGGTCTTGGAACTGCGGGTCGTCGACCACGTTCTTGGCGTTGTTCACCGGGGCAATGGGGGTGTTGACCCGATCGCCGAACTCCAGCCACTCGGTGCTGGTCTTGGTGCGGAAGATGTCCCGCAATTCCCGTTGCAATTCCAGGTTGCCCCGGGCATGGTCGGCGTACTTCGACCCGGGCCAGCGATCGAACAGATCCATCCGGTCGAGGGCCTCGCAGAAGTTGCGCCAGAAAGCCTGCTCTGAGGCCATAAACAGCACGTGGCCGTCAGACGATTCGTACATCTGGTAGCGGACGCCCTCCCACATGCCGGCCAAGCCCGGTGCTCGACGCTCATAGTTGTCTGACGGATTGCCGGTGACCTCGTCTTCAGGCCGTTCGTAAGCCTTCCAGGTCTCGATGCGGTACCAGTCCATGTAGGCGGCGCCGTCAGACTGGGCCAGTTCGAGCCGGCAGCCCTCACCGGTTTCTCGGGCTCGGGTGATGCCGGCCAAAAGCGCAAATGCGCCGATGAGCGGGGCAATGTTGATGCCGATGTTGGGCATCTCCGGAATGCGACAGAAGCCGTCGTCGTCATAAGCGGGAGGGATGAGGCCGGCCCAAGTGTCGTAGGCGATGCCGTGGCTGGGCATGTCCTTGTACGGGCCGGTCATGCCGTATCCGCTGATGGTGGCGAACACGATCTTGGGGTTGACCTCTTTGAGCTGTTCGTAGCCAAGGCCGCGCCGTTCCAAGGCACCGGGCCGCATGGCCTCCACCACGGCATCCGCGTTGCGAGCCAGATCTAGGTACAGCTCCACGCCCTCGGGCTCGCGCAGGTTGAGCACGATGCTCTTCTTGCCTCGGTGGGTGTGCAAATGAAGCAGCGACACCCCGTTGACAATGGGCCAGGTCATTTCGCGGATGTAGTCGCCCTGGGGAGGCTCCACCTTGATTACATCGGCCCCGAGATCAGAAAAGAACGTGGTCAAAAATCCCGGCCCGAGCAACGAGCTCTCGATTATTCGAAGGCCGGCGAGAGGCGGTTTTGCGTGGCTCATGTCATTGTCCCTCCGTCAACCCTCAGGATGTTGATCTGGAATTGCGGCGTGGCTCATGTCATTGTCCCCCCGTCAACTCTGAGAACGATCCCATTGCAGTAGCTGGCGTCATCGCTGGCCAGAAAGGCGAAAGCGGCGGCTAGTTCGGAAGGTTGGCCCGGACGCTCAAAGGGCATGATGCGGGCCATGAGGGTGAGATCTACATCCTCGGGCGGGGTGAATTGGGCCCCGATTGCCGTCTCCACGCCGCCCGGAGCGATGCAGTTGACCCGTACGCCCGATCTCCCGTTGGTGATGGCCATGGTTTGCGTGAGGGCGATGACGCCGCCTTTGGAGGCGGAGTAGGCAGAACTCCACGGCTGGGCGTGGGTGCCCGCAGTTGAGGCGGTGTTCACAATGCAGCCCTGCGACTCGATCAAGTGGGGCAGACACGCTTGCGACATGAGGTAGGTGCCGGTGAGGTTTACCCCGATAACCCGATTCCATGCTTCGAGAGTCTCATCTTCGTCGGTGGCAAAATGACCGATCCCGGCAATGTTGCACAACACGTCGATTCGGCCATAGGCATCCACCACTTGGGTGACTGCGGGGGCGATGGCTTTGAGGTCGAGCAGATCAAGTGCGATGGCCATATCTACGTCGTCGACCGGGTCTCGGTCGATGCCCACCACGGTTCCACCTTCGGCTCGCAGCCGGGTCGCCGTGGCTCTGCCGATGCCGGAAGCCGCCCCAGTGACTATGACGACTTTGTTCTCAAGTCGGTTCATGCCCAAAGCATGGCCTATTGCGGCGGTCGACGATGCATCAAGGCAGAGCGAACGGCCTTGCAAACCAGGGTTTCTGAGCCCGCGGTGTACGCCCGGTGCTCGAAGGTGACCACTCCTTGGGTGGGGCGGGACTTCGACGGGCGGGCGTCGAGCACTTCTGTTTCCACCCGAAGGGTGTCCCCGGCAAACACCGGAGCACCAAAGGAGACCTCTTGGAATCCGAGGTTGGCCACGGTGGTGCCCATGGTTGTCTCGTGGACGCTGATGCCCACGGTGAATCCCAAGGTGAGCAAGGAGTTGACCAGTGGTTTGCCGAATTCGGTACCCGATGCGTAATCGGCATCGAGGTGGATGGGTGCCGGGTTCATGGTCATGGTGGTGAAAGCCACATTGTCGGCCTCGGTGACCGTGCGGCGGATGGCGTGGTGGACAACCAGGCCCGGGGTCAACTCCTCAAACCACAGGCCGGTAACGGTGGGTTCGCTCGGACTGTCGGACACAGAAGAAAGCTACCGGACCGGTGCCGCCCTGGGCGCGGCGCGAGCCGGCGCCTCGATGATCCCAGTCAGCATGTCAACCAGGTTGGCGGCGTACACGTCTTCATGGGTGTCCAGAGGTTCGCCCGCCTCGATACGGCGAGCTCGCTCGGCCAACGAGGCAGTCATCAGCTGGATCATGGCCAGCACCCGCTCGTCTCGCTGGGCCTTGTCGCCGGCCAGGGCCCGATCTCGAAGCAGCCGCAGGATGGCATTGAGGTTGGCCGGAACGTGGGTGGGGTCGAGATCCCAGCGGGCGAACTCGGCGCTGAGCTGAGCCACGATGCGCAGGTAGCACCGACCGCTGGCCGTGGGGAGCCGCCGGATCAGCGGCCGGATCAGGGCCTCGATGAGCGCCGAGGTCCTGTCGTCGCCCAACTCGGCCCACACCTCGCCCCGCTCCTGGTCGATGGGCTCTCCGTGATCCCGAAGGATGGAGTCGAGCACCCCTTGGCGGGAGCCGAAGTGGTAGGAGAGCGCCGAGGGGTTCCGCTGGCCGGCCGCGGCCACGATGTCTTGCACCCGCACCCGCCAGATGCCCTGGTCGGCGAACAGGCGCTCGGCTTCGGCGATCAGCCGGCTGCGGGTTTCGGTGGCGTCGCGCGGCATGGGCGCTCGCTCCTGGGTCTGGGTGGCCTACTTGCCGTGGCCCAGGGGCAACAGGGCGGTTTCGGGGATGAGCTCCACGTTGATGCCCTCGGGCAGCGGGAATTGGAAGTCGGAGTAGCGGCGCTGGGCGGTGGCTCGGTAGCGATCGGTGGAATGAACCGGATCGGGGTCGTACTCGGGGATGACCTTGGTGCCGAACACCTCGAGCATCTCGTCGATCTCTTCATGCTCCATGCCCTCGCCAGGGAGGCCGAACACCACCTGGTCGCAGCCCACCGTCTGATAGCGGGCCACCTGCTCGCACACCTCTTCGGGGTTGCCGCACAGCATGTAGCCGCCGGCGATGGCCCCGTCGAGCATCTCGTCGGTCCATTCGATCTGCGTGGGCGCCGACGGCCAAGTAATGGCGTCGGGAGACTTGGGCATGGTGTCGTGATAGAGGTTCACCATGGTGACCAGATAGCCCCGCCCCTTGGACTTGGCGATCTCCCGGGCCCGCTCCCGGTCTTCGAGGCAGATGACCGCGTTGGTCATCATCACGTTGTCGTTCTTGAACTGGCCGATCTGCTCCACCGGGCTGCCGATGGCCTCCTTGTAGGCGTCGATGCGACCTTTGAGGTTGAAGATGGGCTCGAAGTTGAAGGCAATGGCGCCGATGCCCAGCGAGCCGGCCTTGGCGAACGTGGGCGGGTTGCCGCACGCCACCCAGATGGGGGGATGGCCGTTGCCGTGGGGCTTGGGCAGCACGTTGTGGGGCTTGGGCACTGAGAAGTGCTCGCCCTCGAAGCAGTAGTCGCGCTGTTCCCACATGCGGGGAATCTCGCGGATGACCTCGTCCCACATCGACTTGGTTTCCGGGGGGGTGAGTCCTCCAAAGGTGGCTACCTCGTGGCTGCCCGCTCCCCGCCCGGTGCCGAACTCGAAGCGGTTCTCGGTGATGTGGTCGAGCATGGCGGCCCGCTCGGCAATACGAACCGGGTGCTCTTTGGCGGTGGGCAGGCTGGTGATGCCGGTGGAGAGATGAATGCGGTCGGTCTTGGCCGCCACATAACCCATGACCGGTGCCGGCGCCGACATGTGGCTGTACTCGGTGAGGCAGTGGTGCTCGCCAAACCAGACGTACTTCCAGTTGTACTTGTCGGCGGTGATGGCGTAGTGGGCCTCCCGCATCAAAGCAGTGTGCTCGGCCTCGGTGTCGTGGGCTGCTGGGCCGGGGATGTAGCCGTTGACGAAAATGCCGAATTCCATAGTCTTCTCCGCATCCTTGGGGAAAGTGGTCGGCAACAGTTCTAATGGAATCTATTAGAACCTGTCAAGTCAAGCAGAGCCGATCTGGTGACGCAGCCCTTCAATCCAGTTTTGGGCGTCGGCCCACGCGGTGCTGGCGGCGTTGCTCCGCTCTTCGTTTCCCCGGATGTTTGTGGGGTAAGAGCCGAGGAACTTCACTTCGCCATGCTTGGCCACAATGCTGGTAAGGCAGTCGGCCACTAGCTGGTCAGCCACATGGCCTTCGAGGTCGATGAGGAAGCAGTAGTCGCCCAGTGCCTTTTTGGTGGGTCGAGATTCCAGCTTTGTGAGGTTGATGGACCGGGCCGCGAACTCAGCGAGGATGCCCATGAGCGAACCCGATCGGTCGGCGCGCTGGAAGACCACGATGGACGTCTTGTCGTGGCCGGTTGGGGCGGGCACGCCGGTGCTCGACACCGCAACGAAACGAGTTTGGTTCTCCGGGTGGTCTTCGATGTCGGTGGCGATCATGTCCAATCCGTAGATTTCCTGCGACAGGGCGGTGCCGATGGCGGCGGCGGTCTTGTCATTGGAAATAGCGAGGTCGCGGGCCGCGGCGGCGGTGGAATTGGCCGCGATTTCCTCGGCGTGGGGGAGGTTCTCGGTCAAATAGCGTCGACACTGAGCGGTTGCGACCGGGAAACTGATGACCCGGCGAATCTCTTCCATCGAAGTGCCGGAAAAGCCCAGCAGGTGGAGGCGAACGTCGATGACTACTTCACGCTGGATGAGCAGGTCATGCTCGAAGATCAGGGCGTCGAGGGCCACATTCACCGTCCCCTCGATGGAGTTCTCGATGGCGGTGAAGCCCAATGCTGCCCGGCCGTCGGCGGCGGCTCCGAGAACTTCGGGGATGGAACGGCACAGGAGGTGGTCGGCTTCAGCCAAGTCGGTTTGGGTGAGAAGCGCTTCTTCGGTAAATGTGCCCGGCGGTCCCAGGTAGGCCACTTGGCTTACAGATCGGGCAGAGGCAGTCACAAAAGGGCAGGATAGTGGGAGTGGACGAGGGCTTTATTCGGCAATTGATGGCAAACGTGCGCGACGGCACGGTGACCGCGGACGACGCAGTCCGGCAATTGCGCCGCTTGCCATTTGCCGATTTGGGATTTGCCCGGGTGGATCATCATCGCAGCCTTCGCCAAGGACTGGCCGAGGTTGTGTATGGACCGGGCAAGTCACCCGACCAGTGCGCGGCGATTGTGGAGGAGTTGCTCGACCAGCCGGGGGGCCCGGTGCTGTTGACGCGGGCATCAGCTGAGCAGGCGGCGGCCTCACGGCGCCTCAACCCTGGCGGGGAGCGCTACGACGCCACGATGGTTTGGCGGCCGGCCCCGCCACGGTCCGAGAAGGTGGTGTTGGCCGCGGCGGGCACTGCTGATCTCCCGGTAGCCGACGAGTGCGGGGTGGTGCTGGCCGCTCACGGCTTGGCCCCGCAGCGGCTCAACGACGTGGGCGTGGCCGGACTCCATCGAATTCTCGGCGAAGTTGAAGCGTTGGCGGCCGCTGACGCCGTAGTGGTGGTGGCTGGCATGGAAGGCGCGTTGGCCTCGGTGGTGGGCGGGCTAACCATGGCCCCGGTGGTGGCAGTGCCCACCAGCGCGGGCTACGGCTCTTCGCTTGAGGGGGTCACCCCGCTGTTGGCCATGCTTTCGTCGTGCGCCGCGGGGGTGACCGTGGTGGGAGTGGACAATGGCTTTGGCGCAGCCTGCGCGGTGCTGCGTTTGCTCAAATCGAGGGAGCGGGCCGCGACAGATGCCGAGCTGAGTGGAGCAAGCGATGTCTGATCCAGCACAGATCGCTTGGTTCCACTGTTTCAGTGGGATTGCCGGCGACATGGCCCTGGGGGCGTTGATCGACGCTGGCGCCGATGTGGCAGAGGTGCGGGATATGTGCGAGCTGCTGCCTTTGGGCGGGTGGGACCTGCAAGCCCACCCCACCCAACGAGGGGGCATTGCCGCTACCGACGTGCGGGTAATCGCCCAGGAGACATCGGTGGTGCGCACCGCTAGCCATATCAATGCCCTCATCGGAGAGGCTCGACTGCCTGACCGGGTGGCCGATCGGGCGCTGGCGGTTTTCGACGCTCTGGCCCGGGCTGAGGGCAAACTGCACCGCCGGCCGCCGGAACAGGTGCATTTCCACGAAGTGGGCGGGCTCGATGCCATCATCGACGTGGTGGGCACCTGCGCCGCATTGGAGGTGCTGGGCATCGACGAGGTCCACTCCAGCGCGGTGGCGTGCGGGCGGGGGATGATCCGCAGCGCTCACGGCAGGCTGCCCAATCCACCGCCTGCCGTGGTGGAGTTGCTGGTGGGGTGCCCAACGTTCGGATTAGACGTGGGTTTGGAGCTGACCACGCCGACTGGCGCGGCAATTCTGTCGGCGCTGGCCTCTGGATGGGGGCCCATGCCGCCGATGACCATCTCGGCCGCTGGCTTCGGAGCGGGCGACAATCAGCTGGAGGATCGCCCCAACCTCACTCAGGTAGTGGTGGGGACCATGGCGGCGTCTCGTCCCGCGGGACAGCCGGTGATGCTGTTCGAGACCAACGTGGATGACGCCACCGGAGAAACGCTGGCCCACACGGTGGCAACGCTGTTGGAAGCGGGGGCCCACGATGCTTGGATCACGCCGATCGTCATGAAGAAGGGACGCCCGGCCTACACGGTGAGTGCGTTGGCTGATCCTGTGCTGGGGGATCAGGTGGCGGCAACGCTGGTTGAGGAAACAGGCTCGTTAGGCGTGCGAGGGCAGATGCTAGAGCGGTGGCCTCGGGAGCGTCTTGAGCATGATGTAGATGTGGATGGGCGGCGAATTCGGGTGAAGGTGAGTGAAGGGCGAGTCAAGGTCGAGCACGATGAGGCGGTGAGGGCTTCGAGCCTGTTGGGGTTGCCGGCGCGTGAGGTCGTCTCGTTGGCGGAGGAGGCTTGGCGGCGGCAGGGAGACGACGAGCCTGTTGCCTAGTATCGGAGAGGTGGAAGAGGAACGGCTCTATTTTCGGCAACTCTTGTCGGGGCGGGATCTGGCTGTAGGGGACATGATGGCCCGCCAGATGGTGAATTTCGTCTACTTGATCGGAGATCGGGAGACCGGTGAAGCGGTGGTGGTGGATCCGGCTTACGATCCGCAGGGGATCGTGGATCTGGTGGAGGCTGACGGGATGCGGCTCACGGGGGTGCTGGCCACGCACTACCACCCTGATCATGTGGGCGGATCGATGATGCAGTTCGCCATCACCGGCGTGGCCGAATTGTTGGAGCTGGTGTCGGTTCCGGTGCATGTGCAGGCTGATGAGGCCCGCTATGTGACTATGACGACTGGCATCGGCGAAGACGATCTGTGCCTCCATGCCAGTGGTGATGTGCTGTCGGTGGGGGAGGTGGACATCGAGATGATCCATACGCCGGGCCACACTCCAGGGAGCCAGTGTTTTTTGACCAACGGGCGGCTAGTGGCCGGCGACACGCTGTTCTTAGAAGGATGCGGGAGGACCGACCTGCCGGGAAGCGATCCTGCGGCAATGTACGAGAGCCTCACCCAGCGCCTAGCCCGGGTGCCCGACACGGCGACGCTGTATCCCGGCCACCTGTACTCCCCTCAACCGTCGGCTTCGATGGGGGAGACCCGGCGTACCAACTATGTGTTTATGCCCCGTTCAGCCGAACAGTGGCTGGCCATGTTTGGCGGGTGATCGAATTGGGATCGCCATCGAATCCGCTGGCCGCTTTGGACCCCCATGTGGCCGGCCCGCTGGAGGAGTTGGTTCAGGCCCTTGATGGAGTGGGGCTGGATCCCGGATTGTTGGAGCTCTGCGCTGCCCGCATCGAGCAAATGGTTGGCGGTGGGTCGCTGGCCATGTCTCCGCAAGACGATCGAGAGAGGGTCGTGCTGGCGTTCACCGAGCAATATGTGCTGGATGCCCACGGGGTGACCGATGAACTGTGCATCGAACTGAACGAGCATCTGTCGGCACCAGAGCTGGCCGCGCTCACCACGGCTATTGCCACCTTCGAGGCCCTGGCTCGCACCCGGGCGGTATTGAAAGGAGTCACGGAATGACCAGAATCGCCATTCCCGAGGGAGGAATGTCGCTATTCGACCATCAGCCCGAGCTGTTTGCGGTTTTCAATCGCTTTTACGGGACGCTGTGGAGTGAGGGGCAACTCGATCAGGCCACCAAGGAGGTGGGCCGGCTCCGCAACGCCCGGGTAAACGACTGCAACATTTGAAAGAACCTCCGCTTCGCAGGTGCGAAGCAGCAGGGACTTACCGAAGAACTGGTGGATCAGATCGACGACGGGTACGCCGGCAGCGACTTACCCGATCGACTGAAGCTGGCCTTGCGAATGGCCGACGCGGTTATCTCCGATCCGTCAGGACTAAGCGCAGCCGACCAGGCCGCGCTGAGCGAAGAATTCACCCCAGCCGAACTGGCTGAACTGGCTTTAACGGTGGCCATGGCCGCAGGCTTCTCCAAGGCGGCCATCGCCTGGGGCCCGCCCCCGGTCATCCCCGTCACCGAAGTCCCCACCCCCACGCCCGACGGGACCGTGGGCTGAGAGTGCGCGAGGGGGGACTTGAACCCCCACGTCCTTGCGGACACAGGAACCTGAATCCTGCGCGTCTGCCAATTCCGCCACTCGCGCTGATTGTCGGGGTGGTCAGCGTACAAGACGGGCGCGCCGATCAGTAACCGGGTTGTCCTTCTGTCGTTGCATCTGCACTGACAGCTATAGCAACTCTGGTTATAGTCCTGCGCAAGGTAGGAGCATCACGGCCATGGAACTCTGATGATCCGGCTAGAAGTGGGGCAAGCCACCGACCGAGGCCGACGTCGAGAAAAAAACGAGGATTCGATGTTGGTTGCCAACAACCTCTTTGCGGTTGCCGACGGTTTGGGCGGTCATCGGGGGGGAGAGGTGGCGTCGGCATTGGCAGTGAAGACACTGGCTGATGAGGTACATGCCGCGGTTGAGGCTCGCACTGCCGCTCGCCGCCGATCGCTCCGCCGCCGCCACCTGCCGTCACCTGCTCCCACGGTGGAGGAGTTGTTGGTTGCCGTAGACCGGGCTAACGAGGTGATCTTGGCCAAGTCGAAGTCGGACCTCGAGTTGGCCGGCATGGGTACCACCCTCTGTGCGCTAGCCGTGGTCGAGCACGACGACAGCGAAGCGCTGGGCGTGGTGAACGTTGGCGACTCCCGCGTCTACCGGTGCGACGAGAGCGGGCTCCACCAATTGACAGAAGACCATACTGTCGTGCAAGAGATGTTGAAGGCGGGGATGATCACACCGGAAGAAGCTGAAATGCATGAAAGCCGGAACCATCTCAGCCGGGCACTGGGAATTGAGTCGAAGGTGGCGGTGGACGACTGGATGTTGGAGCCGGTGAGCGGACACCGCTACCTGCTGTGTTCCGATGGCCTTACCCACGAAGTGGCCGATCGGGATATACACGCAGCTTTGCTCCAATTCGATGTACCGGACGAAGCGGCGAGTGCGCTGGTGGACCTGGCTTTGCGTGCGGGCGGAAGCGACAACATCACTGTGGTGGTGGTGGATATAGCTGATTTAGCCCTCCAATAAATCGGGCAAATCAACAAGTACGCTGTTTTCGCCATGTCAGACAACGGTCCGGAGCTTTTGGGCAGCCGCTATCAGCTGCGAAATCAAATTGCCCGCGGCGGCATGACCGATGTTTTCCTGGGCCAGGACACCCTGCTTTCCCGTCCAGTGGCCATCAAGCGCTTATTCCCAGAATTTGCCACCGATCCGAGCTTTGTAGAGCGGTTCAGGCGGGAGGCCACCGCCGCGGCCAATCTCAGCCATCCCAACATTGTGGCGGTGTACGACTGGGGTTCGGCTGAAGGCACGTATTACATCGTCATGGAGTACATCGAGGGGAACAGCCTGGCTGAGCTGCTGCGTTCGGGAGGTCCCTTGGCTCCGGAACGGGCCGCGGGGATCGCCATGGATATGGCCGAGGCGCTGGGCTTCGCCCACAGCAACGGGGTAATCCACCGGGATGTGAAACCGGGCAATGTGCTGCTGTCGCCCGACGGCCAGGTGAAGGTGACCGACTTCGGAATCGCCATCGTGGCGTTTGGTGGAGCGGAGGCGAATCTCACCCAAACCGGTGCGGTGATGGGCACGGCCACCTATTTCTCGCCGGAACAGGCCCAGGGGAAGCCTCTGGATCATCGCAGTGATCTGTATTCGCTGGGAATCGTGCTGTACGAGATGCTTTGCGGGCGTCCTCCGTTCACCGGTGACACTTCGGTGGCGGTCGCCTACAAGCATGTGCAGCAAGCCGTGCCCACCCCATCGTCGTTGGGAGTAGTGCTGCCGGAGTCGCTGGAAGCCATTGCCATGAAGTTGTTGGCCAAGAACCCAGCGGAGAGATACCCAGCGGCCAAGGATCTCAAGCGCGACTTACAGCGCTTCCGCGAGGGGCGCCATCAGCTGTCGGCGGTGCGCAAGCCGCCGGAGGCCCAACCAGCGGCCCCGCCTCCTCCGGAGAAGACGCCAGAGGAACTTCCCCCGCCCCAGCAGGCTGCTCCTCCACCATCGCCCAGTGGGCCTGTGCAGCCGCCGCCGGTGCAGCCGCCGCCGGTGGCCGTTCTGGAGCCCTCATCGCGGGCTGGGCTGTACACGGCGGCAACGGTGATCTTTATCGCGGTTGCAGTACTGGTGTTCTTCGTGCTGTCAAATGTGCTCGACAATGGTGATGATGCCGCTCCGCCCGCCGTAACCAGCACAGCTGTCCCGGTGATTTCTGTGCCCAATGTGGTGGGGTTGTCCAGTCAGTCGGCGATACGCGAGCTTCGTGCCGCTGGCTTTGTGGTCAGTCAAGTGTTCGAAGCCAGTGAAACGGTGGCCAGTAATTCGGTGATCTCCCAATCGCCTGAAGCACAGTCTGAATTGGAGCAAGGAGCGGAAATAGAGATCACCGTCAGTTCGGGGGCGATTCCGGTGATTGTTCCGGGAGTGGTGGGTGAGAGTGCCAGCGACGCTGCCCGAATCTTGCAGGATCGAGGATTTGCCCCCGAATTGCAGGAGGTTGAGGGTTCCACTGCGCCGGCGGGACAAGTGTTGCGCCAAGAGCCCCCGGCGGGGAGCGAGGTTGCTCCTGGCAGTTCTGTGATGCTCTATGTGGCAGAGGGGGTCCAGGCCGTTCAAGTGCCTGACGTGGCAGGGATGACGTTGTTGCGGGCAACACAGGTTTTGGTACAAGCCGGTTTGCAGGTGAGCGAAGAGATATTGGAGCAACCGTCCGATGACGTAGAAAAAGACTTGGTGATCGGCACTGATCCCTCACCGCCTGCTCTATTGTTGCCCGACTCCCAGATCGTGATTTTGGTGTCTTTGGGTTCGGAGAATGTGGTAATTCCCAGTTTGGTTGGACTTACTCCGGAAACGGCCGCTGAGCAGCTGGTCGAATTGGAACTCGTGCTGGTCGAACCCATCCCCGAGTGTGATTTCCCGAACGACGCCGAAGAACTTGTGGGACGGGTCATGGGCCAAGTACCGCCCGCTGAAGAGGAGCATCCGCTGGGGACAGAGGTGACCGTGTGTCTGGGGCAGCCGATCTCTGGTGAACCGGGGCCAACGCCCACAGAGATTATTGATGAGTTCAACCCCCGTAGGATCGAGGCAAGGAACGAAGCCGCGGCGATAAACGCGCGAGCTGTTGCCGCGGGACGCGAGCCCGACGCCTTGGGCAGTATCCCTAGATGGAATGCCCTGTCCAGCAGATTTGCTGCCGAGTGCCTCGATTTGGCCACGACCTACTCTGATGTCCCTGGCTTGGTGGTGGAATGGAATTTGGAGAATCCGTACCCAATGCCCGCGGTAGCGGCGAATGGGGACAATTGGGCAGAAGGCCTCGATGGCGACACGCCGGGTGTAGACGACGGCTGTAGCGTTCGCTAGGGGCGGCAACCAGGGTGGTTGTTACGGGGAGATCTGGGCCAGAAAATTCTTCAGCATGTCATGGCCCGATGAGGTCAAGATCGACTCGGGATGAAACTGCACCCCTTCCACCGGGTGATCGCGGTGGCGCAGCCCCATCACCAGACCGTCTTCGGTTTCCGCAGTAATTGTGAGGACGTCGGGCACTGAAGATCGTTCCACAATGAGCGAGTGGTATCGGGTGGCTTCGATGGGGTTGGGGAGTCCCGCGAAAACGCCCTCTCCGGTGTGGTGGATAATCGACGTCTTGCCGTGCATGACTTGAGGCGCTCGAACCACCCGGCCTCCGAAAACCTCCCCGAGGCACTGCAATCCGAGACACACGCCGAGCAGGGGTCGCACGCCGCAGAACTGCTTCACCAGTGCATTGCTCAGGCCGGCATCGGCAGGCTGTCCCGGCCCAGGGCTGATGAGAACACCATCGGGTTCGATGTCGAGGGCTTCTTCAAGGGTGATGGCATCGTGGCGGTAAACCAGCGGCTCTGCTCCTAGCTCGCCTAGGTATTGGACCAGGTTGTAGACGAAGGAGTCGTAGTTGTCGATCACCAGTATGCGGGGAGTCACCGGGGCCAACGTTACCGGGGGGCTACTCCGGGTTCGAAGCGCGTATCCTCACCATCTTCTCCGGGGGGTCGCTCGGGGTTCGAAGCGCGTATCCTTTGCCTATGGCCAAGCCGACCAAGCGCAGAGTGCAGGGTGGCCGGGTTACTCCGAGAGGCACCCGACCCGAAAACGAGGCCGCGCCCCGGGTGCCGGTCTCTGCTGAGAAGATCAGCCCGATTTGGGTGCCGGTGCTGATGATCGCCCTGCTGGCGCTGGGGGCAATCATGATCGTGCTGAATTACGTTGCCCTGTTGCCCGGCGATACCAACAACTGGTACTTGCTGGGGGGGCTGGGCCTACTGCTGGCGGGCATGTTGGTGGCCACCCAGTGGCACTAGCCAACTTGGCTATTTTCTAGTTACGGCTTTGTAGTTTGTTCCCAGGTTTATCCACAGCTTGTGGATAGCCAGCTTCACTCGTCGATGGGAGCGACCAAGTCCATGTCGTCGCCGCAGTGGCGGGGAGGCTCAGGGTCTTCTTCGGGGGCTGTGGTCATGCGGACCTCGGCGTAGCAGATCGAGCATCGGTAGGTGATCTTCACCTTGCGCAGTTCTCCAGGCGGTGGCGGTGGCGGTAGCGGTTGGCGGATCATCAACAGCACACCGATGCCGACGCGGATAAGGATCATCCCGGCGAGAATGGCGATGAGCACGCTAAGCCATAGAGGCACTTGTCCAGCCTAGATGGGCCGATACTGTGGGCCCATGGATGAGATGAATCTGGCAATGCTGATTCTGCGGGTGGGCATCGGGCTTACGTTTGCCGCCCACGGATACGGCAAGATCTTTCAGGGCGGCCGCATTCCCGGTACCGCGGGTTGGTTCGACAGCATGGGAATGAAGCCGGGCAAGTTGCATGCCTGGATGGCCGCCCTCACCGAGATCGGTGCTGGGTTGCTCTTGGCCTTGGGGTTCCTCACACCGTTGGCTGCCGCAGGCATGGTCGGCGTCATGGTGGTGGCCGCATGGACGGTCCACCGGCACAACGGATTCATGATTGTGCGAGAAGGCTGGGAGTACACCTTTGTTCTGGCCGTGGTGGCGGCGTCAGTGGCTACTTTGGGGCCCATGGAGTGGTCGATCGACAACGCCATAGGAATCGATGATGCCTGGGATGGATACATTGGCCTGGCCATTGGTGCAGGAGGCGGCGTCCTGGCGGGGTTGACCCAGCTCGCGGTGTTCTACCGCCCTCCAAAGCCTGAAGAAGCCGCCTGAACAGTGAGCGATACCAACGTGGTCCTTTTGGACCACAACGATTTGCGGCGATACGAGATCCACATTTTGGAGGGACTGGGGGTTCCCACCGAGCAGGCTGAGGTCGTCGTCGACAACCTGGTGGAAGCCGATTTGCGAGGCGTGGACTCCCATGGTGCCCATCTAATTGAGCTGTACGTGGCTCGGCTGAGATCGGGACATCTGCGGCCGGTTACCGAGGTGAAGGTGGTGCGAGACGACGGCGCCACGGTGATGATGGATGGTGGTATTGGATTCGGTCAGGTGTCCGGTGTCGCGGCCATGGAATTGGCTGTCGAGCGGGCAAAGGCCCACGGGGTTGCAGCAGTCACGGTACGAGAGGGCACCCACTTGGGAGCTCTGGCCTACTACACCCTCCCTGCGGCAGAGGCGGGCTGCTTCGCCATGGCGGTGCAAAACGGACCGGCCATAGTGCCTCCCTATGGCGGTCGATCGGGCATCTTCTCCACCAATCCGTTCTCTTGGGCGGTGCCTGCCGGTCGAGAGCTGCCAGTGGTGTACGACATCGCGACCACTGCGGTGGCCGGCAACAAGATCTTGCTGGCAAAAAAGCGGGGTGATCCGACCATTCCTGAGGGATGGGCCAACGACGACTTGGGCCTGCCGACAACGGACACGGCTGAAGCATCAGCCCAGAATCTGTGCTGGTTTGGCGGCTACAAGGGGTTCGGAATTGCGCTGATGGTGGAAGTCCTCTCGGGAATCGTGGCTGGGAGCAGCTTTGGACACACCGAGCAGACGGACTGCGAATTGGTGGGAAATCGTCGTCTGGCCAAGGGTTGGATGTTTCTGACCTTGGACCTCGAGCGCTTCTGCGGGTTGGACAGGTTTCGGGAGCAGATGGATCAGCTCATCCGGGATGTGCACGACACTGAGCGGGCCGAAGGGGTGGACCGCATTTATGTGCCCGGCGAGATCGAGCATGAGAACAGAGCAGAGCGGCTGGCGTCGGGGATCCCCCTGCCGACAGCTCTGGTGGAGGAAATCAGTGCCATTGGCGCCGACTTTGGTCTGGCCCCGCTGGGCTCGCAGTGATCAAACGTTCTGTTCGAACACCACCTTGATGGCACCCCGAGATCCAGCTTCAGCGGCGTGGGCGATGGCTTCCCGATAGCGGTCTAGGGGATAGCGGGCAGAGACCATGCGTTCGAGGCTGGCCGAAACCACCAACTCGAATGCCATAGCGAAGCTGGTCGCCCTTTGCCCGTCGGGGAGGTTCTCGGTTCCGTAGGTGTAGGCGCCAACCAGTTCTGTCTCGCGATGCCACAGCCCGGTCAGGTCGATGCGGGCCGATTCAGGCATGCCCAGCAGCACCACTCTGCCGCGCGGTCTGGTAATGGCGATGGCCTCGGCCACCGATGCCGGATTGCCCACCGCGTCGATGGTTACGTCCACGCCGCCCGACAGGTAGTCGCCCAGCATCCGACAGCCGCAAAACCTCCGCACGGCGCGTCGAACTTCATGGGGATCAACAACGATGTCTGCTCCCAGGTCGGTGGCCAGATCCCGCTGGTGGGGGTGTTTGGCGGCAACGATGATGGTTCCTGCTGAGGTGA
Source organism: Acidimicrobiales bacterium (assembly GCA_965116535.1). Lineage (GTDB taxonomy): Bacteria > Actinomycetota > Acidimicrobiia > Acidimicrobiales > Bin134 > Poriferisocius. The sequence continues at coordinate 1,029,630 of OZ220703.1, forward strand.
GCGACCGCAATGCGGCCAGCGAGCACAGACCCATGGTGCCAGCTCCCAGCACTGCTACCGAGGCCCCAGGTTCGATTTGGGCCTTCAGAGCGGCGTGAACCCCTCCAGCCGCGGGCTCCAGCATCACTGCTGCTTCGTCGCTGAGGTGGTCGGGCACTGGATGGAGTTGGCTCTGGTGCGCGACAAGCATTTCCCCCCACCCGCCGCCAGTACTGGAGCAAAAGCCAATCTGAATGCCGTCTTTGATGGTTCCACCGAGGAGATACCCGTAATCGTCGCCGTCACCAGGGGCAGCACCGGGGAAGGGGAGCGGTTCATCGCGCGCCGCTGGTCCCAGAACCGGCTCAAGCGCCATTCGGCGCCCGTCCTGGTCGATGCCCACTACTTCGTGACCGGGGACGAACGGAAATGACACCAACGGTTCGAAATAGCGGGATGATCGGCCTTCCACTGTGGCCAGGTCTGACCCGCAGATGCCGGTCAACCGAGGCCGGATGATCTGCCATTCCGGTCCGGGCACCTCAGGGGGTTCGATGTCGCGCAAGCGGAGTGGGCCTACCCCACCACCGGCACCGGGGACCACCCTCGAAGCCGCCGCGGCGGCAACATAGCGAGCGGGTTTGCGCTCGAAGACCAAAGCCTCCATTGGCTCAGTCTTGCCGTGAGTTCAAGGCCAGGACAACCAAGCTGGGCATTGTCGGCAAACCTGACTGCGGCAATCTCAGAGGCTGAGGTATTTGGCCGGATCGCGGGGCGATCCGCGGTAGCGCACTTCGAAATGGAGGTGGGGACCGGTGGACCACCCGGTGCTGCCGACATAGCCGATGGTTTGGCCGATCTCGACCTCCTGGTTAAGCGACGTGTTGTAGGCGGAGAGATGGGCATACAGCGTGGTCCATCCGCCGCCGTGATCGATGATGATCGTGTTTCCGTAGCCTTCTCGATACTTGACTTGGGTGACCCTGCCGGAGGCGGCGGCAAATATGGGGTCGCCGGTGTTGTTGCTGAAGTCAAGTCCGGCGTGGAAGCGAACGGTGCCAAAGATGGGATGGACCCGGTTGCCAAACCCGGATCCCGCCGCCCCCGTTACTGGTCTAAAGAACTCAGGGGGAGCGGGGATTTGGATATCGTCGAACTGGCCGATGCGCTCTTGGGCAGCGAGGAGGTCCAGGTCGGCTTGTCTCTGGCGCTCCAACTCGGCCAACCGGGCCAATTCCGCTTCGCGCTTTCGCCTTTCTTCCTCAAGGCGGATCCGCTCTCGTTCCCGCTCGATCTCGTCTTCGATTTCTTCGATGTTTCGCTCGAGTCCGGATATTTCGCCCTCGATGTCGGCTTGGGCTTGGGCCTCGGCATCGATTCTCGCTTGGAGCAGGTCCCGCTTTCGGTTCCACTCGTCTTGCAGCTTTTGCTGCGCCCTTCTGAGTTCGGCCAGGTCAGTCAGGGCCTCTTCGATCTCGGCTTGAGCTTGCTCAATCTCGACCTGGGCTTGTTCGGCCTGCTGTAGCGCTATTTGCTGATCGTCTTTGGTTTGGCGCAGGCGATCGATTAGCGCCTGGGCGTCGGCGCCGAGCTCCTCGATGTAGTACTGGCGGCGAGCGTTTCGGTTGGGATCACCGTCTTGGAGGAGGAAGTTCTGCTCGTACACCAAGTCGAGATAGATGTCGACCACTTGGCCGCGCAGACGCTCCTGTATGAACTCGATGTCCTCGTCAAGTTCAGCATTGCGCTTCTTGGCCGTGGCAACTCGCTCTTGGGCCGCGGTTTGGGAGAGCTGTACCGCCCTTAGACGAGTCTCCGCCGCAGCGATCCAGTTGTTGACCTCGGTGAGAGCGGCATCCACCTCTTCGATCTGGGCGTTGGTCACATTCAGCTCTTCGATGGCGAACAGAGCTTGGCGCTTCAGAGACGCTTGCTCGCGCTGGCGAGCCTCTATTTCCCGCTTCTTTTCTTCGATCTGGCGTTCGCGCTCTTCAAAGAACGAGTCTTGAGCCGCGCCGGGAGTACTGAGGGCCAGCGGCAGCATGACCGCAATGAGGCAGACGATCCGCAAGAACTTCTTCATAGGGGGCAGTTGATAACGGCGATCGTTATGGCGTTAGTCACAATTGTAATCAAACTGACATATTATTACAAATGCCCAGTAATGTGACTTGTGTGGCTTGTGTTGTTTATGTGGTCAACAAATTGATGGTTGAATCGGCGGTTTCGCCGGACTCCTTTGCCGTGGTTACCCTGGGGTAGTGGCCGGGCTATTGGACCGACGAGAACGGGTTATTTTGGCCGAAGACTTGGCCGGGGTCGCCGAAGGCACTGCTGGCGAAGTAATGCTCCACACCGGTATGCGCTGGGTGCGATATTGGGTGCGTTTCGACAGCGGAGCCGAGCGAGGGTCGATCCACCGCGACAAATTGGTGAGGGAAGAGGAGTGGGAGGACTTCTTGGCCGGCCGGGCTGCCGCCGAAGCTGCGGCCGAGGCCGCCGCGGAAGCGGGAGAATTGATTGGTGGATCAAACGGGGACGTTGGGGAGGAATCGCCGGAAGCTAGCGACGCCGCCGTCGGAGGTGACGTGGTGGTGAACGGAGCGACGCTGCCCGCCCACTTGTTGGCCCGCAGTGCCTCAGCCCGCGAGCGGTTGGGCGGGTAGGAAGCCGCTAATCCAGCGCGGCGGCGCCAGAAGTTACCGCGGGGAGTAGAGCAGGAGCGGCCGGGAGTATCTGGTCGAGATAGAAGCGACTGGAAGTTTGCTTTGCCCTCAAGAAGCCATTCTGAGGCTCTTCTGAGGCTTCGAGATTCTGAGCCATGTCCCATGTTCGGGCCATGACCCAGCCACCAATGGTGAGGCCGAGCATATTCAGGAACGGCGTTGCGCCGGCCAAAGCGTCATCTCCAGGGTGGTCGTTCAGCCAGCTTGCGGCTTCGGCCACCGCGGCGCCGGCCTCGTCAAGATTCTTGTCCAAACCGGCTATCTCCTCCAGCAGCCCGGCCAAAGCAGCGCCGCCGTCCATGGAGAGCTTGCGACTCACGAGATCGATGGCCTGTATGCCGTTGGTGCCCTCGTAGATGGGAGCGATGCGACTGTCGCGCCAATGTTGAGCCGCACCGGTTTCCTCGATGAACCCCATGCCTCCGTGGACCTGAATACCCACCGATGCCACCTCAACTCCTTGGTCTGTACACCAGGCTTTCGACACCGGCGTGAGCAATTCGGCCCGCTGCTGGGCCCGCTGGCGACAAGTTGGATCGGAATGGCGGGCAGCCTGGTCGGCTGCTGATGCGTTGAGATACAGCAGGCCCCGCATTGCCTCGGTGCGTGCTCGCATGTCGAGCAGCATCCGCCGCACGTCGGGGTGCTGGTCGATGGGGGCTTGGGCACCTGGTTCGGTACCGGGGCGGCGACCTTGGCGACGCTCGGCGGCAAAGGCAGCCGCTTGCTGGTAAGCCCGCTCGGCCACGGCCAGGCCCTCTAGCCCCACCAAGAGTCGGGCCTTGTTCATCATGGTGAACATTTGGCGCATTCCCTCGTGCTCTTCTCCCACGAGCTCGCCGACCGCTCCGTCCAGCTCCATAATGCAGGTGGGGCTGGCGTGGATACCGACCTTGTGCTCCAGCCCGATGCACCGGATGGCGTTGCGCTCACCGAGAGCGCCGTCTTCTCCCAGCGAGTATTTGGGCACGATGAACAGGGAGATGCCCCGAGTGCCGACCGGCGCGTCGGGGGTGCGGGCGAGCACGCAGTGGACGATGTTGTCGGCCATGTCGTGCTCGCCCCAGGTGATGAAGATCTTCTGGCCCCACAGTCGGTAGCTCCCGTCGCCCTGAGGTTCAGCCCGAGTAGTCAACGCGCCGACATCGGAGCCAGCCTGGGGCTCAGTCAACAGCATGGTTCCGGTCCACGCTCCACTGATCAGCGAGGGCAGCCAGCGATGCTTTTGCTCGGGGCTGCCATGGGTGCTGAGCGCGCCGATGGCGCTCTGACTGAGCATCGGGCACAACGAGAACGCCATATTGGCCGAGGTGAACATCTCTTGGATGGCGACGTCGACCACTAGCGGAAACCCGGCACCACCGTGCTCAGGATCAGCTGAAACCGCAGTCCAGCCTCCGCTGATGTACTGCTGGTAGGCCTGCCGGAAGCCCTCAGGAGTGATGACGTCGCCGTTATCGGTGAGCACACTGCCGGTTTGGTCGCCTGTTTGGTTGGTGGGAGCGACGACCTCAGAGGCCAGCCGCCCGGCTTCAGCCAGAAGGTCTTCGGTGTGGTCGAGGCCTATGTCAGACCATGCGGGCAGCTGGGCCAACTCGTCCAGACCCGCGACGTGGCGCAGTGCGAAAGCAATGTCGTTCAAGGGAGCGTTGTAAGGGCTCATTTCAGCTTTCAGGGGGAGGGGGGTTGTCGGAGTTCAACGTGGATAGCAGAAGTTCGGCGGCGGCGGCAGGAGAGAGCTCATTGCTGTCAACACGGCGAAGAGCAGCCTCTCCGGGCTCGTTCTGGACGATCTGGTGAACTCGGTCGCGCAGCTCGAGCTCAATTCGGTCGGCCACCTCATCGCGGCGTCGACGACAGCGGCGGCGGATCAGCTCGCCGGAGTGGTGAAGATGAGCGGTGTGGCGGTCGATCTCCGCCCACAGGTCGTTGATGCCTTCCCCCTCGATGGCAGTGGTGAGCACGATCGGAGCCCGCCATCCGCCCTGGTGGCCAAGGTCGAGCATCAACTCCAGATCGCGGCGGGCACCGCGGGCATCGGGCCGGTCGGCTTTGTTCACCACGAAGACGTCGGCCACTTCCAACAGGCCAGCCTTGTTGGCCTGCACTGCGTCGCCCCAGCCAGGGGTCACCACCACCACGGTGGTGTCGGCAGCCGCGGCGATAGACACCTCCACCTGGCCTACGCCCACGGTCTCCACAATGATCGGATCACAACCGGCGGCATCGAGCACCCGAATGGCGTCGGGAACAGCCACCGCCAGTCCGCCAACGTGGCCGCGGGTGGCCATCGATCGGATGAAGGCACCGCTGGTGACATGGCTGTCCATGCGGATCCGGTCGCCAAGAATGGCGCCACCCGTGAGCGGAGAGCTGGGATCAATGGCCAGAATGGCCGGACGGGACGCCTCCGAGACTGCGGCCAACCGCCCGGTTATGGTGGATTTCCCCGTTCCCGGTGCGCCGGTTACTCCCACAACCCGGGCTTGGCCGGCGTCGCGATGAGCCCGCTCAGACACCATGGCGGCAGTCTTGCCCCTCTTCTCCACCATGGTGAGCAGCTTGCCGAGAGCCCGTCGATTGCCGCCTCGGGCTGTTTCGAATAGCTCGTCGAGAGGGTCGCAGCTTGTCATTCGAACAGCTCGCCGACTTGCTTCGGGCTCACCGAGCGGAGATTTGGCGGTCCACGGCGGATCTCACTGCGGACACCACTTCTTCGGCCGATGAGCCGGGACCGATAACCGCAGCCACCCCGGATTCGATAAGGGTGGGGACATCGTCGGCGGGCACGATGCCGCCGATCACCACCGGAACGTTCAAACCAGCTTGTTCGACAGCCTGGACCATTCGAGGGGCCAGGGTGAGGTGGCCGGCATTGTGCATGGAAAGCCCGATTACGTCGGCGTCCTCCTGCTCGCAGGCGGCCACAATGCTGTCGGTGGTCTGGCGCAGACCCAAATAGATCACTTCCATTCCGGCATCTCGCAGCGTGCGGGCCACGACCTTCAAGCCGCGATCGTGGCCATCTAGCCCCAATTTGGCCAAAACCACCCGAATCGGTGTTTCAAATTCGGCGTCTGGGGGAAGCGATGTGTCAACAGGAAGCTCTCCCATCAGCTCATACCACCGCGGTCTCCACATAGGTGCCGAAGACCGTCTCCAAGGCGGCGACAACCTCGCCTTCGGTCGCGTAGGTTCGCACCGCGTCGATTATTGGGGGCATGAGGTTCACGTCGGGCCGTTCGGCGGCTTCGATCAGCGCGGCGAGAGAAGCCCTCACGGCGTCGTCATCTCGGTCGCCCCGAACCTTCTCCAGGCGCTTGAGCTGCAATTCCTCGGTTTCGTGGCCTATAGACAGCAGGCTGGCCTCATCATCTTCGCCCTCGGTGAACTCATTGACTCCCACAATGATGCGGCGACCGGCGTTCACCTCGCGTTCAAAGCGGTAGGCGGCGTCGGCGATCTCGCCCACGAAGTAGCCGTCGTCGATGCCGGCGTAGGCCCCCTCCAGCATGGAGCCGTCGCCGAGTTGGTTGATGTGGTCGAAGATCTCGTTGGCCTGGCGTTCCATTTCGTCGGTAATCCACTCCACGAAGTCGGATCCGCCCAGCGGATCGACCACTGAGGCGGCCCCGGTCTCGTGAGCAACGATCTGCTGGGTGCGAAGAGCGATGCGGGCTGCCTTCTCGGTGGGCAGGGCCAGGGCTTCGTCGAAGGAATCGGTGTGCAGGCTCTGGGTGCCCCCCAGCACCGCAGAAAGAGCTTGGATGGCGACCCGGGCGATGTTGTTCTCGGGTTGCTGGGCGGTGAGGGAGACGCCTGCGGTCTGGGTGTGGAAACGGCACATAAGCGACTTGGGATCGGTAGCGCCGTAGCGGTCTCTCATCCAAGTGGCCCAAATGCGGCGGGCGGCCCGGAACTTGCCGATCTCCTCGAAGAAATCGCTGTGGGCGTTGAAGAAAAACGAGAGACGGGGGGCAAAGTCGTCTACATCGAGCCCAGCGGCGATGGCGGCCTCCACATAGGCGAAGCCGTTGGCCAGGGTGAAGGCCAGCTCCTGGGCGGCAGTCGAGCCTGCCTCGCGGATGTGGTATCCGGAAATGGAGATTGGATGCCAGCGGGGCATCTCCGCAGTGGTGAACCGGACGAGGTCGGTAACCAGCCGCACCGATGGGCGGGGCGGGAAGATGTACTCCTTTTGGGCCTGGTATTCCTTCAGGATGTCGTTCTGAATGGTCCCGCCGAGGTCGCCCCGGCGCACGCCACCCTGTTCGGCTACTGCGACATACATGGCCATGCAGATAGCGGCTGGTCCGTTGATGGTCATGGAGGTGGTCACTTTGTCCAACTCGATGCCGGCAAAGAGATCTTCCATGTCGGCCAGGGTGTCCACGGCTACGCCGGCCCGGCCCACCTCGCCCACCGACCACTCGTGGTCGGAGTCGCGGCCCATGAGGGTGGGCATGTCGAAGGCAGTGGACAGCCCGGTTCCCCCGGCTCGAAGCAGTGCGTGGAATCGGGCGTTGGTGTCGGTGGCGGTACCGAATCCGGCGAACATCCGCATCGTCCACAACTTGCTCCGGTAGCCGGTGGGGTACAGCCCGCGGGTGAAGGGATATTCGCCCGGTTGCAACCCGTCGCCGTAGGTAGGGTCGAGCGGGACTCCCGACATTGTCTCGACCATTGGAGGAGTCTATCAAGGACGTCCGATAGTTGGAAGTGCAACTATAGGGGTCAAACGGTCTTTTTCACGAAAAACAGAGGTCTTTTGAGCTTTGTGGGTTGTTCAGCTTCTTACGAGACGGCCAGGCCGGGCCCCAGTGAGCTCCCCCTCGGACTGAACAACCTGGCCGGAGACCAGTGTGGCCACAAAACCGCTGGCCCTTTGCACGAGCCGTCGCCCACCAGCAGGCAGGTCGAAGACCATTTCGGGGGATTGCAGGCCGAGACGCTCGAAGTCGATGAGGTTTATGTCGGCCTTTTGACCAGCAGCCAGCGTGCCCCGGTCGCTGAAGCCCACCAATGCGGCCGTGTCGGCGCACTGCCACTTGATGAGCTGTTCCACCGGCAGGGTGTCGCCTCGGGTTCGGTTTCTTCCCCAGTGGGAGAGCAGGAAGCTGGGCATGCTGCCGTCGCACAAGAACCCGACGTGGGCGCCAGCGTCGCCCAAACCCGGGACACTGAGCGGGTGAGCCAGCATCTCCCTGGTGAGCTCGAAGTCGCCGTCTGCGTAGTTCATCACCGGGATGTACAGCAGCTCGGTGCCGTCGCGGCCGAGGAGGGCATCGTAGAGCGCTTCGTGGGGGTCGATGCCCCGCCGGGCGGCGTCGGCGGCAACACTGGCATCGGATGAGGGCTCGTAGTCGGGGGTCTCGCCCAGTGGGAAGAGCTTTTCAAGCTGATTGAAGGTGTGGACGGGCTGGGCCGCCAGTTCGGCTACCAGTCGGGTCCTAACTTCGGGCTCGCACAAGCGGGCAACTCGCTCGGGCAGGTCGAGGGCGGCGAATTCGCGGTAGCCAGGGCAGGACAAAAGGGCGTGATAGGTGGATTGAAGGCCCACGAGCACTCCTATTGGCCGGCTGGCCACCTGCGCCCGCAGCGGGATGCCCGCCGCGTTGGCTTGCGTAATGCGATCGAGCAGTTGATGGCCCAGATCGGGTCGGTTGTCGGGGACGGCAATGGTCATGGACAGCGGACGACCGCTGCGCCGGGCCATCTCGGCAACGAGGTCGAACTCGGTATCCAAGTCCACCCAGTCGCCCACCATCTCGAAAACGCCTTTGCCGGTTCGTCCCACGGCCTCGGCGATGGCCCACAGCTCGGATGCGCTGGCGGTAAGGCTGGGAGTGTGCTCGCCAGCCTTGGTCTTGTGGTTGATGGTGCGGCTGGTGGTGAAGCCCACCGCGCCGGCGGCCACGCCTTCGGCGGCTAGGCGGGCCATTTCGGCGATCTCAGCTTCGGTGGGGTGGTTGTTGTGGTCGGCGCCCTGCTCACCCATCACGTAGGCCCGAAGTGCGCCATGGGGTACTTGAGCGGCCACATCGATGGTGCGGGGCTTGCGCTCGACGGCATCGAGATATTCGGGAAAGCTCTCCCACTCCCATTCGATGCCTTCGGCGAGAGCGGCGCCGGGGATGTCCTCCACGCCTTCCATGAGGCCGATGAGCCAGTCTTCGGTGCCGGGGCGCACGGGGGCGAAGCCCACGCCACAGTTGCCCATCACCACGGTGGTCACGCCGTGCCACACCGAGGGGGTGATATCGGGGTCCCAGGAGACCTGCCCGTCGTAGTGAGTGTGGATGTCGACAAAGCCAGGGGTAACCAGGAGGCCGTCAGCGTCGAGTTCTTGGCGGGATGGGCCGAGGTTGTTGCCGATCTCGGTGATGGTGGCGTTGTCGATGGCGATGTCGGCGGTGAAGGGGGCTTGGCCGGTGCCGTCGACGACTGTGCCGACGCGGATGACGAGATCGTGCATGGGTCGAAGTTAGTCTCTCGGCATGAGCGATGATGCTGCGATCAGAAATGTTGTTGCCCGATTGGCGATGCTGGCAGATGAGGGGGATTTGGAGGAGTACGTGGGCCTGTTCACAGATGACGCCCTTTGGGAGATGCCGGGGTCGGCGATTCAGGGACGTGAAAACCTCTTGGCGGGGGCGATTGAACGTCGGGCCGCGGGGACCGTGGGGCCGGGGAGCAATACGCGACATGTGATCACCACTCAGGCGGTGGCTGTGGATGGCGACGAAGCCATTTCAGATGCCTATTGGCAATTTTGGGTGAACACCGCGGCAGAGGCGTCGATCGCGCTGTTTGGCACATATAGGGATCGCTTGGCGCGAACTGCCGACGGCTGGAAGCTGGCCCACCGCACCATCTCCTACGGGTAGCTCTGCAAGGCATGACGAAGAAAATTCAGGAAGTTCTCAACGACCGGGTCGCCGTGGTTACTGGTGGCGGCCGGGGTATCGGTCGGGCCATCGCCCTGGGGATGGCCGGGGAGGGGACGAAGGTGGTGGTTTCGTCCCGAACCCGAGAACAGCTTGATGCCGTCGTGGCTGAGATTGAATCAACGGGCAGTCGGGGGTTGGCGGTGGTGGCCGACGCCGCCGATGAAGACCAGGCCCGGTCACCGGTGCGGGCGGCGATGGCCGAGTTCGGGCGAATCGACGTGCTGGTGAACAACGTTGGGGGCTCTTCGGGGGGAAATCACGACCCGTTCTCGGGGAGCGCCGAGCCGTTCATGGCCACGCTGCGGCTGAACCTCATCTCGGCCTTCTGGACCAGCCAGGAAGCACTCGCCCCTATGCGGGAGCAAGGCTATGGCCGCATCATCAACATTGGTTCGGGTGCCTCCAAGCGGGCGGCGGCCAGCGTGGGCTACACCGCGGCCAAACACGGTCTAGTGGGCCTGACCAAGCAGCTGGCCATGTCGGCGGCACCGCACGGGATCACGGTGAACTGCCTGTGTCCGGGGTGGACCAACACGGCATTGGTGGACTTCGAGCGCCTGGCTGCGGCCAAGGGGATCACCGCGGCCCAGGCTGAAGCCGATGCCGAGGCCGAAAGTGCCCAGGGCCGAATCCTGGAGCCCGAGGAACTGGCCCCGATGGCGGTGTTGTTGGCTTCCGAAGCCGGCGGGGGCATCACCGGACAAGTGATCAGCGTGGACGGGGGCTACCGTCTCTGAGTGCTGCGGTAGGTAACGTGCTGCGGTGGAGATTGCGGCTTTCCAACAGCTCATGGAGGACCTGTACGGCCCCCAAGACCGGGAGCGGGGCGTCCCGGCGACGGTGGCCTGGCTGTGCGAGGAGCTGGGAGAGCTGGCCCAGGCGGTGCGAAAGGGTGACGATGCGGAGCGATTGCACGAATTGGGTGACGTGTTGGCTTGGTTGGCTTCGCTGGCCAATCAGTTAGATCTCAGTTTGGAAGAGGCGGCGCTGAGATATCGGGACGATCCGCCGCGCTAAGACGTGATTAGGGCTTCGGCGATTTGGATGGCGTTTAGGGCGGCGCCCTTGCGGAGGTTGTCGCCGGCGACGAACAGGGACAGGCCGTGGGGGACGGTGCGGTCGGCGCGGATGCGGCCAACCATGGTGGGGTCGATGCCTGCCGCGGCCAGCGGCGTGGGGACTTCGTTCACCACGACGCCGAGGGCGCTTGTCAGCAGCTCGGTGGCCCGCTGGGGGCTTAGGGGGCGGTCGAACTCGACGTTTATGGCCAGGCAGTGACCGGTGAACACCGGCACTCGCACGCAGGTGGCGCTCACTGCCAGATCGGGCAACTCCAGGATCTTGCGGCTCTCGTCGACCAGCTTGCGCTCTTCGGAGGTCTCACCCGAGTCGTCGTCGATCCAAGATCCGCACTCGGGAACCACATTGAAAGCGATGGGCGCGGCAAACACCGACGGCGCCGGGAACGAGACGGCCTGCCCGTCGTGGGTCAGCCCGATGGCGTCGTCAGCCACCTTGCGCACCTGCTCGTCCAGCTCGGCCACGCCGGCTAGGCCGCCCCCCGAAGTTGCCTGATACGACGAGATCACCATGCGTCGCAGTCCGGCTTCGACAGCCAGCGGCTTGAGCGCCGGCATGGCCACCATGGTGGTGCAGTTGGGATTGGCCACGATCCCCTTGGGAATCTCAGCCAGCGTGTGGGCATTGACCTCCGGCACCACCAGGGGCACGTCGGGGTCCATGCGCCAGGCCGACGAGTTGTCGATCACCGTGGCGCCGGCTTGGGCCACCTGGGGGGCCAGCTCCCGAGAAGTGCCACCCCCCGCGGAGAACAGTGCGAAATCCACCCCCCGGTAATCGGCAGTGGCGGCATCTTCTACGACCAGATCCTGACCTCGCCATGTCATGGTGCGTCCGGCTGAGCGGGACGAAGCCATCAGACGCAGGTTGTCAACCGGAAAATCACGCTCGTCCAACAGGCGGCGCATAACCCCGCCGACCTGGCCGGTGGCGCCCACAATGGCAACTCTCACGGCGAAAATCCTACTGCCGAAAGGACAGAAAGCCGCGTCCGTTAACGGGAGAGTTCGAAGGCCTTGTGCAGCGCAGAAACCGCGGCATCAGTTTGGTCTTGGCGAATGACGCAGCTGATGCGGATGGGAGAGGTGGAGATCATCTCGATGTTGATCTTCTCTTGGGCCAGGGTCTCGAACATGGTGGCGGCCACGCCGGGGTGGGACTTCATGCCCGCGCCCACCAGGCTGACCCGGGCGATCTTGCGATCAGCGGTCACGCCGGTCGCCCCTATCTCATGGGCCAGTGTCTTGGTCAGCGCCGCCGCCGTGTCGGCATCTCCATCGGGAACCGTGAACGAGATATCGGTGACGCCGTGCTCGGAGGCGTTCTGCACGATCATGTCCACATTCACGCCGGCGTCGGCCAGCTTGCGGAACATGGTGGCGGCCACGCCCGGCCTGTCGGCCACGCCGGTGACAGTGATCTTCGCCTCCGACGTGTCGGGGGTGACCGATCGGATGATGGGTTGCTCCATGGAAGACTCCTCTTTGACCACCCAGGTGCCTTGCTCCCAGGTGAATGCGGATCGAATGTGCAGCTTGACTCCGTAGTTTTGGGCGACTTCCACCGAGCGCATGGCCGGCTTGGGACAGCCCACTGCGGTCATCTCCAGAAGCTCGTCGAATGAGATGGAGCCCAGCTTGCGGGCATCGGGGCACACCCGGGGGTCGGTGGTGAAAACTCCGGGCACGTCGGTGTAAAGCTCGCAGGCATCCGCCCCCAGGGTGTGGGCGAGCGCCACCGCCGTGGTGTCGGACCCCCCTCGGCCCAAAAACGTCACGTCGTTCTCGGTGCTGACCCCCTGCGATCCGGCCACCACCGGCACCCGGTTGGCGTCCAGCGCGGCCTGAACGCGGTCGGGGGTGATCTCAAGGATCTTGGCGTTGCCGTGGTTGGTGTCGGTGATGAAACCGGCTTGGCTGCCGGTGAAAGAGTCGGCCGGCACCCCGAGGTCGTGAAGGGCCATGCAGACCAATGCGCACGCTTTGCGCTCTCCCGCGGTGATAAGCATGTCCAGCTCCCGGCCCGGCTGAGTGGTGGACACTGCCGAGGCCAGCGACAAGAGCTCATCGGTTTCCTTGCCCATGGCACTGATCACCAACACGATGTGATCGCCGCGATCCCGGCACCGGCGCACATGGTCGGCCACCTCGCGGATGCGATCGGCATTGGCAACCGACGTGCCGCCGAACTTCTGAACCACTAAGGCCACGAACAAACGCTACCGGTCGCTCATGGGCACTTTTGTGGTTGTTATCCGAGTTTCTTGTGCTGGTAGGCACTTGGGCGATTGCCATCGTAGATTTCAGGCGATGGCCACCGACAAAAGGCAGCGTCAGCGGGAGCGCAGACAGGTTGCGCAGCAGCGGGCCAAGGTAACCGAGAGCCGCGGTCGGATCCGCTCTAGAGGCGTGCGGGTCGCCCTGATCGCCGCGGTGATCGTGGTGGCGGTGGTGATCGTGTGGCTGTACTCGACGAGAGATGGCGGCAACGACGACACCAGCGTCGACGCCCCGATTGGCGATACCGCCCAGGGCGATGGCGCCGACGCCGCGCCGGGCACCGGCGGCTTTCCTGAGCTACCCCCGCCCCCGGGCCCCGGCGGCGAGTTGACCGGGGAGGTCACCCCCTGCCCCGATCCGGCGGGCCCGGCATTCCGGGTGACCTCCTTTGAGTCGGCCCCAGCTCAATGCCTCGATCCCGCGCTTGACTACACCGCGGTGTTCGATACCACCCATGGTGAAATCAGAGTGGCCCTCGACCAGGAGGCCAATCCCGAGGCGGTGAACGCATTCGCGGCGTTGGCCGGCTACGGCTACTACGACGGGACAGCCGTGTTCTACACCGATCCCACCGGCGGCTACATCCAAGGCGGGTCGCCCCACACCAACAATGCCGACGATCCCGGGCCGGGATTCACCGTGGCGGCAAGTGAGCCCGATGAGTATCGGCAGGGTCAGCTTCTGTGGTCGGCCGAGGGAGCTTCGACCGGGCAGTTCCTCTTGTTGGCCTACGACGAGTTCCTGCCATCCCAACCGGTGTCGGGGCTCACCAGCCTGGGTCAGATTTCCGACGGCAGCCTGTCCGTGGTTCTCGATGCCCTGGTCCTTCATGTGGACGATCCCGACACCGCCTTTGGAGGGCGGCCATCGGAGTCCGTCATCGTCAACTCCATCTCCATCCAATCCACCGACCCAACTCCTGAAGGGAGTATTGACTTGAGCGGATGTCCACCAGCAGACGGATCAGGACCACAGATCCTCGATTTCGACGGCCCTCAGCCCATGTGCTTGGACGCGTCCAAGCAGTACACCGCAGTGTTCGACACCACTGCGGGAGTGATGCGGATCGGCCTCGACATGGTCAACACGCCGATCACCGCGAACAACTTCGCGGTGTTGGCCCGATACCACTACTACGACAACACTCTGTTGTTCCGCACCGATCCGGGCATCGGGATCATCCAGGGCGGGGCGCCACACACAAACTCGCCGTCGGATCCCGGGCCGGGCTACACCATCGTCGACGAAGGCTCGGGATTTGCCTATGAGCCGGGTCAGATCGTGATGGCTCGCACCGCGGCGCCCAACAGCGCCAGCGCCCAGTTCTTCTTCGCGGTCAACGAGAACACTGCTCTGCTCAACAGCCAGGGCACCTATGTGGTGTTCGGCCAGATGGACGCCGAGAGCCTGGGAGTGGCCGAGGCCATTTTGGCCAGCCACGTCGACCAGCCCGGCAATCGGCTGGGAGGGGCGCCCGAGCCCCAGGTGATCGTCAACTCGGTAACCATCGAAGAATCCGGCTAGTCCCGCCAACCCTGATGCTCTGAGTGGGGCAGAGTATGGGGGTGAGGCCAAATGGTCGATATCGACCCGAGCCCAGCCAGTGGGAGTTTCCGCCTGCTGAGTCGGCCGACGAGCACGGCTTGGTGGCGGTGGGGGCCGATTTGGAGCCTGGCACCCTGCTGGCTGCCTACCAGGCTGGTCTGTTCCCCATGCCATTGGGGCGCACCGACAAACTGGGGTGGTGGTCGCCTGACCCACGAGGAGTTATCCCTCTCGAGGAGCTGAGGGTGACCCGCTCGCTACGTCGGAGCCTGCGACGCTATCGGATAACCGCAGATGTTGCCTTTGGCGATGTCATCGACGCCTGTCGAACGATCGAGCGCCCCCATGGATGGATCTCACCGGACATCCGAGACGCCTACGTGCGGTTGCACAAGCTGGGGTGGGCCCACAGCGTGGAAGCGTGGTCAGAAGACGGAGAGCTAGTGGGCGGGCTGTACGGGGTGTCGATCGGGGGACTGTTTGCCGGAGAGTCGATGTTCCACGTTGACCGCGACGCGTCCAAGGTGGCGCTGGTGTCTTTGGTGGGGAGGCTGAATCACGGCGGAGTTGCCCGGCTGTTGGACGTGCAGTGGGCGACGGAGCATCTGCGGAGCTTGGGGGCGGTGGAGATCCCGCGGAGTGAGTACTTGGAGCGATTGGGAGCGGCGGTGCGACAGCCGTCGGCTCCGTGGCCTCGTTAGCAGAGACGAGTTACCTGGTCGCCCTGGCTTATGGTGCCGGGTTGGATCACTCGGGCGTTGATGCCTCTTAGGTTCAGGGCTCGGCCGGTGGGGGAGTTGACGAATCGGAGGGCCTCGACGCCGAATCGGGCCGAGAATTTGGCGCATCCGGTGTGGGGCTCGGCGGTTACCTCGATAACCGCATCGCCCAGGGAGAGGCGGGTGCCCGGCGGCAGGGTCTCGGTGCTTATGTCGAGATCGATGTAGAGCTGATCGCCCGCAAGAGCCCAGCGGTCGATTGGCCCGGCCACCGCGGCGGTGGCCCGGGCGTTCATGACATTGAGCTGGGCGTCGAGCAGCGGGCCGCCGTCAGGAGTCTTGGCGGAGCCTCGCTGGTTCCAGGTGTCGCCCACCAGACCCTCTTCCAAACTGAGCATCCCAGACTCCAGCACCTCTCGCTCGTCTACTGCCGGGCGGCGCACGATCAATTCCAGGGTGCCGTTGTCGGCGGGGGCATCGCGAATATGGGAGAGGGAGGCTTCCAGTTCTTCTGGAGTGCGGTGGAAAGCGGAATGGTCAGTCATTGCTGAAGTGCCTGGCGCCGCCGGCGGGTCGGGGCTGGCGCCGTCCACCAGCGGCCGCTGAACCGCCACCTGGACGCAATTGCCGCGGGGGTCTCTTCGGCTGCGGGCCGGGGCCAAAGAGCCTCATAGGCCGCCAAAATGGCAGCCACTTCGGCTTCGGTGGGCTGAGGCGTGATCTGGATGATGCTCATGTCTTCAAGGACTGTTAGAGCGGGATAATTCCGTGCTTTCGGGGGAGCAATTCCTCCCGCTTGGAGCGGAGCATCTCAAATCCGGCGATCACCAGGCGGCGAGTATCGGCGGGGTCGATTACATCGTCGATGTAGCCCCGCTCAGCGGCGATATAGGGGTTGGCGTAGCGCTCGGTGTAGTCGTCCACCAGCTCGGCCCGCCGAGCGACGGGATCGGCTGCCGACTGAAGTTCCCGTCGGTAGATGATCTCTACTGCCCCCTGCGGGCCCATCACGGCCAACTCAGCGCCCGGCCAGGCGAACGACAGATCCGAGCCCACCGACTTGGAGTCCATCACCACGTAAGCCCCGCCGTAGGCCTTGCGGGTGATGACCTGGATGCGGGGTACGGTTGCCTCGCAGTAGGCGTACAGCAGCTTGGCCCCGTGGCGGATGATGCCGCCGTGCTCTTGGTCGACGCCGGGCAAAAAGCCAGGCACGTCCACGAAAGTCAGCAGCGGAATGTTGAAGGCATCGCATGTCCGAACGAATCGGGCCGCTTTGGACGACGACTCGATGTCGAGCACGCCAGCCAGCACCATGGGCTGGTTGCCCACCACGCCGACGGTGTAGCCGTTCAGCCTGGCGAAGCCGCACACGATGGACTGGGCCCAGTGGGCGTGGTACTCCATGAACTCCCCGTCGTCCACCACCGCCTGGATCACCTTGCGCATGTCGTAGGGCAGGTTGGGGCTGTCGGGCATGATGTCGCGCAGCTCGGGGGCCAGCCGCTCAGGATCGTCGACCGCGTCGACTTGGGGGGGCTCCTCCAGGTTGTTGGGGGGCAGATGGCCGACCAGGAAGCGGACCTCGTCCAGCACCTCCTCCTCGGTCTGGCCCACGAAGGTGGCCACGCCCGACTTGGTGGAGTGCGAGCGGGCCCCACCCAGGTCTTCCAAGGTCACCTCTTCGCCAGTGACCGTCTTCACCACGTCGGGGCCGGTGATGAACATGTGCGACTTCTCGGCCACCATGAACACGAAATCGGTCATGGCCGGGCTGTAAACCGCGCCGCCGGCGCACGGCCCTAGGATCACGCTGATCTGGGGGATGACGCCCGAAGACTTGACGTTGCGGTGGAAAATGCCGCCGTAGGAGTCAAGCGACACCACTCCTTCTTGGATGCGGGCGCCGGCGCCGTCGTTGAGACCGATCATGGGGGCGCCCACCGAAAGCGCAAGATCCATCACTTTGTGGATCTTCTCGGCGAATACCTCTCCCAGCGCGCCGCCGAACACGGTGAAGTCCTGGGCGAACAAGAACACCTTGCGGCCGTCGATGGTGCCCCAGCCGGTGATCACGCCATCGGTGTACGGGCGTTCCTCGATGCCGCTGTCGAGCGCCCGGTGGCGGGCCAGCATGTCGAGTTCGTGGAAAGAGCCATCGTCGAGCAGGTATTCGATGCGCTCCCGGGCCAGCATCTTGCCCTTCTCGTGCTGGCGGTCGACCGCCCGCTGGGGGCCGGCGTGGAGGGCTTCGTGCTTGCGGCGCTCTAGGTCGTTGAGACGATCTTTCATCGAGTGCTCGGCCATTATGGTGACAGGCTAGCTGGGGTTGGGGTGGGTAGCCTCACTCTCGTGAGCTTGGATTCAGGGCCGCGGCGGGTGGCGGTGTTTTGCAGTTCCTCGCTGGGGACTGAGCCTGGTTTTGCCACGCTGGCTGCTGATCTGGGGCGGCGGCTGGCGGAGGAGGGCATTGGGGTGGTGTTCGGAGGGGGCCGGGTGGGTCTCATGGGGGTGATGGCTGACGCGACCATGGCCGCGGGTGGCGAGGTGATCGGGGTCATTCCCAACTTCTTGGATGAGATCGAGGTGGCCCACCAGGGCTTGACCGAACTCCACCTGGTAGCGGACATGCACGAGCGCAAGCAGCTCATGTACTCGCTGTCAGACGGGTTCTGCGCACTGCCCGGCGGGCTGGGCACCCTGGAGGAGTTGTTCGAGGCGGCCACCTGGACGCAGTTGGGGCTGCACGAGGGCGGGCGATACAAGCCGGTGGTGCTGTTGGACGAGGACGGGTTCTGGAAGCCGTTGGCTGAGTTTCACGGACGGCTTGTCGAGATTGGATTCGTGAAGCAGGAGAAGGCCGGGATCATCCAGCGGGCTGGCTCTATCGATGAGGCTTTGGGGCTGCTTTACCCGTCTTCGAGCTGAGCAGTTAGGCCCTCTACGGCCTCTATGAACTCTTCGACGAGGTTGTAGACCACTTGGCGGGCGGGGAGAGATTGGTTCATGGCCCCCACGATTTGGCCGACGAAGTAGTTGGTGAGCTTTTCGGCACCGCTGCCGGAGTGGTGGGCCACCCGGTCGATCCGGCGGCGGGGCTCGCCGGTCAGCATGATCTGAAGCGGCATGGGGAGAGGGTCGGGAGTATCGGGCCGGTTCCACTCTTCCGTCCAGGCTGAGCGCAGCATGCGGGCCGGCTTTCCGGTGATGGTGCGGGACCGTTCAGTGTCGGATGATCCAGCAGCCAGGAACTTCTGCTTGACCGCGGGGTGGGTTTCTGCCTCTTCGGTGGTGAGCCACACCGAGCCGCACCACGCCCCCTGGGCGCCCAGTGCCATGGCTGCGGCCATTTGACGTCCTCGGCCGATGCCCCCGGCGCCCAACACCGGCACCGGGGCCACCGCATCCACCACCTCGGGGATGAGCACCATGGAGCCGACCTCTCCGGTGTGGCCACCAGCCTCGTATCCTTGGGCAACAATGAGGTCGACGCCGGCGGCTACGTGGCGCTCGGCGTGGGCGGCCCGACCGGCCAGGGCAGCCACCTTGGCCCCGGCGGCGTGGCCCTGGGCGATCATCTCCGGGGGAGGCGGGCCCAGCGCGTTGGCCACTAAGGCAGGCTCGTAGGCCAAGGCGATCTCCAGTTGGCGACCGGCGCGGCGACCCGACAGCGGGGCAGCGGGGCCCCAGTCCCGGGGTGAGCTGTCGTCGGTTGGCAGCGGCGGCACTTCGTAGCGCTCGAGCAAATCGTCGAGAAATTGCCGGTGCTCATCGGGGATGAGTGAGTTGGCCTGCTCGACGTCCAGCCCGCCCTGTTCGACACCCTCGTAGCGGGCGGGAACGACGAGGTCGACACCGAAGGGACGGTCGCCAACCTGCTCTCGGATCCAAACCAGATCTGTTTCCAGATCGTCCTCGGTGTGTCCGACAACGCCCAGCACACCCAACCCGCCGGCCCGGCTGACCTCGGCGGCCACATCGCGGCAGTGGGTAAAGGCCAGGATCGGAAACTCAATGTCAAACATCTCGGTAACCGCAGTACGCATATCTCTTCTTCCTTTCAGTTCCTTCCCAATCGGCGCTTCAGGTTGTCGGCTCGCTCGACGAGGTGCTCGCCGCCCAGCCTGCCGATTATCTCGGGGAATTCCGGGGTGGGGCCGGCCCAGGCCAGCTGTTGGAGACGGTCGAATGTGGGGGCGTTGTCGTCGATAGTGGCCACCTTCCGGAAGAGGATAGCCAGCTCCCGATTCTCGGCCAGAGTGGCGGCCAGTTTGGCCGATCCCCTCACGCTCACCTCCCACTGGCCCACGGCGTCGGGGATGTTCTCCAAGTGGCGATAGTGCGCCAGCACCGTGGCGGTGGAGCGGGCCCCCCAACCGGGCAGGCCGGGGAAGCCGTCGGCGGTGTCGCCCACCAGGGCCAAATAGTCGGGGATGGACTCGGGCACCACTCCGAACTTGTCCACCACTCCGTCATGGTCGATGAGCTTCTGCTGGCGACGGTCGTACTGCACTATGCGACCGTCTTCAGTCACACATTGGGCTAGATCCTTGTCGGGGGTGCAGATCAGCACTTGGTCGACATTGGGGTCGAGGGCGGCCTTTCGGGCCGCAGCCCCCAGGGCGTCGTCGGCTTCGTGCTCGACCATGGGCCACACGCAGAACCCGGCGGCAGCCAGTGCCTCTTCGACCAGTGGGAACTGGGCCATCAGCTCGGACGGAACCCCCTCCCCGGTCTTGTAGCCGGGCCACAACTGGTTGCGGAACGACTCGATCACCTGGTCGGTGGCCACTCCCACGTGGGTCGCTCCGTCGTCAACCAGTTGCAGCATGCTGTGGACCACTCCACGGGCCGCCCCGTACTCGGGATCGCGGTTGCCAGGTGAGAAGTGATAGCGGAACAGCTCGTAGGTGCCGTCGACAAGGTGGACCCGCACATCCTGACCGTATCCTGTTCGGCAGCACCTACGGATGGACAAAGAGGATGTTATGAGCGAGACGGTGATTTTGGCCGGGGCCCGCACACCTATCGGGAAGATGTCTGGAGGGCTGGCGTCGTTTCGGGGCACTGAGCTGGGGGCATTGGCCATTCAGGCAGCGTTGAACCGAGCGGGCGTGGCCCCAGAGCAGGTGGACTACGTGTTCATGGGCCAAGTGCTGTTGGCCGGGGAAGGTCAGGCCACTGCTCGACAGGCCGCGGTGAGGGCGGGTATCCCCATGACGGTGCCGGCCACCACGGTGAACAAGGTTTGCTTGTCGGGTATCAACACCGTCTATCTGGCCCACCAGATGATCTCTGCCGGCGATGCCGAGATTGTGGTGGCCGGGGGCATGGAGTCGATGACCAAGGCGCCCTATCTGTTGACCAAGGCCAGGGAGGGGTATCGCTTGGGCGACGGCGATCTAGTGGACTCCATGATGTACGACGGTTTGTTCTGCGCATTCGACCGCTGTGCCATGGGAGCGGGCACGGAGAAGTACGCGGCGTCGAGCGAGATACCCCGCGAGCCTCAAGATGCACTGTCGGCCCAGTCGCATGGACGGGCCGCAGCCGCCGCGGCTGCCGGGCTGTTCGATGACGAGATGGTGCCGGTTGAGGTGCCCCAGCGCCGGGGCGATCCGGTTACGGTGTCAGCCGACGAGGGGGTGCGCTCCGATGCCACTGCCGAGTCGCTGGGCCGGCTGCGTCCGGCGTTCGCTGAGGCGGGCAACATCACCGCGGGCAATGCATCGCAGATCTCCGACGGAGCCAGCGCGCTGGTGGTGGCCAGCCGGGAGCGGGCTGAACAGCTCGGCGTGGCGCCGCTGGGGTCGTATGTGGGTTACGGACAGGTAGCCGGACCTGATCCTTCGCTGCTCACCCAGCCGTCGAGGGCCATCCTTCAGGCGCTCAAGTCGGCCGACCTGAGCCTGGGCGCTGTGGATCTGTTTGAGATCAACGAGGCATTTGCCGCGGTCGCGCTGGCATCGATGGCCGACTTGGGGATTTCCGACAACGTGGTGAACGTGAACGGCGGAGCCATTGCCTTGGGTCATCCCATTGGGGCCAGCGGAAATCGCATTGTGCTCACGCTGTTGCATGAGCTGCGCCGGCGGGGAGGCGGTGTGGGGGCTGCCGCGCTGTGCGGCGGCGGAGGCCAGGGGGATGCGCTGCTGATTCGGGTTTAATTGTTACGAATCATCTATGACTTGACTTCATATCGTCATCTTCGTAATATAAATGAAACAAACAAGCGCCGCCTCAAGCGTGTCGGTTCCATTGCCCCCCGCCCGACCCGCTGAGGCGGTGTCTTGTTTGTGGGGATTGCCAGCGTCAGTTGGCGGTGATTCGCTGGCGACCTTCCAGCGCCCGGCTGAGGGTGAGCTCGTCGGCATACTCCAGATCGCCTCCCACCGGAAGGCCGCTGGCAATGCGAGTGACAGCCACACCCAGCGGCTCGATTAGCCGGGCCAGATACATGGCGGTGGCCTCCCCCTCGATATTGGGGTTCGTGCAACAAATGACCTCGGCGACATTCTCATCATCGATGCGGGCCAGCAGTTCTTTGACTCGGAGCTGGTCGGGGCCGATGCCTTCGATGGGGTTGATGGCTCCGCCAAGCACGTGGTAGCGGCCTCGAAACTCCCGGGTCTTCTCCAAAGCCACGATGTCGCGGGGTTCCTCCACTACGCACAAGGTGGCTGGGTCGCGCCGGGGATCGGCGCACAGCTCGCATTCGGTGTGCTCGCTGATATTGAAGCATCGCTGGCAGAACTGGATTCTGGCTTTGGCCTCCTTGATGGCGTCGGCCAGCCGCAGGGCGTCCTGCGCAGACAGCTTCAGGAGATGAAAGGCAATGCGCTGGGCCGATTTGGGACCAATGCCCGGTAGGCGTCCCAGCTCATCGATCAATACCTGGACTGGAGCGGAGTAGACGCTGCTCACGCTAGGCCTGGCTATCCCTATGGCCTGGAGCCCTGTTGGCCGGAGGCAGTGGGAGGATCGAAGGTGACCAGCTCGGAATCAGGAAAAGCGGCCATGAGATTGGAGATGGCCTCATCGGTGATGGCCTCCTCATCCATGAGCTCTTCGGGGTCGACGGCCTCGGGTTCGTCGTGGGCGGGGCGTGCCGATGCCGGCTGAAGGTCGGGAGGTGGTGCTGTGCTGTCGTCATCGATGGCCAGACGCAGCGACACTGGTCGTCCGAAGTGCTCTCGAAGCGCGTCGTCTACCGCTTCGCGGACTTCCTCGCAGCGGTTCAGGTGGATTTGATCGGGCAGGGCAAACACCACGCTCCGGGCATCATTGGCGATGAAGCGGCCGGCTTGGAAGCGGATCCGGACCCGGTTCGGCAGGTTGGCCAGGATGGCGTCGGCCCAGGCGATAACCATCTCATCGCGACTGGGCAGGGAGGCGTCGACGTCGTCGGTGTCGGTGATGGATTCGGCGGTTTCCGGGCTGCTTGGCGAGGATGCGGGAATTTTTCCAGCTCGCACCGCTCCCAGGGTCGGGCGGGGGGCCCGGTCTGATTCCAGGGCCGCGGCGGATTCAGAACTTTGAATGGCGGATGCCGTCGGCTGAGTTTCGGCATCTGCGGTCTGCTTGGCCTGGATCTGCGCGACGGCAGCTCGGGCCCGCTCGTGTCCGCTGGTCGGGCCTCCGGATGGTCTGGAGGGCGACGAAGTCGAGGGGGCGGCAGCCGGGTTGGTGATGTCGGGTGACCGAGCAGGTGCCGACGGACCGTGGCGCTCCAAGCGCTCGATGCGCTCCAGCAGCGCGCTGACGTCGGTATCCAGATCGCGACGGGTGAGCCGGGACAGGGCCACTTCCAAGTCCACCCGGGGGTCGGGGGCCTGGCGCATATCCACCAGAGCGGTTCCCAGTACCTCGAGGGCTCGGGTTAGCCCGGCTGGTGAGATTCGTTCGGCGGTGGCCTGGGCGTCGGCCTGCTGGGCATCGGTGAGATAGCTCAGATCGGCCCCCATCGCGCAAAGAAAGGCGTTGCGCAGACGGTCAAGCAGGGCTTCGCCGATGATCCTCGGCTCCCGTCCCGATCGCAGAGTCTCGTGTACCGCCACGAAAGCGGGCCCGTAGTCCTGGGTTCCCAAGGCCTCGACGATGGCGTCCACCGCTTCCAGCCGGTCGGCCACACCGCCAGCCGCCGCGATCTGGTCGAGGGCCGACAAGGTGTCCCGAGCCGACCCGGCCCCCCGGTGCACGGCGTGGTCGATGGCGTCGTCATCCACCTCTAGTTCGGCTTGCTGAATCACCCAGCGGGCATGGTCGGCCAGCACGTCGCCATCTATGAGGTTGAACTCCAAGTGCTGGGTGCGGCTGCGGATGGTGGGCACCACCTTGTGGGGCTCGGTGGTACACAGCACGAACACCACATGGTCGGGGGGCTCCTCCAGCGTCTTCAAAAGGGCGTTCTCGGCACCGGGAGTGAGCATGTGGACCTCGTCCAGCACGTACACCTTGGCCTTTCCGGGCGAACCCATGGCCACCCGGGAGATGAGGTCGCGGACATCGTCCACCTTGTTGTTGGAGGCGGCGTCGAGCTCGATCAGGTCGTAGGAGGTGTTGTTGGCGATATCGAGGCAAGACTGGCACTGGCCACAAGGCTCGCCGTCGCTGCCCAGGTCAGTGCAGTTGAGGGCTTTGGCCAGGATGCGGGCTGTGCTGGTCTTGCCGGTGCCCCGGGGTCCGCTGAACAGGTAGGCATGGCCGACCCGGTCCTGCTGGACCGCGTTCTGGAGGGCTCGGACGACGGGTTCTTGCCCGCGCAATTCGGCGAAACAACCCGGTCGGTATCGTCGATAAAGTGCCTGCGGGGCCATTGCGCCGACTTTACTCAGGCTGAGTGACAAGGAGGCTCAGACGGGCAGAATCAGTCGGGCAGAACAAATCTGGCTGGGTGATCCCGGTCTCGAAAGTGATGGCCAGGCGGTCTGCGGCACACCCCAGGATCCGCTGAGAGCTGCTGCCTCCCGGCCCTGACTCGGTTCACGGGCTGGCGTTGCACAGGACCCGACCATCACATTCCAAACCGGGCCCACGGCCCAGATGGCAACAGGATAGCGGCAATCGGTTCAGGTCTGCCCGCCGAGCCGAGATAGATTTGACTGCTCCAGGAGGGGTGCGAGAGCGGCCGAATCGGCACGCTTGGAAAGCGTGTGTGGCGCAAGTCACCGTGGGTTCGAATCCCACCCCCTCCGCTTTTGGATCTGATGGAGGTGGCCGGCGTTGAGGCTGCTTCTATCCTTGAAATTCTGTTATGTCATAGTGGACTTTCAAGGATAAACTGTCCGTATGGCGTTGATTGATCGGCTCATTGACGTACAAAGGCTGCGCGACGCGATTTCGCACGCTCCGGTGACGTTGCTCACCGGTCCTCGGCAGGCGGGAAAATCCACGCTGGTGAGTCAGACTGTTGACTCATCTCCGGCGGCATTCTTCGACCTCGAAGACCCTCGTGACCTTGCCCGGCTTGCCGAGCCGATGCTTGTTCTGCGCGACGCCGGCGAGACGATTGTCATTGACGAGGCTCAGCGGATGCCGGAGTTGTTCCCCGCGCTTCGTGTGCTTGTGGATGAGAATCGCAGGCCGGGCCGCTTCGTGGTGCTGGGCAGCGCGTCGCCCGATCTTGTCGGCCTCGGCTCAGAGTCCTTGGCGGGCAGGGTGACCTTCATGGAGTTGGGGGGTTTTCGGCTTGGCGATGTCGGCCCTAGCCGACTCGATGAGATGTGGTTGCGAGGAGGCTTGCCGGAGTCCTATGTGGCTGCCTCTGACGAGACGTCAAACCGATGGCGCGACGACTACATCTCCACGTTCTTGGAGCGCGACTTGGCCGCTCTCGGGTTCCGCTTTCCGGCCACAACAATGCGGAGATTCTGGACGATGCTGGCCCACTATCACGGGCAGACTTGGAACGGCGCCCGAATCGCCCGGTCGATCGACGTCTCGGAGTCAACCGTAAGGCGCTATGTAGACGCGCTGAGCGACGCGCTGGTAGTCCGCCAGTTGCCGCCTTGGTACGCCAACATTTCCAAGCGCCAGGTCAAGTCGCCTCGGATTTATATCCGTGATTCAGGGCTGCTGCACCGCCTGCTGGGCATTGCCAGCATGTACGACCTCGAGCGCTCCCCAATGCTCGGCGCGAGCTGGGAGGGCATGGTGGTCGAGCAGATTCTGACCAGATTCACACCTGCTAATCCGACCTACTGGTCTACCCACGGAGGTGCCAAGCTTGACCTTCGTATGGAGACCGACGGAAGGGTCCTCGGCTTCGAGATCAAGCGCACCGCGCAGCCGACGGTCACTAAGTCGATGCACGTCGCCCTAGGCGACCTCGACCTTGACCACCTCTTCGTCGTTTACGCCGGCCCCCACCGATTCCCGCTCACCGACCGCATCTCCGCCATCGGCGCTACAGATCTCCTAACCGCACAGGACCCCTTCTCCAAGCTGTAGCGCCCGGCCGACAGTGGCGGTCTTCTTCGGGCCGGGTCAGCGCAGCGGGTGCGGCTGGCTAGGACCACAGGGTGCTGATGGGCAGGGCCCACAGGTGTTCACCGATCGGGAACGAGGCCGGGCCTGTGTGTAGCACCACTCCTGCGGTGAATCGTTCCCCGATTTGATCCCGCAGCCAGATCAGGTGCCGGGCGTCGTCTGTTGAAGGTGCAGCGGTGGCTTTGATCTCTATTCCAATGATCTGCTGTGCATTGATCTCCGCCACCACATCGACCTCGTGGCGGCCGTGGTGCTGGCGGAGATGGAAGAGGCGACAGCGGTGCTCGCTGACGGCTGCTTGGGCCCGAAGCTGCGCGACCGCGAATGTCTCCAGCAGTCTGCCGAGGACGTTGCCATCCTTCATCGCCGCTTGGGTGGTTACACCTGTTACTGAGGCGAAAAGCGACGATTCAATGAGGAAACGCTTGGGACTGAGCGACAGGCGCTTGAGGCGGTTGGACGTCCACGCCGGCAACTCGTCGATGACATAGAGCCGACTGAGGAGCTCGCGATAGCCCAAGGCGGTGCGCCGGTCTATGCCCGCGGCGCCATAGAGCGTTGCGTCGTCCACGATCCCCGCTGAGTTGAGGGCATACGCCTCGAAGTAGCGGGCTAGCCGGGTGCGGTCAAAACCCCCGCCCACCAGTGCGGAGTCCCGGGTGACAATCTCCTCGACATAGGTGTCGAGCCAACCCCGCCGGGCGCGGGCGCCGAGTGTCATCACCGCATAGGGGAACCCGCCCTGCACAGCCATGTCGAGGTAGTCCCGCAGATTCGAACCATCGCCAGGAGACGAGCCCATTTCGCCCCTCATAATTCGATCGACCAGGGGCTCCGCCGAACAGCCAAGCAATTCGCCAACAGTCATCGGAAACATGGAGACCCTCGTCACGCGGCCAGTTGCAGGCCATGTCTCTGCTTCAATCTCCGCCCGGACCGACCCGGTCAGCAAGAACCTCCCTGGTCGGGGCTCAGCATCACAGGCCCGTTTCACCGCGCCGAGTACTTGGGGCACCTCCTGCCACTCGTCGAGCAAGATGGGCTCAGGCAGCCCCTCCAGGGCCGTATCCGGATCGGCGGCCACCGCCGCTGATTCCGCAGGTCGGTCAAGGTGGACCACGGTGCGACAATGGCGCGCTGCGGTGGTTGTCTTGCCCGATGCCCGCGGGCCGACTATCGACACGGCGGGGAGCTCGGCGAGATACTCGGCAACGAGCGGGTCAATTAGCCGCTTGCGATAAGTGCTCACCGCACCATACTACCGATTTTCGACACCTGTAGATGCCGATTTTCGACACCTAATGATGCTGATTCTTGACAACCCATCCGCTCATTTGCGCCTGAGTGAGTGCTTGAAGCGTCAGCGCTCAGGTGGCTTGGCCGGCGAATTGGGCTGCGTGGAGGTTGGCGTAGGGGCCGCCGCGGGCCAGTAGCTCGTCGTGGGAGCCCTGTTCGGCTATGTGTCCGCCGTCCATCACCACGATGGCATCCGCGCCGCGGATGGTGGACAGCCGGTGGGCGATCACGAAGCTGGTGCGGTCGGCCCGCAGGGCGTTCATGGCCTCTTGGATCAGCACCTCTGTGCGGGTGTCCACCGACGAGGTGGCCTCGTCGAGGATGAGGATGGCCGGGTCGGCGAGGAAGGCCCGGGCGATGGTGAGGAGCTGCTTTTGGCCGGCGGAGATGTTGTCGCCCTCGTCGTTGATCACGGTGTCGTAGCCCTCGGGCAGCGAGTGGACAAAGCGGTCCACGTAAGTGACTTGGGCGGCTTCGAGGATCTGGGCGTCGGTGGCTTCGGGGTTGCCGTAGCGGAGGTTCTCCCAGATGGTGTCGCCGAACAGCCAGGTGTCCTGGAGCACCATGCCGAACTTCGACCGCAGCTCGTGGCGGGGAATGGCGGTGATGTCGATGCCGTCGAGGGTGATCCGGCCGCCGTCGAGCTCGTAGAACCGCAACAGCAGGTTCACCAGCGTGGTCTTGCCGGCGCCGGTGGGGCCGACGATGGCCACCGTTTGGCCCGGCTCGGCGGTGAGGTCGAGCCCGGTTATTAGGGGCTTGTCGGGCTCATAGGAGAAGTGGACGTTGTCGAATGCCACTCGTCCCCGGGTGGGTGGCGGGCGGGGTGCCGGGTCGGGATCGGCGCTGATCTCGTCGACGTCGAGCAGCTCCACCACCCGCTCCAGAGAGGCAATGCCCGATTGGAAGGTGGCGGCCATCGAGGCCACCTGTTGGACGGGCATGGCGAATTGCCGGGTGTACTGGATCATGGCCTGCATGTCGCCGATGGTGATGGCCCCGCTGGATATGCGCAGCCCGCCGACCACGGCCACCGACACGAACTGGAGATTGCCCATCAGCATCATCACCGGCTGCATGGCCGACGACAGGAATTGGGCCGCGCGGCTGGAGTCGTAGAGCTTGGCGTTCTCTTCGGCGAACCGCTGGCGCTCCTGGTGCTGGCGCCCGAAGGCGGTGACTATGGCGTGTCCGCTGACGGCGTCCTCGGCTTGGGCGTTGAGCGTGCCGGTGGTTCGCCACTGCCGGAGGAACCGGGGGCGGGCCCGGGTGGCGAATATGCGGGTGGCGATCACCGACAGCGGAACGGTCACGAAGGCCACCAGTGCCAACAGGGGAGAGACCGTGAGCATCATCACCGTCACCCCGATGAGGGTCAGCACGGCGGTGAGCATCTGGTTGATGGTCTGCTGGAGGCTTTGGGAGAGGTTGTCGATGTCGTTGGTCACCCGGCTGAGCAGATCGCCTCGGGCATGCTGGTCGACGTAGGAGAGGGGGAGGCGGTGGAGTTTGGCCTCGATGGTCTCCCGCAGTCGGAACATCGACCGCTGTAGGGCTCCGCTGAGCAGGTAGTTCTGAATGTGGCCCAGCGCCCACGCCAGCCCGAACACCCCGCCGATGAGGAGAAGCCGATCCCTCAGCCGGTCGGTGTCGATGTCGCCTTGGCGGACGCCGGTCACGATGATGTCGGTGGCCCCGCCGAGGAGCCAGGGGCCGATCACCGTCAGGCTCACGCTCATCACCGCCAGCACCATGACCAAGATCAGAATCGGAGTCTCTCGCCCGGTGATCTTGGCCAGTTGGCGCACGGTGCCCCGGAAGTTGCGGCTGGATTCCGCTGGCATCGGCGCGCTCATTCGGCCGGAATAGCGCAGCGCCTCCCGTCCGTATTTCTGAAGAGCCTCTTGGTCTTCGTCTTCTTGACTGTCGTCGTCGGGAATGGCGTCCTCGGGGAGATCAGGGTCGCCGGGGTTGGCGTCCTCGGGGAGATCAGGGTCGCCGGGGTTGCGTTGGTTCATGCCGCCTCACCTCCTCTCTGGGAGGAGACGATCTCGGCGTAGGTGGGGCAGGTGCTGACCAGTTCGTCGTGACGCCCTTGGCCGACCACGATGCCCCCTTCGAGCACGATGATCTGTTCTGCGGTCTCGATGGTGGAGATCCGCTGGGCCACCACAAGCACGGCGGCATCGCGGGTTCGGGGTTCGAGGGCCTGGCGCAGTCGGGCCTCGGTGGCCAGATCGAGGGCGGAGAAGGAGTCGTCGAACAGGTAGACCGCCGGCTGGGCCACCAGAGCCCGGGCGATGGACAGCCGCTGGCGCTGGCCGCCGGACACGTTGGTGCCCCCCTGGGCGATGCGACTCTTGAGCCCGTCGGGCATCGACTGCACGAACCCCGCGGCCTGGGCCACTTCCAGGGCTTCCCAGAGTTCTTCGTCGGTGGCCTCGGGGCGGCCGTAGCGGAGATTGGAGGCCACCGTGCCGCTGAACAGATAAGCCCGCTGGGGCACATAGCCGATGGCCCCCCACAACAGATCCGGATTGAGCTGGCGAACATCGACACCGCCCACTGAGACCCGGCCGGAGCTAGCGTCGGCCAGACGGGCAGCCAGCGTCAACATCGTGGTCTTTCCGGCACCGGTCGAACCTATGATGGCGGTGGTCTCCCCAGGGACGGCAGTGAACGAGACACCCTCGAGCACGGGATGCTCAGCACCGGGATATCGGAAGCCGACCTCCTGAAACACTACGGTCCCGGGCCGGGTGAATTCCTGGACAGGGTCGGTTGGGGGGCTCACCGATGACTCGGTGTCGAGCACTTCGACGATCCGCTCGGCAGCCACCGCCGCTCGAGGGATCATCGACACCATGAACGCGGCCATGGTCACCGCCAAGAGGATTTGGAGAAGATAGGTGAGATAGGCCACCAGGGATCCGATCTGGGTGGATCCGTCTTCGATTCGGTCGGCGCCGATCCACAACAAGGCCACGCTGGACAGGTTCACCAACAGCGTGACCGCGGGGAACACGGCGGCCATGAGCCGGGCTGCTCGCAACGAGGATTCGGTGAGGCGGTGGTTGGCGTCGGCGAAGCGGGCGCTCTCGACTGGCTCTCGAGTGAAGGCCCGCACCACCCGCACGCCGGTTATCTGTTCCCGCAGCACAGTGTTGATCCGATCGATCCGCTCCTGCATCTGCTGGAACGCCGGGTTCATGGCCACGATGATCGCCCCTGTCACCACAATCTCGAGAGGCACGACCACCAGCAACAGCACCGACAAGCCGGCGTCCTCTCGGATGGCCAGCACCGTGCCGGCGATCATGGTGAGTGGAGCGGTGATCATCATGATCGTCACCAGCGCCGTCAACGTCTGGATCTGGTGGGTGTCGTTGGTGATGCGGGTGATGAGCGACGGGGTTCCGAATCGCCCGATCTCCCGGGTGGAGTAGCGGGTAATCCGGTCGAACACATCGCGCCGGATGTCTCGACCGAACGCCATGGCCACCTCCGACCCGTACCAAACAGCCACGGTGAGCAGCGCCACCTGGATGAACGAGACCAACAGCATGATCCCGCCCATCCTCCAGATCACCGATTGGTCGCCAAGGAGGACGCCGTCGTCGATCAGGGTGGCGTTCAGCCCTGGCAGCAGCAATCCGGTGGTGGTCTGGCCCGCTTGGAGGATGAGGACGAGCACGATGGCCCGCCGGTGGGGGGCCAGATGGCTCTTGAGAAGTCGTCGCAGGCTCATGGAAAAGGCGTTGGTGACAAGATGCCGCCCGGAACGATGTTATGGGCCGATTTGAGGCATCCTCCGCCAATTGACCCGGAGTTGGGGGAGCTCGGTTTAGATGATGCCGTCGGCTCGGAGGGCGTCCAGCTCAGTGGTGGACAGGCCGAGTTCGCTGGAGAGCACTTCGTCGGTGTGCTCACCGACGCGGGGCGCACCCGCGGGGGCGGGCGGTGTTTCGCCGAGCAGGCGGGGGAAGGGGGCCTGTTGGCGGACCGGTCCGACGATCGGATCCTGAACGGTGCAGATGTCGCCTCGGGCCAGCACGTGTTCGTCGGCGGTGAGGTCGGCCACGTCGTAGATCTTGCCGGCGGGCACGTCGCAGGCGACGCAGCGGGCCTCTATGTCGTCGGCGTCCGCCTCTGAGACCCATTGGGCGACTATTGCGTTGATCTCGACCCGGTTGCGGGCCCGGGCCGCCGCGGTGGCGAAGCGCTCGTCGTCGGCCAGCTCGGGGCGGCCCATTGCCCGACACAACCGCTCGAAGAAGACCTGGCTGCCGCCGACGATGTACACGTAGCGAGAGTCGCGGCTGGCGTAATTGCCGATGGGCGCGGCGATGTCAAGGCTGTCGGCTGAGCGGTTGCGGACCATGCCAAGGCGGTCGTAGGCGGCGATTGTCCATTCCATGATGCGCAGCACCGAGCCGTACATGTACACGTCGATAACCCCGCCGGTTCCCGTTCCGCGGGCGTCGCGGTCATAGAGCAGGCTGGTGATGGCCTGAGCCGCGAACAGCCCGGTCAGGTAGCCGGCAATGTTCACACCCGGCCGGGCCGGAGGCCGGTCGGGATCGCCGGTGAGGTGCATCAGCCCGCTGAAAGCCAGCGCGTTCCCGTTGAGGCCCGGCTGAAGCGACTTGGGGCCGTCTTGGCCGAACACGCTGAAGCGGGCCGTCACCACTCGGGGCGGAAGTCGGGAGGGGTCGATGTCCCAGCGTTCGAGGGTGCCGGGCCGGAAGCTCTCGCACACCACGTCACTGGAGGCGGCCAGGGCCCGGAAGATCTCCTGGCCCTGGGGGCGGCGCAGGTCGATGGTCACCGACTTTCGGCCCCGGCCCTCCACCGACCAGTAAAGGGAGTACATCTCGCCATCGTCATCGACATAGGGGCCGAGCTCTCGAAGGCGATCGCCCCGTCCGGGCTCCTCGATCTTGATGACTTCGGCGCCTTGTTCGCCCAAGATCCCAGCACAGAACGGAGCCGATACCCGCGACCCCAAGTCGATCACCCGCAGCCCTTCCAGGGGTCGCCTCATCGCACTCATTCCGTTCTTCTCATATCACGTTCCGCTTCCTCAAAGCAGCAATCTCAGCTCTTGACAATCCCAGCAGGCTCGAGAGCACCTCCCCGGTGTGCTCGCCCAGCCGGGGAGCGCCCTCCGGCACCGGCAGCGAGCCGTTGTCGAAGCGGGGATAGGGGGCCTGCTGGCGAACCGGGCCGATGACGGGATCATCTACGGTGCACACGTCTCCGCGGGCGCGCACGTGGTCGTCGGCCACCAGGTCGGCAACGTCGTATACGACGCTGACGGGCACGCCGTGGCGACCGCAGCGCTCCTCGATGGCGGCGGCGTCCAGCTCTGATGCCCACTGGGCAACAGTCTGGTTGACCAACTCCTGATTGCGACGCCGCGCCTTTGATGTGGCGAAGCGCTCGTCGGTCGGCAGATCAGGCTGGCCCATTGCCTCGCAAAGGCTTTCGAACACCGCCTGGCGCACAGCCACGATGCAGACATGCTGGCCGTCGCGGCTTCGGAAGTTGTCGAGCGGAGCGGCGTTCTCCGACCGATTGCCCGTGCGCTGGCGCACCGATCCCAAACGGTCGTAAGCCGCGATAGTCCACTCCATGATCCGCAGCACCGATCCGTACAGGTAGGCGTCTACCACGCCGCCGACGCCGGTGCCCCGTGCGTCGCGCTCATAGAGCAGGCTGGTCACCGCTTGAGCCGCGAACACCCCGGTCAGGTAGTCGGAAACGGACAGGCCCGGCCGCATTGGAGGCTGGTCGGCTTGCCCGGTGAGGTGTGTCAGCCCGGCGAACGCGACGGCGTTGTGGTCGAACCCGTTATGCAGAGACTTGGGGCCCTGCTGGCCGTACAGGCTGATGCGGGCGGTGACCACCCTCGGATCGAGCCAAGACGGGTCGACATTCCAGCGCTCCAGCGTGCCGGGTCGGAAGTTCTCACACACCACGTCGGATTCCGAAGCCAGACGACGAAACAGATCTTGGCCCTCGGCGCTGCGAAGGTTGACGGTTACCGATTTGCGCCCTCGGCCCTCCACCGACCAGAAGAGGGAGTAGAACCTACCGTCGTCATCAGTGGTGAAGGGCCCGTTCGTGCGGGTCCCGTCGCCGCCGATGGGATCCTCGATCTTGATGACCTCCGCCCCCTGCTCACCCAGGATCCCGGCGCAGAAAGGAGCCGCGATCCGAGTGCCCACATCCAACACCCTGACCCCGGCCAGAGGCTGCCTCACCGGGAATTCCCCGCCCTATCACACTCCGTCATCGGAGCAAATGCTATCAACTCCCCTAGTCGGCGCTAATGGGCTGGTGGTGTCGTCAGGCTGTGGAGGAGGCTTCTGAGCTAATGGGTAGGTGGTGTGGCAAGGCTGTGAAAGAGGTTTCTGACGAGCAATTCCCATTCTTGGGCGGAAGGCGGGTGTTGGTCGTCCCGCCCGGTCGAAAGCAGCAAGTGGGTGCCAACTCCGACGGCCTGAATCAGCAAGGCGACGGCCGCGGTGCTGTAGCCGGGGTCGAAGCCCGACTCGTCTCGCCCCCGGTCCACGAGGCGGGCAATTTGGTGGGCCTGCTCGTCGAGGAATAACCGCAGGCGCTCTCGCACCGCGTCGTTGTTGCGGGCGCTGGCAAACACCTGCACCATCACGTCTTGGGTGTCGTCGCCAGACAAGATGTTGCCGGCCCACGCCGAAAAGATGTCGATCACCGGCACGTCTTCGATGCCCAGCTGCTTGATCCTCTCGGCGGGCAGAATCTGGTCGAAGATGTGGTCGACGGCTGCGGCCATCAACTCGCTCTTGTTGGCCCACCGACCGAATACCGCACCCGTTGTCACCCCGGCGCGGCGCGCGATGTCAGCGATAACGGCCTTGTCATAGCCGTGTTCCACAAACACCTCAGCGGCAGCATCCAACAGCCGCTTCGTTGTCTCGTCTGAATCCCTGCGCCGCACGTCATCAGCCACACGTACCCCCCCAGGGCAGAAAACTCATCGAAGTACAAGCTATCTGAAGAGGGAGCCCAGGGCCGACCGGACTTGGGTATAACTTGCACCAATGTATAGTGTGTACTATTATCGAGAATCTAAAGCTTGCGGGCCGGAACACGGGCCGGTTGCGGCTATCGTGGCTTTGCCATGCCGTCCACGCCAGCGTCCCACTCCCGATCTCCAGGTAGAGGGAGCAGTGCCGAGGAATCAACTGAGCGCCTGTTGGATGCCGCCGCCAGCGTCTTTGGCGAGAGCGGCTACGAGGGTGCCCGGGTCGCGCAAATCGCACGACGATGCGGCCTGACGACCGGGGCTGTCTATTCCCGATGGCTGACCAAACAAGAGCTGTTCCTCGCGGCAATCGAGCACCGGGCGTCGAGGGGCGCTGAAAAAGTGGCGGGCCGCTCCGAATTGTCGACACTTGAGAAACTTGCTGCCATGGGCGGTGGGCTGACCACGGCTGGTGATGACGAGGCGGGCAACCTGTTGCTCGAGGCCTGCGTAGTTGCCCGACGCGACGATTCAATGAGTGCAGATGTGGCGCGATCGCTCGACGAGGAGGCAGCGGTGATAGCCGCCATGATCGAGGAGGGCAAGGCCGCAGGGGAAATAGACGCGGCGCTGAGCACCGAGGCGATCGTGTTCGCATGCCAGTCGCTCAGTCTCGGGGTGCGGCTGGCCGCAGCGGCGGCACCACGCCGAGGACCACAGCCCTCAGCCGACGATTGGAATGAGCTGCTGGCTCGATTCATCAACTCCATCGGCCCGCGTGCCGGAGGGGTCGACCCAGCCAGTGACTGAGGGCGCCAGCGGCACAACCAAGACAGGCCCCTACGCCTTGGTGGTTCTTTCTCCCAACTCCTAGTGGCCTGCCGCTGGCCTGTTGACCTACCCAAACCAACAACCCGCGCCATCCCGCATTGGAATCATAGTGGCTACTACGATATATGCTCTCAGGCTGATAGCAGTACGAACTCCAATGAGAGGGAGGCACAAAGAGAGCATCTACGACAGGGCCTACCCGCGACCCGGTTGCCTCCCGCATCGGCGGCGTGGTCGTTGCTGAGCTCACCCGGACGATCCGGGATATTGCTTCTGAGTTGCCTTTGACCGCCGCTGACGGCGTTCCCCTTGACAGCGTGGTCAACTTCGACAACATCAACACCCTGCCTCGCCACGCTTTTCGACGAAAGGTTGCCCAGCTCAGCCCTGCCCGCATGGCCGAGGCATGCCAAGTGCTCAAAGCCGCAACCGGCTGCTAACAGACCGACGGAAGCCCATTGCGGAGGGAGGCTCCCCACGACGGGGCGCGGTCCGGGCCGTCACCGGCTAGGTGACGACGACGCCCCTAATGGTTCCAGGATGGAGGATGACAGATAAACCAAACGTTTGACTACCAATCTCGCACGTAGGCTCAATTTCGAAATTCCAAGTGCCGGCTGCTAGCGAGGTCAACGTGAGACGAATGGTGTTCATGCTGTCCACCCTGCGCTCGAAATTGTCACTCGCGTCGCCATAGTATATTTGATAGTACAGGTCACCCCGGCTCCCGCATTCCCGCATCATCTTTCCTAGATCTTCGGGGGTCTCCCACCGCAGGGTCACGGTTCCGGCCCCCCCGGTGGCTCTGAAATTGCGGACGGGATTGATGGTGGGGGTCGTGCCACGGTCATGCACGATCCGCAGGTTGACCTGTTGGCCCTCGGTCCAGCTGATGCTGGTGTCCAGGAATTTGTGAGCGGTCTTGTCAAGTATATAACGATAAGGATCAGTAGGTGTCGGAGCATGTCTAAGGGGAAGCCTTGCGGACCAGAAGGGGAGCGCCTCGCCGTCGACCTCCAGGACCAGTCGGTTCATGTCGTCGGCGAGGTCCTGGTCGACGTAGAGGTAGAGGCGGTCTATGGCCGCGGTGTAGAGCGACTTGATCGTGTAGGTGGTGCCGTCGTAGGTGAAGGTGTTGTCGCTCAGGACGCTGCGGTTGGAGCAATCGGAACTGGACCGGGGAGAGCCGTTGTCGAAGCATCCGAGCTGGCCGCTGCGCGCCACTGTCAGGGTGGCCGTCCACAGCTCGGTCGCCGACTGCCTCGCGATGGGCAGGTCATCTTGTTGGTCGGGGTCGCTGGGCGTTGTTGCTTGGCGGGTGTCGGAGCCCTCGCCGGCGCCTGCGCTGTTGATGGCTTTCACCTGGTACTCGTAGACGGTGTCGGCCGACACGGAGCTGTCGGTGTATTGCGTGTCGGTGCTGCCGGTGTCGTCGACCAGCACGGCCAGCTCCTGGGGCGGGTCGGCGCCGACTTCGCGGCGCAGCACCTGGTAGCCGGTGACGCTGTCATCGTCGGGGGCCTGCCACAACAACAGCACCGAGTCGTGGGTGGCCGCCGCCAGCAGGTTGCGGGGCGCGCCCGGAGGCGTCGACTGGGCGCTCGGCGACACCGCGTCGTCACGGTTGCCGTCGGGATCCTCGACGCCGGTCCCGGGGGCCGAGTTGGCCTTCGTGATGGTGAACGAGACCTCCAAGGCCCCCAGCTGGTTTCCACCCAGCCTCCGCCCGGCGTAGGCGACAGCGGTCACCGTGTAGGTGCCCGCAGGCAGGGCCTGGCCGTGCAGCCTCCTGACCCCGCTGTGCCGGTAGTCCCCGTAAAGCGAGTAGGGCACCAGGTTCTCGGTCTTCGCCGACACCGACTTCGGCCCGCTCAACGCCAGGCTCACGCTGCCCACCGTCTCGCCGGCGGCCAAATCGGCGCGGATCCCGTAACTGCCGCCGGCCGGGTCGGCCAACTCCACGCTCAGCCCTTCGCTCAGCGTGGCCACCACGCCCTGGTCGGAGGCGTCTACCAGAGTGAAGCCCGCGAGTGGCCCCGCATCATCACCGTCATCGGAGGCCGACGTCGGCAGCGGGGAGACCAAGGCGGCGACCACCGCGGCCAGCAGGAGACAGACGGCAAATCTCCCCCCCCCCCGCTGTTTGCCCTTGCTGGGCGTCGCCCGCTGAAGGACCCGCAGAATGCCCGAACTTCTCTTCACTGTGCCGTCCCTCTGTCGCAAAGCGCACTGCCGACCGCAATGCGGCCAAAACCGTAACGGCTCAATATGCGCTACGCAACACTCTTGTCACAACCATGTCGGAATATGCACACAAGCCAGCCCGCCAACCGGCGCTGTTTGCGTTAGGGGTGCCGCCATGGCTCGGCGACGCTGATCTCATCAAAAGTCCGGCGTGCCGGCAGCATCTTGGTCGCTTTGTCGGATTGGAGCGGGTTCGTCGAGCAAGACGAAGGTCTGCGCTGAGATCACTTCGGGAATCTGATGGAGCCGCTCGAGCACCGCATCGCGCAATTGGCCCAGGTCTTGGCACCGGATGAGCATCTGGATGTCGAAGGGTCCGCTCGTGAGGCCGATCCACTCCACTCCGGGCAGTCTCCTCAGTTGGTCGCGGGCTTTGCGCCAGCGCTTCTGGTCGATGTTGATCTGGACGAGGGCGGCCACGTGGAGGCCGAGTGCCGCGGGGGTAACGACGGCGGTGAAGCGTTCGATGGCCCCTTCTTCGACCAGGCGGTCGAATCGGTTGTAGGCAGTGGCCCGGCCTATACCGATTCGCCTGGCGAGGGCCGGTATGGACAGTCGGGCGTCGGCGCGCAGCAGTTCGATCATCTCAATGTCGATGTCATCCAGATTCCTCATGGCGCAGATAATCTTATTGCAAAGTCTATTTATAGAAGTTCATCTTGATTTATTCTCATTTATAAATTTTTTAGCCGATATCTGGCAGAGTGAGTAGATGGATCAGGTTGGTTTGGAGCCGCCGGCCGAATATTGGCAACGCCGGCAGCTGATTGCGTCGGTCGCCGCAGGGGCCGGCAACCCGCCTGCTGACGTCGAATACACAGAATGCGAGCACCATGTGTGGGCGGCGGTGGTCGAGGCCCTCGTGCCGCTGTGGGAGAGAGCCGGCGCGACGGCCATCGGCGATGGCTTCGCCCGCCTCGGGCTGAGCCGTCATCGAATACCCCAATTGCGAGAAGTCACCGAAGCCCTTCGGCCTCTGACCGGGTTCAGCTTCGAGGCCGAGGCCGGCCTGGTCGACAAGGAGACGTTTTTCGGGGCGCTGTCGGAACGGCGCTTCGTCTCCACCCAGTACGTCCGCTGGGAGGGGGCGCCGCTGTACACGCCGGAACCGGACTTGATACACGAGGTGCTGGGGCACACCCCGCTGCTGGCAGACCCCGACCTCGCTTGCCTCCACGAGCTTGCCGGGCGCGCCATGACGCGGCTGTCGCTGCCCGAGTCCCGCCAATTTGCCTCCGATGTGTTCTGGTTCTCCGCGGAGTTCGGCGTGGTCCGCGAAGAAGGCGAATGGAGGGCTTACGGTGCCGGGTTGTTGAGCTCGGTCGGGGAGCTCGAGTGGTTCGGCGAACATGCCCGCATAGTCCCGATGGACATCGCGAAGATGGGCACGCATCCCTACGGCATCGACCGCTACCAGCCGGTGCTGTTTGGCGCGGAGTCCATCGCCCACGCGTTGGAGGTTGTCGGCGGATTCTTCGACACGTGCACCGACGAGTCCATCGCGGCCCTGGCCTCGCCTGTCCCCCAGAGGCGCAGTTGACATCGCAGCGAAGCGATGAGCTCGCCAGCGCTCTCGCGCCAGTTGGCCGAGATAGGGCAGGCTGATGGCGGAGGAAGTGTCGGTCGAGCCGGATCCCCTGGATCTCGATGCATTCCGCCGCAACGGTTACGCCCTTGTCGACTGGGTGAGCGACTACTTGGGCGGACTCGACGAGAGGCCGGTGAGCACGCCGGTCGATCCCGGCGAGGTGCGGGCCAAGCTCCCGCAGAGGGCGCCAGAGAACCCCGAAGCCTTCGATGCGATACTCGCCGACCTGGACCGAGTGGTGGCCCCAGGCCTCAACCACTGGCAGCACCCGGGCTGGTTCGCCTACTTCCCGGCCGGGTCGTCCCCGGCTTCGATTCTCGGGGAAATGTCAGCAGCAGCCTTCGGGGTAGTGGGGATGATGTGGTCGACCTCGCCCGCGGCAACCGAGATCGAGTCGCACATCTTGGATTGGCTCGTCGACCTGCTCGGCGTTCCCCAACAGTGGAAGACAACCGGTCCCGGCGGCGGAGTGCTTCAGCCCGGCGCCTCCTCGTCCACCCATACCGCCCTGGTCGCCGCCCGCGAGCTTTGTCGCAAGCGCACGGGAGCGGTCCACGACAAGATGGCAGCGTACGCTTCCAGCCAAGCGCACTCCTCGTTCGAGAAGGGCGCCAGGATGGCCGGCTTCGGCCGCATACGGCTCCTGGACACCGACGACGGCTTCTCGCTGCGGCCCGACGCTCTTGTTGAGGCGGTCGTAGCCGACCGTCAGGCGGGTTGGACTCCTGCCTTCGTCTGCTCGTCGGTAGGAACAACCGGCACCACCGCAGTGGACCCCGTTCGCCGCGTCGGCCAGTTGGCCGCATCAGAGAACATATGGCACCACGTCGATGCCGCCTACGCAGGCTCAGCCATGATCTGCGAGGAGTTCCGCCAACACCAAGACGGTTTGGAGCTGGTCGACAGCTACACGTTCAACCCCCACAAGTGGCTGGCCACCAACATGGGCTGTTCGGTGCTGTGGGTGGCCGACCGTGGCCCGCTCGTCGACGCGTTGAGCGTGACGGCGCCCTACCTCCAAAATGAGGCGTCTGCATCCGGAGGGGTGATCGACTACCGGGACTGGCAAATTCAGCTCGGACGGCCGTTCAGCTCGCTCAAACTGTGGTTCGTGCTGCGGTCATTCGGAGCCGAGGGCTTGCGCAAGATGATCAGGTCCCACGTCGAGTGGGCCCGCTGGATTGCCCAAATGATCGACGACCACTCCAACCTCGAGCTCATTGCCCCTGTCCCGTTCGGCTTGGTGCCGTTTGCCCACACTGGCGGCGAATCCGCCACCGACGCCCTTCTCGCGGCAATCAACGCCGACGGCCGCTTCCACACCACCGGCTCACAGATCGAGGGCCGCCGCTACATCCGGATCTCGGTCGGCTCCATCTGGACGACCCAAGCCCACATCAAAGCACTTTGGGAGCTGATAGCCGCAAACTCGTGATAGCACCGGCAACCGCCCAAAGCAGCGACACGGCTGCCGCCGTCGAGCGCGCACCAAGACGCGCCAAAGCGGGGTGTCAGCCAATTTTCTGGCCGGGGGGTTTTGCGAAGCTGACCAGGGGTTTCTTTGGAGCGACCAGCGGCCTTTTGATCGTGCCGTTCCCATGCTCGTCAATTGTCGTCAGATTCCATATCGGAATCCCGTTTTCTCTGCGCTCTGCCATGTGTAGCCCGTGGCTCCGGTGCCGGTGTCGAATCTCTCCCACTGTCCGATGCGGGCTGGGAGGGGCTGGGCCAGCGGGATGGGGTCGAAGACGTCGGCGGAGCTGCCGGGGTCGGCGCAGAGGCCGGAGGAGAGGATGTGGGTTGGCGGGCACCGATGTCTGGGGGCCTGTGTTGGGGGGCTGCCCCCGGGGACGACGCGGGTGTCGACGCCGAACATACACCGGTACGTGTTCAGCAGGTTCTCCTGGTCGGCGGTGAGCTGGTCGCGCTCGGCGCTCCGGTCAGGGTCGTGGGCTGAGGTGAGGCGACGGACAGGAGCGGGGCGACACCCGCGGCGGCGAGGGCGGCACGGAGCACCTCGGGTGCTTTCGGTGGCGGGACACACAGTAAGCGTCGATGACGGAACGGTCAACCGGGAGGGCAGGGTGGTTACCTCCGGGCTATCAGGTTCCGTGCCACCGAAGGCCCGTGATTCGCCCGGAGGGGGCGTGTTGACAAGGGAGGTGGGGTGAACGCCGGCCCGCTGTCTTTGTTGTCGCCGGCACCGCCGACGCCTCCCGGTGGGGCGGGTATCCGGGGAAGTGCGGGAAGGGGCGGTTGGCGGCTTCAGCGATTGCTGCTGTCGCGCGGTTACCGCTCGGTGATGAACAGAACGCGGTAACCGTCCGATAACAACATACGCGCGGTAACCGCTCGGTGATAACCTGGGGGCGTGGCCGAGTCGCGTCGGATCAAGTCTACGGGAATGAGGTTGCGGCTCGCGTCCGATATCGGCAACGTGATCCGCAACGAGCGCAAAGACAGCGGCATGAGCCAGAGCGAGATGGCGGCCGTCGCCGGCGTTTCCCGAAAATGGCTTAGCGATGTCGAGAACGGCAAGGACACGGCTGAGATCGGCATGGTGCTCATGGTGCTGCGAAAGCTCCGAATCGACCTGCAAGTCGCCGAGAGGCCGCAGCCGGCAGTAGACCCTGGGGCATTCTTCGGCTCGCTGTCCGCTGAGCCACCGCCCGACGCGGAGCGCCCATGAAGCTGCATGTCTTGATCGCGGGCGAGCTGGCAGGCCAGCTCGACCTCAGCGGCGGAGAACCGGAGTTCCGCTATGGCGACGACTACTTCGAGGGGGCGCCCGGCCAGCCGCTGTCAGTGGCCTTCCCGGTCACCGGGCGGCGGGTGAGCGGCGAGCCGCTCAGGCATTGGCTGGAGGGGCTGCTGCCCGACGACCCCGACGTCATCTCGGCGTTGTGCTCTGAGCACGGGCTCGACGTGAGCGACCGCCTCCGATTGCTGGGGACTCCCATGGGAGCGGATTGCGCTGGAGCAGTGCAAGTATGCCCGCCCGACAGACTGCCGGATCTGCGGGCAGGGAGAGGAGGCCAAGAGCCCATCGACGAGGAGGGCATCGGCGAATGGCTCACAAGAATGGAAATCGAGCCGGCCATGAGGGCCTACAGGTCGGAGGGCGCCGATTCGGGGTTCAGCATCGGCGGCATGCAGCCAAAGGTCGCTCTGCGGAGAACCGCCGGCGGCTGGGCTGTGCCCATGGGCGCGGTTCCCAGCACGCACCTCATCAAGGCGTCGCGCGACAAGTGGCCGCATGAGGCAGTCGTCGAGCACCTGACGATGAGGACGGCCAGCATATGCGGGATCGCGGCGGCCCGCACAGAGGTCGATTGGCACGGCGGCAGGGAGGTCATCGTCGTGGAGCGGTTCGACCGCACAGCCGACGGCCGCTCGCGTGTCCATCAAGAGGACATGTGCCAAGCCCTCGGACATCCCCCGACCCGCAAGTATCAGAGGAACAGCGGCCCCGCGCCAGAGGACATCGCCGGGATGCTGAGGGGGGCCGGCCCCGATGAGGCCGAGCAGAACATTGCACGGTTCTTGGATCACCTGCTGTACCTGTGGGTGGTGGCCGACACCGACGGGCACGCCAAGAATTACAGCATCCTCCACTTCGGCGACGGGTCGATCCACCTGTCTCCCATGTACGACGCCTGCTCGTGGCTGCCGTACCGAAAAGGCAAGTTCGTGAAGAAACTCCAGCTGGCCATGAAGGTAGGCACCGACTTCAGCCTCAAGACAGCCGACAGCGTCGACGGGCTGAGGCGAACCGCGGCAAGGCTCGATCTGCCGCCAGCGGCGGTGGCGCGCCGCGCATTCGAAATCGCATCGTCGGTTCCCGAGGCGCTGGCCGACGCGATGAAGACCGTGCCCGGCCACGCCCGCGGTTTCCAAGAAGTGCAGGCCCTGGCGGCCGAGCTGCCCGCCAGGGCTGAGCACTGCCTCCACATCGCGGAGTCCGCCGCCGGGCAATTCGCCCAATCCGGGCCGCAGTCCCGCATATCTGCCTTCCCAGCGAGGCCCGTGCCCGGCTCGTCCGGCCGTTGTCGGCACATAGGTGTGAAGTCGCGCAAGCAGTGTGTCCGCCCTGCCCACAACGACAAGAGGCACTGGTATCAGTAGGCAGACCAGGCACTGTGCGCCCAGTGTGCTCGTCCCGCGACTCCGTTACCGCGCCTGCTGAGACTAGGGCCTGGTTACAAAATCGGGGTGGATGAGGTCGTTCAAGTCGTTTTGTCCGCTACTCGCCTGCGGTCATAGCCGGCGACGGCGAGAGCGCCGAGGGCCCCCGCCATGATGATCGGGGGGCCGACGGCGGGGTGGGGCCAGCCCGCGAACGCCGCACCGAACACTGCGGCGAGCCCGGCTGCCAGCAGCTGAGTGCCCCTTGTTCATCCGGCACCCACATGTTCTATTCGGTGGCTGTTTCGGCAGTCAGCACGTCGTAGGGCGACACCTACCCGGCCATCGACCGGGCCATGCGCTCCATCTGCTGCATCATGTCCAGCCCGCGCTAGTTGTACCGCCCCGTGAACGCGCCCATGTAGCGGTCCAGGTAACTTGACGGAGTTTGTCAACACGCCCTAGCGGGGCCGCATGTCGTGGCTGAGTGCGAAGTAGCAGGCCGGCGGAGCGTTCCCCGGTCCTATTGCATAGGGTCAGAATCCGCAGCCGGCAATCGCGGCTTTGCCGCTGCGCACGTTCGTATCGCCGACAGCGTCGGCGCCGACTTTGCCGCCGAAGGCGCTCGAAGAACCTCTGCGGGGGCTGCTGGCTTCATAGTCTGAGAGGCAGTCTGTGGATATCATCACAACTGCCGCCAAGATATGGAGATTCTGCATACGATCCATGAGAAGACCTTTGCCGCCACCGGGAATCTGCGCCCCTTTGCCAACAGGCCTGAGTAGATGAGCATCCGGCAGAGCACCGTGGAAGTCCTCGGCGGGGTGACTTCTGCGATGGTCATGCTGCCGCTGGCGCTGGCATACGGGGTCGCATCCGGCCTGGGTGCTCTGGCCGGCCTATATGGGGCCGTAGCGCTCGGATTCATTGCTGCGGTCAGTGGCGGCACCCGGACAATGATCTCTGGGCCGACCGCGCTGATGGCGGTCGCCACTACGAGCATCATCTCGAATCACGATCACAACCTCACCGAAGTATTCACAATCATCATGCTGGCCGGTGCGATGCAGATTGTGCTGGGCGCAACCCGGGTCGGGCGATTCATCGCCTACGCCCCTTACTCCGTTGTGTCAGGGTTCATGACCGGCATCGGCGTCATCGTGATCGTCCTGCAGACGCGTCCGCTGCTCGGCTTGCCGATCGAAGGCAGAGGTGTTTTGGCCACAATTCGCTCGTGGACCGAGGACGCCCAGGATGTGGTGTGGCAGGCTCCCGTTGTAGCGCTCGTCGCTGTCGTCGTTCTGGTTGCCTGGCCGCCTTCTCTGCACAAGTATGTGCCGTCGGTTTTCGCTGCGCTGGTCGTCGGAACCGCGTTCGGGGCAGTGTGGCTTGGCGACGCTCCCACAATCGGCGCGGTCCCCACCGGAATGCCGGAGTTGCATACGCCTGATCTGTCGCCCGCGTCGCTGTTGCGAACTGTTCAGCCCGCGGTGACCATTGCGTTGATCGGTTCGATCGACACTCTGCTGACAGCGCGGATCGCCGAGTCCATGTCCCGCCAGCCTCACAGTCCTCATCGGGATCTGCTGGGCCAGGGCGTAGGCCATGTTGCCACGGGCATCTTGGGAGGGCTGGCGGGGGGTGCGACGGTTTGCACGGTCGCGAACATCCGTGCAGGTGCGA
The DNA here is from genome assembly GCA_965116535.1 of Acidimicrobiales bacterium. Classification (GTDB taxonomy): domain Bacteria; phylum Actinomycetota; class Acidimicrobiia; order Acidimicrobiales; family Bin134; genus Poriferisocius. The sequence goes on from OZ220703.1 coordinate 1,074,172, forward strand.
GGACTCGCGTCTCAGGGGCTTTGTGCGCGCTGGTGCTGCTGGCGCTGGTCGGCGGGCTCGGACACCACGTCCATTGGGTGCCGCACGCGGTGCTCGCCGCGGTCCTCATGCAGGTCGGTTTCGACTTTGTGGACTGGCGCATGGTGCGCCGCCTGCATCAGGTTCAACGCGAGCACTTCATCATCATGGGGGTCACCCTGGTGCTGACGGTGTTCTTCGACCTCGTCACCGCTGTGAGCTTCGGATTCATCACAGCGGCACTGGCAGGCATGCGCCAGGTTGAGCGCCTCGAAGTGAACCGGATTGTCTCAACTCCTCTGCTCGACAACTACCTCTTTGGCCGCGACCCCGAAGACTGCGAGCAGCACAAGTTCTCGGCTAGGACGTGCTTGGTGGCGCTCCGGGGGAGCTTTACGGTTGCGTCCTCGCATCGGCTCACCCGCACGATCGGCGCCGACATCGCCGACTACGACATCGTGGTGTTGGACTTCAGCGCGACGGACTACATCGACGACAGCGCGGCCCTAGTGGTCGAATACCTCGTGGAGATAGCCCAGGGCCAGGGAACCGAGTTGATTGTCGTAGACGGAGGAGCGGCCGTCGAGATCTTGCATGTGCTGGGGATCCTGGACATGGTTCAGGACGAACGGTTCGTCGAGACGAAGGAGGAGGCATTCGGCGTGGCGCGAGAGCTGCTAGGCGATTTCCCATAGGGCGGTGCTCTCAGGTGGGCCGCACCGGGGCGGTGCTGCCCGAACGTCGGCGACGGGGTATGCCGGGGCGGTGCTGCCCGAACGTCGAGTTGAGCGGAGGGAGGGGGATTCGAACCCCCGGGACCCCGGAAGGCCCTACGGCTTTCAAGGCCGTTGCAATCGTCCGCTCTGCCATCCCTCCGAGAGGGAGATTAGTGGTCTGGGGATGGGGCTGACGTGGTGGATTACGCCCAAGAGTTCCAGGCGATGATCTCGTCGGGGTCCTTGCGGGCGGGGGGTTTGAGGTTGTCGCCCAGCAGGTGGGCCACCGGGATGAGGCACATTTGGAGATAGTCGTCGGGGATGGCCAGCAGGCTGGCCACCTCGTCGGCGGCCAGCAGGTGGGCAGTGGTGAAGGTGGAGGCCAGGCCCCGGCTGTGGAGGGCGAGCTGGAAGCTCCACACCGCGGGCAGGATCGAGCCGAACAGGCTGGCCGTCCAGGCGAGATCCAGGTCGGGGTCGAGCTGGCCCCGGATGCAGGGGATGACCAGGGCGGGTACCTCGTGGAACCGCTCGGCCAGATACAACACCGCCTCCGAGTGGCGAACGCCGGCGGTATCCCCGGTGGCCCTCCTCCGCTCCAAGTTTTCTTGCATGGGCGGGAGGATGCCCGCTCGGTAATGATCGGCGATGGCGGCCCGGAGCTCGGGATCGGTGACGATCACCCAGCGCCAACCCTGAGCGTTGGAGGCGTTGGGGGCATAGGCGGCCAGTCGCACGCACTCGCGCAGGAGCTCGGGATTCACCGGCCGGTCGAAGTCCAACCGCCGCCGCACCGAACGGGTGGTGGACAGCAGGCGATCGGTGGTTTGGGTGTCGAACGGAGTCATGGCATCGGATGGTAGGGGTTTGCGCTGCAAACCGTGAGGCCAGGTCAAAGGAAGGGCGCTAGGGTGGTGGGGCCTGGAGAGGTGGCCGAGTCCGGTTGAAGGCGCTTCCCTGCTAAGGAAGTAACTGCCGCAAGGTGGTTCGTGGGTTCGAATCCCACCCTCTCCGCTCATTGTTGGTCGCCCGTGGTTTGCCCAACTGGCCGGGATAGTGTTCGTCGCCATGGGAATGCTTGACGGAAAAACGGCCATCGTCACCGGCGGAGGCCAGGGGGTGGGCCGGGGGATCGCCTTGGCCCTGGCGGCCGAAGGGGCCGGGGTCACGGTGGCGGCCCGCACCGAATCGAAGGTGCAGGCAGTGGCGGCCGAGATCGAAGAACGTGGTGGGTCGGCGCTGGCGCTGGTGTGCGACGTGAACGAGCTGGAAGATATCCAGACCTGCGTGGATCGCACCGTGGAGCACTTCGGCACCGTTGACATCCTGGTGAACAACGCCCAGCAGGTGCCCCACGGGCACTTGCTGGAGGTGAGCGACGAAGCCTGCATCGCGGCATGGACCTCGGGGGCGCTGGCCTCCATTCGCTTCATGCGGCTGTGCCATCCCTACCTCAAAGACGGCGGGGTGATCATCAACCAGGGCTCGGGCTCGAGCCTCAAGACCGACCCCAGCGGCATGGGGGTGTACGCGGGGGTGAAGTCGGCCATCCAGTCGATCACCCGGGCCGCGGCCATGGAGTGGGGGGCCGACGGCATACGGGCCATCACCCTGATGCCGGTGGCCATGTCGCCGGCCATGGAGGATTGGAAGGGGTTCAACCCCGAGGGCTTCGCCGCCCTCCAAGAGCGCTTCGCCCTCAAACGGGTGGGCGACGCCGAAATAGACATCGGTCGGGTAGTCGCCTTCCTATGCAGCGACACCGCCGGCTACATGACCGGCACAACCGTCAACATCGACGGCGGAGACGCCTACCTGCGCTAGCTTGCGAACCGGTGTGGCGGGGGGTTGCTGTCAGCTTGTTTAGCTAGGCGGGGCGATGTGGCCTTCTAGGCCGTAGGGGCGGTAGGGGCCGAAGATGGATTGCTCTAGGACGCCGATGCCCTGGCGGTCGCCCATGCGGACCTTCATGAGGTGCTGGACGTGCTGGTTCTCGAAGGCGGTCTCGTCGACGTCGGCCAGCTTCCAGCGCTCCGACTCCATGGCCAGCTCGCCCTTCCAGTCGCCGTGCGACCACGTGGGGTGGCTGTATCCGATGCCCTTCATGCGATAGGTGAATTGCTTCTCGAAGGTGATCTCGTGGCGGATGTCGTCTTCCAGCGAGGTCATGGCCAGGGCGGCTGATTTGATCATGCGGCTGCCCGGCTCGAACTCGAGCTGGTGCTCTAGGCGGTGCATGGGCTCGACACCGGGGTCCTCGACGGCGGGGTTGTCGTCTAAGGACTCGTAAGTGGGCAGAAAGGCGCCCACGTGGAACCGGGGGCGGCCCAGGGTGTCCTCGAAGAGCTGATAGTGGCTGCACATGTCGTCCCAATGCAGGGGGGCCCACAGAAAGAACAGCCCCATGGCCCGAGGCGCCTGGGGGGCGCCCCGGTTGTCGCCGCCGGCCACCGGGCGCACGCCCCAGGAGCGGTCCTTGGTGCCGTAGGTCTCGGTGCGGTCGATCTCCATGCGCTGGCCGTCGTATTCGATCCAGCCGTGCCAGCGGCCGAACTGGGTGAACCGGGTGGTGTCCATGATCCGGCGGGTGCCGTCGGACCAGTGGTGGCGGGGCTCCTCGATGGCCGCGGTGCGGGCCTCGAAGGTGAGGTCGGCGGCGAAATCAGTGTCGTTGGGCTCCAGCACCACCCGACAGGCCTTCATGGGCTCGGTGATCTCCAGGTTGAATGGCCCGACGCTGAGGTCGGAGGGCTCGGGGTTGGCCCGGGCCGAGGCGTGAAAGGCGTGCTGCACGCCGTTGTGGACGATGCTGATGCCGCAGTCTTGGATGTCTAGGTGGGGATAGCGGGCGGTGCCCACGCCGAGGTACATATCGCCCACCTTGGAGTAGCCGTTGAACCAGTAGCGCTCGTAGAAGTCCTTTTCCCCGGTGGAAGGGGTGGAGATGGGATCGGGGGTCTGGTGGATGGGGAAATCGTCGAATTTGGTTAGCACCCGCCTATGGTGGCAGACCCAGCTCTTTCAACAAATGTCGGAGAGGCTGGTACCATCGGGTGAGACTTTGACGCTTCGACGGTACGACGACAGGGAGGCACAGACATGAGCAGCGGCAACGGCGAACAGCACACCTTTCGCACCTTCCAGCTCCGCAATCTAGAGGACACGCCTGGTTTCGACCGGCTGAGCGACCACCAGAAGATGGTGACCCGCGTGGTGGGGTCGGTGCTCCCGTTCAAAACCAACAACTACGTGTGTGAGCAGCTCATCGACTGGGACAAAGTGCCTGACGACCCGATGTTCCAGCTCACCTTCCCCCAAGAGGGGATGCTCGATCCCGAGCACTTCAATCGCATCGCCGATCTGATCAAGGCCGAGGTGCCAGCGGCTGAGCTCAAGGCCGCGGCTCGGGAGATCCAGTTGAGCCTGAACCCCCATCCCGCCGGACAGGTGGAGATGAATGCCGGGTTCCTGGAGGAAGAGGTGGTGCAGGGCGTGCAGCACAAGTACCGGGAGACGGTGCTGTTCTTCCCCACCCAGGGCCAGACCTGCCACGCCTACTGCACCTACTGCTTTAGGTGGCCACAGTTCGTGCAGCTCGACGATCTCAAGTTTGCCAGCAAGGAGATCGACCGGCTGGTGGCCTACCTCAAGCTCAACCCCACGGTGTCAGATGTGCTGTTCACCGGAGGCGATCCGATGATCATGCGCACCGAGCTGATCCGCCGCTACGCCGAGCCTCTGATGGACGACGACCTGGAGATCAGCACCATCCGATTCGGCACCAAGGCGCCGGCCTACTGGCCCTACAAGTTCACCGAGGGCGAAGAGGCCGACGATCTGCTGCGGCTGTTCGAGGAGATCGTGGCCTCGGGTCGCCACCTAGCCATCATGGCCCACTACTCGCATCCGGTGGAGCTGGCCACCGACGCCTCCCGAGAGGCGTTGCGGCGCATTATCGAGACCGGCGCGGTGGTGCGGTGCCAGGCGCCGCTGATCCGCCACGTAAACGACAGCGCCCGGGCCTGGGCCGACATGATCACCACCGAGGTGCAGCTCGGTGCCGTGCCCTACTACATGTTCGTGGAGCGCGACACCGGGGCCAAGCGGTACTTCGAGGTCCCGCTGGTGGAGGCCTACCAGATCTACACCGACGCCTATAAGCAGGTGTCGGGGCTGGCCCGCACCTGGCGGGGTCCGTCGATGTCGGCCACCCCGGGCAAGGTGCTGGTGGACGGCGTCACCGAGATAGGCGGCGAGAAGGTGATCGCCCTCAAGTTTGTGCAGGGCCGAGACCCCGACTGGGTGAACCGCATTTTCTTCGCCGCCTACGACGAAAAGGCATCGTGGCTCGATGAGCTGCGTCCGGCGTTCGGTGAGGAGAAGTTCTTCTGGAGCGACGAGCTGGACAACATGAAGACCGACACCCCTCAGCGGGTGCAGCTCATCACCACCCGAGCCGCCTAACCCTTGGCCACCAGCCTCCGGGCAATTACTCCCACTCGATGGTGCCGGGGGGCTTGGAGGTGATGTCGTAGGCCACCCGGTTGATGCCGTCCACCTCGTTGATTATGCGGCTCGACATCTTCTCCAACAGCTCGTAGGGCAGTCGGGCCCAGTCGGCGGTCATGGCGTCCTCGCTGGTCACCGCCCGGATGACCACTACCTGGCCGTAGGTGCGCTCGTCGCCCATCACCCCCACGGTCCGGATGTCGGGCAACACGGCGAAGGCCTGCCACACCTCCCGTTCCAGCCCGGCGGCGGCGATCTCGGCTCTTACGATGGCATCGGCCTGAGATAGCAGCGCAGCCTTATCCGGTGTGACCTCGCCGATCACCCGCACGCCGAGGCCGGGGCCGGGAAAGGGCTGGCGCCAGACGATCTCGTCGGGCAGCCCCAGCTCGTGGCCCACGGCCCGCACCTCGTCTTTGAACAGGTCGCGCAGTGGCTCCACCAGCTCGAAGTCCATCTCCTCGGGGATGCCGCCCACGTTGTGGTGGCTCTTGATCTTGGCTGCCGAGTCGGAGCCCGACTCGATCACATCGGGGTAGAGCGTGCCCTGCACCAGATAGGCGGCCCCGTCCACCTGGTTGGCGGCCTCCTCGAATATGCGGATGAACAGCTCCCCGATGATCTTGCGCTTCTCTTCGGGGTCGATCACCCCGACCAGGGCGTCGAAGAAGCGGTCGGCGGCGTCCACCGCGATCAACTCGATGCCCTGGGAGCGGCGGAAGGCATCTATCACCTGCTGGCCCTCGTCTTGGCGCATCAGGCCGGTGTCGACGAACACGCAGGTGAGCTGACGGCCCACCGCCCGGTGGACCAGGGCGGCGGCCACCGCCGAGTCGACCCCGCCACTCAGGCCGCACACCGCCCGGCCGTCGCCGATCTGGGATTGGATGGCGGCCACCGCCTCGTCGATGAACGACTCGGTGGTCCACGACGGGGTCAAGCCAGCGCCCTGATACAAGAACCGCTCCATCACCGCTTGACCGCCGGGGGTATGGGCCACCTCGGGGTGGAACTGGACGCCGAAGATGCCCTGGGTGGGATTCTCCAAGGCAGCCACTGGGGCCTGGGGGGTAGAGGCGGTGACCTTGAAACCCTCGGGCGGGGTGGAGATGGAGTCGAAGTGGCTCATCCACACCGGGCGCTCGGTGTCTTCACCGGCGCCGAACAGGGTGCCCGGCTCACACACGCTCATTGGGGTGCGGCCGTACTCGCCGATGCCGGTGCGGGACACTTCTCCGCCCAATTGGGCGGCGATGAGCTGGGCGCCGTAGCAGATGCCCAAGATGGGAATGCCCAGGTTGTAGATGTCGGGGTCGATGCGGGGCGATCCCTCGACGTGGACCGACTTGGGTCCGCCGGAGAAGATCACCGCGCCGGGCTGGCGGTCGGCGATCTCACTTGCGCTGATGGTGTGGGGGACGATCTCGCTGTAGATGTGGGCCTCGCGCACCCGCCGGGCGATGAGCTGGGCGTACTGGGCCCCGAAATCCACCACCAAGACCGGGTGGTCTCGGCTGGCGCCGTCCGAACTGGTGGTCAACGGCCCATTCCGATGCCCTGGGACCGCTGGAGGGACTTGCCCTCGGTTTGCAGGGAGGGGGCGATCATGATGTCAGCCTTCTGGAACTCCTTGAGCGACTCATAGCCGCAGGTGGCCATGGAGGTGCGCAATCCGCCGAACAGGTTGAGGCGGCCGTCGTTCTCCCTGGCCGGGCCGACCAGGATCTCCTCCAGCGTGCCCCGGGGGGTGGTCTGCACCCGGGCGCCACGGGGCAGCGTGGGATGGAATGTGGCCATGCCCCAGTGGTGGCCCCGACCGGGGGCCTCGTGGGCGGCGGCCAGCGGGGAGCCGATCATCACCGCGTCGGCCCCGCACACAACGGCCTTGGCGATGTCGCCGCCAGTGGCCATCCCGCCGTCGGCGATTATGTGCACGTACACCCCGGTCTCGTCGAGGTGGCGCATCCGGGCGGCCCGGGCGTCGGCGATGGCGGTGGCCTGGGGGACGCCGATCCCCAGCACGCCCCGAGTGGTGCAGGCCTGGCCCGGCCCCACGCCCACCAGGATGCCGGCCGCCCCAGTGCGCATGAGATGAAGCGCCGCGTCGTAGCTGGCGCAGCCGCCCACGATTACCGGGATCTCCAGGCGACGCACGAACTGTTTGAGGTTGAGCGGCTCGTGGTTCTTGGACTTGTGCTCGGCGGTGACCACCGTGCCCTGGATGACCATGAGGTCGAGCTCGGCGGCCAGCATGTGGGGGGCGAGCTGCTCGGTGCGCTGGGGGGTGACCGAGGCACAGGAGATCACTCCGGCGTCTTTGATCTGGCGGATGCGTTCGCCGATCAGTTCGGGCTTGATGGGCTCGGCGTAGAGTTCCTGCATGCGCAGGGTGGCCTTCTCCGGAGGCTGGGACGCGATTTCGTCCAGCACCGGCTCGGGATCCTCATAGCGGGTCCAGAGGCCCTCGAGGTTGAGCACTCCCACCCCGCCGAGTTGGCCGATGGCGATGGCGGTGTCGGGGCTGACCACGCCGTCCATGGCCGAGGCCATGAGGGGAAGGTCGAAACGGTAGGCGTCGATCTCCCAGGCGATGCTCACATCTTCGGGGTCGCGGGTCCGGCGGGTGGGGACGATGGCGATGTCGTCGAACCCGTACGCCCGCCGTGCGGTCTTGCCCAGCCCGATCTCAACCTCGGCCATCGCGACGCCCCTTTGCTTGGAAACCAAGAATTCTAAAGCCTTCTGGCTTGCTATAGGGGGATTTACTTCGTCACCAGGAGATAGGCGAAATCAAGCGGCCGATTGAATGAGATTCCAGAGTTCTTCGATGTGGTGGCGCTCGGTTTGAGGGCTGCCGATGGCCACTCTACCGATGAGCTGACCGTCGATGGTGGTGGGGGTGAGATACGCCTTTCCGGTCTGGTTGACGGCGTCCAGAACCTGTTGGGTGGCGCTATTGCCTTCGGTGTGGCGGAAGCACACCAGGCTGACCACGGTGGGGGCGGCCAGTTCGAATCGGTCGTCGCCTTCCACCCATTCGGTGAGCTCAGCAGCCCAGGTGATATGGCGGCGCATGTGGGCCCGCAGACCCTCGGTGCCGTAGTGGCGGAGCACGAACCACAGCTTGAGGGCTCGGAAGCGCCGCCCCAGGGGCACCTGCCAATCGCGATAGTCCACCACGGCTCCCGACTCGCTGGCCGGGTTGCGCAGATACTCCGGGGTGATGGACAGGGCCTCGTTGAGGCTGGCCCGATCGGCCACGTAGAAGGCCGAGCAGTCGAAGTTGGTGAGCATCCACTTGTGGGGGTTGAAGACGTAGCTGTCTGCCGTTTCCAACCCCGCGTTGAGAAACCTCATCTCGGGGCAAAGCGCAGCAGCGCCGGCGAAGGCAGCGTCAACGTGCAGCCAGGCGTCGAAGTTGGATGCCACCCACCCCACCTCGGTCACCGGGTCGATGGCGGTGGTGGAGGTGGTGCCCACGGTGGCGGCTACGAAGAACGGGGTCAGCCCATCGTTTTTGTCCTTGACGATCTCGTAGGCCAGGTGGTCGGCCCGCATGGCGTAGGTGGGCGTGGTGGCGATGGCGCGGACCCGCTCGTCGGGGATGCCAGCCACCCGCAGCCCCTTGGCTATCGACGAGTGGGCTTGCTCAGAGGTATAGGCCACCAGATTGGAAAGGGCGTCGATGCCGCCGGCCCGGTGCCGGGCAGCAAGGATGGCGCACAGCGTGCTGCTGGACGCGCTGTCTTGGATGACTCCATTGCCCCGGAACTTCTCGGGCAGGTCCATCTCTACCGCCAGCCACTCGAGGACGTGTTGCTCCAGCTCGGTGACCGCGGGGCCGGTGTCCCACAGCATGCCCTGGGCGCCGAGGCCCGAAGACACCAGGTCGGCCAGCGCGGAGGGCCCGCTGGCATTGGCGGGGAAGTAGGCGAAAAATCCCGGCGCCTGCCAGTGGGTGATGCCCGGCAGGATCACCTGGTCGAGATCGGCCAGCACCTCAGCGAAGTCCTCGCCATGTTCAGGCGCCTCAGCAGGCAGCATGGCCCGGATGTCGCCTGGCTCGACCGGGGCCTTGACCGGCAATTCCCCGAGCCGCGCCATGTAGTCGGCCACCCAGTCCACTGCCTGGTAGCCCCGCTGCCGGAACTCCTCCGGGGTCATGTGGTTCGGTCGCTCAGCCATGAGTGCCATGCCGAAGTCCCAAGACGGCTCGGATGCCCTCGTCGATGGCATCGATGAGGGCGCGGGGTAGCTGTCCCACACGCTCCGCCAACCAGGACCTATCAACCAGCTCCAGTCCAAGCGGCACCGCAACGGAATCCTTGGGAAGACCCGTCACCGATGAGTCGAGTAGTACGTTGCCAGCAAGGCCTGCTCTGTCGACATTCGAGGTCAGGGGCACAACATGGGTTTGCCAGATATCAATGCCAAGAACGTCGTCGGAGGACACAACCACACACGGTCGACGCTTGTCGAGAGCAATCCAGTACACCGCGCCACGCGCTACCACGGTGCGGATCGCTCCATCCGCTCGCCAGCTGCCAATGCATCCTGCTCATTCAAGCGCTCACCGGATGCCTTGGCAGCATCGGCCACCAGTTGCTGCGCAAAGGTCACAGTCGACTGAGCCTTATGGCGACGAAGTTGGTCGGCGACCCAGCTCGAAAAGGGAACGCCGAGGCTGTCGATGACCGGAACGACATCATCCGGCAAGCTGATCGTCTTGTTGGGCATGTACGTATTATACGTATGCACACAGGGACGGCAACACCCAACTTTGGTGGGAAATGAACTGGGGGCCACCCTGCTCAGTCGCGATGGTGGCCCCCAAGTAGAAAGTCAGCGGATGCTGGCAGCTACATCATGCCGCCCATGCCTCCCATACCTCCCATGCCGCCCATGGGGTCGCCACCAGGGGGCATCGGGGGGGCGGGGGGCTCGGGCTTGTCGGCCACCAGGGCTTCGGTGGTGAGCAGCATGGCGGCGATGGAGGCCGCGTTCTGCAATCCGGCCCGGGTTACCTTAGCCGGGTCGATGACGCCGGCGGTCACCAGATCCTCGGTGGAACCGGTGGCGGCGTTGAACCCGACGGTGCCGGAGGAATCCTCGATGTCGCGTACCACGATGGAGCCCTCGAAGCCGGCGTTGGAGGCGATGAGGGAGCACGGCACGGTCAGCGAGTCGAGCACGATCTTGGCGCCGGTGGCCTCGTCGCCGCTCAGGTTTTCCACCACCTTGGCCACTGCGGGGCGAGCCCGCAGCAGGGCGGTGCCGCCCCCGGCGACCACGCCTTCCTCAATGGCAGCGCGAGTGGCCGACAGAGCGTCCTCGATTCGGTGCTTCTTCTCTTTGAGCTCCACCTCGGTGGCCGCGCCCACCTGAACGACGGCCACGCCGCCAGCCAGCTTGGCCAAACGCTCTTGGAGCTTCTCGCGATCCCAGTCGGAATCGGTGTTGTCGATCTCCTGGCGGATTTGGGCTACCCGGCCGTCAACGTCGGCCTTGGATCCCGCACCCTCCACGATGGTGGTGTCGTCTTTGGTGACGATCACCTTGCGGGCGGTGCCCAGCAGATCGAGGGTGACGCCCTCCAGGTTGAGCCCGACCTCTTCGGCCACCACTTGGCCGCCGGTGAGGATGGCCATGTCCTGGAGCATGGCCTTGCGGCGCTCGCCGAACCCAGGCGCCTTGACGCCCGTAGAGTTGAACGTGCCCCTGATCTTGTTCACCACCAGGGTGGCCAGGGCCTCGCCCTCCACGTCCTCGGCGATGATCAACAGCGGCTTGCCGGTCTGCATGACCTTCTCCAACACGGGCAGCAGATCCTGCACTGAGCTGATCTTGCCCTGGTTGAACAGGATGTAGGGCTCGTCGAGCACGGCCTCTTGGCGCTCGGGATCGGTCACGAAGTAGGGGGACAAGAAGCCCTTGTCGAACTGCATGCCCTCTACGAAGTCGAGCTCCATCCCGAAGGTGTTGGACTCTTCCACGGTGACCACGCCGTCTTTGCCCACCTTGTCGATGGCGTCGGCAATGACGTCGCCGATGGCGGTGTCGGCGGCCGAGATGGAGGCCACCTGGGAGATCTCCTCTTTCTGGGAGATGTCCTGGGCCTGGTCGGCCAACGACTCCACCGCGGCGGCCACCGCCTGTTCGATGCCCCGCTTGAGGCTCATCGGGTTGGCCCCGGCGGCCACATTGCGCAGTCCGTTGTGGACCATGGCCTGGGCCAGCACGGTGGCAGTGGTGGTGCCGTCGCCGGCGATGTCGTTGGTCTTGGTGGCCACCTCTTTCATGAGCTGGGCGCCCATGTTCTCGAACTTGTCGTCCAGCTCCACCTCACGAGCGATGGACACGCCGTCGTTGGTGATGGTGGGGGCGCCGAACTTCTTGTCGAGGACCACGTTGCGGCCCTTAGGGCCTAGGGTCACCTTGACCGCGTCGGCCAACTGGTTGACGCCTGCTTCGAGGCCGTGGCGGGCCTCTTCTCTGAACTTGAGGATTTTCGTCATATTGGCTACTTGACGATGGCGAGCACGTCGCGTGCCGACAGGATCAGCAGGTCCTCACCGTCAACGGTGATCTCAGTGCCGCCGAACTTGCTGTAGACCACGGTGTCGCCGACGGAAACGTCCACCGGGATCACATCGCCGGTGTTCTCGGACCGCTTGCCGGGACCCACGGCGAGAACCTCGCCTTGCTGGGGCTTCTCTTTGGCGGTATCGGGGATGACCAAGCCGCTGGCGGTCATCTCTTCAGACTCGCTGGGGCGGACAACAATCCGGTCATCAAGGGGCTGTAGAGCCATCTTGGCCTCCAAGGGGTTGATATTTGAGCGTTAGCACTCTCGATAGGCGAGTGCTAAGCGTAGGTCGTGGACGGAGTTGAGGCCAATTCAGACTTGGGGTTCGCCGGACGCTAAGCCTCAGTCAATTCACAAGCTGACCGCAACCTGACCGCTAGATGAAGGGGAGGGGAAGGTTGGGGTCGGCGCCCACTTCGAGGGATGAGGGGCCGTCGAGCTGAAGTCGCTGCCAGCCGGCGGCGGCCACCATGGCCGCGTTGTCGGTACACATGGAACGGCTGGGCAGGAATCCGCTGATGCCCGCGGCCACGCAGGCGTCGAGCAGGCGCTCCCGCAATGAGGAGTTGGCCGCCACCCCTCCGGCCAGGCACAGGCCCTTGGCTCTGTACTCTTCGGCGGCCTTTCGGGCTTTGTGAACCAACACATCCACCACCGCCTCTTGGAAGGAGGCTGCGATGTCGGCCACGTCATGGTCGGGGTGGTTGCGCACATGGTTGACCACCGCAGTCTTGAGGCCGCTGAAAGAGAAGTTGTAGCCGACGTCGTACATGGGGCGGGGGAAAGCCACCGCTTCGGAGTTGCCGCTCATGGCCAAACGGTCGATCACCGGGCCACCGGGGTAGCCCAAGTCCATGAAGCGGGCCACCTTGTCGAACGCCTCCCCAGCGGCATCATCCACGGTCTGGCCGATAAGCCGGTAGCGTCCGAATGCCTCCATCAACACCAGCAGGGTGTGGCCACCGGACACCAACAGCACCACTACTGGCAGTTCCAAATCAGGTTCTTCCAGAAACGATGAGTACAGATGGGCCTCGAGGTGGTTGACGGCCACAAACGGGATGTCCCAAACCAAAGCCAGCGACTTGGCTGCGCTCACTCCCACCAACAGCGAGCCAATGAGGCCGGGGCCGGCGGTGGCGGCCACCGCCTCCACGTCGTGGTCGCTGAGGCCGGCCTCGACTACCGCTTGGGCGACCACTGGGGTGAGCAGCTCCACATGGGCTCGGCTGGCGATCTCCGGAACCACACCGCCGTAGCGGGCGTGCAGATCTACCTGGCTGCTGATCACCGACGACATAACGTCGGATGGGCCGGAAACCACGGCGGCGGCGGTCTCATCACAGGACGTCTCGATGCCCAAAACGATGGCGGGGGTTTCCGGACGGGAATCCAGGGCAGTCATGCTCGGTCCAGTTCTACCGCGATCTTTACGAGGCGAGCGGCATAGTCGGGCTGATGGATGTTGTCGGCCTGCATCACCACTGCATCGGGCGACAATCCCATATTGGCGTAGTAGCCCCGGCGAATGCCCACCGGGGCCAGGCCGAAGCGCCGATAGAGGGATTGGGCGGATGGATTGTCGGCGGCCACTTCAAGGGCCAGGCTCGTGTTGCGGCGTCGGGCGGCCAATGCAAGGGCCAAGAACAGCCGGGCGCCGATGCCTTGGCCCCGGCAATCGGGAGCCACCGTCACGGTGGTGATGTGGGCGTTCTTTTTCTCGAAGGCCACCCCGCCATGGCCGACGACTCGTCTGGGTCTGAAGCTCTTGTCATTGGGATTGCCGACGACTCGATCGTGGTTGGCCACCACATAGAAACGATCATCGGTGCGGGCCAGTTCCGACTCATAAACCTCGCGGGACCAGGGGATCGGATAGCACAGGGCGTCGATAGCCATGACCTCGCCGAGGTGAGCTCTTTTCATGGGCTCGATCATCGGGTGTTCCAGTTGATGTCGGCGTCGGGGACCCGAAGGTATATCGGCTTGAGCTCCCACGGCTTGACAAATTCCTCCCGCAGAGCCCGGGCGTGTGCCAATTGCACCAACGAGGCAGCGGAGGGGTGGGCCAAGTCTTGTTCAGCGATTTCGGTTTTCTGGAGTCGGTCGAACACCTCCGCGTAGCGCCGGGCCCCGTCGCCCACCAGCAGTACCTCGTCGCTGGTGGCGAGCAACTCGGAGGCCAGATCGTCGGGAGTGCCCACCTGAGCCTCGGAAACGCGCTGGATTCCGCCGGGCACTTGACGGTAGAAGGCATAGAACAGCTCACTGCGCCGGGCGTCGATGGCGGCCACGATCAACCGGTTGGTGTGGCGCACCGCGAAGGCCAGCAGATCGAGGCTGGACACCCCGATCATGGGTACCCCGAGGGCATAGGCCACCGCCATGGCGCTAGAAATACCCACCCGCAGGCCGGTGTACAGGCCGGGTCCGAGATCCACAGCCACGCAACCCACATCTTTCAGCTCGATCCGGGCCTGGCGGGTCACAAACTGGATTTGGGGGGCGATGGACTCGGCATGACGGCGCCCTCGGGCGCTGTGGGCCGAAGCCAGCACCCCCTCGTGCCCGCCAAGGGCGCAACCCACTTGCTGCGTGGCCGACTCGATGCCCAAGATCAACATGTTGAGTCGTCCATCCAATGGGCCACCGCGGTGCCCACTGCCTGGGTCCGGTCTTGCCAGCTAGGTCCAACCGGGGTGAGCGCTATCACCCGCTCGTCTGGAGCGGTGTCAAGGGTGTCGACGAAAGTTAGAGCAACTTCGAGGTAGTTGTTGGGTAGGGCTTGGCGGATGGCGTCGCCCCACTCAATAAGGATGACTCCATCGCTGTCGAGCAGCTCAGGCAGGCCCAAATCGAGTACCTCGGCGATCTGGTCGAGGCGGAAGACGTCGAGGTGATGGAGCAGCAACCGCCCGTGGTATTCGCGGGCCAGAGTAAAGGTGGGGCTGGTCACCGGCTCGCCAATGCCCAAGGCGGCGGCGAATCCCTGGGCGAAAGTGGTCTTGCCAGCGCCCAAGTCGCCCACCAGCAGTATCAGGTCACCGGGTTGGACCAATTCGACCAGGCTGGCGGCCAGGTTCTTCGTGTCCTCAGGTGATCGAGTGCGGGCTCGGATCATTCGGAAATCGCCATGCGGGCTCGGACCAGATCAGAGCGCATCTGGGCTTCTTGGAGGCCACCCCCTCGCAACACCGCGGCCGGGTGGTAGGTGGGGATAATGACCGCGCCAGAGCTGTCCATGCCCTCCATCGGGTAGCTCTGGCCGCGCAGCTTGGTGATCCCGGTTTTTGTGTCCAGCAGCAGCTTGGAGGAGAAGTTGCCCAATGTCACCACCACCCTTGGGGCGATGAGCTCGACTTGTTGCTCCAGCCAAGGGCGGCAGGCAGCAATCTCGTCGGGTTTGGGATCTCGATTGTCGGGAGGGCGGCACTTGACCACGTTGGCTATATAGCACTGATCGCGGGTAAGCCCGATCTCCTCTGCCATCAGCCGGTCGAGCAGCTTGCCTGAACGGCCCACAAAAGGAAGGCCCTGCTTGTCTTCTTCAGCGCCGGGTCCCTCGCCCACGAACATGAGGTCGGCGGTGGGGTTGCCCATGCCAAATACCACCTGGGTCCGGCCTTCGGCCAGGCCGCACTTGGTGCAGTCCGCCGCTTCGGCGGCGACCTCGGCCAACGTCAACGTCACAGGCCAAGGATACGCCCCCTATTGGTTGAGGAGAACCCTGGATTGAACCGCTTTGTCTCCTTCACTGTTGTGGGACGAGGGTCAATCGGTGCGGTACCGTCGGCGGTGATGCTGGGAGTTGGCGGGGGCGTGCTGGTGGGGCACTGGACCGATGAGGCGGCCTGCACAGGATGCACGGTGGTGGTGTTTCCCGAAGGGACCACAGCTTCGGGAGAGATTCGGGGAGGCGCTCCGGCCACCCGGGATTTTGCCTTGCTGGCACCCGAGCGGACGGTGGGCCAGGTGGACGCAGTGGTGCTTTCTGGAGGCTCGGCCTTTGGGCTGGCGGCAGCCGACGGGGTGATGCGGTGGTGCGAGGAGCAGGGGCGGGGATTCGAGACTCGAGGGGGCCGGGTGCCCATCGTGGTGGGTCTGTCGCTCTACGATCTGACCGAAGGCGATGGCCTGGTGCGCCCTGGCCCCGATGCCGGCTACTCCGCCGCCGACGCGGCCAGCGATGACCTCCCAACGCTGGGGCGGGTGGGGGCCGGCGCAGGGGCCACCGTGAACAAGTGGCGGGGCGCAAACAACCGCGAGCCTGGCGGGCTGGGCGGTGCTCTGCTCCAAGTAGACGATGTGGTGGTGGGGGCGCTGGTGGCGCTGAACGCGGCCGGAGAAATCAACGACGGTGCCGTGCAACAGGCGCTGGTCGACGGTACCTACGAGCACCAGCCTGCTGATCCGTTTGGCGACGAGGGCGATCCTCAAGCGCCTGCAAACACCACCATCGGGGTGGTGGTGACAAATGCGAAGCTCGACAAGCTGGGGTGCTTCCGGTTGGCCCGCAGCGGTCACGCCGGTATGGCCCGGGCGCTATTGCCGGTACACACTGACGGCGACGGTGATGCGTTGGTTGTGGGGGCAACCGGCCAGGTGGAGGCTGATTTTGGGCTGGTTCGGTTGATGGCCGCGGCCGCCGTGGAGGCATCCATCCGCTCGGTGCGCCAAGATGAAGGCGAATAACACAGCCAATGGGAGGTTGAGATGAGGGACTTGTCCGGCAAGGTGGCGGTGATCACCGGGGCGGCCAGTGGCATGGGGCGGGCCATGGTGCGCAAAGCGGCCTCTGAGGGGATGCACGTTCTGGCGGGCGACATCGACGAGGCCGGGCTGGCCGAGACCGTGGGCGGCTTGGAGAATGCCCAGCTAATGCTGACCGACGTGACCAGTCCCGACGCCAACGAGGCCCTGGCCAACGCCGCCTTGGAGCGCTTCGGCGGAATCCACTTGGTGCACCTCAATGCCGGGGTGCTCACCGGCGGGTTCACTTGGGAGAACACGGTGGACGACTGGCGCTGGGTGCTGGACGTGAACCTGTGGGGCGTGATTAACGGCGTGCGCAGCTTCATTCCCCGGATGTTGGAGAAAGGCGAAGAAGGCCACGTGGTGATCACCGCCTCAGTTGGTGGGCTCACCTCTGGCGGCCTGCTCGGCCCCTACTCCACCTCAAAGTACGGGGCGGTGGCCATTGCCGAGTCGCTCCATCGGGAACTGGACATGATCGGAGCGCCGATCGGAGTGTCTTGCCTGTGCCCCGGTCCGGTGGCCACCGGCATATTCCGGGCTGAGCGCAACCGCCCCGACACTTATGACGACACCTGCGGTCCCATGTCGGCCGACGCAGAAGCCGCGGCTTTCCACCGAGGCTTGATCAATGCCATTGATGAGGGAACCGACCCAGCGGAGATTCCTGAGCTGGTCTTCGAATCGGTGAAGGACGACAGGTTCTGGATTTTCCCCCACCCCGATTTCAAGGAGAGGATCGCGGCCCGCACCGAGTCGATCATGAACGAGACCAATCCTGAGTACACGGTGGGATTGCCAGGCGCGGTAATGCCATCTCGTTAGTTACATAAAGCGCAGGGGCACTCGGCGGCCGAGGTGGCAGACGATTTCGTAGGCGACGGTGTCGAGTCGCTCGGCGATCTCGGCGGCGGTGATTTCCTCGTTGCCTTGTCGCCCCAGGAGGACCACCTCGTCGCCGGGTGACACGGGGTGGTCGAGACCGCAGTCCACCATGGTCTGGTCCATGGTCACCACCCCGGCGATGGGGCATCGACGGCCGCCGATCAGCACCTCGCCTCCACTCACGCCGAGGCGGCGGGTCCAGCCGTCGGCATAGCCGATGGGGATGGTGGCCAACTGGGTGTCGGCTGGGGCGGTGTAATGGTGGCCGTACGACACTGGAGTGCCCGCGGTGATGGTTTTCACCATGGCCACCTCGGTGCGCAAGGTCATTGCCGGCTGAAGCGGTAGGCAGTTGGCCAATGCCGGCGATGGGGGAATGCCATAGATGGCGATCCCACAGCGCACCATGTCGAATCGACCCGCGGGATGCGCCATGGCCACCGCCGAGTTGGCCAGGTGGCGACAGAAGTCGTGGTGGCCAACAAGCCGCAGCCGCGACAGCAGATGGTTGTACTGCTCAATCTGATAGGCGGTGAACGGGTTGTCGGGCTCGTCGGCCACGGCGCAGTGGGTCCACACCCCGGCCAGTTCCAAGGTGTCGCGCTCGTCGATGGCGTCAGCCAGTTTCATGACCTCAGTGGACGGTGCGCCGACTCGGGCCATGCCGGTGTCGACTTTGAGGTGGACGGCCAGGCGCTCGTTGGCGGCGGCCGCGGCCGCGGCCGCGGCCGCCAGACCCTCCCCTTGGTACACGGTGGGAGTGAGCCCCAACTCGACAACCTCGGTGAATTCGTTGGGCCGGGGCTCCGACAGCAGGAGAATGGGGCTGCTGATCCCGGCCTCTCGCAGTTGGCGGCCCTCGTCCACCAGGGCCACGGCCAGGGTGCTTGCGCCCGCGTCCACTGCGGTTCGGGCCACCGGGACCATGCCGTGTCCGTAGGCATCGGCCTTGACCACCGCACAAAGCTCGACGGGATCCACGAGATCGGCCAAGAGCCTCACGTTGTGGGCGATGGCCGAAAGGTTGATGTCGGCCCAGGTTGGCCTCATGTCACCACTCTCTGGGCGACGGTGGCTTCCCATACTTGGGGCAAGACAGAGAGCAGATCGGACGCCTTCGTCGGGGCCAGTGGACAGGCGGTGCCGGCCCGGCCGTGAAGCCAGGCGGCAGCGGCGGTGGCGTGCATGGGTTCGGCATCGGTACTGAGCAGGCCGCAGATGAGTCCGGCCAGTACGTCGCCGGTGCCAGCGGTGGCCAGCCGGGCGTCACCGCTGGTTACGGCCAGTGCGTCGCCGCCGGGATGGGCCACCACGGTGGTGGGGCCCTTGAGCAAGACGAGCGCGCCGGTGGCTGCGGCCAGCGAGCGGGCGGCGGCGAATCGGTCGGCATTGGGAGCCTTCCCGGTGAGCATGCGGTACTCCCCGTCGTGGGGGGTGAGCACGGTTGGGGCGGTGCGATGGGCTAGCAGTCCAGGCGCATCGGGACCCAGGGCGCTGAGGCCGTCACCGTCCACTACCAGGGGAAGCTGAACCTTGGCGGCGAGATCGCGCACTGCTTTGACGGTGTTGGGTTGTCGGCCCAATCCGGGCCCGACCAGCACCGACTTGAAGCGGGCCAGTTCGTCGCCATCGACCATCGAAGCCCAATCATCAGAGGGTAGGGGGAAGCCGACGGCTTCGGTGGGCGCGGCTGAGCCAGCCAGAAGGTTGGCAGCATCGAGGCCTGGGGTGCTCAACCGCACATAGCCTGATCCGCCTCGAATTGCGGCGGAGGCGGCCAGATGGGCAGCCCCGGTCATGCCTGGCGACCCCGCGATGACCCAGCAGGCGGTCTTCCACTTGTGGGCCACCACGGGCCGCACCGGCAGCCAACGGCTCACGTCGTCGGCGGTAACCAAATGGGTTCGGGCCCCAGAGCTATCAAGGCCGATGGAGGCAACCGTGATCTGTCCGCAGTGCTGGGCGCCGGGGTGGAGCACCAGTCCGGGTTTGAGCGCGCCGAAGGTGACTGTCTGATCGGCCATCCAGGCGTGGCCGGGGATCTCACCGGTCAACCCGTTTACCCCCGAGGGGATGTCGGCGGCCAGGATCGGTGCAGCCTGGCCGGGATCGTCGAGCGCGGGAGCTGGCAAGGGTGGGGAATAGGGTCGACGCAGTCCGGTGCCGTAGGCCGCGTCTATGGCCAGGTGGGCTGGTGGCAGCGAGTCGGGGGGTTCGGCGGCATCGATTACGGCTACCCGCACGCCTCGGCGCCGCAGCCGCTGGGCGGCGGCCCGTCCGTCGGCACCGTTGTTGCCCTTTCCAGCCAGCACCGTCACCCGCCGCCCGTAGCTTCCCCCCAGCATGCTGAGCGCGGCTCGGGCCAGCGCGGCCCCGGCCCGCTCGATCAACTCCTCGACAGGCTCAGGAGCGGCGGCGTCGATGGCGGCCATCTCAGCCGGGGTGACGATGGGGGTCATCTCTAAGGCGTATCCGAACACTGGCCTATGGACGCCAGCGTTCGGCCAGATCGGTCAATGACTCCAGCAAGAGGTCTTCGGTGCTGATGTCACTCAGTCGATCGAGGCGGAAATCGGGCTCGGTTTCGGTGACCTCGTCGCGCAGGGCGGCAAACCGATTCCGGTAGCCCTCCAACACCTGCTGAGCCTTCTCCGGCGACAGGTGTGGTCGGAATCGCACATGCAAGAGGGTGAGTCCAGTGGTCTGGCGGTCTTTGACCTCGGGGATCAGCACGATGGTCCGGCCGTCGGAGCGTCCTCGAACTGCTTGAACCTGTCGTTCGATGGCCACCAAGTGCTTGCTGCCCCGCAGGGTGGGATCGCGTTCGGTGCGAGAGGCCAATCCCACAGTGATGCCACCCCGGTCGATCACATGGATGGTGGTGCTGGGCGATTCCGGGTCGCCGTTGATGCCGTAGCGGATGTAACCGGTGACTTCGGCAATCGCGGGGTCGAGTGCAGTCAGCGTGCGCAGGGTTTGGTAGCTCAGCTGATGGCGGGGGGCACCGGCGTCGAGGGCGGCTCGGACCAGCGGCAGTTCCAACAACGACTCCTCGGCCCGTGAAATCCCCACCGTGACGGTCTTGGCCTGGTGGCGGATGGCGTCAACCGGGTCAGCTCGCCCACCGCCACGGTGAGCATGGCGGTGAGGTCTTCCAACACAACCGCGGGAGTGCCCACTCGTCCCCGCTCCAGTTGGTAGGCATCGAGCGGAGCGATGCCCAGGGCATAGCGGTACATGGAGGCCATCTCAGCAGCGGTGCCGGCTTCTAGGCACCCGTTGTAGCGGCCTTGGCGCAAATCTTGGAAGAACTGCTGGGCCGAAGGAGTGAACTGAGAGCGGAGCTTTTCCAGCAAGCGCTGGCTGTCGAGGCCGGCGTTGCTGTCAGCGGCGCTGGCGGCTACTTCGGATTCAATGGCCGCCCGGGTCTCCCGCAGGGGCTGGGCCAGCTCGTCAATGGCCAGCGCCGCCTCGTAGCTGAACAGGTGGCCCACCATGGTGGCCAGCACGAAGGCCAGTTCAGGGGAGGCGGTGGTTGGGGTGGAGATCACCTCCGCGGCAGCGTCGAATCGGGCCCCAGTTCCGCTGGTGATCACTATGGGCGCGGCCTTATGGGCTCGGAAGATGGCCACCTCTTTGGCCACGTCGTGGGCGGTGGAGTCGAGCAGCCCGGCGGCGCACACCAGAATCATCGGTTCTGAGGACAGATCGATGTGCTTTTTGTCTTCGGTGGTGTCGCAGGCGATGGACTTGTAGCACAGCTCGGAGAGCTTGATCCGCACCTCTTCGGCCGCCACTCGATTGAGCCCATTGCCCACCACGGCCCAATAGGTTCGACCGAGGGCGTGGCGGCGGACGATGTCGGCAATGCGGCTGTGAAAGCCCAGCACTTCGACCATCGCCTCGGGAAGGTCGCTCAACGACGTGAGCAGTTGCTGGCGCCGCTCGTACTGCCGGGAATCGGCTGGCTGGTTGCCGTTGGCCGCGTCGGCCAGGGCCACGGCCAACAGCATCCCCGCGGCCACTTGGGAGTAGAACGCCTTGGTGGAGGCCACGCTCATCTCCACGTCTCGGCCGTCAGAGGTGTACATCACCCCGTCGGCCTTGTCGCAGAGGTCGCTGTTGCGCCGGTTGACCACGGCGATGACCGCGGCACCCCGGCGCCGAACGAGATCCACGGTTCGATTGGTGTCGGTGGTGGTGCCCGATTGGCTGATGGCAATGACCAGGGTGTCGCTCATGTCGGTCTGCAAGCCGAACCCCGACAACTCGGTAGCCAAAATCGAGCTGACGTGGCGGTCGGGCAACTCATGGCGCAAGAAGTGGGCCAGGCTGTGGGCCGCCACCGCGGCGGTGCCCTGGCCGATGACGATGAAATTGCCGATCTGGCCGGTGGCCAGCCGCTGCGCCAAGGAGTCGGGCAGGGTTTCGGGTCCCAACTCCACTGCCAATCTCGGGCTGGGCTGGTTCTCCTCAGTGCTGACGATTCGACCCCGCAGAGTCTTTCGGAACGACTCGGGCGACTCGGTGATCTCCTTGAGCAGGAAGTGGGGGAATCCTCGGCGGTCGACATCGCGGGTGGTGATCTCGGCGTCCACGATGTCGGCGTCATTCACCGGCAGCGGCGTACCGTCATAGGAGAAGCGCTGGACGGCAGTGAGATCGCCGGCGTAGTCGCGGTTCAAGACAGCCACTTGGCCCCGGCTGGCGTCCGCGTTCTGAGAATCGGACGGGGTTTCGCCGTCCATGCGCAGGTAGCGGCTGGATTGCTCCACGAGGCCGTAGGGCTCGCTGGCCACCACGTAGGCATCCTCGGCCGTGCCGATGTAGAGGGCCTGGCCGCTGCCCCGCAAGGCCAAGAGCAGTTGGCCGGGATGCGCCGCGGTCTGTCCGACGATGGCCACCGAGCCGTTGAGGTCGGCCACTGTGCGGCGAAACGCGTCGATTGGGTTGGCCGAGTCGGGCAACCGAACAGACCAGAGGGAGGGGATGACCTTGGCGTCGGTGGTGATGCCGGGGTGTAGGTCTAAGTCGTGGTCGGCCACAAGATCGGTGTGGTTGTCGACGTCGCCGTTAAGCGCGGCGATGGTGTAGGGCCGGGAAGGGCCCTCCGCCAGTTCGGAGTTGAGGGGGTGGGCATTGGCCTCGTTGATCATGCCCACGCTGGCCCAACGGGTGTGCCCGACAACCACCGCAGAGACCTCCTCGGCATCCACCGCTGAGGCCAGTAGTTCATCGGCCGTGATGGCGGACCGCAGTGCGGCGGTATTGTCACCCAATTCGCCTATTTCCGCAGCGGCCTTGTAGACGAAGCTCAAGCTGTTGTCGGCCCAGCGCACCGAGCCGGTCCGGAATAGGGGATCGGCGGCCCGCTCGGCCACTGCGGCGGCTATCGCCGGATCGGCAGGATCGAGGGCGTGACCGCTGACCATCACGTGGAGACCGGCGGAGTCCCGGCCCCGCACTTCCAGGCGATCGAGCGCCGACAGAGCGATCTGCACCGAGCTGAAGGCCGAAAGGGCTCCCATACTGGCATTGGGTCCAGCCAACTCGGCAACGGCGTCGGCTGTGTTGAGCCGATCATTCCCGATGGCCCACACCGCGTCCTTCATCTGAACCAGAGCGGCATTCACCGCTTCGGTGGCCCGATCGCTCCCCGACCGGTCGAGGTCGGCTTCCAAGGTGCTGATGAGTCGATTGATCTCGCTCAGCGTGGCTCCGATGGTGGCCCGTAGCGGCTTCTCGCTGAGCAGCGCCTGAAGGCCGGCGGTGCCCTGAAGCAAGCGGTCGGCTTGAGCCAGGTTGGAGGCTGCCGCCCCGATACCCCCGGCAAGATCGCCGGTTCCGCTCAGGTCGCGCAAAGCCACGACCACCGGGCTCAAAAGGTCGAGGACCTCGGCCGAGGTCGGAGGAACACGCCGAGACCAGCGCCGGACCACCGCGACAATGCCGCACATCTCGCCCAAGGTTAGTGGTGTGTCGCCGCTATTGGTTGATCGCCGTGGCGACGTCGGTGGCGACGGTGTTGGCGATTTCTGGGGTTTCGGCTTCGACCATGATGCGGAGGAGGGGTTCGGTGCCGGAAGGGCGGACCAGAATTCGGCCGTTCGAACCCAGCTTTTCTTCGGCGGCGGAGACTGCGGCCGCCAGGCAGGCTTCGTCAATGGAGTGGGGATCGATGGCCACGTTGTGGAGTACTTGGGGCATCTTGGTCATGGCCTCGCGGGCCAGGTCGCGCAGCGGCAGACCTCTGCTGGCAACCACCTCGAGAAGCTGCAACGAGGTCACCAGACCGTCGCCGGTGGTGGCCAGGGAGGGGAAGATCACGTGGCCCGATTGCTCGCCGCCCAGCGCCCAGTTCCCTTCCTGAAGCACAGCTTGCACATGGCGGTCGCCCACCGGCGTGGTCACCACATTGATGCCCCGCTGGGCCATCGCCCGATGGAAGCCCAGGTTGGCCATCACGGTCACCACCACGGTGTTGCCCGGTAGCCGACCATGTTGAAGGCGGTCGACGGCGCAGATGGCGATGATCTGATCGCCGTCCACCAATTCGCCGGTGTGGTCTACGGCCAATACCCGGTCAGCGTCCCCGTCGAAGGTGAGTCCCAGATCGGCCTCGTTCTTTCGGACTGCATTGGCCACTGTTTCGGGACGAGTAGAGCCACACCGGTGGTTGATGTTGCGGCCGTCGGGAGACGAGTTGATCACGGTGACGGTGACACCGTGGGCTTCAAGCGGGCCGGGCAAGGCGGCGGTGGCCGAGCCGTGAGCCGCGTCCACCACCACGTGGAGGCCGCTGCCGTTGAATTCAGCCGTGCTGGCCACCGCATCCAGATACTGCCGCAGCATCTCCGATCCATCAGAGGTTCGTGGAGGGGTGCCGAGCGTGGAAACTGTGGTGCGCCCGGGGTCGGCCAGCGCCGCCTCTAGGGACGCTTGGACCTCGTCGTCGAGCTTTCGGCCTTCGGGGCCGAACAACTTGATGCCGTTGTCGTACCACGGATTGTGCGACGCCGAGACGACTGCCCCCGGGGCTCGGGTTTGTGCCGCGCCCCACGCCACCGCGGGGGTTGGGGCCACCCCCAGGTCAAGGGTGGAGACCCCGACCGCGCTGAAGCCAGTGGCCAACGCGGCTGCGAATTCAGGACTGGAATCTCGGGTGTCGCGTCCGATGACAACCGGGGCGGTTGGGGCAATCACCTCAGCTGCCGCTTGGGCCAGTCGGACGACGTCTTCAGGCAGGAGCTCTTGGTAGGCTCGGCCTCGAACTCCGTCAGTTCCAAAGCGAAGCACTGAGCTGTTGCTAGCGCTTGGAGTACTGAGGCGCCTTGCGGGCTTTCTTCAAGCCGTACTTCTTGGATTCCTTCTTGCGGTCGTCGCGGGTTAGGAACCCCTCCTGCTTTAGAACTTCCCTCATCTCAGGGTCTAGCGCCACCAGCGCCCGGGTGATGCCCAGTCGCAGAGCTCCGGCCTGGCCGTTGGCTCCGCCTCCATGCATGTTCACGTCGATGTCGTACATCTCGGCGGTGTTGGTGACCTGGAGGGGGGCCATAAACGCCATCCGGTGGCTCCGGGAGGGGAAGTAGTCCTCAGCTTGGCGACCGTTCACGGTCACCTGCCCGGTGCCGGGGCGAAGCCGGACGCGGGCGACCGCTCGTTTGCGGCGTCCAGTGGCCTGGGTAAGAGGGGCAGACATCAGGAGTCTCCGGTCTTGGATCGGGCCCCGGCGATCTCCAGAGGCTGGGGCTGCTGGGCTTCATGGGGATGGGCCGGTCCGGCGTAAACCTTGAGCTTGCGCAGCATCTGGCGACCTAGACGGTTCTTGGGGAGCATTCCTCGCACTGTTCGGCGAACGGCCTCAGCGGGCTGGGTCTCCAGCAGATGCCCGTAGCTGGTCTGGCGCAAACCGCCGGGATAGCCGGAGTGGCGATACACCTGCTTGTCAGTGGTCTTGCTGCCGGTGAGCACCACCTTGTCGGCGTTCACGATGATCACGTGGTCGCCGGTGTCGAGGTGGGGAGTGAAACCGGGCTTGTGCTTGCCCCGCAGCACGCTGGCCACCTCGGTGGCCATCCGACCGAGGATTAGCCCTTCGGCATCCACGACGTGCCACGCGCGTTCGATGTCTTTGATTTTCGGCGTGTAGGTGGGCATCGGCTTTCCTTCGGACGCGATCCCGGGAAAGGCAATGATACGGCCCCAGTTGGGGAAGTGACAACTGCCCCAGCAGGTGTGGCGCCCAATGACTTAGGTATAGGACACCGACCACAGACAAAGGCCGTGGGGTGGGGCCAGATTGCCGGCGGCAGAGCGATCTCGGGCGGCCAGGATGGCAGCCATCGCCTCGGGAGGGCGTCGGCCGGCGCCGATTTCCACCAGGGCGCCGGTGATGGAGCGAACCATCTGGTGACAGAAGGAGGAGGCCTCGATCTCGAAGCACAGCAAATCTTGATCAGCTGGTTGCCAGCCGGCTCGGTACACGACGCGCACCCGGGATTTCTCCGTTCCGTCAGCGGTGTGCTGTCGGCGGCAAAACGAGGAGAAGTCGTGTTCACCCACTACCGCGGCGGCGGCCGTGTTCATTTGATCGACGGCTAGTGGTCGAGGATGGTGCCAAGTCGTAGCAGCCAAGAATGGATCAGGCACCTCCCGATTCAGAATCGTGTAACGGTAGGTGCGACTTGTGGCATCGAATCGGGCATCGAAGCCATCGGGAGCGGCCTCCAGGGCACGAACCACGATGGCGGGAGCCAACATGCGGTTAACCGCATTGCGGACGCGGAGAAGGTCGGCATCATCAGGGACGTTGAAGCTCACTATCTGACCCCACGCATGGACACCGGTGTCAGTTCGGCCCGCGCACGTCAGATCGACTGACTGGCGCAAGCACCGGGTTAGGGCGTCGGCGAGGTCGCCGCCGATGGTGCGGACCCCTTCATTGATGGCGAACCCGTGGAACGACCCGCCGTCGTAGGCGACGGTCGCTCGAACCCGCACGACCGCTCGGTGTGACTAGACCAGCTCGATGCGGGCCATGGGGGCGTTGTCGCCGTAGCGGGGTCCAAGCTTGAGAATGCGGGTGTAGCCGCCCGGTCGATTGGCATAGCGGGGGCCGATGTCCACCATGAGCTTGTCGGTGATCTCCGGGTCTCCCAGGTGGGCCAGGATCTGGCGGTGATTGTGCTGTCCGCCCTTCTTGGCTTTGGTGATGAGCTTCTCAGCTACCGGGCGCATGGCCTTGGCTTTGGCTTCGGTTGTGGTAATGGCCTCTGCCGCGATCAGAGAGGCGACCAAGTTGGCCATCATCAGCTTCTGGTGTTGCGAGCTGCCGCCGAAGCGGCGCCCCTTTCGTGGTCGTCCGGGCATGGTTGTCTTCGTTCTACGAGCGGGGACCGGCGAGGGTGAGGCCTCGCTCGTCCAATTTCTCGTTGACCTCGTCCAGCGACTTCTGACCGAAGTTGGTGATGGCCAGCAACTCGTCCTCGGTGCGGGCCAACAACTCACCGATCATGTTGATCTGGGCTCGCTTCAGGCAGTTGCGGGGCCGTTCGGAGAGCTCCAGGTCTTCTATGGGCAAGTCCAGGTCGGGGGCGCCGGCGAGAGCACTGCCCGCTTCCGCCATGCTCAGCCCCTGGGGCTCGTCGCTCATCTCCTCCACCAACTGCACCAGGGTCCGCAGGGTGGCACCCGCTGAGGCCAGCGCCTCTTGAGGGGTGATGGAGCTGTCGGTCTCTATGTCGAGCACCAGGCGGTCAAACTCGGTTGACTGCTCTACCCGGGTGGGTTCCACGTTGTAGGTCACCCGGCGCACCGGCGAGAAGATGGAGTCGATTGGGATGACACCGATGGTGGAGTCTTCCTTGTTGATCTCGGCCGATACATAGCCCCGTCCTTGTGAGACGGTGATGTCCATGGCCAGGCGGGCTTTTTCGTTCAACCGGGCAATGACCAGATCGGGGTTGAGCACTTCGACGTCGGGGTTGACGTCCAGGCTCGCCCCGGAGAGCTCGCCGGGGCCTCGCTGGTCGATACGCAGCTCCACCGGCTCCTCGCTATGGCACCGTAGGACGAGATCCTTCAGATTCAAGATGATGTCGGTCACGTCCTCGGCTACACCGGCGATGGTGTCGAACTCATGGAGGGCATCGTCGAAGCGCACCCGAATCACCGCCGCCCCGGGGATCGACGACAGAAGTGCCCGGCGCAGGGAATTGCCCAGGGTGTGTCCGAAGCCAGGCTCCAATGGGCCGATGGCGAACTTCTGGCGGTTGTCTTGCGGCTCGGTAACGGACTCCACGGTGGGTCGTTGCATTACCAGCATGATCCGGCTCCCTCGGTTCTAGGAATAGTGGTGGTCAACTTGTTCAGTTCTTGAAATGGCGAATGGTTTTGGCTTACTTGCTGTAGAGCTCGACAATGAGCTGCTCTCTGACGGGCACATCAATCTGCTCGCGCAGTGGAGCGTCTCGCACGGTGGCCTCCAGGCCATCGTCGCTGCGGCTCAGCCAGGCGGGCGGCGTGCGATCGAGCACATCCAGATTCCACGTCACCACAATCATTTCCTTGGCCTTGTCCCGCAGCGACAGCACGTCGTCCTTGCGGAGTCGATAGCTGGGGATGTTGACCCGGCGGCCGTTCACGTTGATGTGGCCGTGGGAAACGAACTGCCGGGCTTGGGGGCGGGTGGCAGCCCAGCCGAGGCGGTACACCACGTTGTCGAGGCGTAGCTCCAAGAACCGCAGCATGTTCTCTCCGGTGACTCCCTTATGGCGGGCTGCCTCTTTGAAGACATTGCGGAACTGGCGCTCGTTGAGGCCATAGGTGTATCGGGCCTTCTGCTTCTCCTGAAGTTGAAGCAGGTACTCGGACACGTTGCCCCGGCGCCGGGTTCTTCCGTGTTCTCCGGGGGGATAGGGACGCCGCTCCAGGGCGATGGTTTCGCCTTTGGTGCCCCATACGTTGACGCCGAGGCGCCTGGATACCCGGGATCGTGGGCCGGTATAGCGTGACATGTCAGACCCTCCGCCGCTTGGCCGGCCGGCAACCGTTGTGGGGAACGGGGGTGACGTCCTTGATCCCAGTTATCTCGATACCCACTCCCTGAAGCGAGCGGATGGCGGTCTCACGGCCCGAGCCTGGCCCGCGCACCTGCACGTCGACTTTCCGTATGCCGTGCTCCATGGCCTTGCGACCGGCCTGCTCGGCGGCCATCTGGGCTGCGAACGGGGTGGACTTGCGAGACCCTTTGAATCCAACATTGCCGGCTGAAGCCCAAGAGAGGACATTCCCCTGTTGGTCGGCAATGGTCACGATGGTGTTGTTGAAGGAGCTCTTGATGTGTGCCACCCCATAAGAGATGTTCTTGCGCTCCCGGCGGCGGGGCCGACGCCCTCCGGCTGATGGCTTGGCCATTAGCGATAATTCCCTTCTCGTCTCACTTCTTCATCACCTTCTTCTTTCCGGCGACCGTCTTCTTCGGCCCTTTGCGGGTCCGAGCGTTGGTATGGGTGCGCTGGCCGCGCACGGGGAGCCCTCGGCGATGGCGCAGCCCCTGGTAGCAGCCGATCTCCATCTTGCGCTTGACGTCTTGGCTGGTTTCCCGACGGAGGTCGCCCTCCACCCGCAAACTGCCCTCGATGTAGTTGCGCAGTCGGGCCACTTCTTCGTCGGTAAGGTCGCGCAGTCGGGTGCTCTCGTTTATTTCGGTCTCGGAGCAAACCTGACGGGCCAAAGACGGCCCGATGCCGTAGATGTAGGTCAGTGAGACCACAGTGCGCTTCTCTCGCGGTATGTCGACGCCGGCAATACGGGCCACAGCTCAGCCCTGCCTCTGCTTGTGTCGAGGGTTGGCGCAGATCACTCGCACGCGCCCATGTCGGCGTATGACTCTGCACTTGTCGCAGATTCTTTTCACACTGGGACGAACTTTCACGACGTGCCTTTCGATGATCTGTTGTGCCCAATTTCCATGAGTCTTGGGGCTATTTGTATCGGTAGGTGATCCGGCCCCGCTGAAGGTCGTATGGGGTCAATTCCACTTGGACCCGGTCGCCGGGGAGGATTCTGATGTAGTGCATCCGCATCTTGCCGGAGATGTGGGTGAGCACTTTGTGCCCGTTCTCGAGTTCGACTCGGAACATGGCATTGGGAAGGGACTCGGTGACCGTCCCCTCCATGATGATGGCGTCTTCCTTGTTTTTCGCCAAGGGCGACCTCTCCTGACGTCTTGGCATGCTTGTGCGGCGAACCGCGCGAATAATGGCCCCCCAAGTGAGCCGAATGACAATGCTACCCGCCGCTGCCGAGAGGGACAAACCGGCAGGTGAACTCTAGAGAGCGTCGATCACCTCGGTGAGACGGGCGAACACCTCTTCTTCTGTGCCCAATCCGTCGACGACCGACAGGCAATCGCGCTTTTCGAACCACGCCAGCAGCGGGGCGGTTTCAGCCTCGTAGAGCTCGAGGCGGCGGGCAATGGTCTCGGCTGTGTCGTCAGCCCGGCCCCGGGCCAGCATCCGCTCGGTGACCTCGGCAATTGGCACGTCGAGGTTGATGGCCAGGTCGGGCCCGGTTCCGCCCGCGATCTCGGCCAAAGCGTCGGCCTGGGCGGTGGTGCGGGGAAAGCCGTCCAACAGCACGCCGTGGGCAACGATGTCGTCGGCGGCTAGCCGCTCGTCCACGATGCCGATCATGATGTCGTCGCCGACCAAGTCACCGGCGTCCATCACTGCTTTGGCCCTAAGCCCCAACTCGGTGCCTGCCTCCACTGCGGCCCGAAGCATGTCACCGGTGGAAACGTGGACCACCCCGTAGCGATCAGCCAATAAGGCGGCCTGGGTTCCCTTGCCCGACCCCTGACGCCCCAAAATCACGAGGATCTGAGGCATTACTTCAAGAAGCCCTCGTAGTTTCTCATCATGAGCTGGCTGTCGATCTGCTTCATGGTTTCCAAAGCCACACCCACCGCGATGAGCACGGAAATGCCGCTGAAGCTATAAGCGGATGCGCTCTGGCTGGGGATGTACTGGGAGAGGGCGATGGCAGGGATCACAGCCACCGCGGCGATGAACAGCGCCCCGGGCAGCGTGATGCGCGACAGGATGCGGCCCAGGTAGCGCTCGGTCTGGCGGCCCGGTCGGATGCCGGGGATGAATCCGCCCTGCTTGCGTATCTGGTCGGCCTGTTTGACCGGGTCGAAGGTGATGGCAGTGTAGAAGTAGGCGAAGCCCACGATCATCACCGCGAAGACGATCAGGTACACCGTGTCGGCCGGGTCGCCCAAGTGGGTGTTCACCCAGTCCTGGACACTCTCACCCCAGGTGTTGCGGTCGGGGTTGGAATCAGACGGCAGCACTGCGGACAACAGGATGGGCAGGTACAGCACCGAGCTGGCAAAGATGATGGGGATCACGCCCGACTGGTTCACCTTCAGCGGAATGTACGTGCTCTGGCCGCCAGCCATGCGCCGACCCACAACCCGCTTGGCGAACTGCACCGGAATCTGCCGCTGTCCGTTTTCGACGAACACGATGGCCACCAAAAGAGCCAGGTACATGAGGGCGATGACGAAGACCGCGTCCCAGCCTTCGGACGCCTTCACCAAGGAGAATTGGTTGGGGATGGTGGACACCACCGAGGCGAAGATGATCAACGACATGCCGTTGCCGATGCCCTTCTGGGTGATGAGTTCGCCCATCCACATCAGCAACGCGGTGCCGGCGGTGAGGGTGAGCACCACCAAGAACACCCGCGGGGCGGTGAAGTTGGGCAGCAGATCGATGGCCTGATTGGCGTTGCCGCCGGTGAGGCTGAACCCGCCACCTCCATTGTGGAACAAGAAGGAGAACGATGTGGCCTGGATGATGGCGATGGCGATGGTCAGGTACCGGGTCCACTGAGTGATCTTGCGCTGGCCCACCGCACCCTGGTTCTGCCACTGCTCGATGCGGGGGATCACCACGCCCAGAACCTGCATGATGATGGATGCGGTGATGTAGGGGAAGATGCCCAGGGCGAATATGGCGAACTGCGACAAGGCGCCGCCGGAGAAGAAGTTGAGAAGTCCGGTGACGCCTCCGGCATCGGCCTGATTGCGGAGCTGGTCCACGGCGTCGAGGTCGACGCCGGGGGAGGGGATGGCCACGCCGAGGCGGAAGATCACCAGCATTGACAGGGTGAAGAGGATCTTGTTCCGCAGATCAGCTACCCGGAACATGTTTGTCACCCTGGTGAGCACGGCGTTTCCTACTCCTTTAAACCTGTCGAGGGTTGACTATCGGTTGGTGAGGGCGTTGCCCTTGGCCGGTGGCCGCCCGGTGAAGGGCTTGGGCAACACCTCTACGCTACCGCCTGCGGCGGTGATGGCCGCTTTCGCCGATTCGGAGAAACCGTGGGCTTTGACGGTAACCGCTCGGGTCAGCTCGCCCCGGCCCAGCACCTTGGCCAAGGCGCCCTTGTGCAGCAGCCCCCTCTGGTGCAGTACCTCCGGGGTGATCTCATCGAGCCCGGTGGCCTCAATTACATCCAGGTTGATGGCTTGGTACTCCACCCGGAACGGGTTCTTGAACCCGCGCAGCTTGGGCACCCGGCGGGCCAGTGGCATCTGGCCGCCCTCGAAGCCCACGGGGATCTTGCTCCGGGCCCGCTGGCCCTTCATGCCCCGCCCTGCGGTCTTTCCGCCCTTGCCGGCGATGCCCCGAGCCTTGCGCTGCGGCCGCTTGCGAGAGCCAGGAGCTGGTTTCAGATCGTGAACTTTCATGATTCGCCGGCTTCCTCCCGGGAGAGATCGTGGACCTTCATGACTCGTCGGTCTCCTCCCAGGAGATCAAGTGGGCCACCTTGTCGATCATCCCTCTGACTTCAGGGGCGTCTGGCAAGGTGTTGGTTTGCCCGATGCCCCGCAAGCCCAATGCCCGCAGCGTGCCCCGCTGCTTGGGGCGGGTGCCGATCTGAGATCGAGTCTGAGTGACTTTGATTGCCATGGCCACTACTCCTCGCTTTCGTCCGCGGCGGCCGCAGATTGGCGCTCTGATTCCCGGTAGGCGGCCAGCAGCCCTGCGGGCACGAACTCATCGGCGGGAATGCCCCGGTGGCGGGCTACTTCGTCGGGGCGTTTGAGGGCCTTGAGTCCGGCAATAGTGGCTCGAGCGACGTTGATGTGGTTGGGCGAGCCCAGCGACTTGCACAGCACGTCGCCGATGCCTGCCTCCTCCAGGATGGCCCGAGCGGCACCACCGGCGATCACGCCCGTGCCGGGCGCGGCCGGTTTGAGCAAAACTCGCCCGGCGCCCGTCTCGCCGATAACCGGGTGGGTGATGGTAGAGGAGGCCAGCGGTACTCGGAACAGGTTGCGGCGGGCCTCCTCGGTGCCCTTCTGTATGGCCAGGGGCACCTCCTTGGCCTTGCCGTAGCCCAATCCGACCCGGCCTGCGCCGTCGCCGATCACTACTAGCGCGGTGAAGGAGAACCGGCGTCCGCCCTTGACCACTTTGGCCACTCGATTGATGTTGATCACCCGAGAGTCGCGAAGCTGGCCGTCGCCAGTGGGTGTCGAATTTGAAGTATCAGTCACTAGAACTCCAGTCCAGCTTCTCGAGCGGAATCGGCCAGGGCGGCCACACGCCCGTGGTAGCGAAAGCCACCCCGGTCGAAGACCACCGCAGTGATGTTCTTCTCTTTGGCCCGCTCGGCGATGAGCTTGCCGGCCGCAGCAGCACCGGCCACGTTTCCGGTCGGACCGGATCGCAGTTCGGCCTCGGTGGTGGATGCTGAAACGATGGTGTGACCAGAGGTGTCGTCGATGAGTTGGGCGACGATGTGGCGGTTGGACCGGTAGACGGCCAGACGGGGGCGTTCGGCGGTGCCTTGGATCTTTTTGCGGACCCGGCGATGGCGCCGGGTCCGGCTCTGGTGCTTGTGCTTGACGCTGCTCATCGAATCTCCGTTGTCCTACTTCGCGGCCTTCCCGGCCTTGCGGATGATCCGTTCGCCGGCATAGCGGATGCCCTTGCCCCGGTAGGGCTCAGGCTTGCGGATAGCTCGAATGTCGGCGGCCACTTGGCCGACCGCTTGCTTGTCGAAGCCCAGTACGTGGATGCTTGTCTGGTTGGGCACCTCGAAGGTCACGCCATCAGGCGCCTCGACGTAGACAGGGTGGCTGAACCCCAGTTGCAGCTCGATCTTGCCTGCGCCCTGCGCAATGGCCCGATAGCCCACTCCCACGATTTCCAGTTCCTTGCGAAAGCCCTCGCTGACGCCGGTGACCATGTTGGCCAACAGCGACCTGCTCAACCCGTGCAGCGCCTTGGAGTTGCGCTGTTCGTCGGCCCGCTCGACGATGACAAAGCCGTCCTCGATTCGAGCCGAGATGGTTTCGGGCAGGTCGTGCTCCAGCGTGCCGCGGTTGCCAGAAACCGTGACATGGGCGCCCTCGATGGCCACATCCACGCCGTCCGGCACCGGTATGGGGTTCATTCCGACTCGTGACACCGGGGGCCTCCTACCAGACCACGCAGACGACTTCGCCGCCCATACGGCGGCGGCGAGCTTCGCGGTCGCTCATCAAGCCTTTGCTGGTGGACACGATGGCCACCCCCAGCCCACCGAGCACTCGGGGGATGCTGTCCGATTTGGAGTACACCCGCAGACCGGGCTTGGACACCCGGGTGATCCCGGAGATGACCCGCTCCCGCTGGTCGGAGTACTTCATGTCGATGGTGAGTGTTTGTCCGGGGCCGCGCTCGGCCTGGGCCACCTCGAAGTTATCGATGTAGCCCTCCTGCTTCAGGACGTCGGCCAGCGCCACCTTCATCTTGGAGGACGGCATCTTCACCTCGTCGCGCATGGCGGTATTGGCGTTGCGGATGCGGGTCAACATGTCGGCGATGGGGTCGGTCATAGTCACAGTCGCATCACCTCACCAGTTCATTGAGAAAGATCATCGTCTCAATCACCTCACCAGCTCGCCTTGGTCAGGCCCGGGATCTCGCCGGCGTGGGCCAGCTCTCTCAGGCACACCCGACACAGGCCGAATTTGCGGTACACGGCCCGGGGCCGGCCGCAGCGGCGGCAGCGGGTGTAGGCCCGCACCTTGAACTTGGGCGTTCGCTGTTGCTTTTGGACAAGCGCCTTTTTTGCCATTGAGTTACTGTCCCTCGGCTCGGAATGGAAACGAGAAAGCTTCGAGCAGTGCTCGGCCTTCGTCGTCGGTGGATGCGGTGGTAACGATTGTGATGTCCATGCCCCTGATGGTGTCGATGGAGTCGTAGTCGACTTCCGGGAAGATGAGTTGCTCGGTGACTCCGAACGAGTAATTGCCGTTGCCGTCGAAGGATCGGGGCGACAGGCCTCGGAAATCCCGGATGCGGGGAATGGCCAGGTTGATGAGGCGATCTAAGAACTCCCACATGCGGGGCCCCCGGAGGGTGACCTTGGCCCCGATGGGATTCCCCTCGCGGATCTTGAAGTTGGCGATCGACTTCTTGGCCCGAGTGATAACGGGGCGCTGTCCGGCGATGATGGTCAGGTCGGCCACCGCGCCATCGAGCAGCTTGGCCTGGGCCACGGCCTCGCCCACGCCCATGTTCAATACGATCTTCTCGAACCGGGGCACTTCCATGACGTTGTCCAGCCCCAACCGCTCTTTGAGCTCGTCGCGGATTTCTTCCCTATACAGGGCTTGCAGTCGAGGGGCGGTTGCAGTGACAGCCATTACAGGTCCACCCCGGTGCGGCGGCAGACGCGGATCTTTCGTCCGTCGGTGTCGAATCGGTATCCCACTCGGGTGGGGCGGCCGTCGGCTGGGCTGATCACGGCCACATTTGAGGCCTTGATGGGCATCTCCTTGTCGATGATGCCGGTCTGCATGATCCCTTGGCGGGGGCCCTGGTGCTTGGTGGCGATATTCACACCGTCCACGATCAACGTGCCCTCGGCCGGGTAGGCGAACACGACCTCGCCCTCCTTGCCCCGGTCCTTTCCGCTGAGCACCCGAACCCGATCTCCTTTGCGAATCTTCATGGCAGCTACAGCACCTCCGGTGCGAGTGACACGATGCGCATGAACCGCTTATCCCGCAGCTCTCGCCCTACCGGGCCGAAGATGCGGGTTCCCCGCGGCTGTTGCTGGTCGTTGATCAACACTGCGGCGTTCTCGTCAAAGCGGATGTAGGAGCCGTCTTTGCGGCGCTTCTCCTTCTTGGCCCGAACCAATACGCAGCGCACCACGTCGCCCTTGCTCACGGCGGCACCAGGCATGGCGTCTTTGACGGTGGCCACGAACACGTCACCGATGGTGGCGTATCGCTTTCGGGAGGAGCCCAGCACTCGAATGCACAGCACCTCTTTGGCCCCGGAGTTGTCGGCCACTTTTACCCGGGTCTCTTGCTGGATCATCGTGCCCGCTCCACCACTTCGAGCAGCCGCCACCGCTTGTTCTTGGATAGCGGGCGGGTTTCCTGAACCCGTACCCGGTCGCCAACGGCGAGTTGGTTGGTCTCGTCGTGGACGAACAGACGGGTCGTGCGTTGCACGGTCTTGTTGTACCGGCGGTGGCGGACGCGGTCGGTGGAGGCCACCACCGCTGTCTTGTCCATGCCGACGGACACCACCATTCCTTCCCGCACT
Organism: Acidimicrobiales bacterium; assembly: GCA_965116535.1. Taxonomy (GTDB): domain Bacteria; phylum Actinomycetota; class Acidimicrobiia; order Acidimicrobiales; family Bin134; genus Poriferisocius. Next base: position 1,110,264 of record OZ220703.1, read on the forward strand.
TTGCGGCCGTTGGGCCGGGGGGCGGGCTGCACTTCGGTTGTGGGGTCAGACATTCTCAGCCTCCAGGGCTTCGGCGGCTTGGATCTCCCGCATACGCAGCTCGGTCATGGCCCGAGCCACCTCTTTCTTGGCCTGCTTCAGGCGGGCGGTGTTGTCCAAGCGGCCGGTGACGATTTGGAAACGGAGCTTGAACACCTCGTCTTTGGCCTCGTCGAGGCGCTCGATGAGCTCAGCGTCACTAAGGCCTTGCCAGGTCGTCTTACGAGCCATCGCTACCACCCTTCCCGGCGCTCGACGAATCGAGCTTTTACAGGGAGCTTCTGGATTCCTCGCTCGATGGCCGTGCGGGCCATCTCACGATCGTGATAGGAGAGCTCGAACAGAATGCGGCCGGGTTTCACAACCGCTACCCAGCGCTCCGGGTTGCCCTTGCCCGAGCCCATTCGGGTCTCAGCCGGCTTCTCGGTAACCGGCTTGTCGGGAAAGATGTTGATCCAAACTTTGCCGCCTCGGCGAATGTGGCGGGTGATGGCAATACGGGTGGCCTCGATTTGGCGGGCGGTGATCCACCCGGGCTCGAGGGCCTGGATGCCGTACTCGCCAAAGTTCACGCTGGTGGCCCCTTTGGCATGGCCTTTGGTTCGGCCACGATGGTGTTTGCGGTGCTTGACCTTCTTGGGCATCAACATGGCTGGTCCTGGCCCTTACGGTGCTCGATGGTCTCGAAATTCAACATGGCGGATCAATCTGCATCGCCGGGTCGGAAATGGGGTGTCTCGCGGTGCTCACGAGTGGTGCGGAGGATGTCCTCTTCCTCTTCGAGCAATTTCTCGAACTCGGGATCGGCCTCCTTGATGAGTGGGGCGGGCTCTTCAGTTTCTTCGGGGCGGTCGATCTCCCCTGGGCGCCGACCCCCTGCTGACGACACCACGGCCCGGGGCCTTTGCGAGCCGGAGGCCTCCCCAACGGCCATGGCTGCCTCGCGGCTGATCTTGTCTTCGGCCTGAGTCTTGTAGGGGAGGATGTCGCCCTTGTAGATCCACACCTTCACTCCGATGCGGCCGTAAGTGGTGTGAGCCTCACGAAAGCCGTAATCGATGTCGGCCCGCAGGGTGTGCAGGGGAACCCGGCCTTCTCGGTACCACTCGGTGCGGGCCATCTCCGAGCCGCCCAAACGGCCCGAGCACTGCACCCGAATGCCGAGAGCACCGGCCTTCTGGGCATTTTGGACAGCTCGCTTCATGGCCCGGCGGAATGCCACCCGGTTGGCCAGCTGGTCGGCCACGCCCTGGGAGATGAGAGCGGCATCCAGCTCAGGCTGCTTGATCTCCTGGATGTTGAGTTGCACCCGGTTGTTGCCGGTGATCTTGGCCAAGCCGTTGCGTAGCCGGTCGGCCTCGCTGCCCCGGCGACCGATGACGATTCCCGGTCGTGCGGTGTGGACGTCCACCCGCAGCCGGTCGCGGGTGCGCTCGATTTCGATTCGGCTGATTGCGGCGTGGGGCAACTCCGACATCAGGTAGTCGCGCACCTTCCAATCCTCGATGATGAAGTCGCCGTATTCCCGCCGGTTGGCGAACCAGCGCGACTTCCAATCGGTCGTGACTCCGAGTCGGAATCCGTAAGGATTGATCTTCTGGCCCATCAGGATTCCTTCTCGTCTTCTTCGGCGGCGTCTGCGGTTTCGGCGACAGTTTCTGTGTCGCTGTCGTCTTCGTCTTCGTCTGTTGCTTCTTCGGCGGCGTCTTCGTCGACGGTGTCGTCGTCGTCGACGCCCTCTTCGAGGTCTCCGGTGTCGTCGTCGATAACGGTGTCGTCCTCGATGAGTTCGGCATCGTCGGTGGCCTCGAGATCATCCTCGTCTTGGTCGTGTTCTTCAGCCCGCTCGGCGTCGCGCTGGCGGCTGGCCGCCACCCGCCGACGGCGAGCTTCGGCGGCTGAGCTGCGCCGGTCGGAGCCCTTGAGGGCCATTTGGGCATCGATGGCGGCCAATTCGTCATCGGTGTAGCGGGCCACAACCACGGTGATGTGGCAGGTCCGCTTGCGGATGCGGGTGGCCCGGCCCCGGGCTCGGGGCCGCCAGCGCTTCAGCGTCGGACCCTCGTCGGCATAGCAGGCTGCGACGAACAGCTCTTCGCCGTCGAGTTCGTCGTTGTGCTCGGCGTTGGCCACCGCGGAGTCGAGGCATTTGGCGATGGTGTCGGAGATTCGCCTTTCCGAGAAGGTCAGAATCTCCCGCGCCTCGGCGTATGACTTTCCTCGCACCAAGTCGAGTACCTCGCGGGCCTTGTAGGCCGACGAGCGCACGTACTTGGCCACTGCCCGACTGCCGGGCCGGGTCTCGGTGCCCACGGTGATCGCGGTCATCAGCGACGAACTCCCCGCTCTTGACCGGCATGGGCCCTGAATGTGCGCGTGGGGGCGAACTCGCCCAGCTTGTGGCCCACCATCGACTCGGTGATGTACACCGGCACGTGCTTGCGACCGTCGTGGACCGCGATGGTGTGGCCCACCATGTCGGGAATAATGGTGGAGCGGCGGGACCAGGTGCGGATGACCTGCTTGGTGTTCTGGTCGTTGAGCGCGTCGACCTTGCGCAACAGGTGGCCGTCGACGAACGGCCCCTTCTTCAAACTCCTGGGCATCAGCGGTCCCTCCTTTCGAGCTCTCGTCCTAGCGGCGGCCGCCGCGGGTGCGGCGCCGTCGGATGATCATCTGCTGCGATTTCTTCTTCTTGTTGCGAGTGCGGCCTTCAAGCTGGCCCCATGGAGACACGGGATGGCGTCCGCCAGAAGACTTGCCCTCGCCGCCGCCCAAGGGGTGGTCCACCGGGTTCATGGCCACACCCCGGGTTTGCGGCCGCACTCCCTTCCAGCGTGCCCGGCCGGCCTTGCCCAGCTTGATGAGTTCGGCCTCGGCGTTGCCCACCGACCCCACGGTGGCCCGGCAATCGATGGGAACTCGGCGCATCTCTGTGCTGGGTAGGCGGAGGGTGGCAAAGCTGCCCTCTTTGGCCACCAACTGGGCGCTGGCACCGGCGGAGCGGGCCATGCGGGCACCGCCGCCGGGTTTCAGTTCCACGGCATGGATGGTGGTTCCCACCGGGATGTAGCGCAGTGGCAGGGCGTTGCCCGGCCTGATCTCGGAACCGGGGCCATTCTGCAAAATGTCGCCCACGCCCACGCCATCGGGGGCCAAGATGTAGCGCTTCTCGCCGTCGTGGAAGTGCAATAGCAGGATTCGGCAATTGCGGTTGGGGTCGTATTCCACCGAAGCCACGGTGGCGGGAACGCCGTCTTTGGTTCGCTTGAAGTCGACGACGCGGTAGCGCTGCTTGTGGCCTCCACCGCGATGGCGGGAGGTCTTGCGTCCGTGGTTGTTGCGCCCGCCGGTGCTGGTTTTCTTGGCCACCAGCGACTTCTCGGGCTTGGTGGTGGTGATGCCGGAGAAGTCCGACACCGTCTGAAAGCGCCGGCCGGGGCTGGTGGGATTTCGTCTACGTACTGCCATGGCGTTCCCTATACGTCGAACAACTCGATCTCGTCACCCTCAGCCAGCGTGACCAGTGCCCGCTTGACGTCGGGCCGGCGGCCGAAGGTGGGGCTCCGCCGGTTGCGGCGGCGCTTGCCCTTTCGGTTCATGGTGTTGACCTTGAGAACGGTTACGTCGAACAACGACTCCACCGCGTCCTTGATCTCAGGCTTGGACGCGTCAGGGTGAACCCGGAAGGTATAAACGTTGGCTTCCAGCAGCTCATAGGATTTCTCGGAGACGATCGGGGCGAGCACGACGTCACGAGGATCTTTCATGCCTCGTCTCCTTCGTCGGCGTCGGCCTCTTCGGCCTCGATCTCCTTGGCGTCGGCCTCGGCAGTGCCAGTCGAGGGCAGGGTGTCGAGGGTGAACACCACCACATCGGACACCAGTACGTCGTAGGCATTCAGCTCGCCGGGGCTGATGAGATGAACCTGGGACAGGTTGCGGAAGCTCTTCCACACCTCAGTTTCTTGGCGCCCCGCCACCAACAACACCCGGCCTTCTGCCTTCAAGGAGTCGAGCGCGGCGATCGCATCTTTGGTGCGAGGGGACTCAAACCGCCAGCGGTCGACCACGATTACCTTCTCATCGCGAGCCCGGTCGGACAGCGCCGATCGCAGCGCCAAGTGAACCATCTTCTTGGGTGTGCGCTGGCGGTAGCTCCGAGGCTTGGGCCCGAGGGCGACGCCCCCTCCTCGCCACTGCGGATTGCGTATCGACCCGTGGCGAGCTCGGCCGGTGCCCTTCTGGCGCCAGGGCTTGCCGGGGCCTCCTTTGACCTCGGCTTTGGTTTTGGTGCTCTGAGTTCCCCGGCGCCGGGCCGCCAGCTGGGCGGTGACCACCTGGTGCATGACGGCCACGTTGGGTTCGATGCCGAACATCTCGGGGTCTAAGTCGACGGACCCGGTTTTGCGCCCGGAGGAGGGGTTGCGAACGGTAACAGTGTGCACTTGCAGCACCGGAGCCTCGTCAACGGGGGCGGTAACGGTGGTCATTTCGAACCGTTCTTGACTGCGCTGCGGATCAGCACGGTTGAGCCTCGACGGCCAGGAACCGAGCCCTTCAGCAGGATCAGATCATTCTCGTTGTCCACTCTCACCACCTGGAGATTCAGTGTGGTGACCTTCTCGGCACCCGCCCGCCCGGGCATCTTTTTGCCTCGGAAAATCCTCGACGGGGTGGCGCACTGGCCGACGGCGCCGGGTTTGCGGTGCACTTTGTGGGCACCGTGGCTGGCCTTTTGGCCACTGAAGTTGTGCCGCTTCATGACCCCGGTGAAGCCTTTGCCCTTGCTGACCCCGGTTACATCCACCAACTCGCCGCCGTCGAATACGTCGGCTCCGATTTCCTGCCCGGCCTCGTAGCTACCCACATCGTCGAGACGCAACTCCACCAGCTGGCGTCCGGGTGCCACGCCGGCCTTGTCCAAATGGCCTCGCTCCGGCTGGGTCAACCGATCGGGGCTCTGGGTTCCGTAGGTCACCTGGAGGGCGGAATAGCCATCGGTCTCCGGCCGCTTGACCTGCACGATACGGCAGGGTTCCACCCGCAGCACGGTGACGGGCACGACGCGGTCGTTCTCGTCCCATACCTGGGTCATTCCTAGTTTTTCGCCGACAATCGCCTTGGCAACCATCGCGACCCTGCCTTCACGCGAACGCTCCGCACGGGTGCAGACCCAGCGGGTGGGACTTTCCGGCGGAGCGGGCTTCGGTTGTGCCATCCGGTTCCCAGAGCAGGGTGATTGCTGCTAGTGGGCCTGGACGGACTTCGTTTGACACGAACAGTGCCGACCGGAGCCGGCACGAAATAGAAAGGATAGCGGTTGCAGGGGCAATGGCCAAATCCCCGATTGGGCAAAAGGGGAGGGTTAGCGTGAAACCGTGGACGAAGTTTCGCCTGAAGAGACGCCGTCCCAGAAGGTGCCTCCTTGGCTGTTTCGCGCCATTCTGACCGGTGCGGCGGCTCTCGGCGGGCTGTACGTGCTGGCATGGTTGATTGAGGAGCTGAAAGCGCTCATCGTCATCGTTCTGGTGTCGTTCTTCCTCTCTTTTGCGCTGGAGCCTGCGGTGAATCGCATGGAAAGGGTGGGCATTCGCCGGGGAGTGGGCACCGGAATCATGTTCTTGGCCCTGCTGGCAGCGGTGGGGCTGTTCCTATGGGCCATTGGCACTGTTCTGGCCGATCAAATAGGTGAATTTGCCGACGACGCTCCCGGCTACATCAATGACATCGAGGACTGGCTAGAGGACACCTTCGACATCGAAGTCGACGCCCAAGGGTTGCTTGATGAGTTTCAGGAGGGTGGAGCGGTCGCCAACCTGGCCACCCGGCTAGCGGACAACTTGATCAACCTGGGCGCCACCGTGCTGCAAGTGCTTTTCCAGATCCTCACCATCGTATTGTTCACGTTCTATCTGGTGGCCGAGGGTCCGAAGCTTCGGCGCAACATCTGCTCTTTGCTGTCGCCCCAGCATCAGCGCCAAGTGCTGAGCATTTGGAATCTGGCCATCGACAAGACCGGGGGATACATCTACAGCCGACTGATCTTGGCGGTGATCTCGTTTTTGGTCCACTGGCTGGTGTTCTGGCTGGTGGATGCGCCGTTCCCCATGCCGATGGCGATGTGGGTGGGCTTGATATCGCAGTTCGTACCGGTTATCGGCACCTATATTGCCGGGGCTCTGCCGGTGCTGATCGGGTTGTTGGACAGGCCATCAACCGGACTGGCCATTTTGATCGCCATCGTGGTGTACCAACAGGTGGAGAACTACCTGCTCCAACCCAAGGTGACTGCCCACACCATGGAGATCCACGTGACGGTGGCGTTTGGCGCAGTGATTGTCGGCAGCCTGCTGCTGGGGGCGGTGGGAGCGGTGCTGGCCCTTCCGGCAGCCGCCACCATCCAGGCCTTCTTATCCAGCTACGTCGAACGACACGAGGTGGTGCAAGAGCTCGAAGACGCCGAAGCAGCCCAGCACCCCGAACGCGACCCCATGAGCCAGCGCATTCGCGAAGTGGTGCACCGGGTGTTCACTCCCAAGTAGCGAGTCGGCCCGGGTCAGGAACAGGCGGCGAGGGCGGCGTCGTAGTTGGGTTCGTCGGCGATGGCGGCCACTAGCTCGTTGTGGGCCACGGTGCCGTCGGGGGCGATGACCACCACGGCCCGAGCGGTGAGGCCGGACAGGGGGCCGTCGACCATTTCTACGCCATAGTCGTCCAGGAACTCCCGGTTGCGGAAGATGGAGCCGATGGTCACGTTCTCAATGCCCTCGGCACCGCAAAAGCGGGAGCCGGCAAAAGGCAGGTCCATTGAGGCGCAGATCACGGTGGTGTTGTCGAGGCTGGCGGCCCGCTCGTTGAATGCCCGCACGCTGTTGGCGCACACCCCGGTGTCGATGCTGGGGAAGATGTTGAGCACCACGTTGCGGCCGGCCAGTCCTTTCAGTGTGACGGGCGCCAGGTCGCCGCCGGTCAGCGAGAATGCCGGTGCTGCTGATCCCACCGCGGGGAGGTCGCCGCCGGTGTTGATTGTCGTGTCTCCGAATGTGGTCTGTCCCATAGCCGCTTTGTAGCACTCCAACGAGCGGGATTCGTTGCCGGGGACAGAATCTGCTGCGTTCAGCCCCATTTAGGGCCTACTTGGGCATTGGATCGTTGCCCCAAGCTGTCATGGCGGCCTCCTACAATCGGGAGATGTCGCCCGCCGAGCACCGAGACGAGAAGGCGCTGAACGCGGCCATTGCAGCGGCCATCGGGCGATGCCATCCGCAGTCGGTGGTGGAAGCAGAACGCGCCAGCAAGCTGGTTGGCTCGGCCAAACAACCCGATATCACGGTGGATGCGCCAGGCCGAGAGCGAGTTCTCATTGAGAACAAGTATGCAGGTGTCTCTCCCCGCGCACTGGAGCAGCAGTGCTTGGGACACTTTGGGACGCGTTGGGCCGAGGATGATCGCCCGGTGAGAGTGGTTGTGGGGATGAGGAGCCCGGAGCGGCTTGACCAATTCTCAGATGAGGATTTGGCACAAGGCACTTTCACTGAGATCACGTTCCAGTGGGCAATGTATTCGGTGAACGGCGATGGCACCCCGGCTAGGTTCCCTGAGTCTGGGTGGTTGGAAGGCAGGATTGCAGAACTCGCCGCGTTCATTGACCGAGCGGGGGCAAGCGGAGCGGATGCCAGCTCTCTGGCCGATCTAGTGCAGATGCGCCTGTCTGCCGCAGCGGGCCAAGCAACCGAGGGGGTTGGTACACCCGATGCCTTCGGAGAGGTGCTGACTCAAGAGCCTGGGGAGCAGACCAACCGGATGGCCATGGCGATCCTGTTCAACGCCGTGCTTTTCCAATTTCACATAGCAGAACATCATCCGGAGATTCCAACGCCATCGCAGATGATGGCCGACAACAAGCTTGATCAGCTTCGAGTCTTGGAACTGTGGCAGTACATCTTGGATGACGTGAATTACTGGCCCATCTTCGGGGTGAGTCAGAAGCTGTTGCGGGCCATGAACAGTTTTGTGGGGGCCAAGCGAGCGCTCGAAATCCTATGTCGCACCGCAGGAGAGATAGTTGATGACCCGAACTCCTCTGGCCTTGTCGGAAGGCTCTTCGGAGAGTTGATCGGCGACCGTAAATTTCTAGCCACCTTCTACACTCGTCCTGCGTCGGCTGCTCTTTTGGCAGAGCTTGCGGTAACTCGCTTGAAGGTGGACTGGTCTGACCCGAAGGCCGTGGCCGAATTACGCGTAGGTGATATGGCATGCGGCACAGGTGCGCTGCTAACTGCGGTCTACCGCAGAATCGTCGAGCGGCATCGAAGCGAGGGTGGAGACGACGAAGACATACATAGGCCGCTCATCGAAGATGCGATGATCGGCTGCGACATCATGTCTGCAGCTGTGCATCTGACAGCGGCCCGGCTGTCGGGCGAACGTCCTGACATTGACTATTCCCGCACGAGAACCTGGGTCATGCCTTATGGGGAGGTTGCTGACGAGAGAGGAGTGAGGGCATTTCGAATTGGTGCCTTTGACCTCCAGCATTCAGATTTGCGGGCAGCCCTTTGGGGAGATGGAACGCTGGCTGTGACTGCCCAGGGAGAGCATGCAAATACCGCGGCAGACATTCCAGCAGGGTCTTTGGACATCGCAATCATGAACCCGCCATTCACTCGCTCCACCAATCACGAAGCTCGACATGCAGATGTACCGAATCCGGCATTTGCGGGTTTGGGGAACGATCCGCAGGCTCAGAAGGCCATGTCCAACGCTCTGGCAGAAAGCACACGGCGCGTTAGCGGAATGAAGGCGGGCCACGGCAATGCCGGCATTGCTTCCAACTTCATCGATTTGGCCCATGCCAAGCTCAAACCCGGTGGCGTGTTGGCACTGATTGTTCCCGCTTCGCTGGTCTCAGGCACCGCGTGGAGGCTGGCGAGAGCTTTGTTGGCTGCCTCTTATCGGGATATTGCTGTAATCTCAATTGCTGAGCATGGAGACGAGGCCTCGCAAGGTCGTGCCTTTTCCGCGGACACCGGGATGGCTGAGGTGATTGTCGTGGCCACAAAGTGTGAGAGGCCGGTTCGCGGCGCCTCCCCGGATGCGACGTACGTGGTCTTGGATGATCGTCCGGCGTCGTCGCTCACTGGTGTGGAAATAGCTCGCATAATCGAGAGCAAGAATGAGGGTGCTACTCGGCTGAAAGCTGGGGACCAGATCATCGGATGGCGCGTGGACTCTCCGTTTGGCCCTGATATCGGGGGCCATCCGAGTGGCGTATCGAGTCTGGAGGTTGCTGCCGCCGCCACTGAGTTGACCGGAGGTCGTCTAGTTCTTCCTCGCCATCGAATTCTGGCGCTCCCGATTTCGGCTTTGGACAAACTCGGGAGTCGCGGACCAGTACATCGAGACATCTCCGGCAAGAATCCGGATGGCACGCCCCGTGGTCCATTTGACGTGCTTGAGTTTGCCGATCGAAGTTTGCATGCCCAAGCAAGCTGGCCCATCCTCTGGTCACATAGCCACTCTGCTGAACAAGCAATGCTTGTGGAACCTTGCTCGTACGGTGCTGATCGAAATGGAATGCGGGACCAAGCCCTCGAGGTTTGGGAGGGGTACACCAATAGCGCCGGGATCTCGATAGCGGGGGCAACCCGTCTTCATGTCAACAGCGATTTCCGAGTGAATTCACAGCCGGTGGCGGCTTGCCTCACCCCCGGCCTTGCCATAGGTGGCCGAGCATGGCCGTCGCTTCATCCCACGCCTGAGGATGTAAACGAAACCAAGAGCTGGGAAAAGGCCATATGTGTTTGGCTGAATAGCACCCTCGGATTGCTTGGGCGTTGGTATGTCTCGAATCGCCAGCAGCCAGGCCGTGCCAATTTGACGGTGACCACCATGGGGAACATCCCCACACTGGATTTGAGGGCAGTCTCAACAGAGCAGGTGCGTGAACTAGCCGCGGTGTACGACGATTTCGAGCGCCGGGCCATGCTCCCTGCCAACGAGGCCTACCGAGACGATGCCCGTCAGGAACTGGATATACGGGTGCTGTGTGGCGTGCTCAGGCTTCCCGACTCCATCCTTGATCCCCTGGAAACCCTGCGATTGCAGTGGTGCTCCGAGCCCTCGGTCCACGGCGACAAGAGGACTCGTCCATGAAACTTTCGACCACAAGAAACTAGGAAATAGTCAGAATTTCAACCTTGTAGTCTGGCTATTGATGTAGCCCCAACGATCGTCGAAAGAGACTTGAGTGATGACCAGCGACGCCATCGTGGCACTACCGCAGAAACTGAACTTGATCGGTTACAAGGGCAGTGCAGCTAGTTGCAATCTCGAAGCAGCGAGATGGCAGCAGGAAAATGGGGAACCAAGGGATGCGATCGGACTTGGTGTTTCTGCTCATATCCGAAGGGCGTTAGATGCGGTACTCAGCTACGCGGACCCGCTCGGCGACTCCAGTTCGTGGAAACAGGTGAGTAGAGCAGTCGTTAGAGCCAAGGACAACTACTACAGGAGTTTCGAGTCCGCGGATGGCGATGCGAACAAATGGCTTGACGAGATGATGGGCTTTATCGAGGAGCAAAGGGCATTTCACGAGAACGAGGAATCGAGGGCTCAGAAGAGGGCAGTCGCCTTGATCGTCAGGCTGAAGGGGGCGGGAGCACTAGTGGACGATCCAGCTCCTGCCAGGCGAATAGCCCAGCTCTACGGTGTGGCTAGCAATTACGTACACAATGGCTGTACTGAGGATCAGTCGCGACAGTTGCTCTCAGACGTTGAAGACGTGCTGTGGACGGTGTTTCGGCCACCGGACCTTCCCGGAGTCCGGTTGTCGGACCTAGCCAGGCAGGCAGATCCTTCAGATGAAGCGATCAGGGAGGTTAAGGGGCTTCTCGCTTCAACGAGAGACTGGGAGGCCTTCTTGGAGTTGGTACAGACACCAGTTTGGCTTCAGAAATTGAACCTGGGTGCTCATCTGCTCGATCCGCCCGGCCAATAGGGCGGCCAGTGGACTGCTAGAGGGGCGGCGGTCCGGCTGTCGAAGGATCACCGCAAAGAGGCGGTCGAGTGGGTTATGGAGATTTTCGGGCGGCACAGAGGAGAACCCGAGATTTGCGTCAATCTTGCTTCAGTCCTTTTGGACATGGGACCTCCTGCTATTGCCGAAGCCCTAGAGATTGTCAAATGTCACCCCGAGGAGGCGATGCTCCTGCTCAGAGTCGTCGATACCCTCAGAGACAGCACCGATCCGTCAAGCATTCTGGTTAAAGATGCCGCCGACCGATTTCTGAATACCCTTGTGCAGGATCAGGAAGACTCCAATCCGACGCTCCAAGGCGGTCAGGAGGACAACTACTACTTGGTTCTGCTCGGGATGCTTTCTGACGGAGCCACCCTTGACAACGCCGTCAGCCGGCTAGAGATGCTGGGCTGCAAGTTGGAAATAGCTCGCCGCCACTGGAGACCTTCATCCTTAGATCGCATGGTGGCCGAGATGCTGGGCTGCGAGTCCGTAGAGATGCCGTCAGATCGGTGAATGTTCCCATTTGGCCACCCATACGAGGCGCCGATCAGCACGTTCGTGGATTGCGACTCTGACTATTTCAGCGTGAAGGCTGTGAACGCGATTAGCGCCTGCTTGGTCCGCATCTTCCAATCGGCTATGAAATGGCAGTCTTCTTCAGATCTTCTAAAGTTTGCTGCCCAAGTACCAGAACCGCTAGGACATCGGTTGGGAGTCTGGGCCTTGTCTGAAATGGCAGAGGCCGATCTTGAGGAAATGGTGCGGGCAGTCGAATCGGCGGTCGCCTCGCGTATGCCCAATTGTGATGACGTTGCCCTCATCGACCGAGTTGTGTATTCGAGCGAGGACGAGGATGCAAATGGCAATATGAGCCGATGGCAGGCAGCCCTGGGAGACCCGCCATCTCTGTCAGAGGCCGAAGAAGCGGTCAACTCCGACAGCACCTGGCAGGTCTACACTTGGTTTTATCCCTACTTTTGGGTACCGCTGCTTCCGGAGGCCGCAGCGTCTACTTGGACCGGCTCCGAAGCGTTCCAACTCCTCATCAAGAAAATGCCTCCCAGTGGGCGTGCAGAATTCGACGAGATAGCCAACAAGTCACCCAAGCCGGAGACATCTGTTCGGAGCGGCTCGGTGCAGTTTTCGCTCAGTGCCGACGAATTGTCCTGCATGGAGCCGGCCGACGCGGCACGAGAGATTGCCTCATACCCGGTGGCGCAGGATGAAAGGATCCGCGAAACGCTAATACTCGACAGCATGCTGCAAGGGCTGGTCAAAGCGGACCCGTCTGGCTGGGGGGACAATCCGAATCGCATCGCAGAGCTTCTCTGCCACCCCACCTACATCTCGCACTACTTGGCAGCATTCAGCACTCTCGAATTCGAGCAGCTGAGCAGAGCTGACGTCGACGGTTTGGTGGACACGATTGTCGGGGTCGTGGGAGAGCCGCGGCTCGTCGAAGATAGGGACAGCGAGAGTGCTGACTCCGATGAATATGCCAAAGATTGGGAAGAGGCTCGCAGAGCCGCCATCTGGCTGCTCAGGCAGCTTCTAGTCACCGAAGTCGATCTCGCGAGCCGTTATGAGGAAATGTGGGACCTGTTGGAACGCGAGGCCAGGGCTTTCCCCCAGAGTCGGGTTCCTACAGACGGCAACGAGATTTCGCCCTTGGTCCTCAGGCAGCGCTCAGACAGCCAACACACGCTAGAACGAGACCCACATCATCGGGCGATAAACCAGCAGAACACCCACGCGCTAGACACTGCATTGCTGCTCGCAGCCCATGAGTACGAAGCGACTAGCCAAGTACGGCCGCAGATCACCGCCCTAATCGAATGGTGCTTGGGCATATCTGGGGAGGAGGGAGCGAAATGCCGAGCCATCATCGCGGCCCGCATTGGGTTTCTTCTTTGCGCTCTTCCCGATTGGCTGGAAGAGAACAAGCATCACCTGTTCAGCGCCGACGTTCTCGGACAGATGGCCCTAGACCAAGTGTTGAGTCATGCATGGCCCTATGAGTGGATCTGCGCCAACTACCGCAGCGAAATATTCGACGCCGCCCGCCGGGGCGTTGACCGATCGCTCGACTGGATTCTGATTGCCATGCTCAACAGCGCCAAAGAGTACGAGCCCGAATCTGTCATCGAACAACTGAATGCCCGAGTGCCCGAAGCCTGCGGAGTCCTCGTCCGAATGCTCGACTACCCCAGCACGGACGAGGACATCTCGGACGACAGAGCAGACCGGTTCTTTGAGCTACTGCTGAAGGGGAAACAGTACGCGCGGTCACTCGGCTGGTTGTCCAGAGTAGACGCCATGCCACACGACAAATGGACTGACCTCACCCTCAGAGCAATGGAAGCCGCCGGCGGTGAGATTGATATGCCCGAGCAAATTATTCGCAGGGTGTTCGACAACGATCCAACAGAAGAAAGTATCCGCATCCTCACACGCCTGATCGAAGTCCAATGCAACCCTGCCCACCCACTCTCAGCAGAGGCCAACGAAGACAACAACGGGCATGTCAGCAGAGCCACCTGGAACCGAATAACCATCTCCAATGAGGCCCCCAAATGGCTCGAGCTGTACCAGCCAAAGGACGGTTCAAGCGACGCCTTTCTGCAACTCCGAGAAACACTCCGCCGACACGGTCTCACGAAAGACCCGACTTCGGAATAGCCAAGCAGCATCAGCGATGGGGACTCAGCCCTGAAGTCTTCCGAAGCAGCCGTCTTCATTAGCAGATTCCCAATCGCTCGGCGCGGGTGAGGCTTTGTTGGGCGGTGAGGAGGTGGGCGTGGTCGATGAGGCGGCCTTCGTGGCGGAAGGCGCCTATGCCCTGGGCTTCGGCTTCTTCGATGGCGGCAATTAAGCGACGCCAGCCGTCGATCTCTTCGGGAGTGGGGGAGAAGATCTGGTTGACGATGGGAATGTGGGTGGGGTGGATGATCATCATTCCCTCGTAGCCGAGCTGACGGGTTTGGCGGGCGAACCGGGTGAGGCCGTCGAGATCGTCAACCGTGCCCCAGAGGCCCGACAAAGGGTTGGGCACGCCAGCTGATCGCACGTCGATGAGCACCTTTTGGCGCAGATACAGGGTTTCTGTGCCTTCGGGCGTCCAGTGAAAGCCCACTGAGCGGCCCAAATCGCCATGGCGGCCGGTGGCGCCGCCCATATAGGCCACCCGATCAGAGGCGGTGGCCAGTTCGTAGGCCAATCGGACGGCAGAGGCGGTTTCCACCAGCGGCATGATCAGGGTTTTAGTGCCTTCCAGGACGGCATCGGCGGCGGCTACCTCTTCGGGGTCGGCGACCTGGGGAAGCATCAGCGCGGTTAGCGACGGGTGAAGGCAGGCTTCCACATCGGGGGCGAAGTCGGCCGTGCCAACGGCCGAAACCCTGACGAATACGGCCGGTTGGTCTGGATTGTGGGTTTCAAGCGCTTCGCGTACGCATTGCCGGGCCTCGGCGGCTGCTCCGCGGGGAATGGCGCTCTCCAGGTCGAACACCACCCCGTCGGCTGGTGAGGCCAGCGCCTTTTGCATCCGATCCGGCCTATTGGCGGGGACAAACAACAGGGTGCGAATGGGCGGGGCGTCGGGCTGCATGGGGCGGTATCAGATGCCCTCGGCTTCGACTTCTTCACGGCTGACACCCAGCACGAACAGCACCGCGTCGAGGTAGGGCACGCTGACCGCGGTTTCAACGGCCTGGCGAACCTTGGGCTTGGCGTTGAAGGCAATGCCCAAGCCTGCGGCGGTGAGCATGTCGATGTCGTTGGCTCCGTCGCCCACGGCCACGACTTGTTCGGGCGACACCCCTTCGGCAGCAGCTACCTCGTGGAGGATCTCCGCTTTGCGGGGACGGTCCACGATCGGGCCTTCCAAGTTGCCGGTGAGCTTGCCGTCGGCCATCTCCAGGGTGTTGGCGTAGGCGTAATCGAGGCCGAATTCCTGCTTGAGCCGGTTGCAGAACCGGGTGAAGCCGCCGCTCACGATGGCGATGGCAAATCCCAGCCGCTGAAGGGTGGTCAAAAACGTCCGAGCTCCAGGAGTGAGGGTGACCCGATCCCACACCCTCTCCAGTGCAGCCTCATCCAGCCCGGCCAGGAGGCGAACTCGATCTCGCAGGGCGGTCTCGAAATCGATCTCTCCCCGCATGGCTTGCTCGGTCAGCTTCTGGCACACCTCCACACACCCGGCTTCGGCAGCCAGCAGGTCGATCATCTCGTCCTGGATCAGAGTGGAGTCAACATCGAGAAGGGCCACTCGCTTGGCTCGGCGGGACAAACCCTCTCGCTGAATGGCGACGTCGAATTCGGGGTTGGCGCCGGCCACCGACAGCAAGTTGCGCCGGATGGCATCGGCGTCTCCTCCCTCCACGAGCAGTTCGTAGCTGTAGATGGGATAGCGAGACAGGCGCACGATGCGGTTGATGTTGCCCCCGCCTTCGGCGATGGCGGTAGCGGTGGTGGCCAGCATCGCCGGGGTCAGTTCCCGGCCCAGCACGGTGATGGCGTAGGCGCCTATGTGGGCGGTGGGGGTGGGGTCGACCACGTCGAACTCCACCGTGACCCTCTGCTCCCAGCCGAACAGCAGCAGGTCTTTGAGCAGATCCTGGCCGGGGGGGACCTCCATAACGATGCCCAGGGTGAGCTGGCGGCGGATGACCACTTGCTCGACGTCTTGGACGTGGGCTCCACCGGCGGTCAGCACGTTGAGCAGAGCCGCGAACAACCCCGGTCGATCGGGCCCTGAGACCCGGAGCAGGATCACTTGGGAGGTGGCCATGGCTTTCCGGACTTGGTCCGCTGCCTCGGCCGGCCTTAGCCGTGCTGGAGCTTGATCTCGATGTCGACGCCCGCAGGCAAGTCCAGCCGCTGAAGCGAGTCCACGGTCTTGGGCCCGGGATCCACAATGTCGAGCAAGCGCTTGTGAATGCGGATTTCGAAGTGCTCGCGGCTGTCCTTGTCTTTGTGGGGTGACCGGATCACAGTGAAGCGGTGCTTCTCGGTGGGCAACGGGACAGGTCCCCGCAGGTCGGCCTGAGTGCGCTTAACCGTTTCCACGATCTTCTTCGTGGACTGGTCGATGATCTCGTGATCGTAGGCCTTGAGCCGAATGCGGATTTTCTGTCCTGCGGCCATGAGAGCTACTTGATGATCTTGGTTACGGTGCCCGCGCCTACGGTGCGGCCGCCCTCGCGGATAGCGAAGCGCAACCCCTCGTCCATGGCGATCGGGGCGATCAGCTCAACCACCATCTCCGTGTTGTCGCCGGGCATGCACATCTCGGTGCCCTCGGGCAGGGCGATGGTGCCGGTGACGTCGGTGGTGCGGAAGTAGAACTGGGGCCGGTAGTTGCTGAAGAACGGCTTGTGGCGCCCGCCCTCTTCCTTGGTCAGCACATATACCTGGGCCTCGAAGTTGGTATGAGGGGTGATGGAACCGGGCTTGGCCAGCACCTGGCCCCGTTGCACCTCGTCTTTGTCGGTGCCCCGCAACAGGGCGCCGATGTTGTCGCCGGCGCGGCCCTCGTCCAAAAGCTTGCGGAACATCTCCACTCCGGTGCACACGGTCTCGGCCGTCTCCCGGATGCCGACGATCTCCACCTTGTCGCCGGTATTCACAATGCCCTGCTCAACTCGGCCGGTGACCACGGTGCCCCGCCCGGTGATGGAGAACACGTCTTCGATGGGCATCAGGAACGGCTTGTCCACATCTCGCTCGGGTTCCTCGATGTAAGAGTCCACCTGCTCCATCAGGTCGATCACCTGCTGGGCAGAATCGGCGTCGCCGTCGAGGGCCTTGAGGGCGGACACCGGGATTACCGGAATGTCGTCGCCGGGGAAGTCGTACTCGTTGAGCAGCTCCCGAACTTCCAGCTCCACCAACTCCAGCAGCTCCTCGTCGTCCACCATGTCGACCTTGTTCAGGGCCACCACGATGGCGGGCACGCCCACCTGGCGGGCCAAGAGCACGTGCTCCCGGGTCTGGGGCATGGGGCCGTCAGCGGCCGACACCACCAGGATGGCGCCGTCAACCTGGGCCGCGCCGGTGATCATGTTCTTGATGTAGTCGGCGTGGCCGGGCATGTCGACGTGGGCATAGTGGCGGTTCCCCGTCTCGTACTCCACGTGGGCCACATTGATGGTGATACCCCGCTCCCGCTCCTCAGGGGCCTTGTCGATGTTGTCGAACTCGGTGAACTGAGTTGTGGTGGGATCGGCCTCCGACAGCACCTTGGTGATGGCCGCGGTCAGGGTGGTCTTGCCGTGGTCGATGTGACCCATCGTGCCCACGTTCAAGTGCGGCTTGGTGCGCTCGAATGTTTCCTTAGCCATTTTTCATCCTCCGAAAACGGGCTCTTCGCCCCTGATTATTCGCCCCGAATGCGGGCGACGATCTCCTCTTGCACCTTGGCAGGCGCCTGCCGGTAGGTGTCGAACTGCATGGTGTGCGTCGCACGCCCCTGTGTTCGCGACCGGAGTTCGGTAGCGTACCCGAACATTTCCGAGAGTGGCACATGGGCCTTAACAATTTGTTCGCGGCCCCGCTGCTCCATGCTGTCGATCTTGCCCCGTCGACCGTTCAGGTCGCCGATGACATCCCCCATGTACTCCTCGGGAGTCACCACGTCCACCGCCATGATGGGCTCCAAGAGGATGGGCTTTGCTCGGCGGGCAGCATCCCGGAAGGCGGCGGTGGCCGCGATCTTGAACGCCATGTCCGACGAGTCAACCTCGTGGTGCCGGCCGTCGGTGAGGGTCACCTTGAGATCTACAACCGGGAAGCCGGCCAGGGGTCCGGTGGTCATGGCGTCCTGCATGCCGCTGTCCACCGCGGGGATGTACTCCCGGGGAATCCGCCCGCCGGTGACTTCGCTGGCGAACTCGTAGCCCTTGCCGGGATCGTTCGGCTCCAAATTGAAGGTGATCTCGGCGTACTGGCCGGAACCGCCGGTTTGCTTCTTGTGGGTGTAGGTGAACTTGCCCACCGGCGCGGAGATGGTTTCCCGGTAGGCCACCTGCGGCTTGCCCACCGAGGCGTCCACGTTGAACTCCCGCAGCATTCGCTCCACCAGTACTTCCAGGTGCAACTCCCCCATACCGGCGATAAGGGTTTGCGCCGTCTCCTCATCTGTGCGGACCTGGAAAGTGGGGTCTTCTTCGGCCAAGGCAGACATGGCCTTGCCCAACTTGTCCTGATCGGCCTTCGTGCGGGGTTCCACCGCAACTTGGATGACCGGATCGGGGAAGTCCATCTGCTCCAGTTCGAGGGGGTGGTTGGGATGGGACAGGGTGTCGCCGGTGCGAACGTCCTTGAGGCCGATGCCGGCCACGATGTCGCCCGCACGGACGATGTCGAGGTCTTCCCGGTCATTGGCGTGCATCTCCAGGATGCGCCCGATCCGCTCCTTGCGGCCGGTACGAACGTTGACTACCTGGCTGCCCTTCTCCATATGGCCGCTGTACACCCGGAAATAGGTGAGCTTGCCCACGTGCGGATCGCTCATGATCTTGAACGCCAATGCGCTGAACGGAGCGTCGTCGTCGGCGGGCCGCTCGCAGTCCTCTCCCTTGTGGGTGCCCCGTACTGCGGGGATGTCCAGCGGGGAGGGCAGGTACTCGATAACCGCGTCCAGCAGGGGCTGGATGCCCTTGTTCTTGAAGGCCGAACCGCACAGCACCGGCACGACGTCCAGCGACAGGGTGCCAGCCCTCAGTGCGGCTCGCAGATCGGCAGGGGTGATCGAGTCCTCGTCTTCGACGTACTTCTCCAGCAGGTTCTCATCGAATTGGGTGAGCTGGTCTATGAGCGTGAGGCGGGCTTCCTCAGCCTCGTCCTTGAGGTTGTCGGGAATATCTGTGACATCCCACGTTGCGCCCAAGTCGTCGCCTCGCCACACCAGGCCCCGCATCTCTACCAGATCCACCACGCCGAGCAGGTCGGCTTCGAGCCCGATGGGCAACTGCACCACCGCAGTGTTGGCCCGAAGTCGCTCTTGGATCGTGAGCACGGCGTGCTCGAAGTTGGCGCCGGTGCGGTCGAGCTTGTTGATGAAGCAGATCCGGGGGACGCCGTACTTGTTGGCCTGGCGCCAAACCGTCTCCGACTGGGGCTCCACCCCGGCGACGCCGTCGAACAATGCGACCGCGCCGTCTAGAACCCGCAGGGAGCGCTCCACCTCCATGGTGAAATCCACGTGGCCGGGGGTGTCGATGATGTTGATGCGGTGTCCGGCCCACTCAGCGGTTGTGGCGGCTGAGGTGATGGTGATGCCCCGCTCCTGCTCCTGTTCCATCCAGTCCATGGTGGCGGCGCCGTCGTGGACTTCTCCAAGCTTGTATGCCTTGCCGGTGTAGTAGAGGATGCGCTCGGTGCAGGTGGTTTTGCCCGCGTCAATGTGGGCCATGATGCCAATGTTGCGGGTCTTTTCCAACGGGTGACGAGACATTGTCTTGAGGAGTGGGACCGCTTACCAGCGGTAATGAGCAAAGGCCCGGTTCGACTCAGCCATCTTGTGCAGGTCGTCGCGCCGTTTCACCGATGCCCCCAAACCATTGGAGGCGTCAAGGATTTCATTGGCCAGACGATCGATCATGGTGCGCTCGCGCCGCTCCCGGGCGTGGTTGACAATCCAGCGGATTGCCAGCGTGTTCGCCCGCCGGGGGCGCACATCCACGGGGACCTGGTAGGTGGCGCCGCCGACGCGTCGGCTGCGGACCTCGAGTTGGGGGCGTACGTTGTCGACCGCCCGCTTGAGGGTGCCGATCGGCTCAGCGCTGGTCTTCTGCTCAACGATGCCGAGCGCGCCGTACACGATGCGCTCGGCGGTGGAACGCTTGCCCCGTTGCAGCACCTTGTTCACGAACTGGGTGACCAGCAGTTCGCCGTAAACCGGATCCTTGGGGAGATCGCGTCGCCCTGCGGGGCCCTTGCGAGGCATCGCTAAGACTCTCTCTTGGCGCCGTAGCGGCTGCGGGCTTGGCGGCGCTCGGCCACACCTGATGTGTCAAGCGTGCCGCGGATGATCTTGTAGCGCACTCCCGGCAGGTCTCGAACCCGACCACCGCGCACTAGGACAATGGAGTGCTCTTGGAGGTTGTGGCCCTCGCCGGGGATGTAGGCGGTGACTTCCATGCCGCTGGTCAATCGGACGCGGGCAACTCGACGGAGCGCGGAGTTCGGCTTTTTCGGGGTGGTGGTGTAGACCCGAGTGCATACTCCCCGCCGCTGGGGCGCGCCCTTGAGAGCAGGCGTCTTTTCCTTGCGGAACTTGGACTGGCGACCCTTGCGCACCAGCTGCTGAATCGTGGGCACAGCACTTCCTAGGGCTGATTGAGACAAGATTGAGAGCGCAGAAAACCCACGCTCCAACGATCAGTTTACGCCCCGATCGTTCCCATCGGCAACACGTCGGCGTCGGTGGCCTCAGCCGGTGCGTCCCAGTGTGCGAACTGATCGGCCAGGTCAATGTCGTCGTCGGTCGAGGTGTAGTACTCCATCGGCGTGTAATCGGGGGCATGGGTGGCGATCTCCCGATACAACTCCATGCCAGTCCCTGCTGGAATCAGCTTGCCGATGATGATGTTCTCCTTCAAGCCGATGAGCCCGTCGTGGCGGGATTCGATGGCCGCCTCGGTGAGCACCCGGGTGGTCTCCTGGAAGGACGCCGCCGACAGCCAGGAGTCGGTGGCCAAAGATGCCTTGGTAATGCCCATGAGCTCGGGCCGCCCCTC
The DNA here is from genome assembly GCA_965116535.1 of Acidimicrobiales bacterium. Lineage (GTDB taxonomy): Bacteria > Actinomycetota > Acidimicrobiia > Acidimicrobiales > Bin134 > Poriferisocius. The sequence goes on from OZ220703.1 coordinate 1,131,068, forward strand.
GGCTGGACGCTTGCCTTCTTGGGCCAGCGAGCGATTCACGTTGGTGAATACCTGCGAGTCCACTCGCTCGCCGGGCAAGAAGTCGGAGTCACCCGGCTCCTGAATGGCCACCCGGCGGGTCATCTGGCGCACGATCAGCTCGATGTGCTTGTCGTGGATGGACACGCCCTGGTCGCGGTACACCCGCTGGACCTCGTCCACCAGGTATTGCTGGGTTTCTCGCACGCCACGGATCTCGAGGAGCTCTTTGGGGTCGCGAGGACCGTCGGCTTGGGCCACCGGGTCGCCGGCTGACACCTCTTGGCCCTCGACCACGGCCAGCTTCCAAGCCGGGTCGATGACAGTGGACCACTCTGACCCGTCGTCGCTCACCACAGCTAGCCGGCTGATCTTGCCGTCTTCCTCGTTGATGCGGACCACGCCGGAAATCCGGGTCAATTCCGCTTTGCCCTTGGGAGTGCGGGCTTCGAACAGCTCCACTACCCGGGGCAGGCCGCCGGCGATGTCCTTGCCGGCCACGCCGCCGGTGTGGAAAGTACGCATCGTGAGCTGCGTGCCCGGCTCGCCAATGGACTGCGCGGCGATAACTCCGACGGCCTCGCCCACTTCGATGGGCTGGCCGGTGGCCAGGGAGAGCCCATAGGAAGCCCGGCTTATGCCCACCTCGGAATCGTCGGTGAGGGGGGACAGCACTCGTACTCGGGTCACAGTCGAATCGTCGCGCAACAGGGCCAGTTCCTCGTCGCCCACGATGGTGCCCCGCTTCAGCACGGTGCCGTCGGCTAGGGCCACATCGTCGGCCAGGGTCCGGCTGAACAGGCGGGTTTCCAGGTAGGCACGCCGTCCCGGCTCGTCGGCCACGACGTCTTCTATCCAAATGCCCCGGACGGGCCCGCCGGAATCAAACGGGTCGCGATCGTTGATGATGACCTCTTGGGCCACGTCCACGAGGCGACGAGTGAGATAACCGGAGTCCGCGGTGCGCAGGGCGGTGTCCACCAAGCCCTTGCGGGCGCCGGGGGTGGCAATGAAGTACTCGAGCATCGCCAGACCCTCGCGGAAGTTGCTCTTGATGGGACGGGGAATCATGTCGCCCCGGGGGTTGGCCACTAGGCCCCGCATGCCCGCGATCTGGCGGACCTGCATCATGTTCCCCCTGGCGCCAGAGCCGACCATCATGTCGATGGGGTTGAATTTCTCGGACTGGAGCACTGCCTCCATGCGCTGGCGAACCATTTCGGTGGCCTCGGTCCAGATCTCGACCTCTTTCTGGCGTCGCTCACCGTCAGTGATGATCCCCCGCCGGAATTGGTTCTCAACCTTGTCGGCTTCCTTCTCGTATTGGTCCAGGATGCTCTTTTTGTCGTGGGGGACTTTGATGTCATCCACCGATACGGTGAGACCGGATTGGCTGGCGTACTCGAAGCTCAGGTTCTTCAGGGCGTCGAGGCTTCTGGCCACTACCTCTTTGGTGTATTGCTGGGCCAACCTGTCCACGATTGCGGTGATGTCCCGCTTGGTGGCGACATGGTTCACATACGGGAAGTCATCGGGCAGGGTGCTGTTGAAGAACGCTCTGCCCACCGTGGTGGTGGTGTAGGTGGCCGCGTCTCCGTTGGCCGGGGTTTCCACCAGCTCGGGGATGCGGTATTCGATGCGGGTGTGCAGTTCGACCTCACCGGATTCGTAGGCCCGCTCGATCTGGTGCTGATGGCGGAAAATCCGCCCCTCGCCGCGAGCTCCCTCTACCTCCTCGGTGAGGTAGTAGGCCCCGATGATCATGTCTTGGCCGGGAGTGACAAGGGGACGGCCGTGGGCAGGACTCAGCACATTGTTGGCCGACAGCATCAGTACCCGAGCCTCGGCCTGGGCTTGGGCGGACAGAGGCAAGTGGACCGCCATCTGGTCGCCGTCGAAGTCGGCGTTGAATGCAGTGCATACCAGCGGGTGGATCTGAATGGCCTTGCCCTCTACCAGCACCGGCTCGAACGCCTGGATGCCCAGGCGGTGCAGGGTGGGGGCCCGATTCAACAGCACAGGGTGCTCTTGGATGACCTCGTCGAGCACGTCCCACACTTGGGGGCGGCGGCGCTCGACCATCCGCTTGGCCGACTTGATGTTCTGGGCCAAGTCCTCTTCCACCAGCTTCTTCATGACAAAGGGCTTGAACAGCTCTAGCGCCATGAGCTTGGGCAGGCCGCACTGGTGCAGCTTGAGGGTGGGGCCGACCACGATGACCGAGCGACCGGAATAGTCCACCCGCTTGCCCAGGAGGTTCTGGCGGAATCGCCCCTGCTTGCCCTTGAGCATGTCGGACAACGACTTGAGGGGCCGGTTGCCCGGACCGGTTACCGGGCGTCCCCGGCGACCGTTGTCGAACAGGGCGTCCACCGCCTCTTGGAGCATGCGCTTCTCGTTGTTGACGATGATCTCCGGCGCGCCCAAATCGAGCAGACGCTTGAGGCGGTTGTTGCGGTTGATCACCCGGCGGTAGAGGTCGTTTAGGTCAGAGGTGGCGAACCGGCCGCCGTCCAACTGCACCATGGGGCGCAGCTCCGGAGGAATGACCGGAACGGCGTCCAAGATCATGGCCCGGGGATCGTTGACCCGCCGACCGTGCTGGTCTCGGCGATTGAAGGCCGACACGATCTTCAATCGCTTGATGGCCTTCTGCTCCCGCTGTTGCGACAGCTTCTTCTGACCTTCGGGGGGATCGAGCTGCTCCCGGAGCTTGCGCTCCTCCTCGTCGAGGTCGACGCTGTCGATGAGCGTGGCGATGACCGCCGCGCCCATGCCCCCGGAGAACAGGTCGCCGTAGCGCTCCTCCATCTCCCGCCACAGTTCCTCGTCTTCGATGATCTTGCGGGGGAACAGGGTTTTGAACTCATCGAAGGCCAGTTCGACCCGTTCGATTTCCTCTTCGTATTCCTCGTCGAGGGCGAGCAGGTCTTTTTCGGCCGCCTTCTGACGGGAGTTCTTCTCCGAATCCTTGGCCTCGTCGGCCTCCAGCTCGGCCAGCTCGGCCTCTAGCTCGGCCAGGCGTTCGTCTCGGCGCTCTTGGTGCTCTTCGCGGATGGCTTCGATTTCCTCGTGCATCTCCCGCTCGAGTTCGGGAAGCCGCTGGTGGCGCTCGTCCTCATCTACCTCGGTGACCAGGTTGGCCGCGAAGTAGATGACCTTCTCAAGTTGCTTGGCCTTGAGCTCTTCCTTGGGCTCGGTACCCATCAGCAAGTAGGCCAGCCACGATCTAGTGCCCCGCAGATACCAGATGTGCACCGCCGGGGCCGCCAGCTCGATATGTCCCATCCGATCCCGGCGAACCTTGGAACGGGTCACTTCAACACCGCAGCGCTCGCAGATGATGCCCTTGAACCGGATGCGCTTGTACTTGCCGCAGTAGCACTCCCAGTCTTTGGTGGGCCCGAATATCTTCTCGCAGAACAGTCCGTCCTTTTCCGGACGAAGCGTGCGGTAGTTGATGGTTTCGGGCTTCTTAACCTCGCCATTGGACCAAGTCCGAATGGAATCGGCGGTGGCCAACCCTATGGAGAGCTGGTCGAAAGCGTTGACATCCAACATCTAGAACGGCCTCCCTGCGACGCGGCGCTCGTCCTCGTCATCTGATCCCCGTTCGGGGCGTGAAATATCGATGCCCAGCTCCTCGGAGGTGCGGAAGGCGTCGTCGTCCAGCTCGGTGATCTCCACTTGCTGTCCAGCGGTGTCCCGTACCTCCACGTTCAGGCACAGAGCCTGCATTTCTTTGATGAGCACCTTGAAGCTCTCCGGTATGCCTGGCTCGGGAATGTTGTCGCCCTTGACAATGGCCTCGTACACCCGCACCCGGCCGAGCACGTCGTCCGACTTGATGGTGAGCAGCTCTTGGAGGCAGTAGGCCGCGCCATAGGCCTCCAGCGCCCATACTTCCATCTCGCCGAAGCGCTGGCCGCCGAACTGCGCCTTGCCGCCCAGCGGCTGCTGGGTGATCATCGAGTACGGGCCGGTGGAACGGGCGTGGATCTTGTCGTCAACCAAGTGGGCCAGCTTCAGCATGTACATGTAGCCGACCATGATTCGGTTGTCGTAGGGCTCGCCGGTGCGGCCGTTGTAGAGCACGGCTTTGCCGTCGGTTCCGACAAGGCGTTCGCCGTCGATGGTCTCGGGCTTGATGTGCTCCAAGAGCTCTTGGATGGTGGGGTGCTGACCCGAGTGGCCCGCTTCGTCCCAATGGGCGCCGTCGAACACCGGAGTGGCCACCAGGGTGGCAGCTTGTGTGGCGGGGCGGGTCTTGCGCCCGTCGCCCCGTTCGGGCTCCTGACCCACTGAGCCGTTCACATCCCAGCCCCAGCGGGCCGCATAGCCCAGGTGGGCTTCCAGCACCTGGCCCACGTTCATGCGGGAGGGCACTCCCAGCGGGTTCAAGATGATGTCCACCGGGGTCCCGTCGGCCAGGTAGGGCATGTCCTCCATCGGAAGTATCTTGGAGATGACCCCCTTGTTGCCGTGGCGGCCGGCCAGCTTGTCGCCCACCGAGATCTTCCGCTTCTGGGCCACGTACACCCGGACCAATTGGTTGACGCCCGGAGGGAGTTCATCGCCGGCATAGCGGTTGAACTTCTTGACGTCGATGACCTTGCCGTTCTCCCCATGGGGGACCTTGAGGCTGGTGTCGCGCACTTCCCGGGCCTTTTCCCCGAAGATGGCCCGCAGCAGGCGCTCCTCAGGGGTCAGCTCCGTCTCTCCCTTGGGTGTGACCTTGCCCACCAACACGTCGCCGGGGCCGACCTCGGCGCCGGGGAGGATGATGCCTTCCTCATCGAGGTTGGCCAAGATCTCTTCTGACAAGTTCGGAATGTCCCGGGTGATCTCCTCGGGACCGAGCTTGGTGTCCCGGGCATCGATCTCATGCTCGTGGATGTGGATGGAGGTGAGCACGTCGTCGCGCACCAGCCTGTCGCTCAAGATGATGGCATCTTCGAAGTTGTAGCCCTCCCAGGCCATGAAGGCCACCAGCAGGTTCTTGCCCAGGGCCATCTCGCCGTTGTCGGTGGACGGTCCATCGGCCAGGATGTCGCCTTTTCGGAACCGGCCGCCTACCTGCACCAGCGCCTTCTGATTTATGCAGGTGTCTTGGTTGGACCGTTCAAACTTCATGAGCTTGTACGTGGTCGGGCCGGTGTTCTTGTAGTCGACCGTGATGCTCTCGCCCGCGACATCAGTGATCGTGCCGTCTTCTTCGGCAATGATCATGTCGGCTGCATCCCGGGCGGCTTTGCCTTCGATGCCGGTTCCCACGTACGGGGCCTCGGTCCGGATCAGGGGCACGGCCTGGCGCTGCATGTTGGCCCCCATGAGAGCCCGGTTGGCGTCGTCGTGCTCCAAAAATGGGATGAGCGCGGTGGCCACCGAGACAATCTGCTTTGGAGAGACGTCCATCAGCTGGACCTCGTCGGGCGGTACCGAGGAGATCTCGGTAGTGGCCCCGAAGAACACCTCCTGCTCCAGCTGGGCCTGCAAACCCTTCATGGTGGCGGCCTGGGGAGAGCGCCGAACCAGTACTCGGTCGTTGACGAACCGGTTCTGGGCGTCGAGGGGCGCGTTGGCCTGGGCGACCACGTACTCCTCCTCATCGTCGGCGGCCAGCCAGACGATTTCATCGGTGACCCGGCCGTCGATCACCTTCCGGTAGGGGGATTCGATGAATCCAAACTCGTTGACCCGTCCATAGGAGGCCAGCGCGCCAATCAGGCCGATGTTGGGGCCTTCTGGAGTCTCGATCGGGCACATCCGGCCGTAGTGGGAGAAGTGGACGTCGCGCACTTCGAAGCCGGCCCGCTCTCGGGAAAGCCCGCCCGGACCCAGGGCCGACAGGCGTCGGCGGTGGGTGAGCCCCGACAGCGGATTCACCTGATCCATGAACTGGGAGAGCTGGCTGGTGCCGAAGAACTCTTTGATGGCTGCGGCCACCGGCCGGTTGTTGATGAGCGACGTGGGAGTGATGGCCTCGACGTCTTGGGTGGTCATGCGCTCCCGCACCACCCGCTCCATGCGGGAGAGGCCGATGCGCACCTGATTCTGGATCAGTTCGCCCACTGAGCGGATGCGCCGATTGGCGAAGTGGTCTTGATCGTCGAGGCGGTAGCCGGGCTCGAACTTCACCAAATGCAGGAGATAGGTGCAGGTGGCCAATACCTCAGCGGGGGAGAGCACCGGCTGGTCGGCGTCGGGGCGGTCGAGCTTGAGGCCGAACAGCTCTTCGATGCGGTCCAGTTCAGGTCCCAGCTTGCGGTCGAGCTTGTAGCGGCCAACCCGGGACAGGTCGTAGCGGCGGCTCTCGAAGAAGGCGTTGCGGAAGTAGTTGCGGGCCGCCTCAACTGATTGGGGTTCGCCGGGCCGGGCCCGCTTGTAGATCTCCAGCAGGGCCTCGTCTTGGGTGGTGTGTTGGTGCTTGTCGCTCTCCCACTGATCGGCCAGGAAGTCGAAGTGGGTCACGAAGCGATCCAAAAAGCCGGGGGCACCATCCTCGTCGTAGCCCAGAGCCCGCAGCAGCGTGAACAGGCTCATGCGGCGCTTGCGGGCTACTCGGGCGCCCGCGGTGGGGTTGCGGCCCGGCTTGTGCTCGACGTCGAACTCGATCCACTCTCCTCGGTAGGGGTGGATGGTGCCGGTGACCAGCTGGTGCTTGCTTAGGTTGCGGAGCCGGAACCGCTCGCCGGGCTGGAAGATCACACCCGGGGAGCGAACGAGCTGAGACACCACAACACGCTCGGTTCCGTTGACGATGAACGTTCCCTTTTCGGTCATAACGGGGAAGTCGCCCAAGAACACGACCTGCTCGATGATCTCGCCGGTGAGGCGGTTTGAGAATCGAGCCTGCACCAGGATGGGTGCCGAGTAGGTCATGTCCTTCTCTTTGCACTCTTCCACCGAGGTGCCCCAGCGGGGGCCGGGGTTCAGGTCTTCATCGTCGGGATCGAACTCCAGTTCGAGCTGGAGGTTCTCCGAGAAATCCTTGATAGGACTGATGTCGCGGAAGGCATCGGCCAAGCCTTGGCGGATGAACCATTGGAAGGAATCCTTCTGTACCGCAATGAGGTCAGGTAGTGCAAGCACCTCCTCCAGATTTCCGAAGGAGTAGCGGTCGCGGGTCGCCGAACGGGGGGCCAAGGTGAGCTCCTGAGATGGTGTGGTGGACGGGCAACGCCGGTAGGCTCCTCGGACCCCTAAACATCAACGGGAGGGCGGAATCCCGAAAACGCGGCCGCGACAAAAGAGAAATCGTGGCCAGGGGACGAGCGAGCACGTATCCAAGAATGATACGCGGCGCGGGCATGGTTTACAAACCATGCCCGGTTGGAATGTGCCGCTCGAGCGCTACTTGAGCTCGACAGCGCCGCCAGCCGCCTCGATGAGCTCCTTGGCCTTCTCGGCGTCTTCTTTGGAGGCTTTCTCCAAGATCGGGTTGGGAGCGTTGTCTACCAGCTCCTTGGCGTCTTTGAGGCCCAAGTTGGTGAGGGTGCGCACCTCTTTGATGACTTGGATCTTCTTGTCGCCCGCACTGGTCAGGACTACGTCGAATTCGCTCTGCTCCTCAGCGGCTGCGTCGCCGCCGCCGTCGGCGCCAGGTGCAACCACCATTGCGGGCATAGCCGCGGCCGGAGCTGCCGCCTCCACGTTGAAGCGTTCCTTGAACGCTTCTTTGAGCTCAGACAGCTCGAGCACGGTCATGGACCCGATGGAGTCCAGAATCTCGTCAACCTTGGACATGGCAGTCCCTCATTCCTTTTCTCTGTTGTTTGTTAGCGATTCAAGCAATCCGGCGGTCTCGACCAGCGGGGCATCAAGGAGGCCGGCCATCTCGACCAGCGGCGCTTCTAGCAGCCCGGCCATCTCGGACAGCGGGGCCTCCAGCAGCCCGAGGATCTCAGCCAGCAATTCGGTTCGGGTCCCGAGCTTGGACAAGGCGCTCACATCGTCGGCCGAGAGCACTTGACCGTCGAGAACGGCACCCTTGATCGACAGGAAATCGGAATCCTCGGCGTACCGGCACAGGGCTTTCGCCAATGACACTGCGTCGCCGGGGGAGCCGTCCTCACGGGTGCCCGTGAATGCCAAGGCAGTTGGGCCCACCAATACTTCGTCGAGATCCAGCTTCAGCTCACGGGCGGCGAAGCGGGTCAGGGTGTTCTTGTACACCTTGTACTCGCCGCCGACCTCGCGCAGTTGGTGGCGGAGGTCGGCCAGGGCCGGCACGTCCAAGCCTCGGTAGTCGGTGATGACCACCGCCTCGGCCTCAGAGATGCGCTCGCGCACCTCGTTCACAACGGCCACTTTTTCGGGGCGGGGATTTTCCATCAGTTTGCCGAACCCTCCGTGAGATGCAGCAATGGGGCGCCGCCGACATGCGAACGCCCCAAAGTCTCGGGAGAGTTCACCTAGTCAGGCCAGCTTCAGCTGATTAAGCGGTGCTGGGCACTGCGCCTGATGTCTGCGGCAAATCGATTAGTTGTAAGCCGTGAAAAGCTACCAGATCAGTTGCTGGCGCCCAAGTCGGCAGGATCTAGCCGGACGCCGGGTCCCATCGTGGAGGAGATGGTGACCTTGCGGATGTAGCGCCCCTTGAGGGCGGCGGGCTTGGCCCGGTTCAGCTCTTCCATCACCGCTCGGATGTTTGCCACCAGGGCATCGGCCTCAAAGCTGATCTTGCCCACCGGCACATGGATATTCCCCTGGCGATCGGTGCGGTACTCCACCTTGCCGCCCTTGAACTCGCCTACCGCCTTGGCCACGTCATCGGTAACGGTGCCGGTCTTGGGGTTGGGCATGAGCCCACGGGGGCCTAGGACCTTACCGAGCTTGCCCACCACCGGCATCATGTCGGGGGTGGCGATGGCCACGTCGAAGTCCATGTTGCCCGCCTGCACCTGCTCGACGAGATCGTCGGCGCCCACCACGTCGGCGCCGGCCTCGCTGGCTTGCGCAGCCGCCTCGCCCTGGGCGAATACCGCCACTCGAACATCGGTGCCAGTGCCCGAGGGCAAGCTGACCGTGCCCCGGATCATCTGTTCTGCCTTGCGGGGATCGACCCCCAGGCGGGCCGCGAGCTCCAAAGTCTCGTCGAACTTTGCCGCGGCCAAGCTCTTCACCAGCTCTACCCCCTCTTGGGCGGAGTGCGGAAGTTGCTTGTCGTAGCGCTGGGCGGCATCGCTGTACCGCTTGCCATTTTTCGCCATGTCGGCTCCCTCAGTGTTGTAGGCCTGTTGGGCGAGGTCGTCCCTTCAGGCGGTTGGATATGACTGCTCGTGTTCTGGACTACTCGACTGTTATGCCCATGCTGCGGGCGGTCCCGGCCACTTGCAGCTTGGCCTGCTCAAGGTCATCGGTATTGAGATCGGGCATCTTGATCTTGGCAATGTCGGCGCACTGGGCGTCGGTGATGGCGCCGACCACCTCGCGGCCTGGCTCCATGGATCCCTTCTCCAATCCGGCTGCTTCCCGAATGAGAAAGGAAGTGGGCGGGGTCTTGGTGATGAACGAGAACGTGCGGTCTTCGTAGATGGTGATCTCAACCGGGATGATCTGGCCCCGCTTGTCTTCAGTCTTGGCGTTGTAGTCCCGGCAGAAGTCCATGATGGCCACGCCGTGGGGGCCGAGCGCGGTGCCCACCGGCGGCGCGGGGGTGGCCTGCCCGGCGGGAATCTGGATCTTGATTGTGGTGGCTACCTTCTTTTGAGCCATGGCTGTGCCCCTTTTTGGCTAGGTCCTCTTTAGAGCTTGGCGACTTGGGGGAATTCGAATCTTCCTACAATTTCGCCACTTGGGAGAACTCGAGTTCGACTGGCGTTTCTCGGCCGAAGATGTTGACCAAGACCTTCACCTTGAGTTGGTCTTCGTTGATCTCGGCCACCTCGCCGGAGAAGTCGGCGAACGGGCCCTCCTTGACCCGGATGGTTTCGCCCACCTCATACAGCAGGCGAGGCTTGGTGCGGCGGACGGTTTGCTCGCCATCGGTTTTGACCTGGAGGAAGTTCTCCACGTCCTTGCGCTTGAGGGCCGATGGCTTGCTGCCCCGCTGGCCGTGACCCACGAAACCGGTCACGCCCGGGGTGTTGCGAATCACGTCCCAGGAGATGTCGTTCATCTCGGCTCGAACCAGCAGATAGCCGGGGAACATCTTTTTCTTGGTGGTGACCTTCTTGCCGCCCTTGAACTCCACCACGTCTTCCATGGGGATGACCGTCTCGTGTATGTGGCCCTCGGTGTCCATGGTCTTGCGACGGGCCTCGATGTTCTGTTGGACCTTGTTCTCGTAGCCCGACTGCGTGTGAACCACATACCACTTTCCGGGCATGTCGTAGGGGCTGATGGTCTCGGCTTCTTCTTCGTCCTTCTCGTACACCAACTCGTCGGCGTCGATGAGGATGTCGGCATCGTCCGCTTCGGCTACATCGCCGGGCAGGGGATCGCCGGGCAGGGCAAGATCTTCGGCCTGGTCGCTAACGGCGGGTTCGGGCTGGGCTACTGGTCCGGTCGGCAGCAGCGCCGCGGCGGCCTCCGCGGCATCCACGGTATCGACTGTGTCGACAGCGTCGACGGCGTCGGGCTCGGCTACTACTGGGTCTGCGCTTGCGGGGAATAGGTCCGTCATCTCGCTCTCGTCTACTTCAGGGTTCATCGGTCGAACAACTTTAAGATGGCCTCGCTGAAGCCCCAGTCGAGCAGGCCGATGGCGGTGGTGAGCAGCACCAGCACCACCAGCACCACGATGGAGTAATTGACAACCTCCTCGCGCCGAGGCCAAGACACCTTGCGAAGCTCGCCGCGGACCTCGCGCAAGAACTGGGCCGGACCCACCCGCTCTTCGCCGGGCCGGGGTTGGTTGCGGGGTTGACGGCGGTCGCGGACCGGGGTGCCTTCTTCATCGACGAAGCCCTGCTTCTTGGCCATCCTCTTCTGTTGTCTGTTCAGGTCGGTCATGTTGACTCCAGTGCGCCCGGCACTGCGGAGAAGGAATTGCTTGCGCAGGGCAGGAGGGACTCGAACCCCCAACCGCCGGTTTTGGAGACCGGTGCTCTACCAATTGAGCCACTGCCCTTTGTCAGGGGTTGTTCAAGGCTACCGTGTCGAGGGCTGCAATCCGCAATGCAAAACTGCGGTCCGGGGTTGACTATCGGCGGATACGGCGACGGAAAACGACAGTAACCACAGCCAGAGTGGTTGCGGCCAGAAAGCGCCTGATGAGTTGCCGGCGTCGGTCGTACTGGTCGAGGCGGGCCATTACCTTCCACACCAGGGTGGGGGGCGCCTCGTTCGGAGCACGATGGTGGAGGGACCGGGAGGTGTCATTGATCATGAGGTCTCCCCGTCTTGGATTGGGGGTTTGGCGGGGCTGGCGCCGAGCTCGGTAGTGCGTTGCAGCACGGCGCGAAGCCGCTGGCGGGCTCGATGCAGCCGGACCTTGGCCGCGGATGTAGTGATGCCCAGCTCCGCGGCGATCTCGCTGTGGGAGAGATCGTGAAGATCGCGTAGCACCACCACCTGGCGCAGCCGCTCGGGCAGCGCTCGGATGGCCCGGTCGATGTGGTGGCGCAGAACGGCCGCCTCAGCACGAAGGCTCGGATCCTGCTCCGGACGGGCGTCGACGATTGGGACGTCGGTGCTCAGCTCCTCGGTGCGCTGACGGGTTCGGCGGCTCAAGTGCGTCGAGGCGCAGTTGCTGGTGATGCGATACATCCAGGTGGAGAAGCTGGAATCGCCCCGGAAGCGGCGGATCGCCCGGTAGGCCCGGACATAGGCGTCTTGCACCACGTCGGCGGCGTCGTCCCGATTGCCGGTGAGCCGGTAGGCCAGGGAATAGGTGTCTCTATAAGTGCACCGAACCAACTCGTTGAAGGCGTTGCGATCGCCCCGGCGGGCGGCTTCAACCAACGCGGCGTCTTCGGGATTCGGATTGCGAGATGCTGCGGGTTCGATGGGGCCAGCCTATAGCTGGCCTCTGGTGGGGCGCAGATAACACTGGTCGCCCGCTGGGCGAGGCGGCGGGTGGTAGCGGCGGCCAGACTCGAACTGGCGACCTCTCGATTATGAGTCGAGCGCTCTTACCAACTGAGCTACGCCGCCTCGGAACTCCCCAGCGGCTGGAAGCCGCCAAAGAGACCCTGAGCCTCCTGAGAGAATCGAACTCTCGACCTTTTCCTTACCATGGAAACGCTCTGCCGACTGAGCTAAGGAGGCGGGCTGGGAACTCTATCCCTTTGCGACGCCAATATTGCCACTCTGTGCCTACGGCGGGAAAGCCAGAATTGGGAGGTGACGGACGGTACGGTGCAGCCCGTGGCCATTCGAGCAGCCCGGCTGGCTGATGCCGAAGGCATCCGTGAGATTTACAACTACGAAGTGCTGAACGGGACGAGCACCTTTGATATCGAGCCTCGGACTTTGGCCGCCCAGCAGTCGTGGTTGCAGGATCGAAGCGGCGTCCACGCCGTGCTGGTGGCCACGCCCGACGGAGACGACGACACAGTGATCGGGTATGCCTCCCTGTCGCCCTTCCACACCCGACCGGCCTACAACACCACGGTGGAGAACTCGGTGTATGTCCATGTCGACCACCGGGGCACAGGCGTCGGCCGGGCTCTGCTGGTTGAGATCATCGGACTGGCCGAGAGCCACGGATTCCACACCGTGATTGCCCGCATCTCCGGCAAGAACGAAGCATCAGAGGCCGTCCACCGCTCGGTGGGGTTCGAAGTGGCGGGCATCGAACGCGAAGTAGGCCGCAAATTCGGCCGCTGGCTAGACGTGACCGTGATGCAGCTCATGCTGCGAGATTGGAGTGGGCCGGGGAGGATTTGAACCTCCGAAGGCTAATGCCGACGGGTTTACAGCCCGTTCCCTTTGGCCGCTCGGGCACCGACCCAACGAGGGACAACCCTACTGGTCTGCGCGATGGCTTCCCCACTCGAATTCCGTAGGCAAGGGTGAGGTAGGTTCGGGTGATGCCTACGTTTGATGTTTCTTCTGAGCTGGATATGCAGGAGGTCCGCAATGCGGTGGACCAGGCGGCTCGGGAGATTCACAGCCGCTACGACTTCAAGAACACCGGCAGCGAGGTGGAGTTGGGAGACGGGGTCATCACGCTGAAGTCGTCAACCGAGGACCGGCTTGCCGCAGCCCGCCAGGTGCTGGAGGAAAAGCTGGTGCGGCGCAAGGTGTCGCTCAAGGGCGTGACCTACGGGCCGGTGGCCGACGCCGCTGGGGGATCGGTTCGCCAGGAGGCGGCGCTGGCTGCGGGTATTTCGGCCGACAAGGCCCGGGAGCTGAACAAGTTCATCAAGAACCTGGGTATGAAGGGGATTTCTTCGCAGACCCAGGGCGGTCAGCTTCGGGTGAGCGGTAAGAAGCGGGACATGCTCCAAGAGGTGATCGCCGCCCTCAAAGAGGCCGATTTTGCCATCCCTTTGCAGTTCGGGAACTTCCGGGACTAGCCGGATCTCCTTGGCCGCTTAGTACGCCTGGGGGACCCACTCGCCGGCCCGGAGGCGGCGGATGCGCTCTTCGGCTGGCGGGTGGGTGCTGAATAGGTTGCGGAAGCTGACCCGGCCGGTGAGGGGGTTGACGATGTAGTGCGACGCCTGCTCCACCGGCACGTTGACCGGGATGCGCTGGGAGGCGGCGTTCAGCTTCTCCAGGGCCCGGGCCAAGGGCTCGCCGTCGCCGATGAGCCGGGCGGCAGAGGCGTCGGCCTGATACTCCCGGGTGCGGCTGATGGCCATTTGAAGCATCGAGGCGGCGATTGGAGCCAAAATCGCGGCCAAGATCACGCCGACCAACTCTCCAGGGCCGTTATCGCGGCCTCGGCCGCCGAAGAAGATCATTCCCCACACCGCGATGCGGGAGGCGAAGGTGATGGCCATGGCAATGGCGGCGGCCACCGATCCGATGAGGATGTCGCGATTGCGAATATGGGCCAGTTCATGGGCCAGCACTCCCCGGATCTCATCCCAGGTCAAGTGGTTGATGAGCCCCTCGGTGATGGCTACCGCAGCGTGCTTGGGGTTGCGGCCAGTGGCGAAGGCGTTGGGCTGGGGATTGGGGCTCACGTACAGCTTGGGCATGGGAATCTGAGCCTTGGCGGTGAGTTCTTCCATGATGGCGTGGTACTGGGGGAGCTGTTCGGGGGTGACCGGCACGGCCCGGGCTGAGGCGATGGCCAGCTTGTCGCTGAACCAGTAGGAACCGCCCACCACGACCACCGCGAGGATGATGCCGATAGTCAGGCCGCCGCTGCCCCCCAACAGCGCGCCGACGCCGACGAACAGCGCCGCCATCAGCACCAGAAGGACAAATGTCTTGAACGTGTTCATGCCCAGGGTCACTCCAATTTGAAGATCAGAATCTGGAGATCAGGCTATCGGCCGACGGAGTTTTTCGCTCGTCAGCGGTCGTAGTAGCCGGAGTAGACGTAGACGCAGGGGACGCCGGCCTCGGAGTACATCTCTACGTTGCGGGGGTCGTCTTCTAGGGCGCAAAGCAAGTCGAATCCGTGGCGGCGGAGATTGTCAACCTCGGCAGCCTTGTAGGCCCGCGAGCGAACACCGCTGTTGGGGGGTCGCAGGATCAATAGATCCCAGCGGACTTGGTGGGTCTTGAGCCAGGCCACCGTGTCGTCGAGCAGCGGCCAGGGGCGCGCGGTGAGCAACACGACCGTGATGTCGGAGGCCAGTGAGTTAACCAGGGCCACTGCCGCCTCCAGCGGGGGGTCGTCGGGGCAGCCGGCGAAGAACTCATCCCAGCGGCGGGCCTGGGCCAGGTGCTGGCGGTTGCTGCCGTCAGAGATGACCCCGTCGACGTCCACGATCACCGCGGGACCGCCGTCGATGGGCCCATCCCGCCATGTCCAGTGAGAAGGACCGGTGTTCTCGGTCAATCTTCTTGGGGGGATTCGGCGGCTCGGGTGCGGATCTCGTCCACCACCGACTGGTCGGCCAGGGTGGTGGTGTCGCCCAGGCTGCGGCCCTCGGCCACATCCCGCAACAGGCGGCGCATGATCTTGCCCGAGCGGGTCTTGGGCAGGTCGGGAACCAGCACCACCGTCTTGGGCCGGGCGATGGGGCCCAGCTTGGTGGCTACGTGTTGGCGGACCTCCTCGCCCAGCTCGTCGGTGGCGTCGTGGCTGCCCCGCAAGATCACGTAGCCGATGATGGCCTGGCCGGTGGTGTCGTCGGCTGCGCCCACCACGGCGGCCTCGGCCACCGCGGCATGGTCCACCAGGGCCGACTCCACTTCGGTGGTGGAGATGCGGTGGCCGGAAATGTTCATCACGTCGTCCACCCGGCCCAGAAGCCACAAGTACCCGTCATCGTCCACTTTGGCACCGTCGCCGGCGAAATAGCGGCCCTCGAATCGGCTCCAGTACGTCTCCCGATAGCGCTCCGGGTCGCCCCAGATGCCCCGCAGCATCGACGGCCATGGGCGGGTGATGGTGAGGTAGCCCCCGCCCCGTTCCACCGGCCGACCGTCGTCGTCCACCAACTCGGCGAACACCCCGGGAATGGTGTGGGTGGCCGACCCCGGCTTGGTGGTGGTGACGCCGGGCAGCGGGGAGATCATGTGGCCACCGGTCTCGGTCTGCCACCAGGTGTCCACGATGGGGCAGCTGCTGCCGCCGATGTGGGTGTGGTACCACATCCACGCTTCGGGGTTGATCGGCTCGCCCACCGTGCCCAGCACCCGCAGGCTGGACAGGTCGTGCTTGGCCGGCTCCTGGGCGCCCCACTTCATGAAGGTGCGGATGGCGGTGGGGGCGGTGTAGAGCTGGGTGACGCCGTAGCGGGCGACGATGTCCCACAGCCGGTCTCGGCCGGGGGTGTCGGGGGTGCCCTCGTAGATCACCGATGTGGCCCCGTTGGCCAGCGGGCCGTACACGATGTAGCTGTGGCCGGTGACCCAGCCGATGTCGGCCGCGCACCAATAGATGTCAGAGTCGGGCTTCAGGTCGAACACGTATTTGTGGGTGAAGGCCACCTGGGTTAGGTAGCCGCCGGTGGTGTGCATGATGCCTTTGGGTTTGGCGGTGGTGCCTGACGTGTAGAGCAGGTAGAGCAGAGCCTCGGAGTCCATGGGCTCAGGCGGACAATCAGCCGATGCATCGGCCATGAGGTCGTGCCACCACAGGTCCCGGCCCTCGGCCATGTCAACATCAGTGTCGCAGCGGTTGACCACCACCACGTGCTCCACAGAGGCCGCTCCCTGGCTGAGGGCGGTGTCCACGTTGGGTTTCAGCATGGAAGGGGCCCCGCGGCGGTATCCGGCGTCGGCGGTGATGATGAGGCGGGCCTCGGCGTCCTCGCAGCGGTCGACGATGGCGTCGGGGGAGAAGCCGCCGAAGATCACCGAGTGGGCCACCCCGATGCGGGTGCAGGCCAGCATGGCCACCGGCAACTCGGGGATCATCGGCATGTAAATGGCTACCCGGTCGCCCGCGCTCAATCCCAGGCTCTTGAGCACATTGGCGAACTTGGACACCTCGGTCAGCAGTTCGGCGTAGGTGATGGTGAGGGTGTCGCCCGGCTCGCCCTCCCAGTGGAAGGCGATCTTGTCGCCCCTGCCGGCCTCGACGTGGCGGTCGAGGCAGTTGTACGACACGTTGAGGGTGCCGCCGACGAACCACCGGGCAAAGGGGAGGTCCCATTCCAGGGCGGTGTGGAAATCGGAGTCCCAACTCAACAGCTCGCGGGCCTGTTGTGACCAGAACGATTCGTAGTCAGCTTCGGCTTCGTCGTACAACGAGCGGTCGTTGGCCAGGGCAGCAGCGGCGAAATCGGCGGCCGGGGCGAAGGTTCGCTCCTCGACGTAGTAGTCCTCGATGGTGGCTTCGGCCATGGTCGGTCCTTTCCGATGCTCTCGCGGAACAGCGCGGCGAGCCTACATTCTGCCGTCCCGCGAGGGATATGGTCATCTAGTACAACTCCAGGAAGGGAGCTGATCGGCGGTCATGGATATCAGAGTCGCCACATTGTGTGATTTCGCCCAGGTGCGAGAGGGGCTCTTGTTTGTGAGCTCGGCGGGGATCACCCGGGTGTATCGGGAGTCGTTTCCTGCGCCAATCGGGGTCATGCTGGCCCTGGTGTTGGAAATGTCGCCGGTGGAGGCCGCCGAGCCCAACAAGATCAGAGTGCGAGTTGAGGACGCCGACGGACAGAAGCTGGCCGAGATGGTGGGCGAAGTCCAGGTGAAGCTGGGATCGGGCCATGATCCAGGCGAACTTGTAAACGTGCCGTTCGTGGCCGACTTCCGGGCGATGAAGCTGCCGACGCCGGGCCGCTATCAGGTGGCTATCTACCCCGAGGTCGATGGAGCCAATCCGGTAGCGCTGGGGTTTCGAGCCGCGGTCCGCAACAAGACCTGATTTGTCTCAATCCGGGACAGGAACATCCCATTCAGCCACTGTGAATCCGCCCAGCCCGGCCGGATCCAGTAGCGCCTCGGCTTCGATGGCTCTGCTTCGCCCGGCCAGCGCGGCCAGGTCACCTTGGGCGGCGCCCGCTCGCCAGGCGGCGATGCCCTCGGCCACCAGCTCCTCGATGTCATGGGCTCGTAGCCAATCGGCCTGGGTGGAGACCCTGGTGGGCGTTCGCACCGCGGCTAGTTGATCCAAGGCCACCTCGCAGGTGATGTCCTGGGTGCCGGGGGCGGTCCAAGGGTCGTCGCCCCGCTCGTGGCCCCGATAGGTGCGTAGCCACTCGGGCCAGGGCCGTTGGGCCATCTCTTCGGTGGTGCTCATGTAGTCGATGACCATAACGGTGCCCCGGTCCAAAACAGATAGGGCCTGGGACAGCCAAGCGCAGGCCTGATCCTGGTGGGGAGTCAACCGGGTCTCGGGATTAGGGCGGTGCTCGCCCACCTCTTCGTCCTCGGAGGTAAGCAAGCGAAGCGGCAGGTTGTCGAGTAGCTCGTTGGCCACGATCACCCCGGTAAGGGGGCCCTCGGGCATCTCGGAATGCGAGTTTCCGATGGTGTGCGCGGCCCGCCCCGCCGCGCTGCGCTCCACGTTGATCCAGCGGAGGACCGATGTGCAGTCCGGTTCGGCCTTGGCCATGGTGCGGGCCAGCGTGCCCGGTCCGGCGCCGGCGTCGATCACGGTGAACGGATCGGGTTGGCTCAGCTCATCCCACCGGCGGTCCAGCATCCGGCTCACCACGGCGCCGAACAGCGGCCCCACCTCAGGGCTGGTGATGAAGTGGCCGCCGCGCCGTCCGGCCTGACCCGACTCGTAGAACCCATGCTCGGGGTCATACAGCGCCCGTTCCATGAACTCGGCGAAGTTGGTCATTTCACGAGGCGAGACTGGTGACTGGGCTCGGCGATTTCCACCGTTCCAGTATCGCGATAGAAACAACCGGGAACCCCAGCGGTGCGCGGCATTTGCGTTCTCAATACACTGTTGCCATCGGACGAGCGGAACCGCATAGGTTGCGGATTCCAGCACTGGAGGAACCATGACTGAGACCCCGATGAGCCGGCCTGGCGAGGTTGCCGGTTGGCCGAAGCTGACCGTCGAGTACCGGACTGATCCGGCGGGCGTTGAGCAGATTCTTCCCCCGGGGCTCACTCCGGGAGAGTCCATTGTCACGGTGGGCGTGTACTGCGTGCCGGTGATGGGCGAGCCCGAGTACGGCGTGAGCGTGAAGGTGCCGGCCAGCTGGAAGGGCGTGAGCGGTCAGTACAGCCTGGGCTTGGGCATCGACCAGGAGGCGGCCATTTTCATCAGCGGCGAGACCAACGGCCAGCCCAAGTACCCGTGCGATATCCGCTTTTATCGTTTGGGAAATCGGGTAGAGGCCCGGACCATCCATCAGGGCTACACGTTCATCGAGTTCGAGGGCGATGTCACCGGAGCGGTGGATCCAAGGGCGGGCGAGTACACCGAGCACGAGTGGTGGACCAAGTACTCCCGGGCCATCGGCGGTGCTGAGAAGGAGTACGACTTCGCACCCCACGTCGTGGATGTGGCCACCACCTTCGAGCAGGTCCACGTCGAGGACATCGATGGCGAGCTGCGGTTGCTGGACAGCCCCTGGGATCCGGTGGCCCGCTACTTCCCAATCGTCGAACAGCTCTCAGCGCAGTTGGTGACCAACCGGATGATTGACCGGCAGATCACCAATGCCGGGCCGTTGGATCCCGATGCCTTCTGGCCGATGGCCGATGTCATCAGCGGCTCCCGCTGGCCGGGCACCCGGGGCGGCCCCCGCAAGCCTTAGCTAGAACGACAAATCAACCAGGCGCTCGCTCAGCTCCCACAGCGCGGCCTCGGTGGGCGGGTTGTATATGTGGGGGGCGTAGCCGATTTCGCCTGTCCCCGGTTCGGCCACGTTGCAGTCGGCTAGATACTTGCCGTTTTGGCTGGCGAGTTCCGGCGCGGTTGCCGCCCAAACCTGGGTGGCGGCGCCTGACTCCAGGGTCTTGTATTGAAGCCCCTGTCCTGAGGATGAGCTGGCTTTGGCTCGTTCCCTCATGCCCTCGATCATCTCTTTGGTCATGTGCCGGCCCAGCTTGGTGGGGATCGCGCCAGGGTGTACCGAGAGCGAGAGCAACTCATCGCCGAAGCGCCGGGCCAATTCGGCGGCGAAGTGGATGTTGGCGGTTTTCGACCGGCCGTAGGCCACCCAGGGGTCGTAGGGGGTGTGCTCGAAGTTGGGGTCGTCAAGATCCACGTCGGAGATGCGATGGCCGCCAGAAGAGAGGGTTACCACCCGAGGGCTCTCGGCGTGGCGCAAAAGCGGCATCAGCCGGGCGGTTAGGGCGAAGTGGCCCAAGTGATTGGTGCCAAACTGCATCTCAAAGCCGTCGTTTGTACGGCCGAACGGACAGCACATCACCCCGGCGTTGTTCATGAGCACGTCGATGCGGTCGAACTGGTCGGTGGCCTCGGCGGCGAAGCTCTCAACGCTGGCCAAGTCGGACAGGTCGAGTTGGTGCGTAGACAGATCGGCGTCGGGCACCGTTGAGCGAATGCGGTCGGCAGCCTCAAGATTGGCCTGGGCATTCCGGGCCAACATGGCTACCTGAGCCCCGCTAGCAGCCAGCACGCGGGCTGATTCCTCCCCCAGCCCGCTGGTGGTGCCGGTGATCATGTAGATCTGTCCCGACAGGTCGAGCCCGTCAACGACCTCTTCGGCGGTGGACTCTCGACTGAACGAACTCATTCTGCGGCCTCCTCTTCGACATCGGGAAGTTAGTCCGCTGAGGTAGAAGCTGCCGATCAGTCCTCGAGGTCTTCGATGCTGCGGGGCCAGTCGTCTTTGAGGAGCCGGGAAAGGGAGCGGTCGGCCAGCACCCGGCCGTTGGTTTGGCACTTTGGACAGTAGTTGACCTCGTTGTCGGCGTACACGATGCGCTGAACGGGAACTGAGCACACCGGGCAGGGCTCGTTGTGCTTGCCATGGACAGCCATCTCATCGTGGAAGGCGGTCACTTTGTCGGGAAAGCCATCGCCCACCAATTGGCGATGGCGCTCGGTCCAATCGACCAGCGTGGTGCGGGTGGCCTCGAAGAGACGGCCGATCTCATCATCGCTGAGGTTGCCGGTGCGCTGCACCGGGGACAAACCGGCGTGGAACAGGATTTCGTCGCTATAGGCGTTGCCGATGCCGCTGAACGCGGTGGGATCGCACAAGGCTCGCTTCAGGGTGCGGTTGCGGGTAGTCAACGATTCGCGGAAAGCGGCCTCGTCTACCTCCAGCGGCTCCACCCCGCCCCGGTCGTGCTGCTCGGCCAGGGTGTCCTTGCCGCGAACCAGCCACAGCGACGCCCGCTTGCGCTTGCTGGCCTCGGTGAGCACTAGGGTGCCGTGATCGAAATCGAAGGCGGCCAAGCCTATTTTCCCCGGTGGCTTGGCCCCGACTTGATCTCGCCAGCGGAGGCGCCCTGCCACCATGAGGTGGATCACCAGGTACAGATCGTCCGGCCCGTCCATTTCCAGCACCAGCCGCTTGCCCAGCCGCCGGGTGCCCACGACGACCCGACCCTCGGCCGCACTGAGCGGCGGGTCGAATGACTTGAGCAGACTGATGCCGACAACCCGGATCTTGTGCAGCTTCCGACCCACCACAAACCGATCCAACGCCTCCACATACACCACCACATCTGGTAGCTCAGGCACGTCTGGGGAGCCGTTCTGCTTCAGCCATCTGCCAAAGGCTACGGCTTGGGCTCAGGGTTCGAAGCGGTAGCGGATGGGGCAGCGGTCGACGTGGTTGACCATGACCCGGGACAGCCAGTGGGGTTCGGCGGTGAGCTCGAGGTCGCGGGTGTGGCGGGCGATGGCGGCGGCGGTTTCTTGGAGCTCGGCCCGGGCCAGGGCCTGTCCCAGGCAGAAGTGCGGTCCCATGCTGAAGGTGAACGACCAAATCGTCGGGTCGCGGGTGATGTCGAACCGGTCGGGATCACCGAAGCGGGCCGGGTCGCGGTTGGGGCCGCCGATGATGATGCTGAGCGGCTCCCCGGCTTCAAAGTGAAGCCCCGCGGCCTCGGCGTCGGCATTCGCCTTGTTGCCGCTGGCGTAGAACGCGGGCCGGTAGCGGAGGACCTCTTCCACAGCGCCCCTCTTGAGCCCTTCGGGATCTTGGCGCAGCAGTTCCATTTGGTCGGGGTGGCGGGCGAACTCGAGGAACGTGCTGGTCATCATGCTGGAGGTGGTCTCAATCGCGCCGCCAAAGATGTTGGTGAACAGCACGATCAACTCGTCATGGCTCAGCCGATCGCCGTCTTCCTCGGCGGCGATCAACCGGGTGAGGAGATCATCGCGGGGCTTCGACCGCCGGCTCTCCACCAGCCCGCCCACGAACTCCATGAGCGCCGCGAAAGTGGCGTTGGCCCGGTCTCGTATCTCCTGGGTCACGTTGGGGCCGAATGCCTCGGCACCGGCTCCCGCCATCTGCTGGCCGATGGTGGCGGCCTCGTCCATTTCGATGTCCAGGAATGAGACGACCGACATGAAGGGGATCGCAGTGATCTCCTTTCTGACGTCGAACTCGCCGGTGTCGGCATGGCGTTCAAGTAGAGACCGAACGTGCTCCCGGGTCACCGGGCGGACCTTCTCCACTGATCTCGGAGTCAGGGCCCGGCTGGCCAGGCTCCGAATCCGGCGGTGGTCTGCGCCGTTTAGGGCTCCGATGGAGTAGCGCCGCCACTCATAGAGGGGATCACCAGGCTTGAAGCCCCGCTTTTCGATGTACTCGAGACCCTCGTTCTCGAACTCCGGACGCTTCTTGATCTCTTCGGCATCTGACCAACGGAATATCGCCTTCATACCCTCGGGGGTTACCGCCGTGCGGTGGTGATCCCGGAGCTCGGCGATGATCAGATAGGGATCAGCCCAGTAGTCGTCGTCATCGAGCGGGATGATCGGCGTGGTCGTCAGCGACACACCCCAAACACTAGGGCAGGGCGATGAGGGTGCCGTCGGTGAAGTGGGTGATGACGGCGGGGTAGATGCCGAACAGGAGGGTGGCCGCCGCGGTGAGGCCGAGGGCGGCTATCAGGGAGGGGGGCACCCGAAGAGAGGTGGTGTCGGCTTCTTCGGGGGTGTCCTCGAACCACATCATGCGGGCCACCTTGGCGTAGTAGAAGAGCGCGATCACCGAGTTGATTGCGGCGATGGCGGCCAAGGAGTAGCCCCAACCGGTGTCGGCTTCCACCACGGCCCGGAACACGGCGAACTTGGCGAACCATCCGCCCAGCGGGGGAATGCCGGCCAGGGAGAACAGGAAGATGGTCATGAGGATGGTCATGCCGGGGGCGTACTTGAACAGTCCGGCGTACGAACGGATCTCACCGGAGGCGGTGCGGCGGGCCACGGCGATGATCACCGCGAACGCTCCCAAGTTCATGGCCGCGTAAATCAGCACATAGGTGATGACCGCGGAGAGGGCCTCGCCGCCGATGTCCCCGGCCACGGCCAGAGGGGCCAGCATGAAGCCGGCTTGCGACACCCCGGAGTAGGCCATGAGGCGCACGATGTTCTCTTGGCGCAGGGCGATGAGGTTGCCGGCGGTCATAGAGCCCACGGCCAGGATCCACAACAGCGGCTGATAGACGTCTTGGGCGTCGGGGAAGCCGACATGCACCAACTGCATGAGGGCCACGAACCCGGCCGCTTTGGAGGCCACGGCCAGAAAAGCGGTCACCGGAGTGGGCGCACCCTCATAAGTGTCGGGGGCCCAGGTGTGGAATGGGAAACCCGACACCTTGAAGGCGAACCCGACGATCACGAAGATTATGCCCAGAACCACCACCGGATTGGAGCCTTCTTCGGCCACCGCGGTTGAAATTGCGGCCAAGCGGGTGTCGCCGGCCAGCCCGAACAGCAGCGACATGCCGTACAGCATGATGGCCGAGGCGAACACCCCCATCAGGTAGTATTTCAGCCCGGCCTCGTTGCTCCTGGGATCGGCCTTGCGCCACGCGGCCATCAAGTAAGCGGGAATGGACAGCAGCTCCAGAGCCACAAAGATGGTCACCAGGTCGCGCGCCGAGGCCATCAGCACCATGCCCATCACCGACGCCAACAGCAGGCCGTAATACTCGTTCTCCCAATAGTCGCCCTCGGCGATGTAGTTGGTGGACAACAGCACCACGATGTAGGCGACCACGATGAACATGGCCTTCAAAATGAGCGCGAAGTCGTCCACCACGAAAGCCCCGCCGAACATCACTCGGGTCGTCCCGTCGGCGGCCAAAGTCACGATGGGTATCAGCGCCACCAGCAGCCCAATGCCCGCTAGGGCCGAGGTGTAGGCCCGGCCCCGTTCCAACAGCACAATGTCGAGCAGGGTGACCACCGCACCCACCCCCAGGAGGGTGAGTTCGGGCGCGACGGCGTGCCAGTCGATGTCCGGTCGAACGAAACCGACGATCGATGGCAGGGACGACAACATCAGCAGGTGCTACTTCCCGGCCGCCGCGTCGAAGCAGGTTCCGCTGGTGACGGAGTCCAAGCACTCGCTAAGCGAGTTGACCACCGCGGGGTCGGTGGCCCCGAACAGCAGGTGGGGGTACACCCCCAGCACCAGGATCAGGATGAGCAGCGGAGCCCAGGCCAAATACTCGGAGACAGTGGCGTCGTGTACATGAGGATCGTTGGCGAACTCCTCACGAGGAGTGCCGAAGGCCGTCTTCTGGAGCATCCACAGCAGGTAGCCCGCGGCCAGCACCGTGCCCAGCGCAGCGATCACCATGTAAGACCGGAAGGTCTCCTCGGCCAGCACCGCGGCGGGGTTGTAGGAGGCCAATATGGCGGGGAACTCGCCCCAGAACCCGGCTAGGCCGGGCAGGCCCAGCGAGGCCATGGCGCAGAACCCGAGGATCCAGCCCATGCGGGGGGCCTGCACCAGCAAACCGCCCAGCCGGGACATGTCCAGGGTGTGGTAGCGCTCCTTCACCGAGCCGGCCAAGAAGAACAGCATCCCGGTGATGAGCCCGTGGGCCACCATGCCGAACACCGCGGCGTTGATGCCGAAGTCGGTGAGGGTGGCGATGCCCAGCATCACGAAGCCCATGTGGGCCACCGACGAGAACGCCACCAGCCGTTTCAAGTCGCGCTGGGCCAGACAGCCCAAGGCGCCGTAGATGATTCCGATCACCGCTAACAGCCCGATGAACGGGGCCCACTCGGCGGCCGCCTCGGGCAAGATGGGGATGGCGATGCGGACAAACCCGTAGGTGCCCAGCTTCAACAGCACGGCGGCCAGGATCACCGAGCCCACCGTGGGGGCCTCGGTGTGGGCGTCGGGCAGCCAGGTGTGGAACGGGAACATGGGCACCTTGATTCCGAAGCCCAGGAACATGCCGCCGAACACCCAGACCTGCGACGACTTGGCGATGCCAGCGGCGGCCTCGGGCAGCAGTCTCATGTCGAAGGTGCTGGCGTCGGCCAGGAAGTAAAGGGCCAAGAAGCTCACCAGCATCAGCGCGGAGCCGAACAGGGTGAACAAGAAGAACTTGATGGCCGCGTAGCGCCGGTTCTCGCCGCCCCACACCCCGATCATGAAGTACATGGGCAGCAGCACGACCTCGAAGAACACGAAGAACAGGATCAGGTCTTGGGCGGCGAAGGTGCCGATCATCCCCGTCTCCAGGATGAGCAGCAGCATCAAAAAGGCCTTGGGGTTGTGCGGCTCGGGGAAGTGGTTCCAGGAGTAGATCACGCACAACGGCACGATCAGCATGGTGAGCAGCATCAGCGGCAGGGAGATGCCGTCGATGCCCATGATGTAGCGGGAGTCGATTACGTCGATCCAGCCCTTGTCCACCACGAAGTTGAGGGCTCCGTAGTTGTCGTTGTCGATGAACTGGATCAACAGCAGCAAGCCGAAGACGGCCACGGCCACGGTGGTGGCCAAGGCGATCAGCTTGTGCAGCTGCTCTCGGTCCTTGGGGATGAGCAGCATGACGGCCGCGCCGATGATCGGCAGGAACGTCGGGATACTGAGCCCCCAGTCGTTGAGAAAATCACCCATGTGTACGCGTGCTCCCTCCGTGCCTGCCCGAAGCGGTCGAGTTGGTCGACATTTCACCCATGTGTACGTGTGCTCCCTAGATGACGATGATGAAGATCCCGGCCAGGATGGTGGCGGCGGCGAACATGATGGCGGCGTACTGCTGCACCTTGCCGGTTTGGATGCGCCGCAGCTCCTCCCCCGAGCTGTCGGAGATCTTGCCGGTGGCGTTGACGATGCCGTCTACCACCAGCTGGTCAACCTTGTGGTAGACGATGTTCCCGGCCTGCACCGAGCGGGTACCGGCCTCGTTGACCACCCGGTCGATCACGTTCTGGTTGGTCCAGTAGGCCGCTTTGGCCAGGGGTCCCTTGACGAAGCCGACGATCACGGTGGTGTACAGCCAGTCGAGGTAGTACTTGTTGACCAGGATCCGGTGGCCGAGACGGGCCACGGCCGATCTCGAAGTGGGGCCGTCGGGCAGCTCGGTGGCGACCGGGCTGACCGCCCGAACCTTGACGAAATAGTAGTAGTAAGCGGCGCCGATACCGATCAGGGCCACGATCACCGACACGATGGCCAGCGTCCACGACGGGGTGGCGTGGGCGATGGACGGGAAGTAGCTCACCCCCACAGGCTCCACCCACTGGAGGAACTTCTCCTCCCATGACGCGGGAACCAGCTGGAACCCGGCCGGGAAGTTGATGAACCCGGCGACAACCGCCAATACGCCCAGGATCCACAGCGGCACGGTGATCCGGGGGCCGGACTCGTGGGGGGTGCCGTGGCCCCGGAACTCCCCGAAGAAGGTGAGGTACACCACCCGGGTCATGTAGGCGCCGGTTAGCGCGGCGGTGATCATGCCCATGGCCAACATCACGGTGTAGGCCCCGTTGCCGCCGGTGCCCCCGAACAGGCCCCAGCCCCCGGTGCCCACCAGGATCTCGTCTTTCGACCAGAATCCCGACAGTATGGGCAAACCGGCCAGCGCCACCGTGCCGATCATGAACGTCCGGTAGGTGTGGGGCATGGCCTTGCGCAGCCCGCCCATGTCCTTCTTCATATCGAAGGAGTGGACGGCGTGGCTGACCGAGCCCGAGCCCAGGAACAGGCAGGCCTTGAAGAAGGCGTGGGTGAACAGGTGGAACAGGGCTGCGGTCCACGCTCCTACGCCCAGGGCCAGCACCATGTAGCCCAACTGGGAGACGGTGGAGTAGGCCAGCACCCGCTTGATGTCGTTCTGGACGAAGGCCAGGGTGGCCCCCACCAGGGTGGTCAGTCCGCCGATCAGGGCCAGCGTGTTGATGCTGGAGCCGCCGATGGCGTAGCCCTCGAAGAACACACCGTAGAGCCGGGCCACCATGAAGATGCCGGCCACCACCATGGTGGCGGCGTGGATGAGGGCCGACACCGGGGTGGGCCCGGCCATGGCGTCGGGCAGCCAGGTGTGGAGGAAGAATTGCCCCGACTTGGACATGACCGCAGCGGTCAAACACAGCGCGGCGGCCAGGGTGACGGTGTGGCTCATGCTGCCGTTGATGGCGGCCTCGTTCACCCCGATCACGTCGAAGGTGCCTGCGCCGAAGAACAGGATAGACACCCCGATGATGATGCCCATGTCGCCCACCCGGTTGGTGAAGAAGGCTTTGAGGGCAGCGTCGGAGTTGTCCTTCTCCTCCCACCAGTGGCCGATAAGCACGAACGAGCACACTCCGACCAGCTCCCAGCCCACCAGCATCTGGAGGGTGGTGGAGGCGGTGACGAAGAAGAGCATCGACGCGGTGAACAGGCTCAAGAAGGCGAAGAAGTGGGTGTAGCGGCGGTCGCCGGCCACGTAGTCGGTGGAGTAGATGTGCACCAGCAGCGACACCACGGTGACCACGAAGATCATCATCACGGCCAAGCCGTCGATCATGATGCCTGCGCCGATGGCTTCGGCCCCGTTGGTGAGCCAGGTGATCGACCGGGTTAGCGCGCTAACCCCACCGGAGGCCTCACCCTCCGCAGCAGCGGCCAGCCCGCCTGCTCCCAGGGCGTATTCGCCCTCGGCGCCCCTCCCGCCGGCTCCTTCCACCTCGCTGATCCACTGGATGGCGGTGATCAGGCCGAACACGAAGGAGGCCCCCACCGCGGCGATGCCGATCTCGGAGCCCCCTCGGGGAAATCGCTTGCCGAACAACAGGATCAGCAGGAACGACACCGCGGGGAACAGCCAGATCAGCCAGGCGTTCTCCAAGAACCAGCCCGAGGCGGCGACGGCCTTTCCGGTGGCTTCGGCAGCGATGATTGAACTCAGCACCGGCCCATCACCCCTTCATCAGGTCGACTTGGTCCAAGTCGATGGATCGCCGGTTCCGGTACAGCAGCAGGACGATGGCCAAGCCGATTCCCACCTCGGCGGCGGCCACCGTGATCACGAATAGGGCGAAGATCTGGCCCATCACGGTGTCGTGGAACGCCCCGAAGGCGATCAGGTTGATGTTCACCGCATTGAGGATGAGCTCGATGGACATGAGCACCAGCACGCCGTTGCGGCGGGCCAGCACGCCGTAGACCCCGATGCAGAACAGCACTGCTCCCAACAGGAGCATCTCGTTTAAGAGCATCAGCCGCCCTCCTCTCGGCGGGCGATCACGATGGCGCCGATGAGGGCGGCCAACAGCAGCACCGACACCGCTTCGAAGGGCACTATGTACTGGGAGAACAGCTCGTCAGAGACCTGCGCGGTGGTCTGCGGGGATTGGCCACCGGGCAGGTTGGCATCCAACTTCACATCTTCGAAACGGTCCACCAGTGCACCGATCATGACGGCCAGCAGCAAAAGGGCGGTGAGTATGGCGGGGAACTTGCGCTTGTGGTCGGTCTCCTCATCCTGGTCGAAGTCGGAGCGGGTGAGCATGATGCCGAACAAGAACAGCACGATCACCGCGCCGATGTAGATGAGTACCTGGGTGATGCCGGTGAACTCAGCACCAACCAGCAGGAACAGAGCGGCCACTCCGGCCAGCACGATCACCAGGTACAGGGCGGCATGCACGATGTCGCGGGTGGTTACCACCCGCAGGGCAGAGGCCACCATCACCGCGGCGATGATCCCGAAGGCGACGTGCTCGGCAATCACCGTGGAACCTTCAGCACCTTCTGCTCTGATCCGGCCTCGTAGGGCTCGAAGTCGGGAACGGTATCCATCCACTCGCTGAGGCGCTCCTTGTCGTGGAGCAAATCGGCGATGCGAGGCTCGGAGTATTCGTATTCGGGGGTCCAGAACAGGGCCTCAAACGGGCATACCTCTACACAGATACCGCAGTACATACACAGCGCGTAGTCGATGTCGAAGCGGTCGAGAGCGTTCTTCTGGCGGGGCTTTCCGCCCTCCCGGCGGGGCGGAGCCAGGTACTTGTGGCCCTCGATGTATATGCACCAGTCGGGGCACTCACGGGCGCAAAGCATGCAGGCAGTGCAATTCTCCTCGTGGAGGGCGATCACCCCTCGGGCCCGGTCGGCGGGCATCTCCTTGACATGGGGGTACTGCACGGTGTGGGAGTGCTTGGAGGGGGCGGGCACTACTGGCACACCGTTGCCGAACAGGGTGCGAAACAGGGTGCGGGCGGTGACCTTGAGCCCCGTTATCAGTCCTGGTACTAGTGCCATGGCAAGCTCCTACAAAACAACCTTGAATATTCCGGTGACAACGATGTTGACCAGCGATAGCGGAATCAAGAATTTCCACGCAAGGCGCTGAAGCTGGTCCTCTCTCAGCCGGGGATAAGTGAAGCGGAACCAGAAGATCAGCGCCGATACGGCCAAGACCTTCACCAGCATGATGACCGGTCCGGCGATGTTGAACCCCCAGTGGGTGAGGTCGCCCCAGGGCAACGCCCAACCGCCGAGGAACAGCACCGCAGCCAGCGCGGCGAAGGCGAAGGCGGTGCCGAACTCGCCCATGAAGAAGAACAGGAACCGGAAGCCGGTGTACTCCACCTGGTAGCCGCCCACGATCTCCGACTCGGCCACCGGCATGTCGAAGGGGGGCTGGGTAGTCTCGGCCTGGACTGCCACCAGGAAGATGAAGAAGCCCACAAACTGGGTGAGAATGAACGGGTTGCCGATGCCCCCCCAGCCGAAGATCTCCCCGTTGGCTTGAGCGGCTACGATCTTTTGGAGGTCGAGGGTGCCGGCCTGGATGACAACGCCCATCACCGCCAACACCAGAGGCAACTCGTAGGCGATGAGCTGGCCGGCGGCCCGCAAGCCACCCATGAGGGCGTATTTGTTGGCCGAGGCCCAGCCGGCCATCAAGATGCCCACCACCGACAGCGAAGACACCGCCAGGGCGTAGAAGATGCCCACGTCCAACTGCGCAACTACCGCGTCGGGACCGGTGGGGATCACCACATAGATCAAGAAAGTGGAGACCAGCACCACCAGCGGGGCCAGGGCGAACACCGTCCGGTCGGCCTTTTCAGGGAATATGTCCTCTTTCTGGATGAACTTCAGCCCGTCGGCCAGCAGTTGCAAGGTGCCGTAAGGGCCGGCTTCCATGGGACCGAGCCGGCTCTGCATGAAGCTCATCATCTTCAGCAAGAAGACATAGCCCAGCACCAGCGCGGCGGTGGGGACGACCAGGGCGACAACTCCCAACTTGATGATGGCCGAGGCCCAATAGGGCACCTCCACGGCCAGCAGGCCCGAGATAACCGTGGCCGCGCTCACCGGTCGATATCTCCGAGGATGAAGTACAAGCTGGCCAAGATCGTGATGATGTCGGGCACGTACACGCCTTTTAGCAACCAAGGCGTGATGGAGATGTTGGAGAAGCTGGCCGACCGAATCTTGACCCGGAACGGTACCAAGTCGCCCTTGCTAACGATGTAGTAACCCATCTCGCCCAGCGGATTCTCGGTGGCGGCGTAGGCCTCCCCCGCGGGCACCTTGATGATGCGGGGCACCTTGGCCATGATCGGCCCCGAGGGGAGCCCGTCCAGAAGCTGATCCACGATGTGGGTGGCCTCGCGGGTCTCTTGGAGCCTCACCCAGTAGCGAGCGAATGAGTCGCCGTCGGGATGGGTCCAAACCTTCCAATCGACCTGGTCGTAGGCCAACGCCTCATGGCCGTCGCGGCGCAGATCCCAGTCCACCCCGCTGGCCCGGATGTTGGCGCCTGAGAGCCCGTAGGACAGTCCGACTGCGGGAGGCACGATGCCGATTCCCCGGCTGCGGGCCTGGAAGATCTCATTGCCCAACACCAGTTCCTCGAACTCGTCGCAGAAGTCACGGATCTTCTCCATGGCCTGCTTGGTGTCGTCGATCCAGCCTTGGGGCAGGTCGTCTTTGACGCCGCCGATGCGGTCGAAGTTGGGGTGGAAGCGCCCGCCGGTAACCGCCTCGATCTGGTTCAGCACGAACTCCCGATCTCGGAAGGCCATGAACACCGGGGTGAGGGCGCCGAGCTGAACGGCCATGTCGCCCAAGAACAGGGTGATGTTGGCGATCCTGCTCAGTTCGAACAGCGCCGTGCGGATCCACTGAGCCCGGGGAGGCGCCTCCACCTCCATCAGCTTCTCGGCGGCCAGGATGAAGGGCACTTCGTTGGCGAAGCTGCCCAGCCAGTCGATGCGGTTGATAAGGGTGGTGACCTGGGGGTAGGTGCGTACCTCGGCCAGCTTCTCGTAGCCCCGGTGCATGTAGCCCATAATGGGCTCGGCCTCCACCACCTGCTCACCGTCGAGGCGGGCCACCAGTCGAAGCGTTCCGTGGGTGGCCGGGTGCTGGGGTCCGATGTTGAGGGTCATGCCCTCGGTCTCGATCTCCACGTTCAGCCGGGCGTCGGCAGCCTGGGTGGCCACGTAGGCCAACTGCTGGCGCTGGTCGGCGCTCACCGCGGTCACGGTCCCTCCTCGCCCGGAAACAGCTCCACGTCCACGATGCCGGGCCAGGGCTTCACCCGGCGGGCCAGCAGCGGGAAGTCCTTGCGAAGGGGGTTCCCCTCGAATTCGCCGGGCAGGTAGATGTTGCGGAGATCGGGGTGGCTGTTGAAGTGGATCCCGAACATCTCCCAGGCTTCCCGCTCGTGCCAGTTGGCTCCGGCGAACACCGGAATGAGGGTGTCGATGCTCAGATCGTCGTCGGGCAGGTCGGCCTTTATGGTGAGGCCCATGTGCTCGGTGATCGAATAGAGGCGCGTCACCATTTGGAATCGAGTCTGGCCGCCGGCGTGGCCCGGTTCCATGGGATCGGCGGCCTTGGGCTCGGGGTTGTCCTCTTGGGCATCCATATCCCGCCCGTAGGGGGAGGGCAGCCAGTCGATGGCCGACAGCCAATCGAAGAACTGGCAGCCGAGTTGGTCGCGGGCGGCAGTGGCCGCGTCGACCCACGAGTCGCGGGTCACCCGCACCCACAGGTCGCTGCCACCGATGATGTGGTGTTCGACGAAGCCATCGCCCAGCGCGTCAGCCAGCTGAGCCGCCCAGGCCTCCCGGCGTTCGTCGGGCTGCGGTTCGGCTTCGGCGCTGGTATCGGTGTCAGTCGACGACAATTGGGTCACCTCGCCACCGCACAGCCGGATCTTCGTTCATAATGCGCTCTTGAAGCAGCACGATGCCTTCCAGCAAAGCCTCGGGCCGGGGCGGACAGCCGGGCACGTAGACATCCACTGGAATGATCTGGTCAACGCCTTTGGTCACTGAGTAGGAGTCCCAGTACGGGCCTCCGCAGTTGGCGCACGAGCCCATGGAGATGACGTACTTCGGGTCGGGCATCTGCTGGTAGAGCCGGAGAATCGAGGGCACCATCTTGTCGGTGACCGTGCCCGAGATCACTACCAAGTCGGCTTGCCGGGGGCTGGCGGGAAACGGAATAACGCCCAGGCGCATGACGTCGTAGCGGGGCGACCCGATCACCGCGCCCATCTCGATGGCGCAGCAGGCCAGGCCCCACTGGTACATCCAAATGGAGTACTTCCGGCCCAGATTGAGCAGCATGGTCAGGGGTTTTGGAGCTTTGCCGCTGGCAACCAGTCCCACTGCCTACCTCAGATCCACCGAAGGACGCCCTTTCGCCAGGCGTATACCAAGCCCAGCGCAAGGATGAAGATGAAGATGGCCATCTCGACCAAGCCAAACGTTCCGTAGGCCTCCAGCCGGGTGGCCCAGGGGAAGATGAACACCGCCTCCACGTCGAACATCACGAACAAGAGGGCGAACACGTAGTAGCGGATGTTGCTCTGTGACCAACCCAGGCCCACGGGGTCGACGCCGCTCTCATAAGTGATGTATTTCTGGGGTTGCGAGCGGGTGGGACGAAGCAGGCTTCCGAGCCCCAGCATCCCGAATACCAACGCGCCGGCCAGCACGAGGAACAAGACGACGAGAAGGTAGTCGCGGAGGAACTCCGACACGGCTCGAAGGTTACCGATGGCGTTTTCTGCGGGCCAAGACGTACTTAGGGGGCGGGTATAAAGGCAGCGGCAATAACCCCAGGTCCGGCGTGGGTGCCCACGACGGGGCCGATGAGTGTCACCGACAAGGGGCTGCGGGCGGGACCGTCGCCCAGGCTGGCTGTGAATGCGTCGATGTCGTCAGCCGCCCCGTGGGCCAAGGCCAATTGCTCCAATTCTCCGGCTTCGGCCACTTTCTTGCTCAGCCAAGTGCGGGCTTTACCTCGGGTCCGCTGCTTGCCTGCTTCCTCTACGACGCCCGAAGTTAGATCCAAACAGGGTATGATCGACAGGGCGCTGCCCAAAAGGGCCTGCGCGGTGCCGATGCGCCCGCCCTTTTTGAGATTGTCCAGGGTGTCCAGCACCGCAAAGATGAAGACCCGGTCTTTCAGCTGGGCCAGTTGGGCTTCGATCTCATCAGCACTGTGACCGGCTTCGGCAGCCTCGGCCGCGGCCTTCACCATGAGGCCCAGGCCTACCGACACCTTGCCGGAGTCCACCACCCGGACGTCGACCTCGCCCTCCAATGCACGAGACGCATTCTGAGCCGATTCCCCGGTGGCCGACAGGGCGAACGACAAGTTGACGCATACCACCGCGTCGGCCCCCCCGGCGGCCAGTTGCCGGAACACAGCCTCAAACGCACCCGGTGCCGGGGCGGCGGTGGACGGCAGTTCGCCGCTGGCTGCCATCTTCTCGTAAAAGCCATCAGCCGATAGATCTTGGCCGTCGGTGAACTCCTCGTCGCCAAATCGGATGGTAAGAGGAACCACGGTGATCTGGTAGCGCTCGATATCGGCGGCGCTGAGATCGCAGGAGCTGTCGGTCACGATGCGAACTGCCATGGCCAGACCCTACTCCGCAGGCTGAGTTTTGGGGCGATGACGAGACCACCAGTTGCGGGCCCACCACACCATCAGGATGGCCAGTGCGGCGGCCGCGATTCCCACTCCGGCGCCCGACAAAGAGGTTGCCCGCACCGTCAGCTGGGATTCGCCCAGAGCCAGCAGGCCGGTGGGCGAGTTGACGCTGATCTCCAACACGGCGTCGCCTGAAGTCTTGGCTCGCACCTCTACTTGCACTTGGTTGACCCCGGGGGACAGTCGCCAGAGCAAAGAATCCCCGTCGGGGAAGTCCAGCTTGTCGCTATTGAGATCCAAACGGACGATGACATCGTGGCTGAGGCTGTTGCGAATGAGCATCGGAATGCTGCCCGATCGGCTGGTCAGGGTGATCCGCTGCTGGCTCGGGGGCTCGATGGCGGCCACAGTGTCCCGCACGGTCTGGGCGACTACGGCCAAATAGGAGTCTCGCTGGGTCTCGGT
Source organism: Acidimicrobiales bacterium (assembly GCA_965116535.1). GTDB lineage: Bacteria > Actinomycetota > Acidimicrobiia > Acidimicrobiales > Bin134 > Poriferisocius. The sequence continues at coordinate 1,165,327 of OZ220703.1, forward strand.
GAGGCCATAGGTCCCCGACAGGAGCAGAGCCCGTTCCAAGGTTTCGATCAACTGTCGCTCGGGGGTGCCCACGGTGGCGATCGGGTCCACCATGTTCTGGTACGACCGGGCGATTTGCTGGCCGACGGTCAAGGCAGCCTTGTAGTCCTCCCCGAAACCATTTTCCTCGGCGGGGCGCACCTCCCGGAGGGTGTCCGGCTCGAGCCTCTCGACAATCGTGGCGGGATCGACGGACGAAAGGATGGGGCTGGCGCTGATCTCGTCCAGCAGCACCCCCAGCCCAGTGGAATCCGGCAGTGAAGCCATGGGCGGTGCCAGCACGATCCCCCGGAGTCTCTGGGGGTCTTCAAACCAGCGCACGGCCAGATCAGCCAGCACCAGGTAAGGAGCGGTTTCGGGGCTGTTGGATCTGGTGAAGTGGGCGGTAACGCTGCTGTCGACAGCAACCGCTGGAGCCGGTTGGCCGAATGCGGGAAGCAGGAACGACGTCTTGGCCAACGTGCCGACCAGTTCATCAGCCGGATTGAGCAGAGCATCGGGAACCAGCACCAGCTCCACCTGTTCTCGCTGAAGCCGCTCGAGCAACTCGGGGGAGGCCGAAGTGGTCAGCAACATGATGGTGCGATCGGGTTGCGAACCGAGGTATTCGTCCAGCACCGCAGCCCCCGCCTCGATCTGCCAGCCGATTTGAAGGCTTAGGTCTTGGTCGATCCATGCATCGCTGTCCAAGGGGACGTAGGTGTTGCTCGCGATCTGGCGGTTGATCGTGGCCTGTTGGAGTCGGGTAAGCAGCTGGGCGTCCTCAGGCCGATCGCTGATGGCCAGGGCGTCGATCAGATGAGGGTCGAGCGAGACCGTGGCCAGAATCTGGGGGCGAACCCGGGGGTCCAGCACGTCGGCCAGCGCTTGCAAGCTCTGGCCGGTGGGTCCCAGATCCACGTCGCCTTCTTGGTTTACCGCCGGGGGCCCGCTCACCGACAACACGGTGCTCACCAGCAGCGGCGGTTGGTTGGAGGCCGCCGGGGGGATGCGAACCAGGAAGGTATGGAGGGTGTCGAGTCGAATGCCATCGGAGTCCCGAAGAACGAGGCTTACCGGATACACCCCTTCGGCGGGCAGCGGGAGAAACAACTGATCCGAAGTTCCTGCCTCAAGAGCCGGGTCGGCGGTGGTGGTGATTTGCAGCGATACAACCCCGTCGGCATCGCGCTCGGGGAGGGCAAGTCGAGAAAACCGGTGCAGAACTGGTCCGGTTGACAGCCCGGCCAATCGATCCAAGAAAGCGGAGCGAGACCGGATGGGTCCCCCGATGTTGAAGTCAACGGTGGAATCGACGGTGGCGCCAATGATCCGAAAGGAAATCTGGAAGACGTCCTCTTCGGCGATCCACATGCTCTGGCTGACCAACTCGATGGAGGGTGCATATGTCTCGGAGACATCGTTGTTGTTCTGGCCGGTCGCGGCCGGGGTCGCGATGGCAGTCGCGGCCGAAAAGACAAAAGCCGCCACCAGCGCTAGCCGCTTGCTTCCCCGGCGGGGTCTCTGGCAACTATGGCCCACTGATCTCCAACTCCAGAACTTGCAGGCCGGGAGGAATCGGTTCGAAACCCAGTCGCTCATAGAGGCGCAGGGCAGCAGTGTTGTGCTGAGGTGTGTTGACCCAAGCTTGGGTGGCGCCCCAACGGGCCATCCACATCAATCCGTCGATCACTAGGGCGGTGCCGGCCCCTTGGCCTTGCTGGCTGGGTGAGATTGCCAATCGCTGGAGATAGCCGGTCGGGCCGCTGCGCCCGGATATGGCGTAACCGGCTAGCGCGTTGTCAGAGTTTTGACGGGCCACACGAAACCGTCGGAAGGGTGTTGCTCGGAGCGCTTCGTGCAATCCGACCAGGTCGAGCTGCCAGATGGGCTCGAAGGCGGCATGGTCCACGGCCAACACTGAGGTGTGATCGCGGCGGCGGGCCTTTCGGAGGGCAATGTCTCCATTTCGTTCCGGTAGCTCGGGTTGAGTCGGGCGGGATAGCAAGGCCAACTGTTGGGCGGACTGGAATCCGGCTCGCAGGAACGGCTGGGCCTCGACATGCGAAAGGGCCGAAGTTCGGATTCGGAGATAGCCCTGGGCAGCCGCAGATTCGATCGAGTTGGTGACAGCGGCATCTGAGACTGCCGAACCGGAAGTCAGCAGGATGAGCAGGCCGGTTCCCGTTTCGCTGGCCCAGGGTCTGAGCCGCAGACGGTCGTGACCCAGTCGGAGCGTCACAGACTTCTGCCCCGACCGTCGGCCCAACATGCCACCGAGGCTAGTGGTCAGGTTTTGAAGGGGCTGTGCGGGGATATTGGCGGATGTGGGGTGCGGAGGCGGGGGTACCGTGGGGATGTGTCGGTTGTGTGGATCACCGATGATCGCTTTCTCGATCACGACACCGGGCGCTCCCACCCGGAACGGCCGGCCCGACTCCGCGCTGTGATTGACGGGGTGCGGCAGGCCGACCTCGGTGACGCCCTTGTTCCCACCGAACCCCGATTGGCCACCGATGCCGAACTCCTGTCGGTTCACGATGCGGCGGTGCTCGAGTCTGTACGCCGGGTAGCCCAAGCCGGGGGAGGTCGATTGGACCCCGACACGGCTATGGCCCCCGAGTCGGAGGCCGCGGCTCGGCTGGCCGCGGGGGCTGGGTTGGCGGCCATCGATGCACTGGACGCCGGAACCGCCGATGCCGCATTCTGCGCGGTGCGCCCACCGGGTCACCACGCCACACCGGTGCGCTCGATGGGGTTTTGCCTGTTCAACAGTGCCGCGGTCTGTGCCCGGACGCTGGCCGATCGGGGTGAGCGGGTTCTGGTGGTGGACTACGACGCCCACCACGGAAACGGCACCCAGGATGTGTTCTGGGAAGACAGCCAGGTGATGTACGTGTCGTGGCACCAATACCCCTTCTATCCCGGGACCGGCGGGCTCTTGGAGCGGGGCGAGGGGGCGGGTTTGGGCACCACCATCAACCTGCCCATGCCTATGGGGGCGACCGGCGATGTGTACCGCCAGGGCTGGGACGAGGCAGTGCTGCCCGCGGTGGAGGCGTTCGACCCTGATTGGCTGGTGCTGTCGGCTGGGTTCGATGCTCACCGGGCCGACCCGCTGACCAACCTGGGGTTGGCCGCCGGAGACTTTGCCGATCTGACCGAAGCGGCGATCAGTGTGGTGCCCCCAGGTCGGCGAATCGCCTTTTTGGAGGGCGGCTACGACTTGGATGCCCTGGCCGACTGTGCTGCTGCGGCGGTGGCTGTCCTAGCCGGCACAGCCTGGCGACCGGAGCCGGCCACGGGGGGAGGCCCGGGGGCGGAGGTAGCGGCCGCTGCGGCCGCGTTGTTGCCATGAGCTTGGAAAGCCTGGCGGCCGTTCGCGAGGAAGCTCGCGAGTTGGCCGACCGGTTTGCCGCCGATGGCTACCGGGTCTATCTGGTGGGCGGAATCGTGCGCGACGCCATGCTGGGTTTGCCCCTGGACGCAGCCTTAGATCTGGATCTCACCGCCGATGCTCAGCCGCCCGCGGTGAAATCGATCTTGGAAGATTGGGCCGACACCTTGTGGACTCAAGGCGAGCGATTTGGAACCATCGGCGCCCGCCGTGGCAATCGCCGGGTTGAGATCACCACCCACCGTACTGAGCGGTACCAACCGGGCTCCCGCAAGCCCGACGTGGATTTCGCCGACGCCATCGAGGCCGATCTCTCCCGCCGTGACTTCACCATCAATGCCATGGCCGTCGAATTGCCCGACGGCGATCTGGTTGATCCTTTTGGCGGAGCAGCCGACCTGGCTGCTGGCCGCCTCCGCACCCCACTGGACCCGGAGGCGACGTTCAGCGACGACCCCTTGCGCATGCTGCGGGCGGCGCGGTTCTTGGCCCAATTTGAGCTCATTGCCGAACCGCAGTTGGTAGCGGCCATGGCTGCGATGGGCGATCGGCTGAGTATCGTGGCCGACGAGCGGATCCGCGATGAGCTCGATCGACTGCTGGTGCTGCCCAATCCCATACCGGGATTCGCGTTGATGTTTGAGACCGGTTTGGCGGAACGGGTGCTGGGGATTTCTGGGGACGGCTCTTCGGCCCTAGACCGTGTGAGTCGTGCGGGCCAAGATCCAATAACCCGTTTGGCGCTGTTGCTGGCCGATACGGGAACGCCCGCCGACGCGCAGGCAGCGTTGTCGGAGCGGCGAGCGCCCACTGCGGTCAGCCGGGCGGTTTTTGCCGTACTGGCTGCGGCCAGACGAGCCGTCGAACGGCCGTATTGGGCTCTGCCCGAGTTGCGGCGATGGGTGGTCGATGCCGGTGACTTTGTGGATCAGTCGGTGGCGGTGGCGTCAGTTCTGGGCGCAGCGAGCTCGCTAGCCGCCGATGTAGAGGCGCTGATGGAGGCCGAGCCCGATCTCTGCGGCCCCCCGGTGCTCGACGGCGACGAGATCATGGCCCTGCTGGGGTTAGAACCCGGTCCCGACGTTGGCAAGGCCGTAGAGGAACTCCGTCGCCACCGCCTCGAATCCGGCCCCCTCACCCCTGAAGAGGCTCGGGAGCATTTGCTGGGTTGGCTCGCTAGATGACTTCGCCTCGGGCGTAGGCCTCGACCATCTCTCGGGCGACCTCGTCGCGGTATTGGATGGGCGGGCTCTTCATGAAGTAGGCCGACGGGCCGAGCAGAGGTCCGCCGATGCCGTGGTCCAAGCCGAGCTTGGCGCAGCGCAGGGCGTCGATAATGACGCCGGCGGAGTTGGGGGAGTCCACCACCTCCAGCTTGAGGTCGATATTGAGGGGCACGTCGCCGAAACCCCGGCCTTCGAGACGGATGTGGGCCCACTTCCGGTCGTTCAGCCAAGGGACGTGGTCGCTGGGGCCGATGTGCACGTCATCGGCGGCGATGCCCTTGTCTAGCTGGCTGGTGACCGACTGCGTCTTGGATATCTTCTTGGACACCAGCCGGGACCGCTCCAGCATGTTCATGAAGTCCATGTTCCCGCCGAAGTTGAGCTGATAGGTGCGGTCGAGTTCCACCCCGCGGTCCTCGTAGAGCCGGGCCAGGGTGCGGTGCACGATGGTGGCGCCAACCTGGCTCTTAATGTCGTCGCCCACCACCGGCACACCGGCGTCGGTGAAGCGCTGGCCCCACTCCGGATCCGAGGCGATGAACACCGGGATGGCGTTAACAAAGGCCACACCGGCCTCCAGGCAGCACTCGGCGTAGTAGCGCTGGGCCTGCTCGGAGCCCACCGGCAGGTAGGAGATGAGCACGTCGGCACCGGCTTCCCGCAGCGCCTCGGCAACGTCGATCGGTTCAGCCGGCGACTCCTCGCACTGGGTGCGGTAGTACTCGCCGAATCCGTCCAAAGTGGGTGCCCGCTGCACCCTCACCCCCAGCTCGGGCACGTCGCAGAACTGCACCGTGTTGTTGGGTTCGGCCCCGATGGCCTTGCCCAGATCCAGGCCGACCTTGGAGGCGTCCACATCGAAGGCCGCCACCGGTTCGACATCGTTGATGTGGTAGCCCCCGAGCACCACGTGCATGAGACCGGGGACGTGGTCGTCGGGTTCGGCGTCGGCGTAGTAGTGCAGGCCCTGCACCAAGGAGCTGGCGCAGTTGCCGACACCGGCGATGGCGATGCGAATGGGATTGCTCATAGTTGCTGCCCTCCCTGGGCGCGGTGGGATCGATTGGTGTCGATCACCGGTCATTCGGTTCTTGTGGTCGGTTGGCCCGTTCGTCGGCGATCAGGCGGTCGAGCCAAACCAAGTCGTGCTCGAGGCGCTCCTGGTCTCTTTCGAACAGGGAGCGCACGTAGGGATCGGTGGTCTGTACGGGATCTCGGCGGGCCATGGCTTGCAGGCTCACCAAGTGAGCCCGGCGCAATTCAAAGAGCGCCAGCCTCCGGTCGGGCGGCAAGAAGCGGCAAAAGGCCAACTGCAATCGGAAGCGGCGCTCGTTGTTGGCGTCTTCCTGGAGCAGCTCCAGCAGGTACGACTCGCCGGCTTCGGTGATGTGGTACACCTTGCGGGTCCGGCCTGATTTGGACTTGGTGCTGCGCTTTCGGTTGCGACGAGCCTGGCCCTCGGGGGTCTCCTCATCGGCGATGAGCTCGGGAGCTACGGCGGCGGAGCTCACCCAGCCGCGGCGTTCCAAGCGGGCCAGCGCCGGGTACAGCGCCCCGAAGGATGTGGAGTATCCGCCGACCAGCGACTTGAGACGCTTGTTCAGCTCATAGCCGTGAAGATCGCCCTCTTTGAGCAATCCGAGCACCGCGAGGTCCAACATTGGATCGCGATTATATCGAAACGCTATATCTGATCAACTTGTCGGCGCGCGATAGGCCGTTCAGCGGTCAGTGGAATAAGCCGACGGAAATGTCCTCGGGGCCGCGGATGGATCGGGGGTCATGGGGGGCTGGGTCGGAGTTGGGCACGGTCACGGTGTGGTCGGTTATGTAGTTGCGGTGGTTAATGGCCCATCGGCCGTCACGGTAGGACCACCGGTCGACATAACGGCCGCGGCTGTAAATGTCGGCGACATCGGCACTGTCGCCGAATGGCAGGGTCCGCAATGCCACCGTTACGTAGGCCTCGCTGACGGCTTCATCCCCGTACACCTGGATCAACACGTTGGTGATCTGGTGGCTATGGGTGGACATCGCGGCATGAGCCGTCCACACCCAGTCCACGAACCCCCAACCGGTCCCCTGGTAGATGTCCTCGCCGTAGTCGGCGGTGCCGTCAGGGTGCCATATCTTGTAGGCCGCATCCTTGTCCATCCGATCGAGCGCTCGGCAGTAGCCGTAGATCACCTCGGTAATGGCCTGTTTGGCCATCATTGATTGAAGTGCGTCGCCGCTGAGAGGGTCAGTCATAACTCCATTTTCTATCGCGGAATGGGCCTTGTGCGATGGGGTTGGCTCTAGTTCTTTTGTTTATCGTTTGAGCCATGTCTGACCTGATCATTCGCGGTGGCAATCTGATTGATGGCACTGGGGCCCGGGCCCGAAGCGCCGATGTGCGCATCAACGGTGGCGTTGTCACCGAGGTTGGTCCGAATTTGGCCCCTGATGGCGAGGCTGAGCTGGATGCCGGCGGCTGCTACGTGACCCCTGGGTTCATCGACTCCCACACCCATCTGGATCCGTCGATGTTCTGGGACCGGGGCTGCGACCCAATGCCCCAGCACGGGGTGACCACCGCATTGATCGGCAATTGCTCGCTGTCGCTGGCGCCGGCCAAGCCCGAGCATCTCGATGAGCTCATCGATGTGTTCTGCTACATCGAGGACATGCCGGTGGCTGACTTTGAGTCGGGAATTCCCTGGACCTGGGGGTCGTGGCGTCAATACCGCGACGCCATGAACCAAGGGGGCATCGCCTTGAACATGGCCTCTTTGATCGGCCATTCCATGCTGCGGATCTACGTCATGGGCGACGACGCCTGGACCCGAGAGGCCACCGCCGACGAGATCGCCGGTATGGCTGCCGAGATGGCCGATGCCATGGAGGCGGGCTGCTACGGCTTCAGCACCTCGTTCTTCGACTTGGACAGGCGCAGCCGCCCGGTGCCGAGTCGGCTGGCCTGCGATGGGGAGCTGAGCGCTCTGGCCGACGTGCTGGCTGCCGCGGGCCACGGCTTGGTGGAGTTCATTCCCAACCTCACTGGCGAGGATCCCGAAGCCGACATCCGTCGTATGGCCCAGGTGCTTGGGCCTCGAGGGGTGACTTCAATCTGGAACGGGGTTTCCCACAGCGACATGGCTCCTCACCGCCCGGAGGAATACATGGCGTTCACCCAGTCGATCCGAGACGAGGGCTGCGACATGTGGCCAATCTCTTCGCCCCGCACCGTGGACCTCAACGTGAGCTGGGAGCAGACCATGGTGTTCATGATGCTCCCCAAGGGTTGGAACCAGATCATGGGGGTGACTGGTGAGGCCCGCCGGGAGATGCTGGCCGACCCCGGCTGGAGAGAGATCGCCCGTAACGAATGGGATGCCACCGAGAAGTCGCTGTTCCCCATCAATCGGCCCGACTTCGCGCGGTTCACCTCGGTAACCAGGCCCGACAACGAGGCTTGGCTGGGCCGCTCACTGGCCGAATTGACCGAGGCTCGAGGCGGCCATCCCTCCGATGTGTTCGCCGACTGGATTCTGGAGAACGACTTGGAGCCTGGGGTGGTGGCCATGGGGGTGAGCAACAGCAACATCGACGGCGTGGCCCAGATGATCTCCGACGACCGCTGTCTCATCAGCGCCTCCGACGCCGGTGCGCACGTGCAGATGATGTGCGCGGCGGGCGACACCACCTTGCTTCTGACCCGCCATGTGCGCGACCGGGGCGATCTCGAGTTGGAGGAGGCGGTATATGAGGTAACCGGCCGCCAAGCCGAGATTTTGGGGTTCAACGATAGAGGCCGTCTGCGGCCCGGCTACGCCGGCGATGTGACGGTGTTCGACTTGGACGAGTTGTCGTGGGACACCGACAGGTTTGTATCCGACCTGCCCTCAGGGGCTCCCCGCCTGCGCCGTCCGGCTGGCGGCTACCGGGCTACTGCGGTCAACGGAGTGCTGACCCAGGTAGAGGGGAAGCTCACTGGAGCGAATCCCGGAGAGGTGCTCGACGCCAACACGCCGGTTCCTAGCTAGGTCACCGCGGCAATCTTGAGGGGGAACAGCTCGGCTACTCGGTGAAAGTCCTGGTCGGCGGTCAGAATCTCCGATCCAGTTCGCATGGCGATGTTGGCGATCATGCAAACGATGTAGCCCGGAGGGGTGACGCCGTTGGCCCGGCAGACCCGGCTGATTCGGGCCGCGCCCTCGAAGTCGGCCACGTGATCTACCGAGACCCAGGACACCGAATTCAGCAGGTTGTAGAGCAGTTGGTGGCCTTGGGTGTCTTTGGCCCCTCCTAGCACTTCCATCATCACCGGCTCGGTGACGGCCACATTGTGACCTCTCTCGGCGATGAGCTCGACCAGCTTTAGGTGAGCAGGGGAGTCGGTGCCCCGGTCGAACTCCATCCACGCTGAGGTATCGGCGAGGATCACCCGCTTGAGCCGATGTGTTGGAGGCCGGTGTCGGCCGGGATTTCACCGATGAGCTGCGCCCCTTGCATGGAGAGCATCTCGTTGGTGGACAGGGGTTGGCCGGCGGTGTGGCGAAGGGCGAGATGCACGGCCTCGGTCTTGGTGCGCACCCCGTAGCGGCGCATCACGATGTCGATGAGGCGGTCGTCGATCTCGATATTGGTACGGGAGCGGTCGTCCATGACGCCAGAATACACCTATTAGGTGTGGTGCATGTATTATATATGTATGCGGCCTAATAGTCCTGGCCACGGGAGGCGTTGTGATCGCCCCAGCCACCGGGGATGTAGCCGTCCATGGTCACCGACCGCTCGGTGAACAGCCATCGTCTGTCCACAAGGCCGTAGCGGTCGATATAGCGGCCCCAGTGGTCGAGGCCGTGCTCCATGATCACGTGGTAGTAACAGCGGCCTCTGGCCTCGGTGTCCGAGAGCAGGTCGATCTGATGGGTGGCGGTGTGGTGGCGGATGTACTTGGGAGTGCCGCCGCCGATCTCGGACAGGGTGTCTTTGGCGCCGGTGAAAATGGTGCGGATCTCGTCGATGCCGTACTTGTCGGGCTGCGTCGGCGTTCGCATGATGGCGTCGGGGGCGAACAGGTCCATCACTTGGTCGAAGCGGCCCGAGTCTCCATTTGAGTTGTACCGGGCCACCAGGTCCCGGATCGATTCCCGAGCGATCAATTCCCATTGCTCCATAGGCCGACCGTACATCGTCTCGGTGCTTTGGGGGCCGTTAGGGTGCGGGCGTGGCGATTGATGACAGAACTCCGGTGCTGGTGGGGGTGGGGACGGCGGCCCAGCGGTTTGACGATCCCGCCGACGCCAAAGAGGCAGTGGGCCTGATGGCCGATGCGCTGGCGGCGGCGGCCGATGACGCCGGTGCCAGTGGGCTATTGGGCCGGTTGGATCAGGTCAGGGTCACCAAGGGCACCTGGGGCTATACCGATCCGGCCCGCTGGGTGGCTGACGCGGCCGGGGCGCCCCAAGCCCGCAGCTTCTTGGCCGATGTCGGCATCTTGCAGACCGCGGTAATGGGCGATGCGGCCGCGGCCATCGCGTCAGGATCAGCCGATGTGATCGCCGTGGTAGGCGGAGAGGCCAAATACCGGGGCCTGCGGGCGTCGATCACTGGCGTTGATGCCCCCGACACCGACCAGGGAGGGGCCGAGCCCGACGACTTCGTCACCCCCCACGGCATGATCATCAGCCGAGCGGAGATCGACACCGGGTTGGTTATGGCCACCCACCACTACGCCATGATCGAGAACGCCCGCCGGTTCGCCGACGGCCAGTCGCTAGAAGAGCACCGCGACGAAGTGGCCGGGCTGTGGGCCCGTTTCGCCCAGGTTGCCGCGGCCAACCCCGATGCCTGGTTCCGCGACGGGCTGGACGCCGCGGCCATCGCCACTCCCGAAAACGGCAATCGGATGCTGGCTTGGCCCTACACCAAGTGGCACAACTCCCAGTGGAACGTGGACCAGGCCGCCGCGCTGATCTTCTGCTCAGCAGGCACCGCCCGGGCCTTGGGCATCGCCTCGGATCGGTGGGTGTTCCCGTGGGCCGCGGCCGAGTCCAACCACATGGTGCCGGTGACCGAGCGGCCCGAACTCCACCGCAGCCCGGGCTTCGCCCACGCGGGCCGGGCGGTGGCCAATCACACGGGCATGGCCCCCAGCGAGGCCGATCACGTGGATCTGTACTCCTGCTTCCCCATCGCGGTGCGCACCCAGGCGCTGGAGTTGGGCATCGACTTGGACCGGGACCTGACCGTGACCGGGGGCATGACCTGGGCGGGCGGTCCGCTCAACAACTATGTGATCCAAGCCGCGGTGAAGCTGGCTCAAGTGCTGCGGGCCAATCCTGGAACCACCGGCCTGCTCACCTCCATCAGCGGAATGATCACCAAGCAGGGGGCCAGCTTGTGGTCGGCCCAACCCCCCTCGCAGGCGTTTGCCAACATCGATGTGACCGATGCGGTGGCGTCGGGGCTTCAGCCCAAGCCCTATCGCACGGGCGACGGCGAGCAGGCCGAGGTGGTGTCCTACACCGTGATTTGGGGCCGGGAAGGCCCCGAGCGGGCCGTGGCTATCGGCGAATTCGCCGACGGGGCCCGAACGCTACTCGTCTCCGCCGTTCCCGCCGTCATGGCCGCCGCCGTCGCCGGGGAGTTCTGCGGGCGCTACGTCATCGCCAGAGCCGATGGCTCGTTCACGCCCGCCGACTGAGCGCGGCTCGGCGTTGTCGTCGGCATCGTCCTCGTTGCGGATCCACACGGTGCGCTGGGGGAAGGGGATCTCTATGCCCGCCTCGTCGAAGGCCTTCTTGATTCGGGCCCGCAGTACGCGTCCGACTGCCCACTGCTCGCTGGGGTCGGTCTTGACCACCAGGCGGATGACCACGGCGTCGTTGCCCAGCTCCTGAACCCCCCACACCGAGGGCTCCTCCAGGATGGTGAGGTCGGGGTCGTTCTCGTGCCACAGCTCGTCGGCCACCGCCTTCATGATCTCGCTGGCCTCGTCGATGTCGGTGTCGTAGCTGACCCCGATGTCCAGGATGGCCCGAGACCAAAGCTGTGAGTGGTTGGCCGTTCGATGGATTTCTCCATTGGGCACGGTCCATACCACGCCGCTCACGTCTCGCAGGGTGGTGGTTCGCAGGCTGACCTTCTCGATGGTGCCGGAGGTATCGCCCACGTCCACCACGTCGCCCACGCCGAATTGGTCCTCGATCAGGATGAACATGCCGGCCAGAAAGTCCCTTACTAGCGACTGTGCTCCGAAGCCCACCGCCAAACCGGCGATACCGGCACCGGCGATCAGCGGGGCCAGGTCGATGTTGAGCTCGCTCAGGCACAACAGCGCGGCCACGGCCATGATGAGCGCGGTGGCCAGGCTCTTCATCACCGCGGCGATGGTCTCGATGCGCTGAGAGCTGCGCGCCTGGCGCTCTTGGATCCGATTGATGGCCTTGGCCGCACGGGCGCCGAAGTCCAGTTTGTCGGCGCTCTCCAGTTGCTCCTCGGTCTCGGTCTGGCTCTGGCGCACCAGTCGGGCCACAGCCCGCTCGATCACCTTGTGGACGACCTTTTTGACGATCCACGCCACCAGCAGAATGAGGATGATCCGCAGGGGCCGCTCCACAACCCAGCCGATGATCTCGGCCAGCCGCTCGTTCTCGGTGTTGTCGAAGACCAGCTCGCAGAAGAACCCAGGATCGGGGCCGCAGGCATCGGTAACGGTTTGCGCGGGTACCCCGAGAGCCATCGGCTCAGCGTACCGGCGCGCTCGTGCTTTGGGTCAGTCCAGGCGGTAGACCCGGGCGGCGTTGTCGTGGAGGACCTTGGCCAAGAGCTCGTCGCTCAGACCGCCGAGCGCGCCCTGGGCGTAGTCGCGGGGGTACTGAGCGGGAGTGGCCGGGCCGGGGTGCTGGCAGGTGGGGTGGGGGTAGTCGGTCTCGTACAGGATGTTGTTGGGGAACCGCTCGATGGCGGCCACGGCGCCGGCCTGTTCGAACCAGAAGCAGCCGTAGATCTGGCGCTCGAAATACTCGCTGGGCAACAGGTCGTATTCGGGGTGCTCCAGGTGTACGCCACCGTTGCGCCACTGCCAATCGAAGGCCTCGAGTGCAGGGGGAATCCAACCCGCCCCGCTCTCCACCGACACCAGTTGCAGGTTGGGGAACCGGTGGCACACCCCGCCGAAGATGAGGTCGGCGATGCAGCGCATGTTGTCCAAGAAGATGAGCGACGAGATCTTGGCGAAGTTGGTCATCCATCCCATCTCGGCCTCGTCGGCCATGAGGGTGCCCATGTTGCCGCCGCCCACATGGAAGCTGACAGCTAGCCCGGCCTCTTGGGCCAGCGCCCAGATGGGGTCCCAGTGCTGATGGCCCAGTGGGGGTTGGCCGTAGTCCTGGGGCTGATTGCAGAAGTTGATAGCCCGGTGCCCCAGCCCGGCGCACCGCTCGATCTCGGCTAACGACAGGTCGATGTCCCAGAACGGCACCGCGGTGATGGGGATGAGCCGGTCGGCATCCGCCGCGGTCCAGTCGCAGAGGAAGTCGTTGTAGGCGGCCACGCATTGGGCCACCACCTCCCGATCGCCGAGGCGCAGAAAGTAGCCGTTGCCGAACCCGCCCACGTTGGGATACAGGATCTGGGCCCAGATGCCCTGGCTGTCCATGAACTCCAGGCGGGCACCGGCGTCGTACATGGAGGGGGCGATCTCCTCGTAGGTTTCCGGGATCTTCAGCGGCATGAGCCCGTCGAACCCGGCCATGGAGTAATAGCCGGGAGTGCCCAAGCTCTCCCCGTTCACCATCCAGGTGTCCCGCCCGTCGACTCGCTCGATGTGGGGCACCTTGTCGTGCAAGCTGGCCGGCATCCGCGCCGTCCACACATCCGGCGGCTCGGTCAGGTGCGTATCCACGTCGATCACCTTGAACCGCTCAAACAGATCTGTGCTCATGGAAATTCAGTCTTTCTAGGCGTCTAGGGGGTTGTCGGGGGCGGCGGCGAGGAGGGCTTGGCCCAGTTCGAGGGTGGGGCCGGCACCGGCAAAGTAGTGCTGGGTGCCGGCGTGGATGTCTCGGAAGGCCCGCTGGAGGCCGCCGGAGCGCAGGGCGTCGGTGCCGGCCAGCAGATAGGCCCGGCGCAGGATGTCGGCCCCCTCTTGGGTGATGTACGCAGTGGCCTGGCGGGTGAGGAGCGCTTCCATCGGATCGACCACGCCGGTCTCAATCACCGTGTGCTCGGCAGAGGCGAACGTGTCGTGAAGCCAACAGCAGGCCGCACGGAAGCGGGACTCCAGCTCTCCGATCTCGTGTATGAATCGCTCATTCTGGGCCAAGGGAGCGGCGTCGCCCATGCGGTGCTTGGAGCGTGCCACCGCGAGCAACTCGTCGAGTCCCCGTCGCACCACTCCGATGGCGAACCCGGCGTGTCCGGCAGCGGTGAGCGGCAGCACCCCCAGCTTGTAGAGGGGGCCGCCCCGGTACACGGTGAGGTCGAACATGTCGAAGGTGGCGGTACCAGGCACGTACACGTCATCGAGGGTGTAATCGAAGCTGGCGGTGGCCTGGAGCCCCATCACGTCCCAGTTGCCGGTGATCTGGGCCTTTTCCACCGGGTAGATGGCGAACAAAAAGCGGGGGTCGGTTCCCTCGGGCTCTTCGGTGAACACTCCAGCACCGGCCCACTGGGCGTGGTTGATGCCGCTGCCAAAGGAGTAGCGGCCGCTGATCCGGAAACCGTCGCCATCGGGGATGGCGGTGCCGTTGGGGGCGAATTGTCCGGCCGACAGGGGCACCCCATCGGCGAACATGCGGTCGATGTGCTCTTCGGGGCACCAGGCTGCGAAGTAGGCCGTGGCCGCCCCGCTGGCCATCAGGCACCAGCCCACAGATCCGTCGGCCCGGGAGATCTCAGCCCAGATGTCGATGCACTCGTTGATGGGGAGCTCAACCCCGCCCACCGCATCCGGCACCATGACCTTGTGAAGTTCGGCGTCCACCAAGGCGTTGACTGTCTCCTGGGGGATGGGGAGCCCGTCGGTCTTGGCCGCGTTTTCGTCGATCAGCGATCGCAGCTCCCGAGCTCGGTCAAGGTATTCGCTGGCCATGACTCAAACCCTAGAAGCCAGCACTCACTGAGGGGAACCCGTCGCGAGAGGGGCATTAGACCCCCGCGGTTTGGCGGGCGGGGAGGCCGAGGATCTCGACGGCTTGGGCGGCGGTGGCTGCGGGACGGCCCATGTCGGTGGCCAGGGCCGCCACTTCGGCCACCAGCTCGTGGTTGGGCCGGGGTCGGTCGCCGGCGTAGTCCTCGTGGCCCACTCGAAGGTGGCCGCCCCGCTCCAGGGTGAGCTGGGGAATCGGGGACTCGATGAGGTCGCCGCCTACCACTGCGGCGAACCATGGCAGGTCGCAACCGGCCAGCTCCAGCATTTCCAGATAGGCGTCCAGCGCCTTTTGGGTAGGGGGCAGGCCGAAGCTCACGCTGTCGCCTATGGCGAAATAGCCACCCGGACCGCCGAGGTAGAACTTCACGAACGAACCGGGGGTGAGTTGGCCGTAGCGCCAGTAGGAGAGCACGTTGCGCAGGAAGCCGGGCTCGAAGATGGCGAAGTGCATGCCCAGGCCCAGCCGATTGCACTGCTCGATGGCCACCTCCATGTCGGCGTAGGTGTTGATGTACACATGGCTGTTGGGATCGGGCAGGCCGTTGGCCCCGGCCTTGCCCAAGATCATGGTGCCGGGGTCGATGAACCCCAGCCGCTGCAATCCGCCCTCGGCCAGATACTCCAGATGGCCGAGCTTCTCGGTCATGTCCTGGCCCCATCCCAAGGTAGGCAGCACCAGCACATCAGGGTCGGCGGCCACCCACGGCTCGAAAGTGGCCCGATACTCGGCGGCGGCCTCTGCGGCCGGCACCCGCATATTGGCGATGTGGCAGTGGATGATGGTGGCCCCCGCTTCAATGCAGGCCAGGCCCTCTTCGATGAGCTCCTCCCGGCTGAGGGGCACGTGGGGATTGCGCTCTCGAGTGGTGGTGCCGTTGAGGGCGACTTCGATGATGACCGGCGTGGTGTTCATGGCCTGAGAGTACCGTCAGGAGTCGTGGGGGAGTCCAGCAACGCCGACGGGACCGGCGCGGCCATCGGGTAAGGGGCACAGAATCGTGAGTCGGGAGTGGAAGGCGTTGTGGTTGGTGTCGCTGGCCTCGGCAGCCAGCTCTCTGGACGTGACGCTGATGTTCGTGGCCTACCCCGAGATCATCGACACCTTCAGCAACACCCCGGCCACCCAGGTGTCGTGGGTGATAAGCGGCTACAACATCATGGTGGCGGCCTTGCTCATTCCGGCAGGGCGCCTGGCCGACCGCATCGGCCACCGGCGGGTGTTCCTGTGGGCCATCGCCATCTTCGTCACCGGCTCTGCCGCGGTGGGGCTGGCCCCCAATGCGCCGGCCATGATCGCGGCCCGCTGCTACCAGGCCTTTGGCGGCTCCAGCCTCATCACCTCCGGCTTGGCCCTGGTTATGTCCACCCTCGGCCCCCAGCGGCGGGCCATCGCCGTGGGAGTGTGGTCCACCGTGGCCGGGGTGGTGGCTTCTCTCGCCCCCACGCTGGGGGCTCTGGCCATCGAGTTCGCCTCGTGGCGGGCAGGGTTCTTCCTGGTTGCGCCAGTGGGAGTGGCGGTGCTGGCCCGCCGGAGCCTCATCCCTGAATCGACGGCCGATAAGGATGCCGAGCTGCCTGACATGGTTGGGGTGGTGCTGGCCGGGCTCAGCACGGCCGCGCTGGTGTTGGGCATCGTGCAATTCAATGAGTGGGGATCGGACGACCCCCGGGTCATCGGGGCATTTGCGGCGGCGGTGGTGGGGATGGCGGCATTTCTGATTCGCTGCGGGCGGCATCCCTCGCCGGTGATCGACCTTGCCTTGTTCCGCCACCGGGTGTTTGCCTCCACCGCGGTGGTGGCGGTGTTGGTGGGGGTGGCCTTCTTCGGCATCTTTCTGGCACTGGTGCAGTTCCTCCGGGGGCCGTGGGGGTATTCCACGCTGGCCGCTGGATTGCTGCTAACCCCCCTCACCGCGGCATCCAGCACGGTGGGCTACGCCACCGGCCGGATCATGGAGCGCTTCGGACACCGGGTGGTGATGGTGCCCGCGGCCGGGTGCATCGCCTTGGGGTGCCTGTGGATAGCGGCATTCGCCGGTCCGGAGAGGGAATGGGCGGCAGTGTGGTTCCCGGCTGCACTGTTGATGGGTTTCGGGGTGGGCACCGCATTTCCCGGAGTCAATAGCGCCATCGCCTTTGGCGTGCCCCCTGGCCAATTGGGGCTGGCCGCGGGCACCGTGCAGACCGTGATCCGCATCGGGGGCGCGGTGGGGGTAGCGGCCGGAGTGGCCATGCTGGGGGGCGATTTGAGGGACTACGACCTGTTTTTCATCGTGTTGGCCATCGTTTGCGGGGTGGCGGCGGTGGCCTCTTTGGGCATGGTCACCCACAAGAAAGAAAATTGAGTGGAATACCCTCAACTTTTGGCGGTTATCCATAGAGGAAACGAAGAACTGCCCGAAAACGAGGTGCACGCTGATGCTTGATCCCAACCGGTGGACGCTGAAGACCAGAGAGGCCTTCAACGACGCCACCGCCATGGCTCATTCGAAGAGCCATCCTGAGGTAACCCCAGATCACTTGCTGCTGGCCCTGATCGGCCAGGCCGACGGGGTAGTGCTGCCGGTGTTGCAGCGCACCGGAGTGGCTCTGCCAGAGCTGCGGGCCCAGTTGGAAGCCGCGCTCAGCCAGTTGCCATCGGCCTATGGCACCGAGGTCCGCACGTCCCGCGACCTGGTCAAGACGGTCGAGACCGCCGATGTAGCCCGCACCGATCTGGGCGACGAATACCTGTCCACCGAGCACCTGCTGTTGGCTATGGCCGATCGGGTTGGGGTGGGCCGCAACCTGCTTCTGGAGGCGCTGGCCGAGGTGCGGGGATCGCATCGGGTGACCTCCACCACCCCGGAGGACTCCTACCAGGCACTTGAGAAGTACGGACGGGACCTCACCGTGTTGGCCCGCGACGGCAAGCTCGATCCGGTGATCGGCCGGGACGAGGAGATTCGCCGCACCATCCAGGTACTGAGCCGCCGCACCAAGAACAACCCGGTGCTGATCGGCGAGCCGGGCGTGGGCAAGACCGCCATTGTGGAGGGATTGGCCTTGCGCATAGCCGACGGCGACGTGCCCGAGGGGTTGAAGAACAAGCGGCTGGTGGCCCTCGACATGTCGGCCATGGTGGCCGGGGCCAAGTACCGAGGAGAGTTCGAGGAGCGGCTCAAGGCCGTTCTGAAGGAGATCACCGACGCCGATGGCGAAGTGATCACGTTCATGGACGAGCTTCACACCATCGTGGGCGCGGGCGCAGCCGAGGGGGCCATGGATGCTGGGAACATGATCAAGCCCATGCTGGCCCGCGGCGAGCTGCGCATGATCGGCGCAACCACGCTGGACGAGTTCCGCACCCACATCGAAAAGGACGCCGCCCTAGAGCGCCGATTCCAACAGGTGTACGTGGGTGAGCCGTCGGTGGAGGATGCCATAGCCATACTGCGGGGGCTCAAGGAACGCTATGAGGTCCACCACGGGGTCCGCATCCAAGATGCCGCTTTGGTGTCGGCCGCCGTGCTGTCTGATCGATACGTAACCGGGCGGTTCCTGCCCGACAAGGCCATCGATTTGGTGGATGAGGCCGCTTCCATGCTCCGCATTGAGATCGACTCCATGCCCACCGAGATTGACGTGGTGGATCGCCGCATCCGTCAGCTTGAGATCGAGCAGGTGGCGCTGGCCAAGGAGTCCGATGCCGCGTCGGCCGAGCGGCTGGAGGCTCTGGAAGAGGAGCTGGCCAACCTGCGGGAAGAGCTGGCCGGGATGCAGGCCCATTGGCAGTCGGAGAAGGAGGCCATCGGCCAAATCAGAACCCTGAAGGAAGAACACGACGCCCTGAGCACCGCTTTGGACCGGGAAGTTGATCTAGAACGGGCCGCGGAGATCCGCTACGGCAAACTGCCCGAGCTGGAGCGCCAGATCGCCGAAGCCGACCAGCGATTGGCCGAGCTCCAGGCCGACCGGCAGATGTTGAAAGAGGAGGTGGACCCCGACGACGTCGCTGCCGTGGTGTCCCGCTGGACCGGCGTACCAGTCGCCCGCCTGATGGAAGGCGAGACCGAAAAGCTGCTGCGCTTGGAATCGGTGTTGAGTCAGCGAGTGATCGGCCAAAGCGAGCCGGTGCACTTGGTGGCTTCGGCTATCCGCCGCAGTCGAGCGGGACTGTCGGATCCCAACCGGCCCATCGGTTCGTTCCTGTTCATCGGCCCCACCGGCGTGGGCAAGACCGAGCTGGCCCGCACGCTGGCCGAATTCTTGTTCGACGACGAGCGGGCCATGGTCCGCATCGACATGTCGGAGTACATGGAAAAGCACAGCGTGTCGCGCCTCATCGGCGCTCCCCCTGGCTATGTCGGTTTCGACGAGGGCGGCCAGCTCACCGAGGCGGTGCGGAGACGGCCCTATGCGGTGGTGCTGCTGGATGAGATCGAGAAGGCCCACCCCGAAGTGTTCAACGTGCTCTTGCAGCTCATGGACGACGGCCGGCTTACCGACGGGCAGGGGCGCACGGTGGACTTCACCAACGCGGTGCTGATCATGACGTCGAATTTGGCCGTGGACCCCAAGGAGTACTTCCGCCCCGAATTCGTGAACCGCATCGACGACATCGTGACGTTCGGAGAGTTGAAGCCCGAGCACTTGGCCCAGATCGTCGACCTCCAGATCGACCGGCTGGCTGAGCGCCTGTCCGACCGCCGCATCCACCTGGTGGTGACCGACGAGGTGCGGGCCAAGCTGGCCGCCGACGGCTACGACCCGGCCTTCGGTGCCCGCCCGCTCAAGCGGGTGATCCAACGAGAGCTGGCCGACCACCTGGCCGAGGCCGTGCTCAGCGGGAAGATCGCAGAAGAGGCGACGGCAACGGCCACTCTCGACTCCTCTGGGGAGATCGCCATCGGCTGAAAGCGGAAGCCGCCACACCGAGGATTGGCGGGTTGGCAGCCCGGTTTATACCGTCTCGCGGTGACCGCTGCTGGACGATTCGCCCGCGTTTTGTCTCAATTCTGCTGGGCAGCGGCAGCGAGTCTGCTGGTGTTGGCTCTCGGCGCTCCGATTGCCAGTGCGCAGAATGCACCTAGCGGCGGATTCACACGCGAAGACATCCAATTGCGCGACAACCTGATTGCCGCCCAGGAAACGCTGCTCAACATTTACCGATGCCAATTCGGCATCGACGTGGAGGCAGTGCCCGGTGGCTGCACCAACGGCTACCCCACCCAGGGCTTTTCCCAGCCGGCGGAGTTTTACGGGATTCCCACCGCCGAAGACATTGCGGTTCGAGACCAACTGGTCTCAGTCCAAGAGGTGCTGCTGAACACCTACCGCTGCCGATTCGACTTCGAAATCGACACTCACATCACCCCCGAGGGTTGCCCCGGCCAGACCCTTTCAAATCCCTCTCTGCATCTCGCCATCGACGAACTTGTGCGGCCCGAGGACCTCGAGGGCGATCCCCCGCCAGGGCTGATCACGCCGACCGGGGTGTCGGTTGCCGTATTGGGGGTGAGCGAGGGGAAATTTGTGGTGACCACGCCGTGCGGCTCGATTTCGACGGTCAGTGCTGGACTGCCCCTCCAAGGGGTGCGAGTGGTGGTGGATCCCGGCCATGGAGGCTCCTATGACGTCGGGGCAGTGGGACCCAACGGCTTGGCCGAGCGCGACTTGAACCTGACACTCAGCTATGCGGTGTTGAACGAGCTCTCGAGTCGGGATATTCCGGCTGCCTCCACTCGGAATGGCCACTACGGATCGCTGTTGTCGGTTCGAGCCGCCTTTGCCGACGCCGTGGGAGCCGAAGCTCTGGTCTCGATCCATCACAACGGACCTACCTACAGCATCGGCAGCCAACCGGGCACAGAGGTGTACGTACAGTCGGTTTCGGCTCAACAGGCCCGTGCCGATTCCGCCCGGCTTGGCGGGCTGCTGTATCAGGAGATCACCAACGCTTTGTCGGGCTTCGACAACGTGGCGTGGAGCCGTGTGCCCGATGCGGGAGTATTGCGGGTTTTGTTGCCTGGCGGACGCGACGCCTACGGAATGATCAGACGGCCGACTGTTCCCGCGGTCCTGGTTGAATACGGCTACTTGTCAAACCGTTCCGAGGCCGCTCTTTTCGCCACCGACGAGTACATACGCGTGGCCGCCAAGGCCACCGTCAACGCCATCGAGGCTTACCTGAACACCAACCGTTCGGGCACGGATTCAATCCCACGGCCTCGGGTGTTCGACCCGGCTCGGGCGCCCTCTTCCTGCAACGAGGTGGCGTTGGAGTAGGGCGGGGCGGCGGCGAGTTCGCTCAGTCGTCGTCTTCGAATTCAAGGCCGAGTTCGGCGGCAACCGTGCGCAGGGTGGTGTAGGCCTGGGCACTGGCCGGCCATCCGGCGTAATGGGCGATGTGGACCACCCACTCCACCAGTTCGTCGGGGGTGAGGTCCCCCGATTCCAATGCCGGTTTCATGTGAAAGGGCAAGATGGCGGCGTTTCCGCTGGCGACGATGCAGGTCAGGGTGGTGAGCCTCCGCTCTTTGACTCCCAGGTTCGGGCGCGACCACATGTCGGTGAACACCCGCTTGGTGAACTTGATGTACGGGTCATCGCTGTCGGGGGGATCGAACAGCATTATGTTTTTCCAGGCGACGCGATCTGCTTCTTTGTTGTCCATCTGCGCAGCGTAGGCTGTAGCGGTGCAGATCGCCTTCATTCGCCACGGCCAGCCCGAACGGGAGTGGAACACCGACAAAGTGGCCGATCCCGGGCTCAGCGAATTGGGCAAATGGCAGGCGGAGCGCCTGGCCGACTGGCTGGAGCACGAGCCCTTCGACCACATCATTTCCAGCACTAAGCGGCGGGCCATCGAGACCATCGAGCCGCTGGCCGCCCGATTGGGCATGGACATCGAGCTCGAAGAGGACTTCACCGAGATCGACCGCAACTCCAAGGTGTACCTCCCCACCGAGCTGCTGGCCACTGAGGGCGGGGAGTACTACGAGGCCATTCGGGCCCAGGACTATGCCGCCATCGGCTGGGACACTCCCGAGGAGTTCCACAAGCGGGTGATGGCCGCTTTCGAGCGGCTGTGCGAAGTCCAGCCTGGCCAGCACATTGCGGTGGCCTGTCACGGCGGGGTGATCAATCGAGTGGTGTCGGAGCTGGTGATGGCTTCGGAGCGAATCCACCTCCAGGTGTCCTATTCCGGCATTTGCCGGGTTTGGGTGGACGACAATCGCCGGTTGCTGATGAGCATGAACGAAACCGGCCACTGTTGCGCCACCCGCACCGAGGTCACCGGCCACATGCGCGACGGGATCGTGGTCGCCCCTTATCGCTATTAGCGGGGTGGTGCCGGCGAGGCGCCCTAACTTTTGCCCCTAAAGTCATTGGCATGCGCCGCTTGCAGAGGAAGCTAGCTTCGTCGGTTTTCGTGTCTGTCCCATTGGCTCTAGGCCTGATAGGCGCGCTGCTGGTGGGATGCGGCGGGGCGGGCGACAGCGCTCCGAGCGTCGAGCAGGCCACCGCAACGTCGGCTCCTGCCGCGATTCCAACCGCCCCTCCCACCCCAGCTCCCACTCC
Source organism: Acidimicrobiales bacterium (assembly GCA_965116535.1). GTDB lineage: Bacteria > Actinomycetota > Acidimicrobiia > Acidimicrobiales > Bin134 > Poriferisocius. The sequence goes on from OZ220703.1 coordinate 1,187,675, forward strand.
GACCCAGGCCGCAACTCCCAAGGCCACTCAGGAAAATGGTGCGGAGCCGGAGCCTCCCGAGCAAACACCCGTAGTCACCCCTACCGTGCCGCCGACGACAAGCACACCGATGCCAACCGTGGCCGCCCTTCCGCCGGTCCCGACTCCGGCGGCAAGCACGGTGCGGGAACTGTTGGCGCTGGGGCGGCCGCTGGTGATCGGCCATGCCGGGGGCGACCGGTCGTGGCCACACTCCACCATGTACGCCTTCTCCCAGGCGGCTTTTGCCGGTGTGGACGTGTTGGAGATGGACTTGCAGATGACCGCCGACCGGGTGCTGGTGGTGCACCACGACGACACGGTCGACCGCACCACCAACGCCACTGGGCGAGTGCGGGATATGACCTACGAGGAGCTTCAAGCGCTTGACAACGCCTACTGGTGGTCGGAGGAATGGCCCAGTCACGACCTGGCCTCCGATGCCTACACCTATCGGGGAATCCGCACTGGTGAAGTCGCTCCCCCGGAGGGGTACGGTCCGGACGACTTCCGGGTGGAGACGTTTCGGTCGGTGGCCCAGGCGTTTCCCGAGTATGTGCTGGATGTGGAGATCAAGACCCCTGCGGGCGATGACGGCGAAGACGACATCGACTTCATCCTCGAGATGGCCGCGGTACTGGCCGCCGAGATCGAGGAGTTGGGCCGCACCGATTCGGTGGTGGTGGTTTCATTCCGAGATGAGGCGTTGGTCGGATTCCGGGAGCTGGCACCCGAGGTGGTTACCAGCCCTGGTCAGGACTCCCTGCCGGCGTGGGCTTTCGCTTCGGTCCCATTGCACCCCAACGACCTCATCTTGCAGGTGCCGCCCACCTTCAGCGGCCTCGACGTGCTGACTCCCGACCTACTGGGCAAAGCGGCCGACGAGGGGTTGGCGGTGTGGGTGTGGCCCAACGAGGACTGGCAGGAAGCCGCCGACTACTACGCCGAACTCATCGACTTGCCGGTGGACGGGGTCATTGCCGGCCGGCCCGCCGAAGCCGTGGAGCGATTCCGAGCCGACGGCGATATCCCCTGATTCAACTTGTGAGCGACAGGCCTGCCACCCAACTCAAGCGTCAGTCCTGCCTTGGCTCCCGCTGCGGGTGATCTTGGATTCGAGGGTTGCTCGGTCGGCTTGCCAGCATCCCATCAGATGTGACGGTTGGAAACCCATCTCGGTGTTGATGGCCAGCATGGCGGCGTTGCTCTCGGCGTTGCCGGTGCGCAGTGTGGCCACTTCGGGGGCCTCGTGGCGCAGTCGCTGCCACATCGCCGCCTTCATCCAGCGTCCGAGGCCCCGGCCCCGGTGGGCGGGCAGCACGACTGTGTTCCACTGCCATGCGAAGGCCGGTCGGAAGCGGTTGACGAACACCTCGGTGGCGCCCGCGGCCGACCCATCGGTGCCCACGGCCAGAATGCCCAGGTAGTCGATGCCACAGGCGTCGCGGGCGTCGAAGTCGGCTCGCAGGATGGCCGCGTCGACAGTCATATCTTCTATGTCGAGGTCGTCGGTGGGAGCGTCGTTCATGGCGTTGGCGGTGGCGACAAGCGCGTCGATGTGCTCATCAGGGCAGCGGCCCGCCCAGTGCACCAGATCGATGTCGTTCGGAGCAGCGTCGATCCACCGACTCATCAGCGCGGCGTCCACCAAGGCCAGGTCCAAATCCGACTCCTGCTCGGTGAAGCGCAACTCGGCGCCCAGCCCGGTCCAGAATGCATCGGCTTCGGGTGTGCAGTCGCCAAAGGCGATGACCGAAGTTCGGCCATCGGCTTGTGCCATCCTCAGCAGCTCGCTCAGCACTGCTGTTGATGCGTCGCTGGGGACTGGAGTTATCTCCACGATTGCCAGCGTGGCGTTGGCGAGGTCGCGGGTCAGTTCCAAATGGCCAATGGCGACGGCTTGTCCGTCGTCGAACGCCACAATCCGCTCATGACGGGCGTTATCGCTGGCGTCGTCATCAAACGTGGCCTGCAATTCGCCAGCCGGGGTGACAGGAAGCTCTGGATCGCGGGCGCGGTCCAGATGTTGCTGAAGTACCAGGGCGGCCTCGAGCTGAGACTGGTCAAGCTCCCGAGCACTGAGGAACTGCATCATCGGAGCCTACGGGCGGGAATGGAGATCTTCTCCGAGGTCAGCGGAGTCCGAGGGATTCCCAACTGTGGGCGAGATCGTCGAACCAACCTTGGGCTCGGTCCATGCGCCAGCAGAACAACGACATCACCACGTTGATGGTGGTGGCGCCGGCGTCGATCCACTGGGGAGTGGCCTCCATGCTGGCTTGGATCGAGGGGCGACCGTCGCTGTCGGCCACCGCGTCGATGTCGCCTTGGATGCCGAAGCCGTCCAGGCTCCGACCAGCGGCGGCGAGAGCTTCCTTTAGCTGTCCCACCCCATCAGCCACTTCGCGGAGCGTGCCGTAGGGAGGTGGGATCCATCCGTCGGCGTGCTCGACAAGGCGGGCCAGGTTGTTGCGGTGGAGTGCTCCGGCTACCCAGACAGGGGTGCCGTCGGGCTGGGCTGGCTTGGGTTCGCACCAGATGTCGTCGAAGTTGATGGTGGCCGAGTGGAACGAGGCCGGGGAGTCCCTCCACAGCGTCTTGCAGGCGGCGATGGCGTCGGTGAGACGCTGGCCTCGCTCCGTCCAGGGAACTCCCGCGGCTTCATACTCCTCGCGTTGCCAGCCGGTGCCCACCCCAATTTCCAGGCGGCCTTGGGACAGCACGTCCATGGTGGCCAGCGTCTTGGCCAGCACCGCGGCAGGACGAAGGGGGGCAATCAGGATCTTGGTGCTGAATCTCACTCGCTCGGTAACGGCGGCCATGTGGGCAATGGAGGCCAGCGGTTCCAGCCACGCGGTCTCGGGAGGGAAGGGGAAGGGGCCGTAGGGGTACTTGTCGGTGTTGGCGCCCATGACCACGTGGTCGGTGAGCATGACGCGGTCGACGCCCGCTTGTTCGGCCATCTGAGCCAGGTCGCCGATCTGGTGAAAGTTGCCGTCTCGAAAGATCGGGCCGAACGACGGCAGCGTGACTGACAGGGTGGTCATGTGTCTTAGTTTGGCTGTTTTCCATTCGGCGGGGCGGCGGGCTGTACTGGTGGGGCCGGGGTGGCGGGTCCTGTCCCGGCCCAGCCCGCCGTCCTCGCAGAGCTCCGGGTGGCGGGCACCCTGAGCCGGGCCACCCCCCACCACGGCCCAATTTTGTGGCCCGCCGCCCCGCCTACCGGGGAGACCGCATGCCTAAGGTTTTGGTGTGTTGAGCGGCGGGACGTTTTGGGGGATGGTGGAGCGGCGGGCGGAGTTGACGCCGGATGCTGTGATGATCATTGATGATCGGGATCGGGTGCTCTCGTTTGCTGAGTATCGGGATGCGGCGTTGCGGGCGGCGGCGGGGTTGGCGGATTTAGGTGTAGGGCCGGGGGCGTCGGTTTCGTGGCAGCTGCCCACGTGGCCGTCCACGCTGGTGTTGCAGGCGGCGCTGGCCCGGTTGGGGGCGGTGCAGAATCCGATCATTCCGGTGTATCGGGAGCGGGAGGTGGGGTTCTGCATCCGCCAGACCGGGGCCCGGCTGTTCTTGGTGCCGTCGGTGTGGCGGGGATTCGGCTTTCAGGCCATGGCCGAGGGGATCGCCGCTGAAGTCGACGCGGTTGACGTCGTGGCGTGCGACGGGGAATTGCCGGAAGGCGATCCATCAGTGCTGACCGGTATTCCTGTTCCCGAGGATCCCGAGGAGATCCGGTGGGTGTACTACACGTCGGGCACCACCTCTGATCCCAAGGGCGCCCGCCACTGCGACACGTCGGTGATGGCATCGGGAATCGCCATGGTGGAGCGCCAGCACGTTTCCGCCGACGACAAGTTCGGACTGGCCTTTCCATTCGCCCACATTGGCGGGGTATCCAACCTGTCGGTGTCGTTGAGCTCGGGCTGCACATTGGTGATCGCCGAGGCGTTCGATCCCACCGAGACCACTGCGCTGTTCGCCCGCCACGATGTCACCCTGGTGGGCGGGGGTCCGGCCTTCTTCATGGCGTTTGTGGCTGAGCAGCGCAAGCAGCCTGGGCAGCCGATCCTGCCCCGGCTCCGGCTCTTCTCCGGCGGGGGCGCACCCATGCCGGCGTCGCAGCACTACGAGGTGCAGGCCGAGCTCGGCGGGCGGGGGTGCGGCCACGCCTGGGGGACGACCGAGGCGCCGATCATCGCCCAGAACACTCCCGACGATCCCGATGAAAAGCTGGCTGAGACCGAGGGTCGGCCGCTGGCCGGAGCAGAGATCAAGGTGGTGGGCTTCGACGGCGAACCGGCCGATGTCGGTGTGGAGGGAGAGCTGTGGATCCGGGGGCCGATGGTGTGCCGGGGCTACATGGACGAAGCGCTCACTGCGTCTGCGTTCGATAACGGGTGGTTCCACACCGGTGATGTGGGTTACCTGGATGCCGACGGGTATGTGACCCTCACCGGGCGGGTGAAGGACATCATCATCCGCAAGGGGGAGAACATTTCGGCCACCGAGATCGAGGACCTGCTGTTCGCCCACCCCAAGGTGCTCGACGCCGGAGTGATCGGTTTGCCCGACGAGGAGCGGGGCGAGCGGGTGTGCGCGGTGGTGGAGCTGGCTGCCGGAGCTGAGGGGCTTACCTTGGCCGAGGTGGGGGACTACTTCCGGGCGTCGGGGATCATGCCGCAGAAAATTCCAGAGCAGATTGAAATCGTGGACTCGCTGCCCCGGAATGCGACCGGAAAGGTATTGAAGCACGAGCTTCGAGCCCGGTTTAGCGACTAGAGGATCTGTTTCATTCCGTGGATGGCAAGACCGGCGAGGGCGCCGATGAGGGTGCCGTTGATGCGGATGAACTGGAGGTCGCGGCCGACACGGCGCTCGATGCGGGCGCTGGTGTCGTCGGCGTCCCAGCGAGCCACGGTGGTGCCGATCACATTGGCCACTTCGGCTTGAGCATGGCGGGCCAACAGGCCCACGGCGGTAACCAGCCAGCCATCTACCCGGTTTTGGAGGTTGGCGTCGCTTTGCAGTGACTCTCCGGCTCGGGCCAGAACTGCTTCCACCCGGGTGGCCAGCCGCTGATTGGTTTGGAGGCGCTGAGCGTAGCTCCGCAGCCCAGCGTCGATGCGCAGTCGCAACTCGTGATCGGGGTCGTCGGCCATATCAGCCAGTACCCCCCGCACGCCACGGTGGAGGCGGGTGAAGATGTGGTGGTCGAGCACCTTGGGGGTGTAGATGGGCGCTTCCTCCACGATGCGGTCTCTCAGCACTTCGAAGTTGTCCACCAGGAAGCGATCGGCCCGCTCGACGGCGGCGTCCACCATGGAGCGGTGGTGCCCGCCGTCGACCATCGACTCCACCAGCCGGCCCAGCGCGGGACCCGACACCAGCCCGGCATCGCCTTCGGCGGCCAGCCATCGGCCCAGGGCTTCGGCGGGGGCCCGATCGGCCACCCATTGGGCCAGGTCGTCGGGCTCGAAGAAGTTGTCCTGCACGAACTCGCCCAGGCTGGCGCCGATGGCGTCTTTGCGGCGGGGGATGATGGCGGTGTGGGGGATGGGGATGCCCAGCGGGTGTTTGAACAGGGCGGTCACCGCGAACCAATCGGCCAGACCGCCGATCATGGCCGCCTCGGCGGCAGCCTCCACATAGCCGGCCCAGCCGCCGCCGTCGGTGAGCAGCCGCATCACCACGAACAAGGCAGCGGAGGCCAAAAGCAGGCCAGTGGCCCGCCGCTTGGCGCGACGGAGCGAGGCCGGGTCGCCGGTAATCCGCCGCTTGGCCCGCCGGAGCGAGGCCGGGTCGCTCAGGCGACCGTTTGGGGCATCCATGACCCGCGGATCTGCTCGGCCCACGGGTAGCGCAGCGGCTCGATGAGCTGGAACGGCCCGTCCATCCCGACGCGGGTGGTGACGGGCCGGGAGGGAGTGGCGGCCCGCAGCGCGGGGACAACCTCGGCGGGGTCGCCCTCGATCATGTGCAGATCGATGGCGGTGTCGGGGGCGAACCGGGAGGTGAACGACGCCACTGCGTGTACGCCCTCTGTGGCCACTGCGGCGGGGGCGTAGATGGCCCGGTGCCAGTCTTGGTCGCCCAGACCTCGGCGCAGAACCACATGAATGTCGGTGTGGGACATGTGGGGGATGTCGCCGGGATCGGCCTTCAGCGCCGGGTCGGCCACCGCCCAGTCGAGGGCCAAGGCGTCGCCCAATCGCACGATCTTCTTCTCATCGGGGAACATTCGGTCGGCCGCCACCAGCACCTCCCGGTACTCGGTCATGGTGGCCATCACCCCGTCCACGTCGCCGCACAGCCAATAGATGGTGAGAAAGGCGCTGCGCCCGCCGGAGAACGCCTCGTCGCAGCCGTCGGGCCGCAGCTCTTGGTGGCTGGGCGGGGCGACGTAGCGGCGGCCGTGCATCACGTCTTGAAGGGCGATGTTGGGGGGCAGGTGCTCAAGGTCGTACCAGCGGTTCCAATCCTCGATGGCGTCGGCGTCGCAGTCGAGTCCGGCGAAGATGATTCCGGTTGTCTTCATGGATTCATGGTATGACCCTGCGGTGGAATTTGTTGCGCTGGCCGGCGGGTCGTTCCTCATGGGCACCGACGAAGTGTGGTTCGAGGGCGACGGCGAGGGGCCGGTGCGGGAGGTGGTGCTGAGTCCCTACCAGATCGCGGCCACCGCGGTGACCAACGACGAATTCGCGGCCTTTGCGGAGGCCACCGGGCATGTGACCATCGCCGAGCGGGAGGGCTGGACGTTCGTGTTCGGCGGGCTGCTGCCCGACGACTTCCAGCCCACGCGGGGGGTGGTGGGCGCCGAGTGGTGGCGGCAGGTGGAGGGGGCGTGCTGGTCTCGCCCCGAGGGCCCGCAGTCGTCGGTGGATGACCGGGGCAACCATCCGGTGGTGCATGTGTCGTGGTTCGACGCCGCGGCCTGCGCGGCCTGGTACGGGGCCCGATTGCCCACCGAGGCCGAGTGGGAGCACGCCGCTCGGGGCGGGCTGGTTCAGGCCCGGTTGCCGTGGGGCGACGAGATGAGCCCCGACGGCAACCCTCGCCTGAACATCTGGGAGGGGGAGTTCCCCAGCCACAACACCGCCGAGGACGGCTATGTGGGCACCGCCCCGGTGGACGAGTACGAGCCCAACGGGCTCGGGCTCTACAACTGCTCGGGCAACGTGTGGGAGTGGTGCGCCGACTGGTTCGACAACCGGTTCCCCCCGGAGCGGCCCCTGGTCGATCCGGCGGGGCCGCCAGAGGGTCGGGTAAAGGCCATCCGTGGCGGGTCGTACTTGTGCCACGATTCCTACTGCAACCGCTACCGGGTGGCGGCCCGCCACGCCAACGACCCCACCTCCACCACCGGGAACATGGGATTCCGGCTGGCCGCCGAAACTGAGGCTGAAGTGGGTCCCGGAGCCGGCTCCAAGATGCGCTGAGCGAAGGCGGCTCGGTAACGTCACCGCCATGAAGTTGGACTTGTTGTACGAAGTGGACGCCCCCAAGCCGTGGGGAAAGCCCCATCCCTGGGGCCAAAGGGAGCGGGAGCAGAAGGCCTACAAGGATGCCGTTGAGCAGATCAAGCTGGCCGACACGTTTGGGTTCAACACCATCTGGGCGGTGGAGCACCACTTCCGGGAGGGACGCTCGCACTGCCCCGCATCCGAGGTGTTTCTCGGCGCGCTGTCGATGGTGACCGAGAACATCAAGATGGGCTTCGGGGTGACCTTGACCCCATTCGGGTTCATCCCGCCCCAGCGGATCGCCGAGAAGGTGGCCACCGTCGACATCCTGTCCAACGGACGGGCGGTGTGGGGCACCGGCCGGTCCACCCCGATGGAGCAGATCGCCTTCGGCGTCGACCGGGAGCGGTCCCGCGACGACTGGCAAGAGGCCATCGAGATCGTGTGCGGCATGTGGCGGGAGGAGTACTTCGAGTACGACTCGCCCCGCTTCAAGTTCCCCAAGCGGATGGTGACTCCCAAGCCGATGCAGTACCCCCACCCGCCGGCGTGGATGGCGTGCGCCTCGGAGAACTCCGCCGCGGTGGCCGGCAAGGCGGGCATGGGCATGCTGTCGTTCTCGATCATGCAGCCGCTGGAGGCCATGGGTCGGCACATCCGCAACTATCGGGCCGCGGCGGAAAACCCTGAGCCCATCACCGATGTGACCACCAACGCCACCGCGGCCTACACCCTGGTGCACTGTGCCGACACCCCCCAGCAGGTGCAGGACAACGAGGTTTGGAAGTCGGTGGAGTGGTGGTATACCAACCTGGCCCAGTTCACGTTGGACTGGGAGCTGCCCGAGCTGTCACAAGAGGAGCGGGATGCCACCTTCCCGCTGCTCAAGCCGCTCATGGAGGATGGGATCGACGATCTGATCCATGAGTTCGACGACGCCGACATGATCGTGGTGGGCGATGTGGACACCTGCTACGAGAAGATGAAGCACTACGCCGACCTCGGCGTCGACCAGCTCATCTGCTACGTGCAGTTCGGCTACCACTCCCATGAGTCGATCATGCGCACCATCGAGCTGATCGGCAAAGAGATCATCCCCGAACTAGAGAACTACACCCCCACCCTCAAAGACTCCTGAGTTCGGGCTAGCCGTTGCGGAAGAAAAAGAAAATAGTGAAGCAAGTGAAAACAGGGAAGAAAAAGAAAATAGTGAAGCATTGAGATAGGCTGCGGGGGTGGAAGGAGAACGACCCCGCTACTTTCCCGATGAGGGAGATGTCCCGGATTCACAGCCATTCACTCCAGGGTTTGGTAGTACGCCTCCATGTTTGGTGGGGAGAGATGAGCTGATCCGAGACGTATGTGCCCTGCTGGCAGGCGATCCCGCTAGCGAGGGAGGGGCCAATGTACTGCTGGCGCCGCGGGGTTTGGGCAAGACGGTTGTGTTGAACGAGATCGAGGACGCTGCCCAAAAGGAGCGGGGCTGGCTGGTTCTGTCAGTCTCAGGCACCGACGGCGACCCGATTGCTGAAACGCATAAGGCAGTTCTTCGAGCGCACGACCTGTTCGCGCAAGCTCACGGTGAACCCGCCAAACGACAGGTGTCTGGAATGAACCTGGGAGCAGGAGGCTTGTCGGCCGGAGTCTCATTCGAGGAAGAGGCCGATCTGAGGCGAACGGGATATGGAGACGACCTTCGACGCGACCTTGGGGAGCTTGCGGGCGCAGCTGCCCGATTCGGTGTCCGGGTACTGCTCACCATGGATGAGATGCATGCGATACCGCTGGCTAAAGCCCGACAGCTTGGCTCGTACATTCAGCACATCGCCAAGCGGGAACGGCAGGCACTGGTGTTCGTGGGGGCGGCACTGCCGTATATCACCGAAACGCTACTGGCCGACCGGAAGTCGACATTCTTGCAGCGCCTTGCTGTCCACAGAGTCGACCCCCTGCCTGAACCCGAGACAAGACGCGGACTTCGAGAGCCGATTGAGACGCACGGGGGCCTCATCGGCGAAGATGCTCTGGACATTGCCACCTCAGCTGTGGCTGGCCATCCGTACATGCTTCAGTTGGTGGGAGACAGGATGTGGCGCGCGGCAGGCGGTGCGGGCAACCCAATCTCTCTCAACCATGCCAAAAAGGCAGTGGCCGAGGCTAGAGAGTCGCTGGAAGATCACTTGTTTGCCCCGACATGGGAGAGCCTGTCGGACACCGACAAGCGTTTCCTGGCTGCCTTGGCAGTTCTTGCCAAAAAAGGCAATTCGCCTCGGGTCGCTGCAATATGCGAAGAGGCTGGAATAGGTGAATCCAGCGCCAGTGCCTATCGCAGACGGCTGTTGCTGTCGGGAATGGTCAGCCCCGGCGGGCGAGGCCGGCTGAAGCTGGCCCACCCGTCTATCGGTCCCTGGCTGCGCCGATCAATCGCAACAGGTTCAGTGCGCGTCCCCGAATCTCCCTTACCTGGGATCTGACATGTCAGCCGGTCAGGTATTCCGGACAACATCCCGCAACATTCAAACTCCCAGAACCCGACGTACCAGCTACGACGCGTAGAGCCGAAAAGGCAGGCCCCGATCACAATCTCGTTGCGCTGCACAATACGCAACGTGTTTTCGACGGCCAGCGCTCTACCAGGGCGATGGCCGGATGCAACCAGGCAGAAACTGTCACTGACCCCGGATAGGGTTCCCCGACATGGACATTTTCTACATAGCAAAGGCAGTCATGACTGGCATCGCGGTAGGCATAGGGGCCATGGGTTGGTGGCTCCTAGTTCCCGTCCTGTCCTTTCTCGGCATAGCGATTCTCAGAAACAGGTGACCCCAGTCGGCGGGAAATTCCCTCCCCAATTCGGTCTACAGCATCCTATATTCACATATAGAGAAGACCCCCCGGAGCTTCGTGCTCAGCACTCCACTCCAAGATCCTAGTGCCCCAAGCGTCAAGATCCCGAGTAAGTCACCTTGCCTCTGCAAGGCCCTCCCGTCTGCTGCCAGCTCGGGGCGCACATTTTCTAGCAGGGCCGTGAATCGGATTTCAAGCGCCTCTGATACAGTGCGCCCGATGTCAAGAGAACTGAATATCACGCGGGCCAAAGCACATCTCGTGACTGCTGTTTACCGGGGTGTTGGCAACAACGTGGTAGCAGCAAGAACAGTGCTGAGCGACGCCAAAGTCAGACCTCCCGGCGACGCGGAGCAATGGCACGATTACGCCATGGCCAGGGCTGTCCAGCAGCACCAGGACTGGGAAGACAGAGAACTGGGTTTCAGAGCAGACCGAATTTGACTTCTCGTAACTTGGCTCAGTCAGTAGCGGGGCCGCGCCACTCTCCCATATAAGTCCCACTGATTTAGTTCCAAAATGGCCAATACAAGGGGGCCAATTATCTGTAAGTAGAGAGACGCTTGACCTAGGCGGTAATATTTCCAGTATAGGTAGACCAAGGTACATCCTCCACTCCATTGGTAGTCCGATTGTGGTATTTTCCACTAAAGTTAAACATATTCAATAGAAGAAGCTCCAAATACCATAGCGCGGTACAGTAGGCCCCGTAAGTCACCTCAAACTCAGGTGGGTCCTCTTTTGGATGGACAATTCTATTTCTAACCCAGCTGACCATTTGCTGACACCCATTTACGTCAGATAGCTGTGTTTCTTTATCTTCCATATCCTTATACTCTGTAGGGAAATCTAAAGGAACTCTTGCGGTTGTCAAGATTTCTTCAATCTTGTCACCAGCAGAGACATCTTTGAACGATCTATTGCTCATTTTGCCAGTCGTTACAAGAGCCAGCCACGCCAGTGTCTCAAGAGCCGAATGAGCGACAACTAGACCGCTGTCTATGTACCCATTATTTGCATGCGAATATCTACCTATCAGAGTAGATATGGTATCTTTCATGTCTGGTTTAGTCCATTCAGAATGGAATCCATCAAACAGTTCAGATAAAGATTTAAATTGAAAATTGTCGTACCATGTCGGTCTATATATTGCTGGGTCAGTGTGAGTGAGGTCGTAATATATGATTGTCTTGGTGCCGTCATGAGATGTAGCAATTGGCAAGATTAATCCGACTCTCTGAGACCGAACAAATGTAAAAAACCAATATAAACAGTCCAACATGTCCTTGACTTCGTTGTAATCAAAGCTGGCACAATCCTTACGTCTGATCAGACCCAAGTGCGTGACTGTATACGAGCCGTCTTCCTTGGCGTGTTCCCATTCGATGTCATAGTTTTTTCTGTTGTCTATATATATTTCCCATCCATCTTGGGTATGGAGTTCAATACGCTTGGCGCAAATTTCGTTTCCTGTGTAGGTAATATTCGTATCTCCAATACTCAAAGGAAGATTCACCAGACTGAATTGAATCTCAATCAAGTCTTCAAGGTCTCTGAATTTTGCTGCGTTTGAATAAACTACTTCGAATTCAAATCTGTAGGGATTTGAAGTCGCAAAGAGAACTCGCTTGCTTTGAATGACGTCTATGGGAAACCTATAGTCAGGTAACTGAAGTGTAAAGTCGTATGAGGAATTGATCTCAATCTGATATGTCTTGCTGTCATGAGTCGTGAATATTGCTTTTCGAAATGGCTTTGGTTTTAGATGAAGCTGTATCTTAACTTCACCCTCAATCTTAATCTCGTGTTTTGCTGACGAGTCTTGACCGCCAGAACTTATGGCGCTGGCGACAAGAGTGGCGCGCCCTTCGTAGAGAATCGTGGGTTCGGTTGGAGTGGCAAATGGAAGAATCGGTTCATTTGCGCGGGGGAGATTATCGATTGCATCCACAGCAAATAGAATATCAATGAGACGGAGCGGAGTAACAAGCAGAGGATTCAATCTTGTGAGTGGGGTAGGGTGCGCTAGTTGTAGGACCCATAGAGGTTGTGTACGCGTGATGCGGGTGTGCCGTTGATGGCGGTGTGGTGGCGGTGGAGATTGTAGTGGTGGACCCAGGTTTGGAGTCGGCGCCGGCGGTCGGGCTCTGATCTGAACTTGTAGGCGTATAGGAACTCGTCTGCGAGGGTGCGGTTGAAGCGCTCTGCTTTGCCGTTGGTCTGGGGCCGGTACGGCCTGGTGAAGGTGTGGGCTATGGCGTGCCGGGCGAGCTGGGCGGCGAATTTGCGGGATCTGAAGTTGGCCCCGTTGTCGGAGATGACTTCGTCGACGGCGATCCCGATGGAGCGGAACCAGCAGCGGGCCCGCTCGAAGAACCCGCACAGGGTTTCGGCGGTCTCGTCGTCGAGGGCCTCGACGTAGGCCAGGCGGCTGTGGTCGTCTACGGCGACGTGCAGGTAGCTGTAGCCCACCCTGGGACGGCGCTTGGTCCCCCGAGAAGCCGTGTCGGCGCGCCCGTGGGCCCTCCACCCGCCGCCGGGCGGGATCTTGCCCGCCTTCTTGACGTCCAAATGGACCAGATCGCCCGGCTCGGGCCGCTCGTAGCGGCGTATCACCCTCCCGGTGGGCCGGTCCAGCCAGCTGAGCCGGTTCAGCCCGTTTCGCACCAGGATCCGGTGCACCGTGGACGCCGGCACCCCCAACCGGGCCGCGATGCGCGCCGGCCCCAGCCGGGAGGCGCGCCGCAACCGGCACACCCGCTCCTCAGTCTTGGAGTCGGTGCGGCGCGGCGACCGGTGCGGCCTCGACGACCGGTCCACCAAACCAGCCTCGCCGTGGGCCTGGAAGCGGTGCCACCACTTCGCCACCGTGGACCGCGACAAACCCATCTGCGCGGCCACATGGGCCTGGGGCATCCCGCCCTGGATCCGCTGGACAACCAACAACCTCCCCAAAGGGGTCAGGCGTGCATTAGCGTGCGACATCGAGCCTCCCTTGCCTCGTGCGGTAGTTCGCAACCACCACACTGGCACCGGAGGCTCACCTCATAGAGGAACTACCCGCCCGAGCTAACAACCTCTATGGACAGAACAGCTAGTTCTTAGGCCCTGTTGACAAACAGGTCAGGACGCATCTTTGATGCTCGATCTGTTCAGTATCCATTCCGTAGCGGTCTCTACAGCATCGTCAATGGACTTGTATCCGGCCATCTGATGGATGATGACATCGAATTGCTGTCCACGGGGCTTGCCCCGCTGCTCGGTGAAGTTGTGGACCTTGAACCCGTACCAAGTCTTCCCCATGTTGTGCCCCATATCGCATATCCATATGGCGATGCCGTAAGTGATCCCGCCATGCTCGATGTGCCTGTAGTCCAAGAATTGGTCAAACAACTGTCCCACTACGTCTCCAAACTCGTAACAGAGCCTATAGCGCTAACTAAATGGCCTGTTCTGGCTGGTCAGAACGCCGCTCTCGTGCCGCCGCGAGTGCCTCTTCACGCTCGCGCCTGAAACGGTTTCTGCGATCTCGAAGCAGTCCATTGAGATCGAATCCGTCGATTTGAGCACCGACCTTCAGGTTCAGCCACCACACCTGGCGTATCAGGATTTCCAACAGGCATTCGGTACACCGATTCCCGCCGTCCGTGTCAGGGCAGTCGTGGAGGTGCTGGCCACCGCCGCGGTCATAGTCCCCGCGGCTGCGTGACTCTATGTTGAAGCGCAGTAACTCTTCGAATTCTTCATCGCAATCTTCGTAGTTCATTGCCCCTGATTTTACCGCCTGTCTGCGACAACGGAGGACCGTAACCCTGTGGTATTGCACTCCTCCTGTCAGATGTCTCTTGCAATAGAAGTGCCATCAGACGACCTATGAGGTTCAAAGCCCCTGGACCTCTGCTGCAAGAGAAACCCCAGGTAGGAGTGTCACGGAGGTCCAGGGACCGAGGTCTATGTCTCTAAAGGCAGCCTGATGGCGTGCCTGTGATTACTAGCTTGTAATTTGTTCCCCATAGGGTAGAATCAGCGCGGGCCCCGGCTGTCAGGACCGGGGCCCGCTGTACACGGCACCCAATAGTAAGGAGTGATGCCATGCAAAAATCCGATGTGACGACGCGCCCTCCGGAGCACGGGTTCAGCGACCCGAGCATCCCGTACTTCGAGGACATAGTCGAGGAGTTCCTGAAAGACGCACTCAGCCATCACAGAGTGCGCGAAAACCATCCGAGGCAGACCAGGGGCTTGGACAGGGAGCACTTGGACGTGTTCATCTGGCTCGGAGCACCTGACTACCTGAGAGGACGCGGCCTGTAGACAGAGGTTTGTCAACAGGCCCTAGGGATTGTTGACCAGTTGGCGACGGATACCCGCTAACGCTGCTGCGTCAGGTCGCAAGAGGCCGACCCCGGCGAGCGCTTCGTCGAGGCCAGGTGGAGGTAGAAGCCTGGCGCGTGAACTGACTTGCCGGTTTCGTAGCGGAAGTGCATCGCAGCCTGGGTCTTGTGGGCGACTTGTCCTTACGAGAACTCGGAGGTTGATATGGGCCGGTTAGAGCGCCACATCCAAGTCCATGTCGCCGATCATGGCCTCGAGCACTTGGCGGAATAGGTCGCGCTGTGACCAGCGGCAGAAACGTTGACAGACCGAGTTTCACTTGCCATAGAGCTCGGGCAGTCCAAGCGAAGGGGCTCCGGTGCGGGCCATCCACAAAATGACCTCGACTGCCGTGCGGCGGTCTGATGTGTAGGGGCGTCCGTGTTAGCCCGATTGGGCAGGGAGACGGGCGCTGATCTGTTCCTATTGTTCATCAGTAAGCTTCGTGCGGGACGTTTGCCCCTCCTAGCGGATGTGCCCTTGTCTAGGTGAGGGACATCGATCTGATGTCCGAAACCATCATGAGCACGCTCGAAACTAGAAGTGGCGGATGCCCCATAAAATGCCTGGTTCCCGGTCTGCTCGGACACCGGGGACCAGGGCTAAGACTCAGATTCATCCAAGTCTGGACACCCTAGCCATAGCAGGTCCGCCACATCGCTGCTACCGTTAAGCATGGCCTGCACTCCATTTTGGAGGAAGGTTCAGGGTTGCCGAGGCGGGAGGCCGGAAAGGCCCAAGGGCCGAGTTTCCTCCCGCCTCGGCCCCGCTATTTTAGGAGCAGCCCCCTGTGGACCGTAAGGAGGACAAGGGGGATTCCCTGTGCATTTGTGGATAATTTCCTGTGGAAAACCCCCTATCGACAAGCGGAGTTTGCCACAGGTTTGTCAACAGCCCTTAGCCCGATGACCTGGATTGTCAACCGGTCGCGCGAGAACGGCTCTGATGGGTCTCTGGAACCCCACGGTGGAATGCCGAGCGCACCTCTGGTCCGCTTCATCGACCCCTAGTACAGGCCTGCGGCCTATTTGTCACTCACGTCTGTTAGCGTGCGGCTACACGCCGTGAACAACAGCCTTACACGCTGTGTAGGAGAGGATGGTAGGAATGGTCGATGCCCAGGAACCCGTAAGGAGTGCAGTTAACCGCACACTGAGCGAGGTAAGGGAAGCGCTACACAGAAGGGGCAGATTGTCTTCGCGCGACCAAGCCCTAGACGAAGTCGCGAAATTGATGTTCGCTGAAGTTATGGGGGCTATTCGCGGCAACGACGGCATTTCCCGGAAGGCAGTGCCAGGAGGTCCGCCTGCCGTAGCTCTGCGCCACTTCGTTCACGGTTCCTTTACCACGTATCTCCCTGATTCGTTGGCCCACGAGATGCAGGCTTCAGACTTCGATCTGACGCTGCGCGACAGCGAGGACGACCTCGCAGACGAGCTGATTGACATTTTTGACCGGTTTGGGCCGGCGATGGCGATCAAGGAGATGGGAAGGGCATTCGATGTTGATCTGCTGAACGAGGTCTTCGGCAAATTCATCGCCGATTCCTTCGTCAGCGAGAAGGAATTAGGCCAATACCTCACGCCTCCCGAGGTTGTTGATCTGATGGTTGACGTCGCAATCGCTGAGCTCGGTGATTTCGGCCACCAGCTGAGAGATCCAGACGCTTGCACTGACGTGGGCTTGATACTCGACCCTTCATGTGGCGTTGCGTCGTTTCTGTCGGCAATGGTCCGGAGACTTGACAATGAGGTCGCCGAGGGCCACAGCGAAGCGGCTACCCGCCGGTGGATGTCAAATATGGTGAACCGGGTTCTCGTTGGTGTGGACAAGAGTGAGCGAATGATCCGGCTTGCGTTAACGAGTCTGGCGATGTTCGGCCTCCCTGCGGCTAATCTTCACCTCGCTAATGCTCTCGCTCTCGCCGGTCGAAGCGGAGATCTGATGAAAGGGTTTGAGGCAAGAGCTCGGCTGATCCTCACAAATCCGCCGTTCGGAGCAACGTTCTATGGGAACGATTTGCGAGGCTTCAAAATCGCCAACGGGTGGGCGACACGACCAGCCCAAGCAGTCGACTCTGAATTGCTCTTCATTGAGAGATACATCGACTGGCTGGCGCCAGGTGGCCATTGCCTGGCGATCGTGCCGGACTCGATTCTGACGAACAAAGGCATCTACAGGGACCTTCGTCATGGGCTCGCCGACCTCGTTGAGATTCGAAACGTGATCTCGCTGCCACCCGTCACGTTCGGTGAGGCAGGGACGAACACAAAGACATCAGTCCTCCACATTCGGCGTATCGCTCCGGGAGACTCGGTTCGCTCACGGACGTATTTCGCAATCTGCGATGACATCGGATTCTCTGTCGCGACAAGAGGATCGCAGAGGACCAAACAGAGAACCGGCGAGGGTCAACTCCACCAAATTGCTGATGAAGTTGCGAGAGGAGCAGTTGTGAAGACTGGGCGATACGTCGACGCCGTCCAGTCAGCCGATCGGTGGGATGCAACGTTTCACGCGTCTCTTCCCGAGTGGGTTCGGGCAGGTTTGGCGGCGATCGGTGATCGGGCCGTCCGGATCAGCGACGTCTCGCAGCTCATCGATACTCGCTCCAACCCTGGCCACTGGGACGTTGATTCATTCACCTACATTGAGATTTCTGATATCGATTCAGCGACGCACCGGATTCGAGCGAAAGCAGTGGCAACCAGCGAAGCGCCAAGTCGTGCGCGCAAGCTCACCCAGTCGGGCGACGTACTCGTCTCAACCGTGCGTCCCGAACGTCGAACAATCGGCGTGGTTGATCAGCAGCTCGACGGGTCAATATGTACGACGGGGCTAGCCGTCCTGCGGCCACAAGGGATTCATTCGCTTCTGCTTGCGCGCATTCTGAGTTCGGACTTCGTGACTGCGCAGATCCTCCGCAACAACATCGGGATCGCCTATCCAGCCATCGACGAGGCGAGCCTGCTTGGGATTGTTCTGCCGCTGAAGTCCGATGACTGGGAGTCGCTTGGGCAGTATTCCGAAGAAGTCATGGCAGCCGAAGCGTCATTAGCAGATCTTAGGAGTCAGCTTGATACAGTGGTAGCGAAGGCGATGGAACGTTGGGAAACAGACCTCTAGGACAGGTCCCAAACATCCTGAATCGAGTCGAACCAGACCCCGGCCCCGATCTCGCACAGCGGATTCTGATTGACATGCTCTGGGTATTCGGATGAGCGAGGCAAGCCGTGGGATTGCTCATCGTCAGGAACTGAGCGCGCAAATCCGAAGTCATTGATATTACCCGTTCGAAGGAACAGACTCACAGCGAATATGTCCTGTGTCTCGAACTTGCAGCTGCTGGTCGGATAACGCTTTCCCAGGCTGTGAATTAGCCGCGCGTATCGGGTATTGGTTCCCCAAAGCGACTTGACTTCAATTTTACGAACGTCGGTCCCGCTGCGTACTTCAAAATCGAAGTCGTGGAATTGGCCGATATGCTTTGCGACGTCTTCCGGCATCCTCGTCACCGTATAGCCCTCTGACTCTAACCGCAGCGCCAATGTGCATTCGGTTAGGCCACTAAGGAACTTCGCGGCGGTACCATATTGATCGACTTCCAGGTAGTCATCGGTAGTCAGGTTCTTGACCGCTGCCTCCAGGTCACGTTTAGGGCCGCCGGTGTATATCTCGCCCTCAGCCTTTCCTGTGTCCGCATCAAGCGACAGGATGCGCCCCTTCGCCAGCTCCTGCCAGACGCCGCCGTCGACGTATGAGCGAGGGACGAATTTCCCGGTCATCCCCGGTACGACATAGCGACGGTTATCGGGGGTCAGGGCGATCTTGAAGCTCGCTCGGTAGTGGTTCTGTCCTGGATGCTTAAAGATGTGAGAATCCATGTCGTCGATCGCTATCAACGTGGGTCTCAGTACCTGAAGCATGGCTTCAGCTAACACTCCCCCGTATCTCTGTGAGATCGAGGCAAGAGTCTCTTCGGCACTCGGCACAGCTCCTCCATCATATAGTTGGCGCCCAGCCACGTCCCGAGTTTCCCAGACAGACTGCTCATCGCGACGTAAGTCCGAAGATGGCCGGTCTACATTTCCGATGGAGGGGACTGGCGCAACTAGGTGTTCTGTCCATAGAGGTTGTTAGCTCGGGCGGGTAGTTCCTCTATGAGGTGAGCCTCCGGTGCCAGTGTGGTGGTTGCGAACTACCGCACGAGGCAAGGGAGGCTCGATGTCGCACGCTAATGCACGCCTGACCCCTTTGGGGAGGTTGTTGGTTGTCCAGCGGATCCAGGGCGGGATGCCCCAGGCCCATGTGGCCGCGCAGATGGGTTTGTCGCGGTCCACGGTGGCGAAGTGGTGGCACCGCTTCCAGGCCCACGGCGAGGCTGGTTTGGTGGACCGGTCGTCGAGGCCGCACCGGTCGCCGCGCCGCACCGACTCCAAGACTGAGGAGCGGGTGTGCCGGTTGCGGCGCGCCTCCCGGCTGGGGCCGGCGCGCATCGCGGCCCGGTTGGGGGTGCCGGCGTCCACGGTGCACCGGATCCTGGTGCGAAACGGGCTGAACCGGCTCAGCTGGCTGGACCGGCCCACCGGGAGGGTGATACGCCGCTACGAGCGGCCCGAGCCGGGCGATCTGGTCCATTTGGACGTCAAGAAGGCGGGCAAGATCCCGCCCGGCGGCGGGTGGAGGGCCCACGGGCGCGCCGACACGGCTTCTCGGGGGACCAAGCGCCGTCCCAGGGTGGGCTACAGCTACCTGCACGTCGCCGTAGACGACCACAGCCGCCTGGCCTACGTCGAGGCCCTCGACGACGAGACCGCCGAAACCCTGTGCGGGTTCTTCGAGCGGGCCCGCTGCTGGTTCCGCTCCATCGGGATCGCCGTCGACGAAGTCATCTCCGACAACGGGGCCAACTTCAGATCCCGCAAATTCGCCGCCCAGCTCGCCCGGCACGCCATAGCCCACACCTTCACCAGGCCGTACCGGCCCCAGACCAACGGCAAAGCAGAGCGCTTCAACCGCACCCTCGCAGACGAGTTCCTATACGCCTACAAGTTCAGATCAGAGCCCGACCGCCGGCGCCGACTCCAAACCTGGGTCCACCACTACAATCTCCACCGCCACCACACCGCCATCAACGGCACACCCGCATCACGCGTACACAACCTCTATGGGTCCTACAACTAGGAGTTGCGACCTCGATCTTGTGAAGCGGCCGGAGGTATGAGGCGTTTACTTCAGGACCAGTCTGTCACTCCTCACCAAGAAAGACTTCACCACGATGCTGGCCGCGCTTGTGGACTGCCTGTCAGCCCATCTGGAGTGCATTGCAGAAGTTCGAGGGAGGGCTTCGTCCGACCGCAGGAGCGGTGTAGACAGCGTTGGATGATGGATCAGTACGGGAGGCCGACGGCTGTCGTCAGGAATTCCGTATATGGCGAGGCTTTGCGGCAGGCGTCGGCGAACGATTCGATGAAGCCCTTGGCTGTGACCTCTTCTTGGGAGAACGGAACCGTGGCGACGTGATCTTTGCGCTTGAGGTCTTCGATGTTCGGGTGATCGGGATCAAATCCCTTTGGGGGTCGCTTCAGCGAGTCTCCGGTCAGCTCGAACGCTTCGGCGAACCCGGGGGCTTGAACAGCGCGGTACCAGCCTTGGGTATCGTCGACGATCTGCTGACGGATTCCTGCCAACGCAGCTGAGTCCGGTCGCCACAGGCCGACTCCGGCGAACACCTCGTCGGGGGCCAGATGGAGGTAGAAGCCCGGTGCGTGGGCCGACTTGCCGGCCTCGTGGCGGAAGTGGACCGCGGCTTGGGTCTTGTAGGGGGACTTGTCCTTGGAGAAGCGGACGTCGCGATAGATCCGGAACATGGACCCGCCGTTGGCTCGGGCATCGGCAACGAAGTGCTTGCTGATCGAGTGCAGGTACGGCTCGAAGTCTTCGATGAAGTCCAGCAGAGGCTGCTTGACATGCCGCTCGTATCGCTCCTTGTGCTCTGCGAACCACCCTCGGTTGTTATTTGCCTGCAACTCAACGAGGAAGTCGAACAACTCGTTGTCGAAGTGGGATTGCATTGCCACGTTTCTAGACTTACCGAGGTTCCCCGTGCATGTTTTCAGGGGCGAACTTCGACGAATCCGGCGGCGGTAAAGTCGCCGTCGAATGCCAGGGCCTCAGTTATCCGCTCTCGTCGCATGATCTCGAAGCTGACCGCATCCACATAGGAGTAGGGCCGCTCATCGTGTCGGCGAACGTCACTGGAAGTAGATGACCGCGTCGATGTCGTCGATGGGGTCGATGTCAACAGAACCGATCAGGGCGTCGACTGGGTCAGGACACTCTGTGGAGGCATTGTTGAGATCGTTGTTCGCATGTGGCTGTATACGCCGCACAAAGGCAAGGTACACCACACTGTTGAGAGCAGAGCTAGACATTGGCGGTTTCATCTCCCCACTGGGTTCAACGCTGGAAGAACGCAGAAGAAAGTGGAGACGGTGGGGAAGGACGAATCGGTTTGTGGTGGCTTCAGCTCACCAGGCGGAGGCCGTTGTCGCGCATGATTTTGCGCTGGTCTTCGGCGGGGAGGGTCTCCAGTTGGTGGATGAAGTCTGCGGGCTGGGGGAGGCCCTCGGCGTGGGGCCAGTCGGAGCCCAGAACGATGGAATCGGGGCCCATGTCCCGCACGATGGCGGCCACGTCGTCCTCGGGGTAGGGGGTAACCAGCACGTGCTGGGCGAAGATCTCGGTGGGACGGGCCGGTAGCCGCCCGCCGATCCACGGGCCGTTGCGGCCCATGCCCCGCATCTTGTTCATGAGCCGCACCAGGTAGGGAGCCCACTCGGCGCCGTTCTCCACCGACACTGCGGTGATATTGGGGAACCGGCCGAAGAAGTTCTCGAACACCAGGGCCGACAGCGTCTCCATGATGGGGCGGTCGCCGTAGCAGTTGGTCCACTGCCAGGCCGACATGGTGAAGTTCGACGGGTTGGGCTCATAGCCCCAATGGGGGGAGACCATCTCGTTGTAACCCGACTCGGTGAGGTGGAAGGCCACCGAGCCCCCGGCCTCGTTCAATCGGGCCCAGAACGGGTCGAAGTAGGGATCCGACGGCGACCGCCCGTACTGGGGGCCGGGGCGCAGGGCGATAACTCTGGCCCCCTCGCTCAGCACCCACTCCAACTCGGCCACCGCGGCGTCGAGGTCCCACAGCGACATCATGGGCGGGGCAAAGATGCGGTTCTGGTAGGCGAAGCCCCAGTCGTCTTGGATCCAGCGGTTGAAGGCGTGGAAGTTGGCGTAGCACTGCTCGGGGGTGGCCATGAAGTGCTCCACGGTGACCCCCACCGACGGGAACATCAGGCAGGCCTCCACGTTCTGGGCGTCCATGACGTCGAGGCGCAGATCCCGGTCCAGATACTCGGGGCGCACCGGCTCGAAGATGGAGAACTCCTCGGCCTCCCCGGTCTTCTTCATGCGGCGCAGTTTCTCTTTGAGCGAGCCGGGCTTGCCCACGTTGTCGTACAGGTCGTGGCCGGGCAGGAAGGTGAGCGGCTGCTCGCCGATCATGATCCACTCTTTGCCGTCATCGCGGATCTCCTGGTGCACGGCCTGATCGCGGAAGGCGGGGTCGATGTAGCGGGTGAAGGAGTCCCGAGGCTCGAAACAGTGGTTGTCGGCGTCGATGAGCCGATAGTCGAGCGCGGTCATGGATACGAGGGTACCTTTCCTTTTTCTAAGGGAACAGGCGGAGACTCCGTTCAGCGGGCCTGGCGGCCGGCCCGCAGAGCAGCCCGCTGCAAGTGGGCGGCCTCGGCCAGGGCGGCCCGCAGCCGGCGGCGGGCATCGGCATCATCAGTGGTGGCCATGGTTTGCTCGGCCAGTTCCAGCAGACGGTGGTTCTTGGCTAGGGGGTCGCCGCTTTCGGGTTCTACTCCTAAGGCGTCGGCCAGGATCTCGTTCTCTCGGCCCAGGGCGGCAAACAGGTGGGGCCAGGCACCGCCGATGCGCTCCAGCATTTGGGCGACGCGTTGGGCGTGGAACCGATCCACGTCGTCGCCTTGGGCGTTCTGGGTGGCCACCGGCTCGGCCGCCGTCTTCAACAGCGCCCCCATTAGCTCATAGAACACAACTCGCTCCCATCATCGGGGCACATCTTTCCAGGCCAAGCCCTTGTAAGGGTCGGGTTCGCGGGGCAGTCCCAGGGCCCGCTCGCCCACGATGTTGCGCTGCACCTCGGTGGTGCCTCCGGCGATGGTCTCGGCCCGGCTGTGCAGGAAGTTGAGCACCACATAGTTGGCGATGTGGCCCTCGTCCCAGGCCATGGCCGGGGCGCCCAGCAGTTCGACTCCAGTGGCCTGCACCCGCTGGTTTAGCTGGCTGTACATGAGCTTGCCCACCGACGCCTCCGGCCCCGGTGGACGGCCTGCTCGCAGGGTGTCGCGCACCCGGGCATTGGTCCAGCCCACGATCTGCTCTTCCGACCACAGCCGCATGAGCTGCTGGCGCACCACCCGGTCGCCCCATCGCCCCGATTCCCGAGCCCGCTCGATGAGGCGCTCGGTGCCCGACCCGATGCGGCTCTGGCCCCCCGATCCCGGCCCCGACACCGCCAGGCGCTCACCGCTCAAGGTGGCGTTGGCCAACCGCCAGCCGTCGTTTACCTCCCCCAGCACATCGCGGCCGGACACCCGGGCACCGTCGATGAACGTCTCGGCGAACTCCTCCTCGCCGCTGATGGTGCGCAGCGGGCGCACATCGATACCGGGCTGGCGCATGTTCAACAGGAAATAGGTAACGCCAGCCCGCTTGGGAGCGTCGGGGTCGGTGCGGGCCAGACAGATGGAGTAGTCGGCGACCATGGCCTGGGTGGACCACACCTTTTGGCCGGTGAGCACCCACTCGTCGCCGTCGCGCACCGCCCGAGTGGCCAGCGAGGCCAGATCGGATCCGGCGTCGGGCTCGCTGAAGAACTGGCACCAGATCTGTTCGGCGGTGACGATGGGCGGAATGAGCCGGGCCTTCTGCTCGTCGGTTCCGAAGGTCAAGATGGTGGGACCGGCCAAGGTGAGGCCGAGCTGGTTGCGCCGCACCAGGTTGTACGGGGCCAGCCGGCCCTCAATGGTCCGGGACACTCGGTTGCCCACTCCCAGGCCGCCGAATTGGCGGGGCCAGGTGGGAACCACCAGCCCGCTGCGGGCGAACTGCGGATACCAGGCGTCGTAGTCCGCAGGAGTGCGGACCTTGTGCAGCCCGGCCCTGCCACCGGTACGGGCCGCTTCTCGCCATTCGACCGGCACCGTTTGGGCCACCCATTCGTCGACGATCTGTTCCGCCTCATCGGCGGTGGTTTCCCGGTCAATGGGCAGCAGGTCGAAATCGGTCATGGGCCGTCTGGTGCAGCGGCGGCCTGATCGACCAACACCCGGCGCAACACCTTGCCCACCTCGCTTCGGGGCAGCGCATCGAGGGCCTCGAACGCCACCGGCACCTTGAACGGGGCCAAGTGCAAGCGGCACAACTGCTCCAAATCGTCGGCGCTCGGCGGTTTGCCTCCATCAGCGGGCACCACGAAGGCGTGGGGCACCTCGCCCAGCCGTGGATCGGGCACCCCCACCACCGCGGCGTCGGACACCGTGTCCGACAGCAGCAGCACCTCTTCCACTTCGGCGGGGAACACCTTGAGCCCGCCCCGGTTGATCATGTCCGACTCCCGGCCCTCGATCCACAAGAAGCCGTCCTCGTCGAGGCGGGCGATGTCGCCGGTGCGGAAGAATCCGTCTCCGTCGAGCCGGTCGCCGAGCCGTCCCGCCGGATCCAGGGAAGCGGTGTAGGCGGTGCGCACCCACAGCACGTCTTTGTCGCCGAATCGCAGCTCCACCCCCTCATAAGGGCGGCCCACCGCCCCCAGCTTGTCGGTGTGCTCCCGGAAGTCGCGGGCGGTCCAGCCAACGATCTCGCCGCCCACCTCGGTTTGTCCGTAACCGTTGAGCACCATCACCCCGAACCGCTCATAGAAGCGACGGGCCTGCAACGGCGAGAGCGGAGCGGTTATCGAGCGGACGATCTTCAGCGGGTCAAGGCTCTCTATGGCTGGTTCGTCGTTGAGCATGGTGATGGCGGCCGGGGGGATCACGGTGGAGGCGATCTGGTACTTGCGAACCACGCGGGCGTACTCCAAGGCGTCGAACTTGGGCATTAGCAGCGCGGGGCTGCCGGTGCGCACCGCGAAGATCACGTTGTAGATCCCGGCCCACAGCGAGGTGGACACCGGGATGACGTGGGGCATGGGCGGGCGCTCGGTGATCTCCCGGCCCTTGCGCACCGTGGAGATGATGGTGTCCATGAGCCGGATCACCGCGCTGGATTGGAGCTCGATGGGCTTGGGCCGACCGGTAGTGCCCGATGTGAACGACACGATGGCGATGCCCGGATCGTGGGAATTGGCCTCGACAGTCCGAGTCTGGGCCACCGACCAACCCAGTTTGCCGTCAGCAGCAATCAGGGCCACCGGAGCCCTAACCCGCTCGAGCTGTTCGGGCAGTGCGACCACCGCGGCGGGGTTCACATCCTCGAGGATGTATTCGATCTCGGTGTCAGAGAGGCGGGGGTTTACCGGCACGTACACCCCGTCGGCCGCCCATGTCCCGAAGAAGGCGGCCACCACGCCGGCACTTGGGGGCAGCAGGCAGGCCACTGGCGTGCGGGGGGGCACTCCGGCGTCGGCCAAGGTGGTGGCCACCTGCTTGGCCGCGTCGACCAGATCGAAGTAGGAGGTGACCTCATCGCCATCGGGCCGGGCGACGATCACTCCCGGGGTATCGGGTCCGGCGGGAAGCTCGGGATCCAGCAGGAGCGAGGCGAAGCTCATAGCGCTCCGACGATAACCCACCTCGAAGCGGCTATGACCAGAGCCGTTAGCCTGTGGGGTCATGCGCATGGACCACCTCATCCACGTCAATCTCTGTGTGAGCGACCTGGACCGCTCGCTGGAGTTCTACCGGGACCTGCTCGGTGGCGTGGTGGTGGACGAGTCGGCCAAAGACCGCAGCGAGTTCATGGAGAGCCAGGGTGAGACCGGCGATACCGGCCACCGGGCCGCGTTCTTGGCTTTCGGCGACAACCTCCGAGGCCCCTACATCGATCTGCTGGAGTGGAACACCCCCGATCCGGGTCGGCCCCTTACCTGGAAGAGCATCGGCATTCCCCGCATCGCGGTGGGAGTAGACGATGTGGATGCGCTCCACGAGCGCCTGTCGGCGGCGGGAGTCGACATTCTCGGCCCGCCGGGATCGCTGACGGTGGGCCGGTCGTCGATTCGGGCGTTCGCGGTGCGCGACCCCGACGGCATCCTGATCGAGTTCGTCACCCGCCAGTGACCGCGCTCGCCCCCGCCCAAGTGGCGAACCTGTCCGACTGGTTCGGCCGCGGCGTGATCGGGGTGGAGGCCCGCACCGGCGGCCTCTCCTGGGATGTATTCACCGTTGCCTTCGACGACGGCGAGCGGGCGGTGGTCAAGCGGGCGCCTCCCTTTGGCACCATCGATCCCTACGACGTGCACAAAGAGGTGGCGGTGCACCAGGCCGCGGCCACTGCCGGCATCCCGGTGCCCGACGTGCTGGGGGCGTACGACGATCCTGATCTGATCGGTCAGCCGTTTTACGCCATGGCCCATGTGGATGCCGACTTTCCCCATCTCGCCCTACTCGACGACTGGCCCCTCTGGCAGACCGAGGCCGGTCGCCGCCGGGCAACCGAGCAGATCGTGGATGTGATGGCCAAGCTCCACCGGCTCGACTGGGCGTCGGCGGGACTGCCCGAACTGGTCACCGGCATACCGGGCGCCTCAGGGGCCGACCTGATGGCCGGGCTGGTCAACCGGTGGATGGGCAACGTGGAGCGCGACGTGTACTCCAAGTGGGCGCCGGTGCCCATCCTTCGGGACGCAGCCCGGTTCCTGCTCGACCATGCCCCCGAAATGCCCGACGCCGCGCCAGCGCTCAGCCACGGCGACTTTCGGATCGGCAACTTGGCTTTTCGAGGCGACGAGCTGGTGGCGGTGCTCGACTGGGAGCGGTCCGCGGTGGGACCGCCGCTCTTGGACTTGGGCTTCTTCTGCCATCCGCTGTCGCGCCGCCGACAACCCGAGCTGATGGGCATGCTGGTGACCTGGGACGAACTGGCCGCCATGTACGCCGCAGCCACCGGCACCGACCCCGACCCCAAATGGGTCCACTACTGCGTCATCTACTGGATCTTCGTGGAATCCGCAGTGGTGCCCCGAGGGCTGGCGCTGACCGTGGAGGGCAAAATGCGCTCTTGGCCAGCATTCACGCAGATCCCCCTCAACACCGAGACCCTGGCCCACCACCTCGATGCTTGGGAGGTGGGCGACACCAGTTGGATCGAACAGGCGCTGTAGCTGCCCTGGGCCAATGGCCCGGCTCACTCACTGCTGTTGGTGTTTGGCTTCCATTTCGGCCTCGTGGCGCTCACGGGCCTGTTGGCCGGCCACTGCGGCCCGGCCCAGGAACTCTTCCCGGTTGGCCGCAGTCCAGGCGTGCGAGCTGGTGCGCCGCCGGATAGACCCCTGGTAGCGGGGAGCCACCTCCTCTATCAGCAACTCGAAGGACCGCCGGGTGGCGGCCGGTTTGGCCCAGTCGTTGCCGAACACCAAGAGCGCCCCGAACCCTCCTGAGCGTTCCCACAGTCGGTCTACCAGTGCCGCGGCGTCATCGGGGGTGCCGATCACCGCGAAGCCGCCGTCCACCATGGACCGGACGAACTCGTCCCGGTCGTCGGTGTCGGGGGCGCCGGGGAGGGCCACCACCTCCCGGAAATAGCGCACCCACGGCTCGATGCCGTGCTCCACATCCTTGAACGCCTGTTCAGTGGTCTCGGCGATGTGAACAGGGGCCACGATGCGCCATTTGGACCGGTCGGCGGTGTGGCCGTGCTCGGTGGCCTTCATGTTCCAAATGTCCCAGTGGGTGCCAAGCGCTTGGAACCCGGCATCGGTGGTGGCGCTCATCGACAGCACCGCCCCGCCGAATCGCCCGGCGCTGCGGGGGCCGTTGGGCGAGACCGTGGTGGCCATGCAGATGTCGAACAGCGGGTCGGAATAGGGCGAAAGCTGGAGGCGGGCCTCGCGGAGCTTGAACCAGTCGGTCTCCATGGTCAGCGGCTCGTCGGAGCGGAGCAGATGACAGATGGCCTCCAGGGCCTGTTCCATGCGGGGCCGGGTCTCGGTGGGGTCGATGCCCATCATGTAGGCGTCGGAGGGCAGCGCTCCCGGCCCCACGCCGAACATGACCCGGCCCTTGGTCAGGTGGTCGAGCAGCACCATGCGCTCCGCCACCTGGAACGGGGTGTGGTAGGGCACCGACACCACGCCGGTGCCCAGCTTGATTCGGCTGGTGCGCTGGGAGGCAGCGGCGATCATCAGATCGGGGGAGGTGATGATCTCCCAACCGCCGGAGTGGTGCTCGCCAAACCAGTATTCGTCGAAACCGAGATGGTCGAGCCACTCGCACAGGTCTAGATCTCGCTGGAGCTGGACCGTCGGATTCTTCCAGTGGGCGTGAAATGGCGCCTGGAATATGCCGAACCGCAGACCTCCGTGCATGGGGCGAGAGGATAACGTGCCCACCGATGGTGAAACCCATGGAGGCATCAGCTCAAGCCGAATACGACGCCGCGCTGGCCGCCGACCTGCTGGTCAACACTCAATTGTCCACCTGGGAGATGCTGTGGCGGACCGCCCAGCGGGTGCCCCACAACACCGCCATCATCACCGGCGACACCCACATCAGCTATCGGAAGCTGGCCCAACAGGCGCTGCGAGCCGCCGCCGCGCTGGCCGAGTTGGGCGTGGACAACGGCAGCCGGGTGGCGTTTGTGTTCCACCCGAGCCCCGACTGGGCGGTGCTGCACTACGCGCTGGGTCGGTTGGGCGCCGTTGGGGTGCCCATCAACACCTCGTACATGGCTGCTGAGCTGGAGCACCTGTTCACCCTGGCCCAACCCGAGCTGTTGATCACCGTGGACCAGTTCCGGGACGTGGACATGGCCGCTCGGTTGTCGCCGGTGGCAGCGCGGTTCGGCTCCATAGCCGAGATGGTGGTGCTGCCGTTGAGCTACGACGGGTGGGTGGCCTCATCGACTGAGCGCGATCGGGTGTTCGGTCCTGCTGGTGGGGATGAGCTAGAGCCGGCCAGCCCGGTGGGGGGCGATGATCCGGCCTACGTCATCTTCACGTCGGGCTCCACCGCTGCCCCCAAGCCTGCGCTCATCGCCCATCGGGGCATGGTGGGGGCGGCCACCGGATTGCAGCACGCCCTCGGCCTGGTGCCCGAAGACCGGTTTGTGGCCTCTAACCCGGTGTTTCACACCGGTGGCATCGTGTGGAACCTGACCATGCCCCATCTGGTGGGAATGACCTCGTGTCTGGTGGGGGTGTACGAGACCGGCAAGGTGCTGCGGGAGATGGAGCGGTCGAAGATCACCGTGATGGGGGCGTTCGACACCAAGCTGACCATGATGCGCAATGCCCCCGAATACCACACGGTGGACCGCAGCTCGGTGCGCAAGTGCAACGTGGGGGCCACCGGCAGTTTCCTGCGCAGCGTGTTGCCCGATTGGAACTGGGAGACGGTGGCCCAGGTGTACGGCTCTACCGAGTCGGGCGGGCTGGGATCGATCACCCCCCGGTACGAAGCCGACCCCAAAGTGCGCTACGACGCCAACGGCCGGCCCATGCCGGGTATGGAGTTCGTGATCAAAGACCCCGACACCGGCCAGCGGTGTGCCCCTAACGAGCCGGGTGAGATTTGCTTTCGGGGGTGGGGCACGTTCATCGAGTATGTGGGGATGCCCGAGGCCACTGCTGAGGCGTTCGACGACGAGGGGTTCTTCCATTCCGGCGACTACGGCTTCATAGACGAGGCCGGGAACCTGTATTTCCGGGGCCGTTACAAGCTGATGATCAAAACTGGCGGGGAGAACGTGTCGGAGCGGGAGGTTGAGATCTTCTGCGAGGACAACCTGGAGGCGGTGAAGTTCGCCATCGTGGTGGGGGTGTCCGACCCGCTGTGGGGAGAGGCGGTGGTGGCCTTCGTGGAGTTGCACGAGGGGGCGACCGAAACCTCCGACGATTTGGTGGAAGCGTGCCGGAGCCGGATCGCCAACTTCAAGATCCCCAAGCGATTCTTCGTGGTCGGCGAGGAAGACTGGCCGCTGCTCGACTCGGGGCGGCCTGATCGCCATGAGTTGCGGAATCGGGCCGCAGCCCTAATGGGGGCCGAGGGCGAGACGCGTTTACGCTTTGGGGATGGCACTGGAGGGCCTCAACCGGGCTGAGTTGATCGAGGCGTCGGGTCTTGTTGCTGAGCAAGTGGATTTGGCCATCGATGCCGGATTGGTGATCCCCGACGATTCTGGCCGGTTCAAAGAGGATGCGGTCACCATGCTGCAAGCCGGTGCCGCCCTCGTCGCCGTCGGAGTGAGCGTGCCCGACCTAGCCCGGCTGGCGGTGCGCCACGCCCGCAACGTGGAAGCCGTGGTGGACGAAGCGGTGGACCTCTTCTTGGCCGCCATGGGTACAGAAGAGCTGGATAGCAGCGACGTGGAGAACCTGGCTCCGCTGGTGGAGGCGCTCGTGCCCCAGGTGGTGGCCTTGGTAGGCGAGCATTTCCGCCGAACCCTCTTGAGCAGAGCATCGGCTCGCCTGGCGGAGAGGGTGCAGTGACACCCCTGGAAGAGTTCGCCTCGTGGCGGGGGGACGATCGGGTCTATTGGCGCTCTCCAGGCGCCGACGCGGTGGCCGCGCTGGGAACGGCGCGGGCCGTCGACGTGGATGGCCCATGGCGGTTTGACGCCGCTGCGGCCGCCGCCGCTGAGTTGCTGGACGTGGGTGAGGTCGCCTTTGCCGGCTTCGGTTTCGCCGATCGGCCGGGGTCGGGGGTGTGGGACGGATATCCGAGCGGTCGGTTGGTGGTGCCGGAACGGGTTGTTCGGGGATCTGCGCTCGGCGCGTATGGGCCTGACGAAGGCGAAGCGCTGCGGGTGGAGGACGGCACTCGGGCTTGGTATCGGGACTCGGTGAAGCAGGCTGCCGAAGCCATTGACGCGGGGGAACTGGCCAAGGTGGTGGTGGCCCGGGAGGTGGAGGCGATTGGCAGCATCGACCCCGCGGTGGTGTTGGCTCGGTTGTCCAGCCGGTTCGAGTCGTGTGCGGTGTTCGGCTTCGGCCGCCGCAGATCGTGCTTTGTGGGGGCCAGTCCTGAAGTGCTGGTGGAGCTGGACGGTGATGTGGTCACCACTCATGCGGTGGCGGGCACTGCTCCTCGAGGAGAAATCCCGGCCGACGATATGGCCAACGCCAGGGAGTTGGAGTCCGACCCCAAAGAGCAGGCCGAGCACCGCTATGTGGTGGACTACCTGCGTACCCGGTTGGCTTTGTCCGGTGTCGAACTAGATCCCACCGGCCCCACTGAGGTGCGGACCCTGCCTGGTATCCACCACCTGAACACAATGGTTACCGGAAGGATCGACCCCGAGCCGGGCATGGTCCTGCGGCTGGCGGGGGCGTTGCACCCCTCTCCGGCAGTGGGGGGCACGCCGAGTACGTTTGCCCAGCAGTGGATCGCCGAGCACGAAGGCCTCCACCGTGGTTGGTATGCCGGTCCGGTGGGCTGGATCGACCACCGAGGCTGCGGATCGTTCTATGTGGCGCTTCGCTCCGCGCTGGTTGGCCCCGACGGGCTCACGCTCCTTGCCGGGGCGGGCATCGTGGCCGGGTCGGACCCCGAGCAAGAGCTGATCGAAACCGACATCAAGCTGGCTGCGGTATTGGATGTGGTGACATGACCGATCTGGCCTACCTGGCCACCGGGCGGTTCTGGGCCGAGCTGGCGGCCTGTGGAGTCACCGACGTGGTGGTGTCGCCTGGCTCTCGGTCCACTCCGTTGGCGGTAACCGCCCGTAACCAGGAGGGCTTGCGGGTCACCGTGCAGCTCGACGAGCGGGTGGCTGGATTCTGCGCCCTGGGGATGGCCAAAGCATCGGGTCGTCCTGTGGCGCTGGTGTGCACGTCGGGCACTGCGGCGGCCAACATCCTCCCTGCGGTGGTGGAGGCCCATCACAGCGGGGTGCCACTGGTGGTATGCACCGCTGATCGACCGCCGGAGCTGCGGGACGCGGGAGCGGGCCAGACCATTGATCAGATCAAGCTGTATGGGGATCACGTCCGGTGGTTCGCCGAGACGCCGTGCGATGTAGATGAATCCGACTACTTTGCCCGGCTGGCGGTGCGGGCGGCCACCATTGCCGGTGCCGGGCCCAACCCCGGTCCGGTGCACCTGAACTGGCCATTCCGCAAGCCGTTGGAGCCACAGGGCCCGATTCCTCGGATTGCAGCAGCGGTTGGCCGGCCAGTTGAGCCGGTCCGGCCTCTTGTGGAAGCCGATGTGGACGCGGTGCGCCGATTGGCGGGACGAAGGGGGCTGATCGTGTCGGGGGCGTTGGACGTGGACGATGCCGGTGCCGCAGCCATCGTTGGCTTTGCCGTAGCAGCAGGGTGGCCGGTAGTGGCCGACGCCGGGTCTCAGCTTCGGGGCCGGGGATCGCTGGTGCTGGATGGCGCCGAGTGGTCGTTGGGCCGGGCCAACCTGGCCCCCGACGTCTTGGTGCGTATCGGCGGTCCGCCCAGCAACCGAGCGGTCATCGATTTTGTGGCGTCGTGCGGGGCGGCCGATCAGCTGCTGGTGGATCCCCGGCGCCGCTGGGAGGACCCATCGTTCGGTTGGACAGACGCGCTGGCCTCCGATCCGGTGGCCCTGCTGGGGGCGGCCGCTGGACAGATGGCTTCGACCGATGACGCCTGGGCGGTGAGTTGGATCGAAGCGGCCGCTGACGGGTGGGACCAAGTTGAGACGGCTCTGGAAGCCGATGGCCTGCTGGAACCGCGTCTAGCTGCCACCTTGCTGCGAGCATTGCCGCCCGAGACAGCGCTCTATGCGTCCAGCAGCATGCCGGTGCGGGACGTGACCTCGTTCTGGCCACCCGATGCCCTGCCTCGGCGGGTGCTGGTCAACCGGGGGGCCAACGGCATCGACGGGGTGATCTCATCGGCAATGGGGGCAGCCCTCGCTCTCGGGCAGCCGGTGGCCGCTTTGGTGGGCGATGTGGCTCTCCTGCACGACATCGGGGGATTGCTGGCCGCATCTCTTTCGGGGGCCGACCTCACCGTGGTGGTGCCCAACAACGATGGCGGCGGAATCTTCTCGCTGCTACCAGTGGCCAACGGCGGCTCTGACATCCATTTCGAGGAGCTGTTCCACACCCCTCATGGGGTGTCACTTGCGGATCTAACTATTGGATTGGGCGTCCGCTATGACCAGGTTGAACACGCCAGTGAGCTGGCCGAAACAGCGGCCAAGGCTTCGGGAGTGACGGTGATCGAAGTCCCCATCGACCACGATGCCGCCATGAAGCAGCGCCAGCAGCTTGCCGACCTGACCGAATGAGCACCATGGCCACCGTGGTCCTGCACGGATTCACCGGATCGGCCGCGTCCATGGCCCCGCTCACCAACCGATTGCCCGACCCGGTGCTGGCTCTCGACCTTCCCGGCCACGGACCGGGGCCGATCTCCGACGACCCGGCCGACTACACCATGTCTGCCGCGGTTGCCGGCGTGATCGACGCCACTGCTCACCTCGGAGGATTCGCCCTGGTGGGCTATTCGATGGGCGGCCGTGTCGCGCTCCATGTCGCTCTGGCCCATTCGGACCGGGTAGCCGCTGTGGCCCTCATTGGGGCCCGACCCGGGATTGACGATCCTGCCGAGCGGGCCGAGCGCATTTCCGCCGACGAAGTGCTGGCCGAGCGGATCGAGTCGGAGGGCATCGAATGGTTCACCGACTTCTGGGCCGACCAACCGCTGTTTGCCACCCAGCGCTATCGGCTGTCAGTTGAGCAGCAAGCCGAGTTACGAGCCCAGCGGCTGGCCTGCGATCCCGCAGGTTTGGCTCTCAGCCTGCGGGGCATAGGCGTCGGAGCGGTCGAGCCCGTCGGCTGCCGGCTGGGGGAGCTGGCCATGCCGTGCGCGCTCATTGCCGGTGCCGACGACGCCAAGTTCGCCGCCATCGCCCATCAAATGGCCTCGGCCATCCCTCAGGCCACCGTTTCGCTGATACCTGATGTCGGCCATGCTGCTCACCTAGAAGCCCCCGACGCCACTGCCGCTGCGGTGATCCAATGCGTGTCGAGCTAAGCGATATCTCGTTGGAGCTGCGCCTTTCGGTGATGACCGGACGGGGAGTTATCACCCAAAGAGATGGCTTGCTGGTACAGATATCCGATGGCAACGTCACTGGCTGGGGTGAGGCCATGCCCCTGCCCGGATGGCCCGGCGCCGACTTGTCGGCAACCCGACGTGCGCTGGAGCAATGGGCCGCTGAACCCAATCCCAACAATCTGCCTGCTGAGCGGTTTGCCCACGGCGCGGTCGAGCTGGCCTTGCTCGACTTGGAGTCCCGTCGAAGCAGCCAGACCCAAGCTGAAGTACTTACCGGTGGCGGGCCGGTGGCCGACTCGGTGGAGGTCAATGCGTTGATTCAAGACGCCAAGGAGGCTGCTGTCGCACTTGCCGACAGATACAGAACGGTGAAACTAAAGGTAGGGGCGCGCGATCTAGATGAGGATGTGGCCTCGGTAGCCGCAGTACGCAGCGCTATCGGTGCAGAGACCCGACTGCGCCTCGACGCCAACGGAGCCTGGACCCCGGAGGGAGCGGCAGAAGCGTTGGCTCGACTGGAGCAATACGACATCGAGTATGTGGAGGAACCCACCTCTGGGGTGGAGTTCCTGGCCAAATTGGCGGAGCATTCCCCTATCCCAGTGGCGGTGGACGACAGCCTGAGCTCCGTCGCCGCCCAAGTCCCAGAATCAATTCCCGTCGTGGTGGTCAAACCCATGGCTCTCGGCGGACCCCGCACCGCCTATGCCGCCGCCTGTCAATGGATCGAACGGGGCCGCAGCGTGGTCGTCACCAACTACATGGACTCTGCAATCGGCCAACACGCCGCCCTGAGCGTCGCGGCCGCTCTCCCCGGCCCCCCACAAGTCCACGGCGCCATCACCCCCGACCTGTTCACCCGTGACCTTGCCGACCTGCCCCCGTTTGTCGAAGGCTGGTGTCCCCTCCCTGCCCGAAGTCCAGATCCACTGGTCTGAAAGACCTCTATGGCTCCCAGACCACGGTGTCGGTGTTGGCGTCGATGATGATGCGGTTGTCGAGAGGTTGGTCGAGGGTGATGGCGGCGGTTTGCTGGAGGCCGGAGCGCTGGCATTCCTCGGTGGTGACCAGGGCGTAGATGGTCATCTTGATCTGGGTGATGCCGTATTCGACCTCGGAGTCGCTGAACTCCTCGCACTCCGTGCCCCAGTAGCGAACGGTGAGGCTGCGGTCGTTGTCGGCGACCTCCACGTTGTTGATGATGCGGATCTCCCGGGGTGGTCCCTGGGGAAGCTCCTTGGTCTTGGTGGTGCAGCCCGCGGCCAGCAGCAGCAGCGCCAGCACCAGGGCGACTCGGTGAAAGCTCACGACTCTTGGGCCCGGCTTGCCACTATTTCCACTGCTCGGCCAATGGATTCCCGGGCGAGTTTGTTCCAGGCCTTGGCAACTTCGGAATCGGCGTCTTCGGTCCATCCCTGCCACGTGATCAGCGCACCGTTGCCGTTGCCGCAGGGAGCCACTTCGGTGAGTGCCTCGTAGTGATCCACCGGAGCGCCCGACACCATCCGGTAGCGCCGTTTGCGGGGGACTTCCAGCTCTACGCACTCCTCGTGTAGCTCATACCCCTGTAGCTCGAACACGACCAGCGCCCCCGGCCCATGCGGGGGCGGATCGCCGAGACGGGCGTATGTATGGGCATCCTCTGGCCCTCCTATCAACCCCAGCAAAGCGGCAAACACTGACTCCGGAGAAGCGTCGACCTCTCGGTCGATCCGGTAATGCTCCCGGTGCTTCTCCACGATCAGATCATGCCATCCGGCGGAGTGGGGCAATACCGTCGTGCCGTGGGACTCCGGCGGTCGCAGCTTGTGGTGGTGTGGCTGATCGGCGCGGCGGTGATCCTCCCCAACGCCACCATCGCCCCGGCCATCCCCGACATCGCCGACGCCTTCGGCATCTCCGACCAGACTTCGGTGTTCATTCTGATGACCGCCCACGCCCCCGGCTTGTTCATGGCCTCGGTGATCGGGGTGGCCGCCGACCGCTACGGACGCCGCCGGATCATCGTCCCCTGTCTGCTGGTGTTCGGCCTGGGCGGGTTGGTCATCATGGCCTCCACCAACCTGGCCATGCTGTTGACATTCCGGTTCATCCAGGGGTTGGGCTCATCGGGATTCTTGAGTCTGGCTCTAGTCATCATCGGCGACAACTACGAGGGGGTGGAGCGAACCCGGATCATCGGCCAGAACGCCCTGTCCATGAATTTGAGCGTGGCCCTGCTTCCTGCCGCCGGAGGACTGCTCACCGAGCTGTTTGGCTGGCGGGGACCGTTCGCCCTGCACGCCTTCACCATCGTGCTGGCCTTGTTCGCGGCCACCCTGTTGCCCCCCGATGAGCGCCGGACCCCCGAACCGCTGCGCCGCCAGCTTCGCCAGGCTCGCCCCCACCTGATGCAGCGCGAAGTTGGAGTGCTGCTGCTGGTGGCGCCCTTTACGTTCCTGGTGTTCTTCGCCGTGGGAATCACCACCATGCCCATCCACTTGGAGAACGAGTTCGGAGCCTCGGCCGGGATCCGTGGGGTGGTCCTGTCGCTGCCTGCGGTGACGGCCGGGTTGATTGCGTTGAGCATGGGACGTATCGCCGGTCGCCATTCCATCTCGACCATGGTGCGGGCCGGCTACGTCGGGTTCGTGATCTGCCTGACCGGAATGGCGCTGTCGCCCTCGCTGGCCGTGATCATCGCCCCCATGTTGGTGCTGGGAGCTGCCGACCAACTGGTAGTGGTCCCCCTGCAAAGCCGGGCCGCCTCGCTGGCCCCCGAAGAGCACCGAGCCGTGATGGTGGCCGCCTGGGGCACCGCCATCCGCATAGGCCAGGTCAGCGGCCCTGCCGTCGTGGCCGGCCTGCTCGCCGTGGGCAACACCCGCCTCGTCCTCTGGTCCGGCGCCGCCCTCTCCGCCGCCATGCTCATCTTCGTCACCCTCGTCCGCACCTACATCGACCGCGACCCCGCATTCAGGTCGGCACCAAGCTGAGACGTTGGCGCGGCTAGCGGCCGACAGCAGGGCGGAAGGCGGCGACTACCTCGGCTAGGAAGTCGTGGGCGGCGGCGGGGTCGGAGGGGATGGCCAGGTGGGCTCGGAAGTCGGTGACGCCGGCTTCGGCTAGGGCGGGGACGCCGTCCATGGTGGCGGCCAGGTCGATGCCGTCGTCGGTGCGCACCAGAGGCAGGGTGCCCACCACGCCGATGCCCGACGGGTCGCGGTCGTTTCCGGCCACCATGTCTCGCATCTGGGCGATGTTGGCGGCCATGTCGCCGCCCATGTCGTCGCCCCACGGGATCCAGCCGGCCCCGAATCGGGCCAGGCGGCGCATCGACCGGGCGTTGAGCGTGCCGCTCACCCACACCGGCACGCCCCCGGGCTGCAACGGCTGGGGCTGCATGTAGATGCGGGAGAACTCGAGCCGGTCGTCGCTGAAATCGGCCGGACACGAAGTCCACAGGGTTTGGCACACCGCCAGGGTGTGGTCGAGTTGGCGGCCCCGCTCGGAGAAGTCCAAGCCGGCGGCCTCGTACTCCTCGGCCTGCCAGCCCACGCCCACGCCGAGGTCCACCCGGCCGCCGGTGAGCACATCGAGGGTGGCCAGCTGCTTGGCCAGGATTACCGGGCGGCGCAGGGCGGCCAGCAAGATGTTGTTGGCCAGCCGGAGATTGCTGGTGATGGCCCCCACCACGGTGAGGAGGGTGGTTGGTTCCAGCCAGTGCCCGTCAGGACCGGTGGGCTGACGGCCGCCCGCCATGCCGCCTAACTCAGCCCGGCCGTAGGCGTCCAGGTTCTCACCGAACACCACGTGGTCGCTGACCACCAGCTTGTCCACCCCGGCGGCATCGGCCGCTTTCGCCAAGTCCAGTGCGGACTGCCAGCCCCCGGGTCCGGGGTCAGAGGCGGCGAAATTGCGGAGTTGGATCGAGAGCAGCGCAGTCATGGCGTCTTGCTTAGCCGATCGGAGCGCCAGAGACCGAAGAGTTGGCCGCAGTTGTCGGCCAGGATGTGGCGGCGCTCGTCCCTAGTGGATGGCGCTGGCGGAGCGGAGAGCGGCGATCTCCTCGGCGGTGAACCCCACTTCGGCTAGCACATCGTCGGTGTCGCCGCCGATGGTTGTGGTGGGGGTGCGGACCAGCCGCCCGGGGTTCTCGTCGAACTGCACGGGGGACGACACCAACTGGGCGGTGGGATGGTCGGGGTGGGGCTGGGTGTAGCCATTGGCCACGGACTGGGGGTCGACCAGGGCCTCTGAGGGGGTGGCGACTTTGGAGAAGATGCAGCCCTCAGCCGAGAGGGCGGCTTCGGCTTCGGCCATGGTCATGGAGGCGAACGCCTCGGCGTAGATCTGGCGGATCTCGCCGCTGCGCTCCATGATCGCCGACGCGTCGCCATAGGCCGGATCCTCGGCCAGCTCGTGTAAGCCCAGCGCCCGGCACATCTGGCCCCAGAAGCGGGCCGCGTCCAGCATCACCGGCTGTATGTGGCGACCGTCTACGGTCACATAGGTGCCGGTCAGCGGGTTGGGACTGGCCATGCCGCCTCCCGAGCGCCGGGTCGGGTCGGCGCCGTCGGCCGAAGTCGAGGCCAAGTCCGAAGACAGCTGGAACATGCCGAAGGCCAGCAGGGCCACGTCCACCACCATCGGCTGGCCGGTGCGAGCGGTGCGATAGAGGGCCGCGGCGATCCCCCCGGCCAACGACAGCCCCGAAGGTCCGTCGCCCATGGCCCCCCGCTGGCCCACCGGAGGGCCTTCGCTGAAGCTAAGCATGTAGTTGAGGCCGCTGCGGGCGAAGTACGACACCGCGTCGAACCCGCCCTCCTCAGCATCGGGTCCCCGCACCCCGTGGCCGTGGCCCCGGGCGTACACCAGCGAGGGGTTCACGGCCCAAAGGTCATCGGGTTCCAACCGCAGCTTGCGCCGGGCCTGGGGGCGGAAGCTGGTGACGAACACGTCGGCCCAGTCCACCAAGCGATCGAGCGCGGCCCGCCCCTCCGGGCTGGTGAGATCCAGGGCCACTACCCGCTTGTTGCGGTTGTACTGGTTCCACGAGGAGTTGTAGCCGGCAACCTGGCCCATGGTGCCCGAGCGCATGTCCCGGCGGCCGGGGTCGCCGGTGAGCCGCTCTACCTTCACCACCTCGGCACCCCACTCCCCGAGCACGGCGGCGCAGGTGGGCACGAATGCGTATTCGGCCAGCTCCAGTATGTTGACACCCTCTAGCGGCAATGTCATGGCCATGGGTCTAGCACCAGTTCCTCCAGTCAATGCAGGTCAATGGCC
This sequence comes from Acidimicrobiales bacterium, assembly GCA_965116535.1. GTDB lineage: Bacteria > Actinomycetota > Acidimicrobiia > Acidimicrobiales > Bin134 > Poriferisocius. The sequence goes on from OZ220703.1 coordinate 1,226,942, forward strand.
ACAATCTCGCCGCCGGGCCGGGCCTGAACCTTGACCGGGTCAATGCTGGGTGCAGTGCACACATACAGACGGGTGCCAGTGTTGTCGAGCACGCAGGCGGTAGGGCGGCAGCCGGGAAACTCGACAACATGGTCCACCGCGCCGCCCTCGCCAACGAGCAGCACCCGACGGCCCATGGGGTCGGCCACCCACACCCGGCTGTCGGGCGCAAGGCAAATCCCGTCGGGCGATCCAGCGTCCAGCTCGGCGAATACCCGCCGATCGCCTAGAGAGCCATCGGCGCCCACCGCAAACGAGCTCAAGCGTCGGCCCCAGGTCTCAGCCACGATCAACCGCCGCTCGGGAGTGATGACCATGCCATTGGCAAAGCGCAGCCCGTCGGCGGCCTTAGACACCTCGCCGTCAGGGCTGACCCGCAGAATCTGGGCGGGCTGTTCCGGGGCCCGAGCCTCCAAGTCGAACCCGTCGTTGCCGATGTAGGCGGTGCCGTCGTCGTCCACCACCATGTCGTTGATCTTGGAATCCGACACTGAGTTGAGATCGGCGACGACCGTGCCATCGGTCCGGCGCAGCTTGCGATCGATGGTGGATACCACCAACAGGTCGCCATCGGGGGTCCAGCCCAGCCCTGACGGGCGTCCCGGTATCGAGGCCTGTATGGCTAGATCGCCGGCTTCAGGGTCCCAGGAATAGACCAGGCCACCGAATACATCGGAAAACCACAGTTGGCCGTCCCGCCAGCGGGGCGCTTCGGGAAAGAAGAACCCGGAAGCGACCGTCACTGGCAGGACACTGCCGATGAAGTTTTTTGGACTACGAAGTCGAAGCTGAAACCATGCCCTTGTAGGACGCATGGGCCAACGCAAGGGTCCAGATGGCCAAAACGATGGCGGTGATGGCGCTGACCGCCATCCAGAAGTCGTTGGACTCCAATGACGCAGCCATCAGGAGCAGCACTGCAGTGGCCAACATCACCACCGACGCGATGCCCTGTATGGCTCGGTGCATTCCACCAGGCAGCAAGCGAGTGCCGGCTAGGCCGGCAATTCCGATTGCTGCGTAGAGCACTGGCCAGAGGATCAAGACGATTCCGAGCTTGGCCGATTGCATAGCCACTGCTATCTCCGTGCTGTCGCTGCCGATGCCATCGTTCAGCACTCTGATCGTCATGTGGTCCAACCCCTCGAGCAGGCCAACGACGAAGATGGAGAGCATTCCCAACAGCGTCCCGCCGCGAACCATGTCTCCCACCAGGCTTTGGTCGGTCACGAAGTGCCTGATGCTGTTGAGGCCGGTAATGACGAACATCAAACCGAAGGCATACAAGACCGCTGAAGTATGGGCGAGAACCTCGTTGTCGGCCATCGCTTGCACCAGGCCATCCACGTCGTTCCAGTCTGCTTGGTCAACGAGAACCCCTGGCTTGATTCCCCTGCCGACAGCGGATACCACCCCTCCGAAGAAGATGTACACGCCTCCGCGCTGCAAAGCACTCAATGACGACAACATGTCATACCCCCGGTCTCTCCTGCCCGGCTCAATGAGCCGGAACCCGCTTCATATTGCCTAGTTTGAAACTACATCTAATTCCTTTAGGGGGCAAGGATGCTGATTGTGGAAATCTCTGTTGGAGATTGGCCTTTTCCTGGAGCCAATACAACGGCCAGACTCGTGGTGTGACGCCGACCCTGGCAGAGTTCGCCGCTGAGGCTCGGGCGTTCCTAGACGCCAACGCCGAGCGGGCCGTGCGGGACGAGTTCACTTGGGGATTCGGCTCTGATGAGATCACCGTCTACGCCGAGAAGAGCGCGGCCGAGGAGGAGGGCGCGGTCGTAGCGGCAAAGCAGTGGCGGGCCAAATTGTGGGAGGCGGGCTTCGGCTGGATCACCGGGCCGCCCGAGCACGGGGGGCGGGGATTGGGCCCAGAGTACGAGCGGGTCTACCTCGACTTAGAGGCCGGCTATCGAGTTCCGTCGCAAACCATGTTCGGCAGCTCGTTGGGAGTGGTGGCCCCCACGATCTTGGCCCACGGCTCCGATTGGCTGAAGGAGCAGTATTTGGCCCGGCTTCACCGAGGAGAGATCTTGGCCTGCCAGCTGCTGAGTGAGCCGGGGGCGGGTTCAGACTTGGCCTCCCTCAGCACCCGGGCGGTCGCCGACGGCGACCAGTGGGTGATCAATGGCCAAAAGGTATGGAGTTCGCGGGCCCATTTCTCCGACATCGGCCTGCTGCTGGCCCGCACCGATCCCGACGCCCCCAAGCATCAGGGCATCACCGCCTTCATCTACCCGATGGACACGCCGGGTACCGATGTGCGCCCCCTGCGGCAGATTACCGGCGGGTCGGAGTTCAACGAGGTGTTCTTCGACGACCCCCGCATCGACGATCGCCTGCGGGTAGGGGACGTCAATGCCGGCTGGTCGGTGTTTCGCACTTCCTTGCAATCGGAGCGGGCCTCTATCGGGTCGAGGGGAGCGGGGTACGGCGGCAGCGGGTTGGTGGGCCTGGCCGCCCCTGAGAAAGTCGTGCAGCTTGCCCAGCACTTCGGCCTGGCCGACGACCCAGTGGTGCGCCAAGATCTGGCCCGCCTGTACACCGGGCACCGAATGGTGGAGTGGAACGCCAACCGGCAGCCCCCGCTGGCCCCGGCCGCGGCCAAGTACGCCACCGCCCGACACGTGAACTGGGCGGCGTCAATGATCGCCCGCTTGCTTGGCCCCCGCATTTGTGCCGACAACGGCGAGTGGGGGACCTACGCGTGGAAGCAGCTGCTGTTGGGAGCGTGTGCCATGCGCATTGGCGGTGGCACCGATGAGGTGATGAAAAACAGTGTTGGCGAGGGTGTGTTGGGGTTGCCGAGAGAGCCGCGTTAGGCCTCTTCGGAGAGTTCTAAGGCGCTTTTGTCGATTTTGGACATGGGGGTCATGGGGAATTCTTCGATGAGGCGAAGGTGCTCGGGGAGCTTGTAGCGGGCGATGTGCTGCTCTCCGAAAGTCCGCAGTTCTTCCAGGGTGGGTGGGTCGGTGGGATCGGCGGGGATGACCACGGCTACACCGACGGCACCCATCACGTCGTCGGTTCGGGGCACCACGCACACGCCGGCCACCTTGGGATGCCAGGCCAGCACCTTCTCGGCCTCGACGGGAAACACCACATAGCCGCCTCGGTGGTATCCCTCCCCCCGGCGGCCCACTAGGCGCAGGCAGCCGACGTCGTCGATCCAGCCCTGGTCACCGGTGTAGAGCCAGCCGCCCCGCAGGGCATCGGCGGTGGCGGCCGGGTTGCGCCAATACCCGGCCATCACCGTGGGCGACCGGAAGCACACCTCGCCCACTGTCCCTGGGGCCACGGCCAAATCGCTGTCGGAGTCGCGCACCTCAATTTTGATGCCGGGCCGTGGCCGACCTACCGAGTACAGCATCTCCTCCATCGGGGCATCGATCCAGGTGAAGGTGCCGACGCCGCCGCCTTCGGTGCAGGCGTACCGCTGCGTCCAGTCGGCCCCGAAGCGTCGGCGGGCCTCTTCGATCACATCGGGGGGTGACGGGGCCCCGCCGGTCACCACGAGCTTCACTGAGGAAAAGTCATACTGATCGAAATCGGGATGGCGAAGCATGAGGGCGATCTGCGGGGCCACCCCGCCCACCGCGGGCATCTGGTACCTGGATACGGCCTCCAACACCGCGGTGGCGCTCCATTTGTCGATCACATGCAGGGTGGTGCCCACCGCGAACTGGGCTGGCACTTTGCCCATCACTCCGATGTGGGCCATCTGAGTATTCGACGTGATCGGGCCACCTTCCCCCCAGCCGTTGCCGGTGTCCACCACCGCGATATCGGCCAAGATCTTGTTGGTGAACATCGCCCCCTTGGGCACGCCGGTAGTACCCGAGGTGAATACCACCGCCACCGGACGGTCGCCGTCGGGAGGCAGCGGTGGCGGCGCTTCGCCGCGCCTTCGGAGGTTGGCGCATACCGCGCCGGGCCTCTGGGCAAGTGCCACTTCGGTCACGTCGATATCGAGAGTCATGCCGTCGGCCATGGCGGAGGTGGCGATGGCACGGTCGGCTCCTGCTACATCGTTTACCAGCACAGCGCGCTCAGGGGCAGCTAGGCGGCTGCTCACTCCGGCGGTGATGGCCCCCAGCTTGGCCAGCGCCCCGTACAGCACGATGTAGTCCACCGAAGATGGCACCAACAGCGCCACCACCTCGCCGCGGCTAACCCCCTGTCGGGCCAAGCCCACGGCCACCTCATCGGTCAAGCGGTCAAGCTCAGCGAAGCTAACCGACCAACCCTCCTCTGCCACCAGGGCTGGGCGGTCGGCGAACCGCCGTCCCGATGCCCTGATGGTGTCGGCCCACATCTCCTGAGTGTGCCATTTTGAGCCACTCGCCCGATGACTGAGTACCTGCCCTGCGTGGGGAATACGGTTGGCGGGTCCCAACAGCAAGGAGCAAGGTCATGGGCGAATTTGTGCGGATTGAGACCGGTGCAGCGAAAGGCGTGGCCACCTTGCGGCTAGATCGTCCCAAGGTAAACGCCCTGAATGCCCAGGTGGTGGCCGAGTTGCACCAAGCCGCCGATGAGTTGGCCGGGAGCACCGACATCCGGTCTGTGGTGATCTGGGGCGGCCCGAAGGTGTTCGCCGCCGGTGCCGACATCAACGAGTTTTCCGGGATGGACGTGGACAGGGGAAGGGACCTGAGCCAGCGGATAAATGACGCCCTTCGAGCGCTGGAGTCTCTCCCCCAAATCACCATCTGCGCCGTCAACGGCTACGCCCTCGGCGGGGGGTGCGAGTTGGCCATGGCCGCCGAGTTCCGCCTGGTGGGCGAAGGCGCGGTGCTGGGCCAGCCCGAGATTCTGCTGGGCCTCATCCCCGGAGGGGGCGGTACCCAGCGGCTGAGTCGCCTGGTGGGCATTACCAAGGCCAAAGAGCTCATCTACAGCGGCCGCAATGTGAAGGCCGATGAGGCGGTGGCCATTGGCCTGGCGTCGGCCGTCTACCCCGACGACGAGGTGTACGACGAAGCCGTGAAGCTGGCGGTCCGCTACGCCTCAGGCCCCGCTGCCATGACCCTGGCCAAGAAGGCCATCCTCGACGGCTACTTCCTGTCGCTCGATGAAGCCCTAGAAGTGGAGGTGGAAGCCTTTGCCGCCTGCTTCGACACCCAAGATGCCCACACCGGCGTGGCCAGCTTCCTAGAAAACGGCCCCGGCAAGGCCAAGTTCACCGGTTCGTAGACACCGTCACACAACCGGTTTGGCCTCGGAGACTGCTAGGGCCTTCTCCTCGGGAGGGGTGGGACCGTAGCGGCGCCAAAGCCAGCCGACGACCCCGCCGACAACGATCATCAACACCCCCATTAGGGCCATGTCCATCAACCGGCCGCTCAAATCCCCCAGCAGGGCCTCGTGGATCGACTGAGCCGCCCTCACCGTGTCGGTGTTGTCGATAAGCACGGCCAGCAGTGCCCGGGAGCCGTAGATGCCCACTCCCAGGATCCCGGCCATGGCCACGATGCCGGCGCCGATGCTCCACAGCACCCGGGTGCGAGATGGCGATATCAGCAGCGCCCCGATGCCGCACAGCAGGATCAGGTTGATGGTGGAAGACCGCCTATCTTGGAGTTGGCCCAGGAATTCCCAGAATCGGTCTCCTGGCTCAGCGCGCTGGAGCACGGTTACCACTCCGGCCCCGGCCGGTGGAGTAACGCTGCCCAAGAAGGCCAGCTCTTCGCCGGTAACGACCTCGGCTAGCACCTGATTGAAGACCGGTCCCAGATCAACATCCACGCTCTGAACCGGTGGGTTGGCCACCAAGGTTCCTCCCATAACGGCCAGCACATCGCCATGGGCCTGGCGCACGGCCCGGTCTAGCAGACGGTCGTTGGCATCCGCAGTGAGAAGCTCGCTCACTACCGGCGGAATCTCCTGTTGAATGACCTGCTGGGCGCCGGCCGAGCCCGCGGGGGTAACCGGAAGATCGGCCATCTCGGTCGCAGTGGCAACGAATGATGCCGCTACCACTTTGTGGACATCCTCGTCGTCGAAGATCCCGGCGAGTTCCTCGGCGAAGCGGTCTTCGTCGAACACCGCCACTTCGGCGTAGGTGGTGAGCGCGGAGAACCCCGAACCGAACACCACGATCAACAGCAGCAACACAGCCACCGCCTCGCGCACCGTTCGGGAGGTGACGCTGCGCCAAGAGCGCACAAGCTGTTGGAAGTAGTCCTCCACTGTGTTCAGTCTGCCTGATTCTGAATCCCGCCGGATGGCGGCGGGAGGCTGAGCGCCCTATCCGAACAGGGGGCTGACCGAGGCAACCTCGTACTTCTTGCCGTCCATACCGGTGATGCCCAAGTCATTGATGGCTGCCCCGAATGCGGCGATGTGGGGGGCGGTGAAGTGGGCGCCCAACGCCTCTTCGCTCTCCCAGATCTCGAAGAATCGAACCTTTCCTGGCGCTTCCACCGAGAAGCAGTACTCGATGTTGCCGTCCTCAGCCCGGGACGCGGCGGCCATCTCATTAGCGGCCGCCATGAACGCCTCGGTGTTTTCGGGGGGAAGGGAGCCGGTGCCGGCGATGACGATCATGGGATCTCCTCAAGGTGGTTATGAGCGCTCACAGCGTAGCTAGAGGGGCACCGGGGTTTGTGATCGGGTTGCTAACCGAACAGCGAGCTGACCGATGAGATCTCGTACTTCTTGCCGTCCATCCCGGCCATGCCCAGTTCGCCGACTGCGGCTTGGAACGCCCCGAAGTGGGGAGCGGCGAATTGAGCCATCATTGCTTCCTCGGAATCCCAGATTTCCAAAAACCGGAACACGCCCGGTGACTGCATTGAGATGCAGTAGTCGATGTTGCCGGCCAGGGTGCGCGACGCCGCGGAGATGTCGGTGGCTGCCACCATGAATGCATCCGAGTTCTCGGCGGGAACGGAAACGGAACCGGCGACAACGATCATGGAATCTCCTCACGGTGGGGCGAGCGGCTACAGAGTAGCCAGCGGTGTAGCTGAGGGATGGATCGCCCGCTGACCAAGATGGACAGAGCAACCGTCACCTAAAGTGTCGGTCGAATGTTGCCCTTCGATCCGATCCGCGAAGCCCGGCGCAATTGGGAGGCCAACGACTGGCGGGCCATCGACGCTATGTCGGCGGCCACGTCGATCACCCGCGCCAACCAACTGGTCATTGGGCGGATCAATGAGGCCCTGGCTCCGTTCGAATTGACCTTCTCCCGATTTGAGGCGCTGGCCCTTCTCCACTTTTCCCGGCGTGGCTCACTTCCACTGGGCAAGATGGGCAATCGGCTGATGGTCCATCCCACCAGCGTGACCAACGCCATCGATCGCCTCGAGCGCGACGAGCTGGTCAAGCGGGTACCCCACGCCGAAGACCGCCGAACTGTGTTGGCTGAGATCACCGAAGAAGGGCGTCGGGTGGTGGCCAAGGCGGCCGATGCACTGGCCGACATTGAGTTCGGCCTGGCTGGGCTGTCGGCCGAGACCCTGGGCGCATTGGACGATGCCATCCGCACCCTCCGAGAAGATGCCGGAGATTTCGACGAGCAAGCCGAGTAGTCCGGTGGCTGCCCTAGACATCCGCCCGTTGACCTCCGACATCGGGGCGGAGATTTTCGGAGTGGACTTGCGGGAGGAACTCGACGACCCCACGGTTGCCGCCATCCGCCAGGCGCTGCTCAGCCACCTGGTGGTGTTCTTTCGAGATCAGCACATCACCCCCGACCAGCACTTGGCCTTCGCCCAGCGGTTCGGCACCATCAATGTGGCACCGTTCGGCCCCAAGCTCGATTCCCACCCGGCGATCACCGTGCTCGACCAGGTGGCTCCCGTAGGGGGGCTGGCCGCCCGCTGGCACAGCGACAACACCTACATGCCCAACCCGCCCCTTGGCTCCGTCCTCAGGGCGGTGGAGATGCCCGACATCGGCGGCGACACCTGCTTTGCCAACATGTACAAGGCTTACGAGGAGCTGTCTGAGCCGATGCGGGCACTGGTCGATGGGCTGGAGGCGGCCCACGACCTTACTTACACCCTCTCCCGGGCCATTGACGAGGGTCTGGCCAAAGAGCACTTGGACATGATGCAAGCCCAGTACCCGGAGCTGATTCGGCCGGTGGTACGGGTTCACCCCGAGACCGGTCGGAGGGCCCTGTTCGTCAACAGCAACTTCACCACCCGCCTCGTGGGGTTAACTGAGGCTGAGAGCGACGTACTGCTGCCGTTCTTGTTGAACCACGTGCGCTCGCCCGAGTTCCAGTGCCGATTCCGCTGGGCGGTCGACTCCATCGCCTTCTGGGACAACCGGGCCGTGCAGCACTTCGCCGTCCCCGACTACACCGAGCGCCGCCTCATGCACCGGGTCACGGTGGAGGAGTGGGACTAGGCGCTTCGTGGGCGGCTAGACGGTGAAAGCGCCGTCGATGTCGAGCTTCTGGCCGCTTATGTAGTTGGCGGCATCGGAGGACAAGAAACAGGCGGCTTCGGCGATGTCCGCTGCCTTGCCAAAGCGTCCGAGGGGGATATTGGCCCTGGCCACTTCCAAGGCCCGCTCGTCCAGGTCGCCGTCGGCCATGAGCCGGGCGGCCATGCCGTCTTCCAGCATTCCCGGCCCCACGCAGTTGGCCCGCACCCCGAAACGGCCCTCCTCGACGGCCACTGCTCGCATCAGCGACTCCACCGCGCCCTTGGGCACCGACGACAGTGCGTCCCGCTTGGGGAACACGGTGGTTGCAGCGGTGGTGACGTACACGATGCTGCCGCCTGAAGCTCGCAAATGGGGGAGCGATGCGGCGGTCAGGTTGAACGCCCCGATCACGTCGGCTTCGATCTGGCTGGCGAAAAGGGCCGGGTCGGTCTGCGAGATATACATCTGAGGCACATGGGGACCAGCTGCGCTCACAACGGTGTGCAATCCTCCTAGTTGTTCTGCGGCATGGTCGGCGAATTCCCGCATTGCCTCGGCGTCCTCTAGGGCCGGGTTTCCCATGAGAGCTTCTCCACCAGCAGCCCTCACAGCACCCGCAACCTCCTCGGCTGCTTCGGAGTTAGCCCGGTAGGTGAAAGCCACCGAGCTGCCCCGCTCGGCCAGCAGCAGGCAGATGGCGGCGCCGATACCGCCGCTGCCCCCGGTGACCAGCGCCCCGCCAGCCCGTCCAGAGAAATCACCCATGGCCTGCAACCCTAGGGCCGTGAGTCCAGTGGTCGGCTAGTTCCAGACCACGTCCAAAGGCAGGCGGTCGTGGCGGCGGACGAACATGCTCTTCTCCCACTGGGGCGGGTCGTCGGTAGCCAAGGAGAACCAATTGGTGTCCCCAAGGAGCCTCTGGAGCGAGCAGGAGGTCTCCAGTCGGGCCAACGGTGCGCCCACGCAATGGTGGATGCCCCGACCGAATGCCAGGTGGCTCCGGGGGATGCGGCGGTTGAGCACTACCTCGTCGGGCCGGTCGTGTTCGGCGGGGTCGCGGTTGGCCGATGACCACAGCAAGAAGGCGGTGGTGCCGGCGTTGAGGCTCACGCCTCCCAGCTCGCAGTCGCGCTTGACCTGCCGGTAGTGGCCCCGGAACGGCGACTCCAGTCGCACTGCCTCTTCGATGAAGTTGTCGATGAGGCTGTGGTTGGCTCGGATCTGTTCCTGGAGGCCGGAATCATCGGCCAGCATCCGCACCGCGTTGCCAATCAGCGACGCGGTGGACTCTCCGCCGGCGCCGAGAAGCACCGTGAGGGTGCCGATGGCCTCGCCCCTGCTTATATCGTCATTGGCCATCGCCTTGGCGCACACCCCCATCAAGTCATCGCCCGGGTCGTTGCAAGCCTCGGCCAGCTTGGCGTACAGAAAGCGGCTTGCTCCGGCGTTTTCCTGAGAAATGGCGTTCATGGTCTCCCGGGTGTGGAACCCGGACAACAGCTGACCGCCGTGGAGAGCCCACTTCATCACATCGGGCCAGTCCTCGTCGGGCAACCCGATCAAACGACCGATGACTCGGGCGGGAACGGGATGAGCCACGGTATTGGCCCACTCCACCCTGCTGCCCTGCGACCGGGCAACCGAAAACTGCTCATCCACGAAGGCTTCGATCTCAGTACGCATGGCCTCCATGCGGCGGGCCACCAGCTCGGGGAACACCACGCTGCGATGCATGGTGTGCTCGGGCGGGTCGGCAGTGGCCAGGGTGGTGGTGCCCTCGCCGAACTCATCAGTGCGGAACAGAATGGGGTTGCCGTCTACGCCAGTGGCCACCAACACGTCGAGGTGGTTGGAGAAGTCGTCGATCCGGCGAAGGGCGTCCACGATGAGCTCATGAGTGGCCACGAAGGCCATGTCGAGTCCCGGCACCAGCCACACCGGATGCTCCCGGCGAAGTCGCTCGAAGAACGGGTAGGGGTTGGCCCAGACTTCGGGATCGATAACCGTCTGAGCCTCCAAAGGAACAGCAGAAGGCGCCGCAGTGGTCATGGCAAATACTGGCACAACCACGCAGGGGGCATCAGTTCGCCTCGGCTGACTGGCTGCCAATTTGGGAGAGTGGGGCATGACCGATTTCTTCTACGAGCAAGACGCTGATCTCGGCGCTCTGGCTGGCCAGCAGGTGGCGGTGGTTGGCTATGGCAACCAGGGCAGGCCGTGGGCGCTCAACTTGCGGGACTCGGGACTGTCGGTTTCGGTGCATGTGCGGGCCGATGAGACCCGGGAACAGGCCATCGCCGATGGATTCGACGCTGGCGACATCGCCGATGCCTCGTCGGCTGACGTCATCTGCGTGCTGATTCCCGACGACTCCATCCCGGGGTTGGGCCTTGACCCTCGACCAGAGGCGCTCACCATCGTGGCCAGCGGCTACACCCTGGCATTCGACCGGTTCACCCCCGACGGCGACATCGCCATGGTCGCTCCCCGGATGCTGGGCCCCGAAGTGCGGCGCTGTTACGAAGAAGGGGTTGGCTTCATCACCGCGGTGGGCGTACATCGCGACACCACCGGCACGGCCCAAGCCCGAATGCTGGCGGTGGCCAAGGCCATCGGCGGGCTGCGCCAGGGGGCCATCGCCATTACCCCCCATAAAGAAGCGGTGCTCGACTTGGCGGTGGAGCAACTCCTGTCGCCGGTGCTGACCCACGTGAATGTCAACTTCGTCATGGTGCTGCTGGAGCTGGGCATCCCGCTGGAGGCCATCACCACCGAGCTGTTCTATTCCGGGGAGGTGGAGCGCAATTATCGGCTGCTGCGGGAGATCGGCTTTGTGGCCCAACTCGACCACCACTCTCCGGCCAGCCAGTACGGCCAGCTCTCCCGGCGGGGCCGGTTCGACCATGTGGACGTGGCCACCACCATGCGAGAGTTGATCGAAGACATCACCTCAGGCCGGTTCGCCGACGAGTGGGACGCCGAGGCGGCCGCTGGCGCCCCCCGGCTGGCTGAGTTGCGAGACGAGCACGCCGGGGAGTTGATCAAGGCCGTCGAAGCCGACCTGCGAGCCAAGCTCGGACCCAGCGCCGGTCCTGCGGCCGGGGGGTGAACGGACAACCGACGGTCTACGGGCGCAGTAAGGGCAGGCGAGAGCTGGCCCGAGTAGACACCACATCCCCGAGGGCTGACCGACGTCGGCAGTTCCAGGATTGGCCCCACTACCGCTGGGCGGTGCTCGGCCTCACCATGGCCGGCATTGCCTCCACCAGTTTCCCGATCACCGTGCTGTCGGCGTCGCTGCCCGAGATCGCCGGCGACCTCACCACGTCGGAAAGTGCGGTGAGCTGGGTGCAGACTGCTCCGCTGATCGCCATGGCGGTGGGCACTCCCATCGCCGGCAAAGTCGGCGACCTCTATGGTCACCGGCGGCTGTACCTGTGGGGATACGCCTTGGCCACCGGGTTCGCGGTGCTGACCGGCTTGGCGTGGAATGTGGGATCGCTGGTGGCCATGAGAACGCTGGGCCAGTTCATCGGGGCGGCTACCCTCCCGGCGTCCATGGCCATCATCATGACGGTGTTCGCTCGTCGGGAGCGGGCGGTGGCCTTGGGCTACTGGACGGCAGTCACGGCTCTGTCGCCGGCCATCGGAGTGGCATTGGGCGGGTTCATGGTGGACGCCTTTGGCTGGCGAACCATCTTTTTCATTCAAGCCGTGCCGTCGATGATCGCGCTGTTGGCCGCCATTCCGCTGTTGCCCGAGACCACTCGCAAGCCAGAAGTGCGCTTCGACATCGGCGGCGCAGCCAGCCTAGGGGTAGCGGTGACCGCCCTGCTAGTGGCCATCAACCGGGGTCCAGAATGGGGTTGGGGCCATCCGCTCGTGGTAACCGGGCTGGCCATCGGCCCCATGGCCCTCATGTTGTTTGCCGCCATCGAGCGCCACACCGCCGATCCGCTCTTTCCGCTGGAGTTCCTGGGGCAGCGGGGGTTTGTGGTTCCCAACCTGGTCACGTTCTTGGCCCACATGGCGTACATGGGCACGCTGGTAGTGGCCCCCTTCATGCTGGAGGGGGCGTTCGGCATCACCGAAGTCAGCCGCATTTCCGCTGCGCTTATCGCCCGGCCGGTGGGTTTCAGCGTGGGGGCGTGGTACGCCGGACGGGTGGAGTCGCGACTGGGCGGGCGGACGGTCATGGTCTCCGGAGCGTTCATTATGTCGGTGGCGATGGCCGGGACCGGGGCGGCCATCTTGGCCGGTTGGCTGGCCGCGGTGATCGTGCTGCTGTTTGTTGCCGGGATAGGCCAGGGGACCATACGACCAGCCGCAGTAGCGGGAATGGCCAACTCGGTGGACGACACCGACCTCGGAGTGGCTTCAGGCGCTTTGCAGATGATCGGTCACATCGGTGCGGCTACTGGTATCACCATCATGATCACCGTGCTGGGATCGAGCGAATCCGCTGAGCGGTACTTCGCCATCTTCGTGCTGGCCGCCGCTATCGGCTTGTTGTCGGCTTTCTCGGCCCGGTGGTCGCCCGGACTGGGACTATCTAGGTCAGCGGGGGCAAGTCGCCGAAGTCGATGGTGAAGGGCATGTCGGGCTCAGGCTCGTCGTCTTCCTGCTGGATCTCCACCCGAACCTTCTCCGGCTCCAAGATTTCGCCCAAAGCCACCATGGCTGCGCCTATGGCCGAGCCTCCCGCCGAGCCGGTGACCTTATGGATCAGCCCTTCCGGCGGCTCGTAGTCGCGCGGATCAGACCACTGGAACTCCAGATCCTCGGCAATCTCGGGTTCAGACCTGGGCCCTAGATCCTCGGTTTCCTCCGGCTCGGGCATCTATCCAGTTTATCGGCCTAGGCGGTGGCCGCCTCGGGGAGGGCACCACTGAGAATCTCGTATGCCACTCGCTCGGCCTTGAATCGGGCTCGGCCGCCGGTGAGCGACCGCAGTTCAATGGCATAGCGCACCAGTTCGGCCTCGGGGACGATGGCGTGGATTACCTGTTCGCCCCAAGGGCCGGCGTCGGTGCCCTGTACCTGGCCCCGGCGGGACGAGAGGTCGCCCATTACGTCGCCCTGGTACTCGGGGGCAACGGTGATCTCCACTTGGGCCATGGGCTCCAGCACCACCGGGTTGGCCTGGGCGAAGGCAGCGTTGAAAGCCAGCTTGCCCGCCATATTGAAGCTGAACTCCGAAGAGTCCACCGAATGGTGCTTGCCGTCGTACACCGTTGCCTTGACGTCCACGATGGGGAAGCCCAGATCGCCGCCGTCGGCCATGGCGTCGCGGATGCCGGCTTCCACCGCGGGGATGTACGACCGGGGGATGGCGCCGCCGCTGATAGCGTCCACAAACTCGAATCCGCTGCCCCGGGGCAGCGGCTCAATGCGCACATAGGCCACCCCGAACTGCCCGTGTCCGCCGGACTGCTTCTTGTGCTTGCCCTCGGCGTCTCCGTTGCCAGTCACGGTCTGGCGGTAGGGAACCCGCAGGTCCTCGGTCTCTACCTCGATGCCCATACGGTCGAGGCGGGCGATGGCCAGCCGGAGATGGGCCTCGCCCAAGCCCCATAGCAGGGTCTGGCTGGTCTCCTCGCTGCGCTCCAGGATTAGGGAAGGGTCTTCGTCGGTGAGCCGTCGCAACCCAGTGCCCAGTTTGTCCTCCGCCGCCCGGGTTTTGGGAAGCAGCCCGTAGGCCAGCACCGGCTCGGGCCAGGGCTCGAGTTGGACGACGGCTCGGCCGGCGTTGGTGAGGGTGTCGCCGGTGCGGGTCTGCTGGAGCTTTGTGACTCCGCCGATGTCGCCGGCCGAGATGCCATCGATGTCCAGCTGCTTGCCGCCCACCAGGTTGACCAGGCCTCGCAGCCGTTCGCTGTCGCCGGTGGTTGAGTTGGTGAGGTTGTCGTCGCGGCGGATGGTTCCCGACAGCACTCGGAACAGCGAGATCTGGCCAACATAGTCGTCGCTCACCGTCTTGAACACGCAGGCCAGCTGGTCGCCGTCGGGGTCACAGGCCGGCTCGGAGTCGATATCGCTCATCGTGACGGTCATGGCCCTGGTGGTGGGGGGAGGGCCGATCTCCACCAGGAAGTTGGCCAGGCGGTCCACCGCTATGGGCCCGGTGGCCGATCCGCACACCACAGGGAACACCGAGCCGTCGGCCACGCCCCGTCCAAGCACCACCTCGAGTTCGGCCGGACTGGGAATGTTGCCCTCGAAGAACTGCTCAAGCATGTCGTCGTCGGCCACCACGATGTTCTCCACGAGCTGCTCGTGGACCTCAGCCTCCTGTTCTTCCATCTCCTCGGGGATATCGGTCTCCTCAGCGGAGCCGCTGTCGTAGATGTAGGCCTTGTCAGTGAGCAGATCGGCGATACCGTGGAAGCTGGGGCCAGCGCCTATGGGAAGCTCCAGAGGGGCGACCCCGGCGCCGAAGGCGTCTTGCAGTTCGGAGAGCACGTTGTCGAAGCTGGCGTGCTCCCGGTCGAGCTTGTTGACGAACACGATTCGGGGCAGGCCGGCATCGGCCGCTTGGTGCCAAATGGCGGTGGTGCGGTGGTCTACCCCGCTGGAGGCGTCGATCACGAACACCAGCAGGTCGGCCACCTGAAGGGCGGCGTGCAGCTCACCGGCGTAGTCGGGGGCGCCGGGGACATCGAGGAGGTTGACCTTGTGGCCGTGCCAATCGAAGCTGGCCAGAGCCAGCGACTGGCTGTGGGTGGCGGTTTTCTCCTCGGGGCTGAAGTCGCACACCGTGGTGCCGTCTTCCACCCGGCCCGGGCGGTCGATAACACCAGCCCGGTACAGAAGCGCCTCAGCCAGCGTGGTCTTTCCCGATCCTTGCGACCCCACCAGCGCGACGTTGCGAATCTTCTCCGGTGCGACAGCCATCAACTTCCCCCTCTGGGTTCTGGGTTCATTCCGCGGTAGCCGCTGAGCCTACTTCCCTCCCCGCTGCCAAGTCCTATGGAGAGAGCCGGTAGCCGCAAGTCAGCCCCCGGCATCGGCTAGGAGCTGTCGCATCCTCTGGGGTGGGAGGTGTTGCTCGCAGATTTCGATCCCCAGGTGGCGTACTGCGTCGGCCACGGCATTGGTCACTGCCGCGGGGGCGCCTATGAGGCCGCCCTCGCCCACCCCCCTCCAGTCGGCGTCGTGCAGGGGTTCGACCTCGAGGTGCTCCACCTCGATGATCGGGATCTCTGCGGCCGAGGGAACCAGATAGTCGGCTAGAGAGGCAGTGAGCAGGTTGCCGTCTTGGTCGTAGTGATGGCGCTCGAACAGCACAGCGGCGATCCCCTGGGCCACTCCGCCCTGGATCTGCCCGTCCACGATGGCGGGGTGGATCATCTCCCCGCAATCCTCCACCACCAAGTAGCGGGGAATGGCGATCTCGCCGGTGTCGGAGTCGATCTCCACCCAGCAGCAGTGGGTGGCCGATGCCCAACCCCCCGGGGGCGTGCGGTATTCCACCGAGGCCTCAATGCCCTGGTCCATTCCCTCGGGCAGCGACGACGGCGCGAACCAGGCCTGTTGGGCAATGCCGGCCAGTGGGACCGAGCGGCCGGGTGTGCCCTTCACCGAGATGTTCCCGTCGACGATCTCCAAGTCAAACGGGTTGGCCTCAAGCCGCTCGGCCGCGATGGCCAGCACTTTGGCCTTGACCTCGGCGGTGGCGGCCCGGGCCGAGCCGGAGGCCATCATCGAGGCCCGGCTGCCACCGGTACCCAACACGGAGAACGGAGTGGAGTCGGTGTCACCGAAGACAATGCGAACCCGGTCGAGACCCACCCCCAACTCGTCGGCTGCCACCTGGGCGATGGTGGTCTCGTGACCCTGCCCGTGGGGCGATTGGCTGGTGGAAATGGTCAAGTCGCCCGAAGGCTCCAACCGGGCCCAGGCCTGCTCGCCCCGAAGGTCGAAACCGGCCGATTGGGCGAAGTCGGGTGGACCGGGGGCGATTTCGATAAAGGTGGCGAACCCCAGGCCCAACAGCCGCCCTTCGGCTCGGGCCGCTGCCTGTTGAGCAGCGAAACCGTCCAAGTCCATCATGTCGACAGCTCGTTCTAGGGTTTGGCGGGCGGTGATCCCCGACACGGTGGGCCCGGTGATCATCTTGGTGGGTTGATCCTGGTCGATGAGGTTGCGCCGCCGGATCTCCACTCGGTCGAGGCCCAATTCGGCAGCAATCTCGTCCAGTATCCGCTCTCGCGCCCAGGTCTCCACCGCCCACGGCCCCCGGTAGGCGATGTAGCTGCACTTGTTGGTGGCCACCACCCGGCCGCGGAATGCGTACGCCTCCAGCCGATAGGCGTTGGGAATCAGCATCTTCACCAAATTGCAGAACAACGACGACGGGTAGGGCGGCATTGGGTAGGCGCCCTGGTCCATGGTCATGTCGGCTCGAATACCCAGGAGGGTGCCATCGTCTTGAACTGCCACCTCCACCACCAAGTCCTCTTCGCGGCCATGACCGGCCATCTGGAGGTTTTCGGTGCGGTCCTCGGTCCACTGGACGGTGGTGCCCAGCAGCATGGCGGCCGCGGCGGCGCAGATCGTCTCCCGCCCCACTTGTCCCTTCGAGCCAAAGGCGCCGCCAATGTCACCGGTGCGCACCCGGATGTTGCCGAAGGGCAGCCCGAGGAGACTGGCCAGGTTCAGCTTCACCGCATGGGGGCGCTTGGTGGCGATCTGGATGTCGAGTTGGCCGTCAGAAGGGGTGTATGACGCCACCAACACCCGGCCCTCGAGGGGCGCGTGCCCAAATCGGTGCTGGGTGAAGGTGCGGGAGACCACATGATCGGCGCGGGCGAAGGTTTCTTCGATGTCAGCACCCCACGCTTGTTCAGTTTCGTACACCACATTGGTGCCCAATTCCTCAAACAGCAGAGGGGCGTCGGCCGAGAGGGCGTCGTGCATGTCCACCACCGCAGGCCGGGGGCGGTAGTCCACCGCCACCGCGGCGACGCCGTCGGCGGCCGCGGCCCGGGTGCGGGCCACCACCACGGCGATGGGCTCGCCCACGGTGCGAACCCGGTCGCGGGCCAACGCGGTGAAGGGAGTGACGGCCAACTCGGGGGGACCGGCTATTTCAATGGGAGCCACCACGCCGTCGAGGTGTTCGGCGGTTAACACCTCGAACACGCCAGAAGTGCCCTTGGCCGCGGCGGTGTCGACACCCAAAATGTCGGCGTGGCCCATCGTGCTGCGGACGAAGGCGATGTGCAGGAGATCGGGGTGGCGGACATTGCCCACGAAGCGGCCCTCGCCCCGCAACAGGCGAGGACCCTCGACGCGGTCGACGCTCTGGCCGGTGAGGCGGGCGGTCATGGCGCGACAGTCTCGCGGATGCCGCCCGACATGACGAACGGGGAGGTCGCCTTCGGGCTATCCGTTCGTTTCGGCTCCCTCTTCGTCCTCAGGGGGTTCAGAGGGTTGTGGAACCTCGATCAGGCTGCTTCGGTACCAGATGCCAATCTGGAGGTCAGCAGGCAGGTAGGCAATGTCTGGGGCAATGATCTCGCCCTCAGCATCGCGGAAGCCCACCTCGACGCGGCCATCGGCCAAACGCCGGGAGCGGATCTGACCGATTGGGCTGCCGTCCAATTCGACATCGCGGCTGGCTTGCCACATTCCGGCCTGGGTGTCGGCGGGCAAGTAGCGACCTTCGGGCAGGATCTGGACACCACTGGAGAGCTCGACGCCGTGCTCTATGCGTCCGTCTTCAACCAGCCGGGCCACGATGCGCAGTTCAATTGGCGCCGCAGGCTCGGGCTCTGGCGCCGGTGGCGCCTCGGGCTCGAACAGCATGCGAAGCTCATCACTGTCGTCGATCGCCAGCCGCTCCAGGAAGCGCAGGTTGGCGGCATCGGCTTCCGCAGCCGCACACAAGGCACCGTCAATCAACAGCCCGTACGCGGGTAGAGCCGCACGCATCTCGGTGTCGAGCGCCATCAGCTCGTCGACGTTCTGGACGCCGGCAGCTTCGTAGGCATCACGCAGATCTGTGGGGCTTGGATGGCAGCTTGGCTGGCTGGACAACATCGCCTGAACCACGGGATCATCCCAGCCCTGCTCGGCGGCTCGGGCCGCGTTGACAGCCGCGATGGGCAACAACGCTGGCGAGAGAATCCTCTCGGCATAGGCCAGTTCGGAATGAACGGCGAGCGCATCGTCGAAGGACATCGCTTCGCCGTCGTCGATTTGTCGCAGGAGCTTTTGCCAGGAGATTGCCAGCGATGCATAGGTACCTGAAACGCGCCTAGCGGTGCTGAGTATCAAGTCTTCTATGGTGACCGGGTTGACGGCTTCCCCATTGGCCAGCGTCTCCAGCAAGCCCGACGCTCGGACAAGGACCGCAAACCGGCCTGCGGCGGTTTTGAGGAGCGAGTCTGATGTGGGACTGGGCACGGTGACCGGGAATGGAGGTGCAGCCAGCGGAAGGGCGGCAATCCTCGGCCGGTTGAAGATGCCGTCGAGCATCTGAATGCGAACACCGGCTGTGTACTGGGCCTTCTCTTGAATCACCGGATCGACTTCGGCCTCGGGGTCGTCCACCGATGTCACCGTGGCGGTCACCATTCCCTCGTCATCGGCCTCGGCGACAACCGAATAAACCACGCCGTCGACTGCCACCTCGACAGGACCGTACGTTGCGCTGCTCAACACCTTGAGGTCGTGCCAAAGGCCGTGGAATCCGAGTTCATTCTCATCTTCGCTGCCGTCGAACGCGACGACCGCGGTAAACACCCATGCGGGGCCAGCTCTCCGGAATGTCACCGAGAAGGGGCCAATTCTCGGATTTGTCGTGCTGGTAGCGCTCGCCGTCTCCCCGTTGGTGTGATAGGCCACGCCGGCGGGCCAGTGATAAGCGAACAATGGGGGAGTACGATCGAACACCCGGGGGCCAATCGCATACAAGATGGCGTTGCTCGCTGGGTCGGGGAACTCGGCGCCGCCCAAGTTGCCGACGCGGTAGTTGATGGGGAGGGGATCACCGACCACCACCTCGGTGGGAATGTCGATTTCCTCGATCTTCAGCAAGGGGAGGCCCTGTTGCGCCTCCTCGTCCACGATGGTGAGGGTGAGAGTGAAATCAATAAGAGGACTCTGGAGATCTCTGGTACGGAAGGTGGTTGCCTCGATTCCGTAGACATCGGCCGGGAAATACTGCTCAATTCGGGAGTTGCGGGTTCCGCCGGAGTCGTCGTTGTGGGCCACTTGGCCGGGAACCACCGACCGCAGGGCAACGATCGGCGCGACGATGAGCACGGGATCGCCGATCTCTGATGTCAGATCGACGCGCACCCTCGCCCCTTGGGGCAAGACAAATACGAAGTAGTTGGAGGGATGGCCGGTTAGGAAGATCGACTGACAGGATTCCGGTGTCCAGTAGCCCGTCACCTCAATGTCTTGGCCGGGCGTTAGCGCACCGAGAACTTGCGGTTCGCAGGTGTCGACTTGGGTGACAACGACCTCGAAGTCTGCTGGGCCCCGGGCTCGGCCGGCGGTGGTGGTGGCTTCGATCAGATAGGTGCCCGCCTGGAGCTCTCGTTCGATTCGTGCATCTAGAGCCCCCACGCCGCCGTCGTCATCTTCAGTGATTCGGCTGCCACCCTCATTGAGCAGGTAGACGTATGAATCGCCGCTGGACGACCTCAAATCGATCCTGATTCGTCCTATCGCAGCTATCTCGAATCGGTAGGTATGAGCGTCACTGTTGCTGCGAAAGCGAGAATCGCAGTCTTCGGTGCTCCAGCGTCCGCTCGCGGTGAGCTGACTGCCCGGGGCGCTGTCCAGCAAGCCCAAATCGACGGCTTCGCAGTTCGCCTCGTCTTGGGTGGTCACCTCTGCGCTGATCAGAACTGGCTCTTGGGCCGAAGCCGCGCCGGCCCCGCCAAATGCCAGCACGCCGGCCAACAGGGCCACGACCACTCCAGCCGCTGCTGCCGCTCGTATTCCCGCCTTGTCTTGCTTCACCGTGGCTCTCCCTATAGGTCATTTGCCGTTGAAGGCGCTCTTGGTTTGAGACGTGGAGGCAACAATATGTCGAAGTAGTGACAGTGCAAGCACCGAAACTGCTTGTTTGACCGGAATCCGCTCTGGTCCTGTCGGGTTGAGCGCCCCGATGGGATCGCGGCCAACACCCTCTACACTTCGAGGCATGGCATTGTTCGGTATGAAGAAGTCGATGATGGTGGATCCGGCCGATGCGCTGCCCGGCCGCGACTACGAGATGCCGGTGCCGGAGGTCCACTTTGTGAGCGGCAACCCGCTGAAACCGCCGTTCCCAGAGGGTATGCAGCAGATCATGGTAGGCATGGGATGCTTCTGGGGTGCGGAACGGGTGTTCTGGCAGGCACCCGGCGTGTTCACCACCGCGGTGGGCTACGCGGCTGGGTTCACCCCCAATCCGTCTTACCAGGAGGTGTGCAGCGGCCTCACCGGTCACAACGAGGTAGTGCTGGCCGTGTTCGACCCCGAGGCCACCAGCTACGAACAGATGCTGGCGCTGTTCTGGGAGAACCACGACCCCACCCAGGGAATGCGCCAAGGCAACGACCTGGGCACCCAGTACCGGTCGGGCATCTACTACTACGACGACGCCCAAAAGGTGGCCGCTGAGGAGTCGCGGGAGCGGTTCGGGGCCCGGCTGGCCGACGCCGGCTACGGGGAGATCACCACCGAGATCATCGCCGCCCCGCCCTTCTACTACGCCGAGGACTACCACCAGCAGTACCTGGCCAAAGTCCCCGGCGGCTATTGCGGCCTCGGCGGCACTGGCGTCACCTGCCCCGTCGGCATCGCCACCGACTGAAGCGCTGCTCGTATTGCCCCGGACCGGTCAGGCAGGGGTGAAGTTGCAGCGGCCGGTGGCGTTGTCGTAGCGAACGTCGCCGCTACGTCCTACCGCTTCGGACGCCAGCAGGTCGTGGAGCAGGCCAGGGTCTTCGGGTGTGTTGGCCAAAAAGCGGCGGGCTTTGGTGCCGTTGCTGTCGAGTTGGCCGCAGATGTACCCCACAGATGGTTGGCCGTCGCGGTCGTGCATGACGGTATAGGCCTGGATGCGGCCCGGCCCCGTGGCCGATCCATCGGGGATAGCGGGGGCGGTCTCCATCGACTCTGAGGGTGGGGGCCCGTTGAGTCGGTCCCAGCCCCCGT
Source organism: Acidimicrobiales bacterium (assembly GCA_965116535.1). Classification (GTDB taxonomy): domain Bacteria; phylum Actinomycetota; class Acidimicrobiia; order Acidimicrobiales; family Bin134; genus Poriferisocius. The sequence continues at coordinate 1,248,539 of OZ220703.1, forward strand.
GTTTGGGCCGGGCCGACAGCACTGCGGCGGCATGCTTGGTCAAGAAGAAGCCGTTGCCGGTGACCATGCCGATCGAACGGTCGTCTTCGCGCAACCGCTCGACCATGGCGGCCAACGAGTTCATGTTGTAGGCCGAGCCCGGCCCGCCGGCATAGGGGAGGCCGCCGGTGACGGTGAACGGGCGGGGGTCCAGCTCATTGATGCCCAGCATGGCGCAGGCCATTCGCACCGCCACCGGGAAGCAAGAGTAGAAGTCGAACAGGGCGATGTCGTCGACACCCACGCCGGCCTGGTCGAGCGCTCCCACCGACGAGTCCTTCATCGACGGGCATTCGGCGAAATTGGGGCGGGTGCTGGCGAACCAGGCTTCCTCGGCAGCGTTGTGTCCGCCCCACCAGAAAACCCAGCGATCCTCCGGGATCCCCAGTTCTTGGGCTTTGGCCGCCGAGGTCATCACATATGCCCCGGCCTGGTCGGTGTTCAAAACCGCGTTCAGGTACTTGGTGTAGGGGAAGCCGATCATTCGGTTCTCGGGCGTGGGAGTGGCCAGTTCCTCGGCGCTCCGTTCGGTGGGGAACCAGGCGTAGGGGTTGGCCGCGGCCACTGCGGTGAACTCGGTCATCATCTCACCGAGGCGCTGGGCGTGTTCTGACAGGGTCATCCCCTGGGCAGCCCGCAGAGCGTTCTCGAATAAGGGGTAGGCCTGGATGGGACGAGTGAGCCCATGGCGCTCCTCGGTCTCGGACACCATGGGCTTGGAGGTGTCGCCGAACCGGTCATCGGCCCCGGTGGGATCGCCGCCAGCGGGCCAGTTGAGCTCCACCCCGGCCGCCTTGGCCCGCTCGTACGTTTTCCAGATCTGTCCGCCGGTCATCAGCGCCACCTCGGTGCGCCCGGCCACGATCTCAGCGGCAAGGTGGTTGGCGGCTAGCACGCCGATCTCGCCGCCCCCGCCGGTGTGTTGCACTCGGGCTCGCTCGCCGATGCCCAGCCGCTCTGCGACAAGCGCGGCGCCGTTGCCCGGAGTCCAATAGGCCAATGGGATCTGCAAGTAGGTGTCCACGTGGGCGAACAGGGGCTGGCCCACTCCTGTGTCGTAGGCGGCTCGGGTGGCTACGTCGGCCAGCATGGTCACCGGGTCGGGCGCGGCCGTGGGATCGGTCTCCCGGCCCACGTATTGGGCCACTCCCACGAACACCGGTGCCCGGTCGCTGCTCACCGCGGCGATGCTATGGCAGAAGTGACTGCGATCTGCTGATCGAAGCAAAGCTGCGTAGGCTCTGGAGCGTGAAGTTCGGCGTTTTCTATGAGCATCAGCTGCCCCGGCCATGGCAAGAGGGAGATGAGCAGCGGCTGCTGCACGAGGCCCTCGAACAGGTGGAGCTGGCCGACCAGCTTGGGTACGACTACGCCTGGGAGGTGGAGCATCACTTTTTGGAGGAGTATTCGCACTCGTCGGCCCCCGAGGTGTTCTTGGCCGCGGCCAGCCAGCGCACCGAGCGGATCAGGCTGGGGCATGGCATCGTGCAGATGCCGCCCAAGTACAACCATCCGGCCCGGGTGGCCGAGCGCGTCGCCACTTTGGATCTGATCTCCAATGGCCGGGTGGACTTCGGCACCGGCGAATCGTCGGCCGCAGTGGAGCTGGGTGGATTCAACATCGCCCACGCTGACAAGCGACCGGCCTGGGCCGAGGCCACCGAGCAGTGCTGCAACATGATGGTGATGGACCCCTATCCGGGGTATGAGGGCGAGTACTTCTCCATGCCGTGCCGCAACGTGGTGCCCAAGCCAGCCCAGAAGCCCCACCCGCCGCTGTGGGTGGCGTGCTCGAACCGGGAGACCATCAAGTTGGCCGCCCGACTGGGGATGGGGGCGCTCACCTTCGCCTTTGTCGATCCCGACGAGGCCGCCCACTGGGTGGACGACTACTACCGGATTCTGTCTGAAGAGTGCGTACCCATTGGCCACACCGTGAACGCCAACATCGCCATGGTTGTGGGGTTGTCGATGCATGCCGATCAGGCCGAGGCCGAGCGCCGGGGGCTGGAGGGGTTCCAGTTCTTCGGCCACGGCCTCTTGCACTACTACGTGATCGGCCAGCACCAGCCGGGCCGAACCAACGTGTGGGACAACTTCCAGGAGTCTCGGGAGTCGTTCGAAGGGCTGGGGGAGACGCTGGGCATCGGAACCCCGGAACAGGTCACCCGCCAGCTCCAGGGCTATGCCGACGTGGGAGTCGACCAGGTGATGTTCATCCAGCAGTCGGGGCGTAACCGCCACGACCACATCTGCCAGTCGCTGGAGATGTTCGCCAAAGAGGTCATGCCCGCCCTCAAAGAAGGGGAGGATGAGCGGGAGGCGGCCAAGGCCGAACGTCTTGCCCCACACATTGAGGCCGCCTTGGCCCGTCGCACCCCAATGACACCCTTGGCCGACGACGAGATCCCGGTGGTGGACGCCCTGGGGACTTCTTGACCCTGCTTTATCCCTCCGGAGTGAGGTAGGCGGCGAAAACCCAACCGGTGACGGTGTTGGAATGGACTTGAACCCAGGTGCCGCTGGTAGGGGACTCCACCACCTGGCCGGTGAGGGTTACGATGGAGCCCAGGTTGGCGGTGCCCAGCACTTGGTGGTCGGTGCTGGGACCGGCGCGGACGTTGAGCGCCGAGGGCACGTCGAACACCGTCCACCGGGTTTCGGGGGGATATCGGGGGTCGATCTCCAATTCGGCCACCACCGAGACGGGCTCGGGCGGGGGCTCGGTGGGGCTGGCGGTGGGTTCAGGCGTGGATTCCGACTCGGGCTCTTCCGACTCGATGGTCACCCAGTCGAGCCCCCACGTGGACACAATGCCGGCCAGAGAAAGGGCGACGAAGGCCAAGCCAGCAACCGCCACGCAAAAGACGATGGCCCGTACGCCCATCTGGCTAGCGGGCCTGCCAGTCGGGGGGACGGCCCTCGGCCCAGGCAGATGTGCCCTCGGCGGCGTCCTCGGTGGCTCCGGCCACTATCCGCATGGTCTCGCCGAAACGCACCGCTTCCACCCATGACATGGTGCGGGTGCGGGTTGCCACCTCCTTGGTGGCCCGGACCGCCAGCGGTGCCGAGGCGACAAGCCGGTCAGCCAAGCCCCGGGCCTCATCCATCAGATCGTCGTGGGGTACCACCCGCCACACCAGTCCCATCTCCCGGGCCCGCTCGGCATCTACCCGCTCGCCGGTCAACAGGAGCTCCATGGCATCGGCCCACTCCACCCTGCGGGGCAGCCGGATGGCGCCCACAATGGTGGGCACTCCCAGGCGCACTTCGGGGAAGCCGAAGGTGGCCTGGTCGCTGGCGATCAGGAAATCGCAGGCCAGCGCCCCGGTGAGCCCGTAGCCCAGGCAATGGCCGTTTACTGCGGCGATGGTGGGTTTGAACAGCTCCAAGCCCGATTCGAAGGAGTTGATGGTGGGTTTCTCCCAGAATGTGCCCTCGAACACTCCCACCGATCCCTCGCCGTCGCGCATGTCGGCGCCGGCGCAAAACGCCCGGCCCGCCCCGGTGATGATGGCCACCCAGGCTTTGTCGTCGCCCCGGAACCGGTTCCAGGCCGAGTTCAAGTCTTGGCGCAGTTCGCCGTTGATGGCATTGAGCGCTTTGGGGCGGTTGAGCGTGATGGTGGCCACATGGCCGGATAGCTCATAAAGCACGGTGTCGGGCATGGCTGGCTCCCTTCTTCTCGGCGCTCAATCGAACACCAGGATGGCCCGGCCGCTGATCCGCCCGCCTTGCAGGGCATCAACCGCCTGGTTGATCTCATCGAGAGCGAAGCGCTGGGTGACCATGCTGTCCAGGTCGAGGTCGCCCCTCCGGTACCAGTCCATGAAGATAGGGAAGTCCCGATCCGGGTGGGAGGTGCCGCCGATGCTTCCGGTGAGGTGCTTCTCGTGCATCAGCAGGTCACCCACGTCGATGGCGGGCACAGAAACCGGAATCCCGACGAGCACCGCCACCGCCCGTTCGTCCGACCCCCAGCGCTTCGACCGCAATGACGGCGCCACCTGCCCGATGGTTGCCTCTGCGCCGATGCAGTCGAAGGCGAAGTCCACTCCGGCACAGGGCGCGCCCATCAAGTCCAGCCCGTCACGGGGGGTCAGCTCGCGGATCCGAGCCACTGGGTCGCACTCGGACGCATTTACCCCAAGGGTGGCCCCGTGGCTACGGGCGAATTCCAGCTTCTCCTCGGTGAGGTCCACCGCGATGATGGGGTCGGCGCCCAGCGCTTTGGCGGCCGACAGGGCCGAGCAGCCCACGCCCCCTACGCCAAACACCGCCACCGACGACCCCGCGGTTACCCCGGCGGTGTTCATCACCGCGCCGGCACCGGTCATCACCGCACAACCGACGATGGAGGTCACATCGACAGGCACATCGTCGGGCATGGGCACAATGAACATCTCGTCGGCGATGGTGTGGTCGGCCCAGGTGAACACGCCCAGGCTGGTGGCCACGGTGCCGTCACCCTGGGTGACCTGGGCGGGCATCGGCCGACGGTCGGTGGGGTCGACGCTGCGGGGAAGCCAGGTCACGAAAACCCGGTCGCCAGCTGCCACATGGCTCACGCTGCTTCCAACCGCCACCACCTCACCGGTGGACTCGTGACCCAAAACCACATCAGTTGCCCGGGGTGTGTGGATCTCGTGGAGCTGGCTGTGGCACACGCCGCTGGCGAATTGGCGCACCACCACTTCGGTGGGACCGGGGTCTGGCAATTGCAGTTCTTCGATGCGCAGCGGCTGGCCCATTTCCTGGGGGACGACGGCGACGCGAGCTGGGGTTGGCATGGCGCCAGATTAGGGGGGCTGCCGTCTGCCGGGCATTCAGCAGCGTCAGGGGTACTTGATGGACAGTTGGCGCAACGACCGGGGGCCGTGGCTGTGGGGCATCTCCCGGCGGTGGACAGTGCCCACAGTGTCGAAGATGACTACATCGCCTTGTTGCCAGCGGTGGGTGTAGGTGTGCTCGGGGACGATGGCGTGGTCCATGGCTTCCTGAGTTAGGGCGAATGCCTCCTCGGGGTCGTCGATGCCCACGAAACCGCAGGAGAACGACGAGACGTACAGCGCCACCCTTCCAGTGTCGGGGTGGGGCATTTCCACTGGGTGCTCGACCACTTCGCCCGAGCCGGGGTAGACGATGTCGGGGTTGGCCCGCAGGCGGCGGGCGGCGGCTGCGGCCGGATCCTCGTCGTGGTGGTTTTGTCGGAGGCGGGTGTTGTTCTCAGAGGTGATGGTGTATCGCCCGATTCGTCCGGCCAGCTTCTGGGCCAGATCGCTGGGCAGAGTCTCATAGGCGGTGTACATGTCGCAGTACGAAGTGTCGGCCCCCCCATCGGGCGGTACCCGCTGAGCGTTGAGCAGCGACTCCCGGGCGATGGTGTCCAAGAAGGCGTAATCGGTGTGCCAGGGCAGCGGGCCGCTGCCTGCGGTGCCGATCTCGTGGCCGTTGTCGTTCAGCTCGTTGGACACGGCCAGCACCTCAGGGGCCTCGGTGGGGATGCTGTACAGCTCGTCGGCGGGGAAGGGCTCGCCCAGTTGCCGGGCCAGGGCGGCCAACTCGTCGGCGTCGCAGTCCCGTTGGCCCCGCAGCACCACTACTAGCCGATCGGCCAAAGCCTGGCGCAGCGCGACGAGATCATCGTCACTCAGCGGCACGCCCGGATCCCATCCAGTGGCCAGCGCCCCCAGGGGGGCATCGATGGGCTCGGTGCGAATCATGTCTCTATCCCTATCATGTCAACCCTGCGCACTCACTCTGCTAGTACAAGGTGAGCAACGGTCGAGGAGGAACCACCGTGGAAGGCCAAAAGATTCTGATTACCGGGACCGCAGGGCAGATCGCTCTGCCCATGACCCGCCATTTCGCCCAGAACAACGAGGTGTGGGGCCTGGCCCGATTCAGCCAGCCGGGATCGAAAGAGCAAGTGGAGGAGGCGGGGGCTATTCCCCACAAGGCCGATCTGGCCTCGGGCGAGCTAAACGGATTGCCCGACGATTTCGACTATGTGATCCACATGGCCGCGTTCATGGCCGCAACCCCTGACTACGATTTCGCCCTCACCCAGAACGCCGAGGCCACCGGCTTGTTGATGGCCCACTGCCGCAACGCCAAGGGCTTTCTGCACGCGTCCACTGCCGCGGCCTACAAGAACAACCCCGACCACACCTACGTGTACGCCGAGGGCGATCCGTTGGGCGACAGCGAACAGCCCTATTCGGAGACCTACGGGGTGACCAAGATGGCCGCCGAGGCCGTGGCCCGGACCATGTGCCGGCTCTATGACCTGCCCACCGTGATCGGGCGCATCAACGTGGCCTACGGCCAAAACGGGGGACTGCCCGCCATCTTGTTGGCCATGATGACCAACGGCATGCCGGTGATGCTCAAAGACTCGGAGCCCAACATGTTCTCCCCGGTCCACGAGATCGACATGTGCGCCCACGCCGAAGCCTTCTTGGAGGCAGCCACTGTGCCGGCCACCATCGTGAACTGGGGCGGCGACGAGAACGTCAGCATCGAGGACATGTGCCGTCGAATGGGATCCCAGGTCGGGGTGGAGCCCGACTTCCAGTACTTCCCGGAGGGCACTCACAGCCGGGCCTTCGACAGCACCAAGCGCATTTCCATGACCGGGGAGTGCACGATGTCGTGGCAGGACGGGATCGACGACATGGTGGCGGCGTGGGACCCCGAGCATGGCGCCAGGATGATCGCTCGGCTCATGGGCGAGGGTTAGTCGGCCAGCACCAGCATTAGGGGGAGCAATGCCCAACCACCCCACCCTCGACGGGGTCAACTTCATGGACGGATTCTGGTTCCAGCACGAGCCCCACGATGCGTGGACCTGGATGAGGGAGAACGCCCCGGTGTACTACGACGCCAACAGCGACGTGTGGGGCATCTCCCGCTACCACGACATCCTGGCCATTGAGAAAGATCCCAATACGTTTTCGTCCTACCGCAGCCCCCGGCCCCACGGGAACTCGCTGCCGATGATGATCTCCATGGACGATCCCGAGCACAAGCAGCGCCGCAAGCTGGTCAACCGGGGCTTCACCCCCAAGCGGGTGCGGGACCGCACCCCCGAGGTCATCGCCATCTGCGACGAGATCCTCGACAAAGTGTGCGAGCGGGGCGAGTGCGATTTCATCTGGGATATCGCCGCGCCCCTGCCGCTGATCCTGATCGGCGACATGCTGGGCTTTCCCCGGGAGAGCTACGACGACCTGCTGGAGTGGTCCGACGACATGATGCGGGCCACCACCGAGACCGACCAGGAGGCGATGGAGAAGGGGATCATGGCCGGCGTGGCCTTTCGGGAGTTTCTGATGGGAGTGATCGCCGACCGTCGGGCCCGTCCGCCCCAGTCCGACCTGGTCAGCGTGCTGTGCCATGCCGAGGTGGACGGCGACAGGCTCGACGACGAGTCGCTGTATCAGGAGGGGCTGCTCATTCTGATCGGGGGCGACGAGACTTCCCGCCACGTGATCAGCGGGGGGATGCTGGCGCTGATGGAGCATCCCGACCAAAAGTCGCTGTTCAACCAGCGGGCAGCCGACGACGCCTGGATGGAACGGGCGGTGGAGGAGTTGCTGCGGTGGGTGACCCCCATCAAGAACATGTCCCGCAGCGCCACTCGGGATGTGGAGATGCACGGCGAGACCATTGGCCAGGACGACCAGGTCATCTTGTTCTATCCGTCGGCCAACCGGGACGACCGGGTGTTTGACAACCCGTTCAAGTTCGACCTGGAGCGCGAGCCCAACCAACACCTGGCCTTCGGATGGGGAACGCACTTCTGCCTTGGGGCGTCATTGGCCCGCCTGGAGCTCAAGATCATGTTCCAGCGGCTGGCCGAGCGGATGCCCGACATGCAGTTGGCCACCGACGACCCGCTGCCATGGCGGGCGTCCAACTTCATCGTCGGCCCCGAGGAAATGCCGGTGACGTTCACCCCCAGCGCCCCGGTGGGAGTCTGACCCTGCCCGGCTTCCGGTGGGGAAGGTGGTGGGGAGTCCTGCTGCTGGGCGGCGTGTTCGCACTGGCGACCGCTGCTGGCTGTAGCGACAAGTCAGACTCTGCGGAGCCGACCGCTTCCCTGGCCACCGAACAGGTGTCTGAAGAGGTGTTGATCAAGGGCAAGATGGCGTATTTGACGCGCTGCGTCGGGTGTCACGGTGTCGACGGCGTCGGCATCGTGGGGCCTGACATCCGCCCCGGCAAGGTATTGGAGAAGTACGCATCAGCCGAGGCGATGGAGGCAGTGGTGCGCGACGGCCTCGGCGAGATGCCCGAGTTCGGCTCCAAGCTCACCAATGACGAGATCGCCGCCGTCGTGGCCTATGTAAGAGGCGGCTTGGGCTGATCTAGCCCGCCCAGGCGTTGACAACGTCGTTGGTGGTGGTGATAGTGGCGACGATGCCGAGGGTGTGCTCGAACACGGCGTCGACGTAGTCGGGCGGGGTGCCAGCCACCGCGTCGCGGGGGATCACCACCACATAGCCGGCATTGACTGCGTCGAAGGTCAGGTTGATGATGGCCACGTTCACCGACACCCCCACGGCCACGATGGTGCGGATGCCCTCGTTGCGCAGCAGCGAGTCGAGCTCGGTGCCCTCGAATGGCGACAGGCCGTGATGGCGGGGCAGCACCATGTCGGCGTCGGCCACGCCAATCTCGGGCACCACCTCCACTGCCGGGGTGCCCACGTGCAACTGCACCGGCATTTTGGGCATGGCCCGGAATAAGCGGGCATTGCGGTTGCCGCCCCACCCGTCGGCGCGGTGCTGGGCCGTGCAGTGAATCACTCGCACTCCCGCGCTGCGAGCCGCAGCCGCCAACTCCGACACATTCGGGATCAACCCTTCCTTGGCCGCCTCAGCCAGCGCGGGCAGAGCCGAGAGCTCCCCGATCACCCCGTTCTGGCACTCCTGAAGCACCAAAGCAGTTGTGGCCGGATCGATTGCCTCACGCAGTTCCATGCCAATTCACCCTCCCGTTCCGGGTTCCGACAGTGCGCCATCCATAATGACCACCCTATGGCTGGATCGATCTTGGGTACTGAAGTTGTGCGCCGGGAGGACGGGACGCTGCTCACCGGTGAGGGCCGATACACCGGGGACTTGCGGCCAGATGGGCTGCTCCATGCCCACTTCGTGCGTTCGCCGGTGGCCCATGCCGTGATGGCAGGGATCGACTTGGGAGCCGCGGCCGAGCATCCTGGCGTCGCCGCGGTATACACCGCCGAGGCCATTGGGGTGGAGCAGGTGAAGCCCCGGTACCCGCTCGATCCCCACTTCACCCGTGGCCCTTTGGCTAGTGAGCGGGTTCGCTTTGTGGGCGAGCCGGTGGCCATGGTGGTGGCCGAGACTTTGGCCGCGGCCCAAGACGCGGCCGATGAGATCATGGTCGAATACGAGCCGCTGCCGGTATCGATGGATGCTGAGACGGCGGTGGCCAACGGTGAGGGGGTGCTGTTTCCTGACCGGGGATCGGATTCGATGTTCAGGGCCTTCGATCCGGTGGACGGCCTGCACGACGAAGCCGACCGGATAATCACCGGCCGCATCGTGCACAATCGGATGGCGGCGGTGCCCATGGAAACCGATGCCGTGCTCGCCGATCCCACCGGCGAGCAAGTCACCTTGTGGGTTTCCACCCAAGGGGCCCACAACACCCGAGCGGGCATCGCTGAGTCGCTGGGTTTGGAGCCCGACGAGGTGCGGGTGATCGCCCCTTGGGTGGGCGGCGGCTTCGGGGCCAAAGGCGGGTGGCGCGTGGAGCACGTGGCGGTGACCGCCGCCGCCCGGCAACTGGGCCGCCCGGTGGTGTGGACGGAGACCCGGGCCGAGAACCTCATCTCCATGCAGGCCCGCGACCAGGTCCACTACGCCAGGCTGGGGGTGACCGACGACGGCCGCATGGTGTCGCTGGAGGTGGTGGCGCTGGTGGACGCGGGTGCCTACCCCGGGTTGGGCGGCATCCTCCCCATGATCACTCGGGTAATGGCGACCGGTGTCTACGGCATCGAACGGGTGCAGTTTGACTACGGCTTGGCCGCCACCAATCGGGCGCCCCTGGGGGCGTTCCGGGGGGCGGGCCGGCCCCAGGCCACCCTCACCATCGAGCGCATGGCCGACATGGCCGCAGCCGAGCTGGGTATCGACCCGGCGGAGTTCCGCCGCCGCAACTTTCTGGCTCCTGAAGCCTTCCCGCTGGTGACCCCCACCGGCGGGGCCTACGACACCGGCGAGTACGAAATGGCCCTGGACCGGGCCTGCGAGCTGGTCGGCTACGACGACCTGCGGGCTGAGCAGGCCGCTCGCCGAGCCGCCAACAATCCCCGGAGGCTGGGCATAGGGCTGTCGAGCTATGTGGAGGTGACCGCGCCCACCGGCCAAGAGGAACACGCGGTAGTGGAGGTCCACACCGACGGCTCGGCCACGGTGTCTGTGGGCACCTCCTCCCATGGCCAGGGCCACGAGACCGCGTTCACCATGATCGTGGCCGACCGGCTGGGCATCGACATGGACCGAATCGACTTCGTGCAGTCCGACACCTCGCTGGTGGCCCGAGGCAGCGGCACCGGCGGGTCTCGCAGCGCCCAGCTCGGAGGCAGCGCCATCCACGTCGCTTCCATGGAGGTGCTGGACATAGCCCGCCAGCGGGCTTCGGAGCTGTTGGAGGCCAGCGCCGACGACATCGTGGTCACCGACGAGGGCCGCCTCGGGGTGGCTGGCGTTCCCGGCGTGGCGGTGAGCTGGGAGCAGGTCGTCGCAGTGGCCGATGAGCCGCTTCGGGTTGAGCTTGACCACACCACTGACGGCGCCACCTTCCCGTTCGGCACTCACATCTGCGTGGTGGAGGTGGACACCGAGACCGGCATGGTTGCCCTGTTGCGATTTGTGGCGGTGGACGACGCTGGCAACCTGCTCAACCCGCTGATCGTGGCCGGCCAGCAGCACGGCGGGGTGGCCTCGGGCATCGGCCAAGCGCTGTACGAGCACGTGGTTTACGACGACGACGGCAATCCGCTCACCACCGGCCTAGCCGACTACGCCATGCCGTCGGCTGCCGAGTTCTGCGACTTCACCGTGGACGGCACCATCACCCCTACCCACCTCAACCCCCTGGGGGTGAAGGGCATCGGCGAGGCGGCCACCATCGGTGCCACTCCCGCGGTGCAGAACGCGGTGATCGACGCCCTCGGCTACCTCGGCATCCGCCACATCGACTTACCGTTGACCCCCGAACGGGTGTGGCAGGCCATCCAGTCGGCGGGCGATCCCGCTCCGGATATAACTTGGCCCTCATTATGAGTGCCGACCCTGAGCAGATCATCGCCGACATCATCGATCCGGAGACCCGAGGCAATCTCTACCCGCACTATCACGCGCTGCGAAAAGCCGCCCCCATCCACAAGACCCATAATCCGATCCTGCACGAGGCGTGGGTTTTCACCCGCCACGCCGATGCCGAACAACTCTTGCGCAACCCCAGGGCGATCAGCGACCGGCGCACCACCGAGATGTACAACGTGGGGGCGGGGGGCACTGAGTACTACGACATGATGAAGCGGATGCTGCTGTGGCTGGACCCGCCCGACCACCAGCGCATCCGCTCAATGGTGGCCCGGGTGTTCACTCCCCGGGCGGTGGAGAAGATCAAACCGGCCATCAATGACGTGGTGACCGGGCTATTGGACGCGGTGGATGACGACGGCGGCATGGACGTGGTGAGCCAGTTCGCCTACCCGCTACCGGTGCACGTGATCTGCGAGATGCTGGGCATCCCCCGCAGCGACATTCCCGACATCGAGCAGTGGATGTGGGACTTCGCCCGCCGGGGCGACATCGCCGCCCTCAGCGACGAGATGATCGCCAACGGCGAGAAGGCGGTGCAAGGTTTCACCGAGTACTTCACCCAGCTGGCCGCCGAGCGCCGGGCCAACCCCGGCGACGACCTGATGACCAAGCTGGTCACGGTGGAAGACGAGCGGGGACCGCTCACTGACCATGAGATCGTCCCCACCTGCATAATCCTGCTCCAAGCCGGCCACGAGACCACCGCCGACATCATCGGCAACGCCACCAAGGCGCTGTTGGAGAACCCCAGCGAGCTGGAGCGCTTGCAGGCTGATCCCGGGCTAATCGACGACGGCTTCGAGGAGCTGCTGCGCTACGACAGCTCGGTGCAGATCAACCAACGGGTGCTGGCTGCCGACGTGGAGGTGGCCGGCCAGACCTTCCCGGAAGGCGACCTGTGCGTGGTGATGCTGGGAGCCTGCAACCGCGACCCCGAGGCATTCCCCGAGCCCGACCGACTGGACCTGACCCGAGATGCCAGCCAGCACAACGGTTTCGGCCTAGGGGCCTACTACTGCCTGGGTTCATCTCTGGCCCGAGCAGAGGCGATCGCCGCACTCGACGCCCTAATCCAGCGGTTCCCCGCCCTAGAGCTGGATACCGACAAGCCCGCGCCGGTGTATCGCCCCACCCTGGTGCTCCACGGCCACGAACACCTCCACGTCCGCTGGAACTAGGCCGGGCGCAGCACCAGGCTGAGCCAGCGGTCGGCTGATGCTGTCCAACCTTCGGGGACGACCACGGTGGAGGAGGTTTCTTCGATGATTGCGGGACCGGCGATGGTGGGGCCGGGCAGGAGGGTGTGGCGGCGGAAGACGGGGGTGTCGGTCATTTGGCCGCCGAACCAGGCCGGTCGGTAGGCGAGGGGCATGGGCGGTTGGTCGGCTACTTGGTCGGTTGACCAGTCGGGCTTAGTTACCGGGCCGACTACCCGCACCCGGTAGTTGACGAACTCCACCGGGTCGGTTTGGCGGATGCCGTAGAGCTCTTCGTAGAGCTGGTTGAAGGCGGCGGCCGCCTCGGCGAGGTCGCAGCCGTGCAGAGGGACGGTCAGCTCGTGGGCTTGGTGGCGGTAGCGGACATCGATCTCTCGCTCGAGCACGATCTCGTCGGTGGCGAACCCCTCTGCCCCGATCTCGGCCACGGCCACCGCTTCCAGTTCGGTGTAGATGGCCTCAATGGCGCCGGGATCGGCACTGGCCTCAACGCTGGCCGAGTCGATGACCTGGGTGCGGACATGGTCGGTCACCACGTCGGAGGCCAACAGGCCCACCGCCGAGCCCACGCCGGGATTGGCCGGGATGACCACCGCAGCGATGCCGAACTCCTCGGCCAGGCGGGCCACATGCACCCCGGCGGCGCCGCCCGAGGCCAGCAGCGTGAAATCGCGGGGGTCGATGCCCCGCTCCAGGGTCACCACCCTCACCGCGGCGGCCATGGTGGCATTGACCACCTCGTACACCCCGGCGGCGGCCTCCTCCGGGGTCAACCCCATGGGCTCGGCCAGGTCGGCCAGGGCGCCATGGGCCAGGTCGGCCCGGATGGCCATGCGGCCTCCGAGGAAGAAGTCAGGATTGAGATAGCCCAGCACCAAATCGGCGTCGGTCACAGTGGGTTGGGTGCCGCCCCGGTCGTAGCAGACCGGTCCCGGCTCGGCCCCGGCGGAATCGGGCCCCACCCGCAATGCCCCGCCGCTGTCGAGGTAGGCGATGGAGCCACCGCCCGCGCCCACTTCGGCCAAATCGATCACTGGGATCTTGATGGGATAGCCGGTGTTGATCTGCTTCACGCCCGATGACGCCGTGCCACCCACAAAAAACTCGTGGGCGATGGCGGCTTGGCCGCCTCGCACCAGCCCTGCTTTGGCGGTGGTGCCGCCCATGTCGAAGGAGATCAGGTTGTCGATGCCGCTGAGACGGCCGACGTGGGCGGCGGCCATCACCCCGGCCGCCGGCCCCGACTCCACTAGCTGCACCGGCCGCCGACTCACGGTGGCGGCCGAGATGATGCCGCCCGATGAGCCCATGATCTGCAATCGGGCCCCGATGCCTTGTTGGGCCAGTTCTTCGTCCAGCCGGGCGATGTAGCGGGTGACGGTGGGGCCCACGTAGGCCGACATCACCGTGGTGCAGGCTCGGGGCAGCTCCCGGTACTCGGGCCACACCTCGCTGGAAACCGCCACATAGAGGTCGGGGTTCAGCTCCGCGACGATGTCTGCTACCTGGCGCTCGTGGTCGCCGTTGGCATACGAGTGCAGGAAGCACACCGCCACTGCTTCCACCGGCTCCCGGGCCAACAAGTCGGCCAGCGAGGCGCGGGCCTGCTCGATGTCTAGCGGCACTACCACTGAGCCGTCGGCCCCTGTTCGCTCCACCACGTCCACGGTGCGCCGCCGGGGGACGATGGGCGCTTGTTTGGTGTAGAAGAGGTCGTACTTCTCGGCGTCGCCCTTGCGCTCGTTGCCGATGATCAAGATGTCGCCGAATCCCGCGGTGGTGACGTAGGCCACCGGGCCGCCTTTGCGCTCCAATATGAGATTGGTGGCCAGGGTGGTGGCGTGGACCACTTGAGATACCTCAGGAGGGTCATAGCCAGCTTCGGCCAAGAGTTCGGCAATCCCGTCGAGCACTCCGGCTGCCGGGTCGCCCGGTGTGGTGAGCACCTTGGCCGTGCAGATGCTGCCGTCGGAGCGGTCGATCAGCACAACGTCGGTGAACGTTCCCCCGATGTCGATCCCCAGAGCGACGCTCATCGGCTTCTCAGTGCCGCGGTGGCCGCCGGGTCCACCTCCCCGGTCTCTGGGTCGACCACTACTCCGTAGTCCCGGCGGGCGGCCTCAGGCGAGACTCTGCCGTCGCGCACATCGGCGGCTACTAGTTGGGGGTCGCGTTCAAATGGGTCGCCGTAGCCACCTCCCGCCGAGGTGAGCATTGTGACCATGTCGCCGGCTTGCAGCGGGTAGGCAGTGACCTTGGCCGGCAGCTGCTGCTCCTCGGGGGTTCCGTGGTTGAGCACCCAGCCCCCGCCCGCCCCGGGTGAGCCGCCATAGATGCCGGGAGGGGGGCGGCGACAACGATCGGTGGCCCGGCCGGTGAACTGGCCGTCGGTGAGGATGCGGATGTCACGGCGCGATCCGGTGCCGCCCCGCCATTGGCCCGGTCCCCCCGAGTCGGTCCACAGCTCGAATCGCTCGAACCGCACCGGGTGCTCCTGCTCGTAGGCCTCCACGGTGTGAAACGCTCCGCCGGCACCCAGTACCAGTGGGCCGGTCACGTCCACGCCGTCCCGGTCGGAACGGGCCCCGGAACCGCCGAACTGGGGGTCCATAAACGCCCACGGCCGGCCACCGGCCCCGGTGCCGTTCATGATGTAGACGTGGACGTTGCAGGAGGCGGCCACCGCCCGGGCCGGGTCGAGCTGGGAGAACGCCCCGAGCATGGCCTCCACCACTGCCATGACCGTGGCCATGCGGGCATTGAGCGCGGCGGGCGAATTGGGGTTCACCAGCGTGCCCCGGGGCAGGCGCAGCTCCAAGGGCCGAAAGGCGCCGTCGTTCACTGGGATGTCGGGGGCCAGCAGGCAGCGGACGGCGAACAGCACTCCAGAGGTGGTCTGCGAAACCGCAGCGTTGATCGGCCCCGGGGCCTGGGGTGAGGTTCCTTCGAAGTCGGCGGTAATGGTCGAGCCGTCGATGGTGAGGGCGACATGTACCTCATGGTCGGCGTCGGGGTTCACGCCGTCGTCGTCGATGATGAATGATCCGGTGTAGGTGCCGTCGGCCAGCGCCTCGATGCCGGCCCGGGTGCGGCGCTCGGTGTAGTCCAACAGCTCGTCGGTGATCTGGTGCAGCCGCTCCAGGCCATATCGAGCCGACAGATCTGCCAACCGATCGGCCCCCAAATTGGTGGCCGCAATCATGGCTCGGATGTCGCCCAGAACCTTTTCTGGGGTTCGGCTGTTGGCGGCAATCACATCCAGCATCGGCTGGTTGGGCTCCCCGGCGTTCGAAAGCGGCACCGGGGGCAGCACCAAGCCTTCCTGGAACATGTCGGTGGCGTTGGCCGGCAGACCGCCGGCAGCCATGCCGCCAAGGTCGGCCACATGCAGCAGGGCGCAGGTGAAGAATGCCAGGGTGCCGTTGATGAACACTGGGCGGAACACCATCACGTCGTTGGAGTGGATGCCGCCCCGGTAGGGGTCGTTGGAGGTGTACACGTCGCCGTCGCGCATTTCTGAGGGAGGGAAGTCTTCCAGCAGGGAGCGCAGCGACGGGCGCAGGCTGGACAGGTGCATCAGTGGGGCGCCCATGGATTGGGCGATGAACTGGCCCCGGTGGTCGAAGATCGCCGCGGTGGAGTCGCCACCCTCTTTGACCACCGAGGAGTAGGCCGACCGCACAGTGGTGAGTCCCATCTCCTCGGCAATGGCCCCCAAGGCGTTCTTGACTACCTCCAGCGCGATGGGATCCGAGGGCCGGGATTCGGTGGTCATCGTTTAGGCGTGGTCCATGGCAATCAGAGCCCTGTACTTACAGCTCGAACGGCCCCTTGCCCATCTGGTCGCGGATGGTGGTGACGGCGGGGTTGGTCATCGAACGGCGCTGCCAGTTGGCCCCGTCCACCACCATGGTGTGGCCGCTGATGAACCGGGCGAACGGCGAGGCCAAGAAGGTGGCCGCCCAGCCCAGCTCCCGCAGCCGACCGACCCTCATGGCTGGCTGGCACGGATCTTTCTCGTGGGTCCGGTCGAGGCTGGAGCGGATGTCAGCCGTCATGTCCTCGTGGGGGAACAGCCCCGGCACCAGGCCGTTCACCTGAATGCCGTACGGCCCCCATTCCACGGCCAGGCTCTCGGTCATCGACTTGACCCCCGCTTTGGCCGCGGCCGAGTGGGCGAAGCCAGGGCCGCCGGTCCAGGCATAGGACGCCCCGATGTTGACGATCGACCCTGCGGTGCCGGCCGCCAGATGGCGGCGGGCGAACTCCCGGGCACAGAAGAACGTGCCGTTGAGGGTGATGTCCACCACCGTGCGCCAGGCGTTGGGTGACATGTCCTCGGCTGGAACTGGGAAGTTGGCCGCCGCGTTGTTGATGAGCACGTCGGGCATGGCGAAGCGCTCGGTGGCGGCGTCGAAGGCCTCGGCCACCTGCTCGGCCTGGCGGATGTCGCAGCCCACCACCAGCACCTCGGCGCCGATTTCTTCGATGGCGGCCTGGCCGGCCTCCAGGTGCTCGGGCTTGCGGCTGGCGATGACCAGGTTGGCCCCCAGCCGGGCGAACTCCGAGGCGATGGCCTTGCCCAATCCAGTCCCCCCGCCGGTAACGAACACGGTCTGGCCGTCGTAAGTCCCTGGTACCAGGGCAGTGGCGCCTTCCGGGGCGGGTTCGGGCAATCCGATGATCTCAGCCATTTCTTGGTGACTCCTTTGGACTCAAGACCGCTTGTATTGGGGGTCGCGCTCTTCAGCTCGGGCCGCTCGGAACTCGGCGAAGTCGTCCGAACGATTGATGAGCGTTTGGAAGGCGTACTCGTCGTTCATGGAGCTGCGCAATCCATCTTCAGCCAGATTGCGAATCACCCGCCGGGCGAGCTGCACGGTGTAGGGCGAAGCGGCGGCAATGTGGGTCGCCATTTCCATCACGGTGTCGTCCAGCTCTTCGGGGGGAACGATGCGAGACACGATGCCGTGGGAAAGGGCCTCCTCGGCACTCAGCACCCGCCCGGTGAGCACCATGTCGCTGACCAGGCCCGATCCGCAGATCTCAAACAGCCGGCCCACCCCGCCGGTGTCGGGAATCACCCCGTGGGTCACTTCGGGGAGTCTGAACCGAGCGCCCTCGGCAGCTACTCGGATGTCGCACAGCAGAGCCCGCTGGAACGATCCGCCCATGGCCCATCCCTGGATGGCCACGAGGATGGGAGCATCGATGTCCCAGATCTGCTGAATGCCCCGATGGCCCCGCTCCATGAGGGCGTGATGGGCCATTTCCGCCTGGCCGCCGCCAATGGCCGACACGTCTCGGCCCGACGACCACGACTTGCCCTCTCCCCGCCACACCACAGCCCGGATCGACTTGTCGGCCTTGATCTCGCCCAAGATGTCGAACAGCGCCAGATCCATGTCGTCGTCGAACGCGTTGTGCTTGGCGGGGTTGTTGTTGGTGATGACGGCGATGTGCCCGTCCACCGTGAGCTGTACTCGATCATCGGCCATGGCCTCACCGTATCTGTCGCTTCCGCTTTAGGAAGAATGGGATCGTTTTGCGACACAATGGCAGCCATGGCGATGTATCTGGACATGGTTGGGCATCGGGGCGAGCCCCATCAGCGGGGATGGCTGCCCCGGGACTGCACGCTGTACGCGCTGAGCGTGGGGGCGGGGTTTGAAAATCTGGCGTTTGTGGGGGAGAAGGCGTCGGACCATCCTCAGCAGGTGTACCCCAGCTTCGTGTGCTCGGGAGGTAGGTCGGACAAGTCCAGCAGCGGTGACAACCCCATGTTCCGGTTCGGCGACTATCAGGTTCACCAACTGGTCCACGGCGAGCAGGAGCTCACCGTTCACGGCGAGATCAAGCCCGGCGGGTCGGTGATCAGCACCTCGACGGTGGTGGGCATCTACGACAAGGGCTCGGGGGCAGTGGTCCATTCCGAGAGCGAGTCGGTAGACGCCGACTCCGGTGAGCCGATGTTCACCACCGGTTCCAAGCTGTTCGTGATGGGTGAGGGCGGATTCGGCGGCGACCCCGGGCCGAAGACGCCCGCGTGGGATGTGGGCGAAGCCCCGCCCGATGCTGCTGTGGATTGGCAGACCTTGCCAGTGCAGTCGCTGCTTTATCGCCACGGAGGCAACGACCCCAACCTGATCCACTACGACCCGGCGGTTGCCGCGGCCACCGGCTTCGATGGCCCCATACTCATGGGGCTAAACACCTACGGCTTCGCCTGCCGAGCCCTGGTGGAGACGGTGTGCGGCGGCGATCCGCTGGCTCTGGGCTCGATGGCCGGTCGCTTCGCCTCCCCCGGCTACAACGGCGACGTGCTCACAACTCAGATCTGGCACAGCCCCGCCGAAGAGAACGAGGTGCTGTTCCGGGTGGTCTCCAATCGGGGTACCACCGTTTTCGACAAAGGCCGGGCCACGCTGCGTTAGGCAGCAGGAGGGGTAATGCCATGAGCAGATTGGTGATCGACGCCGACGGCCACATCAGCGAGCCGCCGGAGCTGTGGGAAGAGTTCTGCGCCCCAGAGTTTCTGGCCTTTGCGCCCCGGAGGGTGTTGGACAGCCAGGGGCGGCCCCGCACCTTCGTGGGGGGCGAGATGGCGCCCTACATTCCGTTCGACTCTGCGGCCTATGACAAAGAGCGCCCCAGAGGCGGCATCGATCCCCACGCCCGGCTGGCCGACATGGACGGCGAGGGCATGGACATCTCGGTGATATTCCCCACCACCGGGCTCATGTTCGGCGGCATCGCCGACGCCGCGGTGAACAACGCCTTGTGCCGGGCCTACAACGACTGGCTCCGCACTTACTGCGACACCAACTCAACCCGGCTGCTGGGGGTGGCGGTGGTTCCGCAGGTGGATCCGGCGCTCATGGTGGCCGAGGCCCGCCGGGCCATCGACGATTTGGGGTTCGTGGCCGTGATGCTGCGGCCCAACGTCATTGCTGATCGAACCCTGGACCACCCGGCCTACGACGGGTTGTGGTCGCTGCTGTCCGATAGGGGCGTGCCCGCCGCATTGCACGAGGGGACCACCCAAAACGTCCCCCAATCGGGGCTTGATCGCTACGACAACTTCATGTTCCGCCATGTGTGCTCCCACCCTCACGAGCAGCAGATGGGCTGCTTGGAGCTGATCGCCGGCGGGGTATTGGAACGCCATCCCGAGCTGCGGGTGGTGTTCTTGGAGTCGGGCTGCGGATGGGCGCCCCACTGGCTGGAGCGCATCGACGAGCATCTGGACTCCTGGGGCCATGCCTCGGCCCCTCTGGATCTAAGCGCCACCGAGTATTTCCTGCGCCAGTGCTTCATCTCGTGCGATCCCGAGGAGCGGACTGTCCCCGGAGTGTTGGACTGCCTGGGCGACGATTGCGTGGTTTTCGCCACCGACTACCCCCACCCCGACGGTGTCTTCCCCGGTGTGGTGAAAGCACTGGCCGACCGGGACGACTTGAACGACTCCCGCAAAGACAAGATCTTGGGGCTCAACGCCAAGCGGTGTTTCGGCCTCTGAGACGCATTCCGAGTCTTGCGGGATCATGACGGTGGGAGACGGGGCCATGGAGCCCGGCACCTGGAGTGAGCAGAGCGAGCGTCTGTGGGAGTTGGCCAGCGGTGAGGGGATGCCGCGCCGCCAGTTTCTGGCGCTGCTGGTCGCCGGTGGGGCTGCGGCGGTGCTGGCGGCCTGCGGCGGCCGCGGTTCGTCTTCGGTGCCCATTACCGGCGGCCCGGTCTCGACTGTTGATCCGGCCGCGCTGTTCAAAGATCCGACGCCGTTCATCCAACGGGGCGCATCGCTCGAATCCCGCCTGGAGCTGATGCCCGGGCTGATCACGCCCAACGACCTGTTCTTCGTCCGCAACAACTCCACCGGCGTCGATCTGTCGGTGGATGAATGGTCGCTGGTTGTCGAGGGCGACGCCGTAGAGCAGCGCCTCGATCTCAGCTATGACGACATCCACCGTCTCCCGAGCCGCACGGTGACCGCCTATCTGGAATGCGCGGGCAACCATCGAGTGATGTTCGACCGGTTGCAGGGCCGAGCCGCAGAAGGTACGCAATGGGGTCGGGGTGCCATTGGCAACGGCGTTTGGATCGGCGTCTCGCTGGCCGATGTGCTGACTTTGGCCGGGTTGGCCGATGACGCCGTCAGCGTGTTGATGGTGGGATTGGACGAGGATTCGCCGGAGGGGGGCTTCCGGCGGGTTCTGCCGCTTGAGAAAGCCTTGGACCCCGACACGATTCTGGCCTATGAGATGAACGGCGAGCCGTTGCCCCGCGACCATGGCTTCCCGCTGCGGGCCATCGTTCCCGGTTGGGTGGGCAGCTCGCAGATCAAATGGCTGGGTCGCATCGTGGTGTCGGCCGATCCGCAGTGGACCCGCAACAACACCACCTCCTACGTGCTGATCGGCGACGACTACTTCCCCGAGGGAGAAGCTCTGGGCCAGGTGGTGACCGAACAGAACATCAAGAGCGCCTTGGCGCTGCCGTGGCCGGCTCGACTGGAGGCCGGTCATCACACCTTGAAGGGCTACGCCCACTCACCCCATGGTCGGATTTATCGAGTGCAATACAGCGATGACGGCGGTGCTAGCTGGCGTGATTCACGGGTGCTCAACCCGCAACCCCAGTATTCGTGGGCCCAATTCGAGTTCGACTGGTCAGCCACCGCCGGAGAGCACACCATCACCACCCGGGCCACCGACATCAATGGCAACACCCAGCCCGATCGGGTCCCGTTCAACCAAAAGGGCTACCTGTTCAACCAGCCCCTACCCCATCCCGTTCGGGTGAGTGCGTAGGGAAGACCTACAACCCCATGTCGTGGTAGTCGGGCATCTCGTAGCGGCCGATGGCCTCGGCTCGGCGGTGCAAGAGGGCGACGGTGTCCTCGATGTTGCGGCCGATGATGAACCGGCGCTCTTCCACGCAGTCGACCACGAAGTTGCCGTGCTCTAGCAGGTCGGCCACCTCGGGCTCGTAGCCTCGGATCTCGGTCATGATGTCCTTGAGCTCTTGGAAGGTCATGCTGCGCCGCCCGGTGGCATCGCCTACCCGGGCGAAGTGGTCGGGCCGGTTGCGCTGGGCGGTGAACAGGCCAGTGTCGAGCATTCCCCCCGACGGGTAGAGCACCGAGGCCCGTAGGTCGCTTCCCTCCCGGATCAGATTGGTATGCACGGTCTCGGTAAAGCAGCTCACCGCAGCCTTTGAGGCGGCGTACACCGAAGCGGTGGGGACCGGGGCGAACCCACCGTCGCCCGAGGAGGTGTTGATGATCTGGCCGGGCAGGCCGCCAGCCAGCATGCGGGGCACGAACTCGGTGGTGCAGATAGCCACGCCGAACACGTTCACGCTGAAGCACCACCGCCAGTCGTTGGGCTCCTGCTCCCAGGGCTTGCCGCCCCCGCCGGAGGTGACCCCGGCGTTGTTGAAGAGCAGATTGCAGCGGCCATGGGCCTCGTAGACGTGATCGGCCAGGGCGGCCACCGAGGTCTCATCGGCCACGTCGGTGGGGCAACCCGACACCGGGCCCATATCGGACAGTTCGGCCACGGTGGCCTCTGTGGTGTCGGCCTCGATGTCGGCGATTACCACGGTGGCGCCCCGCTGTAAGAGCGCGGTCACGATGCCCTTGCCGATGCCGCCCGCTCCTCCGGTGACTACTGCCACCATGCCGGTGACGTCGAGTCGCTCAGATGGGGGTGTGTCGCTGCTCATGTTGCCTCCTGTGTTTGGCCGACCCGAAGTGGTCTAGCAGTTTTTCCGATAGCCCACTAACGCTCAGTCGGCATTGAGGGATTCCTGGGCGATTTGAGCGGGGTCGGGGGGAGCGGCGCTGGGGGTGGTTATGTCGATGTGGCCGATGGTTCCGGTCCAATCGAAGGGGGGCTGGTAGTCGTGGTTAACCGGGAAGCCGGTGTCGTAGCCCATGATCAGCCCGGTACCGCCGTTCTGCCAGGAATTGGGGAATGTGCGGTCGAGCTCCGACCGGGCGACCACCTCATCGTCCACCAGCAGCTCGACGATGCTTGAAGCTGGAGACACTGGCTGGTAGCGGCATCCCAGGGTGGTGGTGTCGAAGGGAACGGGCGGGGTGGCCAGCCGAAACTGGTCGCCCGACAGGCACATGCCCAATACCAGGGAGCCGTCCAACCCGTACAGGGCCAACCCGCTGGTCCAATCGCCCATGGCCCATACGATGCCCTCGGCCCCGTCCGGGCCCACGGTCACCGAAGCATCGATGGTGAACCCCCGCACCAGCACGGGCATCACCTCGTCTGCCACCCGGCTGGCACCAGGTTGGTAGCGGGCCTGGGCAGGGGGCGGGTAGGCCGGGGGGTAGATGGCCGGCATCCGACCGGCGTAGCCATCGTCGAGGGGCAAAACGTGGTGGCGCTCGGCCGCCTCCCACCAGGCCGCTTCCAGTTCGGCCAGCTTCTCGGGATGCTCGGCGGCGAGGTCATGGGCCTCGGAGAAGTCCTCGTCGATGTTGAACAACGCCCAGGTGTCGTCGTCAAACGATCGGCTTCCTTCCATCAGCGCCATCTCGTCTCCATGGGCTTGCCCCACGTGGTCGGTGGTGGCCTTCCAGCCGTCCAGGTACATGGCCCGCGACCCCTGGACCTCGAAGTACTGCTCGGTTCGGGGCGAGGAGGCATTGGCGTCGTCGAAGGTTGCGGCCAGGCTGGCTCCGTGCATCGGCATCTGGGCCACCCCATCCACCGCTTCGGGGGTGTTCACCCCGCATAGCTCCAGAACCGTGGGAGTCAGGTCGATGGCGTGGCAGAACTGGGTGCGAACCTCGCCCTGAGCGGCGATGCCCGCAGGCCAATGCACCACCAGCGGTGTGCGGGTGCCTCCCAGCCACGCGTAGCGCTTCCACAGCCGGAACGGGGTATTGCCGGCCCATGCCCAACCCCAGGCGTAGTGGTTGTAGGTGCGGGTGCCTCCCAATTCGTCGAGCCATTCCAGGTTGGCGGCCACCGACTCGGGTAGCCCCTTGGTGAACCGGTGCTCGTTTACCGAGCCCACATGGCCGCCCTCGGCGCTGGCCCCGTTGTCAGAGCACAGGATCACCACGGTGTTGTCCAGCTCGCCGATGGCCTCCAGGTGATCGATCACTCGCCCGATCTGGGCGTCGGTGTGGGTGACGAACCCGGCGTACACCTCGTGCATGCGGGCGAACAGCCGCCGGGCGTCGGCATCGAGCTCGTCCCAGGGCTGCACCCAGGAGGGGCGCTCGGTGAGGGCGGTGCCCTCGGGGGCGATGCCTGAGGCCAGTTGGCGCTCGAAGGCCCGCTCTCGCCACTGGTCCCACCCGTCGTCGAACAATCCCCGGTAGGGCTCCACCCACTCCGGAGTCACATGGTGAGGGGCGTGGGTAGCCACCTCGGCGTAGTAGCAGAAGAACGGCTTGTCGGGGGCGGCGTGCTTCTGGTCGGTGATGTGGTTGATCACTTGGTCGGCCAGATCAGCGCTGAGGTGGTAGCCGTCGTCGTATTGGGTAGGGATGTCTATGTAGTGCTGGTCTCGCACCAGGTTGGGGGCCCAGCAGTTGGCCCCCCCGTGGAGCACCCCGTAGTAGCGCTCGAAGCCGACACCGGTGGGCCACAGGGTGAAAGGCCCGGCTGCGCTGCGCTCCCCCCGGGGGGCCAGGTGCCACTTGCCGATGGCCATGGTGCCCCAGCCGGCGTCGCGCAGGATGCGGGGCAGCATGGCCGCCGACGGGGGGATGCGGGCGGTGTAGCCGGGGAATCCCATGGTCATGTCGGACAGAAAGCCCATGCCCACCGCATGGTGGTTTCGACCGGTCAGAAGGGCGGCCCGAGTGGGCGAGCACAGGGCGGTCACGTGGAATCGGTTGTACGACAGACCGCCGGCGGCCAGCCGGTCGATGTTGGGGGTGGCGATGTCGGCCCCGAAACATCCGAGCTGGGCAAATCCAGTGTCATCCAGCAGGATGACGAGAACGTTGGGCGCCCCCTGGGGGGCTCGGACCAGCTCGGGAGGACGGGAAGTGGACTCGGCCACAGTGAGCCCGATGTTGGTGGTGGTCGTTGGCGGTGTGGTTGACGATTGGGCCATGGCGGGCTAGCGGCGCGACCGGTAGTCGGCACCGGGGATGGTGGCGAATTGGAAGGGTTCGGGCTGGCGGCCCTTGAACAGGGCGAAGCACTCGCCGGTGAGGCCCGAATCGAGTATCGCCATGGCCGCATCGGCCACCTCTTCAGCATCCATGATGATCATGCCCGCGGCTTCTAGGCGATCTCGGTTGCCGCCGAGGAACCCGGTGCCCACCGTGGCCGGGCAAATGGCATTGAGGCTTATGCCCCGCTCGGCCAGCATTGGGGCCGCGCTGCGGACCAAGGCGGCTATGGCGTGCTTCGACATCGAATAGCCCAAATCCACCGGCAACGGGCTGAACGAGGCCATCGAACCAGTAATCAGCGCGTGCCCACCCTCGGCAGCTTCCAGCAGCGGCACCGCGGCTCGCAGGCCGAACACCGCACCGTGCTGGTTTATGCCGATAATGCGGAGATAGTCGTCGTCGGTCATCTCGGCAATGTCGGACAACCCCATCATGATCCCGGCATTGAGGTGGACCACGTGCAAGTGGCCCGGATCGCCGGCAAGTTCCTTAGCCAAGGCAGCCCATGCGGAGGAGTCGGCCACATCAAGGTGGCGATAGCGCCCTCCGATCTCATCGGCTACCTGCTGTCCGTTGTCGTCAGCCACATCGGTGCAGATCACGTGAGCTCCGGCGGCGGCGTACCGGCGGGCACAGGCCGCACCAATGCCCGAGGCGGCCCCGGTGACCAGCGCTGTTTTTCCTTGAAGGTCCACGCTCAGCTCGCTGACTCTGTGGCGCCTCGGGCGAAGGCGTCTTGGGTGTCGAGGTCATAGAGGCCGTTGATGAAATGGAGCGGGGGTTTGGTGGTGTACTCCTCCTCCGCCCGGCTGGGCATGATGTTCTCCCGGTGGCGCAGGTCCCACATGCTCTCGCACCGCCCGGAGTATTCGTCGGGCTGCTCCAGCATCCAGATGATGCCGTCGGCAGGCACCGAAGTGGGCTCCCAGTCGGTGAGGTCGATGTCGCCCATGTTGGCCAGCGTGCCCTCGGAGGCCACCGGGATGTCGATGCGGAAGCAGTTGACCGCGATGCGGTCGGGGTGGAGTTGGCGGGCCAGATCGGTGGTCATCCGCTCCAGGGCCAGCTTCGACATGCCATATGACATGAGTCCGGGAACCGGGCGCAGCGCGGCCTGCGACGACAAGCTGAGGATGCGTCCCCGCCCCGCGGCCCGCAGGTGGGGAAGGGCGGCCCGCACTGTGAGCAGCGGGGCCCGCAGGTTGATGTCCATGATCAGGTCGTAGCGCTTGAGGGGGATGTCCACCTCGCCCACGAAGGTGACCGCCGCGTTGTTAACCACCACGTCGAGTCGGCCCCAGGCCTCGACCGGGGCGGCCACCATGGCTTCGATGTCATCAGCCGAGGTCAGATCGGTGGGGACGGCTAGGGCCTCGCCGCCGGCGTCGATCACCGCTTCCACGGTCTCGTCGATGGTGCCGGGCAGCGGCTTGGGCGATGCCTTGGTAGACCGGGCGGCGCACGCCACCTTGGCTCCCTTGGCCGCAGCAGCCACGGCGATGGCCGCGCCCACCCCCCGGCTGGCCCCGGTGACCAGAACCACTTTCCCAGTGAGGTCGTAGGGCTCAGACATCCGCATGCGTCGCTACCCTAACCAATGACTTCTTTCTGGCCAGAGTGGAGTCTGAGTGGGAGAACCTCGAGGGCGATGAGCCCGGCTAAACGATTCGCGACTCGGAATCGGTGGGCCAGTAGCGGTCGCGCAGATAGCGCTTCATTAGCTTGCCGTTGGGGTCGCGAGGTAGCGACTCGTCGAAGTCCACCCCCCGAGGGCACTTGAAGGTGGCCAACCGCTCAGCACACCAGGCCAGGAGGGCGTCTTCAGTGTCGCTTCCCGCCTGAGATGAGTCGACCAACTGGACCACGGCCCTCACTTCCTCGCCCAAATCGTCGTTGGGCACCCCGACAACAGCGACGTCGGCCACCTCAGGGTGCATGATCAGCGCGTCCTCGATCTCTTGGGGGTAGATGTTGACCCCGCCGCTGATGATGGTGTGGGCCACCCGGTCGGTGAGGTACAGATAGCCCTCCTCGTCGAGTCGCCCGATGTCGCCCAGCGTCCGCCAGCCGTTGGGGTGGGCGGCGGCGGCAGTGCGCTCGGGGTCGTTGTGGTACTGGAATTGGCGACCGCCGTCGAAGTACACCACACCGATTTCGCCGGAGGGCACCTCGTTGCCGTCGGGGCCCACAATGTGTACCGGCTGAAGCGGCCGTCCCACCGAACCGGGGTGGGCCAGCCACTCCTCGGAGTTGATGGCGCTGTGGCCGATGTCCTCGGTGCCGGCGTAGTACTCGAACAGGATCGGGCCCCACCACTCGATCATTTGGCGTTTGACCTCCACCGGGCAGGGGGCGGCGGCGTGGATGGCCAGTTGCAGGCTGGTCAGGTCGGCGGCTTCTCTCACATCGGCGGGCAGCTTCAGCATGCGGGAGAACATGGTGGGCACGAACTGGGCGTGGGTCACCCGGTGTTGGCCGATGAAGCGGAGGCAGTCGGCCGGGTCGAACCGCTCCATGAGCACAACGGTGCCTCCCACCCGATGCACGCACATGCAGAACACCAGCGGCGCCGAGTGGTAGAGGGGGGCGGGAGACAAGTACACGCTGGTGTGGTCGACGCCGTAGTTGGCCATGCCCAGCGCGGTCTGCACGGCAGGGTTGGAGGGGTCGCCGATCGGGGTCTGTGCCGTCGGCTTGCGGATGCCCTTGGGCCGACCGGTGGTGCCCCCGGAGTACACCATCTCCCGGCCCTCGCCCTCGTCGGCGATGGGCGTTGTGGGCAGTTCGGCGATGGCCTCGGCCACTGGTTCGAATCCCGCGGCGGCGTCGGTGCCGGTGGTCAGTCGAACCGGTACTTGGGACAGGTCGAGATCGGCCACCACCGGGGTGGTTCGGCCCGAGGCCACCACCGCGGCAGCTCCGCAGTCGTTGAGCACTGCCTGGATCTCGTCGGGCGTGAGGTGGTAGTTGATCGGCGTGTAGATCAACCCGGCCAACTGAGCGGCCCAGAACACCGGCAACGACTGCGGCGTGGTCTCCGACACGATGGCCAGATGGTCGCCGACATTAAGGCCCTGAGCCCGAAGCAGATGGGCCAACCGGTTGGCCTCCTGGTCCAGCTCTCGGTAGGAGATCACCTCACCGGTCCGGCCCATGATCACCGCAGGGTGGTCAGGGGTTTGAGCCGCGTATCGCCGGGGGTGCAGCATCGCCGAGTCCATCGTTATCCGGGTGTCTGCTCGAACCGGAGCTTCAACTCCCGCCGCAGTGTCTTGCCGGAGGGAAGCCTGGGGATGGCCTCCACGAAGTGCACGTGATGGAGGCCCTTGTAGCTGGCCAGGGTGTCGGCCACCAGCGCCTTCAGCTCGTCAGCAGAGACGTCGCTGCCAGCGAGGAGCTGCACCGCAGCCACCACCGCCTCATCCGACTCGGGATCGGGTACCCCGAACACCGCGCAGTCGGCCACATCGGGGTGGCCCAGCAGCACGGCCTCGACTTCGGTGGGAGCCACTTGAAAGCCCTTCACCTTGATCATTTCCTTCACCCGGTCGGTGATGTGCAGCCACCCGTCAGGCTCCATCCAGCCCACGTCGCCGGTGCGGTACCAACCATCGACGAAGGCGTCGGCATCGGCTTCGGCGGGAAGATAGCCGGCCATCTTGGCGGGGCTCTGGGCTTGGATCTCGCCTACTTCGCCGTGAGGCAGCACTTCCCCAGTTTCCAAATGGGCAATGCGGACGGTCACGTCGTGAACGGGCAGGCCGGGGGAGTCCAGCCGCCACAAATCGGGACGGTGGATCGGGTTGCTGGTGATCACCGGCATTTCGCTGGCCCCGTATGCGGGTAAGAATCGCACCCCCGTGCGTTCGGTGACCTTGCGGGCCACGCTCTCGGTCACCGGGGTGGCCCCCCACATGATGTAGCGCAGCGACGATAGGTCGTATTCCTCCAAGCGGGGGTGGTTGGCCATGGCCAATGCGATGGGGGCCACCGCCATCTCCAGGGTGATGCCATCGGCTTCGATGGCGGCCAGAACCGCTTCCAGTTCGAAACGGGGGTGGAGGCGCACGGAGGAGCCGGCCCGCACCGAGGCGAACAAGTTGAGCAGCCCGAGGATGTGGAAGGGCGGGGTGGCGATCTGAAAGCGGTCGTCGGGGGTCAGGCCCAGCACCGATTCCCAGATGACGATGGCGGCGCCAATGCTGGCGTGGGTGTGGCGCACCGCCTTTGGCATTCCCGTAGTTCCCGAACTGAAGATCAGCACGGCTTCGGCCTGATCCCAATCAAGTTCGACAGCGAGGGGTTCGGCCGGGCTGTTCTCCAGGTCGGCGATGGCGGGATCGTTGTCGAGGTGGATCACCCGCTCGGCCAGTGGTCCGGGAAGGCTCAGGTGGGTATCCCCGTCGGCAACGGCCATTACCGGCTCGGTGATGTTCACGGCGTGGGCAGTCTCAGCCTGCTTCCACGCCGAGCTGATCATTACCGCCGATGCCCCTAGCTTGAGGATCCCGAAGACTGCGGTGAAGAACTCAGGCCGATTTGAGGCCATCACCGCTACCCGCTGACCGGCCGATACACCCCGCTCGGCCAACAGCCAAGCAAATCCGTCGGCCTGCCGGTTGAACTCCTGATAGGACAGCGTTTGGTCTTCGAACCGGATGGCCACTCGGTCGCCGATCCGTTCGTCAGCCGCCTCCAATAGGTCTTGAACGCTGGTGCCCAGTGGATAGTCCAGGGGAGGGAAGATCGACGACACGCCTGCCCCTGGATTCAGCTCTCGCTCAGGCCGCGGGCTGAATCTGGTTGAGGGGGTTCATGCCCGGGCAGCCCTTGGCCCGCTCGGGAATGTCGTTGTAGTCGATGGGGGTGGCCACCTCGGCCTTGGTGGGACAGAACTGCTCGGCCAGCGGGGTCAGGGCTTCCAGGTCGAATCCGTACACCTCGGCGGCATTGGTGGTCAGGATCTTGGTTGTCTCGTCCTCGGTGAGGTTGGCGAAGGTGAGCCGCAGGTGCTGGCGGGTATGGGGGTGCGACCCCTCGATGTGGGGGTAGTCGGATCCCCACATGACCCGGTCGGTGCCCACCGTGCGGGTAGAAAGGGCTTCCGACGGGCGCAAGAACGACGCCCCGATGTAGCACTGGCGTGCGAAATACTCGCTGGGAGTAAGAGACATCTCCGCCACTGCCTGGCTGCCGAACACGGTCTCGGAGCCGTACTTGGAGTACTTCATCCGGTGGAAGAAGCTCTCCAGTCTTTCCAGAGTCTCGGGCACCCAGGCGGTGCCGGTCTCGGTGGTTACGTATTTCAGCGTGGGATAGCGCTCGAACACCCCCGAGAACATGAGGTGCCACAGCGCTCGCTGGGTCCACCAAGTGGCCTCGAGGATGAACATGGCCAACGACGAGGGGAAGTGGTTGCCGTAGTTGGGCGAGCCGCCGCCGGCGTGGTGGTTCAGCGGCAGGCCGGCCGCTGCGGTGGCGGCCCAAATGGGCTCGTAAGACTTGGAGTACAGCGGCTCAAACGGCGAGTCGGGTGGGGCACCGGGGATTAACACGCCGCCCTTCAAACCTTGCTCGGCAGCCCATTCGATCTCCTTGACCGAGCCCTCCACGTCGCCCAAGAACACCTGGGCGATGCCGGCCCGGCGCTCGGGTGCCTGGCTCACGAAGTCGGCCACCCACCGGTTGTGGGCCCGCAGTCCGGCCCAGCGGTGCTCGAAGTTGTCGGAGTAGGGCGGCGCCTCGAAGGCAGTAGCGGCCGGCGGGGCGAAGGGGGGTTGGGTGTTGGGGAACAGCACCTCGGCGATAAAGCCGTCGGCCTCCTGCTCGGCCAGCCGATCAGACGAAGACCAATTGCGATGGCCCCACACCTCAGGATCGCCGTCCACCCCCACCTCCATGGGCGAGCGCTCCATGTCGGCAAACATTTCCTTGCGGCGCTCGTTGTGGCCGTCCATGTAGTCGGCCCACTCGTCGAATTCGTTGTGGTAGCGCGACTCCAAATAGGGCCGGTAATCCCTCAAGTCGGCCCCGCAGTGCGTATCGGCGCTAATGACAATGTGATGTTTCATCGGCTTCCCCCGTTGAATCAGAAATTTAGCTGTTCACGTCGATGACGACCCGGCCGCGGATTTCTCCGGCGAGGATTTGGGCGGCGGCGGCGGGGACGTCGGCCAGGCCGATGGTGTCGGTCATGGCGTTGAGCTTGGCGGTGTCTAGGTCTTGGGCCAGGCGGTTCCAGGCTTGGGCCCTACGTTCGGCGGGCTCGTAGACGCAGTTCACTCCGGCCAGGGTCACAGCCCGGAGGATGAACGGGGCCACCGAACTGGGGAAGTCCATGCCCTGGGCTAGGCCGCAGGCGGCCACGCATCCGTGGGGCTGGGTCTGGGAGACGATGTTGGCCAGGGTGTGGCTGCCCACGGTGTCGATGCCTCCGGCAAAGCGGGTCTTGCCCAAGGGGCGGGCCGGGCCGGAGAGTTCATCACGGTGAATCAGCTCGGCGGCGCCCAGCTCGCGCAGGTAGTCGCCCTCAGACTCGATGCGGCCGCTGGAGGCCACCACCTCGTAGCCCAGCTTGGCCAGAACCGCCACGGCCACGCTGCCCACCCCTCCGGCTGCCCCGGTGACGATTACCGGGCCGGAGTCGGGGGTGATGTCGTGCTCCTCGAGGGCCAGCACGCACAGCATGGCGGTGTAGCCCGCGGTGCCCAATGCCATGGCCTGATGGGTGGTGTAGGCGTCAGGCAGGGGAGTGAGCCAGCCGCCGTCCATGGCCGCCTTGGTGGCCATGCCTCCCCAATGCGACTCGCCTACGTCCCAGCCGTTCACAATCACCCCGTCGCCTGGCGACCACGCCGGATCGTCGCTGCGGGCCACCGTGCCGGCCAGGTCGATTCCGGGGACCATGGGCCAGGTGCGCACGATGGGGGCGCCGTTCACGATGGCCAGGCCATCTTTGTAGTTGAGGGTGGAGTAGTCCACGTCGACGATTACCGGCCGGTCAGGCAGGTCGGCTTCGTCCAACTCGGTAATGGAGTGGGAAAGGTTGCCGTCGTCGTCTTGGTTGAGCAGGAGGGCTCTGAACATCCCGCCAGCCTGCCTCAGGAGTGGCCGCCCCGCCTACCCGAGTATTCCCTTGGCGTCTAGGCGGTCTATTTCTTGTTGGGAAAAGCCGGCGATTTCTTTGAGTACGTCCCTTGTGCTGGTGCCGAGGGTTTCGGCGGGGGATTGGTCGGTATGGGCTCGGGAGAACTTGACGGGGAAGGCAGGGGCTAGGCGGTTAGTGGGGTTGGGAGAGTGGGGGTGTTGGAGGGGAACGAGGGCTTGGCGGTGTTGGATTTGGGGGTCGTCGGCGGCGGCGTATGCCGAGGCAACCGCGCCAGCTGGGACGCGTATCTTGTGCAGTCGAGCCACCAAGTCCTCGGTGGTCTGCTGCGCCATCCACCTAGCCACTTCCTCGCAGATGTCAGCCCGGTTGGCCGCCCGAACCGGAATGTTGGGACCCAGCTCCCAAAGGTCAGGACGGTCCATCTCTTCGGTGAGACGTTTGAATTGGGCATCGGAGGTGATGACCAGGGTCACCCAGCCGTCCTGGGATTCGAAGGTGTCCAAGATGCCCCTGGGGTCGCCGTTGCCGATGCGGTCGGGCATGCCCCGATCGCGGTAGAGGTCCAATGGCTCGTCCCACAGCATGGTGACCAGGCTGTCGAGCATGGCGACGTCGATGTATTGGCCCCGACCGTCGATATCTCGCTGGCGCAGCGCAGCCACCACCCCGAGGGCGCAGAGTGCGGCCGGGAATTGGTCGCCTACGGTGGCGCCGGCCTTGGTGGGCGGGCCATCGGGGAATCCCGACTTGGCCATCAGCCCCGACCGACCTTGGATGATGAGGTCCATAGAAGCCAGGTCGGCGTCCGGCCCATTCGGTCCGTATCCGGTAATGGAGGCGTGAATCAGCCGGGGGTTCAGCTCGGACAGCGTCTCGTAGTCCAGCCCCAGCGAGGCCATGACCCCCGGCCGGAAGTTGTCCACCAGCACATCGACGTTGGCTGCCAGCCGCCGAAAGGCACCCACGCCATCAGGATGATTGAGGTCGAGCACCACGCTCCGCTTCCCCCGTCCCTTGCGCAAGTAGCTGATCCCAATGTCGTCGGGCCCCATAACCTCCGACTGCTCGCCATCAGCCCCCACCCAAGGCGGAATGCGCCAAGTCACATCACCGCCCGGCGGATCCACCCGAATGACCTCCGCCCCCAAAGAAGCCAAGAACCAAGTGCAAACCGGCCCCGAAACCACCCGAGTCAAGTCAACAACCCGAATCCCCTCCAAAGGCTTCACGCGCCAATCACCCCCTCTCTCCCTCCTCTCTCAGAGTGTCGCCCCCAGCGTAGGCGGGGCGGCGGGCCAGAAATTGGGTTGTGGTGGGGGGTGGCGCCGGAGGCGGACTTGGCGCACGCGAAGCACGCCAAGCCGCCGTAGAGCGACAGGACCCGCCACCACAACCCCATCAAAACAGCCCGCCGCCCCGCCGGAGGGTGGTATCGCTAGGACCCGCCAACCTGCCGGAGGATGGTAGACCCACAACCTGCCCTATCATCACGCATCACCCGGCCTCGCCGACTAGACATTTAGCTCGTGGCCAAGCACCCATTTCACGACGTCGCCATCGTCGGCATAGCAAACTCCGAACAAGCCCGCATCCTCGAAGGTCACGACTCCACCACCATCACCTTCCAAGCCGTCCACCGCGTACTAGCCGACACCGGCCTGTCCCCATCGGACATCGACGGCGTCGCCGCCGGCCCCTTCAGCGGTCCGCTCACCTACTACATGCGCAACGGCCCGTCGTGGCGGCACTACATGGCCCCGTCCATCCCCACCATCTTGGACGCCGCCTCTGCTATCGCCACCGGCCAGTGCCACACCGTGCTGGTGGCCCACGGATCGGCCGGCGTCTACACCGAGCGGGCCTCCACCGCTCCGTGGACCCGCCCGGCCCACGAGTTCGTGGTGGCCTACGGCATGTTCACCGCCGCCGAGTTCGCCCTCATCGCCCAGCGCCATATGCACATGCACGGCACCACTCCCGAGCAGTTGGCTACGGTGGCCGCCACCATCCGCAACAACGGCCACGTCCATCCCGACGCGGTGTACCACGGCCGGGGCCCGTTCACCCCCAACGACATTTTGGCGTCGCGCATGGTGGCCGACCCCTTCCACCTGCTGGATTGCGCCATGACTTCGGAGGGGGCGTGCGCGCTGATCCTCACCACCCGGGAGCGGGCCCAGGACCTGCCCACCAAACCGGTGTACATCCTGGGCGGGGCGTGCGACAGCTTCGGACCCTCCTACCAGCATCCCCCAGCGTGGGATCTAGCTGGCCCCGACGGCCAGAACAACGGCTACACCGGCCGGTGGGCGGCGCAGAAGGCGTTCGCCATGGGCGAGCTCGGCCCCACCGACGTGGACGTGTGCGAGTTCTACGACCCGTTCTCATTCGAGATTATCCGCCAGTTCGAGGCCTACGGGTTCTGCGAGGAGGGCGAAGGGGGCGAGTTCATCATGGACGGCCGCATCGGTCCTGGCGGCCAGTACCCGGTGACCACCGACGGGGGCACCATGTCGTTCAGCCACGGCGGAGCTGCGGTGCAGCAGCTCCAGCGGGTCATCCGGGGGGTGGAGCAGCTGCGGGGCACCTGTGTTACATCCCAAGTGCCCAATGCCCAGGTGGCCATGTGCTCCAACGGCGGCGCCGGTGCCCTGTTCACCGACGTCATGCTGCTGGGAACGGAGACCCCATGAGCGAGATCCTCCAGCCCCAGTCGCCGGGGATCCCCCTGCCGGTGCCTACCATCTACTCCCAGCCCTACTGGGACGGCTGCAAAGTGGGCGAGCTGCGCTATCAGCGATGCCGGGACTGCGGGGCCATCACCATGGATCCGGCTCCGGCCTGCTCGGCCTGCTTTTCAACCAACCTCGACTGGGAAGTCAGCACCGGCCAAGGCGAGGTGTACTCCTGGACCACCGTGTGGCGGCCCCAAACGCCGGCGTTCACCGTGCCCTACGTGGCGGTGATCGTGACGCTGGATGAGGGGTTCTGGTTGCTGGCCAACCTCATCAACTGCTCGGTCGACGCCGTCCACGTTGGCATGCGGGTCAAGGCCACCTTCGTGGAGCTGAGCGAGGAAATCACCCTGCCCTACTTCGAGCCGGCCGACTAGCTAGTTGGACGGCTCCAAATAGACGTGCGTGGCGGCAGGGACGGCGGCGCGCAGGCGAGCCTCCACCGCGGCAATGGCCGCGGGCATCTGGTCGCCGGATAAGTGGTCAGCAAAGTCCACCTCGGCGGCTACCAGGAGCTCCTCGGGGCCAAGGTGTTGGGTGCGCAGGTCCACCAATCGGTCGATTTCGGGCGATTCTTCCAATGCAGCCCGCAGCCGTTCCCGGTCTTCCGCGGTGGCGCTCTCGCCGATCAAAAGGCTCTTCATCTCGATGGCCAGCACGATGGCGATGATCCCCAACAGCACGCCGATGACGAGGGTGCCCACCCCGTCCCAACGGGGTTCGCCGGTGATCTCGGCCAGCACCACGGCGATAAGCGCGAACACCAAGCCGAACATGGCCCCCAGGTCCTCCAGCAGCACCACCGGCAACTCAGGGGTGCGGGATCGGCGGATGAACGTGCCCCACGAGAGCTTGCCCCGCACCTTGTTGGACTCCACGATGGCGGTGCGGAACGACAATGACTCCACCACGATGCCGAAGATGAGGATCCCGATGGCCACCCATAGCGACTCCAGCTTGTGGGGGTGGCGCACCTTCTCGATGCCCTCGTTGATGGCGAACAGCGCCCCCAGGGTGAACAGGATGATGGACACCACGAACGACCAGAAGTACCGCTCCCGGCCGTAGCCGAACGGGTGGCGGGGGGTGGGATCCCGTTTGGCCAGACGACCGCCCAACAGCAATAGGGCCTGGTTGCCGGTGTCGGCGCAAGAGTGCACCCCTTCGGCCAGCATGGAGGCCGAGCGGGTGACGGCGAAGCCCACGAACTTGGCGATGGCGATGGCCAGATTGGCGAAGAGCGCCGCCAATACGGCTTTGGTCCCACCTCCTGCGGCCATGCCCAATGGGTAGCACACCGGGGGCGGGTAGTCTCAGTTGCGTGTTCAGCATCGAGATTGAGGGGCCGGTGGCCCGGCTCACTTTGGCCAATCCTCAGCGGCGCAACGCGCTGAGCCTGGAGCTGATGCAGCGCCTCACCGAAGCGCTGCACGAGTTGGGGGAGAAGACCGACATCGGGGTTGTCGTGATCGCGGGCGAGGGACCGGCATTCTCGGCCGGCCATGACCTTTCGGAGATGGTCGACCGGGACGCCCAGTTCTACGACGACCTGTTTGAGGCCTGCACTGAGCTGATGGATGCCGTCCACGCCGTGCCCCAACCGGTGATCGCCGAAGTAGCCGGCGTGGCCACCGCGGCGGGCTG
This sequence comes from Acidimicrobiales bacterium, assembly GCA_965116535.1. Classification (GTDB taxonomy): domain Bacteria; phylum Actinomycetota; class Acidimicrobiia; order Acidimicrobiales; family Bin134; genus Poriferisocius. The sequence goes on from OZ220703.1 coordinate 1,284,808, forward strand.
TCAGCTGGTGGCGGCCTGCGATTTGGCCGTGGCTTCCACCGAGGCCACTTTCGCCACACCGGGGGTGCGCATCGGCCTGTTCTGCTCCACGCCCATGGTGCCCATTTCCCGGGCGGTGGGCCGCAAGCGGTCCATGGAGATGCTGCTCACCGGCGAGCCCATCAATGCGGCCACAGCGGCCGAATGGGGGCTGGTGAACCGGGTGGTGCCTCCCGACCAGCTGAGAGAGGCCACAAACAACCTGGCCGCCCAGATCACCCGGTACAGCGACGACACCATTGCCATCGGCAAGCAGGCCTTTTACCGCCAGCTCGACTGTGGCGAGCCCGACGCCTATGAGCTGACCAAGCAGGTAATGGCGGCCAATGCCGGCACCGCCGATGCCCAAGAAGGCATCGACGCCTTTTTGACCAAGCGCTCCCCATCGTGGTCGGGCCGCCAGGGCAGCTAACTTCCCGCCTATGGGAACCGTCTTTGCCACTGTCGATGATCTGTCTGCCTCCGTAGGCCAGCACCTGGGGTGGAGCGACTGGATGGAGATCACCCAGGAGCGGGTGAACCAGTTCGCCGACGCCACTGGCGACCACCAGTGGATCCACATCGACCCCGAGCGGGCCGCGGCCGAGAGCCCCTATGGGGCCACCATCGCCCACGGCTATCTCACGCTGTCGCTGACCAACATGTTCCTGCCCAGCCTGATCACCGTGGAGCAGATCTCCATGGGCATCAACTACGGCGTGAACAAGGTGCGGTTCCCCGCTCCCGTCCCGGTGGGATCACGGGTCCGGGTGGGCGCCGAGCTCAGCTCGGTGGACGAGATCACCGGCGGCGTGCAGGCCGTGATCACCATCACCGTCGAGGTAGAGGGCAGCCCCAAGCCCGCCTGCGTGGTGGAGAGCCTCACCCGCTACATGCGCTGAGCCCGGCTGCGACAAGGACCGGTAGAGTTAGTCAGCGATGGCCAAGCGCAAACGGTCGCGGACCGCGACGTTGGATCGAGTGCCGGTCTCGGAACCGCCAGTGAGGCCAGGGCTGGTCGGGCCACGCCGAAGGGTGCCCAGCCACATCGAGCGTCCCCCGTATGCCCGGTCGGGTGAGCCCGGTTACCCGAAATCCTCAGCAGTGCGCAGCTCCGCCGAGATCGAGGCGATGCGTCGAGCCGGGCAGATGGCCGCCGAAGTGCTGCTGTTCGCCGGAAAACTAGTGGCCCCCGGGGTGACCACCGACAGCATCGATGCTCAAGTCCACGAGGAGATCGTGCGCCGGGGGGCCTATCCCAGCCCGCTCAACTACCGGGGCTATCCCAAGTCGGTGTGTACGTCGATCAACGAAGTCATCTGCCACGGCATCCCCGACAGCCGGGCTCTGGCCGATGGCGACATAGTCAACATCGATGTAACCGTGTTCCTCGAAGGGGTGCACGGCGACACGTCGGTCACGTTCGAGGTGGGCGACGTGGACGACCACTCTCGCCTGTTGGTGCGAGAAACCCGGACCGCCATGTATTTGGGCATCGACGCTGTGCGATCTGGTGCGCCGGTCAGCGCCATCGGAAAGGCCATCGAGTCCCATGCCCGACTCCACCGCTTGGGAGTGGTGCGGGAGTTCATCGGCCACGGGGTGGGCACTGAATTCCACGCCGGGCTGCAAATCCCCCACTACTACGACCGCAACCACAACACACCGCTGGAAACCGGCATGAGCTTCACCATCGAGCCCATGCTCACCCTGGGCTCCCCCAACCTGTACCTGTGGGACGACCAATGGACCGCGGTGACCGCCGACCAGCGCCGCAGCGCCCAGTTCGAGCACACCCTGCTATGCACCGACGACGGTGCTGAGATCCTCACCCGCACTCCCTCGGGAGAGGGCGCCGCCGAGGTGTACGCCCGGGTCTAGTCCCAGTACCAGGCCAGGCCGCGCACACCGGTGCCGGAGCTGATCATCATCGCTTGGCCGAATTGGCTGATGAAGGCGTCGGCGGGCTGCACTTCGGCGGTGACCGCTTCGAGAAGGTCGGCAGCCCTGTCGGGTACCTCGGCATGGAGGCTTACCAAGTGCAGTTGGGCGTCGCCATCTGAGGGTCGGGTGCGTCGCCAGAGGCTCAACAGCCGCTGGTGGGCGGCCTCGTCGCTAAGCGCGGGACGAAGCCGGCGGATCACTGTGTCGTGGATGTCGAACATGGGGCGCAGCCCGATCAGGTTTCCGGCCCGGCCGGCCAGGCCCGGCACGCGCCCACTGCGGATCAACTGATCGAGGTTGGCCAGAGCCCCCACCAGCTTGACTCGGCTGGCTATGTCCTCGGCACGGGCCACCACCTCCTCTAGCGTTGCCCCCGCCTGGGCAGCCCGGGCCGCGGCAACCGTCACTAGTCCCTGACCTCCGGCCGCAGTCCGACTGTCCACTATCGCCACTGGCCCAGATGCGCTTTTGGCGGCCAAGACCGCCGACTGATGGGTGATGCTCAGAGTTGAAGTCACCGTTACCACCACCACTCCGTCGCCCTGGTCTTGATTGGCAATGGCCTGAACAAAGGCGCCCGGCGACGGTCCCGAAGACGAGTGGGTCTTGGCGGCGAGGATCTCCGCAGTGTCGAGCTCCCCGTCGGCCACTGTTCGGCCGTCCACGGTGATCATGAGCGGGACCACTGCGATGCCCCAAGCGGCCCGCACCTCCTCGGGCAGCGCCGCGGTGCTGTCGGTGACGATGCCGACGGTCACTCGCGGGCCCTTTCTATGTCTACGTCGAGAATCGGTCGGACTGTGGCGGCTGAGGCCAGCACAATCAGACCCGATGCCAGCAGCACCGAACGGGTGCCCGGTAGCCCGGCCTGATTCAGGCCGTCTCCAATGGCCCCCGCGCCCAGCGCGGCGGCCCCCAGCCCGATGCGTATCACCACGTGAAACGCCGAGAAGGCCAAAACCCGCTCTTCTTCCTGGGGAATCCGGGCTTGCAAGGCACTCATTCCCGATGTCAATGCCACAGTGGCTCCGGCCCCGAATCCGGCGGCACCGAGGAAGGTAAGCCATACGGTTGGACTCTGGCTCATCAGCGCCACCAGCGCGCCCATAACCAGCGCGCCCCGCCTAGTTAGCACCAACAAGTCCACGTGTCGAGATCTGTGAGTGAGGGCCAACCCAATGCCGGCACCGGCCCCGAACAACACGATGAGCACTCCGTATTCGATATCGGACGCCTCCAACTCTTCTTGCACCAGCTTGATGCCCAGCGAGAACAGCGCCCCTAGGCCCACCGCGGCGGCGGCAGTGGCCGGCAAGATCCTGCGCACCAGCGGCACCGACCAGGCATCGCGCAACCGGCCTGGGGAGATCGAGAATTCCCCCTCACCGATTGCGGCGCTCTCTGGAGCTGTTCGTGGACCAGCTTGCCGGTTCCGAATTCCTCCGAGGGCTCGGGCGATGAAGAGGGCCGAGATGCCGAATGTGACCGCGTCGATCCAAAAGACCAAGGCGTAGGGGTGTGATCCCAGCCAGCCATCGTCAAGCGGCAAAGCCGCGAACGCGGCGAACAGCCCCGCCCCGATCGGGATGTTGCCGTACGACGATCCCATCATGGCCGCGTTGGCTAGCGGCAGGTCAGACTCGTCGACCAAGTCGGGAATGGCCGAATCGCGGGAAGCCAAAAAAACCACGCTGGGGGCCTCCAGCGCGAATGCCCACAGGTACACCCACCAGAGCTCCTGTACGAAGGGGACAACCGCGATCATCCCGGCGCGAAGCAGGTCCATGGTGATCATGGTTCGCCGGCGGTCCCACCGGCTCACCAGTTTGGCGGCCAGCGTTCCCCCCAAGGCCGCGGGGATGAGCCGGAAGGCAAGAATGCCGCCCACGGCGGCGGCCGAGTCGCTCAGGTGGTCCACCAGCGCCATGAGGGCGAATGTGCCCATCCAGTCGCCGAGCGCGGATGCCCCCTGTCCGACGAGAAGGCGACGGAAGTCGACCTGGGTACGAAGGCTCAAGGTTCTCTAGCGGGGGTGTCGGCCTGTGCTTGGAGTCTCAAGGGTTAGACGGGGAGGTTGAGACCCAGCTGTCGTTGTCGAAAACCAGTCGGTGGGCGGCGGCCTTCCAGCGGTTGGGGGCAGGCAGCGGTCCATTGCCCAGCACGCGCTTGATCAATATGGGGACGATGATCACGGTGCTGGCGATGGCGGCTTGGCCGTCGGCCACGAGCAGAAGGAAGGGGGGCAGCGCCGGCATGGTGATGAAAACCACCAGCCCGGTGTGGCGCAGGAGGCGGCCCAGTGCCAGTCCCCCCAGCAGGAACAGCGCCGCTGGCCAGGCGATCACCGCGAATGCTCCCAGCGCGGGCGACAGGCCCCGACCTCCAGCGCCGTTGATGAACATAGACCAGTTGTGGCCGATCACCGAGACGGTTCCGGCAAACGCCATCAACAGCCAGCGATCACCGGCCAAGAACGGTCCGAGCGCGCCCTTGCCCACATCGCACAGGCCCCCCACCACCAGTGGGATGAATCCGGCAACTCGATACAGGCCGGTGCCCGACACCGTTCCGGTGCCAACTTGGCGCAGGTCGGTTCTGGCCAGCGACTGGGCGATCATGTAGGAGAATGGGACCGCACCTGCCGCAAAGGCCACGATGAGCACCAAAGTCCCCCACATCATCGATAGAGATTCTGCCCTAAGTCAGGGTTGCATTGCCACAGGTTGACGAAGATCAGTTCACGGGCAGTCGGCCAAGAGTTCGGCGTGGCAAGATGGGGCCGACATGAGTTCCGGCGAACGAACCCGCTTGCTGTTGATCCGCCACGGTGAGTCAGAGGTGACGGTCAAACAGATCATCGGCGGCGATCTGTTCTGTACGGGATTGTCACCACTTGGTGTCCAGCAGTCTGAGGCTCTGGGGGGGCGCTGGATGGAGGGCCATGAGCCCAAGGTGGATGCGCTGTGGTCCAGCACCCTGCCTCGAGCGATTGAGACGGCTGAACTGCTGTCTCCTGCGCTCGGGGGATTGAAAGTGCACACTCATCCCGATCTGGTGGAGCGTCGCCCCGGCGAGGCCGACGGCGTCGGCTACCAGGAATTCGGCAACTTGTTCGAGTGGACCGGCGATTTCCACCCCCACTTGCCGCTGGCACCGGGCGGGGAGAGCCTTGGTGCCTTCTTCTATCGCACAGGCCAGGCGCTCTATGAGCTAGTGGAGGGGTATCCCGGCACCACCATGATGGTGGTTTGCCATGGCGGGGTGATCGATATCGCCATGCGGCTCTTCATGGGCTTGGGAATGAACGTCCAGTTCGTGCTCTGGACGCTCAATACCTCCATCACCGAGTTCGTGACCACCGATGACCCCGGTGTGTGGCGGTTAGTGCGGTACAACGACGCCGCCCATCTCGATGGCCTGCCTCCCCGCACTGAGCCCGCCGAGTAGTCAGCGGGCTCTAAGCCACCACTACCGCTCCGGGATCAGTAGCGATTATCTCGCCGATCACGGCTGCGTCATGGCCGGCGGCTTTGAGTCGGGCGGTCGCCTCGTCAGCCGCAGGCGGGGAGCAGCAGAACAACAAGCCGCCGGAGGTTTGGGCGTCGGCCAGCATGGTCAAGGTGCGCTGGTCGTCCGATCCTCTGATCCAGGGGCGGACATGCTCGAGGTTGCGGGTCGTTCCCCCTGGGGCGAACCCCTGGTCCAGCAGCTCCCAGGCGTTGGGAAGCAGCGGCACTGACTCATACCGGATCTCTGCGCCGGTGCCGCTAGCTGCAACCAACTTCTGGAGGTGGCCAAGAAGGCCGAAGCCGGTGATGTCGGTGGCCGCTGTGGCTTTCGCATCATGGGCCGCCGAGGCAGCCTCATCGTTCAACCGGGTCATCTCGGCCACACCCGCGGCGTAGGTTTCCGCCAGCCAACCGCCGGGTTCGACCGCCTCGGGTTCGGAGCGCTTGACCGCGGTGGCCAACAGCCCGGTGCCCAGCGGCTTGGTTAGCACCAGCGATTGTCCGGCCTGGGCCCCGGCGTTTGTCAAAAGGCCGTCTTCATCCGCTTCCCCGGTAACAGCTTGGCCGTACATCGGTTCGGGCCCGTCCACTGTGTGGCCTCCCACTACGGCCCAGCCCCCCGCATCGGCAGCCGCCGACCCGCCCGCCAGCACCTCGGTGAGAATCTCCAGAGGCAACTCCCCGTGAGGCCAGGCCACCAGGTTCAGCCCGAACCGCGGGGTGCCGCCCATGGCATAGACGTCGGAGGCCGCATTGGTGGCCGCGATGCGTCCCCACATGTGGGGGTCGTCGACCACCGGCGCGAAGAAGTCGGCGGTCGAAATCAGGGCGCGGCCTTGCCCGAGACGCCACACCGCGGCGTCGTCACCGGTCTCTGTCCCCACGATCAGGTTCTCGTGGGTCGCGGTTGGCAGCGAGCGCACGACCTGCGCCAACTCGGCTGGTCCGAGCTTGCCGGCTCAACCGGCGCCGTGGCTATAGGCCGTAAGCCTCCCTGTTTGCGGGTTCACGTGTCTGACGCTACTGGCCCAGTGTTCTCGGAGGTGGATTGGCTAGCTTTGCTTCCGTGACTTCTCACGAGCAGGCAGTGCGTTCGATCAAGGCGCTTATGTACATATATGCCGAATGCGTGGATTTGGCCCGGTTCGACGAGCTTGGGGAGCTCTTCTCTCACGGCGTGCTCACTTCCACAAGCGCGGCCGACCCCGACGACGGCATGTCAGGCGATGATGTGGCGGCGTTTTATCGGGCCACCAACAAAGTCCACGGCGACGGCACGCTGCGCACTCGGCATGTGGCCAGCAACGTGATCGTCGATGTCGCCGAAGACGGGCAGGAGGCCACCGCCCGCTCATACTTCGCCGTTCACCAGGGCACCGACACTCTGGCTTTGCAGCCCATTGTCGCAGGCCGCTACGAAGACGACTTCGCACTGCTCGACGGGAAGTGGCGATTCGCTCGTCGGATGGTGATTGTGGACCAAATCGGCGACATGCGAGAACACCTCACCTTCGATCTCTCCGAGGGCGATGTGCGTTATACCGACCACGTGGAGTCGGGATGAGCGAACCGCCGGCTCGCCGGGCGCCACCGGGCTGGTACTCCGAACACGGCCGGAGCGGCTATCGATATTGGGATGGCGAGTCGTGGGTCGATTCGCCGGGGGGTGCGATTGGGATTGCAGCTATGTCGGGCGGCAACCGCCCTTCCCTTGGACGACAGGGAATGGCGCTCGCTTTCATGGGTGCCGCCGCGGCTCTGCTCATCGCCGGGCTGCTTCTTCCCTGGGCTGAGGCAGACACGGGGAAGCAGGGGGTGCTAGACGGCGACATCCCGTGGTGGGTGGGCGTGGGAAGTGTGGCTGACACCTGGCTGCTGATTGTGGCCACTGCGGTGGTGCTGTGGGCGTTGCTGATTTCGGCATTGGCCGGCAACGGCCAGCCAATGTGGCTGACGATTGTGGTTACCGGACTGTTTGTCATGGCGTTTTGCGTCGCGGAAGGGCTGGCCATGGACGATGATCTGGATGCAATCGGGGCTGAGGTTGGTTCGGGTCTTTTCTTGGCCTACGCCGGAGGGGCGGCAGCCGCCATTAGCGGAGTACTGCTCAAACCGCTGCGATGATGGAGGCTGCCTAGGCGTCGTCTTCGTCGTCTTCGTCGTCTTCGTCGTCTTCGTCGTCTTCGTTTTCGCCATCCCCGTCGGCTTCGACTAATGGCGTGGTCTTGGCTCGAGTCAGTGGTAGTTCCACCACCATCTCGGTGAATTCGCCCGGTTCGGTGTTAACGGTGATGGTGCCACCGTGCTCGCGGATGATGTCGGCGGACAGGGCCAAGCCCAAACCGGTGCCCTCGTTGGTGGGCTTGGTGGTGAAGAACGGGTCGAAGATCTTGGCTGCTACATCGGGGGGAATGCCGCTGCCGTTGTCTCGCACGCTGAGGATGGCGCTTTCTTCGGTACGACTGCTTTTCAACACGACGGTGGGGGTGTAGTTGCCAACCGTGCCCGCCTCAATCATCTCTTTCTGCTTCTTGTTGGTGGCGTAGCCGGCGTTGGCCACAAAGTTCAAGAACACTCTCCCGAGGTCTTGGGGGACAACGTCGAGCTGGCCCATATCCGGGTCGAATTCCTCCTCCAACAGCACTTGGAACTCGGGGTCTTGGGCCCGGGCGCTGTGGTAGGCCAGCAGCGAATGCTCGTGGATGAGATCGTTGATGTCGGTCAACTGGGTCTCGCCCCCGCCCCGGCCCATCAACAGCATGTCTTGAACGATTCGATTGGCCCGCTTGCCGTGGGTCTGGATGCGTTCGAGGTTGTCGTTGAGGTCTTGATTGATTTCCTCGATGAGGTCTTTGTCCTCATCGGAGAGATTGTCGATGATCTCCTCATAGATCTCGGCCATCTCCTCCAGAAGCTCAACCGACGCCGCCGAGAAGTTGTTGATGAAGTTGAGCGGGTTTCTGATCTCGTGGGCCACACCGGCGGTGACCTCGCCGAGCGCGGCCAGCTTTTCACGGGCCACAATCTGATCTTGAGCCTGGCCCAGCTCTTCTAGGACCGCTTGCAGCTCGTCGTTGCGCTCGCTCAATTCCTGGGCCAGTTGCTCCACCAGGTTCAGGCGCTGGATCTCCAACGCATGGCGGCGGAACACTTCCAGCGCCGACGCCATCTCCGCGATCTCGTCGCGTCCGCTGACCTCGATCTCCTCCTCCAAGTCGCCCTTGGCCAGAGTCCGCATACGACCGGACAGCCGCCCGATGCGGCGCAACAGCACGCGGCCCACGAAGAGCCAGCTGATCAGCCCCGCTCCTATGACGCCGACGACGCTGATGATCACCAAGAGAATGCGGGCGGTGTTGATGGTCTGCGCTGAGTTTTCGGTGGCTTGGTCGGCGCCAGCCTGGGCTGTTTGAACGAGTGCGTTGACCTCGGCGAGGAGATCGACGGCTACTTCCTGGTTCTGGGCCAGGAGACTGTCTTGACGCTCGATGATCTCCAAGCGGTCGACTGCGACTTGGAATGCGCTGTCGTTGCCGTTACCCAATGCCAAGAGCCGGTCGACTGCTGTTCCCAGCCCTGGGGCGACCTCTGAAGCGGCGATGGCCGACAAGCTGATCTGGATCCGGTCTTCTGCTGATTCGAAACTCTCTATCAGCGGTTCCACGAAGTCAGCCTCTGAGGCGATGAGGGCGCTGCCCATCAGCTCGGTGACTTGGGCCATATCGGCCTGCAAGGCATTGAGATGCCGATAGAGGAGGAGCTCGTCTCCCGACGTGCGGGTCATGGGGTCGATCGGGTCGGATACCTGATCCCGGTACCCCGTGACCTGGAAGAAAAGTTGGTCGTCGATTGCGGGAATGATGATGCCCTCAACCTCATCATGCAGCAATGGAATCTGAACCTGGAGTACTTCAATCCTCCTGCTCAGGCTGTAGAAGTGGGGCATATCGGCCGTGATCGTGGTGATGTTTCTCTCCAAGGCGTCGGCAGCCTCTGCAATACCTTGTACGTGAACGTCGTCGGGGTTCTGGCTCAGTAGGCCATCGAAGCGCGCTTGGAACTCTTGCTGGGCGACGGTTACCTCGGCAGAGATCTCGGAGAACTGCGTGGGATGCGCGGTGGTGAGCCGGGGGGCGGCGGCCACCAGCGCATTGGAAAACTCCGCCAGGCTGAACGCTCCGGCCAGTTCGGGCACGCTCTCTTCGCTGACCCTTTTTTGGCTGCTGTCCACGTTGTTGAATGAGATCCAGCTCACAACGCTGGCAACAATGGTCAGTACCACCGCGCCGAAAATCCCCGCGTACAGCTGAGTGGAGATTCGGCGATGGACCGCAGGCCGCTGTGCACCAGTCCCGCTGGCGGTGGCCTCGGGCTCCTGTGGAAGCGTTGACTCGGTCACGGGTTGGCGCTTCCCATTGAAGCCTCTGGCAGGTAGCCGCCGTTGGCATCGATCACGGTCAAGAACACGGCGTCAGAACCTTGGTTGTCCACTGTCCGGTTGTCTTCTGCGCCGAAGTCCAGCGCGAATCCGTCGATATCGAACTGGCCCGCGCCCAAGATATTCTCCAAAAAGCAGTCTCGGGTGAGATCAGCACCGCATGCTTCCAGCCCAGCAATGGCCAAGCGGCCCGCTATGTAGCCCTCTAAGGACACGAATCCTGGTTGGGCCGCCGGATCGTACGTCGACAAGGCCGCGGTGTAAGAGGCCACCACCGGAATCGACAGGTCGGTGGGGAAGGGAATCACCTGGGTGACGTACACGCCCTCGCCGCCCCCCCCGAGTTCGTCGGCCAACGCGTTGCTGCCTACAAACGAGACCGTCATGAAGATGGGATCGAAGCCGATGTGGCGGGCCCAGGAAATGAGAGCGGCGACGGGCTGGTAGGCGCCGATCAAGATGACCGCCTCGGGGTTGCCCAGCCTCAGGTCGAGCAACCCCGACTTCACTGCGGTGGTGTTGCGGGGGTATACCCCCGTGGCCACCAGTTCCATCCCCCGGCGCTCCAGCGCGGCCAGGGCCCCGTTATACCCGGCCCGGCCGAATGAGTCGTCTTGGAACATCACTGCGATTCGAGTGACCCCTAGGTCGGTGGTGAGCCGCTCGACCATTTCTTCGGTCTCCTGGGCATAGGAGGCCCGGAGGTTGATGATGTTCTCCCAGCTGTCGTCTCGAAGAAAGCCAGCCCCAGTGAACGGAGCCACATAGGGGATGTCCGCTTCGGCGGCCACCGGAGTGGCTGAGCGCGACGTGGGCGTACCCACCGCTCCGATGAGCGAGAACACCTGCTCATCGTTGATCAACGCCTGGGTGTTGGTGATGGCTGCTTCGGGCTCATAGGCGTCGTCTCGGGTGATGAGCTCCAACCTGCGTCCGTGTACGCCGCCATTGCGGTTGGCCTCTTCGAACGCCGCCATGATGCCGAGGTTCATATTGATGCCCAGCTCCTGAGCAGGACCGCTGAACGCCGCCGACTGCCCGAAGACAACTCGGTCGTCGAACACCCCCAGTGACTGGGCGCTCTGAGAAGGGGCCTGAGTAGGTCCCGAAGTGGGCGCAGCAGTGGCATTGGGGTGCACTGGATCCTCGCTACCGGAACCGCACCCCAATAAACCCAAGACCAAGGCGGCGATGGCAAGGCCGACTAGCCGGGACCTGCGAAAAGCTCTCTGTGTCGAATCCCTCACGACTCGGGGTGTACGACAAGCTTGAGGTGATTGCGGTCGTTTTCCCGGCGGTATTCGAGATCCTCGCCCATGGTCTTGACCAAATAGACCCCTAACCCGCCGATCGGACGCTCGGCCAGAGGTAGGTTGACATCAGGTTCAGGGGCGTCCGTGAGCGGGTTGAAGGGCGACCCGTCATCAGCAAGGCGGATCGTGAGCGCATTGTCTTTGGACTCCAGTTCAAGGTCGATCTCGGTGAGACCGCTCGTATCACCGTGGGTGAGGGTATTGAGCACCAACTCTTCCAATATGAGGTTGGCCCGCATCGTCAGCGTCACTGGCCAGTCATCGGCTTCGGCCATCTCATTGAGCATGTCCTCGATGAGCGGCAATACGTCGGAGGGATGACCCTGTTCCGGTGGGTGAGATAAATGCAGCGAGCGGTGCATTCTCAGCGATCCCGATTGCGGTGCGTTGCAGACAGCGATGGGACGGTGACAAACATCAGGGGCGTCGCAGCGTCAGGCAGGTGATGTCATCAGACTGAGGAGCGTCTCCTGCGAAATTCCGTACACGTTCAAACACGGTCTCGTTGGCCGCCTGGGCATTTTCGGGCGGGTTGCCGTCGAACGCCTCTATCAAGCGCTCAAGCCCGAACTGCTGGTTGTCGGCGTTCATGGCCTCGGTCACGCCGTCGGTATAGAGCACGACGGTATCTCCAGGAGCCAATGTGACCGATTCCTGGGTATAGACGACGTCGGGGGCGATTCCCAGCGCCACGCCCTTGGTGAGGGGTAGTTCGGTGACGGTGCCGTCGGCGCTTACCAGCATCGGGGGGTCGTGGCCCGCGATGGAGTAGGTAAGAGAGCCGGTGCTTGGGTTGAACAAGGCGTAGATGAGTGTGACGAACATGAATGTGGGGTTGTCTTGTTGAAGCTGGTTGTTGACCTCGGACAACACCATTTGGGGATCGCGGACACCGATGGCTGCTCCCTTGAGCGCGGTCCGACTCGACATCATGAACATCGACGCGGGAATGCCTTTGTCGGAGACGTCGGCGATTACAAGGCCAATCTGGTCTTCCAGACTGAAATAGTCGTAGAAGTCGCCGCCGACGTTTCGGGCCGGCTCCATGTTGGCCGAGACCTCGTATTCGTTGCTCACCGGGGGCTTCTTGGGCAGGATGGACTGCTGGAGCTGGCTGGCGATGCTCAGCTCGTTTTGGAGGGCCACCAGCTGGTCACGCGATGACAGTGCTTCTCGCCACTCGGCCAAATGCTCCAGTGTGCGGGTGATGGTGATCTTGAGATCGTCGAAGTCGATGGGCTTGGTGACGAAATCGAACGCCCCGCGGTTCATTGCGGTACGGATGTTGTCCATGTCTCCGTACGCGGAGATGATGACCGCTCGAAGATTGGGATCGACATCGGGAAGCTGCTGGAGGAGCGTGAGTCCGTCCATCTTGGGCATGTTGATGTCCGATAACACCATGTCGATGGTTGGATCGGCGTTGAGCTTCTCCAGCGCCTCCACTCCGTTCTGAGCAAAGACGAACTCATACTCGCTGGAGCGGATTTGCCGTCGCATCCGCTGGAGAATCAGAGGTTCAAGATCCGGTTCGTCGTCGACGACCAGGATCCTGTAGGCCTGAGTCAAAGGGTTACCCCTGCTTGGCTGCTTCTACCGATGGAAAGACACTGATGATTTGGTCGAAGCCGCTGATGCGGAATACATCGCCCACCGATTCGGTCAGAGAGCAGATGCTGAAGGACTTGTTCTGCTTGTCGAGGTTCTGGGCCGCCATCAGCAGTACCCGCAGCCCCGCGCTGCTGATGTACTCAAGACCGCCGAGATCCAGGATGATCTGCTGGTCGCCAGGATCAAACATTCCTTGCAGGGACTCCAGGAAATCCGATGCGTTGGATCCGTCGACCCTTCCAGAAGCGTTGACTACCAGAGTGTCACCGGAGCGGTCGTGGCTGAATTCCATAGTTGGGCCTCTCTCGTAGGGTCCTGTTGTAGTTCATTCTGTCAGCCGGGAGCATACACAAGCCAATGGGCTTACGGGTAGGGTCATGGTGATTGGCTGACTCTTGGGGCCTGGGGTTCATCCTATCTTCGGCATCAGCGGGGCTGGGAGAGGATGAGCGCGCTGGTGGGGACGGCGGTACCGGCGGTGGCCAAAACGTTCTCCACATTGTCGACCTGGTTCACCGAGGTGCCTCGGATCTGGCGTACGCCCTCGGCGATGCCGTTGAGGCCGTGGATGTAAGCCTCGCCGAGCTGGCCCCCGTTGGTGTTTATTGGCAGACGGCCTTCTCTTCCGAGGTGGCCGTCACGGATGAAGTCCTTCGCCTCGCCCCTATCGCAGAAGCCGAACTCCTCGAGCTGGGGGAGTACTAGAGGGGTGAAGTGGTCGTAGATGATGGCGGTCTGGATGTCATCGGCCGACAGCCCGCTCGACTGATAGAGCTGGCGGGCGCACAACCCCATCTCGGGGATGCCGGTGATGCTGTCTCGGAAGTAGCTCTTCATCATGTGCTGGTCTTCGGCGACCCCCTGGGCAGCGGAGGCGATGACAGCTGGCTTCTGCTTGAGGTCTTTGGCCCTTTCCGCAGTGGTCACCAGTAGGGCCTGGGCCCCGTCGGTTTCCTGGCAGCAGTCCAGCAGGCGCAGCGGTTCCACGATCCAACGGCTGTTCTGGTGGTCTTCCAGGGTGATGGGTCGCTGGAAGAAGTGGGCGTAAGGATTGGTGGCGGCGAAATCCCGGTCGACCACCGACACCCGGCCGAAGTCCTCGGTGGTGGCGCCGTACTCGTGCATATAGCGGGTGGCGAACATGGCCACCCACGACGCCGGCGTGACCAGCCCGAACGGTGAACTCCACGAGAAGCTGACTTCTGACGCTTCGGCGCCGGCTGGCCGATCCTGCACTCCGGCGCCGAATCGGTGCCACGAGCGTTCGTTGAAGGCCCGATAGCACAGCACGTAGTCGGCCGCGCCGGAGTAGATGGCCTGGCAGGCCACCGCGATCACCCCGCAGGCCGCCCCGCCTCCGTGATGGACCATTGAGAAGTGGGTCAGCTCCGGGATGCCCAGGTTGCGGGCCAGTTCGATCTCGGGGTTTTGCTCGGCCGAATAGGTAACGAAGCCGTTGACCATTTCGGGGGGAAGGCCGGCGTCTTCGCAGGCGGCCATGCAGGCCTCCACGGCCTGGTCCATGGGGGTGCGGCCCGAGTCTTTGGTGAATGGGGTGGCACCGATGCCTGCTATGGCGCACTCGTAGGCGTAGTTCAGGGTCATGGCGCTCTCCTACGCTCTGGGCAAGGCCAGATCGACGGTTCCGGAAACGTGGGGGCCCCGGCTGTTCTGGCCCCGGAATGACACTTCGACGATTGCCTCTCCGTCGGCCTCTCGCTTGGCGGTGACCGACCCCGACATAGTCATGCAGTCATAGGGGTAGTTGGGGGCGCCGAGGCGGATCTTCAGGTTCTTGAAAACGGCGTCGGAGCCGGCCCAGTCGCCGATGTAACGGGCCGAGAGGCCGCTGGACGTCAAAATGTTCATGAAGATGTCCTCAGACCCCTTCTTTATGGCCATATCCCGGTCGTGGTGGACGTCTTGGTAGTCACGCGAGGCGATGGCGGTAGACACGATCAGCGTGGGGGTGAGAGGAATCGGGCATAGCGGCAATTCGTCGCCCACGCTCACCTCATCGAAGCTCAGGGTGTTTGGGTTCCGGGGCACCCGGGCCGGCCGGAACACTGGCAAGCTCACATCCTCGTGGGTCTGCATGTGCCAGGCCTCTAGTGGCATGCCCACCTTGAGCTGATCGGGATCGCAGTCGGTGATGTTGGTCACCAGGCGGACGCCCTCTTCCAGCTCCACCAGCCCGATGTTCAGCGGGTAGTCGAAAGAGGGCACCCGGGGGTGGTGGGCCACTACGTAGGAGTACAGCGTGCCCTTGCCGGAGGCTGTGGTGTAGCCGATGTCGGTGGCCCCGCAGGCCGGGCAGCGGGTGCCGGGCGGGTGTTGAAGGCGCTCGCACTTGAGGCACTGCTGAATGCGCAGTTCCCCGACTCGGCTGCCCTGCCAGAAGAAATCGGTGTCCTGGTTGCGGCTGGGGCGGGGGCGGGGTGGTCGCTCCGAAGTGCTGTCGCCGTCGCTGGAACTGGCGGTGCGCCCGGTGCCAGGGCGGAACTTGAGGATGCGGAAGAACATGGAACCAACGTGTTCGCCGTGCTGATTGAGGTACTCGGTCTCGGTGGTGACGAAGTGGCCTATGCCCAGAGCAGTCTGCTTCTCCTCCGACACGTCCACCAGCTTGACGGTGCCGGTCAGATGGTCGCCGAGTTTGAGATAGCGGTGGTACACGTGCTCGGAGTTGGTGGCCACCACACCGACATAGCCGGCTGCATCCAGCATGGCGTACACGCCGGAAGCCGGGTCTTGGGGATCGTTGACCCGGGGGACCATTCCGATCATGGTCCAGGCGTTGAGCATGGACGGAGGGGCGACGATCTCCCCGTGCGGGCCCTGGATGGCCGCATCGGGGTCGGTGTAGAGGGGGTTGGCGTCCTCCATGGCATCGCACCAGTGGCGGATCATGGGTTGGTTCACGGGATCTCGAGCAACCGATGGCGTGCCGGTGCTGCCGACCTGTTGACGGAGTTTGGCGACGAACGCTTCCTTTTGCACGTCGGTCATCTCATCGCTCATGTGATTCCCCTTCGACCGCAGCGGACGTTAGCGCGGCTGGCATTGGGGGCAGAAAGTGAGGGTGCGGGCGTCGTAGACCCGGTGTTGCAGCGGAGTCCTACACCGGAGGCAGGGCTGGCCCGAGCGGCCATAGCAGGCCAGGGCATTCTGATGGCTCCCTTCGCCGCCGTCGGCGTTGCGGTAGTCACGCAGGGTGGTACCGCCGTTGGCCAGCCCGGCATTCAGTACATCAACCAGCGCGGCGTGAAGCTTCTCGGCTGCTGCTCGGCTGATTTGGCGTTTGGCCGGGTGGATCCCGGCTATCCACAGCGCTTCGGTTCCATAGATGTTGCCGACACCGGCCACGGGCCTCTGGCTCAGGAGCTGGGTGGGGATTCGGCGGCGGCTGTTGCGGAGGGCCCGGTAGAAGCCCTCGGCGGTGAATTCGGGGCTTAGGGCGTCGGGGCCTTGGGCGGCCAGCGTGGGGATGGCGCCGTATTGACCGGCGGACACGCAGCGGATGCGGCCGAATCGGCGGACGTCCCGGTAGTTGAGGAATTCGTTGCCGTCGAGTTGCCACCAGGCCCGGATGTAGGGGTCGTCGGGGATGTCGGGGGCAATGGCGAGGGAGCCGGTCATGCCCAAGTGGACAATGAGCTCCCGGCCGTCGTTGAGGCTGGCAATGAGGTACTTGCCTTTGCGGCTGAGTGCCTGGATCGTGGCGCCGACGGCGTCTTTGGCCGGGGTGAACTTCTCCGACCCATGGGAGTGGGCATCTAGGACGCGGCGGCCTTGAAGCCTTGGGACCAGTTGACGGCGGATTGTCTCTACTTCAGGCAGCTCGGGCATCTCGTTAGCGGGACCTGAGGGCAGCTCTGGCCACATCTAGGTCGTCGGGGTTGGTCACGCCGATCCAGGTTTCTTCGGTGGTTACGACCTCAACGGTGAGTGCGCCGCTCTTCATTTCAGTGGCGACGGCGTGGGGGAGGAGGTATTCGGCCGAGGAGCTGCCGCCGTGCTCGTTGAGGAAGCGGGTGAAGCCGTCTCGAAGGGCGTCTAGGAACACAGGGGAGAAGGCCCACAGGTTCATGGAAACGAGGGTGTCTTTGGGAAGGGTGTGGTCGGCTCGGGAAATGCCCTCTTGCTCGACGATGCCGACGAGGCGGTCGCCGTCCACCTGGCACACGCCGCGGGTCACGGTGCCTTCGGCCGGCAGGGTGTGATCGAGGTGGTAGCCGCACAGCCGGGCCTCGTTGTCGGCCATGCCCTCCATGGCCTGGGCGAGGGCGGCGTAGGCGGTGGGACCGTAGTAGTCGTCGGCGTTGCACACCATGAACCGACCGGATACCGCCTCGGCCGCGGCCAAAACGGCATGGGCAGTGCCCCAAGGTTTGGGGCGGGACGGGCCGTGCGCGTCTTGGTGCACATAGGCAACATCAAGATCGTCGGGCAGACCGCCGCGCGTCTCGAAGTGCCGGTTCACGTCAGCCTCGATATCGCTGCGCACGATGAGCACCACCCGATTAGCGCCAGCGGCGCGGGCATCAGCGATGGCGAAGTCCAAGAAGGCCTCGCCATTGGGCCCCACCTGGGCAAGTTGTTTGGTGCCGCCGAAGCGCGATCCCAGCCCCGCGGCCATCACCACCAACGTGAACATCGCCCTCTTCCTATCAGGCCGCAGCCGAGGCCAGCCGCCGGCGGACTTCTTGCTGGGCTGAGGCCAGGTCGTCGCCGGCGATGACTTCCTCTTTTGCGTCTTGGCCATCCCGGGCGAACACCAGCACGCAGCGGGCCACTGGCTCACCCACCACCTGCTCCACCGCCAGGGAGTAGGCCGCCACCTGGTGCTTGTAGCGGTCGATCTTGGCTTCGAAGACGTCGTCGTCGTGGATGTCGTCGGTCTTGTAGTCCACCACCACGAGTCCGTCATCAGTGCGGTACAGCAGATCGATGTAGCCCTCCACAACAGTGCCATCCACCGGGGCGGCCACGAACAGCTCCTTCCAGTGCTCGGAGCCAGCCGCTTTCCGCACGGTGTTGGACTCCAGAGCGGATCGAGCCAGGGCCCTAACCATGCTCCGGGCTTGGGAGACGCCTTCGGCTTCGGCTTGGGCGGCAACCACTGGATCGAGGTTTTCGGGGTCGGTGTTCAATGCAACCGTTTGCAGCACACCGTGAACCGCGCTGCCAATTTGGGTACCGCTGCGGCCCTTGCGCGATGGCGACCTATCGTCGTCGCCGTCGATGGGTCCGTCTTTGTCCAGGCCGGGGAATTGTTCAGCATCATCTTCAGTCTCGGTCCAGGCGACTCTCGAGGCACTTGTGATCGATGGTTTGCTTGCTGCGGCCATAAAGGAATCCCGCTCGCTCTGCCACGCCGTCAAGGATGTGTCGATGGGGGGGTCAGGTTCTCGTGATGACAAAGGCTCCGGCGCCCACTCCGTTTCCGGCAGCCAAGCGGCGTTTTCCACCACCATCTCGGCCATCGACGGCCTGGCAGTGCTGCTTTCACTTCGCTCAATGCGATGAGCCGACACCACCAAGTGGTCCATCGCCCGTGTCAGGGCCACGTAGAGCAAGCGCACCCGCTCAGCGTGCTCCATTTCCTCTTCATGATCTTGGCGCTCGGTGAACGACTCGGTTCGCAGGAGGTTGTTGAAGCCCACACCGAAGCCGCCATCAGTGGGCCAAACCACTTTGGCTGTCTTGGGACGCCTCTGGACATAGCCGCCCGACAGGATGACGATGGGGAATTCCCGGCCTTTGGCGGCGTGGATGGTGGTGATGCGCACTGCATCGTCGTCGGTCTCCGACAAGATGACGTCGGTCTCTCTGGTTCGCTCGGCGATCTTCCGATCCACCCAGGCCACAAACTCCCGCAATCCTCGCCCGCCTGATTCCTCAAACTGGCGAGCCTGATCGATAACCAGGTCGAGGCTGCGCCACGCATCCCGGGCTCGGGACTGGCTGAAGCAACTCGACTCCATCAGCCGTCGGTTCCGCACGATGCGCTCGAGAATCTGGCTGGGATTCAGCCACCGCACCTCGGCATGCAATTCGGCCAGCCACTCCATGGCTTCTCCCACCGGATGGCCATCAGGGAGATCCTTGGGTGGGGTGGCCGTGTAGTTCCACTGCCCCTTATGGGTCACCTTGTAAGTAAAGAGGTCGTTGTCGCCGCAGCCGAAGGCGGGGGATCGCAGGGCGTTCACCAGGGCCACTTCGTCGGTGGGATCGGCCAGCGCCCTCACCGCCGCCATCACTTCCCGAATGATCTGGCTGGACCAGATCAGCGAGCCAGCCTCGATCCGATAGGGGATGCCGTGCGCTTCCAGCGCTTCTTCGAGCTGGGGCAGCGAGGTGCGGGCTGGCAGCAGGATGCAAATGTCTTCCAGCCGGGCTGGTCGCCACAGTTCGTGGCCGTTCTCGCCCTTCCCGGCGCCCACCGACCAGCCTTGACTAACGGCGGTCAATATGGCCTGGGCAACCTCTTGAGCCTCGATCATTCGCAAATCGCCAGTGCGGGTCTGTTTGGGATGTTCGTGGTTGAGCACGGCCACTGGTGGTCCCACAGGCGGAGATCCCCGCACCGCGTCGAGGGGCTGATAGTCGGGTTGGACGTGCTTCTTTGCCTCACTGGGCGAGACGAGGAAGTCCTCGAACAATTCGTTGACCCAGGTGAGGATGGGCTCGACCGATCGGAAGTTGCGGGTGAGCGATTTCCGAGCGATGGTCGGAGTCTGTCCGGCTTGGGTGTACAAGGCGATATCGGCTCGCCGGAACCGGTAAATCGATTGTTTGGGATCGCCCACGTAGAACAACCGCCCCGCCTCGTCCTGCAACTCCGACCAGTGTCGGTGGTCATCAGGGGGGGTGGCGATCAGCTTGGCCAGCTCGATCTGGATGGGATCGGTGTCTTGGAATTCGTCGAGCAGCAGGCGCTGAAAGCGCTCGGCCAGCGCCTCTCTGATCTCTTCGCCGTGCAGGGGGTGTCGCAGCAAGTCTCGGGCCAGAACCAACAGGTCGTGGTATTCCAACACCCCCTGGCGACGGCGGTCTTCGGCGGCTTCGAGAGTGAATTCCGCCTGTACCAGGGTCAGCCGCTCGATCAGCCCATCAGCCACACAGGCTCTGAGATCCGTGATGGCGTCACCCAGCTCCCGCAACTGGGCGGCCACATCATCCAATGACGGGTCTTCGCTGTCTTCGTCGGGCCAATTGCCCTTCCGGCCCGCTTTGGTGAAACTCAGCCCGGAAAGAAACAGCAATCGCAAGATCTGGTCGTCGTCTCCTACCGCCCCTGCCAGCAACTGGGCCCGGTCGGCAATGGCCTCGAGCTTGGGCAGCATCCGGTCGGTGGGGTCCGTGCAATACATCGACAGGGCGGCCACTTCGCCGAACCAAGCGGGAAAGCCGCTGACGTCGGGAATCATGATCGGGCCGGTGGGAGAGGGCTGGTTGCCCATTTCCCGGGCGACCAAATCCCAGTTGCCGTCGAGGTTCTGAGCCAGCTCCCGAAGGTGGCCCATATTGAGGCCCAAGATTCGGGCTAGAGCCAGGGCGTGCTCCTGTTGTGAGCTGTTCAGCAGCCGAGTTTGGAAATCCACCCAGCGGTCTTCGAACGCCTCGGTTGGGCTCACCTCGACGCGGGCGGGCAATCCGGCCTCGATGGCGTGTTGGGACAAAATGCGGAGCGCGAATCCGTGGAGGGTGGTGATGGCCGCGCCGTCAAGCTGGTCGAGGGCTTCGGGATGATCACCCGTCTCAGAGAGCCTTTGGCGCAGGCGATTCTTCAGCTCTGAAGCGGCCTTCTCGGCGAACGTGATGGCGGCGATGTTCTCCATGGGCACGCCGTTTTCGAGCAGAGAGAGAACTCGGGCCACCAACGCGGTGGTCTTGCCCGATCCGGCCCCGGCCT
This sequence comes from Acidimicrobiales bacterium, assembly GCA_965116535.1. Lineage (GTDB taxonomy): Bacteria > Actinomycetota > Acidimicrobiia > Acidimicrobiales > Bin134 > Poriferisocius. The sequence goes on from OZ220703.1 coordinate 1,305,559, forward strand.
CCACGAACAGGGTCGAGTCGAGTTCAGCCTCGATGGCATCCCGGTCTACTTGATCATTCGTGGTTGGGGCCATGGTCAGAGCGCCTCGGGATCAAATTCGTAGGGCGACTCAGCTAGGTGTCCGTAGTCCGCCAGTTCATCTCGGTCCTTCATGGCTTCCCAGGCCCGGCGGCGGTCCTGGGTGCCTAGTCGGTCGGCGTTGCAGTAGTCGCAGTATTGGCTGAACGGCCCCTCGGTGCGATCAGGTTGGGGACGGTCGCAAAACACCCCGTCCTCGATGCCGTCGGCAATGGTGTCCACCACCGAGCGGAAGCGATCCATCACCCGGTCGTTCAGCCGGTAACCGTAGGCCTTGAACTGCTGGTCGCTGGTGACAAACCAATACTGGGTTGTAACTGGGGCAGCGGGGTCGCCGATCTGGGCCTGGGCGGCCAACCCGTACACCGGGAGTTGGAGCCGTGTGCCGCGCAACACGGGGTCCCAGTTGCGGCTGTCCTCGTCCAAGTCTTTGTAGGGGTCGGCTTTGCCGGTCTTGTAATCGGTGACCAGCAGAGTGTTGCCACCGTCTTGGTCGACCCGGTCGGCTCGACCTCGGAACCGCACTGTCCGGCCGCTGGGCAGCGGGACGGCCACCGCCTCCAACTCACCGTCAGGCATTCCGAAGGCCAATTCGCTAGCGGTGGCGGTAACGCCTAGGCGGCTGCGCTGATCGTTGTCTTCCGACAAGAAGCGCTCCAAGTCGGTCATGATCCGATGCCGGTCGTGGTGCCAGAACACCGGGGTGCCGGTCAGCCCTTGGGCTTCGGCCTGATTGCACAACTCCGCTCCGATCTCGAGGAGGCGGCGGCGCTGCTGCTCGCTCCACGGCAGGCCGGGGGGCGGCACTTGGTCGTTGGCGAGCTGCTCACTCACAAACATGTCCAAGATTTCGTGGACCAGCGAACCCTTCTCCAACGCCGAGATCTGGAGCAGGTCCTCGGGTTGCTCGAACGTCTGCACTCGCAAGACGTACTGAAAGAAATAACGCATCGGACAGTCGGCCCAGGTTTCCAGGCTGGTGGGTGACACCACGTCTTCGGCAAGGTCGGCGACTTCGATGGCCGACAGGTTGCCGTCGAAGCGGGTGAACAGTTTTGACGACCGGGCTGCAACCAATTCAGCTCCTCGGGCCAGAACTAGGTCATCGTCGAGCGGCAGATCACCAGATCGATTTTCCCGGACTAGAGCCTGCAACCGGAACTCTTGGGCGGTGGCTGGAAACTCAGCGTCGAGCACCCTTCCAGCAAACGAGGGCACGTGTTTGAACCAGTCGGCAGTCTCATCATCGGCCAGGTTCTCCAGGTTGGTGCTGTCCACAGTGTGACCTGCCAATGCGCTGGCGGAGTCCAGCAGCCAGCGGGACGGGTGCTGCTCGCACGCCTGCCGGGCGTTGCCCCGGGCGTACACCAAGGTGCTGACCTCGGCTGAGGCCAGTGCGGCCAAGAGGTGGCGGTGCTGGTCGTCCACGCGGTCGGAGAGCAGGGCCAGGTCATCGCCCGCGGTCTTGCGTTCCCGATCGGGCAGGAGCGGATCGTCGGAGGGGGTGTGGGGAAACGTCCCCTCGGCCATGCCGATCAGAATTGTTCGATCCAGCTCCATTCCCAGAGAGGCGCCGATCTCCTCGGTGAGCACGCCGTGTCCGATCCGGTTGACCCGCCCGGTGCGCGCGCCCAACTCCGAGATCAGGGTGTGTCGGAAGGTGGCTGGTCGGGGACGACGTTCGATCTCGTCGAGATTGGCCAATCGGTCGAGTATTCCCTCGATCTTGTTGGCGGCCTCCTGTTCGGACTCCAGCCAGCGCTGCCGGACATCCTCAGTGCCGAGATAAGTGTGGATCAACTCCCTGATCCACATGCACCAGTCATTCCACGTGGCGGGCCCCGGTTCAGGAGACAGGTCGTCGATGAGCCGGGACATGAAATGGGCCAGCGACTCCGCATAATCAGCCTCCCGCCGGCGCCGCTCAACCCGTCCCTCCACTCGGTCGGGATCGCGCTGTTCTTGTTGGGCGGCCTTCCGCTGTTCTTCGGCGTACCGGTTGAGCCGCATCTCCCACTGATCGGACCCCCGGGCCACCCCGGCTCGGCGCGACACCCGCTCCCACGCCATCACCAGGTCAGCGGCCAGGGTGGGCTGTTCGCTGGATGGTTCCCCACCGGTCACGGTGGCTGACGCCACCGACAGCAGGGCGAACACCTCGTCTCGGCGGAAGTCCCGGCCCTCCAGGTTCAGCAGGGCGATGAGCCCTCGGCCAGTCAGCGAATCGGCCAGATTTCGTCCGCTGGGACCGTTGTAGGCAATGCCCGCGGCATCGAGATGATCATGAAGCTGGCGGATCACCGGCTCGCCGCCGCCACACAGCACGGCGATCCGGCTCAAGGGGCTGCCGTTTCTTGCCGCGTGAACCACCTCTCGTACTGCAACCCGGACTTCCTCATCGGCGCTAGCGGTGCTAATGATCCATTGGCCGCGGGGTTTGGCGACCTTGGGAACGGAACTGGGCTGGCCACCCATATGCCCTACCGACTCGGTCACAGCCCTGTCGGCCGCATCGTCTCCGGTGAGCCCGGCGATCACTGCCACCGGGGTCGTCTTGGATAGGGCGGCGACCATCAGGCCCTGTGATCGGGTGACCCGTTGGGGCAGGTGGACTATTACCGGGCCGAACTCCTGGAGGACGTCGCTGAGCGAGCCCGACTTCAGCGTCTTGATGGCTAGCTCGCTCAGATCGTGTCCGTCGTACCATTGCGGCTTCAGCTCAGTTCGGACTTGTCGGCAAATGCGGACCACATCGGCGGCCCGGCGGCTCTGTGACGCCAGGGTGTCGAGTTGCTCGTCGGACAACTCCCGCAAGTCTCGGTAAGACCGCACCAAGGCCTGCTCGGTGGCGGGGTGGCGGGCCGAGGCCTGGAACAGGCCGGGGTCGGTGTTCAACACGCTCCGCACGGTGGCGCTGAGAACCGGGCTAGAAAGCGGTTTGCGTTCAAATTCCATTGCCATTTGCCGTCCGGCCAGTCGTTCGGCCAGATCGAACAGCTTGAGGAATTCCACCGCGGCGATCCCCGGACCGTTGGCCCCCAATGCCCTTCTAGCCCCCAGCCCGGCGATGTTTGTGGGCACCACCACGGTGACCGGCGCCAGCGGGTCGCCCTGTTTGAACGCGGCGATCTGCTCGCCCAGCCGCTCCGTGGCGGGCGGCCCATAGGGGGTGCAGATCACCTCAATGCTCACGGCCAAGACTCTAGAGACCCCCAACGACAATTCCCCGGGTCAGGTGTTCAACAAGTGCCGACTTCATCACTTGAAGTGCGGTTGTTGGGTGTCATGCCTGTCGGTAGGGTGGCGGGCACCACGTGTGGGCGGTGTTGCGGTCCTCCTTTCAGATTCTGGATTGGAGTGGCTGGTTATGCTGGCGGAAGAGAGCAGGCGTTTGGCGCTGGTGAGCCGATTGAGCGAGGTGCTGGGTGAGGAGGAGGCGAGAACTTTGATCGAGTGTTTGCCTCCCGTGCGCTGGGAACAGCTCGCCACCAAAGACGACGTCAAGGCGAGCGAGGAGCGGATCCGCACCGAGATGAACGGCAAATTCGCCCAAGTGGATGCAGAGTTCGCCAGGGTTCACACCCGCATCGACGGCCTTGAGCACAAGATGGAGGCCGGGTTTAAGGACGTGCGCGGAGAGATGGCGCTTCAAATAGCTCGGCTGACCCGGACGATGGTGTTCGTCATGTCGGGATTCATGCTGACCATCTGGGGCACGATGCTAGGCATCGGGCTGACATAATTTCCCGGCGGATCGGCGACCGCTTAGTTCGCGGCGGCATAGACGGCATAGAGGGGGTCGCCGGGGGTGCCCGACGGGATGCACTGCTTGGTCGTCGGCTCAGCCCATCCTTCGGCGGCCTCGAAATAGCGGCGGACGATCTCTAGGTGCCCGGCGTCGTCGGCGTAGAGCCAGCCTCGGATGGCTTTGGTGGGGAAGCACCGATTGGAGAATGTGACCACGAACAGGCCACCGGGGCGCAGCACCCGGGCCACGTCGGTGAACACCTCGATGGGCTGGGTCAGGTAGTCCACCGAGACGCAGCAGGTGACGGCGTCGAAGGAGTCGTCGTCAAGGGGCAGCCGAGGAGTGTGGTTGAGGTCGTGAATGAGCCACTCGTGGGCCATGGGATTGGCAGCCAGTTCGACCTGGTTCATACCGAGCGCTACCAGCCGCTCTGGCGGGTTGGTGAAATGCGAGATCCACGACGACATCAGATCCAGCACTTCTCCCGTCAGCCCCAACTCTTGGTAGAGGGCGCCGACTGCGGCGACGGCCTGATCGTCAATGTGGGTGACCAGGCGGGGTGGTGCGTAGAAGAATTGGTCAGGGCTGGGATCAGCCCGATCAAAGAAGCCCGGTGGAAACACGAGGAGTTGAGCGTAGACGTCGAATACGAGGCGGGTGGCAGAGGGGCTTAATCTGGTTGGGTGAGCGCGCTGGAACCCGAGCTGTTGAATTGGGTCGAAGAGTGCTGTGGCCGGGGGGTCGCGGACGCGGCCCGCATTCCGGGAGGTGCCTCCCGTCAGGCGTGGGTGGTGACGCTGGATGACGGGTGCCAGCAGTTTTTGCGGATGGACGCCGGCACCTCGGCGCTCTCCGCAGTGGGCTACGACTTGGGCCGAGAGGCCGGGGTGTATCGGTGGCTAGCCGACAAGCCGGTGCGGGCCGCCGGATTCCGCGGGGTCAGCCCCGATGGGCGGGCGCTGTTGTTGGACTTCGTTGAGGGTGCGCCGGGTCCGCTGGACGATCTTGCCTTGGCCAGGGATTTCATGGAGCAGGTCAACGTTCTCCATAGCCTGGAGCCGCCGGCTGATCTGGCCCACGATGATCTGGCGGTGTGGTCTCAGCTCTATAGGGAGCACTGCCCCGAGCCCGATCCGCTGATCGATTTGGGCTTGCGCCAACTGACCGAGACGGCACCTGGACCGCCGAATCGGCCAGTGCTGGTCCACGGCGATCTGGGGCCGGGCAACGTGTTGCACGACGGACGCCGGGTGACGGGGCTGTGCGATTGGGAGTTGGCCCATTTAGGAGACCCTATGGAGGACTTGGCTTGGATCACGGTGCGGGCCATGCTCACCCCGTTTATAGACGTCGACACCGCGTTCGGGTGGTACGACGGCCTGGTGGACGCCGAGCGGGTGCGCTACTGGCAGGTGGCTTGCCAGGTCCGCAACCTGATCGGACTTGGAGTGGCCGGGGCGGCCGGCGGCGACTTGGGTATGAGGATGCTGTTCTCCACCCTCCACCGCCGGGTGACCGCTGAGCTGTTGTGCGAAGCCCTTGGGGTGGCGGTGGAGCCGGTTGAGGTGCCGGAACCCTCTGATACTGAGGCCAGCGTGGCCTACGAGGCCGTGCTGGACGACCTGCGCACGGTGATCACCCCCGCGTTGGAGGGGTATGCGTCGGCTCGGGCCAAATCGGTGGCCCGGTTGGTGCGGTACCTCGACATGGTGGACCGCATCGGCCCAACACTGGCCGACCAAGACCGAGCCGACCGGGACCGCTTCAACATGGATGACGACGGCGAGGCCGCCCACTACTGGGCCAGGGCCACCCAGCGGCAAGAAGTGCTTATGGCCCCGGCCATGGGACGACTGGCCGGAACGCGGCTGCCCCGGATTTAGTCGCCAGCCTTTTCGGCTTGGCCGATCCGCTCGAGGGCGGGAGCGTCGGATCGCAGCTTGCCGATCTTGTCGCGGTGGAGCACCTCGGCGGTGCCCTCGGGGCACTGGGCCACGAACGGACACCAACCACACAGCGGACCGACAGTGGCTTCGAACTCTTGAGAGATGCAGCTCTCCATGATGGCCAGCCAGGTGGTCCGCAACTCGTCCACTGCCTCGGCGAGGTTCTCGTCGGTGATGTCCACCTCCACCACTTTCTGGCCCAGATACAGCAGCTGAGCCTTGGCCGGCTTTTGGCCCTCCAGTTCGGTGAGGGCGGCGGCGTAAAGCAACATCTGGGTGGCGTAGTTGGAGGAGAACCGCTCCGACGGGGCCTTGCCCGATTTGTAGTCGGTGACCACCAAGCCGTCGTCGGTCTCATCAACCCGGTCGATTATGCCCCGGAACGGGACCCCGTTGATCTCCACCCTCACGTCTTGCTCGGTGGAGGCCACCCGCACCTTGCCGGGATCTTCCAAATCCCAAAGCCCCTCTATGGCCTTCCAGCCGTTCCACCGAAAGTTCCGGCTGGCATTTTCGTCCAAGTCCAGGGATCGGTAATCCCGGCTGTTCTCCATTCTGGGCCAGGCCTCGCGAGCCAGCTCCTTGGCCCGGTCCACCGTGCGGCACTCCACCGGTTCCTGCATCAGCTTTTCCAGCACCATGTGGGCGAAGGTTCCGGTAACCGCGGCCTCGCCCGGCGGGTCGGGCAGCCGGTCGACATAGCGGAACTTCCAGCGCCGGGCACATTCCCGATACGACGACGCGCTGGAAGGCGACAGGTGTTTGGGCATGTAGCGCTCAGGAATCTCCATGAGCTTGTCGCTGACGGGCTCCTCGGCTTGTTCGACGGGTTCTGTCATGGTCATGTCTGTTTACCTGATTTCTCCCATGTCGGTCAGTAGTCGAGGGCGTCGCGGTCGACAAGCTCGCTATGGGCGATGAGGAAATCCTTGCGGCGGCTCACGTCTGAGCCCATCAGGGTCTCGAACATCTCCTCGGCCTTCTTCACATCGTCGATCGTCAGTTGTCGCAGCGTGCGGGTCTCGGGGTCGAGAGCGCACTCGGCCAACTCGTCGGTATCCATCTCGCCCAGTCCCTTGAACCGGGACCATCGGATGTTCTCGGCCTTGCGGTTGCCCTTGGTGAGCTCCGCGGTTTTCTCATCCCGCTCGGCGTCCGTCCATGCCCGATGGGTCTGGTCGCCCACCTTGGCCGTGTACAGCGGGGGTTGGGCGGCGTACACCCGGCCCGCCTCCAGCATCGGGCGCATGAAGCGGTGGATCAAGGTGAGCAGCAGGCAGCGGATATGGCTCCCGTCCACGTCGGCGTCGCACAAGATCACAATGCGCCCGTACCGGGCCTTGGCCATGTCGAAGTCGTCGCCGGAGCCCGCTCCCATAGCGGTGAACAGGGCCTGGGCCTCGGCGTTGTCCAGCACCTGCTTCACCGACGACTTGGCCGCATTCACCACCTTGCCCCGCAAAGGCAGGATGGCCATATTCTCGGCATTGCGCCCCGCCTTGGCCGGGCCGGCGGCCGAGTCGCCCTCCACCAGGATCAGCTCGGACTCCGGGCCGTGAACCCGGCAGTCGGCCAGCTTGTCGGGCATTCCCGTGGATCCCAGCGACGCCGCCCGTCGCTTGTTCTCCAGGGTCTGGCGGGCTGACACCCGGCTCATCACCGCGTCGGCGATCTTGGACTGAAGCGCGTTGACATGGCTCTTGGGGCCGGTTTGGAACCAGCTCTCCAGGCCGTCTTTGAGCACGTTGTAGACGATGGACTGCACCGGCGGGGTGCCCAGTTCCTGTTTGGTCTGGCCCCGGAACTGAGGTTCGGGCAAGGTGACTTTGACCGCGGCCACCAAACCCTCCTGTACGTCCTCCCGCTGGGCCCGGTCGTTGCCCTGTTTGGCCAGGCGGGCCAGCTTCTTGGAATCGGCCAGCAGGCTGTCGTTGACCGCCCGGGTCAGAGCCCGCTCGAAACCGGTCAGGTGGGTGCCCCCGTGGGGAGTGGGAATGGTGTTGACGAAGGTGGCCACCTTGGACTCATAGTCTTTGACCCAGCGCATGGCGATGTCCACTTGGCAACTGCGAGTAACCACCTCCATGGCGCCGTCTACGGGGACCTTCTCCTCGAACTCCTCGGCGCCGGGAATGGAGATGACCTCGGTGACGGCTTCAGACGCCGACAGATGGGCCACCAGATCGGCCAATCCCCCGTGGGAGATCATGTCGACCGGCTCGTTCTCGCTTCCCCGGCGCTTGTCTTCCAGCCTGATCCGCAGCCCCGGCACCAAGAAGCAGGCCTGCTGGGCGCGGTCGCGAATGGTCTCGAAGTCCACCGCCGCGTCGGGGTCGAACAGGTCTTGGTCGGGCCAGAAGCGAATGCGGGTGCCGGTTTTGCGGGTGGAGCGGATTCGGCGGAGCTTGTGGCCCTTAACGAACTTGTCGCCGTCGAATTGGCCGGCCTTTTGCTTCACGAACCAGAGCTGCCTAGTGGCACCGTCCCGGTCCACCTCGGCGCGAAGCCGAGTGGACAGCGCGTTGACCACCGACGCGCCCACCCCGTGCAGTCCTCCGGAGGCGCCATACACCCCGCCGCCGAACTTGCCGCCGGAGTGCAACTCGGTGAGAACTACCTCCAACGCCGACACCTTCTTGGTGGGATGGGGGTCGATAGGGATGCCCCGGCCGTTGTCGCTGACCTCTATCGAGCCGTCGGCATGCAGGGTCACGTCGATGCGGGTGGCGAAACCAGCCCCGGCTTCGTCCACGCCGTTGTCGATCAACTCCCACACCAGGTGCATGAGGCCGTCGCTGCCGGTGCCCCCGATGTACATGCCGGGGCGCTTTCGAACCGCCTCCAACCCCTCGAGGGTGACGATGTCGGCCGCGTCATAGCTGCCGTTGCCGTTCCCCCCGTTGGCAGGGGCGAACAAGTCGGAGTTCTTGCCCCGGGAGCGGGAGGCGGAACTGGTGCGGGTCACCATCGGGGCATCCCCACACTTCGGACCACAGCGTGGTCGGCGTCACCATTCTCCAGCGGGAACGGCACCGGGGCCTTGGCCGGCTTGCCGTCGTCTTCCACCTCGGCCAGCAGATCGGCGGGGGGCGTCACCATGGCCATGGCCAGTTGCACCTCTCCACCCAACTGGGTGCCGAGACCGTCGCGTCCGGTGGCCGGGATGTCGGTGACCGGAGTGATGCCCACCGAACCGTCGGTATCCACCATGATCACGGTCTCGTCGCCCATCACACCGGCGGCGGCGATGATCCGGTCGCCATTTTTGAGCTTCATGCCCCGAACCCCCGACGCCCCCCGCCCTTGAACTGAGACCGATTGAATTGGTGCCCGCAGCGCACGACCGTTGAGGCTGACCAGTGCCATCTCGGCGGTCTCCGGTGCGCAGAACGCGGCCACCACCTTGTCGTTGGGCTTCAGCTTGATGACCTGCTTGGCCGCTCGGCCCTTGTCGGCCCCCGACAGGTCGACCCGCTTCACCGTGCCTCCGGCGGTGACCAGCGTCATCGGATCACTGCCGGGCAGCACCAGGGTGAGCACGGCTTCGCTGCGGATGGTCCCGAACACCTCGGACGCCCCTGCGCCCCTACTGCGGCCCGACACCTCGGGGATGGCCGAAACCGGCGAGGCGATAACCCGCCCGGCCGAGGTGACGGCCAAAACCGTGCCCGTCGAGTCGGTCTCCAACGAGGCGGTCAACACGTCGTGGCGTCCGAACTGGGACCGCCGCCGACCACCGGCAGCAGCCCGGCCCACGATGCCCGTAGTCGACAGCGTGACCACGCACGGCCCATCGGCCTTGGGGGTCAGCTCAACCTCCGGGGTGGGCTCATACACCGGGGCATCCTGATGGGACACGATCTCGGTTCGGCGATTCTGGCCGAACCGCTCCACCAGCTCGTCCAGCTCCTTCAGCACCACGGTGCGCTGGCGCTGCTCGGAGCCCATCAGCTTCTCCAACTGGTCGATTAGGGCGACGAGCTCGTCGCGTTCGTCGATGATCCTCTGCTTCTCAAGGGTGGTGAGCCGCCGCAGCTGCATGTCCAAAATGTGGGCCGCCTGGACCTCGGTCAGATCCAGGGCGTCCTGCAATCGCTGCCGGGCCTCGGCCGCATCATCGGAACCCCGGATGATGGCCACCACCTCGTCGATGTTGTCCAGGGCGGTGATCAGCCCCTCCAGAATGTGGTGGCGGTCGCGGGCCCGGCCCAGGCGGTGCCGAGTGCGCCGCACCACCACATCCAGGCGGTGGTCGATGTAGTGGCGGCACAGGTCGTAAAGGCCCACGGTGGTGGGAACGCCGTTCACCAGCACCACGTTGTTGACCGCGAAGGTCTCCTCCAGCGGGGTGAGGCGGAACAGGTCGTAGTACAGCTTCTCGGGCTCCACATGAGGCTCGCACTCGATCAGGATGCGCAGCCCGTGGTGGCGGTCGGACAGGTTGCGGGCGTCGTGGATGCCGGGCAGCTTGCCGTCGACGATCAGGTCGTTGATGCGCTTGACCACCTTCTCGGGCCCGACCATGTAGGGAAGTTCGGTGACCTCGATGCCCTTGCGGCTGCGGGTTAGTTTGACCGGATCCATTTTGGCCTGGATCCGGACTGAGCCTCGCCCGATCTCATAGATCTGGCGCAGTCCCCCCTCCTCGGAGTCGATGACCTTTCCCCCAGTGGGGAAGTCGGGGCCGGGAAGGGCCTTGAGCAATTGGTCGACGGTGGGCTTGGGCCGGCGCTTGGTCATCACCAGCCGGATGGCCTCGGCCACCTCCCGCAGGTTGTGAGGGGCCATGTTGGTGGCCATGCCCACTGCGATGCCGGTGGTGCCGTTCACCAGCAGGTTGGGCAGCCTCGCCGGCAGGCACTCGGGCTCGGAGCTCTCGCCGTCGTAGGTGGAGCGGTGGTCCACGGTGTCCTCGTCGATCTCGGCCAACATTTCCATGGCCGCATCGGCCAAGCGGCACTCGGTGTAGCGGGGGGCGGCCGGGGGGTCGTCGAGGGTGCCGAAGTTGCCGTGGGGGTCGATCAGGGTGATGGGCCGGGAGAACTCCTGGGCCAGCCGAACCAGGGCGTCGTAGATGGCGGCATCGCCGTGGGGGTGGTACTTGCCCATGGTGTCGCCCACCACCCGGGCGCTCTTGCGGTGGGGACCGTCGGGGCGGATCCCCATGTTGAGCATGGAGTAGAGGATGCGGCGCTGCACCGGCTTGAGGCCGTCGCGGACGTCGGGGATGGCCCGGGAGGTGATCACCGACAGGGAGTAGGCCAGAAAGGACTCCGACATCTCCTCGGCCACCGGGACTCTCACCAGTTCGCGGGCAAAATCGACCTCGGTGTCAGGGTTGTCCAGTTGGGCGTCGAACAGGGTCTTAGATCGCTGGGGCATGATTCCCTTAGCGGTTGTCGTCGGGGGAAGTTGGGGTGGGCAAAGCCCAATTAGACGGTACCCGGTAGCTGTGACATTTGGGGGTCAATCCGCCAGATCAACCCCCTGTTTTGTTTAGTTTGCTGGGATATGGGCGCGGCTGAGGCGAACAGTCTGGCCGAAGGATCGGACGGCGGCCCGAAACGCCCGCCAACCCAGTATCGACACCTCTCCGGTGGTGCGGTCGTGGTGGGGGACGGGCACCTCGACCAGGCGGGCACCGGATCGGGCCAGCATCCCCGAAAGCACCACGTTGGGGGCGAAGGTGTCGTGGGGAATGGGGGCCAGCAGCGGGGCCAGCACCACAGAGCGCATCAACCGGTAGGGGCAGTTCACGTCGGCCAGACGGCAGCCGAAGGCGGCTCGGGCCGTGAATCGGGCGGCTCGGGTGATGGCCCGCCGGCCGGGCGACTGGTTCCGGCTGGTTCGTATGCCGATGACCGCGTCCGCCTGGTGGCGAAGGCGCCACAGCTCACCGAACGAGCTTGCCGGCATCTCGTCGTCGGAATCAGTCTGGAAAACCCAATCGGCGGTCACTGCCCCCCGCCGGTAACCCCGCAATATGGTGGGACCGTGGCCGCTGTTGGCCTTGGCGTCAACCACCAGCCGCCGGTGGCGCTCGGCCACCGCCCGCAGAACCTGCTCGCTGGCGTCGGTGGCGCCGTCCACAATGGCCACCAGCTCATAGTCGATTCCCAGTCCGTCGAGAATCTCGAGCCAGCTCTCGGCCACCTCACCGACGATCTCCGCCTCGTTGTACACCGGCATGACCGCGCACAACTCCAGCCGGCCGGCTGCGCCTCGGCCGACTGCTGCGTCGTCAGTCACTCTTGGGAGCTCTGGGCCAGCAGTTCTGCCTCTTTCTGGGCCAGGATGGCGCCGCTCAGGTCGTAGCGGATGGCCGCGGTGTTGGGCTCTGGTCCATCCCAGCCGGGCAAAAGGCCCCGCTCATGGCAGAAGAACTGGGCCTCCACGTTGGTGCCGTTCAACTCGGAGGCCTCGGGATCGGTGGCCAGCCAGGCCACCACCGCGCCGATCACATCGGCGGGCTGGCCGGTGTCCTCGAAGCCGAACTGGGCCATGTCCTGGGCGATACGCTCAGTGGAGATGTATCCGGGCTGCACATTGAAGGTGTTGATGCCGTCTTTGCCGTGCTCCACGGCCAAGAATCCGGCCACCCGATGAAAGGCCCCCTTGCTGATGCCGTAGCCCATGCCCCAGCCTCCATCGCCGGCTGCCTCGGTGGGATCGGCGAAGCCCGAGGCCGAGGTGATGTTCACGAGGGTGCCGCTACCTCGCTCGACCATCTGGGGCAAAAATGCCTTGGTGAGCACCAGCGGCGCCAAGCAGTTTGCCTTCAGGTGGTAGTCGAGCAGCTCGATGGGGGTGTCGAGCAGGCGGTCCATGTGGCCGGGGCCGATGTACCGCCCGTTGTTCACCAGCACGTCCACCCGGCCCCAGTGCTTCAGCGTCGCGGCCGCCGCCGCCTCCAGGGAGTCGAAGTCGAGCAGGTCGGCCGCCACGATCAGCGCATCGCCGCCGGCCTCGGCCACCAGCGCCGCGGTGGCCGACAAGCTGCCGGGCAATGGCGAGGTGTCCGACCGCTGCACCGTGGAGGAGTGCTCCCGCTGTTCACCATCGGCCACCGTGCGGGCCGACACCGCCACATCAAAGCCCGCCCGGGCCAGATGCACCGAGCACGCCTTCCCAATCCCCCGGCTGGCACCGGTCACAAACGCCACTGGTCGATCATTCATGGCCCGTAGTCTGCCCGCTCCGCACCGTGGGCTGCTTGTCAGACGAAAAGGGGACGGGGGCTCACCTGTCGATTCACCTACAGCGCCGCCACTTGGTCACACGTGGCGGATGTCTACGTCGTGCCAGTCGCTTTGCAGCTCTTCGGGGGGTTTGGGGAAGGCGCCGCGGGCCCACTGGGGTCGGGCGGTGCGGGCGGTGATGAGCCAGCCATCGTCGAAGCGGGCCACGTCGTCGCAGTAGTGCAGGCCCAAAATGAGGTCGCCTACGTCTGAGTCCTCCGGGCGCATGTGATAGGCCACCGCCCAGGTCTCGATATGGCCCTCATCGGCGCCTTCTTCGAGGTCGATGTATTGGTTGCCCATGAAGTGCAGGGTGGACTCGAACTTGTGCAGCTCCTTCTCAGTCCAGTCCAAGTAGGGGTCGAGGTCCCCGGAGATGACCGTCCCGTAGATCTGGCAGTCGGGATGGAAGGCGGAGCGCACCATGTCGAAATCGATGCGGTCGATTCCCCGGGCGTACCGCTGGGGAACCTCCTTGATCAGCTCCCGATCCTTCAGCCATCGCACTGTGGATTCGACGTCCATCTCGCCTCCTTCGACCCGCTCCGGCACACCCCGCATCGCGCTACGGTTGCGCCCATGAAAGAGCTGATCTATCACCGGCTGTTCTACCCGGCAGTGGAGCGGTACGCCAACAGAGAGGCGGTGGTCGACGGCGCCTATCGGGCCAGCTTCGCCACCCACGGCGAGCGGGTGACCCGGCTGGCCAACGCCATGGGCAGCGAGCTCGGGGTGAAGAAGGGCGACCGGGTGGCCATCATGGCCCTCAACAGCGCCTCCTACCTGGAGCTTTACCATGCCTGTTATCTGGGCGCCGGGGTGGTGAACCCGCTGAACTTGCGGCTGGCCGGACCCGAACTGGAATACATCGTGAAGGACTCGGGCACCGAGGTGGCCTTTGTGGATGCCTTTTTCGCCGAGGCGTTCGTCAAGGCCATGGAGGCCGCCGGCGACAGCCCGATCCGCTCGGTGGTGCTCATCGGCCAGGGCGATGTGCCCCACGATGTGGCCTACGAGGATTTGGTGGCCGCGGGCGATACCGCCACGCCGTCTGAGCCCGAAGAAGAAGACCCGGTGGTGCTCATGTACACCGGCGGCACCACCGGGCTGCCCAAAGGGGTGCTGCTCCAGCAGCGGGCCGAGATGTTGAACGTGTACCACGTGGCCATCGGGCTGGGCGGCACCAGAGACGACGACGTGTTCTTGAGCCAGACGCCACTGTTCCACGCCGCCTCAATGGCCAGCTTGCTGGTGATTCCGGCCTCCGGCTCCAAGATGGTGACCATTCCCGCCTTCGACCCCGGCGGGGTGATGAACCTCATCGAGGCCGAGGGCATCACCCAGACGGTGATGGTGCCCACCATGATCGGCATGTGCATCCAGCACCCCGAATACCGTCCTGAGCGGCTGGCGTCGCTGCGAGAGCTGGTTTATGGCGCCTCGCCGATGCCCGAGGCCGTCTTGGGCCATCTGCTCGAGCACCTGCCCGATGTGAACCTGCTCCAGGGCTACGGAATGACCGAGTGCTCGTCGGTGCTCACGCTGTTGTCGGCCGAAGACCATGTGGCCGGCAGCCCCCGGCTGCGGTCGGTGGGCCGCCCGGTGCTCGGCGTGAACCTCTGCATCCAAGACGAGGACGGCAACATCCTGGCCGACGGCGAGATCGGAGAGGTGTGCGCCCGGGGCGGCAACTACATGCAGGAATACTGGAACAAGCCCGAGGCCACCGCCGAGGTGTTCCGGGACGGGTGGTACCACACCGGCGACGCCGGATACCTCGACGAGGAGGGCTACCTGTTCTTGGTCGACCGGGTGAAGGACATGATCGTGTCGGGCGGAGAGAACGTGTACTCCTCCGAGGTGGAGAGCGCCATCTCCACCCATCCCGGCGTGGCCCAGGTGGCGGTGATCGGCATCCCCGATCCGGTATGGGGAGAGGCGGTGCACGCCGTGGTGGTTCCTGCTCCGGGCAGCGAGCTGACTGAAGAGGAGGTCTGCGAGCACGCCCGCCAATCCATCGCCGGCTACAAGGTGCCCAAGTCGGTGGAGTTCCGGGCTGAGCCCCTGCCCCTGTCGGGAGCCATGAAGGTGCTCAAGCGGGAGCTGCGGGCGCCCTACTGGGAGGGCCAAGACAAGAGCATCGGTTAGCAGTCGGGGAAAATGGCCCTAGCCCGCCACCAATTCACCAAAGGGGGTCGGTAGGCTCCCCGGCATGCAGGTAGATATACGTCACGCCCCCAGCTTTGCCGTCGCCCGGTGCACCCTAGGCGGGGGGGAGCAGGTCAAAGTCGAGGCCGGAGCCATGTCGGCCCATTCCTCGGGGATGTCGCTAGAGGCCAAGGTGGAAGGCGGTGTGCTCAAGGGGCTCAAGCGCAGCGTTTTGGGCGGCGAATCGCTGTTCGTGTCCACCTACACCGCCCCAGCCGAGGGTGGCTGGGTGGATGTGGCCGCCAAGCTGCCCGGCGACCTCCGGGTGATCGAGCTTGACGGCTCGCAGTCGTGGATCATCGAGCGGGGCAACTGGCTGGCCTCCGACGCTTCGGTGGATATGGACACCAAGTGGAGCGGATTCAAGTCGCTGGTCGGCGGCGAGGGCGGGTTCATGGCCCACGCCGGCGGCGTCGGCAACGTGGTGGTGGCCTCCTATGGGGCCATCGACGTGATCTCGCTGGGCGCGGGTGAGACGGTGGTGGTGGACACCAGCCACATGCTGGCCTTTCCCGACACCGTGAGCTATGAGCTGCGCCGGGCCGTGGAGGGCCGGTCGATCCAGTCGATGAAGTCGGGCGAAGGATTCGTATTCCACTTCAGCGGCCCCGGCGACATCTTGACCCAGACCCGCAACCAGGCCCAGCTCATCGCCTGGATCAACACCGAGATCGGCTCTCGCGAGTAGCAGGGTCTCGCTCGGCGGGACGTCGGCTCTCGCGAGTAGCAGGGTCTCGCCCAGCGGGACATCGGCTCCCGCCAACGAACACGCCTACCGCAGACAGCAATCCGCCGGGCAGGGCGCCGACGAGGGGCCCAGCACCAAATCGGCGATCATCCCCACGAAGGCAGGGTGGGTGCCGACGGTGGGCACTCGGGTGAACCGCAGCCCCAGCATGTCGGCTCGCTGGCGAGCTTCGGTGTCGAGGTCATAGATCACCTCCATGTGGTCGGCCACGAAGCCGATGGGCACCACGATCACCGCGTCGGCCCCCGCGGCGGCCAGCCGGTCCAGCTCGTCGCCGATGTCGGGTTCCAACCACGGAACCTGAGGCGGGCCGCTGCGGCTCTGGTAGGCCAATGACCATTCGCCAGCTCCGGTGCGGGCCGCCACCCGTGAGCAGGCTTCGTTTAGCTGCGCCTCATAGGGGGCGGTGGCCGCCATGGACTCGGGAATGCTGTGGGCGGTGAACACCACTGGCGCGCCTGGCTCGGCCCGGCGGGCATCGGCCAGATGGTCAGCCATGGCCGACAAGAAACCCTCCTGGTCCCAGAACGGAGGCACTTTGCGAACCACCGGGGCCTCAGGGCCCACCTCAGCTCGAGCCCGCTCAATGTCCTCGGAGTATTGGCGGCAGCCCGAGTAGGAGCCGAACGCCGAGGTCACGAATCCCGCCGCCCGAGAGACGCCGTCGTCATGCATCTGGGCCACGGTGTCGGCCAAAAGGGGCGTCCAGTTCCGGTTGCCCCAATACACCGGAAGCTCCACCCCCCGTCGGGTCAGCTCATCGGCCAATGCGGCGATCAGATCCCGATTGCACTGGTTGATGGGGCTGACCCCCCCGAACAGGTGGTAGTGCTCAGCCACTGCGGCCAAGCGCTCATTGCTGATACCCCGTCCACGGGTCACGTTGCGCAGAAACGGCATTACGTCGTCGGTGCCTTCCGGCCCGCCAAATGACACCACCAAGATCGCGTCGATCCCTTGGGCCGCACTAGGTGGGCCAGCGTCGTTTGAAGGGATGGTGGGCATAGTCGGTAGATTGAATGCAGCCGAAAGGGGTTTTGCCGCCCCGTGGGGCAGTGCGGTAAACCCGTTTCGAGGGTAGCCGAACTTGGGAGAGAGTTTGCGGGCTCAAGAACGCAGTCGCTTGACGGTTCTTATGGTGGTGGTGGCCGTCACCTTGGCGGCCGCTGGCGGAGTCGCGGTCGGTCAGTCGGACAACGGCGACGAAGCCGCGCAGCCGGTGGCTGTTCAATCGGCGATACCGGCGTGGCGTGATCTGCCCCGGGCTCAAAGCGACTTGGAATTGGCCCTGGGGCTCCGCGACGCCGCACAGATGGCCATAGACCGCACGGTGGACGAGCTGCATCTCGAACTAGCCCGGATGGACCAACTCCACGACACCGATGCCGGCAAAAAACTGCTGATGGACGAAGCCGAGCAACTGGTGGTGCAGGAGTACATATCGGGGGGCGATGTCGAGGATTTCGCCTTCATTCTGGGGGTGTCAGAGGCCACTGACGCCCTCTGGCGGATAGCCCTGCTATCGGAGGTTTCCGAGCTCGTTGACGAGGCCTTGAATTCAGTGCAAAACGTGCCGGGAGAGCGGGATCGAACCGAGGCCCGCATCCAGCGGCTCAATGACGCCATCCCGTATCTGAACGGCCGCCTGATCGACGCCGAGCAGTTGGTGGAAGCGGCCGAGTGGGTGGTGTACATCGCGGAGATAAACGACATGGCCGAACGCGAGCGGGTGCAAAACGGGTTTATCAAGCCCACCGAGCGGCACTGGTACAACCTCCGCTTTTGCGAGTCCACCAACAACTACACCGCCGAGAGCTCCAACGGACTGTTCTATGGCGCCTACCAGTTCGAGCCCCGAACGTGGAGGACCGTGGGCGGCACCGGAAACCCGGCCCACGCCCCTCCCGAAGAGCAGGATGCCCGAGCTCGCTTGCTCTACGCCCGAAGGGGTGACCAGCCCTGGCCCCGGGACTACTGCGGCCGGTGGCTCCCTGCGAACTAGTCCGACCGCTAGGTTCGTGAGCCAATGAAGCTGTGGGTGGTGCTGCTCCTGGCCGATTGCGTGCTCGTGGGCATCGGCCTCACCTATCTGACTGGGTTGAAGCTCCGAATCGAGGAGCGGGTGGCCTACGGCGCGGTGATCGGATTCATGGTCGTCACTCTGGTGGGCTACGCCGTGGGCTGGGCTGTTGGCAGCTTGAGCGGTTCGGTGGTCGTGGCGTCGGCTCTGGTGGCCGCGGCGATATCCGCTGCCGGTTGGTGGACGGGCATCAGGCAGATCGGCACCGAGTGCCGCGATTTCCGCCGCCGCCTCATGCGACCCATCTCCCGCCCGGAAAATCCGGCGCCGCTTTTGATTCTGACCGCCCCGGCTTGGGTGATCACCACCTGGATCTTGAACCAGGCCTACCTGCCCGACGGCTCTGGTGGCGTAGTGGCCGGCCACCTGTCGTCATGGACCGACTGGCAGGCCCACCTCACCTACGCCTCCTCATTCGCCCATGCCGAGAACTTTCCCCCCGAGTTGCCCACCGCTTTTGGGGTCGACCGGCTGCCCTACCACTTCGGCATCGACTTCTTCGCGGCCATGCTCGACCGGGCCGGTTTGAGCGCCTTCGGCGGTTTGGAGGTGTCGTCGGGCTATCTGGCCTTCGCGTTTGTGCCGGTGTTGTATCTGGTGGGGTTGAGGCTGTTTGCCAGCCGGGCAGTGGGGGTGACGGCGGTGCTGGTGTTCACCTTGTTTGGCGGTTTGGGATGGCTCCGCTTCTTCCACGACCGGGCCGAGGGCGGTTGGAGCATCATCTGGGACCTGCCCACCGACTACACCCGCCACCACGCCGGCAACATCTTGATGGAGAACGCGGTCACCGGGAACCTCTTTCCGCAGCGGCCGACCCTGGCCGGGTTCTCGCTGCTGCTCATAGCGGTGGTGCTCATGCGCGAGGCCCACAAATCGGGCTCACGCCGGCTGTTCGCCGCCGCCGGGGTGATGGTCGGCTTGATGCCCATATTCCACGTGTACTCCTTTGGGGTGGCGCTGGGGCTGGGCCTGATCTGGGCCGTGATCGACCGCCGCTGGCAGTGGCTGCTGTTCGCCATACCGGCTCTGGCGTTCTCGGTGCCCGCGGCCTTGTGGATCGAGCCGCTGAACACCGAGATCGTGTGGGAGACCTGGGTGGACGGCCCCTGGATGCAGGCTCCCGGCTACTCTCCCGACCAAGACAATGAGCTGACGTTCTGGTGGCGCAACGCCGGGGTGTTCCTGGTACTGATGTTGGCGGCGCAGCTTTGGAAGAACACGCTGCCCAGGGTGGTGCTGTGGGGATCGATACCGGTGTGGCTGTGGCTCATCGTGCCCAACTACGTGCGGGTAGCGCCGTCGCATCCGTGGAACAACACCCACTGGTTCGTGCCGGTGATCTTGTTGGGGTCGCTGTTGGTGGCCGCGGTGCTGGTGAGATTGGCTTCAAACGGGTGGCTGGGGGTGGTGGGGGCGGTGGCGTTGTTCTTCACCCTCACCTTCGCGGGTGCCCTCGACGTCTGGAAGGCGGTCGACCCCGAGGTGAATGTGTGGCCCCACCCGATTGCCTCGGGCGACGGGGTGGCCGCCGGGGAGTGGGCCCGAGATGAGACGCCGCCCGACAGTGTGTTTCTCATCGGCTTTGAGCACACCCATCCAGTTCCCGCGCTCAGCGGTCGACAGACTGTGGTGGGATTCGCGGGCTGGATCAACGACCTCGGCGTCACCGACTGGCCGGTGCGCCACCAGCAGGCCCTTACCATGCTGAGCGGATTCGAGGGAACCGAGGAACTGTTGAATGCTTATGGGGTGGACTACGTGGTTGTCGGGCCGATCGAGCGTCGGGTAGGAGTGAGCGAGGAATTTTGGACAACTCGGGGGGCGTTGGTGTTTGCCCTGGGCGAGTACGCGATCTATGAGGTTCGCTGACCAGTGCGAGAGATGATCCGCGAGCGGCAGGTGGCATTGGACAGCTGGAGCCCGGTTGAGTTTTGGCGGCGGCGCCCGGAGACGGCGCTGGCCATAGCCATCGGAGCAATGGCGGTGGCCGGGCTGGTGCTGCGGCTGGTGGAGCTGGCCGAGCGGCCCCTGCACCACGACGAGAGCATCGATGCCTGGTACTCGTGGAAGTTTTTGGAGGGCACCTTCGACGGTTACGACCCGGTGTACCACGGACCTCTGCGGTTCTATCTGACCGCGGCGTTCTTCTGGGTGTTCGGCGAGTCGCACACCACCGCCCGCATGGTGGCGGTGTTGGCCGGGGTGGGGATGATCGTGCTGCCGTGGTTCTTGCGCCGATCCCTCGGCTCGGCGGTGACGCTGGCCGCATCGGCGGTGCTGGCGTTCAGCCCCATTGCCCTCTACATGACCCGGCTGGGCCGGGAAGACTCTCTCACCGCGTTCATCACTCTGGCCATGATGGTGGTGGTCGTGCGATTCTTGGACCGCCCCCGGCTGCTGCTGCCAGCGCTGTTCGGTTTCTTGCTGGCCGCGGGCTTTGCGGTGAAGGAGACCACGTTCATTGTGGTGTTCATATTCGGCGGCTTTTTTTTGGCATTGTTGGCCGAGCAGGCGGCTCAGCACTTGAGAGGGGAAAGCACCGAGGGGAGTCGAGGCGAGGTGGCTGGGTGGGCGTGGATGCTGCCCGCCGGGCTGGTGCCCATGGGAATCGCCTTCGGAGTCAGCGCCTACTACGAGGCAGAGGTCTTTGTCACCCTGGGCTTCTACGGGGTGCTCATGGTGATGGTTCTCCTCATGCTGGCCAGCCCTCAGTTGATTTGGGAACTGCCGGTGGTGCGGGCGGCTCGGAAGGTGTCGGGTTGGGGCTGGCTCTTGGCTGCGGCAGTGTTCTTGTTCTGTTTCGCCCTGTGGTTCACGGTGTTCTTCGACCGGCCCGAGGGCTTCATAGACGGATTCACCGAGGGCATCACCTATTGGCGGGGCGAGCAGGACACCAACCGGGGCAGCGAGCCGTGGCACTACTACCTATACACCATCCCCCTGTACGAGTACCTGGTGTGCATCCTCGCGGTGATCGGTACGGTCCATGTGTTCCGCAACCCCACCTTCGTGGGCAAGTTCATGGTGTGGACCGCGGTGGCCAGCTGGTTCTCGTACTCCTGGGCCAGCGAGCGCTTCCCCTGGTTGGCGCTGCACATTCTGGTGCCGATGGCCTTTTTGGCCGGCTATGGCGTGCAGGTGCTGTGGCGGGCTAGGAACAAGATGTGGATGCCGGCGGTCTGGGTGGTTCTGGCCGGGCTGGTGGCCAGCACTCTGTTCTTCTCGTGGAGATCCAACTACGAGAACCAACGCGACCCCCGGGAGCTCCTAACCCAGGTCCACACCACCGATGACTACGTCGACACCGTGCACCGCATCGAGGCTCTCAACGACTTCAGCAAGTCCATTGGCCAGGGGCCGTTGACGGTGGCGGTGGACACCGCCATCTCGGTGCCCAACCTGTGGTACTTCCGCGACTACGAGGGGCTCCAATGGACCGACAGCGCTTCGGCGCAGCAAACGTCCGCCGATTTTGTGCTCGCCCTGGCTGGGAGCAACATCGCTGGGATAGCCCCTGATCTGGCCGACCACCACACCACCCGCATGCCGCTGCGGGACTGGTGGGCGCCCCAGTTCGAGTCGTACCACGATGGCTGGTTCTCGGGCTGGGGCAACTGGATGGTGGACCGGGAGGTGTGGAACGAGGCCACGCTGGGTAGCACCGACATCGACTTGTCGGTGAGCCCCCGGGCGCTCGAACTAGAAGCCCGAATGGCCGCCGGCTAAACCGGGCTCAGGTCACGTAGGCCAGAGCCAGAACCACCCGTTCGCCCAGCTCGCGATCGCCGGTCACCGTCACCAGTCCGGCGGCCAGCGCATCGGCGGGATCGGCGCGCCCGCAGCACAGCGCGTTGTAGGTGTCCACGTCGGTGCTAATGGTCACGGTGGGGTTGTCGGCCGGGGCCGATGGCTTGGCCCGGCCGTCGGCCACCGCCACGCCCCGGGGGCCGGCGGCGTCGCCGTCGATGATGAACACCACCGTGCTGCCCTCGGGCGCACCAGCCTTCTTGCCCACCACAAAGCCCATGTTGCGGGTGTGCCAGTCCAAGCAGTGCTGTACCACCGGTCCGGTCAGGTGGCCGGGGATGCCCAGCGCCCGGCGCATGTCCTGCTCGTGGACCCAGCAGTCGAACACTCGGATGTGCATGAAGGTGCGGTACGGGGCGTCGCCGATGGGGGTGAAGCCCACCTCGTCCCACTTCTCATCGGGCATTTCCCGCAGCATCTCCAGCCGCCGGGCGCAGACGTCGTTCATCTCGGCCAGCACCTCTGAGCCGGGCCGGGAGCGGCGGGGGGCGATCTGGCCCTCGTTGAAGGCGGCGATTCCCTCAAGACCGCCTTCGGTGGCGGGGGGTTCGGGCTTCTCGCCGGCCAGCATGCGCTCAAGCCCGACGATGTGGCTCACCTGATCCCGAACTGTCCAACCGGGGCACTCGGTGGGAGTGTCCCATTGCTCCTCGTTCAGGTCGGCGCCCAACTGGGCAATGGATTCCCAGACCGCTTCCAACAACTCGATGACGGGATCGCTCATGGTTGCAGTCCTCCTGTTGTCGATCGTCAGGTCAACCCAACGGTAAACGACCGGGTGTCGTGGTCGAGCATCTCTCGAACCGACTGGGCTACCGGCCCCCTGATCACGCGTCGGGTTCCGGCAAAGGCCTTCAATGCCAGGCCTTCGGCCAGTCCGGCGGCCTCGGCCAGCGCAGCCTCTTCGAGATTGTCGGCCGGTACCACCCAGTCCAAGTAGCCGACCTCGGCTGCTTCGGCCGGGGAATACAGCAGGGCTAGTAGCACTGAGGAGTGAACGTGGCGAGGCGACAGCCGATCCCGGGCCAGTGTGACCACCGATGTGGGCAGCACCATGCCGATGGCGGTCTCGTTGAGCCCGATCTTGACGTCCAAATCGGCGCCGATGCGCACGTCGCAGCTCATCAGCCAAATGGCCCCGGCGGCAAAGGCGTGGCCGGTGCAGGCGGCCACCACCGGGATGGGAAACTCGTAGAGCCGCACAAACAGGTCCATGCCCGCACGGAACAGGTTGCTGGCCGCCTCGGGGCCCGACTGCATCACCTTCAGGTCGAAACCGGCAGTGAATTTGCCGGGCCGGCCCGCCATCACCACCGCTTTGGCCTCTTGGGTGGCCCGGTCCAGCGATTCGTGTAAGGCGGCAATCACCTCGTGGGTCAAGACGTTCACTTTGCCGTCATCCACCCGGACCACGGCCACGTCGCCGTTCAGCTCGTAGCTGACCCAAGCACAGCTTGTCTCAGACATGGGCGATGAGAATATCCCACTGGTCGCTTGTAGCATCATCGATCGTGCCGTCAGCCATTTCCGCCCGAGGGCTGCGCCGAACCTACGGCGAGGTGGTGGCGGTGGACTCGCTCGACCTCGAGGTGGCTGCGGGGGAGATCTACGGGTTCTTGGGGCCCAACGGCGCGGGCAAATCCACCGTGGTGCGGATGCTGTGCACGCTGGCGTCGATGACCGCAGGTGAGGCCTCGGTGGCCGGTCACGACGTGGCCACCAAGGGTGACCAAGTGCGCCTGAGCATCGGGGTGGCCCTCCAAGATGCCGCCCTCGACGGCAAGCTCACCGGCCGGGAGACTCTCACCTTGCAAGGCCGCTACTACGGCCTGGAGCGGGGCGCCATCGCCACCCGAATCGGGGAGCTGGCCCCCCTGCTGGAGATGGACGCCATCGATCGGCGGGTGTCCACCTATTCGGGGGGCATGAAGCGCCGGCTAGATCTGGCTGCGGCGTTGATGCACAACCCCGAAGTGCTGTTCCTGGACGAGCCCACCACTGGCCTCGACCCCATCAGCCGGGCGGTGGTGTGGGAGCAGATTCGTCGCCTGAACCGGGAGCTGGGCATGACCATCTTCCTCACCACCCAGTATCTGGAAGAGGCCGACGCGCTCACCCACCGGGTGGGAATCCTGAACGAGGGCCTGCTGGTGGCCGAGGGGACGCCCGATGAGCTCAAGCGCACAGTGGGCTCCGACGTGGTGGTGGCCAGGGTTGTTGGCGATCCCGAGGCCGCTGCTGCCGCCATCGCCCAAGTGCCGGGGATCAGCCACATTGAGGTGTACGCCAACGAGGTGAGCGCGGCCACCGGCGACGGCGCGTCGGTGGTCAGCCCGGTGGCGGTGGCCTTGTCGGCGGCCGGGGTGGAGGTGAGCGATCTGTCGATTCACCCCACCACGCTCGACGATGTGTTCCTGGAGCTCACCGGGGCCCGGATCGAGGTAGAGGAATGAGCCAGGCCACGCCCACCGCCCCGCTCACCAGCGACGTGGTGAGAGCCCGGCCGTCGGGATTCTTCGGCGACGTGACCTCGGTGGCCAGCCGGGCGCTGCGGCTGTTGCCCCGCGACCTGGAGGCGATCATCCCCGCCATGTTGATCCCGCTGTTCTTCTTGATGGTCACCATCGGGGCCATTCAGAACCTGGCCGGCGATGTGGTTTCCGACATCGATTACAAGGCCTTCCAACTGCCGGTGGCCATCATGACCGCGGTTACCGGCATGTCCCGGGCCAATGCCCTGGTGATCGACATTTCCGAGGGCTACTTCGACCGGCTGTTGATGACCCCGGTCAACCGCTACGCCCTGCTGTTGGGGCTGATGGTGGCCGACTTCACCCTTTTCGTGGTGATGGCCATACCGGTGATCGCGGTGGGATTCGCCATCGGCGTGAGTTTCGGCGCCACCGGGGTGCCGGGCGTGCTGGTGTTTGTGCTCTTCGGGGCCCTGTGGGGGCTGGCCTTTACCGGGTTCCCCTACGCCATCGCGCTGCGCACCGGGAATCCGGGTGCGGTCAACTCCAGCTTCCTGCTGTTCTTTCCGTTCATGTTCCTCACCACCGCCTGGGTGAGCCGGGATGTGATGACCGACTGGCTGGCCGCCATCACCTGGTTCAACCCCATGACTTATGCCCTCGAAGGCATGCGCTCACTGTTCTCGGGCTGGGACGGCTGGGCGCTCGGACGGGCTCTGCTGTCCATCGCCGTGGTGGGATTTTTGGCCCAATCACTGGCCTTTCGGGCGCTTAGAGGCCGCATCCGCCGGGGCTGAATCCGCCTCGATCAGCCCTTCGGGGCATGGTGTCCGGCGACAGGCTCGGGTAGCCTTGGACCTGTGAGCGAAACCGTGGAAGCACAACTGTTCGAAGTCACCGAAGCAGCCATTGACAAGGTGCTCGAAATCCGATCCAACGAGGACGACCCCGAAGCCCTCGGCCTGCGCATCGAGATAACCGGGGTCAGCGGTGCCGACTACACCTACGACCTGGCGTTCGAGGAGGTGGCCAACTGCGCCGAGGGACACCGCCACATCACCTCTGATGGCCTTACGGTGATGATCCCCGAGGAGTCGGTGGAGAACCTGACCGGCGCCACGCTGGATCTGCCCAACAACCCCATGCAGGGCGGGCTGGTTATCCGCAATCCCAACAAGCCCGATCTTTTGGCCGGGGCCGACCTCGAGCTCACCGGCACCATCCCCGAGCAGCTTCAGCAACTGCTCGACCAGCACATCAACCCCTCGCTGGCCTCCCACGGCGGGTTCGCCAACTTGCTCGGCGTGGAGGGGTCCACCGCCTACATCACCATGGGCGGCGGCTGCCAGGGCTGTGCCATGAGCGCCGCCACCCTCCGGGAGGGCATCACCGTGATGATCACCGAGGCCATCCCCGAGATCACCGACGTGGTTGACGCCACCGACCACGAAGCCGGCGACAACCCCTATTTCGCCCGAACCTGAGTTCTTCTCTCTGTCGAATAGTTCAACCACTGGGCAGTGTCTTCACGGCCTGAAAGAATGGCCTCATGTTTGATCTGCTGATTCGCGGGGGGACGGTTGTCGACGGAACGGGAGCCGCGCCCAAGCCGGCCGATGTGGCGGTGGCCGATGGACGGGTGGCCGCCATCGAGGGCCGTATCGACGCCGACGCCGCCGAGGTGATCGAGGCCGCGGGCCGATATGTGACCCCCGGCTTTGTCGACATCCACACCCACTACGACGGCCAAGCCACCTGGGATCCGATCATGGCGCCCTCGGCGTGGCACGGGGTGACCACCGTGGTGATGGGCAACTGCGGGGTGGGGTTCGCCCCCGCCGACCCCAGCCGCCACGACTGGCTGATCGAGTTGATGGAGGGGGTGGAGGACATCCCCGGGGCAGCCTTGTCGGAGGGCATCACTTGGCAGTGGGAGACCTTTCCCGAGTACCTCGACGAGCTGGAGCGGCTGGGCCGCACCATCGATGTGGCCGCCCAAGTGCCCCACGGCGCGGTGCGGGCCTACGTGATGGGCGATCGGGGGGCCACCACCGAATCGGCCACCGCCGCTGAGCTGGCCGAGATGGCCCGCATCGTGGGCGAGGGAACCCAGGCCGGGGCGGTGGCGTTCTCCACCAACCGGCTCCCCATGCACACCTCGCTGTCGGGGGTGCCGGTGCCGGGCACTTTCGCCGACCATGAAGAGCTGGCCGCCATCATGGGCGCGCTCGACGGCCACGCGTTGGTGGAAGTGGTGCCCGCCGGCTCGATGGGCGAGGATCCCGACGCCCCCATCCGAGAGGTGGAGTTGTACCGCCAGCTCAGCCTGGAGACCGGCCGGGCCATCACATTCACCATGATCCAAATCCACGTCAACCCCGGCCAGTGGCGCCGGCAGATGGACATCGTGGAGCGAGCCAACGCCGAGGGGGCCAAGCTGGTACCCCAGGTGCAAGGGCGTCCCGGTGGGCTATTGGCCGGATGGGACCAGTTCAACCCGTTCAAGAAGCGGCCCACCTATGAGCCGCTCCACCATCTTCCTTTGGAGGAGCGGCTGGTTGAGTTGCGCCGCCCCGATGTTCGGGCGGCGATTCTGGCCGATGACCTCCCCGGCGATCCGGCCATGGGCATTCTGCGTCATTCCCTCCACTCCGCGTTTCCGTTCGACGACGGTCCAGTTTTCGAGCCCGACCCGTCGGACTCGGTGGCCGCCATGGCCGAGAAGACCGGCGCCGATGTGTATGGCTTGGTCTACGACCTGATGTGCGAGCGGGGGATGATCCAGGTGTTCTTCACCGGCTATGGCCACGGCGACCTCGAAGACCTTCGGGAGATGATGGTGCATCCCATGACCGTGATCGGACTAGCCGACGGCGGCGCCCATTGCAGTGTGATCTCTGATGCCAGCCTGCCCACCTACATGCTCCAGCACTGGGTGCGTGACCGCCAGCGGGGGCCGAAGCTCTCTCTCGCCGAGGCGGTGAAGATGCTCACCTCCGAGCCGGCCGAGCTGTACGGCTTCGCCGATCGGGGCGTGTTGGTTACCGGCAAGCGGGCCGACATCAACGTGATCGATCTCGACGGCATGACATTGCATCTGCCCGAGGTGGTGGGCGACCTGCCCACTGGTGCTTGCCGTCTGTTGCAATCCGCCGACGGCTACGACGCCACCATCTGCGCTGGCGAGGTCACCTTCCGCAACGGCCAGCCCACCGGCGCCCGCCCCGGCACCCTTATCCGCAGCTAGAGAACAGCCCCTGCCGCCGCAAGCCCGGGGTTGCCATGAGAGGGCCGGACTGCCTGGGCCGAAGTGTAATGGTCGGGGTGGGGCAGGCAGCGCCTCAGGCATGGGCTGGCTGCCGCCGACTGGTCGTTCGCACCGAGGCATTCGATCCCGAAGTAGGCCGGGAGCTGAGGCGATCTTGGGTGGAGCGCACTCCGGTGGTGATCGAGTTGGAGGGCGAACTGCCCCCGGCCGAGCCGGTGATGCATGCCCAGTGGTGGGAGCTCAAGACGGGTCTGACCATGCCCGATGAGGTGCTCCGCCATCTGCTGCTTTCCAACGCTGTCGATTGCCGCGACCCTGAGCGACCCCGGTTCGAGCCGAGCGAACGGGCTATGTCCTTGGGGGCCCGACGGGCCGAGCCCCACCAGCCCGGAGATGTGGTGACCGATGCCGGTCCGGTGTGGTGCGACGGCGGCCCATTCGAAGCATTCTCACCCGAGAAGCTCGGTACGGCGGTGGTTCCGGCTGTCAACTTGTCGGTTGGCAGCCTGGCCGCGCTGACCGCCGCGTTCCCCCAGGCCGATCTGGCCGATGATCAGCGGGCCGCGGTGGGCCATCTGGGTGGAGCGGCCAGCATTGTGGCCCCAGCCGGGTCGGGCAAGACCCGGGTGCTCACCGAGCGGGCCCGATACTTGGTGCGCGACCTGGGCGTCGATCCTCGGGCCGTGTGCCTGGTGGCGTTCAATGTGCGGGCTCGGGCCGAGATGCAAGAGCGCACTGCCGATTTGCCCGGTCTGGAGGTGCGAACCCTGAACAGTCTGGCGCTGGCCATCTGCAATGGCACCGGTCCGCTCGCCCGCCCCCGAGACCACGGCCGGGTGGAGGTGGTGGACGAGCGGGAGGTGAGGAACCTGCTCGATGGCATGGTGCCCCGCAAGCGGCGGGCCATGACCGACCAGCTCGCTCCCTGGATCGAGGCGCTGGGGGCGTCCCGGCTGGGATTGCGCAACCCCGCCGAGGTGGAGCGCGACTACCACCCCGACGTGCCCGACTTCTCGGTGATCGCCCCCCAATATGTCGACCTGCTCGACCAACGCGGGCTGGTGGACTTCGATCAGCAGATCATCAGGGCCATCGAGATCCTGCTGTGCGACCCTGAGGCCCGGTCTGCCGCTCGCCGTACCTGCGGCATCTTGCTGGTGGACGAGTTTCAAGACCTGACTCCCGCACACCTGTTGTTGGTGCGGCTGGTGGCCGGACCTCGGGCCGACGTTTTTGGCGTGGGCGACGACGACCAGACCATCTACGGATATTCCGGTGCCTCTCCGGAGTGGCTCATCGACTACCACAAGCACTTTCCCGGAGCGCAGCGCCACGAGCTGCACGTGAACTATCGCTGCCCTCCTGAGGTGGTGGACGCCGCCTCGAACCTGCTCAGCCACAACCGCCGCCGCATACACAAGCAGATCTCCGCCGTTCCCAACCGGATTCGCCCAGACGGCGACCAACCGGGCACAGCGATCAACGTTAAGACTGCCTCCGACGGGGCGCCGGAGCTGCGTCGAATCGTGGAATCGCTGCTCGACAGCGGCGCCCAGCCTTCAGAATTAGCCGTGCTGACCAGGGTAAACAGCACCCTGCTGGTGCCTCAGATCGTGTTGGGCGACATGAGGGTGCCGTCCAATCAGCCGGTGGGCCGCGGATTCATGGAGCGCACCGGGGTGGCTGCCGCGCTGGCTTGGCTCGACATCGCCACCGCCCCCGAGCGCGGCCTTCCCGCCCAGGCGCTGTCGGATGCCGCCCGCCGCCCGCCTCGGGGCATCTCCCCCCGAGTGATCGAGTGGATCGCTGAGCAGCAGAGCATCTCGCAGATCAAGGCCCTAGCCGGGCGCATCAAAGACGAGCGGTCGTCCAAGAAGGTGGCCGAGTTTGCCGAAGATGTGGAGATGCTGCGGTCAAAGCTCAAGCAGGCGGGCGGAGGCATCACCTCCCGGCAGCTCTTGGAGACGGTGCGCGACGAGATGGGCCTGGGCGGCAGCCTGGACTCGCGCCTGGACGCATCCCGCCGCTCCGTCGACCGTTCGGCTCACGGCGACGATCTGCGGGCCCTCATCTCGGTGGCCCACCTGCATCCCGACCCGGTCGATTTTCGAAGGTGGCTGGCCGAGCGCCTGTCGGACGGGTTCGAGGGCGAAGGCACCGCCTCCGGTGTCCAGCTTGCCACCGTGCATCGGGTGAAAGGCCGGGAATGGCCCCATGTGATCGTCTATGAGGCATCCAAGGGACTGATGCCCCACCGCCTGGCCGGCGACCTCGAAGAGGAGCGGCGGGTGTTCCACGTGGCCATCACCCGGTGTTCGCAATCGGTCACCCTCATCTGCGGCGACCCGCCCACCGACTTCCGAGCCGAGCTCTACCAGCCCCCACCCGAACCCGACCCCGCCACCACAAGTGGCCTGTTGACACCTCCGGTCGTGGTCGCCCCGGCCTCATCACCGAGAGCCGCCCCAGCCAAGAGGGCGAAACGCCCCAAGGCCCAGCCCCCCACCGATCCGGTGGGCGCAGCGGCGTTCGAGACACTGAAAGCCTGGCGGCTGGAGCGCAGCCGGGCCGACAACGTGCCCGCCTACGTGGTGTTCTCCGACGCCACTCTCGTAGAGCTTGCCACCCACCGTCCCACCACCGATGCCGGACTGCGAGCCATCAGCGGCATAGGCCCGGCCAAGCTGGCCGCCTACGGCGAGGCTGTCAAGGAAGTCTTAGGCCAGTTCGCTAATCCTTGACGGCGAGGGCTTCGCGGGCGGTCTCCGCGATGCTGGCGGGGTCGAGGCCGCAGTCGGCGAGTATCTGGTCGGGCACGCCTTGGGGGATGTACTCGTTGGGCACGCCCAGCACCCGGATGACCGGCACTGGCCCGCCGCGCTCGGCAAGGAGCAGTCGCTCGGCCACGCAACTGCCTGCGCCGCCCTCCCGCCAGCCGTCCTCCATGGTCACCACCACCTGATGCCCGGCGGCGTGGGCCAGCATGTCTTGATCCAGGGGCTTGACGCAGCGCACGTCCCACACGGTGGTGGATATGCCGTCGGCTTCCAGGAGATCGGCGGCTTCTTGAGCATTGGCCAGCATCTTGCCCACCGCCAGCAGGCACACTTCGGAGCCCTCCTTCACCTTGCGGCCCTTGAGACCGTGGCCCACTTGGTCTTCGGGTACCGAGGGAGCAGCCGTCTTGGACCACCGCATTGCCACCGGCCCGGTGGTGATCTCCAAAGCGTCGTGGAGCATCTGCTGGATCTCCTGATACGACGACGGGGCCAGCACGGTCATGCCGGGAATCTTGGTGAGCAGCACCATGTCGAGCACGCCGTGGTGCGACGGCCCGTCGTCGCCGGTGATCCCAGCCCGATCCAGGCAGAACACCACCGGCTGGCCGTGCAAACCCACATCGAGGTTCACCTGGTCGATAGCCCGGGTCAGGAACGTGGAATAGATGGCCACTACCGGACGGAGCCCGCCCATGGCCATGCCTGCGGCCGCGGTCACCGCATGCTGCTCGGCGATGCCCACGTCGAAGCACCGTTCGGGAAACCGCTCGGCGAACGGCAACAGCCCGGTGGAGTCGGGCATGGCCGCGGTGATGGCCACCATCTCGGGCCGAGCCTCGGCCTCTTTGATCATGGCCTCGGTGAACGCTTCGGTGTAGCTCCCCGGCTTGGCCTTCGACATGTCGTGCATGTTCTTGACCGGATCGTTCTCGGCCGGCGCGTACCCCCGGCCCTTCTGGGTGAGCACATGCACCAAACACGGCCCCTCCAGATGGGACACCCGGCTGAAAACCCGCTCCAGCTTGCCCAGGTCGTGGCCGTCAAACGGACCGAAGTAGTTGATACCCAGCTCGTCGAAGAATGTGCGGGGCTCCACCATTTCGCGCACCGCGGCCTTGGCGGCCCCCACCGTCCGGCCGGCCAGGTCGCCCACCCAGGGGATGTTCTGAAGAACCTTGCGAACCTGGTTATCGGTGCGCACATAGCGGGGGTCCATCCGCACCCGCAGCAGGCTCTCCGACAGCCGGGAGATGGTGGGGGCATAGGAGCGGCCATTGTCGTTGAGCACGATGGTCACGTTGCAGCCTGAATGTCCGATGTTGTTGAGCCCCTCGAAGGCGACGCCCCCGGTGAGTGAGCCGTCGCCCACCACCGCGATCACCCGGCGCTGCTCGCCGCCGGCGGCCTCTTGGGCCGTGGCCAAGCCGTGGGCATAGCTCAAAACCGTGGAGGCGTGGCTGTTCTCGATCCAGTCGTGGGGGGACTCTTCCCGGCTCGGATATCCCGACAAGCCACCGGGCTTGCGCAGCGTCTCGAATTGGTCGGTCCGCCCGGTGAGCATCTTGTGTACATAGGCCTGGTGGCCGGTGTCCCACAGGATGATGTCGCGGGGAGAATCGAACACCAGGTGAAGGGCCAGCGTCAGCTCCACCACACCCAGATTTGAGCCCAGGTGGCCCCCATTCGAGTTGACCGTTTCGACGATCAACTCGCGGATCTCCTCAGCCAGCTCGGTTAATTCCTCGTCACCCAGACGGCGCAGATCAGCCGGACAGGTGATCCTTTGAAGATGGTTGGTGTCCATTTCCCTCCCAGCGGATTGGGAGTTTCAGGTTACTCGCGGTCTCGCCACGCGTGGTAGCCCCGTGCCGCCACCCAACCCACACCCAGCGCCCCCAAACCGCCCACTGCGTCTATCCAATAATGGTTGGCGGTCACCACAATGGCGAATAGGGTCAGCCAGGGATAGGCGGCGATGGCCCACTTGGCCGCCGGATGCACCAATTGCTTGCGCAGGGCCAGAAAACACCACATGGCCCAGGCGAAGTGCAGGCTGGGCATGGCCGCGTACTGGTTGGAGAGGGTTTCGGCCGCCCCTTCGGTGAACGACCACAGCCCCCCAAGCTCGTGAACAGTGTCGACATAGCCGGTTTCGGGCAGGTCGCCGCCGTAGCGGCCGCCCACCGACAACAAGCGGGGCGGCATCAGCGGGAACAGCGCAAACCCCACCAGAGCCGAACCGGTGGTCAACAGCCCGGTGGTGCGCCAGAACGGGTAGTGGCGGGGAAAGCGCCAGTAGAGCCAGATGAGGGTAAAGGCGGTGACGGCAAAGTGGAAGAGGCCGTAGAACAGGTTCCAGAACTGAATGAACGACACCCAACCGATGAACAGGTCTTGGAGATCGCGCTCGAAGTACAGCCCGATGCTGCGCTCCCAGTCGATCACCAGCTCGGCGTTGGCCTGCGCCTCGGCCGGCCCCACCGCCGCGGAGCCGAATTGATTGCGAACCCAGGAGTAGATGCCGTAGAAGGCGCCGATTACCGCCAGCTCCAGATACCAGCGGGGCCGGGTGCGATTGCCCGACTTGAAGCCCTGCTTCAACGCCGACAGCGTCATGGCTGGAGTTGGTTAGCGACCATGCCGGGAGCGTGAGGCTCGCTGCCAGTGGCGGCCGCCGAACACCAGCGTGGGCAGCCCCACCAGGCTGCCGGCCACGGTCAGGAAATACAGCAGCAGCCCCATGGCGATGGCCCGCTCGTCGATCACCCCCAAGTCGTGGAGGAAGAGAACCAACGCGCCCTCCCGCAGGCCGAGCCCTCCCAGCCCGATGGGCAGCACTTGGATGATGAGCACCGCCGGGATGAACGCCATCAGCTCGATGGGCCCCAGGCCGTCGATTCCCACCACCTTGGCCGCGCACCCCGCGGCGGCCAGCATTATCGCCTGGTAGGCAAAGGCGGTGATCAGCACTCGGCCGGTGTCGCGGGGCTTGGCCCGCAGCTCGTCGATGCCCATGTGCAGTCCGTTGACGAATCGGACCCAGCCGTTGCGCCTACTGACCAGGCGGCCGAACCGCTGATTGCCCACCAGCAGCAAGATCAGCCCAAGAGCCAAGAGCGTGAGACCGGCGGTGCTGGCCGCCACCCGGGTGGGGGCGCCCAGCGACCGCAGCTCTTCGTCGAGCGCCAAGCCCACGAGCGTGAACACCGGCAGCACGATCCAACCGCTGAGCCGCTCCAACAGCACCGAGGCGAAGCTGTGGGGGCCGTCTCCGGTGTCGTTGGACAAACGGGATATCCGCAGCACGTCGCCGCCCACGGTGGTGGGCACGAAGTTGGAGATGAACATGCCCGCCATGTAGTGCGAGAACATCCGTCGGGGCTTCACTTGAAGCCCAAGAGCCACGGCCACCTCGTACCAGCGGGCGGTGGCCGCCATGTTGCCCACCACGGTGAGCACCAGCGCGCCGACCAGCCAGAAAGGGGTGGCCGAGTTGAAGTCGGGCCACAGCTCGTTGGCATCAAACGACGGCAGCCACCAGATCAACAGAAAGAACAGGGCCACACTGATGCCCACCCTGAGCACGATGCTGAGCACCCGGCGAGTGGTGTGCTTTTCAGTCAAGCCTTGTCTCGCTGACTTGGAGGTGTGACTCCGGGCACGCACAACCGGTTGGGGCGGCCATCGGGGTCATTGGGCCAAGGCTATTGTCCCGGCGAACTGCATTGGATATTACGGTGAGGCAAATGTCGGCGAATCAGGTAACGGGACACGGGGGCGATCAGGTTCTGGCCGCGCTGGCCCCCTTCGGAGTGCAGGAGCTATTCACCCTGTCGGGAGGCCATATCTTCCCGCTGTATGACGCGGCGGTGAAGCGAGGCGACGTGGTGCTCTACGACGTGCGCCACGAGCAAACCGCGGTGTTTGCCGCCGAGGCGCTGGCCAAGCTGACCCGCCGTCCGGGGGTGGCCGCGGTAACTGCTGGTCCCGGGGTGACCAACTCGGTGAGCGCGGTGACCACCGCATGGCTCAACGGTGCGCCGCTGGTGGTGCTGGGGGGACGGGCCCCGGAGGCCCGCTGGGGCTCGGGCTCGCTCCAAGAGCTCGACCACGTGCCCATCCTGGCCCCGGTCACCAAGCGATCGCTCACCGCCGGAGGCGGCGACGATCTGGCCGCCGCCACCTACGGGGCTGTGCGAGACGCCATGACCCCCCATCGGGGCCCGGTTTTCGTGGACTACCCCATGGACGTGCTGTTCTCCGAAGGCGCCGGCAACGTGCCCGACGAGCCCATGCCCGTGGGCGAGGCCCCTGATCCCGAGGGGTTGGCCGAGGTGGCCGACATGGTGGCCGCCGCCGCGCGACCCGCCCTGCTGGTGGGCACCGACGTGTACTGGGATGGCGCGTGGGACGCGCTGCGGGCCTGGGTGGAGGCTCAGCGGCTGCCGGCCTTCGCCAACGGCTTGGGCCGGGGGTGCCTGCCCGCCGACCACGAGCTGTTCTTCAGCCGTACCCGGAGGATGCTGCGCTCCGACGCCGACTTGGTGATAGTGGCCGGCACTCCGCTCGACTTCCGCCTCTCGTTCGGGCGATTCGGCGATGCCCAAGTGGTACACCTCACCGACAGCGCCGAATCGGTGTCGGCCCATGCCCAGCCTGCCGCGACGGTGTCGGGCGATCTGGTCCAGGTGCTTGCTGCGCTGGCCGACGGCCCCGCGCCGGCCCACCCTGCTGAGCGCGACCAGTGGGTGCAGCAGCTGCGCGACGCGGAGGACGCCGCTCGGGCCGACGAGGAGGACTTGCTGACCACCGCCGCCGATCCGATTCTGCCCACCCGCGTGTACGGGGAGCTGCGCCAGGTGCTGGATCGGGATGCAGTGGTGATCGGCGACGGCGGCGACTTCGTGTCCTATGCCGGGCGGTTTGTGGATTCCTACCTGCCGGGCCACTGGCTCGACCCCGGTCCCTACGGTTGCCTGGGCACCGGTCTGGGCTATGCCATGGCCGCCCGGGTGGCCCACCCCGACCGCCAGGTGGTGCTGATGCTGGGCGACGGAGCGGCCGGGTTCTCGCTGATGGACGCCGACTCGCTGGTGCGCCACAACCTGCCGGTGGCCATCGTGGTGGGCAACAACGGCTGCTGGGGATTGGAAAAGCACCCCATGCGCCAGATGTACGGCTACGACGTGGCCGCCGACCTCCAAGAAGGGTGCCGCTACGACCAGGTAGTGGCCGCCCTCGGCGGTGCCGGGGAGACGGTGGAACGACCCGACGACATCGCCCCCGCCCTCAAGCGTGCCCTCGACGCCGGTGTGCCTTATGTGGTCAACGTGATCTGCGACCCCGAGCACGCCTACCCCCGCCGCTCCAACCTGGGCTGAGGTCAGCGCACCGGCGGTGGCCTCTGTTCCCGGTTGAGGTGGGAGATCGGTAGGCTACGGCGACAGGACAAGAGGAGAGGCTGTGATCGACGCGCAAGTTGAAATACGGAGAGCAGAACTGTGATCGACGAGTCTGTTGTTGCCGGCACGCTGTCGGAGGCGTTGAAGACCGGAGGTGAGTTTGCCGAGGTTTTCGTGGAGGACCGGCGGTCGTCGTCGGCGCTGCTCGACGACGGCAAAGTGGAGGAGCTGAGCTCCGGGCGCACCCGGGGAGCGGGAATCCGCGTCGTAGTAGGGGACACCACCGGATTCGCCCACACTTCTGACTTGAGCGAGGCCGGTTTGGCCAAGGCGGCTCGGGCCGCGGCCTCGGCCGCTCGGGGCGGAGGCGGGGGCCATCAGGTGGTGGCGCTCGACCGGGTGGATGCCCCAGCGCCCAACGATGTTCAGGTGCTGCCCGAGACGGTGGCCAAGGCCACCAAGGTGGAGCTTTTGGGCCGGGCCGACGAGGCTGCCCGGGCCGCCGGCTCGGCCATCACCCAGGTGTCGGCCCGCTACGCCGACGGGCGCCGCCGCATCCTGGTGGCCAACAGCGACGGGCTGCTGGCCGGCGACGATCAGGTGCGCACTCGCTTTGCGGTGTCGTGCGTGGCGGTGGGCGACACCGGTATGCAGACCGGGTTCGAGAGCGTGGGTCGCCCCATCGGCTTCGAGCTGTTCGACGAATACGAGGTGGACGCCCTGGCCCGCACCGCGGCCAATCGGGCGCTCACCAAGCTGGCCGCCCAGCCCGCCCCCAGCGGCTCGATGCCGGTGGTGATCGGCCCCGGCGGCGGCGGGGTGTTGTTCCACGAGGCCTGCGGCCACGGCCTGGAGGCCGATTTGGTGGCCAAGCAGGCCTCGGTGTTCCGTAACCGGGTGGGTGAGCAAGTGGCCCACCCCGAGGTCACCCTCATCGACGACGGCACCATGGCCCGGGAGTGGGGGGCCTACGCCATTGACGACGAGGGCCGGCCCGCCCAGCGCAACGTGCTCATTGAGAACGGCGTGCTCACCGACTACATGTGGGATCTGTTGCGGGCCCGCAAGGAGGGCCGGGAGAGCTCGGGCAACGGCCGCCGCCAGAGCTACCAGCACCTGCCCATGGTGCGGATGACCAACACCTACCTGGCCAACGGCACCGAAGACCCCGCCGACATCATCGCCGCCACCGACCGGGGCGTGTATGTGGCCCACCTGGGGGGTGGCCAGGTGAACACCGCCACCGGCGACTTCGTCTTCGGCATGAGCGAGGCCTACCTGATTGAGAACGGCGAGATCGGCCCCCCCATTCGGGAAGGCAATCTGATCGGCAACGGCCCCGAGGTGCTGACCGGCATCGAGGCGCTGGGCAACGACTTCGCCATGGGATCGCCGGGCACGTGCGGAAAAGATGGCCAGGGCGTCCCGGTGGGCGACGGCACTCCCACGCTGCGGGTGGCGTCGATGACCATCGGCGGAACCGCGGCGTGATTGCCCGCTTTTCGCGGCCAAGCATCGAAGGGGCTGTGGCGTGAATCCCGAGGAGCTGTTGGAGATCGCCGAGCGCATCGTGGGCTGGGGCCGCGATGGCGAGCAGATCGAAGCAGTGGTCGGCCACAGCCAGGAGACCGATGTCCGGGTTTATGAAGGCGAGATCGAGTCGCTGTCGGTGGCCGAGTCGCAAGGGGTGGGCATCCGGGTGATCGCCGACAACCGCCAGGGGTTTGCCCACGCCGGAACGCTCGATCCGGCGGTTTTAGAGGAGACCCTGGCCGAGGCCCGCGACAACGCCGTGTTCGGCTCCCCCGACGAGTTCTTCGGACTGGCCGAGCCCGACGGAGTGGATCCACCGGAACTCGACCTCTACAACGAGGCCCTGCTGGGGTTCGGCACCGAGGCCAAGATCGACCTGGCCCTGGAGCTGGAACGCGCCGTGCTGGCCGGCGATCCCCGCATCGTGGGAGTGGAGTCGGCCGACTACGGCGACGCCTTGAGCGCCGATGCCATTGCCACCACCACCGGCATCCGCAGCACGG
Source organism: Acidimicrobiales bacterium (assembly GCA_965116535.1). GTDB lineage: Bacteria > Actinomycetota > Acidimicrobiia > Acidimicrobiales > Bin134 > Poriferisocius. The sequence continues at coordinate 1,343,369 of OZ220703.1, forward strand.
GAAGGGACACCTCGTGCTACGTCACCGCCTACTCGCTGGCCTCCGAAGGCGACGAGACCCAGACCGGATTCGGGTTCTCGGTGGGCCGGGAGCCCGGCACCCTAGACGTGGCGGTCGCGGCGAGCGACGCGGTGGAGCGCGCTACTCGGATGCTGGGTGCCGCCCAGCCCGACTCCGAGCGGGTAACCGTGGTGCTCGACCCGTTCGTGACCGCCCAGTTTTTGGGCATCATCGGTGGCACCCTGTCGGGTGAGGCGGTGCTCAAGGGGCGGTCGCTGTTCGCCGACCGACTGGGCGACCAAGTGGCCGCGGCGGGTGTCACCTTGGTGGACGATCCCACCAACCCGGAGGCGTTCACCGCCTCCGACGCCGACGGCGAGGGGCTGGCCACCCGGCGCAACCAGCTGATCGGCACCGGCCAGCTCGAACGGTTCTTGCACAACAGCTACACCGGCCGGCGCTCGGGCAGTGCTTCCACCGGCTCGGCGGTGCGTGGCTATGCCAGTACCCCCGGCGTGGGGTGCCAGGCGCTGTCGCTGGTGCCCGGCGACCGGGCGCCGGAAGAGCTCATTGCCGGAATCGACAACGGGGTGCTGGTGCAGGGGGTGTCGGGCCTGCACTCCGGGGTGAACCCAGTGAGCGGCGACTTCTCAACCGGCGCCGAGGGGCTGCGCATCCGCAACGGCGAACTGGCCGAGCCGGTGAGGGAGATCACCATCGCCTCCACCCTCCAGCGGATGCTGCTGGATGTGGCCGCGGTGGGATCCGATCTCACCTGGCTGCCCATGAGCTCGGCCGGGGTAACGCTGGTGGTGGCCGAAGTCACCATGTCTGGGGCCTGATGGGGAGCCGCTGGTAGGGGCTATGTCGGTCCTGCACGCCATATTGCTGGGCATCGCCCAGGGACTGACCGAGTTTCTGCCGGTTTCGTCCAGCGGGCACCTCCAAATCATCCCCTGGCTGGCCGATTGGAACGACTTCGAGGGCAACGACGACCTCAAGAGGGCATTCGACGTGGCCCTCCACCTGGGCACCTTGGTGGGGCTGGTGGCCTGTTTGCGACGCGAGGTGTGGGCGCTGGTGCGAGACGGGGTTGCTGTCGTGGTCCGACGCCACGCCCCGATGACCGCTGACGGGCGGCTGGGGTGGCTGTTGGTGTTGGCCACCGTGCCCGCCGCTGCGGTGGGGGTGGGGCTGCGGTCGGTGATCGACGAGGCCGACGACGAGATTTGGCTCACCGCGGTGATGCTGGCGGTGTTCGGCGTTCTGCTGTGGTGGGCCGATCGCCGTCAGGGCCAGCGGCCAACCGAAAGCGTTGGGGTGCGCGACGCCGTGCTGCTGGGTTTGGCCCAGGCCTGCTCGCTCCAGCCGGGGGTGTCGCGCTCGGGGGTGATAATCACCGCCGGGCGTCTGCTCAACTTTGATAGGGAGGCCGCGGCTCGGCTGGCCATGCTCATGAGCGTGCCGGTGATCGCCGGTGCGGGCGCGTACCTGTTCATCGACATCGGCGGATGGGGAGGCATCCCCACCGATGCCCGAGCCGCATTCGCGTGGGGCACGGTGGCATCGGCGGTGACCGGGTTTGTTGCCGTCAAGGGGCTGCTGGCCCTGGTGCGCACCCGCAGTTTCGGCCCCTTCGCTGTATATCGGGTGCTGGTGGCCCTGCTAGTGCTCAGCCTGCTCGCCTCCTCGGTTCGCTGACGCCTGTCACCCTGACTGCACGAGGGCCAGGGTGATCGAGCCTTGGATAACCGCCGAGGCCACGGGGAGCAGTTCCTGATCGGTCACCGCAATGGTGATGGCGTATTCGGCGGTGTCGGTGACCACCGCGGCGGTGGCCACGGTGAGAGTTGCCTGAGCTTGGTTGCCGCCGTCACCGGGAATGGGCAGCGTGACCAGCACGTCCACGAGGTCGCCGGGTGCCAGCGGGGGCAAGGCAGTGTGAGCGGGAACGGCCACCTCGATTCGATCCCCGATGGGCAACCCGCCCAATCGGGCCTCGGTCACCACATCGCCGGCGTGGAGGGCCGCCGAGGCCACCTCATCGCCGACCAGAGCGGCCACTGCACCATTCGGCAAAGTCAGGGCCGGGTACCGTCGGGCCTCGGTGTTGTCAATGCTCAGGGGTTCTCCGGCTTCAATGGACCGGGTGGCCACGATCACCGGGGTGAGCTCGCCCAATGATGCGTCGCCGCCGGCCAGGGCTGCGATGGCGGCCACCACCAGCCCGGTGATGGCCGCGGCCACCGCCACCACTAGCCAGTAGCTGCGCCGTCCGCCCGGAAGCCGGGCCAACAAAGATCCCCGCCAGGTGAGGGCTTGGTCGTCGGATTCGGGAGATGCGGCCACGGGCGCGCTCCTCCGCAATGTTCGAAGCGGGGGAAGCGCTGCTCAGGCTAGCTGTGATCGGAGTCGATGGAAAGGGTCAGGTTCACGGCAGGGGTGGTTCGATGCCGTTGGTGCGGTCGGAGCAGTCGGGCACGTCATGGCCGATGGCCCGAATGGCGCCGAACAGCACCGCTCGCATGCGGTCGAGATTCTGGGCGAAGAAGGCGAACACCTCGTCTTGGGTTACCGGCTCGATGTCGGGATCGTCGTCTAGGCCCACGTCGTAGTCGGTGACTAGCGCGGCAGTTGCGTAGCAGATGCCCAGCTCGGCGGCCAGGGCAGCCTCGGGGTATTGGGTCATGCCCACCACGTCCCAGCCGTTGTCGCGAAACCAGCGGGACTCGGCCCGGGTGGAGAAGCGGGGGCCGGAGATCACCGCCATGGTTCCTCCATCGTGGGCGGTCATGCCCTCGGCCTGGGCGGCTTGCAGAAGCGCTTGGCGGAGCTCATCGCAATATGGGTCGGCCAGCGAGACGTGGTTGGTGACGGTGTCGAAGTAGGTGTCGGCCCGGCCCGAGGTGCGGTCCACCAGTTGGTCGCACACCACCACGTGGCCGGGGGCCAGCTCAGAGCGCAGCGAGCCGCAGGCGCTGGGGCCGAATATGGCCCGCACTCCCGCTTGGCGCAGCGCCCACAGGTTGGCCCGATAGTTCACTTTGTGGGCCGGGAATCGGTGGCCGGGGCCGTGGCGGGCCAGAAAGGCCACCTCGATGTCGTCCACTGAGCCGATGGTGAGCGGGCCTGACGGTGGACTGAAGGTGTCGTCGCCGGGAACTTCTACGGCATCGTCCAGCAGGGAATAGAGACCGGAGCCGCCGATGACGCCGATCTCGGGCATGGCGGCTAGTCGTCGGAGGAGCTTGAAGCGGCTTTGGCCGGCTCGCGGCTGGAAGACTCCGATGAGCTGCTGTCGGACTTGCCAACGTTGGACTTGTCAGTGTCGGACTTTGCCGCGTCTGACTTGTCTCGGCCGTTGGCGCTGTCGCCATTGGTTGAGGAGCCGGCCATGGTGGACGACTTGGCTCCTGAGCGGCTGTCGTTGCGGTAGAAGCCGTCGCCCTTGAAGGTAATGCTGGGCACGCTGAATACCTTGGTTACTTGGCCCTTGCCGGGTTGGGTGCAGGCGGCGGGGCTGGCGATGGAATCGGCTTGGGGGCAGACGGTGAGGGAATCCTCGGAGAACGACTGAATGACCTCGAAGCGGGTGCCGCAGGTTTGGCAGCTGTAGTCGTAAGCGGGCACGGAGTTAAAGGATAGAGGGGGGTTTGGTTTTTTGGCTATCTGAGAGGGTTACCAGCTTCCGGCAGGCTGGCGGGTCCCACTTTTGTATTGTTGGCGGGTGGACTGGGAATGGGTTTTGGTCCTGGTCGGGTATGCGTGGGGGTCGTTTCCCGGCGCGCTCTTGGTGGGGAGGTATACGGGGCACGACCCGACCCGGGAGGGCTCCAAGAACCCGGGGGCCAGCAACGTGTACCGGGTGGCGGGGCGGTGGCCGGCCGCTTGGGTGCTTCTCAGCGATGTGGGGAAGGGTGTCATCGCTGCTGGCCTGGGATTGATAATCGGCGATCAGCTGATAGGAGCGGCGTGCGGTGCGGCGGCGGTTGTGGGCCACATCGTGCCACTGGGGCGCTACCGCGAAGGGGGCAAAGGGGTGGCCACGTTTGGGGGGATGTTGCTGGCCCTCACTCCGGTTGTGGGGGTCATCCTTATCGGCGTGTGGGCGGTGGCTTTGGCCGCGGCCAAGCGGGCCGGTGCGGCTTCGCTGGTGGCGGTGGCGGCCGCACCGGCGGCGGTGGCCATTCAGGGGTGGCCGGCGCCAGAGGTTGTGGTGGTGATCGGGGTGGCGGTGGTGGTTCTCGTCCGTCACCATGAGAACATTCGCCGTATGTGGCGAAGAGAAGAACCGGCACTCTGGTGATGATCCCCCTTGCTGAGGCTCAAGAACGGGTGTTGGCCGGTTGCCACGAGCTCGACGAAGCGGTGGTGGGAATCGGGCAAGCCCGGGGGTTGGTTACCACCGAGACCGTTGTGGCCCGGGAGTTGGTGCCCCCGTTCGACAACACGGCGATGGACGGTTTCGCCGTGCGATCGGCCGACGTGGCCGACGCCCCAGTGACCCTGGCCATCGCAGGCACCATGGGCGCTGGGTCGGCGCCCGACATCGCCGTGGGGGCTGGCCAGGCAGTGCGCATCATGACCGGTGCGGTGATCCCCCCCGGTGCCGACGCGGTGGTGATGGTGGAACTCACCAGTACCGAGGGCAACGAGGTGACGGTGGCTGAATCAGTGCCCGTCGGCAACCACATCCGCCGGGCTGGAGAAGACCTCAAGGTAGGCCAGACGGTGTTCGGGCCGGGGGAAGTGCTCACTCCGGGCCATTTGGGAGTGCTGGCCAGCCTGGGAATCTACGAGGTGAGGGTGCGCCCTCGAGCCAGAGTGGGAGTGATGAGCACTGGCGATGAGCTGGTGGACGGTCCGGAGCCCCTGGTGGCCGGTCAGATCCGCGACTCCAACCGCCACACGCTGTTGGCTTTGCTGGCCGAAGCCGGATGTGAGCCCGTGGACTTGGGCCGCCTGGCCGACGACGAAGTTGAGGTAGCCGCCGGCATCAAGGCCGGTGTGGAGAAGTGCGATGCGCTGTTGACCTCGGGCGGGGTGAGCATGGGCGACTTCGACTACGTGAAGAAGGTGCTCGACGAGATCGGCGATATGTCTTGGATGCAGGTAGCCATCAAGCCGGCCAAGCCCTTGGCCTTTGGCGTGGTGCAGGGCATCCCGGTGTTCGGGCTGCCGGGCAACCCGGTGTCGTCCATGGTGTCGTTCGAGCTGTTCGCCCGCCCCGGCTTGCGCAAGATGATGGGCCATCCTGCGGACGCTTGGCACCGCCAGCCGGTGACGGGGAGGGTGGCCGAGCCCCTGCGGCGTCGGTCCGACGGCAAGACCCACTTCGCCCGAGTGCGAGTTGAGTACGCCGATGGCGAGTTCTTGGCCCAATCGGCTGGAGGCCAAGGATCCCATCAGCTCTCGGCCATGGCCGCGGCCGATGCCCTGGCGGTGGTGCCCGACGGCGAAGGTTTAGCTGTCGGGGATGCGGTTTCGCTGCTTATATTGCGATAATGCAGGTGTGAGCGTGCCGCTGATCGACGGCTTCGGAAGGGTCCACCGGGATCTGCGCATTTCGGTGACCGACCGGTGCAACTTCCGCTGCACGTATTGCATGCCCGCCGATGGGCTCGACTGGCTAGCCCGGGAAGATCTGCTCACCTTCGAAGAGATCGAGCGCATTGCCGCGTTGATGGTGGATCGGTTCGGCATCGACAGCATCCGGCTCACCGGCGGGGAGCCCACAGTGAGGGCCAATCTGCCGGTGCTGGTGGAGAAGCTCGCGGCCTTGGATGTGGACTTGGCCCTGACCACCAACGGGGCCACGCTGGGGCTATTGGCCGACAAGCTGGTGGCCGCGGGGCTGCGGCGGATCAACATCTCGCTCGACTCTCTTCGGCCCGACCGGTTTGAGCACCTCACCCGCCGGGACGACTTGGACCGGGTGTTGGACGGTATCGACGCCGCGGTGGCTGCTGGTTTGGATCCGGTGAAGATCAATGCGGTGATGATGAGGGGCATCAACGACGACGAGATCGTGGATTTCGCCCGGTTCGGCCGGGAGAAGGGCGTAGAGGTCCGATTCATCGAGTTCATGCCGCTGGACGCCGACCTGTCGTGGAGCAACGACAAGGTGGTCACACTCGACGAGATCGTGTCCACCGTGGCCGAGGCGTTCCCGCTGGCCCCGGTTGAGCGGTCGCACTCGCCGGCTGCGGTGTGGCACTACGCCGACGGCCAGGGCTCCTTCGGGGTGATCGCCAGCGTGACCGACGCCTTTTGCGGAAGCTGTGATCGGGTGCGGCTCACCGCCGAGGGCATGTTCCGCAATTGCCTGTTCGCCGTGGACGAGCACGATCTGCGGAAGCTGCTGCGCTCAGGAGCGAGCGACGACGAGATCGCCGAGGCGGTCTCGGGAGCGGTGGCCGACAAGTGGGCTGGGCACGCCATCAACCAGGTGCATTTCATTCGCCCCGGCCGTTCAATGTCGCAGATCGGGGGCTGACCATGACCGATGCGGGGTTCACCCACATCGACCCGCTCGGCCGGGCTCGCATGGTGGACGTCACTCCCAAAGAGGCGTCTCACCGCCGGGCCATCGCCCGGGCCAGGGTGTTCATGAGCCCCGACACTGCCTCAGCGGTGGCCCGAGGGGCTGTTGCCAAAGGAGACGTACTGGCGGTAGCCCGGGTGGCGGGCATCCAGGCGGCGAAGCGCACGCCCGAGCTCATCCCGCTGTGCCATCCGCTGCTGGTGGGGGCGGTTCTGGTCAACTTCCGGATCGAGGACACCTACATCGAGATCGAAGCCGAGGTGGAGACAGTCGACCGGACAGGGGTCGAGATGGAGGCCCTCACCGCCTGCTCGGTGGCCGCGCTGACCGTCTACGACATGTGCAAGTCGCGTGACAAGGAAATGGTGATTGGCGAAGTCGCCCTTTGGGAGAAGTCAGGGGGCCGTTCTGGCCACTACCGGCGTCCGGGGGATGACGATCTCGACCACGATGATTGACCTGTGCTGTGGCTGGTCAACGGGGTGGCGAGGGTGGACATTTTGTAGTAGAACCGTAACAAGTGTCAGATCGCTGTAACGTCAGACAGCAGTTGGGACCAGTGCATTCAGTTGCCCTGGATAGGTGGTTGGAACGCGACCATTCACCAGTCAACACCATGTGGTGGTTTACCATTTCTCTTGCAAGGAAAAACCGAGATTGGTGACATCTGTGTTGCTCATGGTCTTGGCCGCCGCTTGGGCTGCCTTTCTGATTCCGCCATTGATCCGAAGAGCGCGTAACGGCCAGTTCGGCAGCAGGCGTCGAATGCGATGGGGGATGGGTGCCCCCATGCGGTCGGTGCATCCCCGTTTGGCCGAGCGAGGTGCTGTTGCCGCACCGGTGGTTGCCCTTCGGCCCAATATCGCATTGCCCCCTCGGGTGTACGCTTCTCAGATGGGGTCGAATTCGACTCGGGGGATACCCCGCACTTCTATAGATGCCCGTCGCCGTCGGCGCCGCATTCTTGTGACCCTCATCTTCAGTGCGCTGGCCACGTTCGTACTTGCTGTTTATTTCGGCGGCTTCGCCCTTGTGGTCCATCTGCTGGTTGATGCCCTGCTGTTGGCCTACGCCATGATGCTGGTACAGAACCAGCGCACCCGCGAAGAGCGTCTCAACCCCATCGATGTGGATGGGCAGCAGGGTCACTCCTGGGACGTGGCCTCCGGCGGCGAACGCTGATCTGCTTTTTCTGCTGACACCTGCGGATTCCGATCGCGGTTTGGCGCGCCCTCCCCATTAGGCTCTTGTGGAAATTTTGGGGCTGTAGCTCAGTTGGCTAGAGCGCCTCGTTCGCAACGAGGAGGCCGGCGGTTCGAGTCCGCTCAGCTCCACTTCTCGGCCAGTGGGTAGCGTGTCCAGGGCATGGCGAGCGATTTCGATGCGGCGTTAGAGGGATTCATCCGAGCGCGTTTGGGCGATGTCGACGGGCTCCGGGTGGAGGGCCAGGCCCGGGCCATCGGGGGGCAGTCACGTGAGAACTGGCCGTTCGACGTGTTCTGGGATGGCGGCGGTAAGTCGCACCATCGGCGGCTTTTCCTTCGGAAGGATCCGGTGGGCAGCGTGCTGGAGACCGACCGCCGGACGGAGTTCGAGGTGCTGCGGCGATTGCACGACCAGCCGGTGCGGGCGCCCGAGGTGGTGTGGTTGGACGCCGACGGGTCGGAGCTGGGCCGCCCCGCCCTGGTGATGACCCGCTACGACGGGCACAACGACCACTTCATTCTGCAAGGAGGCCACGGTCGGCCCGACGAAGATGCCCGAGTGGGCATCGCCTCGCAGATGGTGGATCTGATGATCGAGATCCACGCGCTTGACTGGAAGGGGGCCGGACTAGACGAAGTTCTGGGCATGCCCGCTGACCCGGCAGAGGCGGCCATCGACGAATGGGCCGCGGTGATCGAGCGCCAGTCGCTGGAGCCTCAGCCGGTGCTGGCCTATATCGAGCAGTGGCTGCGCCGCAACCGACCGGAGCCTGGAGAGATCACGGTGGTCCACGGCGACATCAAGCCGGGCAATGTGCTGTTTGAAGGCGATCAGGTGCAGGTGCTTTTGGACTGGGAGACCGTTCATTTGGGAGATCCGACCGAGGATGTGGGATGGGTGACCAACCCGCTTCGCCGGGTTGAGCACCAGATTCCCGGACGGTGGGAAGCCGAAGATCTGATATCGGCCTATGTGGCCCGCACCGGGCGGACCGTCGACCGGGATGCGCTGCGGTTCTGGCAGGTGCTGGCCAACTACAAGCTGGCGGCCATTGTCATGACCGGGGTGCGCAGCTTCTGTGACGGTCGCACCCTTCGGGTGTGGTTAGGTGCTGGACAACTGGCCAAATTGCTCTTGGCCCAGACTGCGGAGGAGTTGGGATGAGACCGACACTGGGCGAGCAGATCGAAGAGGAGCTGTCATGAGGCCCACCCTCACGGAGCAGATCGAAGAGGAGCTGTCATGAGGCCCACCCTCACGGAACAGATCGAAGGGGCCCGCCGGGTGCTGGTGGAGGTGGCCGCGCCCGAGGTGTCTGACTCCTATGCGCAGGAGCAGATCGCCTTTGCGGCCTCGGCTCTGGAGCACGCTGCGGCACGATGGTCTGAGGTGCTGCCCGATCTGGTGACCGACATCAGGGCACTGGAAGAGGTCTTGGGCATCGAGTCCGCCGAGCTCGAGGAAGCCGTGCCCGGTGTTGTCGACTACGAGGCAGCTGACGGATACCACCAGAGCCTGCGGGCTCGTTTGACCGAAGAGATTATGAACGGGTTCGAGCCGTCTCCCACATTGGGGGCCTATCTGGCCGACTCCACAGAAAGGCTGAGATAACCATGCTTGGACCCCTTGACGACACCCTGTGGCACCAGATTGCCGAGCCGTTCGAGCACGTTGGCACCTCTGACCCCCGGTTCTTCGACCGCTATTGGTTCGCGGTGTACGACCCGGCCGGACAGGCCGCGGTGCAGTTCACCATGGGCTCCTACAACAACATGAACGTGATCGACGGCGGGGTGGTGATGGTGCGGGGCGGCACCCAGCACAACCTGCGGGCGTCGCGGGCCCTGCGCCCCCGCTTCGAGCCCGAGGTGGGGCCGATGCGGGTGGAGCCCACGGTCCCGCTGGAGGAGTTGCGGGTGATCCTGGCCCCCGGCGATCACTCCATCGCCTGCGACCTGATATGGCGGGCCGAGATGGCCCCGGAGATCGAAAAGCCCCACGTGGAGCGGGAGCGGGGCCGGGTGGCCCAGGATTACCAGAGGTTCAACCAGGTGGGGGTGGTGGATGGCTGGATCACCATGGGCGATGAGGGCTTGGAAGTGGACGGTTGGTGGGGCGGGCGAGACCACTCCTGGGGGGTGCGCCCGGCGATGGGCATCCCCGAGCCGGTGACTGGCCCTCCCCGGCGCCACAGCGAGGTTGGCACGCTGTTCTACTTCCTGTTCTTTTCCACCAACCGTCGGGCCGGCCATTTGCAGATCATGGAGCGGGGAGCAGAGCGGGTGTATCTCACCGGGCTGATCCGGGATCGGGATGCTCCCGATGTTGACCGCCACGTCACCGAGGCCGATTTGTCGTTGGAGTTCTTTGCCGACACCCGCCGGTTCTCATCGGCCGACATGGCGGTGCGCCTCGACGACGGCGGTTCGCTGCGGCTCGGTTCGGTGCCGCTGGGATCGGCGGTGGCCATGGCCGGGTTGGGCTACAGCGGTGGGTGGGACGACGAGCTGGGTCTCGGCGTCTATCGGGGCGAGTCGTATGTTGAGCACGAGATCTGGGACGTGAGCCATCCCGCCGACGTTGTGGCTGGCTCCGGCGAGGTGTTCACGCCGATGCACCGGATAGCCCCGGTCACCGTGTCCACCGACGACCCCGACGAGACCGGCACCGGCAGCCTCACCATGATCGCCAACGGCCGCCTCCCCCAATACGGCTTGGACTGAGGGGCTATCGATTAGGGGGCGTCGGGGAGGTTGGTGAAACCGCGGCCGTCGGCGCGGCGGTACCAGCCCTGGGCGGTCATGGTGCCGCCGTCCACCGGGATGGTCTGGCCGGTCATGAAGCGGGACTGATCGGAGGCCAAGAACAGGGCCACCTCGGCAAAGTCGTCGGGGTTGCCGAAGCGGCACAGGGGGATGTTCCGGGTCACCTGCTCGAGGGGGCGGCCTCGCAGCATCTGGTCGAGGGGGGTTTGCAGGGTGACGGCCATGTCGGGGGCGATGGCGTTGACCCGGATGTTCTGGTCGGCCATCTCCAGGGCGATGGATCGGGTGAAGGCGATGACAGCGGCGTTGGACGCCGAATACACCGCGATCCGAGGCATCGCCCGCATCGCCTCCACGGTGGACACGTTGACGATGGTGCCACCGCCTCCCTCCACCATGGTGGGCAGGAAGGCACGGGTGCAGCGCAACACGTGGCGGAAGGTGATGTCGATTTGGGCGTCCCAGTCGGCTTCGGTGGTCTTGATGAACTTGCCGACGCCAGGGCGGTAGTCGCCCACGTTGTTCACCAGCACGTCTGTTCGGCCCTCGCCGAAGTCCACCGCGGCCTGGTGGAACTCGGCCACCACATTGGCGTCGGTAATGTCGCCCACCACCGCGATGGCCCGCCCTCCGGCGTCGGTGATGTCGCCCACTGCGGCATTGGCCAGGTCGGCGTCGATGTCGTTGACCACCACCGCGGCGCCAGCTTCGGCGAACAACCGGGAGATTCCACCCCCGATTCCTCCGCCCCCACCGGTGACGGCGGCGATCTTGTTGGCTAGTGGCGTTGCGCTCGGCATTGGTTGGTTCTAGCGCATGTAGTGGCCTGTCTGTGAATTGGTCAGGTCCACAGGTCTGCCCCGCCGCTGCGGGCGCACCTACTCGCTACCTTCGGCGGCGGGCGAGGTCCAGGTCTTGGTCGGCCAGTTCATTGGCCAGTTCCAAATAGCGCCGCAGCCGACCCTCATCCACGTTGCCGGCCACCGCGCAGTCGGGCTCGCCCTGATGCCAACAGTCCTCAGCAAACCGGCACTTGCTGTCGAGGGCGTCGATCTCGGCGTAGGCCGCGGCTAATCCCTCCCATGCATCCCAGGGCCCCACGGCTCGTATGCCCGGTGTGTCCACAATCGACCCCCCGTTGGGGAGCGCGATGAGACGTCGGGCGATGGTGGTGTGACGGCCCCGGGCGTCGCCCGCCCGCACCTCCCGGGTGAATTGGACCTCGGCCCCCACCAGGGCGTTGATGAGCGTGGACTTGCCCACTCCCGACGGTCCCAGCAGCGCCAGTGTGCGGCCCTCTTGCAGCAGCACGGTCAGGTGGTCGAGGCCCTCGCCTCTCAGGGCGGCGGTGACCACCACGGTCGCCCCCGGTGCCAGCCCGGCGGCCTTCTCAGCATCTCGCTCTGGGTGGCGGCGAAGATCGGCCTTGGCCAGGATCACCGCAACCGCTGCGCCCGACTGCCAGCCCACCACGCAAAAGCGCTCCAACTGCGCCGGATTGATGCGCCGGTCGAGGCCATGCACCACCCCAACCACATCGGCGTTGGCCACCAGGGTTTGGGGCCGGGCGTGCTCAGCCGGATCTCGCCTTACCACCAGCGTGCGCCGGTCCAGCACCTGTTCCACCGTGGGGACGTCATCGAGGTCGGGGATCACGGTGATCCAGTCGCCGGTCACCGGAGCCACATCATCTTGGGCCCGCTGAGAGTCAGAAGTGACCCGGATCTGACCCTCGTCGGTCATCACCTCACACTCACCCCGGTCCACCTGAATCACCCGGCCCAGTCGTCCCTTCTGACCCCGGGCCAACTCCCGCCACCCCTGGTCGGCGCCTAGGGCCTCCAGGGGCGTCATGGAATCACGAGGCCCATTGCTCCCTAAGAAGGGCGGCATCGGCCATGGCGGCCCCCGTGTCGTAAGAGTCATCCCATGCCCCGCCGTCGAGCTCCTTGTAGGCCCGGTGCACGTTGAAGGCCAGCCGCCAGGGCTCGTTCCACGATGCGTACTGACCGGGGTCGATGGCCGAGCAGGCCTGTGAGGCCGTTCTCCCCGCAGCGTGGTTGGCGGTCGCTTCCTCCCACACGTACTCCAGGTATTCCCGCATCGCCCGAACTCCAGCGGTGCCGCACAGCGGCCCGTGGCCCGCCACCACCGTCTCTGGAGCCATCGCCTCAATGGCCTCCAGCGCGTCCACCCAAGCTTGGTGGGTCCCCTCCCACCCAATGGGGGTGCAGAGGTGGAAAACGACATCGCCGGCGAATACCACCCCCTGGTCGGGAACGCTGACGATCAGATCGCCCGCGGTGTGGGCCGGACCGACATAACGGACCTCCACCTCGAGTCCACCGAGATCAAGTTGCAGGTCGCCGTCGATCACCCGGTTGGGGGGCACCAGCTCCACATCGTCGAAGTGGAAGTCGCGAAACGCCTCGGCAATGTCGGCCAGATGCGGTGGGGGGTTCTCCATGGCTGCCAGCGAGGCAGCCTGTGCAGGAGTGAACTCGTCGAACCGCTCAGCGCAGCCGGTGTGGGCGATGATTTCAGAATCTTCAAAGATCTTGTTGCCCCAGCAGTGGTCGCCGTTGTGATGGGTGTTGACCACTCGTGCCGGAGTCTCAGGGTGAATTTCGGCGTAGAGGCTGGCCATTTGGGCGGTGAGCCTCTGGTCGTACAGTGTGTCGACCACCATGCCACCCCCCGCGGCAATGAAGCCTGAATTGCTCCAGCCCAAGCCCCGGTCGGGCTGCAAGCAGGCGTACAAGTGGGTGCCGATTGGCACTAGTTCCATATTTCGGCTCCATGTAGCGGGTCTTGTGGCCCAAACAGTGGAAATTCACAATAGCCTTAGTTCCACACAGCCGGATGAAGAAGAACCGGCCTAGCTGATCGGAATGCAAGCATGAGCGAATCCGAAGCGACGGCATCGACCGGGCGGCGAGCCGCTATCTCGCCGCTTCAGGCGATTTCCGCCGGAATCGTGGCCGCTGGGGCCGCATTGGGCTTGAGCGAGATCCTGTCGGGGTTGAGCCGCAAGATCCCCTCGCTGGTGGTGTCGGTGGCCGAGGAGATCGTGGACATCACCCCCGGCTTCATCGCCCGCTGGTCTATCGACACCTTGGGTACCGCGCAGAAGCCCGCGCTGGTGTGGGGCATCGTTGTCGTTTCGATACTGCTCGGCGCGGTGCTGGGCTGGCCCTCCCGGAAGCGCTGGTGGGTGATGCCCGCTGGACTGGTGGTGTTCGCTGTGGTCGGCGGATGGGCTGCGGCCCGCAACCCCTTGTCGAGCGATGGATTGGGATGGATGTCGGGGCTGTTGTCGGGTGCCTTTGGCATCGCGGTTTTCATGAGCTTGTATGCGGTGGCCCTTTTCTCCCAGCTTGGCGGTGCTGAAGACCCTTCGGACGCCGAGGAACGGCCAGTGCCAATGGTGGGCCGGGGCCGATTCAACGACCGACGCCGTTTCGTGGGGGCTGTGGGCATCATGGCCGGAGCTTCGCTGGCCGGCGGTTTGCTCGGGCGGTGGCTGCGGCGACGAGACACCGTGGAAGGGGCCCGCGAGGGAGTCGCCGAAGCCCTCCAAGGCCGCACCATTGCAACGCCCACCGCCCGTCCTACGGCTGTGCCTACCCAGCAGGCTGGGGCACAGCCCGTGGAATCGGACGCCACCCCGGGGGCGACGCCGGAGGCTACGGCTGAGGCTGGCGCCGATCCCACTGCTGATCCTGCTGCCGATCCAACAGCTGAGGCCACCGCTGAACCCACCCCCTCAGTCACCGCTGAGCCGGTGCGGGAGCCCAACTTCGACTACATCGCCGGGATCGCTCCGCTCATCACCCCCAATGAGGACTTCTACCTGATCGACACCGCGCTCTCGTATCCCCAGATCGACCCGGCCGACTGGTCGCTGCGGATCCACGGCATGGTGGATCAGGAGGTGGAGATCAGCTTCGATGAGCTGCTGGACCTGGGCCTGGTTCGAGAGCAAGTGACCCTGTCGTGCGTGTCCAACCGCGTGGGAGGGCGCTTGGTGGGCAACGCCGAGTGGGTGGGGGTGCCGCTGGCCACCGTGTTGGACCAGGCCGGAGTGCAGCCCCGGGCCACCCAGATCGTGGGGCGCTCGGTTGACCGGTGGACCGCGGGGTTTCCGACCGCAGTGGCGCTCGACGGAAGGGTGGCCATGGTGGCGGTGCAGATGAACGGCGAGCCGCTGCCCATCTCCCACGGCTTCCCCGCCCGTCTGGTGGTGGCCGGGCTGTACGGCTATGTGTCGGCCACCAAGTGGCTTTCCGACATCGAGCTCACCACCTGGGAGGCTTTCGACGGCTATTGGATCCCCCGCGGCTGGTCTAAGGAGGGGCCGATCAAGACCCAGTCCCGCATCGACGTGCCCCGCAGGAACTCCGTCATCGACCCCGGCCCCACCGCAATTGCCGGAGTGGCCTGGGCCCCCAGCCGGGCCATCGAAAAGGTGGAGGTGCAGGTGGACGACGAGGATTGGGTGGAGGCCGAGCTCAGCCGGGAGACCACCATCAACTCGTGGCGACAGTGGATGGTGACCTGGAACGCCACTCCCGGCGAGCACCTAGTGCGGGTGCGGGCCACCGATGGCACCGGTACCACGCAGACCTCGGAGATCAGCAATCCGGCGCCCGACGGGGCCACCGGCTGGCACACCATTGAGGTGAGAGCCGACGACGCCTGATTCCCCTCTTGGATCGCGGGCGTTGACTTGCCTGCCAGTACAGTCCGCAGCGATGGATTTCGACCTGACCCCCGCCGAGCGGGACTTCCGCGACGAGGTGCGCACGTGGCTAGAAGAGCACCTGGTGGGGGAGTTCGCCGGGCTGCGGGGCCGGGGCGGGATGGGCCAAGAGGACATTCCTGCCGAACAGCAGATCGCCTGGGAGCGAGAACTGGCCGGCGGCGGCTGGCTGGGTATCGACTTTCCCGCTCATTTGGGCGGCCGGGAGTGCAGCTTGTCGGAGCAGGTGCTGTTCCACCAGACCTATGTGGAAGCCCGGGCGCCGGGGCGGCTGCCCAACATGGGGGTCACGCTGCTGGGCCCGACCTTGGTGGCCTACGGCAGCCCTGAGCAGCAGGAGCGGTTCGTTCCTCCGATCTTGTCGGGCGACGAGTTCTGGTGCCAGGGCTATTCCGAGCCCAACGCCGGCTCGGATCTGGCCAACGTGGGCACCAAAGCGGTGCTGGACGGCGACCGCTGGGTGGTCAACGGCCAGAAGATCTGGACCTCGCTGGCCCAGTACTCCGACTGGTGCTTCGTGGTGTGCCGCACCGACCCCGACTCGGCCCGCCATGCCGGCCTCTCCTATCTGCTGGTGCCCATGGACCAGCCTGGTATCGAGATCCGCCCCATCGTGCAGATCACCGGTGGCACCGAGTTCAACGAGGTCTTCTTCGACGACGCGGTGACTGATGCCGATCTGGTGGTGGGCCAGCCCGGCCGGGGCTGGGAGGTGGCCATGGGCACGCTGGCCTTCGAGCGGGGGGCGTCCACGCTGGGCCAGCAGACCTACTTCCGCCAGGAGCTCGACGCGCTGTTGGCCCAGGCCCAAGCCAACGGCACTGCCGACGATCTGGTGGTGCGCCAGGAGCTGGCCCAGGCTTACGCCACGTTGGAGATCATGCGGTACAACAACCTGCGGATGCTCACCGTGGTGGACGCTGGCGGGGTGCCGGGGCCGGAGATGTCCATCGGCAAGCTGTTGTGGTCGAACTGGCACCGGTCGCTGGGCGAGCTGATGGTGGCGGTCCGGGGGGCCGATGCCATGGCGGTGGCGGTTGGCGGGGGTGAGGCGTATTCCCTGGACTCCTGGCAGCGCACCTTCTTGTACAGCCGGTCCCACACCATCTACGCCGGGTCGAACGAGATTCAGCGCAACATCATCGGCGAGCGGGTTTTGGGGTTGCCTCGCGAGCCGCGGTAATCGGCAAGCCGAATTATTGGGGTTGCCTCGCGAGCCGCGATGATTTCTATAGGAGAAGCAAGGAGCAGCCATGGCTGAGGCATACATCATCGACGCAGTCCGCACCCCGGTGGGACGACGGGGCGGGAGCTTGTCGCAGGTCCACCCGGCCGATTTGGGGGCCCACCCCATTACCGGGCTGCTCGAGCGGACCGGTGTCGACCCGGCCGCGGTCGACGACGTGATGTACGGCTGCGTGGACGCCCTAGGCCCCCAAGCCGGCGACATTGCCCGCACCGCCTGGCTGGCCGCCGGGCTGCCCGAGCACGTTCCCGGCACCACCATCGACCGCCAGTGCGGATCGGCCCAGCAGGCCGTGCACTTCGCCGCCCAGGCGGTGATGGCCGGGGTGAACGACATGGTGGTGGCCGGCGGCGTGCAGAACATGAGCATGATCCCCATCGCTTCGGCCATGACCGTGGCCGAGCACGTGGGGGTGACCGACCCCGACCCCTTCACCGGCTCTCACGGCTGGGTTGACCGCTACGGCACCCAGGAGGTGTCGCAGTTTCGGGGGGCGGAGATGATCGCCGAGCACTGGGACATCAGCCGCGAGCAGATGGAGGAGTTCGCGCTGGCCAGCCACGAGCGGGCCGCCACCGCCACCGACGAGGGTCGCTTCGACAACGAGATCCTGCCGTTGGCCGGCCTGGAATTCGACGAGGGCATCCGCCGGGGCACCACCCTGGAGAAGATGGCCGGCTTGTCGCCGCTGGCCGAGGGCGGACGGCTGACCGCCGCGGTTTCCAGCCAGATCTCCGACGCGGCCTGCGCCATGTTGATCGCCGGGGAGCAGGCGGTGGCCGATCACGGGCTCAAGCCGAGGGCCCGCTTCCACCACATGTCGGTGCGGGGCGCCGATCCCATCTACATGCTCACCGGTCCCATTCCCGCCACCGAGTACGCGCTGGTCCGAACCGGCATGACCATCGACGACATCGACCTGTTCGAGTGCAATGAGGCCTTCGCCTCAGTGGTGCTGGCTTGGATGGGCGAGCACGACGTGCCCCACGAGAAGGTCAACGTGAACGGTGGGGCCATCGCCCTGGGCCACCCCCTGGGCGCTACCGGGGCCCGGCTGATGACCACGCTGTTGAACGAGCTTGAGCGCACCGGAGGTCGCTACGGCCTGCAAACCATGTGCGAGGGCGGCGGCCAGGCCAACGTCACCATCATCGAGCGCCTGTAGCCGGAGCATGTCCGAGTTCGCCGACAAGGTGGTCATCGTCACCGGGGCGGCCCGGGGAATTGGACGGGCCACCGCGGTTGAGTTCGCCTCAGCCGGCGCGACGGTTGTGGGGGCCGACCTCGATGTCAAGGCCCTCGACGCCGTGGACGAGCTGTCGCTGCGGCTAGGCGGTGACGTGGGCGACACCCACGACGCCCATCAGATCATCGACGACACCCTGGCCGCCTTCGGCCGCCTCGACGTGCTGGTGAACAATGCCGGAGTCTGGGTGCTCAAGCCCACCTCGGAGATCACCCCCGAGGAGTGGGACGACCAGCTCTCCACCAACCTGCGCTCGTTCTTCCTGCTCATCCGCCGGGCTTATCCCGCATTGGCCGAGGCCGGAGGCAACGTGGTGAACGTGGCTTCCATGGCTGCGATGCGATTCACCACGCCGCATGTGGCCTACGCCTCGGCCAAGGCCGGAGTGATCGCCATGACCAGGGATTTGGCCGCCGAGTACGCCCCTAACGTGAGGGTGAACGCAGTGGCTCCCGGCCCCATCGACACCATGCACCTCACCGCCTCGATGACGCCCGAGGAAAAGGCCGACTTCGGCCGCCGCTATCCGCTGGGCCGCATGGGCGAGCCCGAAGACGTGGCCCACGCCATCGTCTTTCTGGCCTCCCCCAAAGCCGCCTACATCACCGGCACCACTCTCCCCATCACCGGCGGCACCGAGCTCGGAGTCCCCAGCCTGTTCTAGCCCTCGATGCGGTCGATGAGGCCCCAGTTCAGGGCGGTGGTGGTGTCGATCTCGGTGTTGGTGAGGGCGAAGTAGCAGAGGCGCTGGCGGCCGATGCGGCGGGCGATGCTGACGGTGCCGCCCGCGCCCGGGACCAGACCCATGGCCACCTCGGGCAGGCGGAAGGTGGTGTCGGGGTGGGCGGCCACATCGTGGGCGTAGGCGGGCAGCTCCACTCCCGCCCCCACGCAGGTGCCGTGGACCATGACCCGGGTCTTGGCCGCCAACCGGTCGATCCAGAAAGCGGCGCTTCGCACCGAGCGGACCCGATGCGCGGTGCCCGGGTCGGGGGTGGTGCCGAACTCGGCCAGGTCGCCCCCAGAGCAGAACGTGGGTCCGGCGCCGTCGAGCACGATGCCGTCGAGGCCGGGGTCGGCCCAGGCGGCCCGGAGCTGCTCTACCAATCCGTCGCGCATCTCGGCGCTGAAAGCGTTGTGGCGCTCGGGCCGATTGAGGGTGAGCCGCAGGGTGGAACCCGCCCGCTCAGCCCGCACCGCGGGCTCGGGGTTGTCGGGAACCAGCCGGCTGGGCTGGCTGGCCAGCCAGCCCTGGAACTGAGGGCCGGACTGAAGGGTGGAATAGGCCAGCGACTCGGCCACCAGCCCATCGGCGGTGGAGCGGCCCTCGCTCAGGCGCAGGAGCTGAACCAGAGCCACGGCCGCAGCCGGCGACGCCGCGGCCGCAGCGGCGATCTGGTCGATCTCTCCGGCGGGCACGGCCATCGGTACTTCGAGGTCGCCACCAGCGAGCACGATGTCGAAGGAGTCGCAGATCTCAGCCAGCTTCTGGGCATCGGCGGGATCGCGGTCGGCGGGCACGGAGGCCACCATCACCGCGGGGGTGCTCTTCACCAGCTCGGCCAACTCGGGCGATGGCCATTGCGCCAGGTCACCCGCGCTCAGCTCCACGAGGATCACCGGGCAGTCGGCCAGTCCAAAGTCCTCCCCCGCGTAGGGGAGAGACAGCAGGGCGGTGGCCTCAGCCAGGCCCGTGGCTCGAACTGGCGAGCTCATCTCTCAGGATCCGGCGCAGTAGCTTGCCGGTCTCGTTGTAGGGCAGCTCTTCGCGCACTTCGATGCGGTCCGGGGTGCGAGAAGACCGCATCTGGGTCTTCACAAACTCCTGGAGCTCGGCGATGTCAACAGTGTGGCCCTTGGCGGCCACCACCACTGCGGCCACCGCCTCCCCCCACTGCTCGTCGGGCACGCCAACCGCCGCGGCGTCGGCCACCGACGGATGGCTCAACAGCACGTCCTCGATCTCGCCGGGGGAGATGTTCTCGCCCCCCCGCACGATGATGTCGTCGATGCGGCCCTCCACGAACAGGTAGCCGTCGTCATCCAGCAAGCCCCCGTCGTTGGTGGGGAACCAGCCATCAGGGGTGACGCGGGAGTTGCGCCCCAGGTATTCGCCCGACACCTGCTCGCCTCGCACCCAGATCTCGCCGGAGGTGCCGGTGGGAAGCGGTTCGCCCTCCTCGTCGCGGATGTCCACCTCGATGGCGGGCAGCGGCCGGCCCGCCGAGCCCAGCCGGGCCCGCACGGCCGGATCGTCGGAGCGGTGGGCCTCCCGGTGCTCATCGGGGCCGAGCACCGCCACAGTGGAGCTGGTTTCGGTGAGGCCGTAGGCGTTCACGAAGTTGGCCTCGGGCAAAAGGTCCAGCGCTCGGGCGATGACCGGGGCGGGCATTTTGCCCCCGCCGTACGACAAGGCCCGAATGGAGGGGAGCCCGCCCCCGACGTCTTCAAGGTGGTCCACGATGCGGGCCAGCATGGTGGGCACCACCATGGCGTGGGTCACGCCCTCGGCCCGCACCAGGTTCACCCAGTCGGCGGCGTCGAAGTTGGGGAGTTGCACGATGCGGCGCCCGGCATACACCGAGCTCAAGATCGCGGCCATGCCGGCCACGTGATAGGGGGGCACCGACACCAGGGTGGCCTCGTCCTCGGCCGCCCCCATGAACTCCACCGAGCCGATGATGTACGACACCAAGTGTTTGTGGCGCAACACCGCGGCCTTGGGGGCGCCGGTCGTGCCGCTGGTGTAGAGGAGTATGGCGATCTCATCGGGATCGACGTTCCAGTCGCTGTCGGGGGCGCTTCCCTCGGCCCACTGGGACAGGAAGTCGGGCCGCACAACGGCTCGCACGCCGTCGAGGTCGCCGATGGCCGACAGAGCGTCGTCGTTGCACACCGTGACCGACGGAGCAACCTCGGCGGCCAGATGCCGCAGCTCGGGCACGGTCAGCCGGTAGTTGAGGGGGACGAACGGCACCCCGGCCCACGCCGAGCCGAACAAGGCGATCGGCAGGGCCTCGCTGCTGACGTCCACCAGGCTGACCCGGTCGATGCCCGCCTCCCGGAAGTGCGTGGCGGCGGCACCAGACCTCTGAAAAAGCTGCTCGTAGGTAAGCCCCTGCCCCTGGGAGCCAACAGCCGTGCGCTCGCCGAAACCGCTGGACGCCATCTCCAGCAGCATCATCAGGTTCATGGGCTCATTCTCTGCGGCGCGTCTCCCGGGGGCTCAATGCCTGGCTAGTCGGAAGCCGGGAGGGGCTTGGCCTCTTTCAGGCTGAGCGGGGTGCTCCCTAGCGCCAGCGATCCGTCGCCGGGCTTGGTGCACAGAACCTCGAGAGATTCGTCCTCGTTCACGTAGCGCTTGCCCAGCGCAGTGCCGTCGGCGGCATCGGCGGCAACCTCGCCGTTGCGTTCGGCGTCGGCCGGATCGGCCATCGGCGAACCGCCGCAGGTGATGTCCACGTCGCCGCTCGGTGCTTTCACCACGATCAGCTCGGTGTCGCACACCGAGCTCTTGAGGCGGCTACCCGGTTTCAAGTCCATTCCTACCTCCTGGGAGATATCTCCCAATCTTTTCCCTTCAGCCTCAACAGGTACAAACTGCGGTAGTGGAGTCGTCACCTTCGAACGACCGCCATCCGGCGCTGGTTTGGGCGCAGTCGGGGCTGATGGGCCTGAGCGGTCCGGAGCACGGGCCTCCGGCGCTGGCCTCCGGGCGCTGGGTGGAGCGGCTCGACGGCGTTGTGAGCGACATCTCTGAGCTGTGCGGGCAGGCGCTGAGGACCGACGCCGCCGGTTTTCTGGGGGAGCGGGCGGCCCTGGTGGGCAGTGGTCGAAGAGGCTCCGTGTCGGTGGGAGGAGCGTGTCGCATGGTGGCGGCGGCCGACGGGGTGCTGGCCGTTTCGCTGGCCCGCACCAGCGACGCCGAGGCGGTTCCCGCCTGGCTGGAGATCGGCGATCTGAGCGGGGGCGACGTGTGGGCTGTGGTGGCCGCGGCGGTGCGCCACAAGCCGGTGGCCGAGCTGGTCGAGCGGGCCGACTGGCTGGGCTTGGCGGTGGGGGAGGCAGTCCGTCCTCCGTCGCCACCAGAGCCGGCCCGGTTCACCGACGCCGGGCCGACCGGATCAGGCCGCAATCAGGTGCTGGACGTGAGCTCGCTGTGGGCCGGCCCGCTGTGCGCCTCGCTGCTCGGCGGCTTCGGATTCGAGGTGCTGAAGGTGGAGGCACCAGGCCGCCCCGACGGGGCCCGGTACGGTTCGCCCGCGTTCTACGAGCGGTTGAACCGGGGCAAGCAGGACGCGGTCATCGACCTGGCCTCGGAGGATGGCCGCCGTCGATTCCTCGATCTGTGCCAGCAGGCGGCCGTCGTGGTCGACGGCCTGCGGCCCCGGGTGTGGGCCAACTGGGGGATCGACCGGCTGGAAGTGGCCGAGAGTTGCGGGCTGGTGTGGGTGTCGATCACCGGCCACGGCGACGGTCGGGCCGGATTCGGTGACGACGCCGCGGTGAGCGGAGGCTTGTGGTTGGAAGACCCGTCCGGGGGATTGCCGTGGTTCGTGGCCGACGCCGCCGCCGATCCCGTCGCCGGCTTGGTGGCGTGTCGTGCTGCGGCGGATGTCCTAGCCGCCGGTCGCGCCGGATTGGTCGAGGTGGCCATGAGCCAGGCGGTGAGCTGGGTCAGATCAAGCGACGACCTGAGCGCACCCGGCGCCGAGGTCTTCCGCCGAGGCGACTATTGGGTGGTGAGAGCCGACGGCGACGAGCAGATTGTGCTGTCACCCCTTGGTGGGGTCTGAGCTTGGCTGCACGTTGGTCTAGGCGGCCTCGATGTCGGTTTGCGAGAAGTCGCCGCCCTTGAACAAGAGGGGTTCTCCGGTCTCCTTGGCCAAGGCGTAGGCGAAGCAGTCCCCGAAGTTCAGTGCCGCGGGGTGGTTGCCCTTCCCGAACTGCCGCCAGGCCCGGCGAGCAGCTTGGGCATGCTCCACGGTGACCTCAACGAGCTGGATGCGAGCATCTTCGACCAGAAAGTCGAGTTCGTGACCTCCAGCAGAACCGACACGGCCTTCGAGAACAATGGTGGATTCGAGAAAGTTGGCCACTGACATGAGGCAGCGCTCTGCTTCCGACATCGCTCTCTTGTAGTACTCGTAATCGGGCTCTTTGAAGAGGATGGCCAGCACGGCCGAGGAGTCCACGATCACTTCGGAGCACCGTGTTCGTCGTACAAGAAGTCGCCATGGTCTACCGCTGATGGCCCGTCGCCAAGGAGTTTGGAACAGCGCTGCGCAATAGCCTCTATCGCCTGCATGCGGGCTTCAACACTGCGGCTACGCTGTTCGCGTTCGAGGCGTTCTTGCAGGGCCACAGTGATTGCCCCGGTCATCGTCTCGCCCGTGAGGCTGGCCAACTCGCTGGCCAGTCGACAGGTCTCCTCATTTTTGATATTGAGACTCATTGAAATTCTTTCATGGTAGAACTGAACTTATTTTTCTACCATACACCGCCAACGGTCCCATTCAAACGGTAGGTTGAGACGGTGTTCGCACGAAAGCCTGCTGGCTCGGGACATCTCGGCGAGGGGCACCACCGCAATGTGACCCGGGGCGGATACCGGGCGGCAATGTTCGGGGTGAGCGACGGCTTGGTGTCCAATGTGGCCCTCATCTTGGGGGTGGCCGGGGCCAGTTCGGGCCAGGAGTTGGTGCGAATCGCCGGTCTGGCCGGGCTCATCGCCGGGGCGGTGTCCATGGCCGCCGGCGAGTACATCTCCATGCAGGCTCAGCGAGAGCTGCTGGAGCGCGAATTGGAGATGGAGCGACGGGAGCACGTTCGCAACCCGGAGCACGAGGTGGAGGAGCTGGCCGAGATCTATGAATCGAGGGGCATCGACGCCGACACCGCTCGGGAGATGGCCACCAACATCATGGACGACCCCGAGAAGGCCCTCGAAGTGCATGCCCGGGAGGAGATGGGGATCGACCCCAACGAGCTGGGCAACCCGGTGTTCGCCGCCACCACCTCGTTCTTCTCCTTTGCCCTCGGAGCGGTGCTGCCGCTTCTGCCCTGGTTCTTCGGCGGGGGCAACGGGGCCATCGTGGCGTCGATTCTCCTCGGGGCGGTGGGCGCAGTGCTGGTTGGAAGTGCGCTGGCGCTGGCCACCAACCGGTCGATTGTGCGGGGCTCGCTGCGTCAGCTTGTGATTGCGGCGGCCGCAGCCGCCATCACATTCGGAATCGGCTCTGCGGTAGGAGTAGGGGTATGACCGATTGGGAATGGACTTTGGGCGGTCTCCAGAGCGACAAAGATCCCATCTGGAGCGAAGCCAACATCCTCGACCCGTCCAGTGTGCTGCTCACCGACAAGGTGGCCATCGTCACCGGCGGCGCCCGTGGGATCGGCGCGGCCACCGCGGTGGCGCTGGCCCGGTTCGGCGCTGATCTGGCCATCTGCGACCGGGAGGCCGACGACATGGCCCGCACCGCCGCCGCGGTTGAGGCACTGGGCCGGCGCTGCCTCACCGGGCTGTTCGACGTGCGTCACCCCGAGCCCCGAGACGCGTGGCTGGCCGAGGTGGGCGAGGCCTTTGGGCAAGTGGACGTACTGGTGAACAATGCCGGGGGCACGTTCAACTCCCCATTTGCCGACATCAACCTCAAGGGCGAGGCCGCGCTGATCGCCGAGAACTTCACCCAGGTCACCGGGTTCATCCGAGGCTGTATCCCGCTGATGAGCGATGGTGGGTCGATCATCAACGTCACCTCCATCGAGGCCCATCGGGCCGGTCCCGGATTCTCGATCTACTCGGCGATGAAGGCAGCCCAGGCCAATCTGTCCATGAGCCTGTCGCTGGAGCTGGCGCCGGCGGGTATACGGGTCAATTGCATCGCCCCCGACGTGATCCCCACCGAGGGCGAGCGGATGCTCGGCGACGAGAGCACCGACGACCGGTCCACCCTGGCGCCCCAGCCCTGGCTGGAGGGGGGATCGGTGCACGATTGCGCCGCCGCGGTGGTGTATCTGGCCGGGGACATGTCCCGATTCGTCACCGGCACCACCATTCACATCGACGGCGGCAACGTTGCCGCGGCCGGATGGAAGCGCCGCACCACTGGCCGCTCCTCCTCCTAGGCAGCACTAGGGTTCCAGCCGGTACATCACCGCGAAGGAACAGACATGGACATCGATGTTGAACGGGTAACCGAGCTGGCCGGCGAGGTGGCCAACCACATGGCCGGGGCCACCACCATGGCCATGGTCCACATCGGCGACGAGCTAGGCCTGTACGAGGCGATGGCCGGGGCCGGGCCGATGACCGCCGGTGCATTGGCCGAAGCGACGGGTTGCAATCCCCGTCTGGTAACCGAGTGGCTGCGCCAGCAGGCCGCGGTCGAGTTGGTGGAGATTTACGTCCCCGACGACGAGGAAGCCACGTTCGAGTTGACCGATGAGGCCGCCGCGGTGCTGGCCTGGGAGGTGAGCCCCGCGTTCTTGGCCGGAGGCATCGGCATGTTCCGGGCCATGTTCGCCGACATGGACGACATCCTCGAGGCGTTCCGGGGCGACGGCGGTTTGGCCTGGGGCGACCATCACCCCTGCCTGTTCAGCTCCACCGCCCGGTTCTTCCGGCCCCAATATGAGATGTATCTGGCCAACGAATGGATCCCGGCCGCCGACGGCATCGACGAACTGCTCAAGGCCGGCGCTGTCGCGGCCGATGTGGGCTGTGGCTGCGGCGACTCGGTGCAGATCCTGGCCTCGGCCTATCCCGAGTCGCACTTCACCGGGATCGACTTCCACGGCCCGTCCATCGACCAAGCCAGAGAGCTGGCCGCCGAAGCAGGTGTGGAGAACGCCTCCTTCGAGGTGGCCGACTCCAAGGGCTATGAGGGCAGCTACGACGTGATCTTCTTCCTGGACTGCCTCCACGACATGGGCGACCCGGTGGGCATCGCCGCCCACGCCCGCAGCCAGCTCGCCGAGGGAGGCTCGGTGCTGATGGTGGAGCCGTTCGCCCTCGACGGCCACGAGCACAACCTGGCCGAGAACCCCATGGCCGCCACGTCGTACGGCGCCTCCGCAGTGTTCTGCACCCCGTGCTCGCTGGCCCAACCGGTGGGCTTGGGCTTGGGCGCCCAAGCTGGCGAAGCCGCCATGCGAGAAGTCTTCACCGCCGCCGGCTTCTCCAGCTTCGAGCGAGTCACTGAAACTAACGCCAACATCATCTACCAAGCCCGCCCCTAGCAGTTGGCCGGTTTTTCAGGTCGCAGGAAACCGAGCGCAGCCGGTACACTGCGGCGTTCCCGCCCCGTTCGTCTAGAGGCCTAGGACGCCAGATTCTCAATCTGGTAACACGGGTTCGAATCCCGTACGGGGTGCCACTGCTGCGGTTGAGCCTGCGAGAGAGGAGCTGGTAATGGGTCGGTTGGACGAGAAGGTTGCGTTGGTCACTGGTGCTAGCGGGGGCATTGGCATGGCTGCGATGCGCCGGTTGGCCGGAGAGGGCGCCGCGGTGGTGGGGGTGGACCTTGCCGACGAGTCAGGCGAGAAGCTGGTGGCCGAGCTGACCGAGGGCGGGGCCCGGGCGGTGTATCAGCACTGCGACGTGGGCTCGCTGGAAGATGTCACCAAAGCAGTCGAGCGGGCGGTGTCGGAGTTCGGCCGCATCGACGTGCTGTTCAACAACGCCGCTACCAGCACCGGGGGCTACATCCCCGATCTCGATGCGGAGGGCTGGGATTCCAGCCTGCGAGTGATGCTCACTGCGGCGATGTACGGCATGAAGGCGGCCATCCCCCACATGGCCGCCCAGGGAGGAGGGTCCATAATCAGCACCTCTTCGATCTACGGGGTGGTGGCCTCTCCGGGCAACGCTCCCTACTGCACAGCCAAGGCCGGGCTCATCAACCTGACTCGCACTGCCGCGGTTGAATGGGGGCGCAAGAACATCCGGGTCAACGCCATCTGCCCTGGCGTGGTGGAGACGCCCATGTACGACTCGGTGCTCGACATCGGCCTCAAGACCCACGACGAGATCTCCGCCATGCACGCCCTGGGCCGCACCATCAGGCCCGAAGAGATCGCCGACTTGGTGCTGTTTTTGGCCTCAGATGAGTCCTCGGCCATCACCGGCCAGGCCATTGTCATAGACGGCGGCCTCCTGTCCGACTGCAATCTGACCGGAGTGCCACCAGCCTGACGACCCTGTGGCCTAAGTCCTAGCGACCTCATTGGCTAGGCATGCCTGTGATGACCTCAGCCAGCCGGCGACCTTCGGCGTTGGTGGTGGACGGCGAACAACTGACAGGCCATTCCGGCGGTGCCGTAGGCCAGGTAGCCGATGCCGACGGGGGTGACGGTGCCGCTGATGGCTTGGTCGATGAGGGCGGCCAGCCCGGCGCCGAACATGGCCATGGTGAAGCCGAGCACCGCGGCGGCGGTGCCGGCCATCTCGCCCATGGGCTCAAGCGCCAGGCTCTGGCCCAACGGGAAGAAGGCCACCATGCAGGCATTGGCCAGGCTGAAGATGGTGATCCACAGAACGAACGGCGGCCGTCCTCCGTTGGCCAGGGCCAGGGCCAGCATGGTGCTGGCTGCGCAGATCTGTAGACCTCCGGCGCTGAGTGCCACCGAGCGGGCCCGGAATCGGTGCAGGGCCCGGTTGTTGAGCAGCGTCACTAGGCCCATGCCCGCGGCCATGATCGAGAAGTAGGGCACGAACCAGCGCTCCTGGTCGAATACGTCATCGAAGATGAGCTCAGAGCTGGCCAGAAACGAGAAGAAGGCCCCGGCAGAGAACATGGTGGCCAGGGTGTAGCCCAGGGTCACCGGGTGGGTGGTTACCGACCGGAAGCCGGCCATCGTTGAACGGAAGGTCAGCGGCCGCCGGTGCTCGGGCTTGAGCGTTTCCTCCAGTCGCACTGACCACGCGATGATCACCACCGCGGTGAACACGCTGAAGACCATCACATATCGCCAAGAGCCCAGCTCCACTAGGCCTTTCCCCAGCGGCGGGCCGGCCACCGGGGCCCAGAAGAACACCGCCATGACCAGGGTCATCACCCGGGCCATGGCGTCGCCGGAGTAGTAGTCGCGCACGATGGCCTGCGCCGCGGTGCGGGGGCCGGCGGCGGCAAAACCCCAGATGAAGCGGCTCACGTAGAGCATGCCCAGCGTCACCGACAGGGTGGCCATCAGCGACGCCAAGCCGTACAGCACCATGCTTCCGACGAGGATCCGCTTTCGGCCCAGAGCGTCGGCCATTGGTCCGTACACCAGGTTGCCAATGCCCGACCCGACGAAGAACAGCGTGATGGTGAGCGACAGGCCGGTGGAGTCCTCCGGCAGGTTGAACGCATCCCGCATGGCCGAAAAAGCCGGAAGCAGGGTGTCTATGGCCAGCGCCGACACCGCGCTGATCATGGCGATGAAGAGGATGAACTCCCTTTCGCCCAATCGGCGGCCGGTGTAAGTGGGTGCGGGAGTGCTCACACCGGCCGACTTCTCATAACGGCGTAGCCTGTCCCCCGTATGGCAACAGTGTCAAAGGGGTTAGAGGGCAAGGTGGCGCTGGTCACCGGGGCGGCTCGGGGTCTTGGCGCCGAGATCGTGCGCCGCATGGTGGCAGCGGGGGCGCACGTGACCGCCGCCGACAAGCGGGCGGACGACGGGGCCGCGGCTGCGGCCGAGGCCGGGGCCCGATTCATCGAGCTCGACGTGACCGAGGCCGAGGAATGGGCCGCCGCGGTGAATGCGGCCGCCGCCGCTGGAGGGGGCGGCCTGGACATCTTGGTCAACAATGCGGCGATCACCCGGGTGGTCCCGATCCTCGACTGCGACCCGGCCGAGTTCCGCAAGGTGATCGACACCAACCTGGTGGGCACGTTCTTGGGCATCCAGGCCGCCGCGCCAACCATGGCGTCGAGCGGAGGAGGGTCGATCGTGAACCTGAGCTCGCCCAGCGCCTTCGAGGGCACGGTGGGGATGCCGGCCTACTCCACCTCCAAGTGGGGCATCCGGGGACTGACCCGCACCGCGGCCCTGGAGCTGGCCGATCTTGGAATTCGAGTCAACTCCGTGGTGCCCGGTGCCCTCCGCACGGCTATGACCCGCCGCCCGGGATGGGAAGACGAGGACTACCAGCGCCACTACGGGGCCACCGTGCCGCTTAGGCGCATGGCCGAGCTGGGGGAGGTGGCCGATTTGGTGGTGTGGCTGGCCTCCGACCAGGCCTCCTACTGCACCGGAGGCGACTACGCCGCCGACGGCGGCCTGGGCGCGGGCACGCCTGCACCCGCCTCCGACTAGGTACCCGATGTCGATGGCGGCCTCATCGTGAAGTTTGGATTCCCCTTCATCTCGCTGCACCCGGGGGCATGGGTGGAGGTGGCTCAGGCCGCCGACGAGGCCGGGTTCGAGTCGTGCTGGATCGCCGACCACCTGGTGTTCCCGGTGGAGATGGAGGGCTCGCTGGGCGACGTCGATCACCCCAACGTGCCCGCCACCGTGCCGGTGTACGACGCCCCGGCCTACCTCTCCTACCTGGCCGGCCAAACCTCCCGCATCAACCTCGGGGTGTATGTGTACCTGGTGGGACTGCGCCATCCGTTCTCCACCGCTCGGGGCTTTGCCACCTTGGATCGGGTGAGCAACGGACGGGCGCTGGTGGGCGTGGGAGCCGGGTGGCTGCGCAACGAGTGGACGGCCGCAGGCATGGACCCACGCACTCGGGGGCGCCGCCTCGACGAGGCCCTGGACGTGTGCGTGCGGCTCTGGACCGAGCCTGAGGTGGAGCACCACGGCGAGTTCTACGACTTCGAGCCGGTGGCCTTCGAGCCCAAGCCGGTGCAACAGCCCCACCCGCCGATCTTGGTGGGCGGCCTGTCGGATGCCGCGCTGCGCCGGGCGGCCCGCTACCAGGGTTGGATGGGCATGGGCGACAGCTTCGAGTCGGTTAGGGCCGCGGCCGACCGACTGGCCGAGCTGGGGGCGCCCGACATCGAGATCACTGCCCAGGGCCGCTGCGAAACGCTCGACGACCTGCGCCGGTGGGAGGACGCCGGCGCCCATCGCCTGGTGGTGACGCCGTGGGAGAGCACCAGCGGTGCGGTGGATGCCGTTTGGCGGTTCGCGGAGCGGTTCATCTCATGAATCCGCGAAATGCAACTGGGTGGAAATGTGCCAAAAAGCCCAGTGGAGGGCGTACAATGGCATTTCTGCGCACACAACATTTGACTAGGAATTGCCATGGGTCGAGGATCAGAGAGTTTTCAGAAGCGACAGCGGGAAAAGAACAAGCGAGAGCGGGCTGCGGCCAAGCAGGCCCGCCGTCACGGCAAGCTTGAGGTTCCCTTCGAGGAAGAAGCGGAGGCTCCTTCCTCAAACGGCAAGTCAGAGGCCGAGCTTTACGAGGATTTCCGCCTGCTGAGCGAGAAATACCAGTCCGGGGGTATGGACGAGGAGACCTACGAGGAGCGCCGGGCCGAGATCTTCGAGCAGCTCGGCCTCGAGGTTCACTAGCTCCCTCTAGCTAAGCCGCCGAGCCGTTGGCGGCTGAACCAGCCGTGATTGGCCGACTGGTGGGCAATCCCAGCATGCACGACAGCCCCGCTGACTGGAGCCCGCCCGCGCCGCCGGCCACCAAGATCACGAAGTGGTCAGGGGAGAGCACGATGGGCACCCGGTCGTTTTTGACAACCACCCCGAGATTTTCGAGCACGTCTCGGGTGGGTTGGTGCCGGTAGGTGGGGTAGAAGTCGAGCGGCACGCGGGCTTCGGCGAACAGGTGCTCTTGCAGCTCCTGTTTGGTGGGCATGAGGCTGGCCACCATCTCGGCGATGACTGGGCTCATCACCAGCACGGTGGGAAAGGGGTTGGGGGCGTCGTGGCCCCCGCACGGCCCGCTGATGGCCAGGCCATTGGTCACGTGGTGCAGCACCTGTTCGGGCTCGTGGTGCATGTCGGTGATGGGCCACATCCCGTTCACGGCCAAAACCGTGACCACATCGTTATCGGCGTCGAACCCCATGTCGGTGTGGTAGGGCGGCCACGGGGAGGCTTCCTCGTTCTCGGCCACGCACAGCGAGGTGGCCTTGCCCGGCCAGCCCAGCGGCGCCTTGTCCACATCACCGGGGATGGCCCCGCCGATATTCACCAAAGCCAGCCGCAGGGCCCGTCCCACAGTGGCGTTGGCGCGCGATCTCGGCCCGAAGCACCCGGCGCCGTAGTTGAAGCCCAGCCGGTTGCGGATCGGGCCGTTCACCACCACCATCGGCCCCACGGGGTTGGTGGTGGTCTGCACCCCGTGGGCGTTCATCTGGGGGTCGCAGAAGGCGTCGATGGCGGCGACGAGCACCGGCATCACATCGGGTGAGCAGCCGGCCATCACCGCGTTGACCGCGATCTTCTCCACGGTGGCGGGCGCGTTCAGCGGGGGGATGTCGCTCACCACATGGTCGGCTGACAGCCCCGAGGCGGCCACCGCGGCGGCCACCCGCTCGGGGGTGGGGGGAACGACCGGCAAGCCATCGGTCATGCCCCGCTCTCGCAGATAGGCCTCTACCTCGTCGACACCGCCGTCGACGTCAACCCGCTGCGTCATTTCCGGCTGCCCTCTGAGGCGACCCGAAGGGTCATGCCACTAGAGCGTCCACAATGTCGTCGAGGCGGGAAGCAATATCGGCTCTGATGTCGTCCTCAGGCCATTCGTCATAGCCCGACGGCAACACGATCAACGGCTGGTTGTCCACCCGCAGGCCCCGGGCGGTGGCCTCGGCCAAGCCCCGGAACTGCTCGGTCACCAGGCCCACTGCCGGGGTTCCCATGGCCTCCAGGGTGCTGCTGGCGTGGATACACCACGCCGTACACGAACCTCAATTGCCCAAGCCGCTGATCACCGCGTCGACTTCGGCATGGAAGGCCTCCATCTCCTGCTGGTACTGCTCGGGTTCGGCGCCGTGCATGGGGCCGCTCTTTCTCACCACCACCCCGACCGCTCCGGCCCGGTCCACCAATCGGCGGGACAACTCGTCGGCCACGATGGCCATGGAGCGCCACATGTCGTTGTCGATGATGCCCACGGTGGCGCCGGCCAGTGAGTCCTTGCGGATGGCCAGGGGCTGGGCAGGCTCGTTCACCTCGCCGGTGGGCAACAAGATGGTGGTGGTTTCCATTGAATTCCTCCCGGTAATACACCGGTCGATTCGAGCGGGACCTTCTGGTCCACCCTACCCCGTGCCGTATTGTGTCGCGATGCGCACGACGACGCTGCCCCGGCCGCCGGTCATCATGGAACAGGCCCTGGAAGACCCCGATGTGCTGCTGGGCATCTTGCAGCGCCAGTCGCCCCATCCGCTGACGCTGGCCGGCGCCGAGTTCGTGGAGAGCCGGGCTGCCCTTAGAGCCGGCGCCCGCACCGGCGATGTTCCCCCGTTTGTGGATGTCGTGGACGGCGAGCCCCGGGTGCCACCGGTATTCCGCACCACGTGGGGAGCGGAGGAACAGGCCGTGGAGGGGGCCGACACCATCGTCAACAACCCCCGGTTCATCGAGGCTGCCCGCCAGCTCTATGGCGCCGAGGTGGTGCGGCCCTATTTCACCTATGTGAACATCAACGCTCCCAGCGGCCAGTACGCCCGCCACACCGACATTCCCTCCTTTCGGGGGGTCGGCCGTGACGAGTACCCCACCTGGCTGCTCAATTGCATGATGCACTCGGGGTGCTTCGACCGGTGGCGGGTGCGAATTGCCACCGCGGTGTGCTGGTACTTCGAGGGCAGTGGCGGGGAGTTCAGCTACTGGCCCGAGGGATGGGACGGCGACATGGTGACGGTGAAGCCGCCCTATAACTACGGCGTGATGGGCGACAACGACTACATGCCCCATCGGGTGGAGCCCATCGGCGAGGTGGTCGACTATGCCAAGTACGGCTTTGACGCCACCATCACGCTTACCCCCGATCGCCAGTGGGTGATCGAAGAGCCCGGCCACGAGACGGTGCGCCATGGCTTCGACGGGGTGCGGGTATCGCTGTCGTGGAAGGCCTTCGTGTTCGACGACGCTCATGAGGCCGAGGTCTACGATCAGCATCTAGACGACTTGGACGAGCCTACGCTGGTTGCCACATTGGCCGAGGACTGCGCCCAGAGGGGCGTTGCCCTGCCCGACGGGCCTGACGCATTGTCTCAACCTGAATTCGGGGAACGGATCAGGAACACCTATCTGTCGCCTGAATTACGCTTCTGACCGTTTGTGGCAGGAGGTTTCAGGGTGTTCAATCCATTTCGCACTTTGAGAGGCACGGGTTGGCGGTGGCTGGCCGCTCTCATGGCTTCCGCCTTGTTGATGGCGGCGTGCGGCGGAGGGGGAGAAGGCGATAGCGGCGGTGTCGTGGCCGAAGGAGCCTCGGAACCGACGGCAGCCGGTGACGACGGCGACCGCGGCGACACCGGTGACGGAGACACTGGCACCGGAGACCAACGGACCGACGAGCCAGAGAGCAGCGACCCCGACGATGGTTCTCCAGATCCCGCCGGAGAGACCGCCACGCCGGACGAGGAGGCACCGGCCGCCGGGCCCGAACCGGTCTACGGCGGCACGCTGGTGTTCGCCCTGGAGTCGGAGACCACGGGGGGATGGAACCCGATCACAACTTCTGCGGCCACATCGGGGCACGTCGTGCTGCGGCAGCTCTACGACCCGCTGGTCATCGAGGGCGCCAATGGCGAGGCGATCCCGTTCCTACTTGAGAGCTTCTCGCCCAACGACGACTACACCGAGTGGACGTTCACGCTGCGCCCGGGGATCACGTTCCACGACGGCTCACCGGTGAACTCGGCCGCCCTTGTCCGCCACTTGGAGGAGCTGGGCAACGCCACTCTGTCACGGCTGGCCATCGAAGAAGCCGAGATACAGAGCTTCGAGGCCATCGACGACTTGAGCGTGAAGGTCATCCTGGGCAAGACATTCGTGGATTTCCCGCTCGGCTTCACCAGCGCAGGGGGCTTTCTGGGGGCGCCGGCCATGTACGACCTCGGCACCGACAGTGCCCGCAACCCGATCGGAACCGGCCCATTCATGCTGGATGAGTGGGTTGAGCACGAGGTGACCCGAGTGGTGCGCAATCCGAACTACTGGCGCACCGATGCTGCCGGCCGGCAGCTTCCGTATCTCGACGCCATCGAGTTCCGCCCCTTTGAAGACGATGAGACCCGATTCAACGCCCTGCGGGCCGACGATGTGGACGCCAGCCTCGACAACGGGGGACGCAGGGTGGAGGAGTACAACGACGACTTCAAGACCTGGTGGCAGGGCGAACAGTACTCGGCCACCACCTCGGTGTTGATGAACACCTCTAGACCGCCGTTCGACAACCTGGAGATGCGCCGGGCGCTGGCCCAGTGCACCGACCGACAGACTCTCAATACGGTGCTTTGGGACGGTCAAACTCCGGCCACCGGCCCATTCTCGCCCGGCACGCCCGGCTACCTGGAGGACTCCGGCTTCCCGGCCTACGACCCTGATGCTGGCCGGGCTGTGTTCGAGCGGTTGGGCGCGCCCAGCTTCGACATCATCACCACGGTCACCACATTGGACCTGCTCCAAGCCGAGCTGCTGGTTCAGATGTGGGGTGAGTGCGGGTTGGATGTGGGCATCAACCAGATGCTCCAAACCGAGGCGGTTACCACCGCGGTGTTCGGGAACTTCGACGTATTCGTGGCGGTCAACCACAGCGGCTACAGCCTGGCCATGGAGCGGTTCTGGTGGCACAGCGGATACAGCCCGCCGCCTCCGGTTCCGGCCATCAACTTCGGGCGCATCGTCGACCCCCGGATCGATGCGGCGTTGGACGAGGTGATCAGCACCGACGACGAGGATCGGCAGCGGGAGCTGGCCGAGGAGGTCAACCGGGCGTTTGCCGACGGCGTTTACAACATCTGGCTCTACCACTCGCGGTGGTTGATCGCCGCTCACGACTACGTGAACGGCATCGACAACCTCACGCTCCCCGAGGGAGTGGAGCACCCCAAGATCTTCCTCGGCCGGGTCTTCTTGGCCGAGACCTGGATGGACCAGAGGTAGGGAGCGCGCCTGCGCCTGCTGGGGTAACTTGGTGAGACCTTTCGACATGGGGGGATCGTGTCATGGCTGAAATTTGGCGGGTTTCGAAGCAAGCGCGGTGGCGGTGGCTGGCACTGATTTGCGCGCTGGCGCTGGTGGCTTCAGCCTGCGGCGGCGGGAACGACGACGATGACGATGGCGGCGGTGTGGCTGCGGAGGCCACCGCGGCTCCCGAGACCCCCTCAGGGGATGGCGGCGACGATGCCCCCGCCCCCAGCGGAGACGACGGCGACGGGGACGGTGCCCAACCCAGCACCGACGACGGCGGCGACCAGGACGCAGGCGCTTCCGAGGACACTTCAGCCCCGGAGGCTGCGGCCACCGAGGCGCCCGAGGCGGCCTTGGAGCCCCAGTACGGGGGCACCCTGGTGTTCGGTTTGGAGGCCGAGACCACCAACGGCTTGAACCCGGTGAATGCCCAGGCCGCAGTGTCGGGCCACATCCTGTTCCGCTCGCTGTACGACACGCTGACCATCGAAGGTGTCGACGGCGAGGCTCTGCCCTATCTGCTGGAGAGCTTCAGTTCCAACGACGACTTCACCCAGTGGATCTTCACCCTGCGCCCGGGCATCGTCTTCCACGACGGGACCCCGGCGGATTCGGCGGCATTGAAGCGCAACATGGAGGAGATGGCGAAGGGGACTCTGACCGGCATCTTCATGGGCGATCTCGAGATTGAAAGCCTCGTCGAATTAGACGACGGCCTGAGCGTTGAGATCAACCTGGCCCGGCCCCGGGCCTCGTTCCCCAACCATTTCACGACGCACCTCGGCTATTTCGGAGCGCCGTCGATGTACGACTTGGGCCCAGAGGGCGCGGCCCGCAACCCCATCGGCACCGGGCCATTCATGCTGGACGAGTGGATTCCCAATGAGGTCACCCGCATGGTGCGCAACCCCAACTACTGGCGCACTGACTCCGAGGGCCGCCAGCTTCCCTATCTCGATGGCATCGACTTCCGGCCCATTCCCGACACCGACGGCCGGTTCGCCGCCCTCCGGTCCGGAGACCTCGATGCCAACAGCCACAACGCTGGCCTCTTTGTCGATGAGTACAACGAGCAGTTCAAGACGTTTTGGCAGGACGACAAGTATGCCGAGACCACCTATATGTTGTTGAACAACTCGAGGCCCCCGTACGACAACGCGGAGTTCCGTCGGGCCCTGGCCCAGTGCACCGACCGCCAGACATTCAACACCATTCGCTGGGATGGGCAGGTGCCCTCCACTGGCCCGTTCTCACCGGGAACACCCGGCTACTTGGAAGACTCCGGGTTCCCGGCCTTCGACCAGGCGGCGGGAAGCGCCACCATTGCTCGACTAGGTGTGAGCGACGTGGAGATCGGTACAACGATCGATCCGTTCAACCTCCTCAACGTGGAGCTGATTGCCGCCATGTGGCGCGACTGCGGGCTGGACGTCTCCATAACCCAGGTGGATCAGGCCGAGTTCATCACCAACGCCGTCTTCGGCCAGTTCACCGCGTTCTTGTGGCGCCAGCATCCGAGCTTCGACATCACAAACGAGCGGATCTGGTGGCACAGCCAATTCGGCCAGGGAATCGCCCTCAATTTCGGCCGCATCAACAACCCCCGCATCGACGCGGCCCTGGACGAAGCCAGGGTGGTCAGTGACCTAGACCAGCGAAGGGAGTTGGCTGAGGAGATCAACCGGGCGTTTGCCGACGAGGTCAACTACATCTGGTTCTACCACTCCAAGTGGCTGGTGGCCACGCATGACAAAGTCCACGGCATCGATGCCCTGACCCTCCCCGAGGGGGGTGAGCACTTCAAGGTCATGGAAGGCCGCGTCTTCTTGGGGGAGACTTGGATCGAGCAGTAGCGGCTGAGCTCGGCTGAGAAGGGGATAAACAGACCAGCGGGCAGGAAGGGACAGTGCTCCGATTCTTCGGAATGCGTTTGGCCCAGCTTGCTGTGGTGGTGCTGGTAGTAACGCTGCTGTTCTACTGGATGCTCAACCTGCTGCCCGGCAACCCGTGCGTGGCCGCGTTCGGCGGGGCGGCCACCGAAGAGCAGATTGCCGAATGCGAGCGGGATCGCAATCTGGGCGACCCGGTGATCGTGCAGTGGGCCAAGTGGGGCGGCGACATTCTCACCGGCGACTTCGGCAAGTCGTACCTCACCGGGCGCTCGTTCGGCGAGGCCCTCAACACTGCGCTGCCCCGCACCCTTCTGCTGCTGGCCTATTCCCAGGTACTGGCTTTGGGAGCGGCCATTCCCCTCGGGCTGTGGTCGGGCTACAAGCAGAACAGCGTGAGCGACAAGATCGCCAGCGGAGGGGCGTTCGCGCTCTTGTCCACCCCGGTGTTCGTGCTGGGACTGGTGCTGATTCTGGTGTTTGCGGTGAGGCTCGACTGGTTTGACCTGAGTGGCTATCAGCCGATTTCAGAGGGGCTGGTGGCCCATTTC
The DNA here is from genome assembly GCA_965116535.1 of Acidimicrobiales bacterium. Taxonomy (GTDB): domain Bacteria; phylum Actinomycetota; class Acidimicrobiia; order Acidimicrobiales; family Bin134; genus Poriferisocius. The sequence continues at coordinate 1,380,681 of OZ220703.1, forward strand.
AAGGTGATGTTCCTTCCCTCGATAACGCTGGCCGCTGGATTGTTGCCCATCTATCTGAGGCTGCTGCGCACTGATGTGATCGGCACCCTGCAAGAGGATTTCGTGGGTACGGCCCGGGCCAAGGGCCTGCCGGTGCGCCATGTGCTCCTGCGCCATGTGCTGCGCCCCTCCAGCTTCACGCTGCTCACCATTTTCGGCATCCAGGCGGCCCAGGCGGTGAACGGCGCCATCGTGGTGGAGTTTCTGTTCGACCTCGACGGGGTGGGGTCGCTGCTGGTGAGCTGGGTATCGGCCCGGGAGTTCCTGCTGGTCCAGACCTTGGTGGCGCTGATTGCCGCGGTCTTTGTGACCGTGACCACGCTGGTCGACCTTCTCTATTCGGTGCTCGACCCCCGGATACGGCGAAAATGACCGACGTCGCCACCACCGCCGTCACGGGTTCCCAACCCGAAGTCGCTCCTCGCCAGCGCCGACACAACGTCGCTCTGTGGATGTCGGTGGGATGGCTGATCTTGGTGATAGCCAGTGCCGTGCTGGCTCCTTGGCTGGGATTTATCGACGACCCCCACAAGCCTCTTTCGGGGCAGCCGGAGGAGGGACCAGGGTGGTCGAATTGGTTTGGCACCGACCAGCTGGGTCGGGACATGTTCGCCCGCTCGGTGTGGGGGAGTCGACTGTCGCTGTCCATCGCCGGCCCCGCGGTGGGCATCGGCATCGTGGTGGGCGGTTTGCTGGGAGTGATGGCCGGCTATTTCGGCAAGTGGATCGATCTCGGAATCAGCAGCGTGGTCAACGTGGCGCTGGCCCTTCCCGCGCTGGTGTTCGCCCTGTTCATCGTGACCATGCTGGGCCAGAGCTACTTCAACGTCACCACCGCCGTGACCATCTTGACCATCCCGGCCATCGCCCGCATCGCCCGGGCTCAGGCGCTGCGGTTCGCGGCTCGGGAGTTTGTGACCGTGGCCGACATGATGGGGGCCAAATGGCCCCGCCTGCTGTTCCGCGAGGTGCTGCCCAACGTGGTGCCGGCGTTGGCCTCGATCGCCTTTTTGGCCATGGGGATCGTGATCATCGCCGAGGGGAGCCTGTCGTTCATAGGGGTGAGCGTGGGCTCGCCCAGCATTACCTGGGGCAACATCTTGTCGGCCGGAAAGGGAAGGCTGGAGGACGCCCCCCACATAGCCCTGATCACCGGCGGGGTGATGTTCGTGACCCTCATGGCGCTGAACTTCGTGGGCGACGAGATGCTCCGGCGCCTCGACGTGCGCGAGGCCCGGATCTAGAGCGTCCGCCTCGACGTGCGCGAGGCCCGGATCTGACCTGCCAACTCGACGGGCGCGAGGCCCGGATCTAGAGCGTCCGATTTCTACTGCTGCTGCTGTTCCTGTTGCTGGCGGGTGCGGGGGGTCTTGACAGCGGCCAGCAGCGACGGCTGCATCGGTGCCGACGGCGGGCGGGCGGGGTCCATCTGGCGGATCTCCACTGACGCCTCCACGGTAGGAGTGCCAGGGCCGGAGTAGACGCCCCGCAGCGGGGGCACGTCGTCGTAGTCTCGGCCGTGGCCGATCTTCACGTGCTGGCGGCCCACCGCCAGCTGGTTGGTGGGATCGAGCGACAGCCAGCCCAGACCGGGAACGGCGGCCTCGAACCAGGCGTGGGTCTGCACCCGAACGAGATCGCCTTCGATGCTGCCGGTGCGGTCGTCGCTGGAGAACAGGTAGCCCGACACATAGCGGGCCGGAATGCCGATGCTCCGGCACAGGGCCACGGCCAAGTGGGCGTAGTCCTGGCAGACGCCCACACCCTTGGCCGCGATGTCGGCGATGGGCTCGCCGATCTCGGTGGCACCGGGCTCATAGGAGAGCTTGTTGCCCACGAACCGGCTGATATCCAACACTGCGCTGGCCACGTCCGATCCATTGGCCTCGGCCAGGCTGCGGGCCGCTTGGGCCAGGTCGTCGTTCCAGTTGGTGTGGGGGCTGGCCTTGAGGAACTCCTCGTGTTTATCGCGGAACCCCGGCACCTTCAGCGTGTCCAACGGCGGGCCGGCGGAGACCGGGGGCGGGTCTTGGGTCTCAACCGAGGCCTCGGCGGTGACTTCGAGGGCGGTGTGGGCGTCGGTCACGCCGAAGTGGTCCACCCGAGTGCCCCAGTAGTCGGTGAACGACAGCATCCGGGCCGATGGCTCGACGACCACCCGATAGTTCAAGAGCTGCTGGCGCTCATCGGAGACCGGGCAGGCCCGCATCTCGTTCTGGGACTCCCGCACCGGAGCGTCGAAGGCGAACCTAGTGCGGTAGCAGATGTCCAGCCTCATGACGACGCTCCCACACGCTGGACCTGGCAAGTTCGGGGCGTCGCTGTGGCGCCACTCATGACGACACCCCCGGCATGATCGCTTGGCTGTGGAGGTCGAAAGCCTCGGCGTTGCGGAAGAAGTGGTTGCCCACCAGGTTGGCCGCGTCCCGCACCCCGTCTTCCAGGGTGGACAGATGGCGGGGCAGGTCGCTCACCATGGTGTCGAAGTCGGCATACTCCAGCTCGGAGCGGAGTTGGGCCAACCGTCGCAGGGGCGGGGGCCGGCCGTTGGCGGCCAATGCCTCCACCTGGTTCTCGCTGGTCCGCAGGCAATAGAGCACCGACCGGGGGAATGAGTCGTTGACCATGAGGAATCGGGCCACGTCGGAGCCGAGGGGTGACGATTGGCTGGCCCGCTGGTAGGCCTCTAGGGCCGAAACCGACCGCAGTGTAAGGGCCATCTCGTCGTAGGACGATCCGTCGTGTTCGGGGTAGCGGACGCTGACCAGCCGGCAGGTCATCAAAGCCCGCTCCAGCATCTGGCCCAGCACCAAGAACCGGTAGCCCTCGCCCTGGGCCATCGACGAGCTGATGATTCCGGTGAGCGACTGGCAGCTCACCCGGATGAAGTCGAGGGTTTGGAACGGGTCTTGCTCCATGGCCGCGGGGAAGTCGTCTTGGCGGAGCCGCAGGTGGAATTCGTTGATCTGCTCCCACAGCTCCGAGGGGATCTGGTCTCGCAGGGATCGGAGGTTCTCCCTGGTGCGGCCGATGCAGAACGCCACCGACCCGGCCAAGGCCGGTGAGGCCACCAGGCGGGTGGCGGCGGCCTGCACGTCGATGCCCAACCCGGCCTCGCTCCGCAGCATCGGGGGCGACGGGGTCAGCTGCTCGGCCATGGTCTCCACATCTTCGGCAGGGGTTGTCACCTCCAGGCGCAGGGTGCGGATCAGGTTCTGCATGCGGTCGATGGCCTGGGCCGGGCTCTCGGCCACGGTGCTCAACAGGGTGGCTCGCACCATTCGGGCGGTGTCCTCGGCCCTCTCCAGGTAGCGGCCGGCCCAGAACATGTCCTCGGCGTGACGGGCCAGCATCAGCTTGGGGCTCCTGGTTGGCTTGGGTGACGGGCCAGCATCAGCTTGCGGCCGCCTGATCGAGCTGGTCGGCATTGCCCAGCACCCAGGTGTCTTTGGATCCGCCGCCCTGGGAGCTGTTGACGATGAGCGATCCCTCCCGCAGGGCCACCCGGGTGAGGCCGCCGGGGATCACCTCCACCTGCTCTCCGCTCAACACAAACGGGCGCAGGTCGATGTGGCGGGGGGCGAATCCTTCGCCGCTCCACGCCGGCAGCCGCGACAGGTTCACCACCTCTTGGGCGATCCAGTTGCGGGGGTCGGCCAGAATCTTGTCTCGGGCCTCGGCCAGCTCGGCATCGGTGGCCTTGGGGCCGATCACGATGCCGTAGCCCCCTGATTCGGCCACCGGTTTGACTACCAATTGGTCGAGGCGCTCTAGCACCTCGGCCCGCTGGTCGTCCTCCCACAGCAGGTAGGTGTCGGCGTTGGGGATGATGGCCTCCTCGCCCAGGTAGTAGCGGATCATGTCGGGCACATAGGCGTAGACGGCCTTGTCGTCGCCCACGCCGTTGCCCACCGAGTTGGCCAGCGACACCGTGCCGGCCCGAGCCGCGGCCATCAGGCCGGGCACCCCCAAGGTGGAGCTGGGGTTGAACACCACCGGGTCCAAGAAGGCGTCGTCGATGCGGCGGTAGATCACGTCCACCCGCTCTAGGCCCCGGGTGGTGCGCATAGCCACCATGTGGTCGTCCACCACCAGATCGCGCCCCTCCACCAGCTCCACGCCCATGCTGCGGGCCAAAAAGGCGTGCTCGAAGTAGGCCGAGTTGAAGATGCCGGGGGTGAGCACCGCCACGGTGGGGTCGCCTCCGCAGGCCGGCGGGGCGATGGAGCGCAGAGCCCGCAGCAGCGATCGCCCGTAGTGGTCTACCGAGCGAACGGCCAGGTCGGAGAAGGCGGCGGGCAGCAGCTTGGTCATGGCCGCCCGGTTCTCGATCACGTAGGAGATGCCGCTGGGGTTGCGCAGGTTGTCCTCCAGCACCCGATAGCCCCCGTCGGCGTCTCGCACCAGGTCGATGCCGGCCACCACACAGCGGGCGCCGAGCGGGACCGCAACGTTCATGGCCTCCCGCTCGAAGCCGGTACACGAGGTGATCAGGCGCCGGGGCACGATGCCGTCACCGAGAATGGCCTGCTCGCCGGCGTAGACGTCGTCGAGGAAGCGGTTGAGGGCGGTGACCCGCTGGATCAGGCCCCGCTCCAGCATGGCCCATTCGTCGGCGTCGATCACCCGGGGGAACAGGTCCATAGGCCAGGTGCGCTCGGTGCCCTCGTCGCCGCCGTACACCGTGAACGTGATCCCCTGGCGGCGGAACGACTCATTGCGCTGTTCCTCCAGCGCCCTCACCTGCTCCAGCGTCAGCCGGTCGAACCACTCCTGCACCGGCCGATAGTGATCCCGAGTCCGCCCATCCTCATCGACAGCCTCATCAAAGAAGCCAGGAGCCCCGGACATGGGCGCATTCTAGGTGGTCGGGTTTCTCCGGCTTTCGTGTCTACGGGGTCGGGCTGGCCGGATTTGAACCGGCGACCCCCTGCTCCCAAAGCAGGTGCGCTGACCAAACTGCGCCACAGCCCGTGTTGGCGCCCAGCGTACTCCCCGGCGGGGTGGCAGAGAGAAGCTTGTTTTTGCGGTGCGGGAGTCAGGTCAGGGCTTGTTCGACTCGGTCGAGGGCCTCTTCTTCAGACACGTTGAGCGAGAAGCTCAGCTCGGACACCAGCACGTTGCGGGCCTTGGTGAACAGGCTTTTCTCGCCGGCGGAAAGCCCCTTGTTCTGATCCCGCAGGGCCAGGTTCCGCACCACCTCGGCCACCTGGTACACGTCGCCCGACTTGAGCTTCTCCTGGTGGTTCTTGAAACGGCGGCTCCAGTTGGCCGGCTCCCGCACGTCGCGCTTGCGGAGCACCTCGAATAGGTCTTCCACGTCCTCGGTGGAGATGGGCCACCGCATGCCCACCTCTTCGGCCTTGTCTACGGGAACAGAGAGCACCATCTCACCGTGGGCCATGCGCAGAACCAGGTATTCGGTCTTCTCGCCGAAGGCCTCTTTCATCTCTTTTTTGACCACGGTTGCCGCCCCGTGGTGGGGATAGACGACCTTGTCACCTTTTTTGAACGTCATTGTGCTCCGAGGGGCTCAGGGGAACCCCCTAAGGATGCCATCATCGGATGCGGTTTCGCATCTTGGGTGCGCTCTTCCTCTTCTGCCTCCTGCTTTCCGGTTGATCTCCATGCACCACAGCAGCCCAGCGGCCAAGATGGGGCGATGGCCACGCTGCGCACCGAGGTGACCGAGATCGTCACCGGACTGGGGATGCTGGGCTTGGAGTCGGTGGATGAGGCGCTCGCGGCCCGTCCTGCCGAGGTGGTGGGGGTGGAGGACGACCACTATCGCAAGCTGGCGGCCGCTCGGGCCGAGGGCAAGCACGAGTTGCAGTTTGAGGAGGCCTGGGCCAATGGCGTGGCCTTTGCGGGGGCCGAGGATGGGCTGCGGGGTCGGGTGCCCAGGCGGGTGGAGTGGAAGGGGCCCCATCAGGCGCCCTCCTATGAGCAGACCCCGGCCGACCTGCGGATCGACCATGTGTATCTGGTGAGCTGCAAGTACGGCTCCAGGCTGCTGCACAACGTGTCGCCGGGCCATTTGTTCGAGCGGTTGCTGGCGGTGAGGCCGGGGCCGGCGGGGGACTGGTATGCCGAGGTGGCCTTGGCCGAATACCAAGCTCTTTACCAGGCGGCTCGGGAATATCTGATCGGCCACGAGGATGGCTTCGACGACTTGCCCTTAGCGGTGACCGACCTGAACGCCGACCAGCACAAGCGGCTGAAGCAGCCCTTTGCCCGCCGCTGGCCCGAGCCGCTGGCCGACGCGGCCCACTGGTTCTCAGTGGCGGTGTCGCAGGCCTCCGCTGAGCGGTGGCTCAAGGCGCTGGGCAGCCGGGCGACCCGCCGGGAGGAGGCGCTGTGGCGCCTGCTTCGGCTCCAGCCTGCCCCCTATTTCGTGTTGGGCACCGACCACCGCCGCCGTCCGGTGCGCTATCGGGTGGACACCCCGTGGGACTTCCGCCAGCGGTTCGCGTTCAAGTCGTTCGACGTGTGGCCCGAGGCCCGGGTGCAGCCGGTGGTGCGCTGGCGGGGCGACCTCATCGTGAGGGACACCGACACCCCGGTGCATGTGGACGGCCATGTGGAGGTGCGCTGGAGCCACGGCCGCTTCCAAGGCTCGCCGGAGGCCAAGGTGTACCTCAAGACCCCGCATTTGGAGACCCCGGGCTATACCGAGCTGGCGTGAGCTTCTCCGACGAGGCGAACAGCTTGCGGAACTTTTCCGGACGCTTTTTCGTCTTACTTTCCATAGTGACCCTCCACTTGATCGGGAAGCATGGGAGATGATGATGAGCCAACTGAGGCGCCTGGCCATTCTTGGGCTGGTTCTGATTCTGCTGGCAACCTCCTGCGGGAGTGAGGACGAGCCTGCGGAGGTTGAGCCATCGGAGGTCGAGCCTGGAGAGGTCGAGCCTGGAGAGGTCGAACCATCAGAGGTTGAGCCTGGAGAGGTCGAAGACCCAGCGATCGAGCGCAGCAGCGCAATCCGAATGGCCAGCGCGGGCGATTCCGACCAAGCGCCCCCCCTCGGGGTTCGCCTCAGCCACGGCGGAACCACGCCCGGCGAAGGCCCTCCAGAGGTGACCCAGGTGGAGGGCCAACCGCTCGACGAGGCAGCGGTTCGAGCCATCACCAACCGGCTGCCACCCTGGGATGACGGCGCGGGCGACGTGGTCGAGTTCAACCGGCCGCCCGTGTCGTTACCTCCACCCCGCACGGGGGCGACCATTGAACATCGGTTCCCGGCCGGATCGGATTCGCCGGCGCCTTCGATTGATCCGGGGCCGTTGGAGGTCTTGAGGGTGCAGCCCACGGGAATGGTGGGCATCGCTGCCTTCGTCAGCATCACCTTCAACCAGCCAATGGTGCCGCTCGCCACTCTCGAACAACTCGACGCTCTCGACGTCCCGGCCACGATCACGCCGGCGCTGCCGGGTCGCTGGCAGTGGATCGGCACTCGCACACTGCGCTTCGAGCACGACCCAGAGGTTCTGGACCGTCTGCCAATGGCAACCTCCTATGTGGTTGAAATCCCCGCCGGCACAGAGTCGCAGGCCGGCAAAGAACTGGCGGAGGCTGTGCGCTTCACCTTCGAGACGCCCCCGCCCACCATGGTGGACCTCACCCCCCAGCATGAATCGCTCGACCTTCAGCCGGTGTTCTTGGCGATCTTCGACCAGAGGATCGAACCTGCTGCCGCATTGGAGGCCATCACGCTCTCAGCAAACGGCCATGAGCGTGGAATACGCCTCGCCACCGAAGCGGAAATCGAAGCCGACGAAGATATCAAGCGCCGAAGCGAGTCGGCGGTGGACGGAACTTGGCTTGCATTCCGGCCAGCGACACCCCTCCATGTCGACTCCGACATCAGTATCAAGGTCGGCCCCCGTGTGCCATCGGCAGAGGGCCCGAACACCAGCGATGGATCTTCGATTGTGTCGGCTCGCACCTACGGGCCGCTGCAGATATCCAGGGTGGACTGTCAGCAGGCCGCCAACGGGTGCTATCCGGGGTATTACGGGATCGGTGTCCGGTTCAACAACACCCTTGATCCAGACACGCTTGATGCCGACGATTTCTCCATAACCCCCCCACTTCCCGACGCCTCGATCTCCGTGTGGGGCCGCCGGCTCGAAATACTGGGGACCACCTCGGGCGACACCGTCTACAAGGTGGTGATCCCCGGCACCTTGGGCGACGAGTTCGGCCAAACCCTCGGGGCGCCCCAGACGGTTGAGTTCCACATCGATGAGGCCCGTCCCCAGCTTTGGTCGCAGGGGGGACCGTTCGCCACCATCGACCCGCTGGGAACGCGCCAGACGATCCCCATTCTCGTGCGCCGGTGGGAGCAGCTTCGGGTTCGGCTCTATCGCGTCGAGCCCAGCGACTACCGGCAATACCGGACCTTCTTGGCTCACTGGGGTCGGAACCACAATCGGAACTTGTATGCGTCCGATCCGTCGCATCCGAGTTTGCCGAAAGTGCCGTGGCCGCTGGCCGCCGAAGCGATCATCGACACCGGGATCGACCACGGCGATTTGGCCGAGGTTCCCATTGACCTGTCCGGTGTGCTGCGCGGCCAGCACGGCCATGTGGTGGCGATGGTCGAGGGACATGGAGAGCAATTGGACACAGACAACCTGTTCTGGGAGAGCCTGCGCTGGGAGAGCAGGCCGGTGGTGATGTGGGTGCAGGACACCGACATCGGCGTCGACCTCATAAACCACCAGCAGGAATGGGTGATTTGGACCACCGACTTGCGCTCCGGCGACCCCCTTCCCGGAGTGGCTATCCGAATCCCGGGGGCAGCCGGGAATCTGGTTACCGACGAGAGCGGGCTCGCCCGCGCCACTCCCGCTCGAGGGTATGTCGCATTGGTGGCCGCAACGCTTGGCGACGACGAGGCGCTGTATTCCGTCAATGTGCGAGGGGAACAGCAAGAAGATCGCACAATCTGGTACACCGCCGACGATCGAGGAATGTACCGGCCCGGCGAGACGCTCAGCTTGAAGGGGTGGGTCCGCAATCTGGATTTGAGCGGCGACGGTGGTCTGGAGTTTCTTCCCGAGGGCAAGACGATCACCTATCGGGTTTATGGCCCGTTCGGCAATGAACTAGGCAACGGCACCACCCGCTTGGACAAATTGGGCGGCTTCCATCTCACCGTGGAGTTGAGCGAGCAGGTCAACCTGGGGCACGCCTGGATCGAGTTCAAACAGACCTTGTACGGCAGTAAAATCTGGCACACCCACCGCTTCCAAATTCAGGAGTTCCGCCGACCCGAATTCGAGGTGACCACCCGCACCGTCGCCTCTGGGCCGTACTTCGTGGACGAGCCTGCGGAGGTGGCCGTAGACGCCAAGTACTTCTCCGGGGGTCCTCTCCCGAACGCCGAGGTGACTTGGACCGTCACCACCCGACAGGCCACGTACTCGCCGCCGAATTGGAGCGACTTCCAATTCGGGGTATGGCGGCCGTGGTGGCACGGGGGCGACTACTGGCCAGGCGAACCGTGGGCCGAGCCGGAGCGCGAGACCCTGACCGGGAGAACCGATGCCGGGGGCACCCACGTTGTTCGTATCGACTTTGAGGGCGGCGCCGACAACCTCCCCTCAACGGTGACCGCTCAAGCCGAGGTGCTCGACGTGAATCGCCAGCAGTGGGCATCGGCATCCGACCTCTTGGTTCACTCTGCCCGCTTGTATGTCGGCCTTCGCTCTGCCCGGGCCTTCGTCAAGGCCGGAGACGGACTCGAGATCGAGGCGGTGGTGACCGACATCGACGGCAACGCGGTGCCCGGTCGTCCGTTCGAGGTGACCGCTGGGCGCATCATCCGCCAGTTCACCGACGGCGAGTGGGTTGAAGTCGCGGTGGACCAGGAGACCTGCGAGATCACCTCGGCCGATGCGCCGGTTTCCTGCGAATTCGCGGTTGCGACCGGGGGCCGCTACCGCATTGATGCCCGTGTGGCCGATGACTCGGGGCAGATCAACCGCAGCGAGCTAACCCGATGGGTTACCGGCGGACGAGACTCCGTCCCGAGCCGCCGCGTGGAGCTTGAAGCTGCCGAACTCATCCCTGATGCTGATGCCTACGAGGCGGGCGATACCGCCGAGGTCCTCGTCGTGTCGCCATTCGAATCTGCGACCGGCCTTCTGGTTGTCGCCCACAGCCAGATCATCGAGACCCGGGCCTTCGAAGTGTCCGACCATTCCGCAGTGCTCGACATTCCGATCACCGACGATCATGTGCCCGAGCTGACGGTGCAGGTGGAGCTGGTCTCCATCGCCGAGCGCACCGCAGACGACGGCGCTGTCGTGCCCGGCGTTCCACCCCGTCCCGCCTTTGCCACCGGCCAGATCGCTTTGCGGGTTCCCCCCTTAAAGAGGATCCTCGACGTTGCGGCCACTCCTGCGGTGGCGGTGGCCGAGCCCGGTTCGCCCATGAGCATCGAGGTGGAGGTGAGCGATGCCGAGGGCGCACCGGTGGAAGGCGCCGATGTGCTGTTGATCGTGGCGGACGAGGCGGTGCTGGCCTTGTCGGGCTACGAGCTGATGGACCCGATCGACGTCTTCTACCGACCGTGGGGCGTCTACCTGAACACGATCCGGGGACGGGGCCTGATTCTGCTGGAGGATCCGCGCAGGCCGAGCGAATCAGCGGATCTTCAGTCCATCAGGCTGACCTCTGGCCCTGACGAAGAGGTGGCTGTCGCCGAAGCAGCCATGGACGACGATATGGGTGACGCCGACTTCGGCAGGGCCGTTGACGCCGGTCAAGGCGAACCCCAGATCGACGTCCGCCAGAACCTCGACGCCTTGGCGCTGTTCGACCCGAAGGCGGTCACCGACGCTCAGGGCCGGGTGACCGTTGAATTCGATCTGCCCGACAACCTCACCCGGTACCGGGTGATGGCCGTGGCGGTGGCCGACGCCGAACGCTTCGGAACAACCGAGTCGGCCATCACCGCCCGGTTGCCGCTCCAAGTCCGGCCCTCGGCGCCGCGGTTCTTGAACTTCGGCGATGAGTTCGAGTTGCCGATCGTGGTGCAGAACCAGACCGATGCCGTGATGGAGGTGGATGTGGTGGTGCAGACCTCCAACCTTCAGCTCTTGGGACCGGTAGGACGCCGGGTGTCAGTGCCCGCCAACGACCGGGTTGAGGTCCGATTCCCGGCTCGCACCGCCTCGCCGGGCACGGCTCGCCTGCGGGCCGCGGCGGTATCGGCATCGGGCGGCCACGCCGACGCCCAAGTCGTCGCCCTGCCGGTGTACACCCCGGCGACCAGCGAGGCCTTCGCCACCTATGGCGTGGTGGACGAGGGTGCCGTTACCCAGCCGATAGCGGCCCCGACCGGTGTGATTCCCCAGTTCGGCGGGCTCGAGGTCAACACCTCTTCCACCGCTCTGCAAGCGCTCACCGATGCGGTGCTCTACCTCACCGAGTACCGGTATGCCAGTTCCGATGCCTATGCCAGCCGCATCCTGGCCATCTCCGCGCTGCGCGACGTGCTCGGCGCCTTCGAGGCCGAGGGTCTTGGCAGTCCTGATCAGCTCGACGCGGCAGTACGCCGCGACATCGCCCAACTAGAGGCCCTTCAGAATCACGACGGCGGCTTCGGGTGGTGGTCGCGCCGCGCAGGCTCATACCCGTATCCGTCGATTCAGGCGATGCACGCACTGTTGACGGCGCGAGACAACGGCTTCACCGTTTCCGGCGATGTCGTTCAGAGCGGACTCCGGTACCTCCGCAGTATCGAGGATCGGATACCCGACGATTTCCGCCAGCGGACCTGGGACATGCTGACGGCCTATGCGCTTCACGTGCGCACGCTGGCCGGAGACGGGGACTCCCGCGCCGCCCGAACCCTCTGGAATCGCAGGGGCGCGGACTTGGGCTTGGACGCAATGGCCTGGATCTGGCCGCTGGTCGACGACGACGAAATCGAAGCTGAAATCGAACGCGTCTTGAACAACCGGGTGACGGAGACCGCTGGAGCGGCCACGTTCACCACTGACTACGGCGAAGACGCCTATCTGATCCTCCACTCCGACCGGCGCTCCGACGCCATCGTGCTGGATGCCCTGATCGCGATGGCCCCTGCGTCGGACCTCATTCCCAAGGTGGTGGCCGGGCTGTTGGGCAATCAGGTCAAGGGCCGCTGGAACAACGTCCAGGAGAACTCGTTCATCCTGCTGGCCCTCAACCGCTACTTCGACGCCTTTGAGGCGACCGACCCCGACTTCGTCGCCCGAGTGTGGCTTGGCGACCTCTATGCGGCGCAACACGAGTTCGCCGGTCGCACAACCGACCGCGCCTCGACGCTGGTGCCGATGGCAGAGATGCTGGCCATCGGAGACTCCAACCTGATTGTCGAAAAGGACGGGGAGGGCCGCCTCTACTACCGGCTCGGACTTCGCTATGCCCCCGACGACCTTGTGCTGGGCGCCCTCGACCGTGGTTTCGTGGTACAGCGCAGCTACGAGGCCGTCGACGATCCCGACGATGTGTGGCTCGACGACGGCGGCGTGTGGCATGTGCGGGCCGGGGCCGATGTGCGAGTCAACCTGACCATGGTCAACGACAGCCGGCGCACCAACATGGCGCTGGTGGATCCCATGCCGGCGGGGTTCGAGCCGCTCAATCCGGCACTGGCGGTGACAGGGGAGATCGACGCCTCACGCCGCGATGCTGTTGACTCATGGTGGCGACGGACCTGGTATGAGCATCAGAACCTCCGCGACGACCGGGCCGAGGCGTTCTCGTCGTACCTGTGGGCCGGTGTCCACGAGTACAGCTACGTGGCCCGGGCCACAACCCCGGGCACCTTCGTGGTGCCTCCGGCCAAGGCCGAGGAGATCTACGCACCCGAGGTGTTCGGCCGCTCCGGCTCCGACACCGTTGTGGTGCAAGATCGACGTTGAGCCTCTTCGGCTCTAGGCCAGAACGGCCATCGGGTAGCCGATTTCGTCTACTTCGCCTTGGCCCAAGATTGTGGCGGTGCTGTTGGCCATGCGTCGGGCGGTCCAAGCGGCGGCTGCGGCGTCGAGCAGATCATCGACGATTGCGCCGGGCAGAGGAGCAGGCACCTCGGCCAGGTTGGCGAATTCCGGCGCCAGCGCGGCTAGGCGCTCGGCTTGACCTGGGGGCCCGCGCTTGGATGCCGACATGGGCTTGCCGGCCAGCACGGCGAAGCTGGTCTCGGGGTGGACTTCGGCGGCTTGGGGTCGGGCCCCGGCGGCGAGATCGTCGGGAGTCAGCACGGCTCGCACCTCCCGCACTTTGGGCAGCAGGTGGAAAGCCTGGATTGACAGCCCCCGGCCGGTGGTGTGCTTGGACAGCCGGTTGGCCTCGGCGTGGTCGGCGGCGTTGAGCACTCCCAGCGGAGGAGTCCAGAACAGCGAGGAGCGACGGGGGCCGAGGAGCTCTCGGGCCTCGATATCGGAGCGGCGCCGATCCTGACCGGGAAGTCCAATGGGCATGTCCACGCCGACGGCCAGCATTCCTTGGGCTTCGGCCCAGACGTCGGCGAACGACGGCCGTAATGAGAACGCCACTGGCGAGCCGGGAACGGTGCCGGTAACCGCCATGACCCATCCTCCCTTGGCCGCGTCCACTCCGGCGACCAGCGGGTTATCACTCAAAGCGGACCTCGAAGATGGTAGGCCAGCGCTTGCCGGTGATCAGGAACGTGCCCGTGTCGTGCCGGTAGGCGATGCCGTTGAGCACGCTGTTGTTGTCGTCTGCCGCCGGGTGGGGGCTGATTATGCCGGCCATGTCGGCCTCGGCTTTGACTGTTCCGGTGGCCGGATCGATGACCACGATGCGGTCGGTGAGCCAGACGTTGGCCCACACGTCGCCGCCGATGCACTCCAGTTCGTTGAGCCGCTCCACCGGCTGGCCGTCGGCATCGACAACCGGTACCGAACCCAGCACCTCGAACGTGATGGGGTGGCGGAAGGTGAGGGTGCTCGAGCCGTCGCTCATCACCAGGCGGTCGCCGTCGTGGCACAGTCCCCAGCCCTCGCCGGAATAGGTGAAGCTGCCGATCTGCGCCAGCGTTTCCCTGTGGTACACCCCCGCGGTGCCGGCTCGCCAGGTGAGCCAGATGAGGCGGTTGTCCACCAGGGCCAAACCCTCGCCGAAGTGTTGGGGATCGGCCGCGGTCTCTTGGAGCACCCGCCCGGTGGGCAGGTCGATGATTCGCAGCACGGATTGGCCTCGCAGCCCGGTGCTCTCGTACACCAGCCCGTCGAACCAAAGCAGCCCTTGGGTGAACGCTGTGGTGTCATGGGGATGGGCGGCCAGCACCTGGTAGGAAAGCGTTCCCGACCAGGCGGGGGGCGGGGGTTCTGGCGTGGTTGGCGGCCGTTCGGGAGTGGGTTGGGCAGTGGGACTCGCGGTTGGCGCCGGGGTGGCAGGAGGAGTTGCTTGTGCGGTGGGTTGGGCAGTGGGACTCGCGGTTGGCGCCGGGGTGGCGGCGGGAGTGGCCGCGGCGGCGGTGGGTTGGGCAGTGGGACTCGCGGTTGGCGCCGGGGTGGTAGCGGGAGCGGCGGCAGTGGGTTGGACGGTCGAGGAGGAGGTGGCGGCAGGGGTAGGCGATGCTGGGGTCGTCGCATCAGGTGTGGGCGATGCTGGGGCCGTCGCATCAGGGGTGGGCGATGCTGGGGCTGTCGCATCAGGCGCTGTCGTCGGTGCAGGCGCGTCGGCGCTGCATGCGGCGGTCAAAATGATGACAGCCAACAGCCAAATCGCGGCCCTCAAGAGGTGAGTACGAGACAGAGCCGTCATTTTTGCCCAAATACGCCCCCAACACAGAGGGGTGCCACACTTGGCCGGTGGATTTCTCCCTGTCTGAGCAGGAGCAGGCGGTCGCCGATCTGAGCCGCCAGATCTTGGGCGACCTGTCGACCCCGGAGCGGCACAAGCATCTGGAGGCCGACAGCACAACCCACGATGACGATGTGTGGGGGGAGTTGAGCGATGCCGGGCTGGTGGGCGTCTCGCTGCCCGAGGAGTGCGGCGGGGGCGGTCTGGGGTTTCTGGCCACCTGCCTGATGCTGGAGGAGATTGGCCGGACCACGGCCCGGGTGCCGTTTTTGGCCCCGGTGGCGGCCATGGCGGTGGCCGAGTTCGATCCCGAAGAAGACCTGTTGGATGAGATGGCCGAAGGGTCGGCGTTGGTGTCGCCGGCGCTGGTGGAGCCGGGGCGCGATCCCGGCGAACCCGCGGCGACGGCGACGGCGTCGGGCGATGGCTGGACGGTGAGCGGCACCAAGGAGATGGTCCCGTTTGCCGAACAGGCCGACTGCTTTTTGGTACCCGCTTCGACGGGCCACGGTGTCGGGCTGTTCTTGGTGCACAATGCCGCCCCATCGGTTGAGGTTGTGCCCCAGCAGGCCACCTCTGGCCTGGTCGAGGGGAAAGTGGTGCTGGCTGATGCCCCGGCCGATCGGCTGGGCACCGGGGCCGAGGCCGTGGACTGGCTGGTGCAGCGATGCACTGCGGCGCTGTGCGCGGTGGCCGTGGGCGTGGTGAGCGAGGCGCTGCGGATTACCGCGGCTTACACCAGCGAGCGGGAGCAGTTCGGCCGACCCATCGCCACCTTCCAGGCCGTGGGCCAGCGGGTGGGCGACGCCTACATCGACACCGAGGCCATCCGCCTCACCGCCCTGCAAGCGTGCTGGCGCCTGGACCAGGGGTTGGAGGCCGCCAACGAGGTGGCGGTGGCCAAGTTCTGGGCCGCCGACGGTGGGCAGCGGGTGGCCAACGCTGCCCAGCACCTGCACGGCGGGATGGGAGTGGACCGCGACTATCCGCTGTGGCGCTACTACGTGTGGGCCAAGCACCTGGAGCTGTCGCTGGGCGGGGCCACGGCCCAGCTTCTGCGCATCGGCGAAGCCCTCGCCGCCGGCACCGCCTGATCGTCGGCGCCGCTACAGCACTGAGAACTGGATCACCGCGTAGCCGGCCAGGTAGCGGTCGCGCTGGGAGTCGATCAGCCTCACTATGGCCACTGCGCCCTCATCGCTGTGGCGCAGCACCGTGGTCTGGGTTTGAGCCGGGCCGATCCGGGTCTGGTCCAAGAAGCGGTAGTTGAGGCTCATGGCGGCCACCGGCGCCCCCAGCGCATGTTGGGCGGCCAATTCGGCGGCGGCCTCTGCCGCCATGATCATCACCCCGCCGTTGATGGTGCCGAAGCTGTTGCGCACGTAGTCGGTCATGGGCACCTGCACCACCCCCGCGGCGGCGTCCACAACGTCGAGCCCGATGGCCTCCCACAGCGACGTGTCCCCGAATCCCGACGCAGCCATGGCCATCGTGCGGCGCTCAATGACCGGCTCATGTAGATGAGACAGGTCGTCGTTTCCCGGCCGGTTGGGGATCAACGAGAATGAGAGAATCGCCTCGCCCACGGGCGTTGCCTGGTCGGGATCGTCGTTGCCGCAGCCGTCGGCCAGGGTGGCGGCCACGGTGATCAGGCGCTGGCCGGCCCGCAGCAGTCGACACGAGGCGATCAGCGGTCCTTGGCGGGCATGGCCCGATGCGGTGTACGAGAGGTCTTGGGTGGCGATTCGGTCCGGCAGCGCCTCAATGAGGGCGGTCAGCGCCCCCGCCGCGTCGACTGTGACGCCGATGATGCCGAGACGGGCGATGCCTGATGGCGACAGCACGGCCGGGCTGAGCGGGACAAGGCTGAGCGCCCGGCCCCGCTCGGGCCGCTCGCTCTCGAGCTTGAGGTCGCGCAGAATGTGGTGCTCAGGCGGGTAGTCGCCCGATGGCGGAGGGTTTTCCGGCATTGGGGGGTTACCCTACGCCACCATGAGCGAAGCGAAGCGAGACGTGCGGGCCACCGACAAGAGGTCGCTTCCGGTGGTGGTGCGGGCGCTGAACGGCTATGGCCGCACCGTTCGCCGCATCCGGCCCTCACATGGGCGGTTGAACGCCGATGCACTGGTGAGCAAGGCCCAGGAGTCGGCCAAGCTGGACGATTTCGGCCCCGACGGCTGGCAAGAGGGATTCGAGATTCTGGTGGACTCGATCAACGACGAGGGGAATCTGAGCCAACTGGGGCGGATGATTATGGGGGGCCTGCTCGACTCCACCCTTCAAATGCGGCTGCGGGTGGTGGACTGGGCTAATAGCCATTCCGATGTCGCCCGCGAGCAGGTCACCGCGCCGATCATCGTGAGCGGCTTGCCCCGCACCGGCACCACCCTGCTGAGCAATTTGTTGGATCTCGATCCTCAGAACCGGTCGCTACTGGGGTGGGAGGCTGCGGCCGTTGCCCCGCCGCCCACCCTGTCGAGCCACAAAGAGGATCCCCGCATTGCCGAATCGGTCAAAGATTCGGGCCAGCTGGCCAAGCTGGCCCCCAGCGTGCAGGCCATGCACCCCATGGCGGCCACTTTGCCCACCGAGTGCGTCACGCTACTGGCCGGGGAGTTCAAGTCGATCCTCTTCGAGACCCAGGGGACGTTCGACACCTACGGCGCTTGGTTCGAGACCTGCGACATGGTGCCGGCCTATGAGTTCCACCGCCTGTGCTTGCAGGTGCTGCAATCCACCATCCCGACTCATCGGTGGGCTCTGAAGTCGCCGGTCCACATGTGGCACATGGACGCGGTGTATGCCGTGTATCCCGATGCCCGGGTGGTGTGGACCCACCGCGACCCCCTCAAGGTGGTCGGATCAGTGGCCAGCCTCAATTCCACCCTCCACGCCACCAACACCGACCATGTGGACTTCGCCCGGGTGGGCCGAACCTGGAGGGACAAGTGCCTCCACGGCATCAAGGCAGGCACCGAGTTCCGCGACCGCCGCGGCCCAGACGACACCGTGTTCGACCTCCAATACGCCGAGCTCATGGACGACCCCGTCGGCTCAGTCGAGCGAATCTACCGCCACTTCAACATGGAGCTAGACGACCTGGGCCGCCGCAGAATGCTGGCCTGGATGGAGGAAAACCCCCAGGACCGCTTCGGCCGCCACCGCTACACCCTCGACCAATTCGGCCTATCAGCCGAAGAAGTCCGCGACCAGTTCGCCCCCTACGTAGAGCGCTACCAAGTCCCCTCCGAAGGCTAGAGGTGAGGCAGCACCTCGGTTTCGAAGAGGCGGAGGTTTTCCCAGGCTAGGGCGGGGTCTAGGCCGCCCATTAGGGGGTGGAACATGAGGGCGTCGAAGTCGCCCATGGCCTTGATCATGTCGATGGCCTCGGCCGGGGAGATCAGGTGGTGCATGCCCATGGCCCGCAGGGCGTCGGCGTCGTTCACCGGCTCATAGCCGGTAGCGGCGCCTGACTCGGCGGCCCACTGGCCGTAGGCGTTCATCTCGTGCAGGGCGTGGGGGGCGACTTTGGCCCAGGTGGCGTCGGGGTCGTGGGTTATGTGCAGGTAGCCGACGCCCCCTGAGGTGGCCGGGCCGGGATCGTCACCGCCGAGCTGGATGACCTCGTCTCGGTAGAAGTCCCAGAACTCGGGCATGGTGGGCAGGAAACCGTCGGCAATCCGGGCCGCCCGTCGGGCCGCCTTCTCGCCGCTTCCCCCCAGCCAGATGGCCGGCCGGGGATTCTGATACGGCGTGGGGGTCACCCGCACGGTGCGGCCCCGGAACTCGAACGGCTCGCCGGTCCACGCCGCCTTGAGGGTCTCCACCATCTCCACGGTGAGGCGCACCCGGTCGCCGGTGGTGTGGCCGAACATCTCGAACTCCGAGGGCACATAGCCCCCGGCCACCGTCACACTGATGCGGCCCTTGCTGATGCGATCCAGCACGGCCAGGTCTTCGGCGATCCGCAGCGGGTCGTGCATGGGGGCGATCAACGCCGCCAGCATGATGTGGATGTTCTCGGTGCGAGCGGCGATGGCCGAGGCCAGCGCCACCAGCGAGGGCAGGTAGCCGTCGTCGGAGCCGTGGTGCTCCGACAGCGTCACCGACACGAAGCCCAAGTCCTCGGCCCACACCGCCTGTTCGATGGCGGCGTGGTACAGCTCCTCCACCGGCACCGGGCAGATGTCGGGGCACCGGAAGTCGTAGCGGATGTTGAGCAGGGCCATGGCCGCCTCCAGTCGTCGACTAGCTCTTGTTGAACAGATGCTTGGCGATCATGCCACCTAGCTCTTCTTGAACTCCGGGATCACGTACTTGCCCATGAGCTCGATGGAGGTCATCACATCCTCATGGGCCATCTTGTACGGGTTGAACAAACAGAACAGCAGGTCGCAGCCCACCGCCTCGTAGCGCTTGGCGATCTCCACGCAGCGGTCGGGGTCGCCGATCACCGCCGCGCCCGACTCCCAGATGTAGTCCATGGTGATCTGGCCCAAAAGGCCCTCGTCGCGGTTCTTGGCCGCATCGCCGGTGTACTCATAGGTGCCCAGCTCGGCCACTTCCAGGTCGGCCAGGTAGTCGGCCACCGAGGCGATGAGCCCGCCCCCGTAGCCCGGATACCACACGAACGACTCCTCGGCGGCGGCCCGGGCCTTCTCGTTGGACTCGTTGCAGTGCACCATGGTGAAGGTGGCGGCCCGCTCGTTGCGGAACGCCCCCACCGGTTCGTCGCAGTCGGCGTGGCCCTTGCGGAAGGCCTCGAGCCGCTCGGCCAAGTCTTCCGGCGGCTGGCCCACGGTGAACGAGCACAGCCCGATGCCCCGCTTGCCGATCTCATAGTGGCCCGGCACCGAGCTGGTGGCCCCCCAGATGGGCGGGTGCGGATCTTGGCGGGGCTTGGGCAGCACCCGGCGCTTGGGCATCGACCAGTAGTCGCCCTCGAACTCGTACTCGTCGTTGGTCCAGCAGCCCACAATGTGGCGCAGCGCCTCGTCCCACTGGGCCCGGGTCTCGTTGGGGTGGATGTTGAAGCCCTCCAGCTCGGCCCGGGTGGACGAGCGACCAGTGCCGAACTCCACCCGCCCGTTGCTGATCAGGTCGAGCACCGCCACCGACTCGGCCGTGCGCACCGGGTGGTTGTAGGGCTTGGGCAGAAGCCGCACGCCGTAGCCGATCCGCAGGTTCTCGGTGAGCGCCGCGATGTGGCCGTACAGCACCTCGGGGTTGGAGCAGTGCGAGTACTCCTCCAAGAAGTGGTGCTCCACCGTCCAAAACGAGTGAAAGCCCATCTTGTCGCCCAAAACGGCCTGTTCGATGGTGTTCTGGTAGGCGTTGTACTCGCTCTCACGAGTCCAGGGCCGGGCCACCGGAATCTCGTAGAACATCGCGAACTCCATGCCATCCCCCTTGGGTGTCGGCGCTGTCTCCGGGGAGATGGTAAACGCCGCGACCCACAGCAGGCGCATTGGGCTCGGTTAGGGTGCGGCCCATGGCACTAGACCCGGCGGCCAAGGCCGTGATGGACATGATGGAAGAAAACGGCGTGAGCTTTGCGGGCATCGCCTCGCTGACCGCCGAAGAGCTGCGCAACCGCATGGAGTTGGGCGACTGGCCGGTGGAGGACGTGGCCCGCACCGAGGACCGGGTGATCCCCGGGCCCGACGGCGGCGATTTGCCCATCAGGATCTACTGGGCCGAGGTCACCGATGAGCCCCGCCCGGTGGTGGTGTTCTTCCATGGCGGAGGCTGGGTGATCGGCGGCATCGACAGCCACGACGCCCAGGTGCGCGAGATGGTGAACCGCACCGGCATGGTGTATGTGTCGGTGGACTACCGGCTGGCGCCCGAGGCCAAGTTTCCGGCCGCCGCCGAGGACTGCTACGCCGCCACCCAGTGGGTGGCCGCCAACGCGGCCTCTATTGGCGCCGATGCCGACCGGCTGGGGGTGGCGGGCGACAGCGCCGGGGGCAACCTGGCCGCGGTGGTGGCCCAGATGGCCCGCGACCGGGGCGGTCCGGCCGTCGCCCACCAGTTGCTCATCTATCCCTGCTGCGACATGGACTCCAACGCCTGGCCGTCGCAGACCGAGAACGGCTTCGACTATTTCTTGACCAAGGAGTCGATGGATTGGTTCTACGACCAGTATGCGGACCCAGCCGACCGCGACAACCCCTACGCCTCGCCCATCAAAGCGGCCGACCTCGCCGGCCTGCCCCCGGCGTTTGTGGTCACCGCCGAGTACGACCCGCTGCGCGACGAGGGAGAGGCCTACGGGGCCGCCCTCCAAGCAGCCGGGGTGGCGTGCGAGGTCCACCGCTACGACGGCATGTTCCACGGCTTCTTCGGCATGACCCTGGCCATCCCCGGCGCAGTGGCCGCCCAGGAGGCCGCCGCTGCCGCGGTGCAGGCCGCCCTGTCGGGGTAGTCCCGGCGTGAAGCCCTGAGCACAAGCGCGGTCGCCTTCGACGACCGCTACCGGTTCCGCCTGATGGCGGCCATCGTCCCCGTGCAGTTCGGGGTGAGCATGAGCCTGACGGTGATCGCCGTGGCCGTGGGCGACATCGCCCGCGACCTCGACACCGGAACCGATGCCGCCAGCTGGACGGTGAGCGGGGCCATCTTGGCCTCTGCGGTGTCCACGTCGCTGGGCGGCAAGCTGGGCGACATCTACGGCCACCGCCGGGCATTTCTGGCCTCGGCGGTGATGCTGGTGGTGGTCACCCCCCTCAGCGGGCTGGCCTGGAACATCGAGAGCCTCATCGGGTTCCGGGTGGCGGCCGGGGTGGCCAACGGGGTGGCCACCGCGGCGGGCACCGCCATGGTGCTTTTGGCCTTTCCCATCTCCACCCGTTCCCGGGCCATCGGCTGGTACCAGTCGGCGCTGTCGGGGGCGCCGGCCATCGGGCTGATCGTGGGCGGGCAGATCGTGGAGCAGTTCGGCTGGCGGTGGGTGTTCGCCTTCTTCGGGGTGATCGCGGTGATCGGCCTGGTGTCCAGCGCGGTGGTGGTGCGCCCCATGGGCGGTGGCCTCGACGTGTCGGTCGACTACTGGGGCGGCCTCACGCTCACCGCCGGAGTGGCGCTGGTGCTGGTGGGGCTGACGCTTTTGGGCAACGACGGTGTGGGCACGTCGGTGAGCATTGTCCTCATGGGCGGCGGGGTTGTGCTGCTGGGGGCGTTCGCCCGCATAGAACAGCGCGTGCCCGAGCCCATCATCAGCATGGAGTACCTGCGAAAACGCAACTTCTCCATTCCCATCTGGGTGGTCACCCTGGCCAACTTCTCGTTCATGGGCGGGCTGGTGGTGACCCCATTCCTGTTCACCGAGCGCCTGGGCTGGGGCCTGGGGGCGGCCACCCTGTTGCTGGCGGTGCGGCCGATCACGTTCAGCTCGTGCGCCTTTGCCGGGGGCTACATCCACCCCCGCTTGGGGGCCCGCATGACCCCGGTGGTCGGGTCGTCGCTGTTGGCGGTGGGCATGGTGTTCTTCGCCCTGTCGGCCTGGCAGGCATCGCTGGGCTGGACGGTGGCGGGGCTGTTCGTGGTGGCCATCGGCCACGGCATCCAGCTCCCCTCGCTCACCACCACCGCCTCCGACGCGGTGGAGCCCGAGGACTACGGCGTGGCCTCGGGCATGCGGGGCACCCTCACCCAAGTGGGCGTCACCACCGGCATGCAGACCATGGTCATCATGATCGGCACCGACATCACCGCCAACTCCCTGGCCAGCTCCTACCTCCTAGGCGCCGGCACCGCCATAGTCGCCGTAGCCCTCTCCCTAGCCATCTCCCCCCGCTCCACCTAAATATAATGAAATATATTGGCATTGATATAAAAAGCCTGTAACTTCAGTTCCGGTCGGGTGCTCGTCCGAACAAAGGCGTCCATTGGCCCAACAGCACCCGCGAATATGAGAGGTCGAGAGAGATGAGCATCTCGCAGCGTGAAGTAAGGCGCGGGGATGAAAAAAAGAAAGGCCCTGGGTTTGGCGATCATCACCGCCAAACCCCGGCCTCCATGCCCAAGGTCGCTTCACCGCAAAGGGGAGAGGCTAGCAAGGGCTTACGTTGTCCAGTATAGGGACGGGGCCCGAGACGGACAAAGACATATCCGGATCCTTGACTGCGTCCGAGGTAGCGGAATTGGGTCGCGTGCTCTCAACCGAGCGCTTCGGCAGCTACCTGTTGACAGCAGGCGGTGATGCATCGCAGGCCATCCAACTCCATGCTTGGAACACGATGGTCAGCGGTGCATTCTACGGACCGTTGCAGATGGTCGAGATCGCCCTGCGCAATGCGGTGCATGACTACGTGTCGGCCGTACACGGTCGGCAATGGCTTCGGGATCGCCAGGTCCTTCAAGGGAATGAGCTGCGCAGAGTCGATGAGGCCCGGGCTCAGGTGAGGCGCAAGCGGAAGAACCCAACAGCTGACCGCGTCGTGGCGGAGCTGAGTTTCGGATTCTGGCTGTCATTGTTCGCGAGGCGTTACGACGGCCTGTGGAATGCTGTGCTGAATCGAGCATTTGCTCCCACTCCACCGCGGCGCGACCTCTACGCCAGACTGGCTCAATTGCGCGATCTACGGAATCGGATCGCACATCACGAGCCCATCCACCACCTGGCACTCGGCGATCACTACGAAGCTGCCATCTGGGTGCTGGAGAGAATCTCCCCGGTAGCGGCAATTTGGGTTTCACGCCACAGCAGAGTGCCCACGATTTTGAGCAATCCAAAGCGGAGCTCTGATTGGTTCTGAAAGGTGGGAAAGCACTGAAATACACTTGGATTGTCTCTGGCCTACAGTTTCCGGGGCTCCCAACCCACAGTTTCCGGGGCTTTCAACCTACAGATTGTGAAGCGGGTGCATCTCAAGGCGAAGTCGACGGGGCGGATGGAGAAGGCAAGGCCCTGGGGATGGCGGCTTGAGCTCGCCACCCCCCGGCCAGCAATGCCCAAGGTCGCTTCACCGAAAACGGGAGAGGCTAGCAAAGGCGTACGCCGCCCAGCTTAGGGCATGCGGTTCGCTACGGGTGCCGGTTTTCTCGCCGGAAAGTGCCCCTAGTCGCTCGGTTGGAAGGGAGGCGGAATGAGGTCTTCGTACATGGCCGGGTCGGGAGGCACAAGCTGCACCTTGCCATTGTGCCTCGTCACCACCCCCGTGCCGGTTTGATATGCCACGAGATGGGCTTGCTTGGTGGCCAGCTTCAGCGACCGCAGGATGGACTCGGTCAATTCCTCGCCGCGCAAGATAGGGGGATGGTCGCCAGAGCTTTTCTGGTCGCTATCGCTCGGCTCAGTCACGATTTATCCCCTGTTCGACAATAAGCGGCACCGGTCCGGTGTTGTCCAACACTCTCCACTCGTCAACCCTACCAATGTAGTGCTCACGCAGATTCCGCAGGCCAGCATCGAAGCGCCTGCGAACCACATCTTCAGGCACCGAATGGCCTCCCTGTCTCACCCGCTCTGCCACCCGCCGCACAGCATCCTCAGGGCTGCCAAGGCTCAGATACACCAGGACAACCCAATAGCCGTCGCGTCGCCACCGATCGATGCGCCTCAGGTAGTTGCGACCCGCCAGCTTGGTCTCGAAAGCAAAGCTGCGCCCCTGAGCAGCCAGACGGTTGATCTCGGCCAGCATCAGGCGGCCGGCTGCGGCTTCCACCCCTGTACCGCGATCAAGCGGTGACAACCCAGCAGCAATCAGATCGGCGTTGACAAAGTGCAGACCAGGCACCTCGCCTGCCAAATGGCTCATCGCAAACGTGGTCTTTCCCGCACCGTTAGGGCCAGCAATCACGTAGATCTGCTTGTCGGCCATGCAAGAACACGATAGGCCGCTCGACGGGGTGCCCTTTCAAGTGGTGTCGCCCTTTGCCCCTGGTTTGGTGCTTGGAATCCTTCGGGCTCATCGATGTTGCAGAAATGACCGGTAGAAATGGAACTACGGTCGCTTTTGGCGACCGTAGTGTGTGGCGTTCGGTTTTGGGCCTAAGCGCCGATGTTGAATGCGTTCCCAGTATACGTATCAACAGAATTCCAACGCGTCCGTGCCCCGCCGAGGCGGGGCACGTTCTGCTAGTTGGCAGAGGAGCAAGCTCACGGAACCGAATAGATGTCTCCATTCGACAGAGGTTGGCCGTTTTAGCGCTGATTGAATTGGGATATGAACCGCAACACCTGGTCGGGGGTGTTGCCGGGCCAGAAGGCGTGGAGTAGCCAGGTTGCCCCGGCCTCGATGAATGGCGCGGTGTCGATGCTGGGGTGGGCCGAGCAGGCGAAGTCGAACCCGTCGAGTGTGCCTCGCTGTTCGAACACGGCGTCGACGATGCGCTTGAAGCCCTCGGCGTCGGTGTCGATCGGGTAGATGCCGTCGTATTGCGCGGCTCGTCGAGCCGGCGCCAAAGACCCGTGGGCGCAGCCGAACCAGATGGGGATGCGGGGGCGCTGGCCGTCCAGGCGGTGGACCTGCACGTCATCGACCACCCAGGCGCCGCTGCGGTGCTGTACCCGTTCCTCGGACCACAGGCGGCACAACAGCTCAGCCCCCTCGGTCAGCTTTGCCGCCCGCTCGGCTTGGTCGTCGGGCTCGCCGAAGGCCGAGAGCTCCCGGGCCCGGTCGCTGCCCAGGCCGAGCCCGAGGATCATCCGCCCCCCGCTGAGCTGGTCGAGCGACAGCGTCGCCTGCGAGATGTTGATGAGCCTGCGACGGGGCAGCGGGGTGACCATAGGCCCGATCCTGATCCGCCGGCTGCGAGTAGCCGCAGCAGCCAGTGCAATCCACGGATCGGCAATCGACCACTGGCCCTCAACCGGGCTGAGGACATGGTCCCAAACGAACACCCCGTCAAGCCCGGCCTCATCGGCAGCCTCAGCGATATCCCCAAACGCCACCAGGTCGGCCAACGCCCCAAACAACGGCATCGTCAACCCATGTCGCACGACCCCCGACCCTAGTTTGGCAATGGCCGAAGACAATTCCGTTGAGATTGACAATGCGCCCCGCTATGGTGTTTTCGTTCTTCCCCGCCTGCCCTGTTCTGCAGGGCATGGCGGGGTTATTTTTGGCAATTGCACAGGCAACTACCTAGAAGGCCCGTTTCGGCTATCGTCGCTCCGGCCATGCCAAACCGGGAGATTGAGTGCGAGTGGTGCGGCGAGGTCAGGCTTTGTCGCCGGTGGGCGTGGATGTGGCTGTGCGTCGAGAGCTGTTGGAAGGACCGCTGGGACTTCCTAAACGTCCTCGGCTGAAGGTATGTCAACTGGTTCTGGCAGGAAGGGGGATTGGGAATGTTGAAGAGAGTCGTCCATCCGGGGGAGGTGCTCAAGGGCGAGTTGGAGGAGTTCGGGATCACGCCGACTGAGCTCGCTCGCCAGATCGATGTGCCGCCCAACCGGGTGTCTCAGATCATTGCCGGCAAGCGGTCGATCACCGGCGATACGGCGCTTCGGCTCGGCCACTGGTTCGGCGTTGAGCCGCAGTTCTGGATGAACCTGCAAGCCCAGCACGACTTGGCGATTGCCGGCCAGGAAATCGGCAAGGCAGTTGAGGCTCTACCCACTGCCCGCCAAATCGCCTAGCAGGCACGGTGTCCTCGCCGAAGCAGGGCCTGCCCTATTCGGCCAAGCGTTCGAGGATCCGCTGGTAGAGCTCCATCGACGCGGCAAGCCGTTCCTGGAACTCTACGTCGGCCCGGCGGCTTTCAACGGCCTCTCGCACGGCCTCAGAATGCTCACTCTCCATAGGGCCTTCAGTATTCCATTGTGATTGCCCATGCGCTTGGCTAGATTGACCTCAGTACTCCCCGCCTGGCCTGCTCCGCAGGGCATGGCGGGGCTATCTTTTGGAGCCGTGTCGGACATGCTGTTCTTTGCCCTTATCGACAGCCAGAATGCCTGATACTGCGCCTGCAACCGATGAGATAGAAGCCATGGCCGCTGACTTCGAAAAGCGAGAATTCACGCCCGACGAGCTCGCCAAGATCGAGCGGCCGCGCCGCCGCAGGCCTCGGGCAGCTCAATCTGCTATCGAGCCAGAAACCCCGGATCCTGAGAACGACCTCGCCGCTGTCCGGTACACCCGACACTTAAGCTCCGAGGACTTCCTCGGCTCCTTCCAAGACCGCTCCTGAACCCGAGCGTCCACCAGCCTTGCGTTGTCTCGTACAGCTCCTCGGCAGACATCTCCGGTGACCAGAGCCGGGGAATCCGAAACAGGATCACCAGCTCTGTGATCTCAGGCGCTGGGCCCAGATTCTGCGATGGTGCGAAACGTGATCGAGACGCGTCGTTTGCGCTCGATCTTTTGGCCGTTCCATGTGTCGGATTTCCGTTTCGCGATCCCGTGTTGCCATTTGGAGCGGGCATCGCCGTAGAGAAGGACGAGGCTGCGCGGCTCCAAGCGCTGTGTGTATTCGTCCCCAGTGGAATCGCAGCAGAAATCCATGTTGACCGCCGAACCCAAGCTCACGGTCGCGACAACAGGGCCGAAGCAGTCCCTGTCGATGTGGGGTGCGATCCCCTGTTTGGGCTCGTATTCGTTGACGATCGCCTGTTCGAACGGCTGGTGAGGATCGAGCAACTGCTTCGCTTCTTCAGATGCAGCTCCACGCACCATGTGCGACACCTGAGCCAGCCACTCGGGCAATGGCCCAATGCGAGCCGTTTCGTCGAGGGTGCGACTGGTGTAGTCGTACTTGTAGCCGAAGTGCAGCACACGCCGCGAGAGGTCGGTGAGCCACTCAGAGCTGTCGATATGAGCGAGCAGCCTGTCCTCATCGGAGGCGGCCAAGAAGTCAGGGTGGTACTCAAGACCTATCGGTGCAACGGCTGTTTCCGTGTCAATCAGCGGTAGTTGCAGGCTCATCGGCTCAAGATCCAGCGCGATAGGGCATTTGTCTCCCAGAGAATTTCGTTGCTCATGGTGGGGGTTCGTGCTGAGTGCTACTGCTCTTTCGCTTAGCAGGGATCGGCTACAAATGTGCGGTCCCGCGGGTGGTCCTTGAGTGCTTCGCGAAGTGGCTCCAGTTCCTTCGGCAACTGCTGTGCATACTCCCGCATTGCCTCATGGGTGATGATCTGATTGGCGATCACGGTTCCGCCCTCCGTTGCCTCCACCCAGGGCCCCTCTTCATGAACAAGCGCAACTAGGTCTTTGACCCTGTTCCCACGGAATCTGGCGACCACGGACCTCATCACATTGTCGAGGCCTTGGGGAATGCTGCGAGATCTCGCACCCCTGCTGGGCCTGTCGTGCCAGACCTCTGCAACCACAGGCCCGGTTTCCCATGCCTCAATGCTCTCAGTAAACGCCGGCGTGCCGTACCAGGCAAGATGCTCGGCCTGGATGAAGAAAAGAAGCCCGTGAAGATTCAGTCTTGAGAGCCGCGGGCTGCGGCTGTACAGCTCTTTCGCAATGGCAAACGCGCTTGATGCCGCATTCGTGCTGCTGCTCATTTGGGGCTCCCAGGCTTCATGGGTCCAAGAGGATACCCGGCGGGTGTGACAGCACCCCTGCCTCGACAGGTGGGGTCGGTTCTGATTACAGAGGGGAAGGGGAAGGCCGAGCTCAGCAGTTCACGTACTTGAAGGGTGAGGCGTTCCCGTGTTTGAAGAGGTGGCGCACGCTGGTGTTGCGGTAGTGGGCGAGCTCATCGGCAACCTCGCCGCTGAAGCCCCACCGCTTGCGGGACTTGCCGATGTCTTGTTCCCAGTCCCGGTCGCCGGGCTGTCGCTGTCGCCAGCTGTTAATCCGGTACACCTCGCGGATGACTCCCCGGTTGACGGCAAAGGCGTAGTCGGCGCCGTTGCGGCGGGCCCCAAGCGTCCACCAGCCTTGCGTTGTCTCGTACAGCTCCTCGGCGGACATCTCCGGTGACCAGAGCCGGGGAATCCGAAACAGGATCACCCGCTCTGTGATCTCAGGCGCTGGGGGAGCATCAAAGAGCGATATTGCGACATCGGTGGTCATCCGGCCCCGCCGCCAAACGTGATGCCCCTCGACCTTGTTGGTGAGCTCGTCTGTGCCCAGCAGCTGAATTGCCGCTGCTTCGACCTCGAATGCCGTTCGGTCGGTGAGCCCGAACCGCAGCAGCTGGTGTTCGACTTGGTGGCCTGCGCCATGGATCTCGCGGATCAGATCCAGCTTGTCGCTCTCCGCCTCCTCGTCGCCAAGGGCATCTTGGGCGTGAGCGAACACCCGTTTCCCTTGCCCACATAGAAGACCTCGCCGTCGCGCGGATCGATCAACAGATAGACGTACGCCTTGAGCTGCTCGCTCACGTAGGGGGTGAATGCGCTCACCTACCGTGCCCCCGCTCGAAACACTAGTTGTAGGACCCATAGAGGTTGTGTACGCGTGATGCGGGTGTGCCGTTGATGGCGGTGTGGTGGCGGTGGAGATTGTAGTGGTGGACCCAGGTTTGGAGTCGGCGCCGGCGGTCGGGCTCTGATCTGAACTTGTAGGCGTATAGGAACTCGTCTGCGAGGGTGCGGTTGAAGCGCTCTGCTTTGCCGTTGGTCTGGGGCCGGTACGGCCTGGTGAAGGTGTGGGCTATGGCGTGCCGGGCGAGCTGGGCGGCGAATTTGCGGGATCTGAAGTTGGCCCCGTTGTCGGAGATGACTTCGTCGACGGCGATCCCGATGGAGCGGAACCAGCAGCGGGCCCGCTCGAAGAACCCGCACAGGGTTTCGGCGGTCTCGTCGTCGAGGGCCTCGACGTAGGCCAGGCGGCTGTGGTCGTCTACGGCGACGTGCAGGTAGCTGTAGCCCACCCTGGGACGGCGCTTGGTCCCCCGAGAAGCCGTGTCGGCGCGCCCGTGGGCCCTCCACCCGCCGCCGGGCGGGATCTTGCCCGCCTTCTTGACGTCCAAATGGACCAGATCGCCCGGCTCGGGCCGCTCGTAGCGGCGTATCACCCTCCCGGTGGGCCGGTCCAGCCAGCTGAGCCGGTTCAGCCCGTTTCGCACCAGGATCCGGTGCACCGTGGACGCCGGCACCCCCAACCGGGCCGCGATGCGCGCCGGCCCCAGCCGGGAGGCGCGCCGCAACCGGCACACCCGCTCCTCAGTCTTGGAGTCGGTGCGGCGCGGCGACCGGTGCGGCCTCGACGACCGGTCCACCAAACCAGCCTCGCCGTGGGCCTGGAAGCGGTGCCACCACTTCGCCACCGTGGACCGCGACAAACCCATCTGCGCGGCCACATGGGCCTGGGGCATCCCGCCCTGGATCCGCTGGACAACCAACAACCTCCCCAAAGGGGTCAGGCGTGCATTAGCGTGCGACATCGAGCCTCCCTTGCCTCGTGCGGT
Organism: Acidimicrobiales bacterium; assembly: GCA_965116535.1. Taxonomy (GTDB): domain Bacteria; phylum Actinomycetota; class Acidimicrobiia; order Acidimicrobiales; family Bin134; genus Poriferisocius. Next base: position 1,410,861 of record OZ220703.1, read on the forward strand.
AGTTCGCAACCACCACACTGGCACCGGAGGCTCACCTCATAGAGGAACTACCCGCCCGAGCTAACAACCTCTATGGACAGAACAACTAGTGACCTCTGTTTCTCATGGTGCTACACGTAGTCCCCTGGCCAGACAGATCTAATTGTTCCCCGACGAGAAAGTGGGGTTCTGTAGAATAAGGTCTAGCCCACAAGTTTCTCTAAGTCGGGTTCCTGAGTTAGCTCTTCAGAAGGTGCAACTTTGGTCCAGTCCAGCATGTTTAGTACACGAATAGCTGCAGCAACGTCTTCCTCTGTCAAGGGTGGCTTCCGCCTCATCTTCCATTGTAATACTTCATCTACGACATCTCTTTCAGTCAATTCTCCTGGTCGGTGCTTCAGCATATTGGCTGCATAATGGGCTGAGGCTAGAACCTCGGACTGCTTGGTGTTTGCCCTCAAAAATAGATCTGCAACGCGCTCAATAATGGGTTGCCATTCATGTAAGTCACTCTGACAATGCTTAACTGCATCAATGTACGACGGGCCGGTGCTTATCTCGAACATCTGTCCCCTGCGCTGCTCTTGAATGACTCCGTTATTCAAAAGACGCGATTGCATTTTCTTGAGATTATTGGCAAATGGGCCATAGCTGCCGCGCTGATATTCGAGGCCAGTCGGTATTCCTGCTTCGGTGGCAAAGTAGGCCATTTTTTGAAATGATACACGACCTACGGCCCACCGATACGGCTCTCCTTCAACCAAATAAAGCACCGCGGCAAGTGCTACTTCAGCAGACTTCAAACGCTGCCCTTGGTCTGACGTAAATGGCGACGTCGCACCAAGTAAGAAATCTTTGTCAAGTTCGTCCGCTTTAGTATCAAAAGGAGCATACAATTCAACTTCTATATCGAATCGACAAAGTTCGCGGTACAGTGTTGGGCCAACAACTTTCCAATCTAATTGGCCTTCCCCACACCCCAACGGAGGCATCGCAAGAGACTTAATGCCCCAATGCCTATAGTTATTCGACAAGTAGTCCAATCCGGCAACAATGTCCGAAAGTCGTGCGACAGAACGCCAATGGTCTTTGGTCGGAAAGTTCAACACCCAAGGAGGTATAATTGGACTCCACAAATAAGGTCTGCCAAGTTGAACTGAGCCCACCTTGCAACGCTGTGAATAATCTTTGAACATGTCTGGAAACTGTTGCTTGAATTGCAGTGCAATTCCTTTGCCCATGACACCTACACAATTGACAGTATTGACAAGCGTTTGAGCATTGGACTTGAACAGGTCTCCTTTTATGACTCTTACATTGTCCACTATGCTATCCTTACGAAGAACTTGTAGTTATCAATAGAAACCGGAAGTGACGGGATTAGGTCGCGGAATCTAGAAAGCGCCGTTTCTGATCCAACGTATGCACCCATGACAAAATCAGCTGAGACTGTCGAAGGCACGAGCACTTCGGCGCACATTTGAGCTTTATGATTCTGTTTCGCCACAATATCAGGGTGATCCCAGGATTCAGCGAATACTACTTCTGGATCTATGCGCCTCAACCCACCCACAGGTTCACTGAATCGAACTGCATTAGTCGCAGCATTGCGATCAGTAACCACGACGCCAGTCAGATCCAATACTTCTGGTTTTACTCGCAAAATACAGATCTTGTCCCTCTTTTGATTCATGCATAGCTTGTACATCATTGAGTTGCGTCCGTTGAAGTACAAATTTACGTATCTGTGAAGCTTCTTACCGCCAGGCACTCTGACATCTGCCCGAAGACCTTGTACCTCTTCGTCGGCAATCGAGCGATGAGGCACTCGAGCTGCAAGATCATGACAGAGTATCCCCTCCTTAAGGATGGAAGGGACTGTCTTGATATGACAGATGTAGTGCAATTCGACAACCTCCTTGCGCTTCATTGCATCCACGCTTGATTTACGGCACGAACTGCCCTTCGAGCGGCCGCCGCAGTACGGTGACCGCCCGCAGACTTAGAAATCCACGGTACACACCTTGGGGGCATTGGTACGCCCACGCTGCTCAACGGAAGCTCCGGAGTGCCTCTGCACGAAGGAACGATCCCGGAGCCACAGACGGCCATAGGCACCCAAAAGAAGAGTCGAGGTCAGGCCGGATGCAACATGGCAGGACTCTCACGGCATCGTCGTCCAACACCGCCAGATCGTTCATGTCCAACAATGAAATCCCCATCGCGCACCCTCAAGCAGGTAGATAGCTAGCAGTCGTTGACGATCTTAGCGACCACCGGTGACAGTTAGAGCCAGCCGCGAATCACCCGGATCGGCATCGTTGGCCATTCAGTTCGTCAGTTGCTCGCTTTCGATAGTTCGGCGTGGATGGTGCCGTGTTGAGCGAGGTAGTCGATGACGAGGTTGGCGAAGGTGGTGTGATCGCGGGTGTAGCGCTTGTCATCGAAGAAGGTAGCGAAGGTCTGTTTGGCAGCGGTTCGGCGGAGGTCGACGATGGAGCGGATAAACAAGCCGGGGTTGCAAACTCGCATCGAGCCAATGTTGACCGAGGCCAGATTGCGAGTTTTCGAGGGGTGAGGATCAGACCTGAGACAGACCCGAAAGTGGGGGCCAACTGCCAGCACCGGGTCCATATGATCTTGAGGTGTCCAAAGACCCCATCCCAGCTTTCTCCGCCGATGTTCTTGAGGGCATCGCCGACGTCCTGGGAGCCACAGAAGGCGGGCTGACCGGCAGTGAGATTGCCACACACCTGAGCCGGGCCAACGTCCGCGATGTGCATCTTGATATGACCAAGAGGAAGCGTCTGTTCAACGCGTTGGCCGCTCGTCAAAATCAAGACAAGGCCGGCAACTGCGTGGTGGCGTTCATTGTCTCGGCTATGGCCCCCGTTCGCTTTCGCAACGAGCCGGCCGAATTCACCCGCCTCCAAGGTGAACTCGATGAAGTACTCATCCACGCTGGCCTTTGCATTACCGATGAGGGCAAGGTCGGCAGGGCAAAGGCAGGCAAGGCCACCACCTTGGATCAAGCAGCGGAGCGTGCAGGCACCATCTTGACCGAGCTCCGCCGGCGGAACACCCATCCGGATCTCATGCGGTACTGCACGCTCGAATTGCTCCAGAAGAACAACTTCCATGCTCTCTTGGAGGCTGCCAAGAGCATCCCCGACCGCATCAGGGCTCTGACAGGTCTCACAAACGACGGCGCGAGTCTGGTCGATGACACCTTGACCATCGCCAGCGGTCCAGTTGTGGCCATAAGTGATGGGCTCACAGAAACCGACCGCAGCGAGCAATCAGGCTTCGCCAATCTCACCAAGGGGCTGCTCGGCCTCTACCGCAACCCCACTGCCCATGATCCCAAGCTGCATCGCAATGTCACCGACACCGAACTCGTCGATGCCCTAACCGCAATGTCCATGGTGCATCAGCGACTGGACGAAGCGGTGGTCAATCTGTAGCAGTGAACGACACCGTTGGCATTGCCGAGGCGGTTGCGTCGAGGCACCGTGAGTTGGCCGGTGTGCTTGAAGCAACCCAGCCCGACATCGTCTCGGCTGACTCCCAACTGCCGGGATGGAGCCGGCTCAACATCGTCTGTCATCTCCGGTATGGGGCTCAGGCCAGCCATCGGATGACCAGCGACGCCCAGGCTGGACAACCGGCCGCCTTCTATCCGGGCGGGAGATCGGCGCAGAGGCCGTCCACGCTTCATCCCGGCCCTCAAGAGAGCCCAGCCGATGTGGTGCAGTCGCTTATCGAGGCCAGCGCGGCTCTCGACGAGTTGTGGGCCCAGATCCCCCCTGAGGCGTGGGATGGCACAACCGTCCACGAACCCGAGGACAACCCCGACATCGGGCCGATCACCCTTTTGCAGCTGGCGATCTTGAGGTTAACCGAGGTCGAAGTGCATGGAACCGACCTCGACCTTGGCCTCTCCGATTGGAGCGATCCGTTCATCGACGCCGCTCTCCCTATGAGGATCGCCTGGCTCCCACGACGGCACACCCCCAGCCAAGCCCCATCGGGATCATGGAACCTCGTGGCCACCGACGGCCCCTCGTTCAACGTGGCAGTGTCCCAAGGCGTGGTATCGGCTTCTCCCGGCAAGGCCTGCCAAGCCGACGCAACCATTTCGGGGCCGAAAGCCGATCTACTAGGGCTGCTGTTGGGCCGCGTGGATGTCGCAGACCTGGACATCGCTGGAGACGAAACCACCGCACGCCGATTCGCCACGACGTCTCCACCGCCGTGACGATCCCGCAGCCGACGCCTGCCCCACGCGTCCACAACCGCAATGGGTTCTACATACGTGTCAATGCCGAGCACAGCCCCTCGGCAAGAAGCGACTGGCCATGTAGTCGTGTATTGGATCAGCCTTAGGGGAGGCATCGGCTCGTCCCGGGAGATTCCGTCTTGTATCAGCAGATTTCAGAATTGATCTGTCGCTTTCAGCAGGCCTTCGACCGCCATGATTGGACGGCAATGCGCGCGTGCCTTGATGACGAAGTCCATGTTGACTATTCATCTCTTCGCGGCACCGAACCGTCTCGCGTCCCTGCCGACGAGTATGTCGAACAGAGGCGGCGTGACCTGGGTGACTTGGTGATGCAGCACAATCACAGCAACCTTGTGATTTCATCTGGGTTCAACGATCGGACATCGGCGTCATGCAACTTTCAGATCTACAGATTCGAGCAAGACGGCGATCGATACTTTCACTCATGGGGATCGTACGAACTTGGATTCGTGCGCCTTCCGGATGGATGGAAGATCTGCTCAATCGCCCAGCATCTCCTCAAGAACGAAGGGGATCCATCGATCCACGGTGCCATGTAGATGCTGGTGCGAGGGCCCAGACCTGAAGGGGCCTGCAGCGGTTGCCCCAGTAGATCTACCGCCAATTCGATTGGAGCATGAGCCACAGCGGGAGACCATGGCCAGCATTGGTGATGGACTGCGGCTGAAGCTACGAGAGGGATCCCCCATGGCACATTGCCTTCTTGGTACGAGTCGATACTTTCGTGCAAGGCTAGGCAGGGTGCGGAGTGGGGAAGTCAAACGCCGTGGTTCGGCGGCTGAGTGGTGCCGCAAGAGATCGTGAGTGTTCAATAAAGAGATCGTGAATGGTCTATTGAGAGAAAACTCACAGGACAGAGACGGCGGATTCGATGGCGGGGCTGAAGCCGCCCGATTGCAGGAGCGACTCCACCAGCACTTCCTCTCCCTGTCCAATGCTCGAGTTTCTTCAGGGCTACCAGTATTCGCCCTTGAACACGGCCTCAGTGAAGGCGAATTTGCGCTCTTGCAGACTTCAGTTCGCTGGCTGGTCAAGCATGGTGAGACGCTTCGCCAGACACCACTACCCCTTGTGGTCTACGCGGCTGAAATCGGCTACCGATATGACGGAGGCGAGATCTGGCCAATCTTCTTTGGAGAAACTCCGGGTTGGGTCGACAAGCCCCACGTCAGATCAAGAATCAAGCAGTACTTCACGGCATTCGCCAAGGAATACTCGGGCGCTGTCCCGACCGGCGCGTGGGCTCGGCAGTTCTCCATCATCTGCTGGCCCGTTGTCCACGCCGTCCTACCCAAGGTATTTCAGCGTCAGCTGGTCGAAATCCTGTACTACAACCGCTTCCGTTTGAACTCCAGCGTCATCGAAGATTCTGAGCGGCTCGGTCAACTGATCGAGTCAGCATCCTGGGGTTCATCGGACCGATTCCGCAACCTCGCCCAGAACCACGCCCTGATTGGACAAGTTGCGACTGCGCTGCTCACACACGACGACGCGGACCTCGCGGGCGACGAGACGTTGCTGCAGTCCACTGTGCGTCAAATAGTCAGTGATCTGTCGTTTGAGCGCACAGCAAGAACATTTCTTCGAGAAGCTCAGGCAGCGACTCGGACTTCTTTCATAGGGCTTCGCTCCCCAAAATCTCAGCCCACAGCAGGCGGTCGAGTTGAACGGTCGATTGACGTCGTTGATCCCAAACTTCGGCTTCTGCGGTCCGGGGGAGGGTGGCGGCTAATCCTCGAACTACAAGACCTAAGTCCTCTCACCCAGCGGTATCCCGAAATGATCGAAGATCTTTCGCAGCGCAGATGTCGAATCAATGGAACTCAGCAAGCGTTGGCTCGATCCGCTCTGTTGTGGCCTGGACGGCAGGTTGAACTCACCGAACCCTTGAGTGACGATCCTCTACTGCAGTTGATTGGAGCCTCGGACCGGACGAACGGCCACCTCGCCGACTACTGCAAGCTGCCTCCACCTCCGTGGCTATTCCGTGTTGAGGACGGCGAAGGCTCTGTTGTGCGCGGAGGCTTTGTCCGGCCCGCGTCTCGCTACGTTTTGGTGACTCCGGATGAACTCCCGGTGGCATCGCCAATGGTGAATCTCGATGCTGGCTCTGCATCGGCCCTCAACTTCTACAAGATTGAGGTTCCTGACGAAGTGACCGACTTGGAGATCGAGGTGTTGGAGTCGCTGGACATTACAACTCAGACTGCAATTCGCGTCTGGCCTGCCGGGCTTGCGAATGCTGGCTGGAACGGGGAAGACGTGGCGGTGTGGTTGGATGGGGATCCGATCGTCATTGGTCTTGACACCGATCGGAAGGTCGATCATTTGATTGTCACGATCGACGGCGATGCTCAGCGAGAGCCGATCGAAGGGCGATCAACGTTTCTGGACCTTGGCACCATTCCAGTAGGGCACCACAATGTTTCCTTTGAGGCATTCTCTTCGGATGCGACGGCACCTGTAGCAAAGGAGTCCATTCGAGTTGACATCCGACCAAGGTCGATTCGGCCAAGCTCCGGATCGCTTCGCGAGGGACTCGTTCTCCTTACTTCGCCGAGCGCTCCGTCGCTGACAGATCTGCTTAGTGGCGCAGTCGAGATCGAAGTCTTCGGCCCACCTGGTGAAACCGTAACCGGAAGGGTTGCACTCCTGGCTCGCGGCAAGGAGGTTCCGCTGGCCGAAAATACAAGGAGCGCAAAACTCCCGGTCAGCAGTGACGAATCGCGTCGGCTGGTGTCGAAAATGCTCCGTCCAGAGCCTGTTCATCGTCACCTAGAAAAAAGCGACATTGTCAGGGTCGCATTCGGCCACCGCGACATTGGGACTGTCGAGGTAGTAGCTGAAAGGCTGTTCACTCCGCTTCGATGGATAGTGTCTCACGACGACGCTCATCCTTCTGCCCAACTAGTCGACAACATGGACGGTGTCAGTCCAGAGGTCGTGTTTCGCCCGCTCAGCCAACCTGACAGTAGATATCGGTTGGACTACGACGACGGTACGGTGATTCGACTCCCTGATTCGGGGATGTTGACGGCTACCGCGAACGAGTTCTCTATCTCCACGGTGGTCACGCCTGGCACAATCCGGGATTTTGCGGATCTTGGGGTACGTGGTAGCGCGATTCAAATCGAGCGGCGCAACTCCTCTGTCGACTCCCTTCAGGAACTCGTTGATCTTGCGAATATGTGGCGAATGGCGGACAAACCCGGCCTCATGGCGAGCATCGTTGCCCAAAGGGTACTTCAGGCGATTGCGGTGGAGATCGGTGCTGGAATCGGTGGAAACTATTGGGCACGAGTGGAGCACCGACGGTTCAACTTCGACCAGGTTCCTGACGGTGAAATGGTCGCTGCTCTTGGGGTGTCACCCCGTCACAAATCGATTATCGAAACAGTACGCCGGCGTATGCCCGCTCCAGAATCGATGAATCTTCATGATCTCGTGGCGACCTTCTCATCGATCATGCATTGGGCTGAGTCCTCACCCGTCCACTCAGAGATCTCTCTCGGTGAGTTCTGTCTTCGCATCGCAAGCCAGCCATCGTCGGTAGTAGACCTCGACTCAGATTCATTCCGACAGCACGCCGCTTCGATGATCAAACACCCCATCACGCTACGGCTTGCTCGCTACATCGTCTTCCGAGTTGACGACGTGCGTGCCGCTGATTTCCGATCTGAAGCGCCGTACGAAGGATTCGCATGGACGTAAGGTCCGTCTCTTCGTATGAGGTTGCGACGCGATCCCTTGAGGCTCTTGGCCTGGATGCTGATTACATTGACTTCAGCTTCCCCGAGGCGCTAGCCGAGGCCGCCCGGCGTGTTGTATCAATGCGCGGTCCTATCTCGAAGTCGGGAGCGGTGCGCCTTGTAAGAGAACCTCTTCGAGGCCTTCCCGATGTTGACGAGGCAGTGATGGAAGCTGTGCCGGATGTCATCGAGCAACTCGTTTCTGTTGGCGACCTCGTCGAGAGCGAGATTGACCGACAAGGTCTCAGTCAGGCGGCGATGTTGCTCATTGGGATGCCCAGGTACGTCTCGATCAGCGAACGCCTCGTTGTACTTCTTGGAAGCCGTCCGGACGGCGTTCCCACCGTTAGCAATGAACTCGCTAGGCACATCGAGCAAAACGGGTCCGTCCGATATCTGCGATTCCCGGAAGAGCTAGAGGCAGACATCTTGGCCCAACTTCAAGAAGAAGGCGTCAGAGAGATCAAGACTGGGCACTGGCTACGCTCGCCGAACACCGAAACTACCGATCTTTTTCTGACCCGAATATCGAATCACCTCGACGCCGCTATCTCACCGGGGGAACTTGAAGGTGCTGCAATGTTTGACCCTTCACAGCCGCGACGCCACTATCGCGGTCGATGGCGGCCCTTGCATGACCCCCCGGACGGCATCTTGGTGCTGCGGCGTCCTCAGGCTTACGGGGCAGATCGGTGGTCTGTCGCTCGAGCGAAGGACGGGATGGTGCAGCGGCTCATCGATCTTCCAGTTGAGAGTCGTGGTGACAGAGCGTGCGACGAGGCTTGGCGCGTCATGGCCGCGATTGATGCTGACTTGGGCAGTCCCGGGGCTGTCAGCGTCGTGCCGTTGTCGGGGACACGCGCCAGATTAGATTTTGATGCTCCTTTGCCTGCTTGGCTGCATCGCAACCTGGCGTTCTTTGGCTACCCCGTACTGCGGTCGAATGGTGCGCTCTTTTCCTTCAGCGTTGAGGAAGAATCACTTGGTCAAATCCGCGATTTAGTCGAGCAGAAACTCTGGTACGTCTGGACGGAGGGAAAGCAAGGCCAGCATGAGTAATCACACCCCTACGATCGGTCAGACCATCGAGGCCATTCAACATGGCTTGCGCGACTACATCGAGGCTACGTATCACGTCGGAAATGCCTCGGTGGTGCGACAAAGGAGGGAATTGCTGGAGTCTGAAGGTGTGATCGCACAACGCCCTTTCTTGGAGAGCACACCTCGCTATCAGCTTGGCGAATCCTTCGAAATGCTTCCGATCCCTAGTCCTGCGAAACGGCTGCTTGAGGTCCTTTCCACGCCCAATCAGGACGGGCGGCGAATGATCTACGACCCGCCTTACACACATCAGTCGGAGGCCGCCGCCTATGCGCTCAACCAGGACTCGCCATCAAACCTGGTGGTCACTACAGGAACGGGTTCTGGCAAGACCGAATCATTCCTGATTCCAATTCTAGGAAAATTGGCAGTCGAAGCTATCGAGCGTCCGGACTCGTTCAGTTCGCCGGCTGTTCGCGCCCTGCTCCTCTATCCAATGAACGCTCTCGTAAACGATCAGTTGGGGCGACTTCGACTCATGCTTGGCGACGAAAGGGTCCGAGAGTTTTTTCGGTCAGGAGGGGGACGGCCTGCACGATTCGCCCGGTACACAAGCAGGACGCTGTATCCAGGCGTGCGAAGCGCCAAAAAGGACCAGCGGCGACTTGCTCCAATCAAGCAGTTCTATATCGACTTGCTTGATCGTGCCGCAGATGTTGACCCAGACACAGCCTCACGAGCTCAGCGATTGAAATCTGAACTTGAAAGGAGGGGGAAATGGCCGGCCAAGGCAGACATCCGGGCCTGGTATGGAGCGAGTAACCAGCGATGGACTGATGAAGATGGCGAGCCTAATCGAGCAACGCTGCTGCCAGAGGACGCGGAACTCCTCACACGGCATGAGGTTCTGACTGATCCACCAGACCTTCTCGTCACCAACTATTCGATGCTTGAGTACATGCTCATGCGACCGCTCGAGAGAGCGGTGTTCGATCAGACAAGAGCCTGGCTCGAGGCCAACCCTCGAGAGCGATTCCTGCTCATTGTGGACGAAGCGCATCTCTACCGTGGAGCGGCAGGCACGGAGGTTGCGATGCTCTTGCGGCGGCTTCGCATGAGGCTCGGGATCGGCCCAGATCGTTTGCAGGTCATCTGTACCAGCGCGAGCTTCCAAGATCATGACCACGCCAGAATCTTCGCAGCACAGCTCACCGGCACAGACCCCGCATCTTTCCGGGCGTTACAAGGTACGTTGAATCTGGGTCCCAATCCTGCGCCAGCGACGGACGGGGACATCGAAGCGGCACTCGCAGTTTCGCTAGACGCGTTTTACGACGCGGCGGAACCCGAAGAGCGGCTCCATGCGATCGAGCCACTCCTGACTCATCGCGGCATCGGCGAAAGAACTTCAGTGGAAGCCGCATTGTTCGAGGCACTGCATGACTTCGGCCCCATGCAGATGCTCGTGAACGAGACGATGACCGAGGCTCGAGCGCTCGACGAACTCGGTGAACTTGTGTGTCCGACCGTAGATGCGCAGACGGCGCATGAATTCGTGACCATACTCGCAGCTCTCGGAAGCGTTGCACGCCCCTCAGATGGTGAGCCGGGACTCTTGCCTTGCAGAGTTCACGCATTTCTCAGGGGACTGGCTGGCTTGTGGGCTTGCCCCGACCCCTCGAGTCATGATCTTGACCCGTCGAACAATCCAGTGGGGAATCTGTTCGCGCAGCCCCAGGAGTATTGTGATTGTGGCGCACGCGTATTCGAGTACTACACCTGCCGAAATTGCGGTTCTTCGTACCTGCGGGCATACACCGACGATCTGGAGAATCCCTCCTATCTTTGGCACGAGTCGGGCGAGACCTTCGCATCGGTGACGGGAGCGGTCTACGGCATCCTCCCCCTCGATGTCCTCCTAGAGCCAGCAAGCTTCGGCCAGCGTGTACGTCCAGCCGAACTTGACCTAGAGACGGGTCGGTTAAACCCGCAAGAAGATGGCGGTCGCACACGGCTCGTATATCTCCCGGAACACGCTCCTACAGCTACCGGCGACGACGAGGACGAGGACGAGCAAACAGACCCGAACACGGGGGAATTCTGCCCATGCGGGGTCTGTGGCCAGAAGGGACCGTTCGGCCGGTCCACGGTCCAAGATCATCAAACCAAGGGCGACCAGCCGTTCCAAGCTGTCGTTACCCGTCAACTAAGCATGCAACCTCCAAGCGAACGCAAGGCGAGAGAGTTCGCACCGTTACGCGGCCGCAAGGTCCTAATCTTCTCCGACTCTCGACAGATGGCAGCCCGGCTTGCACCGAATCTCCAACGCTACGCATCGGCCGATGCCATTCGTCCAGCACTGCTGCGGGGTTGGCTGGAACTAGCAGCTGAGGAAAGTCTCAGCAACCAAATGACCCTCGAAGATATGTACGTCTCAACCGTGCTTGGCGCCAAGTTGCTCGGACTCCGCATTCGCCCAGACTTGCGCTCCGGCGAGTCTTTCTCACTTGAGCGAATCGTCGCATCGGCGATTCGAGACGACGGCGTTGATGATCCGCTTGGTCTCTTGATCGATGCCCGCTCAGAACGACCCCCGAAGTCGCTATTGCGACTGCTGGTCGGCGCCATCACGGACCGCTACTACGGGCTGCAGTCTCTTGCTCTTGCCACAGTCAGAGAGAGAAAAGCGGTCACTTCCCGCATCACATCGCTTCCTTCCATACCGGGCCGGGCTGAGTCAGAAGAACAGAAAATCTACCTAGCAAGAATGTGGATCTCGCAATGGTCAAAAGTGGGTATCTGGTTCGGAGACATGGACGCGGATTGGCTGACTGGCTCACGCCGAGAGGGTCGTGTCGGATCTAGGACCGGGAAGTTCAGACCGGTAAGTCGATGGCTCGGCCGAGATGGACAGCGGATATTCGAACGCCATTGGCTCCCCACTCTGCGCGACGAACTCTGCGAGCCTGTCGGTGGCAACAAGTATCGGATCCGCGCAGGCAAGCTGACATTGGAAGTTGGCGGCCTTTGGGCTTACTGCAAGCTCTGCCGTACTACCGTCCGCCCACCCCTTGAAGTAGAAGTTTGTCCCAGCTGCGCCCGCGACGGCTTGCTTGAACTCCACCCGGATGACGACGAAGTCTTCAGTGCGCGCAAGGGCTACTACCGCAACGATGCCGCTGCCGTCCTTACAGGACGGCAGTCGAATGCTGTCGCACTCATTGCCGCAGAGCACACTGCCCAGCTCAATGCTGCAAACGAGAATGAAGTCTTCTCTCGGGCTGAGCGATATGAATTGCTCTTCCAAGACATTGATCTTGGTGCCGACGGCGGCATGTCAAACACAGCTGTAGACGTACTGTCATGCACCACCACAATGGAGGTCGGCATCGACATCGGCACGCTTTCAGGAGTAGCGCTGCGAAACATGCCCCCATCTCGGGCCAGCTACCAGCAGCGCGCTGGCCGGGCCGGCAGGAGGGGAGATGCCGTAGCAACAGTTGTGGCGTTTGGAAGCTCCGATACTCATGATGAGCACTTTTTCCGCTCGCCAGCAGACCTAATCCGCGGAAGCGTTGTCGACCCAACCCTTACCCTCGACAACTACGAGATTGTGCGGAGGCACGTTACGGCTTTTCTCCTTCAGCAGTATCACCAGGCCCGCATACCTGGATTCGACCCCGAACAACCCGCCCAACTGTTTGAGGTGCTCGGAACCATCCGAGGTTTCTTGGGCGATAGCGCACCTCTCACAAGGACGGACTTCGAGAACTGGCTTCGCTCCCACCAAGGAGTGCTCGAAAGGGAACTCGTTCAGTGGCTGCCTGCTGAATTGTCAAATGTCGACAAAGACCGGCTGAGGGCCGGCCTTGTTGACGAGACGCTGAATGTTCTAGATGACGCAATCGGAATTGCAGATCTAGGAGACAACTCTGGTGGTCCGGCGCGCCCAAGTGGCGATGAGAGCGACGTAGATGATCCAGACGAAATCATCGACGAGGGAAATGAGCGCAGGCCGGTTCACCGAGAAGTAGAGAACTTGCTCGATCGGTTGCTCTATCGCGGGGTACTGCCTCGATACGCATTCCCCACCGATGTCGCGTCGTTCCACGTATTCGATCCCGAATCAAGTTCATACCGACACGAGTATCAATACACACCTGGTCAGGGCCTCTCGGTCGCTCTGACGCAATACGCTCCAGGGAAGCGAGTCTGGATCGACAACCGAGAGTGGCGATCTGGAGCGCTCTATTCGCCCTTCAGCGACGACCTTGACCGGGCATGGCGGACAAGGAAGTTGTACTTCGAATGTCAGCAATGCCACTACGCAAAAACTGAACTCATGGGCAACGCCGAGCGAGGTGAGATCCAGGACTGTCCCGCTTGTGGCACAGAAGGAGAGTTTGGCTCTGCCACTTACTGGTTGCGACCACCGGGATTCGCTCACCCGATCGGTGACGAAGAAGGAGTCTCAGTAGATGATCAGCCAACTACGAGTTATGCGACCCGAGCCAAGCTAGTCGCGCCAGGCCCAAGCGAAGGGGAATGGGAGCATCTCACTCCGGCAATCCGACACCACTATGAGCCCGCCGAACTACTGGTGTCCAACACTGGTGCCCGCGGCGGCGGTTACAACTACTGCGTAGGTTGCGGACGAATAGAGCAGTCGGCGTCCCCGCTGGTTGATCTCGCCATACCGCATCGAAAGCCGTACCCCGATGATCGTGAACCGGAATGCCGCGGGGGCTTGCTGACGAGGGGCTTAGTACTCGGCACTGAATTCTGGTCCGATGTTCTGTTGATTTCCCTTCGCGTTGATACCCCTCTTTCCCTCCATCCAGGACATCTTGCAAGTCAAGTCGCGCTCCGAACGGTGGCCGATGCTCTAACTATCGCCAGCACAAGGCTTCTCGAACTGGAACCGGGAGAGCTGCAAGCAGAATTTAGGCCAGCACTCAGCGATCTCGGAACTAAGGGACTCGAATCTGAGATCTACATTTACGACACGCTGGCAGGTGGAGCGGGCTTCTCCCGACGAGCCGGGGAGCTTGGTCTGAAGCTGTACACCAAGGCTTTAGAAGTCCTCGAGGACTGTCCCATCGACTGCGATAAGTCGTGTTACCGCTGTCTTCGAAGCTTCAAGAACCGATTCGACCACGGCCTCCTCGACCGCCACCTGGGGGCCTCCCTCCTTCGATACTTGATCGACGGCACCGTTCCCGAAGTCCCCAAGCTGCGGCAGGAAAGACTTGCCGATCGCCTCCACGCCGATCTCCTTCGCTTGGGTCCTGAAGGCGTTGTTGTTGAGCGCAACGCTCCCGTGACTGTGGGTGGTATTCCAACCGTCGAAGTGCCTATCCGAATCACTACCGAGCTTGGCACGGTTGCCATTGGCGTCCATGGAGCACTTACCCGCGACTTCACAAGCGATCCGGCGCTCCAGAACCTGAAGGAGAACCAATTGGTGGTGCCCGTGGAACTCATTGACGAGATGGTGATATCCAACAACTTGCCTGCAGCATCGAAGATTGTTCGAGACCTACTGACGTGAGGAAGTTTGAGACGCAGATTCTTGGAGTCAGCGGCGAGTGGCCTACCCCACCTACCAAGTGGAGCTTCTCGGCCCTAAAGGATGTCGAGGCGTGCCCAAGGAGGTGGGCGCTCTCAAATGCAACCTACGGGGGACTCTGGGAGGGTCGCGGCTACCCAAGGCGCCCATCACTTTCGACGCTGATTGGACTCGTAGTTCACCGCAGTGCCGAATCGATCTTGCGCTCGCTGTCTAGCGCAGGGTGCAGTGGAATCGAGGACCCGAGCAGCACTGTTGTATTGCAGGATCTGGGTGGCATCTCCGGTGTTTTGAGCTTGCAGCTCGAAGCCGAACTGAACGGACTGCGGTCGAATCCTCGGGCCACGCGAATGAGCGACTATCTCAAGCGGCAATTGACTGAACAGGTGCCGTCAATGCGAACCGCAGTCCAACAACTGATGAGGAGTATCGAGCGAATATCTCCACGGCAGAAGCATCCCCATCCGGCGACTCTTCAGGCCTCTCGACTACGTCCTGGCACCTACCCCGAACAGGTTGTTGCGGACGATGCTCTCCGGTTCATGGGAATAGTTGACCTTCTGGAAGTCACTGAGGAGGGCGCGGAAATCATTGACTTCAAGTCCGGCTCCCCGGATATCGCGCACGAGGAGCAGGTGCGCTGCTACTCGACCTTGTGGAAGCACGACGTGATTCGCAACCCGGAAGGCCGCCCTGCCACGAGGTTAAGGATCGTCTACCCGTCCGGTTCGATTGATCTTGCTCTAGATGGAGTCGACTACGACGACGCTAGGGAATCACTCCGAACACGGATTGAGGTCGCTACCGAGGCGCTAGGGAAAGGGATCCCCAAAGCAAGACCGTCACCGAATACCTGTCGATACTGCTCGGTGCGGCATCTCTGCGATGAGTACTGGGATACCGGGACAAACAAAGAGAGGACCAACCCCATCGACCTGGAACTGGAAGTGCGGGAACTGCGGACCGCAAGTTCGGGGACGGTGCAACTCCGTCAGACTTCATCGCATGCCACCATCTACGGTCCGATCGATGGAATCGAGTCGGGGGACCACGTGCGGGCCCTAGAGTTATACAGGTCGGATGACTACGAAACTGAGGAGGTTCAGCTTCGCGTCGTGCCGCATTCAGAGCTATTCGTCATGCGCGCCGAATAGTACGCCTTCGGGCAGTGAACAAGTCGGCAAATCGACGCGAGCGCCATGCTTTACTGGGCGATGAAGCGTGTGCTGAGCCACTGCATCGGCTATGCCTTTCCTCTGGCTCCTCGGGATCATCCAGCGCACTCTCCACCATTCGGAGATCCGAGCGATATCGTCCTCGAGGTCGGGGTCAAAAAGGTAGTCAGGGTGACTTTGACGCCGCAGCAGGTAGTCCCCCGGAACTGCAGCCAGTTCAACGCCATAGATGATCCGCTCTCGGCGATGTCGCAGCAGTTCCTCAGATGGCCAGCCAAGCAGGTCCATTCCTTGCCTAACCCTGCGAAACTTCGGACTTGCTCCTTCGCCAAAGATGCTCTTCACCCGAGCTCCACTCTGTGCCTGTTCAGCAAGATCTGCGAGCGCCGACACCGCTTCCTGAGACAGGTGCGATGTACCAAAGGACCGTGAACGTCCAAGCGGGACGAACTCAAGATCGATTGAGCTTTCGAGCACGTCGGCCGGAATCTTGAGTCGGTTGTATTGACTCGAACCAGCGCCATATAGCGAGGTTGTTCCCAGATAGATGAGGTTTGCCGACCTGACGATATTTCGTGCTGCGATTGCCGATGCGATTTCGCTGGGCCTATCGCGGTACTTCTTGTGGTAGGCACGGACCACTGTGGGGCTTACCAGGAGGCTTGCGACGAGCTTTCCACCAAGCAGGTGCGTGTACGGTGCTATGGCCCCGCAGACTGTGATGTCGGCGATCTCGGTGCCAACCGTCTCAGCCTTAGCCCGCCGAATGGTCCAGCCCACACTCCTTCGGCCTGCTGCAGTTGAGAGAATCGCTGCCAGCGTTTTTTCTGACGTGTCGCCGATGCTTGGCGCTAGTTCTCGCCGCGCGCGTAGGAGATCCGCTGCCAACTTACAGCGCTTACTCCGGAACAAGTCCGTCTGTGCTCGAGCCAGCCAGAACTCATCGCCACAGCCTGCCTTGCTTGTCTTGAAGTCGGACTTACGTCCCAACCTCTGGTGTCGTTCACGTCTCAATTCGGACTCTCGAGCGAGTGCCTCGACGTCTGCGAGTTCCGGCTCGTCCCACCATTCGTCGCTCCAGAGCCCGTCAGCCGCCAAGTCCAGGGTGTACAACTCGGATCGCCATGCATCTAGTCGGTCAAGGAGCCACTTCGAGTCATAGGACGTAGGGCTTTGACGGAGCTGGTTGAGAACATCTGGTGGATTCCAACCCAGAGCACGATCGCGATGCGCCAACTGGACGATGGCGCTTCCCAGCGCGGCGATACCAATAACGGGGTGATGTTCTGCAGCTCGGTCACGGACGAGAACCGGCATAGACCTGCCCGGAGTGCTGACGTATTGGTTGGACCACGTATGCCTGAAGTACCTCCACACGTCCATGAGCCTCAGACCGGTCCACTCGCAACGCTCGCTGCTTTCGACGACTTGGAGATAGGGATCAACAATGTCGCTGAAGGCCATCTGCCCTGAGTTCGCTATCTCAAGTTTCTCCGATAGCTCAATGCCATCACGCATCAAGTCAAAGATTGAACGGAACCTGCCATGCCACTCCCTCGGACGTTCCATTCCCTCTATGAACTTGCGAACAGACCGAGTACGCAATTGCTCGTCTCGCTTCAGCAGCTCTTGAAATCGAACACGCTCCTTCTCCTGCTCAACGTCGTCATTGCTTTGCGGCGGGGACACGACAATTGCGTCTGGTGTCCACTCGACATCCCAGCCTTGGGCCCTCAAATCACGTAGCAGAGCCAGCGCAGCCCTGCATGCTGTCGTGGTCGACTCGATCTCAACCACGTCAACCGGTACCTCATTCACAAGTCGCTTCAAGAGCTGGCGCTCTGAAGTTCCGAAAATCCGAGGTATTGGAAGCTGTAAGGCTTCTGAATTCATGGACAACGCTCAAGCAACGTGGCCACCACGTCACTCCACGCTTTCGCCCGTCCGGCAACAGGCCATGACCCTGTGTCTATCAGCGCCCCAGCAAGCGCGACGAGTGCCACTCGGGCTGCAGCAGACTTTGAGGTTGTCAAGTCGGACGATGCCAATGGGGCGTAGAGGTCACGAATCAGTGGGTGGCAAATGTTCAGGGTTACTGTTTCTACAGACCGGGATGTCCGCACCTCAAAGGCTGCGGGGCTCTTTGTCTCGCCAAGAGCCACCCGGATATCCCGCTTCTTGCCGCCTCGACAACCGAGGGCGTCGGGCAGGACTGGGATCACAGATTGCACTGTCCGTTCTGCCACCTGTATGGGATCTGCAATCTTCACAAGATCGAACTGACTCCGGACTCTCGAGTTCATCGACCGGGCAATCGCTTCGAGATCTGGGGTAAGCAGATCTTTCAACGCCAGTACGGGCTGAATGCCTTGCTTTGTGTACGAGACCCCAAACCACTCGTCGAGGTTCGGGTCAAAGTCCAATTCACATCGCCACCAGGAGTCATAGTTCTCGCGCCTCTTTGATCCCATGAACCACCAGCCTCGATCAATCTCGCGACCTGCCCGGAGAATAGAGATCGGCTTCGTGCTGGGGATGCCCATGGCCGCCTTCTCGGAGGAGCTCATTGTTGACCAGCGCAACACTGGCAGTTCGGAGAACTGCACACGCACCTGCCCTCCTCCACTCGGGCCGTCGATCTGATACCGCAGCATGTCGCCGTACAAAGTGGCGCCCGCCTTCAATAGAAGATGCTCCCTAACAGGAATCTTGTCACCATTGACTGAAATGCAGAGGCCCGATTCAAGTTGGCGGCGGAAAACTCGCCCAAGTTCGGCCGCAATTGAACGGCTCAACCAACCTGGTCGCTCGTAGCCGTGTCGGTCACACGATCGAAGAAGGACTCTTGTTCCGCTAGGAGTTGGCATACGGTCGCGAACAAGGCGACGGGACCGGACACTTTGGCCGTTAAACCCATTTCGGTCGTCCAGTGACAGCCGAACTGTTCTGATTGACGAACCCCTCCAGGACACAACCTCGATGTCACGTGCAAGGCTCAATGAAGCGGAAGGCAAACCCATGCCAAATCGCCCGAATGAGTCACGGCTACCAAACCGCGATGACCCGCCGAAGACAAGTGCTCGTTGCAGTTCCTTGGGCGACATGCCCCGACCATCGTCGGTGACGGAAATCTGGACGGGGAACTTCAGGTCATTATCGCTAGTGACTTCGATCTCCACGGTGGTTGCGCCAGCTTCAATGGCGTTGTCCACGAGTTCCGCTATTGCTACGGCCGCATTGCGATAACCAGCATCCCGGATTGCCTCCAGAAAGTTGTGCTCATCGACGAGGACAGGGGTCTGCTCACTCAGTCGTAGCGGCTGCCCGGATTTCTTCGAGCCCATGATCCCCCAACTACACCATTCGCCACATTTGGCACATTAATACGTATCTATTATACATTATGTATGTGACCAAACGCCAACGAGTGAGATCAGATCTTCCACTTCGACAGGCACCAGAAAGCCGCATAGGGCTCTCACTCGCTACTCCGCTCAGCATGAGGGTTGACCAACTTGTGTTGGAATTGGCTCGAAACGGGTTTCCAACGAACCGAAAGGAACTGATTTCGGCTGCGCTACTCGGACTGTCTGAGGACGTCAACGAGTTGAGCGCGCTGATTAGCGAATTTCGGACTCGAACTATCGGCGACGCGCTTCTTCCTCGCGTTCAATCAGCATCAGTCACGCTCGTTCGCGAGGGCCCAGGACCTCGAAAACGGACCTGAGACCCGCGGCTGACAATTGGCAATCCCTTACTTGCCCACCATGTGCTGGCCACTCTCTTGATGATGGCCTAGCGGCCACCATCAAGTTTCGCTTGAAGTCTTATCGGCCCTTGCGGCCCTTGGGTCTGATTTCTCGCCAGAGGGAAAACCCGTTTCGCTGCCTTGTCATGTCGAGCACGCCTGCCACGGGGCTCGTGTCGCCCACTTCAGTCTTGGGCGGGTTGGAGCCGGCGAGAAGGGGTTGGTGCTCGTCCAGTTGGTCTTCGAGATTGCGGCGCAGACCGTCTCGGGCGGCCTCGGCGATTGAATGGTCGTCGGAGTCGAAGCTGATGTAGTCGATGAGGATGGCGCCGCCGATGTTTAGGAGCCTCAAGGCTCGGGCGAGGACGGCGCTGGCTTCCAGGTTGATCCGCTGGGTGAATTCCGCACTGGTCTCACCGTTAGCTTTGCGCGCGGAGCCGCTGTTTACATCGACGGCTGTGAATGCCTCTGTCTCTTCGATAGTCAGCGACCCTCCGCTGGGGCATCCGAGTTTGACCGACCGGGCTGACAGCCCGGCTCTTACTTCGTCCAGCGGCTCTTCGATGTGCTCTTTGCGGTATGGGCATTTGTGCCGAAACCGCGCCGATGCGAGCGCGCTGTCCGGATAGCGCTTTTGGCGGGCTTCGAAGTCCGAGATGAATCGCGAATTCCAGCCGCCAACGACGGTCACGAATTTAAACGGCGCGGGCGTGGCCTCCAGCACCGACTGGGTCATATCGAGGGCGGCCTCATATGGGTCCTTGTGATGTATCCGAGTTGGTACCTCCAGCCTGGAGTTTCTTGCCGCCTGTTCGTACTCATCCAATCTTCCTAGGAGCGACCCCAAGTCCCTGAGATAAGCCTTTTCGTCAGGCGACCCGAGGTCTTCGTGCACATAGAGGCCAAGGTTGCGCTGCTCACAGCGGCGGGACAGTTCCCAGCCAAGCTTGCCGGGATCCCTTCCCCGAACATGGTCGTGCAAGTGTCCTACAGCCCTTGTCGAGACCCCTTGCTCGATGGTCATAAACCAGCCGTCCAGCACAAGCCGGTCGCGGCCACTGAATCCCTTGTCGCCGCGAGGCAGCCCCGTCAACTGGCAGACCAACCGGTCGCCAGCCGACAGGTCGGAGACCGGCCGAAGATTGACATCAATGAAAGCGTGGTCTTGCTCGCCGATGTCGACGAAAGCGGCATTCAATCCGGGACGGACATCGACGACCACGCCGAGGTAGATGTCGCCCTCCCTCGGCTCATCCGACAGTTTCGTGTACTCGGCTATCCCCTCTTCGTCGATGATGAGAATTTCCGCCGAGGAGCGTCCCGGCTTGACGACCAGCTCGTAAGTCCTATGGGTGTCAGAATGGTTGCTCGACACCGGCTCGAACAGGCGCTGAATCGACTTCGGACTGAGCGTATGCCGCTTCCGCCGCCGCTTGCCTCCGTTGTCGGCGGTATACGTGACAGATTGGTTGCCGGAGGGGAACCACCGCCGTCTCAGCACGGCTACCGTAAACGCCCAAACGGCAGCCCCTATCGCCACTCCCACTATCACACCAGCGATGGCAGCCTGCATTGCCTCCCCAACGTCCGAAATGAGCGGGCGGCACCACCCTCAAGGTCTACGGCGGATCAGCACCGTACACGACCTATGCGAAAAAGACATATATGGCTCATACAAATGCCTCAACGACGACGGCGGTTCACCACCTCGCCACGTACAAAGGCCATCTTCGAAGATCTAGCTGCCAGTTACGACGAGGAAGCCGCCTGGCACGACCGCCAAGCCGAGGCGAATCGGCGCGGATTGCCGCACTAGAGGGAATCCTCGCTTACCACGCTTACAGTCCCCTGCATGCCCTGGTAATCGAATGGGCCATCTCATAAGGGGAGCTGTCCAGCGAGCGTTGACCAGTCGATGTCGTGAAGCAACTTGACTATGCCCACCCAGTTCAGCACGCGAGCCGGGAGTACCGTGGCAAGAAACGTCAGGGCGGCTCTTATCGTTCCGATCAACTTCCATCGCTCAGTCTCGTCGGGGGTGGTGCTGCGTCGCTGTGCTTGGATCAATTCGGCCATAGCAATGATCTGGGTTCGCTGGGTCTCGGTCAGCTCGTCATTGTCAATGGCTTGCCAGAGCTCGTCCAGGATTTTCTCGGTGCCTGAGAGCTCCTTTGACGTAATCGGTTCGAGCAGCGAGGGTCCGGCATCCAAACCGTCTGAGTCGAAGGGATGTACTATCCCTCCCTCTGCGAATACGACCGCTCTCTCTTGATCTTCATCTTCGGGCCCAAACCTCTCTGACTCTCCTCGTGAGGTAAGGACCAAGGAGTCGCCATCGACGTCGACCTCAACGAGATTGCCGCCCCTAGAGCTCCACCACTTGGCATAGCCGGGATCATTGGTTACAACCGCGTAGATCCCCGTCGGGAGATCTTCCTCGTATACAACTTCGTCGGTAGCGACTACGTGGGTGGGAATGTTGTCGAGCGCCTGAAGGCGCTTATCCAGTCTGCCGACGAATTGATCAATCGGATGCGTCAGCGGCTTCCCGACTTCAAGCGGTTCGAAGCCAGAACTGCGGTCAATGACAATTAGAACGTCGATCGTGTCGTGTCTCCAAATGGGCTCCTCGTAGCCCTCCGGAGCTTTCGGAACCGGCGGTTGCATCGTCGGATTCTATGGCCGGGAATTCCGGAAGCGGGAAGCCATAGGTGTGGTTCAAGCCTGTCTTGAATTCACGAGTCATGATTTCTGCCTCGTGCTTAAGTTGGGCTGGGCAGCAAGGGCTCTTCGATAACGCAGCGGACGTCGTCGCGGGCGATGAGGTCGCTGGCCTAGTGGCGACCAGATTGATTGACCAGTGCAGGCTTACTCAGCTTTCGGGCGGTGATGACAATGCGGTCGCCTCTCAGGGCGTCGCCGTAGTCAAACAGCGTGGTCGGCAACGTAGATCACGTCTTCTTCTTGGAGCTTGTGACATATTTCCACGACCATTTCTAGGTCAAGTCGCAAGCGGTCGGCGATATCGGAGTAGTAGAGGGTCTCGCCGGCGGCGAAGAGGTCGACGATCTCGGCTCTGGCCTCGTCCATGGTGATCTCCCGCAGTTCGATCACCTTCACCTCGGCGGAGAGTTCTTCCAGACGTGCTACCCGCTCTTCCAGGGTGGCTATTCGGGACTCCATTTGCGTCGTCATTGCTGAACCTCGGCTCACCCCAGGGCGATGTCGGCGGGGCGGATGGGGATTCGGGGGAGGTCTAGGCCGGTGGCGGCTCTTACGGCGGCGGCTACGGCGGCGGAGGAGGAGATGGTGGGGGGTTCGCCTATGCCTTTGGCGCCGTAGGGGGCGTTGGGTTCGGGTTGTTCTACCCAGGCGGCGATGGTTACGTCGGGCATGTCGAGGGTGGTGGGGATTACGTAGTCGGTGAAGGAGGCGTTGCGGACTTGGCCGTTGTCCAGGACGATCTCTTCCATTAGGGCTAGGCCCACGCCCTGGGCGGTGCCGCCTTCGATCTGGCCCACGGCCTGGGTGGGGTTGAGGATGCGGCCCACGTCTTGGGCGGTGGTGATGTCGCGGATGCGGACGAGGCCGAGGTCGGGGTCGACATCGGCGATCACCCGGTGGGCGGCGCAGGCGAACGACACGTGGGCGTTGCCCTGGCCGTTTTCGTCCAGTGCCTCGGTGGGGACGTGGTGGTACTCCACGTCGGCCTCATAGCCGGCTCCGGCGGTGATCTGGGCCAGCAGTGCCTCTTGCTGGCCATCTAGCGACACCACCAGGCCGTCGCGCAGCACCAGCCCGTCGGGGGCCATCTGCCAGCGGGCGGCCACGTCGGCCAAAATCTGATCGCGCACCGTCCGGCAAGCGGCCTGCACTGCGCCGCCCGACATCCAGGTTTGGCGGCTGGCCGACGACGAGCCGGCCGAGCCGATGGTGGCGGTCTGAGCCGGGGCCAAGATCACCTCGTCCACCCCCAGCTCGGTACGGGCGATCTGCTGGGCCAGGGTCACGAAGCCCTGGCCCACCTCGGCGCAGGCACAGGTGATGGTGGCCACCCCGTCGGCCACCCGGCAGGCGGCCGATGA
The DNA here is from genome assembly GCA_965116535.1 of Acidimicrobiales bacterium. Taxonomy (GTDB): domain Bacteria; phylum Actinomycetota; class Acidimicrobiia; order Acidimicrobiales; family Bin134; genus Poriferisocius. Next base: position 1,434,510 of record OZ220703.1, read on the forward strand.
GTAGTCGTCGTAGCCCTCGGAGAACATGAGGTTCTTGAACCCCACGGCGAAGCCCGTTCCCCGCACGGTGTCGGCGGCGTCGGTGGTGCGGCCCGAGCCTCCGGGCAGGTCGCGCCGGTCGTCGCTTCGGGCGATGTGGGGTTCGGGGGCACCGGCGCACTGGCGGATCACCTCGGCCACCGGGAAGGTGCCGGTGATCACCTGTCCGGTGATGAGGCGGTCGCCATGGTCCAGGGCGTTGATCAGCCGCAGCTCGATCGGGTCGATGTCGAGCGCGGCGGCCAGCTTGTCCATCTGCGACTCGTGGCCGAAGCAGGTCTGCACCGCTCCGAAGCCCCGCATGGCCCCGCACGGCGGGTTGTTGGTGCGGGCCGCCAGTCCCACGATGTGGGCGGAGGGCACCTTGTAGGGGCCCGCCGCGAAGCAGGAGGCGTTGGCGATGACCGCCGATGAGGTGGAGGCATAGGCCCCGCCGTCGATCACGATCCGGGCCTCCACCTTGACCAGCCGCCCGTCGCGATCGGCGTGGTGGCGGTACCACATCTTGGCCGGGTGGCGGTGCACATGGCCGAAGAACGACTCGTCGCGGCTGTAGACCATCTTCACCGGCTTGCCGGTGTGCAGGGCCAGCAGGCACAGGTGGATCTGCAACGACAGGTCCTCGCGGGCGCCGAACGCCCCGCCCACCCCGGCCAGGGTGAGGCGCACCTGCTCCTCGTCGATCCCCAGGCACGCCGCGATCTGCTCCCGGTCGACGTGCAGCCACTGGGTGGATATGAACAGCTCCACGCTGCCGTCGTCGTCGGGCAGGGCCATGCCCGACTCGGGGCCCATGAAGGCCTGATCCTGCATGCCCACTTCGTAGGTGCCCTCCACCACCACCTCGCCGGTTGCGTTTTGGTCGCCGTGGCGGATGTTGATCTCCCGGAAGACGTTGCCGTTGGGGTGGATGGGGGCCGCGGTGGGGGCGGCCTCGGCATCGGTGAGCGGTTGGGTTACCTCGTAGTCCACCACGATGGCCTCGGCGGCCCGCCGGGCGACGTCGGGGTGGTCGGCGGCCACCACCGCCACCGGCTCGCCCACATAGCGGACCTGCCCGTCGGCCAGCACCGGCTGGTCGGGGTGCTCGAGCCCGTAGGTGAGCCGGCCGGGCACGTCGTCGGCCAACAGCACGGCGTGGACCCCGGCAGTGGCCAGGGCCGGGCCGATGTCGATGCCGCGGATGTTGGCCGAGGCGTGGGGCGAGCGCAGGGTATGGCCCCACAAGAAGTCGTCGGCCCACAGGTCGGAGGAGAAGGCGAACCGGCCCTGCACCTTGGGCACCCCGTCGGGACGGCCCACATCGGCACCCACCCCCCGGGTGCCGGCGTCGACAATGGTGTCGGTGGCGCCAAACGACTCAGCGGTCACACCTGGCTCCGCTTCGTGGCCGCCGCCGAGTGGACGGCGGCCAGAATGCGCCCGTAGCCGGTGCAGCGGCACAGGTTGCCCGACAGGGCTTCGCGCACATCGCCGTCGCTGGGGTCGGGGTCGGCCTCCAGCAGGTCGTGGACGGCCACGATCAGCCCCGGCGTGCAGAAGCCGCACTGCACCGCGCCCTCTTCCACAAACGCCTCCTGCACCACCGACAGGCCGTCGCGGCCGTCGCCCAGGCCCTCCACGGTGGTGATGTCCTGGCCGGAGGCGGTCGCGGCCAGCACCAGGCACGAGCAGGTGAGCACCCCGTCGATCAGCACCGCGCACGAACTGCACTCGCCCTCGGTGCAGGCGTTCTTGGTGCCGGTGAGCCCCAGGCGCTCCCGCAGTACGAACAGCAGGCTTTCGGCGATGTCGGCGTCGGCTACCTCGTGGTCGGTGCCGTTCACCCGCAGCGAATAGGGATCAGGCATCGCTGGAGCCTCCCTCGGAAAACGCCCGCTTCAGGGCTCGGGTGGCCAGCACGCCCACCGCGTGGCGCCGGTAGGCGGCGGTGGAGCGATGGTCGTCGATGGGGGAGGAGGCCTCGGCCACCCGCGAGCCGAACTCGTCGGCCACGGCGCTGTCCACCCCGCCGCTGGCCACCCCGGCGCCGTTGTCCCAGTCGATGCGCTCGGCCACCCAGGCCTCGGCCTCCCGAGCCCGGGGGATGCCGGCGGCCACCGCTCCCAGGGCGCAGCGCACGGCCCGGGCATCGCGGTCCACCACCAGGGCGAGGCCGGCCATGGAGATCACCATGGCGTTGCGGGGGCCGATCTTCAAGAACTCCTGGCGGCCCCGGGGCCGGTCCATCTCGGCCCGCACGATCAGCTCACCCGGTTGCAGCGAGGTCCGCTTCACCCCCACCACGAACTGGTCCAAGCCCATGCGGCGCTCCCCGTCGGGGCCGGCCACCACGATCTCAGCGTTGAGGGCGGCCAGCACCGGCAGGGTGTCTCCCGCCGGCGAGGCGGTGCCCAGGTTGCCCCCCAGGGTTCCGGCGTTGCGTATGGGCGGGGAGCCCACCGTGCGGGCGGCTTGGGCCAGGGCGGGGGCGGCATCGGCCAGCTCGGTGGTCATCATCTCGGTGTAGGTGACCCCGCCGCCCACCACCACTCGGTTGTCGGCAACGCTCCATTGGCGCAGTTCAGGCACTCGGGCCACGCCCACCATATGGCTGGGACGGCGCAGACCCCGGTTGATCTCCACCATGAGATCGGTGCCCCCGGCCAGCACAGTGGCGTCGGGATGCTCTCCGAGGGTGTCCAGGGCCTCGCTCAGGCTCCGGGCCACCACGACATCGCTCATCGATGCCCTTTCCAAATCACCCGATAACTCTGGCAGAATATGGTAACTGTGGCTACTGAGATCAGCGTTGATGGTCAGGGCCTAAGCGACCGTTTGGCTGCTCTGGCAATGATCGGTGAAATCGAGGGCACCGACGGTGCCTGTCGGCTCGCGCTCACCGACGAAGACCGCGACGGCCGCGACCTGGTGGTGACGTGGATGCGCGACTTGGGCCTGGAGATCAGCATCGACGGCATCGGCAACGTAACCGGCACGCTGGCCGGGGCCGAGCCGGGGCCGCCGGTGATGTGCGGCAGCCACATCGACACCGTGCGCACCGGCGGGCGCTACGACGGCAACCTCGGCGTGCTGGCCGGCTTGCAGGTGATCGAGGCGGTGAAGCGGGCGGGCATCACCACCCGCCGTCCCTTGGCGGTGGGGTTCTTCACCGACGAGGAGGGCTCCCGGTTCCCGCCCGACATGCTGGGCAGCCTGGTGTACACCGGCGAGCTCCCCCTGGAGGAGGCGCTCGACATCGTGGGCACCGACGGCGCGGTGGTGGGCGAAGAGCTCGACCGGATCGGCTATCGGGGCCCGGCCCCGTGCCCGTCGCCTGCGCCCCATGCCTTTGTGGAACTGCACATCGAGCAGGGCCCGATCCTCGACACCGAAGAGATCGTGATCGGCGCGGTCACCGGGGTGCAGGGCATCAGCTGGACCGAGATCACCGTGGCCGGCCAGTCGAACCACGCCGGCACCACCCCGATGGACATGCGCCACGACGCCGGATGGGCCGCCACCCGCATCGCGGTGTTCGTGCACGAGCTGGCCGAGGAGTTCGGCCCCCCGCAGGTGTGCACCGTGGGACGGGTGGAGCTGCACCCCAACCTGGTGAACGTGGTGGCCTCCGATGCGGTGCTCACCGTGGATATGCGCAACACCGACGACGACCTTTTGACCGAGGCCGAGAACCGCCTGGCCGCCTTCCTCGAGGAGCTGGCCGCCGAGTCGGGCACTGGGATCACGTCGCGGCGCCTGGCCCGATTCGCCCCGGTGGAGTTCGACCCCGAGATGATCGACCGGGTGGAGCGAGCCGCCGCCGATCTGGGATTCAGCCACCGTCGGCTGTGCTCGGGCGCGGGCCATGACGCCCAGATGTTCGCCCCGGTGTGCCCCACCTCGATGGTGTTCGTGCCCTCCTGGGAGGGCATCAGCCACAATCCGTTCGAGCACACCGAGCCCGAGCACCTCGAAGCCGGCGCCAACGTGATGCTGCGGGTGATGCTGGAGCTGGCCGAGATCGCCGAGGTGGCCGAAGTGGGCCAGACGGCCGAGGCCACGGCATGAGCTCCAATAACGACAAAGCGCAAACCGCCCACCTGGAGAGCGAGGTGGCCGACGAGCGGGTGTCGCGCCTGTCCAGCAACCTGCGCGAGATCACCGTGGGCGCGGCCCAGCTCGGCCCCATCGCCCGCGATGAGTCCCGGGCCGAGGTGGTGGAGCGGCTGCTGGCGCTGCTGCACGAGGGCCACAAGCGGGGCTGCGAGCTGGTGGTGTACCCCGAGATGGCCCTCACCACGTTCTTCCCCCGGTGGTGGATCGACGACGTCGACGAGCTGAACAGCTTCTATGAGACCGAGATGCCCTCTCCCGAGGTCAAGCCGCTGTTCGACGAGGCCGCCCGCCTGGGCATCGGCTTCTGTCTGGGCTACGCCGAGCTGACCCCCGACGGCCACCGCTACAACACCTATCTATTGGTGGACGGCGAGGGCCAAGAGGTGGCCAAGTTCCGCAAGGTCCACATCCCCGGCCACGAGACCTACGAGCCCCAGCGCCCGTTCCAGCACCTGGAGCGGGCCTACTTCGAGCCCGCCTCCGAGACGTTCCGCACCTGGACGGCGTTTCGGGGCGAGATCGGCCTGGCCCTGTGCAACGACCGGCGCTGGCCCGAGACCTACCGGGTGATGGGACTGGCCGACGTGGAGATGATCCTGATCGGCTACAACACCCCGATCCACTACTACCCCGATCCGTCGCAGGACTTCCTGGCCGGATTCCACAGCCGCCTGGTCATGCAGGCCGGGGCCTACCAGAACGGCACGTTCGTGGTGGGCGTGGCCAAGGGAGGCGAGGAGGAGGGGGTGGAGAGCCTGGCCGAGAGCTGCATCATCGCCCCTTCCGGCGAGGTGCTGGCCCAGGCCGCCACCGACGGCGACGAGCTGGTGGTGGCCACCTGCAACCTCAACTGGTGCGCGGCCTACAAGAACACGCTGTACGACTTCAGCCGCTACCGCCGCCCGGAGATGTACAAGTCGATCGCCGAGGAGATGCCGCTCATCTTTGAGAAGCCGTATGTAGAGGGGGCGCCTATCATTGGGGAAGCGCCCTCATCCCAGGGGGGATAGCCATGACAACGCTGACCATCAACGGTCAAGAAGTAACCATTCAGGGCGACCACGAGCACTTGCTGGGCGCCCTGCGAGACGAACTGGGCATCATGTCGCCCAAGGACGGGTGCTCGCCCAGCGGCCAGTGCGGCTGCTGCGCGGTGCTGGTGGACGGGCGCGCCCGGGTGGCGTGCCAAACCTCGCTGGAGCGCTCGGAAGGCTGCGACGTGCTGACCCTGGAGGGCGTGTCGGACGAGGAGCGCAACCGCATGGCCGATGTGTTCGCGGCTTGCGGGGCGCTTCAGTGCGGGTTCTGCACCCCCGGCATCTTGATCCGCACCAAGTCGCTGGTGGATCGCAAGGGCTCCGAGCTCACCCGTGAGGAGGCCTCCCGGCACCTGGGCGGCCACCTGTGCCGCTGCACCGGCTACACCAAGATCCTGGATGCGGTGGAGTGCCTGGCCCAAGGCGAGATGCCCACCGCCGAGGTGCCCGAGGGCGTGGGCAGCCGGGGCATCAAGTACGAGGCCCGGGAGCTGGCCCTGGGCGACCGCGACTACATAGACGACCTGCGCCCCGAGGGGCTGCTGCACGCCGCGCTGCACCTTTCGGAGCACGCCCGGGCCGACATCGTGGCGATCGACACCTCGGCGGCCGAGGCCATGGACGGCGTGGTGGCGGTTTACACCGGCGCCGATGTGCCCGGCGAGATGCGGGTGGGGATCATCCACAAGGACTGGCCGGTGTTCATCCCCGAGGGGGGCCGCACCTCCTATGTGGGCGATGTGCTGGCCATCGTGGTGGCCGACACCCGGGCCAACGCCCGCCGGGCCGCCGAGGCCGTGGCGGTGACCTATGAGGTACACACCCCGATCACCGACCCGGTGGCGGCGGTGACCAACGGCACCGAGGATGCGGTGTGGGAGCTCGACGGCAATGTGCTGTCGCGCTCGGTGTACGCCCGTGGCGACGTGGACGCCGCTTTGGCGGCCAGTGCCCACACCGTCCACGAGGTGTTCCAAACCCAGCGCATCGAGCACGCCTTCTTGGAGCCCGAGTCCACCCTGGCGGTGCCCCACGGCGACGGCACCATGCACGTGTACTCCGGGGGCCAGGGAGTGTGGGACGACCGCGACCAGATGGCCTCGGTGCTGGGCATCGAGCCCCAGCAGATCACCGTGGAGTTGGTGAGCAACGGCGGGGCGTTCGGCGGCAAGGAGGACATGGCCAACCAGGCCCAGACCGCGCTGGCCGCCTGGCTGCTGGGCCGCCCGGTGCTGTGCACGGTGTCACGGGAGGAGTCGCTGCGGATGCACCCCAAGCGCCATCCCATCCGCATCGAGATGTGGGCCGGCTGCGATGCCGAGGGTCACCTCACCGCGCTGCGGGCCCGCATGGTGGGCGACTCCGGCCCCTATGCCTCGGTGGGCATGAAGGTGCTGGAGCGGGCCGCGGGCCACGCCAGCGGCCCCTACACGCTGCCCAACATCGACGTGGAGGCGGTGGCCGCCCGCACCAACAACCCGGTGTGTGGCGCCTTCAGGGGCTTCGGGGCCAACCAGGCCCAGTTCGCCATGGAGGGGGTCATGGACCGCCTGGCCGAGGCGGTGGGCATCGACGGCTGGGAGATGCGGTCGCGAAACGCGGTGGCCCCCGGCGCCATCTGGGGACCGGGCCAGATCATGGACGACGGCTCTTTGGGGGCCCGCGCCTGTTTGGAGGCGGTCAAACCGGCCTGGGACGAGGCTCGGGCCGCCGGCAAGTCGGTGGGGCTGGGGCTCGGCCTCAAGAACTCCGGGCTGGGCAACGGCTTCAAGGAGATCGCCAAGGCCGTGGTGCGCTTCGACGACGACTACCACAACGGCGGCGGCGTGGAGGTGCGCCACTGCTGGACCGAGATGGGCCAGGGGATCCACACCGTGGCCCAGCAGGTGGCGGTGACCGAGCTGGGCGTGAGCGCCGATCGGGTGCGGGTGGTGGTGGACACCACATACGAGCTGGGCGCGGGCCAGACCACCGGCAGCCGGGGCACGCTGATGGGCGCCGGGTCGGTGGCCGACGCCTGCCAGGCCGCGCTGGCCGACGGGTGCCAGCCCGGCGTGGACTACTTCGGCGAGTACCGGGTGGACTGGACCAACAAGCTCTCCGACGGGGTGGAGAACCCCATCATCCACTCCACCTTCGGCTACGCCGCCCAGATGGTGGTGCTCGACGACGAGGGCGCGGTGGAGAAGGTGGTGGCGGCCCACGACGTGGGCAAGGCCGTCAACCCGCTGCTGTGCGAGGGCCAGATCGAAGGGGCGGTCCACATGGGGCTGGGCTACGCCCTCACCGAGGACTTCCCCGCCGACGAGAACGGCTGGCCCACCAACATGACCCTCAAGTCGCTGGGCATCCTGCGGCCCAAGGACATGCCCCCGGTGGACGTGATCCTGGTGGAGTCGCCCCAGCCCGGCGCCCCCTACGGCATCAAGGGCGTGGGGGAGATCGGCCTGGTGCCCACGGCCGGGGCGGTGGCCGCCGCGCTGCGGGCCCACAGCGGAACGTGGCACAACAGCCTTCCCATGGGGGAGTGAGCGACCCCGTCTGGGCTGAGCGGCTTATTCTTCACTCTTAATATGGACACTGGCGACGACACCAGCACCACACCCGGGCTGGTGTGCGCCCACCATCACCTGTATTCGGCCCTGGCTCGGGGGATGCCCGCCCCGCCGGGGGTTCCCACCGAGTTCACCAGCATCCTAAAGCTGGTGTGGTGGCGCCTGGATCGGGCGCTGGACCTCGACACCATCGAATGGTCGGCCAAGCTGGGGGCCTTGGAGGCCTTGGAGGCGGGCTGCACCGCCATCGTCGACCACCACGAGTCGCCCAACGCCATCGAGGGCTCCCTTGCGGTGATCGCCGAGGCCTGCGCCGAGGTGGGGGTGCGAGTGAGCTGCGCCTACGGGGTGACCGACCGCCACGGGTCCGACGGTGCCCAGCGGGGCCTGGCCGAGAACGAGCGGTTCTTGCGGGCCGGGGGCCGGGGCATGGTCGGGGTCCACGCCGCCTTCACCTGCTCCGACGACACGCTGGAAGCCGCCGCCGGCTTGGCCGCCGATCTGGGCACCGGGGTCCACATCCACGTGGCCGAGGGGCCCGTAGACGCCCCGGCCGCCGAGCGGCTGGAGCGGTGGAGCACCGACGAGTGGCTGCTGATCCACGGGGTGCATCTGCCCGACAACCACCGGCTGGCCGGCACCCTGGTGCACAACCCCCGGTCCAATATGAACAACGCGGTGGGCTACGCCCGCCCGGTGCGGTTCGCCAACCCGGTGGCGCTGGGCACCGACGGCATCGGGGCCGACATGCTCGAGGAGTTCCGGGTGGCATACGTGCGCCACCGCGAGGACGACGTGACCGCCACCCCCGACTCGGCGTGGGAGTGGCTGGCCCAGGGCTGGGAGCTGTTCCCCGAGGCCCGCGGCGATGTGGTCCGCTGGTCGTATGACCCGATCGACCCGTGGCGGCTGGCGTTCACCCCCGGCGTGCGGGCGGTGGATGTGATGGCCGACGGGGAGACGCTTTTGGCCGACGGGGTGGCCACCCGGGTGGACCCCGACGAGATCCGGGCCAAAGCCGCCGAGGCCGCCAACCGACTGTTCGCAAAATTGGAGGAGATCGACCCATGAGCTCATACCCAGTGGCCCTCTACCTGCAAGACGCCCACTCGGTGGCCGAGGCCATCGAGTACGTGCAATACGCCGAGCAGAAGGGGTTCGAGGCCGTGTGGCAGGCCGACTCCCGGCTGGTGCGGGAGGCCACCGTGCCCATGGCCGCCTTCGCCGCCTCCACCGACCGGATCAAAGTCGGCAGCGGGGTGCTCGACATGTGGACCCGCAACCCGGCCCGGCTGGCGGCCACGTTCTCCACGTTGGACGACCTGGCCCCGGGCCGCATCCTGTGCGGATTGGGGGCGTGGTGGGATCCACTGGCCAGCAAGGTGGGGGTGGACCGCCGCCGCCCGCTGGGGGCCATGCGAGAGGTGGTCACCGTGGTGCGGGCGCTGCTGGCCGATGAGAACGTGACCTTCGACGGCGACTACGTGCATCTCGAAGATGTGGAGCTCGACTACGTGCATCAGCCCCGCCGCCCCAAGGACGTGCCCATCTACATCGGCGCCACCGGCATGAAGATGATGGCGCTCACCGGTGAGATCGCCGACGGCGTGGTGCTCAACTACCTGGTGTCGCCCGACTACAACCGCCGGGCCATGGACGCCCTGGCCGAGGGCGCGGCCCGGGCCGGCCGCACGGTGGACGACCTGGATCGCCCCCAGCTCGTGGTGTGCTCGCTGGCCGAAGACCGGGGCGAGGCGCTGGACGCCGCCCGCCTGCTGGTTACCCAGTATCTGGGCCAGCAGCCCCACATCATGGCCGCCTCCGGGGTGCCCGATTCGCTGCTCGATCAGGTGAACGCCGTGCTCACCTGGCCCGCCACCATGGAGCAGGTGGAGGCGGCCTCCAAGCTGGTTCCCGACGACATCGTGCAGATGCTGTGCGCGGCGGGCACCGCCGAGGAGTGCCGGGCCAAGGTGGACGAGTACGTGGCCAACGGGGCCACCTGCCCCATCCTCTACCCCCTGGGCCCCGACGTGCGGGCCATGATCGACGTCTTCGGCCCGGCATGAGCGTCGGCTTCGGGCCCGACCACAGGACCGGGCCGCCACAGGTGGAATAGTTGGTGGCGTGAGTAACCGGGAGGAGTGGAAGCCGTGGTTGGAGGAGCTGGACCGACGGCGCACTGAGGGCGCGGCCATGGGCGGCCCCGAGCGGGTGGAGAAGTACATGCACTCCCGGGGCAAGCTGGATGTGCGCCAGCGCATAAGCCGGCTGTTCGACCCTGGCACGTTCCGGGAGATCGGCTCGCTGGTGGGAACCATGGAAGACATTCCCTCCGACGGGTTCGTGGCCGGCTACGGCCGGATCGACGGGCGCACGGTGCTGGCCGGGGCCGAGGACTTCACCGTTTTGGGCGGGTCTATCGGGGCGGGCAACACCGCCAAGCGCTACCGGGTGGCCGAGCTGGCAGCCCAGGAGGGCCTTCCGCTGGTCACCATGTTGGAGGGGGCCGGCCACCGGCTCACCGACACCGGGGGTAGCCGGGCCCCGGGCGACCTCCAGGCCTATGCCGATCTGAATGGGCAGGTGCCCATGGTGTGTCTGGTGATGGGGGCCTCCGCGGGCCACGGCGCGCTGGCTGCCCCCCTCAGCGACTTCGTGATCATGACGTCGTACGCCTCCATGTTCACCGGGGGGCCGCCGCTGGTGAAGGCGGCCACCGGCGAGGACGTGACCAAAGAGGAGCTGGGCGGCGCCGATGTGTGCACCCGCATCGCCGGCTCAGCCCACAACGAGGCGCCCGACGACGAGGCGGCCATCGACATGGCTCGCTTGTACTTGTCTTATTTCCCGTCGCGGGCCGGCCAGCCCTCGCCCCTCAGCAGCGGCCCCGACACCGAGCCCCGGGTGGTGGAGGAGCTGCTCGACATCATTCCGCCCAACGACCGCCGCCCCTACGACATGCACGACGTGATCGACCTGATCGCCGACCCCGACAGCTTTTTCGAGATCCAGCCCGCCTACGGTCCGGCCATCATCGTCGGTTTGGCCCGCTTCGGGGGGCGGCCCACCATGATCGTGGCCAACAACCCGGCTTATCTGGCCGGGTCGGTGGACGCGGCGGCGGCCATCAAGGCCACCGACTTCTTGGAGGTGATCGCCAACTACGACCACCCGGTGGTGTTCTTGGCCGACAACCCCGGGGTGATGGCCGGCACCAAGGCCGAGCAGGAGGGCATCTTGAAGTGGGGCGGCAAGATGTACAAGGCAGAGCGACGCCTCACCAATCCCAAGATCGAGATCACCATGCGCAAGGCGTTCGGCTTCGGATCGGTGGTGATGGCCCAGAACCCGTTCGACAACCAGACCCAGTCGTTCTCTTTGCCCAGCGTGAACATGGCGGCCATGCCCGCCGACGCCGGGGGGCGCTCAGCCAAGCTCGACGCCGAAACCCAGGCCCAAGTGGAGCGCGACCAGCGCTCCGGCCCCTACCGCCTGGCCAACCGCCTGGGCAGCGACGACGTGATCGACCCCCGAGACATGCGCAACGCCATTCTCGGGGCTTTGACGCTGGCCGAGAACCGCTAGTTCTGGGGCGCTAGTCCCAGAGGCGGCGGGCCCGCTGGGCCAGGTCGGCGTGGGCGGCGGCGAGGTCGCAGCCCAATAGTTGGCCGTCTTGGACGACGGGGTTGCCGCCGACGTAGAGGTGGCGGACCCGGCGGTCGGGGCCGAGCACCAGCCCGGCCAGCGGGTCGACCACGTCGGCGATGTCGTCGCCGGGCCACACGGCCAGGTCGGCGGCCATGCCCGGCTCGAGGCTTCCCAAGCGATCGGCCACTCCGAGGCAGCTGGCCCCGCCGGAAGTGCCCAGCCGGAGGGCGTCGGCGGGCATGAAGGCGCTGGGGTCCATGGCCCGCAGCCGGGCGGCATAAAGCGACTGGCGCAGCTCTGGGAACAGGCCGCCCACCTCGTTGGAGGCCACCCCGTCCACGCCGAGGCCCACCGGCACGCCGGCGGCCTCCAGGTCGGTCACCCGGCAGGTTCCGGCGGCGAGGCGGGCGTTGGACGACGGGCAGTGGGCCACTCCCACACCGGCGGCGCCCAGTCGGGTGATCTCCTCGTCGTTGATCCAGATGCCGTGGGCCAGCCACACGTCGTCGCCCACCCAGCCCCAGTCGTCGAGCTGCTCCACCGGTCGGCGGCCGAACCGCTCTAAACAGTGCTCCTGCTCGTCGATGGTCTCGCACAGGTGGGTGTGGAGGCGCAGGCCGTGCTGGCGGGCCAGGGCGGCCGACGCCTCCATCAGCTCAGAGCTGACCGAGAACGGGCTGCACGGAGCCACCACCACGTGCACCATGTCGCCGTCGTGGTGCTGGGCGATGACCCGCTCGGTGGAGGCCATGATGGAGTCGAGGTCTTCCACCACATGGTCGGGGGGCAGCCCGCCCTGTGACTCGCCCAAATCCATGGACCCTCGGCTGAGGTGCAGGCGGATGCCCACCGCGGCGGCGGCCTCGACGATGGCGTCGAACACCGCGTCGTCGCCGTGGGGCACCAGATAGTGGTGATCAGAAGCCGAGGTGCAACCAGTGACCGCCAACTCCCCCAAGCCGACCAGCGCGGCGGCAGCCACATCGTCCACCGACAGCCGCCCCCAAACCGGATACAGCTCCACCAGCCAGTTGAACAGATCGCAGCCCACCGCCCGACCCCGGGTCATCCATTGATAAAGGTGATGGTGGGTGTTGGCCAGACCGGCGGTGATGATGTCGCCGTCCACGTTGACGACTACATCGCCAGGCTGGGGCTCCACGGTGCCCACGTCGGCGATCACGCCATCGGCGATAGCGATGTCGCCGGGCCAACGAGCCCCTCGCAGCACCGTGCGAGCGCTCATCGCTGAGCCCCGGTAAACAGGACCGCAGGTTTGGCCTCGGCCGGCGGGTCGTCGCACAAAAGCCCGGCCAACCCAGCCGAGCCCGTCGGGCTGACGTTGATACCAGTGGCCGACCGCCCCACCTCGCAGGCCTTGGTCACCAGAGGCTCCGGCACCACCACCGGATGGCCGCCGGTGGCCTCCATGGCCTCAGTAACCGCAGCCCAGTCGTAGGTCTCATCATCGAGGATCCCAGAAGCGGCAGAGAAGGGAGTCGGAGTCCACGGCCACATGACGGCACGTCGCTGGCGACGAGCCTCGTCCAGCCCACCCAACTCGGCGGTCCGGTCCCAAGCCCGAGCCAGCGGAGCACACCCCTCGGTCTGCACCGCGATCAGAGCGGCCCGGGAACCGCCGATGGCCAGTCCCTGGGCCACTGAAGCGGCCAGCGCGCCACCCCCCACCTGGACATACACCCGGTCGATCCCCGGCGCCTGTTCGGCCAATTCGTAGCCCAAGGTGCGACCCCCATCGATGGTGTAGCCGTTGTCGGGCCCCTGGCAGCCGAAGGGAACGGCTCCGGCGCCGACCGCTTCCCTAAAGCGAAGGTAGGAGGGGTCGCCCTCTTCGCCGTCAATCCGAGGGCAGAACTCCACATTCGCCCCCAAGTCTTGGAGCCGAGCCACCACAGCGGCTTCGGGATTCTCGGGCACGTAAACGTTGATCGGCCAGCGCTCAGCAGCCGCCACCACCGCAGCCGCCACCGCAGCATTTCCGCAAGAGGCGATAGCCAAGGGTGGACGGTCGGCCGCGGCATCGCCCCGCCGCTCCCGAACCAGCAAATGCAGCATCAGTCCAAACGTATGCCGAGCCTTATGCGACCCCGACACGTTGTCGGTCTCGTCCTTGACTGTGGCTGTGATACGCCGCCTTACGGCGGACCGAGATGGCGCAACAGCGCGATCCGACAAGGCATCAATCGTGAATTGCGCGCAAGGCGTGACCACAAAGCCGTGCCCGTCCACCCCCGCCACCGCCTCATCAAGCTCACCCACCCGATCCACAAACCAAGCGTCGTCATCGGCCTCCACCCACGACCGCAGCATCCGCCGATAGCGCACGAACGGTTGCTGGCTGCTGTCGTCTACCGACCACTCCGGCATCGGCAGCCTCAAAACGTGGTCCTGCTCATCACCCCCCCTCCTCTCACACGCCCACGAGCCGGCCGTTGCGACGGCACCGCAAGAACAGATCAGTAGGGGAGGGTTCATTGGAGTCCCCCCAGGGCTGGGGGTGGCGCCGGTGGCGGACCTGGCCGCTCCGACGGCCAGGCCGCTTCCGGTGACAGGACCCGCAGCCCGGATCCTGCCGTGGCCCAACTGGAACAGGGCCTGATCATCAAACCCCAGTACGGGCGTTGAAGTCGGTGATCAGCTCGTCCCAAACCGGCACAAGGTCGCGCAGCGCCACCCAGAACGCTTGATCCCGCCGAGCGTCGAAGTGGGCCAAGTCCACCCCTTGCTGCTCCACCCAGGTGAAGTAGCCCAAGTTGAACACCCGATCCCGGTCCCGGTCGCTGAGCTGCAACAAGTGGTCGGTGTCCACCCCGTTGAGCCACCGGCTAGCCACCAGATCGGCCTCCGCGGCCCCAAAGTCGCCGCCGAAGGCGGTCTCAATGGTCTTGGCCCGCTCCGAGCCATACAAAGCAGCCCCGTCGGTGGCCACGGTCACGATCACGTCGTCGGGGCCACAGTCCAACGCGGCGGCCATCTTGGCCGAGGCCAGCATGTTGCAGATGGACGACAAACCCAGGTTGTCCAGGTGGGCGATCACGTCGTCACCCACCCCTCGCTGGGCCAGCAGCGCCCGTCCTTCCGCAGAAGCGAATAGCACCCCCAGCTCGTCGGTGGCCTGATCCGACACCGCCACCACCACGTCGGTGTTGGTCACGTTGTGGATCAGCGGCACGTGCTTGTCGCCGATGCCCTGGATGTTGTGCTCGCCGTAGCCGTTGTACAACAGCGTGGGGCACTCCAGCGCCTCCACCACCGCGGTGGCCGATCCGTGGCGCTCCTTGAGGGGGTCGCCCGCTCCTAGCGTTCCGGCCGAACCGGAGGCGGCCACGAACCCGGCCAGTCGGGCCGAGGAATGCCCGCCGAGGTAGTGCTCGAACACCCGCTCCACCGCAGCGGCGGTGGCGGTCACGTGGCCCAGGTGGTTGCCGTATTCGCAGAACTGGTTGAGGATTACGTTGGCCTCGTCTTGGGCCAAAGCGGCGCAGGCGTCGTAGATCTCCTTCACGTTGCTCTCCGAGCCGGGGGTGCGGATCACGTCGGAGGGATCAGAAGTCCAGCGGTCCAGCCACTCGAAGCGCTCAGCCGACATGCCCTCGGGCAGCACGGCCACCCCCCGACAGCCCATGATCTTGGAGATGGCGATGCCGCCCCGGGCGTAGTTGCCGGTTGACGGCCACACCGCCCGGTTCTCGGTGGGGTCGAACTGGCCGGTCACCAGGCGGGGGGCCAGGCACGAATAGGCGGCCAGCACCTTGTGGGCGCCGATCATGGGGAACCGGTTGCCCAGCAGCAGGATGATGGGCGACTCCACCCCCGACAGCGCCGGGGGGATCACCACGTGCTCGGGCACCGAGGCCCGTCCCGCCCGGGAGGCGTCGTTGTACCAGTTCACCCGCCACAAGTTGGCGGCGTCGGCGGCATCGGGATCGATCCCGGCCAAGGCAGCATCGGCCGCCGGTGGATCGGCCAGCTCGGCGAATGTCGGCAGCCGAATTCCCACCTGGCGGCATCGCTCGACCGCCCGGTCGCGTGCGGTGGTGTTGATTACTTCGGTTTCGAGGCCGAAGCCCTCGGGGATGCTGTCGAATGTGGTCACCGGCCAACCTGCTGAATCGAAATTGTCACAAAGCGGTAATCAAGTTTCCCGCGACTACCTGAGCGTTACAGGCTACTCTCTTGGGGCTGGCTTTCGAGCCGATCCAAGGAGGGAAACATGGCCAAGAAGTTTTTGCTGAAGCTGCTGGTGGTTGTGGCGACGATCACGTTGGTCGCTGTGGGGTGCGGCAACGACGACGATGACGCGGCACCGGAGCCGGCGCCTGCTCCGGCCACCGAGGCACCAGCCCCGGAACCGGAGCCCACTGAGGCACCAACTCCAGAGCCCGAGCCCACTGAGGCCCCCATGGACGACGAGGTGGTTGCCGCCTTCGTCTTCGTAGGCCCAGTAGGAGACGCAGGCTGGACGTGGGCCCATGACCAGGGCCGCCGCTATGCCGAGAACGCCACCGGGGCGACCACGATATTCGTGGAGAGCGTGCCTGAGGTCGCCGAGGACTTCCGCGCCGTCGTGGTGGACTTCATCGAAAGAGATGGGGCCGACGTCATCTTCGCCACCTCCTTCGGCTACATGGACCCGATGGAAGAACTGGCCGGCGAGTACCCAGACGTGGTGTTCGAGCACGCCAGCGGGTACAAGATGAACGACACCAACTTCGGCAACTACTTCGGCCGCATGTACCAGCCCCGCTACCTGTCGGGGATGGCCGCGGGCGCGATGACCGAGGCCAACCAGATCGGCTACGTGGCTGCCTTCCCGATTCCCGAGGTGCTGCGAGGCATCAACGCCTTCACCCTGGGGGCGCAGCGGGTGAATCCCGACGTGGAGGTCCACGTGACCTGGACGTTCACCTGGTTCGACCCCGCAGTGGAGGGCGACAGCGCCGCGGCCCTGATCGAGGCCGGTGCCGACGTGATCGCCATGCACCAAGATTCCACCGCACCGGGCCTGGCCGCTCAGGAGGCTGGCGCCCGCTGGGTGTCGTACAACTCCGACATGAGCGCCTTTGCGCCCGATGCATTCATCACCGCGCCGGTGTGGAACTGGGGCCCGTACTACGAGCGAATCATCAACGCCGTTGCCGCGGGCACCTATTCGCCGGGGGCCTACTGGGGCGGCATGGACGACGAGATCGTCGCCCTCGCTCCGCTGGCCGCCGATGTGCCGGCCGATGTCGCGGCGGATATCGACGCGGTGGCCGCCTCGATGGTCGACGGCTCGTGGGACGTGTTCACCGGCGAGATCCGGGACCAAGACGGCAACGTGGTGGTGGCCGCAGGCGAGACGCTCGACGATGGCTCCATGCTGGGCATGAGCTACTTCGTAGAGGGTGTCGTCGGCAACGCCTCGCCGTGATCTAAGCCGGGAGCCACCCGGATTTCACAGTGGCATCTTCTGGTGCCGACCTTGCGGTCTGGCTCCGGGGAATTGAGAAGCAATTCCCCGGAGTGATCGCCTGTGCCGGGGCCGACCTGCGGGTCCGCCCCGGCACCATTCACGCTCTCCTAGGTGAGAACGGCGCGGGCAAGACCACCATGGTCAACGTGCTGGCCGGCATCTACCGGCCCGATGCCGGCGAGGTGTGGGTAGATGGCCAGCGCCGCCAGTTCCACTCACCTGCCGATGCCATTGCTGCGGGCGTTGGGATGGTGTACCAGGAGTTCCGGCTGGTGCCCACCCTGACGGTGGCCGAGAACATCGTGCTTGGTGCGGCACCGGGGTTGCTTCGCACTACGGAGATCGAGGAGCGGGTGGCCGAGCTGTCGGCGTCCTACGGCATGGCCGCCGATCCCACTCGACCGGTGTGGCAGCTCTCCATGGGAGAGCGCCAACGGGTGGAGATCCTCAAGTCGTTGTGGCGGAACGCCTCGGTGCTGGTGATGGACGAGCCCACCGCGGTGTTGACCCCCGGCGAGGCCGCCGAGTTGGGCGTCACCCTGCGGGCCATGGCCGAAGAGGGCCGCTCGGTCATCTACATCAGCCACAAGCTCGATCAGGTGGTGGCCTTCTGCGATGAGGCCACCGTGCTGCGCCAGGGCAAGACCGCGGCCACCATCGATGATCTCCAAGACGTCGACCTGAACGAGTTGGCCGAGCTGATGGTGGGCACATCGGGGGGCGGATATGTGGATCGCCCTCCCTCTCGAGATAGAGGTCCCGAAGTTCTGTCCTTGCGGAACATCAGCGCCCTCAACGACCGTGGGCTGTCGGCGCTGACCGACATCAACATGACCGTTCACTCCGGTGAGATCGTGGGCATCGTCGGGGTGTCGGGCAATGGCCAGAAAGAGCTGGCCGAGGCAATCACCGGATTGCGTCGGCCCATCGAGGGACGAATTTCGGTGAAAGAGAAGGACATCACCGGGGCGTCGCCCGGAGACCGCTATCGCTTGGGGCTGGCCTATGTGCCCGAAGACCGTCTTGGGGTGGGCTTGGCGCCCAAGATGTCGGTGGTGGACAACGCGGTGGTTCGGTCGTACAAGTCCCAGCGGCGGGGACTCATGTTGGTAATGGACCGATGCGTCAAGTTCTGCCAGACCCTGGTGGAGCGGTTCGGTGTGCGGGTGGGCCGGCTGAATGACCCGATAGCCGGGCTGTCGGGCGGGAATCTCCAGCGGCTGCTGCTGGGCCGCGAGCTGGCCGAGCAGCCCGCGGTGCTGGTGGCGGCCCAGCCCACCCGGGGCTTGGACGTGCAAGGGGTGGCTGCCATCCAAAGCCACCTGGTGGAGCAGCGGTCCAACGGGGTGGGGGTTCTGTTGATCTCAGAAGACCTCGACGAGTTGCAGGCCCTGTCCGACGTTCTGCTGGTGATGTACGAGGGCCGGGTTGTGGGCGAGTACCCCCCCGACGTGACCCCGCGATCGATCTTGGGTTCGGCCATGGCTGGGAATCCACCTTCATGACCTTGCCGCGAGTTGCAAGAGCAGCGTCTACAGAGTGCGGCCTGATTGATAGGGCCATCTCATGATGCGGCCAGTCTTGGTTCGACGCGACCGAGTTGTGCCCGCAACCCAGGCGGTGGCCTTCGTTGTCGGCATTGGGGCGGCCCTGTTGCTAGGGCTGATTCTGCTGTGGACATCGGGTCACAACCCGGCCGAGGTGTACGAGCGCATGTTCGAAGCCGCGTTCGTAGGCACTGATTCGCTGGCTCGTACCTTGGAGCGGGCCACTCCTTTGGCGTTGACCGGTTTGGCCGTAGCCGTGGCCGGTTCGATGGGCTTGTGGAACATTGGGGCTGAGGGCCAGATGATGGCCGGGGCCACCATCGCCACCGGCGTGGCCATGATGGCCGACGGTCTGCCCGGTCCGTTGTTGATTGCGGTGATGGTGGTGTGCGGTGTGGTCGGGGGCATGGTGCTGATGATCGGCCCGGCGCTCGCCCGATCTCACCTTGGGGTGAGCGAGATCATCACCACGCTGATGCTGGTTTATGTAGCCATCCGGGTGGTGGAGTGGCTGGAGACCGGTCCGTGGAAGGATCCCGAATCTTTCGGGTTCGCAGTGATCGAGCCGGTGCCCGAGCAGGCCTCGCTTCCTGGTTTATTCGGCCGGGCCAACATCGGAACGCTCATCGCATTGGGACTGCTGATCGTGTTCTGGTTGGCTGTGTCCCGCACCGCGTGGGGATATGAGCTGCGCTTGGCCGGTTCGTCGCCCAACACCGCCCGCTACGCCGGCATCTCATTGCGCCGAAAGATCCTGACCGCGCTCTTGTTGTCGGGCGGAATCGCCGGCTTGGCCGGTGCAGTGCAGCTCACCGGGGCGGCCACCCGGCTGGAATCGGGATTGTCCAACGGCTACGGCTTCGCTGGCATCATCGTGGCTGCTCTTGCCCTCATGCGTCCTTCGGGCGTGGCGGCGGTGGCCTTCGTGTTCGGCGCGGTGCAAGTGGGCGGTCAGAGCATTCAGACCCTGGGGGTGAGCTCGGCCATCTCCGACATATTGCAGGCCATGATTCTGTTTGGTGCCCTGGTGGCTGCCGTGTTCTTCAACTACCGGGTCCGCTGGAGCGTTCCCGCAGGCGAGTCGTCGGGTGATGAGCCCGAAGAAGCCGACGCTGCCGTGGAAGGCGCCTGATGTATAGGGCCGATTCCTTCAAGGAAGTTCCCTGATGTCGGAAGCGGCCCTGGTCGGGTTGTTTGTGGCCACCGTGCAGTTCGGCACGCTGGTGTTCTTGGCTGCGTTGGGCGAGCTGATCGCCGAGCGCGCCGGGGTGCTCAACCTCGGGGTTGAGGGGATGATGGCCATGGGCGCAGTGAGCGGGTTCATGGTCGGATTGGAAACCGGCAGCCCGTGGGCCGCGTTCTTTGCCGCCGCGGCGGTGGGAGCGTTGGTTGGGGGGCTCCACGCCTTGGTGAGCGTGATTCTGGGCGCCGACCAAGTGGTATCGGGCCTAGCCCTCACCATCGGCGGGTTGGGCTTGGCCGCCTATGTGGGCCGCAACGTGGTGGGCGAGCGGCCGGAGACGCTGTTCACCGACTTGGGGATTGTCGGGCTGGCCGACATCCGATGGTTTGGCGACATCTTCTTCAATCAGCCACCCGTGGTGTATCTGACCGTGCTGCTGGGATTGGCGGTGTGGTTTGTGCTGACCCGCACCCGACTGGGGCTTGCCCTGCGGGCGGTGGGAGAGTCGGCGCCCACCACCGATGCGGTGGGCCACTCGGTAATGGCGCTGCGGGCGGGGGCGGTGATGGTTGGCGGTGCGTTTGCGGGGGCGGCCGGGTCGTTCTTGTCGCTGTACATGGCGCCGGGTTGGACCGAGGGAATGGTGGCCGGTAGGGGCTGGATCGCGGTGGCGCTGGTGATCTTCGGGGCATGGCGGCCGGGCCGCCTGGCCCTGGGGGCGCTCTTGTTCGGGTTCACGCTGGCCCTGCAACCCCGGTTGCAGTCATTTGACCTCGAACTGCTAGGAGTTCAGGTCAACCGGATCTCGCCGGCTTTGTTGGGCATCCTCCCCTTCGTGCTCACCGTGGTGGTGCTGGTGATCATCAGCTGGCGCTATCGCCACCGCCCCTCCCCGGCCCCAGCGGCCCTGGGTCTGCCCTATCGCCGAGAAGAACGCTGAGTAAATCGTCATTAGCGGGGAGTAGGGTTCCCCGATGGCTGTGAACACCACGCCGAGTACGGCGCGCTCGTTCTGGCCTTATTTCTTAGTCACCGGCTCATTGTCGATGGGCTATGGCTCGCTGTTCACCCTGCTGGCCGAATTCCGGGACAAGCTGGGCTTCAGCGAGACCGAGTTGGGTTTCATCATTGCGGTGGGCTTTTTGGCCGGGTTCATTGCCCAGGTTGGGCTGGCCCGATTCGCCGATCGGGGCTACGTGGGGGTTCTCGTGCATGGCGGGGTGATCATTGCCATCATCTCCATGCTCAGCATGGCCATGACCGATGAGGTTTGGCAGTTCACCGCCGCTCGGTTTTTCCTGGGTGCCGGTACCGGGGCCACTGGCCCCGCCATTCGTCGAATCCTCATTACCCGAGACCCGGCAAATATGGGCAAGAACCTGGGCACGATGGGTGCATTTGACATCAGCGGGTTCGTATTGGGACCGGTCGTGGCCGGGCTTCTGGCCGAATTCGTCAACTTGCGAGCTCCGTTTTTGTTCATGGCCGGGCTCTACCTGGTGATCTACCTGTGGGTGTTTCGGCTGGATCTCTCGGCGGGCGCCGTCGCTACCGCCAAGGTGCCGGTCAGACGGCTGTTTCGCATCCGGCCTCTCAACTCGGGGATGCTGGCCGGAGCTGCATTCTTCACCACGATTGGGGTGTTCGAAACCTCATGGGCTGTGCTGCTCGACGACCTCGGTGCCAGCACGCTGGTCATCGCCCTTTCCATTTCATTGTTCGCCTTGCCGATGATTCCGCTCGCCCCGTATGGAGGCAAAGTGGCCCAGCAGCGGGGGCCCATGCGGGTGATGCCGTTCTCGATCATGGGGGCGGTGGCCTGCATGATGGTTTACGGCTTTGTGGAATTCGTGTGGGTGCTGATTGCGGTTTCAGCCGCGCACGCCATCTTCGATGCATTCACCATGCCTGCCGGACAGCTGGCGATAGCCATATCGGCGCCGACTGAACAGGCCGCCGCCGCTCAAGGCCTCTTTGGGGCACTGGGATTGATCATCGCGGGGATTGCCGCGGTGGCCACCGGGGCGGTCTACGAGAACTGGGGTGCCGAGGCATTGTTTGCCGGCGCGTCGGTGGTCATGGTGGTGGCCCTGGTCGGCGCCATCGCTCTGGGTGAGGAGCTCATGGGTCCTGACGGCCGCTCAACTAAGGAGCCTGCGCCGGCCAGTTCTTAGCTGAGCTGATCCCCGAGCAGGTTGGCGCCCACCAGCTCGAACATCTCGTCGGTCACGTGGACGTGCTGGGTGGCGGCGTGGGCGTCTCGGAAGCACTGGTTGAGCGGGTGGTCTTGGTAGAGCACCGTCCCGCCGCCTCGGCGGTAGGCCATCGAGGCCACCTCCACGGCAATGTCGGCGGCGTGGGTGGCGGCGGCTCGGGCCCGCTGGACCACCTCGTCTGCCACTGGCTCTCCTGCGGCCCCCGTCTCCCAGATCTCGTCCATCACTTCCACCACCAGCGCCCGGGCCGCTCGCAGCTTTGTGTCGGCCTGGCCGAGGTCGCGCTGAAAGGCCGGCCGCTCATCGAGGGGGGCCGCGCTGGTCAGCCGGTTTTTGCCCACCGCGGCGATGGTGATCTCATCCAGCGCCCGCCGGGCGATGCCCAAGCTCACCCCGCAGTGGTCGGGGGTGATCAGCGCGTACATAGGCAGCTTGTGGAGGATGCCGCCCCGGGGTGGGGGTTGGGACAAGTCGAACAGCCGACTGTGGGGCACAAACACCTCTTCGATGCTGTAGTCGTGGCTCAGGGTCTCCTCCAGGCCGCTGACCTGCCAGGTGTCGTGCACGGTCACCTGCTCCACCGGGACCACCGCCCACCGCGGCCCCGACTCGGTGGCACAGCCGGCCACCACCCAGGCGGCGTCGGCGATGCCGGAGCCGAACCCCCATCGCCCGGTCAACACCACGCCATCGGAGGCGGGCACAGCCCTTCCCGACAGTGGAAAGGTGCCGGTGAACGGTGGCCAGGCCGCCCCGTCGGTGGCGGTGGCGGCTACCTCAGCAAAGCCCTCCTCCGGCAGGCGGGCGGCGGCGATGGCCGCGGAGGTGGTGGTGAATGTCTCATTCCAGCCCGCTGATCCGTCGGCTCGGCTGGCGGCCTCAGTAGCCAGGAACTGAGAGCGCAGGTCGGCTTCGAGCCCGCCCAATTCTTTGGGCAGCTTCAGGGTCAGCAGACTGGGGCTGTCGCTGCTCATGCTGTCCTCACGCCGAGCTGAGCTCTACCGGCAAACCCGACTGCCAGACCATGCCGGTGAGCGGGTCGACGTCCACCTCGGCGGTGGTGAGGGTGCAGACGTTGGGGTCGGCCCAGCCGTGGGGAATGGACACCGATCCGTGGGCGATCTCGTCGCTGGTCCGGGCGGTGCCCACCAGCTCGCCGTGGGCGCTTGTCACCCTTACCCGCTGGCCGTCGGCGATGCCGTGATCGGGGTGGATCAACACCTCGGGACCAACGTCGCCCAAGTCGCGAAGCTGCCCGTTCATGGTCCGCATTTGGCGGCGGGGCAACAGCACCACCGGGGCCGGGTCGTCGAGGTCAGCCAGTTGCGCCACCAGCGGCTCGGGGGCCAATCGCCAGCGGCCCTCCGGCAGAACCCGATCCAAGACCCATCCGTGAACCGGGTTGGATTCGCCCACCAACCCTCGCCGGGCCCCCAGCACGGTGGCGGTGTCGCTGCGGCCCCTCTCGGCGATCAGGGCCAGCAGGTCTTCGTCGGTGGCGGTTTCGGGGTCGATCCCCCGGGGCAGCACTCCCACCCCCAGCCGCTGTCCCAGTTCGGAGAAGACCTGCCACATGAGCCGGCGGTCGGCACCGGGCGGGACCACCGCCGGGGTGTAATGGGTGGCGATGGCGGGCTGGTAGGCATCCAGCATCCAGGGCAGGTCGGCCCGCTCCAGTTGGCCGGCAACCGGCAGCAGGTGGGTGGCCAGCGCAGTGGTGTCGGTTTCCACCACATCGGCTACGGCCAGCACGTCAAGGGAGGCGAACGCAGCCTGGGTGCGGTCACGGTCGGGGAAGGCGATCAGCGGGTTGCCGCCCACCACCACCAGCGCCCGCACGTTGCCGGCCTCGATCTCATCCACCAGCGCGGCGCACGGGTACTCCCCGAATCGGCGGGGCAGTTCGGGGCGGCTGGCTGGCCCGGGCTCGGGATGGCCGTCGGAAGGCTGCCAGCTTCTGGTGTCCAGTTGCAGCAGATAGCCGGGGTTGAACCACATCCCTCCCGGCTGGTCGTAGGAGCCGGTTACAACCGCAAGCGCCCACAGCAGCCACTCGGTCACGTTGGCGTGGCGGCCCATGGAAACGCCGGTGCCCGACAGCACCGAAAGCCGGCCCGCGGCTCGGACCGCTTCCAGGAGATCGAGCAAGTCGGCGGAATCTAACCCAGTGCCGGTAGTGGCGCGATCCAATGTGAAGGGCGCGACTGCCGCGGCCAGGTCGTCGACCCCGACCGCGTGTTCGTTCAGGTATTCCCAGTCGGCCCCATCGACCAACAGCTCTCGCACCAGCCAGCCCAGGATCAGGTGATCGGTGCTGGGCCGGGGGGCCAGATGGCGGTCGGCCAATCGGGCGGTCTCGGTGTGGCGGGGATCGATCACCCAAACCGGACCCCGCTCTTGTTGGGCCCGCAGCCGTCGGATGGGGTCGGCCAGTCCGTTGCCGTGGCCGTGGGACACAACCGGGTTGGTGCCCACCAAGAGGAGCATCCGGGCCGCCTCTTGGTCCCACATGGGGGTGATTCCCGACCAGCCCCCCATCAGCTCGGCCACCAGCGGGCGCATGGGGGTGTCGATGGTGGTGGCGGTGTACTTCTGGCGGGAGCCGATGGCGGGAAGAAATCGTTCGGCGGCCCGGCGGCCGTTGGCGTCGTAGGCCGAGCCGCTGGCCAGGTACATGGCCACCGCGTCGGGCCCGCTCTCGTCGATGATGGCGGCGAGGCGGTGGCCCAAGTCGTCGAGGCAGCGGTCCCAGCCCACGGCCTCACCATTGATATGGGGCTGGTCCAGTCGATGGGGATGGTGGTGCCATTCGGGTAGCGACCGGCCCTTCGGGCAGGTGTAGCCCTTGGAAATGGGGTGGTCGTCGTCGCCTCTCACCTTGAGTACCCGGTCGCCCTCGACGGTGACGGTGATGCCGCACATGGCGGTGCAGATGCGACAGAAGGAGTGAACCTCCTGAGCGTTAGACAAGGCCTCGGGCTTGGTCGATGCTCCATTGGCTGGCCGAGGGAGCGTTGGAGCTTGTCTTGTGCGCGATCTCGGCCATGATGCCCTCGCGCTGGGCCATGCCCACCATGCTCTCCAGCCTTCCGGTGTAGGAGGTGGGCTGTTGGAGCATCCACACGATGCCCTCGGCGGAAACCGAGGTGTCGGCCCAGGTGGAGTGATCGGCGTCGGGAGCGTTCATCACGAAGCCCTCGCTGGCCACCGCGGTGTCGATGCGGAAGCAGTTCACCGCGATTCCGTCTTCGGCCAGGATGGCTGCGCTGGACACGGTCAAGTGCTCCAGCGCCGACTTGGACATGCCGTAGGCCATCAGCGACGGGTAGTAGGCCAGGCCGGCCGCCGATGAGACGTTGACGATCCGTCCGTTTCGCTCGGCCAAATATGGCCGGCACAGTCGGGTGGCCAGCAGCGGCGCGGTGGTGTTGATGGCCATGGTGAGCTCATAGCGCTTGAGCTCCACGTCTAGGTCGCCCACGAAGGTGACCGCGGCGTTGTTCACCAGGGCGTCGATACGGCCGAAATGGCTCACCACGGCTTCAACCATGGCCTCGATCTGGTCGGGGCGGGACAGGTCGCAGGGCACGGCCAATCCGTCGCCTCCTGCTTCCTCCACCGCCCGGGCGGTTTCATCCACCGTTCCGGGCAGCTTGAACCGGGCCGCGTCGGTGGCCCGGGCCACGCAGGCCACCCCCGCGCCCAACTCGCCCAAACGGATGGCCAACCCCCGGCCCACCCCTCGGCTGGCCCCGGTCACGATCACCACTTGGCCGGCGAAGGACTGCTCTTGGCTCACCACGGCCTCACATCGTCGTCCAGGCCCAGGAACGGCACCCGACCTGAGCAGATCACGATCTGGTGGCCGGCCAGCGGCTGTCCGTTCACTGTGCCCACCGCCGGAGCCTCTCGGTGGCCGGGGACGCGGACCTCGCCGGAGGGGAGCACCACGTTCTCGGGATGGGACAGGTCGTAGGTGTCGGTCTCGGAGTAGTGCTGCCCCCGATACACCCCGAGGCCGCCGCCGTCCTCCCAGCCCCAGTCGTAGCCGGTACCGATCATGGCCCAGTCTCGGTGGATCTGGTTGGTCTCGATTTCGTAGATCTCCCCAGCGGAGTCGGTGAACTGGGAGCGCACTTGGCGCCAACGGCGGGTGCCTTCCCAGAAGTCCACCTCGAACTCGGCGGCGACCACCTCGGTCTCTTTGCCGTCAGGCCGGGCGATCACGCCATCCAGATAGTGCTGGCGCCCGTCGCCGGTGGAGTGGACTTGCACGTGGCCGCCAAAGTCGGGGCAGGAGAATGGCAGCCAGTAGAACACCGAGCCGTGCTGGGCTCGCAGGTCGATGCCGTCCTCACCGGTGACCGGCTCGGGGCCGGCGGTCTGAGGCCGCACCCCCCAGGAGTGGTCTCGGCCGCCCCACCAGCCCTCCACTGTGTATTCAGTGCCGTCGAGGGCGACGGCACCATCCATTCGGCCCACCTGGGTGTAGCGGCGGTAGTCCTGGGTGACCCGGCCCCGGACTCGGCTGAAATGGTGGTCCTCTTCTTTGGGAGGCAGGAAGCTGGTCCAGGTCAGGTCCATGTCGATGGGATGGTCGTCACCGTTGGCGGTGAGGCGGACTCTCTCAAAGGGCTCGATGATCTCGATGTCGAGCGGACCCACCCCCACCCGGTCGATGTCGGGACGCAGCGCCCGGCTGAAGCGGAAGTTCCGCTGATTGCTGCCGCCTCCGTCGCGGGGCACCTGGCAGGCCACGAAGCCGTCGAACACGTTCATGTTCATATACAGCCCCACGCCGATGATCATGGTCAGCGACCCGGCGGGGTCATAGCACGAGAACCAATAGCGGTCGAAGAACCGGGGGTCGCTGGTTCCCACGTGGTCGAACGTGGTGGGAATCTGATGGCGCAGCGTCTCGTCGAGTCTGGTCAAAGGCACGGCGACATCCTATGGGCGCACCGATGGCATGGCTCAGGCGACCGTGCCGTTGGCCCGCAGTTCGGCAATCTGTTCAGGGGTGCGGCCGAGCCCGGCCAGCACCTCGTCGGTGTGCTCTCCCAGATCCGGGGCCAGGCTGCGGGGGGCCCACGGGGTGCCGTGAAAGTCCACTGGGGTGGCCAGCATGGTGGTGCCGCTGGCCCCGTCGGGCACCTCCACCAACGCCCCCGACGGGCCGGTCTGGGGATCGGCCAGAACGTCGTCGAGGGTGTTCACCGGGGCCCAGAACATGTCGGGCTCGGTGGCGAAGATCTCAGCCCACTCCTCCAGCGACCGCTCGGCGAAAGCCTCGTCCAGCGCGGCGATCAGCTCCACCGCGTTGACGGCCCGGTCGCGGGCGGTGGCAAAC
This sequence comes from Acidimicrobiales bacterium, assembly GCA_965116535.1. Classification (GTDB taxonomy): domain Bacteria; phylum Actinomycetota; class Acidimicrobiia; order Acidimicrobiales; family Bin134; genus Poriferisocius. The sequence goes on from OZ220703.1 coordinate 1,461,662, forward strand.
CGCTCGTCTTCGATCCACTCCGGGTGGCCCACGGACCGGGCCAGCGGGGGCCAGTGGCGGTCGCCCTCCAAGCCCACGACCCAGAAACGGCGGCCGTCGCCCGCGGTGTAGTTGTTGATGGCCGGATTGCCCATGGCGTCCCGGGTGCCCACTGCCATGTTCAGGCCCCACATCAGCAGGATGTTGAGGTCGAAGCCGATGGTGTACATGCCCTCGCGGAACAGCGACGAGGACACCATCTGGCCCTGGCCGGTGCGCTCCCGATGGAACAGGGCCGCGCTGATGGCCGCCGCCCCGGCCAGGCCCACGTTGTGGTCACCCATTCCGCCCCGCTGGAAGGGCAGCGCGCCGCCGGGTGGGGTGAGCTGGGCGGCGATGCCGGAGCGGGCCCAGAAGGCGGCAATGTCATAGGCCGGTCGGTCGGCGTCGGGCCCTTCGAGTCCGTAGCCGGTGATGGCGCAGTACACCAGCGCTGGGTTGCGGGCTGCCAGCGACTCATAATCCAAACCCAGCCGATCCAGCGCGCTCAACCGCAAGTTGGTGAGGAACACGTCGGCCTTTTCGATGATCTCCGCGGCGATGGCTCGTCCTTCGTCGCTGGTCAGGTCGATCACCACCGAGCGCTTCGACCGGTTGTCCAGCTCGAACACCGGGTTGGTGGGCATGTCCCCGCCCAGCATCCGCTGGAACGTGCGAGACGGATCGCCGGCGGGAGGCTCGATCTTTACCACGTCGGCCCCCCAGTCGCTCAGGATCCCGCCCGCCGCGGGGCCGGCCACCCACACCCCCAGCTCGACCACCTTCACGCCATCCATCGGACCTGCCATGCGTTGAGCATAGAAAGCCGGTGGGGTGGCCCTTACACTCCAACGCCATCAAGGTTCTGTTCGTCTGCACCGGAAACATCTGCCGATCGCCAATGGCTGAGGTGCTGTTCGCCCATTTGGCCCCCGAGGTGGAGGTGGGCTCGGCCGGGACAATGGACTGGAGCGGACAGCCGGCCCACGAGTACGCCATCGCGGCGATGGCTGAGCGGGGGCTGGATTTGTCGGCCCATCTCAGCCGCCGCCTCTCGGAGTATCTGGTGGACGAATCCGACTTGATCGTGGCCATGACCCGCAATCACGGCTGGGCGGTGGCCGCTCGCAGCGAGGCCAAGGCGGCGGCCACGTTCCTGCCCGCCGAGCTGAGTCGCCTGGCCGACAAGGTGGGCAACCGCAACGGCACCGAAGCCCAAGCATGGGTTGGCCGGCTGCACAGTCTGCGCGACACCCAAGCCAACGCCCGCTTCATCGGCCGCGCCGCCGACGAGATCCCCGACCCCATCGGCGAGTCTTTGCCCTACTTTCGGGTCATTGCCGACCGTTTGGAACGGGAGCTCGCCCCCGCGGCCGCCCGATTGCAGGCCTAGGCTCGGCGACACTTTGCACGGACTCCAAACAAATCCGTAAAGTCTGAAAACTTGCAGTCGGTTGAGGCCCGGCTGCTTATAGCCAAACCCGAGGGGGTCATGCTCATGAAATCGCGATGGTTGAGGCTTCTTGCCGTCCTGTTGGCGCTGACAGTATTCGCTGTCTCCTGTGGCAACGATGATGACGACGGTGCCGGTGTAACCGCTGGAACCCCGGCTCCCGCCGAGGAAGCTCCCGCTGAGGAGGCCCCGGCTGAGGAGGCTCCCGCCGAGGAAGCTCCCGCCGAGGAAGCTCCGGCCGAACAGGCCCCTGCCGAAGAGCCCGAAGACGAACCGGTGGTGACCATCGAGGAATCCGAAGAAGTGACGGCAGAAGAAACGGGGGGAGTGCCCACTGGCAACACCGGTTATATCGCAGGTGAAATCCTCGTAACTGACTGCTCCGACGGGCGGCCTACCGGTGGCACTGTCACCATCGGCATGTTCGGTGAGATCACCGGTTGGGACCCCACCTTGATTCAGGGCGGGGCCTCGCTGGGCGGAACGCAGATGACCTCCATCTACGGAGCGTTGTTCTACGAGGACTTCTCCACCGGCCAGTTGATTCCCGGCCTGGCCGAGAGCATCTCTACTGAGGACAATGAGGTGTTCACCCTGAAGTTGCGCGAGGGCGTCAACTTCACCGACGGCACGCCGCTGAATGTCGACGCGTTGATCTGGAATATCGAGCACCACCAGAATCCGGACATCGGCTCGCAGTCGCGGGCCCAGGCCGACTTGATCGCCTCGTGGGAGAAGATCGACGACTACACCATCGAGCTCACTGCCACCAGCAAGAACGCGGTGTTCGCGCAGATCTTCGCCTCCCGCATGGCGTGGGTCATGTCGCCCACCACCTATCAGGCTGGCCAGGATCCAGAAACCGGCCTCAATTCCGATGTCAACATCAACCCGGTCGGCGCTGGTGCCGGTCCGTTCATCCTCGAGTCGTGGGTCCAAGACGACCAGGCCGTTGTGGTGCGCAACCCGGATTACTTCCGGGAGGGTTGCCCCTATCTGGACAGCGTGGTCTTCAAGCCCATTATCGACCCGCCACAGCGTTACAACGCTTTCAACGCCGGCGACCTCGACATCGGCTACGACCGCCATCCCCAGAATTTGCAGGACGCCATCGCCAAGGGCGTGAACACCACCTCTCGGGTTGACAACCACGGCGGCTACTGGATGCTCAACAACGTGAAAGAGCCGTTCAACGTCCGGGCTTGCCGGGTGGCTGCGGCTCACGCAATCGACTACGAGACCATCAACGAGATTGTGTACGAGGGGCTCAACAACATGATCCGCAGCTTGATGAGGCCTGGTTCTCCGTGGACCGATCCCGAGGCCATGCTGCCGGGTTATGACGTGGCTGCATCTGAAGCGGCACTTGAGGAGTGCGAGGCCGAACTGGGTGGTCCGCTGGAATTCGAGACCTACTGCACAACCTCACCGGAGAACGTGCTTCTCACTGAGACTCTGATTGCCATGTGGGAGGCGGTTGGCATCTCTGCCACCGCCAATTGCGTGGAGGTCGGCGAGATGGTCGGCGCCGTGTTCGGCGGCGAATCGGTAGCCAACCCGTGGGCCATCCCCGTGGGCGATCCCGACTACATGTACGACGTGTACTTCGGCGACTCCACCGAGGACGGCGTCTGCGGTCCCAACGTCTCATCCCGCAACTGGGCCAAGGCGTGCTATCCAGAATTCGACGCCTCCCTCAAGCAGGGTCGAGAAGGCGTCACCTTCGAGGAGCGCTATGAGGGCTACAGCCGCTTCCAGCGCGAGTTCGTCTATCAGGTGCCGGTGATCGTCACCAGCAAGGGCGAGGTCGGGTACTACTGGACCGATGAGGTGTCCGGCATCTTCCAGACTGATGCCGGCATCATCCTCTTGGAATTCACCGCCAAGGGATAACTGAGAAACTCATCCAAGAACGAGGGGGTGGGCACGCACTGTGCCCACCCCCTGTTCTATCGGGCATTATCTTTGGGCCTTGCTGAATAGCGGGGGGAGGTGACAGCAAGTTGAAGACCATCGGGCGCACCATTATCCGGATCATCCCGGTGCTGATTCTTGTGAGCTTCTTCTCCTCCTTCTATGTGGAGCTGTTGCCCGGTGATCCCGCTATCCGCCTGCTGGGCCAAGAGCGAGCCCAGGAGCCTGGCGCTCGGGAGTTGGTCAACCGGGAGCTTCGACTCGACGAAAACGTAATTGTCCGCTACGGAAAGTGGCTGGGGGATGCGGTTACCGGCGATTTGGGTGAGTCGGTAAGAACCCTTGGTCTCAAGGTGTCTGACACCATCCGACAGCGGCTGCCCATCACATTGGAGCTAACCCTGGTGGCCCAGGCAGTGGCCTTGATCTTGGCCATCCCACTGGGGGTGTATGCCGCCTATCGAGCGGGCCGAAGAGTCGACCGAGCATTGAACGCGGCATCGTTTGCCGCTATCTCCCTGCCCCAGTTCCTGGTCGGAATCCTTCTTATTTTCATTTTGTTCAACCAACTCGACCTGTTGCCTCCCCAAGGGTGGACCCGGCTAACTGAGTGGGATTGGTGGGACCACTCTCGACGCATGATCATGCCGGTGGTTGCCTTGGCCCTGACCGAGATTGCCGTGTTCCAGCGGCTGTTGCGGGCCGACATGATGGCCACCCTCCAAAACGACTTTGTGCTGACCGCCAAGGCCAAGGGCATGTCTCCTGCCCACATCCTCTTCCGCCATGCCCTGCGGCCGTCGTCGTTCTCGCTCATCACCTTGGCCGGGGTGAGCACTGGCCGGCTTATCGGCGGGACGGTCATCATCGAGGTGCTATTCCAGCTTCCGGGGATGGGGCTCAAGATGGTCGACTCCATCACCGGGAATGACTTGGTGGTCTTGCAAGGGCTGGTACTGGTGGTGGCGGTGGCCTACATCCTGTTGAACATGCTGGTGGAGATCGCCTACGCCCTGCTAGATCCCAGGATTAGACGTGGCTGACGTGACCGGGACTGTCACCGGACCCGGCGCACCAATTGTTGCTGATCCTGAACGAGAGCGCCGCGTTCGCCTCGGTCGGGAAGGCAGCTTCCGGTTGGTCGTCGGAGTGGCCCTGCTGCTCGTGCAGCTCTTGGTGACCTACGACAGCGCCGCCTGGCTTCAGGTGATCCTCGCCTTGGGAGGGATATACGGCATCCTTACCGGAGTAGGGCAGCTGATCCGAGCAGCATTCGGATCTCGGGTGGACGCGACGGTATGGATTTCCATCGTCTGGCTGGCTGTACTGGTGCTCTTTGTTTTCTTGCAAGTGGGCGGGATGTTCGACAGCTTGGAGGCCGACTTCTCAGACCGGGAGCGGCCCCCATCGTTCACCACCGACGAACCGATGGGGACCGATCGTCTGGGCAAGAGCGTTATGAACCAGAGCATCCGGGGGGCGAGAATCTCCCTGATTGTGGGCCTGGGAGCCGTGGGTATCGGCTTGGCGGTGGGGTCGGTTATCGGCCTGGCTGCCGGCTTCTTCCGGGGGGCAACCGAAGGAACCTTCAACATCATTACCGACGCCGTTTTGGCGTTCCCTGCCCTCATACTGCTGTTTTCCATTGTGGCCATCTTCGGGGGCAGCGTGTTGGTGATCACGCTCGCGCTATCGGTATTGAGCATCCCCACCATGGGACGACTGTCGCGCGCCAACACATTGACGTTCGCGGCGCGGGAGTTCGTAACCGCAGCCAAGGCCATGGGGGCGTCCAATAGCCGCATTCTGTTCCGGGAGATCATGCCCAACGTGGCTCTGCCGTTGGCCTCCTACGCCTTCATCGTTGTAGCCGTGCTGATCGTGGCGGAGACCTCATTGGCCTTCTTGGGGGTGGGCATCGATCCCATCAGCACGCCAACGTGGGGCAACATGATTCAAGAGGGCCGCGATCCGAGTTTGCTGGAAAAGGCTCCCCACATCGTGTTCGTTCCCGGCGTGATGATGTTCCTCACCGTGCTGTCTCTGAACCGCATCGGCGAATCCCTCCGAGCCCTCTGGGACCCCCGCGAAGCCAAGCTCTAAATAAGATCAGCTATTCGCGTTAGTTTTTTCTGGTGCGAATCCACGCGGCCGACCAGATCCAGGCGGTCCCCCGAATCCATCGACTATGAGCGACGCCATTCGATACGAGCCTGACGAGCACTGCCCACCGGGGATTGCGGCCATTGCCGGGCTTCAGGGGGTGGTGCTGGCGCTGGCGCCCATCGTGTCGATTGTGATCGTCACCGCCCGAGCGGGAGGCCAAGACGCCGGTTACTTCTCGTGGGCGCTGTTCGCGGCGCTGATCATCGCCGGGGCGCTGACCGCGTTGCAGGCCACCCGGTTCCGGCGGTTCGGCGCCGGCCACATCCTGATCATGGGTCCGACCCCGAACTACATTGCCATCTCGGTGCTGGCGCTGGCCGAAGGCGGTCCGGAATTGCTGGCCAGCCTCACGGTGGTGGCCTCGGTGTTCTATCTCGTGCTGGCCTTTTGGCTGCCGTTCTTGCGCCGGGTCCTAACCCCGGTGGTCACCGGCACCGTGCTCATGCTGATCGCCGCCACCATCCTGCCGGTGGCGCTGGATCGGTTGAACGACATCCCCTCTGACGCCCCCGAGGCCGCCGGGCCGACCATCGCCCTGGTGACGCTGGTGGTTTCCACCTTGCTCTTCTTGCGGGCTTCAGGAGTGTGGCGGCTGTGGTCGCCGCTCATCGGGATCGTCATCGGCAGTGTGGTCGCCGTGCCATTCGGCGCCTATGAGATCAGCTCGGTGGCCGACGCAGCTTGGGTCGGCATACCCGAGGGAAGCGGATTCCCCGGGTTCGAACTCACCCCGGATGCGAGCTTCTGGTCGCTTTTGCCCGCGTTCGTGGTGGTGGTGCTGGCCGGCGGGGTCAAGAACGTGAGCGACAGCGTTGCCATCCAGCAGGTTTCTTGGCGCCGGCCCCGGGTTCCCGACTTCCGGCTGGTTCAGGGCTCGCTCAACACCAACGGGCTCGGCATCCTGGCCGCCGGCATCTTCGGGACGCCGCCCAACTCCGTATATTCGGGAACCAGCGTTTCGCTCATTGGCTTTACCGGCGTGGCCGCTCGCCGTATCGGCTATGTCATCGGCGGCACCCTGTTGGCGCTGGCCTTTCTGCCCAAGCTGACCGCGTTCTTGCTCACCCTTCCCAGTCCGGTGATGGTGGCCTACATCCTGACGGCCATTGCGCTGCTCTTCGTGAGCGGCGTCCGCACCGTTGTGCAGGACGGACTGGATGCCCAAAAGGCCCTGGTGGTGGGACTGGCGTTCTCGCTGGGCATAGGAATTGACAACCAGACAATCTTCGACGACCTGCTGGGCCACAAGTGGGGATTGTTGTTGGACAACGGCATGCTGGTCGGCGCGTTGGCGGCGGTGTTGATGACCGTGTTCTTGGATCTGAGCAGCCCGCAGCGGCGCAGCCGCCTGGAGGTCGAGCTGAGCGTGTCCTCCCTGCCGGAGATCGATCGGTTCCTACAGGATCTAGCTGTTGAGAACGGATGGAACGATGATTCCACCCGGCGGTTGCGCTCTGCCGGCGAAGAGGCATTGCTTTGCTTGGTGCAATCCGATGAGACCGGGGAGGAATTGATCGAGAGCCTGGTTTTGTCCGACCGACCTCCCGAAAACAACCCTCGTCTCATCATCCAAGCCCGCCCCGACGCGGGGTTGTTGGAGATGGAATTCCTCGCGGTGATCGACGAAGAGAATCTCGAGGACCGCTTGGCGTCACTGAGCGAGGAGTCCGAGGGTTCTCTGGAAGGCCAGCTGTCGCTTCGCCTGCTTCGGCACTACGCCTCATCTGTTCATCATCAGAAGTACCACGGCCTGGACATCGTCACTGTGCAGGTGAAGGGCACGAGCTAGGGGACCAGTGAGCACGGCTGAGGCCATCCGGTACGAAACCGACGACCGCTGTCCACCGCTGATAGCCCTTTCCGTCGGCTTCCAAGGGGTGGCGGTGACCATCACATCGGTCGTGTTGTACGTGACCATCACGGTTAGGGCTGGCGGCCAGGATGAGGGCTTTTTGTCGTGGGCGGTGTTTGCCTCGCTGGTTATCGTCGGAATTCTCACCGCATTGCAGGCCAGCAAAATTCGGCGGTTCGGCTCCGGGCACCTGTTCATCATGGCGGTGACCCCGACATTCATCGCCATATCGGTATTGGCGCTAAACCAGGGCGGACCAGAGCTGCTGGCCAGCCTCATCGTCGTCGCCTCCCTGGCCTATCTCGTGCTGGCCTGGCGGCTGCCGTTCATGCGCCGGGTGATCACCCCCACGGTCTCTGGAACGGTGCTCATGCTGATCGCGGTCACGGTCTTGCCGGTGGCCCTCAATCGGGTCGATGAAGTTCCCGCTGGTGCCCCCGACGCCACCGGCCCGGTTGCCGCCCTGATCACCGTGCTCGTGGCAACAGGGATGGCGCTTCGGGTTGGCGGCATTTGGAAGCTCTGGACCCCGCTCATCGGCCTCGCCGCTGGCTGTGTAACGGTGGCGTTGTTCGGGGGCTATGAATTCGGCTCGGTAACCGACGCGGCGTGGATTGGCGTTCCTAGCAGCAGCGGCTTCAAGGGGTTCGATCTAACTCCCGGGGCCGACTTCTGGGCACTGCTGCCCGCGTTCATCGTGGTGACGATGGTGGGTGGAATCAAGAACATCGGCGGCAGCGTGGCCGTTCAACAAGTCGGTTGGCGCCAGCCACGGGCGACCGATTTCCGTTTGGTGCAGGGCTCGCTCAACACCAATGGGCTGGGCGTTTTTCTGTCGGGGATTGCCGGGACGCCCCCGGCAACGGTTCACACCTCTCGTACAGTGCAATTGATCGGCCTCACCGGAGTTGCCTCTCGCTATGTGGGATACGCCTTCGGCGCCATCTACGTGGGTTTGGCCTTTCTGCCCAAGTTGACGGCTGTTCTCACCACCATTCCCAGTCCGGTGATGGGGGCCTACATCTTGACCGCAGTGGCGCTGCTATTCGTCGAAGGTATTCGAACGATTGTGCAAGGCGGCCTCGACACCCAAAAGACAATGGTGGTGGGGATTTCGTTTGCGCTGGGCGTGGGATTGGACACCCAGTCAATCTTTGCCGATCTCTTGGGCGGCACCTGGGGGGTTCTGCTCGACAATGGTGTCCTTATCGGAGCGGTGGTTGCGGTATTGCTGACCGTTTTCCTGGACTTGACCAGCCCACAGCGGCGAGAGCGCCTTGAGACCGAGTTAGACCTGTCCAAACTGCCCGAACTCGACCGGTTCCTTGGTGGCTTGGCTTCCCAGATGGACTGGGATCAGGCTTCTGCCCTGAGGTTGCGCTCGGCCGGGGAGGAGACGCTGATGAGCCTTCTCCAAGCCGAAGAGGTTGAAGGCACAGAAGAGCCGCCCCAGTTGATTGTGCTGGCTCTCCTTGCTGGGGACGCGGTGGAATTGGAGTTCATGGCGGTGTTCGACGAGGAGAACCTCGAAGACCGGTTGGCCTATCTGAGCGAGGAAACCGAGGGTGTGGAGGAAGGGGAGATCTCGCTTCGGCTTCTGAGGCACTACTCCTCGTCGGTCCACCATCAGAAATACCACGGTTTAGATATCGTTACGGTGCAGGTCAGAGGCACCACCTAGCCTCAACACAGGAGAGAGCATGACTACTCGCTCAGGGGAATCGATCGCGGTTGTCGGAATAGCCTGCCGCTTTCCCGGCGCCAGCGATCTGTCGGCGTTTTGGCGCCTGCTCGAGGCGGGCGAGAACGCAGTAACCGAAGGGGTCCCCGGCTCAGGGGTAGGGCGGATCGGCGAGCTCTTCCAAGACCCCGGGGTGCAAAACGACGCCTGTCGATTCGCCGGGTTCATCGATGACATCGACCAGTTCGATGCCTCGTTCTTCCGTATATCGCCGGTGGAAGCTCAGTTGCTGGATCCCCAGCAGAGGTTGATGCTGGAGATGAGCTGGAAGGCGCTGGAGGACGCGGGAATCGACCCCGACCAGCTTCGCGGCAGTCGCACCGGGGTGTATGCGGGGATCAGCAACAACGATTACCGCGGGCTGATATTGACCGACAGCGCCACCGCCGAGGCCGCCGAGAGCCTGTACTCGGTGAGCGGCACCTCGTACAACACCGCTATCGGGCGGGTGGCCTTTGCGCTGGGACTGCAAGGCCCCGCCATCTCGGTGGACACCGCCTGCTCCTCGTCGCTCACCGCAGTACACCAAGCGGTGTCCGGGCTCCAGCGGGGGGAGGCCGATCTGGCCTTGGCCGGTGGAGTACACGCCATCTTGTCCAGCCGGCTGTTTGAGATGCGGGGCAATGCCGGGATGCTGGCCCCAGACGGGCGGTGCAAGACGTTCGATGCCGCGGCGAACGGGTATGTGCGCGGCGAGGGCTGCGGAATCATGGTGCTGAAGCGGTTGAGCGAGGCCGAGGCTGACGGCGACCGGATCTGGGGGGTTATCCGGGGTACGGCGCTGAATCAGGACGGCGCCAGCACCGGATTGACGGTGCCCAACGGCGAGGCCCAAGAGCGGGTGATCGAGGAGGCGTTGGGCCGGGCCGGAGTTGAGCCATCGCAGGTGGACTATGTGGAGGCCCATGGGACGGGAACGCCGGTGGGCGATCCCATCGAACTGGGCGCGGTCGCCGCGGCCTATTGCCGAGAGCGCGACGCCGATCAGCCGCTGCTCATAGGGTCGGTGAAGACCAACGTCGGCCACCTGGAGCCGGCCGCCGGGATGGCCGGGCTGGTCAAGGTGATGCTGGCCATGAAGCAAGGGTTGATTCCCAAGCACCTGCACTTTGAGGACCCCACCCCGGAGATCGACTGGGAGCAGTTGCCGCTTCAGGTGACATCGGAGCCGACCCCGTGGCCGCACTCCGCCGACCACATGCCCCTTGCCGGAGTGAGCGGATTCGGCTGGTCGGGCACCAACGCCCACGTCATCGTGGAGGGCTACGAGACGCCGCAAGGCGTTCCGGCTCAGCCCGATGAAGAGCGGTGGCCCATCGGTCCTCCCCGACCCGTGGTCATCACCTCGGGCTCCGAGGCGCAGGCAGTGGCGGAGGGCGACGACGCTGCCGTGCGCCCGGCCCGGCTGCTGCCCCTGTCGGCCAAGTCGGGCAAGGCCCTTCGGGAGCAGGCCGGCGGCTATCTGGAATGGCTAGAGGACCGCTCAGAGGATCTTGATTCCCCGGACCCATTAGCCGATGGGCTGCTTTCTGACATGGCCTGGACAGCCGGGGTGGGTCGCAGCCACCTCTCCCATCGGACCGGGGTGGTGTTCAAGGACGCCGATTCGCTGCGCGACAAGCTCCAAGAGCTGGCGGGAGGAGAAGAAGAGGTATCGGGTTCGCGCCCCGACCTGAATGTGGCGTTTGCCTACACCGGTCAAGGCAGCCAGTGGGTTGGGATGGGTGAGTCGCTCTACCAGAGTGAGCCGTTGGTGCGAGCCGTTTTGGATCGCTGCGAGGAGGTCTTCCGACAAGAGCGCGGCACCTCGCTGCTGGCGGTGATGTTCGGGCGGCCCGACGCTGAAGGCGATCTGGACGATCCGGCTTGGACCCAGCCCGCCATCTATGCGTTGGAATGCGCGCTGACGGAATTGTGGTCGAGCCTGGGAGTTCGACCCAGCGCGGTGGTCGGGCACAGCCTGGGTGAGTTCGCTGCTGCTCACACCGCGGGGGTGCTCAGCTTGGAAGACGGCCTTAGGTTCGTTGTCGGGCGGGGCAAGCTCATGTCGGAGTTGTCGGAGCCCGGTGCAATGGCTGCGGTGTTCGCCCCGGCCTCCGAGGTGGCGGCCGCGGTGGAGGAGCAGTGCGCCGCGTCGGGCGATCAGCGACTGGCCATTGCCGCCGACAACGGAGCTCACCTGATGGTGAGCGGACCGTCGGCCGACGTCGAGGCACTGCTGGCGCGCTTCGAGGCCCAGGAGGTGCGGGTGCGGCCGTTGGAGAAGAGCGCGGGCTACCACAGCGCCATGATGGATCCGATATCGGAAAGCGTCGAGGCGCTCGTTCCCGACATTGAGGTTGGCGCGCCATCCATCACGCTGGTGAGCAGCATGACCGGCCAAGTGCTCGAGTCCGACCAGGCCATGGACGGAGAATACTGGGGCCGCCAGATCCGCCAGCCGGTCGAATATCGGCGAAGTGTCGAGGCGCTGGCCGATTTGGGGGTGGACGCGGTCATCGAAGTGGGTCCTGGGGCGGTGCTCGGTCCCATGACGATCCTGTGTTGGCCGGAGCAGGCCGACAGCGCCGAGCCGATTGCGGTGTCGAGCATGAAGCGCCCCTCTGATCGGACTCCGGCGCCCGAAGACGGTTGCGGATTCCTCGATGCGGTGGTCGGGGCGTATGGGGCTGGAGTCGACATTTGCTTCGAAGGCTTGTACGGGGGCGAGACCCGGCGCCGCATCTCGATCCCCGGCTACCCGTTCCAGCGTCAGCGCCACTGGGTGGAAGCCCCGAAGCGCCGTCGCTCCAGTGCCGGGCATCCACTGCTCGGCGTCTGCCATGAGTCCCCTCGGGGAGAGCTTCAGTACGAGACGGAGATGGATGCCTCCGATCCGGCGTGGCTGAACGATCACCGGGTCTACGGCCAAGTGATCACTCCCGGCGCGCTGTACGGATCTATGGCGACCGCCGCGTTGGCCGCCAATGGGAGCGGCCGGAGATCGGCACCAATGGACCGCAATTCGGGGACCCTCATGGTCGAGGAACTCCAGCTGCACAGCCCGATGGTGTTCGGCCAGCCGGACTCAGATGACGGAGAGGAATCTGAGGGCCGCCAGGTGCAGTTCGTAATTGACGAAGCCGACCCCAATGCCCCCGCTCGATTCGAGATCTACAGCCGAGGTTCAGGTGAAGACGGTTGGACGCTGCACGCCGAGGGCCTGGCCCACACCGAATCCGGGCGGCCGGAAAGGTCCGACAGGGTCGACTTGGAGGGTCTGAAGGCTGGGTTGGAGGCCAAGGACGTTGCGGAGTTTTATCGCTCCCGGACGAGCACCGGGGTGGAGCTCGGTGCCCCGTTCCGTACCCTGCGGGGGCTATGGGCAGCCGACGGCAAGGCGGTGGGCGAATTGTCGCTGCCAGAGGGCGTTGACCGAGGGGGCATCGAAATCCATCCGCTGCTGCTGGACGGCTGCTTCCAGGTCATGGCCGAGGCTCGCAGCATGGCGAGCACCGAAGACGGGGTGGCTTATCTGCCCTTTGGCTGGGAGCGCTTGTGGATTGCCGGCCCATTGCCCGACCAGGTGGTTTGCCGTGCCCGCCTGCGGGAGGCGGAGGAGGAAGTGGTCGGGATCCCTGAGGTTCTGACCGGAGATCTGGAGTTCTATGACCGACGCGGCACCGTGCTCGGGGGACTGAGCGGCTACACGGTGAAGCGGGCGACCCGGGCCGCGCTGCTGTCGGCCGCCGGGGACGTGGACGATCTCCTCTATGAGATTGTTTGGCGCGACCGCCCCCTGGCGCCCGGAATGCTGCCTGCGGAGTTCCTGCCCCGCCCGGCCACCGTTGCCGAGGGCTCGGAACCGTTCTCCCAGTACCTGGCGGCAGAGGGCGTAGGGGCCGAGAGCCGGACTGCGCTGTTGTCCGACCTTGAGCGGCTGGCGTGGTCGTACGCCCGTCTGGCGCTGGACCGGCTGGGGTGGGAGCGCACCGCCGGTGAAGAGGTGAACCCCGATGATCTGCGCAAGCAGTTGGGAGTCGCCTCCGAGCATGGGCGACTGTTTCGCCGGATGCTCGAGATGATGGCCAAGGCCGGGGTGCTGGAAGAGACCGGCGATGGGTTCACCGTGAAGGTCGGCTCAGACGACCCCTTGCCCGATGTGCTGTCAAGCGATTCCCCCGGACTGGCCGACGAGATGGAGGGCCAGTACCCGCACGGGACCACCGAGATCGGCCTGTTCCGGCGAAGCGCGGGGGCTCTGCCCGATGTGCTGGTGGGCGACGCCGATCCGCTGACCCTGCTGTTCAGCAGCGGCGAGCCGAGCGCGGCCGACCTCTATCTGAAGGCCCCGGTAGCCCAGGCCGCCAATCGGATGCTGGGCGATGCGATGGCCGCACTGCTGGCCGACTTGCCGGAGAGCAGGCGGCTGCGGGTGCTGGAGGTGGGAGCGGGCACCGGTTCGGCCACTGCCTCGGTGCTGCCCGAGCTTCCCGCCGAGCGCTACGACTACGTCTACACCGACATCTCCGCTGGTTTTTTCTCTGAGGCAGAGTCCCGGTTTGGCGGTGCAGAGGCCTCGATCGACTACCGGGTGTTGGACATCGAGGTCGATCCGATAGAGCAGGGTTTCGACAACCACGGATACGACCTGATCATCGCCTCCAATGTCTTGCACGCCACCCGCTACCTGAACGAGACCCTCGACCACTGCCGGCGGCTGTTGGCGCCCTCGGGCCATCTGGTAGCGCTGGAGAACCTGCGGGGCCAAGGCTGGCTGGATCTGACATTCGGGCAGCTCGACGGCTGGTGGAGATTCGCCGACGACTACCGCCCCCACCATGCCCTGGCCGGCCCGGCAGTGTGGCAGCAGGCCCTCAGCGACGCTGGTTTTGTCGAGGCAGAAGTGGTCGGCGTAGCCCGATCCGACGCCACCCAAGAGCCCGACCGCGGGGTGATCGTGGCTCAGGGACCGGCCAAGGTGAGCGAGCTGCCCGGCGTATGGGTTCTGGCCGCGGACTCCTTCGGCACCGCCGAGTACCTCGGGCTGGAGCTGGCCGCTCAGAATCAGACCGTGGTGCTGGTGGGCGAAGGGGCGGCCACCGAGCTCGGGTCGATATCAGACGAACCGGGAGTCAAGAGGGCATCGCTGCCCATGCACCAGCGCGAGTCGTGGCAGGAGCTCTTCGAGAGCCTGCCCTCCGATGCGCTGCTCCGAGGAGTGGCCCACTTGGTGTCACTGGACGGTCGGGGATCACAGATCACCACCGAGCAACTGGTTGAGGATGCGACCCTGGCCGGAATGAGCGGCTTGGCGCTGGTGCAGGGGATGGGCGACGCCGATGTCACTCCGACCAACGGCCTTTGGCTGGTTACTCGGGGGGCGCAGGTTCTGGAACACGAATCCGCCGAGGGCATCGCCAGCTCGCTGCTGTGGGGATTCGGCAAGGTGGCGGCCCGCGAGGCACCTCATCTGAAGCCGAGAATGATCGATCTGGATCCCGCCAGGGCGGCACCGCTGTCCGAGTTGGCCAACGAGCTGCTGCATCCCGATGACGAGGATCACATTGCCTATCGAACGGGCCTGCGACAGGCGGCTCGGCTGGCCCGGGCCGGTGTGGGGTCGGGTCGACCCCGCCTGCCCGATCCGGCGGGGGAGGCCAAATGGCTGCTGGCCCCCGACCCCGACGGCGATCTCGACGGGATCCATCCCGAACCTCACCCGGCCGTGCCGCTGGATCCCCGAGAGGTGCGGGTGGCCGTCGAAGCCGCCGGGCTCAACTTCTGGGACATGTTCCGCTCGCTGGGCGTGATCGAAGAGGGACTGCTGGGCGGGGAGTTCTGCGGTCGGGTCACCGATGTCGGCGCTGACGTTTCGTCGGTCGCCATCGGTGAGCGGGTGGTGGGCCTGGCGTTCGGGACGTTCGGCGCCGAAGCGGTTACCCGTGAGGAGATGGTGGCCCCGGTGCCCCCGGGGATCCCAGCCGCGGCGCTGGCCACGATCCCCACCGCCTTCGTGTCGGCCGAGCTCTCCTTCACCATGGCCAATCTGAAGGCCGGCGAGCGGGTGCTGATCCACGCCGGGACCGGCGGCGTGGGGATGGCCGCCGTCCAGTTGGCTCAGGCCATTGGCGCCGAGGTTTTTGCCACCACCAGCGCTCCGAAGCAGGCCTATCTGAGGTCGCTGGGCGTCAAGCACGTCTTCGACAGCCGCCAGACAAAGTTCGGCGACGAGATCCTCCAAGCCACCGGGGGCGAAGGGGTTCACTTGGTGCTCAACAGCCTGACCGGTCCCGGCTTCATCGACGCCAGCCTGTCTTGTTTGGCCCCCGGTGGGCGGTTCGTGGAGATGGCCCGGGTGGACATCCTCAGCCCAGAGGAGATGGCGGCGGCGCGCCCCGACGTTGCCTATTGGATCTTGGAGCTTGACGTGCTCAAGGAAAGCGACCAGGCCCAGGCCGGAGATTCCCTCCGGCGGGTAATGGACCAGGTGGCGGCGGGTGAATTGAAGCCGCTGGTACACACCCGGTGGTCTCTGGTCGAGGCGAGTCTGGCGATGAAGCACATGCAGGCCGCTCGCCACATCGGAAAGATGGTCTTGGCCAACTCGGCGCTGGAGACTGGAAGGCTGCGGGACGACCGGACCTATCTGGTGACCGGCGGTTTGGGCGGGATCGGCATTGCCGTCGCCGGCTGGCTGGCCGACCGGGGGGCCGGGGCCATCGTGTTGAACGGGCGCCGGGACCCCGATCCCGAAGCGGCCGAGGCGATCGAAGAGCTTCGCCAGCAGGGAGTGGCGGTGAGCGTGGAGCTGGCCGATGTGACCGATCCCGAAGCCATCGATCTGATGCTGGGCCGGATCGATGCCAGCCTGCCGCCGCTCGGGGGCGTGATCCACAGCGTGGGCGTGCTGTCGGACGGTGCAATCTCCAACCAGACCTGGGACAAGTTCGAGGAGGTGCTGTGGCCGAAGATGCTGGGTGCCTGGCACCTGCATCGGGCCACCGAAGGCCTCGATCTGGACATGTTCATCTTGTTCTCCAGTGCCGCCGGTGTCCGGGGCAATCCGGGGCAGTCGAACCACGCCGCCGCGAATGCGTTCTTGGATCAGCTTGCCGCCCACCGCCGATCGCGGGGCCTGCCCGGCCAGGCCATCGCCTGGGGGGCATGGTCGGGACTGGGCGAGGCCGAAGAGCAGCGGGAACGGATCGGCGAGCAGCTCGAGGCCGGTGGCCGGGGGTGGATCTCCCCGGAGCTGGGGTTGAAGGCGTTCGACCATCTGGTGCGCCAAGACGTGACCATGGGCATGGTGGCGGTGATCGACTGGCAGGTGGTGTCCGACACTCCAGACGCCCGTTCCCCATTGTTCGCGGAACTGCTTTCGACCAGCGACGGCGCCTCGGCCGGTGCCCAGGATTCGGCGGCCGATGTGCTGGAAGAGCTTCGAAATGTGACGGCCGCGGAGCGCGAGCAGATCCTGATCTCGTTCTTGCAGCAAGAGCTTCAGGCGGTGATGCGGTTGCCGGAGCTGCCGGAGACGACGGCGGTGTTCGCCGACCTGGGCATGGACTCGCTCATGGTGGTGGAGCTGCGAAACCGGCTGAACCGGGCGTTCGCCGGCGAGTGCACCGTGTCCAACACGGCGATATTCAACTATCCAAACATCACCGGCCTGGCCCGCCATCTGTCCAAGGAATTCGGGCAGCCGGGTGAAGTTGCCCAACCGTCGGAGGAAGTTGAGATTTCCCTGCCCCGGCTTGTTCAGTCGGAGGAAGAGGAGATCGCCATCGTCGGCATGGCCTGCCGGTTCCCTGGAGCAGAGGATCTGTCGGCTTATTGGCGCCTACTGGAGACCGGCCAGAACACGGTGACCGACGGCCGCCAAGACGGCGGCTCGTGGCAGGGAGTCCCCGGTGATCCGGCCGCCGACGATGCTGCCTATCGAACGGGTTCGTACATCGATGGCCTCGACTCCTTCGATGCCCAGTTCTTCCGGGTATCGCCCAGGGAGGCCTGGACCATCGACCCCCTGCAACGGCTGCTGCTGGAGACCAGTTGGCAGGCCGTTGAGGATGCCGCCATCGATCCCGACCTCCTGAAGGGAAGCCGGGGCGGCGTGTACGCGGGGCTCGGTGTCAGCGAGTATCGGAGCGTCATCGAGAGGAGCGGTCGAGTCGGGGCCCACCTCAACACCGCGGGAAGCGTCACCGTGGGCCGGGTTGCTTTCTCGCTGGGATTGGAAGGGCCGGCGGTGCCGCTAGATTTGGCCTGCGCATCGTCGCTGGTCGCCATGCATCAAGCGGTGGAGAGCCTTCGGCGCGGGGAGATAGACGTGGCTTTGGTGGGAGGCGCCAATGTCACGCTCTCGAGCGGGGTCACCGGTGCCCTCGTGGAGTCGGGCATGCTGTCGTCGCAGGGGCAGTGCAAGTCGTTTGACGCCTCGGCCGACGGCTATGTGCGCGGCGAGGGGTGCGGTGTTGTGGTGCTGAAGCGGCTGAGCGATGCCGAGGCCGACCGCGACCGGATTTGGGCCGTGGTCCGGGGTTCGGCGGTGAACCAGACCGGGTCGGGGCTGGCGGTGACTGTTCCCAGCGGTAGGGCTCAGGAGCGGGTCATGGCCGAGGCGTTGGCCCGCGCCGGTGTCAATCCCGAAGAGGTTGACTATGTCGAAGCGCACGGGGCGGGAACCGCGGTGGGCGATGCGATAGAGGCGAGCGCCCTTGCCGCCGTCTATGGCCGAGGGCGCAGCGAGGATCGTCCCGTGTGGATGGGGTCGGTGAAGACCAACATCGGGCACCTCGAGGGCGCATCGGCCATGGCCAGCTTGATCAAGGTTGTGCTGGGGATGAGACACGGGAAGGTCCCTAGGCATCTGCACTACACGGACCCGAGTCTCGAGATCGATTGGGAAACAGTGCCGTTGAGGGTTGCCACTGACCCGATCGACTGGCCCCAGGTCCCCGGTCGTCAGGCGGTGGCCGCGGTGAACGCTTATGGCATATCCGGCACCAATGCCCACATCGTGGTCGAGGGGTATGGCGCGGCCGAGGATGAAGCAGACGGTAGCGGCCAGTCATGGCGACCGGCGGGATTGCAGCAACCGGTGACGGCAGAAGGTCTGGAGGCTGAAGGCCCGCCAGACTCGTTGGGCAAGAGACTGCTGCCTCTGTCGGCCAAGACTCCAGAGGCATTGAGAGACCTGGCCCAGCAGTATCTATCCTGGCTCGACGAGCACGCCGAGGAGCTTGCGGCGGGTGGTGCGGCGACCGATCCTCTGCTCTCCGACATGGCGTGGACGGCCAGTATCGGGCGAACCCACTTCTCACATCGGGCGGCGCTGGTCTTCAGCGACGTCGAATCGCTGCGTGAACAGCTACGCGGGCTGATTGATGATGGCGAAGGGCCGGCGCAAACCGATGCGGAGGCTTCCGAATCCGACGATGGAAACATTGCCGCCGCCGCGGCGGAATACACCGATGGTCGGACGGTTCCATTCGAGAGCCTGTTTTCTGGCGAGGCCCGTCGACGGATCTCACTACCTGCCTATCCCTTCCAGCGGAAACGCTATTGGGTGGATGAATCGCGGTAAATCGTTCCGGGGCGGGAACGATTGACATGTTCATGCCCATTGGTACACTTTCCCCGCTATCAATTAGCTGCAAAGGAGCAAGTCAATGTCTTCGACTGAAGAGCGCATTCGGGCCATCGTCGACCAGACGGTCGAAATCGAGGGACGGGAAGCAGGTCAGCCCTTGGATCTGACTCGAAATGTTGCCGAAACGGGTGTCTCCTCTTCCGACATCGTCGCGTTCTGGCAAATGGTCAACCAGGAGTTCGGCACTGATATCTCCGCTGAGGAGTTTGCTGAGCTCTTGACCCCCCAAGACCTCATCAACCATCTCGAATCCTCTGGTTGATCAACGACACAGATCGCTGGTGGCACCGGTTCAAGAGCATCGGTGACATTGCCGTAATCCATGTCGACCTGATCCCCGATCAGGAGCGCGAAGCCGAGGCTTTCGCGTGGCTTGACGGGGAAGAGCGGTCGCGTTGGCAGCGCTTCCAGTCCCCAGTTGCCCAACGGCGCTACGTTCTGTGCCGCGCCGCGCTCCGGGCCGTTCTGTGTGGCCGGATCGGCTGCCCTAACCAGTCATTGGCCTTTGAGGCCGCCAAGCACGGCAAGCCCTTTGCCCTGGTTGACGGCCGACGCGCGTCCATCAGCTTCAATGTGAGCCACAGCGGCAACCACGGGTTGATCGCCGTGGCGCCCAGGGGTCGCCTAGGAGTGGACGTTGAGGAGCGGGCCCCGCGTCGCAATCTGGACAACCTCATCGAAGGCGTGTTCAGCCCAAAAGAGAAGGCCGAGTTGGAGTCGCTTGAAGGGTGTCAGCAGCTGCATGCGTTCTTTCGATTCTGGACCATCAAAGAGGCGCTGGTGAAGGCCCACGGCAAGGGCCTCTCCATGAAAGTGGCAGAATTGGAGATCCCCGAAGAAATGCGCCGAGGGGCGACTAGGTGCATAGGCCAGTTCGCCCAAATCCCCGAGACGTCCTGGTGTTTGGAAGATATCGGCACCAAGGATTTTGCCGCTGCCATCGCTTATGAGGTAAGCCCATCATCGTGACGGAGCAAAAGGCTGTCTGGAGCGTCCCCGATCCGCAGTCTGTTCACGAAGTCGACGTGGGCTCTGAGTCGTCGATTCTGCTTCGCCGCCACGGCAACCCCGATGGGATTCGACTGATCCTCAGCCACGGCAATGGTCTGGCCATCGACTTCTACTATCCGTTTTGGTCGCACCTGACCCAAGACTTCGATCTCATCGTCTACGACCTGAGAAACCACGGCTGGAATGCGGTCGGCGATCTGGAGAATCACAGCGTGCCGACGCTGGTCAGCGATCACGACCGAATCCTCGAGGAGATCGACGAGCATTTCGGCCAAAAACCGCAGGTTGGGGTATTCCACTCGGTGTCCTCACTCACCCCCCTCATTTCTGAATCCAAGGGCAGCCAGTATTCGGCGCTGGTTCTGTTCGACCCTCCTATATGCAAGCCGGGGAGGAATTACTTCGATTTCGAAGAGGCGGCCATTCGCATGTCGAAATCAGCGAGCCGTCGCACATTCCAATTCAAGACGAAGAGCTTGTTCACTGACCTGTATCGCGTATTCCCGACGTTCAAGGCGGCGGTGCCGGGGGTAGTCGACCTTCTGGCCGAGACCACGCTGCGCGAATCCGAAGATGGCGAGGGGCTTGAATTGCGTTGTCCTCGCGAATACGAGGCCCAGATAATTGCCTACGCCAGCGTCTACGGGGTGTTCATCGACTTCGCCAAGATCCGCTGCCCGGTCAAAGTGCTCGGGGCCGACCCCACGGTGCCCTCGTCATATCTGCCGTCGCTGAACCTCAGCGACATGTCCAACGTCGACTACGACTTCCTTCCCGATTCCACCCACTTCCTCCAGTTGGAGCAGCCCGAGGAATGCGCCGCAATCATGCGGGAGTTCATCGACTCCGTAATTCCCTGACGCCACACTTGACTCGCTAGGACCATGCCAGCGGGGCCAATGGCGGCTGTTGCCCCTGTTGCCCAGGTTTCCTAAGGTGTCGGCACCAATTTCCACGAGGGGGATATGTCCATGCGTTCATGGCTATTTAAGTTGTTGGCTCTGTTGATGGTCTTCGGCCTAGTGGCCGCAGCCTGCGGCAATGACGATGATGACGATGGGGTCGCCACTGCACCCGACGAGCCGGCACCCGCCGAGCCTGCCGACGATGGCGACGACGAGCCCGCGCCAGCTCCCGCCAACGATGGCGACGACGAGCCCGCGCCAGCTCCCGCCGACGACGAGGAGGAGGAAGAGGAGCGCAGCGATATTTCTGCTCCCGTCGAAGAGGACGAGGACATTGAGGCCGCCGTACCTACTGAGGAAGAGCTGGCGGGTGGCTGTGAGGCCACGGTGCCGGGCACCAAGGTCAACTATGCGGTGTTCTCTCCCAACGCCAACATGGACCCCACGGCCAGCAGCGGTTCGCTGGTAGGCGGTAGCCAGTTGGTGAACGTGTGGGACGTTTTGATGACCTTCGATCCCGACACCGGTACGTACAACCCGCACGTGGCGGAGTCGTTTACCTCGAATGACGACTTCACTGAGTGGACGCTGAAGATTCCGTCGGGGATCACCTACGGCAACGGTGACGAATTCATCGCCCAAGATGTGATCGACCACATGAAGCGGTTCTTGGAAGGCCGGGGCAACGGTGTGACCAATACCATTGCCGGCTCGGTTCAGGTCATCGATTTCGATGCCACTGAGGTGCCCGACGACAACACCGTGATATTCCGGCTCACGCAGCCGTGGGCCACGTTCTCGCTGGTGTTGGGTGACGAGGCCGGCATGGTGGTGAACCCGCGGGTTATCGCCCAGTTGCTGGAGGAAGAGGCGGCCAACGCCGACGAGGAGACCAGCGCGGAGCGGCTGGTGCGCAACCGAATGGCGGTTTCCCCCGACCTGGTCAACGCGGCCAGCTTCGGTCCTTACGAAGTGGTCGAGGTGGAGCCCAACGTGCGCACCTTGATGCGGGCCCGAGACAACTACTGGGGCGGCCCGGTGTGCATCGAGGAGATCGAGTTCACCTTCCCGGGCAGCTCGGTGGCCAACTGGGAGGCCTTCCAGGCCGGTGACTTCAACGCCGCCTTCCTGCGTGATGCCCGGGTGCTTGCCGATGCCCGCGACGCCGGCACCGCGCTGAGCACTGAACTCCAGAACGTGGGCGGTGTCTTCCTCATCAACAACGGAGTGCGCGGGGCCGAGCGAATCGGTCAAGATCCCCGGATTCGCCAGGCCATCCACCACGCCGTCGATCGGAATGTGATCAACGAGCGGGCCTTTGAGGGCAAGGCCATCGTGACCAACGCTTTGGCCCATGAAGGCACGCTGATGTGGTCGCCCGAACTCCAGGATTGTGCCAACCGAGAGCCGGCCTACGATCCTGACGCCGCCGCTGCCCTGGTGCAGGAGGTGAAAGACGAGACCGGCTGGGACGGATCGTTGTTCTTCGTCTATACCGACCAGGATCCTTCCCCCGCCATTGGCCAGGCCTTCGAGGGGATGCTGGAGCGAGTCGGCTTCGACGTGTCCGCGGAGTATGGCGGCATTACGACCGTCCTCATCCCCCGGGTGATCATCCAGGCCGACTACGAGGTATCGGGTTGGGGCCACAACATGGACGGTGCCGTGTGGGTCTCAGCGCTGAACCAGAACTACCGGTCTGACAGCCGATCCAACCGGACCGGCTTCGGCCACCCGGACATGGACGCCGCCCTGATCGCCCTGTATGAGGCGGGCACGCTGGAGGACCAGCGGGCTGCCTTGGCCAACGTCCAGTGCGTTTGGGCAGATCACCTGCCCTCCATGATCTGGTCGGTGAACGAGGAAGGCCTGGCGCTGGCTCCGAACATCAAAGGCGTGCAGCGCAGCATGACCACCCTGTTCCTGTTCGGCAACGCCTATATCGAGAACTGATCTAGGCGGCAGCATTTCATAGGACAAGAGGCGCCCGCTCCCTTGATGGGCAAGGGGGCGGGCGCCTCTTGTTGCCCCGTCAGGCCAGGTTTCATAGAGTGTCGGAACCTGATTCCGCGAGGGGGATTTCAAATGCGTTCATGGCTGTTGAAGCTGCTGGCGTTGTTAATGGTGTTCGGCCTGGTGGCCGCGGCCTGTGGCAACGACGATGATGATGGGGTGGCCACCGGCCCAGATGAGCCGGCGCCCGCCGAGCCGTCTGGTGACGGCGATGATGAACCGGCGCCCGCCGAGCCGTCTGGTGACGGCGATGATGAGCCAGCTCCGGCTGAGCCGACTGATGACGGCGATGATGAGCCGGCTCCGGCTGAGCCGTCTGATGACGGTGATGAGCCTGCTCCGGTAGAAGAAGAGATGATGGATGGCTGCGAGGCCACGGTTCCGGGCACCAAGATCAACTACGCGGTGTTCTCACCCAACGCCAACATGGACCCAACCGGCAGCAGCGGTGCCCTGGTAGGCGGAACCCAGCTCGTGAACGTGTGGGACGTGCTGATGGCGTTCGATCCTGCGACGGGTGTATCCAACGGCCAGGCCGCAGAGTCGCTGACCCCTAATGACGACTTCACTGAGTGGACATTGAAGATCCGCTCGGGCATCACCTATGGAAACGGCGATGCGTTTGTTGCCCAAGACGTGGTCGACTCGATGCTCCGCTTCTTCGACACCCGCGGCGATGGCATGACCAACCGTGCGGCTGGCTCGGTGGCCCTCATCGACTTCGACAACACCGAAGTTCCCGATGACAGCACCGTCATATTCCGACTCCATCGGGGGTGGAGCACCTTCCACACGCTGTTGGGCGACGAGCCCGGCATGATCGTGAACCCGCGAATCATCGCCCAGCTTCTGGACGAGGAGGCGGGCAACGCCACCGAGGAAACCAGCGCAGCCCGACTCGTCCGCAACCGTATGGCGGTAACACCTGATCTGGTCAACGCGGCCAGCTTCGGCCCCTACGTGGTGGCCGAGGTGGAGCCCAACGTGCGAACGGTGCTACGAGCCCGAGACAACTACTGGGGCGGCCCGGTGTGCATCGAGGAGATCGAGTTCACCTTCCCGGGCAGCTCGGTGGCCAACTGGGAGGCCTTCCAGGCCGGCGACTTCAATGCCGCTTTCTTGCGCGATCCACGGGTGTTCGCCGATGCCCGAGAGGCTGGCGCCGTGCTGAGCTCGGAGCTCCAGAATGTTGGCGGACTGTTCCTGTTCAACCAGGGAGTCCGCGGCGCCGAGGTGATCGGCAAGGACATCAGGATCCGTCGGGCCATTCACCACGCCATCAACCGGGACATCATCAACGAGCGGGC
Organism: Acidimicrobiales bacterium; assembly: GCA_965116535.1. GTDB lineage: Bacteria > Actinomycetota > Acidimicrobiia > Acidimicrobiales > Bin134 > Poriferisocius. The sequence continues at coordinate 1,485,676 of OZ220703.1, forward strand.
CTTTGAGGGCAAGCTCAATACCACCAATGCCATCGCTGCTGAGGGCACCTTGCTGTGGTCGCCCGAGTTGCAGGAATGCGCCGATCAGGAGCCGGCATTCGATACCGATGCGGCCGCGGCGTTGGTCGAGGAAGTGAAGGCAGACACTGGCTGGGATGGCTCGCTATTCCTGGTGCATGCCGACACCGATCCCGGCCCCGAGATCGCCCAGGCGGTTGAGGGAATGCTGGAAGCAGCCGGGTTCGAGGTCGAGGTTGCCCTCGGCCCCGTTACCACCGTGCTGATTCCTCGAGTCATCGTCCAGGCCGACTATGAGATGGCCGGATGGGGCTTCAATGCCGATGGCGCCACGTGGGTTGCTTCGCTCAATGACAACCTCCTCTCAACCAGCCGGTCGAACCGGATGGCTTTCGGCCACCCGGACATGGACGCCGCACTGGCGGGGTTGTATGGAGCGGCGAACGTGGATGACCAGCGGGCCGCATTGGCCGCAGTGCAGTGCGTGTGGGTCGAGCAACTGCCGGCCATGGTCTATTCGGTTACCGAGGAAGGCTTGGCGCTCGCCCCGAACGTCAAGGGTGTCCAGCGAGCTGGCGCCACAATCTTCCTGTTCGGCAATGCCTACATCGAGAACTGATTCGAACAACGACAACTTCGAGTCAATAGGGCTCTAGGGGAGGAAGAGCACCGTGCTACGGGTGATCGGCTTGAAACTGGTCAGGCTCGTGCCGGTGCTCTTCCTCGTATCCCTGGCCACGTTCTTTCTGATCGACCTGATTCCCGGCGATCCGGCCGCGGTGGCACTGGGTACCGACGCCACCCTGGAGGATCTGGAGGCCATTCGAAAGGCCCTCGGCCTCGACAAGCCCATTACTGAGCGGTATGTCGACTGGCTGACCAGTGCGGTGACCGGTGATCTGGGCCAGTCGCTGCGGCCTCCCAACGAGCCGGTGGCCGACTTGTTGCAGCGCAGCGTGGGACCCACGCTGCGATTGTCGGCCATGGCGTTGGGCATGTCATTCGTTATCGCCATCTTTTTGGGCGTGTGGTCGGCCCAGGCGGCCGGGACCCGGGTTGACCGAATGGTGAGCGGCACCATGTTCGGCTTCATCTCGGTGCCGACGTTTCTGGCTGGACTCCTATTCATATTCTTCTTCGTGTTCCGGGAGTCCATACCCCGATGGTTGTGGGTGATCGGAGTCGGATTCATCGTTTTGCGGCTGGCCTATCTGGCCATTACCCGCTTGCGGGAAGACCGCGCCGATGTTTCGGGGTGGTTCGGTTATGCCTTGGCCACGATCGTGGTTGCCGGACTACTGCTGTGGGTTTTCGTACAGTGGCCCGACTTCCCTCGCACCGCATCTCACCGTTACGACGACAACTGGCGTGAGCAGATTCGCTCGCTGTTCCTGCCCGCGCTGGCCCTGGCCTTGAGTGAGATCGCGGTGTTCACCCGGCTGCTGAGGACCGACATGCTGTCTACCCTGCAAGAGCAGTTCGTGCTGTCGTCGCGGGCCAAGGGCATGCCCACGTGGCGCATTCTGTTCCGCGACGCACTGCGGCCGTCGTCGTTTTCCCTCATCACGGTGGCGGGTATCACGTTGGGCCGTCTCATCGGCGGCACAGTCATCATCGAGACGATTTTCGGCTTGGATGGGCTGGGCAAGCTGATCGTGGGGACAGGCGTGATTCCCAAGAACTACACCATCGTGCAGGGCGGAGTGCTGGTGCTGGCGGTGGGCTATGTGTTGCTCAACGCCATCATCGACATCTCCTACCAGTATCTAGACCCCAGGATTAGGCGGGGCCGTGTCTGACGTTGCGACTGGCGCGATAACCCGAGAAGAGCCAGAGATTCGAGCGCGCAGCGCCGAGCCACGGTCGATCTGGTTCGGGCCGCTGCTGCCCATCGGCATCGCCGCAATCTTCGTGGGCACCATGGTGCTCAACGATGTGACCGCCGAGATCAGGGTGACCTTGGTGCTAGCCGGCATCGTCGGTGGATACTTTGGCTTGGATGCCCTGTGCCAGAGGCGGTGGGGTTCGAGCTTCGACACCTCGGCATGGCTGTCGGGGTTCTGGTTGACGCTGATCGGGCTCTCGGCCATCACGGTGGCCTGGCTGCCGCTGCCCGAATCCAAATTGGTGAAGAACTCCTTCGGAGAGGGCCTTCGGCTTCGACCCGACCTGTTTTCCCGCCATCCGCTGGGAACCAACTCCCAGGAGCTCGACCTCTTGGGCGGGGTGATGTGGGGGGCCCGGACGTCGCTGATCATCAGCCTGGGGGCGGTGGCCATCGGGTTGGTTATCGGCGGGATCATCGGGATCACCGCGGGCTACTTCCGGGGTACGTTGGACAGCGGCGTGGGCATTCTGGCCGATTCAATGCTGGCCTTCCCTCCGCTGATCCTGCTGGTGGCCATGGCCACCGTGTTCACTCAGAACCAGTGGACCATGGCCTTGGAGCTGTCGCTATTGGGCATTCCCACCTACATTCGATTAGCCCGGGCCAACACGCTGACCTTCGCCCAGCGCGAGTTCGTTTTGGCGGCCAAGGCGATGGGGTCGGGGGACCGGCGCGTCATTTTCCGGGAGCTGATGCCCAATGTGGCTCTTCCCATGGTGTCGTATGCCTTCTTGGTGACCGCGGTGCTGATCGTGGCCGAGGCGTCGCTCAGCTTCCTGGGGGTGGGCATCCAGCCTCCCGAGCCCACCTGGGGCAACATGATTGAGGCGGGCCAGGAGAATTACCAGGACCATCCCCACTTGGTGTTTGTGCCCGGCATCGTGATGTTCATGACCGTGTTCGCCCTCAACCGAGTGGGCGACAAAGCCCGCGAGCGCTGGGATCCCCGCGAAGCCCAACTTTGAGCTGACTATCGGCTGATCGCGGCTCGGAAGCGCTCGATATTCGCCAGCTTGATGTCTTCATAGCCGCGGACCAAGTCGGCGGCCTCGGCGATGGCCTGGGCGGCTTGCATGTCTTCGGGAATCTCGGCGCCGTCGGTAGCTTGGCGCAGCGCCAGCAGGTACTCGGCCGGCAGGCGGCGCTCCTCTTGGCGAACCTTGGCCCGGCCAAAGACATCGAAGGGGGTGCCCCGGAGGCGCTTGCCCTTGGCCAACAGCTTCATGGCCAGCCGCCAGCGCCTAGTCGACAGGGCAATCTTGCTCTTGCGGCCCAGCGATCTCAGGGTGGGCGGATGTAGCAGCCAGGCCAACCGGTCGCCGGGTTGGGTGGCGGCCACCGCGGGAGCGTGGCCGTTGGAGTCGAGCAGCAGGCGGGCCACCTCGTACTCGTCCTTGTAGGCAGTGAGCTTGAATAGACCGGCGGCCACCGCTGCTGTCAGCGCGGACGAACCGGGGTTCACTCGGCGTTCTATGGCGGCTAACTCCGCTACCTCGTCGAGATAGCGCCCAGCCAGAGCTCGATTCTGGAATCGCACCAGTTCGGCCGCAAAGAGCTCTAAGGCAGAGGCCAGCACCGTGTCGCCGTCGGCCATCTCGGCGATACGTTCGTTCAGCTTTTGCCCCAGCACGCTTTGGTCGTTGTTATCCAGCCTACGGGCGTCGCGGGGCACCGCTACCGGTTGACTCGCCGCGGTGGCTTCCACCATCGGCTGATCGGCCACCCACCAGCGGCCCCAGCGGAAAGCGGCAGTGTTCATTTCAACTGCCACCCCGTTGAGCTCGATGGCAGTTTCCACCGCTTCAGCCGTTACCGGCAGCAATCCCGTTTGCACTGCCATCCCCACAACAAAGACATTCGTGCCCACGGCATCGCCGACGAGCGCCTGGGTCAGGTCGGATGCGCTGGCCCAGAACTGGGCGTCGGGCCGGGTCTCGGCCTGAACCCGCTCCAACAACTCGGCCGCGGTGGGCATATCGATTTCGGGGTGGGCGGTCTTTGCTCCGGGCGGCACCAAGTCGAGCGATCCCACCACTGATGTCCGGCTTGGGTCGGCCGCGTCCAGGCCGGTGGCCGATGCCGCCACCAGCAGGTCGAAGGCCAGCAGCAGGTCGGCCTGGCGATCCCCAAGGCGATTGCTGCCGGATCGGCCACCTCGGGTGATACGCAAGTCGCTGACCACGGGGCCGGCCTTTTGCGACAGACCTATCTGGTCGAGTCCTTGCACGTTGGACCCGTCGAGCATGGCCGCGGTGCCGATGAGCTGGCCGGTGGTCACCACTCCGGTGCCGCCAATACCGGTGATGTGGATGTTCACGTCGGTGTTGGGAGGCTCCCCAGCATCGGGAATGGGAAGTGGCGGAACAGCCGGACCGGCAGGCGGCTGTGAGGCCTTTCGGCGGCGAGTGCGCTTAGGTCGGGTGATCGTGACGAATGCCGGGCAATCGCCCTCCAAGCACGACAGATCGATGTTGCAGCTGTCTTGGTCGATGGTGGTCTTGCGGCCGAACGGAGTGTCGAAGGGCTGTACCGACAGGCAGTTGGATACTTCAGCGCAATGCCCGCACCCCTCACACACCCGGTGGTTGATAGCCACCCGGGTCTGGGGCGGGCTGATCTTTCCCCTCTTGCGGTCGCGGCGCAGCTCGGCCGCACACCGCTGGTCGTAGATAAGCACGGTTACGCCCGGCACGGCGGCCAGTTCTCTTTGAGCCTCGGCCAACTCGGTGCGGTTTTTCACAAGCACCTCTGATGGCAGACCGAGGCGGCGGGTGCGGGCCGGATCGTCGGAGGCGATGATGATGCGGACCACGCCCTGGGCCAAAAGCGACCGGCACACCCGGTCGAGGGGGATGCCGCCGGTAGGGTTCTGCCCTCCGGTCATGGCCACCGCCCCATTCCACAGCAATTTGTAGGTGATGTTCACCCCGGCGGCGATGGCTGCGGTCATGGCCAGCTGACCAGAGTGGAAGAACGTGCCGTCGCCCATGTTCTGGATCAGGTGGGGCGTTTCCACGAATGGGGCCATGCCGATCCACTGCGTGCCCTCGCTGCCCATGCAGGTGAGCCCGGAGACATCGCCATAGCGGTCCTCGCCTCCCAAAAGGATCATGGTGTGACAGCCGATGCCCGCGCCCACCGCGGTCTCAGGGTCGGTCACCGTGCTGCGGTTGTGCGGACACCCTGAGCAGAAATACGGGGTGCGATTCACGGCAAGGGGAATGCGCTCCCGCACCGGGATCTCGGGGGTCAGACGATCGGCCAAACGGGCCAATCGGTTGCGCAGAGGCCCAACCAGGTCATCGGCGTGGAGGGCGCCGTGGCTCTTGATCAGCCGACGGTCAAACTCGTCGAACTCGCCCACGATCCGGGGTCGGTGAGAGGTGTTGTACAGGGCGTCTTTCACCCGCGACTCCACGTTGGGGGTCTTCTCTTCAATGACGAAGATCTCCTCCAAACCGGCGGCGAAGCCGCGGATGGTGGAGGCGTTGAAGGGAATGGGCAAACCCATGCGCAACATGCGGATTCCGGCCTCGGCGATCTCTTCGTCGCTGTCCAATCCGATTACCGCCAACGCCTCGCGCACCTCCCAGTAGGTGATGCCTGAGGAGATGATGCCAATCCAGGCGGCGGGAGAGTCCACCACCACTCGATTGAGGTGGTTCAGCTCGGCATACTCCAGCGCCAGCTTGCTGCGGACCTCCACGATCTCCCGCTCGAAGTCCAGAGTGTAGGGAGTGAGCAGCCGGGGGTCGGGACGGTGTTGGTAGGGGGCGCCTTCGTGCAGGGGAATGACCGGGTTGACCCGGTTGGGATCCAGGCTCACGTTGGCCGATCCGTCGGCCACATTGGCCACGATTTTCAGCCCCACCCACAAGCCAGTGGCCCGGCTCATGGCGATGGCGTGGCGGCCCAGTTCCAGCACGTCGGCGAGATCGCCGGGGTAGAGCACCGGGATGTGCAGGTCGGCCAGCACCCCGGCCGAGGTTGACGGCAGGGTGGATGACTTGGCGTTGGGATCATCGCCGGCCAATAGCACCACGCCGCCGTTGGGGTCGGCACCGGCGTACATGGCGTGGCGGATGGCGTCGGAGGCCCGGTCGACTCCGGGGGCCTTGCCGTACCAGATTCCGATGACGCCGTCGTAGCGGGCATCGGGTCGGGTGCCGGCGAGTTGGCTGCCCATCACTGCGGTGGCCGCGTATTCCTCGTTGACAGACGGCCGCAGCACGATGTGGCTTTCCCCCGATTCCCTCACGGCCCGCTCCAGGGCAGAGTCAAGCCCGCCCAGCGGGGAGCCCGGGTACCCGGCTGCGAACGCGGCAGTGTTCAACCCTGCGGCCCGATCGGCTCGCAGCTGTTCTAGCGGGAGCCGAGCCATGGCCTGAATGCCGGTGAGGAAGACCGTTCCGTATTCGTTGTTGAAGCGATCGGAGAGCCGGTAGCTGCGATTCGACTCGGTGGCCGTCATGTCGAAGTCAGTCTAGGGCCAAGTCTCAGAAAGTAGTGCTGTGCAATTTGTCCATCATGTCGAACATCACACAGCAGGAGTGTTGGGCGCGAAGGCGGGGCGGGTGCCGATGATCTGAGCCGCTTCGAGGCGGGCCAGTTCTTCGTCGTCAACGCCGAGCAGGTCACCCAGTACCTCGGCATTGTGCTCGCCGAGGGTGGGGGCGGGGCGGGTGAACCAGAGGTCGGGTTGGCGGCCGAAGCGAACCGGCATGGCCGGGAAGCGATGGGTACCGGCCAGCCGGTGCTCAACCGCCTCGTAGAACCCCCGGGCGTTTACTTGGGGGTTGCGGTCTCCGCCCCGGCTCATTTCCACCTCGGCTGCGGGAACCCCAAAGGCAATGAGCCGCTCGACGATGTCGGCGGCCGAGAGTCCAGCGCACCAGCGGCTTAGCCGCTCGTCGAATTCGTGGCGGGCCGCGAATCGGTCGGCCAAAGCTGCCGAGGCTGGAATACGGTCGAGTTTCAAATCGGGCGCGGCTTCCAGCAATCCCTCCCAGTGCTGGTTTGTCTCCACCGATAGAGCGACGTGTTGGCCATCAGAGCAGGCGTACACGCCCTGTGGGCAGGCATTCGGGTGGTGGTTGGCCTCCCGCTGCATCAAATGACCGGTGGCCGAGTACTCCACCACCTGCTCGGCGGCGGCGTTGAGCGCGGTCTCCACCATGGTGGCTTCCACGAAACTGCCCAGCCCGGTGCGCTCTCGGGCGTGCAGGCCGCAGATCACCGCATAGGCGGCGTGGAGTCCGGCCAGCGGATCGGACGGGCCTCGGGCCAGCTGGGGGGCGGTGTCGGGGTAGCCGCTCAGCCAGCACATGCCGCTGACCTGCTCCATGGTCTGGGCGAAACCCACTCGGTCGCGCCACGGTCCGTCGAGTCCGAAGGCCGGCATCCTCACCATGACCATCCGAGGGTTCAGCCCGTGGACCGTGTCCCAGTCCAACCCGAACTGATCCATCACCCGGGGGGAGAAGTTTTCCACCAGGGCATCGGACACCCCAATGAGCCGGTGCAGCAGATCCATGCCCTCGGGCCGGGTCAAGTCGAGGGTGATCGATCGTTTGCCCACGTTGGCGTGTTGGAAGGTAGGGCCAAACTCCCACCAGTGGTCGTCGGCCGGGGTGCGGGCCGAGCCGAACCTCATCCCATCGGGGCGCTGAACCGATTCGATGTGGATGACATCGGCCCCAAGGGTGGACAGCACCAGGGCTCCGTAAGGGCCGGCCCAGAAGGCGGTCATGTCCACCACCCGAACCCCGTCGAGGGGCAGGGCATCGGGCGACGCCGTCGGGTCGATGCCCTCCCTACGGACAGAGGCATTTGAGTCTGGGCCCTCCGCAAGCCGGCCGAGCACTTCGTTTGTGTGTTGGCCCAGGCGGGGGGCGGGTTGGAAGGCGACCGACGGGTGGGAGGCATTTCGGTACGGCACCCGGGGTTGGATGAATTTGCCGCCAGGGTTGGGCACATACACCCCCCGATGGGCGAATTGGTCGAACCCGGGCAAATTGGTGCCGTTTCCTATGGGGGCCACGGGGATGCGCAGCAAGATGGCTTCGCGCACCACTTCCTCGGTGGTGCGTGCCGAGGTCCATTCACGGATGGCCCCGACGATGGACTCGCCGGCGGCGATGCGCCCACCCATGGTGCCCAATTGCGGATCGTCGGCCCACTCCGGGTGGCCCACCAGCACGGTGAAGTCCTGCCACTGCTGGCCGGTGAACACACAGAAACCCACGTAGCCGTCGCGGGTGGGCTCCACCGAAGGCACCTCCGACGCAATGCGGGTGTCGTATTCGCCGGTGAATGAACCCCACAGGGTCTGCACGTTGGTACAGGTGGGGGTGATGGTTTCGAGCAGGGAGAGATCCACGTGGTCGCCGATCCCGGTGCGCCGAGCCCGGCGCAGCGCCGCGGTGGCTGCCACCGCCGCGGTCACACCCCCCATCCATTCGCCGATGCGCCCGCCGGCGTTGAACGGGATGCGACCCGGCTGGCCCCGAGTGGCGGTCGATCCGGCGATGGCCATGAGCGTGAACTCGTTGGCCGGGCGTTGGCTCCAAGGGCCGCCTCTGCCGAAGTTGGAAACCGACAGCATGGTGGCATCGGGTCGCAAGCCGGCCAGCGCTTCCCAGCCCACCCCCAGAGTCTCCAACTCGCCGGGCTCCGAACGCTCGATCACCAGATCGGCGGTTGCATATAGATCGAGCAGCTGGCTGCGTCCTTCTGGCGTCCGGTAGTCCAGAACCACCCCCTTCTTGGTGGTGTTCAAGAATCCGAACAGCGGACCGTGGTCGTCGATGGGGGAAAAGGAGGCCGAATAGCCCCTCAGCGGGTCGCCTTCAGGCAGTTCCACCTTCACCACCTCGGCCCCGGCGTCGGCTAGCAGCTTGGTGGCATAGCCGCCGGCGATGCCCCAGCCCAGGTCGACCACCCGAAACCCGTCCAACGCTGCCCGCCCAGCCATGAGTTTTGAACACTACCCCTTTGGTGTGGAGCGGTGCCGGGCTCCAAGCCCGGGTCGCCCAACGATGAGAATGCGCCACTACCGGACTACCGTCGTGGCCGATGGCCGACACGAAATCAGGCTCCATAGACCAACCCCGGATCGAGGCCGCGGTGCGGGAAATCCTGGCTGCCATTGGCGAGGACCCGAATCGAGACGGCTTGTTGGACACGCCGGGGCGGGTGGCCCGCATGTACGCCAAGATCTGCGAAGGGCTGCACGAAGACCCGGCATCGCACTTGACCCGCCAATTCGAGGCCGATCACGACGAGATGATCCTGGTGCGGGACATCCCCCTGTACTCGCTGTGCGAGCACCACCTGATCCCGTTTCTGGGCAAGGCCCATGTGGGCTACATCCCCAACAGAGACGGCTGCATAACCGGGCTGTCCAAGCTGGCCCGGGTGGTGGAGGGGTACGCCCGGATGCCACAGGTGCAAGAACGGCTCACCACCCAAATTGCCGACGCCATCGAGAACGCCCTCAACCCCCGGGGCGTGTTGGTTGTGGTGGAAGCAGAGCATCTGTGCATGTCGATGCGGGGCATCCGCAAGCCGGGGGCCAACACGGTTACCTCTGCGGTCCGAGGCCTGTTCCGGACCGATATCGCCACCCGAGCCGAGGCAATGAGGTTTATCGACCGCTAAATCCCCTTCAGAAGCGCCATTCGCATAGGGAAGCCCCAAAACGCAGGGGTACTCTGAGGTGGTGGAGTCACAGGCAATGGTCATGGGCATCCTGAATGTGACTCCCGACTCGTTTTCCGACTGCGCACGGTTCCAGTCGACAGAGGAGGCAGTGGCCCGCGGCCGCCAACTGTTCGACGAGGGAGCTGCGGTTGTGGATGTGGGCGGCGAGTCCACCCGCCCCGGGGCCGAGCCAGTGCCTGTGCACCAAGAGCTGGATCGAGTAGTGGACGTGGTGGCTGGTTTGGCCCCGCACGGCCGTGTCTCCATCGACACCACCAAGCCCGAGGTGGCCCAGGCCGCGGTGGCGGCGGGAGCCGAGATTCTCAACGACGTGTCGGCCTCGCTGCACGAGGTTGCCGCAGATCTGAACGTGACCTGGATCGCGGTCCATCGCCAGGGCACCCCGGCCACCATGCAGATCTCCCCTCACTACGCCGACGTGGTCGCCGACGTTCGAGACTTTTTGGCCGAGGCCATTGAGCGGGGCCAAGCCGCCGGAGTTCCCGAGGTATGGGTGGATCCGGGGATCGGCTTCGGCAAGACCACCGGCCACAACTTGGAACTGTTGGCCAACTTGCCGAAGCTCACTGCGCTGGGAGCACCCGTGGTGCTCGGCGCCAGCCGCAAGCGCTTCATAGGAGAGCTGCACGCGGTGAGCGATGGCAGTGATCGCGAGGAGGTGCCCACCGACGACCGGCTCGAAGGGTCGCTGGCCTCCGCAGCCTGGGCGTTCGCCCAGGGAGTGTCGGTGGTCCGAGTCCACGACGTGGCCGCCACCGTTGGAGCTATGAAGGTGGTGGCGGCATGAAGGGCGAGGGCAATGGGAGTGTGAAGGTGGTGGCGGCATGAAGGGCAAATGGGCCGCGGGCATCTGTCCCCGAAACTTCTATTGGATCATGAAGGATCGCCTCGCCATCTGTGAGCGCCCGGGAGGTCGGGGCGATAGCCACCGCCGGGTTCGGCGCACCGAGGAGATCAACTGGATCCGCCAGCAGGGCTTCACTCGGGTCGTATCGCTGATCCCGTCGACTCACAATCTCCACAACTACAGCGAGCAAAACATCGCTTGGAGCCACTGGCCCATCGCCGACAAAGAGGACTACCGGGCACGGCTCGAACCGCTCTTTGCCGAACTGCACTCTCTGTTGGCCGGTGGGGAGAAGCTGCTGGTCCACCGGCGGGGACTGGGCGACGAGGTGTGCGGATTCATGGCCGGGTACCTGCTGTGGACCGGGATGGTTCCCAACGAGTCGCAGGCTGTGGTGGTGGTAGAGAAGATGACCGAACGCCCCATCGGCTCGGTGGGCCGCCGCATCGTCAACGCCGCCGCCGCCCTTCCCGAGCCGGAGGTACATCTGTCCGTGGTCGTTGACGACGAACAGGAGTCCAGCGAGGATGACTGAGGATTGCCTGCGCTTGCAGGGCTTGCGAGTGACAGCCCTGTGCGGAGCGCTTCCTGAGGAGAGGGTCAGGGCTCAGCCATTCGAGCTGGATGTGGACATTGGCGCGGATCTGGCTCCATCAGGTCGAACTGACGACCTGGGCGACACCATCGACTACGGAGAGGTGTGCGCGGCGGTGTGCGCGGCTGCGGAGGGCGAGCAGTTCACCCTTATGGAGGCTATGGCCCAGAAGGTGGCCGAGGTTTGCCTGAACGCCGACCAAAGGGCCCAGTGGGTAACCGTGGAGGTCCGCAAGTTGCGTCCGCCGGTGCCCCAGCAGCTGTCTACCAGCGGTGTCCGCATAACTCGCCACCGGCAATGATCCGGGCGGTTTTGGGTTTGGGCGTCAAGGCTGATGCACTTGGAGAAGTAGCCCTATGACCAGAGCTTTTCTAGGCTTGGGGTCCAATTTGGGCGACCGCATGGGCTACCTCAAAAGCGCAGTGGCGGCCATGGACGACTGCGTTGCCGTCTCCGGCGTATTTGAAACCGATCCGGTGGGAGGCCCTGACCAGGGCCAATACCTGAACGTGGTAGCTGAACTGGAAACCGATCGGTCGGCCCGAGGTCTATTGGAGCTCTGCCAGGCATTGGAGGCTTCGGCCGGGCGAGTGCGGGAAGTCCGCTGGGGTCCCCGTACCCTGGATGTCGATGTCTTGTGGGTGGACGGCGAGACGGTGGACGAGCCCGATTTGGTGGTGCCCCATCCCCGCATGTTGGAGCGGGCATTCGTGATGGTGCCCTTGGGGGAGTTGGCCCCCGATGTGGCCGATGGATGGGCCGATCCTGCAACCGGCGGCTGCCAACGCTTGGGGGATTGGGGCGAGTTGGTGTCACGTGCAGAAGAGGGTGTTTCGTGAGCGCAATTCCGGTCGTTGAGCGTGCATCTGAGCTGCGGGAAGCGGTAGAGGCCGCTCGTGCCCAAGGTGGTTCAGTCGGCTTGGTGCCCACCATGGGATATCTCCACGAGGGCCACCAGTCTTTGGTGACCCGATCGGCGGCTGAGAACGATCTGACCGTGGTGAGCATCTTCGTGAACCCACTTCAATTTGCCGAGGGCGAAGACTATGGGACCTATCCCCGCGACCTCGACCGGGATGTGAAGATGTGTGCTGTTGCGGGAGCCGGACTGGTGTTTGCTCCCCTGGCCGAGGAAATGTACCCGCAGCCCCCGATCACCTCGGTAGCGGTCAAGGGGCTGAACGCCGTGCTGGAAGGGCGGTTCCGCCCCACCCACTTCGACGGGGTCACCACCGTGGTGGTCAAGTTGTTTGCCATGTTCGGGCCGGTTCGGGCTTATTTTGGGGAGAAGGACTACCAGCAGCTGACAATCATCCGGCGCATGGCCGCCGACTTGTCTATGCCGGTGGAGGTAGTGGGTTGCCCCACATTCCGAGAGTCCGATGGCCTGGCCATGTCGAGTCGGAACGTGTACCTGACCGCCGAGGAGCGCCCCGCGGCCACTGTGCTGTGGCGGTCGCTGCAAGCTGGGCGGGATGCGGTGGTGGAGGGCAGCCGGGATCCCGACGAGGTGGAGGCAGTTATGGCCGCCGTGCTTGCCGCTGAGCCCAAGGCGTCTCCCGACTACACCGCCGTGGTGGATGCCACCAAGCTGGATCGACCCGATGTGCTGGCGGGCGAATTGCGCCTGCTGGTGGCCGCCCATGTCGGAAGGGCTCGCCTCATCGACAATCTGGGGCTAGACGTTGACCAGCTTTGACCCCCCCGTTGAAGTGGTCCAGGCCGCAGTGAGTCTGGCCCTGGCCGAGGACTTGGGCCCACAGGGCGATCTCACCTCGTCGCTTGTCCCTCCGGGGGGCATTGCCGCGGAGATCACCGCCCGAGATGGCGGTCGCTTGGCAGGACGGGCCTGTGCCACCGAGGTCTTCCGGCAGGTGGATCCCACGGTGGAAGTGGAGTGGCATGCCGCCGACGGCGACCCGGTGGCCCCGGGTCAGACGCTGGCCGCGGTAGAGGGGGACCGAGCCTCTGTGCTGACCGCGGAGCGCACCGCGTTGAACTTCTTGAGCCATTTGTCGGGAATCGCCACCGAGGTTTTCCGGTATGCGGCGGCCGCGGCCGGTGCGGGCCGAGCCCGAATCCGGGACACCCGCAAGACCACGCCCGGAATGCGGGTGCTGGAGAAGGCCGCAGTTCGAGCTGGCGGGGGCGACAACCACCGGATGGGGCTGTCGGAATGGGTCATGTTCAAGGACAACCATTTGGCTGGGATTTCCATCGCCGATGCGGTGGCGGCCGCCCGCACAAGCTGGCCGGATCGCATCGTCTATGTGGAGTGCGACCGCATTGAGCAGGTGGAAGAGGCTTTGGCTACGGGGGCTGATGCCCTGCTGTTGGACAATATGTCTCCCGACGAGGTGCGGGCCTGCGTGGCCCGGGCCGCAGGCCACAGTTGCCTGCTGGAGGTGAGCGGCGGCATCACGCTGGAGACGGTGGTCGAGTACGCAGCCACCGGTGTGGACTTCATTTCGGTGGGTCGCATCACAAACTCGGCACCAGCCTTGGACATCGGGCTTGATGTAAACGATGCACCCAAGGCGAGCCAAGAAGGATAATCAGGGGTACTTATGCTGTTGGCCCTTGACATCGGCAACACTCAGACCGTGGTCGGCCTATATGAGGCTGAGCGGGCTGAGGACTGCCGGGCCGAGGATGGGCTGATCGAACACTGGCGCTTGTCAACGGTGCACGAGCGCACCCCCGACGAGGTGTCGGTGCTGCTGCGCAGTCTGCTGGACAGCGTGAACGTGGAGATGGAAAGCGAGCTGACCGGGGTTGCGGTGTGCTCCGGGGTGCCTCAAATCCGGGAAAGCGTGCGGATGATGGTGCAGCGCTACCTTGATTTCGAACCGGTGGTGATCGAGCCGGGCACTCGCAGCGGCATACCCATTCTGTACGACAACCCCCGCGAGGTAGGAGCTGACCGAATTGCCAACGCGGTGGCCGCCCACCAGCTCTATGGCGGTCCCGCGGTGATTGTGGACTTCGGCACCACCAACAACTTCGACGTGGTATCCGAAGCCGGAGAGTTCTTGGGCGGAGCTATCGGGCCGGGTATCGAGGTCAGCCTGGAAGCCATGGTGGGCCGGGCGGCCGCCCTGGGGCCAGTGGCGCTCACCGAGCCCCGCAGCGTGATCGGCAAGACAACGATGGAGTCGATCCAGTCGGGGGTAATCTACGGGTTTGTTGCTCAGATCGATGGCATGGTGGCCCGATTCTCCTCAGCTCTGGACGGTGAGGTGGTCGTCATCGCCACTGGTGGACTGGCCCATCTCATCGCACCGCTGTCAGAGACCATCCAGTATGTCGAGCCCTATCTGACCCTTCACGGCTTGTGGCTGGTCCACGGGCGCAACCAATAGGGCTTTCGGTGAATCCCCCTTACCGGTTCGAGGCCACGGCCACCGCCGCCCAATGCCACGACCATCACGGCGAAATCGAGCCGGGCACCGAGACCGGGCAAAAGGTGTCGGTGGCGGGCCGGATCATGCTCCGGCGAGTGCAGGGCCGGCTGGCGTTCGCCACTCTTCAAGACGCCACCGGCCGCATCCAACTCTTTGCTCCCGCCAAGGTCACCCCGGAATACGACGGATTCTGCGCGTTGTCGCTGGGCGACTGGGTGGGGGTGAGCGGCGAGGTGATGAAGACCCGCACCGGAGAGCTGTCGGTGAAGGTGGAGCGCTGGGAGCTGCTGGCCGAAGCCCGGCGGAGCTTTCCCGACAAGTGGCACGGGTTGTCGGACCCCGACATCCGGTTCCGCCAGCGCTATGTCGACCTGTGGGTGACCGAGGAGGCCCGCCAGACCTTTCTGCTGCGATCCGAGATGATGGCGCTCACCCGCCGATGGCTGGAGGATCGGGGGTTCATCGAGGTGGAGACGCCGGTGTTCCACCCGGTGCCCGGCGGCGCGCTGGCCCGACCGTTCAGCACCCACCACAACGCGCTGGATATGGACCTGTTCTTGAGGATCGCTCCTGAGCTGTACCTCAAGCGGCTGGTGGTGGGGGGTTTGGAGCGGGTGTATGAGATCGCTCGGGTGTTCCGCAACGAAGGAATCTCCACCCGTCACAATCCCGAGTTCACCATGTTGGAGCTCTATTGGGCTTACGCCGACTACGGCGACATCATGGAGTTGGTCGAGCACTTGGTTGCCCATCTGGCTTTGGAGCTCAAGGGCACCACCGTCGTCAGCTACGGAGGGCGGGATCTGGACTTGACCCCGCCGTGGCCCCGAGCCCGGTTTGTCGATCTCTTAGCCGAGCACAGCGGGCTGGAGGTGGATCTCGATACTCCGCTGGCCGACCTGCGATCGCACTGCGTCGACCGGGAGATTCCGGTGGAAGACCGCTGGGGGCCGGGAAAGCTCCTCTTGGAGCTCTACGAGAAGACCACCGAGGCCGAGTTGTGGGGCCCGGTATTCGTGTGCGACTACCCCAAAGAGGTGTCGCCGCTAGCCCGAGAGCACCGAGACCATCCGGGGTGGGTAGAGCGTTTCGAGGCCATCGTGGCTGGTCGGGAGCTGGCCAACGCCTTCAGCGAGCTCACCGACCCCGACGAGCAGCGGGCCCGCTTTGAAGACCAGGCGGCCGACCGGGATGCCGGCGACGCCGAGGCCATGGCTGTGGACTGGGACTACCTGAGAGCCCTTGAGTTCGGCCTGCCCCCTACCGGCGGTCTCGGGGTGGGCATGGACCGCCTGGCCATGCTGCTCGCCGATGTGCCCAGCATCCGCGACGTGATCCTGTTTCCCACTCTTCGCCCCGAACCCCCGGAGCGCCAAAGCGACTGAGCCTGGCTACTGAGCCTGGTGATCGAGCTAGCGATCGAGCCTGGCTACTGAGCCTGGTGATCGAGCTAGCTATCGAGCCTGGCTATCGAGCCTGGTGACTGAGCCTGGCGATCGAGCCTGGCTACTGAGCCTGGTGATCGAGCTAGTGATCTCCGAGGGGGATGCGGGCCCGATCGATCAGGTGGTCGGTGGCCACTTGGAGAGCGGCGGTGGCCGTGGTGGGGGGCAGCGATTCCAAGCTGGCTGAGGCCTGTTTGACATAGTCGCTGGCCACGTCCAGCGCCTCCTCGACGCCGCCGCTGGCCCGAACCAACTGCAAGGCCGATCGGACGGTGGCGTCCGACACCGTCCCCCCCAGCAGATCCCTGAGCTGGGGGCCGTAGGCAGTGCCCAGCGCCCGGATCACCGGCAAGGTGTAGATCCCCTCGTGCAGATCGTTGCCCGACGGCTTCCCCAGGTGCTCGTCGGTGGCCACGATGTCCAAGATGTCGTCCACCACCTGAAAGGCCAGCCCGTAGTAGCGGCCGAACTCGGTGAGGGTGTCCACCGTCGGCCGGTCCAGTTCGGCCACCAGGCCGCCGATACGACAGGAGGTGGCCAGCAGGGAGGCGGTCTTGCCCTCGATGGAATCGGTGTAAGAGGTCTCGGTGCGGTCGGGATTGCCAGTGTCCTGCAACTCTCGCACTTGGCCTTCGCACAGCCGCCCAATGGTGGCGGCCAGCAGCCCGGCTACCTCGGTGCCCAGCGAGGCAGCCAGCTCTGAGGCCCGAGCCAGCAGGAAATCCCCGGCCAGGATGGCCCGCAGGTTGCCCCATTTGGCGTTTACGCTGGCCACGTTGCGCCGTACTTGGGCTTCGTCCATCACATCGTCGTGGTACAGCGAACCCAGGTGAACCAGCTCCACGGCAACACCGCCGGTGAGCACATGCTCTTCGACGGGTGCTGGGTGAGTCTGGGCTATGGACGCCGACGCAAGCACGAACCCCGGCCGGACCCGCTTGCCACCGGCCCGGATTAGATGTCCGGCTACTTCGGCGAGGAACGGGTGCTCGGTGTGGACGGACTTTTCTAGCCGCTCCTCCAGCCGTTCCAGGTCGCGCCCCATGGTGGGAATCAGATCGAGGGGGCTGCGAACCACGCCGTCAGCGTAGTGGTCCAATCTCTGATTTCTCCCATCCAGCCCGATTGGCGACGCATTAGGCGGCGCCGGGTTGGGGCTTCGGGAACGAAATGGGGGGGTGGGGGGGTTACACTTCGAGACAAGCCCCCTATCGGGAGACTGCCGTGTTCGAGAGATTCACAGATCGGGCCCGCCGGGTCGTTGTTTTGGCCCAGGAAGAGGCGCGCCTGCTCCACCACAACTACATCGGCACCGAGCACATTCTGCTCGGCTTGATCCATGAGGGCGAGGGGGTGGCCGCCAAGTCATTGGAGTCGCTGGGCATCTCCCTGGAAGCAGTGCGCAACCAGGTCGAGGAGATCATCGGCCAGGGCGGGTCATCGCCGTCGGGACACATCCCGTTCACACCCCGGGCAAAGAAGGTGCTGGAGCTGTCGCTGCGGGAGGCATTGCAGCTTGGCCACAACTACATCGGCACCGAGCACATTCTGCTCGGCTTGATCCGAGAGGGAGAGGGCGTGGCCGCCCAAGTGCTGGTGAAGCTGGGCGCCGATCTGTCGAGGGTCCGCCAGCAGGTCATCCAGCTCCTGTCGGGCTACGGCGGCCCTCAGGGCTCGGGATCGCCGGAGAAGGCCACCACCTCTCCCGGCGGCAGCGGTGACGGCGGGGCCTCGGGCTCCTTAGTGCTCGACCAGTTCGGGCGCAATCTCACCAAGCTGGCCCGAGACAGTGGGCTCGACCCGGTGATCGGCCGGCAGCGGGAGACCGAGCGGGTCATGCAGGTGCTCTCTCGGCGCACCAAGAACAACCCGGTTCTGGTGGGCGAGCCCGGTGTGGGCAAGACCGCCATCGTGGAGGGCTTGGCCCAGAAGATCGCGGCCGACGACGTTCCCGAAACCATTCGCAACAAGCAGCTCTACACCCTTGACCTGGGCGCGCTGGTGGCCGGATCCCGGTACCGGGGCGATTTTGAGGAGCGCCTCAAGAAAGTGCTCAAAGAGATCAAGACCCGCGGCGACATCATCTTGTTCATCGACGAGCTGCACACCCTGGTGGGCGCGGGTGCGGCCGAGGGCGCCATCGACGCGGCCTCCATCCTCAAGCCCATGCTGGCCCGGGGCGAGCTCCAGACCATTGGGGCCACCACCCTCGACGAGTACCGCAAGCACTTGGAGAAGGACTCCGCGTTGGAGCGCCGATTCCAGCCGGTCAAGGTGGATGAGCCCACCATTGCCCACACCATCGAGATCCTCAAAGGGCTGAGAGACCGCTACGAGGCCCACCACCGGGTCACCATCACCGACCAGGCTCTGGTGGCATCGGCCAACTTGGCCGATCGCTACATCTCCGACCGTCATCTGCCCGACAAGGCCATTGACCTGATTGACGAGGCCGGGTCCCGCCTACGAATCAAGCGGATGGACACCCCGAAGGACTACAAGGACTTCGAGGGCCAGCTCTCCCAAGTCGTGGCTCAGAAGAAGAGCGCGGTGGAGCAGCAGGATTTCGAAGAGGCGGGACGGCTGCGCGACCAGGAGAAGGAGCTGCTGGCCGGCAAGGAGAAGATGGAGGAGGAGATCCGGGCCAAGGGCGTGGATCTGTTCGACGAAGTGGACGAGGAGGCGGTGGCCGAGGTGCTGTCCATCTGGACCGGCATCCCCGTCTACAAGCTCACCGAAGAAGAGACGGCCAAGCTCCTGCGCATGGAAGACGAGCTGCACAAGCGGGTTGTCGGCCAGGAGGACTCCATAAAGGCGGTGTCGCAGGCCATTCGCCGCACCCGGGCCGGCCTCAAAGACCCCAAGCGCCCCAGCGGATCGTTCATCTTCTTGGGTCCGTCAGGCGTGGGCAAGACCGAGTTGGCCAAGACACTGGCCGAATTCCTGTTCGGCGACGAGCAGGCTCTCATCGCCTTGGACATGTCGGAGTACATGGAGAAGCACACGGTCAGCCGGCTGGTGGGTTCGCCTCCTGGCTACGTCGGCTATGAGGAGGGCGGGCAGCTCACCGAGGCGGTGCGGCGCAAGCCTTTCTCGGTGGTTCTGTTCGACGAGATCGAGAAGGCCCATCCCGACGTGTTCAACACTCTCCTGCAAATTCTGGAGGAGGGCCGCCTGACCGACAGCCAAGGCCGGTCGGTGGACTTCCGCAACACCGTGCTGATCATGACCTCCAACCTGGGCACTCAGAATTTGCGCAAAGCCAACCTGGGGTTCGCCAAGGCCGACGAGGCCATCACCTATGAGCGCATGAAGGAGAAGGTCACCGACGCGCTCAAAGACCATTTCCGGCCCGAGTTCTTGAACCGCATCGACGAGGTCATCGTGTTCCACGAGCTGACCCGCGAAGAGGTGACCCGGATCGTGGACTTGATGATCAAGCGATTGCAGGACCAACTCGAGGCCCAAGGCATCGGCTTGGAGCTAACCGAGTCGGCCAAGGTGCTCTTGGCCCTGCGGGGTTACGACCCAACGCTGGGCGCCCGCCCGTTGCGCCGAGCCATCCAGCGGCTGGTGGAAGACCCGCTGTCGGAGCGGCTCTTGTGGAAGGAGTTCCGGGCCGGAGAGACCATTTTGGTGGACGCTGAGGACGATCCCGATGAGCCTGGCGCAGAGCGGATCAGCTTCCGGGCTGTTGAGGGATTCGAACCGCCCCCGGTGGAAGAACTGGCTGGCGCCTAGTCGAATGCCCGCAGTGGTTCGAAGGGGGGCCGCGAGGCGACGGGTGGGCGTGTCCGCGGCAGTCCGACGGGTGGCTCTGCTTGTAGTGCTCCTCATGGGACTGGCCGCCTGCCAGGTCGACATCGAGGTGGGCATCGGCTTCAACGAGGACGGCTCGGGGTTGGTCACGGTGGACGTGGCGTTAGACCAGGAGGCGGTTGCGCTGGCCCCCGACATCACATCGCTGCTGTTGATCGACGACATCGAGGATCCTGCCTCGGGGTGGTCGTACAACGATCCCCGGATCGACGAACAGGGCCGCACCAGCTTCTCGGCATCGAAGCCATTCGGGTCGCCTGAGCAACTCGAATCGGTGTTGGCTGAGATATTCGGCTCAGAAGAAGTGTTCAGGGACTTCACGTTCGAGCGCGCCACCTCGTTTGCACAAACCGACTATCGGGTGACCGGAGTGGTCGATTTGTCGGGAGGACTGGATCTGTTCACCGATCCGCGGCTCACCGAGCGCCTCGGCGGCGAGCCCTTTGGCCAGCCGATCCCCAACGTGGAGGACGCGCTGGCCGGAGTAGCCGTGCGGCTGGTATTGGATCTCCCGGTGGGTGCCGAGCAAGAGGAGACTCTGGAACTGGGCCAGGGGGCAGTAAGCATTGAGATGACCGCCCAAGAGGAGAGCGGCACTGCGGTGACCCTCCGCTGGGTGGCCTGGGCCGCGTTCGCGCTGCTTGGCCTGTCGGTGTTGATTGCCATCGCCGGCTATCTGCTGGACCGCCGGAATCGGAGCCGCAGCATCGATCCCACCATTTCACAGGAGCCCCTGGTTCGATCAACCAGCTCCGCCGCGGTCGAGCCCCCGGCCCGCCGATTGCGCCTCGTGGTGTTGAATCCGCTCGGAGTGCTGTTCGAGCCGTCCGACGAACCCTCTCAGCTCCTGATTGATTTTGCCGCCGAACGCGGCTCGGAGGTGGACGCCGAGACCGTTGAACAGATCCATAACCAGGCGGTTCTCGGTCGCATCACCCCCGCTGAGCTGTGGACCGGTCTCGGATTGGACGACGACCCTGCCGAGCTCACCGAGCAGTATTTGGACCAGTACACCGTACGGTCAGGGGCCCGCGACTTCGTGGCTGAGATGGCCCGCCGGGAGCTGCCGGTGGCCTGTCTCACCAACGACATTGCCTCTTGGTCGTCCGCACTACGGGATCGACTCCAGGTCGACGGTATGGACACTTGGATTGTGAGCAGCGAGGTAGGGGTGTGCATGCCTGCTCCCGGTATCTACGAGGCGCTGCGCCGGACGACGGCGGTTCCCTATGAGAACGCGCTGTTGGTGGATGTGAGGGCTGAGCATCTTGACGCCGCCAATGCCCTGGGGATGTCCACCGCGTTGCTGGCCGAATTCCGGCCTCGGGACGGAGAGGCCCCCGGCCATGCGGTGGTGACCAGCTTCTCCGACTTCTTCCGGCGCCGTCCCCGCTCCTGAGTTAGCTGAGAAGCTGAGCGGCCTGTAAGGCGAAGTAGGTCAAAATGACGTCGGCCCCTGCTCGGCGGATTCCGGTGAGCGTCTCAGCGACGATGGCCTGCTCGTCTAGCCATCCCGATGCCGCGGCCGCCTTGACCATGAGGTATTCGCCGCTCACCTGGTAGGCAGCCACTGGCACCACCGAAGCCTCTGCGAACCGCCTCACCACGTCCAGATAGGGTCCGGCGGGCTTTACCATCACCATGTCAGCACCCTCGGCGATGTCCAACTCCATCTCCCGCAGGGCCTCGCGGCTGTTGGCCGGGTCCATCTGGTAGGTCTTCTTGTCGCCGGAGCGGGGGGCCGAGTCCAGTGCCCCCCGGAACGGACCGAAGAACGACGATGCGTACTTGGCGGTGTAGGCGCAGATTCCCACCTCGGTGTGGCCGTGGTGGTCGAGCGTTTCCCGAATGGCGCCCACTCGACCGTCCATCATGTCGCTGGGGGCCACGATGTCGGCCCCGGCGTCGGCGTGGGTCAGGGCTTGGCGGCACAGCACGTCCACAGTCTCGTCGTTCACGATGGTGCCGTCGGGGGCAACGATCCCGTCGTGTCCGTCGCTGTTGTAGGGGTCGAGGGCCACGTCGGTCATCACCACCGTGTCGGGGTGGGCGGATTTGATGGCCGCGATGGTCTGGGGGATGAGCCCGTCGGGGTTCCACGCCTCGTCGCCGGTGGGGGTCTTCAGCTCGTCGGGGGCGGCCTCGAACAGCACCACCGCCTGAACTCCGAGATCGGCGGCCCGTCCCACCTCGCCCACCAGTCCGTCCACACTCCAGCGGCTCACCCCGGGCATCGAGTCGATGGGCTCGTCGGGGCCACGGTGGACGAACAGGGGCAACACGAAATGGGCCGGGCTGAGCTCGGTCTCTCTCACCATGTCTCGAATCGCCGGGGTGCGCCGGTTGCGCCGGGGCCGGGCAGTGAGCTCCAAATGCGGATGAGCCATGCCCTCAATGCTCCCATCTCTGTCTTCGTTGCGCACTGTTGATGGGCTAAACAAGAGCCATGCGGATCGAGTTGTCGACGGGGACATCGGCCGAATTGGCACGGGTCGAGGGTGCCGACCGGGGGCTGGTGCTGATTCCTGATCTCATGGGTCTACGGCCTCTGTTCGACGATCATGTGGCCCGGCTGGCCGCCGAGCAGGGATGGACTGTGTGCGCTCCGCAAGTATTTTCCGGTCGAGAGCACTTGGTGGCGGACGAGCGAATGGCCGCAGTCTGCGAGTTGGTCGACGACGAGGTGCTGGCCGACGTGGCGGCGGCGGCCGACGCCACCGGCTGCGAGACGGTGGTGGTCACCGGGTTCTGCATGGGCGGCATGTACACCATCAAGGCGGCGGCCACCGGGCGGTTCCAACGGGCGGCCGCCTTCTACGGGATGATCCGTCTGCCCGACCATTGGAAAGGGCCTGGCCAAGGCGAGCCGCTGGAGTTGCTGGCCGCAGGCGATCCGTGTCCGATGCTGGCCATAATCGGCACTGAAGACCCGTTCACTCCGCCCGACGACGTGGCCGCCCTGGAGGCTGCCGGGGTGGAGACCGTGGTCTACGAGGGCGCCGATCACGGGTTCGTCCACGACCCCGTTCGCCCCGCCCATCGTCCCGACGATGCCGCCGACGCCTGGGCTCGGGTTATCGAGTTCCTGAGCCAATAGCGGCGATGGCGACTGGCCCCTCGGTTTGGACGGTGATTGTGGCCGCGGGCTCGGGCACCCGCTTTGGCGGCGCCAAGCAATATCTGGAATTGGCCGGCGCTCGGGTGGTGGACCTCAGCGTGGCCGTAGCCGCCCAGGTTGGAGACGGCGTGGTGGTGGTGGTTCCTGCCGGGGATTTGGAAGCGGAATCGGCCCGCCTAAAGGTCGCCGCGGTGGTGGCCGGAGGGGAGAGCCGGGCTGGCTCAGTCCGCAATGGTTTGGCCGCGGTTCCTGGCGACGTTGACATCATCTGCGTCCACGACGCGGCCCGTCCGCTGGCCAGCCCTGACATTTATGAGAGGGTGGTCCACGAGGTGAGATCGGGCGCTGCTGGTGCGGTGCCGGTGGTGCCGGTAACCGATACCATCCGCAACGTGGATGGGGGAGCAGTGGACCGCAGCACCCTGCAAGCGGTGCAGACCCCGCAGGCGTTTCGGGCCGAGCTGCTGAGGATGGCCCACGCTGACGCCGCTGATGCCACCGACGATGCCAGCCTGGTGGAAGCGGCTGGCTACACCGTGGTGGCGGTTGAGGGTCATCCTCGCAATATCAAGATCACCCACCCCGACGACCTGGCCGCGGCCGAAGCATGGTTGGCGTCATGAGCGGCGCAATGCGGGTGGGCCACGGATTCGACACCCACCGGTTCAGCGACGACTCCGACCGACCGCTGATCCTGGGCGGGGTGAGGTTCGAAGGCACACCGGGTTTGGTGGGTCACAGCGACGGTGATGCCGTGGCCCACGCCGTGACCGATGCCCTGTTGAGCGCCGCCGGGTTGGGCGACATCGGCGTGCTGTTCCCCGACACCGACGACAAGTGGGCCGGCGCCGACAGCATTGGACTGTTAGCCGACGCCGTGGCCAGGCTGGACGAAGCCGGCTGGTACGTGGTTAATGCCGATTGCACAGTGGTGACAGAAGAGCCCCGCATCGCCCCTCGTCGAGAGGAGATGGAGGCGAGGCTGAGTGACGTCGTCGGCGCCCCGGTCACGGTCAAGGGCAAAAGAGCCGAAGCCTTGGGCGCGCTGGGTCGGGGAGAGGGCCTGGCCTGCTGGGCGGTGGCCCTCATCGAGCGCCGGTGAGCGCACAGGGTCCGAGGGGCGGCAATCGGCGGGGCCGCGGCGGCGGCGCCAACAGGGGCCCCAACAGGGGCCACAGCAAGGGAGCCAGCAAGGGTCGGCCGCCGGGCGACCAACAGCGCAGCCGCCGCCAAAAGGACGGCTTGGGCGGCGACCGGGTGGAAGGCCGCCAAGCAGTGCGGGAGCTGCTGTTGGCCGGCACTCGCCCGGTCCGAGAAGTGGTCATCGCCGCAGGGCAGAACCAAACCGGGGTACTGGCCCAAGTGATGGAGCTGGCCACCGAACTGCGGGTGCCCGTCAAAGAATTGCCCCGTTCCAAATTCGAGTCCATGGCTGTCACCGAGGCCCCCCAAGGAGTGATCGCCCGGGCTGCGCCCCTGGCCGAGCACGACTTGGAGGAACTGGCTCGTCCTGGCGATGGCCGTCCCCCGTTTTTGCTGGTGCTCGACGGGGTCACCGATCCCGGCAACGTGGGGGCCGCCCTGCGCACCGCGGAGTGCGCCGGGGTAACCGGCGCAGTCCTGGGGCGGCACCGCTCGGCCCACATAACCCCCGCCGCGGCCAAAGCAGCGGCGGGAGCAATCGAGCACGTGCCCATGGCAGTAGTGCCGGGCATTCCCAACGCGCTGGCCCGCTTGGCCGAGCTCGGAGTGTGGACGGTGGGTCTGGATGTGGCCGCGCCCACCTCGGTGTATGAGATCAGCGTGGCTTCTGAGGCGGTGGCCCTAGTGGTGGGCAGCGAGGGCCGGGGCCTGGCCCGCCTGGCCCGCCAGCGCTGTGACGTGGTCGCCACCATCCCCCTGTCCGGCAGCCTCAGCTCCCTCAACGCCGCCGCCGCAGTAGCCATCGGCTGCTTCGAAATCGCCCGCCACCGCCAGGACGCCAATTCCTAAGGGCCAGAAACAGGAATCGATCCAGCGACCGGTTGCCTGAGTCAATTGTTCGGAAACTGTCACTCCCATCCATAGGTTGTAGAGGTGTCAAAGTTCATTTTCCGGAGGCCATCGCTGCACCGCTCTAAGCTGGCTGCGATGTTTGCGGGCTACTGCAAGAGAATGTAGGAAGCCCGAAATGGCCAGTTCTTCGTGTCAGCAGTCAGCGCGCAGCGATAGTCAGCCTCGCGGCCCGATGCTCGAAGACATCGAGGGCGGCAAGGGAAGCGTCTTCTACCGAGCGCACTCCTACCACACCAAGGTCCCAGTCGAAGGCCTAATACAGCTGATTGAGCACTACACCGATCCTGGCGACGTTGTACTCGACCCGTTCTGCGGGTCGGGACAAATCGGGGTCGCTGCCCTGCTGACCGGGCGGCACGCCATTATTTCGGACATCTCACCGGCCGCAGTTCATATTGCACGCGGCTATACCGGCCGAGTGGATCCCGATCACTTCGGAAAGGTCGCATCCGACCTACTTGAGCAGCTTGGACCGCTCGAGTCGATTCTCTATGGGGCACCCGAAGGGCTAGTCGAGTACACGGTCTGGTCTGATGTGTATCGGTGTTCGACCTGCAAGCGCGAGATTCTATTCTGGGAGGCAGCTGTCGATCACGAGGCTGGGGCTGTGAATGGGACACTGTCGTGCCCGGTCGGCCATGGACCATTCAAGAAGACTGTGCTCGACTGGGTGCGTTCTGAGCCGGTGCAAAGGAACATTCGTGCAAAGGGGCAACGCACACGACTAGTGCAACCAGTCGAAGGGGCGGGCAAGGACTACTTAGGAGACCGGGACGATGTCCCTCACTGGTACCCGACGGCTCCCTGGGAACGTTGGCGGGAGATGTGGCGGGCACAACACGAAGTGCAGGACATCGAAACTTCGGCAGACTTCTTCACGTCCCGCAACTTGCATGCGTTGTCTGCGCTCTGGGATGCCATCGGCCAAGTTGATGACGATTCGATTCGTGCTGGCCTGCGTTTTGTCTTCACCGCGAGCGTCAACCGAGCCTCACGCCGCTACCAATGGCATCCGAGGAGGCCGACCAACGTCCTGTCATCCACCATGTACCTGGCGTCATTGAACTACGAGTTCAATGTGTTTAGTCTTTTTCGCCGCAAGCTCGCCACGATAACCGAGATGTACGGGAGAACTTGGGAAGCGCCTGGTACTTGTGAGGTGCATCTTGGCTCGGCCGAAAGACTCACATGGGCAGCGGATGAAAGTGTTGACTACGTCTTCACAGATCCGCCATTCGGCTCGAATATCTACTACAGCGATTCCTCGTTCCTTTGGGAAGCGTGGCTTGGTGAACAGACCGATGTCGCTGCCGAGACAGTGGTCAACAGGCGGCTGACCCCGGAACTGGGCGGGACAACTCTCGACGACTATGAGAAAGATATGAGTCGCGCGATGGGAGAAATCAGTCGAGTCCTGCGGCCTGGCGCCTGGGCTTCAATGCAGTTCCACAACTCAGATGATGCGGTCTGGTCAAGCATTCAAAATGCAATCGATTCAGCAGGATTCCGTGTAGAGGCCGCCGTTGTGATGGACAAGGGACAGGCGTCCTTTAAGGGACTCCGTCATGAGGAGAAAGGTGAGAGGGTCGCAAACTTCGACCTCGTGATGCACCTTGCAGCTGGGATCCTGTCAAGTCCTAATGCTGAGCGCCGAGAGGCAGATCGAGCCGAGATCGAAATGGAACTAAAGGAGTATGTCGCACGGCAACCTCCTTCGCGCTGTACTACCCCTTGGCTGCATTCGCAAGTCATGCGTCATCTGCTTGCTGAGGGTGCATCGCCGACTGGTTGGAGCTTCGCAGCAGTAGAAGGCCTTTGCACCGAGATTTTTGAAAGGAGGGGCAAATCATGGCATCTGTCCAAGTCGAGCAGGTAGACCGACCCTCATTGGCCCGCCGGCAACCACTCCCCGAATACGTAGTCGGATCGAAGGGTGGGCCGTGGTATACGTCGCACACTTATCCAACCAAGATTCCCCCCGAAACGATCATCCCATTCATCGAGGCCTCAACAATGCCAGGAGGTCTAGTAGCCGACCCCTTTTGCGGGTCCGGCATGACAGGTGTTGCTGCAGTGCTTGCAGGTCGCCGAGCAGTGCTTTCTGACCTATCGCCCGGAGCGGTGCATCTTGCCCGAAACCACACTCGACGTGTGTCCGCTGAGCTGCTAGCCGAGACGATCCTCGCGCTTGATCGCTCGTGGATGCG
Organism: Acidimicrobiales bacterium; assembly: GCA_965116535.1. Lineage (GTDB taxonomy): Bacteria > Actinomycetota > Acidimicrobiia > Acidimicrobiales > Bin134 > Poriferisocius. The sequence goes on from OZ220703.1 coordinate 1,512,794, forward strand.
CCGCGCGGAGCGAGATCTCTATTGGTCGTCGGTCCATTCCGCTGATGGTGATGTCTACGGGCTAGCACGCCATACGGTCTGGTCGGAGGTATATGAGTGTCCGAAGTGCCAGTCAGAGGTCGTTCTTTGGGATGCGATCGAGCCGGATCGGCCGCTCCCACCAGACATTCGTTGCGATAGCTGCAAGAGGTGGTTTGATCGTCGACGCGTCCATCCGATTGCATCCGTACCCCGGTGGCTCACGCTTGCTCCAGAATCAGGCGGAAAGCTCGTCCACGGGTACCTGACCCCAGAAGCGCATCTCCAGATCGACAAGATCGCACGTCGCCGGATCACACGCTGGATGCCGAACGCACCGATTCATCCTTCTCGCGAGATGTACATCCGGTCCGCTCTACACCTCAGAGGGGTGCGGACGGTTGCCGACATGTTCGCTCGTCGACCAGCTATAGCGCTGTCTCGGCTTTGGCATCAGATTGGTTTGATCGAGGAAGTGTCTGTCCGCCAGGCACTTCAGTTCGCATTCACAAACACGGCATGGCATGCAAGCCGTATGCGCCGCTTCAACGCGAGGGGTGGTCAACGTCCGCTCACGGGCACCCTCTTCATCCCACAGCTGGTCTCTGAGCCCAACGTATTTGAGGTGTTCCGCCATCAGGTGCGCCAGGTCTGTCGGCTATACGACGTCCTTCCAGACGGTTATGTGGACGTGAACCAGTCTTCAGCAACGGATCTTTGTTGGATCGCTGACAACTCTGTGGATTACGTATTTACTGATCCTCCGTTTGGCAACAATATCCACTACGCGGACTGCAACATCGTATGGGAGTCGTGGCTGGGAGATCCGACCGACAATGACCGAGAGATTGTTGTCAACAAGTCACGTCGCATCGAAGATGGGGGCAAGACGGTTGGCGACTATAAGCGGCTACTCGCAGAGGCCTTCCGTGAGGCAAAGCGTGTCGTGGTCAAGGACGGGCGTATTTCCGTTGTTTTTCATAACTCGGATGATGCCGTATGGACAGCTCTCCTTGATGCTCTCGAAGAGGCCGGACTACGCCAAGTCGAGGTCTCCATCCTCGATAAGGGGCAGCGTAGCCAGAAGGGCTACAAGGTCAGGCGCGGAGAGCTGGTGCCATTCTATGACCTCGTCATGACCTTCGAAGTCGGGGCCCGAGGCATACCTCGGCTCAACGGTGCGGGCAACATGGCGGTCGATGCGGTGACTGAGCACCTCGAGGGTCTTGAAGGCCCCACCTCACCGAAGCGCAATCTTGACTACCTTTACTCCATTGCTGTGGGCGCAGTGATTGGAAGCGGAGGAAAGCCGATTGGCCTGTCGCTCAGGGCATTTGAGCAACTCTGCAATGATCACTTTGTGCAGGTAGACGGAGCGTATTTTTTGTAGGCGAAGTGCGGGTTTAGGCGGACGACATTGACTGACTTGTTCTCGAAAGCAGAGCTACACGACCGGTTCGTTGCTGCTATCGGTCCTTCCGCATTAGTTGCCGCGGAGACGGATGCCTCTGGCGAGCTCGTTGTTGAGCTCCGCCCTCCTCTTCCCAATCGAGTTCGAGTCTACATCTATAACGCAACAAACCCGCCCGGCGGTCGACCCACGCGGGAATACAAGATTCAGCTCACTGGTTGGCCTCGTGGGACAAGGGGGGAGTTCGATTGGTCGGGGGTCGACTTCGTACTGCTTTGCGGCTATGCCGTCGAGCACGACGTGTTCGTGTTTTGGGACGCTGCTCTGCGCCCTGACTTCGCGTGGTCGACAAGCCTCGAGGTCCAGGCGGTCAATATTGAGGCTGCGGCTGCGACGGGCGAGCGTGCGCGCCAACACCGTCGTCTGAATACTGGCATGGAGGTCGTGATCTGCGCCCCGAGTCAGCTCGCGATCCAGGCCATTGAAGAACGTGCATCAAGCGGCGAAGTTGGGACGAGAGGTGCAAGCCCCCCGGTTACTCAGGGAAAACCATACATGCGCCCTCCACCAGGTGGCTCTGCTACTCCCAGGTCTCGGGTGTTCAGATTTGACCCTGATGCAATCGACCGGGGAACGATTGCCCACAAGAGGATTCAGAACCAACTTGCCGACGCCGTCATCGCCCGTGGCTGGAAGCCGCTGTCGCCAAGCGATTCCGATCCTCTCTTTGATATCGCCTGGATAGCGGCCAATGCAGCATGGATAGTGGAGGTGAAGAGCCTTACCCTCGCCAACGAAGAGCGGCAGCTGCGTTTGGGTCTAGGGCAGGTGCTCAGCTACGCGCATCTCGTCGATTGGGGCGTCGACGTCAATCGGCCAGTGCTGGCCGTTGAGCGGGAACCATCGTCGGCCTATTGGCCTGACCTTTGCGAGTCCCATGGTGTGGCCTTGTCGTGGCCTGAGACATTCGACCAGCTTATGGGATTCTGAGCCTGGTCGTTCTGATTGCAGCCGCCTACGGTGCAGTCTGGCTAGGCCTGTTTCCGGCTTCGTCAAGTAAAGCGATGACATCGAGTTCGCCTACCGACTCGATGTGTTCGCCTACATGCTGGAGCCCGTCATCGATCAAGAATTCGAGAAGTCGGTATGGCTGGTCGATGTCAGGGTAGAGGGCGTCGATGAGAGACCGGAGTTGGCCGTCCGAATCGAAGCTGCCCACGTTCCACTTTGTGGTGGTGCCTTCTACGGTGAAGTCTCGCTCGTCAGAGTCCGCCCCGGAATTAATTGCGAGGGCCATCGCGAATTTGGCGGCGTCGATGCCCTCGGCGAAGTGTCCTTGCTCGATCATCATGGCGAGAACACGATCTGCGGCCTCTGTCACTCCAATCGTTATCTTGTCCTCAACCATTGCGTCCCCCAATTTCTTCGAGTTCTGTGTGACGGGCTGAAACCCTCCGAAGGGAATATTCGGCACGTAGCTGGCCCCTAAGCAGCTCTCGAGCAAGCTTCGGCCGTAGCTCCTCCTCGTAAACAAGGAGACACACCTGCTCCGTCATACTGGGAAGGGCGGAGACGACGTTAGTGGTGTGCTGCGTGTCGAGCCGTCCGAAGGGTGAGTCGATGAAGATCGGGCCTTGCATAGGGGCGTTCTTCTGTAAGGCTCCGACGAGGCACAAGGCAACGACGTGCTCTGCGCCAGCGGAACGCACCGGAATCTCGGACCCGTCTTGATGGAGAATTGTGAGTCCATAGCCTTCGTTGATTCGCAATCCCGCGTACTCAGGCTCGGTCGTGAGCTGAAGGAAGAGTGCAGTGGCATCCGCCTCCACCCTCTGACGGAGGAGGTCGCGGTACCTGGCGACGGCCTGGTCAAACACGCTGTGCAGATCCTCACATAGGCGAAGTCTTTGCTGAGCACCTTCGATGTCCTCGCCGCCCATGGACTCGAGGCGGAGTCGAACCCTTGCCAGATTGCTCTCGTTTTCGGCGAGAGTGTCCATTTGCTCTTGGACCCCCTTCTCAAGCAGGGCGATCTTCTTGAGTGTCTGTTCGTGGTCGAACTGGGCTTGACGAAGTGCACCCTGGTCGGCGTCTGCTTCTTGTAGGCGGCGTTCAAGCTCGGAGGCTTCGTCTTCGTTTTCGTACCGGTCTCTTTCAAGGCGGTGAAGGTCACTCCAAAGCACCCTCAAACTGGTGTCTCGGGATGCCTGGGCGGCGTCCTCAAGCGCATCAAGCCTTCGCTGGATGTCGCGCAGCTGTCGGTCGACATCCGCTATCTCGGTCGCCTCGCTGGCGGCAGCCGCCGCCATCTGCTGGAGCGCCTCTTCGCTGAGCGATTGGAAGCATGTCGGGCATTGGCCTGTGCTTTCACTTCGGTCTGCTGAAGCCCGTACGGCTTCGTAACGCATTTTCTGAAGCTGCAACCCTCGTTCGCGACGTTCGAGACCAGCGGTCAAGCCGGATGCACGAGTAGCGACAAGCAACTTCCATGCGACACGCATTTCCGCGGCAACCTCGGCGCGTCGGGCCTTGATTTGTTCGTCGAGCAACTCGATGGTGTCAACGAGCTTGTCCCGTTTATCCATCATTGCCGCTAAGCGCTCACTACGGCGGAGTTGGTCTTCTAGATCGGCTTTGTCTTCGCGCAACTGACCGAGTTCCGCCTCCATATCGCTCAGACCGTCCTGAAGAACTTGGCGTTCGTCTAGCAGCACATTCATTTGAGCGCCGAGCTCGCTTGTGATGTTGTTGTCTTGAGCGCTCCTTGCTTCCCGCTTGCGATATTCGTCGCGCAATTTGGCCAGTGTTGCGCGTGAATCCGTGAGTACTGGAACGCCAAGGATCTGTTCGATGGCCTCACTGATCTGTCGTCCCATGTCGCTCTCATTACGCAAGAGGCCCTCGTACTCTTGCAGGAGCTCACCGTCGAACAGGAAGAATCGAGCGATCTCCTCCGGCATGATCCGTTCCATCTCTGACCTAGCCTCACCAGGGCCGAGCACGTCACCGTCGCGTTGAAGAAAATGCTCAACCTGATAGTCGTCGTCCTGCTCGGGCACGACCCCAGCGTGTGGTCGGCAAGATCGCGTGAGTCTGTATTGCCTCCCGTCGTTTTGAAACTCAAGCACGACTTCAAATCCGTACCGGCCCTGTGCCGCCTCCTCCCAGTTGCCGATGGTATGAAGTGAGCTCTCGCGGCGGGCTCGACCGAGCACCTTTCCAAAGAGCGCGAAGCGGATCGCGTTGAGTAGCACGGTTTTGCCGCGCATGTTCTCCCCGTAGACCACGGCTACACCAGAGTCCTCGGGCAGGTCCACCGTTTGGCGACCTTTGAAAGGGCCGAAATCTTTGAGTTCGATTCGATCAATCCGAAGCATCGATCTCGTCCATCCTTTTCTCGATCGCTTGTTGAACTCGCCGGTGGATAGTGGGGTTGTCGGGTTCCTCCACATGAGCGGAGACGATCTCGCGAAGAAGCGAGTCTGGTATGTCTAGATTTAGAGAGTCGCGAACTGACAGGAGGGTTTCCAGCAACGACTCAAACTGTTCACTCATCTTCATCAACCTCGAATCCCTCCTCGACGAGAGCCTGCCAGTCAAGCCCATAGTCAATAGCGATCGTCTGCAATTCAACTACCCCATCTGGGTTAATGGCGTGCTGCCCGAACTCGATTGCTCTAGCCAGCTCACCCTTCACCATCGAACCGCTTGGTACTTCTTGACCGAGCCCTGCTGGCAAGACGATGGCGTCGTGGATGTGAGCAATCGTCTTCCCTGGTGCGGTCCGAAGAACGCGACCACGCCTTTGGATGAACTCCCTAGGATTGCGAGAGGACGCCAAAATGAGGGCGTGGGAAATGGCCGGAATGTCTACTCCTTCATCAAGACAGCGAATTGCAACCACGACTCCCCCAGATCGTTCGAATAAACGGAGTGTCGTAGGCGAGTCGCCGCCCATTGCTGTGTGGTAGTCGAAGACCTCTGTGAGACCAGTCTCCTTGATGGCACTACGAACTTCACAAAGCTGGTCTCGGTCTTCGCAATAGACCAACCAGTGCTGTCCTTGTTCGAAGTGCCGCGATATGACGCTTGCAGCGATTTTGCTCTTGGCTGTGGCCTTCTTGGCGACGCGCGCTCGCCTCACGAATAACCGGTGAATCGATTCGTCAATCGGATCGGATGTCTCGTTGCTGCGGATGGCTAGCTGCCTACTGATCATAGCTGTGAGTCGGTCCCATTCGTTCTGCTCTTGAGCGTCGAGCGGCACCCGGTGGGTGTGGTACGAGTAGCCAGTTAGAGTGCCCGCTGCAATGGCATCCTGCAGCGTGAATGGGGGCGGCACGATCCCCTCGAAGTAATCCATGAGCGCAGCGGATCCAACAGGGTCGCCTGCACGCCTGGGCGTTGCACTGAGTCCCAGGCGTGGTCCTGAGGAGATTCTAAGAAGTTGGCGATGCATCGGACTGCCGACGCGATGGACCTCGTCTGCCACGACGAAGAGATGGGGACCGTCGCGCAAGAGTCGCCTGAATCTCTCTGAGCTGGCAGTCTGCATGGTTGCGAGCACCACCCGGGGTTCTTCCCAGCTTTCGTCTCGGGTCCACAGCGGGAGGCGTCGCTGCTCATCCCAAGTCCGGGACCCACCTCCGCAAACCAGGGGCTGAAGGTCCAAGGTATCCGTGATCTCTTCCTGCCACTGACGTAGCAGGAGCTCGCTGGGCACAAGCACGAGCGGAACCTCGCCGCGGCCCAGACTCTTCTGGATCGCACAAAGTGCTGTGAAGGTCTTGCCGCTGCCGGTGGCGTGTTCGAGGATGCCGCGGCGACCATGTTGCTCCCAGGTCTCAAGTGCAGCTGCCTGGTGGGATCGGAGGCTCCGCTTGTCTGACCTGAATTCGGCGGACGGACGAACAGCTGTCTCAAGCTCGCGGCAGATCTCGTCTACATAGTCCTCCCAGGGTCCCTCTTCAGCGAGGTCCAATAGCTCTTGCTGGACCACATCTGGGAACGGTGTCACTGTCACGCCCGGCTGCTGGTCATGCCAAAGCCTGTCGAAGTACTCGACCTCGTCGGCGACGCGCTGAGCGTTTTCCTCATTCCGCCAGGATGCATAGACATCAATCGATTCGAGATTGCCGTCGGCTGCGAGCCCTTGCCAGGTTTCATTCATCGATCCCTTGAACACCACACTCTGTTCGTGATTGTCGGAGAAGATCCCTACTTTGTCGTGAAAAATCCGCCGGCTGCGACCGGAGGTGTTTGGGCCGACCCAAGCGATGCGCAGATCAATGACGCCGTTCGCGACAAGGCCAGCAAGGACCTTTGTCGGGTTCCGCAGTACCGGCGAAATCAGGAGCCGATTGAGTTCTTCACGAGCATCGGCCACGAACTGCTCTTGTCCTGAGGAGTCATAGCCGACGTTGAGGGCATCGACATCCCCGCGAGAGAGAACGGGCGAACAGACGATCCTCATCCGACCGCCGGAATTTGCGAATTCCCGCAAGCTTGGCCACGCAAGTACGAACACGCTGCTGCTGAAGAAGCCCACTGCCCGGTCGTAGCGTTGGGAGCGACTCATGCATGGCAAGTAAAAGTCGGCCGCGATGTCGTCTTCGCCCTTGTGGTATGAGAGCTTCAGCGAGACATCGCACAGGCCATTCATGTCAGTTCATCTCGTCTAAGAGACGCTTGCGGGATAGATCAACTCGCATACCGATTGCCTTTGCCAGATGTTCTCCAGTCGCTGCCACGACTGTCTCTTGTACCATCGGGCCTCCCCCGGGGCGCAGCCTGCGCTCCTGCAGTCCGATCCCGCGGGAGAAGGCGGTCAGGATTGTCTCAGACTTGACCTGTACGTTCCGGGAATAGGCAAAGTCTCGATAGGCACCAGCGTCCCAGAGGACAAATACTGCTTCTTCCGTTGCGTAACCGATTAGGAGAACTGTCCGGCCGTCTGAATGGTCGAAATCTCCTCGTTCTCTTCGCGCGTGATTCGGCACGATTAGCTGAACCTTGTACTCGCCAGCAGGACGCCCTCCCGGAGGCCGGGTCGCGTTGTACATGTACACGCGGGCTCGTAAGGGAAGGGGGCCCTCCATCTCAAGCTCCAGCGGCTTGACTCCAAGGTCTGAATGCCCGACAACCAATCCGCTCAGCGCAGCCAGGAACTCAGCGTGAAGCTCTGTCGGTGTCATGCGGTCAATTGGTGTCACGGCCATAGAACGATTCCGCGTGCCTGGTTCTCTGCCTTTCGTCATCATCTCGTGAAGGCGCTGCGCGCCATCATCACACTTGATTGCACAGATGGTTCGCAACGACCCCAATGAGTTCCGGAGATCCTCGTGGGCGGCCTCCCAGGGAACGTCGGAGCGTTTCCAATCCACTGAGACCACATGACGCTTGTCTTCGTCAGGATCCCTCCGGTACCAATATCCCTGGGTCACTACGCCAATTGCCAACTGACGTGTCTTCTTGCGAGGCAACACGATCAGGTCGCCCACGCTCACATGTGCTCGCAGCGCCCAAAGCTGGCCTACGTAGTTGGCCACGCTCATCTTGCTTTTACTTGGGAGCAACTGGCGAACCAGTTCCTTCATCTCGTCACGGCTTGAGATACCCGACAGATCTGGAAGCACCCCGAAGCCGCTACCGGCGAGGCCGTTTTCTAGAAGGAATTCCTCGCGTTCGCCATGTCTCCCCGCCCTGGTGAGCCAGGCCGTCAGCTCCTCAGTGGGATTGGAATCTTCCATCAACCGTCCCTAAGTCGCGAGCATCGTACAGGCCCCGTGAAGCGCGACTACTGCCGTGCTCGCCCCTGCCGCCGTTGCGTCCCACTGGGAGTAGCACTGACAACAGTCGATGAAGCCATAGTTCCTGGGCTCGCAATCGGGCCCCTCTTCGAAATTGCGAAGCACAGTCAGACGCGGCGTCGACCCGCGTCCGTCGTTCGGCTAGTTGTCATCTGCGCTAGCTATCTCGAGCGGTTTGGTTGCACTGCCAATGAACCCTCCCGTCCTTACGTGTGTCCTGAGCAGCATGCTTAACCTGGTTCCGGTGGGCTATTTGGCCGGGGTCGAACTTGAGTTTTTTTGTCGCTTCCACGCCCTCAGGCTGAGTGCCGTTGCAGCGAGGAGGACCAGGCCACTCCACGGTCCGGCGACGAGCGCGATTACCAGAACGGCAAAAGCGGCGAATGAGACTGCCCAATAGGCCATTGTGGTTCGGCGTAGAGCCCGCCCCACGGCCGCCCATGTTGGCAGACGCTCATCGGGCGGTGGGTCGAACACTTCGCGGCCTAGGTGGTAGAAGAAGAGCGCTGGGCGCAGCAGGGAAAGGTCGCACAGCAGCAACGATGCTGCGAGCCATACAGCGAGTTCGACGATCATCTCACTAGTCCTCCACCCTTATCTGGGGGGTCGCTGGTGATGCCGGCTTGCGATGGCTAGCACGAGCCCGACCCGCGCGCCGGGAATGGTTCTGTTGAAGCGTGGTCGCTCTGGTGATTGGTCCGGTGTGGTTGCCGCCGCTTCCGCACCATTCGCCGGTGGCGCGCCAGATTTCGTAGTGGAGCAGCCACTCGCTGGTCCAGGGCAGGATGGTCTTGGCGATTCGATCTCCTGGGGTCCACTGGTCGGGTTCATGCAGGCAGAGGCTGCCGTCCGGATAGATGTGGGGGAGGTTGTCGTCGGCATCGTGGACGAGTTTCGGGCGACGCACGAAGACGCGGGGGTAATGCGGTGGCGCGTAGCGGAGATCTACCAGGTATTGCCGGCTGACTTCACTGGGTTGGAGCTCACCGGTCCATCGCAGTACTCCAGCTTTGAGCGTCGCCTTTCCGTGCGGGTAGTGATCTTTGAGCAGCCGGGCCTCACGAATGAGTTCGAGGGTGCGTCTATCGGTCTGGGCCATGAAATCTGTGGGGTCGAATCGTGGTGCCGCCCTTTTGGGTCACTCTTCCCTGCTGGGCGACGCCGAGGCCGCCGGCAGCTGCAAGGGACGAGAGGGCCGCCCCAACTCGCTTTGCTGCCGCTTGCACCGGGGCGGTGCCGAATGCGGTGCCAAGCGACGTGACGGCTTCATCGACGCCGTTGCTGGTGGCCCAGCGGTCGGTATCGGCTATCAGCGCATCGACCCACCGGTCGAAGTGTCTTTTGCGGCCCGGGTCCGTGTTCCATTTGTCTGCGAAGTTCTCGTCCTTGTGGGCCGGGTTCGGAACCCAATAGGTGCCGTTGCGCCATTCGACGTAGGACGTGAGGCTGCGGGCCACCTTCCGGAATGCCTCGTATAGATCGCTCTCGCCTCCGTAAGCGTGGGTCGCCAGAGTCGTGATGAGAATGGAGGGCGGCTTGTGTTGGTGGTGGCTGCGGAAGAACGTGTCGCGGTGCAGCTTCAGCAGCTGCACCACACGTTGCAGCGTGGTTCTCACCAGCCACTCAGGAACGTCTTCGACGTCTCGTTTGAGCGCCTCAGCCAATAGTGCTCTGCTTATTCCAACGGCCTCCCCCATGGATCTCCAGAACCAGTTGGCGTATCCGATTGGGTTGCTGTGCTGCCACAGGTACATGTCGCGATCTGACAACAGCACGGCGGTGTTGTCGCCGTCGGGATCGGGGATGACAGGCAGCACGTCCATGTGGAAACGGTCGCCCGAATAGATCAGTTCCCAGCAGCGGCCCCTCTCCTTCAGCGTCGGGTTTCCGTTCGCTGCTCCGCGCTCGGCGATATAGGCCTTCAGCAGCTGGCCAGCCTGGGCGCGTAGTTCGTCTTGGGTGATCGACTCCTTGGCCAGATACCGGAGAAAGACCAAGTCAATGTCGAAGTCCCCGCCGCCGGTCGGGCGCAGCACCGTTCCTAGCCGGAACGAGCCCTGCGGGTACACGTCGGGATTGCCGATGCCCTGGTTGACTAGCCATTGTCCGAGATCCGTGTATCTATGTTCCGCGAGTTTGAACTGCTGCGGTGATATGTCGAGTTCCTCGACCGTGGCGTCGAGCAGTCTCGAGACCACTTGGAGGTTGCTATTGGCCATGGGAGGGCTCCTTTCCATGGAGGGGGACATAGGGAGAGGGGGAGTGCTGAAAGAAGTTGTCCAGCGCAGGCGACCGGGTACGGCTCTCAGCGAGAGCGCGACCGATCAGGTCCGGGGCGCCCACCGAATCAAGCATGTGAAGACCTTCGGGTGTGGGCACGTCCACCCGCACGACGTTGGTTCGCCCGAGAATGAGTTGGGCGTGGTTGGTAGCTGCCAGGCATTGCCCCCGCAGCATCACTTCGAGGCCATCTGAGCGCCAGGCGAGCATGCCTCCGTCATCGAGGGTGGCCCGGCGCTCGCGGATCTCGCTCGTGGTGCCCACATTGAGGACGCGAATACGGCCTCGCTCACCTCCGAGACGGTCGAAGCACTCTGCCACTCCCACCAGCGTTGGGTTGTTGGCCCACACACCGCCGTCGATCAAACGGTGCGCCTCCACCCTGTGAGTGGGGAGGAACAGCGGCGCCGCCGCTGTGGCCAAGGCCACATCCACCGCTGACACTCGCCAGTCGCGTCGTAGATCCCGATGGTGAGGGGTGCGGAACAAATGGACGTGATCCGCGGCCAGGTCGTAGCTGGGAATGGCGAGTCGGACCCTCGAATCGCCAAGAAGCTGATCCCCAAAGCGGTCCTGCAGCACCGCTCGCAGCTCGCCAGCGTCATATCGAGGCCTCAGAAGCCGTCGAAGCAGCCCGTGACGTGCCCGCCCCGCCCGTGGGAATATGCGTTCGCCTTTATCGAGGTAGATCGACAAGACGTCGGTCGGGGACATCCCTAGCCCGAGCGCGAGAGCGATGATGCCGCCAGTGGAGGTTCCGACGATGAGGTCGAAGTGATCGGCAACCGATGTCTCAAAGTCCTCTTCCCACGCAGCCAACGTCGCTGCCGTGAAGATCCCGCGCAGGCCACCCCCGTTAAGCGCCAGCACCTGGAGGAGAGGAGCGTCCTGGCCCAAAGGCCCAGTCAACGAGGATTCAAATACTTTCATGGAGACACCTACCGCATGTCAGCAGGCGGGAAAGGATCGTTGCCCGGCGCAATTGTGTCCGAGTCACGTATCTGGCCGTTTCGGCCATGAATCACCAACTCGCCGCCACCATCATTGCGGAGTAGTGCCCTGGCGCGATCGATTCCGTCCGCTTGCGTATCCGTACGAGCGATTGCCCTGTCAGCACCTGGGCGAATGATCTGCCAGCCACCCTCTGGGTGCGGTGTGACATGTCGTTCATTACGTGAGCCCATCTGAACCTCCGTTCCGGATAGTAGTAAAGCTGTTCTTGATAGAGAACACTGTAGCAGTTCTCGACTGGAAACGCGCTATTCTCGATCAAGAACATGAAGCAATTGTCTCTCTTCGAATTTCAGCGACTCCGCAACCCCGGACCCGCCGACGTTGCTGCTACCGCTGACGCCGTCATTGCCGAACTGGAACTCACGCCTCCGATTGATACTGAGGTCGTGGCGTCGTACCTCGATGTGTCACGAATCGAGGAGATGGATCTTGAGGCCGCAGGGTGCCTCATCTGTGACGGCCGCGACGTCAGCATCCAGGTCAGAGCTTCAGACGGAGTGCCGCGGCAGCGGTTCACCATCTTTCACGAGTGCACGCACACCTTCTTTCGGGGCTTCGAGCTACAGCCCCGATACCGATGCACACCCTCCTTCATGCCAGGACGAGACCAAGATCTTGAAGCCATGTGCGACCAGGGAGCCAGTTCGCTTCTCCTACCCGAGAGGTACCTGCGAGCCGACTTGCTTGATGCCGACTTCGGTATGGCGACTCTGATGGACGTGGCAGAGTCCTACCATGCGAGCCTCGAAGCCACCGGACACCGCATCGTCGACCTTGCCCCTTACCCAACCTTGTTCGTTGTCCTGGAAGTCAACAAGAAGCCTTCTGAGCGATACGACCCGTTCGCGGAACCCAAGTTGCGCGTCCGAACTGCCCGCGGTAGCTCTGGTTGGCCATATGTCCCCTCGCACAAGTCGGTCAGTATGGATTCGCCACTTGGGCGCGCCCTACAGGGTGAGATCGTTCATGAGCGGACCACCCTGGACGAATTGACGAGGGAGCCCGTGCCGGGTGTGGATGTTTCGGCACGCCTAGTGCCACACAACGGGCGAATGCGAGTCCTTGCCCTCTACCGCCGCAGCCCATAAAGAAAGGAATCTCATGACACCTATACACCGCCCCCACCGCCCATGACCGAAGAGACCGGAGAGTCCATCGGTGACCGGATCAGAAAGTACCGGGGTGAAGCTGGCCTTAGTCTCAACCAACTCGCGATGTCCGCCCAGGTAAGCAAGGGCTATCTCTGGAGCCTTGAGAACGAGCCTGACAAGCGACCATCGGCTAAGACCATCTACGTAATTGCCGAGGCGCTAGGCGTCACCATGAGCACGCTGCTCGGCCGACGGCTACTTACGGAGCAGCCCACCGACATCCCGGAGAGCCTGCGCGAGTTCGCCAACGACAAGGGACTTCCCGAGACTGACGTGCGAATGCTCGCAGGCATTGAGTTCCGCGGCGTACGACCGCAGACTCGCGAACGATGGGAACACATCTACAATGCGATCCGAATGAGCCGAACGTTAGACGAACAAACCTCCGACGACTACTGAGTGGCCGGGCCCGCTTTCGTATCGCAGATGTTGGAGGAGTAGGTCCCCCCGATCCGGATTCTTCACTGTCATACCCTGGCCCTACATTGGTGGCGTGTCTGACAAGTCGGCGATTGAGTGGACTGAGGCGACGTGGAACCCGACCACGGGTTGCGACCGCGTATCGACGGGGTGTGATCGTTGCTACGCGCTTACGCTGTCGAAACGGCTCAAGGCGATGGGCTCGCCGAAGTACCAACTCGATGGTGATCCGCGGACGAGTGGGCCAGGATTCAGGCTTACGCTTCATCCTTCATCGCTCGACGCGCCTCGTCGTTGGAGTACACCGCGGCTCGTTTTCGTGAACTCGATGAGTGACCTCTTCCATGACGAGGTTCCGCTTGAGTTCATCAAACAGGTCTTTGACGTAATTCGAGAAACGCCACAGCACACCTATCAGGTGCTCACCAAAAGAGCGCAGCGGCTGAGCCGTGTAGCAGGTGAGCTTGACTGGCCGCCGAACCTATGGATGGGGGTCAGCGTGGAGTCCCGCCGGTACGCCTTCCGCATCGATCACCTGCGAAAGGTACCGGCCGCAGTGCGGTTCGTAAGCGCCGAACCTCTTCTCGGTCCACTTGGCGAACTCAATCTTGAAGGCATCCAGTGGCTAATCGCTGGCGGCGAATCTGGTGCCAACGCACGACCTATGGAACCTGACTGGGCCACTGAGCTTCGCGATACCTGCACGTCAGCGGGCGTGGCATTCTTCTTCAAGCAGTGGGGAGGCAGAACCCCCAAGGCTGGTGGTCGAGAACTAGAGGGCGAAGTTTGGGACCAACTCCCGGAGGCGGCGGCCTGACCCAATGGCCGTTCCAACTGGGATCCTCTGGGAGCGTGACCCCCACACGGCAGCGAAACACACGCTGCTGCGCCGGTACATGTCAGCGTGGTTTCCGATCATGGCAAGGCAGTTTCGCGACATCGGGATCACGTTTTTCGACGGTTTCGCAGGTCCAGGGGAGTATAAGAACGCTCAGGTCAGTTCGCCTGCGATCGCGATGGAACAAGCGTTGCGGAGTGAGGTGACGCGCTGGGGTACTCAGACACGGCTCGTCTTCGTCGAGGATCATCTCGGGCGCGCTGAGCACCTCCAGAAGCTTCTTGACGCTCGGTTCCCGACCACGACTAGGCCGGCTGGGTTAGTGATGAGCGTCCATCGTGGCAAGTGCGCCGACCTATTTGAGCAGGCGATAGCCGAAGTAGGTGGATGGGATGGACCAGTTTTCGCCAATCTCGATGGCTGGGGTGTCGATACCGACTATGAGATTGTGCGGCGGATAGCTCAACAGCAATCTTCCGAGGTGCTTGTCACATTCGAGGATCAGTTCTTTATCCGTTTCGCTAACGGTGAACAGCAAGCAGGCGAGCGTGTTTTTGGGCACAGCGACTGGCGGCGCGTTGATGGGCTACCGACTGCTGGGAAGAAGCCGTTCCTCTTGGATCTGTACCGCAAGGGTCTTCACTCAGCTGGCTTTCCGTACGTGCTGACGTTCGAGATGATCGACGAAGGTGGGCACTCTCTGCATCTCTTCTTCGGTACTTCAAACAAAGTCGCCGTGGAGAAGTTCAAAGACGGATTGTGGGAAGTCGACGGTGTCTCTGGTCAGCGGTTCCGAGACCCGCGTGATCCCAACCAGATGTCGTTCGACATTCTGCACCCGGACTTCACCCCTTTAGAGAGTCGTATCTTGGAACTGCTCGGTGAGCGCGAATACAGCATGGAAGAACTTCGTGAGGATGCCCTCCTCGAGACGATCTACAAGAAGGCTCATGTCAAGCGCGTCGTGGACCAGCTCCTATCGCAGAGCAAAGTGGAGCAGGTACGAACCGGCCGGTCCTATGCGGATCGAGCGTTTCGCTTGGCGGCAGAGCGGCTTTTCTAGGCCATTGGACTAAGTCTGGGGTGGGGCGAGGGTGTCGGCAATCAGGGCTTGGACTACGGCGTGGAGCGCTTCGTCGTCGGTAGCGCCGTCTTCGAGGGCACCGTGGTATACGGCCAGTTGGCGGTCGGCGGAGGTGCCTCGTTGGCAGATGGTGCGGGCGTGCTCGACTTGGGCTACGCAGTCGAGGGCTTCGGCGTCGGGGCGGATCAATTCGATCATCTCCTCCACCAAGTCGGGCACCGGCACCAACTCGCCCTTGCCGAAGTCGATGAGGCTCTCGCTGATCCCGTATCGCTCGGCCCGCCACAGGTTCTCCGACACGAGGAGGTTGGCGTAGCTGCGCCACCGGCGGTTCTCCAGTTTGAGCCTCCACAGCATTCGCAGCAGGCACACGTACAGGGCCGCAACGCAAACCGTGTCCTCCATCCTGGAGGGCAGGTCGGTGATACGCATCTCCAGGGTGGGGTAACGCTCCGACGGGCGGATGTCCCACCACACCTTGGTGGAGTCCTCGATGACCCCGGCCTGTACCAGCACGTCCACGTGGCGCCGGTACTCGGCCCACGAGTCGAACTTCTCCGGGAGTCCGGTGCGGGGCAACGTCCGAAACACCGCCATGCGGTAGCTCTTGAGGCCGGTGTTGCGCCCCTCCCAGAACGGCGAAGAGGTGGAAAGGGCCAGCATGTGGGGCAGGAAGTAGGAAACCTGGTTCATCAGGTCGATCCGCAGATCAGGGTCCTCGATGCCGACGTGAACGTGCAGGCCGGAGATGACCAGCCCGCGGGTTACGCCCTGCAAGTCGTCGGCCAGTGCTTGGTAGCGCTCCCCTTCGGTGACCTGCTGTAGATGCGAGCGGGCAAACGGATGGGATGAGGCCGCGATGGGGGCCAGCCCGTAGGCGGCGGCGGCCTCAGTGACGGCGAGGCGCAGGAGTCCGATGTCGGCCCGCAGGTGCTTGAAATCGGTGCAGATGCCGGTGCCGATCTCGAGCTGCGAGCTGTAGAACTCTCTGGCCACGAGGCCGTGGTGCAGGTCGGCCACCTTCTCCAGAATCCCGGACGGCTGTTCGGTGATCAGCTCCCCGCTCTCACGCTCGACAAGGAGGTACTCCTCCTCAATCCCCATCGACCAAGCCGGCTCTTCTCTCACTGCGACTCCCCTTTGTTGCCTGGCGTCAGGTTAGGGGGGATCGGTTGGCCGGGGTGTCGAGCTCACTGGGCAGCGATGGCGTCGAGTACCTCCAAGCGTCCGGCTCGGCGGGCGGGCAGGACGCCGGAAAGGAGTCCGGCCACCAGTCCGGCAATGCCGATGGCAATGAGCGACCCCCACGGCACGGCGAAGTCGGAGTAGGCCACGCCTAAGGCGTCAAAGGCCAACCATCCCAGGTAGAGGCCCAGGCCCAGGCCAGCCAAGGTGCCGATTAGGGCGATGATGGCGGACTCATAGCGCACTGAACGCCGGAGCTGCCTGCTGGTCATTCCGACGGCCCTCAGCAGTCCCAGCTCACGTGTGCGCTCGTAGATGGAGAGCGACATGGTGTTCACGATGCCGATGAGGGCAACTACCACCGACATGCCGAGCAGTGCATAGAGCAATATGAGCAGGCTGTCGAGCTGGCCCGCTTGATCGTCGATGTAACCCTCTCGGCTGCTGACGCTGGCGGTTGGATTCCCAGCCAGGGCGGCGTCGATCTCCGCGAGCAGAGCGGCGTCGGCATCGGTGGTCCGAATGAGGATGCGGGTGTCGAGGCTTCGGAACAGGTGGGCGTCGAGAACGGCGTTGTCCACCAGCCAGGTCTCTAGGAGAAAGTCGCCGCGGTCGTAGATGCCGGCCACAGTAAGCGTCGCATCCCCCTGCTGGAACCGCACATTCACCTGGTCGCCCACGACAACGCCTGCGCCCTCTGCGGCGTCAATGTTCAACGCGACCTCGTCGATAGCGAGGTCTGTCACAGTGCCGTCCAGCACTCCGATGTCGGCTACCAAGGTTATGTTGGAAGTATCCGTGCCCGTGACCCGGGTGAAATTGCCGTCGAATTCGGCAAAGGAATCGCGCAAGGGCACCGCTGCTTCCACGTCTTCGATGGCGGCGATCTCCGCAGCAACGGAGGGCTCTAGCCCAGCGCCCACGAAGACCAGGTTGGCGTTTATCTCCACTACATGGTCGGCCAACAGTTCTTTGTCGAGGTCTCCGGCGATCAGGCTGCTGAGCGTGGCCGCGAACATGGTGGCGGTGGTGATTAGGGCCACTCCGATCATCAGCGTGAGCGAGGTGGTAGCGGTACGCCTTGGGTTGCGGCTGGCGTTGTCGCGGGCCAATTCCGCGGTGATGGAGCCGGAGCGAACCAACGGGGTTGCGAGCAGATTGCTGAGGGGCTTCACCACCACAGGCCCGAGCACCACAGCGGCGATCACCACCAGCGGGACCGAAGCGATGAACAGCCAGGTGTCGCCCCCAAGAGCGGCCCAGACCGAGGCGGCGAGCCCGGCGGCCAGCACTGCGAGCCCGGCGAGAGTGCGGCCCCGTCCTGTTGACACAGACTCCGTGGCGGTCTCGCGAAGCGCCTGCACCGGATCTACTCGAGCCCCGCGCCGGGCAGGGAAGTAGGCGGCGGCAACGGTGATGACGGTGCCCAGCAACACGCCGCCCACGAGCGCGCCGGTGGGAATGTGCAGGCTCATGTCCAAGTCCCCGAGAAAGCCGCTGAGGAGTCGGAGCAGAATCCAGCCGATTCCGATTCCCGCGGCTGCGCCGAGGGCCGACGCGGTCAACCCGATTGCCGTCGACTCGGCCAAGACGCTGACCGTTACCTGGCGGCGGGACGCTCCGATGGCCCGGAGCAGTGCCATCTCCCGCATCCGCTGCGCCACGGTGATCGTGAAGGTGTTGTAAATCACGAATGCTCCGACGAACAGCGCCACCCCGGCGAAGATCTGAAGGGCGATATTGATGATCCGCGTGAACAAGCCGACCACATCTTGGAATTCGCTGACCAGGGTTTGGCCGGTGACGGCCTCGAAGTCGGCGCCCAAGCTCTGGTTGATGCGCTCCACCAGCGCTTCGGGGGAAATGCCTTCGGCAGCTTCGACGAATATCTGGTCGACGTCGGATGTGCCCAGCACATTGGCCGCACCTTCCAGTGTGAACGACACCACTTGACCGGGGAAGCTGCCCTCCCGGTCGACGATCACTCCTACCACTGAGTAAGGAGCGCCCGCAGGGGCGGGCAGCACCCACACCGATTGGCCTAGTGCGAAGTCGCCATCGTCGAAGGTGTCGGCGTCGATGACTATCTCGTCGGCGGCCACCGGCGCCCGTCCCTGCACCACAGCGAAAGGGTTGGTGTCGGGGTCGTCGATCCAAGCGATGCCCTGGGCGTTCTGGTCGGCGCCCCCAATGGTCTTGCCCTCGGCGGTGACGGCTTGGGCGTAGCCAGCCAGGTAGGGGAAAGTGCCGACAACTCCCTCCACGGCGGCGATGTCGTCGGCCAGCGAGGCCGGAATTCGCTCACGGGCGTCGAATACCGGGGTGTCGATCTTATTGGCAGAGCGAACCGAGACATCCACATCCTCGAAGCTCTTTTCGATGCTTGTGTTGAGCGAGTTCTCAAAGGATGTCGTGAGCACCGAAGTGGCGGTGAAAAAGGCGATCCCCAAGATGATGGCCAGAGCGGTGGCTATGTACCGGAAGGGGTTCTGGACCACCCTGAGCAGAGCAATAGCAAGCATGCTGAGTCAGTTGCCCAGCGTTTTCATGTGGTCCAGAACGGCGTCGCTGGTGGGGTCGCGCATCTCATTGGCAATCTTGCCGTCCACCAGGAACACCACCCGGTCGGCATAGGAGGCGGCTTTGGGGTCGTGGGTGACCATGACGATGGTCTGGCCGAGATCGTCCACTGCCTGGCGCATAAAGGTGAGGATCTCGTTGCTGGTGGTGCTGTCGAGGTTCCCGGTGGGCTCGTCGGCGAAGACCAGCCTGGGCTTGGAGGCCAACGCCCTGGAGACGGCGACCCGCTGCTGCTGGCCTCCTGACAGCTCGCTGGGGCGATGGTCCATGCGATCAGCCAGGCCCACCGTGGACACCACTTCTTCGAGCCATTCCTCGTCGGGATCCCGTCCGGCCAGCCGTTGGGGCAGCACGATGTTGGCACGGGCGTTGAGCATGGGCACCAGATTGAACGCCTGGAAGACGAAGCCGAGTTTCTCGCGCCGCAGCTCGGTGCGCTGGCGGTCTGACATGGCGGTCAGCTCCTCGCCGTCGATGAAGACTTGGCCGGAGGTGAGGGTGTCGAGTCCGGCCATACAGTGCATCAGGGTGGACTTGCCCGACCCGGACGGCCCCATGATGGCGGTGAATTCGCTGGCGGCGAAGGCCACGTCCACGTTGTCGAGGGCCCGGACCTCAGCCGCGCCGCTCCCGTAGTATTTGGCTGCGCCCACCGCGTAGGCAGCAGGCTCGCTGGCCACCTGCGCCGAGTGTGGTGTTGTTGCTGACATCGGGCAAGCATAATCAGCCGTATTCCCAAACCCCGCGCTCCAAAGCCCGAATGGACACATTTGAGAGAGCCCGAGACAGGAATCGAACCTGCGACCTGCTGTTTACAAGACAGCTGCTCTGCCGACTGAGCTACTCGGGCGTTGATAGGTGTGAGAGCTTGGAAAGCTACTCGGGCCTCTATTGCAGAGCATAAAGGGTGCGGTTTGGGGAGGGTGCTTGAATAGCGCCTAGTGGTGGGTAACGCTTGTGGAATGGCGCTTACGAGAAGAGATCAAGCGATCTTGGATTTTGAGCGCACTTGGTGGAAGGAGACCGGGTCGAAGGAGGCTGCTATTCGGGCGCGCTTCGAGCTTTCTACCACCCGGTACTATCAGCTGTTGAACGAACTATTGGAAGAGGCGGATGCTATGGAGTACGACCCGATGGTCGTACGTCGTCTGCGGCGGATTCGCGATCGCCGCAGACGATCCAAATTCGGTCAGACTTCGGTCGGCCGACAGCCGTCTCGGTAACAGTCCGGAGCCAAAGGCACTATGGAGTCGAACCGAGCACCCAACAACCAGATGGCCATCAAGGGGGTGGTGTTGGTTCTCGCCCTGATCGCAGCCGGAGCCTTCGTGCTGGCCCGCGGCCTAGATGACAACGGCGACTCCGATACGGCTGTCACTCAGCCGACAGCCGAGGCAACGATGGAGCCCGAGGAGATTCCCGATCCCGTTGAAACCCCGTCAGACAATGGCGACGCGGCCCCCGCTCCCGATCCCGCCCCGGAGGAGACCCAGGCCCCCGCCCCCGCCCCCGAGGAGACCCAGGCTCCGGCTCCCGTTCCCGAAGAAGATCTGGAGTGCCGCGACCCGTCCACCATCGGCGTGCTGGTGGCCAACGGCACCGATGTCACCGGGGCCGCCGGGCGACTGTCGGGCGAATTGAACGCCGCCAACTACGTAACGCTGCCGCCGGTGAATGCCAGCGCCCAGACCAGTTCGGCCTTCTACTACCGGGCTGGCTATGAAGTCGACGCCCAGTGCATCGCCACCCTGCTGGGCGTGGGTACCGGGCCGTTCTTCCCGATGTCTGATCCTCCTCCTGGTGGGATCACGTTGGACACCCTGGGCAACGCCTACATCCTGATTCTGATCGGACCTGACAGCCTCGCCCAGCGACCCGGCTGACAATCGGACAGCCTGAAGGCTGCGACTGCATGCACATCGTTGCCGCCCCCGACAAGTTCCGGGGGACGGCCACTGCCGCCCAAATCGCCCGGGCAATCGTCATGGCTGCCGAACAGTTGGGGGCGACGGCCGATGCCGCCCCAATGGCCGACGGGGGTGAGGGCACGTTGGAAGTGGTGGGAGGGGCCAATCGGTCCACCACCGTGACCGGCCCCCTGGGCGACCCTGTGGAGGCCCCGTGGCGGCTTCACCGCCACACCGCGGTGATCGAGATGGCCCGAGCCTCGGGGCTGGCCTTGGTGGGCGGTGCCGAGGCCAACGACCCATTGGGAGCCACCACCTACGGAACCGGGGAGCTGATCGAGGCTGCTGTGGAGCGGGGCGCCCGGCGGGTGCTGGTGGGGGTGGGGGGCTCGGCCACCACCGACGGAGGACTGGGCGCGCTGCGGGCGCTGCACCCCACTCAGCGTCTCAAAGGAGTTGAGTTGGCAGTGGCCTGCGACGTGAGGACTCGCTTCACCGATGCCGCCACCGTGTTCGGGCCCCAAAAGGGGGCCGGTCCGACCCAAGTGGAGTTGCTGCGCCGGCGCTTGGAGCGGCTCAGCCAGGTGTATGCCGAAACCTACGGCGTGGAGGTGAACGACATCGAGGGCTCGGGTGCGGCCGGCGGCCTGGCCGGCGGCCTGGCGTGCGTGGGGGCTGAGCTGTGCAACGGCTTCGAGCTGTTGGCCGAGGAAGTAGACCTGTACGGACGTATCGAGGGGGCCGATCTGGTGGTGACCGGGGAGGGTGCCCTTGATGCCACCTCGCTTCAGGGCAAAGTGGTGGGCGGTGTGGGGGAGATGGCGGCGGCCGCCGGAGTGCCGGTGCTGACCGTGGTGGGACGGGTAGACGGGGCCGCCAGCCCCGCCCAAGGTGAGCTGATCAGCCTGAGCGATCGCTTCGGCGCTGAGCTGGCCATGGCCGACACCGTCCGGCTGGTCAACAAGGTTGTCCTGGAGTACTTGATCCCTTAAGTCAGCGGGCCTGACGGAAGTATCCGGGCACTTCGATCAGGGGCGGGCGCTCCTGCATGGTGATCTCGGTTTCGCCGAAACCGGGGCGGTGCAGCGTGATGGCAGTGTTCACCAGGGTGCGGTCGGCCCGGTGCAGGGCCACCTGCATAACCTCGGTGGCCTGGGACGACAGCTCGTGCAGCGGGCGATTGCGGTGGACGCGGGTGCCGAGATCAACCTGGGCGATGGCGTTATAGCTGGCCAGCCGGCACACGTCGATGAGCAATCCCATCTCCACTCCATAGCCCTGTACGAACGGCACCCGCTCCAAGATCTCCCTCCTTCCGGCGTACTCGCCGGCCAAGGGTTGGACGATGTCGACCAGTTCGGGGAACAACAGGGCGATAAGCGGCCGGGCCACCAGCTCAGTGGTCCGGCCCCCACCCCTCTGGTCGGCCCCAACCGGGCGGTGGTAGTAGCCCTTGCAGTAGCCGATGGAGTCGTCTACCAGCAGCGGACCCAGCAATCCGAATATGAAGTGGGGGCTGAAGTTGGCCACATCGCTGTCGCACCACACCACGAGGTCGCCGGTGGAGGCGAACAACGACTTCCACAGCGTTTCTCCTTTGCCGGCCTGATTGCCCAGATGGGCCAGCACGTCGGAGCAAGCCACCACCGTGGCCCCGGCGGCCGCGGCCACTTCAGCGGTTAGATCGGTGGAGTGGTCGTCCATCACGATCAGCTCGTCCACCAGACCAAGCTTGTCTATGAGCTCGGTGCGGACCATCTTTGCGATGGCGCCCACGGTGGCCTCCTCGTTGCGAGCGGGCAGACACACCGACACCGTGGTCGAGCCCTTGAGCGCCGCGAGATCGGCTGCTGAGAACTCTCCGGCGGTGAATTTCCGCCGCCCGGTCATGTCGACCTCCTATTCACGAGTCGTTTCTCGGGCTTCATCCGAATAGCATCATGGCCCATGAGCGTGACCGTTCGGATACCGACCACTCTCCGTCCTTTGGCTGGAGGCGCCAGCGAGGTCATCGTTGAGGGGGGAAACGTCCGCGACGTGATCGCCTCGTTGGATGCCGCCCATCCCGGTTTCATGGACCGCCTGATCGATGAATCGGGGGGCCTGCACCGATACGTCAACGTTTTTGTAGACGACGACGATGTGCGGTTCGCCGACGGGTTGGCCACCTCGGTGCCCGACGGCCAGACCGTGGCCATCGTGCCCGCCGTGGCCGGCGGCTGATTTCGCTCCACTTGAGTTTGGCGTTTCGCACACTCCTCGGTAACCTTTAGCAGTCTCATACTGAGAGTGCTAAATGGCCGACAGGCCAAATGTCGGCACCATGCCAATGGGGTATGGGCCCCTAGTACAAGAGGGAGAGTTCGAGGATGCCCAAGATCATCTCATTCGATGAGCAGGCCCGGCGCGCGCTGGAGTCGGGAATGAACCAGCTGGCCGACGCCGTGCGGGTCACGCTCGGCCCCAAGGGCCGCAACGTCGTTTTGGAGAAGAAGTGGGGCGCTCCCACTATCACCAATGACGGCGTGTCCATCGCCAAAGAGATCGAGTTGGAGGACCCCTACGAGAAGATCGGCGCTGAGCTGGTCAAAGAGGTGGCCAAGAAGACCGACGATGTGGCTGGCGACGGAACCACCACCGCCACTGTGCTGGCGTGGTCGATGGTGCGCGAGGGCCTGCGGAACGTGGCCGCCGGGGCCAACCCCATGTCCATCAAGAAGGGCATCGAGTCTGGGGTAGAGGCAGCGGTCGAGGCCATTCAGTCTCAGTCTGTGGACGTGTCCTCCGACAAGGCCCAGATCTCGAATGTGGCCGCCATCTCCGCCGCCGACTCCGAGATCGGCGAGCTGATCTCCGAGGCCATCGACAAGGTGGGCAAAGACGGAGTGGTCACCGTGGAGGAGTCGCAGACCTTCGGCCTGGAGCTGGACTTCACCGAGGGTATGCGCTTCGACAAGGGCTACATCTCTCCTTACTTCGTGACCGACGCCGAGCGGATGGAAGCGGTGCTGGACGAGCCCTACATACTGTTCGTGGGATCGAAGATCACCGCGGTGCGCGACATCGTGCCGGTGCTGGAGAAGGTGATGCAGGCGGGCAAGCCGCTATTGATCATCGCCGAGGACGTGGAGGGCGAGGCCCTCGCCACGCTGGTTGTGAACAAGATCCGGGGCACCTTCAACTCCACGGCGGTGAAAGCCCCCGGTTTCGGGGACCGGCGCAAGGCCATGCTCCAAGACATGGCAATCTTGACTGCGGGACAGGTAATCAGCGAAGAGGTGGGCCTCAAGCTGGAGAACACCACTCTCGATCTGCTGGGCCGGGCCCGCAAGGTGGTAATCACCAAGGACGAGACCACGATCGTGGAGGGCGCTGGCGACCGCAACGACGTGGAGGGCCGGATCTCCCAGATCAAGGGCGAGATCGACAACACCGACTCCGACTACGACCGGGAGAAGCTGCAAGAGCGCCTGGCCAAGCTGTCGGGCGGTGTGGCCGTGCTCAAGGTGGGCGCCGCCACCGAGGTGGAGCTCAAAGAGAAGAAGCACCGCATCGAGGACGCGGTGAGCACCACAAAGGCGGCCATCGAAGAGGGCGTCGTGGCCGGCGGGGGCGTTACCCTGCTGCGGGCCCAAGACGCGGTGAACAATGCCGCTGACGGCCTGGCAGCCGACGATGAGGCCACCGGAGCTCGCATCGTGGCCAAGGCCCTGGAAGGCCCGCTGGCCCAGATCGCGGTCAACGCTGGCCTCGAGGGCGGCGTGATCGTGGAACGGGTCCGCAACCTGGAGGGCAACTCCGGGCTGAACGCGGCCACCGGCGAATACGAAGACCTGCTCACCGCCGGAATCATCGATGCGGCCAAGGTCACTCGCTCGGCGCTCCAGAATGCCGGCTCCATCGCCGGGCTGTTCTTGACCACCGAGGCGGTGGTGGCCGACAAGCCCGAAGAGAACGGCGGGATGCCCGGCGGCATGCCCGACATGGACTTCTAGGGTCTGAATCTGCTCGATTCGCCTCCTTGCGGCGGTAACGTCGCGGTATGGCCGAGCTTCATCCGGTGTGTGAGCCGCTGGCGTTCCTGCTGGGAACATGGCGGGGCACCGGCACGGGGGTGTATCCCTCCATCGAGGATTTCTCCTATGGCGAGGAGGTGTCCTTCACCCATGCGGGCAAGCCGTTCGTGGCTTATGCGCAGAAGACCAAGGACGCCGAAACGGGCCTGCCTCTGCACGCGGAGGCTGGATATCTGCGCCCCCAGGGCGATGGACGGGTCGAGCTGGTGCTGGTGCAACCGTCGGGAATCGTCGAGCTGCTGGAAGGCACGGTGGAGGGCTGCGAGGTGCAGCTGACATCGACCGCGGTGCACGGCACTGCATCCGCCAAGCCGGTGACCGCTACCGAGCGGCGCTTCTGGTTGGACGGCGAAGCATTGCGCTCCTCAGTGGCCATGGCGGCCATGGGGCTGGAACTCCAACACCATGTGGCCTCCGAGATGTACCGGCTGCCATGACCCGAAGTCGGTCGCAGCGGGTTTTGGTACGGCATTGGGACGGGAGCAAGGAGCACCGACGCCCCGACGAGTTGGTAGTGGAGGAGCCCCTGACCATCGAGCTCGACGACGTGACCGTGACCACCACCATGCGCACTCCGGGCCACGATTTCGAGCTGGCCGCGGGATTCTGCTTCACCGAGGGCCTGCTCGGCGGCGCGTCGATCACGTCCATTCGCTATTGCGCCACTGAGCCGGCGGCCGACACAGAGTTCAACCTGGTGACCGTGGCGACCGACGGCGCCCCTCCGGCCACTCCCCGACTTGGACTCACAACATCGGCTTGCGGGTTGTGCGGGGCCGAGAGCATTGAAGCGCTGAGCGATCGGCTGGATCCGCTGCCCCCCGGCGGCGAGCCCATCTCGGCCGACGTCCTGGCTTCGGTGCCAGAGCGGGTTCGGGCCTTCCAAGATTTGTTCGGCACCACCGGGGGAGTCCACGCCGCGGCCGCCTTCGGAGCCGGGGGCGAGCCCACGCTGGTGCGGGAGGACATCGGCCGCCACAACGCGGTGGACAAGGTGGTGGGCCGAATGCTGATGGACGGCGACCTGCCCGCCTGCGGCCAAGGACTGTTCGTGAGCGGCCGAGCTTCGTTCGAGATGGTGCAGAAGGCGTGGGCGGCAGGTTTTGCCACGTTGGTGGCGGTGAGCGCTCCCTCGGCGCTGGCGGTGGAGACGGCGGCGGTCGCCGGATTGCGACTGGCCGGCTTTGTTCGCGACGGCCAACTCAACTTCTACTCCCCGCCTGCATAAGAATTCTGGCCATGCGCCCCCTGCCCAAGCTCACTCCAGAAAACGAGTTCTTCTGGACTTCCGGGGCCGACGGCGTGCTGCGGTTTCAGTACTGCGAAGGCTGCGATCGCTATCTTCATCCGCCCGGCGTGGTCTGCTCGCGGTGCGGTAGCCCTCCCGAGGTGAGGGACGTATCGGGCCGGGCGACGGTGGTGGGAGTCACCGTCAACTACCAGCCGTGGCTGCCCGACATGGAAATCCCCTACGTCATCGGGCTGGTGGCCATCGAAGAGGATCCCCTGGTTCGGCTCACCACCCTGATCGTGGACGCTGAGCCCGACGATGTGGTTATCGGGCTACCGGTGACGGTTCGCTTCGAACAGCACAAAGACGTGTGGTTGCCGGTGTTCGCCCCTACCGGCGAACCGGCGTCTGAGGTGGAGGAATACCCCGAACCCCTTCCGGCACCGGTGCGGCCCATGCCGACGGCCGAGAAGTTCGAGTCGAGGGTGGCCATTTCCGGGGTCGGCCTGTCGGAGGTGGGACGCCGATTGGGCCGCGACCCCATGAGCCTGGCCGTTGACGCCTGTCGAGCCGCAGTGGCCGACGCCGGGCTGACCATGGACGACATCGACGGGTTGTCCACCTACCCGGGCGGCGGGGCCAAAGACGGCGGCCACTCCGAGGGCGGCATATACCCGGTGGCTGACGCCTTGGGTATCGCCCCCACCTGGTTTTGCGGCACCATGGAGACTCCCGGCCAAAGCGGCGCGGTGGTGAACGCCATGCTGGCGGTGGCCTCAGGGCTGTGCCGCCACGTGCTGTGTTTCCGCACCGTGTGGGAGACCACGTCGATCGCATGGGGCAATCGCCAGAACACCGGGGTGGGCGGCGGTGCTCGCATCTCCGGGGAGATGGAATGGCGGCTGCCGTACGGGGCCATGTCGGCGGGCAACTGGATCGCGCTCATGGCCAGTCATTATTTCCACCGCTATGGCGCCACCAGGGAGCAGCTGGGGTGGATCCCGGTGACGGAGCGGGCCGGAGCGGCCCACAATCCGGTGGCTATCTACCAAGAGCCGATGACCATCGACGACTACTTGGATGCCCGCATGATCACCACGCCGTTCGGTTTGTTCGACTGCGACGTGCCCTGCGATGGCTCGACAGCACTGGTGGTGTCGGCGGTGGATGCCGCCTACGACGGCCCCCACCGCCCGGTTTTGGTAGAAGCGGTGGGCACCCAGATGAGAGAGCGGATGTCGTGGGACCAGGGGACGCTGCTGCACGAGCCCATGGTTGACGGACCTTCGGCTCAGCTATGGAGCCGCACCGATCTGAAGCCCGCTGACGTGGACGTGGCCCTGCTGTATGACGGGTTCAGCTTCAACGCCCTGTCATGGCTGGAGGGCCTGGGATTCTGCGGTCGAGGCGAGGGGGCGGCATTTGTGGAGGGGGGCACTCGCATCGCACGAGACGGAGAGATCCCGCTCAACCCCCACGGGGGACAGCTCTCGGCCGGGCGGCTGCACGGCTACGGGTTTCTGCACGAGGCGGTGACCCAACTTCGAGGCCACGGCGGCGGACGACAGGTAGATAACGCCGAGGTGGCGGTGGTGAGCACCGGCGGCGGCCATCCGGGAGGCGCCTTCCTCTTCGTCCAGGGCTGACAAGTGGCCCGCCCAGTCTGCTAGAAGTGGGCCATGGCTGCGTACATCATCGTCAATTATCAGGTCGACAACCCCGAGCTGTACGGGGAATACATGCAGGGCGCCGCTGGCGCTCTGGGCATCGGCGACGGCGCCGAGCTGGTTGCCTTCGACACCGAGTCTGAGGTGGTCGAAGGCGATACCGCCGGCCACCAGACCGTGGTGATCAAGTTCGACTCCAAGGAGAAGGCCCGCGAGGTGTGGGAATCCGATGCCTACAAGGCCGTGGTGGGCAAGCGCCACGACGCCACCAGCCGCCACTTCGCCGTGCTGGTGAACGGCTTCGGCGACTGAATTCGCCATGACTGGGCCAAGGCGTCGAGCCGCTGCTGTCGCCTTGGCCGCGACCCTTTTGGCCGCCTCCTGCGGCGGCGGTGGCGACAGCCAGAGCGGAGCGACGGCTACGCCCTCGGCCCCGACTTCGACGGCCGAGCCGACCGCTGCGCCGGTGGCCCCGCCGCCTGCCGCCGCCCCGGAACTGGTGATCGGGCGAGTGCTGCCCGAAACCGGCTCACTGGCCGCTTCGCTCGGCGGCGCGCTGATTGCCGGCGTCGAGTTGGCGGTGGCCGACATCAATGCCCAGGGGGGCAACGTCAAGCTGCTGGCCGGGGATTCGGCCACCGATCCCGACGTGGCCCCTGAGACGGTGAACCGCCTGCTGGGCGAGGGAGCCCATGTGATAATCGGGGCCGGCGCATCGGGGGTGTCGCAGTCGTTCATCCAGACCTTGTCCGATGCCCAGATCCCGCAATGCGCCGCGTCCAACACGTCGCCGTCGTTCAGCACCCAGGCCAATGCCGACTTCTATTTCCGCACGGTCACCGTCGCAGTGGGCGAGTCCCAGGTGATGGCCAACAGCATGGCCTCCCGTGGTGCTACCAACGTGGCTATCGCCAATCGGGCCGACGATTACGGTGCCTCGCTGGCCCGGCTGTTGGCCGACGACCTGGCCGAGTTGGGCGTGACCTCGCAGATCGTGACCTTCGACCCCGGAGCCCCTAGCTTCGACGCCACCGTGGCCCAAATTCTGGACATGGGGGTGGACGCCGTTGGTCTCATCGCCTTCGAGGAGGGTATCGCCATCACCCGTCGGCTTATCGAGATGGGCGTGCCCGGTTGGGCCATCCATCTGACCGCCGGGCAGTTCGACTTCAGCATGCCCGAGCGGGTGAATCCCACCGACCCGACGGTGATCGACGGGCTGCGGGTGCAGAGCCCGTCAGGCAGTGAGGAATTCAACCAGCGGGTGTTCGAGCAGACCGGGGGCAACGCCATCTACGGCGGTCAGGCCTACGATTGTGCGGTGATCCTGGCGCTGGCCGCGCTCGCTGCCGGTGGCGTGGACGGCCCAACGATCATTGCCGCGGTGCCCGAGATCACCCGCAGCGGTCAGAAGTGCCGCTCTTATGGAGAGTGCGCGGAGTTGGTGGCTCAGGGAATCGACATAGACTACGACGGCGTGTCTGGCCCATTGGAAATGGACGATGTCGGCGATACCACCGTGGGCCGCTATGTGCTCGCCGAGGTTCGCAACGGTGAGTTGGAAGTGATCGAGACGGTAGATGTCACCCTCGATCAATGAGCGAACCCTAGGCCCATGAGGGAGAACCCGGCATCTGTGGAGCCGTCGGTCGGGATCGGGGTCGTCCACCTATTCGGCAAGCTGGGCCCGACAGGCGGCCAATCTCAGCAGAAGCGAGACATCAAGCGGGCAGTCGAGAACGCCGAGCACATGGGAGTCCAAGTGGTGGCGGTGGCCGTGCTCGGCCACAAAGCCGATATTGGATTCATGGCCTTGCACGCTGATCTCTGGGAGTTGCGGGACTTTCAGACAGGTCTGCAACAAGCGGGGCTCGACATCGTGGACTCGTATGTGTCGCTCACCGAGCTGTCGGAATACGCCGCTGGACTACCAGAAGAGACCAAGCAGGCCCGGTTGTATCCCCAGCTCCCTCCCGAGGGCAAGCCGGCGTGGTGCTTCTATCCCATGTCCAAGCGCCGCAATCCCGATCAGAACTGGTACGAGTTGCCCTTTGAGCGCCGACGTGAGCTCATGTACGAGCACGGGGCCACTGGCCGCACGTTCGCCGGCCGGGTGCTCCAGCTCATTACCGGCTCCGCCGGCATCGACGATTTCGAGTGGGGAGTAACCCTGTTCTGCGAGCACCCCGACGACCTCAAAGAGGTGGTGTACACCATGCGCTACGACGAGGCGTCGGCTCGCTACGCCGAATTCGGCCCCTTCTACACCGGCATGGTGGCCCCCATCGAAACAGTTCTTAGCCGACTCTCGTAATCGATAGTGGCTAGCTTCTTGCCATGAGGAAGAGGCACTTGTTTTGGATTTTCGCGCTGATTGCGCTGATTGTTGCGGGGTGCGGCAACGACGATGACGCCCAACCGGTGGAACCGGCACAAACCGCAACACCGGCGCAGACCGCAACGCCGATGCAGAC
This sequence comes from Acidimicrobiales bacterium, assembly GCA_965116535.1. GTDB lineage: Bacteria > Actinomycetota > Acidimicrobiia > Acidimicrobiales > Bin134 > Poriferisocius. The sequence continues at coordinate 1,542,939 of OZ220703.1, forward strand.
CGCACCACCGGTGGACTCGGGGACAGGCGATTTCGAGCTGGTGATCGGGCAAGTGATGCCCGAGACCGGATCGCTGGCTTTCTTGAATTCTCCGATGATCGAGGGCATTGGCTTGGCGATTGAAGACATCGCACAAGCTGACGGGAACGTGCGGCTTTTGACCGGCGACACTGCTACCGACCCCGACGTGGCTCCCGAGACGGTCAACCGCCTTCTGGGCGAGGGGGCTCATGTAATCGTGGGTGCGGCGGCGTCAGGGGTTTCGCAGTCGTTCATCCAGACCCTGTACGACGCCCAGATCCCCCAGTGCTCCCCCTCCAACACTTCTCCGTCGTTTTCCACCCAGGACAACGCGGCCTTCTATTTCCGGACCGTGCCGCCCGACCAGGCCGTGTCGCCGATCTTGGCCGGCATTGTCGCGGCCGACGGGGCGACCAACGTGGCCATCCCAGCCCGGGCCGACGATTGGGGCAACGCCCTGTCGAGCCTGCTGGCGAAGAGCTTCACCGAGTTGGGAGTGGACTACCAGATCATCGCCTACGACGAGGATGCCACCAGCTACGACGCCACGGTGGCGGCGATCGAGGATATGGGAGCTGATGCAGTGGTATTGGTTGCGTTCTCTGAGGGTGCTCAGATCATCAGAGGAATGCTCGAGGCCGGTATCCCGCCCGGGGTCATGTACGGCACCGACGGCATCTACGACCGGAATCTGGCTGAAACAGTGGACCCATCCAATCCCAATGTGCTCGATGGTTTCGTGGCTCTGACGGCGGGGGGCGGCGACGATTTCAGTGAGCGACTGATTGAACGAACCGGTGGCGACGTGGCCTACGGGGGCCAAGCCTACGATTGCGTGGTGGTGTTGGCCCTGGCCTCTCTGGCCGCCGGTTCCACATCCGGACCCTCCATCATCGAACAGGTTCAGACAGTGACCCGCGGCGGTCAAAAGTGCTTCTCCTACGCCGAGTGCGCGGGTTTGATAGCCGATGGCACCGACATCGACTATGACGGCGTCTCCGGCCCGCTCGAGCTAGACGAGGTGGGCGATCCCACGTTTGGCCGCTACATCGTCGCTGAGTTCATCGACGGCGAGTTGACCGTGACCGGCAGCCAAGATGTCGACTTGGCCGAACTGGGCTGAGCCGAAACCCAGCCCAGTTCGGGCGTCGAGCGAATTGCCCTCGGTTTAGTTGTTGTAAGCCGTCTCGGCGTGGAGCGATTGGTCGAGGCCGACGCTTTCATCCTCGGCGGAGGCCCGGATCCCCATGGTGCGGTGGAGCACCCAGGTGATGATGTAGGTGGCCACGAAGCTGTAGGCCATCACCGCCACGATGGAGATGATCTGATTGGCCAGCAGCTCGCCGCCCCCGAAGAAGACGCCGTCGATGAAGTCGGCACCCTCGATGGCCCCGGAGTCGGCGAAGAACCCGATCAGCACCCCGCCGATGATGCCGCCGAACATGTGGATGCCCACCACGTCGAGGCTGTCGTCGTACTGATAGCGCAGCTTGAGTCCGATGGCCAGGAAGCACAGCACGCCGGCCGCAGCGCCGATCACGATGGAGGACATCGCCCCCACGAACCCGGCCGCCGGCGTGATGGCCACCAGCGCGGCCACGATGCCCGAGGCCATGCCCAGCGCGGTGGGCTTGCCGTCTTTGATGGTCTCGGCCACCATCCACGAGCACAGACCGGCGGCCGCGGCCAAGAACGTGGTCAAAAAGGCGTGGGAGGCGGTCACGTCGGAAGCCAGCGCCGAGCCGGCGTTGAATCCGAACCAGCCAAACCACAAGATGCCGGCGCCCAGCAGCACCAACGGCAGGTTGTGGGGGAAGTCCACGTCGCGGGGCCAGCCCTTGCGGGGACCGAGGATGATTACCAGGGCCAAGGCGGCGGCGCCAGCGTTTATGTGGATGGCGGTGCCGCCGGCGAAGTCGTGGGCGGGAAGCTTTGCAATCCAGCCTTTCCCGCCGTAGATCCAGTAGACCACCGGCGAATACACCAGAAACGACCACACCGGCACGAAGATGGCCCAGGCCGAGAACTTCATCCGACCGGCCACCGCGCCGGAGATGAGTGCCGGGGTAATGGCGGCAAAGGTCATGCCGAACACGAATTCCCGCTTGGCCACCATGTCGTCAACCCCATTGAGCCAGAAGGCGTCGAAGTCTCCGAACAGCGGGAAGTCCCAATCCCCGGAAGCAAACCCGAATCCGACCACCGCCCACAGTATGGGGACGATGCCCAGGCAATACAGGTTCATGTTCATCATGTTGAGCACGTTCTTCTGGCCGACCATGCCCCCGTAGAACAAGGCCAGGCCTGGCACCATGAACAAGACCAGCGCAGCGGATACGAGTACCCATGCGGTGTCAGCGTCCATCACTACTCCCCTTGGTTGACGACTTTTCCGCCTGTTGGCACCGCCAGTATGTCAGGTTTGGCCGCAAGGATTTTGAACCCGGTTTATGCCGGTGAGCCGTGGCGGCGACGATGGACGAATGCCTTGGCCGCTCCCCATGTCAGCCCGGGAACCTGCAAGTCGGGATGGAGATCGGCGAACGACGCCGGGGTGAGGTCGTACACGTCGTCGGGGAATCGGTGAATGGCAAAGTCGTCGCGCTCCACCGGAGCCGCGCCGGCCGCGGCCAGCACCTCGGTGGGGTAGCGCACGGCTCGACGCAGGGCCGCTAGGGGATTCTCAGGTTGGTCGTCGATGTCGGCGGCCAGCAGCCGGGCAACTTCTTGGCCGATCTCAGCCGCGGCGGTGGACCCGGCAGCCTCGGCCGCCTCTCGAATCGCAGGGCTCAGGTTGCCCAGCCGACTCTCCACCGCCGCTACCACCCACTTGGGCAAAGCCTTCTCGATGCCCTCGGCCAGTTCTAGAGCACACTCAAAGAGCTGCTGCTCTGCGGCTTGCAATTCTGCGTCGGTCAAGGACGCAGTGACGACGAACCGATGTCGAGCGCGTCGTTCAGATTGCCAGAACGGAGGCCGTCAAGATCGAGGGTGGCGTAGCGGTAGCCGGCCCGGCGCACCGCCTCGACCACCGCAGCGCGATGGGACACTATGTCGGCCAAGTGCTCCTCGGGCACCTCGATCCGGGCCAGGTCGCCGTAGTGGCGAACCCGCAGCTCTGCGAATCCCAATCTCCTGAGGGCGGCCTCAGCGTCGCCCACCGAGGCCAGCGCCCCGATCGTTACCGGGGTGCCATAGGGAATCCGGGAAGCCAGACAAGGAGCGGCGGGCTTGTCCCAGGTGCGCAGCCCCAGCCGGTGTGACCACTCTCGAACGTCGGCCTTGGTGAATCCCGCGTCCACCAGGGGAAACACTGCGCCCCGCTCGGCCGCGGCCCGCTGGCCCGGACGATGGTCGCCCAAGTCGTCGGTGTTGACCCCCAGCGCCACCGTGCACGACGCGGCCTCGGCCAGCGGGGCCACCGCATTCATGAGCGCGTCTTTGCACCAGTAGCACCGCTCGCCGTCATTGGCCACGTAGGCGGCGTGATCCATCTCGTCGGTGTGTACTTCGCTCCACCGCAGGCCCCACTCGGCGGCCAGCGACGCGCAGTCTCGGCGCTCGGCCTCGGCCAGCGAAGGCGATACCGCAGTCACCGCCTGGGCCCGGTCGCCCAGCACGTCGTGGGCCACCCAGGCCAAAAGGGAGGAGTCGACGCCGCCGCTGAAAGCCACCATCACCCTGTCCAGTTTGGCCAGGTCGCTCCGCAACCGCTCCCAGTCGCCCACGCCCCCATTGTGGTCTGTGGTCAGCTGCGGGTGAAACTAATCCGCCTCTGGTAGCTCCACTACGGGCTTTGTACCGGGCTGTAGCGTGAATGTGGATGCGGAGGCTTCTCGCGCTCGCCGGCTTCGCGCTCTGTTTGACCCTGGCTTGGGCTGTCCCGGTTGCGGCCCAGGCTGAGAGCGAGGCCGACGACTCACAGTTGACGGTGCTGGAAGGCACCCTTCGAGTGGGCTTCGATCAGTTTTTCGCCGGGGTTGAGATCACCGTGTCCGACCAATTCGGTACCAGGATCGGCCGGGCGGTCACCGACTCCGAAGGACAATGGTCGGTGGCGGTTCCCGGAGCCGGCACCTACCGGGTCGCTCTCGACGAGAACACGCTGCCCGACGGGATCGGTCTGAGGGAGGGGTTCGAATCCACCGTCGAGGTGGCTGTGACCGCGGGCGCCTCCCGGGCGGTGGTGTTCGCGGTTGGCGAGGCTCCCAAGGGCACGCCGTTTGGGGAGCGAGCGGCGCAAACAGTGTTCAACGGCCTTAAATTCGGCCTGATCATCGCCATGAGCGCCATCGGCCTTTCGCTTATCTACGGCACCACTGGCCTGGTCAACTTCGCCCACGGGGAGTTGGTGACATTCGGCGCGGTCATCGCTTGGTACTTCAACAGCTCCTGGGGTGAGCTGAACCTGATCGTGGCTGCCATCGTCACCATGATCGTGTGCGGAATGCTGGGTGCGGGGTTGGAAACGGGATTGTTCCGCCCGCTGCGGCACCGACGGCTGGGCATCTTCCAGCTTGTGGTGGTCACCATCGGCCTGTCGCTGCTCGGGCGCCAGCTGATCCAGCTTTTCTTTGGCGCTGAGCCGCTTCCCTACACCGATTTCCAAGTGCAGGAGCGATGGGAGTTCGGTCCCTGGGCGGTGACCCCTCGAGAGCTGGTGACCGTGGCGGTGATCATCGCCATCTTGCTGGCTGTGGGGATGATGCTCCAGTGGACCCGCTTCGGCAAGGCCACCCGAGCGGTGTCGGACAACGCCAGCCTGGCCGAAGCATCGGGCATCAACGTGAACCGGGTGGTGCTGATGGTGTGGGCTGTGGGGGCCGCTTTGGCCGGACTCGGCGGGGTGTTCCAAGGCCTCGATACCGACATCGATCCCTTCTTGGGCTTCCAGCTCTTGTTGTTGATCTTCGCCGGGGTGGAGCTCGGCGGGCTGGGCACCGCATTCGGCGCGCTGGTGGGCTCGCTCATCATCGGCATGTCCACCGAGGTGAGCACCCTGTGGATCTCGCCCGAGTTGAAGTTTGTGGTGCCGTTGGCCGCGCTCATCCTGGTGCTGCTGATTCGCCCCCAGGGCCTGTTCGGGATCAAGGCCCGGGTGGGATAAGTGGACTTCGACATCATCTTTGGCAACGCGGCCCGAGCTGCGTTCGGTCCCGAGGCGGTGATCCTGGCCCTGGCCGCCATCGGCTTGAACGTCCACTTCGGTTTCACCGGGCTGTTGAACTTCGGTCAAGTCGGATTCTTGTTGCTGGGGGCCTACGGAACCAGCGTCTCGGTGGCCACCTTCGGCTGGTCGCTGTGGGTGGGCATTCTGATTGGCCTGGTTTTGTCGGTGGCTTTGGCAGTGGCCCTGGGATTTCCCACCCTGCGTCTGCATGCGGTGATGTTCGCCATCGTCACCATTGCCGCCGCCGAGATCATCCGGATCCTCATCGGCTCCACCGACGCCATCGGCCTCACCGGAGGGCCGCTCAGCGTGAGCTTTGACGCTGGGGCGTTCTACGACCTGAATCCCTACCCCGACGGACCCCACAACCGCTACGGCGTGGGAACCTTCGAGTTCACCGGCCAGCAGATGTGGGTCATCACCGTGGGCTGGGTGCTGGTGGCGCTGATCAGCCTGGTGGTGTTCTTGATTGTGCGCAGTCCTTGGGGACGGGTGCTGAAATCGATCCGAGAAGACCAAGATGCAGCCCGCAGCCTGGGCAAGAACGTGTTCTCCTACAAGATGCAGGCGCTGATAATCGGCGGCGTGATCGGCGGCATGGGCGGGGTGGTCGACGCCATCAAGACCTCGGGCGCCGACCCCAACGGGTTCCGCCCCCAAGTCACCTTCTTCGCCTACACCGCACTGCTGCTGGGCGGTGCCGCCACCTACGTGGGTCCGGTGGTTGGCGCCATCTTGTTCTGGTTCTTGCGGGAGTGGATTGAGTCGTTCCTGCGCCAGCTGACCGCCGAGGCGTGGCTCCCGGACGCGGTGGCCGATTTCCTGGACGGTGCCGAGGGGGTCATCAGCGTGGCCATGGTGGGCTTGACCCTGGTTCTGCTCATGCTGTTCCGCCCCCAGGGGATAGCCGGCAATCGCACAGAAATGCAGTTGGATGCCCGATGAGCTGACGCCCGAGTCCGGGCGTGCAGAGGCCGAGATCGAGCCGATCCTGACCGTGCCCCCGGTGGCTGGTGCACCCAAACCCCACCCGATATTGGTAGTGGACGACCTCACCAGGAGTTTTGGCGGGCTGCGAGCGGTAGACGTCGACCATTTGGAAGTGGAGCGGGGGGTGGTAACCGCTCTCATCGGTCCCAACGGTGCGGGCAAGACCACCCTGTTCAATCTGTTGACCGGATTCGACCGGGCTGACACGGGACGCTGGTCATTCGACGGACAGCCGGTGTCTTCGCCGTCGCCCGACCAGCTGGCCCGCAAGGGCATGATCCGCACTTTTCAGCTCACCAAGTCGCTGGCCAAGCTCACCGTGCTCGACAACGTGCTCTTAGGCGCCCCCCGCCAGGTTGGGGAGCGATTGTCGGCGGCCCCGTTTCGGGCGCGTTGGCGCGACCAGGAGCAGGCCAACATCGAGCGGGCCGGGGAGCTGCTGGACCGGTTCAACCTGGCCCATATGCGCGACGAGTTGGCTGGCACGCTGTCGGGCGGTCAGAGAAAGCTCCTAGAGGTGGCCCGGGTCCTCATGGCCGAGCCGGTGATGATCATGCTCGATGAGCCCATGGCCGGCGTTAACCCCGCCTTGGCCCAGTCTCTGATGCGCCACATCACCCAGCTGGCCTTCGAGGGTCTGACGGTGGTGTTCATCGAGCACGCCATGGACGTGGTGACCGGCATCAGCGACTGGGTGGTGGTGCTGGCCCAGGGCAGGGTCATCGCCGAAGGGCCGCCGTGGAAGGTCATCCACGACGACCAGGTCATCGATGCCTATTTGGGCCGGCGTAGAGCAGGGGGAGGGTCGTGAGCGAGGCGGAATCATGAGCGAGTTTGGCCCCCTGATCCAGGTCAAAGATGTGGTGGCCGGTTACCTGCCCGGAGTCGACATCTTGAATGGCTGCTCCCTGGAGCTGCGCCCCGGCGAGGTCATCGGAATCATCGGTCCCAACGGGGCCGGCAAGTCCACTCTGTTGAAGGCGGTGTTTGGACTAGTGGATATCCGCTCCGGGACTGTTCGCATGTCCGGCGAGGACATCACCGGCCTGCGCCCCCATGAGCTGGTGTCCCGAGGCATCGGCTTTGTGCCCCAGACCGACAACGTGTTCCCCCGGCTGACCATCCAGGAGAACCTGGAGATGGGGGTTTTCCAGAAGCCCACCACGTTCCAACCGCGGTTCGAAGCGGTGGCCGAGCTGTTCCCCTTGCTGGCCGAACGCCGGCACCAGCAAGCCGACGGACTGTCGGGAGGGCAGCGCCAGATGGTGGCCATCGGCAGGGCGCTGATGATGGATCCGCAAGTGGTGCTGCTCGACGAGCCCTCAGCCGGGCTTTCCCCCGCCTACCAAGACCAGGTGTTTGAACAGGTCACCCACATCGCCCAGCACGGGGTGTCGCTGATCATGGTGGAGCAGAACGCCCGGCGGTGCTTGGAGATTTGCGATCGGGGCTACGTGCTGGACCACGGGACCAACGCCTACACCGGCACCGGTCGAGAGCTTCTCGACGATCCCAAGGTGGTCAGCCTGTATCTGGGCTCGCTGATGGGGTCTTAGTCGGGCAAACGCCAAGCACCTCTCCGGGCCGGTGATCGACAGCGTTGCCTGCGGTGTCACCCACTAGCCTCAACGAGTAGTGGCGATAGGCGAGGCGCGAACGAGCGCACTGCACCGCGATGAGCTGCTGGCTGATCGCAGCATGGTGGGAACGGTTCTGTGCCGCGCGCTGGCTCGGCGGGTCGATGAGTGGCTCCAGGGCATCTTCACTGAAGAGGTGGCCGACAGCGAGGGCATTGCTCTGGTGGCGGTGGGCGGCTACGGCCGGGCCGAGCTGTGTCCTTATAGCGATATCGACTTATTGCTGTTGCACCGCGACCGCCCCGACATCGGCGACATCGCTACCCGGTTGTGGTATCCGATTTGGGACGAAGGGCTGAAGCTGGGCCACTCGGTGCGGACACCCCGGGAATCCCGAGAACTGGCCAAGACCGATCTGGATACGGCCACATCGCTGCTGGATGCCCGCCACATCGCCGGTGATGCCGAGCTGAGCGGCGACCTGAACGCCGACAACTCCACCCAGTGGCGCCGCAATGGGCGGCGGTGGCTCCCCTTGCTGGCCCAGCGAGTAGCCGAGCGCCATCGACGCAGTGGAGAGGTGGCCTACAAGCTGGAGCCCGACCTCAAACAAGGTCGGGGCGGGCTGCGGGACGTCCACGCGCTGCGGTGGGCAGAAGAAGCCGTGTTCGAGATGGACGAGGCCGACAGCCACAAGTTGCGGGCCGACTACGAGGTGATCCTGGCGGCACGGGTGGAGCTGCACCGAACCACTGACCGACCCGGCGATCAGCTTCTGCTCCAGGAACAGGATGGCGTAGCTGCGGCGTTGGACTATGCCGACGCCGACGAGATGATGGGCGCCATCGCCAGCTCGGCCCGGTCGATTGCCTGGCGCAGTGACGAGATCTGGGCTTGGCTACGGGATTCCGAGCTGCCCCCCGAATGGCGCCGGAGGCTGCGCCGCCGCACCAGCCGCAACAACGCTGCGCTGGATGCCGGCGTAATGACCCACGAGGGACGGGCGGTGCTGGCCGACGATGCCGATGCCGCTGATCCCTGCACTGCCCTGCGCCTGGCCCGGTCGGCCGCATCCCACGGGTTGCGCATGGATCGCCCCAGCCTGGAGCGGCTCCAACAGCAGATGAAGCCCATGCCCGAGCAATGGCCTGATGAGGCTCGCAAGATGTTCGTGGATCTGCTGTTGACCGGTACCGCCGCTCCGCCGGTGATCGAGGCGCTGGATCAGATGGACCTCTTTGTCCGCGTCTTGCCCGAGTGGGCCCCCAATCGCAGCCGTCCCCAGCGCAACGCCTACCACCAGTTCACCGTGGACCGGCACCTATGCGAGGCCGCAGCCCTAGCCGCCGATCTGGTCGACCGGGTGGAGCGACCCGATTTGTTGGTGGTGGGGGCCCTGCTCCATGACATTGGAAAGGGCTACCCCGGCGACCACACCGAGGTGGGCATGGTGTTGGTGGCCGACATTGCCCACCGGATGGGCTTCCCGCCCACTGACGTGGACGTGCTGGTGGCGATGGTGGAGCATCATTTGCTGTTGCCCGACGTGGCCACTCGGCGAGACCTGGAAGACCCCGACACCATCGCCGACGTGGCCCGCCAGGCCCAAACAGTAGAGACCTTGCGTTTGCTGGGAGCGCTCACCGAGGCCGACTCGGTGGCCACCGGCCCTTCGGCGTGGAGCGCATGGAAGGCCACCCTCGTGCGCGAGTTGGTGGCCCGATGTGCCCACGTGATGGAGGGCGGCGACATCGACGAGATCACGTCGAGGTTCCCCACTCCAGAGCATCGCCAGATGATGGAGGCGGGCGGGCGTCTGGTGCTGGGTGAGGGCGACACCCTGCTGGTGATCGCTCCCGACCAGCACGGTATGTTCTCCCGTGTCGCCGGGGCACTGGCGCTGAGCGGGCTTCGGGTGCTCTTGGCTGCGGCTCATTCCGAGTACGGGATGGCACTGGAGCGGTTCCAAGTGGAGAGCACGCTGGGCCTGGAGATCGACTGGTCCCAGGTCACGGCCTATGTGGAGAAGGCCTTGACCGGCAGGCTGGCCATCGAGGCCCGGCTGGCCGAGCGAATCAGCACCTATGAGGTGGAGCCCGACTTCTCCCCCCGGCCGGTGATCGCCCCCAAAGTCACGGTGGACAATGAATCCTCTTCCACTGCCACCATCATCGAGTTGGCGGCCCAGGCCCGAATGGGCCTGCTGAGTCGAGTAACCAGCGCCCTGTCCCAGCTCGACCTGAACATCCTCAGCGCCAAAGTGCAGGACCTGGGCGGTGAGGTTGTCCACGCCTACTACGTCCGAAACGGCGAGGGTGAGAAGGTGACCGATCCCGACCACCAGCATGAGATCAACCTGGCCCTCCAACACGCAATCGACTCCTGCAACGCCTGACCATGAGCGAGTCGTGCCCAACGTCAGAGCAACTATGACTGTTGAGGGTCGCCCCGTGGTGGGGGAGGACGATCTTCGGCGCTGGTCGGAGGCCCTGGCCGGGATTGCCCGCACCGGGTTGGCCTTTACCGACAACAAATACGAACAGGAGCGATTCGAGGAAGTGCTGCATGTGGCTGCCGACATGGCCGCCACCCTGAGCTCAGGCTGGACGCCGAACAACTTTGTGGACGAGTGGATGAAGTCGGTGGGCGACGGTGTTCCCGGCTACGTCACTCCCAAGGTGGCGGTGGGCGCCGTGGTGGGCAACGACAACGGCGAGATACTGCTGGTGCAGCGGGCCGACTCCGGGGTGTGGCTGTACCCCACCGGATGGGCCGACGTGGGCTACTCCCCCTCAGAAGTGGTGGTGAAGGAGGTGCTGGAGGAAACTGGCATCATCTGCGAGGTGGAGCGGCCCATCGCTATCCACGACGGCCTGCGCCGGGGGTTCACCACCGTGCCGATGTACTCGATGGTCTTTTTGTGCCGGGCCGTCGGCGGCCAGCTCGATCCCCATCCCCTGGAGTGCAGCGACGTCGGATTCTTCGGACCCGACAACCTGCCCGACGGCGTCCACGGCAGCGACTGGTGGCTGGCCCACTCCTTCGCCGCAATCCGCGGCGAACCCATAGAGTTCCTCTTCGACCGCCCCCGCACCCCACCCTGGCGCGGCGACGGCCATTGAAACGGCAAACTCTAAGGGTGCGATACCTTGCAAAATTAGGTTGCTGGCTGATTTCAAACCAGCGTTAGGACGATTGGGAAACAAGTGGCAGAGGCGGGAGTAGGGCACCCGACCGTCTGCTGCCAAGACCTTGGGGAGTAAGGAGCTGTCCGCCCACGCCGAGTTCAGCGTTGAGACCGACATCCCCGTGTTCTTCGCGGACCCCAAAAGCCCCTGGCAGCGCGGCACCAACGAGAACACCAACGGACTCCTCCGCCAATACTTCCCCAAAGGCACCGACCCTAGACGGCGTAGCGCCGCGTTTGGGCTGGTCACGAGCCTGACGGTATCGGATTGGGGCCGTCCCGATCCGCCGGTTGCTAGGGGGACAGGGCGGCGCTGGTGAGGAGTTGGTAGCGGAGGAGTTCCTCGTCGTTGAAGCAGTCGAAGAGCCGCCAGCCGTCGCGGGCCAGATCGATGACCGCGTCCTGGGGGGCGCCTGCGCCGAACGCGGCGACGGGAACCGTCCCGGTCTCCGCGGCGGCGATCAGGCGCACGTAGTCGCGGTGCTCTCCCGCGAAGCGCTGCAGGCAGGCCCGGGTGGTCCCCTGCATGCCTCCCACACGTTCGCTGGTGACCTTCAGGAAGATGCGCTCGTGGGTGTCGGTGCCGAAGCAACCGGCCGCGCCCGCGGGAACGCCGTCGCCGGCCACCATCGAGGTCGTCCCGGCCAGCGCCTCGAAGCCGCCCCCGGGCAACGCGTCGCGCAGGCAGGAGACCTCGTCGGCGGCGAGGACCTCCACGAACGACCGTCCCGACAGCGGCGCGTACGCGGCGACCCGCTCCCACAGGCGAATCGCGTACTCGACCTTCTCGGCGTCGTCGAAGCAGGCGTACATCGCCAGGGTCGTGTCGTGGAACCGTTGCGCGTCGGAGGAGTCGAAATAGCCCATCTCCAGCCGCAGATGCAACGGGAGCAGCTCCGGACGCTCCCGCGCCAGGTCCGCCAGGCAACCTCGGGTCGCCTCGGAGCGCCCTCCCGCCTGGGCGTCGAGCACGGCCAGGCCATAGGTCCGGGCGTTCTGCGGCGCCATGCAGAAGAAGACGAACGTGGCGCCGGCCGGATCCCCCGCGGTCTCGACGGTGGTGGCGCCGCGGAACCCGTCGAACCCGGCATCGCCCAGAGCGCCGCGGATGCACGCCGCCTCGCCTGCGGAGAGCTGCTCCACCAACTCCCCGCCCGTCGTGGCCGGCGCGATCACCAGGGGCGCCGCCGCGCCGATGGACGCATCCCCCGAGTCCGGGGCCGCCGCGGCGCCGGACGCATCCTCGCCCGCCGGAGCCTCGACACCGGACGCATCCCCCGAGTCCGGGGCCGCCGCGGCGCCGGACGCATCCTCGCCCGCCGGAGCCGCGGCGCCGGAGCAGGCGGCCATCAGCGCGGCCACGGCCAGCGCGGCAACGACCGGCCGGGTTCGCCGGCCCATCAGGTCGGCGGTGGGTGCGGGTGGCCCTGTCCCCGCGGGATGCGGCGGGCTGCGGACCGGTTCATCAGTCGTCGTCCGCTTCCTCGACGACCAGCGTGGCCGTGCCGCTGAAGTCCGCGTCGTTGCTGTTGAGGAGAAGGTGGAAGTTGCGGGTGCCGTTGTCGGAGTCGGAGTCGGGGAAGGCGCACACCCTGATCAAGCGGGTGGTCCGGCCCAAGTCGTAGTCGGTGGGCGAGATCGTCCACGTCGTCGAGCTGGGGGTCCAGAGGTCGATGTCGGCACCGGCCTCGGTTCCCGCGAGGAAGGTGATCCACACCGGGGAGTCGGGTCTCGATTTGAGCCTGACCCCGAATCTGGTGCTGGTGGTAGCGGGGTAGTCGTCTGCGCAGTTGCCCTCCGGCACCTCGAAGTTGCCGCTGACCACCGTCCCGTTCACGTCGATGAAGTCGTAGTTCGCCGTGTTGAGCGCCGGCATCGGCTTGCTAAAGGTGATGGTGAGAGTCGAGGAGATGTTCTCGTAGCCGTCAAGGAGAGGGTCGCCGTAATCCATATATTTCAAAAACGTCTCGATGACGAACTTGCACTCCCCCGCGGCCGTATTCGCATCCCCCCGAGTCCATGTCCTCGTCTCTGTTCTGAACTGCTCGCCCTGCTCGTTCGTGGTCTCCTCGAAGGTGGACGAGTCGTAGTTGCCGATATCTCCGTCCGTATTGATCTGATCCAGTTGGGCTCTGCAGAGCGTCACGCCGGCGGTTCGAAAATCGCTGAGGGCGCCGTACGTCGTGGAGGTGTGCACCTCGGTCCTGGCGAGGTTGAACGGCTGGGCTGCGAGAGGGGCCGCGGGCGCGACCACGCCCAGCAGTCCGGCGACCGCCCCTGTGGCAACCAGGAGTGCCCGCCTGCGGTTCCCGGACCGCCGGGGCGTGACGGATGGCTGAGGCGGCACGGCGCGGGAGTCCAACATGAGCATCTCCTCAGTTATGTCGAGATCATGTTGCTTTCCACATTGGCTGTTGCCGGCAGGCGGTGCAGCGTCCGGCACCGCCGTGGGGGCTCGAAACACCATCAGCCGCCGCCCGGCCCGCCGCGGTTCCAGCAATCTGATAGTGCTACTATCAGATTGGTATTCCAACGGATTCTGAGGCATGGATCGGCCCACCCATGTTGAGCGGGCCAGAGCGCCTTTGGCTGGCCCTACTCGGATAGGTCCCGCTGACGCTGCTTGCAGCCTCAACCACCGCGGTGGCTGAACTCGGTGAGCCTTCGGGCCGTCAATGTCATCACCTCTCGTGTAGAAGATGGCGCTACAAAATCGTGAACGAGACCTCCAGGACGCCGAGCACGTCGCCGCCCAGGTTGCTGCCGGCGTAGGCCGTGACCCGCAGGGTGTAGCTGCCGGCGGGCAGCGCCTCCCCGTACAGATCCGATGCCCCGCCCTGGTTGGAGTCCCCATACAGCGAGTAGGGAGCGAAGTTTTCGGTCCTGGTGACGGTCTTGGTGCCGGAGAGCCCCAGTTGCACGCTGCCGATCGAGACATTCGAGTCGAAGTCGACCCGTATCCCGTAGCTGCCCCCGCCCGGGTCGGCCAGTTCCACGCTGCCGCCGTCGGAGAGCGTTGCCAGCACGGTCTGGTCCGAGGCGTCCACCAGGGTGAAGCCCGTCAGCGGGCCCGCGCTCGACTCATCCACGCCGGTCACGGTGAAGGAGACCGCCAGCGACCCAAGCTCGTCGCCGCCTCCTGTCCTCTCCGAGTAGGCCGTGGCCGTCAGGGTGTAGCTGCCGGCGGGCAGCGCCTGGCCGTACAGGTCGGATGCGTCGCCCTGGTAGGAGTCGCCGTACAGCGAGTAGGGGGCGAAGTTCTCGGTGCTGGTGACCGCCTTGGCCCCCGAGAGCTCCAACTTGACGCTGCCGACCGTCCGGCCGTCGGCCAGTTCGGCGCGGACGCCGTAGCTGCCGCCGTCGGGGTCGACCAGTTCGACGTCAGCGCCGTCGGTCAGGCTCGCGAGGACGGTCTGGTCCGAGGCGTCCACCAGCGTGAAGCCGGCCAGCGGACTTGCCGCCGGCGTGTCCACCTCCACCGTCGCCGACGGTCCGCTCAGCTCGAGCGCAGACCTCGCCGCCACCACGTAGTAGGCGTAGGCCGTGTCCGCCTCCACCGTCGCGTCGGTGTAGGTGGTAGCTTCAGCGGCGGCCACGTTGTGGAACGCGAACTCCTCCGGCGGGTCGGCATTCCGCACCTTGCGGTACACGAAATACCCGGCGAGGGTCTCCCCGGGCGCCGTCCAGGTCAGGGTCACCGACGCGCTAGTAGCGGTGGCCTGCACGTTGGTGGGCGCGTCGGGCGGCGGCGGAACGTCTGCCGTCACCGCGTCGGTGAGGCTGCCGGCCCCGTCGTCGTCCACGGCCTGCACCTGGTAGGAGTAGGTGCTGCCGCCGGTCACCGCGCTGTCGGTGTAGGCGTTGGTGGTGGGCGCGGCAAGCTGGGTGTGTTCCGTCTCGCCGGGGCCCTGGCGCAGCACGTTGTAACCGGTGGCGTCCTCCACCGCGTCCCAGGCGAGGGCCACCGTGCCGCCGCTCACCGTGGCCGAGAGCCCAGTGGGGGCCGCCAGGTCGCTTTCGGCTGCGGGGATGTCCACGTCCACCGTGGCGGCTTCGCTGCGGCCGCCGGCGTTGATGGCCATGACGCTGTAGGTGTAGGCCGCGCCGGCCTCCGGGCTGCTGTCGGTGACCTGGTTGGTCTCCCCGCTGTCGAGCCGCAGCAGCACGGTCTGTGGCGGGTCCGCGTCGCGCACCTGTCTGATCACCGTATAGCTGGTAATCGTGTCGTCGTCGGAGGCGTCCCACGACAGCGTCACCGAGTCTTCCCCGACCACGGCCTCGAAGCCGGTGGGGGCGTCGGGCGCCGGCGGCACGATCATCGCCAGCACGTGCTCGGAGAACTCGCTGTCGCCGGCGCCGTTACTGGCCTGCACCTTGTAGGCGTAGCCCTGGGCGACCACCGCGGTGGCGTCGGTGTAGGAGTTGGTGGTGGTGGTGCCGATCTCGGCGTAGAGGGCATCGTCCTGGTTGCGGCGCAGCACCCGGTAGCTGTCAGCCCCCGCGGGGGCGTCCCAGGTCAGCGCGACGCCGTCCTCGCCCGCGGTGGCCGCCAGGTTCTGCGGGGCGCCAGGCGCGTCCGGCGGCGCTTCCGACCCGGTGTAGTGGGGTATGCAGCGGGGAGGGACCTCGCTGTGATACCTGGGCGTGTTCGACACGGAGGCCGGGTCCACCCAGTGCAGCGCCGGAGAATAGTTGGGGCTCGCCTCGGTGCCGCCCACCGTCTGAACGGCGTACACGTAGCAGTAGCCGTGGTCGACGTCCTGGTCGAAATAATTGGCCCAGCTCTTGTTCGGCACCTCCCGGATCACATAGGCGTCTGTGAGGATGGCGTCTCGCTCCGGCGTGTCGTAGGAGGCCCGGTGCCAGACCGCGCCCATATTGAGCGGGTAGCGGGTGCGCAGGATCCGGTAGCCGCGGATGGAGCCGTCGGTGCTGCGAGGCCGCACGACCACCTCCATCGCGACGTTGCGGGCATTGGCCCGCTCGTCGTTCTTGTACAGGTACTTGCACCTCAGAACTTCTTCATGATCTTCGATCTGGTTCCGGCAGTAGTCGGTGTTCACCGGGATGGCTTCGAAACCGTGGTTGTTGGGCAGGGTGTCGTCGAAGGGGCCGAAGCGGTCCGGCGGGGCCGCCCGGTTGATGGTCAGCGTGTAGGTCTCCGAGTCGGCCAACTGCTCGGCCGAGCAGCAGCCGCTGTAGACCCGGATCGTCACCTCGTTGGGGCCAATCTCCAGCCGTTCATACGCCGTCGCCGGCTCCCTGTGGCCGCCGTTCCGGGAGTTGCCGTTGGTCAGCATCGTCGTGTACGAGTCGCCGTGTTGAGCGGTCGCGGTCACGTTGATCGACCCCCTCCGTTCGTAGGGGAGATCGAAGGTGTAGGCGTGGCCTTCCTCTACCGTATTTCTCGGATCGAAGCCGGGCACCATGACGCCGCCCACGGTCAGGGACTTGAGCCTCGTGGGGGACACGTAGCGGACGCCGAGGTTGATCTGCGTCACGGCCGCGTGGTGACCCGTGTTGCGTATGGGGTTCGAATCGGGGGCCGTGTAGTTCATCACGACGATGTCTGCCTCGGCCGCCGACGAGCCAAGGGTCAACACCACCTCACGGCCGCTCACGGCGACATCGTCGACCGTTACGTCCTTAAACTGGACCCTCACGGCGAAGGCGCTGGTCGCCGGCACAGAGCCGTCGTCGAGCAGGTCGTCGTAGGTCAGGGTGATCTTGTTGCCCTGGATTATGAAGTTGGACAGCACCGGCGCGGTGTCGTCGACTTCGGTGCCGTAGAAGCGGGTTTCCAGCATCGTGTTGGGGGCATCGATGCTGCAGTAGCGGTTGAGGCAGACGTTGTTCGTGAGCGACCACCCAGGCAGACTCTCAGACCCAGCGCCTGGGGAAGTGGCGGTAATCGTGCCGAATTGCCACAAGCTTGCACTCTTCCAGTACCGCAGTTGGTAGCTGGTATCCGGTTCTAGGTGTATCGGTCTGTAGGCGGGGACGTCATGGTTGCCGGTCGTGGTGATATTCGCCACGTTGAAGCTACCTATTACATCCTCACTGTCGTCCGTGAGGATCTGGACGCCCCAAGTGACCCCTGCTGGAATTCCATCAATCACCACCCGTAGGGCATTGACGACATACCCCTGCTGGCTGGGACCTGTGGTGAATCTGTTGCTGATGAAGTCGAGGCTAGAGGCCAATGTCGTAGTGGTTTGGGTCCCTGCAACGTTTCGCGCGATGGCATCCTCGTCCGGCTGGCGCCAGGCTCTGATGACGTACTCCCTGGAGGTCATGCCGTCCCTGTCGGTCACGGTCGCGACGATGATGTTCTCGCCCTCGTCCAGGTCCACCTGGTGGCCGGTGGCGCCGTCTGCGTCAACGGAGTTGTAGGACACCGTGGCGTTTGAATCATTGGCGGTGGCAGTCACGGTGACCTGCGTGGTGCTGTGGAGCACCGCGCTGGTGTAGCTGGTTGTGGCCGGGTCGAAGGAGGGGCTGAGACCACTGCTGAGGGTCAGCGCGCTGAGCGTGGCGTCATCGTGGTAGAACTGGCTGCGCGTTACGGTCACGATGTAGTCCCTATTGTTGCCGGCTTCGGCAACCCCCACGACCCACAACTTGTTCTCGCCCACCTGCAAGTCATACTGGTGGCCGGGGGTCAAAGGGTCCGCGTCGGGCCTGACAAAGAGCACGGAACCCCTGCCATGTTGGGCACTGGCCTCCATGGTGACCCGCGAGGTGCCGAGGGGCACGCTGGCGGTATACCGTGTCGTGTCCCGGCGAAAGGACGGGCTCAGCTCAATGGTCGGGTCCGCATCGCTGCTGAGGGTCAGAGAGCGGAGCCTGGATTCCTTGGACGGGCCGGTCTGGGCGTTGGCGGTGCCTTCCTGCGCCAACATCGAGGCGACAAGCATGCACAGGGCAGCCAGCACCGTGGCTGCCCGCGCGAGAGCGGTCCACCGTACCGCCGGTGGCTCAGACCAGTGCGGTCCCCCCCCCCGAATGAGAAGGTTGTCCCCATCTTCATGTTGTTCGATCCTCCTGTTGCTGGGGCTACCCGTAGACGGCTGCCCTCGACCTCTTCGATCTCCTGTCCCGGTGCCCGCCGGACTTGAACAACCGGTACGCCATCGATGGCCGACCGGCTCTCGGCACGCTAGCACCGCGGACAAGAGTTGTGTGAAGAGCACAGCATCTGTAGACACGTATGAGCAGATCCTCATTGCTTACGAAGCAGCCAGCAGAGCGGCAACGACGCTCCGGTCGTCAGAGTCAGCCCGATCACTCAATACAGTGGTTGGGTGGTGGCTGGCGAGACATCCAAGAAGTCGAGTCGAGCCGGCCAGCAGGCGGGAGCCGGGCGGGCCGGCGACGAGCCGGTGCTCCTCGCAGGTGGCAATCCTCAGATCGCGAAGGCCGACGGCGACGCCCCGGTGCAGGCCTACATCGCGGCCATACCGGGCTGGAAGCGCGACGTCGGACGCCGCCTCGACGAGCTGATCGAGCGGACCGTGCCCGGCGTGCGCAAGGCGGTGAGGTGGAACTCGCCCTTCTACGGCGTCGAGGGTCAGGGGTGGTTCGCGAGCACCTGAGGTTCCCCCTGTTGTCCGGTCACTTGGTTTATGCGGCTTGGTTTAGTTGTTGTCGGTGGTGTTCCTCTGTCCCGGGTCAGGATTTCTTGCTCAGGTCTAGGTTGGGTCTGATGCGAGGAGGCCTTGATGTCCAAGCCGGCGAAGAGAAGCCCTGAGCGCAAGCTGCAGGTGGTGTTGTCGGTGTTTCCAAAGCAAGCCCTTCAATCCTGGTGTACATGTCTGCCGGGATTGTGAAGCCGATGGGCTGACCTGAGGTCGGACACGCAACTACGCGACCCTTACCCGCTCAATGGAGATCCGTAGAAGCGGAACCAAATTCGAGGCTATGGCCAGCACCAATCGCGCCGGAACTGTCAGTCAGCCTGAATATGATGCCGCATCTTGTCGGCGCGGAGAGGCGACCTGCAAATACCCAAGGAGGCGTAACACAGGTGTTACGGTTGGATTCGGATGGAGTCGAACATGTTATTGAAGGAGTTAGACGAGGCTCGCCGGAGGGCGGGGCTTTCCAAGACTGATTTGGCTCGGTTGGCGGGGACGCAGCCGGCGGCAGTGCGCCGGTTGTTTTCTGGGAACGGCCACAATCCTCAGATGTCTACTGTGACCGCCCTGGCTGACGTCCTTGGGCATGAGATTCGCGTCGTGCCCAAGTCGAGGGAGGAACTAGCGGCGGCTGCCGAACGGGCGACTGGCACTGTCTCGGCCGCAGAGGAGCTTCGAAGAGTGGGGGGAGGTCCGTTTTCCACGGTCTTGGCCGACCCGCCGTGGCGGTTCATGAATCGCACTGGGAAGGTGGCGCCAGAGCATCGCCGGCTTTCCCGATACGACACGATGACGACAGCGGAGATTCGGGCGCTACCGATCTCGGAGGTCGTGACTGACAACGCCCACCTCTACCTGTGGGTGCCCAATGCGCTCATCTCCGACGGCCTCCAGGTCTTGGAATCTTGGGGCTTTACGTACAAGTCGAACATCGTTTGGGCGAAACGGCGTAAGGACGGCGGGCCGGACGGCCGAGGCGTGGGCTTCTACTTCCGCAACGTGACAGAGCTGATTTTGTTCGGGGTGCGAGGCAGCATGAGGACATTGCCCCCAGGCCGCCGGCAAGTGAACATGATCGAGACCCGGAAGCGAGAGCACTCTCGCAAGCCCGATGAGCAATACGACATCATCGAAGACTGCTCACCTGGGCCGTATCTGGAGCTGTTTGCCCGCTACTCCAGGACAGACTGGGTGTCGTGGGGTCTCGAGGCCGACGAGGAGGTGACCCCGAGAGGCCAGCTCTACCCTGCCTACAGCTGATCTAGTAAGTGCAAGGGGGGGCTATTTCCCCGAGACCGGAGGCATGATCTTGTATGCCTGGTTGCGAATCTCATCAATGACGGGCTTGGCCTCATCCCAGGACTCGTGGGTTTCTCGCCAGGTTGTGCGGAGTTCCTCAGCCTCGTCCAGCTTTTCCCTGACCCTGTAAGCAAGTTCAATGCCCTGGATTCGTTCGGGGCGGATCCCAATGAGCAGCAGCGGACACTCACCACCGCCGCCTAGGTTTACCCTCGGTACCAGCTTGTCCCAGTGAGTGGTGGACGATCCGTACTTGAATCCACCGTCCCCGCTTCGGATGACTCCAGAAATCAGACGTCTTCCACCGAGGCGATGGTACTCAGCTGCGCTGGTCGCGGAGGAACTGCTCGATTTGGTCGACGAACTCGCCGGGGTCGGTTGAGCGCATCTCCTCTATCTCGCCGTTCTCTTCGGCTTCCTGGTCGTAGGCGCTTTCCAGTTGGGCGATGTACTCGGAGGTCTCGTCGGCTTGTTCGGCCAGATCGGACACGTGGCGCTCATAGCTCTCGGCCATCTCCTCAAGTTCCGAGGTATTGGGAGAGAGGTCCAGCAGGGTTCCGAGCCGGCGCACCAGGGCGAGCGAGGCTTTGGGCGAGGGGATCTCCGAGGCGTAACCGGGCACTGCGGCCCACAGCGAGGCGGTCTGCAATCCGGCGGTGGCACAGGCATTGTGGAGTACGCCCACAATGCCGGTAGGTCCTTCGTAGCTCGAGGGGGTGAGACCCAACTGGGAAGCCATTGCCGGGTCGTCGCTGCTGCCGTATATGGGGGTTGGCCGGGTGTGGGGGATGTCGGCCAGCAGCGCCCCCAGGGTGACCACCAGCGGGCTGTCGAGCCGTTTGGCCATGTCCACGATCTGCCGGGCAAAGGTCCGCCATTTGAGCTGTGGCTCGGTGCCCACCAGCAAGGCCACCTCTGTGCCGCTGCCGTCAGTCGTCTCGGCCCCGTCAACAGTGGCGGCAATCAGGTCGTTGCTGGGCCAAATCAGCGATCGGGAGCCGTCGTCCTCCAGGCGCAGTCGGGGCCGGGTGTCGGCGAAGTCATAGAACGGCTCTGGGTCCAGCGTGGCCACTTCCGTGGTTTCCCAGCGGCTGGCCAACCAAGCCAGCGCTCCCGATGCGGCATCTCCGGCATCGTTCCAACCGGTGAAGGCAGCCACCAGGGCCGGCCGGTTGCGAGGGGATTCGTCCACCCAGGTGATCATCGTCACCCGCCCAACCTATCGCCCCGCTCCGATCAAGCCCATCTCGCACCGGTAGTCTCGCCCCATGGCGGTTGAGATAGCCGAGGTCACCGAGGCCACCGCGGAACTGGTGGAGGCATTCGAGCGCCTAACTCCCCAGCTCTCGTCGTCCAACCCGCCGCCGTCGGCCGAGGCGCTGGGAGCCGTGGCCACCGCCGATGCCACCCGGCTGCTGGTGGCCCGATCCGACAACGTCATAATCGGCAGCCTCACTTTGGTGCTTGTGCGCATTCCCACCGGGCTGCGGGCCATCATCGAGGACGTGGTGGTAGACGAGCAGTCCCGGGGCCTGGGCGTGGGCCGAGCCCTCAACGAGCACGCATTGGAGGTAGCCCGCGCTGCTGGAGCGGTGACTGTGGATCTAACCTCCCGACCGTCGAGGGAAGCGGCCAATCGTCTCTATCTCAGCCTCGGTTTCGCGGTTCGCGACACCAACGTGTATCGCTACACGCTTTAGGTTCGAGACGGCTGGCTAGCTGCTGTCGCCGTTGCCGTTGACGCTGACGGGGACCTCGTTGGGGAAGTGGCAGGCCACGTAGTGGTCGGTGGCGATCTCCCGCAGCTCGGGTTCCTCGGTAGAGCACAGATCCTGCACCTTCTCGCAGCGGGTGCGGAACCGGCAGCCCGACGGAGGATTGATGGGCGACGGCAGCTCGCCGGCGATCTGGCGGTCGGACACCGGGTGATCGGGGTCTGGCTCCGGGATGGAGGCCAGCAGCACGTCGGTGTAGGGGTGGGCTGGGTGGGCGTAGAGGGTGTCGGGTCCGGCCACCTCGCACACTTTGCCCAGATACATCACGACTACTCGGTCGGAGACGTTTTTGACCACGGCCAGGTCGTGAGCGATGAACACCAGGGTCAGCCCGTAGCGATCCTTCATCTCCTCTAGCAGATTCAATATCTGGGCCTGTACCGAAACGTCCAGCGCCGACACCGGCTCGTCGCAGATGATCACCTTGGGATCGAGCACCAGCGCCCGGGCGATGCAGATGCGCTGGCACTGGCCGCCGGAGAACTGATGGGGACGTCGGTCGGACACCACCTCGGGGTCGAGCCCCACCGCGTCGAGCACCTCGTTCACCTTCTGGACGGCTGCCTCTCCGGCATCGTTGTGCCAGATGGACAGGCCCTCGGCCACGATGTCCTTCACCTTGCGCCGGGGGTTCAGCGAAGAAATCGGGTCTTGGAAAATCATCTGCATCCGGGTGCGGGTGCGGCGCAGATCCTCTTTGGACAGCTCGGTCATCTCAACGCCGTCAAAGCGCACCGATCCCGCTGTGGGCGAGGGCAGCTGCATCATCGCCCGACCGGTGGTGGACTTGCCGCAGCCCGACTCACCCACCAAGCCCAGGGTCTCCCCTTCGAGGATGTCGAAGCTGATTCCCGACACGGCGTGCACCACCGCTCGGCGTCCGGCGGGGAATTCCATTACCAGGTCTTCAACGGAAATCAGGGCTTCGTCGCCCCTCATGTGGACTTTGCCAGTTCCAGCCATTCGTGAGTCCTCCTTGAGATTGCGATCGCCGGACTAGGAGACCGCGGCGGCGGTCAAGTCGAGACCGGCAGCGGTTATCCCGGTTGCCTGGTTGGCGGCCAGCGCTTCCGCGTTCTCCGGCGATCCCACCGGATAGAAGCAGGCTTGGCGGTGGCCGGCTTGACCGGTGTCGAACAGCTCCGGTTCATCGGTGATGCACTGCTCTTGGGCGTAGCGGCACCGGGGGGCGAAGCGGCATCCCACCAAGTCGAGCACCATGTCGGGCGGGCGGCCGCTGATGGCGTCCAGCCGAGTGTGGCTCTGGTGCTCCACCCGGGGGATCGACTTGAACAGCGCCTCGGTGTAGGGGTGGTTCATGTGGTGGAACAGGGTGGAGGTGTCGGCGGTCTCCACCATCTTTCCGGCGTACATAACCCCGATGCGCCGGGCCCGGCCGGCCACCACGCCCAAGTCGTGGGTGATGAGGATCATGGCCATGCCCAACTCTTCTTGAAGCGAGGCCAACAGATCGAGGATCTGCTTTTGCACGGTCACGTCCAGCGCAGTGGTGGGCTCATCGGCGATCAGCAGCTTGGGGTTGCAGGCCAGGGCGATGGCGATGGTCACCCGCTGGCGCATCCCGCCCGAAAGCTGGTGGGGATACTCCTTGAGCCGCTTGCGGGGCTCGGGAATGCCCACCTGCACCATGAGTTCGAGGGCCCGGGCCATCGCCTCCTGCTTGGACGCCCCGAGGTGGTAGCGGATGGACTCGGTGATCTGGACGCCCACCTTCTTGACCGGGTTCAACGAGGTCATCGGGTCTTGGAAGATCATGGCCATCTGCGTGCCCCAGAAGTGCTTGGCCTCGCTGCGGCTCAGGTTGCGAGTGTCCTTGCCGTCGAAGAACACCTCGGAGCCGTCGGGAATGATGGCGTTGCTGGTCAAGATGTTCATGATCGAGCGCACCAGCACCGACTTGCCCGAACCCGACTCCCCCACGATGCCGATGGTCTCGCCCTTGGCCAGCGAGAAGCTCACGCCGTCGACTGCTTTCAGGATCCCCCTCGGTGTGTCGAAGTACGTGCGAAGGTTCTCCACCTCCAAAAGCGGACTCTCAGCTGCCACGTTCATCCCCCCGTGTTAGATGGGCTGATCTAGATGTGGCCGACATGGTACGCGAATCTCAATGTCACTGGGAATCCCTCGGGGTCCTAGGGCCGTGGGGGTCTCGTCGGCTACGGCGTCCGGGGAAGTCACTCGTGCCGCCGAAGAGGCCCATTATCCCGTATTTGCGGCGGATCTGGGCCCGTACCGACATCGGCTGGCCGAACTCGTCGAGCACTTCCTCGGGTACGCCTTCGGGGTCTTCCTTGTCGCGGTTGTAGGCGATGACGGTGGTACCGGCCATCCAGTCCGACACCGTGCGGCGGCGGCGGTCGAAGGGGACGGTCAGGTAGGTGGCCGCATTCACGATGATCCCGCCGAGCACCACGGGGGGCGCAATCCACGAGGCGCCACCCACCAGCCATCGGGCTCCGCACCGGCCCAATCCGAGGTGACTGCCGTCTTTGGTTCGCACTGCTCGCAGCTTCATCAGGTCCATGGCCGGGGTCTGGCCCTCGTTCCAACGCAGGAAGACCATCGTGTACACGAAGTGGAAGAAGATGTAGCCCAGGATGGCTGCGGTAGCCCGTCCCCAGGGCTCGGGCTGCCACCGGTTGGACACGTCGTCCATGAACCACAAAAGCTGGATGACGGTGAGCATCCACTGAATGAAGAAAACGGTGACGGCGTCGATGATCCGGGCCAGCACCCGGCGCCACACCGCGGCCACCGGATACGGCTTGCCGTCGGGTCCGGCCACGATCGTCGCCCCCTCGGGAAACTCCTCGGAATCCAACGGGGTCTTCCGCGGCTTCGTGCGTCTCGTCGCAGCATGCCGCCGCATTTTGGCCTCAGCCTGAGACATGCCGCTCTCAACCCTCATAGCAGCTCTTCAACCAACTCCGAGGGGCGGGCAATGACTGCTCGGTCGCCGCGCACCACCACCGGGCGCTGCATCAGCTTGGGGTGTTCCATCAGCAGGTCGACCACGGCGTCGGCGCTCTGGTAGTCGCCGATGTCGAGGCCGAGCTCCTTGAAGTGCCCGTCCACCCGAACTAGCTCGGCGGGATCGTTGGGCAGCAGGTCCAAGAAGCGCTCCAAGTCGTCCCGTTTCAGCGGGGTCTTGAGGTATTGGACGACGTCGAACTCGACGCCCCGCGCTTCGAGGATCTCGAGCGCGCCCCGGGACTTGCCTCAACCAGGGTTGTGATAGACGACGATCTCAGCCATCCCCCGACGATACTCCAGCGCCGCGAATTGTTCTGCTCCCTGCGCCTGCGGATCGGCGGTAGCACTACGCCACCCTCTAGCATGGCGTTATGCACGACCTGGTGATCAAGGGCGGATTGATTGTGGACGGCACCGGTAGTGAGCCGTTCACTGGCGATGTGGCCATCGACGGGGGCCGGATCACCGAGGTGTTCCCGGGCGGCAACCCCGACCTGGAGGGCGAAGAGGTCATCGACGCCACCGGGCTGGTGGTGACCCCTGGATTCGTGGACTGCCACACCCACTACGACGGTCAGGTGACCTGGGATCCGATCTTGGAGCCTTCCGCCCACCACGGGGTGACCACGGTAATGATGGGCAACTGCGGGGTCGGGTTCGCTCCGGTGCGGCCCGGCACCGAGGAGTGGCTCATCCAGCTCATGGAGGGCGTAGAGGACATCCCCGGCGCTGCCCTGTCAGAGGGGATCACCTGGGAATGGGAGACCTTTCCCGAGTATCTCGACGCCCTGGAGCGCAAGCCGTTGTCGCTTGACATCGGCTGCCAGGTGCCCCACGGCGCGGTGCGGGCCTATGTCATGGGGGACCGGGGGGCCAAGAACGAACCGGCGACCCCCGAAGACATCGCTCAAATGCGCGAAATCGTGGCCGAGGCGCTGCGGGCCGGGGCCTTCGGCTTCTCCACTTCCCGCACCATCGCCCACATGGCCATCGACGGCGAACCGGTACCCGGCACCTATGCAGCTGAAGACGAGCTGTTCGGCATCGGCGAGGCGCTGACCGAGGTGGGCCACGGCCTGTACGAGCTAGCACCCGCCGGAGTGGTTGGTGAGGACTTGGCTGCCCCCCACAAGGAGGTGGACTGGATGCGCCGCCTGTCGGCCGCTACTGGCCGCCCGGTCACCTTCGCCCTGGTGCAGGTGGACGCCGCTCCTGAGCTTTGGCGGGAGATCATGGACCTGTCGGCCGACGCGGTGGCCGAGGGGGCCCAGCTCCACCCACAGGTGGCTCCCCGGTGCAACGGCATCTTGATCGGTCTTCAGACCAACCACGCCTTCAGCAGCCGGCCCAGTTTCGCCGAGATTGCCGAGCTGCCTCTCGATGAACTGGTGGCCGAGTTGCGCCGTCCTGAGCGCAAGGCCGCCATATTGTCGGAGGAGAGCTCGTTCACCAACCAGTTCGCCGAGTACATGGGCACCCAGCTCCACCGGATCTACGTGCTGGGCGACCCCCCCGACTACGAGCCCGGCCCCGAGCGGTCGGTGGCCGCCATCGCTGAGGCCCGAGGCCGCGAGACCGAGGATCTCCTCTACGACCTTCTTTTGGAGGACGACGGTCGGGCGCTGTTGCTGTTCCCATTCCTCAACTACAGCCACGGCAACGCCGACGCGGTGCGGGAGATGTTCATGCACCCGTCCGGGGTGTCGGGGCTGTCGGACGGAGGGGCCCACTGCGGGGCCATCTGCGACGCCTCCATGCCCACCTGGCTGCTCACCTTCTGGGCCCGCGACCGCCAGCGGGGCGAGAAGCTCCCGCTGGAGTATGTGGTGCAAAAGCAGTCGCGCGACACCGCCCGGTTGTTCGGCCTCACCGACCGGGGCACATTGGAGCCGGGCATGAAGGCCGACATCAACGTGATCGACCATGAGCGGTTGACGCTGCATCCCCCGAAGTTGGTGGCTGACCTTCCCGCGGGAGGGCGACGGTTCGACCA
This sequence comes from Acidimicrobiales bacterium, assembly GCA_965116535.1. Taxonomy (GTDB): domain Bacteria; phylum Actinomycetota; class Acidimicrobiia; order Acidimicrobiales; family Bin134; genus Poriferisocius. The sequence continues at coordinate 1,569,582 of OZ220703.1, forward strand.
GAGGGCTACCGGGTATGTGGCCACGCTGGTCAGCGGCGTGGTGACCCGTCGCAACGGTGTCGACACCGGCGCCCGCCCCGGCAAGCTGCTTCGAGCCGGAGCGGCCAGCTAACAACAGAACACTGAGCAGAGCAGGAGGTAGAGCTGTGCTTGACCTGGTTATCGCCAACGGCACCATCGTGGACGGAACCGGTGCCGATCGGTTCACCGGCCACATCGGGGTCAAAGACGGCAAGGTGGCAGTGGTAGACCGCAGCGGCGGTCCCGCCCCCGAGGCGGCTGAGACCATCGACGCCACCGGGCTGCTGGTGACCCCGGGTTTCGTGGACTGCCACACCCACTACGACGGGCAGGTCACCTGGGACGAAAAGCTCCAGCCGTCGTCCAACCACGGTGTGACCACCGTGGTAATGGGCAATTGCGGGGTTGGCTTCGCTCCGGTTCAGCCCGGCAAGGAGGACTGGCTCATCCAGCTCATGGAGGGCGTGGAGGACATCCCCGGCACCGCGCTGGCCGAGGGCATCACCTGGGGGTGGGAGAGCTTCCCCGAGTACCTCGACGTTCTGGACGATCGCCGTCTGTCGATCGATGTGGCCACCCAGGTGGCCCACGGCGCGGTGCGGGGCTACGTGATGGGAGAGCGGGGGGCCAAGAACGAGCCGGCCACCTCAGAGGATATTGAGGCCATGTACGCCATCGTGCGCGAGGCCATCGAGGCCGGTGCGCTGGGGGTGTCCACCTCCCGCACGCTGGGCCACAAGGCCATCGACGGCGAGCCGGTGCCGGGCACCTTCGCTGCCGAGGACGAACTGTTCGGCTTGGGTCAGGCGCTGGCCGACGCCGGATCCGGGGTGTTCGAGCTGGCCCCGGCTGGTGCGGCGGGCCTCGACTTGGTGGCCCCGCCCAAGGAGATGGACTGGATGCGCCGACTGTCGGCCCGCTTCGACGTGCCGGTGTCGTTTGCCCTGTTGCAACTGGAGGCCGCTCCCGACCTGTGGCGAGAGATGATGGACGAGTCGCTGAGGGCGGTTGACGAGGGCGCCCGGGTGTACCCCCAAATCGCCGGTCGTCCCTTCGGGATGCTCATCGGCTTTCAGACCAACCACGCCTTTGCCAAGCGGCCCACGTTTGCGTCGCTGGCCCACCTGCCCTTCGACGAGCTGGTGGCCGAGCTCAAAAGGCCGGCAGTCCGGTCGGCCATATTGGGCGAGGACGACCTGCCCCCCGATCCCAGCGTGCTATTCGACCAGATGCCGAGCATGGTGGCGTCGATGGTCCACAAGCTGTACGTGATCGGTGACCCGCCCGACTATGAGCCCACCGGTGACCGAACCGTGACGGCCATGGCCGAGGCACGCGGGGTGGAGCCGCTGGAGATGCTCTACGACCTCTCCTTGGAAGACGACGGCCGCGCCCTGATGATGCTGCCCATGTTCAACTACGTCGAGGAGAACCACGACGTCATCCGCGAGCAGCTTCTGCACCCCGCCGGGGTGTCGGGGCTGTCGGACGGCGGGGCCCACTGCGGCATGATCTGCGACGCCTCCATCCCCACCTTCATGATCACCCACTGGACCAGGGACCGCACCCGGGGTGAGCAACTCCCGTTGGAGTGGGTGGTGAAGAAGCAGACCCACGACACGGCGTCCCTCTACGGGCTGGGCGACCGGGGAACCCTGGAGGTGGGCAAGCGGGCCGACATGAACGTGATCGACCACCAGGCGCTCACCTTGCGCTCTCCCCGGGTGGTCCACGACCTGCCCGCCGGGGGCCGCCGCCTCGACCAGCAGGCTGACGGCTATGTGGCCACGGTGGTAGCGGGCGAGGTGACCCGCAGCAATGGTGCCGATACCGGGGCCCGGCCCGGTCGGCTGGTGCGCGGCACCCGATAGCCCCAATCAGGCCATGACGCTCGATCTCGACCACTATCGCATCCGCTCCGGCAACGGCGAGGGCACCCCGGCCCGGTTGCCCAAGGGCCGCTATCTCGATGAGGAGTACGCCGAACTGGAGCGCCAGCGGCTGTGGCCTGCCACTTGGCAGCTGGCTTGCTTGACCAGCGATGTGGCCGAGCCCGGCGACTGGTTCGAATACCGCATAGGTGACCAGAGCTATCTGGTGGTGCGGGATCACGACGGTGAGCTTCGGGCGTTCTATAACGCCTGTCGTCACCGGGGGTTCCAGCTCTGTGAGGGCAAAGGCAACGCCGACGAGCTGCGCTGCGGGTTCCACGACTGGTGCTACGGCTTGGACGGCTCGCTGAAGGAGATCGTGTACCGCAAGCACTTCGGCGTGGTGGCCAACGAGAACATGTCGTTGGCGCCGGTGCGGTTGGCCACTTGGCATCAGATGGTGTTCATCAACCCATCGCCCGACGGCCCCGGCCTCGACGAGTTCCTCGATCCGGTGCCAGCCACGCTGGACCCGTTCAATCTGGGGGAGCGGAACCTGACGGCCTGCTGGACCATCCCTCTGGGGGGCAACTGGAAGACCACGGTGGACGCCTTCAATGAGGCCTACCACTTGGAGGGTTTGCACCCCGGCCTGCGGGGGTTTATGGATGCGCTCAACACCACTTATGAGCTGTGGGACCGGGGCCACTCCATGATGAAGATCCCTCTGGGGATCGGCTCGCCCCGATTCCCGGATGCCGACCAGAACGAGGTGGCCCAAGCCTTTGTGGACAACTACAGCACCATGCTGGGGCTCCAGCCCGGCGACGATGTTGACCTGGCCGGTCAGAGTGCTCGGGACTGGGCAGTGGGCCTGGTGCGAGACCGAGCGGCCACCGAGGGCGTGGACTTCAGCCACTACACCGACGAGCAGATCCTCGACGACTACCACTATTTGGTGTTTCCCAATGTGGTGCTGAACGTTCACAGCGATATGTACACCATCTTCCGGGCCCGCCCCGGCGACCACGCCGGACACTCGCACTTCGACTTCTGGCTGTTCCACCGCCTCGGCGACCGAGCTAGCGCCGGCCCGCCCCCGGAGATGATCCAATTCCCCGAGGGGACGGTTATCGCCGAGGTTGTCAACCAAGACCTCGACGGCATCGGCCGAGTTCAGGCCGGGATGGCCTCCAACGGCATCGACGAGCTGGTATTGGGCGACTTCGACTGCCGCCTCGTCAACATGCACTCGGAGCTCGACCGGCTACTCGCCCTGGATTAATCGGGTTTCCCGAACAGAAATTCCACCGAAAACCCCAGGTAGAGCAAGAACCTCTGGCGGAAGGGGGTTCTCATCGGCAATAATCGGAGGTTTATTCCTTAAGTCGGCGCAATTGGGCTTTAACCCCCCGATTGCACTCCAGAAATGAGTTTGGGAGGCCTCCTATGACCCAGATCGTCAAGGCCGCAATCGTGCAAGCCGCGTGGACTGGCGACAAGGAGTCGATGATCGAGCAGCACGAGAAATACGTGGCTGAGGCCGCCGCGGCCGGAACGCAGGTGATGTGCTTCCAGGAGCTCTTCTACGGCCCCTACTTCTGCCAAGTGCAGGAGACCGAGTACTACAGCTACGCCGAGGCCATCCCCGACGGGCCCACCACCAAGCGGTTCCAGGAGATCGCCGCCAAGCACGGCATGGTGCTGGTGCTGCCCATGTACGAAGAGGAGCAGCCCGGATTCCTCTACAACACCGCGGCGGTCATCGACGCCGACGGGTCCTACTTGGGCAAGTACCGCAAAACCCACATTCCCCAGGTGAAGGGCTTCTGGGAGAAGTTCTATTTCCGCCCCGGCAACCTCGGCTACCCGGTGTTCGACACTGCGGTGGGAAGAGTCGGGGTTTACATCTGCTACGACCGCCACTTCCCCGAGGGATGGCGGGCGCTGGGCCTCAATGGCGCCCAGATGGTGTTCAACCCCTCGGCCACCAGCCGGGGTCTGTCGGCCTATCTGTGGAAGCTGGAGCAGACGGCGTCGGCGGCGGCCAACATGTACTTCGTCGGAGCCATCAACCGGGTGGGCGTGGAGCCGCTGGGAGAAAACGACTTCTACGGCACCTCTTATTTCGCCAATCCGCGGGGCCAGTTCGTGGATGATCCGGCATCGGACCAGGATGAGGAGCTGGTGATCCGCGACCTCGACTTGGCCATGATCGACGAGATTCGCTCCCTGTGGGCCTTCTACCGAGATCGCCGTCCCGACATGTACGGTCCGCTCACCGAGGCGTAAGTCCGCCGCCGTGACCACCAACGCCGACCTGCATCAGCGCTATCAGGCGATTCTGCCCTCCTACGTCAAGCCGCTCTACGCCGAGCCCATCAGCATCGAGCGGGGCCAGGGGAGCTATGTGTGGGACGTGGAGGGCAACCGTTACCTCGACTTCTTCGGCGGCGTGCTCACCACGATGGTGGGGCACAACAACCCTGCGGTCACCGCAGCCATCCAGGAGCAGGCCACCAAGGTTCTGCACACCTCCACGCTCTACCTCAGCGAACCGATGATCGAGCTGGCCGAGGAGATCGCGGCCATCAGCGGCATTCCCGACGCCCGCGTGTTCTTCACCACCTCGGGTTCAGAGGCCAACGACACAGCCATCCTGCTGGCCACCAGCTATCGCAAGTCGAACGAAGTGCTGGCCATGCGCAACAGCTACCACGGGCGCTCGTTCACCGCACAAGCCATCACCTCGCACTCGTCCTGGTCTTCGACTGCGCTGTCGGGCCTGGCGGTGCACTTCGTCCACGGGGCGTATCAGCTGCGCAGTCCCTTCCGGCACCTGGACGACGACGAGTTCACCGAGGCCTGCACCGACGATCTTCGCCAGGTCATCGACATGATGACCACCGGCCAAGCGGCCTGCCTCATCGCCGAGCCCATCCAAGGGGTCGGCGGGTTCGCCACGCCTCCCGACGGGTTCTTCGGGTCGATGCACAAGGTGCTGGCCAACCGGGGAATCCTGTTCGTTACCGACGAGGTGCAAACCGGGTGGGGACGCACCGGCGAGCACTTTTGGGGCTACCAGGCCCACGACATCATCCCCGACATGCTCACCTTCGCCAAGGGCGTGGGCAACGGGATCACGCTGGCCGGCATCGTGGCCCGGGCCGAGATCATGGACACCATCTCGGCTCTGAGCTTTTCGACTTTTGGCGGGAACCCGCTGTCTACTGCCGCGGGTTTGGCCACGCTGAGATATGTGCAGGAGAACGACCTCCAGGGCAACGCCCTGCGGTTGGGCAAACGGCTGGCCGACGCCCTCCGACCGGTGGCCGAGCAGACGCCGTGGATCGTCGAGCTGCGGGGCAAGGGCCTCATGCAAGCCATCGAGATAGTGGAACCGGGCACGATACAGCCCGACGCCAGCCGGGCCGGCGAGCTGCTGGAGGGCTGCAAGCGGCGGGGACTTCTGGTGGGCAAGGGCGGACTGTACGGAAATGCCCTTCGGATCACGCCGATGCTGGATGTGACCGAGGAGGAGATCGACGAAGGGATCTCCTCCATTCTCGAAACCATTGAGGAAATCGACAAGCAGGTTTAGTGCAGTGACAACTTTCGTCGAGGACAAATAGGGGGGCAGAAACCATGACAACGCTCATCAAGAACGGAACGGTGGTGAGCTCGACCGGGGCTGATCCGGCCGAGGTTCTGATCGACGGTGAGACCATCGTTGCGGTGCTGCAACCGGGCTCCGACCTCGCCGTGTCGGCTGAGGGTGGGGCTGATCGGGTGATCGACGCCAGCGGAAAACTGGTCGTGCCCGGCGGAGTTGACGTGCACACCCACATGGAGTTGCCGTTTGGCGGCACCATTGCGTCGGACGACTTTGAGACCGGCACCCGGGCCGCGGCCTGGGGCGGCACAACAACCATCGTGGACTTCGCCACCCAGAGCTATGGGCTCGACGTGCGCGAGTGCTTCGACGCCCGCATGGCGCAGGCCGAGGGACGGTGCGCCATCGACTACGGCTTCCACATGATCATCGGCGACGTCACCGACGCCGCCCTCAAAGAGATGGATCTGCTGGTGAACGAAGGGGTCACCAGCTTCAAGCTGTTCATGGCCTACCCCGGGGTGTTCTACAGCGACGACGGCCAGATTCTGCGGGCTATGCAGCAGTGCGCCGGCAACGGCGGGCTCATGATGATGCACGCCGAGAACGGAATCGCCATCGACGTGCTGGCCGAACAGGCCTTCGAGCGGGGCGAGACCGATCCGGTGAACCACGGTTACGTGCGGAGGGCCGAGTTCGAGTCGGAAGCCACCCATCGGGCCATTCAGCTGGCCAAGGTAGGCGCCGCCCCCCTCTACATCGTGCATCTCTCCGCCAAGCAGGCCTTGGAGCAGGTGGCCATTGCCCGCAACAACGGCGCCAACGTGTTCGCTGAGACCTGTCCCCAGTACCTGTACTTCAGCCTTGAGGAGCACCTCGACCAGGGCTGGGACGGCGCCGCCTACGTGTGCTCAACCCCGATCCGCGCCCGCCACGACCACCACCAGGATGAGCTGTGGAAGGGGCTGCGCACCAACGACCTGGCGGTGGTGTCCACCGATCACTGTCCGTTCTGCATGAAGGAGCAGAAGGAACTGGGCGTGGGCGACTTCCGGGCCATTCCCAACGGCCTTGGCACGGTCGAGCACCGTATGGACCTGATTTATCAGGGGGTCGTGGCCGGGGAGATCACCCTGCCCCGCTGGGTGGAGCTGTGCTCGACGACCCCGGCCCGCATGATGGGCCTCTACCCCCGCAAGGGCATCATCCAGCCCGGTGCCGACGCCGACGTGGTGATTTACGACCCCCGGGCCACCTGGACCATCAGCGTGGAAAACCACCACATGAACATCGACCACTCGGCCTACGAGGGGATCGAGGTGGGCGGCCATGTGGACACCGTTCTGTCGAGGGGCCGGGTCATCATCGATAACAACCAGTACCTGGGATCCATGGGCGACGGGCAGTACCTGCCCCGTGGCCTCAGCTCCTATCTGATTTAGAACCTGGACTTTCGGAGGGGGAATGCGTCAAATCCATCATTTGATCGACGGACATTCGGTCGCCGGCGAATCGGGCCGCACATCGCCGGTCTTCAACCCGGCGACCGGCGAGCAGACGGGCCAGTTATCACTGGCGTCGGCCGCGGAGATCGATGCTGCGGTGGCTTCGGCCCAAGCCGCATTCGAAGAGTGGGGCAATGTTTCGATCGCCCGTCGAACCACCCTAATGTTGGCGTTCCGGAACTTGGTGGTGGACAACGCCGAGGAGATCGCCAAGCGCCTTACCGCCGAACACGGGAAGGTCCACGCCGATGCCATGGGCGAGGTGGCTCGGGCCATCGACAACATCGAATACGCCTGCGGTCTGGCCGAGCATCTCAAGGGAAGCCTCAACGAGATGGCGTCCACCGGCATCGACGTATACACGGTGCGCCGCCCGCTCGGGGTGGTAGCCGGGATCACGCCGTTCAACTTCCCGGCCATGGTTCCGATGTGGATGGCGCCCAACGCCGTGGCCTGCGGGAACACGTTTGTGCTCAAGCCATCAGAGCGCGACCCGTCGGCCCCTATGTTCATCGCCGAGCTGTTCCAAGAAGCGGGCTTCCCTCCCGGCGTGCTCAATCTGGTGAACGGCGACAAGGTGGCGGTCGACCGGTTGCTGGAGCATCCCGACGTGAAAGCGGTCAGCTTTGTGGGGTCCACGCCGATCGCCCGCTACGTGTACACCACCGGCACTTCGCACGGAAAGCGGGTGCAGGCGCTGGGTGGGGCCAAGAACCACATGGTGGTGCTGCCCGACGCCGACGTCGAGCTGGCGGCTGACTCGGCGGTATCGGCGGCCTATGGCTCAGCGGGTGAGCGCTGCATGGCCATCTCGGTGGTGGCCGCGGTGGGCGATGTGGCCGACTCCCTGGTGGAGGCCATCAAATTGCGCATGGAGAAGCTCGTCATTGGGGACGGCACCGATTCGGCCTCCGACATGGGGCCTCTGGTTACCCGCGAGCACCGCGACCGGGTGGCTGGCTACATCGGCTCCGCCGCCGAACAAGGGGCGACCGTGGTCGTCGACGGCCGCGACACCCGCTTTGACGCCGACGGCTTCTTTCTCGGGGTGTCGCTGCTCGACAACGTGACCACCGACATGGATACCTACCGCGACGAGATCTTCGGTCCCGTGCTCAGCGTGGTGCGGTGCGACACCTATGCCGAGGCGGTGCAGCTCATCGCCGACAACCCGTGGGGCAACGGCGCCGCCATCTTCACCCGGGACGGCGGCGCGGCCCGCCAATTCCAAGAGGACGCCGATGCGGGCATGGTGGGCATCAACGTCCCGATACCCGTACCGGTGGGCTACCACTCGTTCGGCGGCTGGAAGGACTCGCTGTTCGGCGACACCGCGATGTACGGCCCCGAGGGGATCCGCTTTTACACCAGGCCCAAGGTCATGACCGCTCGATGGCCCGATCCCGCCACCAGCTCAGTTGACCTGGGCTTTCCGACCAATGAGTGAGAACGGGCGGCGGTGGCAGCCGCCCAATCGGATGAGGGGGTAGCAATGGACTTCGGAGTTGTTCTTCAAACCGATCCTCCGGCCTGGAGGGTGGTCGAGCTGGCCAAACAGGCCGAGACGCTCGGCTTCAACTACGGCTGGACCTTCGACAGCCACGTTTTGTGGCAAGAGCCCTATGTGATCTACAGCCAGATGCTGTCGGCCACCAACCGCATGGTGGTGGGGCCGATGGTCACCAATCCCGGTACCCGGGATTGGACGGTCACCGCATCGCTCTTCGCCACCCTGAACGACATGTTCGGCAACCGCACCGTGTGCGGTATCGGCCGGGGCGATTCCGCCATGCGGGTCATCGGCCACAAACCCCGCAGCCTGGCCACCTTGAGCGAGGCCATGCGGGTGATCAAGGATCTGGCCGAAGGGCGCAAGACCCTCTACAACGGCACCCAGCAGCACTTCCCGTGGGCTGGGGAGTCGGAGCTCAAGGTGCTTATGGCGGCGTATGGCCCCAAGGCGCTGCATCTGTGCGGAAGCGAGTCGGACGGGTTCATCCTCCAGCTAGCTGATCCCGCGATCGCCGAATGGACCATTTCCGCCGTGCGCCGGGCCGCGGAAGAGGCGGGGCGCGACCCCGACAGCCTCTACATCTGTGTGGCCGCCCCGGCCTATGTGGGCGACAACATCGAGCACCAGCGAGAGCAGTGCCGGTGGTTTGGCGGCATGGTGGGCAATCACGTGGCCGACCTGGTGGGCCGATACGGCGACCAGGGGGCGGGCGTGCCCCAAGCGCTCACCGACTACATCGCGGGCCGAGAGGGCTACGACTACAGCGGCCACGGCAAAGCCGGCCACGAGCACACCGACTTCGTTCCCGACGAGATCATCGACCGCTTCTGCCTGCTCGGCGACGAGGAATCCCACCTGGCCCGATTACGGGAGCTTGAGTCTCTCGGCGTCGACCAGTTCGCCATCTACCTCATGCACGACCAAAAGGACGAAACCCTCAACGCCTACGGCCAGAGGATCATCCCGGCAATGGGCGGCTAGGGGCGAAACAGCATGCCGAAGACCGACGCTGGGGCCGAGACGGACGATCCTCTAGTTCGCGAGCACCGTCTCAAGCAGCTGGCGACCCAGGAGCAACGCCGCGACGCTGTGGTGCGGATCGTTCGCCAGACGGTGACCTTCGTGTTGTTCATGGCCTTGCTGGCCGGGTTGTACACCGGCTACAAAGCGTTCGGCCAGGCCATCGACGACCGCCAGCACGACTGGGCGGTGGTGGGGTCGGTTCTGCCTCGCACCGACGACCTGAATATGCCCCCAGTGAGCGAGATCTTCGGCCAATTCGGGGAGACCCCCGGGGGCCAAGACCAGATCTACGTGAAGATCCTGTTCGACGAGGCCCTCTTCACCCTGCGGGAGGCCTTTGCCGGCTTCATGGTGGGCTTGGTGATCGGCATGGCCATAGCCCTGGCGTTGGCGCAGTGGCGCCGGCTCGAGCAGGGGCTGCTCCCGTACGTGATCGCCAGCCAGACCATTCCACTCATCGCTATCGCGCCCATCATCGTGATCTGGGGGCGCAAGAACTTCGACGTATTTCCGTGGGAGTGGCAGGACTGGATGTCGGTCTCCATTATCGCCACCTACCTGACGTTCTTCCCGGTGGCGGTCAACGGACTGCGTGGGTTGCAATCGCCCCGACCGGAGAACCAAGAGCTGATGGCGTCGTATGCCGCCAATTGGTCGCAAACACTGTGGCGCCTGCGGCTTCCGGCATCGCTGCCGTACTTGTTCGCCGCGCTCAAGATCGCGGCAACGGCCAGCATCGTGGGTGCCATCGTGGGCGAGATCTCCTCCGGGGTCTCAGGCGGGCTCGGTCGGCGGATCCTGCGCGAGGCGTTTAACTACACGACCGGTCCCGACCGACTGTTCGCCAGCGTATTGGGTGCCGCGGTGTTGGGGATTTTCGTGTTCCTGGTGGTTACCGGGGTGGAGCGGCTCGTTGTCGGTCGCCAGAACAGGGGAGCGACGGCATGAATGAGGTTTCCGCCATGGGCCAGGACGAATCTCAACTGGTGATCGACATCCGAGGGGCGACCAAGGTGTTCAACCTGGGAAGGAGCAACCAGGTAGAAGCGCTGGCCGAGATCGATCTGGCCGTTGAACCGGGGGCATTCATCACGCTCATCGGCCCGTCTGGGTGCGGCAAGAGCACCCTGCTCCGGCTGATCGCGTCGTTGATCTCCCCATCCACGGGTTCGGTGCAGGTCAACGCCAAGCCGGCGGAGCAGGCCCGCCTTGACCGCGATTACGGCATGGCCTTTCAAACCGCAGGCCTATTTGATTGGCGCACGGTGACCAAGAACATCGAGTTGCCGCTCGAGTTGATGGGATGGTCGAAAGGCGACCGACGTCGTCGGGCCGCGGAGATGTTGGAGTTGGTCAAGCTCAGCGAGTTCGCCAAGCACCACCCCTCCGAGCTGTCGGGCGGGATGCAGCAGCGAGTGGCCATCGCCCGGGCGCTGGCCTTCAGCCCGTCGCTGCTGCTGATGGACGAACCCTTCGGTGCCCTTGACGAGATGACTCGTGAGCACATGCAGGACGAGTTGCTGCGGATTTGGAAGGAGACCGGGACCACAGTGGTCTTCGTCACCCACTCCATTCCCGAAGCGGTGTATCTCTCCACCCGGGTCGTGGTGATGTCGCCCCGTCCCGGCACGATCGCATCGACCATCAGCGTGGACCTAGGCGACCGCAGCACCTCTACTCGAGACGATCCGGCCTTCTTCAAGAAGGTCACCGAGGTGCGCATCGCCCTGAGGGAGGTGGAAGGGTGAACGCGCTGAAGGGATTCTCCGCGCCCATCGTGGCCGGCGTGGTGCTCTTCGGGCTGTGGCAGGGCGTCCTCTCTTTGTTCAACCCCGATGGATTCGTGCTGCCCGCCCCATCTGAGATCGTCGGCGCGCTGATCGAAAACTGGGACGAGGTGTATCAGGGGGTCCGCATCACCGGCTTCGTTGTAACGTCAGGGCTGATCGCGGGGATCGTACTTGGTATTATCGCCGCATTGCTGGTGACTCGGTTCCGTACGGCGAACGAGACCATTACCCCGCTGGCCGTAGCGGTCAACGCCATTCCGATTATTGCCTTGGCGCCGATCTTCAACAACTGGTTCGGGCTCACCTCGCCTCGATCGAACCAGGCCATTGTGGTGGCGCTGGTGTTCTTCCCCATCTTCATCAACACCACCCGGGGCCTCACCCAGGTGGACCGAAGCCAGATTGAGCTCATGGAGTCGTATGCGGCCAGCCGGTCGCGCATTACCCGCGAGGTGCGGATTCCCAACGCCATGCCCTTTTTCTTCACCGCACTGAAGCTGGCGACGTCGCTGGCCGTCATCGCCGCCATCGTGGCCGAGTACTTCGGTGGCCGACAAGACGCCCTGGGCCCGATGATCACGCAATCGGCGGGCCTTACCCGCTACGACGAAGCGTGGGCCGCGGTGCTGGCCGGCACCGCCATCGGGGCCGTGCTGTATTTCGCCGTAATTGTGCTCGAACGGGTGGCCATGCCCTGGCACTCGTTGATCCGAGCCCACGGCGACGACAAATGACCGCTAACTGCGGATTGCCTACCGGCAATTCGCCCCATCAGAAAGGAAATGATCAGCGGATCAGTGGTGCTGCATGATGAAACGAAATAGTCATAAGCGAACTCTATGGAGTGTGCTTGCCATCTTGCTTGCCTTTGTCCTCGTGGCCGCATCCTGCGGCAACGACGACGACGACGATGTGAGCGAGCCCGCACCCGCGCCGGCAACGGAGGCCCCCGCGCCAGCCACGGAGGCACCTGCGCCAGAGCCTGAGCCGGAGCCCATGGTGATGCAGGACGTATCGCTCCAGCTCCAGTGGGTTCCGCAGTCGCAGTTCGCCGGTTTCTTCGCCGCTCGTGATCTCGGGTTCTACGAGGACGTCGGCTTGAATGTGACAATCATCGACGGCGCTGTCGATATCGTGCCGGCCACGGTTCTGGACTCGGGGGCAGCCGATTTCGCCATCTCATGGGTGCCGCGCGGGCTCGTGCCCCGCGAGGAGGGGCTGAACATCACCAACATTGCCCAGGTGTTCCAGCGCAGTGGCACCCTGCAAGTGTCGTTCGTCGAATCTGGCATCACCGGTCCTGCCGATCTCGAAGGCAAGCTGGTGGGGAACTGGGGCTTCGGCAACGAGTTCGAGCTCTTCGCCGGCCTGGTCAGCGTGGGACTCGACCCGCAGAGCGATGTCACCCTGGTGCAGCAGGACTTCAACATGACCGCGCTCATCAACGGCGACATCGATGCTGCCCAGGCGATGATCTACAACGAGTACGCCCAGTTGCTCGAGACCATCAATCCCGACACCGGCGAGCTCTTCCAACCCGAAGACCTGTCTGTTATCGACTGGAACGACGTGGGCACAGCCATGTTGCAAGACGCCATCTGGGCCGACGCCGACAAGCTGGAGACCGATGAGGAGTACCGCGACATCGCGGTGCGCTTTGTGGAGGCGTCGCTGCGTGGGTGGATCCACTGCCGCGACAACTTCCAAGAGTGCGTCGACATCGTGGTAGCGGCCTCACCGCCCTTCGGCGGTCCGGCGCACCAGGCGTGGATGATGAACGAGATCAACGCCCTCATCTGGCCATCACCGGGTGGGGTCGGGATCATGGACCAAGCTCTGTACGACCAGACCATTGACGTGGCCACGTCTCAGGGCATCCTTCAGGCTGCGCCCGATGCTGGAGCATTCCGCACCGACATCGCCGAGGAGGCGATAGCCAATCTGGAAGCCGCGGGCCACGACGTGTACGGCAACGACTACGCCCGCCGCACCGTCGAGGTCAAGGAAGGCGGCAACTAGCCGACCGCAAACACCATTGATCCATTGAGCATGATCCATTGAACTGGCGGCGCTCTCCGCCGATCACAAGATCGGCGGAGAGCCCGTCGGTTATCGTGCTGCACCTCGACGCGATTGAAGGGAGCGGCGCGTGAAATTCAGCTTCGGCCTTCCGCTGATGGCCCATCCGCAGAACCCCGAGTTCCTGGCCGCGGAGGCCATTGCGGAATTCGCCCGGGCCGCCGAGTCGGCCGGTTTTGACTCCTGCTCGCTGACCGAGCACCCCCTGCCCAGCGACCGCTGGCTGGCCAGCGGGGGCCACGATGCCCTCGACCCCTTTGTGGCTTTGGCGGTGGCGGCCGGGGCTACCTCGCGGCTGCGGCTGCTCACCAACCTGACCCCTCTGCCCTACCGCAACCCGGCCATTTTGGCCAAAACGGTAGCCACTCTCGATCGGCTCAGCGGCGGCCGGGTCATCCTCGGCGCGGGGGTTGGCTATCTGGAGTCGGAGTTCGAGGCGGTAGGGGTGGACTTCGACCAACGCAATGCCCTATTCGACGAAAGTCTCGAGGTAATGCGGCTGATCTGGACCGGAGAGACAGTGAACTACCAAGGGCTCAACTTCACCATTGCCGACAGCACCGGTCTTCCCGCACCAGTGCAGTCGCCGGTGCCGGTGTGGATCGGGGGCAACTCCAAGCTCTCCCGCCGTCGGGTGGCAGAGAGAGCCCAAGGCTGGATGCCCATGCCCAACCCGGCGGCACTGGCCGCCCGTCGTCGCTCAGCCCATCTTGAGACGCTGGACCAGCTGGCCGAGATGATCGTGTACCTGCGCGAACACGCAGCCTCGGTGGGCCGCACTGAATCCATCGACGTCAAGTACATGGACTTCGAAGGAGGGGTGGTGGGCACGCCGAGCTGGAATGCCGAACGCCATTTGGAGAACATCGCCGCTCAGGCCTCTATCGGGGTGACGGGGATGTCGGCCCCAATTGCCGGCGACAACCGAACCCAAGTTATGGAGGCCGTCCAACAATACGGCGAAGAGATAATCGCCTATCGTTAGACCCATGTTGAGATTCGTTGAAGGCGCTTCCTGCGGTTGTTGGGCAGGGCTTGAAAGGGTAATTCCATGTTGAGATTCGTTGAAGAGATCATTCTTCTATTGCTGCGTGACGACGACGGGAAGTTCATCAACGTGCCCCAGTCGTCTATGGACCGGGCCATCGCCGGGGCGGTGCTGATGGAGCTCGCCATGGAGAACCGGATTGACACCGACCTGGAGCACCTGCTTTTGATCGACGGCACTCCAGTGGGCGACAGCCTGCTAGACCCGACGCTGGCCATGATCGCCGAGGGGCAAGGGGCCGAAGGCCAAGAGAAAGACGCCCGCCATTGGGTGGAGCAGATGGCTCGCCAGGCGCCTGAGATCAGGGAGGAAGCGCTGGACCGGCTGGTTGAGCGGGGCATCCTCGAGCGAGAGGACGACCGCTTCTTGTGGGTGTTCCGGTCGCGTCGCTATCCGACGGTCGATGGTGAGGCCGAGCGGGAGGTGAAGCTGCGGATCATGGGGGTGCTGTTCAGCGACGAGATCCCCAGCCCTCGAGACGTGGTGATCATCTGTTTGGCCCACGCCTGTGGAATCTTCAACGAGCTGCTCTCCAAGCGGGAGCTGGAGCAGGCCAGCGCCCGTATCGAGCAGGTGCGCAAGTTGGATCTCATCGGCCAAGCCATGTCCCAGTCGATCCAGGACTTCGAGATTTGGCTGGCCAACGCGGCTGTCCAGGGCCGCGGGTTCTTCTAGGGAGCTGAGTATGACCGAATGGGCGGTGGAGCCGGTTGGCGGCGTGCTCGGGGCCAGGGTTCGGGGTATCGACCTGCGGGGGCCGTTGGGCGACGGAGACCGGAAGGATCTCTACGAGCTGCTGTTGGAGCACCTCGTGCTGGTGTTTCCCGGCCAGTCCATCGAAGACGACCATCAGATGGATCTGCTTTCGTCGTGGGGCCGGCCCTACATCCATCCCATCGGTAGGGTGGCGGGAGCGGTAGAGCCCAAGGTTGAGCGCATTGTCGACGACGAGGAGCGCCCGCCCTACCAAGACAAGTGGCACACCGACGTCACTTGGGACCCTGACGCACCTATCGTGGGCAGCCTCCGGGCCATAGAGATGCCGGCCCGGGGCGGAAACACCATCTTTGCCAGCATGTACGCCGCCTACGACGGGCTGTCGGAAACCCTGCGCCATCGGCTTGAGGGAGTGGCCGCCTGGCACGACATGGGGGCGGGCCAGGCGTTCAAGTCCAAGGCCGGGGTGGAGTTGTATGACCGCACCAAAGAGCAGTTTCCCGGCGTGGAGCGGCCGGTGATCGCTGCGCACCCCGACACCGGCCGCTGCTTCCTCAATGTCAACAAGAACTTCACCAGCCATCTGGTGGGCTTCGACCGGGCCGAGAGCGACGCAGTGCTCAACATGCTCTATGAGCACGCCACCCAGCCCAACTACACCATCCGCTACGAGTGGGCCGAAGGCGATGTGGTCGTGTGGGACGAGCGCTGTACCCAGCACTTCGCCGTGGCCGACCACTATCCCCAGCGCCGGGAAATGGCTCGCCTGACGGTCTCGGCCTTTGCCTGATCTCCCCTTCGCCGCATCTGAGCCCTCTTGACGATGCTGGCTAGGCTGCACCAGTGAAGTTCGACGACGAGAAGTTTGATGTAGAAGCGGCGGCGGCGGGGGCATGGGCGCCCAGCCAGTATGGGCCCGACGACGTGCTGGGCACCTACAACGAGGTCACCGAGCAGAAGCGGGCCGACGCCCTCGGGATGCTCGACCTGACCAGGCCGATCAGCACCTACTCGATGGGCGATGGCATCTGGCCCGGTTACCCCGCCTACAGCTCTCGCGAATTCGCCCAGAAGCTGGTCATCGCCGGGTATGAGCCCGGCGAGGGATTCGAGGGCGAGGTCATCCACGGCACTCGGGCGCTGGGGCCCTCAAAGCTGGGCTACTCCGAGGAACGGGTGTCGTACACCTTCAACATGAGCACCAAGATCAACGGCTTCACCCACGCCGCGGTGGACGGCACCTTCTATAACGGCCACCAGGGCGCTGATCTGGCCCGCACTGTGGGAGTGACCGCCATGGACGTGCCCTCGTGGGGGGCGCCGCTTCTCACCCGAGGGCTGATGATCGACGTGGCCGCCCAGGTGGCGGCCACTACCGGTGATGCGGAGATGAACCAGGCCGGGTTGCCCCGGCTCATGGACCGCCACCGCATCACCGTCGAACAAATCGAGGGCGCCTGTGAGCGCCAAGGGCTGCCGCAGCCCGAGCCGGGCGACGCTCTGTGTCTGCGCACCGGGTGGATCAGCCTCACCCGGGAGGATCCCGAGCGATTTCTGGCCGGGTCGCCCGGCCCGTGGATCGCTGAGAACAAGTGGCTGGCCTCCCACCGACCGGCATTGGCGTCCACCGACAGCTGGATGTGGGGGGTTCACGATTTCGAGGCCACCGGTGGGTGGATGTCGGTCGGCCACCAGCTCATGCTGGTGAAGGAGGGCATCCGCGTGGGGGAGTCGCTGAGCTGCGAGGAGATCGCCGCTGCTGGCGTCGACCGGTTTGTGTTCTGCCACTCCCCTTTCCGGGCCAAGGGGTCCACTTCGTGCTCTTCGCCCCCTATGGCTATTGCTAACTTGCCTGGCGCCAACCCACCGGAGGAACCATCATGAGCATTTTCGACGGATCGCCCCTGGCCGGAAAGGTGGCCTTGGTAACCGGGGCCAGCCGGGGCATCGGCAAGGGGTGCGCCCTGGAGTTGGCCGCAGCCGGGGCATCGGTTTACATCACCGGGCGCACCACCGGTGCCGGCCAGCATCCGCTGCCGGGCACGGTGGGGGCCACCGCCGAGGAGATCACCGCCGCGGGCGGTACCGCTACCGCAGTGGCCTGCGACCACCGCGACGACGACGCGGTGCGGGCCGTGTTCGACCAGATCGCCGCCGACCATGGCCGCCTGGACGTGTTGGTGAACAACGCCTTTGCCATACCCGACGAGCTGACCGCCATGCTGCCCTTCTGGGAGGTGCCCATCTCCAACTGGGACGACATGATGGACGTGGGCACACGCTCGGCCTATGTGGCCTCGGTGCTGGCCGCCCCAGTGATGATCGAACAAGGCGACGGCCTGATCGCCAACATCAGCTCATCGGGGGCGGTCGAGTATGCCTGGCACGTGGCCTATGGGGTAGGCAAGTGCGCCCTCGACCGCATGACCGCCGACTGCGCCCGCGAACTCCGGGACACCGGGGTTTCGATGGTTTCGGTGTGGCCCGGTTTCGTGCGCACCGAGCGCATTGACATGGCCATTGACTCCGGGGTCGAGCTGCCCCCCAGCCTTGACGTGTCGGCGGCCGAGTCGCCCCGGTTCACCGGCCGGGCGGTGACTGCTCTGGCTATCGACGCCGATCGGTCCCGCCACACCGGCCAGGCCGTCTCGGCCCGAGAAATGGCCGACGCCTACGGCTTCACCGACGTGGACGGCCGCTTGCCTGCCGGCCCCCTCCACGACCGCACTGGCTAGCCGCAGGGAGCCACCCATGACCGCCGTGGAGCCGTTTGCCATCGAGGTGCCTGATGAGGTGCTCGACGACCTGCACCGGCGCTTGGATGCCACCCGGTGGTTCGACCCGCTGCCGGGGGCCGGATGGAACGAGGGCACCAATCTGGACTACCTCAAGGAGCTGTGCCGCTACTGGCGCCACGACTTCGACTGGCGGACCATTGAAGCCCAGCTCAACCAGTTTCCCCAGTACACAACGGTCATCGACAACCAAAAGCTGCACTTCGTCCATGCCCGCTGCCGCAACCCCGACGCCACGGCCTTGGTCATCCACCATGGGTGGCCCGGCTCCATCACAGAGTTCGCCAAGGTGATCGAGCCGTTGCGGGAGCACTTCCATGTGGTGTGCCCTTCGCTGCCCGGCTATGGCTTCTCCGGGCCCACCACCGAGCCAGGTTGGACGCCTCGGCGTATGGCTGCCGCCTCACTGGAGCTGATGACCCGCCTGGGCTACGAGCGGTTCGGCGCCCAGGGCGGCGATTGGGGGGCCATGGTCACGTCCCAGATGGCTTTGCAAGCTCCCGAGCTATTGGTTGGCATCCACTTGAACCTGGTGATCGCCCCTGAGCCCCCGCCGGGGACGGTGCCCGAGCTGACCGAACAGGAGCGGGCCGACCGGGCCGAGGGCGGGGCTCGCAACCGGGTGGAGCGAGGCTATCGGGAGCAGCAGGCCACCCGACCCCAGTCGCTGTCGGTGGGCCTGAACGACTCTCCGGCCGGACTGGCTGCCTGGATTGTGGAGAAGTTCTTAGTGTGGAGCGATATTGGCACCGACAATGACATCGAGGCCAGCTTCACCAAGGACGAGCTGCTCACCAACGTGATGGTGTACTGGGTGACCGGCACCATCGCGTCGGCCAACCGGCTCTACTACGAGACCCGCATCGGCGGGCGGGGCTCCTCGGCCCCTGTCCGGCGGGTGGAGGTTCCCACCGCCTACGCCCGCTTCCCTGGCGACGGCATTGTTCCCATCCGTTCGTGGGTGGAGTACTGGTACAACATCGTCCGCTGGACCGAGATGCCCCACGGCGGCCACTTCGCCTCCCTCGAGGCCCCCGAGCTCTACATCGCCGACGTCGTCCAGTATTTCCACTCATTGGCCTGATCTCCGCCGGTTCGTCCGGTCTGCTTAGGGGCAGGCGGGGGAGCAGAGTCCGGTCTGCTTAGCTGCGGGAGGCAGGCGTATGGTGAACTTGGCGCCGTGCCCCAGTTGCATGACGTCGATTACACCCTTGAGTACCCCTACACCCGCACTACCGGGCCGGTCATCGGTCCGTTTCTGACCGGGTTGCGCGACGGGCGCATCCTCGGCCAGCGGTGTGGAGATCGGGTGCTGTGCCCGCCCATGGAGTTCGATCCGGACACCTTCGCCTCCCTGGAGCCCGACCTGGTAGAGGTTGGCCCCGGAGGGGTGGTGGAGAACTGGACCTGGGTGGCCGAGCCCTCGGCCAAGCATCCCTTCGACCGCCCGTTCGGCTTCGCCTTCATCAAGCTGGACGGGGCCGACACCGCCCTGGTGCACGCGGTGGACACCGGCGGCGACCCCGAGGCCATGAGCGCCGGCATGAGAGTGCAGGCCCAGTATCGGGAGGAGCGCCACGGTTCCATTGCCGACGTGTACTTCGTGCCCGAGGCCGACGCTGCCAACCAGACCATCGAGCCGGGGGAGGAGCCGGTGACCATCACCGAGCACCTCATCGGCCTGCGCATCAACGAGCCGCTGTATCCCCATCGGGCCCGGTTCGCCCAAGGGCTGCTGGACGGCAAGATCATCGGCCAGCGCAGCCCGGTTTCCGGCAAGGTGTATGTGCCCGGCCGGGGTTACGACAACATGTCCCGGGTGCTGTTGAGCGAATCTGACGAGGTGATGGTGTCCGATGTGGGCACCGTGGTGGCGTTCACCGAGCTCAATCCGGTGCAGTACTACGGCCAGACCGAGACCGAGCCCTACGTGCGCTGCTCGATCCTGTTCGACGGGACCGATCAGCCGGTGATCGGCATCGACATCCGCGACCTAACGGTGGACGAGATGCGGGTGGGGATGAGGATGCGCTGCATTTGGCGCGACCCCGAGGAGCGGTCGGTGGAGGACATCGACAACCGCTACGGCAACATACCCGAGACGGTGTACGCCCGGTTCGAGCCCACCGGTGAACCCGACGTGCCTGCCGACCAACTGAAGGAGCACTCATGGTAAGCCTCGCCGAAGACGTGGCCATCGTCGCGTTCTCCCAGACTCCATCCCACGCCCACTTCAACGACAGCGAGCCGGCCATGATCATGCCCTGCGTGAACTCGGTGATCGAACAGGTGGGGATGGACCGCCACGACATCGACTTCACCATCGCCGGCAGCTGCGACTACCTGTCAGGGATGCCGTTCGCCTTCGTCATGAACATCGATGCGGTGGGGGCGTGGCCGCCCGTTTACGAGAGCCATGTGGAGATGGACGGGGCCTGGGCTCTGTTCGAGGGCTTCGTGCGGCTCCAGTCGGGCGACATCGACACGGTGCTGGTGTCGGGATCGGGCAAGTGCTCGCCGGGCAGCTACCGGGAGGGGTTCTCGCTTCAGACCGACCCTTACGTCCACGCCCCCATTGGGCTGGACCCCCGCACCCAGGCCGGGTTCCAGGCCCAAGCCATCATCGCTGCGGGCAAGGCCACCGAGCGGGACTTCGCCGAGGTGGTGGCCCGCAGCCACGCCAACGCCAAGGACAACCCCTATGCCCAGCTCAGCGGCGACCTGTCGGTGGACGAGCTGCTGGCCGAGCCCTACGTGCAGCAGCCGCTGCGCCGCTTGGATTGCCCGCCGACCAGTGACGGGGCCGCGGCCATGGTCATAGCCCGGGCCGACAGGGCCCGAGAGCTGTGCGACAACCCGGTGTGGATCCGGGCCATCGACCACCGGATCGAATCGCACCACCCCACGCTGCGGGATCTCACCGACTCGCCATCGGTGCGGACCGCGGCCGAGCGGGTGGGCCTCCACGACGGGCCGGTGGACATCGCCGAGCTGACCGTGACCTACAGCCCCGAGGAGATCATCCTGCGCGATGCCCTCGGGCTCAACGGCGACACCGCGGTGAACCCGTCGGGCGGGCCGCTCACCGGCAGTCCGTTCATGGCGGTGGGTCTCACCCGGGTGATCGAGCTGGCCCGGGCCATCGCCAACGGTGATGGAGGCCGAGGCGTGGCTCACGCCTCCAGCGGCCCGGCGCTGCAACAGAACCTGCTCTGCGTCTTGGAAGGAGATGGATAATGGCCCCTCGACCATGTGCAGTTCTGGGCATCGGCCAGACCAAATACAAGCGGCGCCGCGACGACGTGACCCTGGACGGCCTGGTTCGCGAGGCCACCCTCCGGGCCTTGGAGGACGCCGGAGCCACCTTCGACGACATCGACGCCATTGTGATCGGCAAGGCCCCTGACGCCCTCGAAGGCGTGATGATGCCGCTGTTGAGCCTGTGCGACGCGCTGGGCGCCATCGGCAAGCCCATCCACCGGGTGCACACCGCCGGTTCGGTGGGGGCGTCTACCTCCATCTCGGCGGTGAATCTGGTGGAGTCGGGCATGTACGACACCGTGTTGACCGTGGCCTACGAGAAGCAGTCGGAGGGCAACGCCACCTGGGCGCTGTCGGGCGGCAAGAGCGGCGGGCAGGGTGCGGGCGGCACGTTCGCCCCGTGGATCCGCAACTACATCGCTCGCTCCGAGGCCCCCGAGCACATCGGCTGGATGGTGGCGGTGAAAGACCGGCTCAACGCCCTCAAGAACGAGTACGCCCATCTGCACCTGCCCGACATCTCCATCGAGAAGGTGCGGGAGTCGCCCATGCTGTGGGATCCGCTCCACTTCCTGGAGTCGTGCCCCTCTTCGGACGGAGCCGCGGCCATGGTGCTGGGCAACGACGACATCGCCAAGAAGTCGGGACGCCCGCCAGCCTGGGTCATCTCCCACGCTAAGCGCACCGAGTTCGGACAGTTCCCCGGGCGCGACACGGTGCGGCCCCAAGCCGGGGTGGAGTGCTCCGAGGCCCTGTACCGCAAGGCGGGTATCACCAACCCCCGGGAGCAGATCGACTGCGCCGAGCTGTACGTGCCGTTCTCGTGGTACGAGCCCATGTGGCTGGAGGGCCACCTCATCGCCGAGGAGGGCGAGGGCTGGAAGATGACCGACGCCGGCGACACCGAGTTGGGCGGGTCGTTCCCGGTCAACATGTCGGGCGGTGTTCTGTCGTCCAATCCCATCGGGGCGTCGGGCATGATCCGCTGTCTGGAGGCGGCCAACCAGGTGCGGGGCACTGCCGGCGAGTACCAGGTGCCAGGAGCCAAGATCTCCATCGGCCACGCCTACGGCGGCGCCGCCCAGTACTACGCCATGTGGATGGTGTCGTCTGAGCTGAATCCGGTCTTCTGACGATGGCCGGAATCGCCGACGGCCGAGTAGTGGTGATCACCGGAGCGGCTCGGGGCTTGGGCCGGGCCCACGCCCTGGAATTCGCCGCCGAGGGGGCCCGAGTGCTGGTCAACGACCTGGGAGTGGACCGCGACGGCTCGGGGGGCGCATCAGAGCCGGCCCAGGAAGTGGTGGCCGAGATTCGGGCTCTGGGGGGCGAAGCCGAAGCCAACGCCGCCGACGTGGCCGATTGGGATCAGGCCGAGGCCATGATCGCCCAAGCCGTCGACACATGGGGCCGACTCGACACGCTGGTGTGCAACGCCGGTTTCCTGCGGGATCGGATGCTGGCCAACATGAGCGAGCCAGAGTGGGACGCCATCATGCGGGTCCACCTCAAGGGGCACTTCGCCCCAGCCCGCCACGCCGTCGCCCACTGGCGGGACCGGTCGAAGGCCGGTGAGAACGTGCAGGGTCGGGTCATCAACACCAGCTCCGGGGCCGGACTCTTGGGATCGATCGGCCAGGGCAACTATGCCGCGGCCAAGGCCGGGGTGGCGGCGCTCACCATCCAGCAGGCCGCCGAGTGGGGCCGCTATGGGGTGATGGTGAACGCCATCGCCCCCGACGCCCGTACCCGAATGACCGCGGGGATCATGTACACCGAGGAGGCGCCCGAAGGCTGGGATGAGAAAGACCCGGCCAATGCCTCACCGCTGGTGGTGTGGCTGGGGGCGGACGCCTGCGACGTGACCGGGCGGGTGTTCGAGATCGCCGGCGGGGCGCTCAACGTGTGCGACGGGTGGCAGCACGGGCACGTGGTGGACGTGGGGCGCAAGTACGCGGCTGCGGAAATTGGCGAAGCGGTGCACGCTTCTATTGCCGGTTCGCCAGAGCCGGCACCGGTGTACGGCGCCAGCTGAGTCTTAGCTCGGTATCTCTCTGAACGGGACGCCCTTGTCCACTCGGATGTCGGGGGGCAGGCCCAGCACCTTCTCGCCGATGGTGTTGCGCTGGATGTTGTCGGTGCCGCCGCCGATGCGCGACGCCCACTGGCCCAGGAACTCGTACTGCCAGCGCCCCTCGTCTCGGGCGCTGCCACCGTGGAGCATCCCGGCCGCGCCGTTCATGGCCATCACCAAGTCGCCCATCTCTCCGAAGTGCAGCGAGATGGCCAGCTTCATGGTGGAGCTCTCCGGTCCGGGCAGCTCGCCCCGGCTGGCCGCAGTGCGCACCCGGTACCCCTGGTATTTGAGGATTTCCATACGGGTGTAGGTCTTGGCCAGTTCTTGTCGAATCACCGGATCCTGGTCGGTGCCGGTCTGCTGGGCCAGCTTCACCAACTCCTTGAAGCGGGTCCGGGCATTGCTGCCGCCGATCAGAGCCCGCTCGTTGGACAAGGTGGTCATGATCGGCCCCCACCCGGTGTTGACCCCGCCGAGGATGTTCTCGTGGGGGATGCGCACGTCCGACAAGAACACCTCGTTGAAGTGGGCCGCGCCGGTGATCTGCACCAGCGGGCGCACCTCGATGCCCGGCGTGTTCATGTCCACCAGGAAATAGGTGATCCCCCGGTGCTTGGGCTGGTCGGGGTCGGTGCGGGTCAACAAGATGCCCCAGTCGCTGTACTGGGCGCCGGAGGTCCACACCTTCTGGCCGTTCACCACCCACTCGTCGCCGTCGCGCACCGCGGTGGTGCGCAGGCCGCCGAGGTCTGACCCGGCCACCGGCTCGGAGAACAGCTGGCACCACACCTCGTCGCCCTTGAGCATGGCGGGCAGGAACCGCTCCTTTTGGGCGTCGGTGCCGTGGGCGATGATGGTGGGGCCGGCCATGCCGATGCCCACTGCGAACACCCCGGTGGCGGCTACTCGCTTGGCCTCCTCCTCTTTGAAGATGCCCTCGTGGATGCCGCTCAGCCCCTTGCCGCCGAACTCGACAGGCCAGGTGATGGAGCCCCAACCGCCGTCGTACTTGGTGCGCTGCCAGGATTTGCAGCGGTTCACATAGGCCATTTCGACGTCGGGGTCGGAGATGGTGATGGCCGTCTGGTCACGGGGGCCGCCGCCGTCGGCGGGGAGATTGGCGTCCAGCCACTCCACGCACTCGGCCCGGAAGGCGGCTTCCTGGGGTGTCTCGTCAAAATCCATGCCGCGTTGATGGTAGCCAGAGGGTTCTCAGCAATCCCCACCGGACGGCTGGTCAATCGAGGGGGTTTGGCCAGTATTCGGGCTCGACGGGGTGGGGATGGTTCAATGATGGCCGTGAAATTCTCGATGATCTTTGAAGCCCAGATGGCCGATCCGTCTCGTGAGACCGAACAGCAGGTCATCCGCGACTGTGTGGACCAGGCGGTGTTGGCCGAAGAGGTGGGCTTCGACCGGGTGTGGGCGGTGGAGCACCACTGCCTGAAGTGGTACGCCCACATGAGCGCCCCGGAGATTTTCTTGACCTGGGTGGCGGCCCGCACGTCGCGCATCCGCATCGGCCACGGTGTGGTGTGCATGCCGTTTGGCTACAACCACCCGCTGCGGGCGGCAGAGCGCATCGCCATGTTGGACGTGCTGTCGGGCGGGCGGTTGGACGTGGGTGCCGGCCGAGGAGCCACCCTCCAGGAGATGTCGGCATTCGGGGTCAAGCCCGAGGACACCTACGCCCAGGTGGAAGAGTCGCTGCGGATCATCTCCAACTGCTGGCGGGACGAAGAGTTCGAGTGGGACGGCCTGCTGGACATATCGCCCCACCCGATCTTGCCCCGGCCGGTACAAGATCCTCATCCGCCGCTGTATCTGGCCTGCACCAAGGTGGACACGGTGAAGCTGGCCGCCGAGCTGGGCATCGGGGCGTTGGTGCTGGGGTTCGCCGGGGCCGACGAGATACGGCTGATGAAGGAGACCTACGACGAGGCCATAGCCACCCGCACCGGGGAGCGGTTCGTGAGCGACCATCCCAACGACTGGTTCTCGGCGCTGTGCCCCACCACGATCCTCGACGACCGAGAAGAGGCGTTCCGCATCGGGGCTAGGGGCCAGCGGTTCTTCGCCGAGGCCATCATGCACTGGAACCTGGGCACACCTCCGCCCCGGGCCGGATCAGAAGACGAGGACACCGCCGCGGCCATAGACGAGGCGGTGGGCAACGTCCACGCCAAGATCAGCGAGATGAACATTCCGCTGAGCCCCAACGCCACCAGCACCTTCAACGTCGAGCACGCCTACGGCGACTACGAAGACGCCATCCGCTATGTGAGCGAGCTAGAGGCGGTGGGCTGCGACGAGATCATGTGCATGATCCAAATGGGCACCATCCCCCAAGAAGCCATGCTCGAGACCATCCGCCAATTCGGCCACCACGTAATCCCCCACTTCCGCGCCAAAGAACCCGCTCTTGCCAGCTAAAAGGCATTGAAAATACCTAATTTACACCTGCGGTTGGTGAGTCTTGTTGATATCCTCGTCTCATGGCGACCCTGGTTGTCGACAAAGCGCCGACGCTTGAAGATGCTGCCCTAGCCGCGGAAGCGATCGCTGAGCATGATCCGCACGTTGTGCGCGTCGTGCTGTTCGGGTCGGTCGCCAAGCGGACTCAAAGGCCCGACTCCGACATCGACTTCATCGTCATCGCTGGTACATCTTGGCGGCCAGTCGAGAATCGCGGCGCAGCGCAGTACGCCCTGCGCCAAGCGGCTGAAGCCGCATGCGAGATCAAGTGCGAGGTCATCCTCGCCACTATCGGCGAATGGGAGTGGAGCCTGGAGCATGCCCGTTCCTCCGTGTTCGGAGAAGCGCACGCCCACGGCATCATCCTCTTTGAGCGCCCCTGTCCACCTTCGGCACCAAGTGCCGAGGAGACCGCCATGTCTCGAGACGACTGGAGCCTCGCCCTCCAAGACCTCGAAGAGGCCGATCGCAAGAATGAGGAACTGGTTCGGATTCTCAAGTCCTTACCCGGTGGGCTGACCCCTGGCCAGTGGAATACCGCCAAACGCCGCAACGCCTATGTATCGGCGCTGGAGGCCGCCCACATGAGCATTGAGAAGAGCCTGACCGCGCTGGGCCGCCTCCACCTTCGCCGCCATCTTGACAACACCCACAACATCGACATCATGGCCGGCAAACTCCGTCCCACCCCGTCGGGCCCGTTCGTCGATAGCGTGCTGGAGACGCTCGATACCGCCGAGGACGACGGTTCTCACACCAACTGGAGGTTCGCCCCCTATCTGGGCAGGTCTGATTCCTACCGTCAGATGACCACCCCCGAGAACACCGCCGCCCACATACGCGCCGCCGCCGACCTCCTCGAGCACGCTCTGGCCGCAATCGCCAAGTCCGCCCTGCGCCCCACCCCCATCCCCACCGACGACGCCACCATCCTCAACAGCTGCGCCGAGCCCATCGACTACCTCCGCCACCACGCCACCCCCGACTATCTGCAAACCGGCACCCAGCCACCGGCCACGGAAGAGGTATTCGAGCGGATTGAGGGCCGGAGCCTCGGTCGTGTCTCCAGTGAAGAAGCAGTGGCCGCCCTGGAAGCTGAGCGCGAACGTCGCTGACGCTTGGGCCATGTGAGGAACGCCACTGTTCGAGTGGAATCCTGTTTGGTGCCTAGTGACGAGTACGTCCTGACTCAGAATGGGTGTGATGGTGCCGAATCAGCGGCCTCTATTGACTCCCACCAACTAGCCCCTGGTAGTCCGACCCTGGTTCGGGTGATCGGCGGAATGCCTTTTGGAACTTGTGCTCCTTCATCTCAACCAAGGTCCGCTTCCGAAGCCGTACAAGCCGCTCCGCAGCACCGGGCTGGGCAACGACTCGTCCGTGTAGCTGCCGGTAGCTCTTAGTTGAGGGCATTGCCTCGAATTCTACTTGGGTTGCAAGCGGCTGAGGGCTGCAACTGGGCGCAAGAGAGACGCGCTCTATTGGCCGATTACTGGACTCTGACCAGGGGATTTGCATTGAATCAACTTTGACTAAAGACATATTATCACCACTCCTTGCTAACGTCCACGACACATATTTCCGACGAATACTGAGGAGAGGGCTTTATGACCCCGCCAGCGAACGGAGAGGGCCAAGCGGCTCAACTGACATACGAGAAACTGCGGGATGCGGTGGCGGGAGGTTATGCGAACCGTTCCCGCGCTCAGAGCTGATCGCTGGCCACAGCAGGGGTCACATGAGTCTTGACCAGTTGTACAAGAAGGCCACCGACTTTGGGCCGTATGACTATCAGCGACGCGTCGCTGAGGAGGGTCTGCCGGAATTGCTGAGAATTCCTACGGGCTGTGGCAAGACAGAAGCCGTAGGGCTTGGGTGGCTATATCGACGGAGATTTCATCCAAATGCTGAGGTTCGCGCTGCCACCCCTCACTGGCTGGTCATCGCGCTGCCGATGCGTACCCTCGTCGAGCAAACCTCTGATCGCTTCAAGCAATGGCTTCAGAAACTCGGCTTGAGTAGTGACGTCGGCCTACACATAGTGCAGGGTGGCGTCGACTGGAGTGATCATGATTGGCGGCTTGCGCCGGATCGTGACGCCGTATTCGTCGGCACCATTGACATGCTTTTGTCGCGGGCCCTCAATCGAGGCTATGCCGATAGCCGGTGGAACTGGCCAATGTCTTTTGGCGGATTCAACAATGGAACTCACTGGGTGCTCGACGAGATCCAACTGATGGATGTCGCCACGCCGAACACTCGTCAGCTTCAATCGTTTCGAGACACATTCGGTACTGCGCTTCCAACGGCAAGCACCTGGATGTCCGCCACCGTCGATGATCGCCTTCTGTGCACGGTGGACCGGCCCGATGTTGGATCCATCGTCGAACTAAGCGACGAAGATCGTCATGGTCCACTCAGTCAGCGCCTCGATTCGACCCGCGCCGTCGAAGAGATAGAGCTGCCTGATCGGAAGCGTGAACAAGATCTCGCGCGAGAACTCGTTGCCCGCCATGAACCAGGCACTCTGACGCTGGCTGTGCTCAACACGGTTGAGTGTGCGGTCGCTACTTGGAATTCGCTGAACAAACTCTCTCCGGATGCTGAAGTAGTGCTTCTACACTCCCGGTACCGGCCTCCTGATCGCGCGGCCCACACAGAAGCTGCCCTGTCCCAACCTGGACCCGCAGGCAAGATCGTCGTCAGTACCCAGGTGCTCGAAGCTGGCATTGACCTTTCTGCAGCACTGCTGTTCACTGAGGCTGCTCCGTGGCCATCAATCGTGCAGCGGGCCGGCCGCTGCAATCGAGACGGCACTCAAGGCGATGCACGGTTGTTGTGGGCAACCCCGCCCACGACCCTGCCCTACGAGGAAGTCGACGTTCAAGCGTCCGCTGAAGCGCTTCGGTCACTTGCTGGGGAGATGGTGACGACTACCTGGCTCCAGAACCTGGATGTCCACACAACATCGCGAATTTCCCCCGTCATCCGACGCAGAGACTTGATTGACCTATTCGACACCACACCTGACCTCAGCGGCAACGATATAGATGTCGCCCGGTTCATCCGAGACGGTTACGACCGAACGGTCCAAGTGGCATGGCGAGAAATCACCGACAATATTCCAGCGGGCGGCTCTCCGAGTCGAGATGAACTCTGCGGTGTGCCAATCGCCGATCTCAAGAAGTGGTTGAAGGACAATCAGGCATGGCGTCTCGATCACCTGTCTCGCGATGCTCGTCAACCGTGGGCGCGTTGCACCGCAATTGATCTACGTGACGGAATTGAGATCGTACTTGACGCAAGCAAAGGTGGATACGACTCCGAGACTGGCTGGAACCCACGGAGCAAGAACGTAGTGGCGATTGCAGAGCCCACGGCACGGTCCGCAGCCATCGGTTTCTCCCTCGGCAACGACATAGCGGTGGGCGCGGATCCAGCGTCAATCGCAAGTACCTGGTATCCACTCGCCCAACATCTTGTTGACGTTGAAAAAGAGTGCGAGACGCTTCTTGAAAGCTTCGGGCCTGGCGACCTCACCGCCGAGATGCAAAAAGCGGCCATCACTGCCGGCCGGCTCCACGACATCGGAAAAGCGTCACCGGTGTGGCAAGACGCAGCGCTGGCCACTGCCAACGACGAACAACGAGCAGGTCTTGAGAGCTGCGGCCCGTTCGCCAAAACCGGCAACGACAAGCCTCTGCGTTTCGAGCACCGATTCTTCCGCCATGAACTCGCATCGGCGTTGGCCCTAATGAGTGAGGGTGCTTCAGCCATAGGCGACCATCACGAAACCGATCTTGTGATCTACCTTGTTGCCTCCCACCATGGCCGTATCCGCTTATCGATCCGCCGCCCGCCCGAGGAATCCGGCATCGATAGCACGATTGTCACGACGCTTGGGATTGCCCCGGGAGATGAGCTATCCGAAGTGGACATCGGAGCGGCAACCGTGTCGGCAAGCCACCTCGCTATCCCGACAGGCGATGACAGATACGAGGGGCGTGCTCTTGCGTTGCGTGACCGTACCGACCTCGGTCCTTTCCGGCTGGCATTCCTCGAATTGGTCGTCCGCAGCGCTGACTGGCGGGCAAGCCGCGACATCGGGGCAACCAAGTGAACGCGATACACCTGCACGGCTGCAGGGCTGAACCGCTTCTCAGCTACCTCGCAGGGCTCGGCGTCGTTCGATTGGTTGCCGAGCAGATCACCCCTGAGGTGTCAGCCCGATGGGATGGCAACCATTTAGTCATTGCTGCCCAAGAGTTGGACGAGACGATGCTCATCGAGTTCTTTGCCGATGACTACATACCAACCGCGGTGATATCTCCATGGAATAGCGGAGGAGGATTTCAAGACGAAGGAAAGCCTACTTCACCAACCGCTCAAAGACTTGTAGAAAGGGTCGCGGAAAGCGGCCATCCGAGGCTTGCTCCCTACCGGGATGCCATTGTCGCTGCTAGAGAAGCACGGCAGACGGCCCGACATTACGGGTTGGCTAAAGATGGCAAAATTATCGGAAAAGATAAAGAAAAGGCGCAGTTTATTGAACTTTGTCGAGCGGTGTTTCCTGACGAAGCGCTACCCTGGCTCGACGCATCAGTTGTACTTCTTGACAACGACATCGCCTTTCCATTGATTCTCGGAACTGGGGGAAACATTGGTAGAAGGGATCTCTCGATAGGCTTTCTTGAACAGTTGGAAGCTCTTGGATTTTTTGACGGGCCATCCAATCATTCACAAAGAAAGGCTACGGAGCCTCCATCAGTGTGGCCTCTTCTCAATCACGCTCTCTTTCGTGATAGTGAAGCTGAACTTTGCAGAAGTACAACTAGCCAGTTTGACCCGGGTGGGGTAGGCGGTCCAAACAGTTCCTCGACAGGAGACGCCGATCCTCTCGCTAACCCGTGGAGTCTTGTACTCGCCATGGAAGGGGCCATGGTGTTTGCCAGCGCCGCGGCCCGCAGGCTTAGCGCAGAAAGCCAAGCAGGTTTTAGCAAAGTCAGTATGCCTTTCACCGTTGCTGCAACGGTCGTGGGATACGGCTCGGCAGCGGAAAGCGAAAGTCCAAAGGGCGAGCTATGGGCACCAGTGTGGCGCGACGAAATGTCATACCGGGAGATACGTAATTTCATCTCAGAGGGGCGATCACAATGGGGCCGCAACCAAGCCCGGTCGGGACTTGATTTTGTCCGAGCAGCCGCGACTTTGGGTGTTGACCGTTCTGTTGACGAGTTCGTCCGCTACCTGATCAGCGATCGACATGGGCAGAGTCCGCTAGCCGTTCCAGTCGGCCGATACAAGGTCAGCAACAGTGTGAGACCAGAGGCCGACCTTCTGCGTCAACTCGATAGCTGGGTTAGCCGGGCCAGATCCAACCAGGAACCAGGGGCGGTCACTGCGGCGTTGAGTGCTTTGGATCGAGCACAGTTCGCTGTCGCAACTCATGGTGGAGCGCATCGCCTCCAGGCAGTGCTTGCCGCACTTGCAGAGGCCGAGCGAGCCGCATCTCGATCTCCCAAATATTGCGAAGATCGGCGGCTTCATCCCATCGGCGGAATATTGGCCCAGGAGTGGTTGCCGCTGCTTGACGACGGTTCCGTTGAGTTCCGGATTGCTATCGGACTGGCATCTCTGAGCGATAGGACATCCTCAGGAATCCCTAGCGGTCCAGAAGCCGTCAGGGGAAGCCTTGCAACGCTTCTCCGCCCGGTGACCCGCGGCCTGTACGGTCTGAATTGGTCGAACAGCGGACCAAGGGTTCCTAATTTCGGCCGCCGTCCGCTGTTCGACGTCCTTAACGATGCCTTTGGGGCCCGCGCTGTCCTCTCAGCCTCCAAGCGGTCTAACAA
Source organism: Acidimicrobiales bacterium (assembly GCA_965116535.1). Classification (GTDB taxonomy): domain Bacteria; phylum Actinomycetota; class Acidimicrobiia; order Acidimicrobiales; family Bin134; genus Poriferisocius. The sequence goes on from OZ220703.1 coordinate 1,601,222, forward strand.
GGAGACTGATGACCGCATTGCAGGTCTGCCCTTCGCTTTCGACTATGGCCTTGGAGTTGACATCGCCGATGTTGGGCACCTTCTGTACGGGCAGCTTGACGAACGGCGGCTAGGTGACATTCTGGCGGGCCTGCTGCTGTTGAAGTGGGAGGATGCCTTCGGCGTTGCCGCCAACTGCCTACACGCTGTTCCTGATGATCCGGTGGCTCGACTACACGCTGCGAGCCACCCCATCTATGCCATGCTCGCTCCCTTCTTTGCCGGACGACTACCGGTCGCCCCGACGGACACCGACCCGAATCCCAATCGATCAATCGCAGTACATCCGCGACCCCAGTGGATTGGAGCGATTCGTACCGGAGCCGCCCACACCGCAGCTAGGTCGGCTGCCCACCTGCTTCGTGGACGCGGTTGGAGGCTGATTGTTGACAGAGTCGAGCGGACGAGCCTCGAACCCGGCCGCTTGGCGACAGCGTTGCTGTTGCGCCTTGACCGAGCCGGGAACGATCAGCCCCGGATTCGATACCTACTCAACCACCAAAGCACAGTTGAGACTCGCTGGTCAGCGAGTCGAGAAAGGCAGGAGCCACACCATGACCAAACGTGAGATGTACACAATCGATTTGAGGGCCCTCCCTTCTGATCGGTTCCAGCCCACCGGATTTCCGGATTTGGGTGCAGCCAGGTTTCAGAAACCGGCTGGTCCGAACAACGAATGGGTCGATGCCATCCTTGTTGAATCTGCTCAATCCATGACAAACCGGTTTGAAGCGGTGGGATGGAGCGAAGAGCACCAAGAGCCCGTCGCAACGTTGCAGGGCCTACCCTGGGTCAGAGTTGTTGCCGATGACGATGGCCGCTACTTGACTTCGAGCCGTACTGAAGCGCATCGACTGGCGTCGGCATTTGTGAAAGACAGTGTCACTGCTGACGGTACAAAGATGGTCGATGAGATCTGCAACCGCTTCGAACTAGCCGACGATACGCCCCTTTCTCCGAGCAAGATAGCTGCTGCAATTTTCGCTCTCGATCCTCTGTGTCTCATGCACGGGGTGTTCTTCGCCGACAAACGTTGGCCTGGCCAACCCAAAATACCCAGAGCACTTACTGGATTTATCGAGGCGACTGATGTCAAGGAGGCATATTCAGGCGGCGTCAAGCGCGATGATGTTCGGCATTCAATCGGCGAGGGAGAGGGGGGTGCCGCTGAAGGGTACGGAAGCGTCCCGTATGCCCGCACCGAATACACCGCTCGCTCAATCGCATTGTACGTATCTATCGACGTAGGACAGATCGAGTCATATGGCCTGTCTGCTAATGCGACGAAGTTGCTGCTCGCCATCGCTCGGTGGGAAGTTCGTTCAATCCTTGACCTGGGCCTGCGACTACGCACCGCTTGTGAGTTCGAGCCGATTAACGACGGGGATCTAGTTGAACTCGCAGACATCGATGCCTTGGCTTCGGAAGTCAGCGATCTCATCAGTGGTGGAGTTGATGAGCTCGAGGACTCTGATGGATCGCCGTTGGTGGTTCGCTGGTCGGGTGGGAAGAAGCGCTCGTAGTGTCTGCCATCCTCCGGGTGGAGTTTCCATGGGGCAAGTACCACGCTACTGAATGGGGGCGGAACGTCAACGAAGGCCAGCCCGAGTGGCCTCCGTCACCATGGCGCATCCTCAGAGCGCTGTTTGCTACCTGGAAGACTCGCTGTGCGCATCTTCGGGATGAGGACGTTGAGGCAGCTCTGTGTCAGCTTGCAACACCTCCCATGCTCCATCTTCCTGAGATGCGAGCAGCTCATCTGCGCCATTACATGCCTCAGGTCGACTATCGCTCGGTTGGGAAGCCGGACACGACGCTTACCTTCGATCCGTTCGCCGTTGTCGATCCACAAGTGCCGATCTACATTGAGTGGGATGCCGATTTGGCTGAAGGTCCAACGGCTGCTCTAGGTGAGATTGCTGCTGCACTCCCTTATCTCGGGAGATCCGAGTCCATCTGTAAGACGGAGCTAGTGCCCCGAGTCGAACATCCAACACCAGAGTTATGGAAACCAGCAGGACCTGACGATCACATAGATACCGAAGTCTTGTGCCCTCAGCAGCCATTTAAGTTGAGCGACTTACTTCAAAGCCCCGACACAGTCAGAAAGAACGGGCGAATCATTCCACCCGGAAGCTACCTTGTCCCCTACACGAGGGCTGATCTGACGCGGAGCGCTCCCCCAGCTGCTGACTGGCGGCCCACTTATGCAGCGGTCCGGTTGGCGGTACATCCCAGACCTCGGCCCACAATCGCCAACGCCGTTGCAGTCGGCGAACTGCTTCGAAGGGCTGCAATCAAGAAACACGGTGTGCCCTCAGAAACGCTTAGCGGAAAACAACCGTCGGGAGATCGCAATCGCGGCAAACACGAACATGCCCACTATCTCTCGCTGGCACCGGGCCAAGGATTAGACGCTGGGGCAAATATTGATTCACTCGTGGTATGGGCACCGGGCCGTCTGAATGGAGACGAACTTGCGGCACTCGCCCAAGTTAAATGGCTCAGAGCCGGTCGAGCGGCCAGTGGCGTACCTGAGATTGCAGTAGCCGTCGCTGCCTTCGGTGACGTCGAAGAGGTCGCCCCTGAAATCGTTGGCCCCTCACCCATCTGGAGATCTCGTACTCCATTTGTCCCAGGGAGACACCGCGAAAAGCTCTCCTGGAAAGACCATGTCCAAACTGAGATCGCTCGTGAGCTTTCGGTGTACCGCGACCTGCCCGCGCCAACATCAGTAACCGTGCTAGACGGCGATACACGGCGGTACCGTCGCCGTCGACTTCCGCCCAAAGAAACAATTGGCGGCAGCCGGCGGGCAGCTTTTGTAGAGATCAGGTTCGAGAATCCGGTCAGAGGTCCGATCATTCTCGGTTCGATGAGCCATTTCGGTCTTGGTCTGTTTCTTCCGGACGAATCCGAATCCAATCCGGTATGAGACAACTATTTCCGAGAAGCGACCAGGGCGGATACGGCACTTTCGGTCCCCCAGAGGTGATCTGGTCTCGTGAGTGATGTTCCCGATCTCGTTCCGGCCAGGATGGTCAACGAGTTCGAGTATTGCCCGCGGCTGTTCTACTTGGAGTGGGTCCAGTCTCGATTCGAGGACAATCCCGACACCGTTGAGGGCCGCTATGTCCACCGAAACGTGGATGCGGGTGGGGGGCGTATTGACGACCCCGATGAAGACAGCCCCGTGCGCAAAGCCCGTTCAGTCACCATCAGCTCTGAGGAGTTGGGGATCATCGCCAAGGCAGACATCATCGAGGGCAAGGGGAACAAGGTCACCCCCGTTGAGGTGAAGCGGGGACGGCCTCCGAAGCATGGCCCAGCCTGGTCTCCTGAGCTTGTGCAGATCTGCGCTATTGGCCTCATCCTCCAGGACAATGGGTATGACTGTTCAGAGGGTCAGATCTTCTTCGCCGAGTCGCGTGAGCGCGTCAAAGTGCCCTTTGATGAGAAGCTGGTGTGGCAAACCCTGGGCGTGCTGAGAGACCTGAAAGAGGTTGCCGGGTCTCCTGATCCGCCGCCTCCGCTCGTTGACAGCCCCAAATGCCCTCGATGTTCTCTGGTGGGCATTTGTTTGCCTGACGAGACGAATCTTCTGGCTGACCGATCGGATGTTCCACCCCGCCGGCTGACTCCCAGGGACTCGGCGGCCCGACCCCTGTACGTGACAGAGCAGGGAACCAGGATCGGAGTCAGAAAGGGGAGGGTCACGGTTTCTCAACAGAAGGAGGTTCTCCAAGAGGTCAGGCTGATCGACGTCTCCCAGGTTTCCATCTACGGGAATGTGCAGATCAGCTCCCAGGCAATGAGGGCGATGTTCGATCAGCAGGTTCCAGTCTGTTGGTTTTCCTACGGCGGCTGGTTCCAGGGCATCGCCCATGGTCTGCCTTCCAAGCACGTCGACCTTCGCAGGCGCCAAGTCGCCATTGCGGCGCAGGCGGGTCTGCCGATTGCCCAGAAGATGGTTGAAGGGAAGATCAGGAATTCAAGGACACTGCTGCGACGGAACTCGCGATCCGAGGTCAAGCCCATATTGGAACAGTTGAAGGCGACCGCCGACCAGGCAGCTGAGGTGGACACGATTGAATCGCTGCTGGGTGTGGAGGGTGCAGCAGCCCGGCTCTACTTCTCACGTTTCTCTACGATGCTGAAAGACGACTCGTTGGGAACCTTCGACTTCCAAGGGCGAAACAGAAGGCCTCCCAGAGATCCGGTCAATTGCCTGCTCTCCTATGCCTACTCGTTGCTGACAAAGGACCTCACTGCGGTTGCTCTAGCCGTCGGCTTCGACCCATACCTGGGCGTCTTTCACAAGCCGAGGTTTGGACGACCTGCATTGGCTCTAGATCTTGCAGAGGAGTTCCGTCCTCTCATTGCTGATTCGACTGTGATCAACGTGATCAACAACGGCGAGATCCAAGAGGACGGATTCACAGTGAGAGCTCAAGGCGTCGCTTTGACCCAGCAAGGGCGCCGATCATTCATCGCCGCCTACGAACGCCGCCTCGATCAAGAAGTGACCCACCCGGTCTACGGGTACAAGATCACTTACCGCCGCGTGCTCGAGGTCCAGGCACGGATGCTGGGCGCCTACCTGCTCGGCGAGATCCCCGACTACGTGCCGTTCATGACGAGGTGACCCATGGGACAAGGACGCAAGAGGCATTTGGTGGCCTATGACATCCGCGACCCCAAGCGCCTCCGGAAAGTCCACAAGACGATGGTGGGCTACGGCTGGTCGATGCAATACAGCGTGTTTATCTGCGACCTTGATGCCATGGAGTTGATTGCCATGAAGACTGAGCTAGGGGAGATCATCCATCACGCTGAAGATTCCATAGCTATGATCGACATCGGTGACCCGAGTCAACGAGGCAGGGACTGCTTCCAGTTCATGGGAGTATCCGTCCCCTTGCCGACCAGTGGTCCAGTCATTTTGTGATGCGAGCGCTGAGGTGAGCGGTGAGATACCCGGCAGCGCTCGAAACCTCGCAAATGCTGCGGTTTTGATGCTCCTTGACAACCGAATAGATCCATCCAAATGCTTCCCAACTACAACCGCTCGCAGATGCTCCCTAACCCGCTGGTCAGGGTAGTAGAAATTCACGAGGGGTTCGGGGGGTCAGTAGGCCCCCCCTTCATTGAAGCTTCCATCCGTTAGTGAGAAGAGCGACGAGCTTCGCGGTTCGGGGGGTCAGTAGGCCCCCCCTTCATTGAAGCCGGCGGAACCGGCGCAGGAACAGCGTGCGATCGCACGTTCGGGGGGTCAGTAGGCCCCCCCTTCATTGAAGCAATGCCCGCATCGATGGCCGGCAGGAAGTGCCGACGGGTTCGGGGGGTCAGTAGGCCCCCCCTTCATTGAAGCGTTGGTACCGACGGGCCAGGCGGGGGAGCATTTGAGGTTCGGGGGGTCAGTAGGCCCCCCCTTCATTGAAGCATCATGCTCCCGATTGTTCGGACGTTCACGTCGGACGGTTCGGGGGGTCAGTAGGCCCCCCCTTCATTGAAGCCCCATGAACCTCATACCGCCGCCCCGTACTGTTGGACGTTCGGGGGGTCAGTAGGCCCCCCCTTCATTGAAGCGAGAATGTCTGCCTGAGCAACCGGAACCCTGGAAAGTTCGGGGGGTCAGTAGGCCCCCCCTTCATTGAAGCGTGAGCATCGGTATCGGTGTGTTCGTGTTCATCAAGGGTTCGGGGGGTCAGTAGGCCCCCCCTTCATTGAAGCTCGTATGACTTGGGCATGCGATCCTCCGATCTGATGGTTCGGGGGGTCAGTAGGCCCCCCCTTCATTGAAGCCTGGTCAGGGTCGTGTAATAGACCGGCAGCCCACACGCTGGGGGTATTTGAATGGCCACTAGGCCCAAGTGTTCGCTGGCGACCATCTGGTTTGGAGGCTATTGAACCTGGTTCATTCGTTTTGAAAATCCTCAGAGAATCGCGTTTGATATACGTCCATTCCAAGGGTAACTGTCACAGGTCGGTTGTAATCTATTGGCTATGGAGTTCACTGGTTTAGCGGGTTCTGTAACGGCAACCACTTGCAATGTATCTGGCGTAGATTCAGAGTTTGCATTATGCGTATCCCGGGGGAATGTTGGTGAACTCTCTCTTGAATGCCTCGATGATCGTATTGAGGAATTAGCTCGAGCTCGGTCGCAGATTGAAGGGTTGTTGGCTGAGGCTTTGGCGGAACGGGCTGGGAGGAGCACTCGTCGAGAAACCGCAGCGGTGCTACGGGAGCGGGTGTTGGAGTCGGCGGGGAGGGCTAGTTCGGATGTGAGGCTAGCGGTGTCGCTGGCCGAAGAGTTCCCGACGACGCTGGAGGCTTTGGCTGCGGGGGAGATCACATCGGGGCATGCTCGGGTGATTGACCGGGTAGCCGGTAAGCCGGATTACCGCACCGAAGAGGTCATCTTGAATGATGCGAAGTCCGTACCTGCCGATCTGCTGTCGCGCTATGCGTTACGCCGGGAGCGAATTGAAGAGCGGGACTACACGAAGTACCAGCAACAGCGTAAAGATCGCCAATTTTCCGTCCACCAAGAGCCTGACGGGTCGTGGAAGCTCTACGGCCACTTCGACTACGTGGCGGGGCGGCGGTTCAGCATGGCTTTAGCCAAGATGTCTGAGGCGTTTCGCCGCGAGGAGAAGCCCGACAGCAAGATCACGTACTTGCAGCGGAATGCCGACGCCTTGATGCAGCTGGTAACCCGAGACGGCCCGCAGCGGGCTGCGCCGGCATCCCTTCTGATCATCTCCGAGTATGACGCCGCTACTGGCGAGGTCAGCCAGCCCCGACTCGACGATGGCCAGCCGGTGCCTCCCGAAGAACTGGCCCGGTTCATCGACCATGCCGACGTCTACGCCGCCTTTGCTGATGCCGATGGCCAACCACTGTGGTTGGGACGGTCCAAGCGGTCAGCCTCATTGGCCCAGCGAATCGTGTTAGCGGCCCGAGATGGCGGATGCATCGGGTGCAAGGCCCCAACTGAGCGGTGCGAGGCCCACCACATCCAACATTGGACTGATGACGGTCGCACCGACATCGACAACCTTGCCCAGCTCTGCCCCGACTGCCACCACCTGGTCCACGATTGCAACTGGCAGGTCTATCGAGATCACTGCGGTCGCTACCGAATCAACGCCCCGCCCGATCCCTTTCCAGATATCGGGACCTCCACCTACCAGTTGGCCCAGCACAGTCCGGTTCTTCGGAACTGACTCTTCTGTCCCCTTATCAAATGAACAGTTCGCTGGGCGTGGGCCGAAGAGAGCTTGGCGCTAGCCCGAACGGTCAGGCCCGGCGCGGAGGATGTGGAACTTCACCAGGCAGCGCTGGTCGGTGACCATGGCTTGGCGGTATTCGTCCCAGTCAGGGTGCTCGCCCCGCAAGGTGCGGTAGTACTCCACCAGCGGCTCTATCGCCTCGGGGCCGGAGATGATCTCGGCCTGGCACTCGACCTGCACCCAGTCGCCGAAGAAGTTGCGGGGAAACACACACAGCCAGCTGCGGGGGTCGCGCCGCAGGTTCTTGGTTTTGTAGGCGGTCTCGCGGGTGCTCATCACCACGGTGTCGTCCACCACCGCCAGGGTGACGGGCGACATCTGGGGAGTGCCATCCCCTCTTGCGGTGGCTAACACCGCATTGGTGTTCTCCCGGATGTAGTCCAAGGCCTTCGCTGGGTCCATGGGAGCATCCTATGAGGCTGTTTGTCGTTCCGGCCGGGTCGGCAAAGTCAGTTGGGCGATACTCGCAGGGGTTGCCGCCTGCGGTAGGTGGTGCAGCGCCACAGCCATTCGGCGGGGCCGAAGCGAAAGCGGCTGAGCCAAGCCTGCGACCACCAGAGCTGCAAGGCCCACACCCCGAGGATGAACAGGGCGATCTGGCTGCGGCTGAAGTCAATCCCGTCGAGCAATTCCCGCAGCACGATGACGCCCAACACGCTTTGGGCGAGATAGTTGGTGAGCGCCATACGGCCGGCCGCTCGCACCCGCCCCCGCAGGCCGGACTCGGCCCGGCGATCCCACAGGGCGATGAGGCTGAGATAGGCGAGGCTGAGGGGGATGGTGGCCAACGTGTTGGGGGCAGCCCCGGCCAGCGCCCAGTCCGGGGAGAACCCGCTGGCCGCCATGATGGCTAGGCCGGCCGCTGACAACGGCAAGCCCACGCCCAGACCCCACCGGGCGGTTTGCACGTAGAAGCCCCGGGGGTGCTCGCCGGTGACCACGCCGGTGCGGTACAGCGCCACGCCGATCAGCATCATGCCCAGCGCCCGAGCCCCGAAGTCGCCCACGAACCACAGCTCGATCCCGGCGGACTTCTCGCCCTCGAGCCAGTAGCCGCTCAGTTGGCTGGCCGGGTCGTCGATGGCCGCCTGCACCGCCACTGCAACCACCGCCACTGCCAGCATCAGGGCGGTACCGATGGCCACCAGCACAACCGGGCGCAGTCGCCGCGCCGCGATGATCAGGGGCGAGCAGATGGCGTACAGCACCAGCACGTCGCCCTCCCACAGCGCCATGTGGGCGATGCCGATGCCCAACAGCAGCACGTTGCGCCACAGGCTGAACCCCACTGGCCGCCGCTGCCTGGCCGCGGCCCGGTCGGTGAACATAGCGATCCCGGCGCCGAACAGCAGCGAGAACAGCCCCATGAACTTCTGGTCGAAGAGCACCTCGCCCATGCCCCCGATGGCCCAGTCGAGCCAGGTGCGCGAGCCGCCGGCGTCGAGGTTGAAGTAGGCGGGCATGTCCACCAGTCCGTAGGACACCGCGTTCATGGTCAGGATCCCCAGCACCGCCACCCCCCGGACGGCGTCCAGGGTGGTGTTGCGGCCCTCCGACGAGACCGGCGCCGAGCGGGGCTCCTCGCGGGCCATGTCGGCCTACCAGCGGTTCCAGCGGGTGACTAGCTCCAGGGGCTCTCGACGGGCGGGTCGGAAGTCGGTGCCGACGGTGTGGGCGAAGGGGATGAGGGCCAACTGCATCACCTCGTCGTAGGGGATGCCCAGTAGCTCGGCCGCCTCTAGCTCGTAGCAGAGGTGGATGGTGGTCCACACCGTGCCGATGCCCCGCTCGCGGGCGGCCAGCATGAACGACCACGCCGCCTGGATGACCGACCCCACATGGGAGGCCACGGTCACCGGAGGCTGATCCCATACTCGACCGGCCAAACAGGGGATCAGCATCCCCGGCACCTCGTGGAGGTGCTCGAACAGGTGCCCGGTGGAGGCGTACATCTTCTCGTTGGCGGCCTCCAGCCGGGCGGGATCGGGCACCTCTAGGCGGGGGAGCACCCCCAGGTAGTCGCCGGCCACCTCACCGGCTCGGCGGTACAGGTCGGCCAGACCGGCGATGAGGTCGGGCTCAGTGACCACCATGAACCGCCAGTTCTGTCGGTTCGACCCGGTTGGGGCCTGCACGGCGATCTCCAGGCACTCGGTGATCAATTCCGGAGCTACCGGCCTAGAGGTGTCTAGGCGCCGGCGCACCGCTCTGGTGGTGGTGAGCACCTCATCGGCGCTCAGGTTCAGATTGGCCATGCCACTGTTCTAGTCACTCGTGGCTACAAACTCAGCCTCGTACTCGGGGAGGTGCCAGCGCCGCCTCGGAGTATCATTTGGTGATGGCCTTGCAGCTTGACCGCTATCCCGAGGTCACCTACGACGGTACCCCCCCTGAAGTCAGCGACCTCGAAGACCTGCGCCTGCTGCGCAAGTGGGAGGCGGCCATCGGGTACCGCATCTTTGCCGCCATGCGCTGGGGCCAGACCGGCGACGGCCATATCACCGCCCGCGATCCGATTCTCACCGACCACTTCTGGGTGCTGGGCTACGGCATCCGCTTCGGCGACGCCACCATCGACACCCTCACCCTGGTGGGCCCCGACGGCCAGGGTGTGGACGGTCCTTTGGACATGGGGGTGAACTTCGCGGCCTACCACATCCACTGGCCGATCCTGAACGCCCGGCCCGATCTGGCGTCGGCCGCCCACACCCACACCCCCTACGGCACGCCGTGGTCGGCCAACGTCGAGCCGTTTCGGCCCATCAGCCAGGAGTCGTGCGGGTTCGTGTTCGACCAATCGCTCTACGACGGTGAAAACCTTGAGGTGAGCGACGTCGCCGGCGGGGAGGCCATTGCCCAGGCGATGGGCAGCAGCCGGGTGTGCATCCTCCGCAACCACGGCCTGCTTACCGGTGGGCGCTCGCCCGGCGAGGCGGTGGGGTGGTTCGTGGCCGCCGAGCGGGTAGCCGAGGTGCACGTAAAGGCCCCGGATGCCAAGGCCATCAGCGAGGAGGCGGCCAAAGAAGTCGAGGCCTCACTGTTCTCGGCGGACAATGGCTGGAGGATGTTCCAGTGGCTGGCCCGCGATCTGGTGCCCGACCCCTCGGTGGTGCTGGGCTAAGCGTCAGTCGGCTTCTATCTCGGGATCTGAGCGGGCCGCGAAGGCGGTCTCCAAAGCCAGCATGGCTGCTTGCTGCCCTGCCCCCAACCGGTCGGCCTCGGCGGCGAACATATTGGCGGCATCGGCCAGTTGGCGCTCCACCACCGAGAACGCCACGGGGGGTTCGTCTACCACGAACGTGCCCGCCCGTCCCCGACCCTCCACGATTCCTTCCCATTCCAGTTCCCTATAGGCCCGGGCCACCGTTCCCGCGGCCAGGCCCAGCTCTGCGGCCATCGATCGAATGGGCGACAGCCGCTCGCGGGGCTTGAGCTGTCCGGAGGAGACCATCAGTCGAAGCTGGGCCCGCAGCTGTTCGTAGGGCGGGATGCGGGCGCCTTCGTCGATCCATATCCGCACAGCAAGATTGTACCAATGTACTGACTCATAAAGCACAATATTGCCCAATAATCCCAATATTTTGTGGTTGTTGCCAGTATTGTATTGACCTGATAGCGTCCCGGTCGGCGACCAGAAAGGACGGCTCCAATGAAGCTCATCACTGCGGTGGTAAAGCCCCATCAGGTTGAAGACATCAAAGAGGCGTTGGCCGAGGTTGGCGTCCAGGGTATGACCGTGAGCGAGGCTCAGGGTTTCGGTCGCCAAGGCGGCCACACCGAGACCTACCGGGGCACCGAGTACAAGGTTTCGTTCACCCCCAAGTCTCGCATCGAGGTGGTGGTAGACGATTCCTCACTGGCTGCGGCCACCGAGGCCATTGCCGGCGCAGCCCGCACCGGCAAGATCGGCGACGGCAAGATCTGGACATCTTCGGTTGAGGGCCTGACCCGGATTCGCACTGGCGAGCAGGGTTCCGACGCCCTCTAGTTTCCGGCCCAATTGAAGACTGACCGGCGCCGTATTGATAGCGTCACGGCCCGGTGTACCTCGACTACACAGGCGAACAGCGGGCGCTGCGCGATGAGCTGAGGAGCTATTTCGCGGACCTCATGACCGATGAGGTCCGCGAAGCCCTGATGGGCGCTCACGAGACCAGCCCGGTTCGGCGCGAGATCTTCCGCCAACTAGGGCGGGACGGCATGCTGGGCATTGGCTGGCCCAAGGCCTATGGCGGCCAGGGGAGATCAGCCATAGACCAGTTCATCTTCTTCGACGAGGCTCAGCGGTCGGGCTGCCCCATGCCGTTTGTGACCCTAAACACGGTGGGGCCGACGCTGATGGCCCACGGCTCCGAAGAGCACAAGGCGGCATTCCTGCCCGGCATCTTGACCGGCGAGATCCAGTTCGCCATTGGCTACAGCGAGCCGGGCGCGGGTACCGACTTGGCCTCCCTCACCACCCGGGCCGTTCGAGACGGCGACGAATGGGTGGTCAACGGCCAGAAGATATTCACCTCCGGCGCCAACGAGGCCGACTACATCTGGCTGGCTTGCCGAACCAATCCCGACGCGCCCAAGCACAAGGGCATCTCCATCATCATCGTGCCCACCGACAGCCCCGGGTTTTCCTTCACGCCCATCGTTACCGTGGGCAACTCCACCACCACCGCCACGTACTACGACGAGGTGCGGGTACCGGCCGCCAACCTGGTGGGGGCAGAGAACGAGGGGTGGAAGCTGATCACCAGCCAGCTAAACCACGAGCGGGTGGGGCTGGCCGCGGTGGGGGCGCTGTCGTTCCAACTTTATGAAGAGGTGCTGGCCTGGGCCGGCGACACCCCGGCTGCTGAAGGGGCCGAAGCCACGGTGCTGGACCAGGGTTGGGTGCAGATGGACCTGGCCCGGTGCCACGCCAAGCTGGAGGCCATGAAGCTCTTGAACTGGCAGATGGCTGCCGCGGTGGCTGCCGACTCGCTGGCGCCGGCACGGGCGTCGGCGGTGAAGGTGTACGGCACCGAGGCGGTGAGCGACATCTACCACCTGTTGCTAGGAGTGCTGGGGGCGGGTGCCCACCTGCGGGAGGGCAGCCCGGGTGCGCTGTTGGCTGGCCGGGTGGAGGCTGCCGCTCGCACCGCCCAGATCAACACCTTCGGCGGTGGCGTGAACGAGGTGCAGCGGGAGATCGTGGCTTGGACCGGGCTGAAGATGACCAGGGGCGGTCGGCGGTGAACTCGGCGCTGGGCGATTCGCAAGAGAGTTCATCATGAACTTCGATTTCAGCGAGTCGCAGGAGGCGGTGGCCGCGTTGGCGGAGCAGGTGTTCTCCGGCTCGGCGGACGCTGACCGGGTGGCCGAGGTGGAGCGCACTGAGGAGCGGTTCGACCGGGACTTGTGGGCCGCGCTGGCCGGCTCCGATTTGCTGGGGGTGGCCATCGGCGAAGAGCACGGCGGGCTCGGCTTGGGCATGGTGGAAACCGCCTTGGTGCTGAGGGAGCAGGGTCGGAGGGTGGCGCCGGTACCGCTGTGGCCCACGCTGGTGCTGGGGGCCATGCCCATCGCCGAATTCGGCACTCCCGAGCTCAAAGACCGCTGGTTGGGGGCCGTGGCCTCTGGAAAGGCGGTGCTCACCGGGGCGCTGTCGGAGTGGGGGGCTAACGACGCCCTGTCTCCGTCGGTGACCGCCGCCCGCCGCGACGACGGCAGCTGGGAGTTGAACGGGTCGAAGCCCGCGGTTCCCGCTGCTGGTGTAGCTGACGCTGTGGTAGTTCCCGCTCGGGTGGCAGGCGGAGACCAGGTGGCCGTGTTTGTCGTCGACCGCGACGCTGACGGGATAGAGGTGTCGCTCAGCGAGACCACTAGTCGGGAGTTCCATGGCGAACTGACTTTGCGGTCGGTGGTCGTCGGCGAAGACGCGGCATTAGATGGCGCTGACGGACGAACCATCGTGGAGTGGACCCTGGCTCGGGCCCAGGTGGCGGTGGCCGCAGTGGCGCTGGGCTGTTGTGAGGAGGCCACCGCTATGGCCGCGGCCTACACCTCTGAGCGCGAGCAGTTCGGGCGCCCCTTGTCCACCAACCAGGGGGTGGCCATGCGGGCGGCCGATTGCTATATCGACACCGACTGCATGCGGGTCACACTGCTCCAGGCGGCCTGGCTGATCGACGAGGGTCGGTCCGCGGCCGAAATAGCCGATGCCGCTGCGGTGGCCAAGTGGTGGTCTGCCGATGCCGGCCAGCGAGTGGTACACGCCACCCAGCACCTGCACGGGGGGATGGGGGCCGACGTCGACTACCCCGTTCACCGCTACTTCTTATGGGTCAAGCAGCTGGAGAACACCTTCGGCGGCGCCAGTCGCCAGCTGGCGGCCATCGGCCGTTCCTTGGCTGGGTAGCTGCTACCAGCCCTCTGGCCGCGCCTTGGCTGGCTAGCTGCTACCAGCCCTTCCAGTTCGGGTCGCGCCGCTCCTTGAAGGCTTGGACCCCCTCGTCGGCATCCTCGCCGGCCATCAATACTTCTTGGGCCCAAGACTCCATCTCGAACATGGTCTGACGGCTGGTCTCAAAACTGCGATTCACCAGCAGCTTGCTCATGGTCAGGCTCTTGGTGGGCTGGGCGGCGAGCCGCTCGGCCCAAGCGTGGGCGGTACTCATCAGCTCATCGGGAGGCACCACCCGATTGATCAGGCCCATGGCTGCCGCGTCAGAAGCGCTCACATCGTCGCCGAAGAACATCAGCTCCTTGGCCTTCTGCGGGCCGATCAGCCGGGGCAGCAGGTACACGCCGCCGGCATCGGGCACCAGGCCCCGGCGTACGAACACCTCGATGAACCGGACCCCTTCGGCGGCCACCACCAGATCGCAGGCCACCGCCATGTGGACCCCCATGCCCGCCGCGGTGCCGTTGACGGCGGCAATCACCGGCTTCTCGCAGTCCAAGATGGCCGATATCAGCCTTTGGGCCCCAACCTTGATGCCTCGGGCCACCTCCATGATGGCCCGATCTGGGGCTCCCGACGGCCGCACCTGGTCGGGTCGGGCCACCCGCAAGTCGGCGCCGGTGCAAAAGCCCTTGCCGGTGGCGGTGAAGATCACCGCCCGCACCGAGAGATCCTCGCTGATGCGGGCGAACTCGTCAGCCAAGTAATTTCGCTGGTCGGGGGTGATGGCATTGTGGGCGTCGGGCCGGTTCAGGGTGAGGTTACGCACGCCGCCGTCCTGGGCCACCAAGATGTCCCCGCCGAGGACTTCGGTGACATTGCTGTTTGGGCTCTCACTGCTCATGCTGCTGGTACCTCGTCTAGCGTGGCCTTTCGTGCGGAGGAAATCATCGCCGAACTTCCTGTCCGCAAACGCTAGGTGACCGCAGCGGCCACGCCCCAACCGGTCACCCGTTACCCGGCTGTAGGGCTGACGGTGTTGATCTTGTCGGCTGCGCTCTCCGGCATCGGCCTGTCGATCATGACCGTGGGCTATCCGGCCCTGGGGGAGGCGTTTCCCGGCGTATCCGACCCGACGCTGTCGTGGGTCACCAACATCTTCACCATTGTCGCCGCGGCCACCCTGGTGATCGGCGGCGTGCTGGCCGACCGACTGGGTCGGCGGCGGGTGCTCATGGCCGGCGTAGGGCTGTTTCTTGCTGGCTCAGTGATCGGCGGGCTGGCTCCCTCAGTGGGGGTGTTGATCGGCGCGAGGGCGGTGATGGCTGCGGGCGGCTCAGCCATCCACCCTGCGGCGGTCGCGTTGCTCTTGGCCTCGCTGCCCTCCAACCGCCTGCCTCTGGCGGTGGGTATCTGGGCGGTGGCCGGCGGCACATCCTCAGCGTTCGGGCCTCCGGTTGGCGGTCTGGTCATTGAATGGCTGGGGTGGGAGTGGATGTTCTGGCTGAACGTCCCGTTCTGTCTCATCATTCTGATTGTGGTGCCTGTGGTGTTTCGGGAGTCCCGGAGCGGTGAGTCTCGGGCGTTGCCCGACCCCTTGGGCGGAGTCATGGTGGCTGCGGCCACGGCGTTGGTCACCCTGGGTATTGTGCAAAGCGATCCGTGGGGCTGGACCGACGAGAGGGTGATCGGCAGCATCATCGGGGGTCTGGCCGTGTTCGGCTTTTTTGTGCAGCGGTCGCTGCACCATCCCAATCCGCTGGTGGAGCTTCGATTGTTTCAGATCCCCAACGTGCGGCGGAGCAACCTGGCCATGCTGATCTTCGCCTCGTCGTGGTTCGGGATGTTCTTCGGCTTCACCGTGATCGTCATCCGGTCGTGGGGGTGGACTGCCTTGGAGGGTGGGTTCGCAGTGGCGCCCCTGCCGCTGTTCGCCGGAGTGGTGGGGGTGCTCATCGGCCGAATAGCCCACCGCACCGGCCATCGCCTGTTCATCCTGCCTGGTACCGCGATCTACGTCGGCACCACCATCGCGCTGTGGCTGATGCTGGGAGACGAGCCCAACGCCGCAGTCTTCGTATCCGGCATGACCATTATTGGCGTCTCCACCGGCATGGTGTTCCCGTCGCTGATGGCCGCCTCCATCAGCGACGTCTCTCCCGATCAGCACTCCCTGGCTACGGGCATCAATTTCACCGCCCAGCGGGTGGCGACAACCATCGGTGTAGCTCTGGGGCTTACCTTTGTCACTTCTGCCTCCTCTACCTCAGATGCCATCGACCTACTCATGGGCATGGTGGTGGTCACCGCCGCGGTGTCGCTGCCATTCAGCGCCCGGATCGACACTCGCCCAAGCAGTCCGTAAAGCTGAGGCCATGTTCATCGCCATCGCCGACACGATCACTCTTGAGGACTGGGGCAACTTCCGGGAGTTCCACGTGGCTATCGACGGCGACGTCGCCGCCGCGGTGGCCGCCTTCGACGGTCGAGCCACAGCCTCAGATCGGGACAACCACCTGTGGATCGACATCGCCTTCGTGCAAGAGCTGGCCGGCGACGCCGTCGACGCTGAGTGGCAGGCCCAGTTCGACGGCATGCTGGCCTACGCCAACTCCAAGGGTTGGATCGACGAGGCCGCCAACCGAGTAGAAGCCCACATCCAGCCCCCGGGCTAGGTCTTCGCCTCACCTCTGAGGGGGCGCTGTTTGTAGAGCTCTAGCCCTTCAGGTTGTCGAACAGCTCGGCTACTAGGGGTTGGGGGGCGCCGTGGAGGGAGAGGTGGACGCGGTCGGCCAGGCCGCCGAAGCGGTTGTGAATCTCGGCGGCGGCTTCGGCGGGAGTGCCCTGGATGCTGAGGGTGTGGACCATCTCGTCGTCCCACACGTCGCCGATGTCGCCCCAGCGGCCTTGTTTGGTGAGGCGGTTGAGCTCGTCTTGGAGCTCGCCCCAGCCGTGGGCTTCGAGCACCACCCGATAGGCCGGAGTGGAGCCGTAGAACCCCAGGTTCGAACGGCAGAGCTGCTCCACCCGCCAAGCCTCAGATTCGTCGGCGTCTTCTCCGTACAGCCCAACGATCACCCCCACACCGAAAAGGAACTCGTCCCGGCTGCGCCCGGCGGCGGCCAAGCCTGCTTTCACCGCGGGCAGCGTCTTGGTGCGCAGGAACTGCTCGGAGCAGAACGGATGGATCAAGATGCCATCCGCGGTCTCGGCCACCATTTTGGTCATCTTGGGGCCCAGCGCCCCGGCCCAGATGGGGGGCGTTCCCCACTCCAGCGGTTCGGGCTCGAAGATGGGGGTGGACAGTGTGAAGGTGTAGTAGTCGCCCCGGAAGTCGAGGGGAGCGCCATCCTGCCACCGGGCGAAGATGGCCTTGGTGGCGGCCATCAGCTCCCGCATCTGGGCCACCGGGCGGTCCCAAACCGCGCTGTAGCGCTTGGTGATATGGGGCTTGATCTGCGATCCCAGGCCCAGGGCGAACTTCCCGTCCGACAGCCGGTGCAGGTCGAACGACTGATAGGCCAGGTGCATCGGGCTGCGGGGCAGGGCGATGGCCACGTTGGTGTAGAGGTCGAGGCCGGTGGTCTCGGCCGCACTCAGCAACGGGAAGAACACGTCGCGTTGGCCCTCGAAGGTGAACACCCCGTCCACCCCCATGTCCTGGTAGGCCTGAGCTTGGTCTCGAGCCCCGGCGAGATCAGCCGACAGCGGCATATCGAACTTCACAATCAGGCGCCTTTCAAGCGGGGGAACATCGGGAACGTCACCTCTTCGGCGTCTTCCTGTTCGGGCAGGCCGCCGGCGAATATCGGCCAAACCGTCTCGGCGGTGTGGGGGTGGGGGATCGACCAGTCGAACTCGTCGTCGATGCCCAACATGTTGGTAAACGGCCACATCAGGCCCCGGAAGTACACGTGGGTGCCGTTGTGGACCTTCTCCTCGAAGCTCCAGGTGTTCATCAGCCGGTAGGCGTCGGCCTGGGCCTTCTTGATCGCAGACAGGATCTCGGGCAGCTCCTCCTGGTCCACCGCCACCAGCTTTCCGTCGGGCCGGGGCTCGAACACCGACATGGCCTCCAGCCAGGCCAGGTTGTCGGCCGGAACCGAGAACGTGGTGGACAGATCGTTCACCCGGTTGTGGACGCCGGGTCGAAACACCAAGCCCACCACCAGGTTCTGGTAGGGGACATCGGCGGCCACGTGGCTCCACGGGATCCAGCTCTGGGCCAGCGACGAGAACTCCCGAACGATCATGTGCCGGCCGTTGGGCAGCGGGTAGGGGCCGGTGTCTCCCGTGCCCAGCCGGGTGTCTAGGTACAACAAGAAGAGGTACTGCTGGAGTCCGGCCACGAAGCGGCGGGCCGTTCGGTTGTCGCCGTGGTCCTCCACCGGCCACGCGGCCTCATACAGGGTGTCGATGATCTCGGGGTCGCAGGTCCGCAGCGTGTCGGCCGCGTCCCAGCAGGATCGGAAACCGTCGCCCCGCCACGGCTCCACCCAGCGGATCCAGTAGTCCATGAGGAAGCGCACCCGGTCTTCCACGTCGTCCACCTGGGTGGTGAGCCCCATGGCCGACAGCTCCTCGAGGGCTCGCCAGCCGCCGAAGGGGATGCAGACGAGGGCGAAGGGGTGGGCGTTGGTGGTCTGGGTTCCCGGCCCCCGCATCTTGGCCCCCAACTCGGACGCCTCCATCACCTCGTCGCAGCGGGCCAAGATGTCGGGCCAGCGCAGCCAGGCCTCCATGCCCGAGTAGCCGGTGTACTCCCGCACCGGGATGAGCCCCGAGGTGAGGCCGGTGCGCTTCTTGGAGTTCTCCGAGACCAGGATGTCCCAGAACTCCACCATTAGGTTCAGCTCCTGGGTGTCCAGCGCCATGGTCTGCGGCATGGCTGATGACACTAGCCAAAGGCACTTCAACTGCATTTAGTCGTAAGGGCGAAGTTCTGGCGTGGTTCGGTTTGGCGGCGGCGAAGTTCTGGCGTGGTTCGGTTTGGCGGCTAGGTGTGTCGTGGAATGCGGCCTCGGCCTACGATCCTTCAATGCTTGCGGCGATTATGCGAGAAGTGGGGGAGATCAACCTCGACGTGTGCGACGACGTCGAGATGCTGGATCTGGGCCCCGATGATGTAGCCATCAAGATCACCCATACGGGAGTGTGCCATTCCGATGTGTCGGCCATGAACGGGACTATTCCCCAAGCCCCGCCCGCGGTGCTCGGCCACGAGGGGGCGGGGATCATCGAGGAGGTCGGCTCCAATGTGGACGACTTGGCCGTGGGCGACCATGTGATCGTGATGTGGTCGCCGCCGTGCGGGAAATGCGACTTCTGCACGGGCCGCCACCAGCCCAACTTGTGTCCCAACATCACCTTCGGCTCCATGGCCCGGACCAAGTTCGCCCAGGGTGGCCAAGAGCTCATGGGCATGGCCGGGGCGGGCACCTTCGCCGAGAAGATGCTCATGCCCCGAGAGGGCGTGGTGAAGATCGACCCCGACATCCCCCTTGACGTGGCCTCCCTTATCGGCTGCGGTGTGATGACCGGGGCCGGCGCCGCGCTCAACACCGCCAAGGTGAGCCCGGGCTCGTCGGCGGTGGTGTTCGGCGCCGGCGGCGTGGGCGTGGCCGCCATCCAGGGTGCCCGGATCGCCGGCGCGGCCGAGATCGTGGCCGTGGACAAGAATCCGGCCAAGCTGGACGAGGCCATCGCTTTCGGTGCCACCCACGCGGTGCTGCCCGAAGACCTGGAGGACGCCAAGAACGAGATCACCGGAGGTGAGGGATTCGACTACGCCCTGGAATGCGTCGGCATTCCCGCCTTGATGCGCAACGCCTACGACATGACCCGGCGGGGCGGCACCTGCTGCATCGTGGGCGTGGGCCGCATGGAGGAGATGGTGTCGTTCAGCGCCTTCGAGCTCTTCTACAACGAGAAGACTCTGATCGGCTCCTACTACGGCGGCACCGACTCACGCACCGACTTCCACCGGCTGCTTCGGCTCTGGAAGAACGGCAAGCTCGACTTGGAGCGCATGATCACCCGGCGCATCACCATCGACGAGATCAACCCCGCGCTAGAAGCCGTGCGAAACGGCGAGGTTGTGCGCCAGGTGATCGAGTTTTGATGGGCCTGTCGGCGAGTCACGAAGTAGCTGAATTTTGATGGGAGATGTAGTAGGCAGGGGCAGCCCGGTGTTCTCGGGTATTGCTGGTCAAGGTCGGCTGATGCGCTTCGACACCCCCGATGATGTGATCGCGGTGCTCGACGCCGGCGACGACGTCGCCTCTGAGACGGTGGCGCTGGTCAAAGACGCCGGGGCCACGTTCTTGGCCCCCATCGAGGCCGATCTGGCCGGGATTTTGTGCCGGTCGGGCGACATCGAAAGCCACCTGGCCATCATCAGCCGGGACTTCCAGATCCCATGCCTGATGAGAGTGGAGTTCGACGGCGACGAACCGGCTGATGGGACCACAGTGGTCATCGACACCGACGCGGGAACCATCTCAGTAGACGGAGCGGGCTAGGTCGATGGCGAAACGCCTGCGGGCCGACTTGGTGCTGGAGTACCCGTTCACGCGGACCACGGGTTCGGTGATCGGCGCATTCTTGACCGGTTTGCGAGAGGGGATAATTCTTGGCATCCGCCGCCCCGACGGAACGGTGCTGTGCCCGCCCACCGAGTACGACCCGGAGACATCGGCGCCGCTGACCGAACTGGTGGAAGTGGGGCCGGGCGGTGAGCTGGTGAGCTGGACCTGGGTGGATCCGCCCCGATCCCAGTCCCCCTGGGACCAGCCCCACGGCTTGGGCATGATCCGCCTTGACGGTGCCGACACCCCCATGGTCCACGGCGTGCTGGTGGAGGGCCCCGACGAGCTGTCGGTCGGAATGCGAGTGACGGCCCGATGGCGTCCTGAGCGGGAGGGTCACATCGCCGACCTTGAGGGGTTTGTGCCGGAGGGGGCGGGCCAGTGAGCTCCGATCCCAGCGTTCCTCCTGCTGCACTGTCGGGCGAGGTGCGCCTGCCCGAGAAGCTGGCCGACTTGGAGCCGGTGCGCTCGGTGCGCACGCCCATCCGCCTGGAATACGACTTCATTCCCGGTGCGGCCTCATCCGGATATCTGAACGCTTTCGCCGACCGCAAGATCCTCGGCCAGCGTTCGCCGGTGGACGGGGCGGTGTTCGTGCCTCCCCGGGGGGTGGATCCCCGCCACGGTGCGGCCACGCCCGACTACGTGGAACTGCCCGACACCGGCCATGTGGGGGGCTTCTGCGTGACCCGGCTGCCCATTCCGGGCCGGGACGACCTGGAGATTCCCTACGTGAGCGCCTGGATCCACCTCGACGGCGCCGACATCGGCTTTCTGGGCCTGGTGGCCGGGATAGACACCTCCGAGGTGCGCATGGGCATGCGGGTGCGGGCGGTGTGGAAGCCCGACGACGAGCTTGGCCGCACCGCGGAGAACATCCTGTACTGGGAACCCACCGGAGAGCCTGACATCCCGGTGACCGCCGCGGGCACCAACGCCTGGCACGCCAAGCAGGCCGCTGAGTCGGAAGAGCAGGGCTGATGCGCGACATCGCCGTGGTCTCGGTGGCCCAGCGCCAGCAAAAGGCGCTCACCCACACCACCGAGGTGGAGTTGATGGTGCCGATCATCAACGAGGCCCGCGGCGCGGTGGGGCTGACTCAAACCGACATCGGCTTCACCTGCTCGGGAAGCAGCGACTTTCTGGCCGGGCAGGCGTTCTCGTTCGTCCACACCCTGGACGCGGTGGGCGCGGTACCGCCCATCAGCGAGAGCCATGTGGAGATGGACGGGGCCTGGGCGTTGTACGAGTCGTGGGTCAAGCTCCAGATCGGCGGCATCGACACCGCGCTGGTGTATAGCTATGGCAAGTCGTCGCCCGGTTCGCTGCGCGACGTGCTCTCCACCCAGCTAGATCCCTATTACTTGGGGCCGCTGTGGCCCGACGCCTTCGCCATGGCCGCCCTCCAGGCTCGGATCATGCTGGAGTCGGGAGCGGTCAGCGAGCAGCGCTTGGCAGAGATCGCGGTCCGCAGCCTCAATGGCGCGGCCGACAACCCGCTGGCGGTGCGGTCATCTGCCGACGCCACTGTGGATTCGGTGTTGGCCGAGGAACCCATTGCCGACCCGCTGAGGCCCAGCGACTGCGCGGCTTCCGCCGACGGAGGCGTGGCTGTGGTGCTGGCTGCTGGCGACCGGGCTCGGGAGCTGTGCGAGCGTCCGGCGTGGATCACCGGCATCGACCACCGGATCGACCCCCACCAACCTGGGGTGCGCGATCTCACCCGAGCCCCCAGCGCCCACAAGGCGGCCGCGGAGGCCGGTGCGGGCAAGGATCGCTTGGACGCCGCTGAGCTGGCCGCCCCCTTCACCACCCAAGAGCACATCTTGGAGGCCGAACTCGGACTGGGGTCCGCCACCGCGGTGAACGCCAGCGGTGGGGCGCTGGCCGGCCACACCATGATGGCCGCCGGGCTGATGCGCATCGCCGACGCCGCCAACCAGGTTCACGAGGGTCGGGCCGACCGGGCATTGGGCCACGCCGCCTCGGGGCTGTTCCTCCAGCAAAATCTGGTTTGCGTGATGGAGGGGGAGTGATGGCCGAGCGCACCGCAGTGCTGGGGGTCGGCCAGACCAAGTACCAGACCACCCGAGGCGACGTGTCGCTGCCCGGCCTGGTGCGGGAGGCCGCCTATCGGGCGCTTGAGGACGCCGAACTGGACTGGAACGACATCGACGCCGTGGTGGTGGGCAAGGCCCCCGACTTCTTCGAAGGGGTCATGCAGCCCGAGCTGTTCTTGGCCGAGGCGCTGGGGGCGGTGGGCAAGCCGCTGTTGCGGGTGCACACCGCGGGCTCGGTGGGCGGGTCTACCGCAGTGGTGGCCGCCTCGCTGGTGCAAGCCGGCATCCACCGCCGAGTGCTCACCCTGGGGTTCGAGAAGCAATCGGAGTCCAACGCCACTTGGGCGCTGTCTTTGCCCCAGCCGTTCTCGGTGTCGATCAACGCCGGGGCTGGCGGCTACTTCTCGCCCATTATCCGCCAGTACATGGCCCGCACCAACGCCCCCGAGCTGATCGGCTGCATGGTGGCGTTCAAAGACCGCCAGCACGCCCTGCTCAACCCCTACGCCCACCTGCAACAAAAGGAGCTGACCTTCGACCAGGTGGTGGAGTCGCCCATGCTTTGGGAGCCGATCCGGTTTTCTGAGACCTGCCCGTCGTCCGACGGGGCTTGCGCGATAGTGCTGGGCGACGAGGCCGCTGGCGATGCCTCCACCAAGCCGGTGGCTTGGATCCACGGTGCGGCGTTGCGCAGCGAGGCCAACAACTTCCCCGGACGCGACGAAGTGAATCCCCAGGCCAGCCGGGACTGCGCTAACGACGTGTTCGCCCAAGCTGGTATCACCGACCGGCGAGCGGAGATCGACGAGGTGGAGATGTACGTGCCGTTCTCGTGGTACGAGCCCATGTGGCTGGAGAGCCTGGGGTTCTGCGAGATCGGTGACGGCTGGAAGCTGGTGGAAGAGGGGGCCACCCATCTCGACGGCGGTGATCTGCCGGTGAACTGCTCGGGCGGCGTGCTGTCGTCGAACCCCATCGGGGCGTCGGGCATGATCCGTTTCGCCGAGGCCGCCCTCCAAGTTCGAGGCATGGCCGGCGATCACCAAGTGGACGGCGCCCGCAAGGCCTTCGGCCATGCCTACGGCGGCGGCGCCCAGTACTACGCCATGTGGATAGTGGGCGCCGACAAGCCCACTTCTTGAACAGGCAAGCTAGTGGGGTGAAGCGTTCTCCTCGGGACAGCGGGCTCTCCGGCGGGCCGGCGGGTCCTGTCGCTCTCCGGCGGCCTGGCGTGCTTCGCGTGCGCCAGGTCCGCCTCCGGCGCCACCCACCGGCACGCCTGGACGTACTGGCCAAAGGGGCGCGGCGACGAGTCTCGCGAGCATTCGTATTGGTGGTCTTGTCGCTTCTGGCCTTGTTGGGGGTGTCTGCGTGTGGCGGTGAGGACAACGGAGACCTTGTGGCGTTTTGTGAGTTGGCCGAAGACGGGGTGGGGATGCGCCCGGCCGAAGGTGAACTCGATCTGGCTCAGTTGGATGCCCTGGAGGACGCTGCTCCGCCCGATATCCGCGAGGCGGCCACCACCGTGGCCAACGCATCCCGGGAGATCGACGAGATCGAAGACCTCCGAGAGCTCTTTGAGCGGGCCTTCGACCTAGAAGAAGCCGTCGCCACCGCCCGCCAAGAAATCCGCACCTACACCCAACACCACTGTTTGTAACGGACACGAGGTTCGATGGTGACGGGGTGGGGGTTGGTTGGGTAGGGTCGGGGTGTCTTTTTGGGAGATGGGAGGATCCGATGGGATACCGGGTGGTCGTGGACTACGACCTGTGCGAGAGCAACGCCATTTGCATGCAGGTCGCTCCTGACATTTTCGAGGTACGCGACGACGACTTCTTGTACCTGCTGAACGAGACCCCGGGGGATGAGGCCCGTGAGCGAGTGAACGAATCGGTTCAGCGCTGTCCCAAGCAGGCCATCTCCGTGGCCGAGGAGTAGGCGCCCGCTGCGCTCACTAGCCATTGTTGGAGCGTCGCTGGCCGGAACCCGAGCCGCGGAGTCGCTTCGACGAGAAGGATTCGACGGGACCATCACCATTGTTGGCGATGAGCCCCACCAGCCCTACGACCGCCCTCCCCTGTCTAAACAGCTCCTTGCCGGGGAATGGGAACAAGACCGCATAGCGCTTTCCGATGACGAGTCTCTAAAGGAATTGGACGCCGACTGGCGACTGGGTCGCCGGGCGGCTGGCCTTGATGTCGCCAGCCGCACCGTTACCCTCGACGACGGCTCGGCGGTGACCGCTGACGGCATTCTCATCGCCACCGGGGCCCGGTGCCGGGAGCTGCCCACCGACGGCCTCGACGGCATATACACCCTGCGGGGCCTTGACGATTGTCTCGCGATTCGGGCCGAACTGGAAGCCTCTCCTCAGCGGGTGGCGGTGGTGGGAGCTGGGTTTATCGGCGCCGAGGTGGCGGCCACCGCCCGGGAGCGAGGCCTGGAGGTCACGGTGATCGAGGCATTGCCGGTACCGCTGGGCCGGGTCTTGGGCACCGAGATCGGCACGGTGTGTGCCGACGTGCACCGGGACCACGGGGTGGACCTGCGCCTCGGCGTGGGTGTCGATGGCTTCGACGGTCACGGCCGAGTGGAGCGAGTGAACCTGAGCGACGGCACGTCGGTGGACGCCGACGTGGTGGTGGTGGGCATCGGCGTCATTCCCAACACCGAGTGGCTGGCGGGCTCGGGCCTGACCCTGGACAACGGAGTGGTGTGCGACGAGACCTGTCTGGCCGGGCCGGGCATCGCCGCGGCTGGTGACGTGGCCCGCTGGCCCAACCCCCTGTTCGGCGAAACCATGCGGGTGGAGCACTGGGACAACGCCATCGCCCAGGGCCAGCACGCCGCGCTTCGTCTGCTTCAGACTGACAACGAGGCCCAGCCTTATGCCCCGGTGCCGTGGTTTTGGAGCGACCAATACGACCGCAAGATCCAGCTGGCCGGACGAGCGGCCCCTGACGACGAGGTGCGCATCATCACCGGATCGACCGAGGAGCGGCGGTTCGCGGCCCTCTACGGCCGGGCCGGCCGCTTGGTTGGCGTCCTGGGCTTCAACCGTCCTCGCCACGTGATGAAGTACCGCAACCTCATCGAGCAGGGCACCAGCTTCGAAGAAGCGATCAAGATCGCCGTACAGGAGTAGCCATCCGCGGGCACGAGCATCGAAGAAGCGATCAAGATCGCCGAGCAGTAAGAGCCGTCATCAGAAACGAGATTCCGGTACGCGCTGGCGGTGGCATAGCCAAGCGAATAAGAGTAGAGGCATGGGCACTCCCGGCGAGTTCCCCATCAGCGAGCTGGTAGCCCGCACCGGAGTGCCGGCTGCCTCCATCCACCACTACCGGCGGCTGGGGCTATTGCCCGTGCCCCGTCGGGCCTCGGCAAACCGCTTCCTCTATAGCCAGCGCCACGTCGACGCAGTCGAGCAGATCAGGGAGCTGAGAGAGCGACACCGCCTGCCGTTGCGCCACATCGCCCAGATCATGAACGCGGAGAACCCTGAGCACGCTGAAGTGGCGAACTTGGCCGACAGCGGCGAGCAGTTGCGGGACGTGGCCATTCAGGAGTTCGCCCTGCGGGGCTACACCGAGGTGAGCGTGGCCGACATCTGCGCCCAGGCTGGCGTGGCCAAGGGGACTTTCTATCGCTACTACCGTTCCAAACAGGATCTGTTCTTCCGAGCGGTGGAAACAGTGGTGGACAACACCGCAGAAGAATTCGCCGCCTCCATCGGCGGCCAGGTTGGTCTGAGCCGCCAAGAACTCACCCGTCGTTTGGCCGAGGCGCTCCTGCCTGGGCTGCCCATCATGCTGGAGGTGGCCAAGCGCTCAGTGCAAGGCCAAGTGGAGCATGCCGCCGCCGCCCAGCGGGTGTTCTGGCGGCTGGCCGAGCGTCTGGGGGAGGCTCTGTCGGACGATCCTCGAAGGCACCGGCTCGCCGGGGCCCTCATCATGGACGCAATCGCCCACATTTTTGCCGAGAGCCTGATGGGCCGTTTCGCCGATCGTCCCAAATTCGAAGACCGCGGGCCTTCCAATGCCTTGACAGCCTCGGATTGAGCGCGTACAAAAAGGTGACCTGATGGTCACTCTATTGTTTGCAATTGGGTAACGAATGTCAGAACAATGTCATGGATGGTTCGGCTAGCCCGTTGACCAGCGGTTTAGCCCAATGAACAGCGGGGGTGCTGTGCAAGCTGAAGTCGGGTTCGACTTGGACTCGATCATGGACCAGAAGGGAAGCGAGAACTTCCCGGTTGTGTTGAAGGCAGTTCCCGCAGCTCATCGCGCCCATCTCCTGGCCATCTACGGGTTCGCCCGATTGGTGGACGACATCGGAGACGAATATGACGGCGACCGCTTGGCCGCGCTGGACTGGATCGAGGAAGAGCTCCAAAGGGCCCGCACTGGCGATGCCACCCATCCCGCAATGGTCCAGCTCACTCCTCTTCTCGTCGAGCTGGATGTCGACGACGAGCCGTTCCTGGCCCTCATAGAGGCCAACAGGGTCGATCAGCACAAGAACCGCTACCAAACCCAAGCTGAGCTGGCCGAGTACTGCACGCTTTCGGCCAACCCCGTCGGGCGACTGGTGCTGGCGGTGTTCGGCGCGGCCACCCCCGAGCGCATCGTCCTCAGCGATGCCGTATGCACCGGCCTGCAACTGGTGGAGCACCTCCAAGACATCGGCGAGGACTACACCCAAAAGGGGCGCATCTACTTCCCGGCTGAAGAGCTGGTCCGCTTCGGTGTGGAAGAAGTCGATCTTGGGGCGGCCCGGGCGTCGGATTCGCTCTGCCGGTTGGTGGCCCACCAATGCGACGCGGCCCGAGGTCTGCTGAGCCGGGGTGCACCGCTGGTGGCCTCACTCAGCGGTTGGGCCAAAGTGACCGTGGCCGGCTACGTGGCCGGCGGCTTGGCGGCGCTGGATGCCATTGCCGGGGCCGACTACGACGTGCTGAGTAAGCTGCGGACTCCGTCCAAGATCCGCACGGGGGCCCACGTGGCTCGCTTGGTCGCTCCTGGCCAGATGGCCGATGCCAAAGCCATTCGCACCGTGCGGA
The DNA here is from genome assembly GCA_965116535.1 of Acidimicrobiales bacterium. GTDB lineage: Bacteria > Actinomycetota > Acidimicrobiia > Acidimicrobiales > Bin134 > Poriferisocius. The sequence continues at coordinate 1,628,648 of OZ220703.1, forward strand.
ATGCAGCGGCGCGCTGGAGGCAAAGGTGAGGGCAGCCGACGCCTATCAGCGGTGCGAGGAGATCACCCGGGCCGAGGCCCGCAACTTCTCCTATGGCATCCGCCTGCTGCCCAAGCCGAAGCGCCAGGCCATGTCGGCGCTTTATGCCATGGCCCGGCGCATCGACGATGTGGGCGATGGTCCACTGCCACAAGACGAAAAGCTGGCCGGGCTGGTCGAGATCCGGGCCGACATCGATGCCCTGGCTGACGGCGGGCTGCGCGACCCCGACGACCCGGTGCTGGTGGGTCTGCGCCACGCCATCGACCACTTCCCCATTCCCACCGCCGCGCTAAATGAGATCGTCGCCGGTTGTGAGCAGGACGCCGTTGGGAAGGTGTACACCGCCATTGAGGAGACCGAGGACTATTGCCGGTTGGTAGCCGGTTCGGTGGGCCGCCTATCGCTCGGGGTCTTCGGCACCAGCGGCGATCCCGATCATGCCGCCAAGCTGGCCGATGTGCTGGGCATCGCCCTCCAGCTCACCAACATCCTGCGCGACATCGTGGAGGACCGGGGCATGGGACGGGTGTACTTGCCTTCCGCTGACATCGAGCATTTCGGCTGCGCTCCCGACCTGACCGGACCCGCCGACGCCGTGGGCGCACTGGTGGCGTTTGAAGCAGAGCGAGCTGAACGTCATTTCGCCGAGGGTCTGAAGCTGCTCGACATGCTGGATCACCGCAGCCGGGCTTGCACCGGGGCGATGGCTGGGATCTACCACCGGCTGCTGGCCCGCATTGCCGCCGCCCCCACGGCCGTGCTGGAGGGGCGGGTGTCGCTGCCCACCAGGGAGAAGGCCTGGGTGGCCGTTCGCAGTCTGGCTGGAGTCACAACGTGAACTCGGTCGTTTCCCAGCCGCGAGTGGCCGTGGTCGGAGGCGGGCTCGCCGGGCTATCGGCGGCGGTAGCCGCGGCGGACGGCGGGGCGCTGGTGACGCTTTATGAGCGGGCCCCCCGATTGGGCGGGGCCACCTGGTCGTTTCAACGCAACGGCCGCTGGTTCGACAACGGCCAGCACGTGTTCATGCGATGCTGCACCGAGTATCGGGCTCTTCTGGTGCGCCTGGGAGTGGCCGATCAGGTGGCCGAGCAGCGACGCATGTCGGTGTCGGTTATGCGCCCCGGTCGCCGTCGGGCCCGCATATTCCGCACCAGCGGCCCAACCCCCTTCCACCTAGCCCGGTCGTTGCTGAGTTATGGCCCGCTCTCGGTAACCGATCGGCTGAGGGCGATTCGCACCGCGCTGGCGCTGCGACGACTCGATCCTGACGACCCTGCAACTGATGAGATGAGCTTTGGTGGGTGGCTGCGATTTCGCGGCGAGTCTGATCGGGCCATCGTCGGGATGTGGGACCTCATCTGCTTGCCCACCGTGAACCTTCGGGCCGACGACGCCTCGCTCAGCCTGGCCGTCAAGGTGTTCCGAACCGGGCTCTTGGACAGCGCCGACGGCGGTGATCTGGGCTGGACCCGGGTGCCTTTGGCTGCTCTGCACGGAGATGCCGCCGCCGAGGTGATCGCGGCCCAGGGCGGGGACATTCAGCTTCAAGCCCATGTGGAATCCGTGGGTGAAGGACCCTCGGTCACAGTTGATGGGCAGCGGGTCGACGCTGACGCGGTGATCCTCGCCGTGCCCCACGATATTGTCGACGGCCTGCTACCTCCCGACACGGTGCCTGGGCAATCCAAGCTGGTCGATCTCGGGGTTTCGCCCATTGTCAACGTGCATTTCGTGTTCGATCGCCAGGTCATGGATGTTCCCTTCACCGCAGCCCTGGACTCCCCGGTGCAATTCGTGTTCGACCGAACCGAGGCCGCCAACTGGGCCGGCAACGAGGAGGGGGAGCAGGTGAGCGCTGGCAGTGGCGGCGAGCAAGTGGTGGCGGTGTCGCAGTCGGCGGCCTTTGATGAGATTGGCGAGCGGCCAGCAGAGATGATCGAGCGCTACCGGACGGCTCTCGCCGATTTGCTGCCGCGCTCGGCTGCGGCTGAGGTGATCGACGCGGTGGTGACCCGAGAGCACCGAGCCACTTTTGCCGGCCGTCCCGGCACGCGGCGGCTTCGTCCTGGCCCCACAACCGCTATCGACGGACTGTTCTTGGCCGGGGCGTGGACCGATACCGGCTGGCCGGCCACCATGGAGGGCGCAGTCCGCTCCGGCAAGCTGGCAGCCGGCCTCGCCCTGGATCACTGCGGCACCGCAGTTGAGCGAGAAAGGATGAGCGCGTGACAGAGGGAGTGCCGGTTCCGGGCATCCTCAAGCGAGCCAGGGATTTGGTCGACCCGGCCATCGCTGCCGCACTGAGCGGGCTGTGCCCTGAGCTGAGAGAACCTGCCGAATATCACTTCCAAAGTCCGGGCAAGGGAACTCGCCCGGCACTGGCCATCCTGTCGGCCGAGGCCGTGGGGGCCCCCTCGGAAACCGGAGTGCCTGGAGCGGTGGCCATCGAGTTGATTCACGACTTCTCGCTGATCCACGACGACATCATCGACAACGACGCCGAACGTCGGCACCGGCCCACGGTATGGGCCAAGTTCGGCATCGGGGTCGGCGTGGTGTCGGGTGACGCTCTTCACAATTTGGCCTATGAGGTCTTGTTGTCCGACCCCACGCCGCCCAGGGTCAAGGCGGCCACACATCTGACCAGAGCGGTTTCGGGAATGATCGCCGGCCAAAGCATGGACATGGCCTTCGAGGACAAGTCTCTCGTCACCCTGGAGGAATGTCTGGCCATGGAGCAGGGCAAGACCGGGGCGCTCTTGTCGTACGCAACCTCGGTCGGGGCGATTCTGGCCGGGGCCGACGATTCGGTGGTCGACGGGCTCTCCGAGTTCGGGGCGCAGATGGGGGTGGCGTTCCAAGCGGTGGACGACCTTTTGGGCATCTGGGGCGATCCCGAGCGCACCGGCAAGCCCGCAGGGGCCGACCTTAGGGAGCGCAAGAAGTCGGTGCCGGTGGTGATCGCCCTCAACAGCGGCACGCCGGCGGCCGATGAGTTGGCTGAGCTGTATTCCCGTCCCGAATGGGATGCCGGAGGAGTGGACGCAGCCCGAGCATTGGTGGAAGCAGGGGGAGGCCGGGATGGCACTCAGGCACTTGCCCGGACCCACTACGACCTGGCTGCTTCGGCTCTCGAATCTTTGGCAACGCGCGAGGAGGTCGTGGACGAGGTGGTTGAGGAGTTGCGGTCGCTGGCCGAATTCATCGTGGGGAGGGATTTCTGATGGGTGTCGAGCAATCTTTGGCCAAGGCCACCGATCGGCTCCTCAGCCTTCAAGACACCCAGGGGTGGTGGAAGGACGAGCTTGAGACCAACGTTTCCATCGAGGCCGAGGATCTCTTCCTTCGGGAGTTCCTGGGTATCGCCGACCCCGAGGTCACCCGGCAGACGGCAAACTGGATCCGCCACAACCAGCGAGCCGACGGCACATGGTCTACCTATTACCAGGGTCCGGCCGATCTGTCGGTGACCGTGGAGGCCTACTGGGCGCTGCGCTACGCCGGAGATCCCGTCGACGCCGACCACATGGCCAAGGCCGCCGCCTATATCCGTGCTGAGGGAGGTCTGGAGCGCAGCCGGGTGTTCACCCGGATCTGGATGGCGCTGTTCGGCCTGTGGCGGTGGGAGGATCTGCCCGCGCTGCCTCCCGAGGTGATTTTTCTACCCAAGCGGGTTCCTCTGAACATCTATGACTTCGCCTGCTGGGCCCGCCAAACCCTGGTCGCTTTGACCGTGGTCGGGGCTCACCGCCCGGTGCGATCTATGGGACTGAACTTGGACGAGATCCGCACCGGGGCCATCCCTCCGGAACGGGAACTCGCCCCGCTCGGGAGTCCGGCCCGACGATTCCAGCGACTCGATCAGGTGCTGCATCTCTACGAGAACCGCCCCCAGCGGCGGGTGCGGGAGTGGGCGCTCAGCCGGGCTGAGCAGTGGATCATCGCCCGCCAGGAGTCCGATGGCTGCTGGGGCGGCATACAGCCGCCATGGGTGTACTCGCTGTTGGCCCTATACGTGCGGGGCTATTCCCTGCACCACCCGATCCTGGCCCAAGGGCTGGCCGGGTTCGACGCTTGGACCATCGTTGAAGACGACATGCGACGCCTGGAGTGCTGCCAGTCGCCGGTTTGGGACACATGCCTGGCGTTGCTCGCGCTGGCCGACGCCGGAGTGGACCCCGAAGACCCGCAGATGGAGGCCGGCGCCCGCTGGCTCGTTGATCAAGAGGTCCAGATCGTTGGCGACTGGGCCGAGCAGCGCCCCCATTTGGCCCCGGGAGGATGGGCGTTCGAATTCGAGAACAACTACTACCCCGATCTAGACGACACCGCCGAGGTGGCCCTCGCTCTTCGCCGCATTCACCATCCCGACCCCAAGCAGGTGCAAAAGGCGTTGGATCGGGCGGTGGTCTGGACCCAGGGAATGCAGTGCTCAGACGGCGGATGGGCGGCGTTCGACGCCGACAACTGCTCCCCGCTGGTGGCCGAGTTGCCGTTCTGCGATTTCGGAGAAGTCATCGATCCGCCGTCGGCCGATGTGACTGCCCATGTTGTGGAGATGCTGGCCGAACTGGACGGCGACCAAATGGGCTTGCCCATCGACCGGGGTGCATTGGAGCGCGGAGTTCAATGGCTCACCGCCGAACAGGAAAACGACGGTTCCTGGTATGGGCGCTGGGGGGCCAACTACATCTACGGCACGGGTGCAGTGGTTCCGGCGCTGATCAGCGCCGGGGTGCCGGCCGACGACGACCGGGTGGTTCGGGCCTGCCGCTGGCTGGAGTCAGTGCAAAACCACGACGGCGGTTGGGGCGAGGACATGCGCTCCTATGTCGACGACAACTGGCGGGGACGGGGAGAGTCCACCCCGTCGCAGACTGCGTGGGCGCTGCTGGCGCTGATTGCTGCGGGCCGGGCCGACGAGGAAGCGGCTCGCAGAGGTGTGGCCTGGCTGCTGGAAAACCAGCGCGACGATGGAGATTGGGACGAGCCCTGGTACACCGGCACTGGCTTCTCGGGGGATTTCTACATCCGGTACCACCTCTACCGCCTGGTGTTCCCCCTGATGGCCCTGGGCCGCTGGGTGCGAGCGACAACGGGTGAGGAGTGACCCTGGTGGTGTTTTGTCCGTTGGCTATGGAGGCCCGAGCCGCCCGGCGGGGAATCCGCCGGTATGGAGGTGGGGCGACGGTGTTGTGTACCGGCATGGGTCCCAAGCGCAGCCGCCGGGTTGAGCCCCAGAGCGGTCCGGTGGCGGTGGTAGGCATGGGGGGAGCCGTGGTTGACAGCATCGAACCGGGCGACGTGGTGGTGGCCACCGAGGTGTCGGCCGACGATGTGTTGCCGATTGGCCTGCCCCGAGCCGAGGCGGTGGCTCAGGGCCTGCAAAATGCCGGGTTCACCGTGCATACCGGCCCGGTGGCCAGCGTGCCGGAGTTGGCGGTTGGCTCGCGCCGACAGGAGCTGGCTGACGGGGGGGCGGTGGCGGTCGATATGGAGTCGGCCTGGCTCTTGGAGCATCATCGTGGTCCGGCAGCGGTGGTGCGGGTGGTAACCGACACCCCCACCCGCGAGCTGCGGTCGTTGACTGCTCCCGCGAGGATCTATCGAGCGCTGCGCACCATTCGCCGGCTGACGCCAGTGCTGACTAAGGAGGTTGTGTGACATGCCTATTCCGCTGAGGCAAGCGGCAAAAGTTGGCACCTACGTGTTCAAGAACAAGCTGCGCCGCCGCGACAAGTTCCCGCTGATCGTGGAGTTGGAGCCGCTGTTCGCCTGCAATCTGGAGTGCCCGGGCTGCGGCAAGATCCAGTACCCCACCGAGGTGCTGCGCAAGCGGGTCAGCGTGGACGAGGCTGTGGCCGCCATGGAGGAGTGCGGGGCGCCGATGGTGTCCATCGCCGGCGGCGAGCCACTGCTGCATCCCCAGATCAGCGAGATGGTGGACGAGCTCATCAAGCGCAAGAAGTTCGTGTACTTGTGTACCAACGCGGTGCTGTTGCGGCGCAAGATGGACAAGTTCACGCCCTCGCCATATTTCTCGTTCGTGGTCCACGTGGACGGGCTCCAGGAGTGCCACGATTTGGCCGTGGCCCGCGAGGGAGTGTTCGACGAGGTGGTGGAGGCCGTCAATGAGGCCAAGGCCAAGGGCTTTCGGGTCACCACCAACAGCACCTTCTTCAGCACCGACAGCCCCGACGATGTGCGCAGCGTGCTCGACTTTCTGAACGACGACCTGGAAGTCGACTCCATGATGATCTCGCCAGGCTACGCCTACGAGAAGGCCCCCGACCAGGAGCACTTCTTGCCGGTGGAGCAGACCAAGAGCCTGTTCCGAGATGCCTTCTCAGAAGGCAAGCGCAAGAAGTGGCGGCTGAACCACACCCCGCTGTTCCTGGACTTCCTCGAGGGCAAGGTGGAGTACGAGTGCACCGCCTGGGGCATCCCCAGTTATTCGGTGTTCGGCTGGCAGCGGCCCTGCTACCTGATGTCCGACGGCTACACCGAGACCTATCAGGAGCTCATCGACACCACCGACTGGGAAAGTTACGGCCGGGGGAAAGACCCCCGCTGCGAGAACTGCATGGCCCACTGCGGCTACGAGCCCACCGCCGTGTTTGCCACCATGAAATCACTGCGCGAGTCCATTCGCGCCGCAGTAGGGACTAACTAGCAAGTCCGGCGGGCGGCGGGTCCTGTCACCTACGGCGGCCTGGCCGTCGGAGCGGCCAGGTCCGCCTGCGGCGCCACCCCCCGCCCGCCTCAGGGGTTTGTTCCTCCGAGTTCCTCCTGGACTCGTCTTCGCAATTCGCAGTTGATCTTTTGACGTTCGAGGTGTTGGGCGACGATCAACGGGCCTTGGGGGACGGGGTGGGTTTCGAGGAATGCCTCGACTTCGGTGGCTAGTTCGGGGGTGGACAGGGCGCTGATGCCGCCCAGCATTCGGGGGACGATGGCCGAGGGGAGGCGTTGGTTGATGTCGTCCCAGTGCTCGGCGATATAGGCCCAGGCTTGGGGGCCGTGGTCGCGGTTCTCCAGACAGCCCCGGAGCACGAATCCGGCGTCTTGGCTGCGCACGGTGCCGTCCAGGGTGGCCGCCAGGGTGCGGTCCATCAGAGCGTCGTCTTCGAAGCTGGTGAGGGCCATCAGGTAGCGCAATTCGAGCTGCGGGGTGGGGGCGTTCTCGTAGCGCTGACGGATTTCCCGGTAGTCGGCCTCATTGCCGGTGGCGGCCACCACGGCTATGGCGGCCGCGGCCAGAGCAGGGTCTACCGCCTCGGCGGCCATCAGCTCTCGGCACCGGCCGATGGCCTCAGCATCGTTTCCGCCAACGGCCAGAGTGCGCGCCAGCACGCCCCGCAGTTCGCCAATGCGGTCGTCCTCGCCGGCCGTCGGCTCCCAGCCCACCCGGTCAAAGACCGGACCGACCATCGCTCTCACTCGGGCCTGAAGTCCAGCCCGTCCCTCATCGGGAACCATGTGGTCGAGAGTGCCCAGCGTGCCGGCCAGTCGGCGCCACACCGCCAGGTCGTCTTCCGCGGTGGCTATACGCTCGGCGAAGGCCAGGTAGCCGGCCACGCTCAGCCGGTCGGCCACGGTCAGGGCCCATTGGTCGTCGACCAGAACGTACCGCTGGAGTGGGTCGAGGTCAGGGCCACCATTTAGCAGTCGGTCGAGCAGCCCAGCCTCGTAGGCCACCCGGTAGAAGCCATCCGCCGTCGGGTTGACCATGACCCAAGCGGGATTGTCGGCTTCCAGAGCTGTCGGGTTTTCCAGCACAAGCCGCTCTGAGTGTTCCTCGGTGCCGGTGCCCGTCGCGGCAACCACCGGCACCTGCCAGCGGGCATCGTCGGGCTGTCCGTCGTAGCGAAACCGGCTTTGGCTGAGCGTGATCGTGCCGTCGTCGCCGGCCGCGGCGGTCACAACCGGGTGGCCGCCCTGGAAGATCCATGAATCCATCACGTCGCGGGCGGGCTCGCCGGTGGACTGGGCCAGCGCATCCCACAGGTCGTGGGTCTCGGTGTTGGCGTAGGAGTGGCGCCGCAGGTAGTGGCGAACGCCGTCGCGGAACTCATCGGCCCCCAGGTACTGCTCCAGCATCCGCACCGCTGCCGCACCCTTCTCGTAGGTGAGCAGGTCGTACATGCCCTCGGCGTCGGCGGGGGAGACCACCGGGTATTCGATGGCCCGGGTGGCGGCCAGGGCGTCGACATCGAAGGCCGCGGCCCGAGACAGCCCGAACGCCAGCCACCGCTTCCAGTCGGGGCGGTAGGCGTCCACTGCCAGCATCTCGCAGAAGGTGGCGAAGGCCTCCTTGAGCCAGATGCCATTCCACCACTTCATGGTCACCAGGTTCCCGAACCACATGTGGGCCAGTTCGTGGGCGATCACGTCCACTGCGGTCTGGCGCTCTTGCTGGGTGGAGGAGTCGGGGTCGAGCAGCAGCAGGATCTCCCGGAAGGTGACGCACCCCATGTTCTCCATGGCCCCAAAGGCGAAGTCGGGGATGGCTACCAGATCGAGCTTGTCGCCGGGGTAGTCGATGGCGAAGTAGTCCTCGAAGAAGCTGAGGCAAAACGCCCCGGCGTCCAGGGCGTACTCGGTGAGGTGGCCCTTGCCAATTGGATGAACAATCCGCATCGGGGTCCCGTTCACGTCAACCGGATCAGTGGTCTCAAGCGGGCCGACAACAAAGGCCAGAAGGTAGGTGGACATTTCCATGGTGGGAGCGAACGCCACCGCCCGGCGCCCATCGCCGGTGGGCTGGGAGTCGACCTCGGCTCCTGACGACACCGCCATCAGGTCGTCGGCTACCACCAAGGTCACCTCAAAGACGGCTTTGAGATCAGGCTCATCCCAGCAAGGAAATGCCCGCCGGGCGTTGGTGGACTCGAACTGCGTGGTGGCGATCACCCGTTCTTCGCCGTCATCGTCGGTGAATGTGGAGCGGTAGAACCCCCGAAGCTGGTCGTTGAGCGTGCCGGTAAAGCTCAGGCTCAGCCGGACCGCCCCGGGTTGGGCCGGCTCGCCCAGCCGCAGTACCGCCCGCTCGTGCTCGCCGTCGTAGTCAACCCCCGCCAGTGCCAAGCCATCCAGATCGCCCCCGCTGATTTCCAAATCAGCCGCGTTGAGCACGATCTCACCCACCGGCTCGACCACCTCGATGTCCACCCCCGCCTTCCCCGCAAACGTGAACGTCTCAAGATCAGGCTCCAACCGCAGCTCATACCGCCGCGGCACCACCGTCCGCGGCAGCCGATAGGGGTTGGATGAGTCCTCGGCCATTGAGAGATGTTACTTGTACTGCTGAACACAATAGTGATTCAGAGTTGAAATTCAGCTAATGTTAGCTATATTGCAGGATGTGTTCCTAGGAATACTTAGTATTAGGAAAAGGGAAGGATGATGCCATGCTCACAGACAATGAAGGCGTATGTTGAGCAACACAAATCAATTCTATGGGCCTGCACTAACTGGAGATCTTGACAATGTTTGATAATATTGCAAATATCCTTGCTTGTGCTGCATCCCTTGCAGCAGTAGGTGCCCTTGTTATTGCATATAAGGCATACCGCTGGTCGCATCCAGACACGCAGTTGAAGATCCGTCAGGCAGAGAATATGAACAAAATAGCGGCGACAACGATTGAACTAATTAAGCAAGTAACTCTCTTCGCGGGGGCAAGTCTTGGACAATATGAATTGGATTCCTATGTGTTTCCCTCTTCAAGGTCAAACTGTGAACAACTGTATAATCACTTGGAGATTGCCAATGGCTTAGGTTTGTCCAGAGTATTCGTTGAGCATGATTCAACGCATTCTTGGGAATTATATTTGGCACTTAGACAAGCTCTAAAGACTCAGGCCAATTTGGACCCGAAAAATACGGATGTAGATGACTACACCAAAGAGCATTTCGTGATGGGATTATTCAGACTCGCAAATCAATGCAAGGGGCATGGAGACCTGGATCCAAATCTCAAAAATGAGCTGAATGAAATTATTGACGAAAATGATTACCTTGTGAAGTTAGCCCACAAATATGTAAATGAGGGCCGGGATAGTATAGGATAAGACAACTCTTCTCCAACGTTATGAATCACTGTTCTGCAACAAACCTAATATTCTTAATTGTAGTACGGGCGTTAAGGTAAGGTCTGGTGTTGGATTATCTAGGCTTTTTTTGTACGTCGATATATTCTAGAATCAAGCGCAGCAAATCCAATCAATCGGAATTAGATATGAGGTCGAGACTTGCCCCGTATCTGCATCGTTGTACGCAACACTCATAATTCAGCCCTAAGAAACTTGAAAACTGTCAAGGGTTTTCTACACCCGGCCAATCAGGAATCAAAATCGCTGTCGTTGAACTTTAAGGTGGCGGTGTTTTCGGTGATGGTGCGCTGGACGTCGTCGTCGAAGCCCTCGTCGGCGGTGGCCTCTACTTCGATGGTGACAGCGATTTTGGCGTCTTCGGCTTGGGCCAGTTGGTTCACGATGGCTTCGGCGATGTCGGCAGCTGTTCGGGTCCAGCGGTCGGAGCCGACGGTGACCCGGCCGTAGTATCGGGTAGGTACGGCGGGGCCATCGGGTGTTGAAGGTGCACCATCTCCGTCCGCTTCTGATTCGGTTCCGACTGGGGCGATTACGGAACCACCAGCGTCGCCTTCCATGGCTCTCGCCCGTGCCGCCTTTTCGGCCTCGATTTGGGAGTTGGCGGCATCTGGGTGGACTACAAGGCCGCTGGGGGCGATGGCGGCCAGCATTTCGCCGGCTCGAAGGCCGACATAGCGGTCCCCGTCGTGCCCTTCGGCGTAGGCGATCCCGTCGGTGGCCCAGACGGTGGACTGCACTCCGTCGCGGATGGCGTCTTCCAATACTGTGCGTCGAACGAGGCGGGGTAGGTAGAGGTATTGGGTTATGTCGCTCCAGAGTTGGTTGACCGCTATGGCCACCTTGTCGTCGCCGGTTTGGTCTGGGTCGTCCCTCCAGAGGGGTATCCGGTCGAGTTCCCAACGCAGCCGGGTGCCGCCGTAGGCGGGGATGAGCGATTCGTCGTGGACCAGCTTGTGGGACACCCGCTCGGCCAGCGGCCCTGACGCGGTCACCCGGGCCTTCTCCCATTGGACTTCTCCAGTGGGGTTGTCGGGGGGGAGCGATGGGTTCAGCACCCAGATGTAGGTTTCGGGAATCCGAGAGGCCACCGTCTCGTCGGCATCGGCCGCTTTCGACTCAGCCTGGCGGGCGTTTGGCGGATCGAGGTTTAGAGATTCGGCATCTTCTCGAATTGATTGCCAGGCCAGATGGTTGCGAACCGCTTGGCGCAGATCGCCCAAGCGGGTCACGTCGGCGGCCAGGAACACCAGCATGTTCCGATGCTGTCTTGCCCCACCGGCGCGCTCTACCAGAGTCTGTTGGGCCATCTTGAGGGCTTCGCTCTGTTCGGTCTTGCTGTCGTGGGGCGAAGTCGGGTCCAAGACGACGAGGCGGGCATCGTCGGTGTCGGGCACATCGGCGGGTGTGCGGGGACAATTGTGGATCCCGGAGAACTGGCCCCGGTCGCCTTGGAGGGCTACGTCGAGCCGGCGGCGAATCTCATCGTCCACGTCGGCGTCGTTGAAGTGGCCTTCTGCCCTGTCTCGAGCTATGCGGTTGACGTTGGCTTGGAGGGCATACCAGTAGCGGGCACCATCTCTATAGAGGTAGGAGGCCTGGTCGGACAGTTTGCGGAGGGCGTCCCCGAATATTGCAGGCCGTTCCTCGCCGGGTTGGATGCAGCCGAGCTTGATGGCCCGGTCGTCGAGTCCCTTGTTGGCGGCGTGCTGTGACGGGGCCGATCCGAAGTACACCGTGCGGGCCACTTTGCGAGCGGCCAGGAAGCGGCCCAGGTTGGGATTCCCCTTGTCGAGCTTCAGCGGTAGGGCATTGTCTCCGTCCACGTCAGCTTCCACTACCGTCCTCCACTCGCTTTCCAAATGGCGAAGCAGCTCCTCAGAGACCTTGCTGTCGTCGATGGGGATGGTGGACGGCAGGATCAACAGGTTGGGGTCGTCATTGATCCAGAGGCTGTGGACAACCTCGGCCATCAACCGCAAAACGCCGCGGGTGCGTTGGAACCGCTCAAGGTCGGACCATTCTTCGAATAGCCGGTCGAACAGCTCCGGGTGTACCGGATAGGTGGCTTTCATCCGGCGCTGATAGTCGCCTTCTTTGCATTCGGAGGGGAACTCGGTCGACTGCTTCTGATACAGCTCGCTGAAGGCCTTCACCACCGCGTCGCGCTTGGCGGACGCATCCGAGTTCAGCTCCTTGAATAGCCGCCTTCTGACGATTTCAAAGCTCTCCTCGGCAGTGGCCGTGCGCCAATTGGCCTGCATCCGGGCAAACAGGTTCTCCAGCCTCTTGAGCGCCGCCTGACCTCCCTCGCCGCCGACCTCTATCTGCGACGACGGGACGGTGGCCACCAGCAAAGCGCCCGGGGAGTTGTTGGCCGCATCGGTAAGGGCCTGGGCGAAACTGAAGTGAGCGTCGAACGACCCAGCAGGCAGGCCGGACACGCCGTAAAGCTGGCGGGCGTAACCCACCCACTCGTCGATGAGCACCAGACACGGCGAGAATTCCCGGAGCAAGTCGGTGAGGGCGGCCCCAGGGTTGGTGCCAGTGCGGTCCGCTTCGGCGACAACGGCGTATCCCTCGGATCCACCTAGCTGATAGGCGAGCTCTCCCCACATGGTGTGGACCACGGTTCCGTCATCTTTGACCGACGTTTCTCCAGGCAGGAGCTGATGGCCGACCAGCACGGCCCGACGAATTGAGTTGCTGGGAAGTTCCAATCCGTTGCCGGCAAGAAGCTCTTCCACGCCCTTGAGCTGAGTAACCGGCGTTTCTCCAGCCAAGTGGTAGAGAGCGATCAGGGCGTGGGTCTTGCCGCCGCCGAAGTTGGTCTGGAGCTGAATGACCGGGTCGCCGCCGCTCCCGGTGAATCGGCGGGCCGCGCCCACTATGAGACTGGACAGTCCTTCAGTGATGTATGTGCGCCGGTAGAACTCGGCGGGGTCGTCGTACTCGGCAGGAGCCTCGCCACGCCAAACCTGATGCAGGTCGGCAGCAAACTCAGCCAGCTGGAACCGGCCCGAAGCCACATCGTCATGGGGCTCGGCCACCTCCCGCCAAGAGGGCAGCCCGGTTTGCGCCAAGCTCTTCTCCTGGGCCGTGCTTTGAGCTGCCGCCGCCTTCTTCTGTGTTTTGCGGGCTTGGTCTTCAAATCGCTGACGCAGCAATTCTTGGTAGAGCTTGTCCACCTGGGCGGCATGGGGGCCGGCTCCGGCCGATTCCAACAGGAGCTTGGCCGTGTCCATCGCCCGTAGGGCGCTGTCAGCCGTGAAGGCTTCGTTGTGGGCCCACTTGTTTCGGGCATCCTGCAACTCGGAAACGTAGTTCCGCTCAGTGCGTCCCAACTTCTTGCGGAAGATGGTCTGCCACTCATCCCACATCACCTTCAACAAGAACTGGGGATCAACCGGGTTCACCTTGCGGGTCCGGCCATCGCCCCTGGTGCTGGCGCGCTGCACCCCAGTGGCCCAGTCCTCCCCAAACTCAACCTCGCACTCCCGGGCCACAAACGGCGCTAGCCCCTCGCCCAGCAATACCATCGCCTTGCCCACCCGCTCATGATTCGAAAGTGCCACGCCCTGTTTCTACTCCACGCGGATAGCCGCAACCCTGTTGCCGATGGTTCGACGGCCCCCACGATCCGGCGCGAACACCCCTCTCTAGAAACTGCGAGTGCCGTTGGCTATGACGCGCAAGAGCCCGGCCGCTCACCGTCCGGAGAGGGACCGGGCTCCACTTCCTCGGGCTACTGCCCTCGGCTCACCTAATTCTGGGCGTGTTGTTACCTCAGGCTCATCTGAGTTTCCCCTGTCAGGGCTGGCGAGCCTTCCTGTACATATCCCCGATGTGGTCAACCTGGCCTTCCGTGAGGTGAAAAATCGGCTTGGTACGCCTCAGGGCGTGCTCGATGGCGTCTCGCCGATCCTCGGGTGTGATCGGCCGCGACACAGTATTGCCATCCTTCCGGCTCTTTCTCTTGCCCATCAGATGCCTCCTTTTTTCCTTTCTGATTCCTGCTGAAATTGTCTTATCCCTGTGTGGGATCGTGCCCGGTCCAAGGCTTCTCGGCGTCACTGTGCCAACCGAGCAGATCTACTACTACTCGGGCTACGGCGTCGGCTGCCACTTGGTGGGTTCTGCGCCATTCCTCGGTTCCTAGAATGCTCCTGTCCGTGTCGTGAGATGCGGAGAGCACCCCAACGACCACCTCCTCGGCGTTCATGACCGGCATTGCCGCCACTTCTGTGAGGTGCGCATACCGCCTCTGACGATCCTCATCAAGGTTGTAGGTGCCGTCATGGGTAGCCGTACCTCTAGCGAGTTGGAACTCAGCCGTAGCATATGCCATGCCGGTGACGCCTTCTCGGAGCCTCCACCCTCGCTGGTCCGCTTCAGGCTGGTTGGGGCGCAGCACAGCGAAGAGCTTTTCTTGCTGTTTGTCGTACATGAAGAATCGAAGCTGGCACACTTCGAAGCTGGGCTGGGCCTTTTGGGCATCAGCGAAGATTGCCTGAACTGCCAGCGTCGCCGCGAAGTAGCGGGTCGCATCCAACGATTCTTGCATCTTGATGCTCAGTCGGTTCTGGCTTTGCTCCTCGGAGATTTCCTTAGAGAGGCGAGCCCTTTGCAGTTCTGGGTCTTCAAAGACCGCCGATGCCTTCCCCCAGCCCACCCGACGCAGCCAGGGCGTCAGAGTCCCCAGCCCGACAAGGATGGCTCCTCCCACGATCATCGTGTGTGTTGCAGAGCCAAGGTTGGAGGCGATCAAGCAGGCCGCAGCAATCATTCCCGACCCGACCAGAGCAGCGTAGAGCCGTCCGGTATTGTGCTGTACCTGCGCCTCCGCGAAACGCCACCACCGATTTGCCGAGGCAGACGGAGTGCTGAATCGGAGAGAGACCATTCTGGGCACCATTATACAGACCTCAAACCTTCTTATGTAAGGTAAGTGTATCTGAATCTACAAATGAGCCTCAGAGGAGCCGTCGCAGCTTTAGTCCCAGTTTGGCGAATTGGAATCTGGCGCCCATTGGTCCCACTCCTCTTCGCAAGGAAAGCTCGTGGGAGGGAGATCGCCGTCGAACAGCCATTGGTCAGGGGTTCCGGTATTGGCTCCAATGGCGAACCAGTGTCCGGTGATGGTCTGGCGTTCTGCGTACCATCCCTGTCCATCGTCGGTCACACGTATTGCAATGCCAGATGGGGTGGGCAGTCCGTGCTGACGGGCTAAGTGATCGAAGGTAGCGGCAAGCCCCTCTCCGTACCTGCTGTCCCTGTTGTAGTGCCCCATCTGGTTGAAGGCCAACTGCCGTAGCACCTCTCGAGTTTCTTGAAATTCCCGTCGGTCGAACTGCCGTCCCTCCGCGTCCGTGCCTTCGACACCTGTGTTCTCTGCCAGTCGCTGCTGCTCGGCCTGGTCAGCCATGGCATCTTGCCGGATGCGTTCCTCTACCCACTTTGTCTCCCGCCAGGCTCCACGGAAGCCGTCGGCTCGCCCGATCACATGTGCCCAAGGGATGAGCGGTTCGATTCGATTGAGCCGTCCACTGGTCCGCAGAACCACCGCCAGCCTCTGCATGCGACGGCTATCTGGAGCAAACAGGGACACCCGGACTGCCAAGTATTCGACCGCGACAATCACGGATAGCACGTAGATCAACAGCAATGCGGCAGGGGTCAACCATGCCGGCATAGCAAACTCTCGCCAAACAAGGCCGTGATCGTGCTTACTCCAGTTCGCGACCAAGTGCCCTAGGCCCCAGCCAGCGGCAGCCAAGCCCCATAGGAAAAGGCCAGTAGAGGCCAATTTGCCGTCACCCAGCCTGTCCGCACCAGCTTCTCGGACAGCTACGGCAACTGCCAGGAAGAAGACCATTACCTGCCCGGGAACCTCTAGCCACA
Organism: Acidimicrobiales bacterium; assembly: GCA_965116535.1. Classification (GTDB taxonomy): domain Bacteria; phylum Actinomycetota; class Acidimicrobiia; order Acidimicrobiales; family Bin134; genus Poriferisocius. The sequence goes on from OZ220703.1 coordinate 1,644,703, forward strand.
GGGGGAACGGTTCGAAATCCGCGATGTAGCTGAGCAATGCTGGTATCGACATGGTGCTGGCTGCCTGCTTCCACAGCCGTTGTTGCCCGCCAGTTGCTCTCACATGTCTGAGGAGCGCGAGTCCAGACGTGGCACACCACACGCCGAACGGCTTCCACAATCCAGGCCGCCACAAGCCGATCTTCCGTGCAACAAACCATAAGGCCGCGATCCCGCCCACATACAGCCCCCCAAGCATCAGGAGCTTTGGGGATGTCAATATCCGCAGCATCGCCTGAACGCTCTCCCATAGTGAACTGCGGCCCTTCCGGCCCACTGCAACGGCTACAGTCAATAGCAGGAAGCCCAAGAGCGAAATAGCAGTCAACTCTCGATTGTCCAACATCAAAGGAGTAGGCCTCCCTGAGTCAAGCGGTAGGTGGTGAAGCGGATTCCTGGTTGGTTCATGGACATTCTACGCGGGTTGCCTCGTCTCTACTACACGCTAGACCAGGTCAAGAACAGAGAAACGTGCCCTATGGTTGTCTTTCCTGTTGGGAAAGGAATAGCCGACGCTCCAAGAAATACTCGATCAAGTTTTTGAACTTCAGTTCAGCTCAGATTTAGAATGCCTTACTTACAGCAACGGGTCAAGGTGAATAGCATGTGGCCAACCGATCATGAAGTAGATTGCAGTTGAGAAGAGGGGGGTTTCACCAAATGGCAGACAGTGAATCATCTGAATACCCAGGACCACCGCTAAAGGCGTACTGGCCGTCTAACTTGCCCAACGGCTCCTTCGTAATTTACAGGGGACCGCTAAAGGATGATAGCAAAGGCCAGAGCGTGGTTCATGAGGGAAGGATAGCTTTCTATTTCCTTCCATTTCCTGTGGTCCGGTGTGAATTCGATATGGACTTTTTTCATGGCTTTGATTTTGATCCAGATCTAGATCAGATTCTTACCACAATTGATATTGAGACCATCGGCCTTGGTTATCAGAATGAAATACTTAGGCAATATTGTGAATTCGATAGTCTTGGGCAGAAAGGTCATGTTGTAAGGTATTTTCTCGGAAAAAAACACTGTCTTGGTGAAGGTACGCACCTGACTGAGATCAGATTTCAATTACTTAATCTCCCATACGAAACTGGATATGAAGCAGTAGTTGAAGACAACACATGGAAAGCAGTGAGAAACAGGTGGAGATTTGAAGATTGGGAGTTAGTCTTCGACTCCATCTTTGACAGTTCAGAATCGTGGCCAGCAGTGTGTAAGCAGCGCGGATACGCGTTCACTCACACTGGAAGCCTAACCAAGCAGGACAACAGTGCGTTTGACTATGACAGTGCGGTTCAGGCGTTTGATGCAATCAACTTGTTTCTGTCATTTTGGGCGGGTCAGAGAACCGGAACCGCACTTCCAGTAGGCATTTCCGATAGTGACACTCCTTGTTTAGTAGATTTATCGGTATCGATGGTGGACCCAGCGAAGATAAGTCGAAGTTGGTATTCAATCACTCAGGTGGTTCATTTGGAAGAACTATTCCGGCAGTTTGTGAGTCGGTATAAAGACTCAGAGTGGAAGCCAGTACTACAAGTTGTGATAACGCAGTATACGGAATCTCTTAGTGGTGGCAGGTACATGGGAGCCACAATGGCATCGGCGTGTGCGGGTCTTGAGACGATCGTCTGGAAACTGGTCGTACACGAAAAAAAATTACTTACACAAGAAGCGTATGACAAGCTTGATTGGTCAGACTGTCTCAGGTTGATCTTGAAGTATGTTGGTGTAGAACCCAACCTGTTGAGAAGCTATGGAGGGGACGTGATAAGTTGGCCTGAAGAGGCAAAAGAGCGAGTGAATTCACAGTCCTTCCTTGTAAGAGCCGCAAACGGCAACTTGAGTGATAGCCCAGAGGCGGTAGCTTGGGTGAGGAATAGAATTGTACATCCCGACAAAAAGAATCAGTTGTCAGCAGAGATCATTCTGGAGTCAGAAAACCTTGCCAAGTGGTATCTGGAGTTGCTGCTGCTATATAGCTTGGACTACTCAGGTGGACATCACGATCGAGTGTTGGACAAGCCATCTATTCCAGTTCCATGGGCCAGACGCGACGACGAGGGCTTGGAGTTATAATCAGACACTGAGAAAAGCTGATTATCTTGTGGCAATTACTGAAAGAAGCTGGGTGTTCTGTAGCACAAGTATTGATCCCTTTTGCCTAGTGTAGTCTGGATTTGAAACTCAGAGTTCAAAACACATTCATCCCCTTCGCCATGAACCTTGGGGATCGCGTTCAGGCATGGATAATGGGTGTGAGAGATACCCCATTGAGGCTTGGGCGAACCAATCGGCCCAGCGATCTGCGATGTCGTGAAGTTCGCCAGGGACTATTCGAGTGAATGGCCAGGCGGCTTGGGCTCCAGATATCACGTGGGAAAGGGCCATGGCGGCGTCTTGCTCCGGGTCGAGAGCAAACGGGTACCCGAAGGCGATATGACTACTGGGTTTGTGGCTGGTGAGTCTTCGCATGAACGCTGTCTCGAACCACGCATATTCCTCTTCTTGTTGAGCATCGCAGTACCAAAGGGAGTGGCTGCGGCCTCTGTACCCGGTATGGCCTGACATCTGTCGAAGTCGAAAATCTGCCGCAGTTATGACGTCGAAGGAAGGGTTTTGCCGCTTCCATGCCTCGACAAAAACCATCCGCGGGCTTGACAGGATCAACCTCGCTTGGCCGATAGAGAGTGTTGTGCCCCATGAATCGCTGGTTTGCTTGATCGCCGGTGCTGCATCGGAGAGTTCTGTCACGAACTCGTCGACGATCAGCCAGTAGGCCTGCAAGGCCGCCTTCGTGAGCTGCTCGCGTCGTTCCGTCTCTGTCGCTCGTTCAGAGGCCTCACGGGCAGCTTCAGCCCGTCTCGTCACTTCCAAATGATTGGCCTCTTGCAATGCCTTGAGACCAGAGGAGGTGGATTGTTGCTGGAGCCGATGCAATCGGGCAAGGAGATTGGCTGCGCTTGGACGTGCACCTGCTGGCTTGTAGAGGCACTCCACAATCACTGCTCCTAGCTGCCGAGGGACGTTCTCTAGCGACGCAATAGAACCATGAAGATGTTGGTCCCTGTAGTGCTCACGGGGATCTGCGAATCCGGGATCGTCGAATGGGAGTTGACCGGCCGCGACCTCATAGGCCACGACACCAAGCGAGTACACGTCTGATGCAGATGTAGCTTGCTCGTTGCGCCAACGCTCAGGGCTGGCGTACGGCGGCGACATTGCGTACTTGCGTGTATCTGGCGCAGTCGATGCCTCCGCATATCTCGCAATCCCAAAATCAGTCAGACACCATTTCCCATCGAGCCAAAGAATGTTCTCGGGCTTGATGTCGCGATGCACCACACGGCCCTCCAGAGCTGCGATGCACTCAGAGATGTCCCGAAGTACCTCAACCACGAGTTCCCTGTGGTCGAAATCTGTCTCTGCCATGAAGTCTCTCAGCGAGTATTCCGCCCTTGGCATCACGATGACGTAGTCGTCTTCGAATTCACCACTGTCCAGGATGGGGACAACGTTCGGAACGTCGCTGAGCTCCTCGGCCAGAAGGTCGCGGTCCGCGCCCTTCGCCTTGGGTACGAACTTGGCCGCAGCCTTGACTTGGCCATCCGTCGCTTCGTGTACGCGGCCGAACCCGCCTCTTCCGATTGCATCTCCGATCTGCCAATCACGCGACAGGGGAACGATCTTGTCAATTGCCATCTTCTCAACTGCTCCGAAATCCGGCCCTGATCGAAGCCACCGTGGGCACAGGGAATGTCTGCTGGGTGTGTCTCCCCCTCTATTCTACCGACCTTGTACAAGTCGCCCATACAACTTGGTACGACATAAGCCCTGTGTCTTCCCAGTTCAGGAGAAGCCAAGGTCGGTCTGGCCGGCGGGGGGTTTGTTGGCTAGGCGGGTGAGTTCGGGCCAGGCGGAGACGAGGCCGTTGTAGGCGAGGGCGTCGGATGCCCAGTTCTTGCGTTCGCAGGTGTGGTAGAGGCGGTAGGCCAGTTCCCGGGCAGATTCACCGAGACCTCCAACCTGGCGCAGGAGGTCGGCAGCAGCGTGCTCACCACCATCTTCGAGCTCGCGAATCAGATATTGGACGACTTCCCAAACGGTGAGGCGTTCATCGCCGGCGGGACTCCAATCATCGTCCAACTCTTCACGGCTCAGCAGTCGGCATGAGTTGCCTTGTTGGTGGAGCACGCCAGCCCTTACGAGGCCGCCAATCGATGTGTTCTTGGCTTTGCTCAGGGTTTCTGCCACTCCAGCCGACCCTTTGGAGAACCCGAATTCCGTGTACCAAGCGACTGCCCACCTTGTGTCCTTGTCGAAGTCAGCCTCCTGCTCGGCGAGTACGACGTCGAGAGCTTGGTTGATGGCGGTCAGGGCGTCACGCACCTTCATGGTGGATCCATCGGCTTCGACGATCCGGGAGTAGCGGGAGAAGATGGCCATGCCCGGTCCGATGGAGGCTTGGGCCAGATCAACGGGAGCAATGTTGCCTTGTTGAAGGTGCCTTAATGCCTCGGGAAGTTCGGCGTGGAGGGCAGCCAGAAAATCTCGCCGAGTAGTAAGCGGGGCGTCGGCAGGCCGGCGGCGGCACACCAACACTATGGACGAAGCCAAGGCGGCTCGTCCGACTTCTCGGAGTCCGCCAGGCTTTTCGGTCCGGATTGGCCAGGTGCCGGTGATGGTCACTCCTGAGTCGAGTAGGCCCTCCAACATTGTTTCCCATCCAGTGGACGCGGTTCCCGCCTCGTCGGTCTCCGATTGTTTGAACGCGTAGAAGATAGTGAACGGGTAGTCATCGTCATGGACTTGCAGAATCGAAGAGAATGCCTGCCGAAGGCCATCTTCGAAGTATGCGGCGGCAGAATCCCAATCTCCTTGTCGAGCGGGCTCCGCGATCATTTCCTGGGCCTTGGGAGTGAGGAGCGTGCTGAACAGGTCAGGGTAAACAGAGGAGAGACAGCGGCGTAACCACACGTAGAAGAAGTCCGAAAGGTCTGCATAAGGGACGTTGTCGTAGTAGGGGGGATCGGTGCAGACCAGGGCCCTCAGATCAGAATTGACCAGCGATCTGGAATCGAGTTGAACTGCGTCGCCACGGTTGTCTGCGGGTACCTGCTCTAGAGCTTCAACAAGGTAATCGAGCTGGCCCAGATAGTTTCCAGTGGAGTCTGAGAATGGATTTCCCTCAGCAAAGACCCAGATCATTGGGAGTGCAGACCGCGCAAAGACCTGTTCAATCTTGTCGCCATTGGGATTCCAAATGCACTGTGTTGAAGAACGATTTGCGAGCCGACCAATTGAAAGCCCGAGATAGTGGGCAATAGCATCGGCATATCCAACAGCTCCAGTCCCGCCAGCGTGCAGTGGGGTGGGGTCATCAGAAAGCCCAGCAGCTAGGTGTTCTGTCCATAGAGGTTGTTAGCTCGGGCGGGTAGTTCCTCTATGAGGTGAGCCTCCGGTGCCAGTGTGGTGGTTGCGAACTACCGCACGAGGCAAGGGAGGCTCGATGTCGCACGCTAATGCACGCCTGACCCCTTTGGGGAGGTTGTTGGTTGTCCAGCGGATCCAGGGCGGGATGCCCCAGGCCCATGTGGCCGCGCAGATGGGTTTGTCGCGGTCCACGGTGGCGAAGTGGTGGCACCGCTTCCAGGCCCACGGCGAGGCTGGTTTGGTGGACCGGTCGTCGAGGCCGCACCGGTCGCCGCGCCGCACCGACTCCAAGACTGAGGAGCGGGTGTGCCGGTTGCGGCGCGCCTCCCGGCTGGGGCCGGCGCGCATCGCGGCCCGGTTGGGGGTGCCGGCGTCCACGGTGCACCGGATCCTGGTGCGAAACGGGCTGAACCGGCTCAGCTGGCTGGACCGGCCCACCGGGAGGGTGATACGCCGCTACGAGCGGCCCGAGCCGGGCGATCTGGTCCATTTGGACGTCAAGAAGGCGGGCAAGATCCCGCCCGGCGGCGGGTGGAGGGCCCACGGGCGCGCCGACACGGCTTCTCGGGGGACCAAGCGCCGTCCCAGGGTGGGCTACAGCTACCTGCACGTCGCCGTAGACGACCACAGCCGCCTGGCCTACGTCGAGGCCCTCGACGACGAGACCGCCGAAACCCTGTGCGGGTTCTTCGAGCGGGCCCGCTGCTGGTTCCGCTCCATCGGGATCGCCGTCGACGAAGTCATCTCCGACAACGGGGCCAACTTCAGATCCCGCAAATTCGCCGCCCAGCTCGCCCGGCACGCCATAGCCCACACCTTCACCAGGCCGTACCGGCCCCAGACCAACGGCAAAGCAGAGCGCTTCAACCGCACCCTCGCAGACGAGTTCCTATACGCCTACAAGTTCAGATCAGAGCCCGACCGCCGGCGCCGACTCCAAACCTGGGTCCACCACTACAATCTCCACCGCCACCACACCGCCATCAACGGCACACCCGCATCACGCGTACACAACCTCTATGGGTCCTACAGCTAGGGCGTCGGTCAGTGCTTGCTCTCGGGCTTCGGCAATGAAATCAGAGAACGTGCACATGGCGGTTAGCTGTCGAGGCGTGAACAGGTCTGCCCACTTAGTCAGCCCATAATTTGGAGTAGTCACAGCGCGCGGATTGAAGGGCAAATCCCCCGATGGCGGATCTGCAGGTGGCGCGAGATCTGCAACGCGTATGTGGGAAGGGTCGGCCTCGAGATAGACCCGTCTCCGGTTTCCAGCGGCGACGATGCAGACTAGCTGCGAACCCAGCTTGCCAGCCTGGGCAACTGCCCGGACATCGGCCAATGGGACCGCCGCGCCACATGCCAGGCAGATGGCGCCGCTGCGGGTGACTGTGCCTTCTTTCGGGCATCCAGGTCCTTGCCTCACTCGAAACTGAACCGTTCCATCCAAGAGTTCTCCGGTGGGTTCGAGCCATGCTTCCCCTTCCTTGCGACGAGAGAGTGCAAAGGAGTTGAGCAGTGGCATGGTTGCTCTGCACACCGGGTTGGGGCACGGAACTGTACGAGCCCACAGCCAAGCAATCACAGTGGCCTGTGATCCACCGTGCTCTGGAGGAAGCACAATCTTGGGGTAGAACTGACCAATGCAGGCCTCAGCCTGATCGCGCATCCATTGGCCGTAAAACCTAACGTCGGCGGCCAGGCCCTCTGCGCCCGTCCATTCTCCTAGATCGGTGAACTTGTCGGGATCAGGGTGAATTGGTCGCTGATCAGAAAAGAGCGACGGGATCTCGATCATGGCCTTGTTGATCAGCACCGCAACCGGGTTGAGGTCGCAGGCGTGCGCTTCTAGGCCGAGCCGTTGAGCCTCCAATGGGATGCTGCCGCCCCCGGCAAAGGGGTCCAACACCGCCGGTGGCTCGCCGTTGCAGCTTGCAGCAATCTCATCCCTAGCTCTTACCAACAGCTCTTGGTTGTTGCTGCTTTTCCACGGAACCAGCGCTTCTATGAGACCAAACAGCCGATCGCGCTCGGCGATTTGAGCCTCTTCGGTAGGAAACAGGTCGGGCCGGGCGGAGGGGTCATCAACCAGCGAAGCAAACAGCACCGCCCGACAGGCTGCGAGCGGTCGCCGAGCCCACCACAGATGGAGTGTCGACGGATGCCCATGTCGAATCGACTTCTCCTTCGCCGATGCCTCATTGATGGCGTCCAGCGGCAACGCCACTTCAATCAGCTTCCGCCTGTACGATCTATTCTCTGGCACCAGGGACTCCTCTTGCTTACCCTATGGGTGGAACTGATTAAGCGCCTAGATAGAGGACGCAATATGCGTGTGTGGACATTTCTGAGTGGAACCCTGCGAGACTTGGAAGGCTCAGGTAGACGAACATTTCGGCATCTGGCCTATCAGTGCAGTTGCTCTAATATAACCGGGAATTTGCGTGACGTCGCTAAACCAAGTGTGCGGGGGTGCTAGTGCCGAATCATTTTGACTTATCTAGCGATGCCGCACAGGAGTTATTCAGGGCCCACAATAATAGCTATTGGGAATTCCACATTCCAGATCCACGATTGGATGCAGACCGTAGCGGATACTTCTATGGAGTCACTCCACAGCCATTGCAATCCAGCGCCAATCCATTTATGGCACGCTTGCCCTCTGGTATTGAAGTGCCACTTCCAGATGCGTGGAACATATCTGACGGTAGACAATGGACTGATATAAATGTAGCTGCTACTCTTTCGGATTTTGAAGAATGGGCTTCTAGCGAAATGCTATGGCAAGCATCATGGAGATTCTTGAAGAAGTGGGTAAATGAAGATCTGATCAAATTGTGCGCAAGAATAGCATGTTCAGCGGAATTAAATTATTCGAATATTGAATTCTGGCAAACGACTGCCCGAGAGATGTATCTTCCAGAAGAGATGGCGTTGAGACCAAAGTTAATTGCTCGCTTGAAAGACGACAGTCCACCATTTAACCATCACTGTGTACGGACAACAATGCAGCTTCTAGCGATGTTGCACTATGTCGGTGAGGATCACACAGAGACCGAGTCAACCAGTTACCAAAGTGAGTTCGACGCGATAGACGGTATATCGGCTTTGTTTTTCCCAGAATTGGAGGAAGTTGATATGCTAACAGTAACCAGTCAAATATTGACTGCATTATGGCTGCTGCACGATAAGTACTACGAGGCAAAAGCATTTACATCAAGCCGAACTACTGAAACAGCATTAGAAGCTTTGTACGAAGAGAGATATGTAATCAAGTCTCCCGTACATTGGCTGGAGAGATTGCGAACATATTGGGGAATGTGGAGTATCCCCGACGACCATCCCAGTGTCTATGGCAATGTAGTTCCATCTCAGATGCGACAGGAATTTCATGAGACAATTGGCGAGTATCCCGAAAACCTCATACAGGCTCTATGCAGCCAATTGGCGAACATGTTGGTGCCAAGTGAAGATGAGTGGGATGTAGATGACGATATGTTGCATGTTATATATGACCATACCAATCAGAATATTGAACAATTTGCTCGCGAATCGCATGAATCGGATGCCACAGGAGACAGATATCTGACCTGCATAAAGTATCCATTCCTAGTATTCGCGGATGAAATTCCAATCCTACACAGTACGGAATTCTTGGTATCGCAAACATGTGATCTCTACTGGTCCCGTGTAGCGAACTTTGACAACGATAAACTTGGGCCGCTCTTTGAAGCTCACGTATGCAATGCCTTGCATGACTTGTTAGGGGACAATGATAGATACCACATTGTATATTCTAAGACGTTGGAAGAAGTTGCTTCCTTGATCCGTTCGAGGCGTCAGGGGTCAAATAAGTCATGTGATGTGTTGATTTATGACAAAAATCAGAAGACCTATTTGTTTATTGAAATTGGTATCCAAAGAATCTCCCGCCGCGCTTTGAGTGGTCAGGTTGGAGAAGCGGCCAGCCGAGTAACTAGTCTCGAAAAGAAGCTCATTCAGATTCTCGACTTTCGGGATGAACTCTCTAGCCCAAATACCTTCAATAGCATCCGAGACCACATACCTGGAGAAGGGCCGACCGAGGGCAATTCTGGGTGTTTGGTAGTTGTCATGGAACACATGCACTCACCAATATTCACTCAACAGCGCACTGACCAATGTTCTAGAGGACCCAAACGGGCGTTTTCCAGCCTGTATGACTTTCGCTACCTACTGCATGACGGTGCGGATCTGGGGATTGGTGTTCCGGGAGTAGTCAGAAGCTGGCAAAACCTTGGAACTGATCGGAGTTTGGGCAGATTCATTGCTGACTACGGAAGCGGGCCGATTCAGTAGGCGGAATATTGCTTGAATGCCGCAACGAGTGAGGTGCTGGAAGACGTCCAAACTCAGGAGCTTCGTCCGTAGTGGCGGGTTCTGCTGCTACGCCCCTTCCGTCAGACTTAGAACTACTACAACTTTGACTGCCCCCACGGCATCCAGGCCCCTATGCACTGCCGAGACAGAAAACCACCCAATCCTGACGTCAGCGGCCTACGTGAGCCGCACACTTAGGCAGCGCGTAGTTGCGGCAAGCGATCGGTAGATGGCCACCTACCCGCCTAGCCAATGTATGCCTGTGCAATTCTTGGTGGGGATTGGTAAAGTCTATGGACTGCTCCCCGCCTTCCCGGCTATGCCGGGAATGGCGGGGCATATTCGTATTGGGAGGCATCTCGGTGACAAGTGTCGCTGTGTTCATCGACTACGAGAACACCCGCTTTGGGGCACGGGAAGTCTTCGGTGACCCGCAACGGGATCCCTACACATTTGGGCACGTCAAACCGCTGAGGCTCGCGTTGTTGCTAAAGCAACTCGGTGAGAAGGTCGATCCCGCTCGTGAGCTCACCGCGGTTTACGTATACCGGGGCAGGCCAGGTCCTAAGAGCGGCTCGCGGGCACAGGCCGGATCCGCGCGACAGATCGACGAGTGGGATTCCCAACCGCTGGTAACGGTCAGAAGCCGCCCGCTGCGCTACCAACCGACGGCATGGTCGATGGGCAAGCCCACCGCATGGCGGGCTGAGGAAAAGGGTATAGATGTTCTGATGGCGCTCGACATAGCGATCGGAGCCCGCGACAGTAACTACGACATCGCCGTGGTGATGTCCGCCGATTCTGACCTCGCTCCAGCGATAGAGGTTGCCCTCGATGCTGGCAAACGGGTGGAGACGGCGATGTGGTGGAGTCCGGATCATCCCCATCGAAAGATGAGGGTTCCAGGTCAGCGTTTATGGAATCACAAACTTGACGCCAGGCGCTTCGCGCAGGTGCAAGACGATACTGACTACACGCCCCAGCCGTAACCTCAGTGGTCTATGGAGCACTCCACGCAAGGGTTAGCAGTTTTCAGCTGGGCGCCCCCGCAAGCTCCCAGTAGGTCTGCCAGTCGAGGGTCCGTTTGTGTTCGGCGGGGCTGGGTTCGGGTTCTCGGTTGGTGAAGGGGTCGTGGAGGTAGCGGACTTGGGTGGTGTCGTCGTCGGCGACTTCGACGAGGGCGAGGATGTGGCGGTCGGCTTTGTTGAGGGCGCAGATGATCTCGGAGCGGGTGATGGAGAAGTCGCGTGCTCCGGCGACTCGGCCCTTGACTTCGATGGTGAGGATGTGGCCGTTTTGGTTTCGGGTCTCGATGTCGAAGCCCTTGTTGTTGTGGGGCATCTCGACGGGGTCTCGGCCCAGGGACCGCTCGGCGGCTAGGACGGCATCAACGGCTAGGCGGTCGGTTCGGGTGGTGTCGATGGGGTGCTCGGGTGGTGGGGTGCCGGCAAGATTGGCGAGCAGTCGTTCGGGGACGATGAAGGCGGCTCCGACGACCCGGGGTGCCAGGGGTGACAGTTTGCGCTGGCGGGCTAGTTCTTCTTCTCGGCGTTTGAGGCGATATTCGGCTTCTTCGGCTCGCTGTCGTGCTCTGGCTGAATTGATGCGGGCGTTGGGCTTGCCGGCCAGCTCGTCGTCTTTGAGGCGCAGAACTCGAGCATCCCAGTGGCTGATTTCTTCTTTGAGCCGTTGGCGTACTGCCTCCAGGGTCCGGTCGACTTGGGAGTGGATTCGGGCCTCTACGTCGGCAACGTGGGTGGGGACGTTGTGCTCGATTGCGTGATTGAGTGCTGTGGTCGCGAGCATCTCTCGTACCCAGTCAGCGGTAGCCAGCGGGGCGAGCAGTTTCAGTTCTTCGGGCTCGGGGGAGCGGCAGTCCAGGTAGGGGTGTTCGCCTGCGTCGGCTACCTCGCCATCCTCGGTGATTTCCACGTATTCGAATTGCTTGGACACCACCCGGCGCTGCCCGCCGTCGACGGCGGTGCCGTCGACGATCTCATGCTCCAGGAACACCAGCACCCTGGGCGCTTCGGCGGTGGAATCGGGATCGATCAATATGCTGCCTTGTTGAAGGAGCGACCCGTGGCGTTGCAGCAGTGCGCCGATTGTGGCGTCGAGCAGGGGATGGCCAGGCGAAACCAGATCGGCTAAGGGCCGCCCGGGAACGGTGATCTGCTCTCGCTCGAAGCAGATGCGTTCATAGCTGGGCAGCAGTCGACCTCTGCCATGGCCGGTATCCCAGTGCCGCAAGGCTTGCGGCACTCGTGATATCTGGCAGCGGTCCGCCTCGCGCTTGGTGACTTTGCCGTTCAGCAAGTCGAATGCCCCAAAGAAGAACCGGCTGATGAAGCTGGGTTGCAGGCGCATGGCTTGGGCCCGTTCCATCTGCTCTCGAATGTCGGCGATCACTGCATCGCTCAGTTCATCGGAGAGGAGCGACTGCTCTTTGATCAGCTCCCTTGTCCGGTCTCCCACCGTGGCGTCCAACACCGCGGTCATTCGGAGCTGCTGGACGGCTGGCTCCTCAGCAGTTATCGCCTCGATGAGCAGTTCTCGCAGCGACTTGTCGGAGAAGGCCTCGCCGAGCACGTCGAACACTTTGCCGCCGAGGGCTTTTCGCTGTTCGTCCAGCTTCTCCAGCAATCGCTCGAATACTTGGCCCTCTCGGGTGTTCTCGGCGACGAGGTTCCACAATCGGCATACCTCGGTTTGGCCGATGCGGTGGATGCGTCCGAACCGCTGTTCGATGCGGTTGGGGTTCCACGGGAGGTCGTAGTTCACCATCAGGTGGGCACGTTGGAGGTTGAGGCCCTCGCCGGCGGCATCGGTGGCCACCAAGATGCGCACTCGGTCGTCTTGGGTGAACTGGTCCTGTGCTCGGCGTCGATCCTCGCGGCGTACGCCGCCGTCGATCTTGACCACCTCGTCGGTTCGCCCTCGCAGGCGGCCAAGCTTCTCAACCAGGTAGTCGAGGGTGTCTCGGTGCTCGGTGAAGATGATCAGCTTCTTGATCCGCCCGTTCTTGTCGAGCATCTCGGGCGTGTTCTGCAAAAGCTTGGAAAGCTCGTCCCACTTGCGGTCGTCTCCGCGCCGATACAGCACTTGGGCGCGCTGGACGAGGCCGTCGAGGTCGCTGATCTCGGCCTTCAGCTCGGGAATGGTGCGGGCGGTGGTGGCCTCGACTTCGATCTGCTCTTCGAAATCCTCTTCCTCGCTGGCCAACAGCTCGTCGGGGTCGAATTCATCGAAATCAGACGGCCGGTAGCCTGCTGGGGCCTGGCCCAGCATCTCTACATCGTGGTCTCCTGTTGAAGCCGGATCGGCCCGGGCCTGTTCGGCCTCGGCCAAGCGGGCCGAAAGGCGATCGCGGCGACGCTCCAAGGAGCGCAGGATGGCCCGAGGCGAAGACGCCAGGCGCCGCTGCAAGATTGTGAGGGCGAAGCCGACCACCGCTGAGCGGCGGCCCTCGCCCTCCTTCTTGAGCTGCTCGGCCCGGTTCATCCCATTTCGGACGTATTCGGTGACATGCTCGTATAAATCCTGCTCGGCCGGGCTCAGCGTGTACTTGGCGGTGGTGGCCTCCCGTTCGGGGAACAGCCGGGTGCCGTCGAAACGCAGCAGGTCTTCTTTGATGCGGCGGCGCATCAGGTCTTTGGCCGGCTTGTCGCTGTGGGCGCCCCGGCGGTACTTGCCCGCGAACATGTCGCCGTCCAACAGCGCCATGAACAGCTGGAAGTCCTCGGGCTTGCCGTTGTGGGGCGTGGCCGACATCAACAAGAAGTGGCGGGCCACGGCTTCGAGGCGTCGGCCCAGCTTGTAGCGCTTGGTCTGCTCGACGTCGTCGCCCCGGAAAGTGGCCGACATCTTGTGGGCCTCGTCGACCACGACGAGGTCCCAGTCGGTGCGATCGAGCTGGTCTTGAAGGTCGTCGTCACGGGCCAGCATGTCGAGGCGAGCGATCAAACGGGGCCGCTCAGCCAAAGGGTTGCCCGAGCGGGTGGCCTCCACCATGGCTCGGGTCAGCAATTCGAACTCGAGACCGAATTTCTCGCCCAGTTCGTCTTGCCACTGCTCGGCCAGCCCGCCGGGAACCACGATCAGGCATCGTTCGAGGTCACCCCGAACGATCAGCTCCTTGATGAAAAGCCCCGCCATGATGGTCTTGCCCGCACCGGGATCATCAGCCAGCAGGAATCGGAGCGGGCGCCGGGGCAACATCTCCTTGTAGACCGCCTCGATCTGGTGGGGCAGCGGATCGACATCGCTGGTGTAAGTGGCCAGATAGGGGTCGAACAGATGCGCCAGGCTGATCCGCTTCGCCTCAGCCACCAAGGTGAACAGATCCGGATCAGCATCAAACGACCACGGCAGCCCGTCACCGTCAAGGGAGAGCTCAGCCTCCTTTGAGCGATAGACGATCTCCCGCTCGACATTCCCGCTGTCGTCCTCGTAGGTGAGGTTCACAGCGTCCGAACCAATCCATTCGGCGTCAATAACTTTGACCACCCCGATTGGGGCAACGCCACTGACGCGGGCGCCCTTGGTGAGATCTTCCAACCGGCCCATCGCCCGGCGAGCGTAGCCCTGCATTTCCTGCGAGAGCTAACGACCTTGGTAGGTATCCATTGCTTGTTTGGCCTTTGCTAGAACCGGGGGATGGCGAACTTTGTCCTAGTTCATGGAGCGGCTCATGGGGCGTGGTGCTGGGAGCGGCTCGTACCGATTCTTGAGGCGAGTTCCCAAGTGGAGCAGGTGATTGCCATCGACTTGGTGGGTCACGGCGAACGGCTGGAGGAGAAACCGCAGGAGGAGATTTGCCTCAATGACTACGCCGACGACGTTGTTCGGGAGATTGAGGGCCGCGATCTCACCGATGTGGTGTTGGTGGGGCACTCCTTGGCCGGGATCACGCTTCCACCGGCTGCTCACCGTCTGGTCAGGCGGTTGCGGCGGGTGGTGTACCTGTCCACCAGCAATCCGCCCATGGGGCAGTCGGTGGAAGATCGGATGAAGGACCCCTTGTCGCCCATCTCCCGGGAGGTGGACTTCGAGACGATGTTCTGCAACGACCTCGACGAAGAGACAAGCCGCTGGCTCCTTTCTCGACTCGGTCCCGAGCCCCCCGGCCCAATGGCCGAGAATGTGACGGTGGCCACCGGACCGCCCAGCGTGCCGTCCACCTACATCTTGCTGGAGAAAGACGAGGCCCTACCGCCCGCCTTCCAGCGGGAACAGGCTCGCACTGCACAAGTCGATGAGATCATTACCCTCGACGCGGGTCACAGCGCCTTTGCCTCCCGCCCTCGAGAACTGGCTGAATTGCTGTTGCAGATTTCTCGCCCGTCGGCATAACCACATTCGGATTCATGGTTGGATGACGCACGCCGTCGAAAGGGTGCAGCGGGTACAAGCATTCCCGCGTCGACGATTCTCGAGACCCGAGACGCAGACCGTCGTTAGGGTCCAGACACTCCGCAAGCTATTGAATCCCGGGTCAATGACAAGCGAAGAAGCCGAGCGGGCGGTGCAACGGTGGGGACTGAAAGCCGCCGTCGCCCATCAATTGGGGGGTGGCCCGTCAAAACCGGCAGATCGCCGTCGAACAAATCAGCGGGTTTGGCCTTCCACGCCGACTTGGTCGAGCACATCGCCGCTGTCGTTGTGGCTGTGGGTGAAGCCGAGCTGGCGCTCGATGGCCACCGTTTCCTCGGAGCGAAAGGCGATGACATAGGCCCGGCGGAATCCGGCGGTGGAGTTGCCCCCTGAGCCGTGCATGACTCGCTCGTTGTGCACGGTCACGTCGCCTCGGCTGATGGGCACGGGTACTGGTTTGTCGCCTTCCCGCAGGTCGGTGCCTAGGGCGTGGGACTCGCCCCGGTCGCCGAACTGGGGGGTGTGGGAACGGAGCTCCGGCTCCTTGTTGGTGGCGGGCACGAAGCGCATGCAGCCGTTGGCGATGGTGGAGTCATCGATGGCCAGCCAAAACGTGGCCGTGCGGGTGTCGGGGGTGTCGGGCCAGTAGGCCATGTCTTGGTGCCAGGCGAATACGGCGTCTTCCTTGTACGGCTGTTTGGCCAAGATCTGGTCGTAGTCGATGGCCATTCCGTCGCCGCACAGTTGACGGGCGGCTGACGAGGCCCGCCGTTCGTAGATGTTGTCTTGCCACGCCGGGTAGTAGCGCCGGGGCAGCATCACGTTGATGATGGAGAAGTCCTCAGGGGCTCGGCCGTAGTCGCCGGCCATGTCGCAGTAGTCCTTGCCCGGCACCTCGATTTCCCGGCGCAGGAAGCGGTCGTAAGTGACCTCAAGCTCGCCCACCTCCTGGTCGGTCAGCAGCCCCCGCAAATGCACGTAACCGTGCTCGGCGAAGTAAGCCTTCTCCTCTTCGGACACTCGGTACTCGTCCCCGTCGATTCGTCCACTCATGAACTTGTCCCCTTCCCGTTTCAGAATAGGTCTTGCCGGACGCCTTGGTCGCTGCGGTGGATGGCGCGGGTGTCGAGGCCCAAGTAGCTGGTTATGACATCGGGGTTGGATCGGACTTCGGTAGGTGTTCCCTCGGCGATGATGGCGCCGGCTTCGAGGCAGTAGACGCGGTCGCTGATCGACATGACGAGGGGCATGTCGTGCTCCACGATGAGCATGGCGGCGTTGAGGTGGCGACGGACTTCAACGATGAGGGGGCCGAATGCTTCGGCCTCTCGCTGCGCCACTCCGGCAGTGGGCTCATCGAGGCACAGCATTTGGGCGTTGAGGGCGAGGAGTCCGGCCAGCTCGACGATTCTCCGGGTGCCGGTGGAGAGGTCGGCGATCTGGCGGTCGGCGTATCGGCCCAATCCGAGAAAGTCGATCAGGTCGTCGACTTGGGTGCGCGAAGCGCGCTTCACCCGAGCAGAGCGTGCCGCGGTTACCAGTCTCTTTGGATTGGAGGCTGGTGACGAGGAGGCGGCAACGAGGACGGATTCCCGCACGGTGAGCTCGGGAAACAGGGTTGCGGCTTGGAACGTGCGGCCCAGTCCTCGCCGGGATCGCTCGGCTGGCCTGAGGCGGTGAATCGGCGCACCGTAGAGCTCGACGCGGCCCTTGGATGGGACGAATCCGCCGATGGCGTTCATCAGGGTCGACTTGCCGGCGCCGTTGGTGCCGATGAGCCCCACGATCTCACCGGGGGCTACTTCGACATGGGCGTTGTCAACCGCCAGCCGGCCGCCGAAACGCACGGATATTTCGGTGGCGGCCAAGGCCGGACCCGAGGTCTCGGGCACCGGGGCCGGGGCGGGGAGCGCGGCGGGCACAGAATGGGTTTGCTTGGCCACCGGCGGTGGCCGGCGGATCTCCAACCAGGCGACGATCCGGTCGCGGGACGAATAGGCGACCTGCACAAGGCCGCTGGGAAAGTACAGCAGGAGAATCAGCAGGCCCACGCCCGAGGTGAACAGGGGGATCAGTCGGTTGGTGGGAGCAAAGGCGGGAAGGCCGATCACCCAAAGGGCGCCGAACACTGGCCCGATGGTGGCGCCGATGCCGCCGATGATGGCCATGGAGATCAGCCGCAGCGATTCCCCAGTTCCGAAGAAGCGGCCGGTTAGAGGGACCTGGTGAATCACCCCGGCCAACAGGCCGCCGCCCAATCCGGCAACGGCGCCAGCCAGCACGAAGGCGCGCAGCTTGGTTCGCGCCGGGCGAATGCCATAGGCCGCAGCGGCGTCGGCGTTGTCCCGCAGGGCTCGAATGGCCCGGCCAAAACTGCTGCGGTGGATGCGGGCCACCGCGATCAGCACCACGGCCAAGACCCCGAGCAGCAGCCAGTAGTAGGTGCGCTGGCTGTCGAGGTCGAGCCCGAATAGCTGCCCCCGTCGAAAGGAGACTGAGTTGGTGTTTCCGCCGCTGAAGATGGGTCGGCGGAACAGGTACTCCTCGGTGGCCAGCGCGAGAACAAACGTGGCCACGGCCAGCAGCAGGCCGCGCACTCGCAGTGCGCCCACGCCCACCAGGCCAGCAAACGCAGAGGCGATCACCGCTCCGAGAACAACCGCGGCCGCGAAGGGGATGCCGCTGGCTTCGAAGTCGATCAGTCGGTTGTCGCCCCAGCCGATGTCCAGTTGAATGCCCCGCTGGAATGAGGCTGCTGAGACGGCGCCGATTCCAGCAAAGGCCATCTGGCCCAGCGAAAGCTGACCGGCCCATCCGGTGATGATGGCCACCGACACCGCACAGATCCCGAAGGCCAGGATGGTGGCGTAGGTGATCTGTCGTGACGGGGTGGCAACGACAATGGGCAGCAGCACGGCTACTACTCCAGCAAGGCCCAAGGCGATCTTGCCCAGGTGCCGAACCCACCAGATAGACAAAAGGTGCTGGGGAATGGAGCGGATTCTGGGGGCAAACGAGTACCGCCCCGGTGCGTCGTCGTTCTGGCGGCGCTGTATCGCCACCGCCACCAATACGCCTACCAGCAGGACGAACTCAAAGAGCCCACCTTCCACCGGGTAGTTGAACTTGACCAGGGAGAACGTCACCCCCACCACCACTCCTCCGACCAGCGAGAGCGGGAACGACCGCATCCGGGCGATGACCGCGGCGGCCAAGGAATTGGCCATGGTGGTGAGTCCGACGGTCTCCAAACCGCTCACGCTGCGGTCGGCTGACAGCAGGATCACCGCGATGGTGGACACCACCCCGGCTATCACCCAGATGGTGAACGAAACCCGCTTCGGGTTGATGCCCGATACTCGCGATAAGTCGGGGTTGGCCGCGGTGGCCTGGACCGTTCGACCGTAGGGCGTGCGATCGAGCAACAGGCCGAGCGCAATGGCCACCAGAGGGGCGACGATCAGCACGCTGAGCTGGGGGCCGGTGATGAAGAGCCCGGCCACATCGGTGAATGTCGTGTCGACGATGACGGGATAGCGGACGCCGATGCCCCCGCCGACCTCGGGATAGGCCAAGAGGATGCCCTGGGCCAGCTGGGCGATCCCGATTGTGGCCACCAGCAGGATTACCCTCGGCGCGGTGAACAACCGGCGCACCACCCCTACTTCCACAATGGCGGCGAAGAGGGCGCCCATCGCGATGGCGGTGAGTGCCGCGGCCCACAGGGGGACGCCCCAGCGCAGTGCCAATAGGGCCAAGAGGCCGGCACCGGGCAGACCCAAGTTCCCGGCCGCGAAATTGATGACCCGGGAGGAGCGGAACACCAACACGATGCCCATGGCCAGCATCCCGTACACCAGCCCGTTCACCGCTCCGTCGAAGATGAGCTGGCGATTGGCTTCGAGGAACCCTATCGCCATCAGCCCCCCTCGTCCCCCAAGAAAACCGCTCTGACCAGGTCATCTCGCTCGGCGAGTTCAGAGGCCGGGCCTTCGAACCGCACTTGGCCTTTCTCGATGAACACGGCTCGGTCGGCCAATTCCAGGGCGATGTTGAGCGACTGCTCGACGATGACAATGGTCTGCCCGGTGGATTGGAGGCGCCCGATGTGGCCCATGAGCTCGGCCACCGCAGTGGGAGCCAAGCCGAGGGACAGCTCGTCGATGAGGAGGACTTCGGGCGGGCACAACAGCGTTCGGGCCAATGCCAGCATCTGCTGTTGGCCGCCCGACAAGGAGTCGGCCCGGTCGTCGAGGCGGGAGCGAAGCTCGGGAAACAGCTCAAGGGCATGCTCGATGCGACGCTGTCGCTCGGCCTTGTCGTCTCGAAGCTGGTAGGCCCCCATTTCCAAGTTGTGGCGAACGCTGAGCGGTGCCCACACGCCGTTTCCCCCCAGCAGGGTCTGGATTCCCATATCCGTTCGCTGCTCAGGGGTGGAGAAGGTGATGGTGCGGCCGCCCAAACGCACCACTCCCCGTTCCGGGGTGCCCAAGCCGGCGATGACTCGCAAGATGGTCGACTTGCCCGCGCCGTTGGTGCCCAGCAAGGCCAGGGTCTCGCCCTTGCGGACTTCAAAGCCCACGTCGAAGAGAACCTGGACGTTGCCGTAGCTGAAGTCGATGTCGGCCAATTGCAGGGCGGGAATGTGCTCGGGGCTCTCCCGTTGGCGATCGCTTTCGGCCTGCTCCTCGAGTATCTCGGCCACGTTGCGCGACAGGTCGCGCCGGATGTGGCGGGCGCCGTTCAACATGAAGGCCCCGCCAACGATGGAGGAGGGCAGTCCCAGCACCAAGATGGTGGTCTTCGGGCCGCTGGCGTCGACCACCATGGCCGACAGCAGCCCGCCGCCGGCCGCACCTATGAAGAAGATGTACAGGGTGGCTAGCGCCGAGCCGATGCCCCGAAGCCGGTAGGGGACAACGGCCTGCATCAGGGGACCGACCATGGCGAACGCCGCAAACATCATCAACGCACCGGGAATGTCCAGCACGGCGAAGAGCCAAGGATTGGGCATGTTGAACTGAACGGGGAGCAGGAGCGCAGAGGGCAAGATCAGCGCCCCGATCAGCGCCATTGCCCGAGTGGGGTTCTGGCGGTAGAAGCCATCGAACCATCGACCCACGAACGGCAAGATGGCGATCACTCCCACGCCCGAAGCGGTGGTGAGGGTGCCGCGGCCCAGCGGCCCCAGGCCGTACTCGTCCTCGAGGAACAACGAGGTGAGCACTGGTCGACTGAACAGCCCGAAACCCAGTGCGGCGAACCCGAGGAGCACCGTGCGCAGGGTGGCCACCTTGTTGAGCCGGGCGAACGCCGCCTCAAGCGAGATGGGGGCCGGGTCGACGGCGTCGCCAGCCTTGCCCAGCACGTCGGTCTTCTCCCACTGGCCTCGCACCGGCTCGGGGAGCCGGAAGGCCAGCACGGCCACCACGGCCACCGGGATCCAAAGGGTGTAGTAGGTCCAACGCCAGCTGACGACGGCGGCAATGCCCCCCACCAGCACAGGGCTGATGATGCTCACCATGCGTCCGGACATGATGGTGAGCGACGCGATGCGGCCCCGTACCCCGATGGGGTACTGGTCGGCGATGAGCGAATTGTGGACTGGCATGGTGTTGGACTTGGCGATCCCGGTTCCGAGCCGGGCAAAGAAGAACACCGCCACATTGCGGGCCAAACCGGACAGCAGCGAGAAAAATCCGAAGGCGAGGCTGGCCGCCCCAATGACCGGTCCTCGGCGACATCGATCGGCGAGCCAGCCCATGGGCAGCGCGCCGAGGAACACAAACGACACCGAGGCGGCGCCCAAGAAGACGATGACCCCATCGCCGACCCCGAAGCTGTCGCGGATCTCGGGAGCGAGAACTGCAAGCGCGGCGGCTTCAAGCTCGTCGAGGCTGTTGAGGATCAACAACACGACGAATGTGGCAATGCCTCCCTTGGCCAGCCCTTCCCGCAGCGACATCTCCTCGCTGCCCACACCGGGCAGCACGTCATCGGGGAATAGAAGCTCTTCGTCGGCGTCGGTTTGATCGGTTTGGTTGTCGAGCACCCGGCGGGACAGGGCACCGGCGTCGTCGCGGGCGGCGTCGGTCATCTGTCCCCCTTTCCGGCGGTGTGGCTAATGGTTTTGGAAGAGCTCTTGGGCCTCTTGTCGGTGCATGAAGCGCGGTTCGGACAGCGCGGTGGCATAGCGCGGGGGCAGGCCATCCCAAGAGCCGATTCTGGTGTCCCCGTAGAACGGGAACATGCCGTCTCGCCAATCGGTGGCGATCACCGTGAGGGCCTTGATCTCGGGCCGGCGCCGGACCAGTTCGAACATGGCTTCGTACCAAGCCCATTGATCCTCGATGTCGCCGATCTCGAGCAGCCCGTCGCTAAACGACTCGGGGCGATCGGGATCGACCAGATTCCAGTCGAAGAAGAACGGGCAGGATTCCGGGATCATCACCGGCTTTTCCTCTTGGCGGCACCGGTCGAGGAAGGCGGTGGTCTCGGGGCGCTCGAAGCCGATGGGGGCGAACACGTCCATGGCCGCCCAGTCGACGTACTCGTTGCCGGGCCACCAGTCGAACGGGTCTCGGAATTGGAATGAGCCGGCCGCAGAACACCACGTCGAGACCACATTGCGAGCCTCCTCGTCTCGAAAGAGCTGCACGATGTGGGGAAAGAGATCCTTGTAGGCCTCGGTGTCGTGGGGGTCGAAGCTGAGATTGAACTCGTATCCGATCCGCAACCACACCGGCACCTCGAGCTCGCGCAGGCACCGGGCCATGCGGCGCAGCGACTCGTCGCAGGTCCCCTTGGCCACCTCCCGCTCAACCGGGCGGACGTGGAGTCCCACGATCAGCCCCATCTGGGGGCGCTGGGCGGCAAGATTGCCGATTCCCTGGCAAAAGGCATCAAGAATGCCGTCGCTGGTGTCGTGGACGTGGGCGTAGGTGCTGATCACCCCCGGCTTCGGGTCGATGGTGGCCTCGTACTCGCACAGCTCCTCGTCGGAGACCAGCTGGGGTCGATCCTCAACGCCGAGCTGGCCCCAGCAGTGAAGCACCCGACCGGCGGGAGGCTCGAACGGAGCGCCGAAATGAATCGGCTCCCGGGAGCGATCGGGGGGTTGGACGGTGATCTGCAAGGTGCCGGAGTCCCGACGCATAGCCCAAACCTAATGTGAAAACATATTGGGCCAGAGATTCACGGGGGGACTAAATGATGCGCTTGCGACTCATAGGGATATTCATTGTCTTGCTTCTGTTGGCATCGGCATGCGGTGGCGGGGATTCTGAACCGGCAGCCGAGGACGGTGCACAGGCGCCAGAGCCTCAGCCAGCCCAAGAAGAAGAGGCTGCGCCGTCGCCAACAGATGCACCGGAGAGCGCGGCCGAGCCGGAAGAGGCCGCTCCTGAGGCCACGGCGTCGGCGGCCGAGACTTCTGAGTCCACCGAAGAGGCGCCGGAGCCCGAGGCGCCGGCGCCCACCCCCGAGCCCACCCCGATCGTGCTCACCGATTCGTTCCGAGGCGTCACCGCCGATGCGATCAAGATCGGGATTGTCATCATCGACCTCACCGTGATTGGACGGTCCAATGGTGACGTCGAGGCGAAGTGGCAGGCCGTCATCGACGAGGTCAACGCCGGCGGCGGAGTCCTCGGCCGCCAGCTTGAGCCGGTTTATGCGTTCTATTCGCCGCTGGGCGATGTCGAGTCTGAAGCTGCCTGTGTGGAGTTGACCCAAGACGAGCAAGTGTTTGCCGCCATGGGACCGCTGTTGTCCAACCTGAACTGCTTTACCGACGTGAATGAGACGATCTTCATAAGCACCTTCAGCGTCAGCCAAGAAGAGTACGACCGCTCGAAGGCCGTCGCTATCGGCCCGGGAGCGCTCCCCGCCCGAGACGCGGCAATCGGTGTCGAGGCGCTGGTGGGGGCTGGGGCTTTCGGTGGGCCGGTGGCGGTGCATGTTGCCGCCGACACTGGTTCGGAGCGCGATCATTACGTGGATGCGCTTGTTGCCGCGGGAATCGAGGTCGTCTCGGAAACCGCCGCCACCGACACCGGAGGCGATGCCGCCGCAGCTGAAGCCGAAATGCAGGCATTTGCCCAGCGGTGGCAGGCCGATGGTGCCGAAGTCATATTTGGTGTGGGTTCAGGAGCGGTCCTCGATATCGTTGCCGGCTTAGATCGGAGTCCCTACCGCCCGGCGGTAGTGTTCGTAGGCCCCGTCGGTTTCGATACTCAGCTGTATCGCGATCTCGGCTACTCCACCGATCCCCTCGAAGGGGCAATCGCAATCGGTTCGCTGGGATTCGAGGATCTCGCCCTGGCTGGTGAGCCAAGCGTGGCCGCCTGCATCGAGCGCTTCGAGGCGGCATCAGGCGAGACAGTGCTCATCAAGCCCGAGCCCGGCGAAATGGTGAACCTGAACACCACAATCTGGGCGTGCCAAGCAGTGGAGATATTCACCCAGATCGCCACGGCCGCCGGAGCCGACCTCACCAATGATTCGTTCCGGGCCGCCGCCGAGAGTGGGCTCAGCCTCGACGTGACCGCGAATTCGGCGGCATCGGTGGGCGCCGGCAAGTTCGACATCAGCGATGGGGCCCCGATTCTCCTTGTCTTTGACCCACCCTCCGACGCCTTCGTTCCCTTGAATTAGCAGTCCGCCTGGCAATTTACAGACGCACCGCTAGTTCATGACCGATCCCAGTTTGCCCATCCCCGAGCGGGTGGCTGATCTCCTATCGCGCATGACCCTGGAGGAAAAGGCCGCCCAAGTAGTGGGTGTCTTCCCCGGAATGTTCATGGGGCCAACCGGGCCCGATCCCGACAAGATGAGCGAGTTGATTCCCCACGGTGTGGGCCACATCTGCATGGGCGGGGGCCTGGCCAGAAACCCCCGGGAACTGGCCTTGGTGCTCAACGCCATCCAGGAGTGGCTGCGGGACAACACCCGGCTGGGGATTCCGGCCATGGTCCACAACGAGTCGCTGTGCGGCCTGGCCCAAGACTCCGCCACCGCCTTCCCCACCGCCATCGGCCTAGCGGCCACGTTCCAGCCCCACCTCATCGAGGAAATGGCGGGGGTGGCCAGCCGTGAAGCCCGAGCGGTGGGCATCAACCATGTGCTCTCACCCGTGCTGGATGTGAACCGGGACGCCCGGTGGGGCCGAGTACACGAGACCTACGGGGAGGATCCCTTTCTGTGTACCGCCATGGGCATCGCCTTCGTCCGCGGCATGCAGACTGATGACCTGGGCGGGGGCACGATCGCCACCGGCAAGCACTTTCTCGGCTACTCCTATACCGAAGGGGCTCTCAACCAGACGGCCAGTCCCATGGGGCCGCGAGCAGTACACGAGGTCTACGCCCTGCCCTTTGAAGGCGCCATCCGCGACGCCGGGCTGGCCTCGGTGATGAACTCGTACTCCGAGATCGACGGGGTGCCGGTGGCCGGTTCTCCGGAAATCCTCACCGGGCTGCTGCGCGATCAACTCGGGTTCCAGGGCTGCGTGGTGGCCGACTATTCGGCGGTGGCCCGGCTCCGCCAGCCCCATGCCGTGGCCGCCACTGATGCCGAAGCCGGAGTGCTGGCCCTGTCGGCCGGGCTCGACATCGAACTGCCCACCGGCATCGGCTACCCCTCGTTGCCCGATGCCATCCGAAACGGCGACCTCGACGAATCGGTCCTCGACCTCGCCGTGGAGCGGGCCCTTACCCAACGCTTCCAGGTAGGCCTCATGGACTCTCCGACCGTGGATCCCGACGAGGCGGCGGTTTCCTTCAATGAGCCGGAGGCGCTGGAGTTGGCTCGAACAATCACCGACGCGTCGCTCGTGTTGCTGGAGAACGACGGGACCCTTCCCCTTGGCCCCGATGCCGGCACGGTGGCGGTGATCGGACCGATGGCCGACACGCTTCGGGGTCTGTTCGCGGCCTACACCCCGCCCGCGGCCACTGAGCTCTTCCTGGCCATGTCCCAAGGCCTCGGAGGGTCGATGGCCGGCGTGGTCGGGGAGCCCGATGATTCCGACAGCTCGGGCGATGAGCACTCCCCCGATCCCATGCTGGACGCGGTCACCCAGATCTTCCACAGCACCGGTTCCATCATCGACCCCATTCAGCTAGACCGGGCGATCAGAGAGCTGTATCCCAATATGGGCACCATCGCCGAAGCCATTGCCCAATACACGCCAGTTACGAGCATCAAAGGCTGCGACTGGACCCGCGATGATGAGGACGGCATCGACGAGGCAGTAGCCGCGGCCCAGGCTGCCGATGTGGTGGTGCTGGCCGTGGGGGAGAAGACCGGCTGGGTGGGCGATGCCACCGGGGGAGAGGGCCGCGACCGCAAGACCCTCGAGCTTCCCGGTGCGCAGCCCCAATTGGTGCGGCGGGTGATCGCCACCGGAGTTCCCACTGTTGTGGTCGTGGTCAGCGGCCGACCGCTTGACATCGCAGCCGACCTTGCCGGGGCCAGGGCCATCCTCCAGGCTTGGCATCCCGGCCCTGAGGGCCCCCAGGCCATCGCCTCGGCCCTGTTCGGTGAGCTGAACCCAGGGGGCAAGCTTCCCGTTTCGTTTCCCGCCGGCGTCGGGGCATCGCCTGCGTATCACGGGCACAAGCACGGCAGCGGCTCGTCGTCAGATCGGGCCTATGTGGATGGGCCGAGCGCGCCGGTTTGGCCCTTCGGCCACGGCCGCTCCTACACCACCTTTGAGATCAGCGATTTTTCCTTGTCTGACACCGTCGTCCAGGCCGGAGAGACCGTTGTGATCGGATGTGGTGTTCGCAACACCGGCAATCGGGCCGGAGACGAGGTTGTGCAGCTCTACGTGAGAGACGTGGTGGGTTCGGTTACCCGTCCCGTCCGCCAACTGGCCGGCTTCCACCGGGTGTCGCTTGATCCCGGTGAAAGCTGCCGGGTGGAATTCGAATTCGACACCAGCCAACTCGCCTTTCTCGACCGCGACCTCGAATTGGTGGTCGAGGAGGGCGACATCGAGGTGATGGTGGGATCGTCATCGGCCGATCTCCCCCAGAGAGCCAACCTCCAGATAAACAGCAGCCTTCGGCTCGACCACCGCACTTCGTTCACCACCCCGTCACGGGTTTTCAACCGAGAATAACCAGCCCAAAGTCAGGGGCCTCACCTCAGTAATGCCCGGCCAACAGGTGTCCGTTAGCCTCGAACCTCGCTGGGTTCAAGGAGGCGATAGTGGCCGAGGGAGACGACATTCGGTTTGGCATGGTCGGCCACGGACACATCACCGGGCAGTTTCTTGGCGCTATAGAGGTTGTGGAGGGCGCCCATGTTGGCGCGGTGGCCGGTCGAGACCGCGGGCGGGCCCAGGCATTCGCCCAGGCCCAGGGCATTGCTGCGGGATATGGGTCTGTGGGCGAGATGCTGCAATCCGAAGAGCTCGATGCGGTGTACATCTGCACCCCCCACCCGTCTCATGAGGAGGCGGCCATAGCGTGTCTCGAAGCGGGGGTGGCTGTGTTGGTGGAGAAGCCGATCGCTCCCAATCTGGAGGGGGCGACCCGAATTGTCCAGGCCTCTCGGGATGCCGGTGTATTCGCCATGGAGGCGATGTGGACCCGTTTTCTGCCGATTTACAAAGTCGTGCGCCGCTGGATTGATGACGGTCGTATCGGCGAAGTGCGGCAGGTGACGGCTTCGTTCGGTTTCGCCGCCCCGGTGATGCCCGAGCACCGGTTGTTCAACCCAGACCTTGCCGGGGGGAGCCTCCTTGATGTGGGGGTGTACCCACTGACCATTGCCCATTGGCTCTACGGATCCCACCCTTCTGAGTACGGGGTAGTGGCCCGGGTGGGCGAAACCAAGGTGGACGAGATCGTGTCCATCGCTGCTTCGTATCCGGGGGGCGGGCTGGCCCAGCTGAGCTGTGCCACCGTGGCCAACCTGGAGTCCAGCGCAGTGATTACTGGCACCGAGGGGTTCATCGAGATCCCCGTCTTCTGGGCCGCCGACCGGGCCATCCTGCGGACAGGCGGGGAAGAGGAGACCGAGGCGATGCCCCATAGGGCCAACGGGTTCGAATACGAGATCGAAGAGGTGGTGAACTGCGTCCGGGCCGGGCGCACCGAGAGCGAGCGCATGCCGCTCTCCTTGTCGTTGGAGATGGCGGGGCTCTGCGACGAGATCAGGGCCCGCCTCGGTGTTGTGTATCCCTTTGATGGAAGCAGAGACTGATGCAGTACATCGAACTTCCCGGAGTGGATACCCCCGTTAGCCGAGTGGTGCAGGGGGCCATCAGCCTCTTCGCCCTTGACGACCCTTCCCGATTCGCCTTGCTCGACGCCGCGGTTGACGCAGGGATAAACACGTTCGACACCGCGGTCAACTACGCCACCCCCGACGACAGCGTGGACGCCATTCTGGGCCGATGGATCCGCCATCGGGGCGGACGAGAAGGCATGGTCATTTCGGCCAAGGGGTGTCATCCAGAACTTCCCGATTGGGAACCCCGGGTGAACCCCGACGCAATCGAAGAGGACATCAGCCGGTCAAGACAACAACTGGGCATCGACCACCTAGACCTGTGGCTGTTCCACCGGGACGACCCGGCTACCGAAGTCGGCATCCTGGTTGAGGCGGTCAACTCTGCCATCGATGGAGGCCATATCGGAGCGTGGGGGGTGTCGAATTGGACGACGGCTCGTATTGAGGCGGCTCTGGACTATGCCGATGCCCACGACTTGAGAGGGCCGGTGGCCAACAGCGCCCACTACAGCCTTGCCGACCAACTCGACGAGCCATGGGACGATGTGGTCACGCTCACCGGTCCCGACCGGGCTCTTGACAGGGAGTGGCATCGGGACCGAGGGGTAGCGGTGTTGGCCTGGTCGCCGCTGGCCGGAGGTTTTCTGAGCGAGCGGATCAGCCGGGCCGAGCTAGAAGCCGCCGAGGGATTCATCGCCGACACCGCCCGCTGTTATTTCAACGACGAGAACTGGGCTCGACGAGAGCGAGCCGCCGAGGTGGGCCGCCGACTCGGATTGAGCCTGAGCCAGGTGGCCCTGGCCTGGGCGCTCCACGCCGACCTCAACCCCTCGGTCATCGTGGCCAACGCCACCATCAACGAAGTGGCCGAGAACGTTGTCGCTGAGGGAACGGCCCTGACTGAGGCCGACCGCGACTACATATTCTCCGGCTCCCATCCCGAGGGGGGCTAGGTGGCCGAGTTGGCTGTGGTCGGGATCGGCAATGCCATTGTCGACGTGATCAGCACCGAGGATCACGACTTCATCGACGTAAATGGGCTGGTCAAGGGGGCAATGACTCTCATCGACGCCAACCGGGCCGAGCATCTCTATGGCGCGATGGCCCCAGCAATCGAGACGTCGGGGGGGTCGGCGGCCAACACGGTTGCCGGGGTGGCCTCGTTCGGGGGACAGGTGGGCTACATCGGCAAGGTGCGCGACGACCAACTCGGCGAGGTGTTCGCCCACGACATTCGGGCGCTGGGAGTGCGCTTCGAGGTGGCCCCGGCAACGGCCGGGCCGCCCACCGCCCGGTGTCTCATCATTGTCACCCCCGACGCGGCCCGCACCATGAACACCTATCTGGGGGCCAGCACCGAACTGCATCCCGACGACATCGACCCCGATCTGGTGGGAGCAGCCCAAGTTCTGTATTGCGAGGGCTACATCTGGGATGTGGACATCACCAAGGAAGCCATCCGAAAGGCCATCTCCATCTGCTCGGCCGCCGGGGGGACCATCTCGTTCACATTGTCGGACAGCTTTTGCGTTGAGCGCCACCATCAGGAATGGCTCGACTTGGTGGACGGCCCCATCGACCTGCTGTTCGGCAACGAGCACGAGATCTGCACTCTGTACGAGACTGGCGATGACTTTGAGGCTGCGGTGGCCGCCGTGCAGGGGCGGTGCGCGGTAGCGGCCTTGACCCGGGGTGAGGGTGGCTCGGTGCTGGTCACTCCCACCGACATCATCGAGGTTCCCGCCGCCCCCACGGCAAAAGTGGTGGACACCACCGGGGCGGGGGACTTGTACGCCTCGGGATTCCTCTACGGCTGGACCCGAGGGATGGAACTGCCCCAGTGCGGTTGGCTGGGCTCCTTGGCTGCCACCGAGGCCATCAGCCAGTTCGGCGCCCGCCCCACTGGGTCGTTGGCCCATTTGGCCAAGTAGCAGTGAAGGAAGTGTCACCAGCGCCACCTACCATCGGGACATGAACCCATATGAACGGTCTGAGCAGGCCGGGGACGAGCTGATCGAACAGCTGGGAGGCCGCTTCGACGCTGCGGTGGTGCTGGGCTCGGGCTGGGCCGATGTCGCCAAGGAATTGGGCACTGTGGAAGCGGCCGTGGCCGCAGAGACCATCACCGGATTCCACCAGCCGTCAGTGCCCGGTCACGGGGGCAAGCTCAGCGCGGTGACTGTGGGGGATCGCCGGGTGTTGGTAATGGCCGGCCGGGTCCACCTCTATGAGGGCCATCCTCCGGCAGACGTGGTCCACGGAGTGCGGGCCGCGGTAGCGGCGGGTTGCTCCACGGTGGTGCTCACCAACGCAGCCGGCTGCATGAACCCCGCCTTTGGAGTGGGCCAGCCAGTGCTGATCAGTGACCACATCAACCTCACCGGTCAGTCTCCGCTGTTCGGCCCGGCCCCGCCTGATGGCTACGCCATCCGATTCACCGACCTAATCGACCTGTATTCGTCACGCATCCGCGAGGCGGTGCGTCTCATTGACCCTTCAGTGGGCGAGGGGGTGTACGCCGGATTGGTGGGGCCGCACTTCGAGACCCCGGCGGAAATCACCATGCTGGCCCGCATGGGGGCCGACTTGGTTGGCATGTCCACGGTGTTGGAGGCCATCGCCGTTCGGCATCTGGGAGCCGAAGTGGCCGGCGTTTCGCTGGTCACCAACGCCGCGGCAGGTATGGGCGGCGAGCTTGACCACCAAGAAGTGTTGGACGCGGGCCAAGCCGCTCAGAGCCGGGTCACCGAAGTGCTAAGCACCGTCATCCAAGTGCTATGAGCACCCCAGCCCCGACGCCCGAGGAGTGGCTGGCCGCCGATCCCGATCCGGTTACCCGAGCCGAATTGGAGCAGTTGATTGCCGCTGGCGACCAGGCCGGTATCGACGACCGCTTCGGCGATCGGCTCCGGTTTGGCACGGCGGGGATTCGAGGGCCGATGGGTGCGGGCCCAAACCGCATGAACCGGGTGGTGGTGCGCCAGTTCGCCCTTGCGCTGGCCAATTGGGTCCCCGAGGGGGAGGCGGTGGTGATCGGTTTCGACGCCCGAGAGAACTCCGAGGTATTTGCCAACGACATTGCCGGTGTATTGGCTCTAGCAGGTCGCATACCGATGCTGCTGCCCCGCTTGTCGCCCACTCCAGTGGTGCCGTTTGCCACCACCCTCCTCTTTGCCGGTGCCGGAGTAATGGTCACCGCCAGCCACAATCCTCCTGGAGACAACGGCCTGAAGGTGTATATGCCAGACGGCGCCCAGATCATTCCGCCCGATGACCAGGTCATCGAAGCGGCCATGGCTGCTCAGCCCCTACCTCCTCGGGATATTCCATTCAATGAATCAGTCCTTGAATGGCCGGAGGCGCAATTACCCGTGGACGACTATCTGTCAACCATCGTGTCCAACGTGTCCATTCAGGGTCCGTTTCATCCGCTGGCCTACACCCCGCTCCAAGGCATCGGGCTGCCCCTGCTGCGCCGGGCCCTCGATTACATCGACAATGGGAGCCCGTTTGTGGTGGAAGACGAGGCCGAGCCCGACCCGCTGTTTGGCAACGTGGTCTCGCCCAACCCGGAGAACCACGACACCCTGGCCAAGGTCATCCGCCGGGCAGAGCAGATCGACACGCCGCTGGCA
Organism: Acidimicrobiales bacterium; assembly: GCA_965116535.1. Classification (GTDB taxonomy): domain Bacteria; phylum Actinomycetota; class Acidimicrobiia; order Acidimicrobiales; family Bin134; genus Poriferisocius. The sequence continues at coordinate 1,675,782 of OZ220703.1, forward strand.
TTGGCCACCGACCCCGACGCCGACCGCCTGGCCGCTGCCGTTTGGGCCTACGGCAATGAATGGCGCATCCTGACCGGTGACGAGATCGGTGCCCTGCTGTGCGACTGGATGCTTCAGACCACTCCCGGCGGAACCGAGCGAGTGGTGGCCAACAGCATCGTGTCGGGCCGGCTGGTAGGCCGAATCGCGGCGGCTCGGGGGGCCACCCACGTGGAGACGCTGACCGGGTTCAAGTGGATTGCCCGTGCCGCCGACAATTTCGAGCCCCGCGACGACGGTCTGGGTTGGAGACTGGTATTCGGCTATGAGGAGGCGCTGGGCTTCGCCTGCAACGATCAGGTACGGGACAAAGACGGCATCAGCGCGGCGGTGCAGTTTGTGGCTCTGTGCCGTGCGCTGGCGATGGAAGATGGGCGAACCCCCATCGAGCGGCTCGGAGAGCTGATGGACGAATTCGGCCTCCACCGCACCGATCAGGTCAGCATTGGGATAGACGGTCGCACCGGCGCAGAGATCATGGAGGTGATCCGAGCGGACAAGCCTGATCGCTTCGGCAAGGTGGATGTCGTGCAGGCAACTGACTATCGAGACGGGATCGGCGGGCTGTACCCCGCGGATGTGCTCCGGTTCGATCTAGCCGACGGCAACCGGGTGTCGCTGCGCCCCAGCGGCACGGAACCCCATATCAAGGGCTACATCGAGGTAGTCGGCGACATCCAAGTGCCCGACCCTCTCCATACTCTGAGCGAGTCGGTGCGAGAGTTGATCTACGAGGCCAACGCGGCGATCTCGGAGCGCTGAGCGGACGACATCGCCCAGTTGGCGGCAGCCACATTGGAGGCCACTTGGGAGGGTTTGGTGGCACCGCAGATCACGGTGGCCACCGCCGGGTTGGACACCAGCCACCCGATGGCCAGCTCCAAGATGCTGTGGCCCGAGTCGGCGGCATAGCTGGTGAGCCGATCCACCGCGGCCAGGTTGTCCTCGCTGAGGAACATGTCCCGCATCTCGCCCTTCCAAAGGGAAAGTCTCGATCCCTCCGGGGGTGTCATCCCCGAGTACTTGCCGGTGAGCAGCCCAGATTCCAGGGGGAAGTAGGGGACCACCGTCATCCCAGTGCGTTCGCAGGCCTCCACTACCCCCTTGTCTTCCACATCTCGGGTCAACACCGAGTAGTGGTTCTGCACGCTGGCGTAGTTGCCCGCTTCGACCTGTGCCGCGGCGCGTGCCGCCTCGTCGATCTGCTCGGCGCTGAAATTGGAACAGCCGATCTCCAAGACCTTGCCCTCGTCGACTAGTTCTTGCAGGGTGCCCAGCGTCTCTGCTTGAGGAGTCTCGGTGTCGGGCATGTGTAGTTGGTAGTGGTCGATGCGGTCGGTGTTCAGCCGGGTCAGGCTGGCTTCGACGGCTTGGCGAATCCAGGCCGGGTCACCACCCTTCTGCCCCTCGGGCAACGCACCAGGGTGGCCGAACTTGGTGGCCACAATCACCTCGTCGCGACGGCTGCCCAGCGCGGCACCGAGGAACTCCTCAGATTTGCCCCGACCGTACAAGTCGGCGGTGTCGAAGTAGTTGATCCCGGCATCCATCGCGGCGTCGACCACGGTCTGGGTGGCTTCGGCGTCGATGGTCATGCCGAAGTTGTTGCACCCCAGCCCGATCACCGAAGCCGACAAGCTTCCAATGCTGCGTTCTTCCATTGGGCTGACCTTATAGGGGGAAGCGGTGGGCGGCCTGCTCGTAGACGTCGGGAGCGAGCTCGCCTTGGGGTCGGCCGGAGCGGACGGCGGCTACTTCGTCCACGGCCACGGTGGCGTTTCTCAAGCAACAGGCGATGCCGACGGTGGGATAGTCGCCGGTGGCCACCACCACATGGCCATAGCGGTCGGCAATCCCGAAGGAATCGGCAAGGCCCGGTTCGAACAGCGCCGGTGGCCAGGGGCTATCCACCCACAAAAGACCGATTTCCACTGCATCGAGCCGGTAGGCCGAGGGAGTGCCAACCGAAGCCAAATGGGCACGGATGGCGTCGGTCTCGCTCCGCGGGCCCTCGATGCTTACCATCCGCCCACCCTCAAAAGTCAGCACCACTGACGATCGGGCGTACCAGCCCATCGGGAGCCAGATATCCCCCGGCGACATCACCACCGTGCCCTGGGCAGTTCCCAGAGCTGGAGCCGTCCCGATCATGCCCCGAGGCCACTCAGCACTCATGCCCGAGGTCGTCGCCATCCCGTCATGCATCCACCGGCGTGCGCCCTTGAGGCCAATTTGCAAGTTCGTGCCGCGGTCGTCGCCCACATGCAGCTGCCGTCCGGCTTCCAGAAGCTCCAGGCCCCGCCTCACCCGGCGGCTCAAGCCGACATGGGGCACCACTGCTAGCAGGTCGCCGGTGTTGTGGGCCACCACCGACAACACCCGGCTGTTCGCGGGGACGAGAGCTTCCACTGCATCTGAGTGACTATTGAGAAGGCTGACGACGATGTCGGGCGGAGTCAGATCAACATCCGTTCCACCCATTGATGGCATGACGGCTTTCGGGACAGCTCCGATTTTGTCGAGGGCATGGACAACGGCATTCAAAAGGGCCGGATCGGTGTCTCCATCGGACAGCACCACTGCGGGGCGGCCCGGGGCGGCCCGACATAGCTCCAATTGGCGGGCCAAGACATCGACAGCCCGGGGATCGGCAGGACCTGAATCCATTCCTCATCTATCTACTGTGGATTCGCAAGATGGTGCAACCGGGGTATCCGTTATTTGTGGCTTCGGCGAGGGTATTTTTGTTCTATGTCGGGGAAATTCTGCGCGCGTGTCTCCTGCGGAGCCCGGGCATCGGCGATTCTGTTGATCAATGCCCGGGACCTGGCAGCTCATATCGTTGACATCCGAGATGACACCGGAATCGGAGGTGTTCCACTGTGCCGGGCCCATGCTGACGCGGTAGTCGTTCCGCTGGGATGGACCCTGTCAGATTCGCGGTCCCCAGCCGCGGAGCCCGAGCTGGTGCTGATCGACGATGCTGAGTCCGACTCGACGGTCTCCTCCGGCGCCCTCCGCCTTCCCACCGTGGATGACGCGGATCAGGACGATATGGAAGAAGCTGCGGTAGGGGAGATACCGCCGTTACTCAGCCGGGCGTTCCGGGCGGCCGGCCTGGACTGAGCCGAAGCCTCCAACGCGAAATCGAGGTTTGTGGGGCTGGCTTCTAGCGCCAGCCGCGTCCAGAACCGTAGGCTTCGGCTATGACCATCGTCGACATCCACGAGAAGCCCAGTGATCTGCTGCTGCCCGACCCCGAGCCCCAGCGCATCCGTTACACGCTTATCTCGGTTGACGACCACCTTGTCGAGCCTCCATGGCTCTTCGAGGGGCGAGTGCCGGCCCGCTTCGCCGATCGGGCACCGAAGGTTGTCGAGAGCGAAGACGGAGGTCAACACTGGGAATTCGACGGGCAGATCTACGCTCAGCTCGGCCTAAACGCCCTGGTAGGCCGAGCCGACCGCAACGACTTCACCATGGAGCCGGCCCGGTTCTCCGACATGCGGCGGGGTTCGTGGGACATCAAGGCCCGCATCCACGATATGGACCTGGGCGGTATCTGGGCATCGATCTGCTTCCCCAGCCAGATAACCGGATTCTGCGGCCGGGTTTACTCCGACTGTTCCGATCCCGAGTTGGGTCTGGCCGTGACCCGGGCGTTCAACGACTGGGTTTATGAGGAGTGGTGGGGCTCATATCCCGAACGAATCATCCCCATGGGCATCACCTGGCTCAAGGACGCCAATCTGGCCGCCGCTGAGATCCGCCGCAATGCAGAACGGGGATTCGTGGCCGTCACTCTCCCCGAGATACCCCACAACATAGGCCTGCCATCCATCCATAGCGACTGGTGGGAGCCGGTATGGCAGGCGTGTGAGGAGACCGACACCGTGATCTGCCTGCACGTAGCGTCGTCGGGTCATGTCATGCCCACCGACCCTGGCGGACCCTCAATTGGTGTAGGGGCAACCATGTTCCAGATGCACGCCTATGCCGCCGCTGCCGACTGGGTGTGGTCGGGCATCCCCGTGCGTTTCCCCAACATCAAGATCGCCATGTCGGAGGGGGGTTGTGGCTGGGTGCCGATCATGTACGACCGGCTCAAGCACCAGATCGAAATCTCGGGACACGGCAGGGGTTTGTGGCCCGGTGGCACCGACATCGGCCCCCACGAGGTGCTGATGCGCAACTTCTACTACTGCACCATCAACGACCCGTCGTCCATTGACGCGGTGATCGCGATGAACCTCGACCACACCATGGTGGAAACCGACTATCCCCACGCCGACTCCACCTGGCCTGGATGCCAGGACACCTTGGAGTCGAAGCTGGGCCATCTCAGCGACGACGTGATTCGCAAGCTCACCCATGAGAATGCGGCTCGACTGTTCCGCCATCCGCTTCCCGACGTCTGCATTCCGTAACCGTCTGCGGAATCTCCAATCGCTAGAAGAACGGGGACAGCCGTGAGCCGGTTCGGCCACCCGGTGATCGACGCCGATGGCCATGTGCTGGAGATCACCGCGGCCCAACAACCCCACCTGGAGCGGGTGCTGGGCGCCGACCTGTACGGGCGGTACCTCTCGGAAGGCCTCCCCATGCGCAACTCGCAAAAGGCCCGCAGCCTCGACGAGCGCCGCCGGACTCGCTCGCCGCAGGGGGCGTGGTGGGGGACGCACACCGCCAACGTGCTGGACCGGGCCACGGCCATGCTCCCTGCCCTGCTCTATGAGCGATTGCCGGAAATCGGCATCGATTACACCGTGCTGTATCCCACCAACACACTCACCAGCTGCGCGGTGGAAGATGCCGACTACCGCACCGGCCTGTGCCGGGCGTTCAACGAGTTCTACGCCGATGTCTACAACCCCTATGCCGACCGCATGGCCATGGCCGGGATCATTCCCGCTCACACCCCCGATGAGGCCATCGCCGAACTGGAGCACTGCGCCGCGCTGGGCCTGAGGGTGGTGGTGTTCGCCGAGGGGGTAATGCGGCCCATCGACGAGCCCGACCAACAGACCCGTTCGGGTTGGCTGTGGCCCGGCCAGCACCACTGGTTCGACTGCTATGGGTTGGACTCGGCCTTCGACTACGACCCCGTGTGGCGCCGCTGCGTTGAACTCGGCTTCGCCGCCACCTTCCACGGCGGCCTGTCCTTCCGCCCCGGCATCCACACCTTCGTTACCAGCTACACCGCCAACCACATCGGCCAGTTCCAGGCTCTGATGTACGAGCTGTGCAAAACGCTGTTCTTGGGCGGGGTCACCCGCCGCATCCCCGAGCTGCCGTTCGTGTTCTTGGAATGCGGCGTGTCGTGGGGTACCCAGCTCTTATGCGACATCATCGAGCACTGGGAGAAGCGCAGCTGGGATGCCATCCAGCGCAACTTCGACCCTGCCCTGCTCGACATCGACGAATTGGGCCAATACTTCGAGCGCTACGGGGACAACTTCCGGGCCACGCTGGGCGACGATTTGGCCTCCTACGCCCACGAAATGCCTATCCACGGGGGCACGCCCGAAGAGCCCGACGAGTGGACGCAGCTGGCCGTGAACTCACCCGAGGAGATTGCCGAGTCGTTCGCGTCGTCGCTCTACTTCGGATGCGAAGCCGACGACCGGGGCGTGCATGTGGCCTTCGGGCCCGCCAATCCCTGCGGGGTGCGGCTCAATGCGGTGTTCTCCTCCGACATAGGGCACTGGGATGTGACCGACATCGAAACGATAATGGACGAAGCCCACGGGCTGGTGGGAGAGGGGCTGATCACCGAGGAAGACTTCCGGGCGTTCGTCTTTGAAAATCCATTTCGGATGTATACGGCTATCAATCCCGATTTTTTTGCCGGTACCGTGTTATCCGGTTATGGCATTTGAGCTTCCCCCCCTTCCTTATGGCCAGAACGCGCTCGAACCGTATGTGAGCGCCGACACGATGGGCTACCACTATGGGCGCCACCACGCCGGATATGTGGCCAATCTGAACCGCATGACCGACGGCACCCAGTGGGAGGGTGCTGAGTTGGAAAAGGTGGTCTTGGGCGCCGAGGGCGCGATCTTCAACAACGCCGCCCAAATCTGGAACCACACCTTCTATTGGCAGTCGATGAGCCCTGACGGTGGCGGTACACCCTCGGGTACCGTGCGTGAGGCCATCGACGCGTCGTTCGGCTCGGTCGACGAGTTCCGCCGCCAGTTCGCCGACGCGGCCGTGGGGCTGTTCGGCTCGGGCTGGACGTGGCTGGTGGCCGATGGCAACGGCCTCGACATCATGCAGACGGCCAACGCCGATCTGCCCCTGCTGCACGATCGCCAGGCTCTGCTGGTGGTGGACGTGTGGGAGCATGCCTACTACCTCGACTACCAGAACGCCCGGGCCGCCTATGTGGAGGCGTTCTTGGACCACCTCATCAACTGGGAGTTCGCGGCTGAGAATCTCGCCGCCCGCTGAGGGGAAGTTTCCCAGCGAGTACCACTAGCATCGCCGCTTATGGCGACTGCTGAGATGACCCAGCCCATTGATCTGCTGGACGGGTACATGTACGCCCATGACCCCTACCCGGCTTATGCCTGGCTGCGAGAAAACGACCCGGTATTTTGGGATGCCAAGAACGAGATCTGGGGGATCTCCCGCCACGCCGATGTTCTGGCCGTGGAGAAGAACACCGATTTGTACAGCTCGGCCTCGGGCAGCCGTCCCAAGATCGAGATGTCCGACTCCATGATCAACATGGACGACCCCGACCACCAGCGCCAGCGGATGCTGGTGGCCCGGGAGTTCACTCCCCGGGCGGTTCGCAAGCAGGAGGACAAGATCAAAGCGGTGGTCACCGAGCTAATCGACCGGGTGGCCCCTCGGGGATGGTGCGATGTGGTCTACGACCTGGCCGCTCCGCTGCCGGCCTACATGATCGGCGAGCGGTTGGGCTATCCCCCCGAGATGTGGTCTCGGGTAATGCATTGGTCGGAGGCCACCATGCAAGGTGGCGGCGGTCCCGCATTCCACACCGTGCAGGGTGACCGTGCCATCGAAGACTGGGCGGGCGTCACCTACGAGTTGGTCCAAAAGCGCAAGGCCGACCCCCAAGACGACCTCATCTCCATGTGGTGCCACAAGGAACTGGACGGCAAGCCGCTCAGCGATGAAGACATCATGCACGAGGTGCTCCTCGTGCTCGACGGCGGTGCCGAAACCACCCGCACGGTGATCGGCACCACCTGTCTGGGGCTGATAGAAAGCCCAGACCAGCGCCAGATCCTCATCGACGAGCCCGAGGTAATTGGCGAGACCGGTGTGGAGGAGTTCATCCGCTACGTGTCGCCCATCTTGAACATGCGCCGCACGGTCACCACTGCCCATGAGCTGCACGGCAAGACCCTGAACGAGGGCGACGAGGTGCTCTTGATGTATGCCTCGGCCAACCGCGACCCCGAAGTCTTCGAGAACCCCGACGAGCTGGATGTGCGTCGCGACGCCCGCCACCATCTCTCGTTCGGCTTCGGTACCCACTTCTGCCTGGGCGCGTCGATGGCCCGGTTGCAACTGAAGGTGATGTTCGAGGAGCTCACCCGGCGGCTGCCCGATATGAGGCTGGAGCCCTTCTATGAGCCTCAATACCGAGCCGGGGCATTCACCCGAGGGCTGATCGGTCTGAACGTGGAGTTCACCCAAAGCGAGCCCGAGGGCGACGGGGCTCTGGGCATGTTCCCCTTAACGGTGCAGTAATGGGTCCGGCGGCGGTCGAGTCGGCCATCGAGATTCCGCCCATCATCTCGGTAGACGACCACGTCATCGAGCCGCCCCACGTGTGGCAGTCACGGCTGCCGGCCCGCTATGCCGACATCGGCCCCCGGGTGGTTAACGCGCCGTGTGAGATCTCGTATGTAGGAGGCGTGTTCTCGTGGACCGAGGGCACCGGCCGGCCCACTGCGTATTGGTACTACGAGGATCTCCACTATCCGATGGTGCGCACTCACTCGGCGGTGACCTTTCCCCGCGATGAGCTCCAGATGGTGGGCATCACCTTCGAGGAGATGCAGCCGGGAGCCTGGCAGGTGGCGCCCCGGCTGTCCGACATGGACATCGGCCATGTGGATGCGTCGCTGTGCTTCCCGTCGTTTCCCCGGTTCTGCGGCCAGGCCTTCGCCGAGGCCTCCGACATGGACCTGGCTCTTTTGTGCGTGCAGGCCTACAACGACTGGATGGTGGAGGAGTGGTGCGGCCCCTCTGGTGGGCGGCTGATACCGCTGTGTCTCATCCCGCTGTGGGACGTGGAGCTGGCCGCAGCCGAGGTGAGGCGTAACGCCGAGCGGGGCGTGCGGGCGGTGTGCTTTTCGGAGATTCCGCCCAACCTGGGCCTGCCCTCGATCCATTCTGGTTACTGGGACCCGTTCTTCGCCGCCTGCGAGGAGACGGCCACCGTGGTGTGCATGCACATCGGGTCGTCTTCGAAGATGGTGTCCACCTCCCCCGATGCCCCCGGCGCGGTGGGCTCTGCCCTGGTGCACTCCAACGCCACCTACTCATTGGTGGACTTTTTGATGTCGGGCGTGTTCGTCCGCTTCCCCGGCCTCAAAGTGGCCTACTCCGAGGGGCAGATGGGCTGGCTGCCCTACATCTTGGACCGGGTCGACGTGGTGTGGAAGGAGAACGCCGCCTGGGGAGGGGTGGCCGACAAGGTGCCTGAGCCGCCGTCCACCTACTACCGGGATCACGTCTTCGTGTGCTTCTTCGACGACAAGGTGGGTCTGGCCAACATCGACACCATCGGCTTGGAGACCATCACCACCGAGACCGACTACCCCCACTCCGACTCCACCTGGCCGCACTCCAAGGAACTGCTGGCCTCGCAAATGGGGCATCTGACCCAACCCGAAGTGGACGCCATCTGCCGGGACAACGCCATCCGAATGCTGGGTCTAGACCTGCCAACCGCGGCCGAGCTGAGGGGCTGAGAGAGACTGGTGGCGGGAGTCAGCCCGGAATTCGAAGAGCGGGCTGCTGAATTGGGCCGGCGCATCATCGAGGCCGGACTGCGGGGGCTGGTGCTGCGGTTTGGCGACGACACCCGGATCGTGGGGGTGGCCGACCGGATGCCCCCGGCGGCCACGCTCGAGGCGCCCCTCGACGAGCTCCACGCCGTCTTGCAGGGGAATCGCACCGCCGAGGAGTTGCGATCCCTGCGCTGGATCGGCAACCCCGAGCCCTATATCGCTCTACTTGCGCCGAGTTGAACTCAGCCGTCTCCGGACAACTCCCCCAACAGTGCTTCAGTGCGGGAGCGGGACTGGTCGTCGGCGTCGTAGATGAACGCCACCAAGTCGGTGACGCCGGTATCTCGGACCTTTTCGAGTTGGGCGGTGACCGCGGCCTCGTCGCCGGTTATGGCCAGATCCTCCACGCCGGGCATGCCCTCCCGGTCGAGCATGCCCCGGTAGGAGGGGATGTCCTTGTAGTGGGCGAAGGTGCGGGCCGCGGCCGCATAGCCGGCGTCGGCGTTGTCGGCTACTGAGATCGGGAACCCGGCGGCCACCCTCGGGGCCGGACGACCGGCGTCCTCGGCTGCCTTGCTGATGGTGGGCACCACGTAGTCGGCCAGCGTATTGGGGCCAGTGGCCCACACGAAGGTGCCCGAGGCCAGGCGTCCGGCGTGGCCCAGCATGATCGGCCCCATGGCGGCCACGATGATCTCGGTGGAGGGCGCATGCGACAAACCCCGCCACCGGGTGGTGTAGATGTCGCCCTGGTAGTTCATGCCCTCGCCCCGCAGCATGGGTCCGGCGATCTCCAGGTACTCCCTCATCTGGCGGGCCGGGCGGGCATAGGAGAGGCCCATCAGGTTTTCCACCATTCCCTGGTGGCACAGGCCGATGCCCAGGGTGAACCGCCCGCCGCACGCCGCTTGTGCAGTGGCGGCCTGCTGGGCCAGTGCGAAGGGGTGGCGCATGGGGGTGGGGGTCACCCCGGTGGCGATCTCGATGCGATTGGTTGCCGTTCCCACCACCGCCGATGCGGTGACCGCGTCAATCTCGATGTTGGCGATCCAAGCGGTGTCCAAGCCCAGCGCCTCGAACCGCTGGGCGTTCTCCACGATCTCGTCCAACCCCGGAGGCCCGCTCATCCCCGGCACCGGCGGATCGCCGGTGCCCTCGGCTGCCATCGCCCCGATCCTCATTCCTCGCATCGCAATCTCCTAAGTTTGCTCACCGGTTGACAGGGGAGTGTTTAGCGGCCCGTCGCTATTGCCGGAAAGGCGCCGCGCACACCGGCCATGGACGCCAACCCTGCATTCCGTACAGGGCATAGGCCATGCGGTGCTGGTCACCAGGGGTAGCGTCTCGGGGATCTACTCCCTGGAGGCGGGGGTAGTGGATGCCCGCGACCCAGTCCCAGGTGCTTTGGAGGAACTGGAAGGCGCCCAGGAACGGCCCCACAGAGCTGTAGGCCTGGTAGTTGCCCTGGGATTCGCAACGGATGAGCTGGTCCCACTGCGCCTGGGTGGTGCCGTCGGGGAGCGGGGGGAATGTGGTTGGGTCGGTCGAAGTGGTGTCTCCCGGTGGGAGCAATTCCAGTGATGCGGCGCACGCTGGCCAGGGCTGCCATCCCCGCTCTTCGTAGAGGGCATAGGCCATGCGGTCTTGGTCGGCGGGGTCGGCGTCGCGGGGGTTCACTCCCACCAGTTCGGGGTCGTGAAGGCGAGCGAGGTCATCCCAGGTTGGCTGTCTGAACTCGTAGGCGCCGAAGTTGATCCCATTGGGGTTGGAGTACTGGTAGTTGTCGTTGGATGTGCACCGGCGGAGTTGCTCCCATTGCTGCGCGGTGGTGCCCTCGGGCAACTCGACCGCAGAGGTCGTTTCCTCGGGGGTGGGCTCGGGGGTGGGCTCGGGGGTGGGGTCCGGGGTGGGCTGAGTTGTTCCGGGGCAGCCGCCGGGCACTAGTTGGGTGTCGACGTCGAACAGGCATCGGTAGTCGTTGAGGAGCGCCTCTTGGGCCGCGATCAGCGCGTCTCTGTCGGCGACGTGTGTTTCCAATTCGGAGATCTTCGCTTCCAAACGGGCTATCAGCGCATCCCGATTATCTGGAGCTTGCCCGCCGGCCGAAGAGCCAGCCATCCCAACAACAAGAGCGATAGCCACAGCTAACGACCCATAGCGGAACCAGCGTTGACGTGTGGTCATGGTCCTTGTCCTCCTAGGCCGCTTGGCGGGGGTCGGTGTGGCCGAGGATGTTTACGTGGCGGAGCTCGCGTACCTGGTCGGGGGGGAAGGCCTCGCGCTGGTGCATGGTCTGGGTGTTGAGCCAGAAGACCGATTCCCCGACGGTCCAGCGGTGCTCGTAGACATAGCGGTCTTTGGTGCAGTGCTCAAATAGCTCGGCCAACAGGGCGGCACCCTCATCGGGGCCGTGGCCCTCCACGTCGGCGGCGAAGTCGGGGCCGGTGTTGGGCCACACGCTGCGGCGGCCGTTGCGGGGGTTGGTCTGCACCAGAGATATGCAGGTGCGGTCGGCCAGCAGCGCCTCGCCGTCGGTTGCCTTGAAGTAGCTACCGAAGTCCAGGCCGTCGCGCAGGCGGTAGACCACTCCGATATGGTCGATGCGGGCCTTGATGTCGTCGTCGAGGTCTCGGTAGGCGGCCACCAGATTGAGCCACTTGGTGGCGCCACCCACTGACGGCAGCGTGACTGCGTCCAGATAGAGGAATTCGATCAGGGGCGGGGTGAAGCTGAGGTCGGAGTGGTAGGTGACCACGTCGGTTCCGCCGGTTCCGACCACCCCGTCGACATCCACATTGGACACTCGGTTGATGCCGGGAAAGCCGGGGAGGCGGGACTTGTCGGCCAGCGTCGGCCGCAGCGGCCCGAACGACTCGCAGAAGCCGGTCACCTGAGCGGGCGTGGGGGGCTCGGCGTTGCGGAACAGCAACAGCAGGTGCTCGTCCACGGCGTCTCGGAGTTGGCCGGTGGTCTCAGTGTCGGGCGGCGCCGCGAAGTCGTATCCGGCCACCTCCGCGCCGAGAGGGGCGTCCAGCGGGGTGATTTTGAGGCTCATCGGGGAATGTCCATCATCTTGGCCCGCTCGGCTTGGGGGTAGCCGTCCACCCAGGTGGAGGGATCGTCCCAACGGCCCAGTGGGGGCGGGTGCTCGTCGGGGTCGAGTTTGTCATAGGGGCCGAGGCTGAAGAACAAGTACTCGCACCCGTCGGGACCCGATCGCTCGGGGCCGTAGGCGAATCCGCCCCGCACCCAGCGCAGGTCGCCCTCCCGGTAGGGCTCCTCGCCCTCCACGATGAACTCCCCCTTGGTCACCAAATACACCGTGTCGGACAAATGCCAGTGGGCGGCGGCGTTGCGCCCCGCCCACGACTTCACGTGCATGACCCGATTGCCCGAGGCCGGATCGACCAGCCAGCGCACGAACGGCCCCGGCTCCCGATCCGGCTCGTCAGGGTCGGCGAAATCCTCCCATTCGATGTCGGCGATGCGGATCGGCCGCCGCTCGCCGATGGGGTTGTCGCTCACGGCCACAACGCTAGTTGCCCGCTGTATCTGGCTCTGCGGCGGGGGAGATGAACTGGAGGATGCGGCTGGGGGGCAGATATTGCTCGGTGATCTCGACGCCCCAAGGGGCGAGGGCGTCTTCGATGGCGTTGCACACCGCGGCGGGAGAACCGATGGCCCCGCCTTCGCCCACCCCCCGCCAGGGCACATCGCCCTGCGAGGGCCCTTCCATGTGCTCGATGTCGATGCGGGGGATCTCGGCGGCGGTGGGCAGCAGGTAGTCCATGAACGTGGACGTGGTGCACTGTCCGCTGTCGTCGTAGACGATGCGCTCGAACAGCACGCTGCCGATGCCCTGGGCCACTCCGCCCCGGATCTGGCCCTCCACCACCGCGGGGTTGATCATCTCCCCGCAGTCCTCCACCACTAGATAGCGGGGCACGGTCACCAAGCCGGTCCCGGGGTCGAGCTCCACCCAGCAGACGTGGGTCGACTGGGTCCAACCGCCGGCCGGAGTCTCGAAGTCGAACGATGCGTCGAACCCGTCGCCCAGCGCCTCGTCCAGGGTGAACGGGGCCATGTACGAAAGACGGGCCACTTCGGCCACCGTCTTGTTTCGGTCGGGCGAGCCCCGCACGGCCACCATCCCGTCGTTGATCTCCAGGTCGTCGGGGTTGGCCTCCAGCAGGGCAGCCACCACTGCCAGAAGTTTGTGGCGCACGATGCGGGCTGCGCCCTGGGCGGCTCCCGCGCCAAGAGTGGCCGCCCGGCTTCCGCCGGTGCCGACCATGTTGAACGGCACTTGATCGGTGTCGCCGCTCACCACAACCACGTCGTCGATGCCCACCCCCAGCTCGTCGGCCACCACTTGGGACAGGGTGGTCTCGTGGCTCTGGCCGTGGGGCTGTTGGCTGGTGAACAACGTCACCGAGCCGTCAGGCTCCAGCTTCACCCGAGCCCGCTGCATCGAACGCTGCTCGTAGGTGAAGCCCAGCGCCTGGCCGTAGTCGGTGGGACCGGGGCCGGGCTCCAAATAGGTGCACAAGCCGATGCCCAGATAGCGCCCCTCTGATCGGGCCTCGGCCTGGTCGGCACGGAAGCCCTGGTAGTCGGCCAACTCCACCGCCCGGTCCAGGGTCTGGTTGATGGTCATGAAGTCGAGGGTGGGGCCGGTGAGCATGGCGCCGGGGAATTGGTCGTCGCCCATGTAGTTGCGGCGGCGCACCTCGAGGGGATCGAGATCGAGTCGGCGGGCGATGAGGTCCATGAGGCGCTCCCGCACCCAGCACTCGATCTCCCACGGCCCCCGGTAGGCCACGAAAGAGGCCTTGTTGGTGGCCATCACCGATCCCCGAAACTGGTAGTGGCACACTTGCAGGGTGCCGGGCAGCAGCACCTTTATGATGTTGGCGAACAGGGAGAGCGGCAGGTTGAGGAACGGGTAGGCCCCGTGATCCATTATCAGGTCGGCCCGCAATCCGATCACCACGCCCTCTTCATCGAGGGCGGCCTCCACCCTCACTTGCTCTTCGCGGGCGTGGCCGCCGGCCACCAGGTTTTCGGCCCGGTCCTCCACCCAGCGCACCGGCTGGCCTAGGAGGCGGGCGGCGGCGCACACCGCAACGTCTTCCCGAGTGGGGTTGGACTTGAGGCCGAACGATCCCCCGATGCTGTCGCAGGTCACCCGCAGTTGGGCGGCCGACATCCCCAAGATGGCCGACAGATGCACCCGCAGCGCGTGGGGGTTCTGATGGGAAACCTCGTAGTGGAGGCTGCCGGTAGACGGGTCGAAGTCGGCTATTCCGCCTCGGGTCTCCAGGGGAGCGCAGGTGTGGCGGTGCTGGGTGAGGGTCTCAGAAATGACATGGGCCGCGGCGGCAAACGCCTCATCGGGGTCGCCCCACACCTCCTCGCCTGACCAAAGCACGTTGTCGGGGGCTTCATCCCACACCGCCGCGGCGCTCTGGCCCATCGCGGCGGCACTGGTCACCGGGGGCAGCGGCTCGATGTCCACCTCCACCGCATCGGCGCCGTCTTCAGCCGCGGCCCGGCTGGTGGCAATCACCATTGCCACGGGATCGCCGGCGAAGCGCACCCGGTCGTCGGCCAGAGGGAGGTGAGCAGGCACGATCAGCGGGCCGGCTATGCCCAGCCCCATAGGGGAACAGCACTGGGCCAGATCTTCGGCGGTCAAAACTGCCACCACGCCATCCACGGCCAAAGCCTCGCTGGCGTCGACCGACACCAGGTGCCCGTGGGCCACCGGGCTGCGCACAAACATCGCCTCCAGCAGATCGGGTCGAGAGATGTCGTCCACAAAACGACCCGCGCCGGCCAGAAGACGGGGGTCCTCCCGCCGGGGAACACTGGAACCGGTGAACCGCATGGTCGCTGAGCGTATTAGCTTTCTCACGTGTTGATTCGAAAGCTGGTGGCCGAAGCCGTGGGCACCTCGCTCCTGCTGATCGGCGTGGTGGGCTCGGGCATCATGGCCGAGAGGCTGTCGCCCACCGACGTGGGATTGCAGCTGTTCCAGAACGCGGCGGCCACCGCCGCGGTGCTGTTCGCCATCATTTTGATGTTCGGCCCAGTGTCGGGCGCCCACTTCAATCCGGTGGTGACGTTGGCCGACTGGGCGCTGGGGGATTTCCCCCGTCGCCATATCGCCCCCTACATCGCCACCCAGGTGGCTGGCGCGGTGGTTGGGACAGTGCTGGCCAACCTGATGTTCGACCTAGACGCGGTCAACTGGTCTACCAAGGGCCGCTCGGCTGGCCATCTGTGGCTGGGCGAGGCGATCGCCACCGCCGGGCTGGTGGCGCTGATCTTCGCGCTGGTTCGCACCGGGCGGCTTCGGCATGTGGCTGGAGCAGTGGCGGCGTACATCGGCGGGGCCTACTACTTCACCTCGTCCACCAGCTTCGCCAATCCGGCGGTGACCGTAGGGCGCATGTTCTCCGACACGTTTGCCGGCATCGAGCCGTCGTCGGCCCCCATGTTCAGCGTGATGCAGCTCGTGGGGTTGGTGGCTGCGGTGCTGTTGATCCGGTTTGTGTATCCCGCGGGACAGAAAGCGGAAGGTGCTTCGGGCGAGGATAATCTCAGCCCGTGGAAATAGCGCTCAACGGCCCGGTGCTGGCCGTGGACATCGGCGGCACCAAGGTGGCTGTCGGCGTGGTCGCCTCTGATGGGCAGGTGCTGTGCCAGCGGCGTGGGCCGTCTCAGGCCGCTGACGAAGAAGCGCTGTTTTCCCTGATCGTGGAGTTGGCCCGGGCGGTGCTGGAAGAGCACGGCCAGCCGGTGAGCGTCTGCGGCGTGGGCAGCGGGGGGCCGTCCCGGGACAACCACCGACTGTTGTCTCCGCTCAACATCGCCGTGTGGCGGGATTTCCCCCTTCGAGATCGGCTGTCTGAGGTCCTCGGGCTACCGGTAGCCGTGGACAACGACGCCAAGGCGCTGGCCTTGGCCGAGGGATGGGTGGGTGGCGCCGTTGGGGTTGACAACTACCTGGCCATGGTGGTGTCCACCGGCATTGGGGGCGGCATCGTATTGAACGGCCAGCTGCTCGACGGCGCTGACGGCAATGCCGGCCACATCGGCCACATCTTCGTGGCCGAAGAAGGGCGGGCCGATGCCGCCGGGGCGGTGGGGCTGCTGGAGGGCCAAGCGTCGGGCACGGCCATCGCCGACTTGCTGGACAGCGTTGCTCCCGCTGATGCGCCGCTGGAGATGCGCCACCGCGTAGGCACCCTGGTGGGCCGAGGGGTGGGCTCGGTGGCCAACCTGCTGGACCTTCGCTTGGCTGTGGTCGGCGGATCGGTGGCGCTGGGCTACGGCGACGACTTCTTCAACGCGGCTCAAGCCGAGATCGACCGCATCTGCCGCTTGGTCCACTCTCAGGGCACCCGAATCATTCCCAGCCCACTGGGTGCCGACGGCGGCCTCATCGGCGCGGCAGCCGTAACGGCTCGTGCCCAGCAGTCATAGGTATCCATGGGGTCTTTGGTTACGGCCATGGTTTTCCCTCACGTCACCTATGACTGTATAGAACTAGTCCGACCACAGGCAGTTGATGGGGCGGAGATGGAGGCGGTCGCCGATCTTGCCGTGCTGGTCGCCGGTGTGGAGCAGAATGCCGGCTCGGTAGCTGCCGGGGCTGACGATGTCCAGCTTGTCTCGCAGCCAGGCCAGGTGGTTGAGCTGGGTCGGGTTGGGGGAGCGGGTGGCCTTGATCTCTACCGCGACCACGTCGCCGTTGGGGGCTTCGAGCACTAGGTCCACCTCGCGGCCCTGGTTGTCACGGTAGTGGGAGAGGGTCAGGTCGTGCTCTGTGGTGGAGAGCTGGCGGGCGATCTCGTTCACGGCAAATGTCTCGAGAAGGGGTCCGGTAGCCGGAGCGGCCGGCGACACGAGGGCGTCAGCGTCGAGCCTTAGGAGGCTGGCAGTGAGGCCGCTGTCGGTTATGTGGAACTTGGGCCGGCGCATCGGACGGGAGGGCAGGTTCCGGGACCAAGCCGGGAGTTCATGGACCAAGAACACTGTCTGAAGCCACTCGAAGTAAGAGGCGACCGCCGGACGGCTCACCTCCAGCCTTCTCGCCGCGTCTGAGAGGTTTACATGGCTGCTGGTGAGTCCGGCGGTCCACCGCAGGAGGGCCGGGAGTGCGGTGGCTTTGCGGATGTCTACGAGCGAGGCGATGTCGCGCTGGGTAACCGTTTCGATGTAGCTGCGAAACCAACTCCTTCTCCGATTGGGGGCTAAGTTCACGACCTCTGGGTAGCCGCCTCGGCACACGAGTTCGAAGTACTCGCTTCGGGCTATTCCATCGGCGGGAGGCAGCCGATGCTGGCCCTCGAACCAGCTTTCAATCTCGGTGGGCCGCGAACCAGCCAATTCGGCCTCTGACAGCGGCCACAACCGGAGAATCTGAATTCGTCCCGCCAACGACTCGCTGATGGTTGGAACGGTCAGGAAGTTGGTAGACCCGGTGAGCAGGAACCGGCCTGGTGTCGGCTCAGCGTCTACGAGTTGCTTCACCGCCCGGATGAGTCTGTCTCCGCCAAGTTGGACTTCATCCACCGCGAGGGGGTGGCGCTGATTGGCTAGAAAACTCAGGGGATCGTCATGGGCCAGTCGCAGTTGGGCCTGGTCATCCAGGGAGACGTAGGTTCCTCCCAGGCGGTCGGTGACTGCCTGGGCCAGTGTCGTCTTGCCGCACTGGCGGGCCCCGTGCAGCAAGACCACTCGGGACCATTCCAGGGCGTCTTCAATCTTGGGCTGGATATGCCGCCCGACGAGCGCCATGTCTTGATCCTAACTACTACTTTGCAAGCTGTCAGCTTTCTAATTGGCAAACTGTATGTTGTCTAATTCACAAATCGCCGTGCTACTACTTTGCAAGCTGTCAGCTTTCTAATTGGCAAACTCGCAGTTCGATATTTGACAAATCCGCAGGAGCGGGTGTGATTTGGGCGGCTCGTGGCTACGAGGCTGGCCAACAGGGTGGATTCGGGAGCCGACCTTATTCCGGGCTAACCCCAGTGGTCGGTTTGGTAGGCCATCATGTCGTCGCCGTGAAGCTGCTTGGTGGCATTACCGATGCGCACCCAGAACTCAGATGGAGTCCCTCCTCCCTGTACCGCATTGGCAAACACCGGCTTTGCCGAGGCAGCGACTGTGACTATGCAAACGTCTTCTCTCACGTGTCGCTCAAAGTGGATTCTTACGGTTGCGGCAGTTGGGGCAGACAAGGTGTTGTCTAGATGCTGGCGCAGGAAGAGTTCGTAGCCGTCCCGGTTCGCCTTGCTGCCCAGCGTCTGCATGTCGCTATCCAACCCAACTGCATTCCCCTCATCGTCTACCCCGATGAGCAGCTTGCCGCCCACGGCGTTGAGGAACCCGCACACTGTCTTAGTAATCACATGCTCCAGCTTCCTGTCAGGCTGACCAGTGTGTAGGTTCCAGCGGGCGGTGGACTTGAATTCAACAGTCTGAGACTCGCCTGCGGCCAGCAGGTCGCTCAAGGTGGAGACTGAGTGGTCGATGCTGTCGTCGCTCCACAGGCGCTCGAAACCCTTGTGGGTCACCTTGGCCATAAGGGCTCGGCGCTTCTCCAGGAATTCGGGGTATTCCAGCTGCTCCCAACCCACCGGGAGCGCGTGCAGCTCTACCTGCCGCTGGAGTTGGTCGGGCGCCATCTGGTTGGACATGACAGGCCAGTACTCTGATGGGTTGTCCGCGCCGATACCGACATTTTCCGGCCAGTCCAAGAACGCCATGTTGGCGATGGCGTTGACTTGGCGGGTGCCGGTGATGCCCTTGGCCGCCAAGAACGCCTTGGGAAACAGATGGTGGCGCTCAACCGAGCGGGGTGCGCTGGCCTCGGATTTCAAAACGGCACTCATCTTGAAGTTGCTGAACAACAGCTCTGCATCAAGCACATTTAGCGCTGCCCAATAGGCACAAAGAGCAGGGGATTTCGCCGAGGAGCTATCAAGGCGGGTGGGAAGCGACACCTCCCAGTAGTCGTTTGTGAAATTGGCCTTGATCTGGCGGTCAAGTTCGGCGCAGAAACCCTTACCATCCTTCGACTCCAGCGAGTCGATTCGGCTGAGGTCGGCTTCCAGGGCTGTTTCGGGGGAACCGGTGTAACGACCCGTGGTGTGGGCCATGAAGAACCAACGGGCCATAACGGTACGGAGCTCCGCGATGCCTAATCCGAAGTCTCGGCGGCCGATCAACCACAGGACGTAGCAGTAGATCAGGGCGGTATCTGATGTAATCATCCGCCGTCCGCGGAATCCGGCGAGGGTCAGGCACTTGAGGTATTCGTGCCAGTTTGTCAGGTCCAGCACCTCGTCTTGAGCTAGGCGCAGCTGTCCGAACTGCTCGTCGCGGCGGTCAAGTGATATCTCTCCGGTGTTCAGATCTTTGCCTTTGAGGATGCTGTAGACGTGCTGTAGGCGGGCTCTTCGGAATGCGAGTCCTACACTTGCGCGCAGCAGTTGATCAGGGCTGGGGTCGATGAAGGCGTTCTTCGGCGAAGGCCCTCCGATTGCGGGATCAACTGCGCCGCGGCTGAATTGCTCAAGCTCTCGCCGGCCCTTTTCCCAATGGACGGACATCAGCGTGAGAATGAAATCGGCTTGATTGAGTTGCACTCCCTCAGAGTTGATGCGCACGAAGATCTCGGCAACCTGCTCTTCGTCTGCGTTGGCGTTGAGCTCAATGACCTGGAATCGGAAGTCACGCAGGTCGCGGACTCGATCTATCCGACCTTCCAATCGCTCTTCTTCTTCCTCAGGAATATCTTGCTCTCGGCTTTGGGCGAGTCTGGCCAGGAACGCTTTCACCGTTGGTTTGTAACCCTGATTCCAAAGTGCCGTGATGTCTGGGATGAACTCCGGATCTTTGCGGATGGCGGCGTCTGCGACGTCGAAGGTCTCGTCGCTGGGCCTAAATGCAATCTGAATTTGCTTGCTCTCGAATGACTTGGTGAGCACCGAACTGCCTGTGAGCACTGCATATAGAGATGTGAGTCGTTGTTGGCCGTCCACGATGAGCAGTTTTGCCACTGTGTCTTGTTCGCCTCCGCCAATCTGGCGAGTTCCGGTGTGGTTTCCGGTTTCCCAAAACAGCAGTGTTCCGACTGGGTACCCCTGGTACATGGAATCAAATAGGTCGCGGACTTTGGCAGAAGACCACACGAATGGTCGCTGGATATCAGGCAGAGCGATATTTCCGCGCTTGATGTCCTCTATCAGGTAATTGAGCGGATAACCCGTGTCCTTGTAGAGCGAGGGAGCCATGGGGGGACAGCCTATGGTCTGTGGCCCTGTATCAATAACCTCAGATGCGACACGAACCCAGCCTCAACGCAGAAGGCCGAGCCTGAGGCTCCTGATCTGAGCGCCTGATGGCCGTCAGTCGCTGAAGGTCTGGATCTTCAGGTGGCGGGCCATGGCTGAACCGGCGGGGCCGAGGAGCATTTGAGCCCGCAGGTTGCGCTTGTGGAACAGCGTCACCAGGGCCTCGTCGTAGCGGTCGGTGTCGGCGTTGGCCAGCACGAACTGCTCCAGCTCGGCTTCGCCCGCCAGCCACGACTCGGGGCGATGCCCTAACAGCTCGTGGAGGTCGTCCAGGTCGGCCTCGGACACGGCGTCGCCGATCTCGTCAATGCGGGACGCGTGACGGGCCATGCGGAACATGGTGCGCAGCTTGTAGCGCAGGTATTCGTCGTCGATCTGCACGGTGCGCAGGTTGCGCACCAGGTGGTTGAGCACCACCTCGGCCCGGGACTCCCGAGGCTCGGGCATTTCCACCTCTGGCAGTTCCACCCCGAGGATCTCGGCTAGGGCCTCGGTGGCGAACAAGTTGGTCTCATAGCACCACTGGAGGTTGGTCATCAGGTCGGAGTCGGGTGCCGGTTGGCGCAGCGCGGCGCTGAACGGGAGCTGGTTGGAGAGGGTGAACATGAAGTGATGGCGCTGAATGGCATCCAAGTCCACCGGCTCGCCGGCCAGCTCGCCGTAGCGGTCGTACAGCTTGGCGAAGTTGCCGAACCCGAGCACGGTGTCGCGCTGGCGCCACGCGGCCAGATCCATCATTGGGTCGCCGATGTGGCCGATCTCCACGTCGAGCACGGCCAGCACCTTGCCGTCTTGATGGTGGAACTGCCCGGTGTCCCACACGATTACCGACTCCCGGCCCCTAGAGAACGGGGGATTGCGGTGCAACCAGCCCAAGCTGAACTCCAAGAACGGATCGGGAAGCGTCTTCACGCTGCGGTAAAGCTGCTCATAGCGCCTCAAACCCAGCAGGCCCGACTCCTCGGGTCGGTCGGCTCGCATTATGCCCCCGTCCACGAAGGGCTGGATGTCGAGGGCGTGCATTCGGGCCAGGATGTGCAGGTAGTCGTCCACCACCGCGTCGCGCTCGGCGTCGGTGCAGTCCTCAAAGTGGTTCTCGCCCGGAACCCGGTCCATGACGTAGGCCGTGGGCTCGTCGATCCAGCCGTACACGTGGGCCACCGGGATGCCGTGATCACCGAGCAGGGATTGCAGGCGCATCTCGTGATCGAGCGGGAAAACTAGCGGCATGTCGTTGCGGTCGCCCCGAACGCACAGCTCCAGCCGCTCGCCGTTGCGCTCCACATCGGCAAACCACACCGGCCGCCAGCGGGCCTGACGGTCGATGTGGGTGACCGTGCCCCCCAGATTGTCCTCCAGCCAAGCGACCACCTTCTCGGTGGCGGCCTCGGTATCCATGGGGTCTTTGGTTACGGTCACAGCGGGCTACTCCCTTGCGAGTTTGAGGCGGTTGGAAATGTTGTTTCGCTGGATGGCGGAGGAGCCGCCAATGATGGGCATAACCAGCACGTCGCGAACGTATCGCTCCATGTCGAAGTCCTCCACATAGCCGTACGCGCCCATCAACTGCTGCATCGACAACACGATGTCCTTGGCGGTGTCGCACACGAACAGCTTGGCCATGGAGGTTTCCACCGACGCCGGCTTCTCCTCATCCAGCAAGCGGGCCGCGTGGTAGGTCATCAGCCGAGAGGCCAAGAGCCGGGTGCGGGCTTCAGAGAGCATGTGGCGGATGGACTGGTGGCTGCTGATGGGCATGCCGAACTGGACCCGCTCTTGGGCGTAGCCCCAGGCGTCCTCGACTGCCCCGGTGGCAATGCCCAGGGCCATGGCCGCCACCTCGATCTTCTCCACGTCGAGCCCCGGGCCGGCCAGCTTGGCCCACCCTTGGTTCCAGCCCTCATCGCCGCCCACGATGTTGTTGGCGGGCACCTCCACGTCGTTGAAGGTGACATCGGTGGTCATCGACCCCTTGAGCCCCATGGCGTGCTGGGGTTCGATGGTCACCCCCGGATGGCGGGGCGGGATCAGCACAAACGAGAGGTTGTGGTAGCGCTCGCCATCGGGATTGCTGTTGACCAGGGCGTAGATGTAGTCGGTGTAGGTGGTGCCCGAGCAGAACCGCTTGGCCCCGTTGATCCGTACCACCTCGCCGTCGCGCACCGCGGTGGTGGCAACGCTGGCCAGATCGGAGCCCACGTCGGGCTCGGTCAGGCCGTAGGAGAACAGCATCTCGCCTCGGGCCACCTTAGGCAGCCACTCTTGGCGCTGGGTCTCGCTGGCCGTGTCCACCAGGTTCATTCCCGCATAGCAGGCGCCGTAGATGTAGCCGCTGCCCACCGCGGTGCTGCGGCGGCACAGCTCCTCGATCACGATCATGGTGGCGGTGATGTCCCGCCCCGACCCGCCGTATTGCTCGGGGATGGTGATGCCGAACAGCCCCAGATCGGCCAGCTTGTATAAGACGCCCCGGTCGAATTCGTTCTCCCGGTCCCACTTCCGGGCCAGCTCCCGGGGCATCTCCGCCTCGACGAAGCGCCGCACGGTCTCCCGCAGCAGTGCGTGGTGCTCGGCTTCTTGAAGTTGGTCCACCGTCTCCTCCTTCGGTTAGTGCCACTTTTGGGGCAGAGACGGGAGGTGTTGGGGGTAGTCCACGGCGTGTCTCCGATTTAGCGGCCGATGAACTCGGGGGGCTCTTTGGCCAGGAAGGCGTCGAGGGCGATCTTGAAGTCCTCGGTCATCATGGTGAGGCCCTCAGTGGACGCGGCCCGGTCGGCCACCGCGTTGGCCACCTGGCGCATCCCGGCGTTGATGGATGCCTTGGTGAACTTGATGGCCATGCGAGCGCCGTCGCGCATCCGCTCGGCCATGGCCTGCACGGTGTCATCCAGCTCTTCGCCGGGCACGCACTCGGTGATGAGGCCCATATCGGCGGCCTCGGGGGCCTTGATCAGGTCTCCGGTCAGCAGGTAGCGCCGAGCCCGGGCGTAGCCGACAAGCTGCGGCCACAGCAGGGCGCCCCCGTCGCCGGCCACCAGTCCAACCGACACGTGGGGGTCGCCGAACACCGACCGCTCCGAGGCGTAGACGAAGTCGCAATACAGAGCCAGCGAGCAACCCAGCCCCACCGCCGGACCGTCCACCTTGGCCAAGATGGGCTTCTCCAGGGTGAGCGCCGTTTCAGTAATGCGCCGGTCGGCCCGAATGACCCGCTCCACCTCGGACATATTTCCGGCCAGTTGGCGCAGCCAGGGAATGTCGCCGCCGGCGCAGAACGCCCCGCCCGCCCCGGTGAGGATGGCCACGTCGGTGTCGGGATCCTGATCCAGGTCGGTGAATACCCTGGTCAAATCGTCGTGCAGCACCGGATTGATGGCATTGCGGGCCTCGGGCCGGTTCAGCACCACCGTGGTGATTCGGTCGACGGTAGACACTTCCAGAGCGCCATAGTCGTCGGGGTTCATAAGTTCCTCCTGGCATGGACGAAATCGAAGTTGGATTTTTGCGCTTCAAGGTGAATCTGCCTGGCAATAGTGCCAGACTTCGTTAGCAGTCAACGTTTTCAGGGAGGAGATGCGCAATGGCGACCTGCCAGCCGGCAATTTTCAACGAAATGGGCAAATACCAGTGGTACGTCCACCTCAGCCGCGGTGATGGGGCTGATCTGGGGGGCATCAAGTCGGCGATCTCCGACTGCCGCAGCAACTGCGACGCCCTAGGGATCAATCTGGTGATTGGCCTCGGCCCCACCTTGTTGGCCGACCTGACCGACGACGTTCCCGACGACTTCCAGCCGTATCACACGGTGGAGTCCATCGACGGCAGCGGCCGCGAGGCCAAGGGCACCCAGGAGGAGCTGCTGCTGTGGATGACCCACGACGAGAAGGACCTGGTGTGGAAGGCCCAATGGGACGCCCGCATGGCCCTTATCGCCTCCGGCATGAGCGTGGCCCGAGAGACCCCCACCTTCATCTACGGCGAGAGCCTGGACATGACCGGTTTCATCGACGGCACCGGCAACCCTGAAGACGAGGATCAGCCTGCGGTGGCCATCATCCCCGACGGCCAGGCCGGTGCGGGAGGCAGCTTCATCATCGCCCAACGCTGGGTCCACGACCTGGTGGCCTGGGAGAAGCTGGACGTGCCCACCCAAGAGGTGAACTTCGGCCGGACCAAGGCCGACTCCACCCGCCTGGACGAGCAGGCCCCCCATTCGCACCTCTCCCACGTGGAGCTGCGCGACGGCGATACTGCCGATGCCTCCAAGCCCAAGCGGGACGAGATCGCTCGCCGGTCCACGCCGTATGCCTTCCACGATGGCACCGTGGGCCTGTACTTCATGGCCTTCTGCAAGACCCAGGCGCCGTTCCGGGAGCGCATGGATGCGATGTATGGCCGCAATGGCCAGGTGCGCGACATGCTTACTGACTTCTCGAACCCGGCTTCGGGCAGTTACTACTTCGCCCCTTCGGTGGAGTGCCTGGACTCCAGCCTGGCTTAGTCGGGTTTATATCGACCGGGCCGGCGGGTCCTGTCGCTCTACGGCGGCCTGGCGTGCTTCGCGTGCGCCAGGTCCGCCTCCGGCGCCACCCCCCGGCCCTACCGTTGGTCTGGCCATACTGCAAGGGGGTGAAGAGCGGTGTTGGTGGTTGATGCTATGAACGTGATTGGGTGTCGGCCTGATGGGTGGTGGGCTGATCGGGATGGGGCGCTGATCCGGCTGGTCGAAGACCTTGGCGACGCTGGGGTGCCGGCCTTGGTGGTGGCCGATGGCCGACCGGTTCCCAGCCTGCCTGCCGGTTCCCACGGTGTCGTCGAGCTGGCCTATGCCTCCCGACGCGGCCCCAACGCGGCCGACGAGCGGATTGCCGATGAGGTGGCGGCTCTGGACGATCCTTCGGCAGCCACCGTGGTTACCTCCGACCGTGAGCTTGCCCGCCAAGTGCGCCGCCACGGCGCCGTCGTCGTCGGTGCCCGAGCCTTCCGCGACCGCCTGGACCGCCGCCTGGGGTAGACCTCCACTTCCTCAGCGGAGAATTTGGCTGAGGGGTAGGGTGGCGGGAACAACTGAAGCCCAGGGGAGGAGGGCGTATGTTCCCGTCACGGTTCGACCTTGTTGTGGCCCAATCTGTCGGCGAGGCAGTGGAGGCCAAGGTGGACGCGGGGGAGGGGGGCCGGTTCCTCGCGGGGGGCCAAAGCCTGATCCCTATGATGAAGATGCGGGTGGCGTTTCCCGACACGCTCATCGACATCAACCGCATCGCTGGGCTGGACGCCATTGAGCGGTCCAACGGGCATCTCCACGTGGGGGCTCTGGTTCGCCACGCCGATGTGGTGGCCTCGGATGCCACCTTTGGAGCTCTTGCCGCCGCTGCCCCGTGGGTGGCCGATCCCCTGGTCCGCAACCGGGGGACCATGTGCGGTTCGGTGGCCCACTGCGACCCAGAGGGCGATTGGAACTCGGTGCTGCTGGCTACTGGGGCCGATGTAGTGGCCCACGGGCCCAACGGCGAGCGGTCGATATCCATTGCCGACTTCGTCGACGGTGCGTTCACCTCCACGTTGGGCGAAGACGAGCTGGTGGTTGGGCTCCGCATCCCTGTTCCGTCGGGCCGCTCGGGCGGGGCATACCTCAAGCTGGAGCGAAAGGTCGGCGACTATGCCACCGTGGCCGTGGCCTCCCATCTGGAGTTGGACGATTCAGGAGCCATTTCCAACGCCGGTTTGGCCCTCACCTCGGTCAATCCCATCAACACCAAGGTGGCCGACGCCGAAGCGCTATTGGTGGGTCAACAGCCCTCTGACGAGCTGTTTGCCGAGGCCGCCGAGCTGACCGCCGCGGCAGCCGAGCCCCGAGACGATGTCCGGGGCAGCGCCGCCTGGAAGCGCCAGGTGGTCCGCACCTACACCAAGCGGGGGCTGGCCGCCGCCGCCCAGCAGGCCGAAGGGAGCTGACATGGAAGTCAACATCACCATCAATGGTTCCGGCCACGCCAGCGATGTGGAGTCCCGCACCCTGCTGGTGGACCACATCCGGCGCACGGTCGGTTTGACCGGCACCCATGTGGGCTGCGACACCACCAGCTGCGGGGCCTGCACCGTGCTGATGGACGGGAAGCCGGTCAAGGCCTGCACGGTGCTGGCCGCGCAGGCCGACGGCACGGAGGTCACCACCGTGGAGGGCCTCAAGACCGCCGACGGCCTTCACCCCATCCAGTCGGCGTTCACCGACGACCACGGCCTCCAGTGCGGGTTCTGCACCCCGGGCATGATGCTGGTGGGCGCCTCGCTCATCGCCGAGAACCCCGACCCGTCGGACGACGACGTGCGCTGGGCCATCTCGGGAAACCTGTGCCGCTGCACCGGCTACATCAACATCGTCAAGGCCATTCAGACGGCAGCCGCCCGAGCAGCCGAGTCGTCCAACGGAAGCTGAGGAGCAGTCATGGTTGCACCAACTACACCGGCTGAGATTGGCGGCATCGGCCATAGCGTCCAGCGCAAAGAAGATGCCCGGCTCATCGAGGGCCAGGGCAACTTCCTCGACGACATCGAGCTGCCCGGCACGCTGCACATGGCCATCTTGCGCTCGCCGCTGGCCCACGCCCGCATCAACGGCATCGACTCTTCGGCGGCCACCGACCTCGACGGAGTTCTGGCCGTGGTCACCGGCGATCTGATGGACCAGCACGGGCTGGCCTGGATGCCCACCCTGTCGGGCGACACCCAGGCGGTGCTGGCCACCGACAAGGTGCGCTACCAGGGCCAGGAGGTGGCCGCGGTCATCGCCACCGATCCCTACATCGCCACCGACGCCCTTGAGCTCATCGAGGTGGACTACGAGGAATTGCCTCCCATCACCACGCCCCAGCAGTCCCTGGAAGAGGGGGCGGCGCTGATTCGGGACGAGAAGGAGGGCCAAACCGACAACCTGGCCTACACCTGGGAGACCGGCGACCAGGGCGCCACCGATGAGGCCTTCGCCCAGGCCGATCGGGTGGTCACCCTGGAAACCCACTATCCCCGGTCGCACCCCGCCCCGCTGGAGACGTGCGGCATCGTGGCTGACGTGAACTCGGTGACCGGCCAGGCCACCATCTATATGACGTCACAGGCCCCCCACGCCCATCGGACGCTGTTCGCCATGGTGGCCGGGCTGCCGGAGCAGAACATCCGCATCGTCAGCCCCGACATCGGCGGCGGATTCGGCAACAAGGTGCCCATCTACCCCGGTTATGTGGTGGCCACCGCGGCGTCGCTGCTCATCGGCCAGCCGGTGAAGTGGGTGGAGAGCCGCACCGAGAACCTCATCTCCACCGGCTTCGCCCGCGACTACTACATGAAAGGCGAGCTGGCCGTCACCGATGAGGGCCGCATCCTGGGCCTACGGGTGGACATGCTGTCGGACCAAGGGGCGTTCTACTCCGACGCCCAGCCCACCCAGTTTCGGGCCGGGCTGTTCCACGTGGTCACCGGCAGCTACGACTTCGGTGCTGCCCACATCAACTGCAAGGGGGCATTTACCAACAAGGCCCCCGGCGGGGTGGCCTATCGGTGCTCGTTCCGCATCACCGAGGCCTCCTACCTCATCGAGCGGCTGGTGCAGACCGCGGCCTACGAGGTGGGCATCGACCCGGCCGAGATGCGCCTGCGCAACTTCATCCAGCCCGAGCAGTTCCCCTACGAGACGGCCACCGGCTTCGTGTACGACTCCGGCGACTATCCCACCGCCCTGCGCACCGCCATGGACGAGGTGGGCTATGAGGATCTGCGCCGGGAGCAGGCTGAGGCCCGGGCCGAGGGCCGGCTGCTCGGCATCGGCATCGCCCACTTCACCGAGGCAGTGGGGGCGGGACCGTCGCGCACCTATGACATCGCCGGGCTGAAGATGATCGACTCCGCCGAGCTGCGGGTGCATCCCACCGGCAAGGCCATCTTGAAGTTGGGGGTGAAGACCCAGGGCCAGGGCCACGAGACCACGTTTGCCCAAATCGTGGCCGAGGTGCTGGGCATACCGGCCAACGACATCAAGGTGGAGCACGGCGACACCGACCACACCCCCTACGGGCTGGGCACCTATGCGTCTCGCTCCACTCCGGTGGGCGGGGCGGCCACCGCGGTGGTGGCCCGAAAGCTGGCCGACAAGTCCCGCAAGATCGCCGCCCACTTGCTGGAGGCGGCCGACGAGGACATCGAGCTGGCCTCAGGTGTGTTCTCGGTGGCGGGCAGCCCCGACCGGTCGGTAACTATCCAAGACGTGGCCCTGGCCGCCTACACCAATCTGCCCGAGGGCATGGAGTACGGCCTGGAAGACGTCACCTACTACGACCCGCCCAACCTGACCTACCCCTACGGCAGCTACATAGTGGTGGTGGAGGTGGACCCCGACACCGGTGTGTGGCAGGTGCAGCGAATGGTGGCGCTGGACGACTGCGGGGTGCGGATCAACCCGATGATCGTGGAAGGCCAGATCTGCGGCGGCCTCACCGAGGGGTTCGCCATGTCGGCCATGCAGTGGATCACCTTCGACGACGACGGCAACTGCATTGGCGCCAACTTCATGGACTATCTGGTGCCCACCGCTTGGGAGACCCCTCGCTTCGAGCTGTTGGCCACCGAGGTGCCCTCGCCCCACCATCCCATCGGGGCCAAGGGCGTGGGGGAGTCGGCCACCGTGGGGTCGCCGGCTGCGTTCGTGAACGCGGTGATCGATGCGGTGGCCCATCTCGGCGTTCGCAACATCGACATGCCGGTTCTGCCCGACCGGGTGTGGGCGGCTATCGACGCCGCCGGTTGATCGCGTGAATAGGACCCGCCCTGGTGGGTGGCAAGTCTCGTGAACGTTGACGTCTTGGCTCGGGCGGTGGAGCTTCGGGCCCAGCGCCAGCCCTTTGTGCTGGCCTCGGTGATCTGGCGTCGAGCGCCATCGTCGGGCCAGCAGGGTTCGCAGGCGGTGATCTTGCCAGACGGCACGGTGCGGGGCTGGCTGGGCGGGGCCTGCGCCGAGCCCACCGTGATTGTGGAGGCGCTGGCCTGTTTGGACCACGGCGAGCCCCGGCTGTTGTGCCTGGGCCCATCGGACGGCCGGGACCGCCATCGGAGCGTCGGTACCGGTCAGGCCGACAAACACAGCGACGGGCTGCGCTCAATTGCTATGGCGTGCGATTCGGAGGGAGCGATGGAGATCTACTTGGAACCGAACCTGCCTGCCCCCCAAGTGGTGGTGATCGGCCGCTCGCCGGCGGTGGACGCCATCGCCGCGGTGGCTGCCGCCATCGGCTGGGATGCGGTGATCATCGACGACGGCGGCCAGCCCGACGACCACGAGCGTCCCGAGTTGGTACGCACCAGCCTTGACCTGACCAGCCTGACTATCGACCAGGCCACCGCAGTGGTGGTGGCCACCCAGGGCCACTACGACGACATCGCACTTGCGGCAGCCCTGGGAACCGATGCCGGCTACATCGGCCTAGTGGCGTCGGCCAAGCGAGCCGAGGCCATGAACGACTACCTCCGCACCCAGGGGTTCGGTGATGACGCTCTGGCCCGTATCCACGCTCCGGCGGGCATCGACCTCGGTCGCATCCCCAACCGGGAGATCGCCGCCGCGGTTATGGCCGACTTGGTGGCCCGTCGGGCTGAGGGACAGCTCGTCGTGGACTCAGCTGGACTGTCTCAAGACCGCCTCGAAGAAGCCGTCGACCCGGTTTGCGGAATGTCCGTGCTGGTGGCCGACGCTCGCTACCGCACCGTCCACCAGGGCAGCGACTACTACTTCTGCGCCCCCGGCTGCCAACAGCGTTTCGAGGCCGAGCCCGCGGCGTTTGTTGCCTGAAGCGCTCTGGCTGGCTAGCTCAGGCTGCGGGGTGCAGGATCACATCAAGCGTGTCGGGGGAGCGGAGCACGATGCCGGTGTCGGGGGGCACGTCGCCGGCGAATTCGAAGCGGTCGAACCGTTCGATCAGGTACTCCAGGGTCCGCTCCATCTCCAGCTTGGCCAGCAGCGAGCCGGTGCAGGTGTGGGGGCCGGCGCCGAAGGCCCGAACCGGGCCAATCGGCGTGAAGTTGGGGCGCTCTGCCCCCTCGAAGCGGGCCACGTCGAACACCTCGGGGTTGTCGAAGCGATCGGGATCGTGGTTGGCACTGGCGATGAAGCCCATGAGCTTGCTCTCCGCCGGGATCACGGTGCCATCAACCTCCATGTCCTGTTTGGCCATGCGTACGATGGCCTGCACCGGGGGCCGGAAGCGCAGAATCTCGGTGGCCGCTGAGCTGGCCAGCGACGGATCGTCCTTTAGGCGCCGCCACTGCTCGGGCTGCAAGATGAGGTGCTTGACCAAATTGGCCAGCGCTCGGTCGGTGGTCTCGATTCCGGCCGACAGCAAGAAAGCGGTGAAGCTGCGGACTTCGTCGTCGGACAGCCGCTCGCCCTCGTATTCCATGGAACACAGGTCGGACAGCAGCTCATCGCCGGGGCAGGTGCGACGCTCGTCGATGCTGGGGGTGACGAAGTCGTAGAGCTCGTCGCGGGCCTCTTCTCCTTTGGCATGGACTGCCGGGTCTTGGGTGATGTTGGAGGTACCCGCCGCGACGATGTCGTTGTACCAGTTGCGGAAATTGCTGGCCTCGCCCATGTCCATCAGCTCGGCGATAGCGCCCAGCGGTACCGGCTCGGTTAGTCCGGTGCGCAGGTCGGCCACCTCCGGGGCCACCGGCAACTGCTCGCCGTACTCGTGGACCAGCCCGGACACGATCTCCTCGATGGTGGACCCGAGATAGCGGGGGCCTCGCAGACGCTTGGCCAAGATGGCGTCCTTGCGGCGGTGCTCGTCGCCCGACATCTGCAAGATGGCCCGCCCGAAGATGCTGGAGGTGCCGGGACGGTTCATCAGCGGTCCGTAGTGCTCGCCGTCCTCCAGCATGGCGGTGATGTCGTCCCACCGGGTCAGCACCCAGGCTTGGAGCGCCTCAACCCACACCACCGGTGCCTCCTCGCGCATCCGGCGGAATATGGGATAGGGGTCGGCCCCGACGTTCGCCTCCAGATAGGAGGCGAACGCCGAGGCGACGGAGTTCTCGGCCACACTCATGTGGACAAGTTAGACCAGCCGTTTCCGGCTGTCGGGCTAGCCGATCTCGATGCCGTACTCGCCGTCGAAGTTGTCGGCGTAGAAGCTGAACGGATTGGCCGGCACCATGCCGCCGGAAGCGGTGTCGAGCGAGAACGCCGCGCCGCACTGGCTGTGGTGCGGGAAGGCAGACCAGTCGATCGGGCAGGTTATGCCCATGGTGTCGAAGGAGCCCTTGAGGGCCTCGGTGAGGCTCTCACGGCTTAGCTCGCCGGACTCGGCCGCCCGCTCCACGGCCTGGTGGAACACATAGCCGTTGAGGAATCCGTGAGCGAAGTTCAAGTTGAGGTGCTCGCCGTCGTAGCCGGCCAGCGATGCGCATTCCTCCATCATGGCCGAGGCCTCGATGTTGTTGTTGGCGGTGAGGAATGAGTGGATGCCGAAGGTCTGGTCGCTGACCTCGGCCGGTCCCTCGGTCCAGATCGAGTTGGCTGCGATGCCGTGGATGCCGATGATGGGAACGTCGGTGATGCCAACGTCGGCCATACCCTGCATGACCACCAGGCCGGCGCCCGGCGAGCCGTGGAGGGTCACGTAGTTCACGCCCTGGTCGTCGATGCCTTCTTGCAGTTCCACCATCTGCGCTGTCACCTCGGTGGCGCCCGGTGCCACGTACAAGGTGTTGACGTAGGTGCCGCCACCCTTCTCCACCGACTGCTCAACATAGGCGGCAAACTCGGTGCCAGAGGGCACCTCGAGGCTGATGCCCATGACCACGGCGTTCTCGATGCCGCCGACGGTGGCGCCAATGTGGCCCGCAGCCAGGTCGGCCTGGTCGCCGTAATGGGCCAGGTTGTTGAAGTACTGGTCGCCCTCAAGCTGGATGTCGATGGTCTGCGGGGGCCCAATCACCGGCAAGTTCAATGACTCGATGTCGGGCTGGAGCTGGGTGCTGATGTGCGAGCCGCCCAAGCCGACCAGGGCAAGAACTTTGTCGTCCTCGGTGAGCTTGGTGAAGTTGATGGCCGCATTGTCGGCGTTGAACTGGTCGTCCTCGGGCAGGTAGTCGAACATGCGGCCCAGGGCGCCGCCATCGCGGTTGGCGCACTCGAAATAGGCCTCGCTGCCGTGGCTGTTGAACTGTTGCGACGATGCAGTCGGCCCGGTGAGGTCGCCCATCCAGCCGACCTTGATCGAACTGGAGGTCACCCCGTTGTCCGGGTTGTCGGGCACCATCATCTCGTCGGGCTCCTCAGGGGCCGGTGCCTCCGTCGGTGCTGGTGCAGCTTCGGTCGGTGCTGGTGCAGCTTCGGTGGGTGCTGGCGCAGGAGCCGCACCACCGTCATCGTCGTCGTTGCCACAGGCCGCCGCGATCAGGGCGAAAGCGAACAGGGCTGCAAGAACCTTCAGCCAGCGTCGGGTCATGGGTTTCCCCTCCATATGTTGATGATCATCGACTTGACCAGGGTTTTTTCGGACAAGCCAGAAGCGAACCTAATTCAGTTGGCAGCCAATGCTGAAATCAGGACGACCGACAATTGGTAGCCCTACATTTGGAGGACCGAGTGCTTGTGCTCAGTTTTCGGCCATCTCGGTGCCGAGGTAGGCGGCGATCACCCGCTCGTCTTGTTGCATCTCCGCTGGCGTCCCCTCGGCGATCTTCTGGCCGAAGTCGAGCACCATCACATGGTCAGCGATCGACATAACCACGCCCATGTCGTGCTCGATGAGGAACACTGTCATGTTGAGCTCATCCTGGGCGGAATAGATGTAGCGGATCATGTCCTGCTTCTCGTCCACGCTCATGCCGGCCATGGGCTCATCGAGCATCAACAGTTCGGGCTCCATGGCCAACACCCGGCCGAATTCGATGCGCTTTTGCACTCCGTAGGGCAGGTCGCCTACCGAATCCCGCCGAAACGCCCCCAAATCCAGCAGGTCGATCACCCGCTCAATGGCTTGGCGGGCAGCCAACTCCCGCTTCACCGCTCGCCGGGTGAAGAGTCCGCCCTCGATGAGCCGGGTGTGCTCGTGGATATAGCGGCCCAGCAGCAGGTTGGTGAGCACGTTCTCGCCCATGAACAGCCCTAGGTTCTGGAAGGTACGAGCCACTCCCAACCGGGCGATTTGGAAGGGGCGGTAGGCCAACAGGTCTTCAGTGGGCTGGCCCTGGGGGTGGAATTGCACTTGGGCGCCGGGCAGGGGCTTGTACACCCCGGATATGGCATTGACCAGCGTGGTCTTTCCGGCACCGTTGGGGCCGATCAGGGCGAACAGAGAACCCCGCTCCACCCGACCGCTGATCGAGTCGCAGGCCCGCACCCCGCCGAACTGCACGGTCACATCGTCGAAGGTCAAGATGGCGTCGCTCATGACTCGCCACCGGCTTTCTTGCGTCCCCAGCGCTTTCCACCGCTGGGGCGCTCGATGGAGGCGTAGGAGGTGTGGGCCTCACCACCGCCGCCCAGATAGAGCTCTTGCACCATGGGATTGCCGCGGAGTTCGGCTGCGCTGCCCTCCATGAGCACCCGGCCCAATTCCAACACGTAGGCGTCGGCCGCGTGCTCAAGAGCAAGGCTGGCATTCTGCTCAATCACCAGAATCGAGGTGCCTCGAGTCTCGTTGATCTCAGTGAGCAACTCGAACAGCCGGTGGACGATCTTGGGGGCCAGCCCCAGCGACAGCTCATCGCAAATGAGCAGGGATGGCTGCGACATCAGGGCCCGCCCAACCGCCACCATCTGCTGTTCGCCTCCCGATAGCAGCCCTGCGGTCTGGCTGAGCAGCGGACGCAGCTGGGGAAACAGATCCAGGTTCTGCTCCAGTGATTCGTCGATGCCCGACAGGTCGCTGCGGCTGGCCGCTCCGCACAGCAGGTTCTCCTTGACCGTGAGGTTGGGGAACAGCTTGCGGCCCTCGGGTACCTGGGCCACGCCGGCGGAAACGATGTCGGGGGTCTTTCTGCCCAGGATCGACTCTCCCCCCAATTTGATGCTGCCCTGGCGCACTCGGCCCTTGTGGAGGTAAAGCAGGCCGGTGATCGATCGAACCAGGGTGGTCTTGCCCGCACCATTTGCACCCAAGACCGTGACGAAGCCTCCGGGGGGAACACTTATCTTGACGTCATCCAGGGCGGTGACGCCTCCGTAGACCACGGTCAGGCCTTCAATCGTCAGGTCGAGCCCGCGGTCACCTCGGGCGTTCATGGATTGTTCCTAGCCAGTGTGCGGCCCAGCCAGCTCTTGAAGTCCCGCCACATGCCGGCCAGGCCATCAGGCTTGAACATCAAAATGATCACCACCAGGAACCCCTTGATGGCCAAGTCGATCTCACTGGGATAGTCGCTGAGGAAGTCGATGTCTCTCACGAACCAGAGTTCCTCCCGGGCCCACTTGAACCACTCGGGCAAGAACCAGAAGAACGCCGAGCCGAAAATGGCCCCCTGGATGCTGGAGAAGCCGCCGACCACGATGATGATGGCGTAGTTCAACACCGTCTGGACGTTGAAGCTGTCCTCGCCCCGAGAGCCGATGTAGAACGAGGCCAGCACGCCCGACATAGACACAATCGCAGAAGACAAGGCGAAGGCAAAGAGCTTGGACCGGGCCACGTTGATGCCCAGCAGGGATGCGGAGACGTCCCGGTCGCGCACCGCGGCGAAGGCCCGTCCCTCCCGGGTGCGAACCACGTTCACCATGAACAGAATCGACAGCACGGTGATGGGCATGAGCACCCAATACCACCGGAACTGGCCGGTGATGACGAACTCGCCGTTTTGGTCGGGGTCGATGCCGGGCAGCCAGTGCAGCCACGAGGCGATGCGGGGGGAGTTCTCGCCCTTGAAGCGGATGCCGACGAAGCCGAAGTACTCCTGGAGGTACTCCCGCCACACCAGCATCATCACGAAGTGGAACCCGAATGTGGCCAGCAGCAGGTAGAGGTGCTTGAGCCGCAGGGCGGGCAAGCCGGATATGGCGCCCACCACGGCGCCGGCCACCGCCGCCGCGGGCAGGGCATACCACATGTTGCCGCCGCTCCACTGCACCCCGACGATGCCGCCGACAATGCTGCCCAAGGCCAGGAACGCCACGTGGGCCAGGCTGATCTGGCCGGAGTAGCCCACCAGCAGGTTGAAGGCGGCGGCGCCCATGGCGAAGATCAGCACCAGGTTGACCACCGCGAACCAAGTGGCCCAGGGGAAGCCCATGGGCGGGGTGAAGTCGGAGGCCAATATGAAGGGCAGCACCAGCAGGCCGAACATTGTCAATGCCGCCCAGGACCGGTCGCTGGGGGTCCGCCACAGCCGCATGTCCTCGCGGTGGGTGAGCTCGCCCCGGGGTGTCCACTTCCAGGCCAGGCGGGCCACCACGGCCAAGACCACCACCGTGATCAGCGCCTTCCACCAGAAGTTCACGTCGCCGGTGGTCGACCCCAGTATGAAGGGAACCACCGCGGCGATGATGAAGGGTGCGAACCGCTGAAGGGTGGAAGGGCGGTAGGTTTGAGCGCCTTCTTGGGAAAGGGGGTTATCGACAGCCGTCATAGGTCGCCCCGCAAGAATGAGTACTCCGGTTCCCAGCTCATACCCGCTCCAGGTCCTTTCGGCCCCACAGGCCGGTCGGTCGCACCAGCAGCACCACGAACATCACCGAGAAGGCCACCGGCTCCCGCCACTTGGTGCCCAGATGCCCGTTGGCGAACTGCTCGATCACCCCCACCACCAGGCCGCCCACGATGGAGCCGCCCAGCGACGTGAGCCCGCCAACCACCGCGGCGGGGAAGGCCCGCAATCCGATGGCCTCGATGCTGCGGTCAATGGCCCCGGTGACGTGGCCGAACAGCAGTCCGCCCACCCCGGCCATGACCATGGCCGCGGCCCACGTCATGGCGTACACCTTGTCGGGGTCGATGCCCATGGCCGCAGCGGCCTCGATGTCGTCAGCCACCGCCCGCATGTGCAGCCCCAGCCGGGTGTACTTGAAGAAGAGGAAGAAAAGCAGCACGCACGCCGCCACCACAGCGAAGATGATCAGATCCACGTGCCTCACCGTGGCGCCGCCGACCTCGAAACTGCCCTGGGGCAGCAAGTCGAGGCGGGCTCGCTCTGTGGGGCCGTAGAAGATCAGCAGAAGGGCGCGGATGATGGTGGCGATGCCCAGGGTTATCAGCACAATGGCAAAGAAGCCCTGCCCCACCATTCGTCGCATGATCCCGTAGTGGACCAATAGTCCGAACACCAGCATCACCAGCAGCAACACGAAGACGCCCAGGAAGAAGTTGAGGTTCTCGGATATCAAAAACGTCAGCGCGAAATAGGCCCCGAGCATAAGAAACTCGCCGTGGGCCAGGTTCAGAACGTCGGTGCTCTTGTAGACGAGCACGAAGCCGAGGGCCACCACCGCGTAGATGGCTCCTAGGGCCAACCCGCCGATCAACAGCTGCAAGTTGACGCTCGGATCAGCTGTGAAGTTGCCGAAAGCTAGAAGCATGGCCCCCCTAGAAGTGACCGGATGTTGCCGGTCAACAGAGGGCGACGGTAGTTTTCGCTGGCTGAAGCCGACAAATCCCGAAGGTGCCCGACCGGGGGTATCAGAGGCTCGAAACTGAGAGGCAAATGAAATGACTAGTGCGACTGATGGCCTGTCTGAGCGGATTGCCCAACTGGAGGCACGGGAGGAGATTCGCAACTTGGTAGTGCGCTATGGCATGGCGGTGGACGACCGCGATCTGGCTGCGGTGGCAAACATGTTCACCGAAGACGCCGTGTTCCGACACGGCGACGGCGCGGTGGTGAACGAGGGCCGACAGGCCATCGTCGACTTCTACACCGATCGGCTTTCGTCGTTCGGCGCCACCTATCACTATCCCCACAGCCATCTGGTGGAACTGGATTCCGACCGCCCAGGCCACGCCACCGGCATGGTCAACGCCCACGCCGAGCTGGGCATCGGCGGGCGGACCTTCGTCACCGGCCTGCGCTACTTCGACCAGTATCGGCTGGACGAAGGCCAGTGGCGCTTCGCCGAACGCAGCGTTGCCATGGTCTATTACATGGACATGGCCGAACTGGCCGACGGCGGCCTATGCGAGCAGGACCGCAAGCGCTACTTCGGAGAGGTCAGCGCAGCCGAGCTTCCCGAGAGCCTGGACACCTGGGAGAAGTTCTTCGCCGAGGTCGGTTGAGTGGGCTGCCGACCGAGCGGGCTGCCAGCTGAGCGGCTTGCCGGCTAGGCCACCGACATGCCGCCGTCGATGACGATGGCGGTGCCGGTGGTCCACGACGACTCGTCGGAGGCCAGGTGCAAGGCCAGTTGGGCGACGTCGGTGGTGGTGCCGAGGCGGCCGATGGGATGGCGCACCACGGCGGCCTCGATCATCTCGTCGACGGTGGCGTCGGCCGCCACAGCGGCGGTGGCCGAGAACCCGCCCCGCTTCTCATAGGTGGCCCGCACCAGGGGAGTGGGCACCGTGCCAGGACAGATGGCGTTGACCCGGATGTTGTCGGGGCCGTAGTCCACTGCCATCTGGCGGGTGAGGCCGATCACCCCGGCTTTGGCCGCGGAGTAGGCGGCGATTCCAGGCACGCCGATCACCCCGCCGACGCTGGCCTGGAGTATCAGCGAGCCGCCGCCGGCTTCAATCAGGTGGGGTATGGCGTACTTGACCGAAAGCCACTTGCCGGTGAGGTTCACCCCGATCACCCGGTTCCATTCCTCGAGGCTGAGATCGCCGGCCCGGCCCGGTCCGTCCACGCCGGCGTTGGAGTACACCGCGTCGAGGCCGCCGAAGGCGGATGCAGCCTGCTCGGTCATGGCCTGGCAGTCGTCGGGCTGGGTCACGTCTACCCGCAGGCTGATGGCCTGGTCCCCGATCTCGGCCGCGGTGGCCGCGGCGGCGTCGCCATTGATGTCGGCGCACATCACCTGGGCGCCCTCGGCGGCGAACAGTTGGGCCGCGGCCTTGCCGATGCCCGAGCCTGCGCCGGTCACGATGGTTCTCTTGCCTGTCAGTCTTCCAGTCACGGCGGGGAACCCTACTAGCGTCTCAGCATGGCTCAGGAGTTGGTGCTTGACACTGGGGATGTCCAAGAGGAGTTCTTCGACCGGGGTTGGACCGACGGGCTGCCGGTGGTTCCCCCCACTCCGGAGCGGGTGCAGGCCATGCTCGAGTTCTCTGGGGTGGAGGCGGGCGACATCTTGGGCAATGTGCCGGAGCGGTCGCGGGAAGTGACCGCGGAGAAGGTCGCCATCAACTCCGTGATGGCCGGGTGCCGCCCCGAGTACTTCCCAGTGGTGCTGGCTGGGTTGTCGGCCATGTTCGACCCCCAGTTCGGCTGCCACACCGTGGTGACCAGCACCGGCGGTGCTGCGCTGTGCGCGGTGGTGAGCGGACCGCTGGTGGCCGAGTTGGGGTTCAACACGAGCCGCAATGCCCTGGGGCCGGGCTTCCGGGCCAACGCCACGGTGGGCCGAGCCATGCGGCTGGTGGCTGTGAACGTGCTGGGCGCCCGGTCGGACAGCCTCGATGGCTCCTCATTGGGCCACCCCGGCAAATACACCATGCTGGTGGCCGAGGAGCCCCCGCCCGAGGGATGGCCGCCGCTTCGGGAGGAGCTGGGCTACGGCGAGGACGACACCACGGTGACCATGTTCCCCTCCGAGAGCCCCCATCAGGTGGCCAACCACCTCAACGGTGATCCCGAGGGCATTCTGTTGACCTTTGCCGCCGCCATGACCAACCCGGCCACCTACGCAGTGGCCAAAAAGCACCAGGTGCTGCTGGTGATCGGCCACGAGCACCGTCAGATCCTGGCCGAGGCCGGGTGGACCAAGCAGCAGGTGCGGGAGTTTCTGGCCACACACAGCAGGGTGACCCCAGAACACCTGGCTGCGGGCGGGGTATTGCAGGAGTTCACCGCCCAAAACGACATGACCCCCGATGCCGACGGCAAGCTCAACACCGTGAGGGGCCCCCAGGACATCTTTTTGGTCACCGCGGGCAGCGCCGGGGCGGGCTGGTCGGCCTACATCCCCAACTGGGCGCCGACGGTTCACTCGGTAGCCGTCACCCGGAAGGTGGCCGCCCCTGGCGACGGACTACCCTTGGCGTAGGAGAGGAGATCTCGTGTCATCAGTAACGGTGCTGTCGCCGGTCTACGAAGAAGCCCAGATCGACGAGGTGGCCATGGCCCCTCGCCGAATGCCCACCGAGCCGGTGGTAATCGGGGTGATCGACAACGCCAAGAACAACGCCAAAGAACTTCTCACCTACGTGGCCGAGGGACTGCGGGATCGTCTCCCGGTAGCCGACATCGTGGTCCACTCCAAGTCGGCCGCGGGCAAGCCCATCGACGCCGACGACGCCGAAATGCTGGCCGCCCGCTCCCACCTCATCATCTCCGGGTTGGGCGATTGAGGCGCCTGCACCGCGTGCAGTCTGCACGACGCCGTTCACATGGAGTCTCGGGGCATCCCGTCGATGCTGTTGACCACCGAGCCGTTTGAGCCCGTGGTTGAATCGTTCGCCCCCACCGTGGGCATGACCTCCTACCCCGCGGTCACCGTCCCCCACCCCGTCTCCACCCTCGACGACGAGTCCCTCCAAAAACTGGCCACCACCATCATCGACGAGGCCGTAAGCCGGTTGACCGGCGCTTAGTCCACCCCGGTATAGTGGACGGTGGAGCTGGGGGGACTCGAACCCCCACGGAGTCCACTTTGCAGGCGGTCCGTGCACCATGCCAGCCCCACCTAATTGGGATCGTACAGATCTCATGGAACAGCGTCGAGTCATATGATTCGACGCTGTTCTACTTATAAAGCACTGAAATTCAATGAAAGGTACTATTTCCAGGGGTCGCGGAGGAAGGCTTCGAACTGGGTAGCGAGGTCGTCGCCGGTGGGGAGGAGGTCGTCGGCCTCGTCGATCTGCCGCTCGAGTTGGGCGACGTAGTTCTTTAGGTCGTCGTCGCCTTCCACGGCCGTGTCAACTCGCTCTCGCCAGGCCGCCGCGGCCTCATCCAGCTCGGCATGGTCGGTGATGATGCCGGTGATCAGCTCAAACCGCTTGAGCAGCGACCGGGTGGCTTCTGGGTTGGGCGGTCCGGGCACGTAATGGGGTACCGATACCCGCAACGAGATCACCGGTATGCGGGCTTGGTCCAGGGCGTCGTGGAGGGCGCCCACCAAGCCGGTGGGGCCCTCGTAGGTAGGACGGCCTAATCCGAACATGCGGGCCAATTCGGCACTGGTGGAGCTGCCCACCACTCCAAGGGGTCGGGTGTGGGGAGCGAGACCGACCATGGCCCCCAGAGTCACCACCAGCCCAGCCTGGCTCTCGGTGGCCACCTCTACCAGGTAGTCGGCAAAGGTCCGCCACCGCAGGTGGGGTTCTACGCCGTCCACGATGACCAGCGGATGTTTGGCGCCGAAGCGTTCCACTGCGTCCACTTGGGTTGACGGCCAGTCGATGACCCGCTTGCCGTTGTCATCTAGGCGGACCTCAGGGCGGCGGTCCTGGAAGTTGAAAAAGCCCTCGGGGTCGATCTGGGCCAGTGGTTCGACGCTGTTGGCGTTTTCTTTTATCAGCCGCACCGCGGTGGTGGCCGCATCCGCGGCGTCGAACAATCCCTCCAGGGCCACCACCATGACCGGGTTGGATTGGGAGGGTTGGTCTACCAGCCATTCCATTTCCACCGCCATGGCCCAAGACTCGCACCGGCGCGGCGGTGGGGCAAGCCGAATAATGGTGAGCCAGACTTGGCATGTGGAAGGGCTAGGAGTCTTCGACCTCAACGGGAAGGTGGCCTGTATCACCGGGGCGGCTAGCGGGATTGGCGAGGCGGCGGCGGAAACGCTGGCTGCGGCGGGAGCCGCGGTGGTGTTGGGTGACATCGACGGCGGGGGAGCCGACCGTACTAGGGACCGCATTGTTGACGGCGGCGGTCGGGCAGTGGCCCATCAGGTGGACACCACTAAGGCAGACCAGGTGAGTGCCCTGATTGGGGCCGCGGTGGACCAATTCGGTCGTTTGGACGTGATGGCCAACGTGGCCGGGGTGGGCAGCTACGGAGATGTGGTGGACGTGACTGAAGCCGAGCTCGACCGGGTGCTGGCCATCAACTTCAAAGGGGTGTTCTTTGGCTGTCAGGCGGCCATGCGGGTCATGGCCCCGCAAGGATCGGGCTCGATCATCAACGTGTCGGCCACCGCCATCAATACCCCAGTGGGCGGTCTCTCGGTGTACGCGGCGACCAAGGCGGCGGTGGCCATGCTCACCCAGTCGCTGGCGGTGGAGGCCGGGCCCCGCGGCGTGCGGGTCAACACCATCGCCCCCGGCTTCACGCTGACCAACTTCGTGGGCGGCCATCTGCGAGATGCCGAGGGCAATGTCGATGCCGCGGAGATGGACAGCTATCTCAAGCTGATGCGCGACCGCTCTCCGCTGGGCGAGGTGTGCGAGGCGTCCGATCAGGCCAACCTGATCTGGTTCTTGGCCTCCGACGCCTCCCGCTATGTGACCGGCCAGATTCTTCGGGCCAACGCCGGCCAGAGCATCACCTGGTAGGCGGTATACCGATGAGCCCGAAGCGGATGGTTCAGTTACGGGCCAACGGGACTGAGTACTCGGCCGAAGCGGAGACCCGCACCACCTTGGCCGACTACCTGCGCCGCCAGTGCGGGCTCACCGGCACACACCTGGGCTGCGAGCACGGGGTGTGCGGTACCTGCACGGTGCTGGTGGACGGCGCCGCGGTGCGGTCGTGCCTCATGTTGGCGGTGCAGGCCGACGGGTGCGAGGTGTCCACCATCGAGGGCCTGGTTGATTCGTCTGATCCCGGCAACCCAGTGTTGGGGCCGGTGCAGCTGGCCTTTGCCGACGCCATGAGCTTCCAGTGCGGCTTTTGCACGCCGGGCATCATCATGTCCACCGTGGCCTGGCTGGCCGACCGGCCGGTGGATGCCGACGAGCCCACCGACAGGGAGATCAGAGAGTTTCTGGCCGGCACCCTGTGCCGCTGTACCGGCTTCACCAGCATTGTGGACGGCGTCCGCTTGGCCGCTCAGCGCTCCTCGTCGGACGGGCCGTAGCCTCCGCCGCCGGGGGTGGCTATCTCGAGGCGGTCGCCTGTCTGCACGTCGGTGTAGAACACGCCGGGGTGGGTTTCCTCGGTGCCGTCGGTCCGCAGGACGCGGTTGATGCCCACGGCGCCGGGCGAGCCCCCCTCGATGCCGTAGGGGGCAACTACCCGCCGGGACGACAGCACGTTTAGGCTCATAGGCTCCTCGAACCGGGTGCGCCGCACCACCCCGTCGCCGCCTCGGTTCCGGCCTGTGCCACCGCTGCCCCGGCGGATGGAGAAGTCTTCCACTACTACTGGGTGGCGCTGTTCCAGCACCTCGGGATCGGTGAGCCGGGCATTGGTCATACCGGTGTGAACGGCGTCGCAGCCGTCTCGCCGGGCGGTGGCCCCCGCCCCCCCGCACACGGTCTCGTAGTACTGGTGGCGATCGTTGCCCCAAACCACGTTGTTCATGGTCCCCTGAGAGGCGGCTACTGAGCCCACGGCCCCGAACAGGGTGTCCACGATGAGCTGAGAGGTCTCCACGTTGCCGGCGAACACCGCGGCGGGCGCCACCGGGCTGATCATGCTGGGCGACGGCATGATTAGCTCCACCGGCTCCAGGCAGCCGCTGTTGAGAGGGATGTTGTCGTCCACCAGGCAGCGCAACACGTACAGCACCGCAGCCCGGCATACCGGCTGGGGAGCGTTGAAGTTCCCCGGGTGCTGGTCGCTGGTGCCGGTGAAATCGACGGTCAACTCCCGGCGGCTGTGATCGACCCGGAAGGACACCGACACCTGAGAGCCGTCGTCGAAGCTGGCGGCGAACGAGGCGTCTTCTAGACGGTCGATCAGGCGGCGGACCGATTCGGCGGCATTGGCCCGCACATGGCTCATGTAGGCGTGGACCGTGGCCAAGCTGTAGTAGTCGATCACCTCGCCTAGGGACACCGCCCCCTTCTGACAGGCAGCCAGCTGCGCCTTGATGTCGGCGATGTTGACCTCGGGGTTGCGGGCCGGCCATTCGGCCCCGGTGAGCAGGGCCCGGATCTCGGTCTCTTGGAACCGCCCGCCCCGGGCCAGCACATCGCCGTCGAACAGCACCCCCTCCTCGGCGATGTTGGACGCGTGGGCCGGGGCCGAACCGGGAACGCTCCCGCCGATGTCGGCGTGGTGGCCCCGGGAGGCGGTGAAGAACAGAACCTCGTTCCCTTCGGCATCGAATACTGGCATCACCACCGTCACATCGGGCAGGTGGGTTCCGCCGTTGTAGGGGGCGTTGGTGATAAAGGCGTCGCCGGGCGCCATGTCCAGATGGCGGGCGATGATGGCTTTGACCGCCATGTCCATCGAGCCAAGGTGTACGGGCATGTGGGGGGCGTTGGCGATCAGCTCGCCGTCAGGGTCGAAGATGGCACAGGAGAAGTCCAGGCGCTCCTTGATGTTCACCGACGCGGCGGTGTTCTCCAGCGCCACTCCCATCTGTTCGGCCACGTTCATAAACAGGTTGTTGAAGATCTCCAGCATCACCGGGTCGGCGTGGGTGCCGACGGCGGCCTCTGGGCGGGGCACAACCCGGTTCAATACCAGTTCGCCGCCGGGGGTCGCTGCTGCGGCCCAGCCCGGTTCCACCACCGTGGTGGAATGGGGGTCGACGATGATTGCGGGACCGTTCACGGCCGCGCCGATAACCAGATCGGCTCGGTCGTAGAAGGGCGTGTCTACGGCCTGCCCCTCGAAGCTGGCTTCGTGGAGGGCCAAAGTATGGGGGGCACCAAAAGGCGATGCGGGGATTGCCGGAGGCTTGACGGCCAAGGTCTCCGAGAGGCTGCTGCGGCCGATGGCTTCCACTTGGATCGACTCCAGCACTATCGGCGTCTCGGGGGAGGCAAACCCGAAGCGGGTCAGATGCAGGTCCTCGAACGCGGCCACTACTGCCAAGTAGTCGTCGGCGGTGACTTCCAGCGCGGTGTCGGATCCCACGTAGCGCAAGAAGAAGCTGGCCTCGATATGGATTTGTGAGTGGGCCAGATCGGCGGCCACCTCGGTGTAGGCCGCGGCGGCCAGCTCACCGATGTCGTTGGCGATGGCGTTGAGCAGCTCCTCGGTGAGCGGCTGGCCCACCGCTCGCTCGGTCACCGAGCGCACGTCGGCCAGGCCGATGCCCAGCGCCGAGAGCACCCCGGCGTGGGGATGGACCAGCACGGTGGACATGCCCAGCTCATCGGCCACTCGACAGGCGTGCTGGCCCCCGGCCCCTCCAAAGCAGGCCAGCGTGTAGGCGCTCACGTCATGGCCCTGTTGCACGGAGATGG
Organism: Acidimicrobiales bacterium; assembly: GCA_965116535.1. Taxonomy (GTDB): domain Bacteria; phylum Actinomycetota; class Acidimicrobiia; order Acidimicrobiales; family Bin134; genus Poriferisocius. The sequence continues at coordinate 1,720,635 of OZ220703.1, forward strand.
TCTTGATGGCGTTGGCCATGTTCTGAACCGCCACATCCAAGAACCCCTCGGCGGCCCTCTCTGGAGTCCACCGTTGTCCGGTGGCATCGGTGATGGCCGCGGCCAGATCGGTGAAAGCAGTCCCAGCCGCAGCAGCATCGAGGGGCTGGTCGCCACCGGGGCCGAACACCGCTGGGAATTGGTCGGGGTGCAAGCGGCCGAGGACGACGTTGGCGTCGGTAACGGTGAGCGGCCCCCCGTTGCCGTAGCAGGCCGGGCCGGGCTCGGCCCCGGCCGAGTCGGGACCCACTCGGAAACGGCTGCCATCAAATGACAGGATCGATCCCCCTCCGGCGGCCACAGTGTGGATCAGGATCATCGGCGCCCGGACGCGGATACCGGCGACAACGGCGTCGGTGGTGCGCTCGAAGCGCCCGTCGTAATGGGATACATCGGTGGAGGTACCGCCCATGTCGAAGCCGATCAGCCGGCTGTGCCCGGCGGCCTCCCCGGTGCGGGCCATGCCCACCACCCCGCCCGCCGGGCCCGACAACAGCGCATCTTTGCCCCGGAAATTGTCGGGGTGGGCTAGGCCGCCGTTGGACTGCATGAAGTAGAGGGAGGTGTCGATTTGATTCTCGACGGTCTGAATGTGGCGGCGCAGCACCGGGGTTAGATAGGCGTCGGCCACGGTGGTGTCGCCCCGGGGTACGAGACGGATGAGCGGGTTCACCTGGTGGCTGGCCGAGACGTGCTCGAAGCCCACCTCAGCGGCGATCTCGGCCAGGCGGGCCTCGTGGGCGGGGTAGCGGTAGCCGTGCATCAACACGATGGCGGCTGATCGCATCCCGTAGCTGCGGGCCGCGGCCAGCTGCTGGCGGGCATCGTCCTCATCGAGGGAGTGCTCAACGGAGCCGTCGGCCCGCACCCGCTCGTCCACGGTGATCACCTGGCTGTACACCATGTCGGGCAGCACGATGTCGAGGGCGAACAGGTCGGGCCGGGTCTGGTAGCCGATGCGAAGGGCATCGGCGAACCCCTTGGTGGTGACCAGGGCGGTGGGCTCACCTTGGCGTTCCAGCAGAGCGTTGGTGGCCACCGTGGTGCCCATCTTCACCTCGGATACTTGATCCGACGGGATCGGTTCATCGGGACTCAGCCCCAAAAGAGCCCGGATGGCCTCGACGGCGGCATCTTGGTAGCGGGGGCTCTCCGACAGCAGCTTGGTGGTAACGATCTCGCCATCGGGCCGTTGGGCCACCACGTCGGTGAACGTGCCCCCCCGGTCGATCCATAAGCGCCATCCCTGCCCATCCATGCGCCGCTAACCCCCGAGATCGGTCGCGACGCGCTCGGCCACCGCCATGGCGTCGGCGATGGCCTCGTCCTGGTTGATGTAGCGGTAGGTGGCCAGCCGCCCGGCGAAGTACACCGGGATGTGGAAGCAGCCGGAGATTTTCTCAGCCAGCTCGGCGTTGCGCCGCTCATTGGCCCCGTCGGCGGTCAGCACTGGGTAGTGACGCCGGGGGGCGCCGGGCATCTCCTCGCTGACCACGGTGCCTCCAATCTGCTGTCCGGTGGCGTGCTTGGTCTCCACCGTGCGGGTGTAGGGCACCCGCATCGACGGGCGGTTGGTGACATAGGCCGGGGTGAAAACGCCGTCGGGGTCGTCGGTTGGGTGATAGCGAGACACCATCTCGATGCCCCGCCACTCCAGGTCGCCGGGGCAGCGGGCGAAATCGTCCAGCGCGGCGGTGACGATCACCACGTCAAAGTCCTGGGCGAGGCGGTCGGCATCGTCCACAGTGATCTCGGTGTTCAGCGTGACCGCCACGGGGGACAGCACCGACTCGATCACCTCGTTGATGCCGTTGGGCGGGAAGTACTGCCAGCGGTCCCGGAACAGCCCCCGGTGGCCGTCGTTGCGCAGCTCCACCCGCTTGGGGGCGAAACGAGCCGACAGCTCGGTGGCCGGGCGCCCCCACTGCTTGGCGGTGTAGTCCCGGATGAACAGGTCGTACAGAGTGCGGCCCATCATCGACACCACGTAGTCCTCGAAGTTGTCGCCGGTGGGTTCAGATGGCAGCGAAGCCAGCTCCTGTTCCACCGTTGGCCAAATCGGCAGGCCTTTAAGCTCGTCAACCTGGGGAGGCCACGACAGCAAGTGGCTTTCGTGGTCATCGTCGTCGGGCGACAGGTACACCTCGGTGAGCACCTTGTGGTCGTAGGTCCGGGTGAGGCCGTGGGCGTTCACGAAACGGTTCACAGCCTCATTGGAGGTGTGGAAGATGTGGGCCCCGTTGGGCTCGTACACCACCCCTCTCATGGTCTCGGCTCGGGAGTGTCCGCCCACCACCGCGGCCTTCTCCATCACCTCCACCGCGAAACCAGCGTCGGTGAGCAGTCGCCCGGCCACCGCGCCCGTCCAGCCGGCACCGACGACGGCGATGCGGCGCCTCAAGGGGTATGCCTCGCAGACATCGGGAACTCCAGTCGAGCGTCTCGGATACGGTAGGGGGGTTGGGCCCATTGGGCCGGAAAACGACGATAGCGCAGGGGTAGGCCATGTTGGATTGTGTGATTCGGGGCGGTTTGGTGGTGGATGGCACCGGAGCGTCGGGTCGAGTGGCCGATATTGGCGTGCGAGACGGGCGCATCGTGTCGATCGGGAGGTCGGATGAGGCCGCCCGCCAGGAGATCGATGCCGACGGGTTGGCGGTGGCCCCGGGGTTCATCGACGTCCACACCCACTACGACGCCCAAGTGCTGTGGGATCCCCACCTCACGCCGTCGTCGCTGCACGGGATCACCACCGCCATCGGCGGAAACTGCGGTTTTACCATCGCACCGATGGTGGCCGACGAGGCCGACTACGTGATGCGGATGCTGGCCCGGGTGGAGGGCATGCCCACCGAGTCGTTGGAGGCCGGTTTGGATTTCGGGTGGTCGTCGTTCGGGTCGTGGCTGGATCGGTTGGAGGGCAATGGGCTGGGCGTCAACGCCGGGTTCCTGGTGGGCCACAGCACTATCCGACGCTTGGTCATGGGGTCGGCGTCGATAAGCGAGGCGGCCACCACCGAACAGATCGAGGCCATGAAGGTGCTGTTAGGTCAGAGCCTGGCCGAGGGCGGGCTGGGCTTCTCCTCCACCAAGGCGGCGGCCCACAACGACCACCACGGCGATCCGGTGCCGTCGCGGGCGGCCACCGACGTCGAGATGGTGGCGTTGGCCGGCGTGTGCCGGGAACACCCCGGCACCACCCTGGAGCTCATACCCAGCATCAACCCGATCTGGGCGCCGGAGATCTACGAGCTGATGACGGCCATGGTGCTGGCCGCCGACCGGCCCCTGAACTGGAACCTGCTCAACGTGCGTCCTGGAGAGGAGGCCTACCTGGAGAACCGGCTGGGCGCCGCCGATCACGCCCGCCAGCAGGGCGCCACCGTGGTGGGCTTGTTGCTGCCCGACGTGATGGAGATGCGGTTGAACTTCGCCACCGGTGTGCTGTTCGACACCCTGCCCGACTGGGCCGAGATCATGCACCTGGACCCGGCGGCCAAGGCCGAGGCGCTGGCCCGACCCGAGGTGCGCCAGCGGCTGCTCGACGGTGCCGCTCAGGCGCCCCATCGCACCTGGGTCCGGTGGGCCGAGACCACGGTGGTGGACGTGTCCTCGCCTTCGCTGGAGGCGCTGGTGGGCCGCAACGTGGGCGAACTGGCTGCTGAGCGGGGTCAGCATCCCTTCGACGTGATGTGCGACATCGCCCTGGAAGACCACCTGATGACCGGGTTTAGGCCGCCGGTGGTGGGCGGCGACGACGAGTCGTGGAAGAAGCGGGCCGAGCTGCTCGGCGACCCCCGAGTGCTGGCCGGCGGCTCAGATGCCGGGGCCCATCTCGACATGATGATGACCTGGGGCTGCACCTCGGCGCTGGTGGGCGACACCGTGCGGGATCGAGGCCTGCTCAGCCTGGAGCAGGCGGTGAACCTGGTGACCGACCGCCCCGCCCGCCACTACGGCCTGCGGGGCCGGGGCCGGCTGGCCGAGGGCTGGTGCGCCGACGTCGTGGTGTTCGATCCGTCACGCCTCACCAAAGCCCCGGTTACCACCGCCTGGGACATGCCCGGTGGGGGGTGGCGACTGACCGGCGGTGCGGAGGGCATCGAGCACGTGCTGGTGAACGGGGTGGAGACCCAGCGGGCCGGCGTGCTCACCGAAGCTCTCCCCGGCACCGTGATCCGCTCGGGCCGCGATACGAACACCGTGACCGCGGCCGGCCCCTGATCTCGCCAAACCGTCTCGCCCGATTCACAGAGGGGCCACTAGAAAGAGCAGGTGATCGAAGGTCCTGATCGGTGGGTGCCGCGCTCGGTGCACGCGCTGGGGTATCGGGACTACCGGCTCTATTGGACCACCAGCGTGGTGTCCAACATCGGGTCGATGATGTACCTGGCCGCCATCGGGTGGCTGGTGGAGGACATCACCGACGATCCCTGGAAGGTGACCGTGGCCGCCACCGCAGGGCTGATTCCTCTGCTGGTGATGAGTCCGTTCGGGGGATCGCTGGCCGACCGCTACAGCCGAACTCGCCTGTTCTTGGCCACGGTGGTGGGCCAGATGGTGGTGGCAGTGGCATTGGCCTGGGTGGTGCAGATCGACGCCGAGACGTTCTGGGTGTTGGTGGCCTTCTCCATCGGAGGAGGGGCCACCGCGTCGGTGGGCGCGCCGGTGCAGCAGGCGATCGTGGTGGAGTTGGTTCCCAGCGGGGCCATGCGCAACGCCATCTTCTTGAACTCCACCCAGTGGAACATCTCCCGGGCGGTGGGCCCCATGCTGGGCGGGTGGCTCATCCAGTTCTGGGGGGCGGCCGCGGCCTTCTGGTTCAACGCGGCCAGCTTCACCGTGCTCGTGATAGGGCTGAGCCTGTTGCCGCCCCGGCCGCCGCCGGGGGCGTCGTCGAGCCAGGGTTTTCTGGCCGACTTCCTGTCGGGCTTCCACTACGCGAACGGCATCGAGGGCATTCGGGTGGTGATGCTGGCCAGCTTCATGCTGGCTGCGGCCATCTCCCCAACCCAGTGGCTGGCCCCGGTGATCGCCGACGACGCCTTCGGTGTGGATGCCGCCGGCTTCGGCGTGCTGCTGGGTGCGTTCGGGGTGGGGTCGCTGGTCGGTGCGGTGCTGCTGCTTCAGTTCGACCCCAATGCGGCGTACAGCCGCCTGGTGACCATAGGAATGACTGCGGTGGCGCTGTTCACATTGGTGTTGGCCGTGGTGCCCACCTTCGCTCTGGGAGTTGTGGCCATGGGCGGAGTGGGCTTGGCCTTCATGGTGACCATGCCCACTCTCACTAGCTCGCTGCAAAGCCTCTGCGACGATGCTTACCGGGGCCGGGTGATGAGCCTGTGGATGATGTTGTTCGGGCTGGCCGCGCCGCTCAGCATCCTGGTGCAAGGAGCCATTGCCAGCGCCATAGGCATTCGCTGGGTGCTGGTCATCACCGCCGTCATGGTGGCCGCCTACCTGGCCAGCCAGCTAACCCGCGGCCGCCTCCGCCACTTGGACACCGCGGGCTGAGCCCGCCGTCGGCGCCGACGTGGGCTAAAGCAGGATGCCGTTGGGGCGGGGTATGCCCTGTTCTTCGCAGTAGCGGTAGTACAGCTTCAGGTTGGACTGGGCGTTGGAGATGTACTCCACGTTGCCGTCGGGGTCGAGGTACTCCACATCGCCGTAGATGGCCGACACCAATTCGGTGGGCTCAGTGTTGTCCTCGGGCACAAACAGCGTGTGGACGGACCCCGGCGGCTCGTAGAGGTAGCTGCTGCCCCGGTTCATGAAGTCGTTCTCCCGGTAGCCCCAGGCCCCGCTCATGGTGAAGGCCAGCACCGGCCCCTGGTGGTGGTGGGTCTGCACCGTCATGCCCGCGGGCATGAAGCCGTGCAGAACGTACAGCCCGTCGTCGGCGTTGACCTGGAGCAGTCGCATCCGAGCTCCCAGAGCGGTGTTCTCCACGAAGGGCACATCGTCGATCCCCACATGGCGGGCCGACGGGACCACTTGGTCTAACAGGCTCATGGTCAGAGGCTAGCCGTCCACCCCATCGAGGATTCCGGCTAGCCAGGCGTCGGTGCGGTCGTTGGCGGCTTTGGTCACCTTGGTGGGGATCGCGGTGAATCCGTGGGGTGATGCCGGATAGATGGCCAGCTCGGTGAGATTGCCGGCAGCTCGCCACCGGGTGGCCATAAACAGGGAGTCGTCGTAGAGGTAGTCAAGGGTGCCCACGGTGAACAGCGCGGGGCACAGGTCGTTCAGGTCGGCGTAGAGCGGTGAGATGTCGGGGATCTTCCGGCCTTCGGTGTCGTGTTCTCCCACATACAAGTCCCGGAAACCGGTGTTGCCCAGCTTGATCTGCGACGGCGTGCCGCTCAGGTCGTACACCCCGAACACCAGGTTGGCACCGATGAACTCCCCGGCGGCATCGTGGCGATCGCGCAGCCGCACCAGGGTGGTGGCGGCCAGGTTGGCCCCGGCTGAGCCCCCGCCGATCAGCAGCGGCACCGAGCCGAACTCATCGCGGCCCGGTCCCAGCACCCACAGCGCGGCCGCCTCGCAGTCGTCGGGGCCAGCGGGCCAGGGATGTTCGGGGCCAACCGGTATTGGGCGCTGACCACCGCGATCTGGTGGGTATCGGCCATGGCCTGGTTGCCCCGGTCTCCCATCTTGGGGTGGCCCATGAAAAACCCGCCGCCGTGGATGTCGAGATACACCGCCCGGGCCAGCCCGTTGGGAGCAAAAATCCGCAGCTCCAACTCGTTATCCGCCGCGCCGGTGTAGGTGCGAATGTCCACGTCGTCAAGGAAGTTGGAGGCGAGGATGCCACCCCCCAGCGTTTCGAGGTCACGGGCCTTGGCCAGTCCCTCGGACGTCGAAAGGTCGTTGCCTTCCGATTCGAACGAGAATTTCGACAAGATGTCCAACGCTTCCGGCACGTGTTCGTCGAGGGCCGGGTCGTAAAGCTGGCTCAAATCCATAAGGTGGTTCTAACATCCTCCCGACTCCCGATTACAAAAAAGGGGAATACCGTGTCGAGTTCTGGTTCGATTTTGGGGAATTCTGTCGTTCGCGTCGAGGATCCCGGGCTGTTGACCGGCGCAGAGCGCTACTACGACGACTTCACACCCGAGGGCACCGCCTACGTCACCTTTGTGCGCTCGCCGATGGCCCACGCTGCCATCGAGTCGGTGGACACCAGCGAAGCCGAGGCCATGGACGGTGTTCTGGCGGTGTACACCGGCGACAACATCGGGCTTCCGGCGACGGCCGGTTTCCCCATGCTCCCGGTGTTCGAGCGCCCGCAGATCGCCGCCGACCGGGTGCTGTTCGTGGGCGACATTGTGGCCGCGGTGGTCACCGAGACCCGCGAACAGGGCATGGACGCCGCCGAAGCGGTGTTCGTGGACTACGACCCGCTACCAGCCAACGCCGACCCCGAGAAGGCCATGTCTGAAGGCGTTGAGGTGCTCTGGCCCCAGAACGAGGGCGGCAACCTGGCCTTTCACACCGAACTCGGCGAGGACGACGGGTTGGCCGAGGCCGCCCACGTGGCCGAGGTGAGGATGGAGAGCCAGCGGCTGGCCGCAGTGCCAATGGAGCCCAACGGGATTCTGGTGGAACCCGGTACCCCCGATGGCGGAATGACCGTGATCTTCCCCAGCCAGGCCCCCATCGGCCTCAAGGACGGGTTTGCCGGCCTGTTCGGCCTCGACGGCGACAACGTGCGGCTGATCGCCCCCGCGGTGGGCGGTGGTTTCGGGGCCAAGACCGGCCTGTATCCCGAGTACCTGGTGGCGGCCAAGGCCGCATTGGAGCTGGGCCGCCCAGTGAAGTGGACCGAGTCGCGCTCTGAAGACATGGTGTCGCTGGTGCAGGGCCGGGGCCACATCTTCACCGCCAAGATGGGGTTCGACAGCGATGGCCGCATTACCGGGTTGAACCTGCACTGCCTGGCCGACTCCGGGGCCTATCCGGCCATCGGCAGCTTCTTGCCCATCCTCACCCAGACCATGGCCCAGGGCGTGTACCAGATTCCCAAGGTCCGCTTCGTGGGCGACGCGGTGGTGACCAACACCACCCAGATCGCCGCCTACCGGGGCGCGGGCCGTCCCGAGGCCACCCAGATCTTGGAGCGGGTGCTGGATGTGGGGGCTGACGAGTTGGGTATCGACCCCGCGGAGATCCGCCGGCGCAACTTCATCGGCGCCGACCAGTTCCCCTATGCCACCGTCACTGGGGCCAACTACGACTCCGGCGAGTACGAGAAGGCGCTGGATGCTGCCCTGGAGGCTTCGGGCTACGCCGATCTGCGGGCCGAGCAGGCCGCTCGGCGGGAGTCCGGCGACTCCAAGCTGCTGGGCGTCGGGGTGTCGTCGTACGTGGAGATCACCGCCCCGCTGGGACTGCACACCGAGTACGGACGGGTGGACGTGCTGAGCGACGGAACCGCGGAAATCCGGGTGGGCACCAGCGCCCACGGCCAGGGCCACGAGACTTCCTTCTCGATGATCGTCAGTGATCTGTTGGGCGTGCCCATGGAGAGCATCAAGCTCATCCAGTCGGACACCGACGAGATTCCCCGGGGCGCGGGCACCTTGGGATCACGCTCGCTTCAGACCGCAGGCAGCGCCGTCTACAAGGCCAGCGAAGAAGTGCTGTCCCAGGCCAAGGAACTGGCCGCACAGCAACTGGAAGCCAGTGCCGATGACATCGTGGTGGGCGAGGGCGGCCTGCACGTGGCCGGCGTGCCGGCCCAGTCGGCGTCGTGGGCCGATCTGGCCTCAGCGGCTGAGGGCGGGGTGATCACCCACGAGCTCGACTTCGACCAGGGCGGGGCTACCTTCCCGTTCGGATCCCATGTGGCTGTGGTCGAGGTGGACACCGAGACCGGCGGCGTAGAGCTGCTTCGCCATGTGGCCGTTGACGACTGCGGTACCATCTTGAACCCGCTGCTGGTGGCCGGCCAACAGCACGGCGGTGTGGCCCAGGGCGCGGCCCAGGCGCTGTTCGAGTGGGTGCAGTATGACGAGGATGCCAACCCCCGCACCGCGAATTTGGCCGACTACCTCATGCCCAGCGCGGCGGAGCTGCCCAGCTTCGAGGTGAGCAACACCGAGACGGCCAGCCCGATGAACCCGCTGGGGGCCAAGGGCATCGGCGAGTCGGGCACGATCGGCTCCACCCCCGCCATCCACAACGCGGTGGTAGACGCGGTATCGCACTTGGGCGTGTCCCACATCGAGATGCCCACCACCCCCGAGCGCATCTGGCAGGCCCTGGCCGCCAGCTAGCCGCCTCCGGATTCCGGCCTCAGGCCGGGTTCAGTCGAAGTCCAGGCCGAGCAGCTTGATGGCGTTGCCGCGGGCGATCTTGTAGACCGACTCGGCGTCGAGGTGGCCGAACAGGCGGGTGGCCACCTCTTGGGTGTTGGGCCAGGTGCCGTCGGCGTGGGGGTAGTCGGTCTCGAAGGTGATGTTGTCCACGCCCACCCGGTCAAGAAGGTCGATGCCCACGCTGTCTTTGAAGAAGCAGCCGTACACCTGGCGGTAGTAGTAGTACGACGGCGGCTCGGGGATGTTGTTCTTGGCCCCGCTCCACCCCGCATGGGTCACCCACACGTCGTCGGCCCGCTCCAAGGCGTAGGGGATCCAGCCGATCTGGGCCTCGGCGTACATCAGCTTGAGGTCGGGGTAGCGGTGCAGCACCCCGGAGTAGAGGAAGTCGACCAGTGAGGCCGCGCTGTTGCAGAAGATAAGCGAAGCGGTCACTGCGTCGGGGGCGTCGTCGGCGGGCGAAACAGTGCGGGTGCCCGACCCGATGTGCATGCACACCACCGTGCCGGTTTCGGCGCAGGCGGCGAAGAATGGATCCCAGTAGCCCGAGTGGATGCTGGGCAGGCCCAGCCACGTGGGCAGTTCGCTGAACGCCACCGCCCGCACCCCCCGCTCGGCGTTGCGGTAGATCTCCGCGGCGGCCAGCTCGGCGTCCCACAGCGGCACCAGGCACAGCGGGATGAGGCGCCCACCGGAGTCGCCGCACCACTCCTCGACCATCCAGTCGTTGTAGGCCTGCACGCACAGAAGCGACAGCTCCTTGTCTTGGCGCTCGTTGAACAGCTGCCCGCAGAACCGGGGGTAGTTGGGAAAGCACAGCGAGGCGTCGGTGTGGTTCATCTCCATATCGTCGATGCGGGCCTGGGGCTGCCAGCAGCCCGGGCGCATCTCGTCGTAGGTGATGCCGTCGGTGGACAGCTCGTCGTAGGGGTAGCCGGCGGCGGCGATGAGCCGCTTCACCGAGTAGGTGTGGTCTTCGTAGAGCCACCAGGCCACGTTGCGGCCCTCGGTGCCGGGGCGCTCCCGATAGGTGCCGCCGTCGAGCACAACCTCGCCCTGGGGCAGGTACTCGATGCGAGGGCCGACGTCGCGGTATTTGGCCGGCAGGCGGCTCGTCCACAGGTGCGGGGGCTCCACCACATGGTCGTCCACGCTGATGATGCGGGGCATCTCGGTTACGGTCGCGCTCATGCCGGGGTCTCCGACATCTCTGGAGTACCCACTGCGGCCAGGACGTCTTCGACGAACTCCGGGACCAGCGTGTCGAGCTGTGTCTTGTTGAATGCTCGTTGGTGGATCACGTCGGCGCCCTTGTAGGCCAGCAGGTCGGCGATCTGGTCGATGCAATTACCCGGATACCACTTGTAGGTGGCGAAGGCGGCCACTGGCTTGTGGTGTAGCGAAGGCAGGGTCATCAGCTTGGCCGTGCCGCCGGGGCGGTGACCGAACAGCACCAGCCCGTCCACCCAGGTGCCCACGGCCAGCAGGTCGGCCTCGGCGATCTCGGTGAGCTTGATCCCGTGTACTGGCCGAACCGACACCTCGTAGCCGGCCTGGTGCAGCTCCCCTCCGATCATCTCCGCCGCCCGCTGGGTGTTCCCCGTGCGGCTCTCAAAGATCACCACTGCCTTCACTGCACTATTCCCATCGCTGGCCTCATCGCTGGCACCTCACGGAGTGACTTTTAGCAGCTACGCCCCCCAAGTGCCACGATGGTGGGATGGGCAAGTACGGGTACTACGTGATCGACTCCGATGGCCACGGGGGTGAGCCGCCCCAGTGGCGCCACGGCATCAGCGCCGAGTGGCGGCCGAAGATGGTGGAGTACGTGGCCAAGATGAAAAAGAACTACGGCGATCTGCCGGGGGCCGGATCTCCGGTACATACCGAGGACCAGCAGAACTACGGCGAATATGCCCCCGGGGAGCTGGATTTTGAGACGCCGCTTCAGCGGGAAGGCATGGCCGTGCCCGGTCCCCGGATGACCGACATGGACCTTGAGGGCATCGATGCGGCCGTCTTGTTCCCACCGGGATCGGGCGAGGAGTGGGCGCTGGGCGATCCGGGCTTTTCCGCCGAGCTGTGCCGGCTGCTGAACGACGCCCGGGCCACCTATGCGGCCTACGACCCCGCCCGCCTCAAGCTGGTGGCCAAGCTGCCCCTGATCGACCCGGAGCGGGCCGCGGCCGAACTGGAGCGGTGCTTCACCCAGTACCCGGACCTGTTCGTGGGCATGGTGACCGCCCAGCACGTCTTGGACCGCAATCTGGATCACCCGGCCCTCGACGCGGTGTGGGAGGTGGCCGACAGCCATGGGGCCGCGGTGTGCGTACACGGCGGGGGACAGGCGCCCGACCAGGTGCCCATCGTGTTGGACCGCTACGACACCCGGCTGGAGAAGCACGCCGTGACCCACCCGTTCGGGGCCATGCTGGCCACGATGAACTTCACCGTGGGCGGGATCTTGCACCGGTACCCCAATTTGCGGTTGGGCATCATGGAGGCCGGCTGCGGCTGGCTGCCGTTCTGGCTGGAGCGCCTGGACGAGGAGTACGAGCTGATGCCCGACCAGGCCCCCATCCTGGATCGCAAGCCGTCGGAGTACTTCCTATCGGGGCGCTGCTTCGTGGGAGTGGAGTCCACCGAGTCGGCTCTGCCCTATGTGATGGACCAGGTGGGCGACGACATCTTGTGCTACTCCTCGGACTACTGCCACTGGGACTGCGATTTCCCCCACTCGGTGAAGCTGCTGGTGGAGCGGGACGACCTCAGCGACGAGCGCAAGCGCAAGATCCTGACCGACAACCCGGCCAAGCTGTTCGGTATGCCGGTTCCTTCGTAAACAGTCCTCACGCGTCCGGGCGGCGGGTCCCGCTTAGTCAGTCCTCGGCCCGAACCAGTCGGGGAGGTCCACGGGGGGGTGGGGGAGGGGAGTGATGCCGCGCTCTTCGAGGATGGCGGTGTATTCGGCCTTGTCGGCGGGGGCAGGGCGAGAGTCGCCGAAGTACATCTCCAGGATCTCGGCACCCTCGTCGCCCACCTTGATGGGGCCGAAGGTGGCCAGGTGGGGGAGCTTGATGAGGGTTCCAGGCCGGCACACTTCCTCGTCGAAGGTGACCTCCCCGTCGATGATGAAGATGAAGTGGTCGCTGTTGTGGCCGTGGCGCTCCAGTACCAGGCCGGGGTCGTAGCGGGTGTGATACACGGCCCGCTCCTGGGTCAGCTCCATGAGCTTCAGCCACACCGACACCCGGCGTCCGTCGGCGTGCTGCTGGCTCTTGACCTCGGCAAAGTCCATGTCCTCGGCGTGGATGTAGGACACCTGGGGGTGAGAATCGGTCATCGGTGTGCTCCTTTGCGACTCGGGTCTCTCGGGGAGATCACCGGAACATCTTCAGCGCCGTGCTGTCGGAGGTGTCCTCGGGACGCTCATCGGTCGGCGAGTCGATTGGGTTCAGCTCGTCGGGCGGAGTGAGGGCCAGGCTGATGGGGGAGTCAAGCTCGAACGGGTCGTGCAGGCCCAGCTCATCGCCCATGTCCCGCAGCGCGGGCAGCACCTCGGTGCCCATCAGCTCGATGCACCGCAGCGAGTCGTCGTGGTTGACGCCGCCGTCGTTGCCCCACAGCATGAGGATCGACGGGCGGCAGGTCTCCAGCACCACCCGCAGCTCGGCGATCACCTCTTCGGGAGTGCCGGCCACGATCTCTCGGGCGGCCAACTGCTTCTCGAACGAGGCGGCCCTTGAGCCCCGAACCTCGGCGTTGGCCATCTTGGCGTAGTCCAGTCGGCGGGCCGACGACCCGTAGCCCGACGGGCTCACCCAGTAGGGGTGGCCGATGCCGGTGAACTCGCCCTGCATCCACATGAACTCCCGGGCGTTCTCCCGAGCCTTGTCGCCGTCTTCTTGCACGTGGACCCGCAGCAGGTAGCCCCGGTTCTCCGGGCCGGCCTCGTAGCCCACCCCCCGGGCGGCCTGGTCGTAGATCTGCCACAGCTCACCGGTGAGGTGAAGCGGGGTATTGAGGGAAATGTAGGGATAGCGGTGCTCGGCCGCCCAGCGGATGGTCTCGGCACTGAACACGCCGGGGACCCAGATGCGGGGGTGGGGCTTTTGCAGCACCCTCGCCCACGGGTTGACCACCCGGTACTGGAAGTGCTCGCCCTCCCAGGAGAATGGGCCGTCATCGGTCATGGTCTTCACCAGCAGGTCGTGGGCTTCGTTGAACCGCTCCCGGTTGTAGGCCGGGTTGGCGTTGAGGCACACCGACTCCTGCCCCGCGCCCCGCACGATGCCCGATATCAGCCGGCCCTTGGAGATCATGTCGATCATGGCGATCTCCTCGGCGAACATCAGCGGGCTGTCGTAGGTGGGCAGCGGGTTGCCGAGCTGCACGATCTTGGCCCGCTCGGTGATGGCGGCCAGGATGCTCGACATCACCGTGATGCGGGCCTGCATGCAGAACGGGGCGTTGTGGTGCTCGTTCACCATGATCCCGTCGAAGCCCACCTGCTCGGCCAGCTTGTACTCCTCGATGCGCTCGTTGAACAGGCGGCTGCCCTCCACCGGGTCGTAGTACTTGTTGGAGAACATCACCGAGGTGAAGCCCTCCTTCAAGCCCTCATCGGCCGGGTAGGCGCTCATGGGCTGCTCGGTGAAATACGAAAGGAACATCAGCCATTTCCTCCTGTGATTTGTGCCGGGTTTTCCGACCCGGCAGTGCCACCGGTGATGATGGCGGCGAGGGATTCGGGGGCTTCGAGGTCGACGGCGTGGCCGCAGTCGGGGACGATCTCCAGTCGGGCGTCGGGCAGGGCGTCGACGTAGGCGTGGGCACATTCCAAGGGCACCACGGCGTCGTTGTCGCCCCACACCACTAGGGCGGGCACGTTCACGCCGCTCAGCAGGGGCCGTAGTCGGCGGTTGTACATGTAGGGCTTCCATGCCACCCGGGTGGTCATCTCCCGGTTCATATCCCACACCGTCAGGGTGTCGTCGCTCATGGGAAGCTCGTCGGGGTTGTCGCCGTTGCTGTGAAAGATGGCCTCGTAGGCTTCTGGCTGGGAGAAGGCGGCCTGCACATAGTTGGAGTGCGACACCAAGAACTGGTCGTAGATGCGGCCCTTCTCCGGCAGCAGCCCGGCCGCTCCCACCAAGATGAGCCGCTGGAGCAGTTCTGGGGCCATGGTGGCCAGCTCGGCCGCCACCCAGCCGCCAAATCCACTGCCAACTAGCTCCACAGTGCCAAAGTCCATGGCCCGCAGCCACTGGCCCACCAGCAAGGCCAGGTCCCGAGGATGGCGAGCCCAATCGGGCCGCTCCGAACCCTCGGCGCCGCCGTAGCCGGGCAAATCGAGTGCATGAACGGAGTAGTGGTCGGCCAGGGCTTCGTGGACGGGCATCCACCCGGGGTTCCCAAATGAGTGGTGCAGCATCACTAGCGGATCGCCCGACCCCCCAGTGAACTCCCGCATCCCCAGCCCGGCAACGGTTGTCGTGACGGTTTGCATCGCCAAGACGCTATACCGTTGGCACCGTCAGCCGCCGGGGTTGGGGGGGAGGTGGTCGAATCGGCCGGCGGGGCGGGTGCGGGCGTATTCCTCGACTATGGGTCGGAGTTGGGTGGGGCTGGCGCCGTGGAGGATGACGCCGTCGCAGCCGAGGTCGAACTGACCCCGGATCTTTTCCACGCATTGGGCGGGGGTGCCGGTGGCGGCGGGGGCGAGCCATTCTTCGGGGATCAGCTCGGCGATGTGCTCAAGCTGCTCGGTGGTGGCCACTTGGTCGATGGCGCCTTGAAAGTTGGCCACTAGGTCGTCGGCTAGGAAGCGTTCCAGCGCGGCCGGATCCCAATTGTTGGTGCGGGCCATCAGCTCCGGATAGCCCTGGAGGTAGGTGGCCATGCGGCCCACCGTCTTCTTGAGCCTCACGTCCTCGGCCAGGTGATCGCCGATGGTGGCGAAGCACGACCACACCTTCACCGAGGCCGGGTCGCGCCCTGCCTCCTCGGCCGATTGCTTGACGGCGCCCACCACCCGGGCGGTGGTCTCGTCGGTGAAGAAGGTGTGCAGCACCACGGCGTCGAAACAGCGTCCGCCCAGGGCCAGGGAGTTGGGGCCGAATGCGGTCAGCGCCATGGGGATGTGCTCGCTGCTGGCGCCCATGAGGGTGAGCACCGGATAGTTCCCGATGGGGCCCTCATGGTTGAAGATGGGCTCGCCCTGCCACAGCCGGCGCATGACACCCACGAAATCCTCCATCTGGGCGGTGGTGATGGCGCTGAGGCCGAACGCCTGCGATAGGCGGTCGACCCCCCGGCCGATGCCCAGGCAGAAGCGCCCGGCGGTGAGCTTGTGCATGGTCATGGCGTAGGCCGCGGTCACCACCGGGTGGCGGGTGTGGTGGTTGGTGGCTGCGGTGGCGATGCCCATGGATTCGGCGGCCACGCCCACTGCTCCCGACAAGGTGGCGGCTTCTTTGATGTTGAACCGCTCGCTGATGAACACGTTGCCGATGCCCAGCTCCTCGGCCTGGCGCACCTCGTTGATCAGCTCCCGGGGTGACTCCGGCGCCCCGGCCAGGGTGTAGAAGCCGAGCTCGTTCATCTGGGTCATGGGAAGCCTCCCCCGTTGCCGCTGTGCAGGCTAGGCGAAACCGCTGGTTGAAGCCTGGGCCGGAAACTGTCACCGGGGGTTTCTAGGATGGCGGGCCTATGGAGATTGTTCTCGTTGTTGTTATTGCGATCCTGGTGGTTGCCTTAGCCCTTGTTGTGTTGCGGGGGCGCCAGTGGGGCAATGCAGCAAGGACAGACGACACCGGTGAACTCAGGACTCAGGCCGCGCAGCTGGAGGTTCAGCTTGCCGAGCGGGATCAGCAGCTCGGCGAGGCGCGGGGCGAGCGCGATGCAGCCAGGAGTGAGAGGGACGAGGTGCGGGACGAGCGGGAGGCTGCGCTTCGCGAGCTGGCCAAGGTCAAGGCCGATCATGAGGCCCGAACCGAGGAGCTGGCCAAGGCCCGCGAGGAGTTGGAGACCCAGTTCAAAGGCATCGCCGACGATGTGACCAAGGCCAACAGCGAGGCGTTCCTCAAGCAGGCCAAGGAGCAGTTCGAAAATCAAAAGAAGCTCAGCGAAGCCGACCTCAAGCAGCGCCAGCAGGCCATCGACGAGTTGGTCAAGCCGGTAAAGGAGAACCTGGCCAAGTTCGAGAAGCAGGTAACCGAGATGGAGAAGGACCGAAAGGGGGCCTATGACGTCTTGCGGAATCAAGTCGGCCAGTTGCGGGATACGGCTCAAGGCCTCAGCGAAGCCCTGCGGTCTCCCCAGATGCGGGGCCAGTGGGGAGAGCAACAGCTTCGCAACATTCTTGAACTGTCCGGGTTGAGTGAGCGCATCGACTTCGTCGAGCAAGACACCATCGAATTGGGCGAAAGCCGAGGTCGGCCCGATGCGGTGGTCCACATTCCCGGAGGCCTGGAGGTAGTAATCGACGCCAAGACCCCGTTGAGCTCTTACCTAGACGCTCACCATGCCGACGATGAGCAGCGCCAAGGAGAATTGCTGAACAACCACGCCAACACCCTCTTGGGCCACGCCAAGACCTTGGGCGACCGGGACTACGCCGCCGCGGTCGATGGGTCGCCCGACTTCGTGGTGATGTTCGTGCCGGCCGAGCCCATCCTGGACGCAGCCATGGATGTGAAGCCAACACTTTGGGAGGACGCCTGGCAGAAACACCGGGTGCTGATCGCGACTCCCGGTTTGCTGCTGGCGTTCTTGCGCACGGTGGCTGTGGCTTGGCAGCAGCAAGACCTCCAAGAGAATGCGCAGAAGATCGCCGACGGGGCTGCCGATCTTTACGACAGCTTGAGGATCTACGCCGGTCACGTTGACGGTGTAGGCAAGGGGTTGAACCGGGCGGTCGATGCCTACAACCGGAGCATTGGCTCGTTGGAGAGCCGGGTGCTGCCCCGAGCCCGGAAATTCGAGGATTGGGGAGTGGTCGCCGGGTCGAAACAAATCGAATCAGCTACCTCAGTTGAGGCTATTGCTCGGCCCGTCGCGGCCCCCGAGTTGGTTGAGTCCGAAGCAGAGCCGACAGTGGCGGAGCTGACTGAAGGCGAGGATGACTAGCGGTCGGTTAGCAGGCGAGGGGGGATAAGCCAGTCGAGTTGGCCGGTGTTGTCGGGGTTGAGGCTGACCCGGGCAAGCGCTGCGGTGGGCATCCGCACATCGGCGCCGGTCAATAGCTCGATTGCGGTCGATGTGGTCGGCTCGTGTCCGACCAGCATGGTGACAGGAGCCCGTCGCCCGCATGCCAGTGCGATCATGTGGTTGACCGATCCGTAATACAGCTCGTCGGCGGTCTCCGTTGGGCTGGTCCAGCCTCCTGCCTCCATGGCCAGCTCGAGGGTTTGGCGGGTCCGGGTGGCAGGCGAGCACAGCACAAGGTCGGGCACATGGCCGGCCTCGGCCAAGAAGCAGCCCACGGCCGCGGCGGCTTGGCGTCCCCGCGTGTTCAGCGGCCGCTCGATGTCGTTGGAGGCTCCTGCATGCCAGTCGGATTTGGCGTGCCTGAGGAAGATGACCGCCGACATGCCGCAATACGCTACGCGTGTGGAGCAGTCGGTGTACGACGCAGTTGGCGGTCAGGCTTTTTTCAACCAGCTGGTGGACCGCTTCTACGACGGGGTGGCCGATGATCCGGTGCTGCGGCCGCTCTATCCCGACGACTTGGGTCCCTCCCGGGATCATCTGGCCGGATTCTTGGCCCAGTACTGGGGTGGTCCGCCCCTCTACAGCGCCGAGCGGGGCCATCCCCGGCTGAGAATGCGCCACGCACCGTTCGAGATCGGCGTCGCGGAGCGAGATGCCTGGATGGATCACATGCACGCTGCGCTGGCTGGAGCAGGGCTGCCCGACGACATCCACACCGCCATGGTGGACTATTTCGAGTCGGCAGCCACCCACCTCATTAACAAACAGCCGCCCGCGCCGCCGTCTGGTTCGCGAACAGTGCCGCTCAGCTGACTGCCGCTGCCACTTTGTCGGCGACTACCGGCGACGGCTGGCTCACCGTCTCCAGGTCGATGTTGTACAGCTCGGCCACGTTGGTGAGGGTGAGCTTGCGCCGGTCGGCCTCGCTCACATCCGCGTCGTCGAACTCCTTGGCGGTGAATTCACGCGACCGGGGCCAGGTGGCGGCACCATGGGGGTAGTCGCTGGACCACATGAAGTGGTCGCTGCCGGTGAACCGCAAGTTATTCAGTCCTATGGGATCTTCGATGTAGGTGAGGTACACATTGCGGCGGAAGTACTCCGACGGCTTCATGGTCAGGTTGTCGTCGATCCGGCTCCAGGCGCCGCTATAGGTGAGGTCGAGCCGCTGCTCCAGGCGAGCGGCGTAGTCGATGCCCCCTTCGGCGGCCACGATCCGCAGGTCGGGATGGCGCTCGAACACCCCCGCCGCGATCAGCTCGGCTGCGGTGTGGGCCAGCTCATCGCGCGCCGTTATCCCGAAGTAGTAGGTGCCCTCCACGGTCACGCCGTATTGGCTGATGGCCCTCGTTTGATGGCCGCCAAAAATGTGGATGGAGATGGGCATAGACCGCTCGGCGGCGGCAGCCCAAAGGGGCTCGTAGCGGTCGGAGAAGAAGCTGAACTCCCGAGTGTCGGGCGGTGAGCTCCAGATGATGGCGCCCCGCAGCCCCATGTCGCCGCAGCGGTTGAGCTCGGCCACCCCCACCTCGATGTCCCAGGTGGGGATCATGGCAATGCCGATGATCCGGTCGGAGTCCACCGCGCAGAACTCGGCTAGCCAATCGTTGTACACCTGGATGCAAGCCAGTTGGAGCTCTATGTCGTCGTATTGCAGCAGCGACAGGCCGGCGGTGGGGTAGACCACGTCGGCCACCGTGTTGTCTACCCACATGTCGGCCAGCCGGGTCACTGGATCGTGCCCGCCGGTCGCACCCACCCAGGCATCGGGATCGGCGGCCAGAGCGGCGTCCACCTCCTGGGTGGAAATGCCGGCATTGCGGGAAAGGGTGAGGTTCACCCCCCGGCCCATCTCCGGGGCCTCGAAATACCAATAGTGGTTGCTGGGATCCTGCACCGCCCGGGGGGCCCGATCCCGAAAACGCTGGGGCAGTCGCTCCAGCCACAGGTCGCCGGGCTCGACGACGTGGGAGTCTGCTGAGATCAACACTCCGAGAACAGTACTTGCTTGCCTAGGAGGCAGAAAGGTGAGAGGTGGCGCCTCGGCCCAACACCCGCAAGAACACGCCGGAACGGGGCTTGGGGGCGAAGAAGCTCGACTTGGGAGGCATCAGCCCGTTCTCATCGGCCACCGCCATCAGCTCGCGCACCGTCATGGGGTGCAGCGCGAACCCGACCCGTTTCTCCGCATCGCAGCGGCGGGCCAGCTCGTCAAGGCCGAGCGAGGCAGGCAGATAGTCGACTGCCCCCGGCTGGTTGAGCTCGTCGGCCCCCAGCACTGGGTCGAGGATGGATCGGCGCAACCGCTCCACATCCAGTCCGTTCACTGCTCCTTTGCCGACGGCAGGGGGCAGTTCCATCTGATGCCACGAACCCCCCAGGTATAGCCCGGCTACTCCTCTTCGTTGGGGACGGGCTTGCATGGAAGAGAAGACCGGTGTCACCTCCACCACGTCATCTAGGGCGGCCAGGCAGTCTTCAGCACTGCGATCGTTTTGGTCGACGGCCAGCCGATGGAAGGCCTGCACATGGAGTTGCTCGTCGGGGAACACCACGGCCAGTGTCCGAGCCAGTGCCGAGTTGTTGGACTCGGCGGCCATGGCTCGCACCGCGGCGGCCGAGCGATGGTGGCCGTCAGTGACGTACAACACCTGGTTGTTGAATGCCGCGACCAGAGACTCTGTGCAATCGTCGGGGACCGTCCATACCTGATGGCGCACCGCGGTGGATCCGAACTCCAGATCAGCGGATGACGCGGAGGTGATGTCGAACAACTGGTTGTAGAGCTCAGTAGTCGACCGAACGGCCATGGCCACCGGACTGGAAGTGGCACCCACGCCTTGAAGATGGGCGGTGAGCAGGTCGGCCCGCTCGTCGTGAACGTTTTCGTGTATGCGGATGCGACCGTCGTCAAATCCCCGCACCGGCACTGTGCACACGACCCCCGTCTGCGTGCCCTGCTTGTGGGTCAAGCGATACAGATACAGGGCTGGCCGGCCGGTCGGGACGAATGCTTTGGCATTGAGCAGCCGGGTGAGGGCGGCGGCGCCTTGGGTAACCAGGTCTTCATGCGAGAGGTCGGCGTTGTCGAAGAGATCGTCTCGGCTCCTGGTGACGTTCATGTAGCTGTAGGGATTGGATGAAACCAGGGCCTGGCGCTGTACCGGAGAAAGGTTGTCGTAGGCCCGGCTGATCACCCGGTCGGCCCAGTCGGGATGCACCACCCAGCCGGCAAAGGGGGCGACCAGCGGCTCGCTTTGACCGTGGTCTTCGTTGGCAATGGGTGCGTCGGTCACTAGGTCGCCACCGGGAGAGTGTCGAGTACTGAGGCGCAGATCACATGCTCGATGGATCCGAGGACCTCGAGCAGATCGTCATCGACATCTCCAGCCACTTCGATGATTGCCACTGCTGACTCTGAGCCGGAGAAAATCCGGTTTTGCATGTTCGCCACATTCACGTGCCGGCGGCTCAGCTCCTGCAATACGCAGGCCAGTACACCGACCCGGTCGTGGTGGCGGACGCTCAGCGTGGCGGTGCGATTTGGCACCCGTTCCAGATTGACGCAGTCCAGCACCACGCCGCTGCGATATGCCTCTATTACATCGGCCGTACCCTCGGCCACCGACATCTGGGCTTGTGCGGTGGAGGCACCGATGTGGTGGGTGGCTGTCACCTTCGGGTGGCGGGCCAACTTTGAGCTGAACTGGCCGACGCCCCCCGACGGCTCGTCGGCAAATACATCAAGGCCAGCGCGAAGGTCGGTGCTGTCGAGCGCAGCGAGCAGCGCGGCCTCGTCGACCACCTCGCCCCGGCTGGTGTTTATGAGCACGGCATCGGGCTTCATGGCCGCCAAAAAGTCGGCATTCACCATGCCGATGGTGTCTTCGCAGCCCGGCACATGCAGCGACACGATGTCGCTTGCCGCCAGCAGCGCAATCTGATCGGGGACTTCCTCCACCCCGATATCAGACATGCGCTGGCGTAATTCTCGAGATCGGTCGGTCCGGGCCTCGGCGATGACACGAAGGCCGCAGGCGCCGGCCCTCTGGGCCACTTCGATTCCGATGGCGCCCATGCCGATGATCCCCAAGGTGGCGCCGAACAACCCTCGGGCCTCGCTGTACGTTTGCTTGTTCCAATCCCCGGCCCGTAGATCGGCCGTGGCGGGAGCGATGTGGCGGTCGATGGCGAACATCAGCCCGATGGCCAGCTCAGCCACGGCGATGGCGTTGCGGCCCGGCACGTTGCACACGAAAATGCCCAACTCGGCGGCTCGGTCGGCGTCGATGGTGTTGGTCCCCGCCCCGGCCCGCACCACCAACCCGAGGCGGTCGGCGCTCTCCAAGGCGGCGGCAGTTACCTTGGTGCTGCGGACCACCAGAACGTCAAACCCGGCAATGTGCTCGGGCAGGCTCTCAGCAGTCAGCGAGGGATCGACCACGCAATGGTCGCCACCGGCCCGCAGCCGCTCAACAGCGCTTTCCGACAAGCTGTCAGCAAAGAGAATTCGCATGAGCCTGACTCCGTGATTGCTAGGCGGGCCATAATAACCGGCACAATCTGCCCCCGCCTTTGTGCCGCATAGTGGAACTGTTCCGCTCTACGATACTCGCGTTCACTCGGCGGTGCCCTGCGAAATCGCAGAATCCAGCAGCACAGTCTCTCACAAAGCGTTCTCTGTCAAAGATGCCAGCCGCCGTGGCCGGCCCGGTATTTTCGGCGGCGTGGCATACAGGCGCAGTCGGGGAGCAGTGCCCCGACGGGGACGGCTCGGGCGCACCGCCAAGATGGCCGGATTGGGCGCCCGCAGCGGGCGGCGCTGGGCCATGGCCAAGGCTCGTCAGGTGTTCGCCGACGCCGAGCGTGCCCGAGCCATTGATGCTGATCGGGAGCTTCGCACGGCCGCCGATGTGGTGGAAGTGCTGGGCAACATGAAGGGCGCTCTCATGAAAATCGGCCAGATGGCCAGCTATCTGGACGTGGGCCTGCCCGAAGCCACCCGGACATCCCTGGCCCAGCTCCAAGCCAATGCCCCGCCGATGAGCCCGGCTTTGGCTGAGTCGGTGGTGACTGCCGAGTTGGGCTCCCCGCCCAGCAAGCTGTTTGAGGCGTGGGATCCAGTGCCGATCGCGGCGGCGTCCATAGGCCAAGTCCATCGGGGCATCACCCGCGACGGCCGGGCCTGTGCGGTCAAGGTGCAATATCCCGGCGTGGCCGAGGCCATCGCCGCCGATCTGGGCTCGGCGAGAATGGTGTTCCGGGCGCTGTCGGTGCTGTTTCCCGGCCTCGACCCCGCCCCCATCACCGAAGAACTGCGCCAGCGGCTCACCGAGGAATTGGACTACGAGCACGAGGCGTCCAACCAGCGCCTGTTTGCCGACCATTACCGGGGCCACCCGTACATCGCTGTCCCGGAGGTGTTCGACCACCTGAGCTCGGCCCGGGTGCTGACCACCGAACTGGCAACCGGAGCGACTTTCGAGGAGGTGCTGGGCTGGCCCCAGGATCAGCGCAACCGGGTTGCCGAGACCGTCTACCGCTTCTCAATCGGGTCGATCTATCGCCTGTGGGCGTTCAACGGCGATCCCCACCCGGGGAACTATCTCTTCGGTCCCGACGGATCGGTCACGTTCTTGGACTTCGGCTTGGTCAAGCGGTTCAGCGAAGAAGAGACCGCCCAGTTCGAGCGGATGCTCACCGCCATGGTGATCGACCGAAACATCCCCCGATTCCGGGCCGAGCTGGTGTCCGCCGGACTGCTGCCGGCCGATGCCCCTTTCAGCGACAACGAGGTGGAAGCGTTCTTCACCCATTTCTACGAGTTCGTGCTCACCGACGAGACCCGGACCTTCACCAAGGAGTATGCCGCCGCGGGAGTTAGAGCCATCTTCGATGCCTCCGGCGAGCACGCAGAGTTGAAGAAGGTGCTGAACGTGCCGCCCTCGCTTGTGGTGCTTCAGCGAATCAACCTCGGCTTGATTTCTCTGTTTGCCCAACTCGGTGCCACCTCGAATTGGCGGAGTATCGCCGAGGAGTTGTGGCCGTTCACCGACCGGGCACCGTCCACCCCTATGGGCCAAGACGCCCAGGCCTGGCGCTTGTCGCTTCAATAGGCGACCCTTCCTCCAAGGGGCACCTCACCCCTCAGCAGTAGCAAGTAAGAGCCCAAGACGGTCCTGGCCTACGCTTCTCGCCCATGAGCATTTTGGGCAACGAGGTGAGGCGGGTTGAAGACCCCCGGATGTTGAGCGAGGGCGGTACCTATGTGGCCGACATCCCGCTAGAGGGGGCGGCCCACGTGGTGTTCGTGCGGTCGCCCATCGCCCACGCCCGGCTGTTGTCGGTACACACCGGCGATGCCCGATCCATGCCCGGCGTAGTCGACGTAGTGGTGGGCGACGACCTCGACCTCGACCCTCGGCCGCCGATGGCGGGCGATGCCGCTATGTCCCGCCCGCTGCTGGCCACCGGCAAGGTGCGTTTCGTGGGCGAAGCGGTGGCCGCGGTGGTGGCCGAGACCGTCGAGCAGGCCACCGACGCCGCTGAGGCGGTGTGGGCCGAATACGACCCTCTGCCCGCGGTGGTCGATGCAGAGACTGCTGCCCAAGGCCCCAAGCTGTTCGACGACGCCGAATCCAATGTGGCCATTGCCCTGCCGCCAACCGCCGAGGTGGACTTCAGCGAGTGCGAGGTGGTGATCTCCCACCGCGTGGTCAACTCCAAGATCTACGCCAGCCCCATCGAGGGGCGAGTGGCTGCGGCGGCGTGGGGTGATGATGGGCGCCTGACCTGCTGGTCGAGCACCCAAGGGCCCCACACCGCCCAAGGGGCCATTGCCGGAGCGCTGGGCTTGGACCCGTCACAGGTGCGGGTGATCATCCCCGATGTGGGCGGCGGCTTCGGCACCAAGGCCAGCCCCGGCGCTGAGGAATGCCTGCTGGGATGGCTGGCCCGCCGGGCAGACCGCCCGATGCGCTGGGCTGAGACCCGTACGGAGAGCCTCCAGTCTCTGGGCCACAGCCGGGCCCAGTTCCAAACTGTCACCTTGGGTGGTACCGCCGATGGCCGCTTCACCCACTACCGCTTGGACATGCTGGCCGATGCCGGGGCCTATCCCGGTGTGGGGGCACTGCTTCCCACCTTCACCGGTCTCATGTCCTGCGGCAACTACAACATTGCCAACGTGGCCTGGTCGGCCACCGCGGTAGCCACCAACACCTCCCCGGTAAACGCCTTCCGAGGGGCCGGTCGCCCTGAGGCCACCGCGGCCATAGAGCGGGCGGTGGATCTCTTTGCCGCTGAGATCGACATGGACCCGGCTGAGGTGCGCCGCCGCAACTACCTTGCCCCCGACGCCTTTCCCCTCACTACTCCCACCGGTGCGGCCTACGACTCCGGGGACTACCGGGCCTCTCTGGAAGCTGCGCTGGAAGCGGCCGGCTACCACGGGCTGCGAGCCGAACAGGCCGCCCGCCGGGAGCGGGGCGACCATCGGCTGTTGGGCATCGGGCTGGCCACCTATGTGGAGGTCACTTCGCCGATGGGTCCCGTCTGCACGGAAACGGGAAGTCTGGAGCTGCGGCCCGACGGCACGGTGCTGGCCCGCACCGGGGCCACTCCCTTCGGCCAGGGCCACGTGACCACCCTGTCGATGGTGGTGGCCGACACCCTGGGAATCGACATGGACCAAATCGAGATGATCCACGGCGACACCGATGAGATCCCTTCCAGCGACATCACCGGCGGCTCTCGCACCGCCCAGATCGCCGGCTCGGCCCTGCTCAACGCTTCCGAAAAGCTCATTGAAGCGGCACGGCCATTGGCAGCCGATCTCTTGGAGGCCGCACCCGCCGATGTGGTGCTGGACTCCGAGACCGGCCAGTTCCATGTGGTCGGCACCCCGGCCCGATCGGCTGGTTGGGCCGACATAGCCGCGTCAGTCTCAGAAGCGCTGTTCGTGGAGAACGACTTCGAGCAGCAAGGCGCCACCTTCCCATTCGGCACTCACGTGGCGGTGGTGGAAGTGGACGCCGATACCGGCGAGGTGACGTTGGAGCGGCTGGTGGCGGTGGACGACGCCGGCACGCTCTTGAACCCGCTGCTGGCCCACGGCCAGATCCACGGCGGGCTGGCCGCCGGCGCGGCCCAAGCCCTCATGGAAGAGGTCCACTACGACCCCGACGGCAACCTGCTCACCTCCAACTTTGCCGACTACGGCGTGATCTCCACCGCCGAGTTGCCCAGCTTCGAGGTCCATGAATCGGTGACTCCCACTCATCTGAATCCCCTGGGGGCCAAAGGCATCGGCGAGTCGGGCACCGTGGGTTCCACCCCGGCCGTGCAGAACGCGGTGGTGGACGCCTTGTCCCACCTAGGCATCCGCCACCTAGACATGCCTGCCTCCCCCCAAAAGGTCTGGTCCGCCATAGCTTCTTCGGTCAGCTAGCGCTTCACCTACGCTTGCGGGCCATGAAGTTCGGCATAGGTTTCGCAAACATCCTTCACTGGACTACCGCGCAGGGTGCGGTGGAATTCGGGCAAGCGGCAGAGGCTGCGGGGTTCGACTCGATCTGGACGGTGGAGCACGTGGTGTATCCCGACGAATACACCTCGGAGTACCCCTACGACCCGTCGGGCAAGATGGCGATGACTCCCGACTCCCCTCTGCCCGACCCGCTCATCTGGCTCACCTGGGTGGCATCGGCCACCACAAACCTGGGGCTGGGCACGGGCATCTTGATCCTGCCCCAGCGCAACCCGGTGGTGTTGGCAAAGTCGCTGGGCACGCTCGACTCCATGTCGGGGGGGCGGGTCATCCTGGGAGTGGGCGTGGGCTGGTTGAAGGAGGAGTTCGAAGCGCTGGGTATCCCCTTCGAGCGGCGAGGCCAGCGCACCGACGACTACATCGGGGCCATGCGGGCCTTGTGGGACAGCGACAGTACGTCGTTCGAGAGCGATCACGCCTCGTTCTCCGGGGTCAGCGTGAACCCCAAGCCGGCCAATGGCCGCGTGCCCATCGTGATCGGGGGCCACTCCCGGGCCGCGGCTCGGCGGGCGGGGCGGCTGGGCGACGGCTTTTGGCCAGGGCCCCGCGAAGGGGTGTCCATGGCCGAGCTCATCGACGAGATGCGCCAAACTGCCGCAGCAGCCGGCCGGGATCCGGAGAGCATCGAGATCACCGTGGGGCTGCCCAACACGCCGATGGACGATCCCGCCGGACTCATACAGGAGGTGGCCGAGCTGGGAGGCGACCGCCTTATCGTCCCCTCCTTCCTATTCTTCGCCGACACGGCCGAGACGATGGCTGCTTTCGGCGCGCAGCTCAAGGAGGCTGCCCAATGAGCCAGATCGAGCAGTATCACGCGGCGGCCATTGAGCGAACCGGCCTCGACGATTTCGGAAGCGACGACTACCTCGAGGGCCTGAACGTGCTGGAGGAGTCACTGGAGGCCGAGGCGGGCATGACCGACATCGGCCGCTTTGCCATCGGCGAGATCATTACCCAGGCCCTCATGGGCCGGCTTCGGGCCGAAGCCGGCCTAAAGGCCAGACCCGAGGCCGCCGACGTTGCGATCGAACAACCGCTGGTCATCATCGGGTTGCCCCGCACCGGCACCACCGCCTTGCACCAGCTGGTGGCGGCCAGCCCTCAGTTCCAAGGACTGGAACTATGGCTGGCGGAGATGCCCCAACCCCGGCCGCCCCGCGGCCAATGGGAGCAGATCGACGATTTCCTCGCCTGCAAGGCCAAGATGGATGCCATGGTTGAGATGAACCCGGATCAGTCCGCCATCCATCTCCAATTGGCTGACACGGTGGACGAGTGCTGGAACATCTTCCGCCAGTCATTTGCCAGCGTGACGTTTGAGTGCCTGTTCCGGATACCCACCTACTCCAGTTGGTGGGCGAACTGCGACATGGGTCCGGCTTACGCCCAGCATCGCCGCAGCATCGGCTTGATCGGCGTCGACGAGCCCGATACCCGCTGGATCTTGAAAGACCCCAGCCACCTGTTTGCTCCCGAGGCGCTGTTCGCCACCTATCCCGACGCCAACGTGGTGATGACTCACCGGGACCCGCTGAAGGCGGTGGCCTCGGTGTGCAGCCTCACCGGGACCAGTCGCCAGGGATTCGAAGAGCATCCCGACGACATCGTCCTCGGCGCCGAGCAAACCGAGCTTTGGGCTCGGGGTATCGAGCGGATGCTGGCCTCCCGGGTCGGGCGGGAGGACCGGTTTTATGACCTCCACTTCGCCGATTTCCAGCGTGACCCTCTGGGCAGCGTGGCTGCCATCTGCGACCGATTCGGCTACCAATTCGACGCTGCCGCCGAGCAGGCCGTGGCCCAGTGGGCCGCCGATCACCCCAAAGGGGAGCATGGCGTCCACGACTACAGTCCCGAGCAGTACGGGCTGCGGATCGATGTGATCCATGAGCGCTATGCCGACTACATCGAGGCTTGTGGGGTGACGGTGGAATGAGCGACCGAGAAAACAACGGCAAGGCAGTGAAATGAGTGAAGTAGATCTAGCTAAGTCATGGGAGGAGTTCTGCGACTCGCTGCGGGACGCCGGCCGCCAGGTGCTCGACGCCGCTCCCGATGATGATTTCGACCGGGCCGAGGGCCTGCGCTACGTAACCCGACTGGCCGCCAACTTCTTGAAGGCCAACCTGGAGGAGGCTGATCCGGCCCGGGCCGTCCTCAACCAGTCGGGCGTCAAGATCGGCCTCGACAACCCCGATTACGCCTATGGGGGCGCTCGTTTGTCGCCCCGCTTCGAATACCGCCTGCGAGGCCGGCTCAACGATGCCCACTCCATCCGCATGGGGGCGTTCAGCGGCGGCTTGGGTACCCCTGAAGGTCTGATCCGCGACAGCTACCTGGTGACCGAGGATCTGGCCCTGGATACCGACGGCTGCTTCGAGGTGGCCATTAGCACCGAGCCCCAGACCGGTCCGTGGCTGGCCATGAGGGAGGGCACCAACGCGCTCACCCTTCGCCAAACCCTTTTGGACCGGCCCAACCAGACCCCCGCCGAGCTGACCCTGGAGCGCACCGACGCTGGCGGCCCGCCTGAACCGGTAGACCCCCAGCGGTTGGCCGACGCACTGGGCCGGGCCGGGTTCACCGTGGCCGCCGTGGTGGGCCAGTTCCTGGGCTGGACGGCCAGCTTTGCCGCGCACCCCCACGAGATCCGGCCCATCGATCCCGAGCTGTTGGCCTTCGCCCAAGGTGACCCCGATACGTCGTACAACTACGGCTACTACGACTTGGGCCCCGACGTGGCTTGGATCATCGAGTTCGAGCCCCCCGAGTGCGAATACTGGAACATCCAGCTCGGCAACCACTGGCTGGAGTCATTGGACTTCGAGTACTACCCGACCAACCTGAACCATCACACCGCGGCGGTCGAAGACGACGGCACGGTGCGGGTGGTGGTGGCCCGGCGCGATCCCGGCCATCCCAATTGGCTGGACACCGCGGGACACGCCCGGGGTGGTCTCGCCCTCCGTTGGGTAGGGGCCGAAGTCGAGCCCGAAGTCCGCTGCCGAGTCGAACCTATCTAGATCTCGTGGCTGGCTAGATCTCGTTGCTGGGCCGGCCGGGCCCGGCAGCGGGCTCGCCGCTCATGTCGGCGTTGAGCTGCGCCTTGGCCATCAGATCGGCTACTACCGGCTTGAGCCCGGTGGGGTCTTGGGACTCTAGAGGCACGTTGGGGCCTAGGGCCCAGCCCTCGGCAATACCCAGCCGGCCGTTTCCGACCACCCACACTCGGCCGGTCACATTGTCGGCCTCAGGACTGCACAGCCAGGTGACGATGGGGGCGATCCAGGTGGGCGACATGGTCTCCTGGACTTCTTCTGATATGTCGGCGCCGCCCATCAGCGGGGCGGTCAGCCGGGTCAGGGCGCTGGGGGCGATGCAGTTCACCGTGACGCCGTAGCGAACCAGCTCCATGGCCGAGATCACCGTGAAGGCGGCAATGCCGGCCTTGGCTGCGCCGTAGTTGGTCTGGCCCACGTTGCCGAAGATTCCCGACGGCGACGCAGTGTTGATGATCCGGGCCTGGAAGCTCTGTCCGGCCTTGGTCTGCTCCCGCCACCAGGCCGCGGCGTGGTGGACGGGAGCGAAAGTGCCCTTGAGGTGGACCTGAACCACAGCATCCCAGTCGGACTCGCTCATGGAGAACACCATGCGGTCCCGCAGGATGCCGGCGTTGTTGATGAGGATGTCCAAAGTGCCGAAGGTGTCGATGGCCTGGTAGATCATGTCTCGGGCCGCGTCGAAGTCGCTGACGTCGGCGCCGTTCACCACGGCCTCGCCGCCCATGGCTCGGATTTCCTCAACCACCTCGCCCGCAGGTCCGGTGTCGCCGCCCCGGCCGTCGGGGTCGGCACCCAAGTCGTTCACCACCACCTTGGCGCCGTGTTCGGCCAGCATCAGGGCGTACTCCCGCCCGATGCCCCGTCCCGCGCCGGTGATGACCGCGACCCGTCCTTCACAAAGCTTGCTCATGGTGTGGAATCCCTCGTGCTGTCGAGCCCCTCGTCCAATCGAAAGGGCCTCGCCGACGAACTATAGAAGGGCGTCGGCCAGGGTTCGCCATTGGGCCAGGGGCAGCTCGCCGCGGGGGCTGAGCACCTGCACGGCCACGTGGTCGGCGCCGGCGTCGTGGTGGGCCTGGATTCGGGCTCGGATGGTGTCCAAGTCGCCCCAGGCCACGATGGCGTCCACCAGCCGGTCGGACTGCTCGGCCACGTCCTGCTCGGTGAAGCCCAGCCGGTAGAGGTTGTTCACGTAGTTGGGAAGCCCCAGGTAGAGGGCCATGTTCTCCCGGGCCAGCGCCCGAGCCGCCTCGGGGTCGGTCTCCAGGCACACCTTCTGCTCGGGGGCCAGCAGGGCGTCGGGCCCCATGATCTCCCGGGCGGTGGCGGTGTGCTCGGGGGGCACGAAATAGGGGTGGGCGCCAGCGGTGCGTTCGGCGGCCAGAGCCAGCATCTTGGGGCCCAGTGCGGCCAGCACGATCGGGGGGTCGTCTTCAGGACCGGCGGCCATGAACATGGCCCCCTCCATGGCGTCGAGGTACTCCACCATGTAGGAGTAGGGCTTGGAGTAGTCCAGCTTGCGGATGCCCTCGATGAACGGTCCGTGGCTCACGCCGATGCCCAACAAGAACCGGTTGTCGAACGCCTCGGCCACCGACTTCTGGGCCGCCGCGGTGGTCATTGGGTGGCGGGCGTGGACTTGCACGATGCCGGTGGCGACCTTCAGCGTGCTGGTGGCGCCCAGCATGACCGACGCCGACACGAACGGATCACGGCCCACTGCTTCGGGAATCCACACCGTGGGCCAGCCCATCTCCTCTAGTTCGGCGACGACTTCTCGCACTTGGCTCGAGGGCCGCTGGTCCAGAACGCCTTGCCACAAACCGATTCTTCCGATGTCCATAGGCGGGATGGTAACGCTGCCTTGGAATCGGGTCGCATCGGCGGTACTACGCTTCGGGCCGTGCCTGAGTACGAGAACTTGCTGTACGAGGAGTCCGACGGGGTGGCGGTGGTCACGCTGAACCGGCCCGAGCGGCTCAACGCCATGGACAACACCTCCTGCGAGGAGCTCCGGGCGATGTGGGCCCATCTCCGCTACAACGACGACGTGCGGTGCGTGATCCTCACCGCCACCGGCGAGCGGGCTTTCAGCACCGGGGTGGACATCACCGGCTCGTGGAAACAGCCCGCCTCGCCGTTCATGGTCGACGACCCCATTTCCACGGTCGGACCCAAGTCCAACGACTATTGGCGCCCGGTGATCGCCGCGGTGAACGGCATGGCCGCCGGCGGCGCGTTCTATCTGCTGGGCGAGGTGGAATTCATCATCGCCTCCGACAACGCCACATTTTTCGACCCCCATGTGAGCCACGGCATGCCTGCGGTGAACGAGCCCATGTTCATGCTCCAGCGGATGCCGTTGGGCGAGGTGATGCGGATGTCGCTATTGGGCCGCCACGAGCGCATGTCAGCGCAACGGGCCTTCCAGATCGGTCTGGTGCAAGAAGTGGTGCCGCTGGACGAGTTGATGGATACGGCCCGCTGGTGTGCCGAGGCCATCGTGTCGGCTCCCGAGCGCCTGGCCATCGAGGCCACCATGCGGGGCCTGTGGACGGCGCAGTACACCACGTTGGCCAACGCCATGAACAGCGGTGTGGCCTTCTTGAGCCTGGCCGGTGCCGAGGAGGAGATCACCGAGAAGGCCCGGGGCATCAAGGAGCAGACCCGAATCGAGCCCCGTATCCGATGAATTCGCCAATGGCGCTGGGCGGGCTGCGGGTGGTGGACCACACCGACATGCGCGGCGCGCTGTGCGGAAGGGTGCTAGGCGATCTGGGTGCCGAGGTGATCCGAGTACCGCCGGTTCCCGATCCCGACGACTTGGCCCACGCCCATCGCAACGCCAACAAAGTTGCGGGCGACGCCGCTGAGCTGGAATCGCTGATCGCCGAAGCCGACCTGCTCATCGACAACACCGGAGTCGATCTGGATGGGCTCACCGAGCGCCATCCTGCTCTCGTAGTAGTGGCTCTGACCGACATGGGCCTCACCGGCCCTCGCTCAGACTGGAATCTGGAGCCGCTGCCCGCGTTCGCCTCATCAGGCGGGCACTTCTTGTCGGGGTTTCGGGACAAGTCCCCGTGCTGGCATCCCGGCTATCTGGCCCACGACTGCGCTTCGGTGTTTGGCGCCGTAGGCGGGTTGGCTGCGGTGATGGACCGCCGCCGCCACGGTCACGGCCAGGTGGTGGAAATCAGCGTGCAGGAGGCCGCCCTTTCCGGGCTCAACCCCTGGTCGGTGCTGATCCCCGACTATGTGCGGCACTTTCCCGAACTGCCTGATGAGGGTCGTCGCAACGCCGATGGGAACTACTGGATCTTCCCGGCCCGAGACGGCTGGGTGCGCACGGTGATCGGCACGCCCTACCAGTGGACCGGCTTTGTCGAGGTGCTGGGCAACCCCGACGCCCTGTCCGGCCCGGAGTGGGCCGACGGCGTTTTCCGGGGCCGCAACCGGGACGTGATTCACGTTGTGGCTGACGCGATCACGTCGCAGCGAGACCGGTCCGACCTGTTTGAGCACGGTCTGGCTGCGGGAACCACCATCGGAATGATCCAGTCGCCCAGTGGGTTCGCCGCCCATCCGCAGGTGGCTGGCCGGGGGTTCTTCCGCTACGACGTGGATGGCTCTGAGGGTTTGCCCGTGCCCGATGCCCCCTGGAAGCTGTCGGGCACCCCGGCGGGAGTGCGGAACCGGGCACCTCGGGACAATGACGAGCGAGTTAAGTTCGATGCCCGTCCTGTCGACCATCCGTGGTCCCCAGGCCACTCCAACGGCTCAGGCGGTATCGGCCAATTGCTGGCTGGTGTGCGGGTGGTGGAGTTCGGCATGGCCGCGGTGGTGCCCGAGGGCACATGGATGCTGTCGGACCTGGGGGCCGACGTCATCAAGATCGAATCGGTGGCCCACCCCGACTCCCTGCGCTTCGCCGGTCGGGGCGACCTCAACAAGGCCTTCCCGTTCAACGCCGAGAGCCGGGGACGGCGATCGGTGGCCCTCGACCTGAACACCGAGCAGGGCCGCGAGCTGGCTCTGGAGCTGTTCATGGCCGCCGATGTGGTGGCTGAGAATTTGCGGGGCGGGTCGCTGGACAAGCTCGGCCTGGGATGGGACGACATGAAGGCTCTCCGGCCCGACCTGGTGTATGTGTGCTCGCAGGGCTACGGGCGGGGCGGCCCGATGGGGAAGATGCCGGCGTACGGTCCGCTCAATGCCAGCTTTGCCGGGGCGCACTGGCTGTGGAACCACTCGGATGTGCCGTTTCCGTGCGGCACAACGCTGAATCATCCTGACCACATAGCCGGCAAGCTGCTGGCGGTAGCCGTGCTGGCCGCCCTCGATCACAAGCAGCGCACGGGCCAGGGCCAGCTCATCGACATGGCCCAGACCGAGGCGGCTGCCTATCTCATTGGCGAGGTATACATGGGCGCGGCCGCTGAGGGCGCCGACCCCCAGGCCCGAGGCAACCGCTCCGATGCAGTCGCCCCCCATGACGTATTCCGGGCTGGCGGCGACGATGACTGGGTGGCGCTGGCTTGCCACGACGACGAGTCGTGGCAGCGGTGCTGCGAGGTGATCGGCGTGGAGAACCGCTGGCCCACCAACGCCGACCGGCTGGCCGATGTCGAGGCGGTGGACGCCGCGGTTGCTGACTGGATGGCCGGAGGGCTGGCTGGCGACCGTGCCGGGCGATTGCAGGCTGCCGGAGTGTCGGCCATGCCGGTTATGGGCCCCTACGACCACCTGGGCGACGAGCACTTGGCCACTCGCGGCGCCCTCGACGTACTGGAGCACCCGGTGGTGGGCAAGGAAACCCACGTGGGCAATCCCATCCGCTTCGGCGTAACCAAGACTCGCACCGCCGGCCCGTCACCACTCCTTGGTGCCGACACCGTCGAAGTGCTGGGGGAAGTGCTGGGTATCCCACCCCAAGAAGTAGAAGCTCTGGCTGAGGCGGGCATCTGCCGCTGAAGTCCTTACGTCAGGCAAAGGAGCTGGTATGAAGGTCTTGGTCATGGGCGGGAGTCAGTTCAACGGCTACTCGCTGGTCATGGAGTTGGTGAAGCACGGCCACGAGGTGACGGTGTTGAACCGGGGGCGCACTGCGGTGGACTTTCCCCGATCGGTTCGTCGGCTGGTGGCCGACCGCACCGACCACGACCAGGTTCGTTCGGTGCTGGGCAGCGAGAGTTTCGACGCCGTTCAAGACATGAGCGCCTATCACCCCGCTGACGTGGAGCTGATGATCGAGGTGTTCGAGGGGCGTGTCGGCCACTACATCTTCGCCTCCTCCACGGTCATCTACGCCCCCACCGACATCCTGCCCATCACCGAGGACCATTCCGTTGACCGGGGTCCCCACCAGAACGAGTACGGCCTGCACAAACTCCTGTGCGAGGACATCCTCATCGACGCTTGGCGCAGCCGGGGGTTCCCGGCCACCATCGTGCCGTTCTCGATGGTATTCGGCCCCCGCAACATCCTGGCCGACCGGGAGCAGCGGATGATCCTGCGCCTATTGAGAGGCCGCCCAGTGCTGGTCCCCGGCGACGGCACCACCTTGGGCCAAGTGGGCCATGTGGACGACCAGGCCCGGGCGCTGCGGATGATGATGCTCCAGCCCCAGACGTATGGGAAGCGGTACAACCTCACCGGCGGGACTTACCAGTCAGACATGGGCTACGTGGACATCTTTGCCGAGGTGCTGGGGGTGGAGGCCAACAAGGTGTTCATCCCTGCATCGGTGATGGACGACTTGTGGGACGGCGCACTGGTGTTTGAGGAGGGACGGGCCTCCCCGGTGAACATCGACATCCGCAGCTCCGACACCGCCCGCGCCGATGCCGACAACATGCGGCGAAGGTTCAAGTTGGCCCAACTCGTGCAGCGCTTGGCCCCCAACCTGCACCGCTGGAACCGCAGCGTGGTGTTCTCCGTCGACCGGCTGCGGGCCGATATCGGCTGGGAGCCCGAGTACACCCTGGCCGGCATGGTCGACCATGTGTACCGCTGGATGGCAGCCGAGGGCCTCGACCAGAGCCTCGATCTGGATTTCACCTTTGAGGATCAGATCGCGGCTCACTTGCAGATTGGGACTTGATCTATTCGTCAACCCGTTCCACGGTCAAGATGTAGCTGATGTCCCGCCTTCCCGACCGCTCGTCGATGTAGATGGCGTAGTCACCGGCCTCGGGCGCGGTGAACCGGAGATGTGCGTTGGTGGAAAAACCCAATCCGGTATTGGGGTCGATGTCCTCGCTCATCTCCATGTCGCCGGTTTCCCGGTTTCTGACGGTGATCGTGGTGTCGGCGAGGATTGAATCGGTGCTGATCTCAATGACCTCGTCTTCTTCAAGGCTGATCTTGAACCAATCGGTGTCAAAGGGGTAGTCGAAGAACCCGTAGAAGACCTCGACGTTGCCTCTATCCAACAGCTTGGTGCCGTCGAGTTCATCCCTATAGGGACGAAGCCTGATTGTGCTGGTCAACTCGAATTCAAACTCACCATCTGACTTGCTGTTGATCCTCACGAAATGGTTGCCGCTTCGAAGCACTTCGAAGGTGGCTTCCTCCTCCCCCTTCCTGGAGTCGTCTTGGGTGACAAGTGTTCTCACTGCATCCGAGACGATGATGACCCCGTTGCTCTCCCCGTCGATGGTGATGGTGGCCTTGGTGCCAGCAGCGGCGTTGAAGGTGAAGGCTGGGCTGTCGATGCCCTGGGTGCCGGTGACCTTGTGCTCGAAGTCTCCGAACTTCCTCGGCCCTCGGCGTTCGGTCTTGTGCTCGGGAGGCTCATAGCTGTTGACCAGCCTCTCGACGATCAAGGCATCGTCAGCCGCCGACGTGGCCAGAGCGAATCCGGCTTCGCTGAATCTCCACGTGGAGATGCCCACTACCTCGCCCCGTGAGTTGAGAAGGGCGCCTCCGCTTTGCCCGCCGGCAATGGCCGCGTCGGACTGGAGCAGGGTGAGGTTATAGGTCGTCCATTCGCGCACGCGAGACAAGATGCCCCGGGTGATGCTGGGTTGCGGAAACAGCTCGGGTTCCGACGGGTAGCCCACCAACAGAAGCTCGCTGCCGGGGGCTAGATCATCTCGATCAGAGAAGGTAAGCGGTCGATAGGGCACGTCAACCGGCCCTAGCACAGCCAAGTCGGCGATGAAGTCCCGTCCAATTACCGGCACATCTTGGAATTCGGTGCCGTCGGGGAACACCAGCCAGGCCTCGTCATAGGGCCACACCACATGATGGTTGGTGACGATGTAGCCCCCTTCGATCAAAATCCCGCTGCCGAGCTTTGACGACGTCTCGACCAGTGCGATCGAAGGGGATACGAGCTCGTAAACCTCAGCGGGGGACAGCTCTTCGTCCTGTGCCGAAGGTGTGGGGTCGTCCTCTTCTGTAGGTGTGGGAATGACAATCGGTATGGAGGTGGGTTCTGGTTCCTCGGCATCGCAACCACCAGGGACGATGTTGGTGTCGATGTCGAACTGGCAGCGGTAGACGTTGAGCAGCGCCTCCTGGGCGCCCACCAGCCAGTCGCGCCGAGCGAGCTCTTCGGCTGTCGGGGTTCCGGTAAACGGTTGGGGTTCTTCAGGGGGCAACCCGGGAGCCCCGCCAACGCATCCCCCTGGGGGGAGATGGGTGTCGATGTCGAACTGGCAGCGGTAGACGTTGAGCAGCGCCTCCTGCTCGGCGATCAGCTGATCGCGCCGATCAATCTCGGCCTGGCCAACGGGTTGGGCGCTGGCAGATTCGCCTAGTGCCAGCACTGTGGCGAGCACCGCGATGACGAACGCGAGCCGTATAGCTGTGCGCAGCCCAAAGATCGCGACTCGGTCAGCCTTTGAATGTGGAGTACTAGCCATGTCCACCAAAGTGAAGTCATCTTACGGTGCCTACCCCGAGGTTGCGGGGTTGAAGGCCAGTCGGATGCGCCAGATCAGGATACCGGCGGCTATGACGATTAGGCCGGTCAACACGGAGGCTCTGGGCAGGGTAATCGCAAGTACTGTACAGCCGACGAAACCGAGGCCGCTCAACAGCCGAGGCCAGCGGCGCTGGTCGGGGAAGAGAGTCCACGCTGAGGCATTGGTTACGGCGTAGTAAAACAGCACGCAGAACGAGCTGAAGCCAAGCACGTTGCTCAAGTCGGTGAGCGCCACCAGCACGATCACCACCGCGGCCACCGCAACCTCGGCGTAGTGGGGCACCTTGTGGGTCGGGTGGACCTTGTCCAACACCTGGGGCAGGTCACCTTCGGCGGCCATGGCGAACGTGGTGCGCCCCACACCGGCAATGAGGGCCAGCAATGCCCCCGCCGACGCTATGGCCGCCCCCGCCCGGACCACTGGGGTGAGTCCGTTCCATGAACCGGCATCAATGGCCGTAGCCAGAGGAGCGGTCGCCTCGGCCAGTACCTCAGGGCCGACGGCCCACAGCGCAGTGGCCGATACCGCGGCGTAAACCACCAGGGTGATGCCCAAGGCCGCGGGAATGGCTCGGGGAATGGTGCGAGCAGGGTTCTTGATCTCTTCACCCAGGGTGGCAATGCGGGCATACCCGGCGAATGCGAAGAACAGCAGGCCGGCAGACTCCAAGATCCCGCCTGCACCTCGGCCACCCCAGTCAGCCAGGTTGTCGGTATCGGTCGTGCCCCCGCCCACCGCGGCAGCCACCACCAGCCCGAGGGCGACCAACACCAGAGTGACCGTGACCCGGGTGGCGGCCGCGGTGCGGGAGATACCCCGAAGGTTGACTGCGGTCACGATTACCACTGCGGCGATCCCTGCGATTCGGGGATATTCAGGAAGGGTGTAGGCCCCGAACGCCAGGGCGGATACCGAGAGCGTGGCTGACTTGCCGACCACGAAACCCCATCCAGCGCTGAACCCGGCTAGATGCCCGAGGCGCTTTCGGCCATAGACGTAGGTGCCCCCCGAATCGGGGTAGAGGGCGGCCAACTGGGCTGAGGATGTGGCGTTGCAAAACGCCACCAAGCCAGCTAGCGCCAAGCCGATCATCAGCCCCGACCCGGCTGCGGCCGCAGCAGGCCCGATGGCCGCGAACACGCTGGCCCCGATCATCGACCCCAACCCGATGACGATCGCATCCCCTGTACCCAGCCGTCGAGCCAGCCGAGTGGGAGGTTCGCTCACAATCCGACAGGATAGGGGCCATGTCTGATGATCAAGTGAGCTATGGAACAGACGGCGCGGTGGCGTCGATCACCCTGAACCGGCCCGACGTGTTCAACGCCTTGACCGACGAAATGTTCGACCAGATCGTGGCCTTCGTTCGCCAGGCCGAAGCCGACGACGATGTGAAGTGCATCGTTCTGGCTGGGGCAGGGCGGGGGTTCACCGCGGGGTTCGACCTGTCCAGCCCTGACGACTTCTACGGCGGGGCCGAGACCAAGGGAGGTCGATTCGCCATCGCCGGGTTGCGCCGTCGGGCCTGGGTCATGCGCGACCTGCTGTACTCGGCCAAGCCCATCGTGGCCCGAGTTCACGGGCCGTGCATAGGTGCCGGGCTCTATCTGGTGCTGGTGTGCGATTTTGCGGTGGTGTCCGACGACGCGGTGTTCGGCCTGCCCGAGGAGCGATTCGGCTCGGCGGGCACCTCGTGGCTGTACCCCATGCTGGCCTCCCAGATCGGGCTGAAGCGGGCCAACGAGCTGGTGGTGACCGGGCGCAAGTTCGACGCCGCCGAGGCCGAGCGGCTTGGCCTGGTCAACCGAGTGGTGGCCGCCGACGAGCTAGACGAGGCGGTGGCCCAGCTCACCGGGGCGCTGTCCAGCCTGCCCCGCGACGGCATCGCCACTGGCCGCACTGTGGCCCACCTGGCTTACGACTTGCTGGGAATCGGCCAATCGTTCACCCCCCACTACGGCGTCCATCCGCTGTTCGTGATGGGCACCCGCAGAAGTTCCGACGAGTTCGACTTCCACGAGACATCGCGCGAGAAGGGAATGAAGGGCGCGCTGGCCGAGCGCGACGAGCGCTTCGGCGGCGATTACTGGGGCTGGTAGACCGACTTGGGCACGTAGGGGACTGACGGGTCGAAGTAGGGGCGGTCGCCGTCCACGGTGCAACGCCGTACCTCGCGGACCTGGGGGTAGTGATCGGACACGCCCCGGTGGTTGGTTGACCGCTCGTCCCAGATGGCCAGATCGCCCTCGGTCCACGACCACCGGCAGTGGAATCGGGGCTGATTGATGTGGAGCATCAAGAAGGCGAGCAAGGCCGCGCTTTCATTCTCAGACATCCCCACCACGTACTGCTGGAAGTTGGTGGCCACATACAGCGCCCGCCGCCCGGTCTCGGGGTGGGTGCGCACCAGCGGGTGGTTCACGCCGGGGTAGGCCTCCCGCAGCAAGGGCACCAGGTCCCAGCTTCCGGACTTCTCGGCCATGTTCGTGCAGTACTGCGGGTAGTTGGAGTGGTGGAGTTCCAAACCGTCGATCATGGCTCGCATCGGCTCCGACAGAGCGTCGTAGGCCGAGGTGATGCTGCACCACATGGTGTCGCCGCCGTAGGGGGGAGCGACCAGGGACTGGAGGAGGGCGACTTTGGGGGGCACCTCGATCCAGGTCACATCGGTGTGCCAGTTGTCGGTGGTGGGCAGGCTGTCGGCGTCGTCGTGGATCACCGATGTACTGGGCTCGGTGACTCCCATCAGGGATTGGAGCGGGTAGATGCTGGGCTGACCCCAGCGGGAGGCCAGCTCCAATTGAGCTTCGGCGCTCATGGGAACGTTGCGGAAGAAGATCACCTCATGGCGAAGCAGCGCTTCGTGGATCTCGTTGAACTGCTGGTCGGTGAGGTCGTCGCGGGGGTCCACGCCGGAGATCACCGCGCCCAGCGACCCGCCGATCCGGGACACCTGGATTGTCTCGTATGACTCTTCAGCATCGATGCCGGGGGTGAGGGTCATGCTCATGGGGCTATTGTGCCATCTCGTCTGCAAACAAGGCGATGAGGAGGCACCAGATGCGCACGATCTTGGACGGGCTCAACTTCTCCGAGGGACCTCGGTGGCGCGACGGCGCTCTGTGGTTCTCCGACATGCACGCCCACCGAGTGGTCCGCACCGACATGGACGGCAACGCCGAGACGGTAGCGGTGGTTGACTGGGACGACCCCTCCGGGCTGGGATGGCTGCCCGACGGCCGGCTGCTGGTGGTGGCCATGTCCACCCAGAAGCTGCTGCGCCAAGAGCCCGATGGGTCCATGGTGGAGCACGCCGACCTGTCGCCGCTGGCCATCGGCGACATCAACGACATGATCGTGCGCTCCGACGGCACCGCCTACATCGGCGATATGGGCCAGAGAATCCACGCCGGGG
The DNA here is from genome assembly GCA_965116535.1 of Acidimicrobiales bacterium. Classification (GTDB taxonomy): domain Bacteria; phylum Actinomycetota; class Acidimicrobiia; order Acidimicrobiales; family Bin134; genus Poriferisocius. The sequence continues at coordinate 1,761,170 of OZ220703.1, forward strand.
GTGATCGGTTTACCGGCCAGACCTTCAGGGTGACCCCCGACGGAACGGTCAGCGTGGGCGCGCCAGAGATGGAGGCCCCCAACGGCCACATCCTGACTCCCGACGAGGAGACGCTGATCGTGGCCGAGAGCGCGGCCTCTCGGCTCACCGCTTTCGATGTGGCCGCCGATGGCACCCTGTCCAACCGGCGGGTCTATGCCGAGTTGGTGCCGGAGTCCGACAAGCTTCCGGTGGCCCCACCCGACGGCATCTGCCTGGACGCCGAGGGCGCGGTGTGGGTGGCCGATCCGCTGGGCCTGCGGGTGTTCCGGGTGCTGCCCGGTGGCGAGGTGACCGACTCCTACGACATGGCTCCCAAAGTGCCGGTGGCTTGCGTGCTCGGCGGCGACGACCGCCGCACCCTGCTCATCTGCGCCGCCGACGACTGGAAGAGAGAAGTGGTCACCGCGGCGAAGACCGGCTCCATCTACGCCACCGACGTCGCCGTCCCCGGCGTGGGCAAGCCCTGAGTCTGATACTGGGCTAGTCGGCGAGGGCTCGGAGGCGGGCGACTCGGGGGTCTTCGCCGCCGAGGTAGCGGACGAGCACGCCGAGCACGGCCTCGTGGTCGAGGGTGCCGGCTGCATCCATGTCCTCAAGGTCAGCCCAATCTCTGGTTCGGTCGAAGAAGGCTTTGAACACGGCAAGGTCACGGCAGGCGAGAAAGGGAACCGCGGCACCGCCAAATTGCTCGAATCGGGCTCGGCTGGCGGCGGCCTCGTGGAATGGGGTCGTGTTGAAGAAGACGTCCACTGGGGTGGCATCCCACCAAAGGCGGCTTTGCCCGTCGGCCTCCAGCTCGCGCCGGCTGGCTTCGGTGATCGATATGCCTTTGGGGAGGGCGGCCAGTGCCCGGTCGATCTCGTCGATGCCGACGAAGAGGTTCAAGTCGATGTCGATAGTGCCCCTGGCCTGTTGGGTACACCAGGCCAGGGCCAATGCACCGCCAAAGGCGTGGGGAATGTCGGCATCGGCCAAAGCCCGATGAAGCCCGACGACCTGCTCGACCAGGCTCATTGTCCGAACACGGGGAACTTGAGCGAGGGGGAGTGGCGAGCAGGGAACTCAGCGGCCAGTTCAAGGGCGGCGGCCAATTCGGCACCTCGGTCGAGTCGATCGCTGCCTCGCACCCTGAGGCTGAGCTCTCGGTCGAGGGCGAACCCCGCCGCTTGAACTATGCGGTCGAGGGTGGAGGCCGACGGGGTCTTGGCTCCTGACTCATAGGCGGCGATCGTTGAGTGGGAGGTGCCAGCCCGGGTGGCCAGCGCCCGCAGCGTGAGATCGGCTTGTAATCGGACAGTGCGGATCACTTCGGCCGCATTCATAGAGCAAATGGTATCCGATCAGATACCAAATTTCATCTGCTGGCGCTCTCGCCTTGGTACTTGTCTAGCTCCCGCAGGGTCAACGAGACGCCGGAGTCGGGGTCGAGGGTGACGAGCAGCACGGCGGGGTCGCCCTCTAGTGATTCCGCGGTGGCGCCGGAGTAGGCCACCACCGAGGGGGATTCTCGGATCACCATGTGGCGGTGGATGTGGCCGAGGGCCACGTAGTCCCAGTCAAGGGCGTCTAGGTGGCTGGGGTAAATGGGCGACGAGCGGTATGACGGAGTCTCGTCATCCATCACCAAACCGTGGCCCATGGCTATGCACCAGCCGTCCTCGGGGCGATCGGGGAGTCCGTCGAGAGGATGAAAGCCGGGATGGTGGTCGTCCATCGACTTGCCCCACACGGTGAGCTCCAGTTCGGGAAGGTGAGTGGTGGTCCCCTCCAGGGAATCGAGGATGGTGATCGGCAGGTCTTGGATGTGGGGGCTGAATCGGTGAAGCACCGACGATTCGGGGTGGGCGTCGTGGTTGCCGGCGATCATCACCACTGGGCATGAGAGCCGAGCCAGCTGATCGGCGGCCCAGCTCAGTACGTCGTCACCCACCCGGTTGTGGTCGAACAGGTCGCCGGAGATGATGACTGCGTCCACTTCCTCGGTGATAGCCAAATCCATGGCGGCGGCAAAGGCGGACTCCTGTCGGCGGGCCGGAGAGGTGCCCAGGTGGCAGTCCGAGGTGTGAAGCAGCGAGAGGGCTCGGCCTCGTTGGTTTTGGATGTCGGTCACGTTGCTGGTAGTCCTCGGCTCATCTCGTCGGCGTAGGCTCGCACATACATTCTTACGGGAAGGCAAGGCTATGGCAGAACGGGCTTGTGAGGGCAAGGTTGCGCTGGTTACCGGAGCCAGCAAAGGGGGAACTGGCACCGCGATCGCGCTGCGCCTAGCTGCGGAGGGGGCCCGGGTGGCCATCACCGCCCGCGATGAACAGGGGTTGGCTGCCACGAAAGACCGCATCGAGGCGTTCGGCGGGGAATGCCTGGTGCTCCCTTCCGACCTCAGCGACCCGAGCGGTGCCCGCACCGAACTGGTACCCAAGACGGTGGAGGCGTTCGGCCCCATCGACCTGCTGGTTAACAACGCGGCGATGAACGGCTACCGCCCGTTCGAGGAGGTCAGTCCCAAGCAGCTCGAGCTGAGCCTGCAAGTGAACCTGTGGGCGCCATGGGAGCTGATGAAGGCAGTCATCGGCGGCATGCGCGAGCGGGGGAGCGGTTCAATATTGAACCTCACCACCTTCTCTGCGGAGTTGCCTCCCGGACCCCCGTTTCCCACCAGCAAGCCCTCCAAAGCCGGCTTCGTCTACGGCGCGCCCAAGGCGGCGCTGAACAAGCTGACCGTGTCGGCCGCCAGCGAGTGCGAGGGCCAAGGGGTGTCGGTGAACGCCCTCACTCCCCAGGCGGCCATCGCCACCCCGGCGCTGGTTGAGGCCGGATGGATCGACGAGGACATGTACGAGCCGCTGGAGACCATGGCTGAAGCCGCGTTAGCTCTGCTCGCCGGAGACCCCGACGTGCTCACCGGCCGCATCGCCTTCAGCCTGCAATTGCTGGTGGAGCTGGACCGGCCGGTGCGCGATCTAATGGGCGAGTCGCTGGTGGAGGGCTGGCAGCCCGAGGACATCCCCGTCGCCATCGCCCGCCAAGAGGCCAACCTCGCCGACCGAGGCTGGCCCGACGCCTACACCTTCGGCCGAGTCCACAGTCCCCGTCCATGAGCGACGAGCTGCTGCTTCGGATCGTCACCAATCGGGAGGTGTACGCCGATCCCTACCCATTGCTGCGGGAGCTGCGGGAGACGGCGCCGGTCTACAAGCTGAGCTTCACCGACTACTGGGTCCTCACCCGCTACGAGGACTGCCGGATGGCGCTTCGGGATCCCCGGATGGGTAACGCCGAGCCTGGAGACGAGGTTCCCACGCTCACTGCCGAGAGAGTGCGGACTCCCAACGAAGAGCGAACCTTCCTGTTCTTGAACCCCCCTGACCACACTCGCCTGCGCTCGCTGGTCAGCCGGGCCTTCACCCCTCGACGGGTCGAGGGCCTGCGGACGGCGGTGGAGGAGATGACCGACGAGCTGCTGGATTCTCTGGCCGGCACAGGCGGGGGAGACTTGATCGATCAGCTGGCCTTTCCCTTGCCGGCCAACGTGATCAGCGAGCTGGTGGGGGTTCCCCGGTCCGACCGCGATTGGCTGCGGCCATTGGTGTCAGACCTGGCCGGCACCCTTGAGCCGAATCAAAGCCTCGAAGAACAGGAGCGGGCCGAGGTCTCCGGGGCCAAGGTGAAGGCGTACTTCGACGAACTGATCGACCGGCGACGGGTCGAGCCCCGCGACGACCTGCTCTCTGCGCTCATTGCCGCCAGCGACGGAGAAGACCGGCTCACCCAGAGGGAGATCGGGCTCACGCTGTCGCTGATCTATGCCGCCGGATTCGAAACCACCACCAACCTGATCGGCAACATGGTGGACACGCTCATGCGGCATCCCGATGAATTGGCCCGGCTGCGAGCCGATCAGTCGCTGGTGCCCGGCGCAGTGGACGAGGTGCTGCGCTATCAGCCTCCCGTGCAGGTGGACGCCCGCTACACCTTCGAAGACGTGGAGATCGGCGGACACACAATCGCCAAGGGCAGCATGGTGCTGATGCTCTTGGGAGCAGCCAACCGCGACCCAGCCGCTATCGAAGATCCCGACCGGTTCGACATCACCCGACAGGAGACACCCCTGCTGTCGTTCGGCTCGGGCATCCACTATTGCCTGGGGGCCTCGCTGGCCCGTCTCGAAGGCCAAGTGGTGCTGGCTGGCCTACTCGACCGCTTCGAAACCTGGACCCCGACCGAATCTGACCCTCCTTGGAAACCGCGGATCACCCTGCGCGGATTGAGCCGCCTTCCGGTGGCGCTGGCCTAGCTGATAGTCAGAAGACGATCGGCACCGCGGCGTAGCCCTGCTGGAACGAGCCCGGCAGGCGGACCACTTCGTCGGCGGGCACCTCGAAGTCGGGAATGCGAGCCAGGGCTTCCTCGATGATCACCCGGCCCTCCAGACGGGCTAGATGGGCGCCGATGCAGTAGTGCAGGCCGTGGCCGAATCCAAGCTGGCGGGTGGGTCGGCGGTGGAGGTCGAAGGTCTCAGAATCGGAGCCGAACTCCCGCTCGTCCCGGTTGGCCGACTGATACAGCAGAAACACCCGATCGCCAGGGGCCATCTCCTGGCCTCCGATCACGGTGGGGTGGCACACGGTACGGCCCAAGTGCTGGATGGGCACTTCTAGGCGCAACATCTCTTCGAATGCGCCTCCGCTGAGTGATGGGTCTTGGGCCAGCGCCGCCCGTTGGTCATCGTGGGCGGCCAAGTGGATGAAGCCGCCGCCCATCACCTTGGGGGTGGTCTCCACTCCGCCGGTGAACAAGGTGGACAGTTGAGTGGCGGCGTCCTGGTCGTCGAACGGGTGGCCGGCCACGTCCACACCCAGCAGAGCCTCGATGCACTCGGGGCAGTCGCCAGCCCGCTGGTCGGCCACGAAACCGCAGAGGTATTCATGGATCTTGGCCCGGGCCGCTGGGGCGCGGTCGTCGTAGCGCATGGTCTGGTTGGCGTAGTCCACCAGCTTCTCCCCGTCGGAAAAGGGAAAGCCCAGCACGAGCGAGGTGCCGGCCACCGATACCGGCGAGGCCAGTTCGGTGACGATGTCGAGCCGCCCCCGCTCCAGCCCCGCCTCCACACATTCTGCTGCCACCCGGCGCAGCTCGGTCTCCAGTTCGGCCACTGGCCGTTGGCGCAGCGGGGGATAGAGGATCTTGCGGATCTGGGTGTGGGCCGGCGGGTCCATTTGAGAGAAGCTGAGGAACGGTCCTGTGGGCAGCGGCCCCAGTTCGGTGACTGCTGGTTGGAGCACCTGATCCCGCAGGAACACTGGTCCCTCGACAATGGTGAACGACTCCCGGTCGCAGCTCACCTCCCACAACTCGGCGAACCGGGGCAGCGCCCACCCGTGATACCGATCCAGCCGGTGCACCCCACCTGCCGCCCGCAGCTCTCGGTAGATGGGCAGCGGATCGGTGGCCACCTCCGAGGAGAACGGGTCGTAGTCGATCACTTGATGCTGCTCTGGGAGTTGTCCGGTTGGCCATCGCTCATTGTGATAGAGACTGCCCCATGGGACTGAGTGAACGCACGCCGCCGACTGCTGAAGAGTACGCCGCCTACCGGGAGCGGTTCTGCAATTGGGGCCGCTGGGGGGACGACGACGAGTTGGGCACCCTCAATCACATCACCCCCGAGGCCCGTCAGGCGGCGGCAGCACTGGTACAGAGCGGGGAGGCGGTGTCGATGAGCCGGCCGATCGACACCCATGCCGGACCGGCCAACCCCTATCCGGCCCATCACTTCGTGGGGGCGGGCGACTCCGGGGCCATGGCCGACTACTTCGGCATGTTCATCCACGGGTTCGTGCAGACCCACATCGACGCCCTGTGCCATCTGCCGGTGGACGGCGGGGGCAAGTTCTGGAACGGCAAGGAGTTCGCCAAGCCCCCCATGCCCGCCGAGCACAGCGGCACCATCGACTATTGGCGCGACGGCATTGTCACCCGGGGGGTGCTCTACGACGTCCCCCGGTTCCGGGGCACCGACTACGTGGCACCGGGCGAGCCGGTCCACGGCTGGGAGCTGGCCGATGTGGCCGCGGCCCAGGGAATCGAGCCCCGACCCGGCGACGCGGTGTGCATCCGCAGCGGCATGGATGTGTACTTCGACAAGACCGGTACCTCCCAGGGGATGGGGTCGAACGCCGGGGTCCACGCCTCGGCCATCGAGTTCCTGTACGAAACCGACGCGTCCTGCTTGACCTGGGACTTCCAGGACGCCCCCCAAGACGACCAGGGCATCCCTAATCCGCTGCCCATCCGCATCGCGCTGCACGTCCACCACATCCTGTTGCCGTACATGGGAATGCCCATCATCGACAACGCCGACTTCGAGGCGGTGGCCCAAAAATGCGCCGAATTAGGCCGCTGGGAATTCCAATACGTTTGCGCTCCGCTGGTGTTACGCTACGGCACCGGCTCGCCGGTGAATCCGCTGGCAATTTTGTAAAGCGGGAGCAGCCTCTGGAGGTGTGGTCCAGGGGGTGCAAAAAACGGCAAACATAAACCTCGCATCACTGGAGCGGCCTAATGGGGTGGGATGGCTGAGCTTGGCGACCGAGCTCAGGTAGTCATTGTCGGAGGCGGGATCGTCGGCTGCTCCATCGCGTACCACCTCACCCGCCGCGGGGTCACCGACGTATTGCTCATCGAGCAGGGCCAGCTCACCAGTGGCACCACCTGGCACGCCGCGGGATTGGTCAGCCAGCTCAAGTCCAGTCACAGCCTCACCCGTCTAGCCACCTATTCGGCCCAGTTGTTTGAAGAGCTCGAGGCTGAAACCGGTCAGGCCACCGGCTACCGCGCCCCGGGCTCCATCTCGGTGGCGGCCGACCACGAGCGGTGGGAGGAGTTGCTGCGGGGAATGTCCATGGCCCGCACGGTGGGGGTGGACATCCGCGAGATCGAACTCGACGAGGCCCTCGAGTTTTGCCCATTGCTCAATATCGACGACCTTGTGGGCGCGCTGTTCATCCCCCGAGACGGGATCACCTCGCCGGTGGACACCACCATGGCCCTGGCCAAGGGGGCCCGGGCCGCAGGCGCTCGCATCGTGCAGGGCACCGCGGTGACCGGAGTAGTGGTAGAAGACGGCCGGGCAGTGGGGGTGGACACCGAAGCAGGCCGGGTGGAAGCCGAGACAGTGGTGTTGGCCGCGGGGATCTGGACCCGTCAACTGGCCGCCACCGCCGGAGTGAATGTGCCGGTGCAGGCCTGCGAGCACTTCTACATCGTGACCGAGCCCGTCGAGGGCGCCTATCCGAATATGCCCACGGTGCGCGATCCGTCCAACTACACCTATTTCAAAGAGGAAACCGGCAAGCTGATGGCTGGCTTCTTCGAGCCCCGAGGCAAGGTCTGGAACCTGAACGGCATACCCCGAGACCTCCAGTTCAAGACCCTGCCCGAGGACTGGGACCACGTTGGGCCAATCTTCGAACGGGCCATTCACCGAATGCCGGTGCTGGGGGAGGCGGGCTTGCAGCTCTTCTTCAACGGCCCCGAGGCCTTCACCCCCGACGGGGTGTACTACCTGGGTGAATCGCCCGAGGTTGACCGCTGCTTCGTGGCCGCGGGGTTCAACTCGGTGGGCATCCAATCGGCGGGCGGCGTGGGCTGGGTGCTGGCCGACTGGATCGTCGACGACCACCCGCCCATGGACCTGTCGGTGGTGGACATCCGTCGCTCCTTCGGGTTCCAATGCGAGCCGGCCTATCTAGACGCCCGCATTCCCGAGAGCCTTGGACTGCTCTATGCCATGCACTGGCCGTTCCGCCAGTACGAGACCGCCCGGAACATCCGCCGCTCACCACTGCACGACCGCATTGACGCCGCTGGCGCGGTATTCGGCGAGGTCGGGGGCTGGGAGCGGCCCAACTGGTTCGCCGAGCCCGGCCAGAAGCGGGAGTATCACTACAGCTGGGGACCGCAGAATTGGTTCAAGGCCAGCGGGGTGGAGTGCGAAGCGGTGCGCAACGCGGTGGGCCTGTTCGATCAAACCTCGTTCGCCAAATTTACCGTGGAGGGCCCCGATGCCATGGCTCTGCTCAATTGGGTGAGCGGCAACGAGGTGGATGTGCCGGTGGGCCGGTCGGTCTATTCCCAGTGGCTCAACGACCACGGCGGCATCGAGGCCGACCTCACCATGACCCGCCGGGGCGAAAACTCCTACTGGGTGGTCACCTCGGCGGGCTCTGCCACCCGAGACTGGGCCTGGCTGCGCCGGGCTGCTCGGGGCCGCAACGTCGAGCTTTGCGACGTGACCGACCAGTACGCCGTGCTCGGGCTAATGGGCCTGAGCTCCCGGGAGGTGCTCAGCGCGCTCTGCGACGCCGACCTCGGCAACGACGGCTTCCCGTTCGGCACTGCCCAAGACCTGTGCGTGGCTGGGGCCGATGTTCTGGCCCTGCGCATGACCTACGTGGGCGAGTTGGGCTGGGAGGTGTACGTACCCCGCGACCAAGCCGTAGCCCTGTACGACGCCATGGTCGACGTCGGCACCCCGCTGGGTTTGCGCCCCGCGGGCTACCACGCCATGAACTCACTGCGCATGGAGGCGGGCTACTGCCACTGGGGCCACGACATCACCGACGAGGACACCCCGCTGGAGGCCGGGCTGGGCTTTGCGGTGGCGTGGGACAAAGAAGGCGGCTTCCGGGGCCGAGAGGCGCTGGCCGCCCAGCGGGAGATGCCCCGGGCCAAGCGCCTGGTCAAGTTCCGGCTGGAAGACCCCGAGTGGCTGCTCTACCACGACGAGCCCATCTACCGGGAGGGCCTGATGGTGGGCCGCACCAGCAGCGGCATGTGGAGCTACACCGAGGGCCGGGCGCTGGCCATGGGCTATGTGGAGAATCCCGACGGGGTGTCCAAAGACTGGCTGGAATCGGGGCCATTCGAAATCGAGGTGGCTGGACGGCGCATCGCCGCCACCCCGTCACTTCGATCGTTCTACGATCCCCGCAAAGAGCGGGTTCGACTCTGAAACAAGGAGCGGCCGACGGTGCGTGACGAAGCCCAGGTTGTGATCATCGGCGGCGGGGCCATGGGCGCAGGCCTGTTCTATTTCCTGGCCCACGAGGGCTGGACCGACACCGTGCTGGTGGAGAAGGGCGAGCTGTGCTCGGGCTCCACCTGGCACGCGGCCGGGCTCATTCCCCACTTCATCGGCAGCCTGAACATGGCCAAGTGCCATCTGGTGGCCCCCGACCTCTACGCCAAGATCGAAGCCGAGACCGGGCTGGCCAGCGGCTGGCACGGCACCGGCGCCATACGCCTGGCCCTTGACCGCCATCAGGTTGACTGGTTCCGCTACGTGAGCGGGATGCTCGATCTGGTGGGGGTGGAGAACCATCTGATCGAGCCCAAAGAAATCCTCGACCACTGGCCGTTCATGGACGTGTCCGACGTGCTGATGGGGTGCTGGACGCCCAACGACGGCTGGACCGATCCGTCCAGCGTCACTCAGGCCATGGTCAAGGGTGCCCGCCAACTGGGTGGCGAGGTATACCGGAACACCTTGGTCACCGCCATGAAGCAGCTCCCCGACCACCGCTGGGAGCTGGTCTGCGAGGTGGGTGGCGAGACCCACCGCATCGTGGCTGAGCACGTGGTGAACGCGGCCGGCTGCTACGCGCCGCAGCTTGGCGCCATGGTCGGCCTCGACGTGCCCATCGTGTCGGTGATCCACCAGTACCTCATCACCGAGCCCATGGCCGAGATGAAGGAACTGGGCGATTTCGACCCGCCGGTGATCCGCGACCCCCGGGCCTCGTCCTACTACCGGCGCGAGATCGACTCGCTGCTGGTCGGCCCCTACGAGCGGGAAAACGCCCAGACCTACGGGTTGGAGGGCATCGACTGGGACAAGCACTTCTACTTGACCCCGCCCGACCTCGACCAGCTCATGCCCTGGCTAATCGAGGCCGGCAAGCGGATTCCCGCCTTTGCCGACGCAGGAATAAAGACCGTGGTCAGCGGGCCGATCACCCACACACCCGACTCCGGCTACCTCATGGGCCCGGCGCCGGGACTGCGCAACTACTGGCTGTGCGCAGGAGCGTCCATCGGCATCACCCAGGGTCCGGGCGCGGGCAAGTACCTGGCCCAGTGGATGGTGCATGGCCAGACCGAGATCAACGTGGCCGAGATGGATCCTCGGAGATTCGGCGATCACTGCGGTCCCACCGGGCGGTATGCCATCGAGAAGGCCATCGACGAGTTCCACGAGATGTACGCCACCCGCCTGCCCGGCGAGCAGCGCTTCGCCGGCCGCCCCCAGAAGACCGACCCCATCTACGACCGGCTCGATGCCCGCAGTGCCCAGTGGATGGAGATCTTCGGCTGGGAGCGCCCGCAGTACTACGGCGAGCCCGAGGCCCACACCTTCCGGCATTCCAACGCCTTCGACATCGTGGGTGCCGAGTGCCGGGCTACCCGGGAGCGGGCCGGCATCGCCGACCTCACCGCCTTCTCCAAGTTCGAGGTGACCGGTGCCGACGCCGAGGCGCTGCTCGACCGCTTGACCGCCAACCGGATGCCGGCCAAAGACGGCGGGATGCGGCTCACCCACTTCTTGACCACCCTCGGCGGCATCGAGACCGAGATGACCATCACCCGGCTGGCCCCCGACCGGTTCTACCTGAACTCGGCCGTCGTCGGGCAGTTCCACGACCGGGACTGGCTGGCCCACCATGTGCAACCCGGCGAGGACGTGACCGTTGTCGACCGCACCGACGACATGGGCATCTTGGCGGTCTCGGGCCCTCTGTCCCGCCAGATTCTGGCCCCGCTCACCGACGCCGAGCTGGAGGCCCCCGGGTTCCGCTGGCTCACCGGCCAGGAGATCGAGGTCGCCGGGGTGCCGTGTCTGGCCCTGCGGGTGTCGTATGTGGGGGAGCTGGGCTGGGAGCTGCACCACTCCCAGGAGCACACCGCCGAGCTCTACGACGCCCTGGTGGAGTCGGGCGAGCCGTTGGGCATGGTCCACTACGGGGCCTACGCCATGAACACCATGCGCATCGAGAAGGCCTACAAAGCAATGGGCTTCGAGCTGACCACCGAGATCACTCCGGTGGAGGCCGACCTAGGCCGGTTCGTGGACTGGTCGGGCGAGTTCCAGGGCAAGGAGGCCTCCGAAGAGCGGCTGGCCATGGGCGACGACATCGAGATGATCCTCGTGTACTGCGAGGTGGACACCACCGACAACGACTGCCGGGGCAACGAGCCGGTGTACGACGGCGACGAGATCATCGGCCTGACCACCTCGGGCACCTGGGGCCACACCACCGGGCGCGGCCTGGCCTTCGCCTACGTGAAACCCCAGTACAAGGCGCCGGGCACCCGCTTCGAAGTGCAGCTGATGAGCGACCGACGACCGGCCATGGTGCTCGACGGCCCGGCCTACGACCCGAACAACGAAAAGCCGAGGGCCTAGATGAGGCCCGGGCTTTCCACCACAGAATGGAGGGCTTGACATGGCGAGACGTGCTGGAGGCCGGGCCGCTCGGGTGGCCATGCGAGAAGCCCCGCCCGCCGAAGATGCCCGTGCGGTGTGGCCGGGGATGCCCGGTGGGGCCTACCGGCCGCTTTCCGACGGCCAGTGCGATGACGTGTTCGAGGCGGCCCTCGGGCTTTTGGCCGACCTGGGGATGGGCCAGGCCACCCCGGAGATCATCGAGGCGGTCACTGCCAACGGGGGCCGGATGGATGAGCACGACCGTCTGCGGTTCCCGCCCGATGTCGTCAAGCGGGTAGTGGACGGGGCCTGCAAGGAGTTCACCCTGTACGGCTTCGACCCCGACCGGGGGGTGGAGATCGGCGGCAACCGGGTGCACTTCTGCACCAGCGGGGCCGCGGTGATGATGCTCGACCACGACACCAAGCGGTTCCGCCCCAGCACCCTGGCCGACCTCTACGACGTGGCCCGGATCGTGGACACCCTCGACAACATCCACGTGTTCGTGCGGACGCTGGTGGCCCGCGACATGGAGACCGCCCGGGAGCTGGATATCAACACCGCCTACGCCATCCTGGCCGGCACCACCAAGCCCCTGGGCACGGCCATGTTCCAACCCGAGCATGTTCACGAATGCATAGACCTGTTCGACATGGCCCTGGGGGCCGAGGGGGAGTTCTCCCGCCGCCCCTTCTGCATCGCCAACAACACCTTCGTGGTGCCGCCCCTGCGCTTTGCCGAGGATTCGGCCCTGTGCCTGATGGAACAGGCCCGTCGGGGCATGCCCATCAACCTGCTGTCAGCCGGCCAGGCCGGGGCCACCTCGCCCGCCGCGCTGGGCGGCTCGCTGGTGCAGGCCCTGGCCGAGTGCCTGGCCGGGTTGACCGCGGTGAACCTCGTGCTCCCGGGCCATCCCTGCGTGCTGGGCATGTGGCCGTTTGTGTCCGACCTCCGCACCGGAGCCATGAGCGGGGGAAGCGGCGAGGAGGCCATCATCAACGCCGCCTCCGCCCAGGTGGTGAACTACCTGGGGCTGCCGTCGGGGGTGGCCGCCGGAATGGCCGACTCCAAGCTGCCCGACAACCAGGCCGGTGCCGAGAAGGCCAACGCCGTCACCCTGGCCGCCAATGCCGGGGCCAACATGATCAACGAGTCGGCCGGGATGCTGGCCAGCCTCATCGCCTGCTCGCTGGAGGCGCTGGTGATCGACAACGACATGCTGGGGTCCATCAACCGCACGGTGCGAGGCATCGAGATCACCCCCGACACCCTGTCGGCCCAGGTGATCGCCGACGTGGTGCGGGGCGAGGGCCACTTCTTGGGCCACTCCCAAACCCTGTCGCTAATGCAGACCGAGTACGTCTACCCCCTGATCGGCGACCGCCTCAGCCCCGACGATTGGGTAGACGCCGGCGCCCGCCTCATGGACGACGTGGCCCACGACTACGTAACCGAAGTGCTAAACCGCCCCCAGCCCGACCACATCACCCCCGAAGCCGACACCCGCATCCGAGAAACCTTCCCCATCCACCTAGCCCCCATTCGCTGACCGAGCGCACCGTAACTAGTGTCGGAACATGGCCTGGGATTTTTCTACTGACCCTGAATTTCAAGACCACCTGGATTGGCTCACCGAGCTGATGCACACCGAGATCGAACCGCTGGACCACTACTTCCGGGGCCGGTCGCCGTTCGACAAGACCGACGAGGAGGTGCAGTCGCATCTGCGTCGCATTCAGCAGAAGGTCAAGGACCGGGGTCTGTGGGCCTGCCACCTGAAGCCTGAGATGGGGGGCATGGGATTCGGCCAGGTGCAGTTGGCGCTGATGAACGAGATCCTGGGCCGGTCCACGTTCGGCCCCTCGGCGTTCGGCAGCCAGGCGCCCGACTCGGGAAATGCGGAGATTCTGGCCCACTACGCCAATGACGAGCAGAAGGAGAAGTACCTCAAGCCGCTGCTGGCCGGGGAGATCTCCACCTGCTACTCCATGACCGAGCCCCAAGGCGGGTCCGACCCCAATCACTTCACTTGCACCGCCCACCGCGACGGCGACGAGTGGGTGATCAACGGCGAGAAATGGTTCGCCTCCAACTACCCGCGGGCTGAGTTCCTCATCGTCATGCTCATCACCAACCCCGACGTGTCGGTGTACCGGGGATCGTCCATGATGCTGGTGCCCCACGACGCCCCCGGCTTGGAGCTGGTGCGCAATGTCGGGGTGGGTGGCGAACGCCGGGGCCACGGCGGCCACAGCTATCTGCGGTTCAACGAGTGCCGGGTCCCGATCGAGAACCTCATGGGCGAGGAGGGGGCCGGCTTCAAGATCGCCCAGACCCGCCTGGGCGGGGGCCGAGTCCATCACGCCATGCGCTCGGTGGGCACGGCCAAGAAGGCGTTCGACATGATGTGCGAGCGGGCCCTGAGCCGGGAGACCAAGGGGTCGCTTCTGGCCGAGAAGCAGGCGGTGCAGCACATGATCGCCGACTCCTGGATCCAGATCGAGCAGTTCCGCTTGCAGGTGCTCCACGCCGCCTGGCAGATAGACCAGTCCGACACCTCCAAGGCCCGGCTCTACATCGCCGGGGTGAAGGTGGCCACCCCCCGGGTGTTGATGGACGTGGTCTTCCGCTCCATGCAGATCCACGGCTCGCTGGGCATGTCCAACGAGACGCCGTTGGCCAACATGTGGATGATGGCCCCCACCTTCGGCGTGGCCGACGGTCCCACCGAGGTCCACAAGGACACAATCGCCAAGCAGGTCCTCAAGGACTACCGCCCCTCCGAGGGCTTGTTCCCCACCGAGCACCTCCCCGCCAAGATCGAATGGGCCACCCAAGTGATGGCCGAACGCATCGAAGAAGAGCTGTTGAACGCCTGAGCTAGTTTCCCGAACCCTTTCAGCGGGAGGCCAGGTCGGCCACTCGCCAGGAATTGGCCATGATTGACAGCACGGGGTTGACGCCGCCGTTGGTGACGTGCAGGGAGGAGTCGGCCACGTATGTCCGCTGGCAGCCCCACACCTTGCCGTGGGGATCGACGGCGCCGCTCGCCGGGGTGTCGGACATGCGGGCGGTGCCCGCTTGGTGTTGGCCGCCGGACAGGATCTGGAACCCCATCGAGCCCCCGGTCACGTCGCGGGCCCCGGTGGCGGCAATCCACTCTTTGGCCCGGTCGCCCAGGAATTCCGCGGTGCGCAGGTCCTCCTCGTGCTGAACTCCGAAGAACCGGGCCACCGGCAGGCCCCAGCGATCCCGCACCTCAGCCGACAAGTCCAGCCCGGCCGAGCGGGTGGGGATCTCCTGGATCGGGCCCATGATCATGATCGTGCGCCGGTAGGTGTCCCGCAGGGCCTGTCGGGCTGAGGCACCCGTCGGACGCCCGTACTCGTCGATCTCGCCCGCGGCGTCGGCCGCCTTCTGGTGCTCGGGACGGAACCACGACCCCATCACCCAATGCTGCACCGGTGACACCACGCCCTCGTCGGCGATCATGCCGCCGCCGATGATTCCGTCGTTGTGGTGACAGTGCTCCCGGGTGGCCATGGTCAGGCCGGGGCCGACGCCGTCGCTGAGCGGCTCATCGGTATCAACATGGCCGTGGGCCAACACGTAGGTGTGGCCTTGGAGGCATTGCCCCACCCACTCATTGCCCAGCCCGCTCAACATCAGCAGCCTTGCGGTCTCCACCGCCCCAGCGGCCAGCACAATCCGGCTGGCCCGCACCGTGCGCTGGCCCTGTTCGGAGCGCAGCTCCACCGCTCCTCGGTCGTCGTCCACCCGCGCCACCAGGGTGTCGCACAGGATGTGGGCACCGGCGGCGGTGGCCCGGGGGAGCAGGGTGTTGTGGACGCCGTTCTTGGCATCCACCGGGCAGGGGTGGCCCACGCATTGGCTGCAACCCGCGCACGCCGGCCTCCCGCCGTAGGGCCGGGAGTTGATCAGCAGGGGAACAGGGGCCGTCGTCCAGCCCAGGCGAGCGGCGGCCTCGGCCAGCATCTCGCCTCCTCGGTCGGGGGGGAACGGGGGGAGCGGGTAGCCCCGGGATCGGGGGCCGTCGCCAGCGTGGCCCGGGGCGCCGGCCACCCCCACCTCCCATTCCACCAGGTCGTAGTAGGGCTCGAGGTCGTCGTAGGTGATGGGCCAGTCGGCCAGGGCCGAGCCATCGGGAACGCCGTACTCGCTGGCCATGCGGAACGTCTCGGGGGCGAACCGCCACCCTTGGCAGCCGTACAGCCGGGGGCCGCCCCCCAACACCACGGCGTTGTTGTGGTAGCGGAAATCGTGGGGCTCGAGGGCTTGCTCGCCGTCCCCTTCCTTGACGGCCCGGGGATTTCCGACCGGCGTGACGCCCTCGCCAAATCCGAAGACGGCGGTGCGGTGGTTGCGCACCGGGTCCCAGCCGATCTCGGTGGACTTGAGGGCGCGGCCCCGCTCCACCACCAGCACCGAGCACCCGGCCTCGGCCAGCACGTGGGCGGCCACGCCGCCACCCGCGCCGCTGCCGACCACGACGGCATCGTAGTGATCCCGCACCTCGTCCCAACCGATGACCGGCGGCACTGTGTCCACCAACTGCGGCTCGCCGAGGGGGAAGCGCTCGTATCCCAGCTCCTCCCAGCACCCCGAGTCGGGATCGGTCAGCCAGCGCAGCGTGTCTTGGTCCATCGCAGTCTTGGGGTCAGCTTTCGCACACGGTGAGACGGCAGGCGGCGGGGACAAGCCCGTCGGCGGTGAAGGTGAGGTCGATGACCCCCGGGCCGGTCGGGCGGATCACGGCCAGGGCTTGGCCGTCGTAGGTGGTGCAAGTGGTCGAACCAAAGGGCTCGGTGGACTGGTGATCGGCGCTGGCGAAACCCTGGACCACTCCGGAACCCTCCAAAGTGAAATCCACCGACCGGTTGGCCATCGGGTTTACGATTCCGCTGGAGTCAACCAATCGCACAGTGACATAGGCCAGATCAGAGTCGGTGTCGGTGACCTCCGAGCGGTCGGCCTCCACGTCGAGGCGCAGCGGGCCGGAGGCGGTTCGCAGGGCGGTGCGGGCCGTCTCCTGACCGCCGCTGTAGGCGATGGCCTCGAGCTCGCCCGGCTCATAGGTGGCCGCGAACTTTGCACGGAACTCGACGATGGGCTGGCGGCCCAGTGACTGGCCGTTGAGCACCAGTTCCACCTCGTCAGCGGCTGAGTACACCTCGATGTCCACCGCAGTGCCCTCGCAGCCGTCCCACGACCAGCTGTCGAGGGTGTCGCTCCACGACCACGGGCCGGAGTAGGCGATCTCTTTGTGTGCGTGGGTCGGCCGCTGCACCGCGATGAACGGCTCCTGGCGAAGGCCGAAAACAATCTCCCGGTAGTAGGAGGCCGACCGCCGAATCCCCGTGATGTGGATGTCGCCGGTGTGGGCCACCAGCCAGGGAAACGGTGCGACCACGCCGGGAACGCCCTCGCTCACCGGGTCTTCATCGTCGTAGCCGATGCGGCCGATGCCCACCTCGCCGAGGTAGTCCCAGCCGGTCCAGGTGAAGTCGCCGATCAGATGGGGATGGGCGCAGATAATCGGCCAGTCTCGGCCCAGGTCGGTCACATTGGTCTCCGAGCCGACGATCACCCGGTTGGGATACAGCTCGTGATCGATGAGATAGCGGTTGGCCACGTAGTTGTAGCCCACGACGTCGAGGGAGGCGCTCACCTCCTCGAGGCTCTCGGCAATGATCGGGGCCTGCATGATCTGATCCTTCACCATGGCCCACATGGCCATCTGAGTGTTCACTCCCTGTGATTCGTCCTCGTTCGCGGCGGGCGGCTCGGTCTCTTCAGTGGAGTCCGTCGATTGCGTCAGCCCGAGTATCTCGGGGATCTTGGCGATCAGGCCCCGGATGGCGAGCATCGGCTGGACCCCGGTGGTCACATAGCGGTGGGGGTCGAGCGAGCGGACATGCTCAGCAATGTCGCGGGCTCGGGCCGCCCCCAGCGGCGAGCCCACCTCGGGGATCTCGTTGCCGGTGGAGTAGAGCACCACGCAGGGATGGTTGCGGTCTTTGCGCACCAGGTTGGCGACGTCGTTGCGCCACCGCTCCTCAAACCGCAGGGCGAAGTCGTGGTTCACCTTGTTCTCGGTCCACATGTCCCAGGTCTCGTCCATCACGATCACGCCGAGGAGGTCGCAGGCATCGAGCATGGCCCGGCTCATCGGGTTGTGGGCGCTGCGCAGGGCGTTGAATCCGGCCGCTTTCAGGATTTCCACCCGGCGTTCTTCAGCCCGACCGATGGTGGCGGCGCCGATGGGCCCGTTGTCGTGGTGGACGCAAGCGCCTCGCAGCTTGACCGACTCCCCGTTGATCCGCAGACCGTGGGCGGGATCGAGTTGGAGCGACCGGATACCGAAGACGGAGATGTCGCGGTCAATTTCCACGGATTCGGAGCTATCGGCAGCTTCTTCGGCCAGCGTGGTGGTGCAGGAGTACAAGTGGGGCTGGTCCGGGCTCCAACGGGCCGGGTTGGCCACCGCCAACCGCTGGCGGGCGATCACCGTGGTGCGGGGGCGCAAGGTCACCGGGACATTGCCCGAGGCCGCCGCCCCACCAGCGGGGTCGCTAATTTCGCAGGTCATTCGCACCGTCACCGTGTGGGCGGTGTCGTTTCGCACTTCGACGGCCACCTCCACCACCGCGCCGCGGTCGTCGATCTCCGGCGTGGTCACCCACACGCCGTCGATGGCCAAGTGCACCGGGTTCTTCACCCACAAGTGAACAGGCCGGTAGATGCCGGCGCCCGAGTACCACCGGGAGTCCTCGCCCGCCCGGCAGTTCACCTTGACGATGTTCTCCTCGCCGTAGCGCAAGAACGGGTCGAGGTCGACGATGAACTCGGAATAGCCGTTGGGCTCGGTGGCCGCGATGTCGTCGTTCACGTAGACCATGGCGTCGCGGTACACGCCCTCGAACTGAAGGGCCACCCGCCGGTCCCGCCATTCGGCCGGGGCTTCGAACGACTTGGTGTACTCCCACACCCCGGCGGGGAAGTAGGCGATGTCGTGAGAGGCGGAGGGATCGCGTTGGGTGCCGATCATGGCGTCGTGGGGCAGCGTCACCGGCTCGGGTGTGGTCCTTGCGCCAGCCAACTCCGAGAACGGGTTTTGCTTGGGTCGCACTGCCCAGCCCGCGTTGAATGATGATCTCATCAGTGGCCTCCGCTGGCCCACAGTAGGGGAATGGCCTTGTACAGCCCCTGTCGCGGTAGCGTCCGACCATGACCGTTCGATGGGGAATTGCCGGACCAGGGGGCATCGCCGTTGGCTTTGCCAACGGGCTCCAGTTGCTGGACGACGCCGAGATCTATGCCATTGGGTCGCGCTCGGCCGACCGGGCCGCAGATTTCGCCGCCCAATACGGGGCATCGGCCTCCTACGGCAGCTATGAGGGTCTGGCCGCCGATCCCGGGGTAGACGCGGTGTATGTGGCCACCCCTCAGTCCCGCCACGAGCAGGACACGCTGATGTTCTTGGAAGCGGGCAAGCCCGTGTTGTGCGAGAAGCCCTTCGCTCTCAACCAGGCCCAGAGCCAGCGGATGATCGACGCGGCCCGAGAGCGGGGGCTGCTGTTGATGGAGGCCATGTGGAGCCGCTTCCTCCCCGCCTACCGGGCGCTGGCCGATTTGCTGGGCGAGCAGGCCATCGGTGAGCCCCAGCTGGTGGAGGCCGACTTCGGGTTCCACCAGCCGTTCGACCCCGGCCACCGGCTTTATGATCCGGAGCGGGGCGGCGGGGGGATTCTCGATCTGGGCGTTTATCCCGTGCAGTTCGCCTCTCTGGTGCTGGGCCCGCCGACCAGCGTGGCGGCCCAGGGGCGGATCGGCGAGACCGGGGTCGACGAGCAGGTGGCCGCCGTCTTCGGCCACGCTGGCGGTCAGCTGGCGGTGGTGAAGGCGGCCATCGCCACCAACTTGGGCTGCACCGCCCGCATCGCCGGTACCGAGGGGACGATTGAGATCCCGGCGTTCATGCACTGTCCGGGGTCGCTCACGGTGGTGCGCGGGTTCGACCGGGAGGAGATCGACGGATCGTGGGAGGGCGACGGCCTCCGCTTCCAAGTGGAGGAATTCCAGCGGTGCCTGGCTGCCGGGGAGCTGGAGAGCCCGGTGATCTCCCACGCCGAGACCCTGTCGATCATGGGCACCCTCGACCAGATCCGCGATCAGATAGGTCTGCGCTTCCCGGGAGAGTAAGCGGCTTAGCTCTCAGCGGGGAGCTACTTGATGGCGATGGGGTTTAGGGGCGATCCCACCGCGCCGGGGATGTTGAGCGGCGGTGCCACCAGCATGAGCTCGTAGCGGCCGTCGTCGGCGCAGTCGGCGGCCAACTCGTCCAGCGCCCAGAACTCGCCCAGGGGCAGACCCCGGTCCACCAGCGCCCCGCAGTGGACTGGGTGTTTTCGGGCCTCGGGGTCTTCGGGCACCAGCACCTCCACGCCGATGGTGTCGGCGGCCACCGCGGAGATGTCGTTGCGGTCGCACCAGTTGAGGGCGTCCACTCCGAAACCGGGCGAGCCGCCGAAGTACTCCTCCTGCTGGCCGGGGGTGAAGCTCGGATCCCACAGGGCCAAATAGCCGGTGCGGATCAAAGCGATGTCGCCGGCCTCAATTGCGCTTCCCTGGTGCTCGACGCAGCGGTCCAACATGGCCGAGTCAACCACGGTGGCTGGCGCCAACGGGTCTTGCCCCTCGCAGCGGGGCAGGTCCAATAGCACCGCTCGGCCCACAAAGCTCTCCCGGTGGTTCTCGATGCCCAGCACCGATGCGCCCCCGAAGGCGGTCACGTTGCCCGCCCAATAGCCGTTGTACATCGTGTCCCGGTAGATCACGTGGGAGAAGGCATCCCACTGGGTGGAGCCCTGAAGCGGCATCTGGAACATGTCGTCGTTCCACTGGAAGTCGGGATCGGTCGCGCTGTAGGGGGAGCCCACCACCTGGTCGGAGCCGGCCATCAAGAACCAGTGCAGCGGTGCGGGCCGGGTGTGGAACCGGGGGCCATCGGCGTCGATGGGCAGGGCCAGCGAGAACACCTTGCCCGACTGCACCAGCGAAGCGGCCCGAACCCGCTGGTCGGGGCCGATGAGGTTCTGGGTGCCGCGCTGATCGTCGTCGCCCCAGCGCCCCCAGTTGTTGGGCCCTTCGGGCATATAGCCGCCCACCACCTTGCCGTCGTCGTCCACGGTGTAGTCGGGCGCCGACCAGCTAGTGGTGTAGCTGGCGTAGTCGTCTCGGCCCATGTTTCCTCCTAGGTACTCAGAGCTGGATGAGGCGGGGTGCGGTCCCGTAAATCAACAGGTCGCGGCCGATCTCGGTTGGGAGCCAGTTGGCGGAGCCGAACAGCACATCGAGCACCAGGGTTCGCTTGAGCCACAAGTGGAATCGGTGCTCGGCGGTGAAGCCCATCCCGGCCAGCACCTGCTGGGCGTGGGCCGCCGTGGTGAGGGCGGCTTGGCCGGCCAGCGACTTGGCCAACCCGGCCAGCAGGGGGTCGGGGTCGCGCAGGCACGCGTCAACCACCGATGCCGCCCCTTCAATCAGTGCCAGCGACTCGGCCAGCTTGTGGCGGATGGACTGGAACGACGCCACCGGGCGGCCGAACTGAACCCGGTCGAGGGCGTGCTGGCGGGCCTCGGCCAGCATCCAGCGGGCGCCGGCGATGAGCTGGTGGGCCAGGGCCACTCGGGCCGCAGTTGATGCCGCCTCCCAGCTGCCCTCGGCTTCCAACGAACTCACGAAGTCTGATCGGACTCGGATCGACACATGGCGATAGGCGTGAGCGGGGTCGACTCCGCTCACCTCCAAGTTGTGAAGGAAGCCGGCCTCCAGCACAGCCAACTCCGGGCCGTCGTCCCCGTCCACGACCATCACCAGCAAGGTTGCCTGGTCTATTCGAGAGGACACCAGCCCGTTGACGATCAAGGGGTCTTCCTGAATGAGAATCTTGGGATCGTCTGGTCGCGGGGCCGCGGGGTTGTCGTGAAGGTGGGCGGGAAACAGCACGCAGATATCAGGAGAGACGGGCAAGCCGAGGGCATGGGCCACCACGTCGTCGAGCAGGGTGGCCGCCGAGCCGGTGGTGCCCAGAGCGCTGAACGCCATCGCCGCGGCCGGACCAGGGGCGGCGGCCAAAAGATCGGCCCAGCCCAAGTCGCGTAGCGCCTGGTCGGCCTCGCCCGGACCCGGAGCGGCGGCCATGACGGCCTCGAAGCTGCCCGTCATCAGCGCCAGATCATCAGCGTCGAAGGGCTCGCTCATGCTCATGCCTCTGGTCCCAGATCAAGGAGTCGCCAACGCTTGAATTGGCCGCTCATGCCTCTGGTCCCAGATCAAGGAGTCGCCAACGCTTGAATTGGCCGCTCATGCCTCTGGTCCCAGATCAAGGAGTCGCCGGGCCACGATGTTGTGCTGGACTTCAGAGGTGCCCCCGTAGATGGAGGCCGCCTTGGAGTAGAGGTAGTCGGTGCGCCACTGAGCCGCGATGAGGCCGTCATCAAACTCGATCACGCCGGGCAGCAGGTTCCGAACCGCTTCGTAAAGCTGCTGCTCAGCCGTTGTGATGAGGATCTTGTCAATCGACGTCTCCACGCCGAGCTGCTGGCCGGTGTCGAGCCGGTGCTGGGTGTCGCGGGATCGGCTGCGGAAGGCCACCAGCGACTGGTACGCCAGTCCTATTGCTTTTGCCGCGGTGTCGCTGAGGTCGCCTGAATCCGCCACCTGGGTTACCAGGTCGGACAATCGCCGGTGCAAGAGCGCCCCCCGCTGCCAGAACGTGGTGGACCGCTCATAGGGGAGGATGTCCATGGCCACCTGCCAGCCCCCGTTCTCCTCGCCGATGAGGCGGTCGGCGGGCACAAACACCTCGTCGAAGCGGACCTCGGCAAAGTCGTGGCGCCCGTGCATGGTCTCGATCGGGCTGAAGCTGACCCCCGGCGAGTCCACGTCTACCAAAAGGGCGGTTATGCCCCGATGGCCGCTGTCGGGCTCGCCGGTTCGGGTGAGCAGCACGCAGCGCGAGGAGTATTGGATGAAGCTGGTCCAGATTTTCTGCCCGCTCACCACCCAGCCGTCGTCGGCCTTGGTGGCCCGGCACGACAGGGAGGCCAGATCGCTGCCCGCGTCGGGCTCAGAGAACCCCTGGCACCACATCTCGTCGCCCCGCATGAACGGCGGCACAAAGCGGGCGGCAATCTCGGGCCGGGCGAACTCGATAACGGTTGGGGCCAGCACCTCGATCATCGTCCAGGGATTGGGATCGGTCAGACCCCGCATGTTGACCTCCTCGCCGACGACGGCCCGCAGCAGCGGCGATCCCCCCAGTCCTCCTACCGACTCCGGCCACCCGTATCGGCCGAACTCGGCGTCGAACAGGGCCTGCTTCACTTGGGTGAAGTGGGCCATCTGCTCGTCCATGGTGCCGCTGCCCTCATAGGGCGGGGTCAGATCAGCGGCATTGGCGTCGAGCCAGGCTCCCAATTCGCCTCGAAAGGTCTCAAGATCCATCGCAGTGTGGTTTACAGGCTGTCGTAGTTTACGACCGCGTCACAGTCAGGGACCGACTGGCAGGTCAGGATGAACCCCTCTTCAACCTCGTCGGGCTCCAACGCTTCATTGGCCCGCATGGTGACGCTGCCCTCTTGGAGAAAGGCCATGCAGGTGGCGCAGTTTCCCGCCTCGCAGGAAAACGGTGGGCTGAGCCCGGCCCGTCGAGCGGATTCCAGCACGGTATCGCCCTCGACGTAGTCCATGGTGCGACTCTTGCCCCGAAAGACGATCGTCAAGCTGATGGAGCTGCTCACTGCAATCAGGTCAACTCTGTATGAAGAGGAGCGCGTCAGCTCTGTTGTTGGGCGAGCTGGCTGGCCAACGCGTACACACCTTGGTCATAGGAGAACTCCACCATGTTGCCGTCGGGGTCGGAAAGCATGCAGATGTAGCCGATGGGGGGTGGCATGTCGGTGGGGGGCATGGCCAGACAGCCGCCAGCGCTGCCCTTGGCTGCGGTCTCCTCCACCGCCTCCCGGCTGGTCAGCTCGATGCCGAGGTGGGCGAAGGGGGCCAGCTTGGCCATGGGCGAGCCCTTGAACGGGTCGGTCTCGGGGAAGAACTGGGCCAGCACCAAGATGAACGGCGAGTCGGGGGAGTCGCCGTGGCCCAGCCAGGCCCCGTAGCCCATGTGGTCTTCCCGCCGATCCAGCAGGCGCATCGGGGTGTAGGTGGTGTACCAGTCGATGGTGGCGTCCATGTCGGCCACTCGCAGGGCGATGTGGGTCCAGCGGGCGGCCGGGGGATGGACGTCGTAGACGGGGTCGTGATCGTGGTGGGTCACGGCGGGATTACTCGTCGGTCCAGCCGTCGGGGATCTGGGGGTCATCGCCGCCTTTGGTCCACAAGATGAGCGTGTTGCCCCACGGGTCTTTGAAGGCGGCGTTGAACCCGTTGAACTCGGCCCAGTAGTGGTCGCGCCACAGCTCGGTGGCGCCGCGGGCCACGGCCCGGTCCATGATGGCGTCGGAGGAGTCGTCGTCGCTCACCAGGATCCAGATCCTCACGGTGCGCCCGTCATGGGACAGGCCGCGGGGGTCGACGCCGGCGGGGTCGGGATGGGGTCGGGCGTTGGCCGCGTTGTGGATCCCCATGTGGAGATTGCCGATCTCGCTCTGGGAGCCGTCGTCAAGCTGGAAGTTCTGGCCAGGGACGATCCGGTGGAACACGCCTGCCGGGCGGGGTTCCACCTCCCAGCCGAACACCTCGTGGTAGAAGACCGCCGAGGCCTCGGGGTCGTCAGAGGGGAAGTCAACGAAGATGAGAGTGTTGGGGTAGGTCATCGCCCCTATTTCTAGTTGATGTTGTTGGCTACCGCATGGGCCAGCGGGAACGGGGGCGGATACCCGAGCGCTCGATAAGCCGCTGGGCGGCCTCGCGGGCCTCGGCTTGCCGCGAATCGATGTCCACGGTGGTGCAGTGGCCGTCGGCGATCACGAGGTGGCCGTCTACCAGCACATCGGTCACTGATTGACCGCCGCCAGCCCACACCAGTTGCAGGATCGGGTCGGGGCTGGGCGGTTGCCATTGGATTCCGGTTCGGTCGATCACCACGATGTCGGCGGCCTTGCCGGCTTCCAGGGAGCCGATCCGGTCGGCCATGCCCACCGCCTCGGCCCCGGAGATGGTCAGCAGCTCGAAGGCGTGGTGGGCGCCGAACTCGGTGGGGTCGGCGGCGGTGTCCTTGGCCAGCCCGGCGAACAGGGCTGCGGCTCGTAGGCCGTCGATGGCGTCGCCGGCGTTCTCGGTGTCGCACCCCAGCGCCAGACGGCCGCCCCGTCGCCAGAATTCGAGATGGGCGAAACGCTCGGTCATCCCTTGGCCCAGCCGCAGATAGGCCCACGGGCACGACGCCACCGCGGCGCCGGTGCGCACCAACGTTTCCAGCTCGGCGTCGTCGATGTGAACGGCGTGGCCCGCCAGCACGTTGGGTCCCAGAACGCCCAGATGGTCGAGGTGTACCAGGGGGCGGTGCCCGGTGCGCTCGAGGTAGTGGGCGGCATCGTTGGGGGTGGGGGAGAGGTGGAAGCTCAGCCGACGCCCCGTCGAGCGGGCCAGGTCGGCGGCGGCCGTCACCAGATCGTCGGACATCAGGTCGTGGCCCACCAGGGTGACCGATGCCTCCACCAGCCCGCCGGGCGGGTACCGCTCGATGAGGTCTCGCTGGGCGTCGACCACTTCGGGGGCTGAGGCAGATTGGGGCAGGCCGTCGGCGTCGGACCCCCAGCGGCCGATGGCACCTCGCACTCCCACCGCAGACATGGCCTGGGCCACCCGGTCGGGATGGGCCACCGTGCCGGCATCGATGGTGGTGGTGATGCCGTTGGCCGCCGCCTCAATGAGCCCCAGAGTGGCGGCCAGCTCGTCATCGTCACCGGTGACGTGCTCGTGGACGGGCACGATCCACTCGAAGATGGCCGCGCCCGGGGGCAGGTCGTCGGGGATGGCCGAGGCCACCAGCCGGTCGGCGCTGAGGTGCTGGTGGGCGTTGACAAACCCGGGCACCACCAGCGACTGAGCTGAGCCCCGTTCTGGGGCACCCGGGTACCGCTCCCGGATGTGGTCGGCTTTGCCCACCGCGGCAATGGTTCCGTCGATCACGGCAACGGCACCCCCGGCGATGATGGCACGCTCGGCGTCCATGGTCACGATGTCGCCAGAAATCACCCAATCAGCCGCGGCCACGCCAATCGACGTTACCGGCGCAGTGTTCGGGAAACAGGAAAAGGGGGAGGGAGTATCATCGGCCCATGAGCGGAAATGGCGCTTCCAACACGCTTGTCGGACAGCCCGCGCTGGACCACCAGTGGTATCCCATCGCCCTCAGCGAAGACATCGCGCCGGGACCGCACGGGGTCCAGGTGCTGGGGCGCCGCTACGCCCTGTGGCGCTCAGATGACGGATCGCTCACCGCCGCACCCGATCGCTGTCCTCACCGGCAGGCCCCGCTTTCGGAGGGGCGCATGGTGGACGGCTGCTTGGAGTGCCCCTACCACGGTTGGCGCTTCGGTGCCGGTGGGCGGTGCGAGTTGGTTCCCTCGTCGGTGCCGGGCACTCCGGTTCCTCCCAAGGCCCACCTCGAAACCGTCAACATTGAGGAGCGCTACGGGCTGGTGTGGCTGTGTCATGGCAAGCCGCTGGGCCGGATTCCCGAGATCCCCCAGGAGGACAATTCCGAATTCCGCCGGCTCAATACGCCGTTCCAGCACTGGGCGGTGTCGTCCACCCGGATCACCGACAACTTCATGGACTTCTCCCACTTCCCGTTCGTTCACACCGCCACCTTCGGACTGGCCCAGGAAACGGTGGTGCCTCCGTTGGAGATGGGCGACCTCCCCGACGGCTATCGGGGCTACGTCTACGAAGTGAACGCCAACAACACCTCCGACGCCGGCCAGACCGTCACCGGCCAGGAAGACGACGTGCTGCACCGCCGGATGACCACCGGGTATGTGCTGCCGTTCTCGGTGCGCAGCACCATCGCCTACGAGTCGGGCTTGGAGCACATCTTGTTGCTTTTGACCACGCCAATGGACGACGTGAACTCGCTGTTCAACTTCGTGGTTTGGCGCAACGACGACTTCTCGGTGCCCGCCGATGAGATCATGCAGTTCGACCTGGCCATCGGCGCCGAAGACAAGGCCATGCTGGAAAAGCTCGAAGGCGTGCTCCCCATGGACCTCACCGCCACCGTCAGCGTCCAGTCCGACCGCCCCTCAGTGGAATGGCGCCGCAGCCTCTCCGCCCTAATGGCCGAAGGCGGCGCGGCCTAGCGAGAGCAGCGCACCCGGATCAGAGCCTTAGCCGTGGAGGAAGGCTTGGTGCCAGGCGGCGGTGGTTTCTACTTGGTTGAAGGTGAAGATGTGCAGGCCGTTGATGCCCAGGGGGGTCAGCTGGCTGCTGAGGGCTTCGAGCAGTTCGGAGGGGTCGTGGGCTGAGGAGCCCAGCAGCTTGGCCATTGAGCGGCGGTTCTTGTGGAGATACCGCAGCGACTGGCCCACTCCAAGGCGGGCGCCGATGGTGAGCAGCTTGGCCCGCTCCACCGCGCCGGGGATGCCCAGGTGTACCGGCAGCGTCAGCCCGTCGCTCCGCTCGTCCTTGAGCCAAGCGATGATCCTGGCGGGGTCGAAGCACATTTGGGTGCTGCAATAGCCCCGCAGACCAGCCTCGGCCAGCAGCTCCTGCTTGGCGTACAGGGCGTGGCGGCGCTCATGCTCGCCGATGAGGGGATGGCCGTCGGGATAGGCGGCCACTCCCACGGTGTCGAGGCCGTGGTCGTGCTCGAACAAGTCCCTCATGAAGGTGTGGGCGTCGTGGTAGGGGCCTGGCTCGGTGGCGTCGCCGCCGATGATGAAGGCGGTGGTCACTCCGACGTACTTGGCCCATTCGGCCAGTTCCTTCACTTGGCCGCGGTCTCTGATCAGTCGGGCCGAGAAATGGGGGATGGCGTGGTGTCCCCGGTTGACCAACTCCTCGGCCAGCTCCAGCGTGGCGGCCTGGCCTTTGGCCGCCGATGCGGTGACCGATACCCGAGAATTCGGGGGCAATGCGTTGATGGCCTCAGAAGCGCTGTTCAGCGGGATGATTTCGAAAGCCGAGTTGCGAATAAGCTCCAGAACATCCGGATTCGGGCCGGTCGGTTGCGATTCTTCCCACCGCGATATACTGGCCAAGTCGTTCCGCATAACGGAACTGTACCATAATACGGACCAGAAGTGCAATACTTGCAGGCAGCACGACCTGTTGAGGAAGCGAGTTGGGCATTATGACGGAGGCAGAACATGGCTGAGGTCCCCGAAAAGGCCAAGTGCGTGGTCATCGGCGCGGGAATCGTGGGCAACTGCCTGGTCGGACACCTCGCAAAGCTGGGCTGGACCGATCTGGTGCTGCTGGACAAGGGCCCGTTGCCCAACCCCGGCGGGTCCACCGGCCACGCCTCCAACTTCATCTTCCCGGTGGACCACAACAAGGAGATGTGCCTGCTGGGGGAGCAGAGCGCCAACCAGTACCGCGACCTGGGCCTGTCGGTGGACTCCGGCGGCATCGAGGTGGCCCGCACCCAAGAGCGGGTTGACGAGCTCAAGCGGCGCATGACCTCGGCCACCGCCTGGGGCATCGAAGCCCACCTGCTGAACCCCGAAGAAGTCAAAGAGCTGGTGCCGTTCGTCAACACCGACATCGTTTTGGAGGGCTTCTACTGCCCCACGGTGTCGGTGGTCGACTCGCTGGAGACCGGTACCCAGATGCGCAACGTGGCGGTGAATGGGGGCTGCCATGTGGCGGCCAACACCGAGGTGCTCGACATCATCACCGAGGACGGTCCCAATCCCGGCGACCGCACCGTGAAGGCGGTGGTCACCGACAAGGGCACCATCGAGACCGAGTACGTGGTGATCGCCTGCGGAGTGTGGTCGAACCGGGTGGCCAACATGGCCGACGCCTACATCCCGCTGGTGCCCGCCGTACACCAGATGGCCGACGTCGGTCCGCTCGACATCCTGGCCGAGACCAACAACGAGATCGGCTACCCCATCGTCCGGGACATGGACACCTTCTGCTACGAGCGCCAGTCGGCCGGGTCGATGGAGGTGGGGTCGTACGCCCACCGTCCCATCTTCCACCACCCCGACGACATCCCCTCCAACGAGGAATCCGCCCTGTCGCCCACCGAGATGCCGTTCACCC
Organism: Acidimicrobiales bacterium; assembly: GCA_965116535.1. Classification (GTDB taxonomy): domain Bacteria; phylum Actinomycetota; class Acidimicrobiia; order Acidimicrobiales; family Bin134; genus Poriferisocius. The sequence goes on from OZ220703.1 coordinate 1,789,953, forward strand.
CCGACGACTTCGACCTCCAAATGGAGCAGGCCATCGAACTGATGGACATGCTGGGCGACGCCGAGATCAAATACGCCATCAACGGGCTTTTGTCGCTCACCCCCGATGCCATGCCGTGTCTGGGCGAGCTGCCCGAGGTCCGCAACCTGTGGTCAGCCGCGGCCATCTGGGTGAAGGAGGGGCCGGGCATGGCCCAGGTGGTGGCCGAGTGGATGACCTTCGGCTATCCCCGGGTGTTCGACGTCCACGGCGCGGATGTGTCCCGCTTCTATCCCGAGGAGCGGGGCGACGATCACATCTGGGCCCGCTCCGCGGAGCACTTCAACAAGACCTACGGCATCGTCCACCCCCAAGAGCAGTGGGAGAGCCGCCGCAACCTGCGAGTGAGCCCTTACTTCTCCCGCCAGCAGGATCTGGGGGCCGACTTCTTCCAGGCCCGCACCTGGGAGCGGCCCCAGTGGTTCGAGTCGAACGCCGACCTGGTGGACCGCTACGAGGTGGAGGGCCGGGAGGTGGAGTGGGACGCACGGTGGTGGAGCCCCATCACCGTGGGTGAGCACCTCAACCTGCGGGAGAACTGCGGGATGGTGGACCTGAGCGCCTTCCAGATCTTCGAGCTGACCGGACCGGGTGCGGTGGCCTACGCCGACTATCTGGCGGTGAACAAGATCGACGTGCCGGTGGGCCGCTCCATCTACACCCCGTGGCTCACCCCCGACGGCGGATTCCACTCCGATCTGACCATGATGAGGATGGGCGAGGAGCGGGTGCGCATCGTGACCGGCGTGTTCGACGGCGGCCGCGACGAGTTCTGGGCCCGCCGCCACATGCCCACCGACGGCTCGGTGAGCTTCGCCAACGTCACCGACCAGATCACCACCCTCGGGGTGTGGGGGCCCAACGCTCCTCATGTGATCGGGGCGCTGACCAGCCAAGACCTCAGCCAGGCCGGTTCGCCCTACGGCTCGCTGGTAGACGTGGAGCTGAACTGCGGGGGCCGCACCATAGAGGCCACTCTGTTCCGCATCTCCTATGTGGGCGACACCGGCTGGGAGGTCTACGCCAACTGGGACGACGGCCCGGCGCTGTGGGATGCCCTCATGGCGGTGGGGGCCGACTACGGCCTGCGCCCCACCGGCGGCGGGGTTTATGGGACCTCGGGTCGGCTGGAGAAGGGCTACCGGCTCATGGGGGCCGAGCTGGAGAGCGAGTACAACCCCCTGGAGGCCGGCCTGGCCCGGCCCAAGGTGAAGGCGGCGCCGTTCATCGGCAAGGAGCCGTATGTGGCCGCCCGGGAGATGGGCGACCCCGAGGTGTCGATGTGCGTGCTCACCGTGGAGGACCTGACCGATGCCCAGGGCCGCAAGCGCTACATGCAGGGGGGCAACGAGCCGATCTTGACCCAAGACGGCCAGCGGATCACCGACTCCCACGGACGGGTGTCGCGGGTGACCACCGCGGGGCCGGGGCCATCGGTGGGCAAGCACCTGTTGATGGCCTACCTTCCCGCCGAGTTGGCCCAGCCGGGCACCGACCTCCAGGTGATGTACATGAACGAGCTGTTCCCGGTGAAGGTGGCCAGCACCGGCGCGGTGTTCGATCCCGACGACTCCCGGTTGCGGAGCTAGTGGAGCTCGCCATGAGGGTTTTGCGCAGGGTTGCGGGCGAGGGCCAGCCATGAGGATCTTGTGCTGCGTGAAGCGGGTGGCGGCGCCGGGGGCCAAGATCAACGTGACCGCCGACGGCCTGGCGGTGGACGCCACCCACCTGGGCTTTGCCACCAGCCCGCACGAGGAGTGCGGGGTGGAGGAGGCGGTGCAGCTTGCGGAGCGCCACGGCGGCGAGGTGACGGTGCTGACGCTGGGACCGCCCGAGGCGGCCGAGCAGCTTCGCTATGCCGCCTCGGTGGGAGCCCATCACGGCGTGCTGGTGGCCACTGACGGCTCGGCCTGGGATCCCCAGCGCACCGCAGCCGCGCTTACCGAGGCCATCGGTGGCTTGGAGGCCGACGAGGGGCCCTTCGACCTGCTGGTTTTCGGCAACGAGTCGGCCGACTCGGGGGGCTTCCAAGTGGGGGTGCGGGTGGCCTATGCCCTGGACCGTCCCATCGTCAACGGCATCAAGGGCATCGAGGTGGATTTCGAGGCCGGCGACGGTGTGGTCCGGGCCCGCCGGGAGATCGACGGCGGTTTCGAGGTGTACGAGCTGCCCATGCCCGCAGCCGTCGGGGTCAAAGAGGGCATCAACCTGCCCCGATACCCGACTATGCGGGGGCGGCTGGCGTCCAAGAAGCTGGAAATCACCGAAATGGGCTCCGACGCCGAGCCCGGCGGCCAGTCGCTGGTGCGGCTGCACCGGCCCCGGGAGACGGTCACCGAGACGGAGATTCTGGGCAACAGTCCTGACGCGGCCGCCGCAGTGGTGGATGTGCTCGAAGAGCTGGGAGTGCTGTGATGCTGCTCGTGGTCTTGGAGCATGACCGGGGGACAATGGACGAGGCGGCCCGGGAGGCGCTGACCTTCGGGCGTGGTCTGTCCGCCCAGATGGGCGCGCCACTGCATGCCGCGCTGATCGGCGCCGACGACGCCGATCTGGTTTCTGAGGCCGGGGCCTTCGGCGCCGAGGCGGTGTACACCGTGGTTGGCGATGTGCTGGGCGACTTCGGCCCCGAGGCGTGGGGGGAAGCGGCGGCCGAGTTGATTCGACGGCTGGAGCCCGGAGCGGTGCTGGCGGGGGGCAGCGAACGGGGCAACGAGATCATGGCCCAGGTGGCCGCCAGACTCGACCTGCCGATGGTGGCCAACTGCATCGACGTCCAGGCCGACGGCGAAGCGGGGGAGTGGACCATGACCCGCCAGCAGTGGGGCGGCTCGCTGCTGGAGGATGCCCGGTTGACATCCGAGCGACCGCTTTTGACCACCGGCCTGCACACGTTGGCCGCCGAGTCTGCCGATTCAGCCGCTTCTCCGTCAGTCGAGGCCGTGGAGATCGACCTCGACCAATCGCTGGCCCGCACCATGGTCAAAGACCGGGTGGTGTTGGAAGCGGGGGTCACCCTGTCGACCGCGCCGGTGGTGATCGGTGGCGGCCGGGGGGTGGGATCGCCCGAGGCGTTCGCCCCCCTGGAGGAGCTGGCGGCCATGCTGGGCGGCCGGGTGGGTTGCAGCCGGGCGGTTACCAACAACGGCTGGCGACCCCACTCCGACCAGGTGGGCCAAACCGGCACCCGCATCACCCCCGAGATCTACATCGCCTCGGGCATCTCCGGCGCAATCCAGCACTGGGTGGGGGCCAAGGCCAGCAAGCACATCCTGGCCATAAACATCGACCCCGAGGCCAACATGGTGGTCAAAGCCGACTGGGCCGTCATCGCCGACCTCCACGAGGTAATCCCCGCCATCACCGAGGAAATCAAGCGCCGCCGAGCCTGATCTGGACCTGCTGGTTGACTCCGCAGCCCTTGTAGCTGAGGTTGGCAGTCAGGCGGAGAGTTGGGCGGCGAGGCGGTTGGCGGCGGCGGCTACGGCCAGTCCGTGGTCGTGGGCCAGATCGGGATTGGGGAAGCGGAAGGCCGGTCCGTGGACATGGAGGGCGGCTAGCGGTTGACCGTCGGTGTCGAGCACGGGGGCGGCCACTGAGTTCAGTTCCTCCACAAACTCTTCATACACCCACCCATATCCCAGGCTGCGGATCTGGGCTAGGCGTTCTCGTATCTCTCCGGGGTCGACAACGGTCCACTGGGTGCACTTCTCAAGCGGTTGGCTGAGAAATTCATCCTGCTGATCGGCGGGGAGGTGGGCCAGCATGACCAGCCCCGCGGCCACGACATGAATTGGGATGTACTCGCCGGTCCAGTCCCGGATTTGGATGTCGGAGGAGCTCTGGGTTTGGTCCAGGTAATGGACCAAACCGTTGTCGATAATCGACAGGCCGGCCGCTTCGCCCGTCGCTTCGGTCAACTCCAACAGGTGGGGGCGGGCGGCGGTGATGAGGTTGCGACCCGCGGGGACGGCGCCGGCAATGTCGATCAGGCCGGGCCCCACCCGGTAAGCCCCCCCAACCTCGACCTGCTCCACTGCGCCTTCAACTTCGAGCGCCGACAGCAGTCTGGCCACTGTGCTCTTGGGCAACTCCACCCGCTCGGCCAGATCGGTCACCCCCAGCGGCCCTTGGGCCAGCGTGCGCAGCAGCAAGAACGCCCGCTCAACCGACTGCACCGCCATTGCCTCACCCTACCCCCGTACCAGAACCGTTCCACGATACGGAACGCTAATTCCCAAGTATTTCTGGCCGGCCGCGGGGATGGGTCTCGATCCTGGTGTCGAGCGCGTGATAGTCGGAGGCGTCTGCGGCGTAGATGGTCAATTCGGTGGACAGCCCGGTGGGGGTGTCAAAGGTTCCGGCCCAGATCGAAATGGCGTCTAGCTCTCGCTCCGACTCTCCCGGGGGCACGGCTGTCACCTTCCAGAACAGCGAACTCCCGCAGCGCCGGCAGAAGCCGTAAGCCACATCGGGCCATTCCTCGGGGTGATACCACTCCAGGGTGTCGTCGGCGATCAGGCGAAGGTGGTCGCGTCGACAGCCGGCCGCGGCGGTGAAGTGCCCCGTCCAGCGCCGACACCGCTCACAGTGGCAGTTCCACACGTCTCGAACCGGCCCGTCGACCACATACCGCACGGCCCCGCACATACACCGCCCGCTCAACTGCTCGGCCAAGGTCTACTCCTCAGGTCACCTCACCCCTGTTCGTTGGGGATCTCGATCTTGCGGCGGGCCAGGAAGTCTTGAAGCTCGGCATCGATGGCGTCGTCGATGGGGGGCGGCTGGTAGTCGGCCAGCAGTTCCTTCCAGCGGGTGTTGGCCCGTTGGGCGGCGGTGAGCGAGCCCTCTTCGGACCACTGCTCGAAGCTGTTGTTGTCGGCTATTTCTGAGCGCCAGAAGGCGGTCTCGAAGTTGGCCAGGGTGTGGGCGTTACCCAGGAAGTGGTCGCCGTGGGTGTTGGTGCGAAACGCCTCCATGGCCTGGCCGTTGTCGCTCAGGTCTACTCCCCGGGCGTGGACCTCCATAGCGCCGAGCTGGTCGGCATCCATGATGAGCTTCTCGTAGCCCAGGGTCAGGCCTCCCTCCAGCCATCCAGCGGCGTGGAGCACGAAGTTGACCCCGGCCTGCACCGTGGGCAAGAGGGTGTGGGCCGACTCGTAGGCCGCTTGGGCGTCGGGGGATTTGGAGGCGGTGAGCTGGCCGCCGGAGCGGAACGGCACTCCGCAGCGGCGGGCCAGCGCGGCCATCACAAAAATGGCCTGGGCGGCCTCGGGGGTGCCGAAGGTGGGGGCGCCGGTGGCCATCGACATCGATGAGGCGAACGTGCCAAAGACAACCGGCGATCCGGGCCGCACCAGTTGCAGGTAGGCCATGCCCGACAGGGCCTCGGCCAGGGCCTGGGCGCACAGGCCGGCCACCGTCACCGGCGACATTGCCCCGGCCAGGATGAACGGGCTGATGATGCTGGCCTGGTTGGCCCGGGCGTAAACCGTGGCCGCCCCCAACATGGTGGCGTCCCAGCGCATGGGGGAGGAGGCGTTGATCAGCGAGGTCATCACCGTGCGGTCGGCCAGGTCGCCGCCGAAGGCGATGCGGGCCAGCTCCACCGAATCGGCGGCCCGCTCCGCGCTGGTCACCGAGCCCATGAAAGGCTTGTCGGATAAGCGCAGGTGGGCGTACACCATGTCGAGGTGTCGCACCTCCACCGGCACGTCCACCGGCTCGCACACCGTGCCTCCGCTGTGGTGCAGGTGGGGGAGGCGGTAGGCCAGCTTCACCACGTTCTCGAAGTCGGCCAGGGTGGCGTAGCGCCGGCCCTGGTCCAGGTCGGTGACGAACGGCGAGCCGTAATTGGGGACGAACACGGTGGTGTTGCCGCCGATGCTCACGCTGCGCTCGGGGTTGCGGGCGTGCTGGATGTAAGTGGCGGGTGCGCTGTCGGTCACGATCTGGCGGCACAGCCCCCGGGGGAATCGCACCAGCTCGCCGTCGATGTCGGCACCGGCCTCCCGCCACAGGTCGAGCGCGTCGGGGTAGTCCTGGAAGGCGACACCCACCTCGGCCAGGATGGTCTCGGCGTTCTCCTCTATCTGGGCCAGTCCGGCCTCGTCGATGATCTCCACCGGCGGCAAGCGCCGCTCCAATACCGGGGCGGCCAATACCTGGCTGGCCGCTCGGGCTGCCTGTCGACCGGCCCGGCCTCCGCCCCGCCTGCCTTGTCGCTCGCTCATCTCTGCTCCAACATCTGATTCTGTTGACGGCCCGTCCGCCGCCGCTTGGGCCCAGCAGTCTCGCTATCGGCTGTCGACCTCGAGGGCAAATCCACCGCCTGCTCCAGGTGGGGGGCAGGGGCGGTCTCATGAGGCAGCGACATGGCGGCCACGAACAACTCCTGGAAGCGGGCCTCGGTGGCGGTCTCGATTTTGACTACTTCCCGAGCGGCCCGCTCGACCTCGGTTCGCTGTGATCCCGACACCAGCATCCGGGCCGCGCCTGCTCCCGAGGCGTTGCCCACACCCTTGACCCCTTCCACCGGCCCGTCGGGCACCAGGCCCAGCACCATGGCGTGGACCGGGCTGATATGGGCGCCGAACGCTCCGGCCAGCCGCACATCGGCCACTTCGGCTATCCCGGCGTGCTCGAAGAGCAAATCGATGCCGGCCCGCAGCGCCGCCTTGGCCAACTGCACTGCTCGCACGTCGTTCTGGGTCACCAAAAGCGGAACCGGCTGGGTTTGGAGCACATAGGAGAACGTCCTCCCGTCGGCGATGATGCGGGGACTGCGCTCGGCCATCTCACCGACGATGACCCCCCGGTGGTCGATGATCCCAACCAGGAACATCTCCGCGATCACCTCGATGATCCCTGAACCACAAAGCCCGGACACCTCAAGCGACCCCAGCGCGGCCTCAAAGCCGGGGTCGTCGGACCACAGATTACAGCCGATCACCTTGAACCGGGGCTCCAGCGTGGCGGGGTCGATCCGCACTCCCTCGATTGCCCCGGCGGTGGCCCGCTGCCCGCAGCTGATCTGGGCGCCTTCGAATGCGGGCCCGGTGGGGCTGGATGCGGCCCACACTTTGCGACCGTCGCCCAGAACGATCTCGGCGTTGGTGCCCACGTCTACCAGCAGCTGGGGGCGGGTGGACCGGTGCGGCCCCTCGGCCAGCAAGGCGGCGGCCGCGTCGGCCCCCACGTGGCCGGCGATGCACGGCCCCATATAGAGGGATGCGCCGGGCAGGTCCACGTTTATGTCGACGGCGTCGGCCCACACTCCGTCTCTAACCGCCAGGGTGAACGGGGCTGCGCCCAGCGGGGTCGGGTCGATGCCCAGCACCAGGTGGTGCATGATCGGGTTTCCCACCACCACGAGATCGCACACGTCAACCCGGTCGATGCCCGCGGCCTCGCAGAGCTCGCCTATCAGGTTGTCGATTGCCGACCGCACCGCGGCGGTCAGCTCGGCGGTGCCGCCGGGGTTCAACATGGCATACGACACCCGGCTCATCAGATCTTCGCCGAAGCGGATCTGCGGGTTCATGCGCCCCGCGGTGGCGACCACCTCCCCGGTGGCCAGATCCAGCAGGTAGCCGGCCACGGTGGTCGAGCCCACGTCCACCGCCACGCCGAATTCCGCATCGGAATAGCCCGGCCGCACGGTAAGGACCCGCCGCTCCACCACTTCGCCGTCTTCGCTTTGGTCGTGGTCGGGACCGGAGCCGGGGCTTGCGTGGGGGTCGGGGTACTGCCGCCGGGTGTGGACCACGGCGGTGACCGCCCCGTTTCCCTCGGCGATCGCTGATGACAATGCAGCCAGAGCAGTGGCGGGAACTTCAACGTCGGGCATGTCCCAGTCGTCGGCCAATGCCCCGACCAGTCGTTCGGCATCGGATATCTCGTCGCCCAGCACAGCGGTGGTCAGCTCCAGGTAGTGCAGGGTCACCACCGGGTCGACGGTGATCTCGCCCAGGTCGACGGCCTTTCGCACCACCGGGCTGTGGACCTGGCTCTGGGCGGGGACGTCGATGACCACGTCGCCCAGAACAGCGGCCTGGCAGCTCAGCCGATGCCCTGGCTCCAACGGACGCCGGCCTCGGTAGTCGAGCTCGGTAGGGCCGGGTGCCGACAATGCGCCTTCAGTGCTGGTCAGCCCCCATTTGGCGAACTGTCCGTTGCTGGGGGCCACCTGGCAACGGCCGCACAGTCCTCGCCCGCCGCAGACCGAGTCGATGTCCACCCCGGCAGCCCGGGCGGCGTCCAGCACCGCCGATCCCTCCGGGGCGGAAGCCACGATGCCGCTGGGCGTGAACACCACGCGGTGTTCGGGGCTCATACGGCGGCCCGGCGACGCCCTCCTCGACGGCGGGCGGCACCCTCGCCGGCGGCGGTCGGATCCCGGTTCTCGGCAATCCACGCCATGCAGTCCTGGTCGTGGCCGGCCAGCACGTCGGCGGCCATGACCGCCTGCTTCACCTCGGCGTGCAGCGGATTCATGATGGCCGAGGTCATGCCTGCGCCGATGGCCATGGCCAGAAATGTGCCGGTGACCGCGTGGCGGTTGGGCAGACCGAAGCTCACGTTGCTGGCCCCGCAAGTTGTGTTCACCTTGAGTTCCTCGCGGATGCGCCGCACCAGGCGGAACACTTGCTGGCCAGCGGTGCCCATGGCCCCGATGGGCATGACCAGGGGATCGACCAACACATCGGAGTGGGGGATCCCGTGGTCGGCGGCCCGCTCCACGATCTTGCGGGCCACATCGAAACGGACGTCGGGGTCCTCGCTGATGCCGGTCTCGTCATTGGAGATGGCCACCACCGCGGCGCCGTGGCGGGCCACCAGCGGCAGCACCCGCTCCAGCACCTCCTCCTCGCCGGTTACCGAGTTGATAAGCGGCTTGCCGTCGTACGCCGCGATGCCCGCCTCCAGGGCTTCGATGATCGACGAATCGATCGACAGCGGCACGTCGGTCACCGACTGCACCAGCTTGATCGCTCGGGCCAACAGAGCGGGCTCGTCGGCCAGCGGGATGCCGGCGTTCACGTCCAGCATGTGGGCGCCGGCGGCCACCTGGGCCAGGGCGTCGGCTTCCACCCGGCTGAAGTCGCCGGCCTTCATCTCCTCGGTGAGCAATTTGCGCCCGGTGGGGTTGATCCGCTCGCCGATCATCACGAACGGTCGGTCGAACCCGATCACCACTTCTTTGGTGGCCGAGCTGAGCACGGTGTCGGTCACGTTGCCGCCTCCTGGGCTATTTCTTCCGATGCGTTTTCTGGGTCCCAACCGCCGGTGGCCACGAACTCATCGAGGCGCTCTTTGGGGAACTCGGCCTCGAGTTCCTCGGCGGCCCGCAGGGCGGCGCCCTCGGGGTCGTTTGGATCACCGGGAATGACCTTGCGGCGCCACTCGCCGACGTATTGTGATGCCTGGGTCTTGCCGGCCACCATGGCGGCCCGGTCGATGGCCCGTTGGAAGCGGCGGGGGAGGATGCGCTGGATCTTTGAGGATCCCGAGCCTGCGTTAACCTGAGCGGGGATGTCCCGCCAACAGATCACCACTAGGTTGCCGTTACTCCCCCGCCGCCGACTCACGCGGCTCGCTCCCGGATCTCTACCAGCGCATCGACCAAACCTCCGTACCCGGTGTCGGCCTTCTCGTACCGCAGCCCCAGTCGGTCGGCGGCTTGTCGGGCCAACCGATCCAGCTCGGGGTCGGGCTCCTGAGACAGATAGACCAGCCGGGTGTAGTTGTGGAAGTAGATCTCTTGCAGTTCGGGGTGGTCCAAGATGCCCAGCCCCTCCAGAATCAGGCGCTCGAAGTGGCGCACCAGATAATCGGTCAAATACAGCGTTCCCAGCTCCTGTTCTTGAAGCTGGTAGAACGTCTCGGCCCCGGCGTAGAGCTCGTAGCAGTGGGGGCCGGGGAGGCGTTCGACACCCTCCTCCTGGCACACCTTGTCGAGCAGGCCTCCGGTGCCGCAGTCGGCATAGCCCACCAGAATGGTGCGGTAGCGGTCTCGGGCGGCCCGCACCCGGTCCCGCACCGCCTCGGGGATCAGCTCGGGGCGGTTGTGCAGCTTGGCCGGCAGGCACTCCAGGTCGATGGCAACTCTTTTGGCCTTGTCGCCGGCCGCTCCCTCATCAAGGGCCGCGATCAGGTGGCGCAGTTCCTTGGCCAGGGCCCCGCAGGCCACCACGAGCACCCGGTCCATGATCAGCTCGCGGCTCGCCGGGCTGCTACCAGTTCCTTGGCGGTCTCGGCGGCCACCGCCGCGTCGCGGCAGTAGGCGTCGGCGCCGATGGCCTCGCCGAACTCCTCGTTGAGGGGGGCGCCACCCACCAGCACGATGTAGTCCTCCCGCAGGCTCTTCTCCACCAGGGTGTCGATGACCACCTTCATGTAGGGCATGGTGGTGGTGAGCAGTGCTGACATGCCCAAGATGTCGGGCTGGTGCTCGTCGAGGGCGGCGACGAACTCCTCCACGTCGGTGTTGATGCCCAGGTCGGTCACCTCGAACCCGGCGCCCTCCAGCATCATGGCCACCAGGTTCTTGCCGATGTCGTGGATGTCGCCCTTGACTGTGCCGATAACCACGCTGCCGATGGGCTCGGCCCCGGTCTCGGCCAGAAGCGGACGCAAAATGGCCATGCCCGCCTTCATGGCGTTGGCGGCCAACAGCACCTCGGGCACGAACAGGATGCCGTCGCGGAAGTCGATGCCCACGATGCGCATCCCCTCCACCAGCGCCTCGTCCAGCACCCTGTCGGCGGGCCATCCCCGGTTGAGCAGGATTCTGGTGCCCTCGTCGATCTCCTCGACCAGGCCGTCATAAAGATCGTCGTGCATCTGCGCACAGAGGTCTTCGTCGTTCAGACTCGACAGATCGATGTCGTCGATCTCGGGCGTGTCAGTCATTCGACACACTCCTTCTGTGGTGCTGGACCCCAGGGCGGGTTCCATACTGTGGACCAGTACCGCAATGCGGAACAGTGTCACTATAGCACGAGGTCTCCGTCCGTGCGCTGCCTGAGGGCGCTCCCGGAAGGTCGTTCCGTTGAATGGCCTTCGCGCCGATCCTTCTGGTTAGAAGCGACGACGGGGGTAGAGTGAGTGACGTCGTTGACCACGGAGGACAGGCAATGGCTGTCTTGGATCTAAAGCGCTGGTTTCCCTCGGCCCGCAAGCAGCGCAAAGAAGTGCAGCCCGAGCCCCTGACCCTCGCCGACATCGACGCCGACACCGGCAAAGGGCCCGCAGCCAATCTTGAAGAGGGCGAGTTTCACGCCAGCACCGAGGACTTCATAGCCGCCCTAAGAGCACGGCAAAACGGGTCCTCTCAATAGCTGCCTCCGCAACTCCGGGCGAGTGCCGACACACTTTGAGAACCCTTCCTTCCTGCGCGACCTCAAACGGCTGACTCCAGTACAGATCTCTCTCTTTGAAGTCCGACTGCGGCAATTCGTCGCCGACTTGGCTGACATGGAAAAAGGACGTCTGAGCTGGTTCCGATCAGGCCTGCGCGTCAAGAAAGTGAAGGGCGCCCCCGGTGTCTACGAAGTGACGTGGGCCCCAGACGGCCGGGCAACTTTCGCATGGGGCCCACAGCAGACACCCGGCAAGCGCCATGTCGTGTGGCAGCGGATCGGCAGCCACGACATCCTTCCCTGAGGGGGCATGGCCTGTGTTGTACCCCCCCTGGGACTTGAACCCAGAACCTGCGGATTAAGAGTCCGTTGCTCTGCCAAATTGAGCTAGAGGGGCTTGTTGGGCGGACCGAGGGGATTTGAACCCCCGACCTCCGGGACCACAACCCGGCGCTCTAACCTGACTGAGCTACGGCCCGCAAGCCTGGACATTCTATGGGCAGCAGCCGGAGACGGGGAAACCGTTTGGCTCCGATGCCGGTGCCCGATCAGCGAAGCCAGCTGATAATGGCCTCGGCCAGCGCGGGGCCCTGGTCTTCTTGGATGAAGTGGCTGGCCGGTCGGAGTTGGGCGTGGGGTTGACCGGCGGCACCGGGGATCCGCTCGCTTATGGCCGCCTGCCCGCCGCCCAACACGGGATCATCGGGGGCCCACAGGGTGAGCACCGGCTTGGTCCACTTTTCCAGCACGTGCCAGGCCGCCCGGTTGGCGGGAACGGCGGGATCATCAGGCGAGATGGGCACCAGCACGGGGAAGTGGCGGGCCCCGGCCATGAACTGCTCGCTGGGAAACGGCGCCCGGTAGGCCTCTTGGGCCGCTTCGCTCAACTCGTTTGCGGTGGCGTTGTCCACCAGCCGGCCGCAGTCGAGGTACTCCACTTCTTGGCTGAACTGGAGCCAAAACTCAAAGCCCGCTCCGGGCGACTGACCTTCGGGCAGCCCGGTATTGGCCAGAATCAGCCGGTCGACCAGCTCTGGGTTTTCGGCGGCGAGCCGCAGCCCGATGAGCCCGCCCCAGTCCTGGCCGAACAGATGCAGCGGCCCCGCGCCCCGCCCGGAAGCGGTGGCGGCTAAGAATTTCCGCATCCACGTCACGTGGCCCGCATAGGTGTAGGCCGAGCGCTCCACCGGCTTGTCCGAGCGCCCGAACCCGATCAGGTCGGGAACCAGCACGCGGCAACCGCTCCCCACCAGCGGGGGAATCATCTTGCGGTACAGGTACCCCCACGTCGGCTCGCCGTGCAGCAGCAATATCGTGGCCGAGTCGCTGCCCGCTCCATCCGGCTCCGCCAACACATAGGCCATCCTCAACCCGTCAATATCGACATAGCGCGGCTCGTACGGATAGTCGTCGATTCCGGCAAACCGCTCTTCCGGAGTGCGCACATACGCCACTCCGCCAGCGGTGGTCAGAACCTCGGAATCAGCCATCCCCCGACGCTACCGCCACAGACGTGTCTGCCCTCTGTCGTCGCCACTGGTCACCGCAAACCTGGTGCAGGCCAGGCTTGGAAGGGCAATACAATCGAATTGTCTGGCGATCACGCCAGCACGCCCCTGTAGCTCAGTCCGGACAGAGCAGTTGACTTCTAATCATCAGGTCGCAGGTTCGAATCCTGCCGGGGGCGCGTTGTGATGTGTCAAGACATGGGAAACCTGTGAACCTGCGCGGCGGGGGGTTTGTCAGGGTTTGTGGCGGGGTTGGTAGTCGCGGGTGGGGTCGAGGTGGAGTTGTTGAGGTTCCCCCCTTTTCGTGGAGGCATGCTCTATAAGGAGGAGCTATGTCCAGACCGCGAAGAAATTTCGACCGGGAGTTCCGCGATGGTGCTGTTCGGATCGTCAAGGAGACGGGCCGGCCGGTGGCCCATGTGGCCCGGGAGCTGGGTGTGAACGAGGGCACGCTGGGGAACTGGGTGCGCCAAGACCAGGCCGAGCGGTCCGGCGGGCTGTCGGCAGATGAGCGGGCAGAGCTGGCGAGGCTCCGAAAGAGGGTGGCGGAGCTGGAGATGGAGCGCGATGTCCTCAAACGATCCGTGGTCCTGTGGGTGAACGAGGCCACTCGATGACAGCTGAGATGGCTGGGTTCATCGATTCCCAGAGGACCGATCACGGCGTGCCTCACGCGGTGTCGCTGCGGGCGCTGGATGTCGCCCCCTCGACGTTCTACAAGCACCTCAACCGTCCGCTGACCCAGATGCAGGTCCGCCGCCAGGCCCTCGACGCCGAGGTCAAAAAGGTCTTCGGCAACTCTCGGGGGACTTACGGGTCGCCCAGGGTGCGCGCCCAGCTGCGCCGGGACGGGATACCGGTGTCGAAAAAGACGGTGGAGGCGTCGATGGCCCGCCAGGGCCTGTCCGCCCGCCCCAACAAGAAGAAGGGCCTGACCAGCCAGAACCCCGCCCACAACGCCCCAGAGGATCTATTGCGGCGGGACTTCAGCGCTTCGGGAGTCAACCAGAAGTGGTGCGGCGACTTCAAAGAAGTCAAAACCTCAGAGGGCCCGGTGTTCTTGGCGACAGTTTTGGACCTGTGCTCGCGGCGCATGGTCGGGTTCGCCACCTCCGATGACTATCCGACAGCGGAGCTGGCCAAAGCCGCCATCAACACCGCCGTGGCCACCAGGGGCGGGAACATCGACGGCGTGATTTTTCACTCCGACAAGGGGTCGCAATACACCGCAGGGGCCTTCGCCGCCGCCTGCCAGCGCCTCGGAATCCACCGATCCTCCGGGCGCACCGGCAACGCTTTGGACAACGCCCCCGCAGAGTCGTTCTTCTCCACCCTCCAGCACGAGCTCGTCGACCGGCGCTCCTGGGCGACCAAAGCCCAAGCCCGACAAGAAATATCGCTGTGGGTCCACAGCTGGTACAACCAGCGCCGGCTCCACTCAGCTATTGGGATGGTCCCACCGGTAGAATACGAACACACCCACACCCCCAACCCCCACAACCAACCTCTCCACGAAAAGGGGGGAAGCTCATGTCGTAGGAGTTCGCCGGTTTGGGTGTCGATGACTCTGATGTGGGTGCCGTTGGCGAGCAGGACCACGGGGGTGTGTTTGTGGGCTCGGCCGATGCCGATGTGGTGGAGTCGGCCGTTGTGTCGGAGGGTGACGGTGCCTGATTTGTCGACGCGGTCGCGTCGGACGCGGAGGTGGGTTCCGGCGCCGTGGTCTTGGGGGCCGGTTTTGGGGAGGCGGGTGTAGGCGGCTGCTGGGGTGGTGCGGTCGAGGGATCGGTGGGGGCGGTGGTGGTTGTAGGTGCGGGTGAATTCGTCGAGTTGGGCCTGGAGGTCGGCGATGGTGGTTGCGGGGGTTTGGGCTTTGAGCCATTTTTTGAGGGTTTGCTGGAATCGCTCGACTTTGCCGCAGGTGGTGGGGTGGTTGGGCTGGGAGTTCTTCTGGGCGATGCCGAGGGCGGCGAGGCGGGCCTCGTAGGCGTTGCGGCCGCCGCGGCCCCCTGCGAGGCGTGTGGTGCAGGCCCATGGCGTTGTCGGTGAGGGTGGAGGCGGGAAAGCCGTGCTCAGCGCAGGCTTGGTCGAACGTGGCGACGACGATGGGGCCGGTGATTCGCCGGTGGGCGGTGACCGACAGCGCGTAGCGGGAGCAGTCGTCGAGCCAGGTGATGACCTCGACGGTGGAGCCGTCTGCCAGCGCCCAGTGGCAGAAGTCGGACTGCCAGAGTTGGTTGGGCAGGTCGGCGGCGAAGCGCGCATAGGACGATCGGGGCCGCTTGTTGGGGCTGGGATCGATCACGCCTGCGTCTTTGAGGAGCCGCCAGACCGTCGAGGGCGACACGGCGATCTGGTGGCGCTGGGTGAGGTGCCAGCAGATGGTGTGCGGCCCCGCGTCGAGGCCCTGGGCTTCGAGCTCTGAGCGCAGGTTCACGACCAGCTCCGCAACCTCGTCGGGAGTCCTGGTCGGAGAGGTGTTGGGACGGCGGGACCGGGCCTCGAACGCGGCAGGCCCCTCAGCCCGCCACCGGGCCATGAGCTTGGAAACATGCCCCTTGGACACCCCGAACCGCCTGGCTGCCTGGGCCTGGGTGATGCCCTCGACAACTACCGACATGATGATCGCCCGCCGCTTCGACACCCCCTACAATCACCCGCACCACCACCAACCGGAGTTTCCGATGTCTCGCGACATAGGTTTCCAATGTCCTGAACCACCACACCACACCTTCCGCCAGTTTTAGACGTTGGTCGCAGAAGGGCGTGTTCCGCCAAGTGCTCGAATCGCTCATGGGCGACCTCGATCTAGACGTGGCGATGATCGACGGCACCTGGCTCAAAGACCACCAGCACTCCGCTGGCGCAAAAAAAGAGGAAAGACCCCTGCGGAATCCAAGCGCTTCCAGGCGATTGGGCGCACCCACGGGGGTCTCACCTCCAAAGTTGTCGCCGCCTGCGACCGGCAGGGCCGCATAGCCGCCATAGAGCTAGCACCGGGCAACAAAGCCGAGATCAACATGGTCGGCGGCGTGTTGGACCAGATCGGCACCGTGGGACGGCTGATGGCCGACAAGGCCTACGACGCCCGAGCGCTCAGAAACCGTGTCGCCGCCATGGGCGCTGAAGCTGTGATCCCGCCCCGCCGTTCCAACAAGCGGCCCGCTGACTGCGATTACGACGCCTACAAAGCACGACACCTGGTCGAGAACGCGTTCGCCGATTTGAAGCAGTTCAGGGGCATAGCCACCCGCTACTGCAAACTCGCCATCACGTTCACAGAAATGCTGAGCCTCGTGTGCGTAGTGGTCAACACCCGACAAACCCGAAGAGGCCCAAGCCCCTACACTTGAACCGTAATGGCGGGCGACCCCGCCGCTACAATAGGCAAATCGGCTTGCGCCAGGCACTCTCAATGCCAGCCACAAGCCGATTTGACAACAAAATAAATGGGCGTTTCCACCGCCGATTGTAATCGGCGAAGCCCTCACAGCACAAGGCTTTGATGGCACGCGCCCAAAAAGGCAGTCCCCCCCACCGTCGGCTAAACGGTGAGGGGGACCTATGACCAAGGGGCTGACTGGTGGTTCCAGACCTGCGCTTTAGACACGTACGGGTAGGGGTTCGATTCCCCTCAGCTCCACCAAAGCGCCCTTGCCCAGTTCAAGAGATCATGCGTTTTCGAGGGTTGCGCCTCCCCAGTTGTGGTTTCGTGTTGATGGGCACCCATGCGGTACCGCACGCCCTAGGCTACTCATTTTCGAGCCGCAAGTGCGCAATTTCAAAATTCAAAAATCGAATTTTGGATTAGCAGTCGAAGCCGAAGACTTCTAGCTCTTCCCGGCAGATGTCAACCACGTTGGCCCACGCAAGATCGGCTTCATAGATCGCGTCATCGAGGCTGGCGATTGTGGCATCGTCGTAGAGGCTGGCGCAATCGCCGAACCAGCGGATTGCTTCCACATCGAGTTGCGATTTCAGCGCCGCCGCTTCGTTATAGGCCCGCTGGGCACCTTCGAGGTCCACCGATTCGAGATATGCGCCGGTCAGGCCCAAGAGGCCGGCCAGCATCCCGCCGTTTTCGCCGATCTCTTCCATTCGCACATCGCAGACCAATCTCTCAACGTCTAACGTCGGCTCCGGGGTGGCCGCCAGCTTGACCGGCACTGCGATAGGCGCAGGGGTCGGATCGGGTGTGGGATCGGGTGTGATGACAGCGGCAGGGGCCGGGGTGGGCGCTGCCGTCTCTTCGCCGTCATCGACTGTTCCGGCGATGCCTGCGGCCACGACTATTGCAACGACAATGCCGATGACCACCGATAGGACAGGATGACGGCGAAACCACGACCGCTTCGGCGGATTCGGCGGCGGCGGCAGCCGGTAGTCGATGCTCATTGGGCGGCCTCCTTCGGATTGCCGAGGTATCCGCCTTAGAACACCGCTGCTGAACCCGAAGGAGGCCAAACAGAAACTCAGCAATCCAAAAAGGCTCAGCCGGACAGAAAATCCCAGCGGTGTTCTAAGGCGATCCCGACCCTAACACGCAATCGCCGAAAAAGAGGAAAAACCCGGCGCTAACTCGGGAAACAGCCGTTCAGCGCCTGCTACCGTCGAAGATGGGACTGGCCGGGGGAACTACCCCTTGAGGGTCTACCACCCCCCGGTCAGTCCTCACACCTACAACCGTTGTGGTGGTGGTGCTGCCTCCACCCTAGCAAACTGTCCCTAAAGTGGACAGATGGATGTCGAAGAGATCGCCCGAGTAGGCGAAGTTGCAATCGAGCACGACGACAACTACGTCTGGTGGCGGTGCTGCCTATGCGGCAACCAAGGCAAGAAACGCCATTGGAATCCGAGGTACAAAGACCATTACCTCAAGCACTTCACCCGCAGAGCCAAAGCCCACACTCCCAACTGTCGAGGGGCGCATTTCCTCAGAACCCATAGTCGATAACCCTTTGTCAACACCGCCTAGGGCGTGTTGACAAAGGGTTTATGCATCGTCGGCGTCTTCGTCTGTGTTGCGGTCTTTTTCTTCGGGATAGTCGGGGATGATAGGTGGGAGGCCGAGCTTGTCGGCAAGCCAGTTGGGTATGCGGCCCATGGCGTGGTCGGCGCTATGACCAGGGGCCCCGTCTTTCCTCCGGCTTCATCTTGTGCTGCGCCCATTTGGGCATGAGGGCGGCTCTGGTGCGGTTGTTGAGCATGAGGACGCCGAAGGCGAGGTTTATGAGGATGCAGGCTGTGTCGATGCCGGGGTGGTCTGTTGAGAACATGACGGCCAGGTTCGCTATCACGGCGGTGATGAACAGCCATTGCGCTCACGGCAGCACCGCATTCTGTGGGCTGGTCGAGGCGGAGGTCACGGGAGCCGTGTCCAGCCTGAAACCTGGTGGACGATGCCGAGGATCACGTTCACGACGACGGTTATCGCCCGATCGTAGGCATCGCGCCATGACACCGGCAATCTGGTCTGGCTGCGCCGCCGGTGTGGACGCTGTGGCCGAGATCGCCGGGAGAGGCGCCCCCGAACGGCAGACTAGGCTCATAATGCCTGGTCAGCGGCCTGTTTTCCTTGAACCGCGCAGACTGTTTCATTTGTGATTGAGTCGTTAACGACTCAATCGTTAGTTCTACCCACATGGGTGGGCCTTTCTTCTTGGTTTAGAGTCCCGGCCGGGCCTGTCTCGTTCTGCGGCTATAGCTCTGCCGGACCACACCCCTGTGATTCGCGAAAAGTGTTCTGTAGAAGCGGGGCTAGTAGCCGAGGGCTTCGAGGATGTCGAGGCTTGAGATGGCTATTGCTGCGGCGGCGAACCAGAGGGCGGCCCGTTTCGACGGGAGCAGGGCTGCGACTGGGATGGTGATGGCGATTAGGGTGATACCCCACCATTTGACAGGTTCCCAGTTCTGGACTGCGCCGTAGAAGTAGAGGCCGAGCCCTGGGAGCGTTGCCAGGCATGCGACGGCCAGGCGCAACCCCCAGGGCCGGGCGATTCGGGACGACAGCATCAGCATGTGATGGTAGCAGTGAGCGGCTCGGAGCCCTTGTCCGGGTTGAAGTTCGCCTCGTAGTAGGCCTCGACGGTGAAGGTGTGGGTCTGGCCGGGCCTGGAGGGGGCGGTGTGGCTTGCGCCGTTGCCCCATTTTTCCCGCTGGCCGTCGAACTGCTTGCGGTAGGACACCCATCGGCCGGCCGCCAGGGCTTCGTCGCTGTACGCGGGGTCGTTGGGGGAGTGGACGAACTCGGCCCGCACTTTCTGGAGGGTGCAGGTGAGGGTGAGCTCCTGCGGCGGGTCCGGCACGGCGTCGTCGGGCGAGGTGAGCACGTCGGGGACGACCACCACCGGTTCGACCGTGTCGATGTCGGGGAGGATGAGGGCGACTTTGTCGTACCCGTCCAGCGGGTCGTCGTCGTCGCCGGTGCTGCGGGTGAACGGCCCGGGGTGGCCGCCGGGGGGCCTGGTGGTCTGGCAGTTGTCGGTGCCGACCTGGTACCAGGTGATCGCCGGGCTGGCGCCGACCTCGAGCGTCACGCCGACGCCCTTGGCAGCGGGGTGGGGAACGGCTCCCAGGCCGGTGCCGATCCCCGAGACGATGTCGGGGGTGTGCTCGTAGCAGAGCGCCGTGTTGACGATCTCGCGCACCTCAGGATGGGAGACGCCGGCCCACACGACGGCGCCGGGGTCGTGCTCGCTGAGCCCCCTGGTGGCCTCGTTGAGCTGGACGGCGCCGTTCTGGAAGCCGGTCACGACCGCCGAGCCGGCGTTGCCGGCCTCGATGGTGCCCCACACGATGACCGTGCCGACCTGGATCCCCATGTCCTCGGCCAGGTCGTCGCCGTTGTCGTGCAGCCAGTTGATGGCCCTGCGGATGTCGACGGGGATGGACGGCCTGCTGGACCGCTCCCGGCGCCACGCCTTGCGGTAGGAGTCGATCCGGTTGTTGCGGCACTTGGTGCCAGGATCGGAGGCGAAGCCGCCGATGTCGTCCCAATAGGAGACGAGACGGGCGTAGTCGTCGAAGCAGGCGGCCTTCTGCGCCCTGGTCATGCCGGCCTGCTGCTGGTTGTCGACCAGGTTCGAGCAAGTGGCGTCGCTGTTGCACGGAACCACGGGCGGAGGATCGGTGTTCTCCGGCTCCGACGTCGGACCCGCAGTCGGCGTCACCACGACAGTCGGCCGCACAGTCGGCTCCGCGGTCACCACGACAGTCGGCTCCACAGTCGGCTCCGCGGTCACCACGACAGTCGGCTCCGCGGTCACCACGACAGTCGGCCGCACAGTCGGCTCCGCGGTCACCACGACAGTCGGCTCCACAGTCGGCTCCGCGGTCACCACGACAGTCGGCTCCACAGTGGGGTTGACCGTCGGGTCCGCCGTCGGATCCGGATCCCCCTCCCCGTCGTCATCGTCGTCATCGTCGCAGAAGGATGGAGGGTCGGGGCCGCCACACAGGTTCAAGGTGGGCTGCGGCGTGGGCGTCGAAGTCTCAGTCGGGTCGGGGGTCGGGGCGGCTGTGGGCGGCGGGGGCTCCACATCGCCGGCGATGCACCACGGCGGGCCGAACGGGTTGAAGTTCAAACCCGGCCCGCAGATCCAGTCCTTGGCCCATTCCTGCCACGACCCGGTCCCGTCCCACTCAGAGCCGTCCCAGCCCCTCGTGGGCCTCTCCTCATTCCAGTTCCACCCCCCCTTGCTGCTGTCGTCGGCTGTGGCAACGGCGAAAGCCGCCACGCCCATGCAGGCGACGGCGACGACAGCGAGGGCTATGCGGGTGATCCTGGTCGATGGCATCCGGGCAGAATACACACCCCACGAGTGTCAAAAAACGTACGCCCGTTATGAGCGTATGCGCACACAGCGCCCCACTGTCCATAAACTGGATACATGCGAGCGGTTTGCAAGTTACGACTATCTGTTCAGAGTCACCCCGGACAGCGAACTGGACAAGATCAAGAACCTGACGCTGGACTTGCATAGGCACCCGCCCATGGGGTGGGCGCGGCGGCCCAAACCATTTTTGGCTCGAAGTCAGCCCGCCGTGCCCACCCCACCCTCGGGCCTCGCCTTCTGAATAGGGGTTCGTGCGGTCCCGCACACCGCGCCTGCCAACCCCGACATACCCCGGACTGTTGTGTAGATCCACTCACAACTGCGTGCCAAAAAAGGCTTGGGCCGCCGGGGCTTCTAGTTGTGCGCGGTGTCCTGGGTCAGGATTTCTTGCTCAGGTCTAGGTTGGGTGTGATGCGAGGAGGCCTTGATGTCCAAGCCGGCGAAGAGGAGCCCTGAGCGCAAGCTGCAGGTGGTGTTGTCGGTGCTGCGGGGGGAGGTGGCTGCCGCTGAGGCAGCGCGTCGTGTCGGGGTGTCGGAGGCGACGGTGCACAACTGGAAGAACGCGTTTTTGGAGGCCGGACGTGAGGGTCTGGCTGGTCCGCAGCGGCGGCGGTCGTCTCGGGAGTTGGAGCTTGAGGCTGAGAACGAGGATCTCAAGGCTGCTTTGGGCGAGGCGCATGTGCAACTGCGGGTGTGGAAGAGGGGGGCGGAGTTTCTCCCTCCTTCGAGGACCTCGAGATGATCCGCGCCGAGTCCGGGTGCAGCGTTTCGAGGTTCGCCCGGCTGATCGGGGTGCCACGGCGCACTTACTGCGACCGGCTGGCGCGGCTGCGCGCCGGGGATCCGCCGAAGGGGCCGTGGCCCGCTCCGGTGGTGGACCGCATCGAGCCTGATGCGGCCAAATACGCCGAGGAGTGGCCGGCGCAGGCTGCCGCAAGATCGCGGCGACCGCCGCCGCAGACGGGCTCGATGTGGGCTCGCCATCGAGCCCCCGGCGGGCCATGGCCCGCCGGGGGCTGCTGCAGCCGGTGCGATACCAGGCCGAGCGCCGTCAGCTCGCCCAGGCACGTCGGGAGGCCTTCGTAGAGGCGCCGGCGCGCCGAAACCGTGTCTGGCAGGCGGACTTCACCCAGTTCGAGACCGGCGCCGAGGGCACCTGGCGGCTCTGCCCCGTCGTCGACTACGCCGCCAAGGTGGCCTCGGCGTGCCCGGTCACGCTCACCCAGGGCGCCACAGACCTCCTCGGGGCTCTCCAGGGCGCCGTCGACGCCGCCGAGGCGCTGCTGGGCCGCCCCCTCATCGAGGACTGTGCCGATCCCGACGCCGGCGAGGTCATTCCGCTTGTGGTCGTGGCCGACAACGGCCCGGCCATGAAATCAGCCGCAGTCGCCCGCTGGTTCGCCGCAAGGGCGCATTTGGCCCATGTGCGGACCCGGCACCGCTCACCGCACACCAACGGCGTCGTAAAGCGATGGACCGAGTCGCTCAAATACGAGCGCCTCTACCGCCACGACATCGCCAGCGGCGTCGAGCTCGCCGACCGCGTGGCCGCATTCATCGACGAATACAACACCGCGCGCCCCCACCAAGCCCTCCACCAGACACCGCCTCTAACCGCCTACCCACAAGACAAAACACTAAAACCCAACCCGCCCAGAAATGAGCAGGAAACTTGACCCAGGACACAAAGACAAGAAGGCGAAACCTACAAATTCAGAATCAGAGCCCGCGCCCAAACCGGCCAGACATGGTCCGGCTGGACGCCACCCCAACAAGTCAAATGCGACCCCCTCAACCCCTCTACGCCGGATTACCCCGACTGGCAAAGCCCCAACGGCAAACGCGAATCGGGCTGCATGTTCGGCAACTGCGTCAACAGGTGGGTGAACCCGCCTCTGGCCCGGCTGGTCGCGTCGGAGGCCACCATGAACATGGGCGACCTGCCCGCCGGACGCCCGATAACCCCCAGCGGAGACCTCCTCAAAGACCAGTGCCATCCCACCTTGCCCAATTCTTGCCCCTCGCCGGCCTTGTCCAAACGCCTCCGATGGCCCAACCTTCCGCGACACCAATGGGGGATAGAGTGGGGGAAGGAATGAACTCTAGGACTTGAATATCGCCCCTACCTGGGAGTTTGGCAAATATTCGAATCCTGACGGGGGTGCCTTTTGGGACGCGGTGTTACTGCCGCTAAGGGCAGCCGCTGACGGCGGGTAGGGTCGGCGGCGGTGCTGTTTCCCACGTTCACGTTTGCCGTGTTCTTCGCGGTGGTGCTGCCGGTGGCGTGGGCTCTGCGGCGGTGGCCGGTGCCGTGGAAGCTGTTCTTGCTGGGGGCCTCCTACTGGTTCTACGCCGCCTGGGATGCCCGCTTTGTGCTGCTGCTGGTGGGCATGACCTTGGGAAATGCGATTGCCGCCGCCATCAACGTACGAGCCGGCCGCGAATGGGTTCGCAAGGCGGCGGTGGCTGGCGGGGTGACGCTGAGCCTCGGCGTGCTGGCCTTCTTCAAGTACTACGACTTTTTCACCGACAGCCTCGACCGCAATCTGGGGATCTCCAGCCCGGCGCTCGACATCGTGCTGCCCGTGGGGGTGTCGTTCTTCACGTTTCAGGCCATCAGCTACATCGTGGATTTGCATCGGGGTCGTACCGAGGAGGCAACGCTGCTCGACTTCGCGGTGTACCTTTCGTTCTTCCCCCAGCTGGTGGCCGGGCCCATCGTGCGGGCCACCGAGTTCTTGCCCCAGTTGCAGACCCACACCCGCCCCGACCGAGCGGAGGTGGCCCATGCGGTCAAGCTCATCGGCCGGGGCATGTTCAAGAAGGTGGTGATTGCCGACTTTCTGGCTCGAGCGGTGGTGAACGATGCCTTCGACGCCCCCGGCGAGCACGGTGCGCTGGACATTCTCGCCGGGATCTACGGCTACGCGGTGCAGATCTACGCCGACTTCTCCGGCTATACCGACATGGCCATTGGCGTGGCCCTGCTGATGGGGTTCCGCTTCCCCCAGAACTTCAACCTGCCCTATGTGGCCGATTCCATCCAGGACTTCTGGCGGCGGTGGCACATGACGCTGTCCCGCTGGTTGAGGGACTACCTCTACATCCCCTTGGGCGGCAACCGAAAGGGACGCCTGGTCACTTACCGAAATCTGCTCATCACCATGGCCCTTGGAGGCTTGTGGCACGGGGCCGCCGGTGCGTTCATCCTCTGGGGCGTCTACCACGGCGCCGGACTGGCGGTGGAGCGCTGGCGGGCAGAAGCCAAGCAATCCCAGAATCCACGACAGCTCCCCTTCTTGGGCTGGCGCTGGATTCGCTCCGACGCCGCCCGGCTATGGATGAGGCGGCTCTGGGTCTTCCATTTCGTGTGTCTGGGCTGGGTGCTGTTCAACAGCGAGACCCTCGACCGCACCGGTGATGTGCTGGCCCGGCTGTTCACCGGCTGGAGCACCGGTCCTGAGCTATTGAATCCGCTGGTGGCCCTGGCCATCGTGGCCGCCCTTGTTGCTCAGTTCTTCCCCCGAGCCTGGGCCGAGAAGGGGTCGGAGGCATTGGCAAAGGCTCCGATGGCTCTGATCGCGGTGGGCTTTTCGATATGGATCATGGTTGTTGTGGCTCTGGGTCCCGAAGGGGTTGCCGATTACATCTATTTCCAGTTCTGACGCCACTGAGCGGCGGGGGGCCGAAGAGAGCGGGTGACGAGAATCGAACTCGCGTCATCAGCTTGGAAGGCTGGGGTTCTACCACTGAACTACACCCGCGGGGCTGGCCGTCAATGATATCTACCCGTTGCCGCTACCGGCTACGACACGAGGATTTGGGAGGTCGCCGGTAGAATGCCCAACTTGTGAAGAGCACGGTGGAGGCCTTGGAGGGCAACCGGGTCAAGGTGTCGGTGGACATCGATCCGGAGGAATTCGAGGAGAAGCTGGACGAGGCCTTCCGCAAACTCGCCCGCCAGGTGCGCTTGCCCGGGTTCCGCCCCGGTAAGGCCCCTCGCCGGGTTCTGGAGGCCCGGTTGGGCCCACAAGCGGCCCGGGGAGAGGCCCTCAGCGACGCCGTTCCCGAGTACTACGCCCAGGCCGTGGTCGACCACGACGTCGATGTCATAGCCCCCCCGGAAATCGACATCACCAGCGGTGCGGACGAAGGAGCGGTGAGCTTTGACGCGGTGGTCGAAGTGCGGCCTGTGATCTCCATCACCGGCTACGACCAGCTCAAAGCCGAAGTGCCCAGCCCGCTGCCCACCGACGAGGAGGTCGGCCAGCAGGTGGACCAGCTCCGCAAGCAGTTCGGCGAGCTGGCCCCGGTCATCCGGCCGGCGATCGACGGCGACAGCGTGACCATGGACATCTACGGGACCTACAACGGCGAGGAAGTCGAGGGCCTCACGGTGGACGACTACGCCTACGAAGTGGGCCAAGGGGCCGTGGTGCCGGAGATCGACGAGCAGCTCCGCGGTTCAAAAGCCGGCGACATCTTGGAGTTCAACGCCGAACATCCCGACCCCGATGAAGAAGGGCTGTTGCGGTTCCGCATCCTGGTCAAAGAGGTGCAGGAGACGGTTCTTCCCGATTTCGACGACGAATTCGCCCAAGAGGCCTCGGAGTTCGACACCGCGGAGGAACTGAGAGCCGACGTCTCCGAGAACATTGCCCGGGCCAAGGGGGCCAACGCCCTAGCCTCGCTGGCCAACCAGGTGGGAGAGCAGCTCGCCGAGTTGGTGACCGACGACATCCCCGAGGCACTGGTAGACGCCGAAGTTCAGCACCGCCTGCGGACCCTCCAGATGCGCCTGGGCAGCCAAGGCGTCGAGATGGGCGCCTATTTGGAGGCCATCGGCCAGACCGTCGAGGAGATGGCCGAAGCGCTTCGTGAACCCGCCCTTCAGGAGGCTAAAACCGACCTGGCTCTGCGGGCGGTGGCTGCTGCGGAGTCCATCGAAGCCGATGATGAGGATGTGGATTTGGAGCTGGCCATGCTGGCTGCCCAGGTGGGCCAGACGGTCGACGAGCTGAAGTCATCGGTGTTCGCTGACGATGAAAGCCGCCTCAAGGGGGTACGATTGGACGCAAAGATGCGCAGGACCCGGGAATGGGTTTTGGAGCGGGTAGAGATAAAGGATCCCGACGGAAACCCCATTGAGCGGTCTAGCCTGAACCCCGACAGCGAGTCTGAACTTCCCCCTACCACCATCGAGAGCCAAACGACATGAGACCTCAGAACTACATGGTGCCAGTCGTGGTCGAGCAGACCAATCGAGGAGAGCGCTCGTTCGACCTCTATTCCCGCCTGCTCAAAGAGAACATCATCTTCTTGGGCACCCCCATCGACGACACCGTGGCCAACCTCATCTGCGCACAGCTTCTGCACTTGGAGTCGGAGAACCCCGACAAAGACATCAACCTCTACATCAACAGTCCGGGCGGCGACATCAACGCCATGTTCGCCATCTACGACACCATGCAATACCTGAAGCCCGACATCACCACCATCTGCTTCGGTCAGGCGGCCTCGGCGGCCGCCGTGCTTTTGGCCGCGGGCGCTCCCGGCAAGCGATTGGCGCTGCCCCACTCCCGAATGCTGATCCACCAGCCCTACGCCGGGGCATCCGGGCAGGTGTCTGACATCGAGATCGCCTCGCGGGAGATCCAGCGGCTCAAAGACCAGCTCGAACAACTCCTAGCCCGCCATACCGGACAAGATCTCGACAAGGTCAAGCAGGACACCGACCGCGACTATGTGATGACCGCCGAGGACGCCAAGGAATACGGGCTCATCGACGAGGTGATCTCGTCGCGTGACGCTGTCGAGACCGCCGGTCCCATTACGGCCATTCGGTAGGGGGGACAAGAATCGTGGCAAAGTTCGGAGAGGGCGGAGAACTTCTCAAGTGCAGCTTCTGCGGTAAGACCCAGAAGCAGGTAAAGAAGATGATCGCCGGCCCCGGCGTCTACATCTGCGACGAGTGCATCGACCTCTGCAACGAGATCATCGAGGAGGAGCTGGCCGAAGGCGCCGACGTCGGATTCAAGGAGCTTCCCAAACCCCAGGAGATCTACTCCTTTTTGAACGACTACATCATCGGCCAAGAGCACGCCAAGCGGATCCTGTCGGTGGCGGTCTACAACCACTACAAGCGGGTACAGATGGGCTCCTCCGACCCCGAGGTGGAGCTTTCCAAGTCGAACATCTTGCTGCTCGGGCCAACCGGGTGCGGCAAGACGCTGATGGCCCAGACCCTGGCCCGGATGCTGAACGTGCCGTTCGCCATCGCCGATGCCACCGCACTCACCGAGGCCGGCTACGTGGGCGAGGACGTGGAGAACATCCTCCTCAAGCTCATTCAGGCTGCGGACTACGACGTCAAAAAGGCAGAGACCGGCATCATCTACATCGATGAGATCGACAAGATCTCCCGCAAGAGCGAGAATCCGTCGATCACCCGGGACGTGTCCGGCGAGGGTGTGCAGCAGGCTTTGCTGAAGATATTGGAGGGCACCACCGCGTCGGTGCCGCCCCAAGGCGGGCGCAAGCACCCCCACCAGGAGTTCATCCAGATCGACACCACCAACGTGCTGTTCATCGTGGGGGGTGCCTTCGCCGGCTTGGAGCAGATCATCGAGAACCGGGTGGGCAACGTCGGTGTTGGATTCGGTGCCGACATCCGCTCTGAGGCGGAGCGCGATCACGGTGAGATGTTCACCCAGGTTCAGCCCGAGGATCTGATCAAGTTCGGTCTCATTCCCGAATTCATCGGTCGCCTGCCGGTGGTCGGCGTGGTCTCCCATCTCGAGCCGGACATGCTGGTGCGTATCCTGGTTGAGCCCAAGAATGCCCTAGTGAAGCAGTACTGCAAGTTCTTCGAGTTCGAGAATGTGGAACTGGTCCTCAGCGATGAAGCCCTGTCCGAGGTGGCCGAGTTGGCCCTCAGCCGCAATACCGGAGCCCGGGGCCTTCGGGCCATCCTGGAAGAGGTCCTGCTCGATGTCATGTACGAGCTGCCCAGCCGCGACGACGTAGTCCAGTGCGTGGTCGATGCCGAGACCGTCCGTGGCCAGGCAGAGCCCCAGCTGCTCAATGCGGCCAAAGCCCGTTCAAGCGACCGTTCCCGGCGTCAGGCCAGCTGAGTTTCGGAGTCTGACCGAAGCCCAGGCGTGGCTGGATGGCCACGTCAACCTGGAGGCGACGGCAGGCGACACCGACGGCTTGTCGTTGGCCCCGATGCAGGGGCTGCTGGCCGCGCTGGGTGACCCCCAGGCCGACTATCCGGCCGTCCACATCTCCGGTACCAACGGCAAGGGATCGGTGGCCGCGCTGACAGCCGCGCTGGCCCAGGCGTGGGGGATAACGGTCGGGGTCTATTCCAGCCCCCACGTCGAGCGCATCAATGAGCGCATGACCGTGGGCGGCGACCCCATTGGCGATGCTGAGCTGGCCGAGCTCATAGGCCATCTGCGGCTGGTGGAGGGTCATCTGGCCACCGGCCACGCCGACGCCCTGCCCTCGTGGTTCGAGCTGGTGACCGCGGCCGCTCTGCGCTGGTTCGCCGATGTGGCAGTGGACTTGGCGGTGGTGGAGGTGGGCAAGCTGGGCCGCTACGACGCCACCAACGTGGTGAATAGCCGGGTGGCGGTCATCACCAACATTGGCCGCGACCACACCGATGGCCGCCCCGGCTGGGAGGCGGCGGTAATGGGGGAGAAGGCGGGCATCCTCCATGCTGGTGCCACCGCGGTGTTGGGGCCCATGGACGCCGAGATGGTGGCAATTGCCGCTGAGGAGTCGCCCGGTGATCTGCTGGTTGCCGGTCAACACTTCGAGCTGGAGGAGAACCGCCCGGCGATGGGCGGTCGGCTGATCACGGTTCGCACCCCCCGAGGCCGCTACGACGACGTCTACGTCAGCTTGTTCGGGGCTCATCAGGGACACAACGCCGCTCTGGCCATTGCCGCATTCGAGGATCTGGTGGGACAAGAGCTGGACGAGCCGATCCTGGACGCTTTGGGCGATGTGGCCGTGTCGGCTCGATTCGAGGTGATAAACCGCCAGCCATTGGTGGTGATCGACGGGGCCCACAACCCTGACGGCCTCGCCGCGGCGGCGGCCACCCTGGCCGACCAGTTCACAATTTTGGGCACGGTCATATGGGTGATGGGCATGATGCGCGACAAAGACCCCGATGCCATGCTGGCCGCCATTGAGGCCTCTGGCGCCCGCTGTGATCTGGTGGTGTGCTGTGCTCCTAACTGGCCGCGGGCGCTCCCGGCCGCGGAGTTGGCCGCCGCCGTCCGCAACCGGGGGATCGACGCCGAGGTGGCCGAGGATGTGACCGAGGCGGTGGAACGGGCTCTAGTGCTGTCCGCGGAAGAGGATGCCGTGGTGGTCACCGGCTCCTTGTACTCCGCCGGCGAGGCCCGCCTTCACTTGACCTCGCGCGATCAGTAGGGTGCAGCCGGTGATTGTTATAGCGGCACATTTGAAAGGTCTCCGCCGGTGAATCGGACACTGGTTTTGTGCAAGCCCGATGCGGTGGAGCGTGGTCTGGTGGGAGCCATATTGTCCCGCTTTGAAGCCCGGGGGTTGCGGATCGCGGCTATGCGCCTGCTGACCATCGACGCCGACTTGGCTGCCCGCCACTACGCCGAGCATGTGGAGCGCCCGTTCTACCCCGATTTAGTGGCGTTCATCGGCCGCTCGCCATCGGTGGCGGTGGTGATCGAAGGGCCTGAAGACGTCTATGCCGTTGTCCGCTCGATGATGGGGGCCACCAACCCCCTGGAGTCCCCTCCGGGGACGATCCGGGGCGACTACGGCTTGGAGGTCACCGAGAACCTTGTCCACGGCTCCGACAGCAACGCCTCCGCGGAGCGCGAGATCGCTATTTTCTTTCCAAACCTGTGATGTGCGGCCTCTTGGCCGGTGTGCGGATTCGGGTTGGCTGCTCTAACCTTGCCCCATGGTGAAGCGGCGGTTCTCTTCCAGCAGCGGATTGGTGGGCCGCGATGTCGCGATCGACCTAGGCACCGCCAACACGCTGGTATATGTCCGCGGCGAGGGCATCCTCATCAACGAGCCCTCTGTAGTGGCGGTAACCAGCGATGGCATACCCGTGGCTGTGGGTACTGAGGCCAAGCGGATGCTGGGCCGTACGCCAGCCCATATCCAGGCTATCCGTCCGCTCAAAGACGGAGTGATCGCCAATTTCGACATCTGCGAGAAAATGCTGCGGTACTTCATCCAGCGAGTGTCTCCGGGACGATTGACACGACCCCGCATGGTGATCTGCGTTCCCTCCGGCATTACCCCTGTGGAGCAGCGGGCCGTGCAGGAGGCAGCGGTCTCCGCCGGGGCCAAGAAGCCGGTCTACATCATCGAGGAGCCCATGGCCGCGGCCATTGGCGCCGGTCTCCCGGTTCAAGAGGCCTCGGGCAACATGATTGTGGACATCGGCGGTGGCACTACCGAGGTAGCCATGATCTCCCTGGGTGGGGTGGTCACTGGCCAGTCAATCCGCATGGGCGGCGATCGGATGGATGAGGACATCGTTGCCTTCTTGAAGAAGGAGCACAGCCTCACCATCGGCAACCGCACGGCTGAAGAGGTCAAGATGGTGTTGGGCTCGGCGTGGGCGGGCAGCGAGGAACGATATGCGGAGGTCCGGGGGCAGGACATGGTCACCGGCTTGCCCAAGACCGTGGTCACCTCCACCTCCGAGATCCGCGAGGCCGTGTCCGAGGTGGTCCGGTCGATTGTGGATGCGGTGAAAGTGACGCTCGACGAGACTCCCCCCGAGCTGGCCGCTGACATCATGGAGGCGGGCATCGTGCTAGCTGGCGGCGGAGCCCTATTGAACGGCCTCGCCCCTCGCATCGAGGAAGAGACGGGGATGCCGATCCGGTTGGCGCCCAATCCCCTCCACGCCGTGGCCATTGGCTCGGGCCAGTCGTTGGAGGAGTTTGACGCGCTCGAAGGGCTCCTCTTCTCGTCGTCGTACGACTGAACGCTCGGTTCGGTCCCGTGGCAACGGGCACTCGCACAGGACGGTCGCGAGTCACCCTGATCTTCTTGCTGCTCAGTTCCGCGACCTTGCTCACCTTGGACGCCCGCGATTTTGAGCCTCTCCAGCGCACCGAGGAAACCCTCTCCGATCTGATCTCCCCGTTGCGTTCGGGGGCGGATCGACTATTCGAACCGGTCGGCGACGCCTGGACCGGAGTCACCGGGTACGACGAGTTGGAATCCGAGAACGAGCAGCTGCGACAAGAACTGCAAAAGCTCGAAGGACAGCAGATTCTGGACTCCGACGCGGCCATCCGCCTGGAATCGCTGCTTGATGTGCTGGGCCTGCCTTATGTGCAGGACATCCCCAACACCGTGGCCGAGGTGGTGACCGCCAATGTGGGCAACTTCGACCGCTATTCAGTACAGATCAACCGGGGTTCTGAAGACGGGGTCCGCAACGGGATGCCCGTGGTCACCAGGGGTGGGCTCATCGGCCGGATCGACGGCGACCCCGGTCGTCGGCACTCCCAGGTGGCACTGATCACCGACCCCGATTTCGAAGTGGGCGTGCTGGTGGTGGGCTCCGACGATGTCGCGCTGGCCTCGGGCGGCGGCCACGGCGAGCCGTTGGTGGTGAGCAGGGGACTGGAAATCGACACCGAAGTAGCCGTCGGCGACGAGGTGGTCACCAGCGGCGTGGACCGCAGCCGCTACCCCGCCGGTATTCCCATCGGCACCGTCACTCAGATCGACTACGACGAAGCCCGTCTGTTCCAGATACTCACCGTTAGCCCCTCGGCCAGCACCGACAACCTGAGCTTTGTGACCATCCTGCTCTACGACCCCCTGGCAGAAGACTCATGACGAGGGCAGCCGTGGTGGCACATGCAGGAGAAATTCTCTACGACTCCTTGGGGCGACAAGCATGAGCATGTTCAGCGCGTACGCCCGCAGCACCCTGTTCTTGATCACTGCGCTGGTGCTTCATCTGGCGTTGTTCTCCGATCTGCGGGTGCTTGGGGTCGCCCCCGAGGTTCCCCTGGCCATAGCAGTCACTGCCGGCCTCGTGGGCGGACCCGAGCGGGGGGCGATCGCCGGGTTCATCATCGGCCTGGGCATCGATCTGTACCTGCCCACGCTGTTCGGCCTCTCCGCGCTCATCTACACGGTGTGGGGATATGCCGTAGGCCTGCTGGAAGAGCGGATCTTTCGCAGCGCCTGGTGGATAAACGTTCTGGTCGCCGCGGTTGCCACCGCTGGAGGGCTGCTGGTGTACGCCGTGCTGGGTGAACTGCTGGGCGAGGCCAACCTCTACACCGACCGTCTGTACGTGGTCATGGGGGTGGCTGCGGCCTACAACTTGGTGCTAAGCCTGCCCCTTCTGAGCTTGTGGCGCTGGTCTTGGCCCAGACTGCTGGGAGAGGAGCGGTGAGCCCCGAGTCGCTTCGCCTGGTGGCTGCTTCGAAGCGTTCCGGATCGGGAGACGAGCGGTGAGCCCCGAGTCGCTTCGCCTGAGGCTCAGCTTCCTGGCCTTGTTGGCCTTGTTGGCTTTCGGCGCGCTGGTGGCTCGCCTGTGGTTCCTCCAGGTGTTGAGCTCAGAGGAGTTCGAAAACCAGGCTGCTGCCAACACAGTCCGAGTGCTCTATGAGCCGGCTCCCCGGGGGCGCATCTTCGACCGCAGCGGCAATGTGCTGGTGGACAACCGGGAGTCGTTGGTGGTGACCGTGGACCGCTTCACCTTCGACACCGAGTTCGACGAAGACGGGCAAGAAGCGCTGGTCCTGCGCCTGGCCACCGAAATCAGCCGGGCCGGCCGACTCACCAAGGTGTTCGAGATCAACGACGCGTTGTCTGATTCCCGGTTTGGCCCGCTCGATTCGGTTCCCGTGGCCGACGACGTCACCGAGAACTTCGAGATCATCCTGGCTGAGAGGGCCGATGAATTCCCCGGCGTGAGCACCAATCTCCGCAGTGTCCGCACCTATCCCTATGGTGACTTGGGTGCCCACATACTGGGTTATGTCTCCCTGCTCAGCGAAGAGCAGTACGAGCTAGTGGCCGATAGTCCCAAGACCTACCGGCGCAACGACGAGATCGGCCAGACCGGGATTGAGGCATCTTTTGAGTCGGTGCTGAGGGGCGTTCCCGGCTTCACTCGCCTGGAAGTGGACAACGTCGGTGATCCGGTGCGGGTCATCGAGCAGGTCGACCCGGTTGCCGGTGCCGACGTACACCTCACCTTGGACATCGACATCCAGGCGATGGCTGAGAAAGAGCTCTTGGCCGGGTTGGCCGAGGCCCGCCAGCAAGAACAGGACGACCCCGAAGACCTCCCGTTCAAGGCTCCCGGCGGTGCCATGGTGGTGCTCGACCCCAATGGAGCGGAAGTGCTGGCGATGGCGTCGTTCCCCACGTACTCACCGAGCGAGTTCGTCAGCGGTTTCTCCGACGACCGGTGGGCAGAGCTTCAGGATCCCAACAACCACCAGCCGCTGCACAACCGGGCTCTGGCCGGCATCTACCCTCCGGGCTCCACTTTCAAGCTGTTCACTGCCTATGCCGCGCTGAACAGCGGCGTGATCGGCCCCCGGGGAGTGCTGGACACCCGCACCCTCTACGAGGATGCCGGGGTCTACGTGGTGCCGTCCTGCGAGGAAGATGTGATCGCCTCGTGTACGTTCAAGAACGCGGAAGAGGCCATCTATGGGCCGGTCGATCTGCCCCGGGCCATCACCGTGTCGTCCGACGTGTACTTCTACTACTTGGGCGACACGATGGACCGGGCCGACCGCTTCGATCGGGAGGGCATCCAGCGGGCTGCGGTGCTGTTCGGCTTCGGCGCTCAGTCGGGCATCGCTCTGCCCGGCGAGGGGGTGGGCCGGGTGCCTTCCCCGTCGGCGGCCGAGGCCGCAGGAGAGCCCTGGCGAACCGGTGACTCCATCGTCTTGGCCATCGGCCAGGGCGTGCTGGGCGCCACTCCATTGCAGCTGGCCAACGGCTACGCCGCGTTCGCCAACGGGGGCACGCTGTACGCCCCCAAGATGGTGGACCGAATTGAGAACCCGGTTACCGGAGAGGTGGTGCAGGCCTTCGCCGACCGCGTGCTCAACCAGGTTTACCTGCCCGATTCCATCCGGACGCCGATCCTCCAAGGCTTGCTCGGAGTGACCAGCGAGTTGGAAGGCACCGCCTTTTTTGCATTCGCTGGATTCCCCCACGAGGAGTGGGCAGTGGCGGGCAAGACCGGCACTGCCGAAGTGGTGGGCAAGGCCGACAACTCGCTGTTCGCCGCCTTTGGTCCCAATCCCAATCCCGAGTACGTCGTTGTGGCAATCATGGAGGAGTCGGGCTTCGGGGCGTCGGTGGCCGCGCCCGCAGTGCGGCGGGTGCTGGAACCCCTTGCCACCGACTCGGTGCCCGCAGTGCGGACCATCGATGATCTTGCCGACCTGAGCGGTCCGGTTGAGGGTGCGGAGACCGAGGAGAATGGAGCGGGGGCCTTATCAGGAGGTCCAGCCTGATGGCGGTCATCTCCATGGAGGAGCGCCGGTCTCGAGAGCTGGACCCCCGCAGCAGCCCGTACGCGCCGTGGATGCACATCGACGTGCTCCTGATTCTGGCCGCGGCTGGATTGGCCGTCATCGGCGTGGGGGCCATCTACAGCACCACTCGGGGACGAGACCCGGAGAATTTCGACACCTTCTTCTTGGAGCGGCAATCGCTGTTCGCGGTGGCCGGCGCGCTATTCATGGTGTTCGCGGCGTGGGTCCCATATCAGGAGCTGGCAAAGTTCGCAGTGGCCATCTACGGGGTGGGCATTCTGGCGCTGATAGTGGTGCTGGGGCCGCTGGGCGAAGAAGTCAACGGCGCCCGATCTTGGTACCGATTCGGCGACTTCCAGCTTCAGCCCTCGGAGTTTCACAAGCTCGCGGTGATCGTTGCCGTGGCCGCGTTCCTATCCCGCTTCGAAGACCATATGAGCGCTCCCCGGGTGTTTTTTGCCGTGGGCATTGTCGCGTGGCCCGGCCTTCTGGTTCTGCTCCAACCCGATGTGGGGACGGCGCTTATCTACGTGTTCATCGGATTCGTGCTGTTGCTCATCGGCGGCATCCGCTTCCGCCAGGTGATCGGTATCGCGCTGATCGCCACCACGGTGGTGGTGCTGATGGTCAACTCCAACATGCTGGAGGAATACCAGACCAACCGGCTCCGAACCTTCGTCGATCCCACCACGGGCATTACCGAGGCCGGTTTCCAACAGCGCCAGGCCCAGATCGCCATCGGCAATGGCGGTGTACAGGGAACCGGCTACGGAGAGGGCTCCCAAACGCTGAGCGGTTTGGTGCCCCAGCAGCACACCGACTTCATCTTCACCGTGATCGGCGAAGAGTTCGGCTTTGTCGGTGCAGCCACCACCCTGGGCCTCTACGCCCTGTTGCTTTTGCGGATCCTCCAAGCCGCCCGCCTGGCCAAAGACCGGTTCGGCGCGCTGATCTGCTCCGGGGTCTTCGCCATGATTCTGTTCCAGATGTTTGAGGCAGTGGGAATGACCCTTGGCATCACCCCCATCACCGGCATTCCCCTGCCCCTGGTTTCCTACGGCGGCTCTTCAGCCATCGCCACCCTCATCGGACTCGGCCTGGTGCTCAACGTGCGCATGCGGCGGTTTACCTGATCGAAGACAACCGAGGGGCAGGCGTGCTGCCACCGGCGGTTTGAACTGGTTCTGCCATTTTGACTGCCGAAGGTAGATTGGTGGTGATGTCGCTTTGGCCAAAATTGGAGCTGGTGCTGCCTGAGGTGTCGAAACCGGCGCGCTACATCGGCGGCGAAGGCGGGATGGTGGAACCGGAGCACCATCCGTCGAAGGTGGCGTGGCTGCTGGCCTATCCCGACACCTACGAGATCGGCCTGCCCAACCAGGGTCTTCAGATCCTCTACGAGATTCTCAACGAGCAGGACGATGCGGTGGCGGAGCGGGCCTATGCCCCCTGGGTGGACATGGAGGCCGAGATGCGGGCCGCGGGCCTGCCTCTGTTCTCGGTTGACACCCACCGGCGGGCAGCAGACTTCGACGTGCTGGCATTCAACCTGTCGGCCGAGCTGGTGTATACCAACGTGCTCAACTGCATCGACCTGGCCGGAGTGCCGGTGCGGGCCGAGCGCCGGGCCGACGGCGACTTGCTGATCGGCGCCGGGGGGCACTGCACCTACAATCCCGAGCCGCTGGCCGACTTCGTCGATTTCTTCGTGCTGGGAGACGGTGAGGAAGCGGTGTCGGAGATCAACGCGGTGGTGCGCGATTGGAAGGCGACCAGCAAGGTGTCGCGCCACGCGGTGCTGCGGGAATTGGCCGCGGTCGAAGGGGTGTATGTGCCGTCGCTCTACGACGTGGCCTACGACGGCCCAGCCCTGGTTTCGATCACGCCCCGGTTTGCCGATGTGCCTGCGGTGGTGGAGAAGCGCACGGTGGCCGATCTGGCCGCCTGGCCATACCCCAAGAACCAGCTGGTGCCGCTCACCGAGGTGGTCCACGACCGACTGAACGTGGAGGTGTTCCGGGGCTGCACTCGGGGGTGCCGCTTCTGCCAGGCGGGGATGATCACCCGCCCGGTGCGGGAACGGCCCGCCGAGCAAGTCCGAACCATGGTGGCTGATGGCCTGGCCCGCTCCGGCTACGACGAAGTGGCGTTGACCTCGCTGTCCACTGCCGATTTCAGCGGGATCACCGAGGTGGTGGCGGCCACCATGGACTGCGGCGCCGGGGAGGTGTCGGTATCGCTGCCCAGCCTGCGGGTGGACGCATTCACAGTGGGCCTGGCCGCCCAGATCCAGCGGGCCCGGCGCACCGGTTTGACCTTCGCCCCCGAAGCCGGGTCGTGGCGGATGCGGCAGGTGATCAACAAGCTCATCGACGAGCGCGATCTATATGGAGCAGTGGAGTCGGCCTTCTCCCAGGGGTGGCGGCGTATGAAGCTGTATTTCCTCACCGGCCTTCCCACCGAGACCGACGTGGACACCCTGGCCATCGGGGAGCTGGCCCGCAACTGCGTGGAGCTGGGCAAGTCCCACACCAAGAACCCATCGGTGACGGTGTCACTGGGCGGGTTCGTGCCCAAGCCGTTCACACCGTTTCAGTGGTTCGGCCAAAACACGGTGGCCGAGCTTCAGCGCAAGATCTTCTTGCTGCGCGACGACATCAAGCGGAACCGCGGTGTCCAGATGAAATGGCACGATCCCAAGGCCAGCTTGATTGAGGGAATTGCCAGCCGCGGCGACCGCCGCATCGGGCGGGTCATCGAAGAGGTGTGGCGACAAGGTGGCACCTTTCAGGAGTGGTCCGAGCACTTCGACTACGACCGTTGGATGCAGGCCATGGCCCAACACGGTCTTTCGGCCGACTGGTATGTGCACCGGCACCGCACCGAAGACGAGGTCTTGCCCTGGGATCACCTGTCGGCGGGCCTGCACAAGGATTTCTTGTGGCAAGACTGGCGGGACTCCCTCAATGAGGTGGGCTTGGAAGATTGCCGATGGACCCCGTGCTATGACTGCGGAGCCTGCACCGGCTACAGCATCGAGCACATAGTGGCCTCCGCAGTGCCGCCCGCCGGGGGCAGCCAGGGCACCGGCCAAGTCCCCACCAACTACCAGCCCCCCACCGCAGTGGCCGTGCAGCTCTCCGGCGTGGGAACCGGTACATCGCCGTGAATCCAAACGAGGCGCCGCGTACGCGGATTCGGCTGCGGTACAGCAAAACCGGGCGCATTCGGTTTACCAGTCATCGGGATGTGGCCAGGATTTGGGAGCGGTCCCTGCGGCGAACCGGGCTGCCGGTGGCCCAAACCGAGGGGTTCTCGCCTCGGGCCAAACTGCACTTCGGGCTGGCGTTGGCCACTGGCTACGAGTCGGATGCCGAGTATCTGGATGTCGACTTCAAGCGCGCCGATGTCGAGGTTGAAGACGTGAGAAAAGCCCTGGTCAACGTGTTGCCTGACGGAATCACCGCAACCGGCGCCGCGGTGCTGATGCCCGGCGCGATGTCGTTGCAACAGGCGGTCACCAGCTGTGACTGGGACATAGAGCTGGTGGACGTGACCGCCGACGATCTCGCACGATGGGTGGATCAGGTGTGCGGGGCGACTACGCTTATGGTTACGCGAGAACGCAAAGGCCGACAGATCACCGACGATATGGCCCCTCAGGTGCGTGCCCTGGAGGTCGGTGAACCGACGAGTCGGGGGGTTCGCCTCCTGGCCACTTTGGGCACCCAACCGCGGGCAGCACGCCCGTCGGAATTGTTGGCCGCAATCGAACCCTTGTACCGCCCGGTACTTGTTCGGCGCACTCGTCAATGGATTGAGCAGGATGGCGCCCGCTTGGAGCCACTTGAGGTCGGCGCAGCCCCTGCTCAGCACACCACGGTTGGTGTGCAATGAGAAAGGACTACACCAATGAGCGATTCGAAAGAACGGACTGCCAAGCGGTCCGCTGGCGGAACTAGGCAGGCAGACTCCTCCAAACGGTCCGACGGCGACGGCAGTCCCAAGATTGGGGATTCCCGCCCCGCGCCCAGCGGCAACCGGCCCAAGATTGGGGATTCCCGCCCCGCGCCCGGCGGCAACCGGCCCAAAGTAGGGGATTCCCGCCCCGCGCCCGGCGGCAATGGATCGTCTGGCGGAGGGGGCTCAGGTTCGGGGGCCCCAAATTCTGGGGGCTCAGCATCGGGTACGGGTCGCAAGCGCCGCCGCCGTCGCGGCGGTCGGGGCCGAGGTGGTGGCAATCGCCCGGTCCAACCGGTGGAGCACCGGGTGTCCGACGGTCCAGTAGAGCTGGATGAGAAGACCCTGGAGCGCCGCCGGGGCAAACGCCGCAAGGGCCGACCGGTCGGCCGATACATGATGCTTGTCCAAGTCCGCCCCGAAGCCACTCAGATCGCAGTGGTGGAGGGCCGGGCGTTGATCGAGCACTACGTGTCCCGTCCGGCCGATGACGTCGGGGAGATTCACGGCAACATCTATCTTGGCCGGGTTCAAAACGTGCTGCCCGGCATGGAGGCAGCCTTCGTGGACATCGGCACTCCTAAGAATGCGGTGCTGTACCGGGGCGATGTGGTGTTCGACCCCGACGACGTGGAGACCTCCGATGGCTCGCCCCGCATCGAGAACCTGTTGGAGGCCCGCCAGACCATCATGTGCCAGGTCACCAAGAACCCCATCGCCCACAAGGGTGCCCGGCTGACCCAAGAGGTGTCTCTGCCGGGCCGGTTTGTGGTGCTGGTGCCCAACTCGAAGACCTACGGCATCTCCAAACGGCTTCCCGACAAGGAGCGCAAGCGCCTGCGAAAAGTGCTCGACCGGTGCAAGCCCGAAGAGCACGGCATCATCGTGCGCACCGCGGCCGAGAAGATCACCGCCGAGGAACTAGAGCGCGATGTGAAGCGGCTGGTCTCGCAGTGGGAGGAGATCGAGGCCCTGTCCAAGAAGGCGAAGGTGCCCGGACTGCTCTACCGGGAGCCCGAGATGGCGGTTCGTGTCATCCGCGAGGAATTCAACCAGGACTTCCGGTCGGTCCACATCGATGATCGCCGCTTGTACGACGGGGTGCACGACTACGTGTCCAGCGTGGCTCCCGAGCTGGTGGAGAGACTCGAGTACTACGACGCCGAGAACGAACATCTCAGCCTGCTGGAGCGCCATCACATACACGAGCAGTTCGTCAAGGCCCTGGACAAGAAGGTGTGGCTACCCGGCGGCGGATCGCTCATCATCGAGAGCACCGAGGCGCTCACGGTCATCGATGTGAACACCGGCAAGAACGTTGGGGACTCAAGCCTGGAGGAGACCGTATTCCGCAACAACTTGGAGGCGGCTCAAGAGATCCCCCGGCAGCTCCGGCTGCGCGACATAGGCGGGATCATCGTGATCGACTTTGTGGACATGGAGAAGCGGGGCAACCGCGATGAGGTCATGAAGGTCTTCCGAGAATCGCTGGCCTGGGACAAGACCCGCACCCAGGTGTTGGATATCTCGGATCTGGGTCTGGTGGAGATGACCCGCAAGCGCATCGGCGAGGGA
Organism: Acidimicrobiales bacterium; assembly: GCA_965116535.1. Lineage (GTDB taxonomy): Bacteria > Actinomycetota > Acidimicrobiia > Acidimicrobiales > Bin134 > Poriferisocius. The sequence continues at coordinate 1,829,783 of OZ220703.1, forward strand.
TTGCTGGAGTCGTGTTCGACTACTTGCCCTACCTGCGAGGGACGGGGGCTGGAGCTCGACCCTCGGCTCATCGCCAAGAAATAGCCGCCACCGGCCGATTCCGGCGATGAGGCGATAACGGTTGGGGTTGGGACCCGGCGATTCGTCTAGGATTGTCCTTCGGACCTGCCGGCAAATAGTGAGCGAGGCGCAAGCAGGTGTATGCCGTCATCCGCACAGGCGGAAAGCAATACAAGGTTGAAGAGGGTCAGATGCTCGATGTGGAGCTGCTGGGAGAGCCCGGCGCGGAAGTCGAGCTGACCCCGGTTCTGCTGGTGGACGGCGACTCGGTATCTGCCACCCCCGACCAGCTCGGCAAGGCCAAGGTCACTGCCACGGTGGTGGACTCGGTCAAAGACGCCAAGATCAACGGTTTCACCTACAAGAACAAGAGCAACCAGCGCCGGCGGTGGGGCCATCGCCAGCAGAAATCCCGCATTCGGATCACGGCGATCAAGGCCTAGCCCGAGCGCTGAAGGGAGCAAGAGATGTCCAAGACCAAAGGCGGCGGCTCAACTCGAAATGGCCGCGACTCCAATCCCCAGTACCTTGGCGTCAAGGTGTTCGACGGCACCCAGGTGACCGCGGGATCCATCATTGTCCGCCAGCGGGGAACCCGCATCCATCCCGGTGAGAACGTCAGGCGCGGCCGCGACGACACTCTGTTCGCCACCGCCGACGGCCGGGTCAAGTTCGGCCACCGGCGCCGCCGCAAGCTCGTCGACGTCATCTCCGACTGACTGGCTAGCTAGCTGGGATGCGATGTCCCAGTTCGTAGACGAGTGCGGCCTGAATGTGCGAGGCGGTGACGGCGGCGCCGGATGTGTTGCCTTTCGCCGTGAAGCCCATGTGTCCAAAGGCGGTCCCGACGGCGGCGACGGCGGCAGCGGCGGCAGCGTCTGGCTGGTGGCCGACCACAATGTGGCTTCGCTGATCGCGTTCAAAGACCACCCACATCGCCGGGCGGACAACGGCAGCCACGGCCAGGGAAAGCGCCGCCACGGAGCGACCGGTGACGACGCTTTGGTCCGGGTTCCGGTAGGAACCTCGGTGAAAGACCAGAGCGGGGAGTTGCTCGCTGACCTTGCGGCCGACGGGGTTCGCTGGCTTGCCGCCGCCGGCGGTCAAGGAGGACACGGCAACGCCCGATTCTCCACCCAAAAGAACCGGGCGCCGGCGTTTGCCGAACAGGGCGAGACAGGGGAGCAGCGCTGGCTGAGGCTGGAATTGAAGCTGCTGGCCGATGTGGCGTTGGTCGGCTTTCCCAACGCGGGAAAGAGCACGCTGATATCCCGAATTTCCGCAGCCCGTCCCAAAATCGCCGACTACCCGTTTACCACCCTCGAGCCCAACCTGGGGGTGGTCCGCACTGACGACGACTTCGAGATGGTGGTGGCCGACATCCCCGGCCTCATCGCTGGGGCCAGCGAGGGCCGCGGCCTCGGCCACCGTTTCCTGCGCCACACCGAGCGGGCCCGGGCTTTGGTCGTCATGGTCGATTTGGCCTCAGTGGAGGAGATCAGTCCTGCCGAACAGCAGCGGGTGCTGTTGAAGGAGCTGGGCGCCTACCGTCCGGAGCTGTTGGATCGGCCCCGGATCTTGGTGGCGTCCAGGGCCGATGTCGGCCATTTGGAGCCGCCGCCGGGAGCGTTGTGCGTGTCCGGTGTGACCGGCTCGGGGTTGCCTGAGCTGATCAGGGGTATGGCCGACGCCGTTCGGGCCGCCCGATCCCAGGAGGATCGTGGGCGTAGTGCCGGGACCTCTGGCGATGTGGTGGTCCACCGGCCTGCTGCCGAGGGATTCAAGGTGGAGCGAGCCGATGACGGCGCCTACGTCGTGGTTGGCCGAGCGGCTGAGCGCACAGTGGCGTTATCGGATCTGAACGCTCCCGGCGCGTGGGACTTCGCCCGCCGCCGTCTGGAGAGGCTGGGCGTGGACCGGGCACTGGTCCGGGCTGGGATCAAGACGGGCGACACCGCCCGGATCGGCGACTTCGAGTTCGAGTACCACGATGACGACGAATACCTCTATGAGGAAGGAGAGGTGTCGTCGTGATCGTGGTGGTGAAGATCGGCACATCGTCGATTACCGAGGCCGATGGCACCATCAGAACCGAGGCGGTGGCCAAGTTGAGCAGCGAAGTGGCCGCGGCGGTGGCCGACGGCCACCAGGCGGTGGTGGTCAGCTCCGGGGCGATCGGCGCGGGGCTGCCGGTGCTCGGTTTCGAGCAGGGCCGCCCCCGAGACTCGGTTACCCTCCAGGCGCTCTCCGCGGTGGGCCAGAGCCGGCTGATGGCCCTATACCAGGAGTTCTTGGACGGCTACGGGCTGATCTGTGGCCAGGTGCTGCTAGCCCCTCGAGATTTTCTGGAGCGCACCCAGTATCTGCATGCCCAACGCACCCTCAGCCGACTGCTGAAACTGGGCGTTGTCCCCATCGTGAACGAGAACGACGCGGTGGCCGACGACGCCATTCGCTGGGGGGACAACGACCGCATTTCGGCCCTGGTAGCCCACATGGTGGGTGCCGAGCTGCTGGTGCTGTTGACCGACACCGAAGGGGTCCACACCGCTGATCCCCGTTCCGATGCTGAAGCCCGGATTGTGGAGGAAATCACTGATCTGAGCTTGCTAGATGAATTGGCCGCGGCTGCGGGCGGAGCGGGCACCGACCGGGGCAGCGGTGGAATGGCTTCGAAGCTGGCCGCCGCCCGGATAGCCAGCTGGTCGGGGGTGCGAACCGTGATTGCCGCCGCCCATCGCCAAGGCGTGGTCGCTGATGCCCTGGGCCATGTGCCCGGTGTGGGGACCACGGTGGCCGACCAGCCCCAGCGGTTGAGCGCCCGCAAGCTGTGGATCGGGTTCGCCATGGTCCCCACCGGCACGGTGTGGGTGGACGCCGGTGCCCGTAGGGCAATGGTGGAGCGGGGTGCCTCGCTTTTGGCCATCGGCATCACCGGATTCGAAGGGGCCTTCCAGCCGGGTGACGCGGTGGACGTTCGGGGTCCCGACGATCAGGTATTTGCCCGAGGCCTGGTGGAGCTCTCCTCAGAGGACATGGACTCGGTGGTGGGCTTGCGCTCCGATGCCATGCCTCCCGGTGCTCCCGACGAGGTCATCCACCGCGATTCTTTGACCGTGCTGCCCTAGCGATCCGGGCCGCGGCGTGCTCCATTAGCGTGGCAGCCTCCTCAGCCGCGGCCACCCCCGAGCCCCGGCCCAAAACCACATAGACCCCACCGGTCACCAGCAGCGCGAGCGGTGCAGCCACCAGCAGCGGCAGCGGCTCAAGACTCCAGGCCAGCACTGCGCCCAGCGCCGCCGCCGAAAGAGCAGCAATAGCCAGGCGTCCCACCGGCCCCTTCACTGGCTGGCGGCGACCAAGCAGGAGCCGAACCCGATGGCGCAAGATGCCGTACTCGGCCCAGGCGGCCACTGTGCTGCCCAGGGCCAGCCCGACCGCCCCCAACCGCACCGCTTCGTCGGCCCGTTCTGCGTCTGACAGCAGCGACAACACTTGGAAGTCCCCCAACCGCTCCACGCTGCCGTTGACCACCGCGTACGAGTCGAAGCTGAACATGAGCACCACCCCCACACCCGCGGCCAGCACCACCCGCACCACCGCCACCCGGGCCGGCCCCTTGGCATCGCCCGCGGCAAAACAGGCGTTTTGAAGCAGCCGAGACGACGCCGAGGCCACTAGCCCCATGCTGTAAGCCGCCAAGATCCACCACACCTGCACGGTCTGGTCGCCGCTGAACTGCCCCCGCTCCAACAGCGCCCCCACAATCAACCCGCCCAGGGTGATGAACGCCACCGCCGAGAACAGCACGTAGAACCCGATGCGGTCCAGACCGGTTTGCAGACGCCGGACTAGCGCCTCGGGGTCGCCCTGCTCTCGGGCCATCTCCGGCAGGTCGCTGGCCGCCACGCTCATGGCGAACAGGCTTATGGGCAAAAAGTAGATCACCTGGGCGAACCCCAATGCGGCAATCGCCCCTCCGGCCAGCAAACCGGCCAGGATCAAGTCCACATAAGCCGACACCTGCACCACGCCCCGACCCACCAGCGCGGGCCCGAACCGGTTGAGCACGGTGCGGACGTCGGGGCGCCGCCAGTTCAAGCTGAGCCGCAGCGACGGCACAAGCCGCAGCACCAGCGGAACCTGTACCAAGAACTGGAGAGCCCCGCCCAGCACCACTCCCCAGGCCGCCATTTTGGCCACGTCGGAAGCCCGGGTGGCGGGGTCCACGTTGTGCCACACCAGCCAAGCCCCCACCATGAACGCCACTTGGGCGGCGTTCCATATCACCGGCGCGGCATAGGACAGGAAAAACCGGCGATGAGCGTTGAGCACGCCCAAAGCCCACGCAGCCAGCACGATGAATCCGATGCCGGCAAACATCACCCGCACCAGTTCGACGGTCAGATCAGCGGTGTCGTCGGACAGCCGCCACAGCAGCAGCGACACCACCGGTTCGGCTAGCAGCCAGCCGGCTAACACCAACAGCCCGGTTACCACCGACAAGAGCCCGAATACCGCTCCAGCCAGCCGACCGGCATCCTTGCGCCGACCCTTTTCGACCAACTGCGAGTAGATGGGGATGAACGAGGCCGACAGCACCCCCTCGCCCAGCAGGTTCTGGAGCAGACGGGGGATGGTGAGAGCAGCCCGGTAGGCGTCGCCAATGCGGCCCGCGCCGATGAACGCGGCCACGGCCACCTCCCGGCCGATGCCTGAGACGCGGGACAGGAAAATCCCCGTCCCCACGAGGATCGCTCCCTTGCCACTGGGGCGCGGGGCGTCGTCGGCGCCGTCGAGTCGTTCTTCAACCGGTGGAATGCCAAAACACGCTACCGGAGCAGGCCCAGTGGTCGGGTACGCTCGCGCGGTGAGCGCTGACACACCCATGGCCGAGCTAGCCGACCGGGCCAAGGCCGCGGCCCGGGTTTTGGCCACCGCCGACACCGAGACCAAGAACCATGCGCTGCTAGTGGCCGCCGACCAGCTGGAGCAGGCCCGAGATGATTTGCTGGAGGCCAATCGGGCCGATGTGGAGGCGGCCACCGCGTCGGGTATGAGCGCCACGCTGGTGGACCGCCTCCGGCTGACCGACTCCCGACTGGAGGGCATGGCTGGTGGATTGCGCAAGGTGGCCGGCTTGACCGATCCGGTGGGGGAGATCGTCGGGGGCTGGGTGGTTCCTTCCGGCCTGCGAATCAGCCAAGTGCGGGTGCCGCTTGGCGTTGTGGCCATCGTGTACGAGAGCCGCCCCAACGTGACCAGCGACGCCGCAGGGTTGTGCCTCAAGTCGGGCAACGCTGCTTTTTTGCGGGGGTCGTCCAGCGCCCTAGGCTCCAATCTGGCCATCGCCGGAGTGATGCGGGATGCGTATGAGAAGGCCGGGTTGCCCAGTGATTCTCTAGTGCTAGTTAGCGACACCAGCCACTCCGCGGCCGCCGAGTTCATGCAGTTGCGTGACAGCATCGATTGCCTCATCCCCCGGGGCGGTCCCGGGCTAATCGCCTCCATCTTGGAGAACGCCACCGTGCCCTACGTGATCGACGGCGACGGGAACTGCCACGTGTACGTTGACGCCTCAGCCGACTTGGACATGGCCCGGCGCATAGTTGTGAACGCCAAGACCCAGCGCCCCTCGGTCTGCAATGCGGCCGAGTCGCTGGTGGTGCACCGGTCGGTGGCCGATGAGCTGCTGCCCCCGCTGGCCGACGATCTGGCCGATGTGGAGCTGGTGGGCGACGAGGCGGCCCGGGCAATCTTGGGACCGGATCGCATCGGCGAGGCCACTGAGGCCGACTACTTCACCGAATTCTTGGATCTCAAGCTGTCGGTGAAGGTGGTAGACGGCCTGGATGAGGCCATCGCCCATGTGAACGAAACCGGCAGCGGCCACAGCGAGGCCATCATCACTGCCGACTTGGAGGCCGCCGACCGTTTCTGCACTGAGGTGGACGCTGCTGCCGTGCTTGTCAACGCCTCCACCCGCTTTGTGGACGGCGAGGAGTTCGGCTTCGGCGCTGAGATCGGCATCAGCACCCAGAAACTGCACGCCAGGGGTCCCATGGGCCTGCGCCAGCTCACCACCACCAAGTACGTGGTGCGGGGCGAGGGCCAGATACGCGGCTAGCTGTCCGCTGAGAAGCCGTGATTTCGGGGCTCGAACAGGCTGGGCGTAGCCTTCAACCATGAGCTTCTCCTTTGCCGACGTCGACTCGGTGCGCACGGGCCTGAGCGGTGTGCAGTATCTGGCCGATGAGGGCATCGCCGGAGTGGTCTATCTGGCCGAGCGGCTTCAAAAGCCGGTGCTGGTAGAGGGTCCGGCGGGCACTGGCAAAACCCAGTTGGCCAAGAGCGTGGCCGAGGCCACCGGAGCCCGTCTTATCCGCCTCCAGTGCTACGAGGGCCTCGACGAGTCCAAGGCGCTGTACGAGTGGAACTACAAGAAGCAGCTCTTGCGCATTCAAGCCGAGCGCCAGGGAGAAGACCCCGAGGGCGATGGCATGTGGCAGCAGATCGAGGACGACCTGTTCTCCGAGGAGTTTCTCCTCACCCGACCGCTGCTGGAGGCCATCCGCGCCTCCGAGCCGGTGGTTCTGCTCATCGACGAGGTCGACCGGGTGGAGATCGAGACCGAGGCGCTGCTGCTGGAGATTCTGTCCGACTACCAGGTGTCCATCCCCGAGTTGGGCACGGTGGCCGCCAGCCAGATCCCGCTGGTGTTCCTCACCTCCAATAACACCCGGGAGCTGTCGGAGGCCCTCAAGCGGCGGTGCCTGTTCTTGCACATCGACTATCCCGATCTCGACCGGGAGAAGGAGATCGTGCTGGCCAAGGTGCCCGGCGTGGGAGAGAGCCTGGCCGACCAGGTGGCCCGCATAGTGCGCTCGGTTCGCCAGATCGAGCTGAAGAAGGCCCCGTCGGTGTCGGAGACTTTGGACTGGGCCCGCACCCTGGTGTTGCTTGGAGTGGAGCACATCGATGCCGACACCGCGGCTGAGACGGTGAACATCCTGCTCAAGTACCGCAGCGATATCGAGAAGGCGCTCAAGGAGTTCGCCTCCTCCGACGAGGAATTTGCTGTCCCGGCCACAACTCCTTAGTAGTGCTGCGCTGAGGCTGCCATGAAGGTCGAGCCCGCCACCTCGCCGCTGCTGGCGCTTCTGGCCGGTTTCATATCCGAGCTGCGGGCCGCCGGGTTGCCGGTGAGCCTTACCGAGAATCTGGATGCCATGGAGGCCATCCAGCACATCCCCATCGAGGATCGGGATGCGTTCAAGTACGCCCTGGCCGCCACGCTGGTCAAGAACCACGCCCACTGGCGGGCCTTCGAGACGGTGTTCGAGGTGTACTTCTCGCTGCGGGGGGCCGAGTACGACTTGGTGGACGGCGAATGGCCCGAGGGCATGGACCTGTCCGACTTCATCGACGGATTGGATGGCCAGCAGCGCCGACAAGGAGGTGGCGGAGGCGAGGCCATGTCGGCTGAACAGCTCGCCGAAATGCTGTTCCAGGCGCTGATGCGTGGCGATGACGCCCTCATGCGGGCCATCGCCCGCCAAGCCGTGCAGCGCTACGCCGGCATGGAGCCCGGCCGGCCGGTAGGAGGCACCTACTACCTGTATCGCACGCTGCGGAACCTCGACCTCGACGGAGTGCTGGAGCGCCTGATGGACCAGGCCCGCCAAGACGCCCCCGAGCAGTTGACGCCCCTGGAGGAGCGGCTGGAGCGAGACGAGTTCGAGGCCCGCGTCGACCAGCTCCGCAAAGAGGTGGAGGCCGAGATCCGCCGCCGGCTAGTGGCCGATAGGGGAGTGGAGGCCATGGCCAAGACGCTCCGCAAGCCCCTGCCCGAAGATGTGGACTTCATGCACGCCAGCCGGGAGGAGATGATGGCCTTGCGTCGGGCCATCTACCCGCTCACCCGCAAGCTGGCCGTGCGCCTGGCCCGCAAGCGCCGCCATGGCCGCAAAGGCCAGTTGGACTTCCGCAATACCATGCGCCACTCGCTGTCCTACGGGGGAGTGCCGGCCGAGCCGAAGTTCCGCTATCCCCGCCCGGCCAAGCCCGAGATCATGGTGGTGGCCGACGTGAGTGGGTCGGTGGCCGCCTTCGCCCGGTTCACCCTGCATCTGGTGTACGCCATCAGCAACCAGTTCTCCAAGGTGCGCTCGTTTGTGTTCATCGACGGCCTCGACGAGGTGACGAGCTTCTTTGAGGGGGTGGACGACATCGGCGAAGCGGTCCACCGGGTCAACGCCGAGGCCGACGTGGTGTGGGTGGACGGCCACTCCGACTACGGCCACGCCTTCGAGGTGTTCTGGGAACGCTACGGAAAAGACGTCGGCCCCAAGACCACGGTCATGATCCTGGGCGATGCCCGCAACAACTACCACGCCTCCCAGGCCTGGATCCTCAAAGAGATCGAGCATCGGGCCCGCAAAGTGTTCTGGCTCAACCCCGAGCCCGGCGCCTACTGGGACACCGGCGACTCCATCGTCTCCGAGTACGGAGTCCACTGCGACGGCGTCTTCGAAGTCCGCAACCTCCGCCAGCTCGAAGGCTTCGTCGAGAACCTGGTGTAGCCCCAGCCAGCAGACGGCCAGCCCCAGCCAGCAGACGGCCAGCCCAGCCAGCAGACGGCCAGCCCCACCAGCTTGCTTCCATTCCATTGTCAAAGTGCAAGTCCCGGTTTGGGGGCCATCGGTCTCAATTCGAACGGTCGAATTGAGACGTAGCCATAGGCATTGCCGGTCTGCCTTGAATTTGGCGCTCAGCTCAAGAGCACTGAATTGCGTTGCGATGGTCGATAGGAGGTAGTGCCCTTATCGGGGAACGGCTCAGGCGGTGGTCGCAGGTCGTAGCGCTCGGTGGTGGGACACTCGGCTACTTCCCAGCCGTCGTCGTGGATGTTGTGGTGGCACCTCGCACAGACCAAGACCAAGTTGTCGAGGTTGGTCGGCCCGCCCCATGACCAGGGTTCAATGTGGTGCGCTTGGCACCAGGCGGGGTTGGCATCGCAACCGATGCAGCCCTTGTCTCGCAGTGCCAACGCGGCCCGCTGAGCCTCAGTGGCTATCCGTCGCTTTCGGCCCAGCCAGAGCTTCTGGGTCTTGGCTCGGAACACGGCGGGCAGGATGTCGGCATCACAGGCCAACCGACGCAGCTCGCCAACCGGAATTGGCGTGCCATCGCACAGCCGGGCATTGACCAGCTCCCGGTGAATGGCGTCGTAGTCGGCGATCACAAGCAATGCGGTTCGAGGCGACTGGCCGGACTTCGGCTCCAATATCAACTCGGCCAACGCGTCGGCCATCCGCTGCTGCGGCGTGCGGCGGTTCTTCGGATCTTCCTTGCGCCACAGCTCGCGCTCTTTGTCGGAGAGGGCCAGGGCGATCCGGTTGCCGGTCATCGGGTCGAATTCGCCGGACAGCACGAACATGCCATCCTCCCGGCTCTCGAACATCCGCCCCGTCCGATTGCCACGCTGGCGATCCAATATCGACTGACCGTCATCGGTTGAGAGCTCCCGCTGCTGCTGGCGGAGCGTGCGGGCAAACTGGTCGTAGGGCTGATGCTTAGCCGCTTCCGTCAACACCGATTCATCAATCGGCCCCTCCGAGGAGGCCTTGGCGATCAGCCAGGCATGCCTTTGAGGAATCTCCCCAGCCTCGAGAGCCCTCCAAGTTTTGGCCAGCCCAGACAAGGCGGCGGCGGCCTCCACTTCGCGCTTGGCCTCCCGCTTCGTCGCCTGGAGTTCCTCGCGCACTACTACTTCAGCGGCACCTTCACCTCTCTGATCGCGCTCCGCGTTGACCAGCCGGGCCTTCCACCCAGCCAATTGGGCCTCAGCCCGCCGAACCGAGGCCAAAGCAGCCCGTCGCATGTCGCTCGAAATGTTCGCCGGCTCGATAGCCGGCACCTCAACGGTGACCTCAAAATCCCTGGTCACAGCCTCATTTACCATGCTGAGCACACTACCCATAAGCAGTGACAGTTTGTCTTGACGATTCTGCGGGCTTGCTTCGACTATGAATTCATTTGTCAGCGCCGACGTCGGTACCCATGCTCATCCAGGCTTCGAGAACGGGACCAATGTGTTCAGGAAAAGCCAATTCAGCCGGCAGCTCTGACCTTTGGAAGTAACGGGCTTCTTTCACCTCTGAATGGTTGATCAAGTACTCGTCAGGGAGCTCAGCCCGAGCCAGGTAGTAGACATTTAGCGTTGATTCGACAGGACGTTCGCCAAGGGCAGCTCGAGGATCGGGATACACATCCATCCAAATGCCAAGGAAGCGAGTGATCTCTATCTCAAGTCCGACTTCTTCGCGCGCTTCGCGGATTGCAGTTGCCTCTGGGTGTTCTGCTGGATCACAGAATCCACCGGGGATGTCCCAATTGTCCCGCCACGGTTCGTTCGCCCGCTTCACAAGCAGGACGGCATCGTCTTGGACGATGAGGGCAGAGGCACTGGGCTTGGGATTCAGCCAGATTGGTTCATAGCACGCGGGGCAACTGGTGGGAGGTAACTCCTCAAGTGCTTGGCCGCAGTGCATGCAGAACATCGCACCGGACCCTACTGAAGCTCGCAGGACCGTTCTCGGTAGACAGCTACCCGGCGGCTTCGGAGCAGCCGATGTGTGCGGAGTTCACCCAGATGGTCTTCTTGTCGTAGAGGTTGCAGCGCCAAGCGTTGTGTCGCTCCTAGAAGTTGCTGGCGAGGCGGCAGTCTCATCCGCTGAGTCCGCGTTTCTCGCCTCCCTCGTTCACAGGCTCTGGCGGGGTATCAATACAAATTCGTTCCATGCATTCGAACTCGCGTTCCTACGCTGGTTGACCTTGTCAAAGCGCGGGATCAGCAAATGAAGCAGGTGCCGCCGTCGGTCGCGGCGGCCGAGAACCGGGCCGCTGAGCATGGTTTTGAGCATTCGTGTGAACGAGGGGTTGGGGAGATGCTTGCGGTTCTCGCGGCAACGACGCCGCTCGGTGGTCGAATTCTCGAACTCGGGACGGGGTTTGGTGTGGGACTGGCTTGGATCCTGACCGGGCTCGGCTCACGAACCGACGTGGAAGTCGTGTCCATAGAGAATGATGCCGAGCGGATTGCGTCGCTTGCTGCCATCGATTTTCCTGCCCACGCATCGATAGTTGAGGGCGAGATTGAGGCCTCGCTTCCAACACTGGGTCAGTTCGATCTGATCTTCGCTGATGCCGAGGCGGGCAAATGGACAGGCCTCGAACTCACTATTGCTGCACTCGCGCCCCAAGGCCTTCTCCTCGTCGACGACATGGATCTCTTGCGTTATGACTCTGTGGTAGATCGCTTGACCGTAGAAGACGTACGCAAGGTGCTGATGACCGACTCGCGCCTCGCCTCGGTCGAGTTGGACGTTGCGTCTGGAATCATCCTCGCCTCGCGCCATGCGACTGTGCCCGTGGACACGGCATATTTCGGCAGAGACTGCAACTCTCAATGAGTCGGGGCTGTCGCATGATCCCGGAAGACCACTGAAGCTGTTTCGCTCGGGATAGCGTTTCGTTGAAATGAGGATCTCAATTGGTGCTGATCACGCTGGCTTTCAGCTCAAGGAAGCTCTGATCGGAGCGCTTCAGCGACACGGTCACGAAGTGATTGACCGTGGCACGGCAGACACTAAGCCGGTCGACTATCCAGGAATCTGCGCGAGTGTGGCGGAGGACGTAGCGGCAGGACAGGCTGACCGTGGAATCGTGCTCGGCGGCTCCGGACAAGGTGAACAGATAGCAGCCAACAAGATCCCCTCCATTCGTGCGGCTCTTTGCAATTGCCTCGCCACGGCGCGGTTGTCGCGCTCACACAACGATGCGAACGTCCTCGCTATTGGTGCACGGATCGTCGCCCCAGAACTTGCAGTCGAAATTATGGAGCTCTGGCTGGAGACACCATTCGACGGGGGACGCCATCAAGCGCGTATCGAACAAATTGCTGAATTGGAAGCTCACTAGCTGAGACAACCAGAGACTTCCTTCGGGCATAAACCCGGCCTGTTCTCAACCGGTTGTCAGACTTGGAGGATGGTCACACGAGAGCGGGTGAGCGTGCTGGCCTTAGCTGATTTGGGGCAATCAAAGGGCGGATTACCCGGACTCGCTGGTTGATCCAGGTGGCGGCCTTGGCGATTTCTTCGGTCACGTCGGTAGGTGGCCCGCTGAGATCGATTGCCAGTGTGTGGAGAAGTTTCCCGGCGTGGCGAACGGTAATGGTACTTTCGGGCTCTCCTCCGTCGGCCATGCAGTAGATCAGTACACCCTCAGGCAGGTCCAGCGCCGTGGTGTAGGCGAGGAGTTGGTAGTAGTCGGCGGTTCGGGCCCGGGCGTCGTCGGTGACCTTGTACTTGATGTCGGCCACATAGACCTCATGACCTTGCCGGCGAAACACCAAGTCGGGCCGGATCGGCACTTGATTGCGGGTTGCCAGGAAGGTTCTCAATTGGCTCGCTACCTCGAGGCGGCCCCGCAACTCCCGTCGCAGCCGTTGGGTGACAAAGTCTTCGAAGAGTTGGTTCATGTCCACCAGGAACGACGAAGCGGCGTGATGCCCGCGCCGGTCGGCCAGAGTCAGGTTCGCGAGAAGCAGCCGGGCGAGACGCAAAGCCGGCTGGTAGTGGGCGTTCAGCCTCGTCTCGTGCATTTGGTCAAGAAGGTCGGCTCGGATGACTCGATCAGCGACGTCCTCCAGTGAGGCGACCTCCCGGAGCAATCTTTGACGATCCTCTGGAGCCACACCGGGAACCCTCAGAGCCAGTCGGGCAGCGGCCTTAAGATAGCGGTTCTCGGCGATGTCGGGTGTGTACTCGTCGTATCGGCACGCAATTGGCAATGCGATCCCGGCCTGACGGAACTGGGCCGCGACATCTATGCGGCCCCGCAGAGCGATTAAGCGATCCTCCTCGGGCCGATACGACCGCAGCAGCCCGCGGGCCAAGGTGGTCTCCAGAGTACGGGCAAAGAAGGCGATCACCGAGGGCAAAAGGTCGGCCCTGTCCGCGTAGTCGAAGGCCTCCTGTCTCCACGCTTTCTCATCGAGCCCTACTTCCAACAGCAGAAATAGGTTCTCAGGGCGGATCTTCGGGCGGATCAGCACTCGAAGGTCGTCCACCACCAGGGTGCCCACCATGTTCTGGGCGGTGATCAAGTATTGGTCGCCTTCGCCTGCGGGCTCCACTGTGACAGCGCCCTTTCCCAAGGCAGCGAGGCGCTGGGCTTGGCGCTGAGCGAGGCCGACCGTGGTCGACTCGTACTCAACGAGCTCGATTACATCGCTCACTGCTCTGAGTTCAACTCCGTAGTGCCCTCGGGATCGGTCGCGGCTCGTTGGAGAGCCGCCTCCTGCTCGGCCATTTCAGCCCGCCCCGAGTCGATGAGATAGCGCTTGTGAACCTGATCGAAGCGGAAGTACTCGATCTGATCGCGGTCGCCAAAAAACTGGTCTTCGATGAACGGCTCGATGTTGTACTTCCAAATCCGGCCCATCGTCTCCTCGTCGAGGCCCTTCTTCATGAAGTGGCTCGGCCCCAAAAGCAGGTGAGGCCCGCCCAACTCTCTGTCGAGCTCGTCGTTGACTTGGGCAACGAGCTCGCCCACCCAACTCGGCTCGTCGTTGGCGGCCAGCCAGCGCTCAAGCAGCCCTTCTATCGGCCACCGATTGGGGAAGAACGGGATGAAGTGGAACCGGCGGCGCAGGGCGGCGTCCACAAGGGCGATGGAGCGGTCGGCGGTGTTCATGGTGCCGATGAACCACAGGTTTCGGGGTAGCTCGAAGGTATCCTCGGGTCGGTAGAGCGTGCGTACGCTTTCGTCGCGGTACTCCAAAAGGAACAGCAGCTCGCCGAATACCTTGGGCAAGTTTGCCCGGTTGATCTCGTCGATGATCATCACATGCCGTCGGCCTGGGGTATCCGCCGCTCGCTGTGCCATGTCCGCCAATGGACCGGGTGTGAGCTCGTAGGTCATGTCGCCGCTGTCAGCTTGGGGTCGGTACCCCTCGAAGAAATCCTCATACGAACTAGAAGGATGAAACTGAACCAGCGCCCGCTGCCCCGGGTCAGGTGCCAATACCCTGGCAAGCTCCCGAGCCAGGTAGGTCTTCCCCGTCCCCGGCGGCCCGTAGAAGATCACCTGCCCCTTGTCTTCCAACAATTCGACCACGTCGTCTAGGAACATTCGGTCGACCAGTAGTTCCTCAGCGAGCTCATCTAGGATCTCGGCCTTGCCGTCGGAACCACCTGGGTCCGCATATGCATACCAGTAGAACAACTGCGACATCCCCCAGAGGTCGTCAGCGAAGTAAGGCTGAAGGCACTCGCGCAGCAGCCTGTTGGATTCCACCTGGATCTCGCCGCGCGAGCCAGTTGGTTCTTCAATTCCAAGGAGGGAGTGCATCCCCTCCTTCCCCCTATTGCCGCCGTAGGGGTATACGCAGAGATATTCATCTGGGTGCGTGATTGCCAGTAATTTCATGATCACCGATTCACCCAGCCCCCTAATGCGGTACTGGTCATCGGTGAGCAGCCGGTCAATGCGCTCCGCGTCGGGGTCATTCCCCCAGCACAGATAGTGGAAGGATTCCATCATACGTTCGTACTCGGCTGGATCGGCATCGCGGAACGACCGGTTCAAACCTGACATTGGTCCTGTGGCTCCGTATTTGCCGCCATTCCAAATCCGCCGGATTTCGGCGCGGTCAGCCAGAGCTATTGACTCGGGGGCAAGTATCTCAGCGAAGCGACGCTGTTCTGCCTTGTGATCATCATCCCAGTCCCTCGGATAACCGGACTCGGTACGGAATTGATCGACTAGGGAAGCAATTCGATCATCGCTGCCCTCTGGTGGGGGTTCCTTCCCCCCTGCAAGTGCCATTACCTTGCCAAATAGGGGCTTCAGTTGCGTGGCCGTCTCAACAACCGTGGCCGCCAAGTCGACATCGACGAACTCTTCCCGGTCGAACCAACGTCCGTAGACGAATTCTGCCCAGTGGGCCCCACGGATTCCGACATCCTCGCCAATTTGAGAGCTAGAACCGCCGAAAACTCGACAGTCGTCGTATTCGGCAGAAGAAAGCAGCGGCGCAACCTTGTCCATCCAGCCTTGGGGGGTTGTTCCTGGTCGTAGGGCAACTGCTACACCCTGGTCGTTCACCCATACCCTCATACTGAGCCCATTGTCAGCGGCCTCGTTGATTCGCCAGTCCACCCATAGATCGGGCCGGGCACGATTGGTTTTCGGCAACTTCACTTTGATTGGATGGCCGAGCGCTTCTGCGACAACATCGGCAAGCTGTTTGCCCCAATAGTCAGCGATGCTCAAAATGGCGTGTGCATTGATCTCCAGGTCGCCTTCCACCGCAGCCTCAGCGTCAAGACCAAACGCGGCGCGATCCGCCAATACTTCGTCTAGGAACACGGGGCGTTGGTTGTGCCACCATGCGGCGGTCGTCTCAAACTCGACATGGTCGGAAGTGAGTTCCCTAACCCGCTCGACAAACACCCGATACTTCTCGGGAGGATCATCCGGGAGGCTCTCGCCGGTTGAGAACTCAATGAATTGGGCTCCACTTGCCCACATCACAGGCCAGCGATCCCAGTCGGCCAGCGCCCAGAAATACGACAAGAGGAACGGCACACTTCCAGGGGCCGGGTATGCCCCAACCTTGATGGACTTCACATAGTCCACCATTGACGTGAGCTTCTCAGCAGCTTCCTGATCGGAAGCTGGAACCGAGAGCGATTCAGCCAGCAGATGAGCGAATCGTTGGGGTTCGTCGGTTCGATCGTATAGCTGGTTTAGCAGCAACTGTCCGGCGAACCCATTGAAGTCCAGTGTTCCCGGTGCTACAGCCCACTTCCGAATGTCCTTGATAAACCGGTCAAGGTCACCGGTTCGTCGAAGATCAGCCAGCAGCCTGAGAGCTTCGTCCGCACTTTCCTTGAACCCGTCCGTGGCGTCCTTGGCCTGCTGCCGGTGGTCTTCGTCGGCAGCGAATCGTCCAACATGCGCCTCGTACCAAAGTTGGCGAAACTCAATCTCCCCTGGTGAGACACGCCCGGAGTCGGTGCCACCATCACCGTAACTGCTCGACTCAACTCGCAAGCACTCCCTAAGTGTCTGGCCATCGTCGTCTCGCCACTTGTCAAGCCAACTACTATGGCTACCTGTCAGAACTGCGCCAGCAGCGCTTGGCGAATTGAATTCCCAGTCACGGGTCAACTCCGCGCGGTCGCCATCGACAAAGAGAGTGCCGTCGTCCAGCAGTTCCTTGCGAAGCTGCCGACGGTACTTGTTGGCATGTTTGTCGAACGACGCGTTGGACTCGGCACGACCTACCGCGCCGGCATGAACCAAGAAACCACCGTCGGGGAGCAATACACCGGTTCCGCTACAGCCAGAAAGCTCAAGACGGAAGACCGGGCTGCCGTCTAGGGAGTCTGGTTTGGTTTCTACCTGATCAGCCACGCCGGGAACTCTACTTGCGGAGCGTGACAGCTTGTCCCCACCGTATGGTCATAAAGCGCTCACTCGGTGGCCTTGGGGTGGCCGGGGTGGATGGCGGTCACCCAGACGGTCCTTTTGTCGTCGTCGATGCAGTACCAGATGCGACCGCCACCGGTTACCTCGTATTGCCACTGGGGCAGTTGGATGCCGTTTACGGTGTCCGTGGCAAGGCGACCTTGCAGGGGCTTTTGGCGCCTACTCCATCGTCGGGGATCGGCGGTAATGAGTTCCCAGGTCGTTCGGACGTTGTTGGGGGCGGATGCGCTGAGTTGTTCCCAGGACTTGGCGGCGTCGTTGCTGGCGAATCGGCAGTCCCACCCGCCATTGCGCGGTGGCGGGGCGACTCGGTCCCGGCGACGGGGCATCAATCGGCGGCTGGGGGTGGGAGGACGCGTCCGCCGTGGGTGATGGTGATGGGGGTGGTGAGAAGGGCAGTGAGTTCGGGATCGCTGAGTATCTCGGCCGTGTTCTCCCAAGAGTCGATGGTGAGGTCGACTTGTCTAAAGTTCTGAACGCTGGCAGAGGCCAGAATGGTACGAGTCAGATCCTCGGCAAACTCCCGACGCTCTTCTGTCGAGAGGAATTCGACCCAGGGGAAGGCGGTCTCAATGGCGGCATCCATAGCCTCGGGGGAGTCTGCTGCGATCTTGCAGAGAAGGCGGGCCAGACACTCGATAGTCTTGGCCCGGCTGATGTCGCTTGCGGCGAGGCTGAGGTAGAGGTCGGGGGCATTGCGGCGGCGCAGCACTACGTCGTGCTGGGCGAGGTCGGCAACTACCTCTTTGGGCTGTCGGAGGAATTCGGAGAAGGTGCGCTCGATGACCTGCATCGAATCAGAATATCTGAACTAATTCAGATATCAAGCAACTATCGGCCAGCTAGCCCCTAGCGGGGCGTCCGAAGAAGGCGCTGCCTAACGCCACGCCCACGGCAGCTCCTATCCCTATGCCGACACCGACGTTGCCTAGTGCCGCGCCAATACCTGCACCAATACCGACGCCGAGCGCGATAGCCACTCCTAACCGGGGATTGCACTTCAAATTCTTCTTCATTGTCCGCTCTTCATGCCCCTTCGACGTCTGGAGAGGATTCGATTAGCTCCGGGTGGCGAGCACCACGTTCTCAAGGATTTCGCTGTCGCCGGTGCGGACGTACCACTCCCAGGTGATGCCGTCGGGGCCGGCTACCCAGGTCTCGGTCTTCTCGGCGAAGCAGCACTGGGTATCGTCCACCCCGGAGGTGGCCAAGCCCGACTCGCTTAGGCGGCGCTCGGCGTCGAGCACCTCTTCGGTGGTCTCGACCTCCACCCCCAGGTGGTTGATCGTGCCCCCGACCCCGTTGAAGCACCCTTCGTCGTCGTTGCACTCGTTGTCAGTCTCGAACAGCACCAGCTTGAGCGGGGGCTGGTCGATGGCGAAGTTGGCATACCCCGGCCGGCGCCGGGCCGGCTCCACGCCGAAGAGACGGGAGTAGAACTCCACCGCCTCCTCAAGATCGGACACGTTCAACGCGAGCTGCAACCTCATCACGCCTCCTCTGCCATGAATTCTAAGCGGTTGCCGAACGAATCACAGATGTAGACCCGTTCGACCCCATCGGCGGTGTCCTTGTTGACCTCGTATCCCCGAGACTGGGCCCTTTCGGCAAGTCTGGCGACATCGGAGACCAGAAAGGCCACATGTCCCTTCTTGGCCGGGCGGAAGTCCGGATCGGCACCCAAATGCAGCTGTCCGCACGAGCCCTCCGGCAGCTCGAACCAGCACCCGCCCCGCTTGGCCAACTCAGGCGGCTTCGGAATCTCAACCAACCCCAGCAGCCCGCCGTAAAACTCCCTCGCCACATCTTCACCGCCCACAGGAATTGCCACCTGCACATGGACGATGGAGCTGACCAGCGGTTTCACGCCCCCGCTCACGGTTCAGCCTTCTAATGGGATGTTGTAGCGGGCGATGTAGTCGGTGAATTGGGCCCGGACAGAGGACTCGTCCAAGCCGAGGGCGGCCGGGTCGTAAACGTGTTTGCCGAACTTATCCTTGGGCTTGTCGGCCAGGTAGGCGGGGATGGCGGCAGCCAGCTCATCGGAGAACTCCAAGCCTAAGCGGTGGTATACGGCCCGCACCGCCGGCACTGGGTTGCTCACCAGATCCCGGAACAACAGGTCGGCGATCTGGTCGTCGGGTACCTCTCCCGAGGCCCGCTGGCCCATGACCATGTCCATGATCATCTGGTAGGTGAACAGCATCGTCGGGCCGCTCTCACTCGGGGCAACCGAATCGCTACGCATCCAGTGAAGGGTGGTGGTGAGGTTGGCCACCGAGCCCAGAAACCTGATCGGGTCGCGATGGGTCAGGATCACCCGGGCATCGGGGTAGGCGGCAAACAGGTCCGGAAGCGTTCCCATGTGGGCGGGCGACTTCAACAGAAACCGAGCCGGAGCGCCGTCGATGTGCTGCAAGGTCCGCAGGAAGTTCTTGTGCCACCGGTACACCGCGCCGAAGTCGAGGTCCGCTCCACGAGCGCCCAGATTGCCGATGGAGTGCATCATCGGCCAGTGCCAGCTGCGGAACTCCGGCTGGCAAAAGTGGACGCACTCCACCGGCAGGTCGCTGCGCAGCTCGTGCATGGTCATGAACTCGGGCTGGATGTCGGCCCAAAACTCCTGCTCAGGCTCACTGCACGCCAGCGCATCGGCCCCAGATTCGGGCAGCGTGCCCAGCGGGAAGTGGGCCTCATATCCCCGCACCCCCCGCAGGTTGGGGTCCAGCGCAAGTAGTTCCAGCAAGATGGTGGTCCCGGTGCGGGGCGGCCCCGACACGAACACCGGCGCGGCAACGTCAGCCGCGAGGGCCTCAGGATTGGCCCGCCAATAGTCCACCATCCGCAGCCGGTTTTGCAGATTGCGAATGATCTCCCCCCGGGCGCTGAGCCGCCCCACCACATTCAGTTGGGCATCTTCATTCAGCGCACCGCACAGCGCCCGATAACCAGCCTCCCAACCCGGTTCGTCGCCCAAGTCCGACAGCCCCACCGACTCGACAGCCACGGTCAGCATCTCGTCGGCGTCCAGACTCACCATGCGAGCCGGATCGCCCACCGCGGTGCCGAACAGGTTGACCCGCCGCACCCAGTCTGGTCGGGGCAGGTGGCCGGTATGGTCCATGGCGCCGAACACTTCCGAACGCGTGTCGGTCCCGGATTCGATTTCTTTCACAATTGACCTCTGCCTTGGTGCCGACGGAACTGAATGTCACGGTACCTGCTCAGCTCATCGGCCAACTGCTCTTTGAGGCTTAGCCGCTTTGCCTTGCCGGTGACGGTGAACGGCACGTCGTCACCGAAGATCACCACTTTGGGGCAGTAGGCGAAGTCGAGTTGCTCAGCGCAGAAGTCCAGGATCTCTTGCTCGGTTGCCGGCGAGGCCTGCACCACATAGGCCGCGATCTCCTCGCCGTAGTACCGGTTCTCGAAGGGGACAGCCAATCCAAATTGAACGGATGGGTGGGCGTTGAGCACCTCGTCTATCTGGAACGGTGAGATGTTGATGCCGCCGCGGATGATCAGCTCCTTGATGCGCCCGGAGATGAAGAAGAACGGCGTCCCATCTTTGTTGGCCTCCCAGAAACCCTCGTCGCCGGAGTGGAACCAGCCGCCCTCGAAGGCGCTAGCTGTGGACTCTGGACGTCCGGCATAGCCGCCCATCACCGTGGCGCCCCGTATGACGATCTCCCCGCGCCTTCCCGCCGGGCACTGGCGGCCATCGGAGTCCTGAATCTGCACCTCCACGTGGGGAACAGCTCTGCCGATGCTCGGGAACCCGTAGTCCAAGTACCAGGATTGGCGTTCGTCATCGGCCATGACTGGCATCATCGTGGCCACTGCGGTCACCTCTGATAACCCGTACAGATGCCTAACCGGGATGGCGAAGTCGTCTTCGAAGGTCACCACCGTTTCCATCATGAGCGGCCCCGCTCCGCACAGCACCTCTTGGAAGCACGTCGGCGACGGCCCGCCGCCATCCGCGATGAGGAACTCAAGCAGGGTCGGAACGAGGCTGGAGACGGTGGCGCCCTCCGACTCGACATCGGTCCAGAATCGGTCAGACCGAAAGCGGTCGCACAGCACGGCCGAACCGCCCACATACCACGATTGAAGGCACGAAACCACCAGGCCGTTGACGTGGTGGATGGGGAGCACCACGATGACCCGGGATTCGGCGTCCCACCCGGTGGCTCGAGCGAGGGCATCGCTGTCGGTGATCAGGTTGCCGACGCTGAGCTCCACGCCTTTGGGCTCTCCGGTGGTGCCGCTCGTGTATACCCGCAGTGCCGGGTGCTCCCACCCGCTCGCTGCCGCTGGCGCGACTGCCCCCACCGAGGCCACCTCATCGAAGGGCACGATGGCTACGCCGGTCGCCTCGTGCAACTGCTCCGCTCGGCCCGCCTCGGCGGGGCTGTGTATGAGGATCCGGGCGTTGGCATGGGAGAGGATGAACCCTTGGCGATCGGGCGTCTCGTGGGCATTCAGCGGCAGGTACACCCAACCGTGGGTCCAGCAGGCGAAGGCCACCGCCAGCGCATCGGCAGCGTTGCCGGCCAGCACTGATACCGAGTCGCCGAGCTGGATTCCCCGAGCCGCCAATCCTGCCGCCGTTTCCGCCACCTGGGCCAGCCATTGCCCTCGCGACCATTCATGACGGGTTCCGTGCTCGTGGTCGATCTCAGTCAGATAGGTGGCGTCGGTACGGCCAACGGCCTCATCGGCCAAGAACTCGCCGAATGAGCTCCAACTCGGCTGCCAATCGTCGACCGGATGCGATGGGCTCATGCCGACGCCGGACCGCGAGCTGCCCGCTGCTAAGCAGCCAGCACCGGGGGATGTTGGAGGTGGTGATCGGTGGCCGACTGGAGCGCGGCTCCACAGTTGAAGAGAGTCGACTCGGCAAACGGGCGTCCGATGAGCTGCACACCCACCGGCATCCGATCCGCATCGAAGCCGCCCGGCACCGAAAGAGCGGGAAGCCCGGTGAGCGACGGCAGCCCGGTGAACTGCATGATCGCCGAAAGCATGTCCTCGTCCTCGCCGTCGATGTTGACCAGTGTCTCCCCCAGCGGCGTGGCCGTAAACGGAAGCGTGGGGCACACAATCACGTCGACTTCGGCGTAGGCCGCCAGCATTTGCTGGCGCAACAGCGCCCGGTAGCGCTGGGCCTGCACATAGTGGACGGCCGGAATCAGCTCTCCCACCTGAAGCAGCAGCCTCACATCGTCGGCATAGTCGTCGCGCTGCGAACGCAGCGTGCGCTGGTGGTAGGTGCTGGGTTCCACCGACTCAACCGTCAGCTGGGCGGAGATGTTGCCCTCGATATCGGGGATGGACACCTCTCTCACCACGGCGCCGAGGTCCTGGAACACCTCGACCGCCTCGCGAACCGCCCTTTCCACCGCGGCCTGCATGTGGTGGAGCGAATAGCCCTCGATCAATCCGACTCGCAGGCCGCTGACTCCGGCGTCGAGTCCGGCCACGTAGTCGTCCACCCCGATATCGGCAGTGCCCGGATCACGGGTGTCGTGGCCGGCCAACGCACCCAGAAGAACGGCGCAGTCCCGAGCGCTACGGGCCATGGGTCCCACCGTGTCCATGCTCCAGGCCAGCGGTATTACGCCGGCGTTGCTGACCCGCCCGATGGTGGGACGCAGTCCAGTGATTCCGTTGAGGGCGGACGGCAGCCGAACCGAGCCCCCCGTATCGGTGCCCAGCGCGCCGAAACAGGCTCCGGCCGCCACCGCCACGCCGGAGCCGCCACTGGAGCCGCCGGGCATCCGCTCCTGGTTCCAGGGGTTCTTCACAAATCCGAAGGTGACGTTGGCGGAGGTTCCGCCCCAGGCGAATTCGTGGAGGTTGGTCTTGCCGATGATGATGGCGCCGGCCGACCGCAGACGCTCGACCACCGTGGCGTCGATGGTGGAGATGTTGTTTTTGAGCACCGCGCTGCCCGCAGTGGTCAGCTTGCCGGCTACGTGGATGTTGTCCTTCAGGGCGATGGGAACGCCGTGGAGCGGCCCGATCCGGTAGCCGGCCTGGATCATGGCAGCCGACGCTTCAGCCACTTCGAGGGCATCTTCAAACACCGAGATGTAGGCATTGGTGTCGGCGATGGCGGCGGCCTGATCCAGACATGCCCCCACCAAATCGACCGGCGAGACCTCTCCAGCGGCCACCTGCTGCGCGGCCGTGGCGAGATCCAGCGTCAGAAGCTCGCCTGCGCCCGTCATCCCGATACTCCCACCATCTCGTGAGGAGCCATCCCTGTGGTGGTGTTGAACGTCTGGGCCGGCATCAGCTCTAGTACCGACTGCATCCGGGTGCTGAGGGCCACGGCACCCGGCATCCAGGCGCTGAGCAATTCGGCCACCTCCTCGGCGTCGGCGTCAG
The DNA here is from genome assembly GCA_965116535.1 of Acidimicrobiales bacterium. Classification (GTDB taxonomy): domain Bacteria; phylum Actinomycetota; class Acidimicrobiia; order Acidimicrobiales; family Bin134; genus Poriferisocius. The sequence continues at coordinate 1,852,802 of OZ220703.1, forward strand.
AAAGCGGTAGATCGATGAGCGCAGCAGTTGCCCTCACGTCATCCACGGTGAGTTGGGAACTCCGCACGTCACTCATTTGGCCTCCCGTCGCCCGCTTGGGGCGGGACTACAGCCACCGGCTCGCGCGCCGGCGGGTGGTCGTGAGAATTGGCCGGTGTCGACAGCACTTCGGCGGTGCGCTGGTCGAGTTCGTCGGAATCAAGCATGCCCTTGTCCTTCAACAACTGCTCCAGCGCCTCCATCCACCGGTCGTAGTAGCTCCATCCGGTGGTGGTGTCGTGTTCCGATTCCCATGCCTGGATAGAGCGGATCAACTCACCCTGGAACTCAGGCCAGTCGAAAGCTCCGTCATTGTGCATGGCCGTGGCGATCGCGAAGGCGCGGATCTCCCAGGCGTGGTTGAAGGCCACGTCTCCCGATCGGCGGGGGATCTCCTCGTTGTAGGGCAGGTCGTCCACCAGGCGGTCGAGCCTCTCCCGTACTTCCGGAGGGACCACCTCGTTCATCGGAGGTATGGTCACACCGACGGCCTCTACTCCGGAACGCTCACATCAGTCAGCCCGATCAGTGAATCACGGGTGACGAGGGCGGCGAGTTCCTCCTCGCTCCATCCCTCGGTGCCCTCCGGACGCCGGGGCAGAATCCAGTAGCGAAGCTCGGCGCTGGAGTCCCACACCTTCACTTCGACGTCTGGACCTGGATCGAACCCGAATTCGGCCATCACGCCGCGGGGGTCCCGCACGGTGCGGGAGCGGTATGCGGGGTATTTGTACCAGTTCGGCGGGAGCCCGAGCACGGGCCACGGATAGCACGAGCAAAGCGTGCAAACCACGATATTGTGCACGTCGTCGGTGTTTTCGAGGACGATCATCTCCTCGCCTTGGATGCCCCCGATGTCGATCTGGCGACAAGCCGCGGTCGCGTCGGCTAATAGGAGGAGCTTGAATTCGGGGTCGACCCAGGCCCTAGCCGTTGCCCTCGCGCCAAGGTGTGGTCCAACCTCATTCTCGAACACTGACGACATGTAGTCGATCGCGTCGGAGGCAATGAGGTCCTTCTCCACCAGGATCGACTCCATCGCCTTGACGCGGGCGGCGATCTCCTCGTCGCTTCGGGGGAAGGTTCCAGCTACCGGGTGTGGCCCTTGCGTTGTCATTTTGGTCTTCCTGTCTATTGAGAATCGGGGGTGTCGAAGAATCCGGCCGTTCTAAACGCCACTCAGGCGGGCAGTAGATAGGGCTCCCACAGGTCGATGTAGACCGTGGTGTTGGCCCCCTCGTCGCCCCATAGCTCTTCACCAGTGAACTCCACGGTGTACACGTACTCGGAGCCCTCGCCCTCGCCCATGGCGTTGGTGTCGGGATAGACGTAGGAGCCGTGAAGGGTGGCGATGGTCCCGGTGCGCCCCCGCACGTAGCCGGCCCGCCGGGTGTGGCCCAGCGAGGGCCCGTCGACCACGGTGACCCTGTCGCCGGTGGCGAACTTGGCGGGCTCATCGTTGGGGCGGTGGTAGTCGTCGCCGGAGGCGATCAGCCCCTTCAGCGTCTCCACCATCTCCGGCTTGCTGCTGGGGGGAAGCTGTTCGTCGGGGTTGTCCATGTAGTACTGGGTGCGCCGCTCGAGCTCGCCGGCGTCGAAAATGCCCCTCTCTACGCCGTAGTGGATCATGGAGTCGATCCAGTGCTCGTAGTACCGCGCCGTGATGTAGTCGTGCGGGGGGATCTGCTCCATGCCGTGGCGGAATTCGTCGAGGTTGAACGCTCCGGCCATGGCCATGGCTGGGAACATCACCAAGACCGTTTTCTCCCAGTCGGAGTGGAAGATGGGCTCGTCATCGGGATGGTGGATTGGGCCGAATCCATGTCGGCCCCCGAGGTCGTGAATACCGTCCATATCAAGCGCCTCCTCGTCTTAAAGCTCCGACCCTAGACCGCGCCTCGTAATGTGTCAATCAGCATCGACCTATAGACCTGACCGCTGAGCAGGGGCTTGCGAAGCGCTACGCCACTACCTCATCGAGCACTTTGATCACGTCTTCTTCGGCCCGGGCCAAGTACAGCCGCTGCGTGGCCATGTTGCGCTGGCCGACGCTTTCCTGGTCGGATTTGCGGGTCCGCCAGTCGGAGGCAAGGTGGCTGGGACCGGCGTCGGGGTGGAGCGCGGCCAGCTCGAGGTACTGCCTGATCGCCTCGTACACGTTGGTTGACAGCGAAGACAGCGGGGGCGCCCAGTGCCCGAAATGCTCCCGATAGGCCCGCAGCAGCTCTTTGTTGCCCGGACTCGACACGCTCTGGAAGTAGTTGAGGGCAGTCCAAATGCCATTGCCGGCTGCTGGGCCCACATGCTCCAAGGTGCATTCATCCATCACCAGCGACACTCGGCTGGCCAGGTCCCGCAAACCGGCCTCGCTGGCCTGCTGTTGGAACGCGACCTCGTCGGCGCCCACCAACGATGACATCACCACATCGGCGCCCGAGGCGCGGATGCTATCGATGATCGGGGTGAATTCCCGGGTTCCCAGCGGGGTGAAGCGCTGGGCCACCACCCGGCTGCCCGACGCGTCAAGGATTCTGGCCGCGGCCCGATGGGCTCCGAACGACCAACTGTATTGCTGGCCCACCAGGAACCAGCGATTTCCTCCGGTCTCGCGCTCCACGATCCGCGACAAAGCGGCCATCTGGGCCTCAGGGCGCTCCCCGAACCGGATCACCTTTTTCGCCTCCATGCCACCCTCGTTGATCACGGGATGCACCATGAGCACGTCGTGGACTTCGGCGGCCGCGGTCGCAGCGGCGAAGCTGGCCGATGTGACGCAGGCGAAGATGGCCTGACAGCCGGCCTCGATGAGCCTGACCGTCTCCCTTCGGGCCTGGACGTGGTCGGTGGCGTCGTCGGCGATCAGCAACTCGACGGGACGTTGGCCCACACCCCCGCTGGCGTTGACCTGTTCGACGGCGAGCAGTGCCATGTACTCCGCGGCCATCGAGTAGACGGCTCCCGACCCTGACTTGCTGGTCAAAAGGCCGATCCGCCGGCCCCCGGTGGGTGCGGGCAGCGGCAGCGACGCTCCTCGATGGCGGGCCAGCCATTCAATGCCCTCAGAGGGCACCTGGGCCCGAAACCGCACCCGGGTTTGCGCCGCGCCGGTCCGCTCGAATTTGATGCGAAGCTGCCCTCGCCACGGCTGATCGTGCTCGATCACGATCTCCCGCCCCGGCAGAACAACCCGCAAGCGGCCCAACACCTGGGCATCGCAGCCCCCGGGTAAATCTATGGCCACCGCGTAGCCGGGCGCGACCCGGTGACACCGTGCCCGGAACATCCACCCCGCGTCGTCTCGCCTGCCGAATCGCTCGAATGCCTCTGCCGGCGTCAGATTGACGTCAGCCTCACTCGACAAGGTGACGGTCGCGGAAGTCACCCCACTGCCAGCTTCTCCTCGAATTGGTCGCGGGGCTCAGCAGTCGAAGCCGAGGCACTCAACTCGTCTGCGGCCTGCGTCATGATCCGCTGAAGGAAATCGAGCGCCTCGCGCACCGAACCCTCAGCGTCAAGCCGAACATACCGGTAGCGACCCACCTTGCGCTCCTGCACCACGCCGGAGGTGCGGAGAACCCGCAGATGCGACGACACTGTGGTCCTGCCGACCGAGTCGATTTGCTCCGTGATCTCCGACACGGTGCACTCGCCGTGCTCGCTCAAAATGGCCAATATCTGCCGTCGAACTCCGTCGGACAGGGCATCGAAAGCGAGACTCTCAGTTGATGGGCGCACCATGAAATCCTACACCTCGACCCTTCTATCGGCGCACATCAATGTGCTACATCGAAACATGAACCGCTCACTTCACCAGATTCTGCATACGACCCCGGTCGATGGTGACCAGCACAGCCAAGATGACCACAAGACCCCGAAGGATGTCCTGGGTGAAGATTGACACCCCAGTCACATTCAGACCATTGCTCAGCACCGTCAACAGTGCCACCCCCAGAAGCGTCCGGGGCATGCCGCCCACACCACCGGTTAGGGCGGTGCCCCCGATCACGATGGCCGCGATCGAGTCAAGCAGGTATTGATTGCCAAGGCTCGGGGTGGCCGATCCGAGCTGGAGCAGCAGGATTGCCCCTCCGAATCCGGCGGTGGCGCCCGAAACCATGAACGCCAGTGTCTTGTACCGCCGCACGGGCACTCCGCTCAACGCGGCAACGGGTTCGCCTGCCCCGATGGCCACCAAATACCGCCCGAATCGGGTGTAGCGGTTCATGAACACCAGCAGCACCCACACGATGATGGCGGCCAAGAAGGTGTTGGGGACATCGGGGATCAACTCGCCGCGGGCCAGCCACTCGAAGGGCAGCTCGTCTACGAAGACGGCCCGGCCCGACAAGATGTGCAAAGTGATTCCGGTGAAGATGGAAAGCGTTCCCAGAGTCACAATGAATGACGGGAGCCTCAGCGCGATGGAGCAGAACGCGTTGACTCCTCCCAGCGCCATGCCGATGAAAATGGTGAGGATGAACCCGGCTGTGCCCCAGCTGTGATCAGAGATTAACACCGCGGCCGCGGCGGCGGACAAGGCCGCGATGGCGCCGACTGACAGGTCGATTGATCCCATCAGCACCACCAGCGTTGCGCCAAGCGAGATCATCAGCAGCGGCCCGGCCTGGGTGAGCATTACGTTGAGGTTGGTGATCGAGATGAAGCGTGATTCGAAGGCGGTGAACAGCCCGATCAGCACCGGCAGCACCAGCACCGGGACCAGTGGACGTCCCCATCGCTGGATGAACTCCACCGTGCTGAGCACCATATCGGTTGGGCGAGCAGCGGCCCCGTCAGGGGCGGCTGGCTCGGGATCCAGAGTCTCGTTGTCTGCCATCCGGCCTCTTCCCTATGTCATGAGCCCGATGACGTAGGCCTCATCGGGCTTGTTGTCTCGTGACGCGTCGACGGTCTCCACCAGACGGCCGCTCCTCATTACGAGGATGCGATCGCTCAAGCCGATCAACTCGGGCAGGTCGTCGCTGACGATGATGATGCCCGCGTGGGTTTCGGCCAGGTCACGCAGGATGCCGTAGATCTCCCCCTTGGCACCCACGTCCACGCCGGCAGTGGGGTTCTCCAGGATGAGCACGCCCGGCTCCCGGCGGATCCACTTGGCCAGCGCAACCTTTTGCTGGTTGCCCCCGCTGACTTGCGAGATCTTCTGGCCGTCAGTCGCTCTGATGTCGAACTTGGCGATGGCGGCCTCGGTCTCGCTTCGCTCCAAACGGTTCTTCCACACGCCGCCCAGGTACACGAATCCATACTCATCGCGGTCTCCGCTGGGCAGTGAGAGGTTGAATCTCACCGAATCAGCCTGGATGAGGCTGTCGGTGTGGCGGTCGGGCGATAGGTAGCCCAATCCCTTCCGCTTCATCCTCACGGTCGAGGCCCGATTGATTCCAGTGTCGTTAACGGTCATTTGGCCCTCATCCATGCGGTCGGCTCCCGCCAAGCTGCGGGCCAGCGACGATTTGCCGGAACCTAGGAGGCCCGCAATGCCCAGAATCTCACCTTGGCGCAGATCGAAGCTGACGTTCCGGAAGAGAAATTTCTGCGCGTCAGCGCGGTTGTACTGGGCCCGATCGCGGCAGCCGGCGCCGCGCACCGACAGCACAATGCGCTCCCTCAGTCCGCTGCCTTGGCGGTCCTCGGCGTGAAAGTCGGCCTGGCGAACCCGGCCGACCATCAGCTCGTGCAGTGTGCCCTCGTCGGTTTCCCCAGCGGTGGTCTCTGCCACCATCTCACCGTCCTTGAGCACAACGATGTCCTGGCAGACCTCCAGTACCTCCTTCAGTCGGTGGGACACAAACGCCACCCCCAGCCCGCGGGTGGCCAACACGGTGACCATGGAAAGCAGGTGGGGCACCTCCTCGTGGCTCAGCGCCGCGGTGGGCTCGTCGAAGAGCACAAAGGTGCGGGGCAGGCCCAACACGTCGGGCACCGCAGTGGCCTTCACCGCCTCGGCAGCTTGGCGAATCGAATAGTTGAACTCGCTGGTGAGGCGGGTCACGTCCACATGTATGCCGAATTCCTCCATCACCCTCTGGGCCTCTCGGATCATGCGGGTGCGGCTCAGAATGCCCCGATTGGTGAACGCAACCTCATGGCCCAGGAACAAGTTTTCGTACAGCGGTATGCCGGCTATCAGCGCGGGCTCCTGGAACACCCGCCAGATGCCCAGGGTGTTGGCCGCCTTGTAGGAATGGGGGTCGAACCCCTCGCCGTTGAGGAACATCACGCCCCGATCGGGCCTGGTGATGCCGCAGACGATGTTCAACATCGTCGACTTCCCCGCCCCGTTCTCACCCACGAGGCCGGTGACCTTTCCTGGCTCAAATGACAGGGAGACGTTGTCAAGCGCCAACTGAGCGTCGTAGCGCTTCGTGACGCCCTCGATCCGGAGCATCGCTACGCTCTTTCCCCCCTCACCTCGGGTAGCGGAATGGTGGAACTTTACGCGTGAAGCACTGACACGTCAACAATGATCGACGTATCGGGCAGTCCCATTCAGCCCTCGAGGAGGCTGGTCAGCGGGCAGATTTCGATGGACTAAAGCTGAACTCCGGTGAAGTCGAAGTTGTCCATCTTGATCTTGTAGTGGCTCTCGTAGAGCGCGTCGGTTTCGGCGATACCCCCGGCCGCTGCCGCATCGGACCAGTCGGAGGGGAGTTGATAGCCGGAAGGCGGATCGGCGATCCCCACCCAGTACTCCTCGAGGTGGATAGCGGCCAAGCTGGTCTGCGGATCCCAGTCGTCGGGGTTGTGCACCCGCGAGGCGAGTATGGGATCGAACGGGAGGCGGTTCTCAGCGCCGTAGTAGCGGCTGATAAGGCCGTCGACATTCTCCTGGGTGACGTGGATGCCGTTCACCCACATCTGCCGCTCGATCGGCCCGAACTCCACGCCTTGCAGCGTGTCGTACATGCGGGTGATCGGGTGGACCGCGAAGGAGTGGGGTCCGTGGAAGTTGGTGGAAAACACCTCGCCACGCTGGATATTCTCGAGAATGTCGGGGTTACCGTCCTGCCCGCAGAACAGCACGTCATCGCCCGGCGTGTAGCCCAGCCCCTCCGCGGCGGGGAGGACGCCGGTGAGCATGGCGTCGTTAGAGCAGGCCACACCGTCGGGCTTGCCGTGCCGTCCGACGAGGTCCTGGAACGCTTGCTGGGCGAGAACCGGATCCCAGCTTCCCGGCAGCTCGCCGACAATGCTGAGGGTTGGGAACTCATCCACGGCCTGGTGGACGCCGGCCGTGCGTCGGAAGGCCAGCGACCCGCCGGGGAATCCGGCGATGTGGAAGATCTTGCCCTCGGCCGAGCCGAGCCGGTTCACGATCTCCTGGCACATGAGCTTGGTCGAGCCGTAGATGTTGGGCGGGTCGTGCAGGTCCCAGAACGCCGTGTAGAACTCGTTGGTGTCTACCGGCATGAACCACGGACCGGCGGCCCACATCTGGGAGTGGTAAGCCTCGGCCGGGGTGGCCGCCTGGTTGATGGGGCGAACCTCCGAGCCGTCGATGCCCGACACCCAGATCATGTTGTGTCCGCTGCCGATGTACTGGCGAGCCAGGTCCACAGAGTTCACGGGGTCGAGGTTGGTGTTGCCCTCGGTGTAGGCCGAAATGCCCAGAATCTCCACGCACTGCCGGCCGGCATCGGCCATTGTGCGGGTGTACTGGTTGGGCGTCAAGATGAGATGGGCCAGACGCCCCTCCTTGCGAGAGACCACCGCTACCGTCTGGGTGGGCGCTGCCGTGGCGGGTGCCGCCGTGGCCGCGGGCGCGGGCGCATCGTCGTCGTTACCACAGGCCACCCCGATCCCGGCCATAGCCAGGCCCACAGCAGACATCCGCAGCACATCCCGGCGGGACATCCCCTTAGTATCGAGGTGCTCCAAGATTGGATCGATGGTGCTGTTGTCACCGGGGGTCGGAACCGTGGAGGTTACAACCGATCTGGACTTTGAAGAGCGTGTCATTGTGGCCTTCCCCTCTGTCATTTTCTGTGCCCCACAAGAGTCGCGGAACCGCGTGATTCCCTTGATTCCCTTGGTATATGGCCAGATTTCTTGGAACCTTACGCCCAATCTGCCAACACGTCAACAGCTATCGACGCATTTATCCAGTGGCGTCACCCGTCGATACCCATTGACCTATTGGCCTTCCTGTGGTTAGCCTTTCGCCATGAACTCCTCTGCCACCCAAGCCTTTAGTCCTTCTTCTGACGGCCGAGTGGCGGTCGGCGGAAAATTGTCGATGGTCGAGTGGGCATTCATGGCCCTAGCGCTGTTCGCAGTGCACATCTTGCTGCAAGAGAACGGGGTCTTGTTCTCCGACCAAATTGCCCAATATCTGCACGAGTTCACCCACGACGCTCGACACTCACTCGGCGCTCCCTGCCACTAGTCATTTCACATGGCCATAGCGGTTGCGCTCCCTGCCACTAGTGATTTCACATGGCCATAGCGGTTGAGACGTGGGCCCAGCGGCTTGGCCGCGGCGCAATCGCCGGCTTGGCCGGGGGTGCGGCCTCAGCCGTCGTCCTTTGGCTCGCCGTTGAGCCCTCCATCACCAAGGCCATCGATCTGGAAAATGCCGCCGTCGAGGGGCATTCCCACGGCGACGACGGCGAGCTCATCTCACGAACAACGCAGATGATCGGTGGAACGGTCACTTCCATCGTGGTGGGTGTGCTGCTGGGCGTAGTGTTCGCGGTGGTCTACGCACGAGCCCAGCACCGTCTGGCGGGCTACACCGATCTCGGGCGATCGCTGAGCTTGGCCGCCCTCGCGTTTGCCGTTGTTGCGCTGCTCCCCGCCCTGAAAGTGCCGGCCAATCCTCCGGCGGTCGGAGATCCCGGCACGGTCAACGATCGGACGCTCACCTATTTGGCGATCATCCTGCTCGGGCTAGTGCTCGTAGGGGTTAGCTTCGCGGTCGCTCAAGCCGTACGTCGGCGGACAGATCGAGTTGAGCTGTGGTGGGCGGCCGGCATTGGGGCGGCCGTAGTCGGCGGCGTCTTGATCCTTTACTTGGCCCCCAGCGGCACCGTGGATATCCCGGCCACGATGCCTGCGTCGCTGGTTTGGAAGTTCCGCATCGCCTCACTTGGCCAGCACGCCGGTATGTGGCTCAACATCGCATTGGCCTACGGAGCCCTGGCACACCGGCGTTCGCTCGTTCGTCAGCCGAGCGATGCTTCCACCGCCGCGGCTTGGGCCGAATAGACACCGACAGTTTCGCGTCGCCAGCTCGTCTGGCATGGTAAACGCACTGCTAAGTATCTGAAGCCAGGCCGAGTTCTCGGGAGATGACGAGGCGTTGGATTTCGCTGGTGCCCTCGCCTATCTCGAGGATCTTGGCATCGCGGTAGAAGCGGGAGACCGGGGTTTCGTCGATGTACCCGTAGCCGCCGAAGATCTGGGTGGCGTCTCTGGTGGCGCTCACGGCGGCTTCGGTGGCATAGAGCTTGGCGATGGCGGCTTGTTTCTTGAACGGCAGACCGGCGTCTTTGCGGGCCGCGGCTGCATAGGTCACCTGTCGGGCAGTTTCTGCGGCTACCGCCATGTCGGCGCATTTGAAGGCGATGGCCTGGTAGCTGGAGATGGGCTTTCCGAATGCCTGGCGCTGGTTGGCGTACTCGGTGCACTCGTCCAAGCAGGCTTGTATGAGGCCCACGGCCAGCGCGGCGATGGCGATGCGGCCGTCGTCGAGAGTGGCCAGAAACTGGTGGATTCCCTGCCCTGGTTCGCCCAGCAAATTCCCTTCGGGTACCCGGCAGTCATCGAAGACCAGTCCGTGGGTGTCGGAGGCATGCCACCCCATCTTCCGATAGGCCGGCTCCACCACAAAGCCCGGCGAGTTTGACGGGACGATGATCGACGACACGCCGTCGTCGGTGCGGGCGGTGACCGTTACCAGGCTGGTGATGTCGGTACCGGAGTTGGTGATGAACGTCTTGGTCCCGTTGATCACCCACTCCGGGTTTGCTGGTAATGAGCGATCGAGCATGGCCTGGGTCTGGGTGGCCCCCGCGTCGGAGCCCCCGCCGGGCTCGGTAAGGCCGAATCCGGCCAGCGCCCGTCCTGCAACCAGATCGGGAAGGTACTGCTGCTTTTGGCTCTCGGTTCCGTATTGGTAGATCGGTTTGGCCCCCAGGCATACTCCGGCCTCCAAGGTGATCCCCATCGACTGATCGGCCCTACCGATCTCCTCGATGGCTATGCACAGAGTGGTGAAGTCGGCGTCGCTGCCTCCGTACTCCTCAGGGAACACCAGGCCGAACAGTCCGAGTTCGCCCATGGCCAGAACCGTGGCGGTTGGAAAGACGTGGTCGCGGTCCCAGTCGGAGGCGTGCGGGGCGATCTCGCGGGCGGCGAAGTCGCGCACCACACTGCGAAACGCCTCCTGCTCCTCAGTGAAGAACCTGCTCATGCGTGCTCCTCATTGGCCGCTTCGCCTAGGCCGAGTTCTTCGATCGACCGCTCCCGCATGAGGTATTTCTGGATCTTGCCGGTGATGGTCATGGGGAACTCGTCGGTGAACCTCACATAACGGGGAATCTTGTAGTGGGCGATCTGCCCTCGGCAGAACTCACTGATGTCGTCGGCATCCAGCGCAGCCCCATCTCGCAACTGCACCCAGGCCATGATCTCCTCGCCGTACCGGGCGTCGGGCACGCCGATCACCTGCACCTCGACAATGGCGGGATGACGGTAGAGGTACTCCTCGATCTCTCGGGGATATACGTTCTCGCCGCCCCGGATAATCATGTCTTTGATCCGCCCGACGATGTTGATGTATCCGTCGTCGTCCATGGTGGCGAGGTCGCCGGTGTGCATCCAGCCCTCATCGTCGATGGCCTCGGCAGTGCGGGCCTCGTCATCCCAGTAGCCCAGCATCACCGAGTAGCCCCGGGTCAAGAACTCGCCGGCTTGACCCCGGGGCACGGCGTCGCCAGTCTCAGGATTCACGATGCTGACCTCGACATGGGGATGGGCCCGGCCCACGGTGGCTACCCGCTTGTCCAGCGAGTCATCGACTGATGTTTGAGTGGACACCGGGGAGGTCTCGGTCATTCCGTAGGCGATGGTCACCTCGGCCATGTTCATCCGGTCCACCACCTGCTTCATCACCTCCACCGGGCACGGTGAGCCGGCCATGATCCCGGTGCGAAGCGACGACAGGTCGTAGTCGTCGAGGTCGGGCTCACCCAGCTCGGCGATGAACATGGTTGGCACCCCGTACAGGCTGGTGCATCGCTCCTGCTCGCAGGCCCTCAATGTGGCCGCGGCGTCGAAACCCGCGGAGGGAACCACCATGGCCGCTCCGTGGGTGGTGCAGGCCAAATTGCCCAGCACCATGCCGAAGCAGTGGTAGAAGGGCACCGGTATGCACACCCGGTCGGCTGAGGTATAGCCGCAGGCCTCGCCCACGAAGAAGCCGTTGTTCAAGATGTTGCGATGGCTGAGCGTGGCCCCCTTGGGGAACCCGGTGGTCCCGCTGGTGTACTGGATGTTGATCGGATCATCCGGCCGCAGTCCCGCGGCGCGCTCCACAAGAAGATCAGCAGACACCGCGGCCCCACTGGCCAGCAGTTCATCCCAATCCGAGGTTTGGAGATACACCACCTGCCGGGCCGGAACCCGGTCCCAAACCTCTTCGACCATTTCCCGGTAGTCGCTGTGAGAAAACGACTCTGCGGCCACCAGCACGCTGATCCCCGACTGGTTCAGCACATACTCCAACTCGGCTGTCCGGTACGCCGGGTTGATGGTCACCAAGATGGCGCCGATTTGGGCCGTGGCGTATTGCACCAGCACCCACTCGGCGCAGTTCGGACTCCATATCCCCACTCGGTCGCCCACCTGCACTTCCAGCGCCATCAGCCCCGCAGCAACCTCATCAACCGCCGCAGCGAACTCCCGGTACGAATAGCGAAGCCCTTGTTCGACAGATACCAGCGCGTCCCGGTCGCCATGAGCAGCCACCGTGCGGGCCAAATTCTCTGAGATGGTTTCTTCGAGAAGCGACATCGCCCTAGACCCCGAGTCAACTGACAACCTCATGGGCTTGATCTTCTTTCCGTAAGCCTTGCTATCCATATGTCTGCATTGTCTTGTCGTGACGGCCCGACCGGCTAGAGAGCCATGTACCTTCGTTGCAGTTCCCTATCGCGGCTGAGCTCGGTGATGTCAAGCTCTTCGACGATTTCGCCTTTGTCCATGATCAGGCCGCGGTGGGCGATTCGGGCCGCAAAATCGAGGTTCTGCTCCACTACTAGCACCGCTATACCACGCTGCGAGTTGATTTGCTCCACGGTGGTCGCGATCTCATCCAGGATTGACGGCTGGATTCCTTCGGATGGCTCGTCAAGCAATAGAAGTCTTGGCCTAGCCATCAGGGCACGGGCGAGGGCGAGAATCTGCTGTTGACCCCCGGAGAGACTGCCGCCTCGGGCCTTGCGCTTTTCGGCCAATACGGGGAACTGCTCGAATGTCTCCTCAAAATCGACTCCCTGAGATTTTCCGACTGCCGATGCCGCTACTTGGAGGTTTTCGGCGACGGTTAGCTTGGGGAAGATGGCCCGTCCCTGCGGCACATGAGAAATGCCCAATCGGGCTCGCTTGTAAGCGCTGAGTGAGCCGAGATCAGTTTCGTCGAGGCTCAGGCTTCCTCCAGTGCAAGGAATTGTGCCGCTAATAGCTCGCATTAGCGTGGTCTTGCCCGCGCCGTTGCGGCCCAAGACTGCCGCGATTTCTCCTGAGCCCAGCGAAAGGCTGATTTCGTGGAGAACCGGTGTAGAGCCATAACCCGCTCGAACATGGTTTAAACGGAGCACCGGCTCACTCCCGCCCCAAATAGATGTCAAGGATGCGTTCGTCGCGGGACAATTCATCGAAGCTTCCCTGGGTGAACAGTCTGCCGCGGTGCAACACGGTGACGGGAGCGCTGAGTTGGCGTACAAATTCCATGTCGTGCTCGACCACGATGACCGATGCCCGCTCGCCGAGCTGTGTAACCAATTCACCGGTTCGTCGGGTTTCTTCCCGAGTCATCCCGGCTGTGGGCTCGTCGAGCAGTACGACACATGGCTTGGTGGCAACCACCATTCCGATCTCAAGCCATTGCTGCTGGCCGTGCGAAAGTGTCCCGGCCGGATTCTGGGCGTGATCTCCTAGTTCAAGCCATTCCAGCAATTGCTCGGCGCGGTCATTGGCCGTTGCCCGGTTGTGGGGCAAGGCGAAGCAGGCCAGCCACAGGTTCTCCCGAACTGATAGCTCCTTGTAAATGGAAGCCACTTGAAGTTTGACGCCGATCCCTTTTCGAGCCCGTTGAAATGCCGGCGATTTGGTGAGGTTCTGCTCTTCCAGGAGCACCGAACCGCCGGTCACCGAAAACTGCCCTGACAGCAGCCCGAAGAGAGTGCTCTTGCCAGCTCCGTTCGGCCCGATAAGGCACGACACGCCGGTTGGGGGGAATTCAAGGGTCACGTCGTCAACTGCGGTGAGACCTCCGAATCGCTTTGTGACATTACGCGTGGCAATGGGAGAGCTGGATCGCTCTCCGTTTGCTTCTGTCATCCAGTCGAGCACCGGTGACGCCGCCGGTTCGGGTCTAATGCGTAGTGCTGCCTCGGGACGGGTAGGGGGTTCGGACCAGCGATTCAGTGCCTGGCTGCCTGCCATCGCCCATGTCTTTGCCACGTTGGCTATGACCCCTCCGGGTAAGAACAGCACTATGAAGATCAGGATCGCGCCCAGCACGATTGGCTCATTGTTGCCGTCCGCTCCTCCTGCCCACGACGAGAGTCCCTCGACGATCAGAACGCCGATGAACGCTCCGGCAACGCTGGATCTGCTGCCGACTAGGACCCAGATGACAACTAGGGCCGCGGGGGTGAGCGAGAAGACTGGCGGGCTGATGAAACGACCCCACGCCGAGAACAGTGCACCGGCGAATGCGGCGATGCCGCCTCCGATGGTGAACAAGGCCAGCTTGTGAGCTCGGACGTTGTAGCCAGAGAGCTCGGTTCGCAACTCGTTGTGCTGCATCGCCACTGCGACTCGCCCAAACGGGCGTCGGGAGAGTATGCGGATACCGACGGCGATCAGAAGACCTGCGGCGACGCACACGACGAAGAACTGGACCCTGGTCAGCTCTTGGCTGGCGCCGCCGGGCAACCGCCAAGTGAGCCGGGGGATGCGGGTCATGCCGTTGTAGCCCCCGAAGGGTGCGTCTCCGATTCGGTACTCCGATCCTGAGGTGGAGTTCACGAACGCGAACAGGACCAGGCTGGTGGCCAGCGTGATGATGGCCACGTACACGTTGGTGACATTGCCGTAGAACATGAAGTATCCCAACAGCGCGGCGAACGCCGCGCCGACGGCAACAGCGGCAACCACGGCCGTCAGAGTTTCGCCGGTGCTGTCGGCGAAGTTGATGGCCCAAAATCCATACGTATAGCCGCCAATGCCGTAAATGGCGGCTTGCCCGAAGCTGAAAATGCCGCCGTAGCCCCAAATCAGCACCAGTGAAAGGGCCAAAATCGCCTGAATCGCCCAAAGGGACCATTCGAATGCAGTGAACTCTTCCACCAGGTTCCCCAGGGTCGCTGCTGTAGCCAGTGCCAGTCCGGCCACAGAAAGATCAGTGCCCAACGAGCCCCGCCCAGACCGGGCACCGGTACCGGCTAGTCTCGCCAGTTGAGCCATCATCTGGTGTCGCGCCTCCCAGTGAGCCCTTGAGGCATGAACCGCAAGATGACGATGGCGGCGATGAGCAGCATCGCTTGCCCGATGACCGGCGTGAAGCGGTTGGTGGCCACGTTTTCCACCAAACCCAGCAGCCCGCTGGCCGATACCGTGCCGGCGATGAATGAAGGGCCGCCAACGATGACCGTCATGAACGACCGGGCGACGTAGGTGTGGCCCATGGTGGGGATTACACCGACCAGCGGGGCTAGCAGCGCACCGGCTGCTCCGGCGAGGGCGGATCCCAGTCCGAATGTCCACATGTTGATCAATGAAGTGTTCACTCCCAGTTCCTGGGCCATAGTCGGTGACTGAGTGGCTGCTCGGGCCAGGAGTCCGTACCGCGTTTTGCGCATGACCGTGAACGTGCCTGCTGTGAGTGCCGCGGCTGCTCCCATGAGGATCAAGTTGTAGGCAGACATGGAGAATTCGCCGACAGTGAAGCTGCCCACCGGAACCCGGATTCCTTCCGTAACCGATCCGTAGTGGTTGTCAACCACCTGGACAAGGATCAGCGACACCCCCCAGGTGGCCAGCATGGTGTCGAAGAGCCGGCCGTAGAGCCGTCGTATCAGCAGCCGCTCCAGCACGATGCCGAATATGCCAACAGCTACAGCGGCGACCAGCATGGCGAGCCACACGTTCAACCCGCTTCTAACCCCAGAGAGCGTGGCGAATGCCCCCAACATGATGAACTCACCGTGGGCCAGGTTGATGATGCCCCTCATTCCAAAGATGACGGCGAGTCCAATTGAGACAAGGAGCAGGATAGAGATCCCCGAGAAGAGGTCGAAGCCGAGATTGAAGAGTCGGTCAAGGGCCATTGAATCAGAGTCTCTCAGGGTGCCCGCTGGAATGCGGAGAGCTGGCTGACAGCCCCGCGGGGAGGGTGCTGTGCACCCTCCCCGCGAGTGGCATGGTCACTCCCATCCTGGAGGGGAAAGCAGGCCTAATTGGGAGTGAACTGCTCGTTAATGTCTGGGTTGGCAATCAGGTCGCATGAATCCTGCTCGAACGAAGGTGGGATGTTGTCGAAGGTTTCGAAAACGTCGAAACCTCCCGAGTCATTCGTTCGAGCCAGACTCACCGGTTGGACCAGGTGGTGGGAGCCGCCGTCAAGGGTCACAATGCCCTTGGGGCTGTCAAAGCTGACACCGCTCTCGAGCTGGGCGATGACCGCGTCGCGATCCAGGGTTCCGGCTGCGTTCACCGCGTCGGCCCACAGGTGCCAGCCTTCCCACACGTAGACGGCCAAGTCGGTGATATACGGGTAGTCGTCGCCGTATTCGGCCGTCCAAGCGGCAACGAATGCCCGGTTCTGTGGAGTGTCGAGTTCCTCGAAGTAGGGATAGGCCACGATGATGTTCTCGGCTGAAACGGGATCGAGAGCTACTTGCTCGTTGCCGAGCCCAAAGGTCGTCGATACCACGGGAATGCTCTCGTTGACGCCCGCGGCGGCATATTGGCTGTAGAACGACATGTGAGCGCCGCCGACCAGCAAAGACATCACTGCGTCAGGGGCTGCACTTTGGACGGCAGAGATCGTCGTGCCAAATTCGGCGACATCAAGGGGGAAGAAGTCCTCGCCCACAATCTCACCTCCGTGCTCTGCGGCGTAGTGCCTAACCCAGTCAGCGGAGATCTGGCCGTAGTTGTAGTCAGCAGCCAGTATGTACAGGCGGGGGCCTATGTTCTCTATCGCCCAGGGGATGAGCACCTGAAGCTGCTGAGTGGGTACGACCCCAGTGACGAAAGTGTTGCGGTCGCACACGCCGCCTTCGTAGAGGACGTTGTAGAAGTACAACAGCTCGGCCTCACCGAATGTGGGGCGGATCGCCTCGCGGGAGGCGCTGGTTATGCCGGCGTGCACCACGGCAAGATCTTCGGCGACCAAACGATCGGCACCGGAGATGTACTCGTTTTGATCCGACTTGGAGTCAAGGGCCACGAGTTCGAGTTGGCGTCCAAGCACACCGCCTTTGGCGTTGATGTCCGCGATTGCCAGACGAGTGGCATCGACCATGGGAGTGCCGTAGATGTTGAGAGGTCCGGTCTCGTCGAGCAGGCTGCCCACTCTGATCGGCTCGCTGGTGCTCTCGTCGACGCTTGGAGCTTCCTCTTCCTCGTCGCTGCTGGGCGGTGCCTGAGTCGGCTCGGGCGCATCGCCGGGATCATCCGCGGTAGGGGCGGGCTGCTCAACCTGACTAGCGCGGTCATCGGCGGACTCGGTCTGGTTGTCGTCATCATTGCCGCAAGCGGCTGCGACAAGGGCAAGCGCGAAAAGGGCCGCCGCTAACCGCGGCCACCGAGCCCACTTGCGTTGTTCTCTTGGAGTGTTCATTGGCAGTGCAATCCCTTCCTCGAGCCGGGGATTCCGGTATTTGGCCCCCAGGTGGCTATCTCTTCGAGTGTGATTCACTCAAAGGAAGCGCAATGTTGTGCGGTTCGAGTTCATCGCGGCATCCGCAGCCGCGTCACCCGCGATTGCAGGGTTGGAGCCAACTACCCGCGAATGAAGGTTCGCCAGCTGCTCAATATGAAATCTGGGGGTGAAGCCTGCAATCTCGCTGGTCTAGGGGTCAAGAGCGGCGAGCGGGTCTGTCTCATAGCAATCGCAACTGCCTCGCGGTTGCCAATGCCTCGATCCGATTGCGCGCATGCAACTTGGCGAGCAGTGATTGGATGTAGGAGCGGACGGTGTTCTCGGCCAGATGCAGTTCGGCCGCGATCTCCTTGCTGGTTCGGCCGAGGGCCATCACACACAGCACCTCGTACTCACGGAGAGTAAGCGATTCGTAGAAGCCTCCGTTCTCGCCCAACGAGACGGCGCGTGAATGGGGGTCTTCCACGAGTGAGGGGTCGACGAACAGTTCGCCTTTGAGGACTCTCCTCAGCGCATCGACGAGGTTGCTGCCATCCTTGAGCACAACTCCGACTGCGCCAGCATTCAGGCACGCCCGCAGGGGTTCACGGTCGTCGAATGCAGTGTGGATCACGATACGGGAGCAGCTCGACACTTCTCCCAAAGCCCGGCACAGATGCGGGGCGAAGTTGTCGCCTAGCTTCAGATCCAAGATGACCACGTCGGGAGTCAAGGACTTTGCCAATGCGACGCCGTCTTCGCCCGTCATTGCTTCGCCGACCAGTGTTAAGTCGGGCTCGTTCGCCAGGAGCTGCCGCACGCCATCGATGACTACCGGGTGATCGTCGATCACCAGCACCGACGCGACCATCACGCCGCCTCAAGCGGCAGCGAGATTCGGACGATGGTTCCCCCGTCTTCACCGGCCGCCACTTCGAGATCACCGCCTTGGCGCTGAGCCTGCCTAAGGATTGATGCCAGTCCCCAGTGTTGATCACCGCGTGGGATTACTTGGAGCTCGAAATCATCGGGCAGCCCACGGCCGTCATCTTGGATCACCAAAGAAACCCTGCTTGCCTCAAAGTGAAGCGTCACTACCACGAGAGACGCTGACGCGTGGCGCTCGATGTTGAATAGTGCCTGGCGTGCTGCGCCGATCAGTGCCGCTTCGGCTGGCGTGGGCAGAGAGCGGGGATTGCCTCGGACCATGAAGTGAATAGTCAGGTCGGATCGAGATTGAAGATCGTCAGTCTCGCGCTGCAAGGCGACTGCGACTGCCTCTGTCTGCGAACGCGGCGCCATAACCTTGAATGCTTGGCGCATTCTCTTGGTCGCTTCTTGCGCCTGTTCTTCGATCCCCACGGCCACCTGCGCCAGGGTCTCATCGCCGCTTTCTCGAAGTCGTTGCGCAGCGACGCTGATCGAGAAGAGAAGCTGTCCGACATCATCATGAAGATCGCTGGCGATCCGTTGACGCTCAGCGTCGACCCGCTGTTGTATCGCCGCCGAAGCCCGGATCGACGCCGCCATCATGGGCGCGATATTCCTGGCAGCTTCAGCGAGAATGTTCCTCGCTCGGTCACCGATAGAACCAATGGAACGGATGCCTCCGTAGAGGATTCCAACCAGTTCGGCGTCGTACTCTACGGGAACCGCCAGCATTCCTCCGAGCCCCTCTCCGTTGACGATATCAACGAAGTGGTTTGTGATCCGGGGGTCATCGGCGTAGTTCTGGACTTCGATTTGTCGCCGCTCGACCATCACCCTGCCGCCGAGGCCCTTTCCGGTTGAGACTTGCACTTGGCGAAATCGGTCGTTGCGGGCTCCGTGTACTCCCCGCATCGCAAACATGGATGAACCCTCTCGAACCGCAACCGACACGAGCGGCAGGCCCAGTATGCGATAGAGATCGACTGCCGTTCTCTGGGCGAGGGCACCAGCGTCCAAGAACCCCACCAGATCTTCGCTCAGCAGGGCAAGTCGTTCCAGGTCGTTGGCATCAGCCAGTTCAATTCTCATTACCCGCCTAGAGTCTTCTGGGCCATTGGTGACAGAGCGAACCCGTCGACATGCTTCTCGTAGGCGCGCCCCACTCTCATTAGGGTGGCCTCATCCCACTGTTTGCCGACGAGACTCATTCCAACCGGCATTCCCTGTCCTCCGGCGACTGGGATCGTCAGGTCTGGGTTTCCAGTCACATTCGACACCGCAGTGTTCGGAATCATCTCAAGTGCTCTTGCCACGTACTCGTCTACAGGGGCATCGCTTGATGGGATGGCTTTAGCTGGGAACGGGAGGGTCGGGTAACAGAGGACATCGTAGGTCTGGAGGGCGCGATCGACCGCGGCGTTGATCTGGGGCCGCACATTGGAGGCGCGGGCGTAGGCACCCCCGCCGGTGCGTTCGGCCATGTATTCCGCGCACAGGATCACGAATTTAAGTGTTTGGGACACATGGTGCGCTTTCGTATCCCAGCCACGTTTGGTGTGCTCGATCTGCTCTGGATCAAACAGGCCTCTGTAGTTCATGCCATAGCCATTGCCCCGGATCATCTGCCACATCCCTCCGTCGGTGGCAATGACATTCCATATGTGCAGGGCATCGCGGTGTTCGGGCATGGAGAACGTCTCGACTCTGGCCCCAAGTTCCGCTAGACGATTCGCCCCAGCTTCGACCATTGAGTCTGAAACCGGATCACTTAGGCCCTCCCATCCGAATCCTTCGGAAACGACGCCTACTCTCAGGCCTTCGATGCCATCCTCGATTCCAGCGGCATAGTCGATGCCTGAGGGCGCCGTGGCTTGGCGGGGATCGTTACCGTCAGGGCCGGCAATTGCCGTCAAGAACGCGGCGAGATCGTTCATGTTTCGAGCGACCGGGCCAACGTGATCGATGGTCCACTCGATGGGGTATATGCCGGTATAGGGCACCAGACCAAACGTGGGCTTTATTCCACAGGTACCTGAGAACGACGAGGGAATCCTGATCGATCCCCCCTGGTCAGCTGCGACTGCCAGGTCTACTTCGCCAGCTGCGACCAACGCGCCGCTTCCCCCGGAAGAACCTCCCGCAGTCTTCGACGCATCCCACGGGTTCCTGATCGGAGCGAGGGCTGATGTGTGGCTCGCACCCGAGAAACAAAGGTCTTCGCAGGCGGCCTTTCCGAGAATTCGACCACCGGCGTCAAGGATTCGGCGAACGACAGTAGCGTCAACGGTGGGGACATAACCCTCGAGGATCCGCGAGCCGTTCATCATTGGAACTCCCGCCAAGGCCGTGTTGTCTTTGATCGCGAAGGTCATGCCGGCTAGCGGGCCCGCATCCCGCTCTTGGATGTCGCACTTGACATACCAAGCTCCCAATTCGTTGTTTGAATCATCGGGCCTATGGCTCTCGCGATGAGGCGCGGCAGGCTTGGACTCTTCATACATTGCGTCTACATAGTTATAGGAGCCCAAGGCACCTTCCACCAGCGCCTGATGTATCTCTAACTGGTCTTGTTGAAGGTCGAGGCCCCATCGGTCAGAGATTGCTCGGAGCTCTTCGAAATCAGGTGGTGGAATAGCCATTTGCGCTCCTCGTCTAGTCGCGAACCCCCACGCCTACTTGCTCAATCAAGCGTAGGTGTGGAAATGGAAACGTCAAGACCCGCGATTGCAGGTATCAGGCGGGAGCGGTTCTTGTGGTTTCCAGCCTCAGTCGTGGCTGATGACGCCGCCGTCGACGATGAGGGTGGTGCCGGTGACAAAGCCGGCCTCGTCGGACATCAAAAAGCGGACGGCTTTGGCGATGTCTTCGGGGACGCCCACCCGGCCCAATGGGGACTTTTCTATACAGGCGGCCAGGCTTGTGGGGTCGTCCATCATCACGGCCGTCATCGGCGTCTCGATGTAGCCGGGGCACACGGCGTTGACCCGGATGCCGTCAGGGCCGAGGTAGTTGGCCAGCGACTTTGTCAGTCCCACCACACCGTGCTTGGAAGCGGTGTACGACGGGATCGTCGGGCTGCCCACCACCGACATGATGGAGCCGATTCCCACGATGGCCGACCCTTGGTGGCTGCGGAGGTCACCCAGCAAGGCTTGGGCCACAAAAACCTCAGCCCGAAGATTCACCGCGATCACCCTGTCCCAAATCTCCTCGGTGAGATGGTCGATGTCCATGGAGGTCACAATCCCTGCCGCGTGAACCAGCCCGCCGATGGTGCCCAGGGCCTCCCGGGCGGCCACCACCGCATCGTCCACCGAGGCGCGGTCGGTCACATCCACCCCCACTGAGTGGGTCGCCACCCCGCAGTCATCAGCAATCGAGGCCGCCGCTTCCGCCGCCCCGTCGCCGTTTAGGTCCCACAGCGACACCGGTCGTCCCACCTCGGCCAGAGCCCGAGCACACGCCCGCCCTATTCCCGATCCGCCACCGGTAACGACAACACCCGTGGTCGGCAACATGTTCAATGAAGTCATGGCGGCCACCCTATGCGGTGACAGCAAAAAAGATGACTTCGATCGACAGGCGGAAAGCGCCTAGTCGTGCAGGCCGCACTCGGTCTTGTCAGTGCCAGCCCAGCGGCCGGAGCGGGGATCGTTGCCGGGGGCCACCGGTTTGGTGCAGGGCATACAGCCGATGGACGGGTAGCCCCGCTCCAACAGGGGATTGAACGGCACCCGGTGCTCGGCCATGTAGTCGTCCACCTGCTCGTTTGACCAGGTGGCGATGGGGTTCAGCTTCACCAGGCCCCGCAGGTCGCGCACCACGATGGGGGCCGACACCCGGGTCACAGCCTCGGCCCGGCGCAGACCGCTCATCCACGCCGCCTTGCCGGCCAAAGCCCGGTCGAGCTGGCCCGCCTTGACCGCCGAGCAGCAGTTCTCTGGGTCCATGTTCCACAGTTCGGGATCGTGGCGGGCCACGGTCATCAGCCGCAGGTTCAGGCCGTAGTGGCGCCGCACCCGTTCCACCGTCTCCAGCGTCTCGGGGAAATGGAATCCGGTGTCGATGAACACCACCTCGATGGCCGGGTCCACCTTCACGGCCAAATCGATCAGCACGGCGTCGGTCATCGACGCGGCCAGCGCCAGATGGGGAGAAAAGTTGTCCACCCCCCACTGGATGATCTTCTCAGCGGGAAGGTGCTCGAACTCCTCGTTGAGAGCAGTCAGTTCTTCGTCGGTGAACGACGGCACGGTCAGGTTGGGCATTGGGAATAGCCGATCAGGATGAAGGTTGCCGGAGTCCTCAGGTTGCGCACTCAGAGTCGCCGATCACCGCTTCGTAGGGGCCGGTCTCGTCGTAGTCGACGTAGAACTCCGGGCCGCTTTCGGGCAAGGGGAACTCGTCCAGATCGGCCAGCGCCTTGCCCACCTCTCGGGACCCGCCCTTGCGCTCCAGCCAGTGACGGAACTCCTCGCCGGCTTCCCGCTCGGCGGTGAACTGGCGCACCACCCGCACCACCGCTTCAGGGGCATTGCGGGCTGGCAGGCGCAGGGCCTTGGTGCCGAAGTGGATCTGGGAGTCGCCCACATATCCGCCGAGCAGCATTTGGTAACCCGGAGCCGACCGGCCGTGGGCCCGGCGCTCAGCGCCGAAAAAGCCGATGTCGGAAGCGTGGTGCTGACCGCACGAGTTGGTGCACCCCGAGATGTTGATCCGCAAACCGCCCACCTCGGCAAGACCCTCTTCGTCCAGGCGGGTACCGATGGCGTCGGCCAAGCCCCGAGACTGGGTGACGGCCAGGTTGCAGGTGTCGGCACCGGGACAGGCCACCACGTCGCGCAGCAACTCGGCGCCGGACTCGGCCATGCCAATTGCGGATAAGGCCTCGAACAGCCGGGGTAGCTGGTGCTCGCCCAGGTCGCGGAAGACGATGTTCTGGCGGTTGGTTATCCGGCATTCTGCGCCCAGTTCCCGCTGGATGTCGGCCAGGGCGTCGAACTGATCGGCGGTGATGTCGCCCAACCGGGCCCAGGCGTAGGCCGACACGGTGCCCTTGGCTGCGCCCCGCACCACGTTGGCCTGCTCCCACCGCTCGTAGGGCGCCCGGCCGCCAATGGACACCGACACCCCTTGGCCCACTGGCGTGGCCTCGATCTCGGCATGGCGTCCGGCAGGGGCGTCGCCGTGAATCTTCACCAAATCGGGGATGCCGCCGGGCCAGCTGGAAGAGGCCAGCAAGAACTTGCGCTCTCGGAAGATGCGGCGCTGGAGCTCTTCGAAGCCCAGCTTCTCCACCAGCCACTTCATCCGGGCCCGGAGCTTGTTGTCCCGGTAGCCGTCATGATCGAACACCCGCAGGCAGGCCTCGATGGTGGGGAGCAGATCTTCTCGGGAGGTGAATTCTTCCAGGGCCAGCGCCGGGTGGGGGTTGGCCCCCAAGCCCCCGGCCACGAACACCCGGAACCCGGCCTCGACCCCGCCGTCCACCTCTCGGGTGGCGGCGATGATGCCCACGTCGTTGAACATGGCCTGGCCGCAGTCGGTGGCGCAGCCCGAGAAGTTGATCTTGAACTTGCGAGGTAGGCGCTGGGCGTAGGGATGGCGCAAGAAGTGCAGTGCGGTGGCCCGGGCCCAAGCCGTGATGTCCAGCACCTCATGCGGGCAGGCGCCGGCCAGGTGGCAGCCCTGCACGTTGCGGACGGTGTCGCCGCAGGCCTCCCGGGTGGTGAGCCCCACCGAGGCCAGGATCCGCATCACGTCGGGAACGTCGTCGATCTGCACATAGTGGAATTGGATGTTCTGGCGGGTGGTGATGTGGCCCCAGCCTCGGGAGTGGGTCCGGGCGATGTGGGCCAGAGCCTCGAAGTGCTCGGGGTGGGCGATGCCGGCGGGGATCTTGACCCGCACCATCTGGTTGGTGCCCCCTTGGCGCTGGCCGTAGATGCCATTGTTGAGGCGGAACACCCGCATCACGTCCTCAGGGATCTCCCCGGCCTTGTAGCGCACCAGCATCCGCTCGAACTTGTCGATGTCGGCTTGCTGATCGGGGTCGATTACTGCGGTGTTGTCGATTTGGACCGTGACCATCGGACCTTCTTCAGGGTGTCGGGGATCGGAGTGGGGTTCAGCTAATTCGGACTACTTTGATCCGATTAGTTGTTTATCAGGATAGCGACCTGAAATCAAATCCCGAGTGATTTGGTCCGAATAATCCGAATAAGGGAATTGGCGCCGCGTCAGACGCTGAGGCGCTCGGCCAGTCGGAAGGCCAACTCCAAACTCTGAGGGCCGTTGAGGCGGGGATCGCACATGGTCTCGTAGCGGAGTTCCAAGTCATCGTCGCTGATGGCCTCGGCCCCGCCCACGCATTCGGTCACATCGTCTCCGGTGATCTCCACATGGATGCCGCCCGGCCAGGTACCAGCCTCGGCGTGAGCGGTGAAATAGCGGTCAATTTCAGCCATCACATCTTCGAAGTGACGAGTCTTGCGCCCGCCGGCGGTGGTGTAGGTGTTGCCGTGCATGGGATCGCATTCCCACAGCACCGGGTGGCCGGCATCGCGCACCGCAGTCAACAACGGGGGCAGAGCATCGGCCACTTCTTTGGCACCCATGCGGCTGATAAGGGTGAGCCGACCGGGAATGCGGTCGGGGTTGAGAATCTCGCACAGCTGAAGAACCTCATCCGGCGAAGCGGTGGGCCCCAGCTTGCAGCCCAGCGGGTTCTTGATGCCCCGCATGAACTCCACATGGGCACCGTCGAGCTGACGAGTCCGCTCGCCGATCCACAGCATGTGGGCCGAGCAGTCGTACCATTGGCCAGTAATGGAGTCCTGCCGGGTGAGGGCCTCCTCGTAGTCCAGCACCAGTGCCTCATGGCTGGTGAAGAAGTCCACCTGGTGCAGTTCCGGCGCATCGGTGGAGACTCCGCAGGCAGCCATGAATCTCAGGGCGGCGTCGATGCCCTCGGCCACCCGTTCGTAGCGCCGGCCCTCGGGGCTGGCGGCGATGAACTCCTGATTCCACATGTGAACCTGTCGAAGATCGGCGTAGCCCCCCTTGGTGAAAGCCCGCAGCAGATTGAGCGTGGACGCCGACTGGTGGTAGGCCCGCACCAGGCGCTCGGCATCGGCGGCGCGAGAGTCTTTGGAGAAGCTGATGTCGTTGACCATGTGGCCGCGGAAGGATGGCAGTTCCACGTCGTCCACCATTTCGGTGGACGACGACCGGGGCTTGGCGAATTGTCCGGCGATCCGGCCGATCTTCACCGTGGGCACGCCAGCCGAGAAGGCCAGCACCACCGCCATCTGCAATATGACCTTCAGCTTGTCCCGGATGTTGTCAGCGGTCATGTCGTCGAACGACTCGGCGCAGTCCCCGGCCTGGAGGACGAATGCCCGTCCTGCGCACGCCTCACCGAGCTGGTCTTGGAGTTGGCGGGCCTCCCCAGCAAAGACCAGCGGGGGCAGACCGGCCAGGGTCTTGTGCACTTGTTCTAACGAGGCTTGGTCAGGCCATTGGGGCTGCTGGGCGGCCGGCCGGTCGCGCCAGGACGCGGGATTCCACGAGGTTCGAGGTGTGCCTGTTGCTTCGACAGGGGCCGAACTCATGGCAAAATCGTCGCCTGTCGTCGGGTATAAGGCAAAACGAATAAAGAGACGACTACGCGGCGTCGATGTCCAAGAGCTCGGCTTGGGCCCGAACCGAGTCCAGTGACCGCCCGATGATCCGGCGAATCGCCTCTGAGGTGAGTCCCAGGGCCTCGCCGATTTCCCGGTAACTGTGTCGTTGGCCGTCAATCAGCCCGTAGCGCATTTGCACCGCGTAGCGGGCCCGATCGTCCAGCTCCTCCAGCAGCCCAGCCAGCATGGCCGACTGATCGGCGGCCAGTGCCAGATCTTCAGGGCCGGGACCGCCATCGGGCTGGAGGTCCACCAATTCGCTGTTGTTGTCGTCGCCCACGGTGGCATTCAAAGAGGTGAGCGAAGTGAGCCGATGGAGCAGGGCGTGTTCGGAGTCCAGCTCTTCGCCTCCTCCGGTAGCTTGGCGCACTGCGGCCCGCAGGCTGGCGGCCCGCTCGCCCGGCAGCCGGATCAGATTGGCCTTCTGGTCGAGTGCCCGGCCGATGGACTGGCGGATCCAGAACGTGGCATAGGTGGAGAATTTGAACCCCTTGCGCCAGTCGAACTTCTCCACTGCTCGGTCCAAGCCCAGGTTGCCCTCCTGCACCAGATCCAGCAGCTCCATGCCGGTGGGCAGCGGGTACTTCTTGGCCACGCTTACCACCAAACGAAGGTTGGCTCGGATAAAGCGGTCCTTGGCCTTTGCCGCATCCCGCACTTGGGTTCTCAGCCGGGGACTGTCTTCCCCTGCATCCAAGCGGGCTTGGGATTCGCGGCCCCGCTCGATTGTCTGTGCAAGTCGTACTTCGTCTTCTTTGGTGAGGAGCGGCACCAAGCCGATTGCGTTGAGGTATTGCCCTGTTGAATCGTCCATTTGTTCCTGTCTTGTTGTCTTCGTGATATGCAACCAATCCGCCCGCTGATTTGTTCCCGGTTGCCTTTCACTATTGACTCGCGAAATTACCGTTGCGTTGCGTCAAATCCCGCACGAATTTTTGGTCGATGGGCCACACGATGGGTGGCAAGGATGCCGCCTCGTTGTTTCGTACACTGCCAACTGTGAGTCGCGTCGGGATCTTCGGGGGCACGTTCGACCCCGTGCATGTCGGCCACATCGCGGTAGCTGTTCGGGTGCGAGCGGCGCTGGACCTCGATCGGGTCGAGCTGGTGGTGGCCAACGAGCCGTGGCAGAAGCTCGACCGACCCCGCCTCAGTCCTGCTCAGGATCGACTAGCCATGGTGGACGCCGCCGTGGAAGGCATCGACGGGGTAGTGGCCTCATCGGCAGAGATCGACCGGGGCGGCCTTACCTACACGGTGGACACCCTGGAGGCGTACCGAAACGACGACCCCGGTGGCTCGCTTTTCCTCATCCTGGGCAGCGATGCCGCAGCCGGCCTCGACACCTGGCACCGCTATGGGGAGATCGCCGAGATGGCCGAGATTGTGGTGGTCGACCGTCCCGGTGCGATGGGCCAGCGCCCACCGGTGGCCCATCAGGTGGTTGACTGCCCGCTGCTAGACCTGTCCAGTACCCAGGTGCGGAAGTGGGCTGATGCCGGCCAACCCCTCGAGGGCCTGGTTCCTCCGGCTGCGCTGGCCTACTGCCGCCAAAAGGGCCTGTATGAGTGAGCGCGGCCGTCTTGGCCGGTGGCGCTGGGGCTGGCCGATGGTGCTGTTAGCACTGGCCGCGGCGGTACCGCTGCTGGTTTGGTTCGGGTGGTCGGCCATCTCTGGCAGCAGCGACGGCACCGACGTGAGCGTGCCAGTCGATCCCTCGGCGCCGGGATACCAGGCATACGTGGAACCGACGCCCACGCTTTTGCTCATCCACGGTGATGGCGACGGGCTTGATGGAGTGACGCTGCTGGCGCTAACCGACGCCGGAGTTGAAGGCGCAGTTTTGTTTCTCGCCCCTGAGACCACAACCTCCCAAGGGCAGCTCAGTGACCGCTGGATCGAATCGGGCAGCACCGGAGTGGTCGATGCAGTCGCAGAGCTACTGGGCGTTAGGCCTGGCGAGTCCCAAGTGGTAGACGACCAAGGCTGGGCTGCGATGGTGTCCGCTGTCGCCCCCATCGTGTTTGAGAATCCCGATGCGCTGGTCTCTTCCGTCGGAGAACCCCGCTTCGACTCCGGTGGCCTCAACCTGGCCGCGGCCGAAGTCGGCCCATACCTGGGATGGCGCAATCCAGGCGAGTCGCCGATCGCAGCCTTGTTCCGCCACGAGCTGCTCTGGGGAGCCTGGCTGGAGCAAGTGGCCCTCTCGTCGGGTCCCAATGTGATTCCCGGCGAGACCGACCGGGGAATGGGCCGCTTCGTGCGGGCCTTAGCCAATGGGCGAGTTCATCGGGAGTCGGTCCCTGGCATCGTCGAAGCGAGCGGGGCGGTTGTCTTGGATGTGCTCGCGGTTGGCGATGTGATCAACGAAGCAATCCCGTTCCCGATTTCGGCCGTGGACGGGAGCTCACCCCGGGTCCGGTTGTTGAACGGCACAGGTGCTCCCGGCCTTATCAGAGCATCCGCCCGCTCCCTCAGCCGGGTGGGTGCCCAGATCACGGTCATAGGGAATGCCTCCGAGTTCGGATGGGAGACAACGAAAATCGCCTATCACGACCTCGGATTCGCCTCCCACGCCGAGGTGTACCGTGACGCTCTGGGTGCAGGGTCGGTAGTCGCTGAGGAACAGCCCGGATCTTCCATCGACATCACGGTGACCTTCGGAGCAGATTTCTCCCATCTGATGGCGGGAGATGGGTAGAGTGAGAGCGTGATCGCCGCATGAGCGCCATACCCGTCCCACCGACATTGTGGACGTCGACGTGATGGCCACATGAGCGTCAGCGCCGCTGGCACAACGGTCGTGGGGGATTGGGTAGAAGCCGCAGCGGCCGCGGCAGAGGAAGGCCCGGGCGCTGACACCGTGATCATCGATGTAGGCGATGTGCTGGTTATCACCGATCACTTTGTGATCACCAGCGGTGCCAACACCAGGGCGGTGCGAGCTCTTGCCGAGCGGATCGAAGAGGCAGTGGATCTTTGCGGCGGCCCCAAGCCCATCTGCATCGAAGGCCTCTCCGACTACGAGTGGGTGCTGATGGACTACGGCGACTTCGTGGTCCACATTTTCACCGCCTCAGCCCGCGACTACTACGCCTTGGACCTGCTCTGGAAAGACTGCCCCACCCTGGCCGCAAGCCCGTTGCCGACCTAGACACGGGCCGGTACAGTGGCCACGGGTCTCCGATCCGGCGGTGGTCAGAGCATTTGGGCCCGTACGCCGGACGGGGACCCGCAGCGCGTCTAGACCCTACCGTTGAAACTAACGTTTCAAGTACTTTTCATAAGTTTCAGTCACCTACTGTTCGCGCAATAGTCGGCCGGGGGAGGTGCCGGTTTCCTTGTCCTCTTGGATGGTGATTTCGCCGTTGACCAGCACGTACTGATAGCCCGAGGCTCGCTGCACCCGGCGCCACTCGCCGGCGGGCATGTCGTGGACTTTCTCGCTCGGGCCGATGGCCAGGCTGTCAAGGTCGTAGACGATCACGTCGGCGGCCTGGCCCGGTGTCAGGGTTCCCCGGTCGGTGAACCCGGCGCACTGGGCGGGCAGACCGGCCATGCGCCAGTGGGCGTCCTCCAGGGTGATGATGTCGCGGTCGCGCACCCCGTTGATAAGCAGCTCGGTGGGCCACCGCCCGGCAGTCAAAAAGCGGGTGTGGGCCCCGCCGTCGGACACTCCGGGGAGCGCCCACTGGTAGTTCAACAGGTCGACTAGGTGGTCCGGATTGTTGAACGAGCCTGAGGCGTAGAACGTGGCGGCCAGGTTGTCGGCCACGGCAATGTCCAACATGGCGTCCACCGGGTGCACGCCCAAGTCGGCGGCGATGTCGCCCACCCGGGTCTCGGCGTAGCGCTGGTACTGCGGGCTCCCGGTTTCCAGCAGCACGATGTCGGCGATGGGGCAGGTGACTGCAATCGACTCCGAATCCCGCAGGGCGGGACGGCGTGCGGGGTCGGCCAGCTTGGCCAGGCGCTCCTCAACGGTGCCCAGCGTGGCCTCCCTCCAGGCCTCCATGTCGTCCCAGAGGTTCCACTCCTCGAAGGTGAAGGCCAGTCCGACATCGGTGGTCACCGCCTGGCCGTAGATCGGCAGGCCCCGCAGCCGGCAGCTCTCCACCCATTCGATCTGCTTGAGGTGCTGCTCGGGCCGCTGGGCGTTGGGGGTGATCACGTTGAACAGCACCGGCCGACCGCTGATGTCGGCTAGGCGCTCGTAGGTGCGGCGGTGCTCGGTTCGGGTCTCATCGGCGGGGTCGGGAGCGAATGTTGCCTGGATGAAACCCTGGTTGCGCTCGGCCAGCACCTCGGCCAGTAGGAACAGCGTCTCGTTGGGCATTACGTCGGTGTTCATGGGGTTGCCGTCGTGGTCGCGCTGCACGTTGGAGTCCCGCAGCCGCTGCACCGACCAGCCGCCGGCGCCCACGTCCATGGCCTCGTGCAGCAGCGCCCGGAGCTGGGCGTGCTCCTCGTCGGTGGGCATCTCGCCGGCCTTGGCCCGCTCGTAGCCCAACACCCAGTTCAGCGCCGGGTTTAACGGGAAGAACGACCGCATGTTGACCGCCTTGGGGGCGCGGTCTACTGCATCCAAGAACTCGGGGTAGGTGACCCAGTCCCAGGGCATGCCCGCGGCCATGGCGTCGAACGGGATGGCCTCGGTGCGGGTCATGGTCAGCATGGCCCGGTCCCGGTCCTCTGGGGCAACCGGTGCGAACCCGAAGCCGCAGTTCCCGATGACGATCGAGGTCACCCCGTGCCAGCCCGACAGCGTGCAGTAGGGATCCCAGAAGAGCTGGGCGTCGTAGTGGGTGTGGAGGTCGATATGGCCGGGGGCCACGATCATCCCGTCGGCGTCCAGCACCTCGTCGGCGTCGGAGGCCCGGAGGCGGCCGATCTTGGCGATCTGCCCGTCCTTGATGCCCACGTCGGCCCGGAGCCGCTGGGCCCTGGTCCCGTCGATCACCATCCCGCCAGCAATGATCGTGTCGTACGTCGTCATTTCGCCCCCCTGGTGTGCGGCGTCGCTCAGCTTACCGAAACGGGGCGACCCCAATGATTTCGGTGGTCTGACCGAATTGCAGCAGGCCGCTACGGTGGCCCCGATGGAAGGCGGCCTGTGGTAGAGCCGGTGGAGCGCCGCTCCTGGCTGGCGCTGGGGGCGGCAACGGCGGCGGCGTTCATGGTGGTGGTGGACGTTTCCGTCGTCAATGTGGCCTTCCCGTCGATTCAGAATTCCTTGGATGCGTCCAACGCCGCGCTGTCGTGGATCGTGAGCGGCTATTCCATCACGGTGGGGTCGTTTTTGCTGTTGTCGGGGCGGCTGGCCGACCGCCAGGGCCGGCGCAAGATGTTCAATCTCGGGCTGGTGATCTTCGCCGTTGGCTCGCTGTTCTGCGGGATAGCGCCCCAGGTGGAGGTGCTGATCGCGGCCCGAGTGGTGCAGGCCATGGGCGGGTCGCTGATCATGCCGTCGTCGTTGGCCATGGTGCTGCCGGAGTTTCCGATCTCCCGTCGCTCCGCCGCCATTGGAATGTGGGGGGCGATGGGAGCGCTGGGGGCGGCCTTCGGCCCCTCTATTGGAGCGCTGTTGATCGAGGGCCTGGGCTGGCGGTGGATCTTCTACGTCAACCTGCCCATCGCCGCACTGGTGTTTGCGGCCACCGCCCGCTTGGTGCGCGAGTCTCGCGACGAGGACACCAAAGGCCGCCTCGACGTGGTGGGGGTGCCGGTAGGCACCCTGGCCCTGGCGCTGGTCATGGTGGCCATCGTCCAAGGCGAGGGGTGGGGCTATAGCGACTACCGCATCATCGTCTTCGCGGTGGTGGGGGTGGTGTTGTTGCCGTTCGTGATCTGGCGGTCGCGGTCGCACCCCAATCCGCTGCTCGACCTGAGCCTGTTCGGCCATCGGTCGTTCTCGGCGGCCACCGCCTCTTTCGGGCTGTACGCGCTGGGGTTCGTGCCCGGATTCTTGATGAGCTCGCTGCTGTTGCAAAACCTGTGGGGGCTCACGGTGCTGGAGGCCGGCCTCGGGCTCACGCCGGGGCCGATCATGGCGTCGGCGCTTTCGGTTCCCATCGGACGGATGGCCGACCGCTGGGGCCATCGCTGGCTGCTGGCGGGGGGAGTTGTGCTGTGCGGGCTGTCGTATCTGTGGCTGCTCGTGATGGCGGGGGAGTCATCGGCCTACTTCTCGGTGTTCCTGCCCGCCAACGTGATCCTGGGCATCGGCGTGGGGCTGTCCATCGCCACCTTCGTCAGTGCGGCGATGAGCGACGTGCCGCCTGCTCGCTTCGCCATCGCCAACGCCACCACCCGCACCGTCCAGCAGGTGTGCTTCGCGCTGGGTATCGCCGTGGTGATCGCCCTGTTCAACACGGCGCCCAGCGGCGACCCTCTGGGCGGATTCCAGCGGGCCTGGATCTGGGTAATCGCCACCTACGCGGCCTCCGCGGTGGTGATTGTGGTCGCCTTCCCCTCTGGCACCGCCCTCGTTCGACGTGGACTGCGAGGCGGTCGACCCGGTGTGAGACGCTAAGCGCATGTCGGAATCCATTGAGTCGCGGCTGGCTGCACTGACCACCGAGGAGAAGGCTGATCTGGTGGCTGGTGAGGCCATCTGGACCACCAAGAGCTTTCCGGAGGCAGGCATTCCCGCCATCGGGGTCACCGATGGTCCCAACGGGGCCCGGGGCGGTGGGCTGTTGGGCACCGGCACGGCCACGGCCTGCATTCCCGCCGGGGCGGTGTTGGGGGCCACCTGGGATCCCGAGCTGGTCGAGCGGCTGGGCGGACTCTTGGGCGACGAGGCCCGGGCCAAGGGGTGCCGGGTGCTGTTGGCCCCCACCATAAACCTGCACCGCAACCCGCTGGGCGGGCGCAACTTCGAGTGCTACAGCGAGGACCCGATCTTGTCGGGGCTGGTGGCTGCGGCCTTCGTGCGGGGCGTGCAGTCGCGGGGAGTGGCCACCACCCCCAAGCACTTTGTGGCCAACGACTCCGAGTTTGAGCGCAACACCATCGACTCGCAGGTGGACGAGCGCACGCTGCGGGAGTTGTACCTGGTGCCGTTCGAGTACGCGGTGACCGAAGGCGGCACCTGGGGGCTGATGAGCGCCTACAACCGGCTCAACGGCACCTTCTGCTCCGAGAACGAATGGCTGCTCACCGAGGTGCTGCGCCAGGAGTGGGGCTTCGACGGCTTCGTGGTCTCCGACTGGTTCGCAGCCCGGTCCACCGCAGGCTCAGCCCGAGCGGGCCTGAGCCTGGAGATGCCCGGGCCGGGCCAGTGGTACAACCGGGGCCCGATCGGAGAGGCGCTGGGAGTGGGGGAGATGGACGAGGGCCATCTCGACCGGATCGCCGGCGATGTGCTGCGCCTGCTGGAGCGCACCGGGGCCTTCGACGGGTCCAACGGCTGCCAGCCCGGCGAAGAACACGAGCTCGACCGTCCCGAGGATCGGGCGCTTGTGCGCCAGGCCGCCGCGGCGGGAACGGTGCTGGTGGCCAACAACGGAGTGCTGCCGCTGGATTCGTCCATGTCGGGGACGCTGGCGGTGATCGGCCCCAACGCCCGCAAGGCCCAGATCATGGGCGGGGGATCGGCCACCGTGCAGGCGTATCGCAACGTGAGCCTGATGGACGCGCTGGGCGAGGAGTACGGCCACCTCGACGTGAGCTATGCCCAAGGCTGCGACATCGAGCGCTCGCTGGTGGCGCTGTCGGCCCCGATGCTGAAGGGCAGGCTCCGGTTGGAGTATTTCAACGGCCACGAATGGTCGGGTCCGGTGATACACATCAAAGAGTCGGCGTCGGCCGAGATGGTGTTTTTCGGCGAACCGGGACCGGGGGTGGACCCTGAGGCGTTCTCGGTACGGGCTTCGGGGGTGCTGGTGGCCGAGGCCACCGGCGAGCACACCCTGGGACTGGTGCAGCTCGGCCGCTGCCGGATTCTGCTGGACGGAGAGACGGTGCTAGACGCCACCGAGGGCGACTACGCCAAGGGCGACGACTTCTTCGGGATGGGCTCTGAGTTGATCACCGCGCCGGTGCAGCTCACCGAGGGCCGCGAGACGCCCATCGTCATCGAGTACTCCAGCCGCGACAGCTTCATGTTGTGCGGGGTTCGAGCGGGCTTGAAGTCGCGGGTGGAGCGGGATCTGATGGCCGAGGCCGAGGAAACGGCGGCCGCGGCCGATGTGGCCGTGGTTGTAGTGGGAACCAACTCCGATTGGGAGACCGAGGGCCGCGACCGGGATTCCTTCGACCTGCCCGGCGACCAGCCCGAGTTGATCCGCCGGGTGGCGGCGGCCAACCCCAACACCGTGGTGGTGGTGAACACCGGCGGGGCCTGCAACCTGGATTGGGCCGACGACGCTGCCGGGGTGCTGGTAGCTGGCTTCGGGGGCCAGGAGATGGGCCATGCGTTGGCCGACGTGCTGTTCGGCCAGGCCGACCCCGGAGGGCGGATGGCGATGACCGTGCCGGCCCGCTACGAGCACAGCCCGGCGTATCTCAACTACCCCGGGGAGAACGGGGTTGTGCGCTACGGCGAAGGCCTCTACATCGGCCACCGCTGGTTCGACGCCCGGGCCATCGAGCCGGCCGTGCCCTTGGGCCACGGCCTGTCTTACGCCACATTCGAATGGTCTGAGCCCCGAGTGTCGGGTGGCGGCGACACCGACCTGGCCGATCCGGTGATTGTGGAGGCGGATGTGGTCAACACCGGCGATCGGCCCGGAAGCGACGTGGTGCAGGTGTACGTGGAACCGCCAGAGTCGCTGCTGTACCGCCCGGTGCGGGAGCTGAAGGGGTTCGCCAAGGTCCACCTGGCCCCCGGCGAGCGCACCACCGCCCGCATCGTGCTCACTCGTCGGGCCTTCGCGTACTACGACCCCGGCGACCAGTCGCCGCAGGGATTGGAGATCGGCAGCCCCGTCCCCGCCGGAGAGTCCCACAAGCGCACCGACCCCGGCTGGTACGTCGACACCGGCGTCTACACCATCTGGACCGCCCACTCCAGCGCCAACCTCGCCCACCCCACCGAGGTGTATCTCCGCGACTAGTTGTTCTGTCCATAGAGGTTGTTAGCTCGGGCGGGTAGTTCCTCTATGAGGTGAGCCTCCGGTGCCAGTGTGGTGGTTGCGAACTACCGCACGAGGCAAGGGAGGCTCGATGTCGCACGCTAATGCACGCCTGACCCCTTTGGGGAGGTTGTTGGTTGTCCAGCGGATCCAGGGCGGGATGCCCCAGGCCCATGTGGCCGCGCAGATGGGTTTGTCGCGGTCCACGGTGGCGAAGTGGTGGCACCGCTTCCAGGCCCACGGCGAGGCTGGTTTGGTGGACCGGTCGTCGAGGCCGCACCGGTCGCCGCGCCGCACCGACTCCAAGACTGAGGAGCGGGTGTGCCGGTTGCGGCGCGCCTCCCGGCTGGGGCCGGCGCGCATCGCGGCCCGGTTGGGGGTGCCGGCGTCCACGGTGCACCGGATCCTGGTGCGAAACGGGCTGAACCGGCTCAGCTGGCTGGACCGGCCCACCGGGAGGGTGATACGCCGCTACGAGCGGCCCGAGCCGGGCGATCTGGTCCATTTGGACGTCAAGAAGGCGGGCAAGATCCCGCCCGGCGGCGGGTGGAGGGCCCACGGGCGCGCCGACACGGCTTCTCGGGGGACCAAGCGCCGTCCCAGGGTGGGCTACAGCTACCTGCACGTCGCCGTAGACGACCACAGCCGCCTGGCCTACGTCGAGGCCCTCGACGACGAGACCGCCGAAACCCTGTGCGGGTTCTTCGAGCGGGCCCGCTGCTGGTTCCGCTCCATCGGGATCGCCGTCGACGAAGTCATCTCCGACAACGGGGCCAACTTCAGATCCCGCAAATTCGCCGCCCAGCTCGCCCGGCACGCCATAGCCCACACCTTCACCAGGCCGTACCGGCCCCAGACCAACGGCAAAGCAGAGCGCTTCAACCGCACCCTCGCAGACGAGTTCCTATACGCCTACAAGTTCAGATCAGAGCCCGACCGCCGGCGCCGACTCCAAACCTGGGTCCACCACTACAATCTCCACCGCCACCACACCGCCATCAACGGCACACCCGCATCACGCGTACACAACCTCTATGGGTCCTACAACTAGTGGCAGGAGCCCCAGCCAGTTGACTGAGGCGATTAGCCCGTCCACTTGGACTTTGCTCCTGACGATGGTTAGTCCCTTGTGTACTGTTCATCTGCGCTAATCGGCATATTGCAGGTTGGAGGCAAGCGAAATTGCTGATCTATCAGAATCCCGTACATGCGAATTCGATCCTAGAGGCAATCTCAGGTTGCGTCGGCACGGAGACAACTGCCTATCGGGTGGCTGTGGCGTATGTGACAAGGGAGGGTGCGCGGACACTGATTGCCGCGATTGCGGATCAGGCTGGCGAGAATTGGCCGTCTATCCCCAAGGCTGTGGTCACATGCTTTGACTTTGGGCACACGGAGCCGGGAGCGCTTGAATTCCTTCAGGAGAATGGGTTCGAGGTGCGGATTGCGAATCTTGAGGCTGACGGCAAGGTTCGGCTCCGACCGAACCCATCGGGCTTTCATCCAAAGCTCTATCTGGCCTACCGGCTTGGGCGGGTGCGAGCCGTGGTTGGGTCGGCGAACCTGTCACGACGAGCCTTGAGCGTGAATGCCGAGGCGGCGAGTGTGATGGATCTAGGTCTTGAGGAAGCTGAGCAGATCTGGAAAGAACTCGAAGCTGGCTCCGTCTTGTTGTCTGAGGAAATGCTCAGTGCCTACAAGGAGTATCGGCCCAGACAACGGGCGGCCACACGTCAAGATGAACCTCCTGTGCCAAGACAGGGTGAACCAGATGACCTCCCGATATTCAAAAAGGCTGTTGAAGACGGCGTGGTCAATCCCAACGAACACCAAGCACTCTGGGTCGAAGCCGGTGGGATGAGTGGCGGGTCGGGGAATCAGCTTGAGTTACCGCGGCTCGCCCAGCGTTTCTTCGGCTTCCAGTTCGATCAATACGACGATGAGCATCAAAGGATCGGCGAGCCGATGCTAAAGGCCAATGCAGGATCATGGGCGAGGCCATTGACCTGGCACTCGCGCAACGGAATGGAGCGGATCAATCTGCCGACCACTGCTCAGAGCGGACTCGAATACACGTATCAGATCGTGCTGTTCCAGCGTTCAGGCACCGCCTTCGAGATCACGGTTGCAGCACCCGAGAGTGCGCGATCTGCAAGCTGGATTGAGGAGTCGGCAGCCAGCGGCAGGCTATTCCGACTTAGCGCCAATAGCCCGCGTCGCTGCGGCTTGATCTAGCGTGCCGGTTCCGTCATTTGATCCTGCCGTTTCTACGTTGTGGTGAACGACGACAAAGAAGCTCGGCAGCTAGTTCGTTGAGACGGCGGGTGTGGCACAGTCCATTGTGACTTCTTGCTAGGGCTTGAATGAGCACTTCGTCGACTTTTGCTTTGGCTTGCTCCTGTAGATGTGCATCGCCGTTGTTGAGCTGTTTGCCAATTCTTTCCAGAGCGGTGATGTGCTCAGAGTCGAGAGTGGGGAATGCCAATCTCCTTAGGTGAGTTGCTTCGACCTTTAGTGCACCCCCGCCTAAGACTGTTCCTACGCACTCAAGAAAAGCTGATGTCCAGGTGCTGTGCAGCAACGCCAAAAGGGCGTCGCAGGGCAGAGAGTGCTCCTTGGCTGGCCATAGGGTTGAGAAGTTTGCATCAATAATCGTTCCTGCCGGATTCTGCACCGCAATTGGATGACCATGATTCACACGGGGGATGAACAGCCAAGGCATATGTCGGGGGGCCAGCGGTGGGAGTTGGTACCAGAAGCGAGGAGGTCGGAGCGGTCTCTTGGGGTCCACAGCGCGGATGTTTGTCTTCACAGCCGACAGATCGGGGATGGTCTTCAGATTTTCGTCCGTGCCGACATTGAGGGCAGCGGCGCGACGCACGTGTTCTGCAAGTGGATCTGTCATGGTGCGATAAATTGAAGGCCCAAAGAGTTGCATATCGGGACCCAAATCCTCCGGGAGCGCGTAGCAGTTCAGAAGCAGCAAGCGACCTGGTGATTCTTCCGGCTGCTTGCCCTTCGCGAGGTCGCTTTGCTTGCGTACGACAGTCGCTATGGCATCCAGCGGCACTGAAACAGGTCTGGGACTGATCTCGCGGTCAACTTGGATGAGGATGTCATCGGGCCGTTCTTCGACGAGATCGCCATAGAAGAAGCGATTCGCACCTGTCCTCAGGCCTTGGCCCACTTGCCAGCCGAACGAACCGAGATCCCAGAATTGGTCCAAGTCCCCGACAATGTCGAGTACCGCTGCTGGCAACACCGGCGCCTTGCCAATTTCGTTTGGATCCTGTCGTACGAGGGCTGGTTCACAGTCTCGAAGCCATTTGTAATCACCCGGTCGAGTGCCAAGGCAACGGGTGTTCAATAGTGTTTCCCATCGGGCATGTAGAGCGTCCTTCTTCATAGGTGATGAAGAAGATGCCGCAAGGGAGGCAACGTCAGAAGCGAATTCAACTTCGGGCTGGTCGGAATCCGGATACATGTTCCCCACAACGCTGCCGTTTGTTGGTTTCGAGCAGAGCCAAATGTGGACGTGCTTGCGCGTACCGTCCAATCGACCAGGCCCACAATCGGCTACACGCCGCGCAACCACCAGCGTCGTCCTAACGAGAGCATCGGTGAACCACTGTGCCTCTCCGTCCTCGACAACTGACTCAATTTCGAATAAGCGATGGAGCAGGTACTGAACAGGCAGTGCGTAGTCCCTTGACAGCCATGTCTCGGGGACAACCATCGCGAGACGCCCGCCCTCACCGACAAGAGAGGCGCACAAGATCCAAGAGGGAACGGCTAGATCAGCAAGTCCGCTGTGATGCCTCGCCAAGTCTTGCAAGAGGTCGCGGTCAGGCGGTGGTAGAGCCGAACGGTTGGCAAGTATGGCTGTTAGCCCCTTGCGGACGTCTTCGGAATTCGGTGCGGCGATGGGCCCTTCAGTTCTACGGCTAGCTAGTTGATACCGGACATAAGGAGGATTCGTGATGACAAGATCCCAGGTCTTGTCCTCGAAACCGAGCCAGGTGGACTGATCGAAGGCATTGCCGACTCTTACGGATGGCGAGAAATGTGCGGGTGAAGCGAGTCGCTCACAGCATGTGGCCGCCACTTCAGGATCGATCTCAATGGCTGTGAGTTCAGTTTGAGGTGATCCCAGCGATTTGGCAGCGATCAACATGTCGCCGGAACCTGCCATCGGGTCGATAATGGCCCTTGCTTCCTGAGCAGAGGCAAGAGCTGCTAGGAGTCGGGCCAAGGGTTCGCCTGTAAAGAACTGTCCGAGCCGTTTCCGCTTCGCGCGGATGGGAGCAGGGTCAGTGATCGTCATCTGACCGCCTCGGGATCCCGGTGCAATTCGTCGTAAAACTGAAGCGTCGTAAACTCAACCGGTAAGTT
This sequence comes from Acidimicrobiales bacterium, assembly GCA_965116535.1. Classification (GTDB taxonomy): domain Bacteria; phylum Actinomycetota; class Acidimicrobiia; order Acidimicrobiales; family Bin134; genus Poriferisocius. The sequence continues at coordinate 1,892,041 of OZ220703.1, forward strand.
CAACTCCGTGCATTCGGCGACGTATCGAGAGTAGAGGTGTTGGGGCGATTCGCCGCGGACCTGCCGTCGTCGGAAGGATTCCATGGTCGATGCACACCGAGCGCCCGAGCCGTTTATCGTCTTGTCGCGGGCGAGCAGAAAGACAGCGTCGCCTCGCGTCGAACCTTCTGAAACCACTTGCTTGAAGCTCGCCTGGGTCTTGTTGAGAATGCTTGATCGTTGAACATTCAGGTTGGCCGATCCGAAGGCTGTGCCGAGAGCGGCCCACACCTCCGGCTTGGATGAATGGAAGACCACGGTGGCGGAACCACTCGGCTTGAGCACTCGGCCCACTTCCGAGAAAACCCTGCTTATGAGCGTCTCATAATCTTCAACGTCCTTGCGCTGCGCCCTGCTGATGATGGCTTCTTCTGCGGAATCGGTTAGAGAGCCGAGCCAAGCTTCGTTGACCTGGTTGATCTCGGAGTACGGGATGAAGTCTCCAAACGGCGGATCCGTGAAGACGTAGTCGACACTTGAGTCTGGGAGGTTCAGACATGTGCTCGAAGCATTCACGACGCTCACATCACCTGATGTTCCTTTTCCTACCTGGAATGCGTTGGCGAAGGTCGTGATCTTCCTCTCCACCCCTGCAAACACGTTTTTCTCTACGGGAAGACTGCTGACGTACATCACCCCTGACTGAGCGCCCGTCAAGACGAAGTCCTTCATTCCCTTCTTGACTACAACTCTGGTCATGAGCGTCGAGTGTGTGGCGTTGTAGCTCAGAATCAACAGCTTGAGCGCTGGGTGGAGTTCAGGGGGCTGATTGCAGATTTCTTGCCATAGCGAGCCCACAGCTAGCAGATTCCGCCTTGTGTACAGATGGTGAAGGTGGCTGATTCCATGGTGATATCCAGCTCGATATAGATCACCCCATCTCAATGAATAATTGGGCACGACTGCCGGGAGCTGTTCCGCCATTACTCGCTCGAGGCGCTCTCTGTCGCTGGCCAATGGGGGTCGTCGCCATGTCACCTTTCCAGTACGACCGTAAATGGCTGCTGGTTCCCTGACCCTTTGGGAGTTCTCCACTCCAGTTAGGGGATCAGCGTGTAGCTCTGTCAATCGCTCAGCTTCGGTCAGCCACATCTGAGTGCAGCAGTTTGGGCAACGCGCAAGCTTGGCGATCTCAAGCGGGTCAAGCGTTACCGCAGTGTCCCAGAAGGTCGACTGCTGGTGGCACGATGAGCAGACAAGAATGTCGGACCAAATTGTGTGGCGAACCGACCCCAGATCACCCCCAGGGTCTTCGGTCTCATACATCCAGCCGACCCTCTCCTTGGCAGAACGCACGACTTCGACTGCTGCCGAAACGAATTGATCTGGGTCTGGCGGGTTGCACATGACGTCTGAAAGAAGAGAGCCGATGGCACTGATCTCATACAGGACGACGGAGCGTGGTCCCCACTGCACTGGCAGGTCCAGTTCATAGGCCTGTGAGAGCATGGCTTTGGTCGGTCTTTCGCACAGCCGGGCGGCAAGCCCTGTTGTTCCACTGCCAGCAAAGACGTCCAGCACTCGATCTCCAGGTTTCGTGTGAGCCGCGATGAATAGCGCAATGGCTTCGGGATCAATCTTGGTCGGGTACGAAAACGCGTTAAACAGGGCACCCGACCGACGAGACCTCATAGGCCGCTTGTAGAGCGCGGCGGCCCGTGTCGCTTCTTCTCCTAGCTCAGACTCGCTCATGCGAGAACCCCAGAATTGACTTGTCGCCCAGGAGAGCCACCATGCCTAGCGGCGATCGTTCCGGCTGCTCCGGGGTCATCTTTGGGGGGGAAGCAGTAAGAAATTGTACTCATGAACGCACTCCTGAGCGTGCGATTTACCGCATGCTCAAATTACAGAGGTGTACTTCGCCATCATTATCGCGTCTGGGTGTGACAGCAAGCATTAGGCGACAAGTGGTTGTGAGCGAGAACGGCCTGAGTTGCGATGCCATAGCCGGGACAAAGGCAGAATGTGCTGTGGATCGGATCTCGGAGATGGGCTTGCCATGAAGGGGGGAGCCATTTTCGGCAAGGTATTGCTTGCCTCGGCCACCGGGATCGCCCTGGCGGCGGGGAGTGTGGGCTGCGGTGACACGAGTCCGGTTACGGTCACTGGGGATCTTGGCGAGACCAGTGAGTCGGTTGGACCGGAGAATGTTGGTGACGATGCGTCTGTTGCGGAGACGCAGATTCGCGGCCTCTTGGAGGAGTTCGTGGAGGAGGGGCAGAGCGTCGGCGTGGTGGTCGGCGTCGTCAGCGAAGGTGGGCGAATCGTCGTTGGTGCTGGCAGTTTGGCAGACGGAGGTCCTGGACCGCCCGACGGCGACACGGTCTTCGAGATCGGTTCGATTACCAAGGTGTTCACGTCGACCGCTTTGGCCGATCTGGAAGTGAACTCTGGCCTTGGGCTCGACACACCGGTGCAGAGCCTCCTTGGCGACAACGTGCTGGTGCCGATGCGAGACGGCATCGAGATCACACTCGGACACCTGGCAACCCACAGGTCCGGACTGCCTCGATTGCCCGACAACCTGATCCCGGCCGATTGGGCCAATCCTTACGCCGGTTACACCGCCGAGCGTCTCTACGAGTTCTTGGCCGACCACGAATTGGGACGGGATATCGGTGAGACCGTTGGGTACTCGAATCTTGGCTACGGCCTATTGGGCCACGCCATAGCGCTCTCAGAGGGCACTGACTATGAGCAGCTCATTGAGCAGCGAATCCTTGAACCTCTGGAGATGTCGGACACTGCGGTCAATCTGACACCTTCACAACAGGCGCGTATGGCTACTGGTCACGACGAGCGGCTTCAACCAGTCGCCAACTGGGATCTCGCCGTCCTCGCCGGCGCAGGCGCCCTGCGGTCGACCGTGAACGATTTAGCCACCTTCCTGGAAGCGAATCTTGGATTGAGGCAAACACCGCTAAGCGAGGCGATGCAGCTCACCCATGTCTCGCAGGCCTCGGATCTTTTGATGGGGATGGACCTAGGTCTGGGATGGGTTATCGCCGACGTCGACGGCCGCCGATTCTTGTGGCACAACGGCGCTACCGGCGGCTACAGCTCCTTCATCGGCTTCGATCCGGAGGCCCGCGAGGGCATCGTCATTTTGTCGAACTCGGTGATCAGCGTCGATGGTCTCGCCCAACGCGTGGTGACCCTCTTCTTCAACGGGTGAACTACCTAATTGAAGGGGCGATAGGAAACGGCCTGCGGCGGGTGGCGTCGAGTGGAGTTGGCGAGGCGGCTGCTCGCGTCCTTTCCCGTGCGGGGCGGCGCTTGGTGACTGCTCAAGCGGGACTTGAGGGTGGAGACTATGAGGGTGCCTTTGTAGCGGCCTATGACGCCTATCGGATGGCAGCAGAGGCATTGCTGCTCGGCCAGGGTTTGCGGTCAACCGGGGGAGAAGGGTCGCACGTCACTGTCGAAGACAGTGTTTCAGCTCAGTTCTCCGGTGAGATCGGGGCGTTCGCAAAACCAACCTTCGAGCGGTTCCGCCGCCTTCGCCACAGCGCTCAGTATTTCGATCCCGACATGCCAGAGGTGACGGAGGAAGACGCAGAGTGGGCGATCACAACCGCGCGGACGGCAATCGATGGGGCTCGCAATCTCAGCGAGCGGGGGAGTCTGCCTCTGTTTGATGCCTAGTTGGCTCGATTGAGACATGGGGTCGTTGGGTAACCGTGGCGTGGAAGTTGCCGGTTCCGCTGTTGAGCCAGTCTGGGGGCCGGATTGTGACCTGGACGGTTCGTCCTAGTCGCTGTTCTGCGGTGGACAGGGCTGCGTAGAGGGCATCGCGGTCGGGTGTCCCAAGTACCAGCAGATCAATGTCTCCTACAGGCCGGTCGCCTTCTTCTCCCACCAGGCGCGCTGCCCACGATCCGTGAATGTGGGCAGCGGTGATGCCCTCGATAGGGGACAGGGCTTCGCCGAGCACTCTTGGTGGTCCGAACGCCTTCACCAGCACATCAGCCAGGCCTGAGTAGTAGGGGCTTTTGGTGTTGGCCCGGACAAGTCTTGTGTTGCCGATCTTGCGGCTCTCGACCAATCCAGTTGATTCGGCCCTTTCGATCTCACGGTGGATGGAGCTAACCGGTATGCCCAACTGAGCGGAGAGATCGGTCAGGCTGGCTTCGAGATCTGCGTCTCCGAGAATCAGAGCGAGCAACTCAGCTTGCTGCTGGGACCGAAGGATAGGAAGCAGGCTCGGCATCGATCCTTTTTCCATATATCTGAAAGTATATCGCAAACAGTGGAATATCCTAGCCAGATGCAACTGGGCTTCCCTTATGGGGCCGCACCTCGACGGTCTAGTTGCATCGAGCAACGCCACAGTTCTGGTTACATTTTGGGCGCTCGCTGTCGACGACGGTGGAGATTTCATTATAACTCATGTCAATTGATTGATTGATTGACAGCCTGATTGGCATTGGAGTAGCGTTCTGGCCTGGGAATCCCATAATGACTGGATTTTATGACTAGAATTAGAGTCAATGGAAGGAACACCTGATGACAATGCCAGGACTATGCCAGCCAATGAGTTCAAGACTCACTGCTTGAGGGTCATGGACGAGGTGGCCGAGACCGGCCAGGAGGTGATCGTGACCAAGCACCGCAAGCCGGTGGCGAAACTCGTGCCCATGCCCGCGCCCGGCGGGATCGTCGGACTGTTCAAGGGCATGATGACGGTGTCAGGCGACGTCGAACAGCCCGCCCTCCCCATCCATGAATGGGAGGCGTTCACCAATCCAGAGCAGGTAATCAGGCCAACGCCGAGAAGGGGATGATGCTCACCCTCGACACCAACGTGCTCATCGGCATAACCCTCGACGATGGCCGCGTGGGCCCGCTGTTCAGGGCTGAGGTAGGGCGCCTTGCTTCAGAGAGGAGGCTGGCGGTTTCGTCCGCTGTAGTGCTCGAGATGGTGCGACTCGACCGTAAAGGGGTGGTTTCGCTGGGAATGCCCCCGCTGGCCTGGTGTCGGAGCCTACTGGACACCGGGGTTGTAGACATTCCCATCGATCACCGCATCGCCGCCGAAGCCATGATGCTGGCTGACAGAGGGTTCCATACCGACCCGATGGACCAAGTGATCGCGGCTACCGCCATCGTGTGCGGGCACGAACTCGCCACGTTCGACCGGGATATCGCCGAGTGGGCAGAACACAACCCGGAACTGCGCTTGGTAGACCCCCGCAGCTAAGGGGGCAGAAGAGTTTTATATCAATTTGTAATGCAAATTGATATGCTCTCTGCATGGCACAGTTGGTGACAAGGGTGGACGACGAGCTGGTGGCTCAGTTGGATGAAATGGTGGACAGCGGTGAGGCGAAGTCTCGCTCTGATGCGGTGCGGAGTGCGGTGGAGGAGATGCTCGACCAGCGCCGTAGGCGGCTCATCGGGGAAGCGATTGTGGAGGGTTACCGGCGCATTCCCGAGACCGAGGAAGAGATGCGCTGGGCTGAGGAGAACGGGCGGGCCATGGTTGCTGAAGAACCGTGGGAGCGCTGGTGACCCCGGCCCAGTGCGACATCTGGTGGTATGAGAGTGAGGACAGCAAGAGCCGTCCGGTTCTGGTGGTTACCCGCAACCAGGTTATTCCTGGCCTGAGGAGGATCATGGTTGCTCCGATCACCCGCACGATCCGAGGAATCACCACTGAGGTCCCACTTGATGTTGAAGACGGTCTGGCCTTTCCCTGCGCGGCAGCCTTTGACAATCTCCAAGTTGTTCTCAAGTCGCAATTGACAGAACGGGTGGGATCAATCGCCCATCGTCGCTACGAGATCTGCGCCGCGCTCGGCGCCATTGCCGATTGCTGAGGAAGCGGTGGAGCTGATGGGACTCGAACCCACGACCTCTTGCATGCCATGCAAGCGCTCTAGCCAACTGAGCTACAGCCCCGCGAAGAGGGCACTGTACCAGCCCATCTGACGCTTCCCCACATGGGATAACGGTTATTGGCCTCGACCAGCGGCTCGGTAGATTTAGCGGCGATGGACGGCTACAACCCAGCGGCTATCGAGCCCAAATGGCAGCAGCGCTGGATTGACGACGCCACCTACGACATCGACAACGACGATTCCCGGCCGCCCTACTACGTGCTGAGCATGTACCCGTACCCCAGCGGCCCGGCCCACATCGGCCACGTCCGCAACTACACCTTCGGAGATCTGCTGGTTCGCTACCGCACCATGCAGGGCGACGGGGTGCTGTCGCCCATCGGCTTCGACAGCTTCGGCCTGCCCGCCGAGAACGCCGCCATCAAGACCGGCACCCACCCCCGGGAGCACACCGACGCCAACATTGAGGCGCTGTCGTCGTCGCTGCGCCGCATTGGAGCGGTGTACGACTGGCGCCGCGCGCTAAGCAGCCACGATCCCGACTACATCCGCTTCACCCAGTGGATCTTCCTGAAATTCTACGAGGCCGGACTGGTGTACCGGGCCACTGCCCCGGTGAACTGGTGCCCTGGCTGTCAGACCGTGCTGGCCAACGAGCAGGTGCTGGCCGACGGCACCTGCGAGCGCTCCGGCGACATGGCCCAGCAGCGCGAGCAGGAGCAGTGGTTCTACCGCATCACCGCCTACGCCGAGGAGCTGCTCGACGGCCTCGACGGCCTGGACTGGCCCAACCGGGTGAAGGTCATGCAGCGCAACTGGATCGGCCGCTCTGAGGGGGCCGACTTCACCCTGCCCATCGCCGATGCCGACGGCAACCCCCGCGAAGACATCGACGGGATCCCGGTGTTCACCACCCGGCCAGACACCAGCTTCGGCATGACCTTCGCCGTGATGTCGCCCGAGCACCCCCGGGTGGCCGAGCTCACCGCCGAGGATCGCCGCGCCGAGGTGGAGGCGTTCATCGCCGAGGTGGCCGAGCGCACCGAGATAGAGAGGCTGTCGGTGGGCGGCCCGGCCGACAAGCGGGGGGTGGACACCGGCACCCGGGTAATCAACCCGTTCACCGGCCAGCCCATACCGCTTTTCCTGGCCGACTACGTGCTCACCACCTACGGCACCGGGGCCATCATGGCCGTGCCCGGCGAGGACCAGCGCGACTGGGACTTCGCCACCGCCTACGGCCTGCCCATCATCCGCACCGTGCAGCCGCCCGAGGACTTCGACGGCGAGGCCTACACCGGCGACGGCCCCTCCATCAACAGCGAGTGGCTAGACGGCCTGTGGATGGAAGAGGCCAAGGCCGCGGCCATCGACTGGCTCGAAGGCCAGGGTATCGGCGAGCGCAAGGTGAACTACCGGCTGCGCGACTGGCTGCTGTCCCGCCAGCGCTACTGGGGGTGTCCCATCCCGGTTGTGTACTGCGAGGCGTGCGGGGCGGTGCCGGTGCCCTACGGCGACCTGCCGGTGGGGCTGCCCGACGACGTGGCCTTCATGCCCACCGGCCGCTCCCCGCTGGTGGACCACCCCGGTTTCTTGAACACCGCCTGCCCCGCGTGCGGGGGCCCGGCCCGCCGGGAGACCGACACCATGGACACGTTCGTGGACTCGTCCTGGTATTTCCTGCGCTTCGCCGACCCCAAGAATCAGGAGCTGCCGTTCAGCACCGAGGCGCTGGAGCGGTGGCTGCCGGTGGACCAGTACATCGGCGGGGTGGAGCACGCCATCTTGCATCTGATGTACGCCCGGTTCTTCACCAAAGCGCTGTCCGATCTAGGGGTGGCCCCCGCCGACCTCAGGGAGCCCTTCCAGCGGCTGTTCACCCAGGGCATGGTGCGGATGGGCGGAGGCAAGATGTCGAAGTCGAGCGGCAATCTGGTGGCCCCTGAGGACATCATCGAAGCTCACGGCGCCGATGCGCTGCGGTTGGCCATCTTGCAGGTGAAGCCCCCGGCTGAGGACGTGGACTGGGAGGACTTCGGCCTCGAGGGCTGCAATCGCTTCTTGGGCCGGCTGTGGCGGCTAGCCGCTGGCACCGCCGAGCGGGCCAATCCGGCTCGGTCCGGCGCTTTGACCGAGGCCGATCACGCCATCGACGCCGCGGCCCATCGGCACATCCACCGCATCACCTCGGAGTTCGACCGCTGGTCGTACAACACCGCGGTGGCCGGTTGCATGGAGTTCACCAACGAGCTGTACCGCTACGTGCAATCAGACGACGGCCCCCACCACGACACGCTGGCCTTCGCCATCGACTCGCTGCTGCTGGTGATGGCGCCCATGGTGCCCCACATCTGCGCTGAGCTGTGGGAGATGCGACGGGGCGGCAACATCCACGCCGAGCCTTGGCCAGTGGCCGATGAGGCCAAGCTGGTGCTGGAGACGGTGACCATGGTGGTGCAGGTGAACGGCAAGGTGCGCGACCGCATCGAGGTGCCCGCCGACATCGCCGAGGCCGAAGCCGAGGCGCTGGCGCTGGCGTCGGAGCGGGTGCAGCCGTATCTGGACGGCGGCGAGCCCCGGCGGGTGATAGCCCGACCGCCCAAGCTGGTCAACGTGGTGGTCTGACTAGCGGCGCGCCCTGGTCAACGTGGTGGTCTAGCGGCCCGTCTAGACGTCCCAGACCACGTGGAGTTCTTCGGGGCCGCGGAACGCCACCCCCCGGATGAGCGGGGGAGCGGCGTCGGGGTCGAGGCGCAGGCCCGGCAGCCGCTCGAAGGTGGCCCGTAGGGCCACCCGCATCTCCAGGCGGGCCAGATGCATGCCCAAGCACAGGTGCCGGCCCCAGCCGAACGCCATGTGGGGCACGGGCTGCTCGCGGTCGGGGTTCCAGCGGTGGCCGTCGGCATACACCTGCTCGTCCCGGTTGGCCGACGTCATGGTCATCATCAGCCGGGTTCCAGCAGGGATGGGGCAGCCGTCCACCTCGGTGTCCTCAGTGGCCTCTCGGGTGGCCAGCGGCGCTGAGCTCTCCCACCGCAGGGTCTCCTCGATCACCTGATCGAGCAGCGACCAGTCGGCCATCAGCCGCTGGACCCAGCCCTCGTTGGTCAACAGTGCGGCCAAGGCGATGCCCATCTCTCGGGAGGTGGTTTCGGCTCCGGCGGGCATGAGCAGCAGCAGGAAGCCGTAGATGTGCTCGTCGTCGAGGCGCTGTCCGTCGATCTCGGCGTGGATGATGTCGCTGATCAGGTCGTCTTTGGGGTCTTGCTTGCGATCCTCCACGATGGGATGGAGGTAGTCGCGCATGGCCTGAGAGGCGGCGTGGCCCGGCTCGGGGTACAGGGGCCCGGCGCTCACCTGCTCGGACCACAGCCGGAACTGGTCGGCGTCGTCTAGGGGCACCCCCATGATCCCGGCGATCACCTGGGTGGGAAACCGCTGCGTCAGCTCGGCCACCAGGTCGGCCCTCCCCTGGGGGGTGATGTTGTCCAGCAGCTCGTTCACGATGGGCGCCACCAGCTCGGTCTCCCAGCGGGCCAGCGCGGAGGAACGGAAGGCGTGCGATACCAGCCCCCGGTAGGCGGTGTGCTCGTCGCCGTCCATGCCCAGCAGGAGCGGTCCCATGAACGGGGACATCGACTCGGCCACCACCCGGGTGGAGAACACGGCGCTGTTGCGCAGCACCGACTCGGTGTGATTGCGGCGATACAGATTCAGGATGCGCCCGCCGAAGCCGTCGTCGCGCACCTCCGGCGGTTCAGCCCGGCCCCGGTCCCACTCTTTGTGGGGGTTGATGGCGGCCTCTTCGGCTTGGGCCAATCCCTCGTGGTAGTCCGACGGGTCTTGGGGGTCCATAGCCGGAAACTCTATTCCGGCGACCGCCCCGGAAGGGCTCGGAGCTGCTCTCGCACCTCGGCCCAGGGACCGTCGGGCCGGAGGCCCTGGCCGAACGACAGTCGGTCGATCAGCCCGCCGTAGCTGGCCGCCACTCCGGCGGCCAGGTTCTGGGGCTCGGCCACCACGCCGAAGGTCCCCAGCATGGTGTCGTCGATCACGTCGGCCATCTCCACCCACTGGCCCTGCTTGGACATGCGGTTCAGCTCGTCTTGGGCGTCGCCCCAGCCGTGGTGCTCCAGCACCGGGCGGTAGGCGGGCGTGGAGCCGTAGAAGGCCAGTTGCTGGCGGGCCGCCTGGGCCGACGACGCCATCTCCTCCTCGGTCTCGCCGGTGACGATGAACACGGGCATCGACACCTCTATGTCCATCGGATTGCGGCCGGCCCGGGCGGCGCCTCGCTCGAGGGCGGGCAGCGACACATCCCGCACGTAGTTGGGAGTGGTGAATCCGTGGCTGATCCAGCCGTCGGCCGACTCGCCGGCCACCTCGGTCATGAGGTCGCCCACCGCAGCCAGATGGACGGGGGGAGGGCCGAAGGGGTTGGCGCCGGGGCTGAACATCGGCGTCATGAGGGTGTGCTGGTAGAACTCGCCCCGAAAGCTCAGGCGATCGCCGGTCTCCCAGCAATCCCAGATGGCCTTGATGGCGTCGATCATCTCCTTCATGCGGGCGGCGGGGTGAGTCCAGGGCATGGAGAACCGCTTGGTGATGTGGGGCTTGATCTGCGAGCCCAAGCCGAGGACGAAGCGCCCGCTGGAATAGGCCTGGAGATCCCACCCCAAGTTGGCCAAGATCATCGGGTTGCGGGCGAAGGCCACCGCAATGGAGGTGCCGATCTGAATGCGGCTGGTGTGCTCGGCGGCCACCACCAGCGGCAGGAACGGGTCGTGGTCGAGCTCGGCCGACCACACCCCGTCGTAGCCGGCGGCCTCCAAGCTGCGGGCTGAATCGGCGACCCCCTCCAGAGGTCCAACCGAGCCCTTTTGGGCCGCTCTGGCCACCAGTCCGCCGTCTAGCTTCATTTCTGGTCCTCTCGGGTTGCTGTCACATTCACTTCGATTCGCTGCTCATGCCACTTGCTCCGCGGCTGATGAGGCCATTTCAACCAGGGCGTCCACCCGAGCCTTGAAGCTTTCGGCCCCCTGCGGCGGCGCCTTGTCGCCCATCGCCCCTCCCACGTACCGGCTGTACACGCCCTCCAGGATGCAGGCCAGCTTCCAGTAGCCAAAGGCCATGTAGTAGCCGAAGTTGTCGATCTCGCGTCCGGACGCCTCCGAGTAGAGGTCGAACATTTCGGCCCGGCTGGCGAATCCGGCCTCGCCGGTGGGGGGACTGTCCAAGGCGGATTCGGGATCGTCGGGCTCAGCCCAATACACCAGAAGCTGGGCCACATCCGCGTTGCGGTCGCCCAGGGTGCAAAGCTCCCAGTCGAGCACGGCCTTCACTTGGCCTTGGTCGCCGAGGATGCAGTTGTCCAGGCGGTAGTCGCCGTGGACGATGCCGGCTTCGCCCTGCTCGGGGATGCGGGCCACAAGGTGGTCGTGGACTTCTTGGATCTGGGGGCGGTCCTGGGTCTTGGACTCCTCAAACTGGCGCAGCCAGCGCCGGAGCTGGCGGGCGATGTAGTCCTCTTTGCGGCCCAGGTCACCCAAGCCCACTTCGTCCACGTCAACCGCGTGGATGTGGGCCAGCGTCTGGGCAATCGACTGGGAGGCCGCCCGGCGCAGCTCAGGGGCCAGCGCGGCGGCGTGGGTGCGGTTGCGCACCACTTTTCCGTCCACAAAGTCCATTACGTAGAACGGGCGGTCGTTGACGGCCTCGTCTTCGCACAGCCCGAAGGCTTGGGGCACCGGCACGTCGGTGTCTTGTAGTGCGGCGATGATCTTGTGCTCCCGACCCATGTCGTGGGCGGTGGCCAGCACCTGATACAGCGGCGGGCGGCGCAGCACATAGCAATGGCCGTTGGCGTCGGTGGCCTTGAAGGTGAGGTTGGAGTGCCCGCCGGCGATCAACTCGAAGCTCAGCGGCAGGGCGACGCCCGGCACGTTGGCCTCGAACCACGCGCTGACCGCGTCGTGTTGGATGCCTCGGATGTGGTCCATGCGAATGATGAAGGTAGCGTTCAATCTGGTTCGATGAGAGGTAGCCGATGGCCGATGTGACTGATGCGACGTTTGCGACTGAGGTAGTCGAGCGCTCCCACGCCGTGGCGGTGGTGGTGGACCTGTGGGCGCCGTGGTGCGGGCCGTGCAAGACCCTCGGGCCGATCTTGGAACAGGCGGTGGCGGCCACCAACGGCGCCGTGGAGCTGGCCAAGGTGAACGTGGACGAGAGCCCGCAGACCGCTCAGGCCTTCCAGGTGCAGAGCATTCCCGCGGTGTACGCCATGCGCGACGGCAAGGTTGTGGACGGCTTCATCGGTGCCCAGGGCGAGGCCGCGGTGGCCGAGTTCGTGCAGCGCCTGATTCCCACCGAACAGGAGAGCGAGGTGGAGGCTCTGGTGGCCGCGGGCGACGAGGCCTCCCTGCGGCGGGCATTGGAGCTCGACGCCGACCACGAGGGCGCCATTTTGAGCTTGGCCGACCTGCTGGTGGCTGATGGCCGGGGCGAGGAGGCCCTAGGTCTGTTGGAGCGGATACCCGAGAACGTCGAGGTCCGCCGGATCGCCGCTTTGGCCCGTACCGGCGCCGGGACTGGTAATGGGGATGTCGAGGCTCGCCTCGACGATCTTCTGGGCCGGGTGAAGGCCGACGAGGCGGCTCGCCAGGAATTTGTGGACCTGTTGGAGATCATGGGGTCCGACGATCCCCGCACCTCGGTCTATCGGCGGCGCCTCACCACCCAGCTTTACTGATCCCCAATTCAGTTCGGGGGTGCCGGAATTGCCCCCTGTTGATGCTGGCACCGGGCTGATACCCTGACGCTGCTTCCCCCTTTGCTGGCTTGGCGCGCCGCGCCCGGAATCGGCCATGGAAGACTCCTCGCTGCCCCCTCCCCGGCTGACGCCAGCAGAGCGGCTTCGGGAGATGTGGGATGACTACCGCCACCTGATCACGCCAACCCGGCTGCTGATCGCGGGCGGCGGGCTGGCGGTTGTCATTGCGGTGGCGGCTTACCTGATGTTGGGGCCCAGCGGTGCCCCCCGACCCGAGGCGGTCATCCCCATGGCCACACCGCTGCCCGCTGTCGCAACTCCCACGGCCGAGCCGACGCCGATCCTGGTCCACGCCGCTGGTGCGGTTCATGTACCGGGGGTGTACCTGTTTCGGGGGGAGGCCCGGGTTCACGACTTGGTCCAGGCCGCCGGGGGGCTGACCCCTGACGCCGACTACGACCGGGTGAATCTGGCCGACACGCTGTTCGACGGGCAGTGGGTTTACTTCCCCCGAATCGGCCAGACCGATATACCCGCGCCCCTGAACGGAACCGGCTCGACCCACGGGGGCGGGGCAGACGCCCGGACGGGACCGCTCAACATCAACTCCGCCACTGCCGAGCAACTGGATTCGCTGCCTGGGATAGGGCCGGCCATCGCCGCGGCCATCATCGAGCATCGCGAGCGGATTGGCGGGTTCTCCTCGGTGGATGGGCTGTTGGCGGTGTCGGGCATCGGCCCCAGCAAGCTGGAGCAGATCCGGGATCTGGTCGCCGTGTGAGCGCCAGACAAAGGCGGCACCGCCAGCGTGTGGCCGCTGGCCCGAAATGAGCGACCGCCACGCGGTGGCGTTGGCCGTTGCCGCCCTGGCCGGCGCCTGGTGGTCGGCGGCCGTTCCGCTGGTTCCGGCGATCGTCTTGGGGGCTGTGTCCCTGGCCGTTCGCAAGCCGTGGCTGCTGGTGGCCGCAGTGGTGCTGTTGAGCTCCTCGCTGGGGGCGCGCGCCTGGGCGGGCCTCGACCCGCTTGAGCCCGCAGCCTTCGACGGCGAGGTGGCCTTGGTGGCCGATCCGGTGCCGGTGGGTGAGGGGATGCGGGTGTTGGTGCGAGCGGAAGGACGGCGCTATGAGGCGTGGGCCTACGGCCGGGCCGCCCGCGATCTGAGCGACCGACTGGCTGGGGACCGCGTCAGCGTTGCCGGCAGCGTCCGACCGATCCTTCCGCTGCCCGACTACCAGGCGGCCCGCCACATCGCCAACCGGCTGAACATAGACCGCGTCCACGATTACCGGGAGGGCGCTTTTCCCTATCGGCTGGCCAACTGGCTGCGCCGCACCATCGCCCGAGGCGCTGAGTCGCTGGATGGCGACCGCCTCGCCCTGTTCACCGGGCTGTCGTACGGGGATGACCGCTATCAGTCGCCGGTGGTGTCCGACGACTTCCGGGCCGCCGGCCTCACTCACCTGCTGGCCGTATCGGGCCAGAACGTGGCCTTTGTGCTCATCCTGGCCCGGCCGCTGATTGAGCGGTTCGACTACCGGGGCCGCTGGGTGCTCACCCTGGGGGCCATCGGCTTTTTTGCCCTGGTCACCCGGTTTGAGCCGTCGGTGCTGCGGGCCTCCGTCATGGCGGCCATCGCCGCCACCGCCACCCTGCTGGGGCGCGAGGCCTCCAGCCGCCGGGTGCTGGCTCTGGCTGTGGCCCTGTTGGTGCTGGTTGATCCGCTGTTGGTCCACTCGGTGGCCTTCCGCCTGTCAGTGGCTGCTTCGGCCGGCATCATCTTGTGGGCCCCTCGCCTGGCCGAGCGCCTGCCCGGACCCCGGATCTTGGCCGACGCGATGGCGGTAACCGTCTCAGCTCAACTGGCCGTGTCGCCTTTGTTGATCGCCACTTTCGGCGGGGTGCCGGTGGCCTCCTTGCCGGCCAACCTGCTGGCCGCCCCGGTGGCCGGGCCGATCATGATGTGGAGCCTGTCGGCTGGAGTCTTCGCCGGAATGGCGGGCGGTCCGCTGGCCGTTGTCATCCACTGGCCCACCAGCGTGGGCATTGGCTGGATCCAGGCGGTGGCTGGCTGGGCGGCGTCAGCTCGACTGGGCGAGCTGCGGGCGCCGCACCTCGTTGCTGTCGCTATTGGTGCAGTTGTCTGGTGGCTGGCCCGGCGCCGACTGCTGCGGGCCGCGGCCGCCGCGGGGTTGGCCCTGGCTCTATTGGTGCCGGCGGTGGCCCTGCGGATCGCCGACCCGCCGTTCCACACCGTGCTCGACTCCGGAGTCGAAGTGTGGCGTCATCACCACACGACGGTGGTCTTGCTGGGCGCCAACCGGTCGACCGAGCGGCTGCTAGAGGATCTGCGCCGGGCCGGCGTTGAAGCTGTGGACTTAGTAGTGGCCGACCGGGGCACCCGGGCCCAGCGCGACCAAATCCTCTCGCTCAAACAGCGAATGTGGGTAGGAACCGTCATCGCCCCACCCGGCCACAAAATTGGCGGTGCCAACACCGTCCAGTCAGGCCAACAAGTCCTGGTCGGCAGCCTAGAAATGTCGGTGCTGTCCCACGACCCCCGCCTGACGGTGGCGGTCACGCCGTCAGCACCCCAAACCGACACCAGCGGGGTGTAGCGTCGCCGGTGTGATTGTGGAGTTGGGGCCGCATCGCTATGACGTGACCACTCGGGCTCTGGTTATGGGGATTTTGAACCGTACGCCTGACTCGTTTTATGACGCCGGTCAGTACTGGGATTTCGATGCGTTTTTGGCCAAAGCCGAGACGCTGGTGGCCGAGGGGGCCGATTTCTTGGACGTGGGCGGGGTGAAGGCCGGACCCGGCCCCGAGGTGACCGAGGACGAGGAGATGGACCGAGTGGTGCCCGCCATCGAGGCGCTCCGAAAGCGCTTCGACTTGCCCATCTCGGTGGACACTTGGCGGGCCTCGGTGGCCCGGGAGAGCTACGCCGCCGGGGCGGTGGTGGGCAACGACATCAGCGGGTTCGCCGACCCCGACTTCCTCTACGTTGCCGCCGAAGCGGGCGCCTCAGTGGTGGCCTGCCATGTGCGGTTGGCGCCGAGGGTGGCCGACCCCGAGCCGGAATACGACGACCTGGTGGGCGAGGTGGGCAGATTCTTGGCCGAGCGGGCCCAGTGGGCGGTGGACGCGGGCATCTCCCCGCAGCGGGTCATGCTCGACGCGGGCCACGATCTGGGCAAGACCCCGGAGATGTCGGCCGAGCTGCTGCGCCGGTCTCAGGAGCTGGTGGATTTGGGCTATCCGGTGTTTCTGTCGGTGTCGAACAAGGGCTTTTTGGGCGCGTTGACCGGATCTGAGGTGGGGGACCGGCGGGAGGCCACGCTGGCGGCCCACGCCCTTGGCGTGGGGTTGGGCGCCCGCATCCTTCGGGCCCATGATGTGGCCGGCACCCGCCGGGTGGCCGACTTCATGAGCGCCATCCTCCAACACCAGCGGGAGTGTGCATGAGGGCGACTCTTGAGCACATTGAGGGCCGGCGATGAGCGCCACGGTGGTCCTACTGCACGGCGACGACGAGGTGCTGTTGTCCAACGCGGTGCGCGACCGGGTGGCGCAGTTAGTGGGCGACGGCGACCGGTCGCTGATGGTGGCCGAGTTGACCGAGGCCGCCTACCTGGAAGACGAGGACTACCACATCGCCCCGCTGGTGGACGCGGCCCAGACCCCGCCGTTCCTCACCGACCGGCGGGTGGTGGTGGGCCGGGAGATAGGCCGATTCTCCACCGTCGATTCGCTCAGCCCGCTGCTCGGCTATCTGGAGAACCCGCTGGAGACCACCGACTTGGTGCTGGTGTGGGAGAAGGGGCCGGCGCTGCAAAGGCTGAACGCAGTGCCCAAGCGCCTGACCGAAGCGGTGTCCCAAGCCGGTGGAGAGGTGGTGGGCGCCGGAGTGCCCCGGGGCCGCGACGGCGCGGCCAAGTGGATGGACACCCAGATCGCCGCTGCCGGGCTCCGGCTGCGACCCGGGGCCAAGCGGCTTTTGGCCGACCACTTAGGGGAGGACATGAGCCGCTTGCCAGCTGTGCTCACCACACTGGCGTCGGCCTATGGCCCAGATCGGGCCCTGGAAGCCGATGACGTGGTCCCGTTCATCTGGGAGGCCGGGTCGGTTCCTCCCTGGGAGCTGACCGATGCGGTGGAATCGGGCAACATCGCCGACGCCTTGGACAAGCTGCGCCGCATGCTCCACGCCGGGGGCCGCAACGAGATGCAGGTGCTGTCCACCCTCTACAACCACCACAATCGGCTGCTGCGTCTCGACGGCGCCGACGCCGCCGATGAGAAGGAGGCCGCCGAGCTGCTGGGCATCAAAGGCTCCACATTTCCGGCTCGCAAGGCGCTGCGCCAGGCTCGAAAGCTGGGGTCGAAGAAGGTTGCCCGGTCGATCGAACTGTTGGCCCAAGCCGATCTGGACTTGCGGGGCGCTACTGCCATACCCCCCGAGGGGGTTTTGGAAGTGCTGGTGGCCCGTCTGACTCAGCTGAACCGCTAGACGCGGACTACTCAGCCTGGAGGCGGGCCAGGCGCCTCATCAAGCGAGACTTCTTACGGGCCGCGGTGTTGGGGTGCAGCACGCCCTTGCTGGCGGCCTTGTCGATTCGCTTGATGGCCTGCCGGGCGGCTTCAGCGGTCTCCTCGCCATCGCCATACTGGGCGGCGGCCTCTGCGCTTCGGGTGCGGGTGATGATCTCCGAGCGCACGGCCCGGTTGCGCTGGCGGCGCTTCTCGTTCTGGCGGTTGCGTTTTATCTGGCTCTTGATGTTTGCCACAGAATGACCACTCTACCGTCCCTCAATCCCCGGTAACCACATGGGAACCTAGTGATTGAGGGGGGTAGCGTTACTCGGTTCCCATGGATCTCTCCCACATCCGCAACACGTCGATCATTGCTCATATCGACCACGGCAAGTCGACGCTGGCCGACCGCATGCTGGAGCTGTGCGGGGCGGTGGACCCGCGGGATATGCGGGCCCAGTATCTCGACTCCATGGACTTGGAGCGGGAGCGGGGAATCACCATCAAGCTCCAGAGCGTCCGCCTCGACCACGAAGGGCACGTGATCAACCTCATCGACACCCCGGGCCACGTGGACTTCGGCTATGAGGTGAGCCGCTCGCTGGCTGCCTGCGAGTCAGTAATCCTGCTGGTGGACGCAGCCCAGGGCATTGAGGCCCAGACGCTGGCCAACTGCTATCTGGCCATGGAGAACGATTTGGAGGTTGTAGCCGCGCTCAACAAGATCGACCTGCCCGCGGCCGAGCCCGAGCAACGAGCCGAGGAGATCGAACAAGTGCTGGGCATTGCCGCCGAGGACGTGCTGCACATCAGCGCCAAGACTGGCGAAGGCGTGCGAGAGCTGCTCGATGCGGTGGTGGCCCGCACCCCGCCGCCGGTGGGCAACGCCGACGCTCCGCTCCAGGCGCTGATCTTCGACTCCCATTTCGACCAATACCGGGGGGTGGTCAGCTCGGTGCGGGTGATGAACGGGCGGCTGCGGTCGGGGGCCAAGATCCGGTTCATGCAGGCCCGCACCGACCGGGAGGCCGACGAGATCGGAGCGTGGCGCCCCCAGCCCACCCCGGTCGACGAACTGGGACCGGGCGAAGTGGGCTATCTCATCGCCGGTATGAAGAACGTGGCCGAAGCCCGGTCGGGCGAGACCGTCACCACCACCCGCGACGGCGCGGCCGAGCCCCTGGCCGGCTATCAGGAGCCCAAGTCGATGGTGTTCTGCGGGCTGTATCCCATCGACGGCGACGAATTCGCCGCCCTGCGCGACTCCCTGGAGCGGCTGCGGGTGAGCGACTCCAGCTTCAACTACCAGCCAGAGTCGTCGGGCGCGCTGGGCTTCGGGTTCCGCTGCGGCTTTCTCGGGCTGTTGCACATGGAGATCGTGCGGGAGCGCCTCGAGCGGGAGTTCAACCTCAGCCTCATCGCCACCGCCCCTTCGGTGGCCTACCGGGTGGAGATGGAAAGCGGCGAGGAGGTGGAGGTGGACAACCCCTCCGAAATGCCCCCGGCCGCTGAGGTGCGGGGCATCCAGGAGCCCATGCTGGCCGCCACCATCATCGCCCCCGCCGACTATACCGGCACCCTCATGGAGCTGTGCCAGGCCCGTCGGGGGGAGATGAAAAAGCTGGAGTACCTGTCGCCCGAGCGGGTGGAGCTGGCCTACCGGCTGCCGCTGGCCGAGGTGGTGGTGGACTTCTTCGACCAGCTCAAGAGCCGCACCCAGGGCTATGCCAGCTTGGACTACGAGCCCGACGGCTACGCTGCCTCCGACCTCACCAAAGTGGACATCTTGCTCCAGCACGAGCCGGTGGACGCCTTCAGCTCCATCGTCCACCGCGATGCGGCCTATTCCTACGGCCGGCGCATGACCGAGAAGCTCAAGGAGCTGATTCCCCGCCAGCAGTTCGACGTTCCCATCCAGGCGGCCATCGGCGGCAAGATCATCGCCCGGGAGACGGTCAAGGCCTTCCGCAAAGACGTCACCGCCAAGCTGTACGGCGGCGACGTGACCCGCAAGCGAAAGCTGTTGGAGAACCAGAAGGCCGGCAAGAAGAAGATGAAGGCCATCGGCCGGGTGGACGTGCCCCAAGACGCATTCATTTCTGCTCTGCGCCTGGACGACTGAGGCCCCGCTGGCCATGTCCACTGGGTGGCTCGCCAGGCCAGGCCAGTAGTATTCAGGGTTCATGGGAAGCCAAGCCGAGACGCTCTCGGCCCGAAAGGCCGCAGTGCTGCGGGCCGTGGTGGAGGGATACATCTCCACCACCCAGCCGGTGGGATCCTCCCACGTCTCCGAGATCGCCGATTTGGGCGTCTCACCGGCCACGGTGCGCAACGAGATGCTGGCCCTGGAGCAGGCCGGATACCTGAGCCAGCCCCACACCAGCGCAGGCCGCATTCCCACCGACAAGGGCTACCGCCACTTTGTGGACTCTCTCACCGACGTGTCCGGCACCTTGGGCCGCACCGAGCGCCAGCAGGTGCGCTCATTTTTCGACACGACGCACAGCGAACTCGAGCAGATGCTGGCCGACACCAGCGCTTTGTTGGCTGATCTCACCGCCTATGCCGCGTTGGTGGTGGCCCCCCAGCACTCCAGCGCCACCATCCGCTCGGTGAGCTTGGTGGATCTGTCGGAGCGGCTGGTTATGGCCCTGGTGGTGTATGAGAACGGGTCGGTGGACAAGCGCACCATTGAGGTGGACCAGCCCACCAACGCGGTGGAGATGGCCCGGGCATCCACCCAGCTCACCGACCAATTGGCGGGAAGCCCGGCCAGCGCCCTGCGAGGCGGCGGGCTGACCCGGGGCCTGACCCCGCTGGCGGCCCGGGTGCTTGAGTCGCTGGCCGATTTGGGTGATGCCGAGGAGCAGCTCTACGTGGGCGGCGCGGCCAGCGTGGCCGGATTGTTCGACGCCACCGAGACGGTTCGCTCGGTACTGGGAATACTGGAGAAGCAGTTGGTGGTTGTCTCGTTGGTGAGAGACATCCTGAATCGAGGTCTCACCGTGGCCATCGGCTCGGAGACAGGGGTGGCCCCCCTGGCCGAGTGCTCGCTGATCGTGGCCCCCTACGAGGTGGCCGGCCAGCCGGTGGGCTCCATCGGGGTGCTCGGCCCCACTCGCATGAACTATCCCCAGGCGCTGGCCGCAGTGGCGGTGGTGAGCCAGAACCTGGGCAATCGGCTCTCGTCCCCCTAGAACAATGGCTGCTGACTTCTACGAACTGCTCGGCGTGGGCCGAGATGACTCCGAGGACGATCTCAAAAAGGCGTTCCGCAAGCTGGCCCGCCAGTACCACCCCGACGCCAACCCCGACGACGCCGAAGCCGAGGCCCGGTTCAAAGAGATCGCACTGGCCTATGAGACGCTGAGCGACCCTCAGAAGCGCGCCCACTACGACCGCTTCGGCACCGCGCCAGGGGCGGCCGGCGGGGGCGACCCGTTCTCAGGAATGAACCTGAGCGACATCTTCGACGCCTTCTTCGGCGGTGCCAGCCCGTTTGGGTCCAGCCCATTTGGCACTGGCGGCGGCCGGGCCCGAACCGGTCCCCAGCGAGGAGCCGACTTGGAGGCGGTGCTGGCCCTTGATTTTGAAGAAGCGGTGTTGGGCACCGACGCCGAGGTGACCGTGCGCACCGCCACGGTGTGCGAGCAGTGCGAGGGCCGGGGCGCGGCCGAAGGAAGCCAGCCCATCACCTGCGGCACCTGCGACGGCATGGGCCAGGTGCAGCGGGTTCGCCAGTCGATACTGGGCCAGATGGTCACCCGCACGGTGTGCGACGCTTGTTCGGGTAGCGGCGAGGTGATCGCCGACCCATGCCTAGAGTGCGGGGGCGACGGCCGGGTGGTGGGCGACCGGGACTACACGGTTACCGTCCCCGCCGGGGTGGGCCAGGGGTCCACTCTGCGGGTGTCCCGTCGGGGTGCGGCGGGGCCTCGGGGCGGTCCTCCTGGCGACCTGTACGTGCATATCGACGTGCGGCCTCACCCCCGCTTCGAGCGCGACGGCGACCATCTGGTGGACCGGCTGCACCTGACCATGGTCCAGGCCGCCCTGGGCGCCGACTTGAAGTACGAGACGCTGGACAGCGTGGAAGACCTGGAGATTCCCGCCGGCACCCAGACCGGCGACGTGTTCCGCATCCGGGGCCGGGGCGTGCCCCGACTGGAAGGCCGGGGCCGAGGCGATGTGCTGGTGCAGGCCATGGTGGAGACGCCCACTGGGCTGAGCGACGACGAAATCGACCTGCTCCACCAGTTGGCCGAACTGCGAGGTGAAGAGGTGGCGCCTACCACCAGGAAGCGACGCCGTGAAGCCCGGCGGCGGTGACGGGCCCCACGTCTTCGTCGATGATCTAGAACACCCCGAGCTGCGCGACGACGACCTCCATCACCTCACCCGGTCGCTGCGGCTGCGACCGGGGGACACTTTCACCGCCTCCGATGGCGCCGGTTCATGGCGGGTGTGCCGCTTGGGGTCAGGCCCCCAAAGCCAAGCTGAGCCCGACGGCGAGGTGGTGTTCGCCGAGGCGCCCCGCCCCAAGCTCACCATCGGCTTCGCTCTCATCAAAGGCGGCCGCCCCGAGCTGGTGGTTCAGAAGCTCACCGAGCTGGGGGTGGACGCAATCGTGCCGTTCACCGCCGAGCACAGCGTGGTGCGCTGGGACGCCGACCGGGCCACCCGCCATGTCGAGCGCCTGCGCCGCGTAGCCCGGGAAGCCGCCATGCAAAGCCGCCAAGTGCGAATCCCCGACATCGGCCAAGTAGCCGAGTTCGCCGATCTGGCCGCTCAGCCCGGCGCAATCCGAGCCGACATCGAAGGCAACCCCCCATCCCTAGATCACCCCACCGTGCTCATCGGCCCCGAAGGCGGCTGGTCCGTCACCGAGCGCCACCAACTCGACGCCATCCGAATCAGCTCCTCAGTCCTCCGCTCCGAAACCGCCGCCATAACCACCGCCGCCCTCCTTACCGCCCTCCGCGACGGCTTGACAGAGACGAGGTGAGGCGGGTCGCCTCGATCGTTGTTTGACTCACTTAGACCAGGGCCGCGAGGGGGACAGCGGCGATGCCTTCGTCGAGGCGGTGGGCGGTGGTACCGGGGTGAACGACGAGTCCGGCGCGGAAGGTATTACCTAATCGGTCTCGCAGGACGCTGAGGTGTCGAGCGTCCCTGGTCGATATGGCTTCGGCAAGTTTAATTTCGAAGGCGATCACGACACCGTCGGGCAGATCTGCAATCAGGTCGATCTCGTTTTCGCCGCCCGCTGATCGCAGGTGGGAGAATTGCCACCCCAAGCCCATCGCCTCAGCGGTCGCTTTGATCTGGCAGGCCGCCGCGCTCTCAAAGAGCTCGCCAAGCCGTTCCCGGCGCTCGCTGAGCTGCAAGGAGGTCTCGTAGTGATCGGCGGCTGCCAGGGCAGGATCAACGAGGTGTCGTTTGGGGCTCTTGGTAAGGCGCTTAAGCCGGTTGTCAGACCAGCCGGGCAACTCCTCGATCAGCCCGAGGCGGTCCAGCAGGTCGTGGTACGTCTCACCAGTGGCCTTGGCTACTTCGGCGGCATTGTGAATCGTGGCGTGCTCAGCAGTGGTTGCCACAGTGGCCCCATAGGCCCGCAGGTAGTTGCGCAGTTTGCGGACATTGCGCTGACCGGGAGCGATCTCCGCCAAGTCGCGTGACACGGCGAGGTCGAGATAGGAGCGCAGCGCATCCTGATGGTCGATCTCGGCCATTCCCAGGTATCCGGGCAGTCCTGAGATCACTGTGGGCTCGAGTTGCTCGGCAGGTGAGATTGGCGAACGGACACCCCGAACGGCGTCAATTCCATGTGTCGCCAGTTCGTCCAATGCCACCACCGGGGCTTGGCCTCGCCGCTCGGAAAGGGTCATCGGCCTCAGACGCAGGGGCATGATCCGCCCGGCACCGGCATGGATGTCAGCGCTGACCGATGTTCTGGCTGATCCGCTCAGTACGAACTGGCCCGGCGACCGGTCGTCGTCGATCATGCGCCGTACTGCGTCCCAGACCGTAGGGACGCGCTGCCACTCGTCGATGAGCACCGGCCTCGGCAGCGAAGCACAGGCCGCCTCCGGGTCAAGAGCCATCAACTCAGCCGTCGGCGGATGGTCCAATCGCAGCGTCGATGCCGCCAGTCGGCTGGCGGTACTGGTCTTGCCCACCCCTCGGATGCCCTCGATCAGGCACGCCGGATGCACGCTGAGCAAGTGGGCAAGCCTGCTGTCCAAATGCCGCCGCAGGTAGGACATGCATAAAAGGCTAATGGATTATCCACGATATGGACAATCAGATTTACCAATCACCGGCAATTCATCTCGGCCAATGTGGGACTTCGCGTTAGTCATATTGAACGGACGCTGTTTCCCTTGTGGGCATTGCAACGACTATGGGCCAACTGCAAGTTGTAGTAGCCGTTGCCTCCGCCTCGAGCTATGGGCCAGATGTGATCTAACTGGCAGTCGGCTAGCGCAACCCAATCTCCCCAGATTCCGCATTTGCTGCCGCGAGTCATGTAAAGAAGCCACTTGGCTGCTTGCTGCCAGCGCCTCACCGCCGCATAGGTCCCCACTCCTAGCAGCCAAGCCCTCCGCTTGCGGTCGTAGCCAGCCCAGCAGTTTGGATCACTATGGACCGGAAGCCCCAACAAGGCGACTAGGAAGTCTGGCACCGGCTTACCGCAGTGGCCGCAAGGTGTCTCGCCCGCTTCGCGGCGCAGCTTGCGCTGGCGGGCATCCGCCGCCGATTCACGTCGCCGCATGGCCGCGCAACTTTCGCAATAGATCGCCCTTTGGTGCCTATGGCCAATGTCAGATTGGCAGTCAGCAAACAATCTGGCCATCAGCCCACCGCCAATGCGGCGCTCGTAGCGGCGGCCAAGTCGCGTGCCACGGTAATGGCCGCATCTGAGCGACGGCCCTTCAGAATGCGGTTCCGAGACCAGGCCAAGTGGTTACGGTACACGGTGTTCCAGCTCGGGTATTCTATGGGCAGCGATCGCCACGTCTGCGCTGACGTTATTTCCTCGTGATTTCGCCAAGTTCAGAGAAGCCAATGGTTGCGTTGATGTAGTCGCGCAAAATGGTCTTGCCCGTGTCGGTTTCTCCGGCGAGCATGCATTCTACGCCTTCCCTCAGCAGGCCTGATCGGAAATCCGGGTCGCGCTTCGCACGAGCCTGCACCGTCTCCTTAAATTCCCGAGTCGGCGGCATGTTGCGACTGCTTGACATGTCCATGCTTCAGCTGCGTTTGTCGATATATTGACGGCCGAATGCTTCCGCGATGACCTGTTTGCCATCACGGGCCATGTCCAGAGGCGTGCCATGCACCATCCCACAAATGGAATCGATATCCCCTTTGGGCGGCGGTGCGTCCAACTCCCTGTTGAATAGGCGCCGGGCAAATGCCGCAAATCTGCCTTCCATGTTCAGGAATCAGCGCTCGTTGATGGGGATGTAGGTGCGCTCGGTGGAGCCGGTGTAGACCTGGCGGGGGCGGGCTATGCGGCTGTCTTGTTCTAGGAGCTCTACCCAGTGGGCCAGCCAGCCGGCGGTGCGGGCGATGGCGAACAAAACGGTGAACATGTCGGTGGGGAACCCCATCGACTGGTAGATCAACCCGGAGTAGAAGTCCACGTTGGGATACAGGCGGCGGCTCACGAAGTAGTCGTCGGCCAGGGCCACCTCTTCCAGCTTGAGAGCGATGTCGAGCAGCGGATTGGACCCGGTCACCTCGAACACGTCGTAGGCGGCCTGCTTGATGATGCGGGCCCGGGGGTCGTAGTTCTTGTACACCCGGTGGCCAAATCCCATGAGACGGGTTTCACCGGCCTTTACCGCCTTGATGAACGGGTCGATGTTCTCGTAGCTGCCGATGTCGTTGAGCATCTCCATCACTGCTTGGTTGGCTCCGCCGTGGCGGGGGCCGTACAGCGAGCAGGCGGCCGCGGCGATAACCGAATAGGGATCGGTGTGGGCACTGCCCACCACCCGGGCGGTGCTGGTGGAGCAGTTCTGGCCGTGGTCGGCATGGGTGATGAGCAGCAGGTCGAGCGCCCGCCGGAATGCCGGTTCGCAACGATATTTTGGCTCGGCGATCTTGAACATCATCGACAAGAAGTTGGTGGCGAAGTCCAAGTCGTTGTCGGGGTAGACGAAGGGCATGCCGGTGTTGAAACGGGCGCCGGCGGCGGCCACGGTGGGCACCTTGGCGATGAGGCGCACGATCTGGTGCATCCGATTCTCGGGATCTTCGATGTCCTTGGCCTCGGGGTAGAAGGTGGACAAAGCGGCGATCGTGGACACGAACATGCCCATCGGATGGGCATCGTGGAGGAACGACTCCATGAACCGCTTGCGGAAGCGCTCATGGATATAGGTGTGATGGGTGATCTCGCCGACCCACACGTCGTATTCCCCAGGGGTGGGCAGCTCGCCGTGGAGCAGCAGATAGGCCACCTCCAAGAAGGTGGAGTGCTCTGCTAGCTGCTCGATGGGATAACCCCGATAGCGCAGGATGCCGTTCTCGCCGTCCACCTCGCTGACGGCGCTGGTGGTGGCGGCGGTGGTGCTGAAGGAGGGGTCTAGGAACCAGACGTTGGGAAGCAGTCTTCGCCAGGCTGCGGCATCCACACCACCGTCGACAATCGGAACCTCAATCGACTCACCAGTCCGATTGTCGGTGATCGTTATGGACTCAGCCACGCACGGCTCCTTTCGCTCTTCCCTCCGGCGCTGCCGCAGCTTACCTCAGGAGGTCCAATTCGCCCTAGAGGAGGAACATCCGCTGGTCAGATTGATCCCTAGAGCGGGGTGTTGTCGTGGCGGCGGCGGGGGAGGGTCTCCCGCTTGGACTCCAAGATCTCCAAGGCCGCGGCCACCTCGGCCCGGGTGTTGGCCGGGTCGATCACCGCGTCGATGGAACCCCGCTCTGCGGCGATGTAGGGGTTGAGGTAGCGCTCCTCATAGGCAGTCTCCAGCTCGGCTCGCTCCTCGGGGCTGGCCCGGCGGTGCACTATCTCTACCGCTCCCCGGGCGCCCATGACTGCGACCTCCGCTGAGGGCCAGGCCAGGGCGATGTCGTTGCCCATGTGGCGGGAGTCCATCACGATGTAGGCCCCGCCGTAAGACTTGCGCAGGGTCACGTTCACCCGGCCCACGGTGGCCCGGGCGTAGGCGAATGCCAGCTGGGCCCCGTGGCGGATGATCCCACGCCACTCCAGGTCTTTGCCCGGCTGAAAGCCCGAGGTGTCCACGAAGGTGACCAGCGGCAGATTGAAGGCATCGCAAAACGACACGAACCGGGCCCCCTTCTGGCTGCACGCGATGTCGAGGGTTCCGGCCAGGGTCTGGGGCTGGTTGGCCAATATCCCCACCGGCCGTCCGGCCACGGTGGCGAAGGCGCATACCAGGTTGGCGGCCCAGTCGGCCTTGTATTCCAACAGGTCGCCGTCGTCGGCCACCGCTCGGGCCACATCCCGCACGTCGTAGCTGCCCAATGGAGATTCGGGCAGAATGTCGCGCAGCTCGGGGGTGGGCCGGTCGACGGGGTCGTCCACCGGGTAGCGGGGAGGCAATTCATCGGCGTGGGCGGGCAGCAGGCTCAACAGCGCGCCCACCAGGTCGGAGGCAGCGTCTTTGTCCTCCACCAGGAAGGCGGCCACTCCGCTGCGCCGGGAGAGCTGTCCGGCGCCGCCCAGGGTCTGGTTGCTGATCACCTCGCCGGTGAACTGGGTAACCATGCGGGGGCCGGAAACAAAGGCGTAGCTGTCCTCGGTGGCGATGGCGATGTCGGCCAGGCCCAGCAGCAGAGCCGGACCCGATACCGCCGGGCCGGTGGCGCAGAAAATGGTGGGTACTCGGCCCGAACAGTTAACCACCGCTTTGGCAACTCGGCCCCAGCCCATGGTGGCGGCGATGCCCGAGTCGATGTCGGCGCCCGATGAGGCGATGAATCCCACCAGGGGTACGCGGCGCAAAAGGGCTTCTTGCGCGGCCCGCTCCAGCGTCTCGCTGTCGGCCGGGCTGAGCGCCCCCCGATCGGCTTCGTTGTCCTCCACTTCGAATACCACGCATTCCCGGCCGTCGTAGGAGTCCAGCCAGGCCCGGGCCGAACCCGGCGCTCCGGCTCGCAGCGGAACCCGGTCGGGCCGATTGCCAGCGGTGGTCACGGCGTCAGACATGGGTCCTCTCGGTTTCCGGTGGCGGTCATGGCGTCGGTCATAAGCGGTGCAGTCAGTCTCGCGCCGGGCTCAGCTGGGGTACACCCCGGCCTGGTCGTAGCCGTGGGTGCCCACCACTTCGAAGATCACGTCGCGCACCGCTCGGGTTATGGCCGACGGAGCCACTTGACGACTGAAGATCATGCCCACTGAGCGCGGGACCAGGCCGGTGATGGGGATGCGCCGCCACGGGCCCTCGTCGGGGGCGGCGGTAGCGGGGAGGATGGCCGCACCGAATCCCACGTAAACCAGGGTGGCGATCATCCGCATACCATCGATCTCGGCCCGGGTGGTGAGCTCCACCCCCTGTTTCTTGAGCTCCGAGTCGATCTCGTCTCGGAAGGCGGTGCCCTCGGGAGTGAGAAGCAGCTCATGGCGGCTCAACTCAGCGGGGGTGACCGATGACTTGCGGGCCAGCGGGTGGTCGGGCGGGGCGAAGAGCAGGCGGTCTTCTTCGAACAGCTCCTCCACTCGGATCTCCGACTCCCGTAGGGGCAGGTTTACAACTGCACTGTGCAGGTGCCCGGCCACCACTTGGGGGAGCAGGCTGGTGGTGGTGGCGGTAAGCACCTGGAGCCGGATATTGGGATATGTGGCTTCCAGGGCCGGCAGAACCATGGGGATCAGCCATCGGGCGGTGGAGTCGATAATGCCCAGGCGGGTGACGCCGGAGATGTCGTCGCGCATGGCGGATATGTCGTGCGCGATGGCGTCGGTTTCGGCCCGGATGCGCCTGGCCCGGGCCACCACCGCCTCTCCCTCCTCGGTGAGGGTGCCGGCGTCGCGGTCCACCAAGCGGGTGCCCAGCTCTTCTTCCAATCGAGCAATGTGCTTGGACACGTTGGACTGCACGGTGTGCAGCGAACGGGCGGCCTTGGAGAAGGTCTTGTGCTCGGCTATTGCCAGTAGGGCATCGAGCTGGCGGATGTCCATTCCGGCAAATCTACGGTCAGCAGGAGGAGCGGTTGCCCATGGCGGCTCGAGAGCCTGGTCAGCCCTTGGTTCGCTGGCGGATCAGGTTCAGGGCGCTGCCCGCTTGGAACCACTCGATCTGGTCGTGCGACAGGGTGTGCTCGACGGTGATGTCCACGGTGGTGCCGTCAGGCTTGGCCACCTGCACCTGCACCGGCGCTCCGGGGGCCAGATCGGCCAGGCCGAGCACCGAGACACGGTCGTCCTCGTCGATGCGGTCGTAGTCGTCGGGGTCGGCGAAGGTCAGGGCCAGCACGCCCTGCTTCTTGAGGTTGGTCTCATGGATGCGGGCGAAGGATCGAGCGATCACCGCGGCACATCCCCGGAAGCGGGGCTCCATGGCGGCGTGCTCCCGGGATGAGCCCTCACCGATGTTGCGGTCGCCCACCACCACCCAGCGCTGGCCGGCGGCGTGGTAGGCGGCGGCCACGTCGGGGAACGAGCCGGTGGTGCCGTCGAGCTGATTCTTGCCCTCGCCAACCGCTCCGGTGAAGGCGTTCACCGCTCCCAGATAGAGGTTGCCGGAGATGTTCTCCAAGTGTCCCCGGTAGCGCAGCCACGGCCCGGCCATGGAAATGTGGTCGGTGGTGCACTTGCCCTGGGCTTTCAGCAGCACCGGCAGGCCGTGGAAGTCGTCGCCGTCCCAGGGGGTGAATGGCTCGAGCAGTTGGAGCCGCTCAGAGTCGGGCGACACCTGCACGTCCACGCCGCTGCCGTCGTCGGGCGGGGCGATGAACCCGCTGGCGCCGGGGTCGAATCCCTGGTCGGGGAGCTCGGTGCCCGGCCCTACCATGAGCGCCACCTCGGTGCCGTCGGGGGCGGTGATGGTGTCGGTAGCGGGGTCGAAGTCCAGTGTGCCGGCCAGCGCCAGGGCCACCACCGTCTCGGGCGAGGTCACGAAGGCGTTGGTGGAGGCGTAACCGTCGTTGCGCTTGGGAAAGTTCCGGTTGTAGCTGGTGACGATGCTGTTG
Source organism: Acidimicrobiales bacterium (assembly GCA_965116535.1). Lineage (GTDB taxonomy): Bacteria > Actinomycetota > Acidimicrobiia > Acidimicrobiales > Bin134 > Poriferisocius. Next base: position 1,921,405 of record OZ220703.1, read on the forward strand.
GGGGTGCCGTCGGCCACATCGTCGCGGTTCCACTGGCCGATGCACGGGCCGCAGGCGTTGGCCAAAACAGTGGCCCCGATGGCCTCCAAGTCGGCCAACAGGCCGTCGCGCTCGATGGTGGCCCGCACCTGCTCAGATCCAGGGGTGACCATGAGGGGCGACTTGGCGGTTAGCCCGGAGGCGGCGGCGTGGCGGGCGATGCTGGCTGCCCGGGTGATGTCCTCGTAGCTGGAGTTGGTGCACGACCCCACCAGCGCGGCGCTCACCTCCAGCGGCCAGCCGTTGAGCTTGGCCTCGGCGCCCAGCTCGGCCACCGGGCGGGCCCGGTCGGGAGTGTGGGGGCCGTTGATGTGCGGTCCCAGCTTGGACAGGTCGATCTCCACCACCCGGTCGAAATAGCGGCCGGGGTCGGCCAACACCGCTTCGTCGGCCCGCAGGTTGTGGGCGGCGGCGTTGGCCGCGTCGGCCACGGCCTCCCGGCCAGTGGCCTTGAGATAGCGGGCGATGGCGTCGTCGTAGGCGAACAGAGAAGTAGTGGCGCCGATCTCGGCCCCCATGTTGCAGATGGTGGCCTTGCCGGTGGCCGACAGCGAGTGGGCGCCTTCACCGAAGTACTCCACGATTGCCCCGGTGCCGCCGGCCACGGTCAGGATCTCGGCCACCTTCAAGATCACGTCTTTGGGGGCGGCCCAGCCGTCGAGCTCGCCGGTGAGGCAGACTCCGATCAACTTGGGCCAGCGCACGTTCCAGGGGAAGCCGGTCATCACGTCCACCGCGTCGGCGCCGCCCACGCCTACGGCCACCATGGCCAAGCCGCCGGCGTTGGGGGTGTGGCTGTCGGTGCCGATCATCATGCCGCCTGGGAAGGCGTACTGCTCCAGCACCACCTGGTGGATGATCCCCGAGCCCGGCTTCCAGAATCCGGCGCCGTAGCGGGCGCACACCGACTCCAAAAAGTCGTACACCTCCTCGTTGTTGTCGAGGGCAGCGGCCAGGTCGCGCTGGGCGTCGAGGCGGGCCGAGATGAGGTGGTCGCAGTGGGTGGTGGTGGGCACCTGCACCTCGTCGAGCCCGGCGGTCATGAACTGGAGCCAGGCCATCTGGGCGGTGGCGTCCTGCATGGCCACCCGATCGGGCCGCAGATCCACGTAGGTGGCCCCCCGCTCGGGGGTGACGGTGGGGTCGTCGAGGTGGTTTACCAGGATTTTCTCAGCCAACGTGAGGTCTCGTCCGTATCGCTCCCGGGCGGCGCCAACCCGCTCGTCCAGGGTGGAATACACGTTTTCGATCAGCTCAATAGGGGTGGAAGCGGCAACCGGCATACCTCCGATCCTACGGGCTTGCCGGCGATTTGGCCTTGTCGCGGAATGGGCCGTTTACGGAGTTCTACTTGGGCCAGCGGCGGTGTTGGCGGCGGGAGCGGGGGGAGCGGTCGCCTAGGGCCCAGGCCCGGCGCCAGGGGGACACATTGGGGCCGGTGAGGCCGGGGGTGGTGCCGGCGTGGGCTCGGCGGCGGGCCTGGTACCAGTCGGTGGCGCACTCGTCGGCCAGGGTGGCCACTGCCACCTCGATGCGGGCCGCGAACCGTCGGGCGTTGTCCTCCTCGGTGGGGACCAGTGGATCGCCGAAAGTGATCGTGGTGGCCGACACCTTGGGCACATTGCGGCCTTTGGGCAGGATCCGGTCGGTGCCCTCCACGTGCACCGGCACCACCGGCACGCCGCAGCGCACGGCCAGGTAGCCGGCGCCCCCTAGGAAGGGCTGGCCCCAGCCGTCGGGGCTGCGGCCGCCCTCGGGGAAGATGAGCAGGCTCCAGCCGTCTTCGATGAGCGACGCGGCCAGCCGGGCCGAGCGCCGGCCCACTTTGGACCGCTCGACGGGGATGGCCCCGATGACTAGTGCGGAGGCGGTCGACTTGAGCGCCCCGGTGAAGAAGTAGTCGGCCGCCGCCCCCACTACCAGCCGGTTGCGCCACCGAGGCGGTATGGAGGTGAACAGCAGGGGGGTGTCAATGTGGCTGTGATGGTTGGCGGCGAAGATCACCGGGCCTTCCAGTCGCTCTAGCCGGTCGAGACCTCGACGCTGGGGACGGGCCAGGGCGGCCATGGCCGGTTGCATCACTATTTCGGTGAGAACCCGCCGGGCCGCCCGAGCGGCTGGCTTGCGGGCCCAGTCGGTGTCGTAGTCGGCCCCGCGCTTCTTGAGTTCAGGCGCGGGCGGCACCCCCGCGGGCGGTCGGGCCGCCCGGTAGGGGAAGTCCAGCTTCGAGATCACCCGCCTAGCTGACATCGGCCTTGGCTGGGACGGGCCGCAGGGGCGTCCGGACGGCGGCGGGGATGGGCGTGCTAGCTGACATCGGCCATCAGGATGGGGGGGTTGTGGAGGTGGGTGACGGTGGGCTGGCGGCCCACGGTGTCGCTGGCGATCTCTAGGGCGTCTTGGAGGGTGGAGGCGGGGCGGAAGCCCATGCGCTGCACCGCCCGGGCGTCGCCGCCCACGATGATCACCTCGCCCAGGTGCTGTAGCGCGTGCGCCCCCCAGTACCACATGTAGAAGGGGTGGACGCCGTGGTAGGCGTACGACGTGCGGTACAGGTGGATGTACCACTCGTCGGTGGCGAACTGGCGCTCGTAGCGGGCCTCGATCTCCACCGGGTCGGTGGTGTCGGCCAGCACCTGCTCGAAGAAGTCGATGTAGCTGGGGTGGTGTACCGGGTGGAACTCCCAGCGGGTGGGGTGGCCCATGATGACCACTCCGCCCTCCCGCACCAGCGGGCGGCCCCGGTACAGGTTGAAGAAGTAGCCCAGCCCCAGGCACATCACCAGGATGGGGTTCATAACCGAGTTCACGTTGTAGGGGCAGATGTAGGGCAGGCCCATGGTCAAGATGTCGGTCTGGCCCTCCACCGGCACCAGGTGCTGGGCGTACACGTTCTCGGTGGTCACCTTGTGGACGGCCTCCACCTCGCCGGCCTGTACCGAGGTCAGCTCGTAGGGCGCCCGCCACGACTGGAAGATCTGGCGGGCCATCTGGGGCGGGGTGTACCTCAGCCCGGTGGTCATGGCCACGAACGCGGCCCGGTCTTTGGCCGTCCACTCCCACTCCCGCTTTTGGAGCATGGCCAGCGGCCCGTCCACCCCGAAGGTGTTGTTGTTGACCGTGGTCTCGATCTGGAAGATCTTCACCCCGGCGTCGCGCAGCACCTTGCCCATGCGCCAGTTGGACGCGTGCAGCTCCGAGCGGTGCTGGTCCATGAACGATCTGGACTCCTGCATGGTCTTCACGTTGTGGTGGTGGCGCAGTCCTTGGTAGCCGGCCAGGCCGGTGGCGGTGCTCTTGTGGCCGCCGTCCATGGCCACCAGGTTGATGTTCACGTACACCACTAGGTCGCTCTCCGCGGCGCGCTTGGAGAACTGCACCTCCTCGCCGTGGGGGGTGTTGCCCAAAACCACCATGCCGTCGGGGTCCTCGGCATCATGGTTGTAGAGGCAGCCCGAGGGGGCGAAGGCGTCGTAGGTGCGGTCGCCCAGCGAGTAGCGCAGTTCGTCCTCGGTCATGCGCCGGTGCAGGGCCAGCGCGGCAATGATGTGGACGTCGTCCACCCCGGCGGCCGCGGCCATCTCCAGCACCTGCTCGATCACCATCTGGCGGATGTCGGGGCGGCGCATGGGGGGCAGCGGCAGGGAGATGTCGTCGAAGGCGATGGTGAGCTTCATGCCCGGTCTTAGCTGGGCGGGCAGGGGATCCTGGTCGATGGGGTTGAGCAACGCCCGGCGGATGGCTCCTTCGGGGTCGGCCAGCCCCAGCAGCGGCTCGGCCGGGTATATCACCCGGCTGCGCCCCGCCGGCAGCTTCTCGGTGCGGAAGCCCTCGCCGTGGTGGAACAGGATGGGCGGGGTGGAGCGGTCTACCTCCAGCACCATGCCCGGGCGGGGGGTTGGCCTAACTCGATCCTTCATGACGCCTTCCGGGCGCCGATGGGCAGCAGCTTGCGGGGACCGCCGGGCGCCTTGTCGAAATATTCGATGAGCCAGCCCCGCTTGCGGGCCAGCATGGCCAGCTTGGGCTCGGGGTTCACCGCCACCGGGTAGCCCACCGCCTCCAGCAGGGCCAGATCGCTGGCCGAGTCGGCGTAGGCCACCGACTCCGACATCAACAGCCCCTCGGCGTTGGCGAAATCCCGCAGCACCTCGGCCCGCGACTCGCTGGTGGGCGGCACTTCTGCCAGCTGGCCGGTGTAGGTGCCGTGGGATTGGGCCAGCTCGGCGCACACGATGTGGTCGAACAGCGGGCGTAGCGGCTCCACGATGAAATCCAGCGCGCCGGTGATGAGCACCGTGGTGTGCCCGGCGGCCCGGTGCTGGCGCACTCGGCGGATGGCGGCGGGGTAGGACTGGGTCAAGATCAGGTCGCTGAACATCTCTCCGGAATCCTCGGCCATCTGCTCGATCGGCGCGCCCTGGTAGCGGCGGTAGAAGTGGCGTAGGAAGTCGCTGCGGTCTCGGTGGTCCAGGGCCAGAAGCGATGGGGCCTCCAGCAGGATCTTGGCCACCAGTCGGGCCCGTTCGTCCATGGGCAGGCGCCGGGTGGCCAGCCAGCCATAGGACATGACCACGTTGGCGGCGATGATGGTGTTCTCCAGGTCGAATGCCGCAATGTGCCGGTCGGGCGAGAGCACCTGGATTCGCTGGCGGTATTTTCGGGATGACCCCGTCCGCCCCGAAGGAGCGGTCTTGACCCGGCCCTGGGCCACCACGGTGGGCAGGTGGATGTCGGTCACGTAGTGGGGCCAGTCGATGATCCGGGGGTCGAAGCAGTACAGCTCTTTGTCGTCGTCGTCCAGGCTGTCCCACAGCTCCAGCAGCCGGTTCACGCCGAACAAGGCCTCGCACTCGGTATAGGCCCCGTAGAGCTCCACATAGCCCAAGGCCCGCTCCACTTGATCCCGCCGCTCGTCGAGGTCGGCGGTGATTTCTGCTTGCCGCCCCCGGATGGGCAGCCGCCCCAACACCCGTTCACCGGCGTTCAGCCCGGTGCGCAGCCGTTTGAGCTGGCGAACCACCCGCCCCCGGCCCGGATACGTCCAGTTGGGCGGGGGGATGGGCTGGTCGCGGTCGTCGTAAATGGGGTTTTCGCTGAACCAGCTGTGGGCTAGATCCACGAGCTGGTTCAGCCGGAACGGGTTGACTGCCCCCGATGCCACCTGGATGACCGGCTGTTCGGGGTCGTGGCCCCGGGCGGCCACCGCACAGATGGCCGCGGCCACCAGGTCGACCGGGATCACATCCAGCACCCCCTGGGGGATGCCGGGGAAGTCGGTGAGCAGCCCCCGGCCGTATCCGATGATGATGGGCTCGGCCATGCGAAAGCCCCGAATCCACCCCGGGAAGGGCTCGGCGTAGGCCGACTCGATGATCGACGGCCGCACGGTGGAGACCTTGAGATCGCCTTTGATCTCGGCCACCGCGGTCTCGGCCAGCGCCTTGGTGAAGGCGTAGGCGTCGGGGAAGCCCAGCGAGGCGGCCCGCGACCGGCCCGCTTCCACCATCTGGTCGTTGACCCAGCGGCTGCGGAGCTGCTCGGTCTTGGCCGCCAGTGCCGGAGTGCCAGCCGCGCCCAGCTCGTGGCGGGCCCGGCTGCGGAACTCGTCCAGGCGGGCGGGGTCGCGGCTCTCGGTCTCGGTGGTGATGCGCCGACGGCGGCTGGCGTCGGCCTCGTCCTGCCACGACACCGGCACGTACATGGGGCCGTCGGCCAGGGGCTCCTCGGGGGCGTTGCCCCGGCGGCTGCCGGCCACATAGCAGGTGGACACGGCGATGAAGTGGGGGGACGCCCCCATTTCGTTCAGCATCTGCACCAGGCGGACCGGCCCCATGAGGTTGACTTCCACCGCGGTATCCAGCGGGTTGTCGAACGCCACCGCAGCGGCCGAGTGGATGACGATGTCACAGCCGGCAATCAACTCTCGCCCGCCGTTGTCGAGCCCCAGGCCGTCGACGCCCACGTCGCCGGCCACCCCAGTGATCTTTTGGGCGCACAGGCGCTCAAAGTCGTCGTTGCCCAGTTGGTCGCGCAGCCGGTCGAAGACGTCGTTGCGGATTATCTCCCGCTGGATGCGCTGCTCAACGCCTCGGCGGCCGGGGCGCACCAGCAGTACCAGCTCCACCTCGGGCACGCAGCGCAGCAGCCGCTCCACAAGAGCGGTGCCTAAGAAACCGGTCGTGCCGGTGATCGCCAGCCGCTTGCCGGCCAGCGCATCAGAGATCACCGCAGTGTTCTACCAAATCCAGGGAGATTTCCCCAGCCCACTCACGCCGTCAGCGGTCGTTTCGCGCCGTTGCAGGCCATTGAGTCAGCGGTCGGTGCGGCGGTGTTGGACGCGGCGCTCGTAGCGTTCGATGGCCAGGTCGACCAGAGTGGCGATGAGTTGCGGGTAGGGGAGGCCCGATGCCTCCCACAGCTTGGGGTACATGCTGATGGGGGTGAAGCCGGGAATGGTGTTGATTTCGCTGAGCAGCATTCCCCGACCATCGGGTTCGTAGAGGAAGTCCACCCGGGCCATGCCCTCGCACCGCAGGGCGCGGTAGGCGGAGATGGCGAGGCGCTGGGCCTCATGGGCCGCGGCCTCAGGAATCTGGGCCGGGACCAGCAGCTTGGCCCCATCGGTGAGGTACTTGTCGGCGTAGTCATAGAACTCGGCGCCGGGCACGATCTCGCCGGGGACCGACGCCTTGGGGTCGCGGTTGCCTAGCACCGACACCTCGATCTCCTGGCCGGTGACGGCTTCCTCGACGATGAGCATTTGGTCGTACTGGGCGGCGGCCTCGAGCGCCTTGACCGTCTCGAACTCGGTGGTGGTCCGGCTCACCCCCACTGACGAGCCCATGTTGGCCGGCTTCACGAACAGCGGCAGGCCCAACTCCGCGATGGCTTGTTCGGCCACCGCCTTCGGTGGGTCGTCGGCCGATGCCGTTCGATGGCGGCACTGGGGCAGGCCATGTCGGGCACACACCAGCTTGGCCATGGACTTGTCCATGCACACCGCTGAGGCCAGAACTCCCGAGCCCACGTAGGGCACGTCGGCCACTTCCAGCAGCCCCTGAATGGTGCCGTCCTCGCCCATGGGGCCGTGAACCAAGGGGAACACCACCGTGTCGGGCTCGGCGAAGATCTCGGCCGGGGCCACGGCGAGACCGTCGGCGTCCAACCGGTCGGGGAGGGGATGGGTCAGCTCAGCCAGCCGCCACTGCCCTTCTCGGGTGATGCCCAGCGCCACCACTTCGAACCGCTCCTTGTCGGCGGCAGCGGCCACGTGGCGGGCCGAGACACACGACACGTCGTGTTCGGCTGAGCGGCCGCCAAACAGCAGCACCAAACGGGTGCGGTTTCCCACAATCCGACGGTACCCCACCGATTGCCCCGACAGTGGGAGGCTAAGTGGGTGCGACTGATGGCATCGGAGGTGGCTCAGGCGGCCGGTGGCCGGCTGGTGGGTCCCGATGTCGAAGTGTCCGGTACTTCCATCGACTCAAGGACGTTGGCGCGGGGAGAGTTGTTCGTGCCGGTGGTGGCTGAGCGGGACGGCCACGACTTCATCAGCGATGCGCTGGCCGCAGGAGCGGCGGCCTATCTGACCGCAATGCCGCCTCGGGGAGCCACCGCGGTGGAGGTGGATGACACCGCCGCCGCGCTGGCCGAACTGGGCCGCCATGCCCGCAGCCGGTTCGACGGTCCGGTGGTGGGCATCACCGGGTCGGTGGGCAAGACCTCGGTGAAGGACATGGCTGCTGCGGCCATCGGGGCCGACCGCCCGACCCACGCCAGCCCGATGTCGTTCAACAACGAGCTAGGAGTGCCGCTCACCTTGGCCAACTGCCCCGATGACGTCGAGGCGGTGGTGGTGGAGATGGGCGCACGGGGATCGGGCCACATCGCCTGGTTGTGCTCGCTGGCCCGGCCCACCGTGGGCGTGGTGACCGCAGTGGGAGCGGCCCACACCGAGCTGTTCGGGACAGTGGAGGCGGTGGCCGAGGCCAAGGGTGAGTTGGTGGAGTCTCTGGATGCATCGGGGGTGGCTGTGCTCAACGCTGATCAGCCCCCGGTGGCGGCCATGGCGGGGCGGACCGAGGCCTCGGTGTTGACCTTTGGCCGCGCCGGGGGAGAGGTTCGTGCCTCAGGGGTGAGCTTGGACGATGGGCTGTGCCCCCGGTTTCGGCTGGAGACGCCCAATGGACGGGCTGACGTGGCCTTGGCGGTATGTGGCGAGCACATGGTGGACAACGCGCTGGCCGCCGCGGCGGCTGCGCTGGCCGTCGGGGTGGGGGTGGATGAGATCGCGGCTGGGTTGGGGTCGGCCTCCCTGTCGCCGTGGCGCATGGAGGTCACTGAGCTGGCCTCGGGGGCGGTGCTCATCAACGACGCCTACAACGCCAACCCCATGTCAATGGCCGCCGGATTGCGCTCTCTGGCCGCCGTGGACCGCCGCCGCCGGGTGGCCGTTCTGGGGGTCATGGCCGAGCTGGGGGGCCGGGCCGCGGCCGAGCACGCCGCCATTGGCGCGTTGGCTCAAGACTTGGACATCGAAGTCATCCCGGTGGCTACCGCCGATTACGGATTGTCGCCGGTGGCCGACGCCGCGGCCGCCGTGGCCGCTCTCGGCCCGCTGGACGGAGACACCGCGGTATTGGTCAAAGCCAGCCGAGCCGCCGGCCTGGAAGCCATCGCCGCTGCCCTGTCCGGGGAATAGTGCGGCACGCCTAACTGGTTTCACTGATATTCACTATTTTGCTATATTCATCGGTGTGATGAATAAGGGCGTTGAAGTGAATATAGGAGCGGCTCTTGAGGCAGAAGTGATTCAGATTTTGCGTGACATACCTGAGCTGACGGTGAGAGCGGCTCACGAGCGGGAATTTCTGAGTGATGCTGTGGTGCGCTACGCCGATGTCGAGACCCCTATTGCCATCGAAGTCAAGATGCACGTGAACAGTGCTGTAGCTCATCTGATCGTCAATCAGGCACAGAGACTGGATATGCCTTTGGTGGTGGTCACCAATGAGATGACCGACAAAGCCCGGGAGATCCTTGCTGAGGCTGGCATCGGGTCGGTGGATGGCCTGGGAAACCTCCAACTGGAGTTGCCCGGTCTCATTATGAAGGTCTCCGGTACCAAGCAAGCTCATCGCCGATCTGTCCCTATACGACTGTCCGGCAAGTCGAGTCTCGTGGTGCAAGCCATGCTCTTGGACGTGGAGCGATACTGGCAGATCCCCGACCTCGTACAGCGATGCAAGGTGTCAGTCGGGCTCGTACACAGAGTGTTGCGACGTCTTGAAGAAGAGGAAGTCATCGACATTCAGGGTGCTGGGCCGCATAAGACGCGGAAGCTGACGAATGCGACTGCGCTCTTGGATCTCTGGGCTGAAGAGCACCGTGATCGCTTAGCGAGAAGGTCTGCGTTTATGATTGCGCAGACCTCCAACCAGCTGATTCACGATCTTTGCAAAGGTTTGGAATCAGTTGATGTCGACTATGCCCTGACTGGCTCCGCGGCAGCGGTACGCATCGCCCCTTACATCAGCAATGTTCTGGTTACTGAAGTTTGGATTGCAAGCAAAGTCGATACGGATGCCGTTTGTGCCCAGATCAACGCAATGCCAGTGGAGTCAGGCCCCAACGTCGTCTTCCTAAGCGAGCGCAATGACTCGCCGCTGGCGTTTCGAACCCGTGCAGACAATGTCTGGACAACCAATATCTTCCGGCTCTATGTCGACCTGCTTCGTGATCCGCAGCGGGGTCAAGAGCAGGCTGAACACCTTCGGCGAGAAGCGATCGGGTTCTAATGGAGCGTGGACACCAAGACGACTACGACGCTGCACAGACTCACTTGAGTGAGCGAGCGCTCGTAACGTTGATCGGCGACCTCGGTCCGTGGAGCAAGCGCATCGTGCTCGTTGGCGGGCTTGCCCCTCGATATATCGTCGGCTCGCTACCCATGGGAGCAAGTCCTCATGCTGGTACGACCGATGTCGATGTCGTGATTGGGCTTGCCGTTGAGGATTCCTTCGAGACCTACGCCACATTGCAGGCAAATCTGAAGAAGTCAGGGTTCGAATTAGACCAGCCCAGCTACCAGTGGTCACGCCGGGTGGATGGAGCAAAGGTGAGCGTTGACTTCCTTTGCTAGACCGGCCACGTTCCGTCAGGCAGTATCTACAGCCCCAAACAAGGAACCGGAAGCCGGTTCAGTGCATTCAATGCACCCGGAGCAAATCTTGCAATTCAAGACTTCGTTGAAGTCGACGTCGAAGCGAGACGCCTTGACGACGGTGGCCTGTCGACGGTTCCAGTCCGAGTAGCGAGCGTGTTGGCGTACGTGGTGCTCAAGGTGCTTGCGTTTCAACATCGCCACGAAAACAAGGACGCTTATGACCTCGTGTACACCCTCGTCAATTTCCCCGATGGCGGCCCTCCTGCCGCGGGAATGGTTGCAGCCAAGAGTCCGGTGCGAGAAGAACCGCAAGTAGCCGACGCCCTTCAACTGCTGGCGGATCGCTTTCGCAGCGCTGACCATGACGGGCCAAGTGCATACTCAAACTTTCTGGCCGGCCCTGACGACACATTTCGCAAAGAGCAGTTCCGAAGCGAAGCTGTAGTAGCAGTGGGTCAATTCCTATCCACGGCCAAGGAAAGATAGTGGCAAGTTCGCCGTAGCGACTAGGGGCGGTACTGTCGGGGTTTCGGCGACGGAGGAGACCCAGATGGACTTTCGGGAGCGGTCGGTGCAGGAGTGGGCCGCGGCGGTGCGGAGCCGGGAGGTATCGGCCCGGGAGATGGTGGAGGCGTCGCTGGCGGCCATTGAGGCCCAAGAGGAGTTGAACGCATTCGTAGCGATGGATCCGGAGCGATCTTTGGCCGAGGCCGACGAGATCGATGCTCGGCTGGCCTCCGGCGATGAGGTCGGGCCGCTGGCCGGCATCCCGTTCGGGGTCAAAGACTTGGAGGACGCCGCGGGGTATGTGACCTCCCAGGGGTCGTTTCTTCACGCTGACGACTCGCCGGCCGAGGCCGACAGCATTCTGGTGGAACGGCTGCGGGCGGTGGGCTGCGTGGTGATGGGTAAGACCAACACCCCGGAGTTCGGCTGGACCGGCGACACCTACAACCCGGTGTTCGGCGCCACCGGCAACCCGTGGAATCCGAAGCGCTCCCCCGGCGGATCGTCGGGGGGCACCGCAGCGGCGCTGACCGCGGGACTGGTGCCGCTGTGTACGGGCTCCGATGGGGGCGGTTCGATTCGCATTCCGGCGGCGGCCTGCGGATTCAGCGGCTTCAAGGCCAGCCTGGGCCGGATACCGGTAGAAGGGCCGTATCGGCTGTGGCCCCTCTCGGTCCACGGTCCGATGGCGCTGCGGGTGGCCGATGTCGCCTTCGTGCAAGACCTGGTTATGGGGCCGTCGCCCCGCGACCTCGACTCGCTGCCCCGTCCCCACCAGTCATGGCGACAAGCGCTAGACGATGGTTGGAAGCCCCAGCGGGTGGTGTGGTGTCCGGCGCCCGACGGCAAGCCCTCCGACGCCGAAGTGGTGGCGGTGTGCGAGGCCGCGGTGGCCCAGATGGAGGCGGCCGGCGTTGCGGTGGAGGTCCGAGAAAAGGGCCTGTTCAACGACCCGATCTGGGAGTACGTGCTGTTGTCGGCCAACGCGGTGTCGGGCGAGCTGGGCGAGTTGACCGATGAGCAGATGGAGAAGATCACCCCCGGTCTGCGCTATTACTTCGGGCTGTCCACCTCCCCTCAAGTGGCCGATTTCAACCGGGCGCTCGACATCTTCTACGACATGTCCGAGACCCTCAACGACGTGCTGGCCGACGCCGATCTGCTCCTCACCCCCACTGTGGCCGGCCACTTTCCCGAGTGCGGGGGCCAGGGGCTGGTCAACGGCGAGTTGGTGGACAACTGGATCCGCCACACCTACCCCTACAACCTGACCCGACTGCCCGCGGGCAGCGTGAGGGCCGGTTTCGCCGCCGACGCCATGCCGGTGGGGCTCCAGTTGGTGGGCCACCAACTCGGCGATGTGCGGGTGCTTCAGGCCATGGCCTACTGCGAAGAACTCTTTGCCCCGCCTATGTGGCCCTCGTCAGCCTGATAGCTGCCGGAGGTATCTCTCTTCGCGCCCCCGGTGTGGCCTGCGCTATCCTGAACGACCTCCGGACCGTTAGCTCAGATGGCCAGAGCGCTCGCCTCACACGCGAGAGGTCACTGGTTCAAGTCCAGTACGGTCCACCATTGTCGACGGAGATCTTCCTACTGATTTCGCTGAAAGTGGTTAAGTTGCCTCTTGACGCAGGCAGATTCCGGCAAGTAAGAATTAGTTAGGAACAATTATTCAAATTGTTCATGGCGGCGAACAGGAGGATCGCACTCCTTTTTGAATGCGGGGTTGAGGTAGCGGCGTCTGCGAGCTAGCTGGCTCCGAGTTTTTGGGAATACGACCGGGCTGACCGCATTGCGGGGCGTCGCTAGCAATTCAAGAGCCAATGGGGGGACTGTTATGGACGACGCGGACGCCACGGCATCGGGGGGATCGCGCAGCCGCCGAAGGCCTGACGACACTGACATCGATCTCACGGAGGCCACGCAGGCGCTCCATGATTGGGAGGCTGAAGAGGAGCGTCTGCGGGAAGACGCGATCCACAACCGCCAGCCGTTCCAGGGACTCCAGGTCGACCCGGACATCGACTTCTACCCGGAAGTAGCCGACCGCGAGCCTGGTGACAAGAACATCGTGCGGTGGGGCTTCGACATCCACCCGCAAGTCACGTTCTGGGCGGCGGGGTTCTTGCTGGTCTTCATCGGCTGGACGCTGATCTTCCAGGACACGGCCAGCGACGTGTTCGGGGAGATCCTCTCGTTCATCAATGAGAAGCTCGGTTGGCTGTACGTCATCGACTTCAACATCTTCTTGTTCATGGCGCTGTATTTCGCGTTCAGCCGGTACGGGAAGATACGGCTCGGAGGGCCGTACGCCCGTCCAGAGTTTTCCACCGGCGCCTGGTACGCCATGCTCATATCGGCGGGCATCGGCATCGGGCTGATGTTCTGGGGCGTGGCCGAGCCGATCTACCACTTGGCGTCGCCGCCCCCGATCTTCGAAGTCGACCCGGGCACAGGACAGGCGGCCAAGGCCGCGGTGGCCACCACGTTTTTGCACTGGGGCGTTCACGCTTGGGCGCTGTACGGGCTGGTGGCGCTGGCGCTGGGCTTCTTCGCCTACAACCGCGGGCTGCCGCTCACGTTCCGCTCGATCTTCTATCCCATCTTGGGGCCGAGGATTTACGGGAACTGGGGCAACGCCATCGACACCCTCACCGTCGTCGCCACCCTGTTCGGGCTGGCCACCTCGTTGGGTCTGGGAGCGCAGCAGGCCGCGGCGGGGCTCAACAAGCTCTACGACCTGCCCGACGGCACCGGCTTCCAGATATTGCTCATCGCCGGCATCACCGGACTGGCCACAATATCGGTGGTCGCCGGCCTCGATGCCGGCGTCAAACGACTCAGCCAGCTCAACATCTATTTGGCCGGGGCGTTCTTGCTGTTCGTGGCCCTGGTGGGGCCGACGCTGTTCATCCTGTCACTGTTCGTCCAGAGCACCGGCTACTACGTCCAGATAATCCCCGAGTTCGGGTTCTGGAACGAGGCCTTTACCGGCACCAACTGGCAGGCTGGTTGGACCATCTTCTACTGGGGTTGGTGGATTTCGTGGTCGCCGTTCGTGGGCATGTTCATCGCCCGCATATCCAAGGGCCGCTCGGTGCGGGAGCTGTTGACCGGCGTCATCTTCTTGCCCTCCGCCCTGTGCTTCCTGTGGTTCTCCGTGTTCGGCGGCGCCGCCATCGACTTGCAGCTCACAGGCGAACGCGACGTTGCCACCGCAGTCAACAACAACGTGGCGACGGCCCTGTTCGACATGCTCGAGGCATTCCCGCTCACCGAAGTCGTATCGCTGATCGGCGTGCTGTTGCTGGTGTCGTTCTTCGTTACCTCCTCCGACTCCGGGTCGCTGGTGGTGGACCACCTCACCTCGGGCGGCAAGCTCGACTCCCCCAAACCCCAGAGAGTGTTCTGGGCAGTCATGGAGGGGGCGGTGGCCGTGGTCCTGCTGCTCGGTGGGGGCCTGTCGGCCTTGCAGACTGCGGCGGTGTCCACTGGCCTTCCCTTCGCTCTGATCCTCCTACTCATGTTGTGGAGCCTCAAGAAAGTGTTCAACGAGGAACTCGACCTGTTGGAGGGCCACTACGACGAGGCGCTCTTCCGCTCACGACACAGCGGCCTGATAGAGGAGGTGAAGTCCCGGCTTGAGGCAGGCCCCACAGTTGGCTCAGACATGAGACGGGAGGAAGCCCATGACTAATCGGAATTCAATAACGCGACCCATCTTTGGCCGGGCACAAGTGATTCTCGTGGCCGTGTTAGCTGCTGTGTCACTTGTGCTTGCGGGCTGCGGAACCGATGAGGATGACGGCACCGTCTCGATGGCCCGGGCCAACTGGGAAAGCGGGCACATGCAGGCCGCCATCTACGCCCAGCTCATCGGCGAGCTAGGATACGAGGTGAGCGATCCGGCTGAGAACACCCGTGATCCCAACGGCTTTTACCCGGCTTTGGCCAGTGGCCAGTTTGATCTCTGGGTCAATGGCTGGTTCCCTCTCCACGACATCTACCTGGAGGGCGAGCTGGTCACCGGCCAGACCGTCGAGCATCCCATTGAACCGGTCGGCTACCAGGTGCGCTCCGGGGCGCTACAGGGATACATGATCGACAAGGCAACAGCCGATGCCATGGGCATCACCTCTATGAGCCAGTTGGCCAGCGCCTCGGTGGCTCAGGTCTTTGACCGAGACGGCGACGGGCTCGCCGACCTGATTGGCTGCAACGACGGGTGGGGCTGCCAGACAGTGATCGACTCCCACATCTCAGAGCTCGACTGGGGTGCCAACGTCGAACAGGTCTCCGGTGACTACAACGACCTAGTCGCAGGAGTTAGAGAGCGGGTCGCCACCGGCGAGCCCGTGCTGTTCTACGCCTGGACGCCGAACTGGACCTACGAGGTGCTCACGCCGGGCGAAGATGTGGTGTGGCTCGAGTCGCCCGCCCTCAACGACGAAGAAGGCACCACCGAGGTACAGGGACTGCGAGGGTGCGCTTCCGATCCCTGCAACCTCGGCTGGGCCGTCAGCAGCATCCGGGCCGTGGGCAACGAGGACTTCCTCGACGACAACGACGACATACGCCGATTGCTGGAAGTTGTGTCCATTCCGCTGGAGGACATCGCGGCCCAAAACGCCACGATGGCCGCCGCGGAACTGGGCTACTCCGAGGACCAGATCAAAGCCGACGCTGCCGCCTGGATCGAGTCGAACCGCGATGCCGTCGACAGATGGCTCGCAACCGCAAGGGGCTGATTAGACACCCTGCATGAAAGTGCATCCTTCACTTAGCCGAGCGCTGGTTGGCGTCTTGGCTCTGGTGCTGGGCGCACTGGTGTTGCCCCTGGGTGCGGTAGCCGCCGCGCAGGACGGTTCCGACGACGCGCCCCGGGTTCGCATGGCCCGCGCCACTTGGGACACGGGATGGTTCCAGGCGGAGGTGTACCGACTGCTGCTGGAGCGGCTGGGTTTTGAGGTCGACGGTCCCACGACAATGGACAACGCCGATTTCTACGGGGCAGTGGCTGCGGGGGAGGTCGACCTTTGGGCCAATGGCTGGATCCCAGCCCACGACGTATTCATCCCCGACGGCGCTCCGGTATCAGTGGTCGGAACTGCCACAGACGACGGGGCGCTTCAGGGCTATTTCATCGATGCGACGACTGCTGAAGTCTTTGGGATCTCAAACCTGGGCGATCTGTCTGACCCCGTCGTAGCCGAGTTGTTCGACCACGATGGGGACGGCCTGGCCGACCTGGTGGGCTGCAACGTCGGATGGTCCTGCGCCGGTGTCATCGACCACCACCTCGACGCCTACGGCCTGAACGGCACTGTGGAGCATTTGCAGGGTGACTACTCCCCTCTGATTGCCGAGACCATCGACCGATACCGAGCTGGGCAGCCCGTGCTCTATTACACGTGGACGCCCAACTGGACGGTCGGCGAACTGATTCCCGGCTCAGACGTCGTGTGGTTGGAGACCCCCTTCCCGTCGCTGCCCCCGGACCAGTCCTCAGCGCTCGACAAGACGACGATCTCCGGAATTCCGGGATGCGCCAACGATCCCTGCCAGACCGGTTGGCCCCCCAACGACATCCGAGCGGTGGCTAATTCTGATTTCCTCGAGGCCAACCCGGCGGTCCGCCGTCTGCTGGAGCAGGTGGTCATCCCTCTGGATGACATCTCAGAGCAGAACGTTCGCATGGTGACCACCGGCGGCGACCCCGCGGATATCCGGCGCCACGCTGAGGAGTGGGTGGCGGCCAATCTGACCGCGGTCAATCGCTGGGTCTCTATCGCGGACCCCGACGCCGTGGGGATAGAGGCACCCTCGGCGGACGAGGACGCTCCGGGAGGAAGTCTGACGGTGGCGGCGCGAGCTCTGCCGCCTTTTGTGAACTATGACAACCGCACCTATAGCGGTTTCGAAGTTGAGTTGGTGCGCCTGGTGGCGGCCAAGCTGGGCATGGAAGTCGAGATCTATGCGGTCGACACCACCGCCAAGCAGATCGACGACATCAACCGGGGCGTTGCCCGGGTCGGACTGGGAGGGGTGGCCATAACAGAGTCCCGAGAAGAGGTCGTGGACTTCTCGCTACCGGTGTTGGACACCGGCTTGACCATCCTCGTGCCCAACGATTCGTCGCGCGGAGTTGTCGATCGGATCGCTGCCTTTTTCGATGCCATCGCGTCATCAGACCTACCCTGGCTGTTGGTCGTGTTTGGAGTGGCGGTGCTGGTCGCTGCGCATTTGATCTGGTTGTTGGAGCGCCGGCACAATCCCGATTTCGCGATCCCCTATCGACGAGGCATCTGGGATTCGTTCTATTGGTCGGTTGTGACCATGAGCACCGTGGGGTACGGCGACAAGGTGGCACGGGGAACGCGAGGACGAGTGCTGGCATTGGTGTGGATCGGTCTGGGCACACTGGTCTTCGCCAGCTTTACGGCGGCCATCGCCTCCTCGCTGGCGGTGAACGAGCTGCGATCGGAAATCTCCGGGCCTTCAGACTTGACGGACAAGCGGGTGGCCACCGCTACCCACTCAGCCGCAGAAACGTATCTCCCCTCGATCGGGGTGGGCCCGGTGCTGGTAGACAACATTGATGACGCCTATCCTCTCCTGCTTGAGGGAGAGGTGGATGCAGTCGTATTCGACGCTCCTGTGCTCCAATTCCACGCCGCCCGTGAAGGAGGCGGTGAGGTCACGACGGTGGGGTCTGACTTCCAGAGGGTCCAGTACGGTTTCATGCTCGACCCAAGTGACGCCGAACTGCGGGAAAGTATCAACCTCGCACTGTTGGACCTTATCGAGAGCGGCATCTACCAGCGCCTCCACGACACCTGGTTCGGCCCCCAGAGCTGAAATCGCACGCAAGTTGCTGTGACAACAGGGCAGGAATCTGCGCAAAGGGGCAGCGCTCGCTGTGGCCTGACACCACTGCTTGGGCCAGACTTTGCCCATGCCCACGATCACTACCAACGACCTCAAAAACGGCATGACGCTGAACCTCGACGACGGTCTGTTCAACGTGGTCGAGTTCCAGCACGTCAAGCCCGGAAAGGGCGGGGCCTTCGTGCGCACCACGCTGAAGAACGCTCGCACCGGCTCCGTGGTCGACCGCACATTCCGGGCCGGGGAGAAGGTGGACCGGGCCAACATCGACCGCCGGGAAATGCAGTACCTGTATTCCGACGGCGAGAGCTTCGTGTTCATGGACAGCGAGACCTACGAGCAGCTCCACGTGGGCGCCGATGTGCTGGGTGACGCGGTGAACTACCTGGTGGAGAACAACTCGGTGATCCTTGGCATGTTCGGCACCGAGATCGTGGGCACCGACCTGCCCGCCGCGGTGGAGCTGGACATCGCCCAGACCGAGCCCGGCGTCCAGGGCGACCGAGTGTCGGGGGCCACCAAGCCGGCCACCTGCCAGACTGGCCTGGTAGTGCAGGTGCCCCTGTTTTTGAACCCCGGCGAGCGCATCAAGGTGGACACCCGCACCGGCGCCTATATCAGCAGGGCATGAGCCCGCCGGATCCGGCTGTCGGAGTCCGCGGACTCTGGCCATCGGCAGCGCGACCATGAGCAAACCCGACCCGCTGGTTGACGGGTCTCAGCGCCATCAGGTGCGAGAGCGGGCCTTGGGCCTGCTCTATGAAGCCGAGGTCAAGGGCGTGGAGATGGCCGAACTGCTGGCCGCTCAAGAACTCCCCCTGGAGCCCTATGCCCACACCCTGGTCACCGGGACGGCCTATCACCAAGGCGATATCGACACCCGCCTAGAGGAGCTGTCGGAGGGCTGGACGGTGGCCAGAATGCCTGCACTCGACAGGGCCATTTTGCGCTTGGCCAGCTTTGAGCTGTCCCACAGCACCGACATTCCCGTCGCCGTTGTCATCAACGAGGCCGTAGAGCTGGCCCACGAGTACTCAACCCCGTCCTCAGCCGGCTTCATCAACGGCCTTTTGTCGCAGGTGGCATCCGCGGTCCGCCCCTCCGAATATGGGTAGAAATACCATCCCCCAACTGAACACCGGCGGGTGTATAGTGCCAAGAACAGCCGTGAAGTGGGTCCGGTGAGGCTCACACGGATGAGAGGAACCTGAGCTTGGCAGAACGCGAGCGTCGGCGAACGCCCCCATATGGGGGCGTTTTCGTTGCCCGTACCCGGGTGATGGACGCCGACGATATCGGTAGGGCTATCTGGCGTATGGCCCACGAGATAGTCGAACGCAACCACGGGCTGGAAGGCGTGGTGCTTATCGGGCTCCAGACCGGTGGGGTGTGGCTGGCCGAGCACTTGGCCGACACCTTGCGGGAGATTGAGGGAGGCCGCCCCCCGTTGGGCACGTTGGATGTGGCCTTCCACCGCGACGACATCGGCCTGCGACCCCTGCTGCCCGAGGCCCCCACCCAGATCCCGATCAACCTCGATGGCCAGGCGGTGGTACTGGTGGACGATGTGCTATTCACCGGGCGCACCATCCGAGCCGCGCTCGACGCCCTCAACACTTATGGCCGTTCCCGGGAGGTGCAGCTGGCTGTAATGATCGACCGGGGCCATAGGGAACTGCCTATCCGCCCCGACTTCGTGGGCAAGAACCTGCCCACTCGCCGCGATGAGATGGTGGATGCCCATCGCGAGGGTGTGGACATCGGGGCCATCGTCAAATGAGGCATCTCCTTTCGATCAACGATCTCGGTGCCGAGGGCATTGAAGAGGTATGCCGCCTGGCCGACCACTTCACAGAGGTGTCGCAACGGCCCATTCCCAAGGTGCCCGCCCTGCGGGGCAAGACAGTGGCCATGCTGTTTTATGAAGACTCCACCCGCACCCGGCTCTCGTTCGAAGTGGCCGCCCGGCGTCTGTCGGCCGACATCATGGGCTTCAGCGTGTCGAGTTCCTCGGTTAACAAGGGGGAGTCGGTGCGCGACACGGTGAACACCATCTCGGCTATGGGTCCCGACGCCATCGTGGTCCGCCACCGGTCGGCCGGAGTGCCCCACCAGACCGCGGCTTGGACCCATGCCAGCGTGATCAATGCCGGGGACGGTTGGCACGAGCATCCCACCCAGGCGTTGCTCGACTGCTACACCATCCGCGAACGGCTGGGATCGGTGGCTGGCCGGCGCATCGTCATCTTGGGCGACATCAAGCACTCCCGGGTGGCCCGCTCCGGCGTGATGGCGTTCACCGCGCTGGGGGCGAAGGTAACGCTGGTAGCCCCGCCCACGCTGTTGCCTCCGGCGGTGGACTCGTGGCCGGTGGACATCAGTTTCAGCCTCGACGCCGTGCTCAGCGACTGCGACGTGGTGTACGGGCTGCGAGTGCAGAAAGAGCGCCAGTCTGAGGCTCTGCTGCCGTCGCTGCGGGAATACACAGCCCAGTGGGGGCTCACGGTGTCTCGGGCTGCCCGGCTTCACCCCAATGCGCTGGTCATGCATCCCGGCCCGGTCAACCGGGGCGTGGAGATCGCCCCCGAGCTGCTCGACCGGCCCAATGCCACCCTCAATGAACAGGTGCGTCACGGTGTGGCGGTGCGCATGGCCGTGCTCTATCTCTTGCTGGCCGCTGACCCCGATCTGAGCCCCGAAGGCGAAGCCGTATGAGCACAGTGGTCAAGGGCGGGTTGGTCATCGATCAGACCGGAGAGCGCACCGCCGATGTAGTGGTGGATGACGGCCGAATCGTCGGAGTCGGCCCCGATCTGTCGGGCGATGAGGTCTTGGACGCCTCTGGTTGCGTCGTGGCCCCCGGTTTCGTCGATCTGCATACCCACCTGCGCCAGCCCGGCGCCGAGGAGGCCGAGACCATCGAAACCGGAAGCTGGGCCGCGGTCCGGGGCGGATTCAGCGCGGTGGTGGCCATGCCCAACACCAATCCGCCCATCGACTGCGCCGCAGTAGTCCAAGAGGTGCTTGCGCTGGGCAGCAAGGCCCCCTGCGACGTGTACACCTCAGGGGCCATCACCGTGGGCCGCAACGGCGAGCAATTGGCCCCCATGGCCGAGATGGCCGCGCTGGGCGTGCGGCTGTTTACCGATGACGGCAACGGGGTCCAAGACGCCGGACTCATGCGCCGGGCCATGGAGTACGCCGCTGGGCTGGGAGTGGTGCTGGCCCAGCACTGCGAAGTCGATTCTCTGGCCGCGGGGGGCCACATGCACGAGGGGGAGTGGTCCAGCCGGCTGGGCATTCCCGGTGTGCCTGCTGAGGCCGAGGAGCTCATGGTAATGCGGGACATCGCCCTCAGCCGGTTCACCGGCGCCCCCATCCATTTCCAGCACCTGTCCACCCGGGGCTCCATAGCCATGGTGCGGGCCGCCCGCCAGGCCGGCGTGGAGGTGACTGCTGAGGCCGCCACCCACCACTTCACCCTCACCGATGATGCCTGCGCTTCCTACGACCCGGTATTCAAGGTCAACCCGCCCTTGCGCCCGGCCGATGATCGGGATGCAGTGCGCGAGGGTCTGGGCGACGGGGCCGTCGATGCCATCGCCACCGACCACGCCCCCCACTCCCCCGATGCCAAGGAGATGCCCTTCGACCAGGCCCCGCCGGGGATGCTCGGCTTGGAGACCGCTCTGGCTTTGGCTCTCACCGAGCTCAACCTGACCCTGGCCGAGGTGGTGGGGTTGCTCAGCTGGCGGCCCGCAGCCATCGCCGGATTGGGTGGGGTGCACGGCGGGCCCATCGTGCCCGATAAGCCGGCCAACCTGTGCGTATTCGATCCCGAAGAAACGTGGACCGTCAATCCCGACGATCTGGCCAGCCGGTCCCGCAACACCCCCTATGCCGGGCGCCAAGTGCGAGGCCGGGTTCGCCACACCATCGTCGGCGGCTGCCCAGTGCTGGTCGATCAGGAGATGCGGCCATGATCCAGCGGCTGGGCTTCGCCTCGATTGCCTCGGAGATGAACTCATGATCCGCGAGGCGGCATTGGTGCTCAGCGACGGCGAGGTATTCGAGGGCGAGGCCATCGGTGCTGAGCCGGCCAGCGGCATCACCTCAGGAGAGGTGGTTTTCAACACTGTGCTCACCGGTTATCAGGAGGTGATCACCGATCCCTCCTACGCCGGGCAGATCATCACCTTCACCTATCCCCACATCGGCAACTACGGCGTGGCTCCCCAGGATCATGAGAGCCGCCGCCCGTTCTGCCGGGGGGTGATCGTGCGGGACATGGCCCGCCGCCGCTCCAACTGGCGCTCTACCGGCGACTTGGAAGCGTTCCTGGTCGACCAGGGCATCGCCGGCCTCGCCGGGGTTGACACTCGGCGGCTCACCACCCATATACGCGACGCCGGGGCCATGCCCGGCGCCTTTGGCACCGCAGCGGAATCCGACCTGAGGGCCGCGGCCCAAGCCGAGCCCGGCACCGACGGCATTGACCTAGTGGCCACCGTGACCCGCCCCGAGTCTGAGCACTTCTCTTCCACTCGCGACGACGGCCGTCCCCCTCATCGGGTGGTGGCCCTCGACTACGGGCTCAAGGACACCATCGTCTTTCACCTGCGCACGATCGCCCAGGTAGAGGTGGTTCCGGCCGGCACCTCAGCCGCCGACATCCTGGCCCGTAAGCCCGACGGGGTGTTCTTGTCGAACGGCCCCGGAGATCCCACTGCCGTGGCGGGGGCGGTGGAAACCATCTCGAATCTGCTGGGCGAGGTCCCGATCTTCGGAATCTGCCTGGGCCACCAGCTCTTGGCCTCGGCGTTGGGAGGGGAGACCTTCAAACTTCCCTTCGGCCACCACGGTGGCAACCACCCAGTGCGCAACTTGGCCACCGGAGCGGTGGAGATCACCAGCCAGAACCACAATTTCTGCGTGGCCGACGGCTCCATACCCGGTGCCGACATCACCCACATAAACCTCAACGACCACACTGTGGAGGGTTTGCGCTGTCGTGACCTGCCCGCGTTCAGCGTGCAGTACCACCCCGAAGCTGGCCCCGGCCCCCACGACTCCCGCTACCTCTTCCACCAATTCGACGAACTCATGGCTGACTCCCATGCCTAAGCGGACCGACATCGAGTCGATCCTGCTCATCGGGTCGGGCCCCATCGTGATCGGCCAGGCGTGTGAGTTCGACTACTCCGGCACCCAGGCCTGCCGGGTGCTGCGCGACGAGGGCTACCGGGTGGTGCTGGCCAACTCCAACCCGGCCACCATCATGACCGACCCTGAGTTCGCCGACGCCACCTACATCGAGCCCCTCAGCCTCGAAGTGCTCACCAGCATCATCCAGCGAGAGCAGCCCGACGTACTGCTGCCCACCCTGGGCGGACAGACCGCGCTCAACCTGGCCATGGAGCTCATCGAGTCGGGGGTGGTGGACAAGTACGGGGTGGAGGTGATCGGCGCCAATCAAAGCGCCATCTCCACCGCCGAGGACCGGGCCAAGTTCCGCCAGGCCATGATCGACATCGATTTACCCGTGCCCCCCTCGGCCACCGCCAACACCCTGGACGAGGCCATGGAGATCATGGAGCGCATCGGTTTGCCGGTGATCATCCGGCCGGCCTACATCCTGGGCGGCACCGGCACCGGCATCGCCCATACTCCTGAACAGGGCCGGGAGATGGCGGCCTACGGCTTGGCCGCCAGTCCCATCAGCGAGATCCTCATCGAGCAGTCGATCGCCGGGTGGAAGGAATACGAGCTCGAGGTGATGCGCGACCGGGCCGACAACTGCGTGGTGGTGTGCACGATCGAGAACCTCGATCCCATGGGGGTCCACACCGGCGACTCCATCACCGTGGCCCCGGCCCAGACCCTCTCAGATGTGGAGTACCAGGTGTTGAGAGACGCGGCTTTCGCCTGCATCCGCCGGGTGGGAGTGGAAACAGGCGGCTCCAACATCCAATTCGCGGTAAACCCCGACAATGGTGAATTCGTGATCATCGAGATGAATCCCAGGGTGTCGCGGTCATCCGCGCTGGCCTCCAAGGCCACTGGGTTCCCCATCGCCAAGATCGCCGCCCGCCTGGCCGTGGGCTACACCCTCGATGAGATTCCCAACGACATCACCGAGAAGACCCCGGCCAGTTTCGAGCCCGTCATCGACTACGTGGTAACCAAGGTGCCGCGGTGGGCGTTTGAGAAATTCCCCGGGGTGTCCGGAGTGCTCAACACCCAGATGCAATCGGTGGGAGAGGTCATGGCCATAGCCCGCACCTTCACCGAATCGCTGCAAAAGGGCCTGCGCTCTCTGGAGCTTGGCCGCCACGGTCTCAACGCCGACCCGGCCGAGGCTGCCTACGACACCCTCAGCGACGAAGATCTGCTGGCCGCGGCTGTCGTGCCCACCCCCGAGCGGATATTCCAGCTTGAAGCCCTGCTTCGCCGGGGCTTCACCGTGGCCCAGCTCTTCGAGGCCACCAAGGTGGACCCGTGGTTTTGCGATCAAATCCTCCAGATCACCGAGGAGCGGATCGCGCTGGCCCAATGCGGTTTCGACGCCATGACTCCCCGGGCATGGAAGCGGGCCAAGCAGTTCGGATTCTCCGACGAACAGCTCGGCTATCTCTGGAAGGTGTCGGCCGCCGAGGTGCGGGCGGCCCGCATAGCGGCCGGCGTGGAGGCCACATTCAAGACGGTGGACACCTGCTCGGCCGAATTCGAGGCCGAGACCCCGTACCACTACTCCACCTACGAGGACGTGGGCGAAGTGGCCCCCTCCGACCAGGCCAAAGTCATCATCTTGGGCTCGGGGCCCAACCGCATCGGCCAGGGCGTGGAGTTCGACTACTGCTGTGTCCATGCCGCCTTCGCCCTTTCGGAGGCCGGCTATGAGACCATCATGGTCAACTGCAATCCCGAGACGGTGTCCACCGACTACGACACCAGCGACCGGCTGTATTTCGAGCCCCTCACCGAGGAAGACGTGCGCAACGTGATCGACGCCGAGATGCGCTCGTCGCAGGCCGCGGGCGGCTCCGGCATCGCCGGGGTTGTGGTGTCGCTCGGCGGGCAGACTCCGCTCAAGCTGGCCAGCGTGCTGCCCAACGGCTTGGTGGTGGGCACCAGCCCCGAGAGCATCGACCTGGCCGAGGACCGGGAGCGTTGGAACGCCCTGTGCGCAAGACTCGACATCCCCCAGCCCGCCGGGGGAACGGCGGCCACCGTCGAGGAGGCCCTGGCCGTGGCCGACCGGATCGGCTACCCGGTGCTGGTGCGGCCCTCATATGTGCTGGGAGGCCGGGCCATGGTCATCGTCTACACCGACGACGACCTGAGTGACGCCATGTCCGAGATGGCCGTTTCGGGGTCCTTGGGCCGGGAGGGCGGGCTCTCGGCTGAGCGGCCGGTGCTGATCGACCGCTTCTTGGAAGACGCCACCGAGGTAGACGTGGATGCCATCCGGGACATGACCGGCGAGGTGGTTATCGGCGGGGTGATGGAGCATGTGGAAGAGGCCGGGGTCCACTCCGGCGACAGCGCCTGCATGTTGCCGCCGGTTCATCTCTCCGAGGCCACGGTGGCCCTTCTGGAGCGATACGTGAAGGACATTGCCCACGCGCTCGACGTGGTGGGGCTTATAAATGTGCAGTTCGCGGTCAAGCAGTTCGGCACCGGAGCGGCCGACCAGGTGTTCGTGCTGGAGGCCAATCCTCGGGCATCTCGTACCGTGCCGTTTGTGGCCAAGGCCACTGGCGTTCCCCTAGTGAAGGTGGCCACCAGGGTAATGATGGGCGCCAGCCTGGCCGATTTGCGCCAAGAGGGTCTGCTGGGACGCCGGGTCAATGGCGACCACATCTCGGTAAAAGAAGCCGTGCTCCCGTTCAACAAGTTCCCCGAGGCCGATGCCATCTTGGGCCCTGAGATGAAGTCCACCGGCGAAGTGATGGGCATCGATCTGCGGCCCGGCTTGGCCTTTGCCAAGAGCCAGATCGCCGCGGGGGCACCGCTGCCCACCAACGGCACCGTGCTGATGTCGCTGGCCGATCGGGACAAGGCCGCCGGGGTGGAGATGGCCCGGGGCTTCGCTGGTGTGGGCCTGGACATTGCCGCCACATCCGGCACCGCGTCCGCTCTGTCGGACGCCGGTGTTCCGGTAGCCGAGGTGGTGGCCAAGGTCGGCGAGAAGGGAACCAATGTTGTTGAGCTGATCGATGAGGGGCGGGTGCAGCTGGTGGTCAACACACCAAGGGGGCGGGGATCGCGGGCCGATGGCGACCACATCCGCCGGGCGGCCAGCCGCAACCGAGTGCCGCTTTTGACCACCGCCTCGGCCGGATTGGCGGCGGCCAACGGCATGGTCGACTGGGCCCGCCACCAATTGCGGGTTCGGACCCTCCAGGAATACCACCGCGGGGTGACTAGCGATCAGCTGGCTTTCGAGCTGTGAGCTCTTAGTGGCCAGACGACCGAAACCGGAGCTGGATACCGCCATTGGTTCGGTTCGGTTGCCCAATCCCGTGATGACCGCCTCGGGCACGGTGGGCCACAGCGCTGAGTTGGCCCGCTACCTGGACTACTCGGCGCTGGGGGCGGTGGTGGTCAAGTCGTTGGCTCCCTACGAATGGCCCGGCAATCCCCCGCCCCGGGTCCACCCGGTACCGGCGGGGATGATCAACAGCGTGGGTTTGCAAGGCCCGGGTGTGCCCCGTTGGCTGGACGAGGAACTCCCGGTGCTGGCCGCGTCCGGTGCTCGGGTGGTGGTGTCGATCTGGGGACGCTCCCTGGACGACTACGCCGCAGCCTGCGACATGCTGGCGTCTGCTGATAGTCAAGCAATTCAGGCTGTGGTCGCGGTAGAGGTCAACGTCTCCTGTCCCAATCTGGAGGATAGGGGCCGCATGTTCTCTCATTCTGCGGCCATGACCAATGCCGCGTTGGCTGCCACTGCATCCTGTGGTCTTCCCCGGTGGGCCAAGCTCAGCGCCACCGGCGACTTGGCGGAGATTGCCGGAGCTGCGGTGGAAGGCGGAGCGGAGGCCCTGACGCTCATCAACACCCTTTTGGGCATGGTCATTGACATCGATTTCCGTAAACCTGTGCTGGGCGGTGGCGGGGGAGGGGTGTCGGGCCGGGCCATAGGCCCGGTGGCGGTGAGGTCGGTTTACGACGTGTACGCCGCCTTGCCTGATGTGCCCATCATTGGAGTGGGCGGCGTCGCTTCGGGCGCCGACGCGGTGGAAATGATGATGGCCGGGGCCAGCGCCGTGCAGGTGGGCACCGCCACATTTGCCGACCCCAGGGCCCCGGCCAATGTGCTGCGGGAACTGGCCCAATGGTGTGCCTCTCACGGCATAAGTCGACTGGACGAGCTGATTGGAGCAGCCCATGAGTAATACGACGCGCGATTCCCGTTTGGCCATTGTGCTGGACGTAGACGATCTGAATCTGGCCTGTTTGATGGCTGATGCCGTTCACCCCTGGATGGGGGTGGCCAAAGTTGGACTCGAGCTGTTCTCCACCGCTGGCCCCACTGCGATCACCGCCATGATCGATCGGGGCTATGAGGTGTTTGCCGACCTCAAGCTGCATGACATCCCCACCACGGTGGGTAGGGCCGCGGCCAGGTTGGGCCGAACCGGGCTTCGTTGGCTTACCGTTCACACCGTGGGCGGGGCTGACATGCTGCGGGCGGGAGTAGAAGGCCTTGCTGAGGGCAGCGGGGGGGCGGCCCAAGTGCTGGGAGTCACCATTCTCACCAGCGACTCCGACCGGTCCCGGGATGTGCTCGAAGCGAGGGTGGCGATGGCCCGAGATGCCGGATGCGGCGGCGTGATCTGTTCGGCCGCCGACATTGGAGTGGTCAAGGAAGTAGCGCCTGAATTGAAGCGGGTCGTACCCGGAATTCGCCTCGCCGACTCTAGTCACAACGATCAGGCTTCGGTGGCCACCCCTGAGGCCGCCATCGCCGCCGGGGCCTCCATTTTGGTGGTCGGCCGGACCGTGACCTCCGACGTTCAAGGACTGACCATTCGTTCAGAGCATTTGGCCAAGTCGCTGGCCGACATGGCCGACAGAGCTCGACTGGTGGCCACCGGCATCTAGCTGAGCAAACGGGGGAAATCCGCCACAAGACTTGAAGTGCAAACTACAATGGTGTAATGGCAGGACCCCCACAACTGACAGCAGAACAGCGCCAGGCGGCGTTGGCCAAGGCCGGCGAGGTGCGTCGCAAGCGCGCTGAAGTCAAGGCCAAGCTCAAGATGAGGTCAATTTCGCTCTCCGATCTGCTGGAACAAGCGGAAACTGATGAAGTGGTCGCCGGCACCAAAGTGCTCGCTGTCCTGGAGTCTCTTCCAGGCATGGGCAAGGTTCGGGCCCGCAGGATGATGGACGAGATCGGCATTGCCGACAGCCGCCGCATCCGCGGGCTGGGCGATCAGCAGCGGGCCTCGCTGCTCGCACGCTGCGGCGACTAGTAGATCAGCCACTGATAATCGTGCTGTCCGGCCCAGGAGGGGTCGGCAAAGGGACAATCGCGGCTGCCCTCGTGGCTGCGGACCCCAAGTTATGGTTGAGTCGCTCGTGGACTACACGCGTGCGCCGCTCAGGAGAGTCCGAAGCCGCCTACGTGTTCACCGACGAAGCCACATTCCGGGCCAAGGTGGCCGAGGATGGATTTGTGGAATGGGCCGAGATCGCCGGAAACCTCTACGGAACGCCGCAACCCGATCCTCCGGCTGGCTGCGATGTGTTGTTGGAGATCGATGTCCAGGGGGCGGCCCAAGTAAGGGAGAGCCGCCCCGACGCGCTGTGCATCTTTGTTGAAGCGCCATCGGCGGCCGAGCAGGAATCTCGCCTGCGGGGCCGGGGTGATCCAGAGGCCCATATCGCCAAACGACTGGCTCTGGCCGACTCGGAGCGCATCCTGGCCTATGAGCTCAACGCCATTCACGTCGTCAACGACAGCCTCGAGGAGGCCGTGTCGGGAGTCGCCCTTATTATTGAAGAAGCCCGTCGAGAGCGGTTGGACAATGACGGTTAAGCAGGCCTGCCCTGGTATCATTGACCCGCTCTCCTCAGTACCTGTTGGAAGAAAGCCGTACCGATGACCGAACAGCACGACACCATGATGTACCCGACCATCGAGGAACTCTTGGGCCGGACCGACTCCAAGTTTCGCCTGGTCACCCTGGGGGCGCTGCGGGCGTGCCAGATCAACTCCTATTTCGGCCAGCTCGGCGAGGGCTTGGGGGCGATGGTCCCACCCCAGGTGCTGACTATGTCCCGCAAGCCTCTGTCCATCGCCTTCGAGGAGATCGCGGCCGACAAGATCATCGCCACTGATCCCCCTGAGGTGCCTGAAGAGGAAGTTCTGTCTGACACCTTGATCCCCACCGGCGAAGCCAATCTGGAGCAAGCCGGTCTAGAACAGGCTGACGAAGACGATGCTGATCTAGACGAGGCTGATCTGGACTCAGCGTCCTGACAGACCCATGAGTTCGCTCGCCGGCAAGCGAATCGTGCTCGGCGTGAGCGGGGGGATCGCGGCGTACAAGGCGGTGGAGGTCTGCCGCCGGCTGATGGATGCGGGTGCTTACGTGATGCCCGTGCTCACCAAGGGCGCCACCCGGTTTGTGGGCCGCGCCACCTTCGACGCACTGGCCTCAGAGCGGGCCCAGATGAGCCTCTTCGAAGAAGACGACCCCATCCCCCATACCACGCTGGGCCAGACTGCCGATTGCGTGGTCGTCGCCCCCGCCACCGCCCGGGTAATCGGTGCCTACGCGGCCGGCATCAGCTCTGACCTGCTGACCGCCACCCTCATCGCCACCCGGGCGCCGGTGGTGGTCTGCCCGGCAATGCACACTGAGATGTGGGAGCACCCGGCAGTTGCGGACAATATCGCCACCCTGATCAAGCGGGGCGTTTCCATTGTGGGGCCGGAATCGGGTCGCTTGGCAGGCGGTGACGAGGGGGCAGGAAGGCTTAGCTCGCCGGCCGACATTGTGGCCGCGGTAGACCGGGTACTCGACACCAGCGGCCAGCCCTACGACATGGATGGTCTGTCGGTGGTGGTCACCGCCGGAGGTACTCGGGAGCCGATCGACCCGGTGCGCTATATCGGGAACCGCTCCTCGGGAAAGCAGGGCTATGCCTTCGCCGAAGAGGCTGCCGCTCGGGGGGCGAAGGTCACCATCATCACCACCGTCGATCATGCTGGCCCCCTGGGAACCACCGTGGTGCCAGGGGTCACAGTAGTAAGAGTGAACACCGCCGAGGAGATGGAGGCGGCCACCGCCAAGGCCGCCAAAGAGGCCGATGTTGTGGTCATGGCCGCGGCGGTAGCTGATTTCCGCCCGGTCGATCCTGTGGGGGTCAAGATCAAAAAGCGAGACGGCGTGCCCGACATCCAACTGGAGCCCACTCCCGACATCTTGGCTGGGTTGGGGGCCTCCAAGCCGGAGGGACAGATCCTGGTGGGGTTTGCCGCCGAGACCTGCGATGTGGCTGACAACGCCGCCGCCAAGCTGAGCGGCAAAGGCGCCGACTACATCGTGGCCAATGATGTGGCGGCCGAGAACGTCGGTTTCGCCTACGACACCAACGAAGTGACGGTGCTAGCTTCCGATGGCCGAGTCCACCAGGTGGGGTTGCGCTCCAAGCGCCAGGTGGCCCAAGCCGTCCTCGACTTGGTGATGGCCGATCGACACAGTCAGGCGCACTCCGGTCGTCTGATGGCCGACCGAAACGCCCAAACCGACAAGCAGGAGAATCAATGAGCCAAGGGTCAAACGGCCGACACCGCTTCACTTCAGAGTCGGTCACCGGCGGCCATCCCGACAAGATCGCCGATCAGATATCCGACGGGGTTCTAGATGCCCTGCTGGCCGTGGATCTCGGCAGCCGGGTGGCGTGTGAGACTTTGGTGACCACTGGGCTGGTAGTGGTGGCCGGGGAGATCTCCACCGAGGGCTACATCGACATCCCCCGAGTGGTGCGCGACACCATCATCGGCATTGGCTACGACCGGGAAGACTACGGATTCGACGGCAACACCTGCGGGGTCATGGTGTCTATCGACGACCAGTCTCCTGATATCGCTCAGGGCGTGGACCGGCTCGATCCGCTGGAACAGGGGGCCGGCGACCAGGGGATGATGTTCGGTTTCGCCTGCGACGAGACGCCCGAGTTGATGCCGCTGCCCATTCACATCGCCCACCGCATGGTGGAGCGCCTGACCGAGGTTCGCCGCTCGGGCTGTGTGCCCTACCTGAGGCCCGACGGCAAAAGCCAGGTGACGTTCGAGTACGAGGGGACCAGGGCGGTGGGGCTGGGCGCTGTGCTGATTTCGGCCCACCACCGCGACGGAACCGATCTCAACGAGATGAAGGACGACCTCAAAGAGCAG
Source organism: Acidimicrobiales bacterium (assembly GCA_965116535.1). GTDB lineage: Bacteria > Actinomycetota > Acidimicrobiia > Acidimicrobiales > Bin134 > Poriferisocius. Next base: position 1,952,427 of record OZ220703.1, read on the forward strand.
GTCATCGACCCCGTGGTTCCCGAGCAGTTCCGCGACGACGACTACAAGGTGCTCGTCAATCCCACCGGGAAGTTTGTGAGGGGTGGCCCGGTGGCCGACGCCGGACTCACCGGGCGCAAGATCATTGTCGATACTTACGGGGGCATGGCCCGCCACGGCGGGGGTGCCTTCTCGGGCAAGGATCCCAGCAAGGTGGACCGGTCTGCGGCCTATGCGGCCCGCTGGGTGGCCAAGAACGTGGTGGCTTCGGGCGCCGCTTCCCGGTGCGAGGTACAGGTGTCCTATGCCATCGGCATCGCCCGCCCGATGTCGGTGATGGTGGAGACCTTCGGTACTGAGACGGTGGACCCGGTGAAGATCAGCCATCAGGTGAACGAGATCTTCGATCTGCGCCCTGCGGCAATCATCCGGGATCTGGAGCTGCTCCGGCCGATCTACCGGAACACGGCGGCGTACGGCCATTTCGGACGCAGCCCCGAGAGCATCTTCACCTGGGAGCGCACAGATCGGGTGGACGACCTCCGCTCGGCACTGGGGCTCTAGTTTGTTGCCGGCCTGTTGAACGTTCGGGTTCTGACCGACGTTGTAGCCGTAGACCGCGAGTTCACCTATACCGTTCCTGAAGGCTGGGAGGATGATTCCCGATTCGGCGTGGGAGCCATGGTCCGAGTGGTTCTGCACGGTCGTCGGGTTGGGGGTTGGATTACCGAGGTAGACGTTGAGTCCCCTGAGGGGGTGGAGCTCACCCCGCTGGCCAAGCTCAGCAGCTTGGGTCCCGACCTCAGCCTCATCGACCTAAGCGCTTGGGCGGCGTGGCGCTGGGCTGGTCGCCGGGCCCACTTCTTGCGAACCGCATCTCCTCCCCGTGTGGTGGCTGCCTTGCCTCGGCTTCAGCGTTCCCGGATGGTGCCCTCGGGGGACTACGCCGATCTCTTTGATGGAGAGGGATGCACTCTGCGCCAGGGCCCCTCAGACGATCCCCTTCCCATCGCCCTTGCCGCTGCGTCCCGAGGACAGGCGCTGATCCTGGCTCCCGACCACAACCGGGCTGATGAGCTGGCCAGGCGGTTGGGAAGGGAAGGGGCATGGGCCGTGCGATACCCCGATGGCTGGGCCGCGGCGGCCGCGGGGGCCACTGTGGTGGGGACGGTGTCGGCCGCGTGGGCGCCTGCCCCCTTGCTGGCCGCAGTGCTGGTGATTGACGAGCACGACGAGTCATATCGTTCAGAGGCTGCTCCCACCTGGAGCGGCCGGGATGTGGCCATCGAACGGGCCCGGCGGGCGGGCGTGCCCTGCGTGCTGTTGTCACCGGTGCCCTCATTGGAGGCGCTGAAGTCCCGACCGGTGATGCGCCCTTCGCGGGGCACCGAGCGGGCGGGTTGGCCGCAGGTAGATGTAGTGGACCGCCGTAGCGAGGATCCAACTCGGGCGGGCCTGTACTCCCCGGAACTGGTGCAGGCGTTGCGCGACGGAGGGAGAGCGGCCTGTGTGCTGAACCGCCGGGGCAGGTCGCTGCTGCTGGCCTGCCGGGTGTGCGGTGAGTTGGCTGTGTGCACCGATTGCGGGGCGTCCATGCGCCAGGACGACGACCAGCGCTTGGTGTGCCGATCGGCTGGCCATAGCCGCCCAACCGTTTGCGCAGAGTGCGGCAGCACCGGGATGCGCAACCTGCGGGCCGGGATCAAGCGGGTTCGCGAGGAGGTCGAGGCGCTGGTCCGCACGCCGGTGGCCGAAGCCACCGGCAGCGGCTATGACGGTCCGCCCACTGCCCGGGTGGTGGTGGGCACCGAGGCGGTGCTGCATTTGGGCCGACCGTTCGATGTGGTCGCCTTTTTGGAATTCGACCAAGAGCTGCTGGCCCCCCGATTCCGAGCCCGAGAACAGGCACTGGCCCTCATCGCCCGAGCCGCCCGTATCACCGGCCCTCGTGATGCAGACGGCCGGATCGTGCTGCAAACCCGTCTGCCCGACGATCCTGCGGTGGTGGCCGCACTTCGGGCCGATCCGGCGCATCTGGCCCGATTTGAGCGAGACCGCCGTCAAGAGCTGGCCCTGCCTCCCTACGGTGCGCTAGCCGTGGTCTCGGGGCCGGAAGCCGGAGAGTACATGGAGCGTCTCGGTACGCCGTTGGGGGTTCAGATCGCCCCCGACCCCAGCGGGCAGTACTTCCTGCGGGCCCCCGACTACGACACCCTCTGCGATGCCCTGGCCTCAGTGGAGCGCCCCAGCGGCCGACTCCGCATCGACGTCGACCCCATCAGAGCGATTTAGCTCCTCGCCAGCACCTCAAGGATTCGGTAGCCCCGGCGGGAGCTGAGTCGGGTGGTGGGCCAGCCTTGCTGGTTGAGCCAACGGGCTAGGGAGTCGGAGCCCAAGTTCTTGTTCACCACCAGGTAGGCCAGCCCTTCGTCGGCCAGCCGCCCCAGCCATTGAGCTAGCAATTCGTGGAGGGCAGCCTTGCCGATGCGGATAGGCGGATTGGAGTAGATGGCGGAAAAGCGCACGTCGGGGGGCACATCGTCGGGATGGCACACCTTGGCATCGGATCGCCCATGTCGGTCGAGGTTGGCCCGGCACAGCTCCAAGGCTCGTAGATTCACGTCAATGGCCCACAGGGGGGCCTGCGGTGCCCATCGGCCAAGTGCCACCGCAATGGGCCCGTACCCGCAGCCCAGGTCCAGTGATGGGCCGTGTAGGGGTGGCCGGGGCGCTTCGGCTAACAGGTAGCGGGTGCCGAAGTCCAGCTCATCGGGGGAGAACACCCCCCGGTCGGTGGCCAGCTCCACATCCAGGTCGCCTACCCGCAAACCGACGGTTCCCGGGCGACTTTTCCCGCCCGGTGAGGCGCTGAAGTAATGCGAGTCGCCCACGGTTTGACGGTAACCTGAAACGATGGCCCCACTGCGGATACGGGTATATGGCGACCCGGTGTTGCGGCGCGTGGCCGAAGATGTGACCGACATCGACGGCGCCATGGCCGATCTGTGCCAGGACATGCTCGCCGCCATGTACGAGGCCCCCGGCATCGGTTTGGCCGCTCCGCAGGTGGGGGTGTCGCAGCGGTTCTTCGTGTACGACTTCGGTGAGGGAGCCGGGGTGCTGGTAAACCCTGAGATCACCGAGAGCGACGGTGAGTGGACCTACAACGAGGGCTGCCTGTCGGTGCCCGAGCTGTCGTGGGAGATCGTCCGCCCCCGCAGTATCCACCTGAAGGGCTATGACTTGGACGGCAACGAGGTAAGCCTCGAGGCCGAGGATCTTGAGGCCCGGCTGTTCCAGCACGAGCTTGACCACCTGGCGGGCAAGATCCTGCTCGACTACCTGGACGAGGACCAGCGCCGAGAGGCCAAGCGAATTCTCCGAGAGCGGGCCATGAGTGGTCCGAGTCGTCCTCCCGCCACCGGCGACGGGCTGTCGCTGCCGTGATCGACCCGCCGGCGGACATTCGCCGGCTCGTTTACCTCGGCACTCCTGAGGAATCGGTGCCGTTTCTAGAAGCACTGGCTGCGGCTGGCTTCGATGTGGCCTTGGCGGTGACCCGGCCCGACAAGCGCCGAGGGCGACGGTCCGACCCTACCCCCAGCCCAGTGAAAGCCGCCGCCCAGAACCTGGGCATTTCGGTCACCTCTAGCGTGGACGACGTGCTGGACGCCGACGCCGACCTCGGGGTGGTGGTGGCCTTCGGCCAGATCATCAAGCCCCACGTCCTGCACCGGCTGTCCATGGTCAACATTCACTTTTCGCTGCTGCCCCGTTGGCGGGGGGCGGCCCCGGTGGAGCGGGCCATCCTGGCCGGCGACCAGACCACCGGAGTGTGCCTGATGGAGGTAGCCGAGGGGCTTGACACCGGACGGGTTTATCGCAGGGTCGAAGTGCCTATTACCCCTGAGGCCACTGCGGCGTCGATGCGGGCTGGTCTGGTGGACGCCGCGGTTCCGATGCTGGTCAGCGCCCTGCGCGACGGCCTGGGCACGCCCGAGCCTCAACAGGGCGAGCCGGTTTACGCGGCCAAGATCAGCCGTGAAGAGCTGCGCCTCGACTGGGCGAACTCGGCGGAGCTTTTAAATCGGCAAGTCCGGGTGGGCGGGGCGTGGACAACGTGGAAGGGCAAGACCCTGAAGATCTGGTCGGCTCGCCCAATCGAGGGATCCCAACCGCCCGGGATGCTCGACGGCCCCGTGGTCGGCACCGGCGACGGGCAGCTTCGCCTGGTTGAAGTGCAGTCCGAGGGCAAGTCGCGCCAAGCCGCCGAGGACTGGCTCCGGGGGGCTCGTCCTACGCCGAGCGACCAGCTCGGATCATGAGCCGCTCCCGGCCGGGTGGCGCGACTGGGAATGCCCGAGCTGTTGCCGCCAAGCTCCTCGACCGGATCGAGGGTGACGGGGCCTTTGCCAACTTGGTGCTGGCCTCAGCTGAGCTGCCCGAACGCGACGCCGGGCTGATCACCGAGTTGGTCTACGGGGTGACCCGAATGCGTCGGGCCTTGGACTATCTCATCGACGGATTTGTGTCTAAGCCGCCTGACCTCGCCACTAGAAATCTGCTGCGAGTCGGGGCCTACCAGCTGCACATGATGGACACCCCGGCCTATGCCGCGGTGAGCGAGACCGTCCAGGCTGCCCCCCGCCGCCAACGGGGATTCGTCAATGCGGTCTTGCGCAGGGTGGGTGATTTGGAGCCGGCCTGGCCCAATGAGCCGGTGCGGCTCAGCTATCCGGATTGGGTCGTTGAACAGCTGGAACACGACTTCGGTTTTGAGGATGCCCGTGCTGCGTTGGAACACATGAACCGGCCGCCACCGGTCACCGTTCGGCTCGACGGCTACACCCAGGATCAGGCCTCGCAATGGGTGGCGGAGTTGGTCGACCCCCAGCCGGGGGAGCGGGTGTTGGACATGTGTGCCGGCCCCGGTGGCAAGGCCACCGCCCTGGCCGGCAAATCGGCAACCGTGGTGGCAGCCGATAGTCGGCGGCATCGGGCCTCCCTGGTGGCGGCCAACGCCGCCAAGACCGGTGCCTGTTTGGCGGGAGTGGTGGCTGCCAACGGCCTCCGTTCGCCGTTTCGTACCGGAACTTTCGATCGAGTGTTGGTTGACGCCCCCTGTTCGGGCTTGGGCGTGTTGGGGCGGCGGGCCGATGCCCGCTGGAGAGTAGGACCCGACGATGTGGAGGAACTCTCCCGACTCCAAGCCGAATTGGTCCGGGCTGCATTCAGCCTGGCCCGACCAGGGGGAGTGGTGATCTATAGCGTCTGCACCATGACCAAGGCCGAGACCGTGGCCATCGACCAATGGGTGGCCCGACAGCACCCCGATGCCACGTCTGTTCCCGTCAACGATGCCCGCTGGCGCTCCCATGGCCGCGGCGCCCTTGTCCTCCCCCAAGACCACAGCACCGACGGTATGTTTGCTGTCATCTACAAAACTGCCGGTGGGTAGTGTGACCGGCTATGGCGTGCCCCGCAACAGCGACGACACGGCCCCACAAAACTGCCGGTGGGTAGTGTGACCGGCTATGGCGTGCACCGCAACAGCGACGACGCGGCCCCACAAAACTGCCGGTGGGTAGTGTGACCGGCTATGGCGTGCCCCGCAACAGCGACGACGCGGCCCCACAAAACTGCCGGTGGGTAGTGTGACCGGCTATGGCTGATAACGAAACGGCGGGCCTTGCCGCCAAGGTGTTGACCGTGTCCGACGGCGTGATTGCCGGCACTCGCCAAGACGGCTCGGGCGACGCCTTGGTGGAGATGCTCACCGACGAGGGCTACGACATCGCCGACCGCCGGGCCGTTGAAGACGGCGTTGAGTCGGTGCGCGACGCTTTGCTGGACATGTCCGACGAGTTTTCCGGGCTCATTGTCACCACGGGGGGAACCGGCTTCGGCCCCCGCGACCTAACCCCGGAGGGCACCGCCGCCGTTCTGGAGCGCCGGGCCGACGGTTTGGCCGAAGCATCTCGGCTGGTGAGCCCGTTCGGCCGCCTGTCGCGAGCAATCGCCGGCACCAGAGGCACGGCGCTGATCGTGAACCTGCCAGGCTCGCCCAAGGGCTCGGTGGAGTGCCTGGGCGCGGTGCTCGACGTGATTCCCCACGCCCTGCGGCTGCTGGCCGACCAGCCCACCGAGCATTGACAGTTTCCGAAGGCGACCAGGCGATTCGCAGCGGTCGCATGATGGACCTCGCCGTGGAGGCGGCCCGCTCCTGTCGCCTAGTCACCTCGCCCAATCCATGGGTGGGATGCGTGATCGATACCGGCAAGAACCAGTTCTTGGGGGCCACGTCACCACCGGGTGGCAATCACGCCGAGATCAACGCCCTGGAGGCTGCCGGGTCGAGAGCCGAAGGGGCCGACCTCTACACCACCCTGGAGCCGTGCGACCATCAAGGCCGCACCGGGCCGTGTACCGACGCCATCGTTGCCGCGGGGGTGGCCAGGGTGGTGGTGGCCGTCGAGGATCCCGATCCTGCGGTTTCGGGCCGGGGCATCGCTGCGCTCAAGCAGGCTGGGATAGCGGTCGATGTGGGCGTGCGGGGAGCTGAGGCCGCCGAGTTGCTGGCCCCGTATTTGAAGCACCGCCGCACCGGGCTTCCCTGGGTGGTGCTGAAGCTGGCCGCCACCCTCGACGGCCGCACCGCCGCCCCCGATGCCACCAGCCGCTGGATCACCGGACCCGAGGCCCGATCCGACGTCCACCGGCTTCGAGCCGAGAGCGACGCGGTGTTGGTGGGGGCAGGCACCGTGAGGGCTGACGATCCTGCTCTGACCGTGCGCGACTGGCAGCCGCCCTCTGGTGTGGCTCCCCGCACCAGCAAGCCGCTGCGGGTGGTGTTGGGCACTGCTCCGCCCGATGCCCGTATCCACCCGGCGCTGGAGATGGACGGACCGCTGGACCAGGTGCTGGGCGAGCTGGGGGAGCGGGGCGTAGTTCAACTTCTCGTGGAAGGAGGGGCCACAACCGCAGCCGCCTTCCACCGGGCTGGCCTCGTGGACCATTACGCCTTATATCTGGCCCCAGCCCTCTTCGGGGGCGACGATGCCCTCCCGATGTTGGCAGGCTCTGGCGCCCCCACCATCGATGACCTATGGCGAGGCGAGATCACCGAGGTCACCCGGCTTGGCCCTGACCTGCGGATCGATCTTCGGCCCGAATAGCGGGTATTGATCGCAGACCGACAGCCGGCGGCCAGTAGCGTTGGAGGCATGCTCTCGTTGGTTTTGCCCAAGGGGTCGCTGGAAAAAGCGACCTTGGAGCTCTTCGACGCGGCCGACATCCCCGTGAATCGCAGTTCGGATGTGGCCTACAAGGCGACCATCAACGACCCCCGCATCGACCAAGTTCGCATCCTCAGGCCTCAGGAGATTCCCCGATATGTGGCCGACGGGCTATTCGATCTGGGCATCACCGGGCGCGACTGGGTGGCCGAGACCGATAGCGATGTGGTGTCTTTGGGCCAGCTCCAATACTCCAAAAACACCTCACGGCCGATCCGGATGGTGCTGGCTGTGCCCGACGACTCGCCTTGGAGCGCTGCGGGGGATCTGCCCCAGGGTGTGAAGATCTCCAGCGAATATCCTGCCCTGACCAAGCGGTTTTTCGACGATCTGGGCATCAAGGCCGACATCGCCCTGTCGTATGGGGCCACTGAGGCCAAAGCACCCGACATCGTGGATGCGGTGGTGGAGATAACCGAGACCGGCCGGGCGCTGCGGGCCGCCGGCCTCAAGATCATCCACACCATCCTCACCTCCTACACCGAGCTGGTGGCCAACCCGGCCAGCTATGCCGACCCCGCGCGCCGCCACGCCATGGAGCAGATCCACACCCTTTTGGGCGGGGTGCTGGAGGCCAGAGGCAAGGTGCTGGTGAAGATGAACGTGCCGGCGGCCAGCCTGGACAAGGTGATCGACCTGCTGCCGTCTATGAAGGCGCCCACGGTCAACGAGCTGTTCGGAGGACACGGCTATGCGGTGGAGACAGTGGTGCCCAAGGTTGACATCAATGTCTTGATTCCCGACCTGCGTGACGCCGGAGCCAGCGACATCATCGAGCTGCCGCTGGCCAAGATCGTCCATTGAGCCTGACTGGGCTCGGGGCCCCGATCACCGGCAGGGTGGCGGGCTTCGACGCCGACACCGGCTGGGGAGTGATCGCGGCCGACGGCGGCATCGAATTCCCGTTTCATTGCACCGCGATAGCCGATGGGACCCGCACAATCGAGGCCGGAATTGCGGTGACCTTCCATCTAATGCCGGGCCACCGCGGCCAATGGGAGGCGGCCGGGGTTACTAGCCGGTAGGTTCTCCGGTTTCCCCGGCCTCTTCTGGCTGCCCGCCAACTGCCTCTTCCATTGCCCGCGACACCTGCACGAATGCCATGCGGATTTGGTGGAGGGCGTCTTTGAGGGTGGTCTCGTGCTCGCCGAGGCGGCCTTCCAACCCTTCAACCAGTTCCCCGAGGGCGTCGATGGCCAATCGGGCCTCCTCGAGGTTCGGCGGCTGCTGGCTTAGGTGGATGGCTCCCAGCTCATACAGCCCCATGGCGTGGTTTCCCACCACTACCGCCGCCGGGGTGTTGGCAATCTGTTCGCGGGCCTCGGCAAGTTGCTGAGCCAACTCCTCCGCTTGGGCCCGCTCCTCCTCGCTCAGCCCGGCCAGCGGGTCTTCGGCCTGATCTGGGGCGCCTTGAGGCGGAGGGGTTGTCGACCGTCCTCGGCCGTCGTCAACCGGCACTTCGCCGCCGGGAGTCCATAGTGTGCTCATTTTCGTTCTCCGGCTCCTTTTTGCCTCGTCTGGCGTGATTGTGCCCTAACGCTGATACTGTTACCCCGCAACTTCGGCGCGCAAGTGGGATCGAATAGTTCCCAGCGTGCCAGCCCCCATAGTCGAGAGAGAGGATTGTGCGCATTGCAGAGCGGTGATCGGCCATAGCTTCGGCAGATGCTGAGCCCCGGATCAACGACCGGATCAGAGCTCATGAGGTTCGGCTTGTCGATCAGGACGGACAGCAGATAGGCATTCGCCTGCTGCCTGAGGCGTTGGACATGGCCCGTGAAGCCGGCTTGGACCTGGTGGAGGTCGCTGACAAGGCGAATCCACCGGTGTGCCGGATCATGGACTACGGCAAGTACAAGTACGAGGCCGCCCAACGGGCCAAGGAGTCTCGACGAAACAGCACCAACATCGTTGTCAAGGAGATGAAGTACCGGCCCAAGATCGGGCCTGGCGACTTTGAGACCAAGACACGCAAGGTGCGGGGTTTTTTGGAAGAGGGCTCCAAAGTCAAGGTCACGATTATGTTCCGCGGCCGCGAGGTGCAGCATCCCGAGTTGGGGAGGCGTATTCTCGACAACATCGCCGACGAGGTGGAAGACGTGGCCAAGGTCGAGGTTTACCCGAGACTGGACGGTCGCAACATGGTCATGGTGCTGGGACCGGCGAAGAGACAGTCCCGTAAACAGGCCGCCCGGTCGGCCAGCCAAGCGGCCGAAGAGGCGGCGACAACCGAATCTGCTCAATAAAGCACAGGAAACCCACATGCCCAAGATGAAAACCCACCGAGGCGCGGCCAAGCGGTTCAAGACCACCGGCACCGGCAAGCTCCGCCGCCGCAGCGCCTACAAGAACCACATCCTCGAGAAGAAGGCCCCCAAGCGCAAGCGCCAGCTGCGCGGCCCGGCCGAGGTGTCGTCTGCCGACGCCCCGGCGGTCAAGCGCCAGCTGGGCTTGTAGGGCCTAAAGCGACGGTTTCGAGTCCAAGGAGAAGCACACGATGGCTAGAGTCAAGCGCGCCGTCACCGCCCGCAAGCGCCGTAGGGCGGTGGTAAAGCGGGCCAAGGGGTATTACGGCAACAAGAGCCGCACCTTCCGGGGTGCCAATGAGCAGCTGATGCACAGCGGCCAGTACGCCTTCCGGGATCGCCGGGCCCGCAAGGGCGAGTTCCGCCGCCTGTGGATCCAGCGCATCAACGCCGCCTGCCGCCAGAACGGCACCAACTACAGCCGGTTCATCAACGGCTTGAAGCTGGCCGAGGTCGAGGTAGACCGCAAGATCCTGGCTGAAATGGCCGTGAATGACCCGGCGGCGTTCACTGCGCTAGTGGAAGTGGCCAAGGCTGCGTCCGAGGCGGAGCAAGAGTCCGCCTCGGTGGGGTAGCACTGAACCTCAGCGCCAAAAACCCCCGAGTAGCGGAACTTCGCCGCCTAGTCCGCAACCGGCGATATCGTGCCGAGGCCGGCAAGTTCGTCATCGACGGCCCCCAACTGCTCGTCGAGGCGGTGGATGCCGGCATCGAACTCGTGGACGTGTTCGTGGAGCCGGTGATCGACCCGTGGGCCGACTTGGGTGTCTCAGTGAACGCCCCCACCTGGACACTAGGCGACGGCGTGCTGGCCAACGTGGGCTCGGTGGTAACGCCCCAGGGAGTCATGGCCACCGCCCGCATTCCCGATCCGGCACCGCTGGTCGATGGAGATTTCGTCGTTGAGCTGGCCGGGGTGGCCGATCCCGGCAACGCCGGCACCATCGTGCGCAGTGCAGTGGCCGCCGGTGCGCATGCTGTGGTGTTCAGCTCTGGATCAGTGGACCCCTGGAATCCCAAGACCGTTCGGGCATCGGCAGGTGCCCTGTTTCGGATCCCTTTGGCCGCGGAGTCTGCCGTGGGGGAGCGCATCGGCGCCCATCCCCACCAGGGCGAGCCCTGCGACGAGGCCGACCTAACCGGCCCCCTCACCCTGGTGGTGGGCAACGAGGCCCACGGCCTTGATCAGACCGCCGCCGTCGACCGCTGGGTGTCCATCCCCATGGCCGAGTCGGTTGAGTCCCTAAACGTCGCCTCCGCCGCCGCCATCCTCTGCTTCGAAATAGCCCGCCAACGCCGCGGCAGAACCCCTACCGGATCTGAGGCTTAGCCGACGACGGGGCCGATGGCGGCTGGTTGGGCTCTGAGGGCTTCGATTTCGGCTACGGCTTCGTCGGAGAGCTCGCGGATTCCGATGAACTCTTCGAGGTTGTAGTGGAGGTTGATGATCCGCATCTCCTCGCGGCTCAACACGATGTGATCTAACCCGGGCTGGTGCAGGCCCCGCTGAGCCCTTTGGAGATTGGAGAGGTCTTGGTCGAACACCAGGTTCATGGCGGCCTCTTCGGCGGGGATTACTGCCTGCATTGGCTGGGACCGCTCGGTGCCCGGTGGGCGCCGGTCGAGGTGCAGCAAGTCCATGAAGGCTTCGTCGGGGGTGTCGCCGGGTCGGGACCGCAGCACGGTGATGGAGTCGCACATCACGATCACCGTGATGTTGGGGAACAGATTGAACTGGAACAGGTCCAGCATCTGCGACTGGTCGAAGTTATCTAGATCGAGGCCTTTTTGGACGGCTTGGGCCCGCACTAGCTCTTCCAGCACGTCGCGCACACTGCCGCCTTCGGGAACCGGCGGACACAACCCAGGGTTCTCGGAGTCCTGGCCGTAGCGGGCCCCCTGGGTGACGATGATGGACTCCCAGATCTCCTGGTTTGAGGCCCCGTCACGCAGCCGGGGGCTGGGCACGCCGTAGGGCTGGTGCAGCGAGCCGTGGCGGCCGTAGAGGCGGTTCACCGAGTTGACGTCGTCGCAACTGGGCAGCATCTCGCGGTGGATGCCCTGCACGTGGTAGGTCTCGCTGAACGCCTCGATGAGGGTCTTCCAGTTGCACGGCAGCGGCACGGTGAGGTCATAGGCGCAGGCGTACTCGTCCATGCGGGCCCACTCCAGCAGGCCGGGGATGGCCTCCAGGTACTCGTCCAGCGGCTCGGCGTCCATGTCCAAATTCACGAACACCAGCGGCCCCCAGGTGCCCACCTGCACCGGGAACAGCGGATAGTCGTCGTTGCGGAGCGCTCCGAATCCCCGGCGCGACGGCACCTCCCGCAGCTTGCCGTCCAGCGTCCAGCTCCACCGGTGGTAGATGCAGCGCAGCTCGGTGAGTCCCGACCCCGATCCGGTGCACAGCACGTTGCCCCGGTGGCGGCACACGTTCTGGAACCCCCGCAGCACCCCGTCGTCGCCCCGCACGATTAGCACCGACAGGTTGCCCACCGAGTACTCGAACCAGTCGCCCGGCGACGGAACATGGTCCGCAGTGCAGGCCAGCTGCCAGGCCCGGGGCCAAACGTGGGCCATCTCTAACTCGGCCCACTCCGAGGAGATGTAGCGGTGGGTGGGCACCTCCACCGGCGTGCGCCGGGGCGGGACCGCCCCAATGGCGGTGCCCACCGGGGCATCGTTGGTGAGCTCAGGGCCGATCTGGATCTTCGCCATGGATAGAGCGTAGGCGGGTTGACCGAGGTGGCTTCAGCAGTCCCGTAGTCTTTAATCCCGTATGGGACCGGGCGAAGCCATTGTGTTCACAGTCGGGGCGCTGGTTGCATTGGGCACGCTCCTCGCTTCCATCCAGACCGTGGTGGTGCCCCGAGCCGAGCGCAGCTTGTTGATCCGCTTCGTGTACGTGGGCATGTGGATGTTGTTCTCGGTGCTTGCCCGCCGCCGCAAGAGCTATGAGGCCCGCGACGCCCTGCTGGCCCGCTACGCCCCGACCACGCTCATGTTTTTGCCAGTGGTTTGGGCCACCGGGGTGATCTACGGGTTCTCGCTCATGTTCTGGGCGCTGGATGTGCGTCCCTATCGCGAGGCCCTGACACTGAGCGGATGGTCGCTCACCACCTTGGGCTATCGGGCGACCACCGACTTCTTCACCCTGACGCTGGCCGGGTTCGAAGCGCTTATCGGCTTGGGCATCGTGGCCTTCTTGATCAGCTTCTTGCCCACCATGTACAGCGCGTTCAGCGCTCGGGAGTCGGCCGTGGCCCGCCTGGAGATCAGAGCCGGAACGCCGCCCACACCCGAGGCCATGATCATTCTGGCCTACGAGACCGGCGGCCTCGAAGACATGGAGGACACCTGGACCGAGTGGGAGCACTGGTTCATCCACATTGAGGAAACCCACCAGTCTTATCCCGCATTGGCCTACTTCCGGTCGGTGCGCTCTGACCGGTCATGGGTGACCGCGGCGGGCTGCATCCTGGACACTGCCGCCATCATGTTGTCGACCGTGGCGGTGCCCCACTCACCCGCGGCGCCATTCATGATCCGAGCGGGCTACGTGGCGCTGCGCAACGTTGCCGAGTTCTTCGCCATCAACTACGAACCCGACCCTTTGCCCACGGCCCCGATAACCGTGCACAGCCACGAGTTCTTCGAGACCTACGAGTCCCTTCGCAAGGCCGGGGTCCCGGTAGTGGAAGACCGCGAACAGGCGTGGCGCGACTACGCCGGGTGGCGGGTGAACTACGACGACTGCCTGGTGGGGCTGGCTTCGATCACCTCGGCCCCGCCCGGCAAGTGGAGCTCCGACCGGCCCTCTCCCTATCACCGGCTGCCCCTGTTCTACCGTCCCCTGCGCCGTCCGCTGCCGCCCCTGTTGCGCCAGATTCGACGTCGGGGGCTTGGCCCTGGCCGGCGGCGGTGATTTCGCCAGTGACGTCGCTGCAGATGAGGCTGGCGCCATGAAGACCCGCATTACCGAGCTGTTGGGCATCGACATTCCCGTCGTGCAGGCCCCCATGGGCTACATCGCCAGGGCCCAGCTGGCCTCAGCAGTGTCCAACGCCGGAGCCATGGGCATCATCGAAACCTCATCGGGCCAGCTCGACGACATCAAGGTGGAGATCGCCAAGATGCGCGACCTCACCGACCGCCCTTGGGGGGTGAACATCGCCCAGCTGCTGGTACCCGACGCCACGGTGATCGATTTCGTCATCGAGCACGGCGTGGGATTTGTGACCACCTCGGCGGGCGACCCCAACCGATTCACCGCGATGCTGAAGGACGCCGGGATCACCGTTTTCCACGTGGTGCCTACCCTGCGGGGCGCCCTCAAGGCAGTGGATGCCGGGGTGGACGGGCTCATCGTGGAGGGGGTGGAGGGCGGCGGGTTCAAGAATCCCCATGGCTCGTCCACCATGGTGTTGACCCCGCTGGTGGTGGCCGAAGTTGATGTGCCGGTGATCGCCGCGGGCGGGATCTGCGACGGAGTGTCCATGGCGGCGGCGCTGGCGCTGGGGGCCGATGGGGTGCAGATGGGCACCAGGATGCTGTCGGCCGCCGAGTCGCCGGTGCACGACAACTGGAAGCAGGCGGTAGTAGCGGCGGCAGAGACCGACACGGTGTTGTTGAACCGGTTCGGCCGCCCCGGAATGCGGGCATTGCGCACCGAGCTCACCGCCGAGATGGAGCACCACGACCAAGTGCAGATGCCCGGCCTCGACCGGCTCATGGACCAATACTTCGGCGGGCAGATGGACGTGGCTGTGCCCTTCGGCGGCCAAGTGATGGGCCGCATCGACGAGGTGCGCCCGGTGGCCGACATCCTGTCTGACGCCTGGGACGACTGCCAGGCCCGTTTGCGCCAGCTCGGCCAGGTTGCTGGGGAGTAGCAGGGGCAGCAGGGGCGATGCTCTCGCTCATCCGGCGGTCGAGCAGCCGTTTACAACTGGTTCGACTGCTTGGCCCCGACCCCCGGGGTGTGCGCCAGTCGCTGGGGGCGCTGTGCATATTGGCAGTGACCAGCGTGATCGCCGGGGTGGTGCTGGGCCGAAGCCACGAGCGATTGGCCGAGCTGCCCGGGCTGCTGCTGCTGGTTCCGGCGGCCATCGCCCTTCCGGGGAAGATCTTCGGGGCGCTGGGCAGCCGCCTGGGCACCGCCATCCACACCGGCACGTTTCGCCTGTCGCTGCGGTCGTCCAGCGTTGTGGGCCAAAACGTGTGGGCCTCGCTGGTGCTGACCCTTCTGCTGACGCTGGTGTTGGCCCTGTTGGCCTCCGCGGTGGCGTCGGGCATCGGGGTGGAGGGCGCCATCAGCGTGGCCGACTACGTGGTGGTGTCGGTGGTGGGGGGAACGCTGGCGTCGGTGTTCGTGCTGCTGGTGACGCTGGGCATGGCCACCGCGTCGGTGCGCTGGGGGCTCGACCCCGACAATGTGACCGCCCCCATGGTGACTGCGGCCGGCGATGTGCTGGCCCTGCCCGCGCTCATCCTGGCCTCCTATCTGGTGCGTCGCGACACAGTCACTCCGGTGATCGCCGGGCTGTTGGCGGCCGTCACGGTGGTGTCACTGGCGGCCGCGCTCCGATCGAGGGCGCCGCAGATCAGGACTGTCCTGCGGGAATCGATCCCGATACTGGTGCTGGCCGGGTTCTTGTCGCTGATGGCCGGGGTGACGGTGGAGAACCGGTTCGAGGTATTCTCCGACCGACCGGTGCTGTTGGTGCTGGTGCCTGGCTATCTGGCCATCGCCGGAGCCCTGGGCGGCATCTTGGCCAACCGGTTGTCCAGCAAGCTTCACCTGGGTTTGATCGACCCCTCGGTGCTGCCCCAGCGGGGTGCCCGCACCGATGTGGGGGTGACCATCGGGCTGGCGCTGCCGGTGTTTGCCATCGTGGCCCTGGTGTCGCAGGGGGCAGGATCGCTGGTGAATCTTGCCGGGCCGGGCATCGGCCTGCTGGTGGGAGTGGCTTTGGTCGGGGGCATCCTGGCGGTGATGGTGGCGGTGGCCGTGGCTTACTACGGGACCATCGCCGCGGTGCGTTTCGGGGTCGATCCCGATTCGGTGGGCATTCCCACGGTGACTGCGGTGCTCGACTTGGTGGGGGCGCTCACGCTGGTATTCGCCATCGCAGTACTGGGAGCGGGGTGATGGGCCGATGGCCGATTCTGATTACTCATTCACAAACTGATGGCTAACGTGGAGAGACCTGACAATGGACGATAAACCCCGCAATCTTCGGGCCATGCTCGCCGAGGCCAAGGACCTTTCCGAGCTGATGGTCGATCTTGCCTACGCCGCCCTGTACTTCGGCGACCCGGACATGGCCACCGAGATCGACGAGCTCGAAGAGCAGATGACCGAGTTGGTCAAAGACATGCGGGCGATCTGCATCATGGCCGTTCGCCATCCCCGCGAGGCCGACGGCATGTCGTCGGTGCTCCAGGTGATCAGCGCCATCGAGCGAATCGCCAACGATGCGGTGGATATCTCCCGGATCGTGACCCGCCGACTGGGAATCCCCGCTGAGCTGGTGGCCGACTTGTCCAGCGCCGAGGAGATCTCCCACCGCCTCGTGGTACACGAGGGTTCGCACATGGTGCGTCGCCCCCTGGGCGACCTGGAGCTGCCGGTGGTGGCCGGGATGCGGGTGATGGCCATCCGCCGAGACCGCAGCTGGATCACCGACGTGGGCGGCGATCAGCTCATGATGCCCGGCGACGTGCTGTTCTTGCGGGGGTCGCCCGCGGGCATAATGCGGCTGCACCAACTGGCCGCCGCGCCCATGTGGGAGGAGCCGGTGCCGCCCGAAGACCCCTGGATCTCAGATCTGGACCGGGCGGTGGGCGTGCTGGTGGAGATGAAAGACCTGTCGGAGGCCGCAGTAGGGCTGGCCTACTCGGCGCTGGTGCTCCACGACCGGGGCCTCGCCGCGCAGGTGCGGCTCTTGGAGGGCCGCCTCGACGAGATGAACCACCAACTGGAGCTGTGGGTGCTGCGGGCGGCGTCAAACAACATCGACCCCTCGCCATTGCGGGGGCTGCTGCACCTGGGCCAAGCCGCCGAGGACATCGGCGATCAGGCCCGCCAGATGATCTCGCTGGTGGAACAGGGCGAAGAGGTCCACCCCATTTTGGAGATCGCCCTCGGCGACTCCGACGAGGTGGTGGTGGAGCTGCCGGTGGCCCGCCTGAGCGGCGCCGACGGGGCCTCGCTCAAAGAGCTGGCCCTCAACATCGAGCCCGGCTTCACCGTGCTGGCCATCCGCCGGGCCGGCCGCTACATCTACCGCCCCCGCGGCAGCGCCGTGCTGTATGCCGGCGACGAGATCATCGCCAGCGGCCCCGACGAAGGCCGCGAAGCCCTCTCCGAGCGCTTCGGCTGGAACCTGGTCCGAGAAGAACAAGGCGTGGAGGACGCACTTCAGCCCATTGGTTCATGATTGCCCCTCCGGCCCATCACTGATCCCGCCAGCCCAGCAAGTGCTGTCGATTCTTCAATTGCATTTCCTCCAACCTCTCAGCCGACCACCTGCCTTCGGCGGCCAACTGCTCTATCTTCACCGCAGACTCCTGCCAAACCCTTTCGTTGTGCTCGCTCCTCCGCTGCCAACGGCCTGAGTACCACCGCTCGTCCCTATCAGCCATCACTCACCCCCGCTCCCGACATTTCCCCAGGTCAGTGCGTCAGAATCCATACTGCAATCCTACCGACGCCAGTGACAGCTTCTTCTCGCTGCCTCAGCGGCCCGTTTAAGTCCACTACTGGATAGATTGGCCGACGAACTCAAGGGGCAGTCATGAGCTACAGCGAAACAGAAGTGCATGCCACTGTTGGCCGAATGGAGAAGTACCGGGCTGGCCAAGACGGCGAGATCGGTGCCGCGCTGGCTGTGGTGGGTCTGAGTTCTGAGCGGGCCGACAAGGAGGCGGATATTCGAGATGACATGATAAGGGTCGCCCACCGCGTCGGCGCCTCCCTCCGCCAAATCGCCGAGGTCTCCGGCCTCAACCGCAAAACCGTCAGCAACATCGTCGAATCCGACAAGCAGAATTCCTGAACGGCCACACCGCTACTGGCTGATATACCAAGGAGGCGGCATGAGCGACCCGATCATGGAAGTCACTGTCACGGGCGTGCTAGCTCGCCGGGCCGCGGGACGAGAGCAGCCGCTCAGTAGGGACGAATACGATGCGGTGTTCGAGAAGGTGTCCGACAGTCTGCACGGACTGATTTCAGATTGTGGTGTGTCCGGCCAAGCCAACACCGGAGAGCTGCGCATCTGGTTCCTCGTAGCCGACGCCGACTCGCTGGACGGTGCCCTGAAGAAGATGGCTGCGACCATAAGCAAAGTGTTCCGAGCCGCCGACATCGTGGCGGAACCGGCCCGCAAGCGCCTACCGCTGCGCTTCCCCCGAAGCAACAGCATGACGGTCATCAGCGGCTACAAAATCGTCAACGAAGTTCTGGCTGCATAAGGGGGAGATGCCGTTATGGCACGAGCTCGAAGCTCTCTCCGGCCATAGTGCGCACGACACTGAAGTGACGGCGATCGAGGGTTGCGATTCGTCGGATTTCATGTCGCGCGGCAAGAACCACTACAGAAGCATCAGTAGCACCTAGCCCTAGGTCGGAGTAGCGGTCAATCAGATCCGATACCGCAACCAACTCAGCCGCAGTCAAGGTCTCCATAATGATTTCTCCAGCAGCGATCGAGCGCATGAAGGCTGACTCGGCAAACGTGCCCAGTTGGCGACCGATGAGGTAGGCGGCTTCGGCAACTACAAGCGGGGAGGCGAGGAGCGGCCCGGGCTCGGTGGCCAATAGAGATGCACATGCGACATGATCGGGGTCGCTGGAGTCAGCAGCCGCTAGCAGGATCCCGGTGTCTACAACCAGCAAGAGTTCAGCTGCGTCCGAAACCCTCGGCGAGGATCTCGTCTGCGTTTGCGGCGTTGAAGCTCGAGTTTGAAGCTCCGATGCCGACAAATCCCAAAGTGCGGTGGCCAACCGGTGTTGGCGAAAGGGGAAGCAGCGATGCCAATTCAGCCACGAGATCGTCCAGGCTCATGCCCCGACTGTCGGCCTCGCGGCGAAGACGAGCCACCACACTGTCGGGAAGCTCGAGAGTAACTGGCACCCGCACATCATATCCCCCTGATTCGGATGGCCCAAGAGGTCATTCTCGAGACCATCCCGCTATCAAGCCTCCGCGCATGCTCTGATTCTAGGGCGAGGATCGGGCCTCACCGGTCCCCGTGCCCCATTCGGGCAGCGATACACGAGTAGGACTCAAAAACCGAGGTGGGTCGTAGGTGCGGAGAAGTCTTACACTCCAATCGGGAGAGGAGACGCCAATTGGACCGAGTTCCGCAGAGGCATAGCGCCGCCAAGGCGTTCGTGGACCACTGGATGAACAACCAGCAGGAACGCGATCTGCGTGCGCTACAAGATCTGCCGTGCCACGTGGCACTGGAGGACGATCTGATTGGGGACATTGTCGCTGACTTGGCCATGCTGCACCCAGACGGTGCCAATGTCATCGTCGTAACAGAAATCAGTGACGGTGGGTTCAAGGCCGCTGCGATCCACATGGCCCCCACGCGAGTCAGCGCAAACCGGTCGAAAGACGAACCCATTCCTGTGGATCCCAGCATCACGATGGGAATGCTGCTGCTTCTGCTGGGTCGACACCGCAAAGTCGTTCTTGCAGTCAAAGAGTATTCGTGCGCCCCGAAGGTCACCGAACTCGTCAGCGCTTGAGCAACTCCCGCTGTAGGTGCCCATAGCCGACCAGCTGGGCATGCTGGTCGGGTGGCAAGACCGATGTTAATGCGGCTCAGTCAAGAGTGCTTCCAGCACGGTAGCGTTCTGGCTGTGAAGAAGACCTCGGGAGCGAGCCATGCAGGATGACCTGGATCAGTTCCAGATCAATCGAGCCGCCTACGAGTCCGACCACCGTGTGCGCTTGGAGCACGGCGACTGCGGCAGAATCGCCCTAATGCACGATGGCGATCTTGATGGCGTTTTCGACGACCTTGAAACTGCGAACATCGCTGGCTACCAGCAATTCGGTGAAGGCAAGTTTTCCCTTATCAGGATCGGCCGTGACTTCGCCGACTTCGGGGCCATGAACCGATACGTCGGATAGACCCAGTGTCCATCCCAGATTGGGTTAACCGACCGTTTCCGCCTGTCTAGATTTCACAGCTTTGACCTGAGCGGACTTGGAGGCCTGAAGAGGTGACTAAGTTGTCTTCCTAATTCAGATCGGTCATGGACTGACACCGCAGGAGCGCCAAGGGGTTCGGGTGTCCAACAGGTCTACCTCTACCTTGAATGTCATAGCTGAGGCGCGAGGTCGGGCTGCTTGATGGTGAGATCTTCCAGTACTGAGTGAAGAGCTTAGACGCATCTGAAGGTGGCCTGGCTCATGGCTGCGCAGCCATGTACGACTGAGCAAAGTCATCGCAAATGTCCATCGCCGCGGCCTTAACGAAGTCGAACCCTACGGTTAGGTTTGATTGAACGTTTGCGATGGGGCGCAGTGCTGGTTGCAAGTCGACGCCGTTGATCTCATGTAGTCGGCGCTGAACGAGGTACTCGACTCCCCGACGACAACTCGCTTCAGCTGTGCCGAAGAGACGCTCGTCCAACGCCCAATAGAGAACCGTTAGATCTACTAGATCGGTCAACCGCTCAGGTTCCACATCGTCTAGCCGTTGGACGAATGTGTCGCCTCCCTGCGCTGCGCCAAGGTGAGCACACCAACGTCCGAGAATCCCGCGTCGTGAGATGGTCTCCCCGACATAGCAGACTGAAAGGGCCTTGCTGAACCCGATGTAAATGAGAGGCTGAGCGACGTTACGAAAGGGCGCGCCGAACGAGAGCCTTCCGCCCAAAACCACTGACATCCTCTTACTCCAACACGTCGGGCAAGCTGTTGGCGGCTGCTTGGTACAGGAACTCAGAAGTCATCCGGCGAAACTCGAGGAAGATGCTCTCAAGCTCGTCTTCGTTCAGGTTGTGGTTGCGCACAGTCCTGGCCTCACCATTCGCTAGCCCAAAGAACAATGAATGGAGCGTGAGAGTGGCCGCCTCATCGTCGGCGAAGTGGCCGTATACATCGCGGATAAAGCGGTGGCTGCGACTGAGCCGGGCGATCGTGATACCTGAACTCGGGTCGTAGGCTCGCTGCCAAGCGACCGAGTCGTCAAGATGGTCGACAAAGATCACCCGACGCTGTTCATGTTCGACTTGCTCTTCCTCTTCCGCCGTTGTCCTGCCTTCTTCTGAATCTCTCTTTCTGCGCCTTTCCCTTCGTTCTTCGGCCTCCTTTCCGTCTGGCTCGCTGGGAAGTAGGTCTGGTACGTTGAGCTCGGCGAGCCTCTCGTTTGCTGAATGGTCGGCGTCAGTTCCCTGGTCTGCCTTCCATTTGGTGTATGCACCTTCCCATGCCACGCGTGACATCCGGCGGTGGTCCGAGATCTCATCGTCGAGAGCCTTGTGTGCCTCATCACTGAGATGAACGTGGCTCTTAGTGACATCGATATTGAGTGCATCGTCGGCATCTGAATCGATCAGCAGGCGACCGCGGTACGCATACAGCTCCTGCTGCTGCGGCACGATTCCACCGAACCCCTCCGCCCAGGAGATGAGTCGCCGATTTCGATAGACGTAGACTCCGTAGTTCCCAGCTCCGATCATGTATTTTCGACGAATCTGCGCCGCAGATGCCCCGAAGACCTGCGGATGGGGAAGCTGGGTGGCCTCAATTTGAGCCTGTATCGTCGGGTCGGCATTGATGGTTATATCGCCTTGGTGCCGTATCCAGCGGACATCCTTGCCATCCCACTGGGTCTCATCCAGGTCACCGTTTTCGTCGGCCTCTTCGACAAAAAGCGGATCGAACGGAGCGATGAGCCCCTCGTTGACTGAGACCTCAAGATCACCATCTGTTAGGAAGTAGTAGTAGATTAACCCGACTCGCTGTTGTAGCTCCTCTGTCGTTGCTTTCACCGATGGGTGGTTGTTCTGATGAATCCGCTCAATTTGAACGATCGTTCCCGATGGTCGGCTGCCGAGGTGCTGCTCCCAGAGTTCGAGATCCTCCCCTGCTGCCTCCTCGACTATGCACTCGTACTGCCGCGTGCTCTCAATCTGATCCATGTCGAGCGTGATCTTGAGCGGCTCGGATCCAGGTGTGGCAGAGAGCAGCGATACGAGATCACCTTGTGAAAGCGATGCAGACTTCAGTCCAAGGCCAAACTTCGCTAGCGTGTTGGGCTCATAGTGATCATTAGTTGACCCCAGACTCATTGCGTTCTTAAGCCCTTCCTCGTCCATGCCGGTTCCATCATCAATGACGAGATATCGACTCGCACTGTTCCTGCGGCTCTCCGGGACTCCTTCACGTGTTTCAAGCACGACATTCACCGCCGTCGCGTGAGCGGCAACGGCGTTGTCGATAAGGTCGCACAGTGCCGAGTCGGGGGTGTACCCGATTCGAGCAATCGCCTTCAAGAGGCGAAATGGGTCAATGCCAGGCCTAACAGTCCTCTGTGTAGTCGTCATGGAGACGGCTCCTATCTGAGATCGGATGGAGTGATTCGCGTCGAACCCATTCTCGCGTTCAATCCCACCCCATCAGCGGTCTTGTCAACTTTGACGGTGTGTAACGTGCCTGCCAGTGAGGAACGCGAAGATGCCGGACGATGTTGAGAAATCCTGTACATCGACACTTGCCTAAGCGTCCACTTCGCTAGGTGCGTGAGATCCGGGTTTGGTTGTAGAGGTGGGCGGCGAAGTTGAGCACGTTGTCGAGGGGATTGAGCCGGAGGTCTCGGCTGTTCAGCTGATCTAGCACCACGGGGCAGCCAGCACCGGCGAGGCAGTTACCTACCTCGACAATCTGGGCGGGGTCGTTGATCCCCTCGTGGTCGGAACCAAGCTGGTGGAAGGCGGCGACGGCGAGGATATCGCAGAGGGGTTCTGGCATGTCGACTGCCCGGGTGTCTACGAATTTGTCTCCCCACTTGCTGGACGGCCCTTCGATTGGGTCTAGATCTTCTGCGAGGGCGGTGGCGATGCTGAAGGCCCAGAAATCGAGTTGGCGCCGGAACGGTGCCCGTTCGACGCTGGTGGACTGGTGCATCTGCACGAGGCGCTGAATGTCATCGGTTGATCTCTTAGGCAGTCGAAGTGTGTAAGCCTTTTGGGTGAGGAGTTGGGCGAAGTAGGGCATTGGTCGCCTTTCAGGAGATCCGCAGGGTCCAACCGGGCGTTCCCGCCTGCCCGGAGCGTTCGCAGATCTCGCAGTATTGGCGAGGCCCGCAGTGGCAAAGGAGGGAGACTTCGCGCTGTTGTGTCCAGTTCACAACATCGCCGCCGTCGCCGGCTTCAATGGCGTCCCATTGCCCGGTGAGGGTGTAGGTGGCGCCAGCGCTTTGGGCCACAGTCTCTACCTCGGTGAGAGCTTCGAGGTCGGAGCCAGTGAGAAGCAGGATCGGTTGGTTGGAGTGCTCGGAGGTCACCTGCAAGGTGTTGCGCCGGACAGTTCCCGACATGAAGTTGAGTAGGGAGTCGGCGATGAGCGGGGCGCGGGTTTGCGATTCGATGCACAGGGCGAGCACGAACGACAGTGCCATGACTCGACGGGACGCGCCGTTAATCTGCACGGGCGGCATCGAGCGGTTGCGGTTGTTGAGGGCGAATATTTCGAACTTGTCTGGACTGCCGTCTACTGGGCGGACTCCGACTTGGGAGATCATGCGGAGCGTAGCTTTGTTGGGTTGGGCGTCTGTGAAGTCGTCGTCGGAGACGTTGGCGGCCATCTGATGGAACAGGCGATCCATTCTCTCTGACAATTCGTTGACTTGGCTGCCCTCAATTGCTGAATAGGCGCTGTCCAGGATCTCGACGACATGCTCGGCTATTTCCTCGGAGGCTCGGAGGTCAGCAGCCGCTCGCTCGTTGCGCTGCCTTTGGTGGATGGTGTTGGCGAGAGATTTGATCTGCTGTTCTAGAGCGGGAAGCCGGCTTCTGTGGAGGTGGAGGTTTCCAGTGCAGGTCTTGAGCTGCTGTTGTACCGATCCTCTTTTGTCTCTGAGTAGCTGTATTTTGTCGTCGTCGATTTCCCCTAGCTTGGCGTTGATGTCTTTTTCTTCATTCTTGAGGTCTGAAATCTTGATGGTGAGTTGAGCTAGGTTGGCTGCGTTCTTCTCTCGCCTGTCGTTCCATGTTGAGTTGTCTGCCGACAATTTCAGCGATCGGACGGCTTCGTGGAGCTGGTACAAGAAACCTGCCCGCTCTGCTTGGGCTGCTGCCTCGTCGATGCGTTCTAGGACTCTCAGCCCATGCTCGTTGTCTTCTAGGAGGGTTTGCCCGCAGACGCAGCGTCCGGACTCCATAAGGCCTTGGACGAAGGGTAGGTGTGCAACGGGGATCTTCCCTTCGTCGTGCATGGGCTTGAGGATGCCGTATGTGTACGAGATCGCAGATGACGCGAGGGAGGCCAGAAGATCGGTTGACTCTAGGTCTTCGGCGAGTTGGGCGGCGCAGTTGTTTCGGCTCTTGGCGGCTTCGTCGTATTGGTCTTTGCTCGCACTGAGTCGTTTCTTAAGGTCGTCGTGAGAACCTGATCGCTGGAGTTCCGCTACTAGCTGTTCTGTCCATAGAGGTTGTTAGCTCGGGCGGGTAGTTCCTCTATGAGGTGAGCCTCCGGTGCCAGTGTGGTGGTTGCGAACTACCGCACGAGGCAAGGGAGGCTCGATGTCGCACGCTAATGCACGCCTGACCCCTTTGGGGAGGTTGTTGGTTGTCCAGCGGATCCAGGGCGGGATGCCCCAGGCCCATGTGGCCGCGCAGATGGGTTTGTCGCGGTCCACGGTGGCGAAGTGGTGGCACCGCTTCCAGGCCCACGGCGAGGCTGGTTTGGTGGACCGGTCGTCGAGGCCGCACCGGTCGCCGCGCCGCACCGACTCCAAGACTGAGGAGCGGGTGTGCCGGTTGCGGCGCGCCTCCCGGCTGGGGCCGGCGCGCATCGCGGCCCGGTTGGGGGTGCCGGCGTCCACGGTGCACCGGATCCTGGTGCGAAACGGGCTGAACCGGCTCAGCTGGCTGGACCGGCCCACCGGGAGGGTGATACGCCGCTACGAGCGGCCCGAGCCGGGCGATCTGGTCCATTTGGACGTCAAGAAGGCGGGCAAGATCCCGCCCGGCGGCGGGTGGAGGGCCCACGGGCGCGCCGACACGGCTTCTCGGGGGACCAAGCGCCGTCCCAGGGTGGGCTACAGCTACCTGCACGTCGCCGTAGACGACCACAGCCGCCTGGCCTACGTCGAGGCCCTCGACGACGAGACCGCCGAAACCCTGTGCGGGTTCTTCGAGCGGGCCCGCTGCTGGTTCCGCTCCATCGGGATCGCCGTCGACGAAGTCATCTCCGACAACGGGGCCAACTTCAGATCCCGCAAATTCGCCGCCCAGCTCGCCCGGCACGCCATAGCCCACACCTTCACCAGGCCGTACCGGCCCCAGACCAACGGCAAAGCAGAGCGCTTCAACCGCACCCTCGCAGACGAGTTCCTATACGCCTACAAGTTCAGATCAGAGCCCGACCGCCGGCGCCGACTCCAAACCTGGGTCCACCACTACAATCTCCACCGCCACCACACCGCCATCAACGGCACACCCGCATCACGCGTACACAACCTCTATGGGTCCTACAACTAGCTCCTCGTCTAGCTGTTCAAACAGGTCGTTCAGTTCTGCTTCTCGCTCAGTCTCGCCGCTTATCTTCGAGTCGAGGTCTGTTTTGGCGGCATAGGCTTGGTTCAGTTCATCTTGAAGGTCGATGAGGCTTTGGTCACCAATCGCCTTGGTTGCTCTTTTACTGAATCTGCGGGCAGCATCCTCGACGCGGTTTCTCGCGCCTTTGAATACGTCGATCCCAAGCAGGCTGGTAATGGCGCCGGTGGTCTTTTCCTGAACTTGCCGGAGGGGGATGGTCTTGTTCTCGCTGCCGCCCACAAAGTCGGTCGCCTCGTCGGTGTCCATCACAAAGAAGTCCCGAAGGCTCCACGGTAAGAGTTCTTCGATCACGGCATCTGGTCCCTTGTCATGGGGATTCCAGGTTCCGTCCAGCTCTCTGACCATGAGATTGGCGTGTTCCTCTATACGGCGGAAGTCCTGTTCGTCGTCTTTGGAGGTGTCGACACCTATGGTCTTGACGATTCGGTCAAGCCGGTACAGCGCAGTGTCGTTGTCGGTGCTGGTGTAGTGGCGACTAGAGCCATCTGCCTCGAATTCGATGGACACCCGAGTCTCTATGCCCTTCGCATCAGGATGCCACCAGGCCGGGTGGATCGGAAAACGTGATGGGACTTCACCCGGTAGACTTTTTTCTCCGTACATGCCCCAGCGAAGGGCGCGAAGAAACGTCGTTTTGCCCGACCCATTCTCCGCTCGGATGACGGTCAGCGGGCGCTCGGGATCGGTGGACGGCTCGACCACGATGTCTTCAAATAAGACGAAGTTCTCGATCTCGACGCGTTGCAGTATCAGCACGGCAAGCTCCTTAGCTCCGCAAGAGGTCCAATGCAGCAGTTGTGATCATGTTTTCGATGTCTTTCCGTACCTCGATGGGCTTGATGCGGTGGCGGTCCTCTGTGTCGACGATCTTCATGACCAGTTCGATGAGCGGTTCGGCGCGCAAGCCGTTCTCGGTAGCGACACGGACAGCTTCGGTTGTGATCTCGTCGAGGATTCTGTCGTAGTTGCTTACCATCGGCTTCCTTCCGGAGTTGCAGGCGCGATTAGATTGTCGCCCGCAGACTTTAGGACCGCAGAGGACCCGTTTGTCGGCCAGTAGCTTTTCTCGATGCGGCCGAGGTGGGCGAGAACGCCATCGGCACCTGTTGCGTTCCTGGCATGGGCTGCGAACGAGTAGGCCCTGGATAGCTCGCTCCGGACGATCTTCTTGAGATCGTCATCCGGTCTGCCAGCTTGTCTGAACAAATCTGCGGGTGGGAGTGCGATGAAGTCGTGGAGGACAGCCCACGGCTTGCCGGGGTGTCGGCGCAGCACACGACCGCGCCGCTGCACCCACTCCCGCTCCACGGTTGACGACGCGACCAGAAACGCCTCCCGGATGCTAGGGATGTCTACCCCTTCATCGAGCACCTTCTTGGCCAGCAGCACCTGGAAGCCGCCGTCGGAGAACGTGGCCAGCGTCTTGTCGAGATGCTTGGTGTTGGCGGTGGTCTCCTGGGTGACAGGCGCCCATCGCACATCGAAGTCAGTCAGCGTTTGGGCGATGTTGTCGAACTGCTCTGGGTTTTTCGCCGATGCGTAGACCAGGGCCTGTTTGAGCGACCGGGGCTCGCGGTGGCTCAGGACGGACGACAACAACGGGATTTTGGACTCAGCAGTCTCAACGATCCGACGCCGTCTGATGAGCAAGCTGGTGAGGTCGCGGTCGTCGTCATCGTCTCTAAGGCGGAATGCCAGGCGGCGGATGCGATCGGTGAGTTCCTTGAACTCGCTGAGCTCGTCGCCATCAAGTGTGGTGGCGTGCACGTAGTAGTCGTATGGGACCAAGCAGAAGCCGATTGCTCTTTCGAGACCGAATTCGTAGACAGGTGGTCCGAAAAACTCAAAAATCTCTTCGGTGCCATCGGGGTCGTATTGGCGCTCCGGGGTTGCTGACAGGGCAAGCCGTCGCTCGAAGAATTCTGGCTTATTGGCGATGAAGCTCGCAGCTCCAAGCGTGTGGGCCTCGTCGCCAATGAGCATTGTGGCCAGCGGACGGGAGGCGTTATGGACATGACTGGCTACGGTGTTTTGAAATGCCGAATCGCAGAGGAGGCTATTGGTCACCACCGCGATGTGTGTGCCGCCACCGCTGAGAAGTTGTAGCAAGCGGGAGATGGCTGCGTTCTTGTCGGAAGCCTGTGTGGGTGCAACGGCGTTAATGCCAAAACCCTTGACCTCTCCCACCCACTGGGTGATGAGGGGAGCTGATGGGACCGATACCACGATCAGCAGCGGCGTGTCGCCAAGCCGGTCTTGCACACGGGTAGCGCAGATCAAAGCGGTGAGGGTTTTGCCGGCACCAGTTGCCATCGAGACTGTACCGCGCTCGGGATCGGGTTCGGACTCCCAGGCGTCTACGGCCTCTGCCTGGTGGGAATAGTCGCCGCTTTGCCATTCGAGCCAGCCGGGAATGGTCAGCCGGGGCCGGTCTTGGCTCACTGGGTGGTGGACAAAGCGGTCTCTCAGCCGCTCTAGGGGGTCGCGTCCTTCGATTGCCCATGATTGAGCAGACGATTCGCTGGCGGCTTGAAGGTAGTGGTCTGTCGTGGGGGCAGCGGCCGGGGCAGTCCTGATGATGTCGTATCGCAGGGCATCGGGCAGGTCCACTGTTTGCTCGATTCCCAGGCTGATCCCTTGTTCCCAGTCGTCGAGGATGCCGATACCGGTGGCAACACGGCTGCGTCCCGGTTCGTTCCAGGACACATCTACGTCCATGTGCTCCACCCCGCCGGTCAGTCCGCGCCCTGTGGCATTCGCCGATCCCCTTACCAGCACTTGATCGGTGCTGTCATCGAACAGCCAGATTTTGGGGTGGTAGTTGGATTCGGGTTTCGGCACGGCGATCCGCAACCGCAGCCGATCTGCTGCGACCATCCAGGCGAGGCAGTCCAGGGCGTGGCGTCCAAGGGCCGTGGCATCCACCCGTCCTTCCACAAAGACGTCTGTCACCCTTTGAGCAGCTTCCTCGGCCGTCATGACCGAACCTTGCTCGACCGCGTGCCGTTCTTGGGGAAAGAAGACGGGTGCAACGGTGAAGCGGATGGGCGCGGTATCTGAACGGCCGAGGTACTCGGCCAGACCGGGTGCAAGCCGCTCGATCCACCCTGCGGTGAACCAACCGAAAGCGCCCCGAACCGATGTGGCGGACCGGAATCCCGGGATGAGGACATTGGGACCTATCGGCGCTTCGGGGAGCCGGTACAGGCCGGGCTGGAGGCTGGTCTCGTCGACGAGCATCTTCAAAATCCTCGTCGTCGTTCCTTCATGCGTTCAAGAAGTTCCTTGGCTCGCTCCGATGAGTCGCCACTTTCCCTTGGCTGCGTAGCCGTGGGGCTGGGCAGGCTAGGGCGGCGCAGCGAGATGCTCGCGGAGGATTCGAGAACGACGTGGATGCGCTCGCCTGGTCGGGCATTGAGCAGACGAAGCGGCTCGGCCAAGTAGCCGAGTGACGCTCCGGTCAGCGATGTGAGCGGCCAGCGCACCGAAACCGTTCCGCAGCCTTCGGGGGCTAGAATTGGCACCCGCAGGCTGCCGTCGGGCTCGCAGCCCAGAGCCTTGGCTATCTCCGGGGGCATTCCGGCGAGGCTGTAGCCGTCGAAGAAGCGGCTTTCCACCTTGAAACTCCAAAACGGCATCCCCTCGGCGGTGTGTCCATGGATCACGTCTTCCAATGCTCGAAGGGTGATCGCAGACGGATCGGCCACGCTGACGTAGCCGTCACTTATGCGGAACCGGGCGGACTTCGCGTACGCCTCGACGCTGCCCTCGGCCACGTCAAACAATCTCGGGAGTTCCTCCAGAAGCCGTTCCAATCGGGTTGCACCGCCGTCCTCGTCGATGCGCTGGATGATCTCGGCGGGAATCCCCTCGTACTCGTCCTCGATCCACTCCGCGAGGCCCCACCGTTTCTTGTCGGCCCGAATCACGCCGGGAATGGTTGACAGCCGCGCGCCGACCCGATTCGGCGCAAGCCCGCCGAGCTCCCCAATCTCTTCCTTGGTAGCGGGGCGCCCGATCGACAAAACCGCGGCCTTGGCCCTGGCCTTGAAGGTGTCACGAAGTGCTAGGTGGTCACAAAGGCGGTGTAGGCCGCACTGCGCCAACAATTTGTCCCAATGGCGATTCCAGGTTTCGTCCGGTAGGTGAGATTTGAGGTCGGACTCATCAATGAGTCCGACCTCATCTGCCTGGGAACGAGCCGCGGCTTTGAGCAACGAGATAGCGTTGATCGCTGTCTGATCAAGGCAGATGCCATTGGTGCAGGAGTATCCGGAGTCCATTCGGAGCATATAGCGCGCCATCTCAGCTACTGCCCGTTCGTCGTCGCCGTCCTGCTCGGCCGAAGGGAACATTGCCGAGATTCGGTCTTCAAGTTCGTCCGTGCCGGTTATCGGTCCGAGCTGTTTGCGGAGCATCAAGCCGAGAACTGCTACCCAGCACATGACTGCCGCGCCTGAAGCCGACGGATGGTGGAGGCGGCTCTCCACGATCTTCTCAATCTGACGGATTCGTTCGCGAGTCAAGTCCGCCTTTTGACCCAGCTCTTCGAGGGTCAACGCTGCAGGAGCGAGGATGCGCTGTTGGAGGATGGACTTTTCGAGCGGTGCCAGCGACTCCCACAACCCAGTCAGAGACGAGATCACTTCTTCGGCGAGCGGCCGATCGCCGCACAGATCAACGACCTCGATGTCTTCGAGACGGCTGTCCATCCCCAGCTCTGAGGCCAGCGTTCCCAGATCATTACATAGACCCTCGGCCAGGGTCTGGGTGCCGTTGATCTCTCTCGAAGCAGCCAAGAGCTTCTTGATAACCGGGACAGCCGAATCCCAAGCGGCATTTAAGGGGTTGATGGGCTCGGGGACTGGGGAAATTGAGGTTGCAGACGCATCCGAAGAAGACGGGGCATGAGCATGAGACGGGGGCGGAGTTCGAAAATAGCCGCTGGTGGTGGCTGCCTCAACCACGCACATTAGGTCCAATAGAGAAGTGATCCCGAAGTTCTGCAGCCTCATGAGTTGGCCAACGGTCACTGGCTGCTCATTGTCCAACCTTTTCTTGTCGAGTGCCCGGATGATGCAGTTAAGCGTCCGAATCCTCAGTGGGCACTGGAGCAGACGGACGATATCGACGCCAGCGGGAATCGCAACGAGTCTCTGAGGAGGTCGGTCAATCCTGTATGCCAATTTGGCTAGTTCACCATGCTCGTCTTTGTTCAAGGGCTGCGTGCGGTGCTCCCAAAGAGTTGCCAAGTCCCCCAAGACCTCGAGCTTCGCGTTTGGGGAGGCAATGTCTTGAAGGGACGGGGGAATGGTTGCCGTGAACAGCGTTTCGAAATACCAGCGGGGCAGGACCGGCGTGGGCGGGTTTCCCCACGGCGCAAGCGAATTGGTGTCAGGCGACGGCCCAGAACGGTCTGGCAGGCGATCCGAGCCATCCTGGCGTCGCAATTCGCCTGTTGTGGCTCCCCCGACCTGTCCGGGGGACTGGCTTGAGGTCATAGAGCACAAACAATGCAGGGATCAGTGTCGTCATCTTCGTCTAGCACATCGGCAAGGGATTCAACCAAAGGGAGGTTTGGCCGGGTGCTGGCAGTGCGGGCGATGGCGGCTTCATGGCGTTCGAGAATTTCATCTCGCCTAGCGCGGAGTTGTACAAGGGTCTCACCGCCCGACCATGTGTACTGGCGGCCCTTCATGGCCTGTTTGCCGAAGTCCGCATCGCCGTCTACTCCGGCGTCCTGGAGGACTTTCTGCTCGATGGCGACGGCTCGCTCGAATAGGTCGGGGTGGCGGTCGGCGAGGCCGATCCACTCTGCTTTGCGCTGGTAGAAGCAGAAGTAGCACCCCGAACGTGTTCGCCACTCGTAGTAGGCGGGGAGGCCAATTCCGGCATCTTCAAGTATTCGCATCACGCCGGCGTGGTCGATGTCGTCTTCGACGAACGGGAAGCGGCTCTCGATATTTGGCTTCGTGGAGACGTACCCCTTGCGATTGGCCTCGTCGGATCGTATGGCGACATAAGAGATTGCAGGGTCGTCGCCGATCCACTTCTCCAGCGGCTTGATCTTCATGTTCTTGGTGCACCAGCGCATCTGTGGCGAGGGTAGGGCACCTCTGAAGATCTCGAACCAGTGGTCGAACCCTCGATCAGCGTTCAGTCGGGCGATTGGCTTGGCCAGGATTACCTCTAGCCGGGTCAGAAACTCGTAGGTCTCAGGAAGCTCAGCGCCGGTGTCGCAGAAGAAGTACTCCATCTCTGGCACACGATCCTTCAGGTACACCGCGAGCGCGCTGGAATCTTTGCCTCCCGAGATGCCGCAGATGTGCCGGATTTCCTCAGGCAATGTGTGCCTCCTCTACCTGCTGAAGGTCGGCTTCAGTTGTGCCAGCACCTTCCTCGGTTCTTCCTGTCGACAGCATCCGCTCACCTAGCAGTGCAAGGAGCGCGTGATCAGCACGCCGCTGGGAACCGGTCACTTCCGAGAGCTTTTTAAGTGCGTCGTCGAGGACCTGCTCAAGCATCTGACGACTGCTTTGGTCGATTCCAACAAGGCGAGCCAGTTCTGAGCCGTCAGCTTGGGTGACCGTCACACGCAGGGCATCGAATGGGCCACCTCCGTCAGCTCTGTGCTCTGCGTGAAGGGCCACTAGCCGGTGGAAGGCGGCAATGTGCTTGGGCATCGCACGACGGAATCGTGCCAAATCATCATCGGTCCATTCGGCAGGAGCTTTTTCAGTTACCACCATCGCAATTGCCTTTATCCAATCTGTGTCGGTGGGGAGGCTGTCGTTGGCGAGAGCAAAGACAAATGCCCGGACTGTCGGATCGAGCACTTCGTTCTCTAGAGCAGCGGCTTGCCCGACGACTGCGATGCGGGAGTTCTCACCACATTCCTCAAGAAGCAGGTCGTAAAGGTCTCCGAGGAGATTGCTAGAGCAACCAGTGAGGTCCTCAAAGGCCTCACCGACGCTGTCTGCGTAGGCTCGCGCCTTTGTGTATGACTGGGTGTTTGCAGGCACTGGCCTGAAACCGAGTGCTCTTGGCAGAGCAGTGAACAGAAGTTCATCCGGCTCGACCGCTGCAACAAGTGCGTCCCGTGCCTTCTTGGTGGCCGCTGAGAGGTTCCGTGTTTGGCGTGTGTAATTGTCGAGCCGGTTTACGAGGGAAACAAGATGGCCGACTACCGCAAGAACATTCGATACTCGGTGCTTGCGGAATGATGGGCGAATCCCCAGCCGGGCTGCTAGTGCGTCAATCACTTGCCGTCGCGCCCCCGTTGTGTTGGCGAAGTGCTTGAATTCGAAATGACTGGGGTTGCGAACCATTACTTCTGAGAGCTCAGAACTCAGTAGCGGCTTGAACGTCCCATGCTTGTAGATCGCTAACTCGTCCGCGTATGCAAGCAAGCCAGCTGTTACGAACACCGGGATCACTGCTGCCTTCATTCCTATTGGCGGGGACATGAGCGCCGCGTACAGGTCGTCGAGGTTGACGCGCCGCTTTCTGGAGCGCCGGAATTCATCCTCCATGACTTTCCACGCTGGCAGCAGCGACGGCTCTTTAGGCTCAGCGAGTATTAGCGCACCATTCCGCGAATCGAGCCGGTGCATGCCAGTTTGCTCGAGTACAGCCCGATACATAGCGACCTCTGGCCCATAGCCTTCAAATCCAAGATCGACTTCATTAGCGCGTTCGATCATCCCGGTCAGCAGCATGCCCCGCGCCTTTGCCCCTTGTGAGGTGAGTGCAGTGCGATTGATCATCTCATTTCCGACTCGAGGTGATGACTGGTACGCCTTATCGGCAGCTGCCGACAGCGCTGCGGTCCCGCGACCACTAGTCAGTGGCTCTGCTCCGTCCTCCGTCAGAAGGAACCAAGCACAATTCTGCGGATCGAAAGTCGAGATGAAAGCTTCGTGAAAGAGTGCCTCTGCTTGCGCGAGCTGTTCCCCGAGTTCGCTGCGAACCACCCAGTCATTGGCCACTTCGGGCAGTTCGAGGGCCTGGCGGATCGCAGCGAGGTTCCGCGCTGTCGTGTCCAAAGCCGTAAGGGATGTGGGAATCGCAGCGACAATCGGCTTGCTCAATCCGGACTCGGCAATCGCCGGACAGCGGGATTCAGAATCGACTAGAAGCAACAATTCACCATCAACCTCTGAGAGTGGGCTGAGGGGCTTGACGACTTCCGATGTTGTTGCGTAGCGGCGGGCAAAGACTCGAAGCGTGTCGTGCTCAGCAGAGTGGCGGGCGGCTATCACCGGAGCGGGAGGGTCGAAGCGCGAAAGAACCTCTATCAGGGGGAGCTGTGCCAGTGTCGCTGAGGCACCCTCAACGAGTGTGCGGACGTCCAGATCGCTTCCTTGCCATATCCGGTATTCATCAGCGAACGAGCGGTATGTGATGAGTCCGCGCTGTTCTAGTTTCCGGAGTGTTGGCGTTGGTCGCTTAGCAACCTGTCCCAGAAGAGTCTTCGATGCTCGTATCGTTCCCGAAGCTCCAACCAGATTCAGAATGGCGATTGACTTTGCCAAGGCGCATTCCTGAGCACTGAGGCCGTGCGTATCCCGCAGGCAAGTGGCGATTTCTCTCCACCGACTCCCGTTCACACCGGGAGATCCGGCAATTTCTCCCTCAATGAAATAGTCGTATACCTCAGACAGCCCAACGACGGGGAGTGGGTCCGTATCGGCAAGTTCCTGCCGTGCAAGTACAGCTGGAACTGCTG
Organism: Acidimicrobiales bacterium; assembly: GCA_965116535.1. GTDB lineage: Bacteria > Actinomycetota > Acidimicrobiia > Acidimicrobiales > Bin134 > Poriferisocius. The sequence goes on from OZ220703.1 coordinate 1,986,543, forward strand.
CGGCATCGCTTCCCGCGAGGAAAGAGAAGAGCGTTCGTTCGTTCTGCCCATACCGGCTGCACAACTCAGGGAGGATGGCCGCGGCAAGCGGGTGGAGCGGAAAGCAATCGGCAACTGCGTCCCTGGTTGACAGGTCCTCGAGTCCCAGCTTTCCCATGGCTGTTGCCATGTCTGATGCCCAGGGGTCGATCCGTTTGCGAAGCGCGTCGTCAACCTCAAAGACAGTTTCGATCAGCGCTCGCGTCTCCGCAGGTGAATCCGCAAAGGGCACATCTTCGAACCGTCCCTGTACTTTGGCCCACTCCCGATGTTCCGGGTTGCCAGCCGCATTGAAGTAGTCCTCGAATGAAAGGTGCTGCAGAGTCAAGGTGAAGATTGGGGTTTCGCTACCCTGTCCGGCCTCCGCAAGTTGCTGAAGGAGATAAGGGTCGGAGTCGGCCGAACTGCTGATTGCCTCAAGGTTCTTACCAAACTCATCGATCACGATGAGGAGGGGTGCTGATTCAGCAAGGCACCGAGCGACAGCAAGGAGCGCTGCGGGAGATGGTCCCGTCCGACGAGGATCGTCAATGGTTTGGTCGGACAGGGCATCCGTGAGTGCCTGTGCGGCCTTGAATCTTGTGCGTGGTGGGATCTTGCCAAATCGGCGGATGACCGCCGAGTGAAGAGCGCGTAGGACTGTGTGGCTTATCGGCTCTCGGCTCGCTGTTGCTGCCGCAAGAAAAAAGCCCGACCGGCTTGTGCCATGAAGTTTGTGAGCATTGAGGATCTTCTCCCCTAGATCGGGGGAAGCAGCGCCAATGAGGTCCAAGGCCTTGTTACGTACTTCCCCTTCTTTACCGAATGCTCCATCGATCAGAAGAGCTAGTGAGGACTTGCCTGATCCGTACGGTCCGGTGATTGACCAAGCCCCACCCGCAGTGCTGTGTGTAGCTCGGGTGGCGAGACGATCCACAACATCTACAGCCCGCGCAGTAACGATGTAGCCGTCAAGAGGGTCAACAGAGGTCACGTCCCGCTCGAGATTCGCTGAGCGGGCGAAGCGCGCGGAGACGGATACAAGGTCGGCGAGCGTGGTCATGCAATTGCCTCCGCCCTATGCCGTGCATTGGCTTCGCGGAGCCTTGACATTGCTGGTGATCGCTCAAGCAGCAGATCTCGATCCACTGGTTCGTCACCGTCAGGACCGATGGCTGGCGCCTCGGGCTTCGTTTCGTAGTAGTCATTGAGAACAGCAACCGCGATCTCGGCAGCAGCGGTCGTCCACGCGACTTGTTGGGCACCGGTAGTTGTCAGTAACTCCATTGAAGGTTGTTTCTTTGCGATCCGGCCGAGGGCGACGTGGAGGTCCTGCTCGCCGAGCCTGAAGGCTCGCCCTGGACTGCCTGGCTCGTTTGCAAGGTGCGCCAGTGTGACCGTACGCCCGCCTTGGCGACAGCGAGACAGGTAGTCCAATACGGCAATGACCACGATCTCATCAGGCAGTGTCGGTTTGGGTCCCAGCACAAATCGGTGATTGCCAGTGGCGGCAGAGTGGACGATTAGCCCAAGTTCGCGCATAGGACAGTCAAGTAGGTCGTCGAAGCTTGTTCTTGAGGTTCGTACCGCAGGTGCGTAGGTGCGTAGGAGTGCAGAGACGTCTTTCTCGATCGCAGTGCGATGAGGCATCTGCCATGCTCCAGCGGCCTCTATCTGGGCAGTAATGGCACCGGCCAGCATCTCATCATCGAAGTTGACGGCGTGCAGCTCGTTGAAGGCGAGCCACCAGACAGGCAACTTCGATGGAGGGGCGAGAAGCATCCAGTGAAGCAACCAGACGGTCCCGGGATCTTCCATATAGGGGTCCCATCCGTCTGGTCCGAAGAGGCTGTGACCGAACCGGGTCGGGATCATGTCCGGAGAGCGCTTGTTGACTGATTCGGGGTCCGAAGTGATGATCTTGGCTGCTAAGCCCCAGAACTTGATCGAACGGACCATGTTCTTTCCGACGCCGATTGCAACAGGTGCGTCTTCGGCTGTGAATCCACGTTCACTCGCTGCTGCTGTGGCGTATGCCTTGCGGAACCATCCGTAACGGGGATGGAACGTCTCATGTCTGGCAAACACACCTTCGGTGGCTTCGGCAAGCCTCATCGGTCGTCCCCTTCGGTCATTGAGCGGACGTACTCCACTGCCTTGACGGTCTGTCGAATGGCGGTCTCTATCTCTGCCTCGGTGGTAAATCGGCCCAAGCTGAAGCGCACCGACTCGAATGCCTCGTCTCGTGAGAGCCCCATGGCCAAGAGAACTCGTGAGGGTTCAATGGAGCCTGAACTGCATGCCGACCCGGTCGAAATCGCTACCGGGTCCATGTTGAACACCACCGCCTCCGCATCGGCGCCTTCGAAACGGATACTTGCTGTGTTAGGAAGACGTCGGTTTGGGTCTCCGTTCTCGTGAACTCCAGCGAGCCCTGAGCGCAAACCAACCACTAGCCGATCCCTCAGTGCCCCTACCCTGGCTGATTCGGAGTCTCGTTCTCCGATAACCAGGTTGGCTGCCGCTCCGAGTCCCACGATTCCGGCCACGTTCAGCGAACCTGAACGCAAGCCGCGTTCATGTCCGCCTCCATGGGTCACAGGCCGAAGTTGAGCTAGAGAGTGGCGTGTGCCGACCAGTGCGCCCGCTCCTCCGGGCCCGCAGATCTTGTGGCCGCTCAGCGACAAAAGGTCAATGGAGGTGTCACTCAACGAACTTGGGAGTCGACCCACCATCTGGGTTGCGTCGCAGTGAAACACTGCTCCGACGCTGGCTGACCCTTCCGCAATCTCGTGCAGGGAGTTCAAGACGCCTGTCTCGCTGTTGGCGGCCATCACCGAAACTGCCAAGACGTCCGGCCCTAGCAGCGAATCGAGTTCATCGAGGTCGACATGTCCGCCCGGAGTAACCCCGACCACATCCACCTTTGCCTTACCTTGCTCATGGAGCCATTGGGCTGGTTCTCGTACCGAGGCATGCTCTACAGCCGAGATCACGATCCTGTTCCGCTCCGCAGGCGCGCCTTCAGCCAGTCCAATCAGTGCCAAGTTGTTGGCTTCGGTGGCCCCAGCGCAGAAGATCACCCCTGATGGAGGGGCATCAACGAGGGCGGCAACGCTTTCGCGTGCGTCTTCCACTGCTGCTGCTTGTCGTTGACCGTAGCGATGAACCGAAGAGGCGTTGCCTACTCCAGACTTCAAAGCAGGCATCATGGCTTCTGCCACTCGAGGGTCGAGAGGCGCAGACCCGTTGTAGTCGAGGTATACCTCGTTCACGCCATCTCCTAAGGGGCTGTTTGGGAATTACACCGCTGTCATTGACGGTAGTCCCGCGAGAGCCTCAGATAATGGCACTCACCTATGACAATTTGTCCAGGTCCCACCTGCGCAGGAGGAATCTAGCTGTGACTTAGCCAGGCGCCGCCTGAGCGGGGTTCAGTGCTGGTTGGGGCTAGATGGTGAGGCGCTTGCTTCGGCGGGGCAGGCTGGCGAGGAGGAGGCCGGCTAGGACGAGGGTGGCTGCCACGCCGGTGAGGCGGGCGGCAGGTTGGGTGCGGCTCAGGAACGGATCACCTCGGGGCCCCAGTTGGACTCGAAGCCGATGCCCGACAGCCAGGTCTCAACCAGCTTGCCGTTCTCGGCCCGGAAGGCCTGCACCCAGTCCCACTGGTTTCCGTCCACCTTCCACGAGCCGATGGCCACCACGTGGTCATCCTCAGCGATGAGCCGGTAGCGCAGGTCGGTGAACTCCACCTGGCTGCACAGCGCGGCCACCTGCTGCTGATACTCCTCAGCGGTTACCGATCGGGTGCCCCCCATCTCGTGGCGCACATAGACCGGCCCGGCCAGCTCCGGCACCAGATCTGGTTTCTGCGCCCCCCACATCTCGTCATACCACCGCCGCAGCACGGCCTTGGTTTCCTCAGCGGTCTTTGAATCAGCCATGGCCTGAAGCTACGGCAGCGCTAGTAACGGTGCCGCTTCGGAGTCTGGGTCGGTGCCTGATGAGCAACAGGAGGCCTTTGTGGAAATGGCCTTCGAAATCTTGGACTGGCGGCTTCAGGACTACCTACTGGCCAGGTTGACGGTCCCCGAGCCGTCGGCTTTCCCGGTGTCTGGAGGCTCAATGGCTGGGCTTGAGACGCCGGAAGAGGAGAGCCACGAGCAGGCCGGCTAGGTCGAATCGGATGCTCTTGATGTAGCTGGGCTGGCGGGGACCAGGGTGACTGGGACGCGAGGTAGGTTGGATTGGACATTTGTGAAGTTCGCTCCCCATTCCGTTATTCTGGGTGGATGGCGGGAGCGCTGTCGCTGCTTGATGGGGAGGTATTCGACGATCTTGCTGCTGAGCGGCACATTGCCGGTTTGCGCTGGCCGGACGGTCCCCAGTGTTCCGATTGCCGGTCTGGCGACGTCGCTGAGAGGTCGGCGGTGCCGCCGTTGCGGTGGCGGTGTCGCGGGTGCCGCAGAGAGTTCACCGTTACCTCCGGAACGGGCATGCACGGATCGAGGATCGGGGCTGGCCGGTGGGTTGCCGCGGCGGTGCGATGGGAGGGCCGGCGCTCTGGCCTGGCCCGCACGCTCGGAGTGTCGTCGGCCACGGCTGGCCGGGTGTTGTCTGCATTGGAGGCGACGGGGATGCCGCCCGGCGAAGACCGCCTTCGAGCCCTGCTGGGCCAAGATCCCGATCCCGCTCAAGCCAAGCGGTCCAAGCTGCCCGACTACCTCGCGGCCGAAGACGATCCCACCGTCGATATGACTCCCGCTGAGCGGGCGTGTTTGGCGGTGCTCCGCGGAAAGCCTCGGGGCGTCCGGGCTGAAGAGGTGGCTGTTGCGGCGCACATTTCCAGGAGGCACGCCCAGAGATGCTTGGGGCGCCTCGCCGAAAACAGGTACGCCCGCAGGGAGGCCACCAGCATTCCCTGGGGGTACAAGTCTCTCAACGTCGATCTGTGGTTCTTGGACTTGACCGAGGAGTGCGTGACGGCATTGGCTCATCTGCCGCGGTTGTGCACAAGCGAGGACGGGCGGTGCCCCGAGCGGGTTCCGCCGGAGTTCTGGTGGGTGTTCTGGTCTGGCGCCGAAGCCGGTGAGCTCAAGCTCCCCGAGCATGCGGATTACGTAGCCAGCGTGTTGCTCGACGGTCCCGACCACGCGGCGAGACAATGGGCGCTCAAAGCGCTGCCGGTGAGCGCCCTGTCCAAATGCCGACAGATGCGCGGGTACGACGAGGGCCGCCTCGCCGCCTTGATCGACGCCGCCATCAGCAGGAGGAGCGGCCGTGCCTGAGATCGGCGACTACGCCGATGTGCTCCCCGCGGAGATGATTGGAGTCTGGCCGGTGCTGGCGCAGGCCGTCCGGGGAATTGACGGATCGCTGATGGGAGGTACAGCGCTCACGATGCATCTGAGGCATAGGACCTCGTTCGACCTCGACTACATGACTGCCGGGTCGTTCTCCGGCGAGGGCCTCGTCGGCAAGCTCGCCCAGCTCGCGCCGGAAAGGCAGATTGAGACGCTGAGCGCGGGAACCGATGCCCTCGATGCCCGAATTGACGGTGTCGCGGTGCAGATTTTCCGGCCGCAACCCCGCCCAGAGATTGGGCACCTGACAGTGCTGGGAGCACCGATTCAAGTCAGCGGGATGCCGGTGGGATCGCTGCCCGACCTGCTGGCAGCCAAGTTGGATGTCATCCTGCTGCGACCGAAACTGCGCGACTACATCGATATCAAGGCCATTGACGAGCTTTCGCCCTACTCGCTCGAAGACGGTCTCTTGTTCCACATGCGGAGGTACGGAACCACCACCGCTAGCCGCGACCTCTCCAGAATCGTGGACTTGCTGGAAGACCCCGGCCAGCTTCAGCCGGATCGGGTGTTCGAGGACAACGACGACGTCCTCCACTATCTCCGAGGCAGAGCGCAGGATCTGCGCTCATTTCTGCACCATGAGATCATCGCCGGTCCGACAGCCTCCGCTCCCGACCTCCCTGGCAGACCCAAGCCTGCCGGTGGGGCGGATGGCTGAGGTTGGGCCAGCCGCCCCTTGGAGTCCTGAAAGATACTTGACCAAGTGCTTGGTCAAGTTGGTAGCCTCCTATTGCGGGAGCGATTTCCCAGTGGTTTCGTGGCACCGACGGGAAATCTGATTCGGGACAGGAAGAGGCGAAAAGCAGGAAGAAAATGACGCGATTGGTGAAAATCGGAGAGGCGAAGACACACCTCTCAGCGCTGTTGGCTGAAGTGGAAGCCGGGGAGGACTTGGTCATCTGCCGCGGCTCCAAGCCGATCGCCCACGTCACTCGCATCGACCGGGCGCAGGAGGTCGCAGACCTGCGCGAGACGCTGCGTCGGGAAAGGGCGAGGCAGCAGGCAGTGACTACGCCGGAGATCTTGGCCTGGCGCCATGAAGGGCACCAGCGCTGATGTCGTTCGTGCCCGATGCCTCTGTTGCGGCCGCTTGGGTGTTGCCCGATGAAGCGGCGTCAGCGGCAGACCAGGCTCTCGACCGGCTAGATCAAGAAGCGGCAATGGTCCCGGGGATGTTCTGGGATGAAATGCGCAATCTCTTGCTGTCAGCAGAGCGGAGGGGGCGAATCGACGGCGACTACGCCAACGCCTCCATGGCTCGCCTTCGCCGCCTTCCCATTCGCTGCCCAGGCGAGCCGGACGACCGGGACGTCATGGCCTTGGCCCGGAATCACGGACTGACTGCCTACGACGCCAGCTATTTGGCGCTGGCGATTCGGGAGGGCTGCGAGCTAGTAAGCCTGGACCGGCACCTGAACGAGGCGGCTGTGGTCGAGGGCGTCCCGCTGTTCGAGTGAGCTGACGCAAGGTGATGCCGATAGCTGAGCTGGTTCCCGCGTGAGCGACGCTGGCCCTGTTTCTGCCGCCGGGATGTTCGCGTCGCTGTCCAACCGCGACTACAAGCTGCTGTGGTGGTCGGGACTGGTGGCGTTTCTGGCCGTTGGCATGCAGATCCTGGCCCGGGGCTGGTTGGCCATCCAGCTCACCGACAGCAACTCCAGCTTCGCCTTGGTGCTATTGGCCTTCGGCATCGGCATGGTCACCGTCACCCCGTTCGGAGGGGTGGCCGCCGACCGCTTTCCTCGCCGGGCGCTCATTGTGGGCTCCCATGTCTCGCTCACGGTGAGCGCTCTCTGGCTCGGCATCATGATGGTGCTGAGCCTGGAGCAGTTCTGGATGCTCTTGGTGGCAGCGGTGATCCAGGGTTCGTCGTTCGCGTTCATGGGGCCGGCCCGGATCGCCATGACCGGCGAGGTGGTGGAACGCGAGCTGATGTCCAACGCCATCTCGCTCACCCAGTTGACCGTGGCCAGCTCCCAGACGGTGGGGCCGGCCCTGGCCGGAGTGCTGGCCGACACTCCCGGCTTCGGGTTGGCCGGGGTGTATCTTCTGAGCGCGGGGCTCACGGCGGTGGGCACGATCCCGGTGCTGATGCTGCCGAAGTCGCGACCGCAACAAAGGGAGGCACACAGCCCCTTCGAGGAGATCGCCGAGGGAGTTGCCTATGTCGCCCGGCAGCCCTATCTGCGGGTGGTGGTGATCTCCACCACGCTCATGCTGTTGGTGGCCATGCCCTACATGGCGTTTCTGCCCAAGTTCACCGAGAGCGTGTTCGGCGTGGGCGCGTTGTGGCTGGGCATTCTCCAGGGGGCCAACGCCCTCGGCGGCACGGTCACCGCTCTCCAGGTGGCCCGGATGCGGGACAACGCCCTGCTTTGGCGGCTGCGGGTTTTCAGCTTGGCCGTGGTGGCCCTTGGGGTGGGTGTTTTGGCCATCACCCCCAATCAGTTGGTGGCGCTGCCGGTGCTCTTCTTCCTGGGGGGCGCGGCCACCACCTTCCAAACTGCCAACATGTCGATGTCGCTGCTTTTGGCCGAGCCGGTGTACCACGGCCGGGTGCAGAGCCTGGTGATGATCGCGTTCAGCGCCCAGAGCCTGGTGGCGTTCCCGCTCGGTGCCCTCGCCGACCAGATCGGGCTGCGGGAGATGCACGGCTACATGGCCGCGGCCACGGTATTGGTGGTGGTTTGGTCGGTAGTCGCCGGCCGCAGTGCCCGACGCCAGACGGAAGCCGCCAGAGCCCATACCCAGGCCGCCGGCGGCTAGAATCGGCGGCTAGGCCCGGGCGCTGACCAGCCAGGCGGCGCCCCCCATGGTGATGCCGTCGGAGGTGCGGCGGCGTTCGACCATGGCGCCCAGTGCTGCCTTCACGCGGTCGATCACGTGCACGTCGGCATTTTCAGGGATGGCCGTTGCTGGTAGTAGGTCCATGTAGTAGCGGACCAGCTCGTCGGTGGACCCAGTGCCCACGCTCAATGGCAGGTCATAGGGGGTGATGTCGATGTCCACCAGCCCGGCAATGGTGAGGGTCGAGCTGATCTGATCGGCCGAGGCCAGCGAGAAAGGACCCGGCGCGTTGGGATCCATCGGCTCGGCTGGGCCTAGCACCTCGGCTACCGCCCGCCCCGGCTCGGTGACCCACGAGTTCTCCTCGGGCGCCCGCCAGCACACAAAAGTCAGCCGCCCGCCGGGCCGCAATGCCCGCTGGAGGTTTGTGAATCCGGCCGCCGCCTCGGCGAAGAACATGATCCCCATGCGGGAGAAGGCGGCATCGAAGTGTCTGGGTTCGAATTGGTGGACGCCGGCGTCGGCTACCACGAAGGAAACATTGCCCAACCGGGCGTCGGCAGCCCGGCGGCGGGCCTCGTCCAGCATGGGGGCCGACACGTCCACCCCGGTCACTTGTCCGCTATTGCCCACCAGGCGGGCCAGCTCCAGACTCGTTGTGCCGGTGCCGCAGCCGATGTCCAGCACGTGCTCGCCGGGGTCAGGATGCAGCCGGGCGATGGCGGCCTCGCCCAGAGGGGCCAGCATGGCGTCCAGCCTCTCCCGGTGCTCGACCCATACCGGACCCCGGTCGTTCCAATAGGTGCGGAGCGCATCGGCAACATCGGCCATCTCTCAAGTCTGCCAGATGACCCCTTCGGCTGGTCGTGCCATTCCGAGCTACCCGACCGTTCATATATCCAATCACCAGCCAGACAACTACAATGCCCGGCGGTGAAACCTGCTCCTTTTGAATACCACGCTCCCGAGACGGTGGCCGACGTCGTCAGCCTCCTCGCCGAGCACGGTGACGACGCCAAGCCCCTGGCTGGCGGCCAGAGCCTGGTGCCGCTGCTGGCCATGCGCCTCACCCGATTCGAGCACATCGTGGACTTGAACCGGGTAAGCGAGCTGTTCGGCGTGGGGTCCGACAACGGCGGCGTCCGCATCGGGGCCATGACCCGCCAAGCTGCTGTGGAGACCGATGCCGCCGTGGCCGAACGGGTGCCGCTGTTGCACTTGGCCACCCCCCACATCGGCCACTTCCAGATCCGCAACCGAGGCACCATCGGCGGCTCGGTGGCTCACGCCGACCCGGCATCGGAGTATCCGGCGGTGATGCTGGCCCTGGACGCCACCGCGGAGATCGCCTCGTCATCGGGCACGCGGGAGGTTCCGGCCTCCGAATTCTTCGAGTCCACCTTCATGACCGCGGTGGCCCCCGACGAGCTGCTGACCGCCCTTCGGTTCCCTTCGTGGGAGCAGCCCGCCGGATTCGCCTTTGACGAGATTGCTCGCCGCAGCGGCGACTTCGCGCTGGCCGGCGCCGCGGTGGGCATCGGCACCGATGCAAGGGGGCGTATCAACCGAGCTGCGGTGGGCATGCTCGGGGTTGGGCCCATTCCAATGAGAGCATCGTCAGTGGAAGCAGCGCTGATGGGGATGGCCGCGGCCGAAGCCGACCCCGCAGAGATTGGGCGTCTGGCCGCCGATGACATGGACCCGATCGGCGATGTCCACGCCAGCGCCGAATACCGCCGCCGAGCCGGTTCCACCCTGGTGGGACGAGTGGTGGCCAATGCGTTGGCGCAGGTAACGAAGGAAGACGGCAATGGCTGATCAGATCCCCCTCTCCATGACGGTCAACGGACGTGCCCGACGAGGGCTGGGCGAGCCCCGGCTGACGCTGGCCGATTTCTTGCGGGAGCAGGCCCAGTGCACCGGTGTGCATTTGGGCTGCGAGCACGGGGTGTGCGGCTCGTGCACCGTGCTAATGGACGGCGATGCGGTGCGCTCTTGCCTGTTGTTCGCCGTACAAGCCGAAGGCGCCGACATCACCACCGTGGAGGGGCTTGCCCCCGACGACGAGACGCTCCACCCGGTGCAGGAGGCGTTTCGCGACTGCCACGGCCTCCAATGCGGGTTCTGCACCCCCGGATTCGTGGTGTCGGTGGCCGCTTTCCTAGAGGCCAACCCCGACCCGTCCGACGATGAGATCCGCCACGGGATTGCCGGCAACCTGTGCCGCTGCACCGGATACCAGGGCATCGTGGCCGCTACCCGCCAAGCCGCCGCCGTAATGAAAGGAGAGGGGTAATGAGCAGCACAGCCGCCGCCGCCCGCTACGTGGGCCAGTCGGTCAAGCGGCTGGAGGATCCCCGCCTGGTTACCGGCCACGGCCGGTATGTGGACGACATCATGTTGCCCGGCATGCTCCACGTGGCCTTTGGGCGCAGCGACCTGGCCCGGGCCACCATCACCCGTCTCGACACCTCGGCGGCTGAGGCGCTGGATGGCGTCCATGCCGTGTTCACCGGCGCCGACCTGAATTCCTACAACGACTCGCTGCGGGCGTCGCTGCACCCGCCGGAGTCGCCCGCACCCCCGGCCAACATGCTGGCCGAAGGCGACGTTCGCTTCGTGGGCGATCCCTATGTGATGGTGATGGCCGAGAGCCGCTACATAGCCGAGGACGCCCTTGACCTGGTCGAAGTGGAGTTCGAGCCGCTCGACCCGGTGGTGGACTATGAGACCGCCGCCGAATCAGACAACCACGTCCATCCCGAACTGGGCGGCAACCTGGCCCACGACCTGCCCGTGCCCAATCCGGCCCAGCAGGAGGCCTTCGAAAACGCCGCCCACGTCATCACCGAGACCTGGCACCAGCACCGCCAGACCAACGTCCCCATGGAGACCCGGGGCATCGTGGCCTCCTGGCAGCCCCACGCCGGGGTGATGGAGGTGTGGGCCTCCACCCAGAGCCCCCACGAGATGCAGTTGGTTGGAGCCCGGGTGCTGGGCATCGGCGAGCACAAGATGGTGGTGCACTTCGGCGACGTGGGCGGCGGGTTCGGCCAGAAGATGTTCCTGGGCCGAGAGGACATGGCGGTGCTAGTGGCCGCCAAGCTCTTGGCCGCCCCGCTGAAGTGGATTGAAGACCGCCGAGAGAACCTGCTTGCCTCCAACCACGCCCGCATCGAGCAGATGACCGTGTCCATGGCGGTGGACGACGACGGCAACTTCTTGGCCGCCGACTTGGACCAGCTCGAAGACGACGGCGCCTACCCGCTGGGCGGTCCGGCCACGCCGGGCGCCATGGCCACCATGCTCTACCCCGGTCCCTACCGGATGGGGCCGGTGAGCTGGCGGGCCCGCACGGTGTACACCAACACCTGTGGCCGCGGTGCCTACCGGGGACCGTGGCAGATGGAGAGCGTGGCCCGGGAGCAGATGATCGACCGGGTGGCCCGGGATATCGGCATGGATCCCCTCGAGCTGCGCCGCCGCAACGTGCTGAAGCCCGACGACCTGCCCTATCAGGTGTCCACCGGGCTGTTTTTCGAGACCACCATCTCCCCAGACCAGACCCTGGAGCAGGCCGCCGAGATGATCGGCTACGACGACTTCCGGGCCGAGCAGGCCAAGGCCCGCGAGGAGGGACGGTATCTGGGTCTGGGCATGGCCCTGTACATCGAGCCGACGTCGATGGGCATGGGCCCGCTGGGCACCGAGTCAGCCATGTTGCGGGTGGAGGTGGACGGCCACGTCAACGTGTTCATGGGCACCGGCTCTCACGGCCAGAGCCTGGAGACCACTATCGCGCAGCTCGTGGCCGATGAGCTCGGGGTGCGCCCCGAAGACGTCACCTTGCACCAGGGCCACGGGTCCGGATACGGATTCGGCACCGGCGGCAGCCGCTCGGCGGTCATCGCCGGCAGCGCGGCCCGGTCCGCAGCATCGGGCGTGCGGGAGAAGGTGGTGGCCATCGCCGCTCATTTGATGGAGGCCTCGGCCGACGACCTGGAAGTGGCCGACGGGGTTATCTCGGTCAAGGGCACGCCGTCGGCCTCGATGACCATGGCCCAGGTGGCGGCCACCGCATACCAGAACTCCGACGCACTGCCACCAGGGACCGAGGCCGGCTTGGAGCACACCGCCCGCTACAAGGCTCCGCCCTCTACCCACTCCAACGCCTGCCACATCTGCACTTGCGAGCTAGATCCCGACACCGGCAAGGTCACGCTACTGCGCTATGTGGTTAGCGAGGACTGCGGGGTGCTGATCAATCCTATGGTGGTCGACGGCCAGATCGCCGGGGGAGTGGTGCAGGGCATCGGCGGGGTGCTCTATGAGCACTGCGTGTACGACGAGAGCGGCAATCCGCTGGCCTCTACCTTCCTCGACTACCTGGTGCCCACCGCAGCCGAGGTGCCCGAGCTGGAGACCGGCCACGTGGTGGTGCCCTCCGACACCCCCGGCGGGCACAAGGGCACCGGAGAGGGCGGTGCCATCGGTGCGCCCCCGGCGGTATTCAACGCGGTGGCCGACGCGCTGGCCCCATTCGGGGTGTATCCCAACCGCCAGCCGCTCGACCCCAATGCCGTGCTCAGCTTGATCGCCTCGGCATCTGACTCCTGAGGATAATTCGCCGATGAGGTTTGCCCTGTTCTATGAGATCCCTGTGCCCCGCCCCTGGGACGAAAACAGCGAGCGCCGGGCCTACCAAGAAGTGCTGGAACAGGCCATTTTGGCCGACAAGTTGGGTTTCGACAGCGTGTGGACGGTGGAGCACCACTTCTTGGAGGAGTACTCCCACTGCTCCAACCCCGAGGTGCTCTACGGCGCCATCGCGGCCCGCACCGAGAACATCCGCATCGGCTATGGCGTGCGGCTCGCCCCCCAGCCCTACAACCATCCGGTGCGCTCGGCCGAGTCGGCCGCCACCCTCGACATAATCAGCGGTGGACGGGTGGAATTCGGCACCGGCCGGTCCAACAGCCGGGCCGAGTTGGAGGGCTTCGGCATCGACCCCAACGAGACCCGGGCCATGTGGACCGAGGCGGTGGAGCACATTGCCGGCTGCTGGATGAACGACGAGTACAGCTTCGAGGGCCAATACTGGTCGATGCCCCGCCGTCGGGTGATCCCCAAGCCAGTCCAGAAGCCGTGCCCGCCCATGTGGGCCGCGGCGGGCAGCGATGAGACCCATCACATCGTGGGGTCGATGGGAATGGGGCTGTTGTCGTTCAGCGTGTTCGTGCCCATGCCCGACCTCAAGAACAAGATCGACATCTACCGCAGCGCCATCGCCGACTGCGCCGATCCGGTGGGTGGACGCATAAACAACCGAGTGGCCAGCTTCACCATGGTTCACTGCGCTCCCACCGTCGAGGAGGCCTATGAGGTGGGCCGACAGTCGTTTGAGTGGTATCCAATCGCCGGTTTGCAGCTCTCGGCGTCTATGCCCGCCTGGCAGGCCGACCGCAACCTTGAGTTCAACGACTTCCAATATCTCAGCGGCATCACCGACATGCTTGACAGCGGCATGGCCGAGCAGGCCATGAACCTGGAGGGCCTGGTGGATATGGGCACAGCGCTCATCGGCGACCCCGACCAGGTGATCCGCCTGGCCAAGGGCTACGAGGAGATCGGCACCGATCTGCTGTTCTGCGCCGTGCAGCCCTACAACATCCCCCACGACAAGGTCATGGCCTCCATAGAGCTCCTTGGCCGCCACGTCTTGCCGGCCTTCGACCATTAGCTCTTCGCCCCCTGCATCCGGCTCCGGCGCAGCTGGCGCCGCGCCGCCCAGAGCCGGAACGGGGATGGGCATGTGGGCCGCGGCCACCGGCATCTTCTTGTTCAGCTGGGGCCCCGTATTCGTCCGCGACAACGAGTTCGGCGCGCTGCCGTTCGCGTTCTGGCGGCTGCTGGGCGCGGCGATTTGGGCGGTGGCCGCTCTGTACCTGAGGGGCGGGCGGCTAGATCGCCGAGTGCTGCGCCACTCGCTGGCCGGCGGGATGGTGTTCACCGTCAACGCCATCACGTTCTTTTCCGCCATCAAGACCACCGCGGTGGCCAATGCGATGGTCATCGGCGCCACCGCCCCGATCTTCTTGCTGTGGGCGGCCAGTCGGGTATTCAAGGAGCGGATCAATTACCGGGTGATCGTGGCCACGCCGGTGGCCATCGCCGGGATGGCGATGATGTTGCTGGGTCGATCGGAGGGCTCCGGTGGTGGATCGCTGTCGGGCGATTTGCTGGCGGTAGTGGCCGTATTGGCATTCGCCGGATACCTGATCGCATCCCGCATTGCCCGCAACCACCTGAGCGCCCTGGAGTACCAGGCCGGATGGTCCACCATCGCCACAGTCCTGATGCTGCCCATCTCATTGCTGTCGTTCGACCCCCTGTTCATCAGCGACGCCTGGAGCTGGGGAGTGGCCGGAACCATGGCGGTGACAGCGGGGATGGCCCATCTGTTGGTCAACTACAGCCACCGGTATGTGTCGTTGCGGTCCATCTCGCTGTTGAACATGGCCGCCCCGGGCCTCGCCATCATGTGGGCGTGGTTCTTGTTCGACGAGCATCTCGGCGGCTTGCAGTGGCTGGGAGTCCCGTTGGTGGTGATTTCGGTGCTGGCCGTCATATTGGATGAGTGAGCAGGGCGATTTTCGGCTTCATCCAGCGAATTGGATGAGTGAGCCAGCCCGGTGACAGGGTAAAATCACAGGTCGATCCGGGGTAGCTCAACCGGCAGAGCAAGCGGCTGTTAACCGCTAGGTTGTGAGTTCGAGTCTCACCCCCGGAGCCAAACCAGCACCAGATCAGCGGGCCTGCCGTTCTAGGCTGTCAGCGGGCCCGTAGCTCAGTGGTCAGAGCAGGCGACTCATAATCGCTCGGTCGCGGGTTCGATCCCCGCCGGGCCCACCTCTTCTTCCTCGGCTGGCTCTTGCCAGCGGCGGGTGAGCCAGCCCAGACGGTGGGCGACGTACAGGCCGATCATGGCCAGCGCGATGCCCACAAACCCATCGATCACCCAGTGATTGCCGGTAAGCACCACGGCGACCGACATCAACAGGGGAGAGGCCACTGCGAACACGCGCACAGGGATCGACTTCACAGTGCGGAACAGGATCACGCAGGCCAAAACGTTCCATCCCACGTGGAAGCTGGGCAGCGCGGCGTACTTGTTCACCACCGACGGGGGTTGGAGGTACTTGTAGGAGGTGGACAGCTCAGTGACCGTGTCGGTGAAACCGTCGAAGAACCGGGGAGGAGCCACCGGGAAGAAGGCGAAGAACACCAGACCCAGCGCGCCGGACACGATCATGGCGTTGCGCATCAGCGTGTAGCGGCTGCGGTTGTAGTGGTACAGCAGCAGCAAGGCGCCGATGATCACCGGCCAGTGCAGCCAGATGTACACCCAGTTGAAGAAGGTAACCAGCCAGTGGTTGTCGAGCACCGCCGATTGCGACCAGGCTTCGAAGTCCAATCCCAAAGTGGACTCAAAGGTGAGCAGGTCGTAGGCGTTCTTGAAGGCGGCGACTTCAGCGCCTTTGGTGGCCATTCGCACACCGAAGTAGATGAGCGCGGCCACCGTCACAATCAACACTTGGCCAGGGAAATTGCGCCAGCTGCGCGCGTTGCCGTCAATTTCAGGCGCAACGATGAGCTTGAGCTGACGAACCATGGTAATTCAATGTTACCGAATTGTTACCGGTTCATCGCAAGGAGTTCTCGGGGCTAGGACCGCTCGGACCGCCTCGAATCGCCCCAGGTCGCTACGACAGGTCTTCTCCCAGCCAGGCGGGGGCCCGGTCTAGAAGGAACTCGCTGATCTGGGCCACCTTGGGCAACACGCTGCCCAAGCACTCCTGTCCGGTGAACATGCCCACTATCGACACCTCCACCCGGGCTGTGATGGAGATGGTTCGCTCCGGGGCGTCGGTGACGGCGGCGTAGGCGTCGATGGCCGACACGTCAAGAGGTAGTTCCATGCCGCCGATGCCGGCTAAATCGGTGGCCAAGAGCAGCAGGTCGGGCCCGTCGGGCAGCGGTGGCAGGCTCCACGACACCACCAAGGGCAGCTTGAAGTCTTCAGTGGGCTCCACTCCTTCGGGAAGCTCCATCACGTGGTCTTCGAAGCTCAGCATCACCCGGGGATCGACTTCGAGAGTGATATGCACGTCCAGCGGGCCGCCGCAGGCGACGGAGGGATGCAGATCCACCTCCCAGGCTTGGCGCATGGAATAGGTCTCGACGAAGTGGCGATCATCGTGGACGTGGAAGCCGTTATCAGCGGCATGGTCCTTGAGATCGGCGATGAAGGTGGCGATATCGACGACAGCCAAGAACCCCACACTGCCACTAAATGACCGCTTCTGGCTATCTATGAGCCGATAGTTTCAACCCGGTGGACGGCGACCAGATTCTGACGGTCTTGGACAAGGCCGCGGCTTCGGTGGCCGAGGTGGTCGCCAAACTCGACGGGTGGCATCTGACCGGTGATCGGGAAGGCCAGTACAGCTTCGACGTGGCCGCTGATGATGCCGCTCGGGAGGTGCTGGCCGAGGCCGGCTTCGGGGTGTACAGCGAGGAATCGGGGTCGCATGACCCGAACCGGGATCTCCAGGTGGTGCTCGATCCGGTGGACGGCTCGACCAACGCCGCTCGAGGTCTGCCTTGGTATTCCACCAGTTTCTGCGCGTTGGATTCCGAGGGGATGGCGGCCTCGCTGGTGCTCAACCTTGTGAACGGAAAGGCCTATCGAGCCGTCCGAGGTCGAGGGGCAACCGTTGATGGCCGCCGGTTGGCCCCGTCGACCGACGAAGGCCCGGGTAGGGGATCAGGGCCGTCGGGCCAGCAGTCTTTGGGCGAGGCCACGGTGGGGCTGACCTACATTCCTCCCCGGCACCTGGGTTGGAAGCAGTATCGGGTGCTGGGTTCGATCGCGTTGGACATGTGCGCAGTGGCCGAAGGCATTCTCGACGCCTACATCGACTGCACGAACGAAGGCCACTCCACCTGGGACTACCTGGGCGGGGCGCTGGTGTGCGCCGAGGCCGGGGTGGCAATGGGCGAGGCCTGGGGGAGGGAGCTTCTGCCCCGTGATCTGGCCGAGCGGCGATACCCGCTGGTAGCCGCCACCCCGCCGCTGCTGGCCGAGGCTCTGGCCCAACGGCGCACCTTCGGCGCCCCTGAACCAGAAGGTATTGGTGCAGGAGATGCCGAGTAGCCGGTCTAATCTGGCCATCGCACCGGGCGCGTAGCTCAGATGGCAAGAGCGCTTCCCTTACAAGGAAGAGGCCGGGGGTTCAAGTCCCTCCGCGCCCACTACCACCCAAATGTCGGCGGGTTCACAGGTTCCGCCCGAGCAGGCTGAAACACTGGCCAGTCGGGCCAGCCTGGGTTGAGCGAGTAGCGAGGAAAGCCACGTAGTCGGCGACCTCGCTCGGTTCCTTCATTCGGTCCCCACCGAGAGCCGGCTCCAGCTCATGCAGGCGCTCCATCGGCAGCCCAACGGTCCAACTCAACAGCTCGGTGGCAACCGCGCCAGGGACTATCTCGTTGACCGTTACTCCCCGGGGTCGGAGTTCTCTCGCCAGCACGCGGACGTACATTGACGCCGCAGCTTTGGCCGAGCAGTACGCGGCGGCTCCCGGCGAGGGCGAATGGCCTTGGCCGGAGCCGATCATGATGATGTGCCCACCGTCGCCCGCGGCCAGCAACTCGAGCGCGGCGTCACAGCAGTAGTGCACACCATGCACGTTGACGTCGAAGCAGCGGTCCCAATCTTCAGCATCGAGCTCCCCGACCGGAACTAGAGGCTGCATCGCGCCGGCATTGTTCAACAGGATGTCCAGCCGGCCGAAGATCTCCTCGGTCCGGTCGATGAGACGGCGGACTCCAGACCGGTCGGTTACATCCGTCACAACCACCTCGGCCCGCCCGCCAGCATCTTCAATTGCGGCCGCGACCTCTTCGAGTTCATCGTTAGAACGAGCGGCAAGGACGACAGAGGCACCTTCCTGCGCCAAGCGCTCAGCACATGCCCGTCCGATGCCGCGCCCCGCCCCGGTCACGACTGCAACCCTTCCGGTGAGCGGCTTTGTCGACATGACACCTCCTGAGGCCTCTTCCGTCCTGGACAATAGACCGGCTAGACCATGCGTCCCTTTGCCCAGCTGCGCGCTGGAAATCACCAAAGAATTCCGCCCGCTCTGTGGAAGTGTTGGCGCGTGGGTGTTCTGCCCGAGGTGGTCGTCGGTCCCCGTCTGGTCTTGCGTCGCTGGCGCATTGGCGATATGCCAATTCTCCGAGATGCCATCCAGGCCAGCATCGAACACCTCCGGCCCTGGATGTCCTGGATCGCGTTTGAGCCACTGAGCGACCGCGACCGAGAAGCACTCATTCGCCGGTGGGAGGACGACTGGTTTGCTGATAGAGAAGTCGTCTTTGCAGCGTTCTTGGGAGACCGAGTGGTCGGTGGCTGCGGATTCCACCACCGCGCTGGCCCCAAGACCCTGGAAATCGGCTACTGGGTTCACGCTGATCACCTGCGGCAGGGATACGCCACCGAGATGGCCCGCATCCTCACCTTCGCAGCCTTCACTGTTCCCGGCATCGAACGGGTCGAAATACACCACGACAAGGCCAACACCCGAAGCGGCGCCATTCCTGAGGCCCTCGGCTTCAGTCTCGACGGAGAATCACCGGTTAAACCCCATGCCCCAGCCACAATCGGCATCGACGTCGCCTGGTCCGTAAGCAAGGGAGAGTGGCAGCCCATCGCTCATTCCAACCATGGCCAGCAACGTGTCTCGACTGGTTTCTCAGTTCGTGAGGCCGTCGAAGCGGACATTTCCGGCATTCGTCAGTGCTACATGCGCTCTTGGAGGGCGGCGTACAACGGATTCCTGCAGCCCGGTGTCCTAGAAGAGGCAGCGCAGAAGAGAGAAGGCTTCGACTGGTCTCGGCAAATCAAGTTGGAGACGACCACGGTTAGGGTGGCCGTAGATTCGGCCAATCGCGTTGTTGGAGTCATACAGGCTGACGAGGACTTGCCGCCTCCTCGTGACTTGCCTGAGATCGACATGCTGTACGTCGATCCAGGGGCATGGGGTTCGCAGGTAGCGCCCCTGCTTCTTGACACAGGCCTGGAATGGATCGCAAGGCGAGGCCACACCCAGGCTCGATTACGGGTCGTCGAAGTACACCGCCGGGCGCGGCGTTTCTACGAGCGGGAAGGCTGGCAACTAGATCCCGAGATTGAGCCGGCCCGCAACGACTTCTTCAGGCTGATCTACTACCGCAGGTTACTTGTCGAGTAGGTCGTGGAAACTGATCGGGCCTAGGTTCGGTAGCGCCAAGCGATGTGGGAGGAGCGGCGGGCGATTTGGGCTTGGCGGTCAATCGGGGGCAGATCCAGCTCTCTGAGGGGGACGACTTGAGTGTCGACCACGGGGGTGTCGGGCGGGTGCCACCAGCGAAAGGTGCAAAGCACCGAATCCCGCCCCTCGGTGTCTAGCCAGTTGGCGCCGCCGGGATCGGTGCCGGCGATGACAATGGGGCCGGGTTCGATGAGCGCGTGGTTGAGGCAGGTGAGCCGGTTGGTGAAGTCCAGGGCTTCGTACCAAGGGCGGTTGTAGAGCTGGACGTCCCACATGGTGGCACCCCGGTGGTCGACCTCGACCACGAGGGCCTGGTCAGGATCGAGGGCCACCCCGGCATGGCTGTAAATCAGCGTCTTGACGCCGCGGCCCATCCCCGCCGGCGGGAGGAATGTGTTTGGTGGCTGATCGCCCAGCATTCGCTCTTGGTAGCCGTTCCAAAAGTCGAAGGAGTGCTCGATCTCGCCGAGGGCAGTTTCGAGAATGGCGGCAGCATCAACGTCAGGTTTGGGCTCGCCCACGGTGTCGAGTCGCTCGATCACGAAGGTGGCGGGCTCGGCGGCCTGCCAGTCGAAGTAGTAGTCCCGAATGTGGACGAACGAGGCCTCAGGATCGAGCGGCAACCAGCTATATCTCTCGCCGCTGGGCTCTTCGCCGCCCAGCAGGATGTTGATCTCGTCCCCGGGGCCGATTCCCAGACTCGATCCGGTCACCTCGAGTCCCACTCCCGCGCCACCGCTTTGCGTCGCGCCGAGCTTGATTTGGAGCACAAACTCCTCACAGGCGCCCATGTGGCCCGAAATCCGGTACGCCCCGTCTCCGTCAATGGCGGTCCTTCGGGCCACTTGATCAGCGTTGGGCCCGCCCCACTGGTAGACGGGATCACTGCTGCGGAAGAAGACAGGGTGGCGTGGGTCGTCGTGGCCGATTGCATAGGTAAGCCAACAGGCCACTTGATTGGCCAGGTGCTGCTGTCCCTCATTGTCGAGACCCTCCCCAAGAATCCGGATCCGGTCGCAGAACTCACGCCAAGTCGTCATAGATGCCCTGCAAGTTAGACCAACTATCGACCAGCGGCGACCTTTGTGACGTGGCTGCGCCACCGAGATGTCCCGGAATGGCACTATCCTCTTGAGGACTTTTTAGAACTTAGCTAAGCTAAGTCTGTGTCAGCTCATATTGTGAATACCCATGAGGCAAAATCTCGGCTGTCTGAGCTCATCCGGGAGGCAGAGGAGGGCGCGGAGGTGATCGTGGCCCGCAATGGTCATCCGGTTGCCAGGATTGTGCCCTGGCGTCCCGTCCATTCGGCGCGCGTTCCAGGCGCCTGGGCCGGTCGGGTCGAGTATGGCGATGATGTCGTTGGCTCCGACGAGGAGATTGTGGCGATGTTCGAGGGGTCTGCCGAGGCCGATCTGCTGTGAGGATCCTCCTCGACAGCCATGTGGCGCTGTGGTGGCTTGACGACCATTCCTCGCTTGGAGCGGAATGCCGCAGGCAGATCGAGCAGGCCGATGAGGCATTCTTCTCGGTGGTCACACCGTGGGAACTGGGGATCAAAAGAGCCCTCGGCAAGTTGACCATGCCCGATGGGTTAGTTGATGCACTTGGGTCTGGGGGGTTCACCCCGCTGCACATCTCCGTGGATCACGCGGAACACGCGCCAACGCTGCCCAAGCACCATCGAGATCCCTTTGACCGAATGCTGGTGGCCCAGGCGCAGCTGGAGGCTTTAGCCCTGGCAACCGCTGACGAGATCTTTGGGGCCTATGGCATCGAAGTAATCGACGCCCGAAGCTGAAGAGCATTCGCAATTTGGGCCCAGATCAAGTAGAGCCATATGCCTGACGCTACCTATCGGCAGGAGGGCACCGGCATGCGAATTGAACCGCTCACTGCGGCCCTCGGGGCTGAGCTGTCGGATATCAATCTTGGGGAGCTCGACACTGAAATGGCTTCGGAGCTGCGGAGAGCACTGTTGGAGTACAAGGTGGTGGGCATCCGGGACCAGTTTCTTGATGACGCGGGCCATGTTCGACTTGCCGAGTCGCTGGGTGAGCCGTGGGTCCACCCGATGGACCGACTGGCTGGCGTCGATTCGGCAGAGCCTTCCGAGCTTCGGGTCAAGAGCGACCACCAACTGCTGACCGACCGGTGGCACTTGGATGTGCTGTATGCCCCCAACCCGCCCGCCTTTGGCATCTTGCGGGCCATCGACGTCCCGTCGGTGGGTGGCGACACCATGTGGGCCAACTTGGTGCTGGCTGCTTCGTGGCTGCCAGACGAACTGAAAGAGCAGATGGAGGGGCGCAGTACGGTGCACAGCGTGCCCGACACGCTCATTGATTTGAAGCTGTCGCTGTTCCCCGACTTCGACGCCCAGATCTGGCGGGACAACCTCCAAGGGGTGCGCCAGCCTCTACTCCGCCGCCACCCCGAGACGGGAAAGGATGCGATCTTCTGCGTTGGCGGTGCACAGGTCGACGGGCTCGATGAAGGTGCCAGCCAGGCCCTTATGGCCGCTGTCACCGAGCACGCCACCAATCCCAGCGTGACCTGCCGCTGGCGGTGGCGCAACGGGGATGTGGTGATTTGGGATGAGCGCTGCACAGCCCACTTTGCCGTGCGCGATCCGTGGGAGGGCGATCGCGTTCTTCGACGCCTGCTCGTTGAGGGTGATTGCCCCGTAGCGGCCAAGTAGCTGTCCTGGATGTCGATGACGGATTCACTGGACGACAGGATTCAGCGGTTGCTCGACCGCGATGAGGAATTGCTGGCTTGTCCGTGGCCGCTCTTTGATGACGTGCGGGACGCATCTGAGCCGGCGTACTACAGCGAGGCCATGGGGGCATGGGTTGTCACCAGCTACGAAAAGCTGCATGAGATTTTGGTCGATCCCGGCACATGGTCGAATCGATCGCCAACGGCGACCTATGACTTCCGGAATCCGGTAGCAGACCACGCCGCCGCCATTGCCCAGGAGCCGGAGATGGCCGAGGTGGTGAGCCGTTTCCGAAGCCGCAATCGGGGGCGAGTGCTCAACACTGCCGACCCCCCCGAGCATGTTCGTCAGCGTCGGGCGCTCAACCGGGCGTTCCGCCCTGCTCGCCTGCGGGCGCTGGAGCCCGAAGTCGAGTCGGTGTCAGATTCGCTGGTTGCTGCTTTCGCCCGGCGTGGTCAGGCTGACCTGGTTCAGGAATACGCCGTGTTGTTGCCCATGGTGATGATCTCTCGAATGCTCGGCGTTCCCGAGGAGGAACTCGATGTGTTCAAGGGTTGGTCGGAAGATTTCGCCATACCCATCGGAAGGGCCAACCCAAGCCGAGTTGAGGTGCGCAGCTACATCAGATCGGAGTCCGAATTCGAGGATTATTTCTCGGCCATGATCGAACAGCGTCAGGCCGAGCCGCGAGACGATCTGATCTCGGATGTGGCCAACGCCGAAGTTGATGGGGAATCCTTGACCCACGAAGAGCGAATATCGGCGTTGAGACAGTTCCTGCTGGCGGGAAACGAGACGACCACCACGCTCCTGGCCAACATCGGTCACCGCCTGGCCACTGACCACGAGCTGCGCGACCGGCTGGCCGACAATCGTGATCTGGTGCCCGACTTCGTGGAAGAGGCCCTCCGTTACGAAGCGCCGGTGACCGGCTTGTTTCGAGTCGCCACCCGAGACACTCGGCTCGGGGACTTGCCTGTAGCCAAGGGCGAGTTCGCGTGGTTGGCGTTCGCGGCCGCCAATCGCGACCCTGAGTCGTGTCCGGTTCCGCACGAGTTCAACATCGACAGGGAATCCAATGACCACGTGGCTTTCGGGTACGGTGAGCACTATTGCATCGGCCAGGGATTGGCCCGTCTTGAGGCCAAGGTGGGCACCAACGCCATGTTGGATCTTCCCAATCTGGTGCTCGCCGACGATCATGTCGACGCATTCATGGACAGCTACATCCTGAGAGGCCGCACCCAATTGCTTGTGTCTTTCGATCCCATAGAGGTTGTTGCGGGCGACTAAGCCCCGGGCGTTTGGGAGGCCTGTTTTGGTCAGGAAGGTGTATCGGCCACGAGGATGACGCGTTCGGTGGCCAGGACTTCGATCTGATCCAAGGTGAAGCCCAGCTCGGTCAGGATCTCCGCGGTGTGTTCCCCGCACTCACAGGGGCCTCTTTGCACCGACTCTTTGGTGTCGCTGAAGTTGATCAGCTGCCCGACGTCCTCGAACAGGCCGACGGAAGCCGAAGCCGTCTGCGCTCTCAGGCCGAGGGCTAGAGCCTCGGGGTCGTCGAAAAAGTCGCGGCAGAACTCTTCGTTCACGATCTCAACCGGCACCCCGTTGGCGTCGAGCTGTTCGAACGCTTCATTGGAGGATCGCTCTTGGCACCAGGAGGCGAGCTCCTCGCCCAATGCCTGGTCGTGCTGGGCACGGGCTGCCGCATCGGTGAACCGGGCGTCGGTACCCAAATGCTCGCAGCCCTCGACTGAGACCAAGCAGGCCCATGCCTGCGAGTCGACCACCGCAACCGCGATGTGGCCGTCGTTGGTCTCATACATGCGGTAGAGGGCGCTGAGTCCCCATTGGCCGGCATCGACTTGGTCCCAATTCACGGTTGGGTCTTCGGGGTCGATCCAGGCGTATGAAGTGGCCAGCAGCGTTGCATTGACGATAGATGTGCTCACCGAGCGGCCCACGCCGGTTCGCTCTCGGTCGAACAGCGCCATGGCAATGGCGGTGGCACTGAGCATGGCGTTGCCGGTGTCGCCCATTCCGGAGCGCGACCACAAAGGAGGGTTGCCGTGCGAGCTGGCGGCGTCTTCCCATTCGGTGCCGCAGAGCGCGGCGGCGGTCTGATCGGTGCCGGGGAGATCGGAACGGGGCCCTTTCTCGAAGCCTCGGGAGTTGCAGATCACCAGGTCGGGCCGGCGGTCGCGTAGCGATTCCTCGTCGATCCCCAGTCGTGCCATCGCCCCGGGTCGCCAGTTGGTGGCGATCACGTCAGCCTTGTCTATGAGCTGATGCAGGATCTCAAGGCCACGGGGATCTTTGAGGTTCACCGAGATGCTCCGCTTGCCCCGGTTGGTGCCTAGACCCATGTGCGTGCCCGCCCAGAAAGTGTCGTGGAGGGCGTGGACCTTGATGACGTCGGCGCCCAAGTCGGCGAGCATCCTTGGGCCGAAGGGTCCAGCTACGCCGAGTCCGAGGTCGAGCACCCTGATGCCGTCTAGAGGACCACCGGTGAGCTCGGCCGTGGCGTTGTCCCGGTTGGGGAGATTGCTAGCGAACGGCTCGCCGAATTCGAGAGGATTGCCGATGCAGCGAATCCGGCCGTGGCGGGGATGGTCGACCTCGGTCACGCATCCGTCGGCCACGAACGACTCGTCGAGCAAGGCCTCAAGCGGGGATCGCACGAGAGCAACCCCCATCTCGTTGGCCTCACCCGCCGCAACCCATTCGCCGGCTGGGAATCGCTTGAAGGCTTCAACCAACTCGGGATAGATGAAGTAGGTGACCAGCAGGTCTTCGGCGGTCATTCCAATGCGATCGGGGTCGCTGCGATAGTCGTGGTCGGGGTTTGTGGCCACGGTGCCAGTACCGGCGGCGGCCTCCCGGACCCAGGCCGGCCGGATAGCCCAGTGATGAACCCATCGACCGTCGGCGCACTCGAACAGCCCTTCGATAGAGCGGCTGTCTGTCGGCCACATCCAATAAAGGGGGCTGTCATCGGGCCGCTCCACCCGCTGCCACGTGAGCGACACAGCAAACAATGCACCCTGGAGCAGCGAAGTCTCCACCGCCTGCCCCTTGCCGGTGACCTCCCGGGCTCGCAGGGCCGCGGCGATGCCGAAGGTGGCCAGATAGGCCGCCCCCAGGCTCGGCCAGGTCGACCGGGGAAAAATCGGCCCTGACCGGTTGGCGCCTCTGACCATGCCGTCGGGGGCACCGAACTCGGGGGAAGGCGGCTCACGACCAGCGATGAAGTTCATGGCCGTACCCAGTCGTCCTCGCTGATCGTAGAACAGCCCGGTGCGAGCCGATACCAGGGCGTCGTATCCCGGTCGGCTGCTGTGGGCGGGATGGCGCCCATAGGCGGAGATGGTGCAGGTGATCACCCGCGGGTTGAGCTCGGCCAGTGCATCATGGTCGAGGCCCAATTTCTCGGTGGCCTCATTGGAGAATGCACTGACCACCACATCGGCTTCCCGCACCAGCTCGCGGAATGACCCAGCGTCGGCATCGTTGTGAAGGTTGAGGCGGAGGCGGTCAGCGCCGCGGTGCCAGACCACGTAGCCCGACTGGTCCGAGAAGGGATCTCCATTTGGGGGCTCGATCCGGGTGACGTCGGCGCCGTTGTCCTCCAGCATCATCGTGGTCATGGGACCGGCAATGCCCCAAGAGAGGTCGAGCACTCGCACCCCGTCCAAAATTCCCATGGTCTTCCTCTCCACCGCCGGCCCGAGCCGGGTGGTGATTGACTCAAGGGTTAAGATAACCCTGACCAGAGGGGGACCATGACCACTGCAACCCAACTCGAAAACGCGGCCGACAGCGCAACCCGTGAGCTGCTCGTATCCTCGGATTCGCACGTACGGTTGACCCATGAGGGGGTCAAGAGCCGCCTGGCCGGCAAATTCCACGACGACTACGACCAGGCTGTGGCCCAAGTTGGAGGGGGAGTGGCCACCCGGGCCGGTCAGAACACCATGCCACCCGGGTTTGAGGGCGTTCGCCATGCCATTGGCCGACCCGGCAATCTCGATGGAAACGAGCGGCTCAAGGACATGGACCAAGACGGCGTCGACGTTGAGGTGTGCTACTGCGAATTCAGCGCATTCCGCTACCTGTACCTCATGAAAGACGGATGGCGGGAGGCAACTCGGGCGTTCAACGACTCGCTGATCGCATTTGGAGATGCCGACCCGGATCGTCTGGTGGTGTCGTACCAAATCCCGATTCACGACATCGACGTTGCGGTGGAAGAAGTTCTCCGGGTTGCTTCGCTGGGCGGGAAGTCGCTCCAGCTGCCGGTGTATCCGACCGAGCTGGGCGCTCCCGACTACTACGACCGGGCCTACGACCCGCTGTGGGCGGCGATACAAGAGACCGGCCTCCCGGCCTGCTTCCACATCGGCCTAGCCCCGATCGACTACTTCCAAGAAGACATGCCTCAATTCGGCCAGGGCTGCATCCAGCCGATGTCGGCGATGTTCACCTCGGTGCAATACGCCAATTTCATCTTGAGCGGCATCTTTGTGCGGTTTCCCGAGTTGAAGACGGTGTGGGTCGAGCCTGGCGTGGGCTGGATACCGTGGTGGCTGTTCATCATCGACCAGATGAAAACGGTAACCAACTACCCCTTCGACGAGATCGATGAGCGCCCCAGCTTCTACTTCCACCGGAACATGTCGGTGACTTTTATCCACGAGCCGTTCGCCGTCCACAAACTCCGCTACGACATCGGCGTCGAGAACATGATGTGGTCGACCGACTACCCCCATCCTGCATGCACATGGCCGGATTCGCGACAACTGGTCAATCAAGATTTCGAGGGCATCCCGGCCGACGAGCGAGAGCTGATCTTGAGCGGCAACGCAGCCCGGGTTTGGAATCTCGACCTCTGACAGGAATCGCCACCGCGCTCTTGGTGGGGATGGGGGCGCTCAGTCGAGGGTAAGGATTGCGCCAGTTCTGCTGGCCGAGATCACCGCCGTGCGGGCGTCGGCCACCTGGTTGACTGCGGTGCCCCGCAGCTGTCGGACAGCTTCGAGCACCAGATTGAGCCCGTGGATGTAGCCCTCGCCGATCAATCCGCCATTGGTGTTGGTAGGTAGCAGCCCGTCGAGGGCCAGGTTGCCGTCGGCCACAAAATCCTTGGCTTCCCCGAAACCGCAGAATCCCAGACCTTCGAGCTGCATGAGCAGGATGGGGGAAAAGGCGTCGTAGATCAGGGCGATGTCGATGTCCTCGCGGGAGAAGCCGGCGTCTTCGAACAGCCGGCGCCCCAGGGCGACTGTGCCGTCCATGACGGAGAGGTCGGGCCGGTAGTGGTCGCTGGCGATCTCCTGCTCGAAGAGCCCGGCGGTCGATGCGGTGCCAATGCGGACTGGAATCTGGGGCAGATCGTCGGCTCGCGGCGAACCGGTGATCACCAGTGCGACAGAGCCGTCGGTTTCCTGGCAGCAGTCGAGCAGGTGAAGACAGGGCTCTACGATCCACCGGGATTCCTGGTGCTCTTCCAGGGTTATCGGGTTCCGATACCCCCATGCTGACGGATTGGTCGCGGCGTAGTCGCGCAGCTGCACGACCGCACGGCCGAAGTCGGCGCTCTCCACCCCGAAGGTGTGCATGTAGCGAACGGAGTTGAGAGCCATCCACGACGCCGGTGTCAACACCCCAAAGGGCATGCACCACTGCATGGCCGTCGTCCCCGAATGACCCGAGGTGGGCGAGGGGGCGGTTTTGGCCGCACCGAATCGAGTGGCCCCGGATCGGGCTCGGATGGCGCGGTAGGCGACGACAACCTCCGCGGCGCCGCTGGCTATTGCTGCTGCGGCGTGCTGAAGCACACCCACCGACCCGCCGCCGCCGTAGGGGATCCGCGACGAGAGGTTGATCTCCTCGAACCCCACCGAGCGGACCAGCTCGGTTTCTTCCACGGGATCCACTGTGTAGCTGACAATTCCGTCGACATCGGCTGGGGAGAGGGCCGCGTCCTCAAGGGCGGCGGTAATCGACTCACAGGCCAGCTGAAGCTCGGTGCGCCCGGCTTTTCGGGAGAATTCGGTGCAGCCCGCTCCGACGATGGAGGCCGCTCCTCGGGCCAATGCGCTGCGGCCCATTACGATTCCTCGTGGGGGCTGAATACTGGGACCAGAGGTCCGTCGGCGGTGGGGATGAAATTCACTTGGACCCGCATGCCGATGCGAACGTCGTCTTTGTCGATGTCGACAAGGTTTGAAAGCAGTCGTATTCCCTCGTCGAGGTCGATTAGGGCCCCGATCACCGGGTACTCGAATGCCGGGTGCTGGGGGTGGTGGAGAATGGCGTAGCTGTACACGGTTCCCAGTCCGCTGAGCTCGGCCACCTCTATTCCGAGCGACAAGCACTGCGGGCACATGGGCCGCGGCGGGTGGCGCAGCTTCCCGCAGTCGGCGCAGCGCTGGGCCACGAGGCGACCTTTGGCGGCCTCGTCCCAGAACACGGCGCTGTCATCGGTGACCGTCGGCGACGGTCGGGTTGGCGCATCCGCTGTCATCGGCTTCCCTTCCTGCCACTGACGCAGTGCATGCTATGTCTCCTTGGCCGGTGGTCTGAATTGCTGCCCCAATGTGAGGAACTGTCGGTGCGCAACTGCGCCGCAAGGGCTTTGACGGCTACTTTCGCGCCATGACCAATCGGAGCGAAAACAGGGTTGCCATCGTCACCGGGGCCCGGCCATGGGGGGTTGGTGGGGCCACTGCCAGGGCTCTCGCTCATCGGGGATACGACATCGCGTTGGTTGACCTTCGTCAGGACTGGGGAGAGCAGAGTGCTAAAGCCATTACTGAGGAGACCGGCCAGCGGGCGATTTGGGTACGGGCCGATGTGTCGAGTCGTGACGATACCGCGGCAATGGCCAACACCGTGCTCGGAGAGTTCGGCCGCATCGATGCCCTGGTCAACAATGCGGCAATAGGCAGCGCAAGCAGCACTGAGAGTTTCGAGGTTGAGGAATTCAACCGGACCATCGGCGTCAACTTGTTGGGGCCGATGCTGTGCACTCAGGCCGTAATTCCCGCGATGAAGGAGGCCAACTACGGCCGGGTTGTCAGCGTCGCCTCGACGGCGCCGTTCAACCCGCCCCCGGCGGACATGAGCCCGGTGTCGCTCTACAACGCCGCCAAGGGGGGCTTGATTGCCTGGACCAAGTCGGCGGCGGCCGAACTCGCCCCCTACGGCATTGTGGTGAATGTTGTCGCCCTCGGGGGGATCTCAACTGGTGGCATGGGCAGTGAGAACCCACCGACCCCGGAGCAGGACGAACGCATGTTGAACGTGGTGCACCGCGGACTGCTGCCGTGGGGTCGACTGCTGGGAGTCGACGAAGCGGCTGACGTGATCGCCTACGCCGCCTCAGCTCCGAGCCACGCCATGCTCGGGGCAACCATTCACGCCAGCGGCGGAAGGGTCATGCCGCTCTAGATGTAGGACCCATAGAGGTTGTGTACGCGTGATGCGGGTGTGCCGTTGATGGCGGTGTGGTGGCGGTGGAGATTGTAGTGGTGGACCCAGGTTTGGAGTCGGCGCCGGCGGTCGGGCTCTGATCTGAACTTGTAGGCGTATAGGAACTCGTCTGCGAGGGTGCGGTTGAAGCGCTCTGCTTTGCCGTTGGTCTGGGGCCGGTACGGCCTGGTGAAGGTGTGGGCTATGGCGTGCCGGGCGAGCTGGGCGGCGAATTTGCGGGATCTGAAGTTGGCCCCGTTGTCGGAGATGACTTCGTCGACGGCGATCCCGATGGAGCGGAACCAGCAGCGGGCCCGCTCGAAGAACCCGCACAGGGTTTCGGCGGTCTCGTCGTCGAGGGCCTCGACGTAGGCCAGGCGGCTGTGGTCGTCTACGGCGACGTGCAGGTAGCTGTAGCCCACCCTGGGACGGCGCTTGGTCCCCCGAGAAGCCGTGTCGGCGCGCCCGTGGGCCCTCCACCCGCCGCCGGGCGGGATCTTGCCCGCCTTCTTGACGTCCAAATGGACCAGATCGCCCGGCTCGGGCCGCTCGTAGCGGCGTATCACCCTCCCGGTGGGCCGGTCCAGCCAGCTGAGCCGGTTCAGCCCGTTTCGCACCAGGATCCGGTGCACCGTGGACGCCGGCACCCCCAACCGGGCCGCGATGCGCGCCGGCCCCAGCCGGGAGGCGCGCCGCAACCGGCACACCCGCTCCTCAGTCTTGGAGTCGGTGCGGCGCGGCGACCGGTGCGGCCTCGACGACCGGTCCACCAAACCAGCCTCGCCGTGGGCCTGGAAGCGGTGCCACCACTTCGCCACCGTGGACCGCGACAAACCCATCTGCGCGGCCACATGGGCCTGGGGCATCCCGCCCTGGATCCGCTGGACAACCAACAACCTCCCCAAAGGGGTCAGGCGTGCATTAGCGTGCGACATCGAGCCTCCCTTGCCTCGTGCGGTAGTTCGCAACCACCACACTGGCACCGGAGGCTCACCTCATAGAGGAACTACCCGCCCGAGCTAACAACCTCTATGGACAGAACATCTAGAGCCGGCCGAAGCGTCTTCTGATCGATTGAGAGAGAGGCAGACAATGGAGAATGGACACACGATTCGCCGAGTGGTCACCGGGCACGATGCCGACGGTCAATCGGTGATCGTCTTCAACGACGAACACGACTACAAGCGGCGGGTGCAGATCTGGACCACAGAGGGCTCACCGGCGGACAACTCTGGCGAGGTCGTCGACGCTGCACAGCGAGAGACTCGCCTGGAGGCCCCTCCGCAGGGATCAATGTTCTGGTTGGTTGAGCTCCCTCCGGTGAGGGATATGGCACCGGGTGCAGCCGCAGAATCCGCTGAGCGGCTGGCCAAAGAAGGTGCCGTTGCCCATAGCGACCGCCGACCCGGGATGCACACCACCAGGACGATCGATTACATGGTGGTTCTGGACGGCCAGGTCACCCTGCTGCTGGACGACGGCGAGGTCACCCTGCACAAGTACGACACGGTGGTCCAGCGGGGCACGGCACATCACTGGGAGAACCGGGGAACCGAACCGGCCCGACTGGCCTTTGTCCTTCTCGACGCCCAGCCGCTCACCCTCGATGAGTAGGCAGGGGTTGGCGTCGGGTTGACCCTCGGTAGCGTGAGTAGATGAAGCGAGGGAGGTGCAGAGATGACGATTGATCTGACCGGAGGTCTGAGCGAGGACCGCGAACATGTGCTCGCCGAGCAGCCCGACGATCCGGAGATGCGGGAGTCGGTCAACATTTGGCTCTGGGACAAGGGCGACAGTGTGGGGATTCCCCGCATCGGAGTGGAGGCGGTGGCCGATCAGTGGGAGACCCACGAGGTGCAGGTGAACATCGCCAGCGGCGATGGCCGGGTGTTCACTCGGTTCGGCTCCGGCAAAGTCCACGATCCGCTGAATGCCCAGGGCAAGCCTGCCACCTTGGGCGCCGGCCCATTGTCGTTCGAGATGATCGAGCCGTTTCGCCATTGGCGGATGCGCTTCGACGGCATCGTCAACGGATGGACATGTGACGAGCAGATTGCGGGAGGCCGACCCCAGGGCGAGCCATCGGTGCCGGTGAAGGCCGAGGTGGATCTGTACTCCGCTGTGCCACCGTGGGAGAACGGCGGGCTTTTGGCCGAGGCCAAGCGGGTGCTCGAAGAGCAGGACGAGGGTGCGCTCATGGGCAATCCTCGGTTTGAGCAGCTGGCCCGGGCCCAGGGGACGTTGAAGATCGGCGACGAGGAGCACAGCATCGATGGCGGCGCCCTTCGTATCCGACGCCGGGGTGTTCGCCGGCTGGCCACGTTCTGGGGCCACGCCTGGCAATCGGCGCTGTTCCCCAGCGGCCGGGCCTTCGGATACATCACCTATCCCCCTCGCGAGGACGGTCTTCCCACCTACAACGAGGGCTTTGTATTCGAAGGTGACGGCGAGCTGATCCCGGCCTGGGTGGTCAAGGCCCCATGGCTCAAGCGGCTCAACCACCACGGTGACGACGTATCGGTGGTGATCGAGTCGGAGCAGGGGACCGAGACGATCGAGGCCGAAACGGTCATGTCGGGGTTCATGGTTATGGGCGGCGTCGGACCGGGAACCGAGGGCTACCCGGTGCTACAGCAGGCCATCACCCGCTTTCGCTGGAATGGCGAGGTGGCCAACGGGATGACCGAGCGGTCCATGCCTGGCAACCTCATCGAGCAATGAGCAGTGCGGGAGGCACTCTGCCATCGGTCGCCTCCAGGATCGACGGCCTGATCGCGGAGGCCAAAGAAAAGACGGGACTGGAGGACTTTGGCACCGATACCTGGCGTGAGGGCCTGGAGGTGCTGGTCGGCTCGGCGTTGAGCGAGGCGACGTTCAACGACATGGGCGAGTTGGGCTTCTATGGCACGGTGGCCCGCGCCCTGGTCAACCGGCTGAAGGTGGAGGACTGGTATCGGCGCCATCCCGAGATCGGCGAGCAGGAGGTGGAGATCGAATTTCTGGGAGTTGGCTTGCCCCGCACCGGTTCGACCGCGCTGTCGCACATGCTGGGCGAAGACCCCGCGTTTCGCAATTTGCGCACCTGGGAAGAGGGGAGCCCGTGCCCGCCGCCGGGCGTCGACCCAGAGGCCGACCAAGCCCGAATCGCCGGTGCTCACAACATTGTGGATTTGGGACGCCAGCACATGGCGGAGCGGCTCCGCTCGATGCTGCCCCAGTCGCCCACAGGTCCAATGGAAGACCACGATCTCATGGCCATGGAGTTCAAAGCCCAGTACTTCTTGACCATGGGCCGCATTCCCTCCTACGGCGATTGGTTTGTCCACTGCGACATGGAGCCGACCTATCGGTATGAGAAGCGCGTGCTCAAGATGCTCCAGTGGAAGACCGACCAGAAGGTGTGGCGGCTGAAGAGCCCAACCCACACGCTGTTTCTGGACGCCTACACCAAGGTATTTCCCGAGGCCAGATTCGTGCAGACGCACCGCGACGTGTCAAAGGTGCTGCCCTCGGTGTGCGATCTATATTTCACGCTGCTCGAAGGCGGGAATCCGGACATTGATCCGCGGTATGTGGGCGAGATCAATATGGAGCATTGGTCCCTCGCCATGGATCGGATGCTGGCATTTCGCCAAGTCCCGGCCAACGATGCCAAGTTCTTCGACATTGGGTTCACCGAGTTCCAAGCTGACCCGATCCACCAGATTCGCCGGTTCTACGACTGGCTGGGCGACGAGCTCACTCCGGCCACCGTGGAGCGGATGTTGGCCTGGCGGGCCGACAACCCCAAGGACAAGCACGGTCGCCACACCTACGACGGCACCCAGTTCGGCCTCACCGATGACGCTCTGGCGCAGCGGTTCGGGGCCTATCGCGACCGGTTCGGACCGTTGTTGGGTTAGTTGCCAGCGCTGTCTGATCAGCGGGCAGTGGTGACGGTGACCAGGCTGTCGTGGGCGAAAGCCCAACCGTTGGGGCGGCGTTCGCCTAGGCGGTGGAATCTCTCATTGAGGTCTTCTCTGTGGCGCTCCAGGGCGGCGGCTCTGTCAGGGTCGATGCCCACCACCCGATCGCACCATTGATCGAAGCTCTCGTATACGGCCTCTGAGGTGTAGGTGAAGCGGTGCAGCGAGTCGAACCGGCTCTGGTCGAGGTTGTCCAGCACCTTTTGGGCCTCAGTACGCACCGCGGTCTCGTCGATTACCGGGTAGCCCATCGAATCCTCTGGGCCTTCTAATTCTGGCTCGGCCACATAGAGCGTCCCCCCGGGACGGAGCACGCGGCCTGCTTCTTCGAGGGCTTGGGCCATGACGCCGGTTGGAATGTGGTGCAGGGAATTCGAGAAGACAACGACATCGAATGAGTTGTCGTCGAACGGGAGGGCCTGGCCCGGAGCATCGACGTACCGGTCGGAATGGTCGGGGTCGGCCTCCAAAGCACGTCGGAGCATCTCGGCGCCGCAGTCGGCTCCTATGGCCCGTGCCCCCTGACCGCACAGCCAACGGACCAGCGAGCCGTCACCGCAACCCACATCCAGAACGTCCCGATCGGCAACATCAACAGTTTCGGCCAGGACATCAGTGCCGCGGCGAAGGGTCATGCGGCAAGGTTAGGCCACGCCTTCGAGTGGGACTGCCGCCTGCCCAGAGATCCAGCTAGTTGATTTCGACCGTGGTGGCAGTGATTGATTGGCGGCTGTACGGTGCGATTTCGCCGGCTAGTTCGACAGGGACCTCGCGCATTTCGGGATCGAAGGAGGAGCCTCCGATGCGGAAAGTGAATGTCCCCGGTTCGGTAACCAGAGCCATGTCGGCGCCGTGGAAGGCCAGCCGGCTGGGGTGGATGGTGAACGTGGCGTTGCGGGTCTCCCCGGCGGGGATGGCAACCCGGGCGAATCCGACTAGCTCGCGGATTGGTCTTGCCGCTGAGGCAACTTCGTCGGTGGCGTAGAGCTGGACCACCTCGTCGCCGTCGCGTGAACCAGTATTGGTGACGGGAACCGAAACGGTGGTGGCTTCGGTTGTCGAACCGGGCATCACAGAGGGCTCGCCGTACTCGAATGCCGTATATGACAGGCCGTGGCCAAACCAGAAGAGCGCGTCGGCGTCGCGGTCCACGTAGTTGCCGTAGAACTCCGAACGGTCGCCCCGTCGCCGCATGTCATGGTGCAGCGGGATCTGTCCCACGTGCTTGGGCAGGGTGACCGGGAGGCGGCCAGCGGGATTGATGGCCCCGGTCAACACGTCGGCAATGGCTGCGCCTCCCTCCTCACCGGGCAGGATCGACCAGACCAAGGCGTTGGCCGCGACTGACTCACTTTCCAGGGTGTGGACCCGTCCGCTGATCACGATGACGACGGTCGGTGTTCCGGTGGCGGCCACTTCGGCCACGAGCTGCGACTGCACACCGGGAAGCCCGAGGTCGGTGGCGTCTCGGGCCTCGCCCACAGTCGCCTCGGGCACAAGCCCGGAGCGGGCGCCGACGCACACGATGGCGACGTCTGCTGAGGCCGCGGCAGAAACGGCGTCGGCGAGGCCTGAGGTGTCGTCGCCGGCATCGGCACAACCCGGTGCGTGGATGATCTCGGCTCCGGGCAGCGCGGCCCGCACGCCGTCGAGCGGCGTGACATGCGGGGTGAAGTGAGGTCCGGGGGAGAAGGTGCCACCGGCCTCGGGGAGCTGGTCGCCCTCAACGTCGACGCCGATTCCGGCCAGTCCTTCGGCCACCTCGGCGATGCGGTTCTGATAGATGATCTCGAGATGGGCCGGATAGTGGTAGTCGCCCTGGAGGAGACGAGGGTCGTCGGCGTGGGGCCCGATCACCGCCACCTTTGAGATCGACGGGCTGAGGGGCAGAACGCCATCGTTGCTCAGCAGGATCACTCCCTCGGCCGCGGCTTGCCGGGCCAGTGCCCGCTGATCGAGGGTGTCGAAAACGGCCAGCGCGGCATCGGGATCTACATAGGGATTCTCGAATAGGCCGAGTTGGAACTTCTGGGCCAGAACCCGGGTACAGGACTCATCGATGATCGCCTCATCGATACGGCCCTCGCGCACCGCCTGGGGCAGATGCTGATAGCAGTCGAGAGCGGGCAGCTCGATATCGAGCCCGGCGCCAAGGGCCTGAATGGCCGACTCGGTGGCATCAGCGGCTGTCATGTGGTTGAAGTGCAATTGCAAAACCGCGAAGTAGTCGGCCACCACCGTTCCATCGAACCCCAGCTCGCCCCGCAGCAGATCGGTGAGAATCTCCCGACTGGCCGCTACCGGCATCCCATCGATGGACGAGTAGCTGTTCATGATCGATGCCAGTCCTGCTTCGCGGATGGCAGCCGCAAACGGCTCGGCGTACACCTCGCGAAGCTCCCGATCGCCTAGGTGGACCGGCGCCTGATTGCGGCCACCCAGGGAGTATCCGTAGCCCAAGAAGTGCTTTCCGGTACACACCACACCATTGGCCAAGTCGTCGGTTTGGAGTCCTTGCACGTAGGCGACGCCCATGCGGGCACACAGCTCGGGTGATTCGCCGTAGGTTTCCTCTACCCGGCCCCATCGGGGGTCCCGGGCGACATCCAGCACGGGGGAGAGGTTGTGGCGAGCGCCCACGGCAGTCATCTGGGTGCGAATCACCTCCGCAACCTCGGCCATCAACTCGTCATTCCAAGTGGCGGCCAGGCCCAAGCCTTGGGGAAATGTGGTGGCACCACGATGAAGGAAGCCCCCCACGCCCTCCTCATGGATGACCATGGGTATTCCCAGGCGGGTGCGCTCAACCAGCACTCTTTGGATCGCATTGCCCAGTTCGGCCGATTCGTTGGCCAGCAACCCAGTGCTCGCCCCGATGCGGGTGACTTGGCCGATGCCATTGGCCAGCAACTCGGCAACATGGTCGGCGTCGAAAGTCTCGTCCTGCACCAGGGCGGTAAGCCATACCGCCCCGAGCTGAGCCACCTTCTCCTCCAGTGTCATACGCCCGAGAAGATCGACAACACGGTCGTCGATGGCTGCGTTCGGATCTCGGTACGTCTCAGTCATGGCGCTTCCTCCTGGTGACTTCCTCTGCTTAGCACTCTCGGCTATGTCGGCTCATGCCATGCCAGCCATCTGGCGATGGCGCTTAGAGCAGTTGGCGCAGGATGAGCGCAATTCCACCGGCGAAGGCCACAATCAGCACCGCGGGTCGGAACCAGGCTCGGTCCAAGAGTGGGCGTACATAGCGAGAAGCCACGAGTCCGATCAAGACTCCAGGAATGAGCCAGCCGGTGAGTCCCACCTCTCGACCCCCGAACTCGTCGGCGACAACAAGCGCGATCGCGGCGGTTATCGCCACCAGCAAAAAGAAGGTGCCCACAGTGCCGCGCATTGTCGCCGGCTTCATATCGCTGAAGGTGAGCACGAGCGGCGGTCCTGGCAGTCCAGCGGTGACGCTGGTGAATGTGGCTCCGGCGCCGGTGGCTATCTCCACTGGCGTGGAGCGGCGAACCCGAATGCCGCACAACAACGAGATTGCGGCTACCGCGGTGACGCCGCCGATCAGAAAGGCGAGCACGTCTTCACTTATGGCCAGAAGCACTGCGAGTCCGGCAGCCAAACCCAATGGGAGACCGTAGACGCAGTGGCGAACGGCTCGCCGGTCGGTGTGCCTGCGCTCGGCGACAGTGTGGCGAAGGCCCACGATCTGGCCTACCACGATCAGCGGTCCGGGTGCGAAACCTGGGTCCACGGCGACAAGCGCCGGACCGGATACCAACGCGAATCCAAGCCCCAGGGAGCCTTGCACCATGGCTCCGGCCGCGGAGAACCCGATGATGACGAAGATTTCGAGCGGGCTCAGGGGGAGGGCCTTCGGTAGCAGCGACTGGCCTGCGTATCAGACTTTCTTTGGGTCGGGGATGCCGGGGCGGGTGCCTTCCTTGTGCTCGACAAACTCGATGAGATAGCCGTCGAAGTCCTTCACGTAGGCCATGATCACCGGCCAGCGGTCGAGATGGGTGGGCTCCATTACCGACTCGCAGCCGGCGTCCATGGCCCGCTGGTAGAGCCGCTCGCAGTCCGACGTGTTGATGTAGATCTTCCACATGGCGGTGCCCATGTCGATGGGACCCTCATTGTCGAGGTGCTGGGCTAGCTGGAGGCGTGACCCGCCATGAGGCGACTGGATCACGGCCTCGAGGGCACCGGGAATCTCCAAGCGGTGCTGGAGTTCGAGCTCGCACACATCCACCCAGAATTCGAGGGCCCGGTCCATGTCCTCCACGTTTATGCAGTACTGGGCGAGAATCTGCGTCATATGTCCTCCTAGGGTGTGCCATTGGCGAGCTGTTGCCGGTGTGACAGTACAGTGTGATCAGCGCTCTAGCCGTTGTACTCAGCCAAATTTCGAGAGGGAGCTGACCAATGCCCAGCCCTGTTACCGGTGTTGACCAAAGCAATGCCCCATACATCATCGTTTCGTCCGACACCCACGCCGGGCTATTCGTCGAGGACTACCGGGAGTACCTGGAGTCGCCGCTGCATCCCGAGTTCGACGAATGGCTGGTGACCCGCCACCAGCATCGGGCCATGGTCGAGGAGCTCAACGGCGAGTACGTAGAGCAGTGGGAGCGGGAGAACGAGATCGGACTGAAGGGCGCCTACGACCCGGAGATCCGCGATAAGACCCTTGACGCCGACGGCGTCGCCGGGGAGATCATCTTCGCCGACGGCGACGCGGTCACCGGAATGGAGGCTCCACCGTTCGGGGCTGGCCTGTCAGCCGGGCAGATCACCGACTCCCGCCTTGCATGGGGTGGCGCTCGGGCCCACAACCGCTGGCTGGAGGAGTTCTGCGCCACCAACCCGCCCCGCCGAGCCGGCGTGGCCTTGGTGCCGATCACCCACGGCATCGACGAAGCCGTGAAAGAGATTGAGGCGCTGGCCGGCAAGCCCGGTGTTCGGGGCATCATGATCCCCACCATGTGGCACGAACACCCCTCGTATGGCCACGAGAGCTACGACCCGGTGTGGGCAGCCTGTGCTGAGGCCGGACTGGTGGTGCACACCCACTCCGGTGAGGCCGACACGCCGTCGTACAACGAGAACATGGCCCAATACATGCTGGAGGTGGCGTTTTGGACCCACCGGCCTCTGTGGCAGCTCTTGTTCTCCGGGGCATTCGACCGCCATCCCAACCTGCGCTACGTGCCGGTGGAGTGCGGCTCGTGGTGGCTGGGCGACCTGTTGTTCAAGGCCGATGCCATGTTCGGAGGCCGCAACTGGAAGGTGAAGAAGATGAGCTCTCGCACCAAGGGACTCATCCAGCGCCTGCCCTCGGAGTACATCGGCACCAACGTGTTTATCGGCGCCTCCACCATGAGCAAGGTGGAGCTGAGGCGGCGCTATGTGAATGGCGTCGACGCGCTGATGTGGGGCACCGACTACCCCCACCCCGAGGGAAGCTGGCCCAATACCATTGAGCGCCTTGAAACCGACTTTCAGCAGATACCCGTTGAGGAGACCCGACTGCTGCTCGGGCTCAACGCGGTGCGGTGTTACGACCTCGACATCGACGGGCTGTCGAACATCGCCGGCCAAATCGGTCCTACCCCCGAGCAGCTAAACCAGGATCTTGACCTTCGCACCGAGCCGAATGCCATACGCGAGGCCCGGTTCTGGTTCGACGACTACAACATCGAGTGGCCTGATTGATCCAGCCGAAGCGGCTGCTTCCAGTGCTTGAATGAGTCGCCTGGGATTCGATCGGGCAGACAGCAGGGCCCTGCGGGCCGTCGCCATCCAGTTCTTTGTCAACGGCGCGCTGTTCGCGTCGTTCGTCCCTCGGTTGCCCGAAATACGAGACCGGGTGGAGATCTCAGTAGCCGGCGTGGGTGCCCTGTTGTCCATAGCCGGTGTGTTCGGCCTCTTGGGAAGCGCGGTTGTCGGTCACTCGATATCGCGGTTCGGCACTCGCTCGGTGATGATTGGTGCTGGGGGACTGCTGGCCATGTCTTTGGCGGTGGTAGGGCTGGCCACCACCCCTGTCGTGCTGTTGGTGGGGTTGGCGGCGATGATGGCATTCGACGTCATGGTCGACGTTGCCATGAACATGCAGGGTTCGTGGCTGAGCGGCCGACGCCACGCACCGGTGATGAGCCGGCTCCACGGCCTATGGAGCTTGGGCGCTCTAGTAGGGGGAGCTGTCTCTTCGCGAGTTGCTGCGGACGGGGTTTCGCTAACCGCGCATCTCTTGGTTGCGGCCATGGTTCTGCTGGCTCTGCTCGGGTTTGTCGGGCCTGGTCTCCTTCGAGTTGATGAGACGCCTGAGCCAACCCCTGAAGAGGTCAAGGAGGGAGTCACCGCCCAGCGAAGCCTCAGGACTCTGGCTCTCTTCGTGGTGGTTGGATTCTCGGCCGCGGCGATGGAGTCGACCTCTTTTGACTGGGCTGCCTTTCGCCTGACCGACGATCTGGGCACTTCAGCAGGGTTTGCGGCCCTCGGCTATGTGGCGGTCATGGGGGGCATGACCGCGGCTCGATTTGCCGGCGACTGGGCCAGTGTCCGCCTGGGCAACAGCAGGCTGCTAACTCTGTCGGCCTCGATCGCTGGTATTGGGCTGGCTGTTGCGTCGCTGGTGCCGAACCGATACGTCATCGTGGCGGGCTATGTCGCCGCCGGGCTCGGGATTGCCGCGTTGCTGCCCTCGGTGTACGACGCGGCGGCTAAACGCCCTGGCCGACCTGGAGCAGGCCTCGGCGCGCTTACCGGAGGACTGCGCACCGCCGTCCTGGTCATTCCCTTCGTAATCGGGAGCATCGCCGGAACGGGCCTCGACGTTGGCGGCGCGGTGGCGATCGTGGCCCTTCCTGCCACCCTGATCTTCCTGTCGACGTCAGCGAAGGTGCGGGTGGTTGCCCGGCACGAAATTGGTGACGAGTAGGGTTGACGATGGGTGACATTAAATTGGCGGCATCGAATGCGGCGGTGCGTCTCGACCCTGGGAGCGGCGGTCGGATTGTCTCGCTGGAGGTGGACGGGGTTGAGTTGCTGGCCGCCCGCCAAGGCGCTGATTGGTTGACGTGGGGGTGCTATCCCATGGTGCCCTGGGCGGGGCGTGTGCGCGACGGACGATTCGGGTTCGACGCCGAGGAGCACCAACTAGACCTGGATCTTCCCCCACATGCCATTCACGGGGTGGGGTATCGGGCCAGTTGGGAGTCGGAGAGCTCTGGGATCTTGCAACTTGACTTGGAGGGGCTGTGGCCCTTCGGGGGTTGGGCGGAGCAACGGATCGAGGTTTCGGACCAGTCGTTGGCCCTCACTATGTCGGTGCAGGCGGTTCGGCGGATGCCGGTAATGGCCGGGTGGCACCCGTGCTTTCGCCGACAATTGTCACGAGGCGGACAAGCCGAGCTTTCTTTCAATGCTGGCTATATGTGGGAGCGAGACGAAGTGGGGATTCCTACGGGGGAGCGAGTACCGGTTCCGCCGGGCCCGTGGGACGACTGTTTCGGCGACGTTTCCGGGCCTCCGGTGGTGCGCTGGCCGGGCTTCGGGTCGATCCGGCTGGAATCCAACATGACTTCATGGGTGGTGTACGACGAACGCCCTGATCTGGTTTGTGTGGAGCCTTTGAGCGACGCGCCCGATGCGTTCAACCGCGACCCAGAGATATTGGAACCAGGTGAGATTCTGGATGTGTGGATGCGGGTCTCTTGGGATCTAGAAGGATGAGCGTGGATCCCGAGCGCCGCTTGGCTGCCGAGCTTCCTGGGACGCCGTCGGGTGAGCTGCCCGGGGTCTTGGCCCTAGGGGATGGCGATGTGACGGCAGTCTTCATGTCGCTGTCGGCCCGCGACCCCGACGGACGCGACGCCGAATACATGGAGTGGCACACCCTCGACCATCGGGCCGAGCAGCATCGGCTACAGGGACTCCGCGGATCGCTGCGGTTTGTGTCCACGGCGGAGTGCCGAGCGGCCCGAGCCGCGGCCGACTCTCGATACCAGGCCACCGATCACGTCATGTTGTACCTGTTTGCCGACCAGGCCCCAATGGACGCGTTCTACAGGCTGGGGGAGGAGCTTTTCGAAGCCGGACGGATGCAGCACCGGCTACCGCCAGTGGAGGGGGATCTGTACCTGGTGCGGGGCAAGGCAGCAGCACCGAGAGCGGTAGCTGGTGCCGATGTCCTCCCTTGGCGTCCCGCTCTTGGGCTGTATCTGCTGGTCGAGCTTGGGGCCGCCCCGCCCGACCACCTAGCCGAGATCGACGGCATTGCCGGCGTGTGGTGGGCAGCTACTGATTCAGAGAAGATTGAGGCCCGCCCCTGGTTCGGATCCCTGACATCCGGTGACGAGGGGGTGAAGCAAGTCAGCCTCTGCTTCACGGATGGGGATCCGATCGATGTCGCCCACCGGATTCGGCCTGCACTGACAGAGCGATGGGCGGATGGCTCCGTGAAGCCGCTGCTAGCCGCCCCCTTCCACACCGTTATCCCATTCGAATGGAGCCGCCACGTGCCCTGACTACGCGATTCAAATCTGGGGAACTACCTTTGCTCTAGATGACCCGGCTTCGACATTGGGGGATCGCTCTGGCTACCGCCGGGCTGTTGGCCTCAGGTTGCGGCGGCGGTTCCGGCGAGTCGAGCGTGACCACTATTGGATTGCTGAGCGCTGCCTTGGCCGACACCGCGGAGGCTTCGACATACCGGGTGACTGTGTATTCGGGTATGACGATGAAGCTGCCTGCGGTGGGATTTGATTCCACAATCGACCTAGATGAGCAGCACCCCTTGCTGGTTGGGGAGGTGAGTCAAGAACGGCAGCACTTTTACATCAACCTTGGACCCTACTTGGAAGGCCTGGTGGGCGACCTTGTGGACTTCGGCGAAGTCGGTTTTGAAATGTGGGTTGACGATGAGCGGATGGTGATGGACACAAGTGGCTATGGGCAATTGGCAGCGGCCACTCCGGAACTAGATCTTGGGCCATTTGCACCGGGAGTGTTCTCGGTTGACCTAGTCGCCATGGGGGCGGAAAGCCCCGAGCTTCTGACAGCACTTGTGGGCTCGTCGACCCCAGACTTGAGCGAGATGGCGATGAGCCTTCCATCGTCCCTGAGGGAGATCGAACAGACTTCAACGAATCCCCAAATCTTCGCCGGGACGACCACTTATGCTGATCTCCTGGTGGCTCAAGGTGCTGGGCTAGAAGACATTGCTCGTTCGCAGGCGGCTGGAGTAGCGCTCGATCAGACGACGAGCGTCGAATCGCTCACCGATTTCTACGTCGACCTCTTTCAGGACCTCGAAGCCGAAGTTGTAATTGAGCTGGACGGGCGCGGATTGCTGCGCGTCCTTTCGACACGAGTAGATATGT
The DNA here is from genome assembly GCA_965116535.1 of Acidimicrobiales bacterium. Lineage (GTDB taxonomy): Bacteria > Actinomycetota > Acidimicrobiia > Acidimicrobiales > Bin134 > Poriferisocius. The sequence continues at coordinate 2,029,644 of OZ220703.1, forward strand.
CAAGCATCTACACCACGATGTTCGAGAACGAAGACCTAGTTTCCGGGATCACAGAACAAGAGCGGCGAGAAGCAGAGGAAGCGTTCAAAGGCGCCCTCTTGGTACTGGAGTTCCGGTTTGTCTACGAGGCCGATATCAACCTTGAGGTGTCTCTGCCTCCAGTAGCAACCGAAGACCGCACCGATGAGTGGCGCGAGTTTCTGATCAACGCCGGATTCTGAGGCTGACGGCGAGTACCGGGGACTTCCGCCGAGTCAGTTCGTGTCTGATTGGCAGGCACAACAGCACCGTTAGATTGGTGCCCCATGAGCGAAAACTACGTCTTGTACAGCACTGAAGGGACCGTTGCGACGATTACTCTGAATCGTCCCGACTATCTGAATGCCATTGTCCGTCCCATGTGGACGCAGCTCGACCACTACGTTGCCGAGGCCAACCGCGATCCGGAGGTGAAGGTGATCGTGCTGCGGGGCGCCGGCCGGGCGTTCTGCGCCGGATTCGATTTCGGTGCCGACGGCGACCTTGCTGCCACACTGAGCGAGGGCCGAGATTGGGACCCAGGGCGAGATGCCATCGGGGTTACGAACCGCTGGGATGCGCCGGTCCCGAACTTCATGGGCCTCTGGTCGAGCCCGAAGCCGACCATCGCCCAGGTACACGGATGGTGCGTAGGGGGAGGGTCAGACATGGCGCTTTCCGCCGATCTCGTCATCGCCGCAGAGGACGCGCAGATCGGTACGCCGTATTCCCGGATGTGGGGCTGCTATTTGACCGCGATGTGGGTGTATCGACTGGGGCTCGCCAAGGCCAAGGAGTACGCCCTGACCGGCAAGCCGCTTTCCGGAGCCGAAGCGGCCGATGTGGAGCTCATCAACCAGGCGGTTCCGGCCGACCAACTCGATGAGGCGGTGGGGGAGTTGGCCGAGCAGCTATCGAGCATCCCGTCGTCGCAGCTGGCCGCCATGAAGCTGGTGGTCAATCAGGCGTACGAGGGAATGGGGCTACGCAATTCCCAGATACTCGGATCGATCCTCGACGGGGCGATGCGCAACACCCCTGAAGCCCTCGCGTTCATCGATACGGCCATGACCGAGGGCGTGCCTGCCGCGGTGGCCCGACGTGACGGCCCCTTCGGTGACTACAGCCAGCGTAAGAAGTAGTTGGAGCCGACTCAGAGATCAGCGGCGCGGCTGGTATCAAAAATGGCCTGGTAAGCGTCCACAGTTTCCTGATTGAAGGCAACGAACCGGATTTCCGAAACGTTGATGGAGATAGATCGGACGGTCTCGATGGCGATGGCGGCCGCGGCCTCAATCGGGTACCCGAAGACGCCGGTGGAGATGGCGGGAAAGGCAACGGTGTCGGCCTCCACTTCGTCGGCCCGAGCCAGAGATTCCCGGTAGCAGGAGGCCAGCAGCTCCGGCTCTCCGTGGCCGCCCCCGTGCCACACGGGACCCACAGTGTGGATCACCCATCGGGCTGTGAGGTTGAACCCCGGGGTGATCTTGGCCTCCCCGGTTTCACACCCGCCCAATGTGCGGCAGTACTCAACCAGCTCCGGCCCCGCCGCCCGGTGGATGGCCCCGTCCACTCCGCCGCCCCCCAGCAAGGTGTGATTGGCCGCATTCACGATCGCATCCACATCCTCAGCCGTGATGTCCCCCAGCACCAGTTCCAAGCGAGGGGTCATGCGATGCGTCCAAGGTGGCTACGGGCATTCACTGGGCCGATGGTAATGGTTGTAGGTTGAGGCTCTGATGGCGGGGGAGAGGCACTACTACATCGAGGCGTTTGACACGGTCGACTTCAGTTCTTATCGGCAATACCTTTCGCCGTTTGCTGGTCGATATGTCACAGGGTCAACAATCTTCGGTTTGTACTGCGGTCGTCTGTACCCGCTGAAGGCATCCCACGAAGAGGATCCGGTACCCAACTATTGGAAGCTGCGCAATGGCGTCTTGCTGTATGACGTGCCGGAGATGCCGCTGGAAATCGTCGGTCCCGACGCAGTGCGGCTGTTGGACAAGGTCTTCGTTTGCAGCGTGGAGAAACTGGGCATCGGCCGATGCCGCTACGCGTTGGCCTGCAACGAAGACGGAACCATGGTGATGGACGGCGTGATCATGCGGTTGGGACCGGAGCGCTACTGGTATGTGAAGGCAAATGGCGAGTTCACCACCTGGCTTCGAGCCCATGGCCTCGGGCTTAATGCCGAGGTCGCCGATCCAAAATCGCAGGTGCTCCAGATACAGGGCCCGAAGTCGCTGGATGTGCTGAATGCCGCCATTGGCGGTGGGCTGTCTGCCGACTTCAAGTACTTCCGAGCCGGGTTCTTCGATATTGGCGGCCAAACACTGTGGGTATCTCGAACCGGTTGGACTGGGGAAGTAGGGATCGAGATCTACTGCAACAGCGGCCCGGAACCTACCGATCACGATGCCTTGTGGGATCACCTCTTTGCCAGCGGCGAGCCGTTCGGCATGGAGTTCAGCACGTCATCTTCGATGGGAATCAGACGTATCGAGGCTGGAATCCTGGACAATGGCAGCGACATCGAGCCAGACCTGACTCCGTTCAGCGCCGGCCTCGGGCACTTCGTCAACTTCGACAAGGGAGAATTCATCGGCCGAGCCGCGTTGGAGACCGCCGACCGCAGCCAGCTACTGCTCGGGCTGGAATGTCCCACCGCAACGCCAGAAACATTTATGATCGTGCACTTTGAGAGCACGCCGGCTGGGCACATAACCATCGGCACATGGTCGCCCACGCGAGATAGGGGAGTCGGGTACGTGCGCTTCGATCGGCCGTTGCCCGGCGATGAGTGGGTGGGCAAGAGGGTGCAACTGGAGGATCATGACGGTGAGTTGCACGAGGCGACTGTGGAGTTGCTGCCCTTCATTGACAAGGAGAAGCAGCTGCCCCGAGCGGCGTGGAGTGGGGGAGGAGCGTAGTTGCGGCTAGGAATTCACCTGCCTCAGTACGGTCGGGCGGCGTCGCCTGAGGCCATCCGCCAGATTGCAGTGCGAGCCGAAGAGATCGGCTTGGCCGACGTGTGGGTTAGCGATCACATCGTTTTTCCGGCCGACCAAGGTTACCCGGCCTCCTACTTGTTCGATCCGCTGCTCACCCTGAGCTGGGCGGCATCGGCAACCCAGCGGATCGGGTTGGGCACCAGCGTGATGGTGGTGCCCCAATACCACCCGCTTCACTTGGCCAACAGCCTGGCCAGCCTCGATCAGTTGAGCGGCGGACGCCTCACCGTTGGCGTCGGCGTGGGATGGTCGGAGGCTGAGTTCTCAGCACTGGGGCAGGATTTCCATACCCGAGGGGCGCGCATGGACGAGGCGCTGGAAATCATGCGCTTGGTGTGGACGGTGTCCCCGGCCTCCTACCAGGGGAAGCACTATCAGTTCGAAGACATCAAGGTTCTGCCCCAACCGGCCCACCCAATCCCGATCTGGGTCGGCGGCAGCAGCCAGCCGGGCTATGACCGGGCGGCCGCGGTAGGGGACGGCTTTCAAGGACTGAGCAAGCCTCCCGAGGAGATGGGAATGATCGTGGCCGGCATTCGAGCCCAGTTGGCCGAGACTCGCCCCGGCGCTGACTTCACCTTTTCCTATCGCACCGGTTGGGATCCCCAGGGAATGGATCCCGCCCAGATTCGCGATGAGCGAGCCCAGTACGCCGAGGCCGGGGTTGAGCACGTGGTTTCGGCGCCGTGGAGAACTGAGGCCGACGCGTGGATCCGGTCGATGGAGCTATTGGTGGAGATCGTCGAGCCGGACCTGGTCAACCAATAGCTGGTCGAGCGCATCTCGGGCCGACGGTGAAGAGCCCTCTCCCCCTGTCACATCGCCGAAGTGAACCCGCCCATCTTGTTGGGATCGGAGTCGAACGATCTCACCATGGCGTGTACGGAGTAGGAGGCCACCAGGCGTCCGTTTTGGGAGAAGATGCGGCCTTGGCCTTGCACCTGGCCTTTGCCGGCATAGATGGCGGGGTTCTCGTAGAGGTGCCAATCGGCGGCGTCGGCCTCATCATGGAACGCGATGTCGACTGCCATGGGGCCGGTTGACAGGGTCACATGAGCCAGTGCCTCGGTGATGCCCTGGAAGGGGCGCATGGACGCCCCAATGGTGTAATGCGTGGTGGCCTGGGCCAGCAGGGCGGCCTGCATGGCCGACCCTTCGGGCCGATCCCGGTAGCGCATCCACACGTACAGCTCCGGGGGACCCACATCGTCGGGGTCAAAGTTGTAGGCCCCGTCCACCACCCGGATATCACGCCCGATCACGCCGAAATCTCGCAGGGGGCATTCCAGCGGTCCGGGCACCTCGGGCATCTCTGCGGTCACCCGGTAGACGTCTTCAGCACCGCTGTCGAGCAGAACCAGGCTCACGGCGCACAACTTGTCGTGCTGGACAATGCGGGTCTCCACGGTGGAATAGGTACGGCCTTGGCGCAGCACGTCCACCTCCACCGCCAAAGGAGAATCGAACCGGGCCGCTCGGGTGAACACCATCGACGCTGACACCACCCGCTGATCGGGCACGGTCTTGGAGGCCGCAACAATGGCCTGGCCCAGGAGCTGACCTCCCTCGATCACCTGGCGGGGTCGCCGTTCATCGGGGAGATCGATGAAGGTGCCCAGGGGCGGGTCGGGGAATGACGGGCTGGTGAACCGGCCATCGCCGTCGGGCACCACATCGATCAATCGGGCGAGATCATCAGCGGTGCCCCATACCGGGAAGGGGTAGACCACCACATCGCCGTCGTCCTCAGGCACTTCTTCAAGGAGCGCGACCTGCACCCGATGGGTGTAGAAGGCCACGTGGCCTTCGATGCCAGCGACTTCGGGGAAAGGTCGCCTATAGGCCCAGACCACGTTGTCCACGGTGTGGTCGCCAACGGTCAGCGACCAGTAGTCGGCTTCGCCTTTGAACGGGCATACCGTGTGCAGATCGGTCTCGGTGAAGTGCTCCCAGGCCACATCGCCCATGGGGAAGTAGAGCTGGTCTTGGTGATCCGACTCCTTGACAATCAAGCATGAGTCGCTCTCAGCCACGATGGCGCCGTTGAACGTCGCCCGCCCCCGTCCCGACCACGGGACCAGATCAATGGCGTAGCCGGGGTACCGCCCCCACGCGGATTCAATCTCGCTCATGTGCAGATCGTATTGCTAGCGTCACCGCGGCAGGGGAGTAGTAGGGAGAGGCAGCCCATGGTTCAACCGATGGAGGGCATCCGCATCCTGGATGTCTGCGATCACACCTTCGTGCCCGCGGCCTCAGCGGTACTGGCCGACTGGGGTGCAGACGTAATCAAGATCGAGCACGCCCAGCGGGGCGACGCGGCTCGTGGTCTGGGGTCGAGTGGAGCACTCGACCTCTCGGGCCAAGTCCACGCCATTTTGGAGCACGCCAACCGAGGCAAGCGCAGCCTCGGCCTCGATCTCCAGACCGAGGAGGGGATCGAAGTTCTGCACCGATTGATCGCCATCTCCGATGTATTCCTCATCAACAAGCCGCCCAACGTGCGTGAGCGGCTCCATATCACTGAAGAAGAGGTGCGACAGCACAACGAGAACATCGTCTACGCCGCGGGCACCGCGTGGGGCCACAAGGGCCCGGAATCCAACCGGGGCGGCTACGACATGACCTCGTTCTGGGTGCGATCGGGGGCGGCCATGGGCACCTGGTACACCGACGACGAGCGCATGCTATCGCAGCCGGGACCGGCATTCGGCGACTCCATTGGAGCGATGACCATTGCCGGCGGAATTGCCACCGCGCTGTTCCACCGAGAGCGCACGGGCGAGGCCCTGTCTCTGGAAGTCTCCCTGCTCGGGACCGGCTTGTGGGCCATGGGGGCGGGCGTGGCCATGTCGCACGTGAACAACACGCCGTGGCGTCCGGTCGACCTGAGCGGGCGTACCCAGCCTCTGTTGGGCAACTACGCCACCGCCGATGGGTACACCGTGAACATCACCTGCCTTCAGCCCCTCCCGTACTGGCAGGAGTTCTGCCGGGTGATCGACCGCCCCGAGCTGATCGACGACGAGCGGTTCGCCACCTACGAGGCGCTTATGGCAAACGCGGGGCCCGCGAGAAGGATTGTCGAAGAGGTAGTCACTAGCAGAACTCTCGAGGAGCTCCGTGAGCTGTTCGTCAACTTCTCCGGCCAATGGACCCCGGCGCTCGACACCTTGGAGATCATCGACGATCCCCAAGTGGAGGCCAACGGTTACGTCCAGGATGCGGAGACCCAAGACGGGTTTTCGTTCAAGCTGGTGGCGGTTCCCGTCCAGTTCAACGGGGAGCCAGCCCCACCGGGAAGGGCACCGGGGTTCAACGAGCACGGCGATGAGATCCTCACCGAGAACCTGGGCATGGACTGGGATGAGGTCATCGACCTGAAGGTCAAAGGAGTAGTTGCCTAATGAAAGCTGCCGTCGTTTATGAGGCCGGAGTGCCGATTGAAGTTGCCGAGTTCACCTCAGGTTCCGTCGGCCCGCACGATGTCCGGGTCCGAGTGGGAGCCAGCGGATTGTGCCACTCCGATGTCGCGGTGCAAACAGGGGATTTGCCGTTTCCGCTTCCCATGATCCTCGGCCATGAGGGCGCGGGCGTGGTGGAGGAAGTCGGCAGTGAGGTCACCACCTGCCAGGTGGGCGACCACGTGGTGCTGTCGGCTCTCATCCACTGCGGAGTGTGTCGGAACTGCCTGAAGGGCCGGCCCAACCTGTGTACGGCGAATCTGGAATTGACGTTCCCCGGCACCGACGCCGCCGATGGTTCAACCCGGATGACCGACACGCAGGGTCGGGGGCTCTACCAGTTCTCGGCCATCGGCACCCTTTCCGAGGAGCTCGTCTGCAACGAGCGGCGGGCCATACCGATCCCCGACGATGTGCCGATGGAGGTTGCCGCCATGACCGGTTGCGGCGTTCTAACCGGCACCTCGGCGGTATTCAATCGGGCCAAGGTCCAGCCGGGCTCTTCCGTGGTAGTGATCGGCTGCGGCGGGGTGGGGCTCAATGTGATCCAGGCCGCGGCGCTTGCCGGGGCCAGCACCATCATCGGCGTCGACCTTCACGACGACAAGCTCTCAATGGCTCAGGGATTCGGGGCCACCAACCTGGTCAAAAACGAGGGTGCTGAAGCCACCGTGGAGCAGATCTTCGAACTCACCGGCGGCGAGGGCGCCGACTATGCCTTCGAAGTGGTTGGCATTCCCGCGCTGGTGCGCCTGGCTTGGGACTGCCTGCGCCAAGACGGCACCGTGGTGGCCATCGGCGTCCAAGCCGCCGGAGCGACCACCGAGCTTCCTGGCCTCGAATTCTGCATGACGGAAAAGACCCTCATGGGCTGCGTGTACGGCACATCGCGGCCGACAACGGACATTCCGATGCTGGTTGAGATGTACCGCCAGGGCCAGTTGGAGATTGAGAAGCTCATCACCCACCGATTCGATCTCGAGGAGATCAACGGCGCGGTCGAGAAGATGGAAGACGGCCACAACGCCCGCGGGGTCGTCGTATTCTGAGACGCAATGTTGGAATCGATGGGCCGTGTTGCGGCCGTCATCTGCGCCATCGCGCTGGGCGCTCTCCTGCTGTTGGCCTGTGGGTCGTCTTCTGATCAAGCAGTCGAAACCTCTGGGGATGCCCAGGAACTCGACGCCGCCATTGACCCAACCCCCGTTGCGGAGGCGCCTGGCGCCGATCCCACCAGCGAAGGCCCGGTTGGGACCACGGCCCCTGACGCTTCGTCGGCTCCTACTGAAGAGCCGAAAGTGACCGCGTTTGAGCCAGACCCAACTATCTACGGCGTTGGCTACATTGAGGAGACTTTCGTTGACCGTGGTAGGACCACTCCGCCTAGCGGTAACGACCCGAGCAAGGACAGTCGCACGCTGCGGACATTGGTTGTGTACCCGGCCGCGGTTGATGGCTCAGGCTCCAGCCCGGTAGAGAACGCTTCGCCTGCGGGCGGCCCCTACCCGCTGGTTTTGTTCGCCCATGGTTTGGGCGGCCTCCCGGAATACAACATTGAGTTCCTGACTGCCATTGCCGCCGACGGTCACGTTGTTGTGGCCCCTGAGTTTCCCCGAACATCGGGGGGGAATTCTCCTGGCCCCGACCCGGCAGATACCGGATCCCAACCGGGCGACCTGAGCTTTCTGATCGACACGATCCTCCAACTCGACGCCGACCCTCAATGGCCGTTGGCCAACACGGTGGATGGCAACAGAATCGCGGCAATCGGGCATTCCAATGGGGCGATCACCGTGCTGGGAATCGGTGCCAACAGCTGCTGTCGCGACCAGCGGATTGACGCGGTGGTGCCCATGGCAGGCCCACCAGCTCCCTTTGAGGGCGAGTACGACTTCACCGATACCCCGCCAATCCTGATAATTCACGGAACCAAAGATCCTCTGATTCTCTACGCAACCTCACCGAAGTTGTTCAATGACATCTCGGCGATCAAGGGACTCTTGACCCTTGAGGGCGCGGACCACGGCTCTTGGTTGGGTTCGGGCAGCGATCTTTTTGACGATGTAGTTACCACCACCTTGGATTTCTTGGCCGTGGCCTTTGATGGCGACGTGCATGCCGCCACGCGCCTGCAACAGCCCCGCTCATCTCCCAACGCCGATTTGGTATTCGCAGCCGAATCAAACTCCGGCATAACCGTGGAGTTCGAGGTGCCCGAGCTCAGCCGTCAGGCATCGGCTGAGCCGACCACCGGCTTGGTCAATGGACAGACCGTGGTGGTTGCCTGGAGCGGGTTTCTCCCAGAACAGACCGTGAACATTCTCCAGTGCTCGCAAGGCGGCACCGAGGGTTCTGGGGCTTGCGATTTCACCAACGCCAGAATCCTGCATCCCAATCCCACCGGCGAGGGTTCGGTGGAGTTGACGATCATCGTCGGGGCGGTTGGCAGCGGCATCTGTGATGCCACCGTCGACGACTGTGTGATCGCGGTCAACGACTCCGGCCTCCAAGACCCCGAGGCCACGATCCGGATTCCCCTCAGCTTCGCCCCCTAGTTTGAGGATATGGGAATGAGGATTGAAGGCAAGGTGGCGATAGTGACCGGCGCGGGAGGCGCCGGCGTTGGAGGACTCGGGGTTGTCTACGCCCATGCCCTGGCTTCGGAGGGTGCCGCGGTGGTCGTATCCGACATCGACGGCGAAGCAGCCAAGCGAACTGCTGAGGCCATTGCCGCAACGGGGGCTAAGGCCATCGGAGTGCGCTGCGATGTGACCTCCGACAACGACTTAAGCGAGATGGTGAAAGCTGCTGACGATGCCTTCGGCGGAGTCGACATCCTGGTCAACAACGCCGGATTGGCCCGGGGGAAGTGGAGTGAGGCGTTGATCCTGTCTGCCGACGAATGGATGGAGATCCTGGCCGTGAACACTGTTGCGCCGATTATGTGCGCCAAGGCCTGTGCAGAGTCCATGCGCAAACGAGGGGGTGGTGTAATCGTCAATCAGTCGTCAAACGGCGCTCTGATCGACGCTGGCGCCTACACGGTGTCGAAGCTGGCCCTAAACGGGGTCACGAAGGTGCTTGCTGATGAATTCTCGGGCGACAACATCAGGGTCAACGGCATCGCTCCCGGCGTGATGACCGCGAAACTCCCCGAAGAACAGGTGCAGAGGCTGCTGGCCCGCCAAACGGTCAGGCGACCAGGCCAGCCAGAAGACCTTGTCGGGCTACTGGTGTACCTGTGTTCAGACGAATCGAGCTTCATGAACGGCCAGACTCTGGTGATCGATGGGGGCATGGCCCGAATCACCAAATAGTGATGAAGCACCTCCACCTGACAGCGGTGGGGGAGTGGGGCAGACTTGGGGCATGTCCAGCACCGAGCTTGTTATCGACGTCGATACCCATGTGACAGAGCCCCCAGACACGTTTGTTTCCCGGGTTCCCTCCAAGCTGAAAGACCGGGTACCCCGGGTCGAGCGCACCGAGGAGGGCAAGGACCACTGGTTCGTGGGCGGAGAGGTGTTCTCGTCGGTGGGCATGACTGCGGTGGCCGGGTGGCCAGAGCCTTTTCCCGCCGGCCCGTCGGTGTTCGAGGAGATCCACCCCGCGGCCTATGACGCCAACGAGCGGTTGAAGCTCATGGACGAGCAGGGAATCTGGGCCCAGGTGCTCTATCCGAACGTGGGCGGATTCGGCGCGCAGCACTTCTTGAAACTGGAAGACCGCGAGCTGATGCTGGCCTGTGTTCAGGCCTACAACAACTTCCAGCTCGACTGGATTTCCCCTGATCCCCGGCGATTCGTGGCTGTTGCCTCGACTCCCTTCTGGGATATCGACGACACGGTGGCCGAGGTAACTCGGTGCGCCGAGCTCGGCCATCGCGCCGTGTTGTTCACCGGGGAACCCCAGCGGTTCGGACTGCCCCTGCTTGGCGACCCCCACTGGGATCCCCTGTGGTCGGTAGCCCAGGAGGCCGGGCTTCCCATCAGCTTCCACATCGGCAGTGGTGACACCACGACCGGGTTCACTCCTGAGCGGATGGCAGCCCACGGCAAGCCCTCCACCTACGCCTACGCATCGCTGGAGATGTTCCTCAAGAACGGCATTCAGCTCACCGACCTACTGGGATCTGGCGTGCTGCCCCGTTACCCCGACCTCAAGTTCGTGTCGGTGGAAAGCGGTATCGGCTTCATTCCGTTCGTGCTTGAGGCCGTTGACCACTCCTTCAATGAATGCGGCGGTCTTGAGGAGGCTTCAAATTTCGAGATGATGCCCAGCGAGTATTTCCGGCGCCAGGTCTATGCCTGCTACTGGTTCGAGGAGACCGCGCCCCAACGCCTTCTCGACAAGATCGGTGTCGACAACGTGCTGTTCGAGACCGACTTTCCCCACCCAACCTGCCTATATGGCAATGTCCGAGAGAGGATCGAGGCCTCGCTAGCTGGGCATTCCGAGGAAGTCCGGCGCAAGCTGCTGTGGGAGAACGCCGCCGCCCTCTACCGCATCGAAGGCCCAGACGACTAGAGATGGTCGAAGTGCCCCAAGATCAGCTCTTGGAGACCTAGGAGCCTGGACTCGACATTGGTTTGGCCATGAGGAGAGCTGGCCAATGCCAGGTTGCATAGACCACTAGCAGCAGCATCGGTGAGCGCCATCAGGCGGTCTGCCGTGTTTTGGTCGAGTTGGGAGCCGAAGAATTGGGCGCAAGCATCGGCCAGTCCCCGGAACTCTCGGTTGCCGTACCACTCCACCAGCTCCTCTGAGCGTGCCTCGATCGCGTAGTACGAACTGAATACAGCGCAAAAACGAAACGCAGCCTCCTGTTCGGGGTACGCCGCGAACAGGGCATTCAAGCAGTCACGGGCGGCTTCCAGGCCGCTGGCCCCAGTAGACACTCGCGCTCGCGTGGCCTCAAGGATCGACTCGAGCATCTGGTTGTACACCTCGAAGGCAATGGCGCCGCAATCGGGAAAGTGGCGGTACACGGTGACCCTGCTGACGCCCGCCCGCTCGGCGATATCGCCCATTGTGGTGGAGGCGATCCCCTGGTTGAGGAACAACACCTGCCCCGCCTCGATTATCGCTGAACGGCTCTGAGTTTTCAGGTCTTCGTGGTCGGAGCGGTACTTCCTGAGCTTGCTAGAGCTTCCCATTCAGGCAATTCTACTCTGGAAAGAAGCGATATGTCACAAAGCGTTTTCGGTGGATTCTCGTTCGAACGGCGGGCATACATGCTCGATGTATCGAGAGACCGCGTACCAACTCAAGAGACTCTAGAGTGGCTGGTAGGAGTCTTGGCGGAGCTCGGATTCAACGAGCTCCAACTCTACGTTGAACACACATTCGCCTACTCCGGACACCGGGAAGTGTGGGAAGACGCATCACCCTTCACCGCGGAAGAACTGCGATGGCTAGACCGAGTGTGCCGATCCAGCAGCATCGACCTAGTCGGAAACATGAACTGCTTCGGCCATATGGGGCGGTGGTTGGCCCACGAGCGCTATCGAGACCTCGCTGAGTGCCCCGATGGCGCGCCCTCACTGTTCGGGTCGGGCACGATGCCACCGGGTTGCCTGGCCCCGACAGCGCAGAATGCCGAATTCGGCGTTGCCTTAGCTCGGGAGCTGGGCAGTGCAATTCGCTCCCGCCGCATCCACATTGGCGGCGACGAGCCCTTCGAGTTGGGAGAGGGCAAGTCGGCATCCGTTGTCGCGGCCCGCGGTCGCGAAACCGTGTACGTCGAGCACCTGGAGCGGCTCATCGCACCATTGGTGGATGACGGCTACCAGGTGATGTTCTGGGCCGACCAATTCCGCCGGGATCGCTCCCTGCTAGCCAGGATTCCCGACGGAGCAATTCCGGTTGTCTGGAACTACGAGGCCCCCTCGGATGGGGGCTGGGAGGGCTTTCTTCCCCCCGACCTCCTCACTCGCCTCAATCTGCCCGAAGATCCGCACTTGGGTTTCCAGTCGCATGCCCGGCTGTTCATAGAAGCCGGGACCCCGTTTTGGGTGGCGCCGGGAACCGGCAGCTGGAACACGTTTATCGGACGCAATCTAAACGCGGCCGCCAACATTGCCGACGCCGCAGGTGTAGGCGCCGCCGCAGCCTCACCCGGCTTCCTGCTGACCGACTGGGGCGACAATGGGCACTTTCAACCCTTGCCAGTTTCGCTCCCCTCCATGGTGCGGGGCGGCGCGGCCGCCCAGGGCGAGCCCATCGATGACGATGCCCTGGTGGCTGAGCGCATCGACGAGGTGCTCGGCTGCGAGAAAGGGGTGGGAGCGCTGATCGACCGCCTGGGATGCATCGGCGAGCAACTGGGGATGGTGTCCCCCAACTCCAGCCCTCTGTTCAGTTCACTGTTAGCCACCGGGATCCCCGGCTTCGGAGAACCCGATCCCGAGGGATTGGCCAGCGGAATGCGGACTCTTGAAGAGGCCGCAGAGCGATTCTCCCATTCGATTGGGGGCCCACGGGGCGAGGTAGCAGCCGCTGAGATGGCCTCAGCCTGTCGATTGGCCCAGCTCGGACTGCGTCAGCTCGGGGCCAATCACGGATTGGACCTTGAGGCGCCGTCTGTCGCCGAGATCGACGTCGCCGCACAGGCCCAGCGGGCCGCGTGGCTGCTTTCCAGCCGCCCCGGCGGTCTCGACGACTCCCTCAGCAAGCTGATCCGCTAGCAAGCTGATCCCGATACGCTGGACACGGGAGGATCGATGGCTCCGCTCAACATCCCCGACCTCAGCAGCTACCAGACCTTTGTCCAGGGTTTCCCCCATGAGGCGTTCATTCAGCTTCGCGAACAGGCACCAGTTTGGTGGCACGAGCCCACCGACCGCACCCCTGACGGCGAGGGCTTTTGGTGCGTGAGTACCCATGAGCTCGTGGTGGAGGTGTTTCGCAGCCCCAAGATCTACTCCAGTCACACCGGAGGAAATCGCCCCTACGGCGGTACCACGATCAACGACATGGAGATGAGCGGCAAGCTCCTCAACATGATGGACGATCCCCGCCACCAGCGGATCCGACAGTTGGTGAACAAGGGATTCACCCCCAAGATGATCGGGCGGATTCGCGACGACCTTGTGACCAGATCCCACCAGATTCTCGACAGCGTGGCCCCTGTTCCCGGCGAACGGGGAGCTTGCGACCTGGTTGTCGATGTGGCTGCCGAGCTCCCTCTGCAAGCCATATGCATGCTGCTGGGCGTGCCCAACGAAGATCGGCGCATGCTGTGCGAGTGGGTGGACATCACCTCGGAGACCTTCACCCTCGAAGAAATGCCCGACCAGCCCAGTGAAGCCGGCGTCAACATGTTCTTGTACGGCCAGCGCCTCATCCAAGAACGAATCGAGAACCCAGGCGACGACCTCTTGTCAGTGGTCATCCACGGCGAGCTGCCCGACCAGGTTCCTTCTCGGCTGGACAGCGACGAGGTGGCGATGTTCTGGTCGCTATTGTTCACCGCAGGGTCCGAGACCACTCGGAAGGCCATTGCCGGGGGCTTGTGGGAGCTGGTGAAGTCGCCGGAGCAGTTGGCCCGCCTTACCGCCGATCGATCCCTCATGGGGCTGGCCATCGAGGAGATCGTCCGGTGGACCACACCGTCGGTCTACAAGCGGCGCACTGCGACACAAGACACTGTGCTGGGCGGCCAGGCCATCGGTGCGGGGGAGAAGGTCGTGGTATGGGAGATGTCGGCCAATCGGGACGACGCGGTATTCGACGAGCCCTTTGAGTTTCGCATCGACCGAAGCCCCAACAGCCACATGGGCTTTGGTCACGGCCCTCATTTCTGTTTGGGCGCCAACCTGGCGCGACTGGAGATCGATGTGATGCTCAACACCATCTTGGACCGCTGGGTCGACGTCGAGATCGTCGGCGAGGCCACTTGGACCCGCACCAACCGGCTGAGCGGGCTCAAGACGCTTCCCATCGAATTCAACGACCTTGCCGTGGGCCAGACAACTACTGGTTAGAGTTCCTCGACTATGGAGATTCGCCAGCTTGCGGGGGCACTCGGCGCGGAAGTGCTCGGGCTCGATCTGACCGGCGAGATCTCCGACACCGAATTTGCTTCTCTGCGCGATGCGCTCCATCAAGGCGGCGTCATCTGCATCCGCGACCAAGGAGCGATGACCCCTGAAGACCAACTGGCTTTTGCTGCCCGATGGGGGGAAATCTCCATCCATCCCTACGTGCCGTCGATTGAGGGATACCCGGGAATCATGAAGATCTACGACCCGAACCCCATCACTCAAACCTGGCACTCCGATTCGACCCACATGCGCGAACCCCACGCCTACACCCTGTTGCTGGCCCGGATTCTGCCCGAGGTTGGTGGCGACACCATGTTTGCCAGCGCAACCAAGGCATTCGAGTCGCTGTCGCCTGAGTTCCAGGCCCTGCTACGCACGCTCTCCGCCGTCCATGAGGGCACAAGCCTGGCCGCGGATGCCGGATTGGACCATGAGGCGGTAGTCGCCGTCCATCCGGTGGTGAGGGTCCATCCCGATACCGGGGCCGAAGCGCTGTTCGTCAACGACAACTATGTGACCCGATTCGATGGGTGGACTCCCGAAGAGAGCCGCCCCCTCCTGCAATTCCTCTACGGCGTAGTCGGGCGCTATGAACACACGTACCGACACCGCTGGCATGACGGCGACCTGGTGATTTGGGACAACCGCTCCACTCAACACGCGGTTGTGGGGGACGTAGCCGGCGAGGAGCGCGTGCTCCATCGGGTCACCATTGCCGGAAGCGCCCCGGTGTAGTGGTTCAGTCGGTGAGGTGGGCCAATTGCTCTAGGTGTTCGGCGGTGCTCCCGGCTTGAGACTGGGCGGCCCAAGCCCCACGGGTGAAAGGGGCGAGATAGTGGTCGTCGTAGTAACCGTCAGCCCCGTGCAACTGATGGGCTCCCGCCACCACATCCAGCAAGCACTCGTTCCCGGTGACTTTGGCTGCTGATGTCAGATAGTCGCGTTGTGCTCCCGCGGGGGTGAGAGCCGCCTCCGCAGTGGTGAGCTCCATGGCCTCAACCGCAATGGCCATGTCTACGAAGCGATGGCGGGCGGCTTGAAAGTCTCCCACCGTTCGGCCGTACAGCGGCCTCTGGAGAGCATTCTGGGCGGTCAGGGCCAAGACTTGGCGAGCTTGTGCCGCTAGTTCGGCGCAAGCAGTGAGGACAGGGCCATCCATTTCCGCAGGCGGGGAAGCGGTCACGGACAGGTCGCGGTCCAACAGCTCGACCGCAATCATGTCCCGGTGGGTCTCGTTCGCTCCGACTGAGATGGTGGGGTGAATGGCCTCAAGAGCGTCATAGGCATACGGCGATCCGTTCTCGAAGATCGGAGTCCAGTCGGTTTCGCCCTGCCCCGCCCCTGATCGGGCTGTGCGGGCGATGTCCTGGAGCAGCTCGGTGGAGGCCACCTTAACCACCGACGCCTCATAGCCAACGGGATGGCCCGTCTCCTCGTAATCGATTAGCCGCTGCCCGAATGCCCGTACCCGGCAGGCGGCCGCGTGCAGCCTGGCCCGCTTCAGCCGGGGAACTCTCGCTGGCAGCCGCAGCAACCACTGCTCTGCCCATCCGTAGTGGGCCAACGAGCCGCGTTCTGCGGCCACTGCGGCCATGACTTGCGGCCATCCTTGGCCAACCTCGCCCAGCACGCAATCGTCGTCGAGTCTCACCTGGCGGAGGGCAATTTCGCTGAGAGTCCAGCGATTGATGGTGGGCCTTCGCTTCACCTCGACTCCAGAAGCATCCAGGGGAACCAAGAACATGGTCATCGAAGAGCGGTTGCTGGTTTTGGGATCAGTCACGGCCAGAACCACAGCCACGTCGGCTTTGTGGGCTCCGGTCACGTGCGACTTGACGCCGGATAGCACCCATCCGTCCGCGTCGCGCACCCCCGTCGTGGCGATGGCGGCCAGACTGTTGCCCGCACCGGCCTCGCTATAGGCGATGGCACCCAACATTTCCCCGGTGACCATCGGAGCTAGCCACCGGGCCTTCTGGGAAGGCGTACCGAATTGGGAAAGCACGAATCCGCACAGCGTCACCCCAGTGTCGATAGATGGCGCACCGTGGTAGGCGGCCTCCAAGTCGTACACGTGCTTCCAGGCCCGCGACCGGCCTCGACCGCCGTCGGCTTCCGGGAGCGAGACAGCAAGAAGGCCCCGGCTAGCTGCCTCAATTTGGTGGCGCCGCTCGAATTCCAGGCTGAGGCCGGTCAGATCGGTGGGGTCAACGTGGCCGGCCACCCTTTCAGGCGCCATCTCCGCAGCCAAAAATCCTCTGACCTCTTCGCGCCATGGGATTAGCTCAGTGCTTAGTCGGAGTTCGGTCAGCCGCATCGTCCAATGCGGATTCTAAGGGACCGGTTCAGCAGTCGGCGCAATGTCCGTGCAGGTCGAGGCTGTGGGTGATGGGGGTGAATCCGGTTCGGGCTGATATTTCACTCAAGCTCTTGTCCACCAGGAGTTCGACTTCACTGTCGAAGTGGACGTCTTCAATGTTGCCACAGCTCATACATATGAGGTGGTGGTGGTGATCAAGCAACGGCTCTGCCAACTCGAAGTAAGCGTGGTCACCCCCGGCGTTGATCCGCCGGATGGCGCCGCAGCGAACCAAAATGTCCAGGTTGCGATAGGCCGAGCTCTGGGCCAACTTCGGATCTGCCTCGACGATGTCTGGCAGGGTCATTGGTTGGCCGGTGAGGACCAGGGTCTCCACTAGCTCCTGTCGGCCACGGGTATACCGGTGACCCTGTTGGGCCAGCCTGCTGCCGATTTGAGCGTGCAATTCGGTGAGGAAATCTCTGTCTTCCGCGCCCTGTCGTGGTTGCCCAGTCATTCCTGTTCTTTATCTTAGGGTCTCACTTCGGATCTACACCGCTCTCGGCGGGCGCACCTGCGTCTCCAGCAGTACCGACAGCAATCGCAAACCAGTAGGGGTACGACGACGACTACCCCCATGATCGCAAAGAGCTGGCCAATTACGTATAGCGCATGGACTATGGCTGTCATGGTCTTCTCTTCTTGTCCGAGCACCTCGCCGCAGAGGCACCAGCCATCCGTTTGCCATTGAAACTCATTCCAATATACATTTGCAGGAATGAGACTCATTATCAATTTGAGGCGCTTGGTTTTTGGCACTGGTTGCTTGCTGTCCGTACTGGCGTTGATCGCGGCTGGCTGTGGGAACGACGACACGGATGACACAGCAGAACCAACGACAGTGATCGCCACGACCTCGATATGGGCTGATGTTGCGGCCAATGTGGCCTGCGACGGGTTGGCTGAGGTGGTTACTCTCATTCCGCCCGGTGGCGATCCCCATGCCTTTCAACCTTCGTTGAATGATCGAGGGAACATGGAAAGCGCGGCGTTGATTGTGGCTAACGGCCTATTCCTGGAAGAAGGCTTGGAAGACACCATTGACGCGGTAGAGGAAGCGGGTACGCCAGTGTTCCGCGTCGCCGACCACGTTTCGACGATCGAATTTGCTTCAACGATGGGCCACGGCCACGGCCACGACGAGCACGAGGACGAGGACGACCACGAGCACGAGGACGAGGACGACCACGACGAGGACGAGCACGAACACGACGAGGACGAGCACGAACACGACGAGGACGAGCACGAACACGACGAGGACGAACACGAGCACGACGAGCACGAGCACGACGAGCACGAACACGACGAGCACGAGCACGACGAGCACGAGCACGACGAGCACGAGCACGACGAGCACGAGCACGACGAGGACGAGCACGACGAGCACGAGCACGACGAGGACGAGCACGACGACCACGAGGACGAGGACGAGCACGAGCACGAGCACGACGAGGACGAGCACGAACACGACGAGGACGAGCACGAACACGACGAGGACGAGCACGACGAGCACGAGGACGACCACGACGAGCACGAAGACGAGCACGGCCACGCGCACACCGGAGATGACCCCCATGTGTGGTTCGATCCCATTCGAGTGGCCGATGCGCTGCCCGCGCTCAGCCAAGCGCTGGCCACGCATGCAGGCCTAGATGCCGGTGCCCTAGACGATTGCGTAGCGGCATATCGCAGCGAGCTCATCGCTCTGGACGCCGAGGTGGAAGACATCCTGGCCCCGCTGCATCCTGAGGATCGCCTGCTGGTCACCAACCACGATGCCCTCGGCTACTTTGCCGATCGCTACGGGTTCCAGGTGATAGGGACGGTCATTCCCAGCGGCTCCACCCTGGCTGAGGCCAACCCGGCAGGCCTCCAAGCCCTGGTTGATTTGATCGACGAAACCGGCGTGGCTGCTATCTTCTCAGAGTCGACACACAGCTCTGATGAAGCGGAAGCCTTGGGTCGAGAAGCTGGTGTACAGGTAATTTCCTTGGATACAGGATCGCTGGGTCCCGCTGACAGCAGTTCTGGGACTTATATAGGGTTCCTGCGCACCAACGCGCAGAAGATCGCCGCAGGCCTCGGCTGACTTTCCTGCCTACTACATTGGACAAGTGGACTTCGTAACCAGTCCATTCGACTGGTGGATTGAGCCTTTCGTCGAAAACATATTTATGCGGAAGGCCCTGTGGTCGGGGCTGTTGGCTGTGCTGGCTACCTCCACGGTGGGAACGTGGGTAGTGCTTCGAGGGATGAGCTTCTTCGGGGAGGCGCTGGCCCATGGGGTGCTACCCGGCCTCGCCATTTCCTTCATACTTGGAGGTGATCCCACTCTTGGTGCCTTGATCGCTGCGCTCGTCATGGTTTATGGGATCAACCTCGTTCGCAACCATTCGCCATTGCCAGAAGACAGCACGATCGTGCTGCTATATGTGGGGTTCTTGGCCTTGGCGGTGGTCATCTTGTCAAGTAGTTCAGGGGCATACTCCGGAGACCTCACCCGGTTCCTCTTCGGATCCATAACCGGGGTGACCGATAGCGATCTTGTGCGCCAGCTCATAATCGCCGGAATCACTTTGGTAGGGATTGTGGTGCTGCATCGGGCGTTTCTGGTCATGACCTTCGACGAAGTGCAAGCTCGCCTGTTGGGACTTCGGCCCCGATTGGCCCATGCCGCTTTACTGGCGTTGCTGTCTATTGCCATCGTGGCGTCGTTTCAGGCGGTTGGAAACTTGCAGGTTTTTGCATTCTTGGTGGCCCCGCCGTCGACGGCAGCCATGTTGGTGCGGCGTATCCCTGCCATCATGATCGCCGCGGTCGCTCTCGGTTCTGTTGCCGTCATCGTTGGACTGCTTATCAGCTACCACCACGACACCGCCGCAGGAGCCACGATGGCTTTGGGCACGGTCGTCCTGTTT
The DNA here is from genome assembly GCA_965116535.1 of Acidimicrobiales bacterium. GTDB lineage: Bacteria > Actinomycetota > Acidimicrobiia > Acidimicrobiales > Bin134 > Poriferisocius. Next base: position 2,049,462 of record OZ220703.1, read on the forward strand.
TTGACAGCTGTGTTCATTCGCTCGCTTTCCGGCACCTATAACGTGCGGCTGATCACCTAGCCCATTGACAGGGTTGCGGTTCCGGCCAGCACTGGATGGGTGCCGTCGCGGGCCAGCCAGACGTCGCATTCGACGGTACCGTCGCCATTGACCGCTGTGACTGAGCCGCCGGCCTCCAATCGGTCGCCAGCGAAGACGTTATCTAGAAATCGCACTCGGATGTGCTGAATGCGCTCGGCACCACCGGCCCAGTCGCCCAGCATGTTCATCACGTAACCCAGGTTGTTGGGTCCCTGGTTCACCGGTTGGTCGCCCATGCCCAGTGCCTTCACGGTGTCTACATCCCAGTGGATGGGGTTGGAATCGGCCAGCAGGGCGGCCATCGTCTTCATTTTTTCGGCATCAACCGCCTCGATAGCCAGACAGGGCAGTTCGTCACCGACAGCAGGCGGTGTAGATGGGCTCACGACGACCTCCTCGGGAATATGAAGGAATTGGAGACAACCGAGGAAACTTCGCCATCGGGGGCGACTACCTCGAGCTTGAAAGCCACTATGTCAAAGGTCCCCGTTCGTTCACCGTGTTTGCGGACGGCGCTGGTGATCTCACCCCGCACGGTGTAGGTGGCGCCGATTTCGAGGGGACGCAGTTGTTGGATGTCGCACTCCCCGAACATAGGACCATCGTCGGCCGACGCGTAGCAGAGGGTGAACATCTCATTGATGGTGATGCCCAAGCCGGCCATGGCCGCGTAGTAGCAGAACATGGGATGGGCGACACCGTCGGTCCGTTGCGGCGCGCCAATAACGTCGTTCGTCAGCCAGGCTCGCCAGGGTTCCAAAGCGTAGGTTCCACCCGGGAATTGCCTTCCCACCAGGGATTCCAGTTCCTCGATGGTTGGAGTTTGTGCAGCCGAGCTCATCGGATCACCACCGGCAGGCTTCGGGGATGGCCGGATGGTCGGGGGCGGGGTACTTGCGGTGCAAAGGCTGCACCACCTCCTCGCCGAAGCGCTGGATTTGCTCCCGGGTGGCCTCGAACGACGGGCCGGTGACCATACGGAACTGCACGGTGAAGTACTGCACGCCCAGCTCCTCGTGATACTGCTCCAACCGCTCCCGGCACTGAGCGGGGGAGCCCACCACGATGTGCTCGCGAGCCGATTCGGTGGTGATCTTCTCAGGAGAGTCGAACTCGGGATGATGGGCCAGGATCCCCTGCTCGCAGTAGAACCGCATCTCGGGCACGTAGTGGGTGCCGTATTGCTCGGCGGCCTGTTCGAAGGAGTCGGCCACCCATGCCTTGCGCATCAGCACGATGAACGGTTCCTTGCCGTGTTCGATGGCTTTGGCCCGGTAGGCGCCGGCCTGCACATCCCACGTTTCCTTGAGGATGGGAAAGTCGTCGCAGGTCCACGATTCGGCGTAGACCCCGCACCTCTCGATGGCCGCGGGCAGCTGGCCTCCGCCCCAGAAGGGGAACCGGGGCTGCTGGTAGGAGTTGGGAGACAGCAGACCGTCATTCACCTGGTAGAAATCGCCGTCCCAGCTGAACCGCTCGCCTTTGGATTGCAGCGCCTTGTCGATGATGGCCACGTTCTCCAGGTAGCGGCCCAGCATCCGCTCAGGGGGAACGCCGAACTGCCCCCAGTAGCCGGCGTGAAATCCCCGGCCCCAGGTCATGTACAACCGGCCCCTCGAGATGTTGTCGATGATGGCGCACTGCTCGGCCACCTCCATGGGGTGGTAGAGGGTGTTGACCAAGCAGTAGGAGCCGATGGCCACCCGGCTGGTCTCCCGGGCCAAGATCATCAAAAGGTTGAGCGGTGAGCCGAAATACGACTCGGTGCGGCCATGGCGGTCGGGCACCTGAATGGAGTGGAATCCCGACTCCTCGGCCAAGATTCCTTCTTCGATCATGGCGTCGAGGGCGTCGGCCGCGTTGTCCGGTTCGGGCAGGGGCTGGTCGTAGTACCCGTGGTTGGTGTCGATCAGATAACCGATGCGCAAGGTGGACTCGCTTTCTGGAATCGTGAAGTCTGTTGGGGTAGAAGCTAGTAGCCGCCGCTGGGTGCGCGTACGCTGAGCCGCCGGGAACCAGAGTCGGGCAAAGGAGCGCACTGTGGCCATTCACACTGAGATCGATGACCAGGGCATCGCCGTGGTCACCATGGACAACCCGCCGGTGAACGCTCTCAACATCGCCGACACCTATCGGCTGGCCGAGATCTTTCGCGGTTACAAGCATGACTCCGATGTGAGAGTCGCCATCCTCACCGCGGTGGGTCGGGGGTTCAACGCCGGGGTGGACATCAAAGAGATGCAGGCCATGGAGGGCTTCGAAGGGGTGCTGGGTACCGGCGACGCCTGCTATGAGGCCTTCGGGGCGGTATACGACTGCGCGGTGCCGGTGATCGCCGCCATACAAGACTTCTGCCTGGGATTGGGGATTGGCCTCGCTGGGAACTGCGATTTGGTGGTGGCCGCCGAAGGGGTCAAGTTCTCCATGCCCGAGGTGGACAACGGTGCCTTGGGGGCCGCCACCCACACCGCTCGGCTGGTTCCCGAGAAGGTGATGCGCTGGATGATGTACAGCTGCGAGCCGGTGGCGGCCGAAGATCTCCAGCGGTGGGGGACCGTCCTCAGCGTGGTCCCAGGAGAGCAGCTCATGGACGAGGCTCGCAGAGTGGCGGGGATCGTCGCATCCAAGCCGCCCGGGGTGATCCGCAAGGCCAAATGGTCGATCAACGGCATCGACCCGGTAGACGTCCACCGCAGCTATCGGTTCGAACAGGGGTTCACCTACGAGCTGAATCTCATGGGCGAGGGCGACAAGGCCCGAGACGCCTTCATGCGAGGCGAGCGGGAGTCGAACAAAGCCGCCCAATAGTGGTTGACACGGTCATCGTAGGAGGGGGTTCGGCAGGATCGGTTTTGGCGTCCCGGTTGTCGGAGGATCCAGACCGCACGGTTCTGCTGCTAGAAGCCGGTCCAGATCACCGGGACCGCCTGCCCCAGGATCTGGCCGACATCACAGTTGCCTCTCATCCCCAACATGACTGGGGCGATGTGGTCCGGCTACCCGGTGGGAGGACCCAGCCCTATCCCCGAGGACGGGTGCTGGGTGGCAGCTCGGCGGTCAACGGGGGGATCGCGGTTCGAGCCATGCCCGCAGACTTCGACTCCTGGGGGTTCGCTGAATGGCGGTGGGAGTCGATGTTGGACTGCTTTCGACGGCTGGAGGCCGACCCCGAGGGAGAGGAGCGCTGGCATGGCCGAGACGGTCCTCTGCCAATTGCCCGCACCCCTGCACCCGAACTCAACCCGGTCCACGCGGTGTTCTACGAGGCTTGCGAGGCGGCTGGCTTTGGCTACATCGCCGATCACAACGCCCCTAATTCCTACGGTGCGGGGCCCCTGCCCCGAAATCGGCGGGGATTGCAGCGGGTGTCGGCCGCTGATGCCTACTTGACGGCCTCGGTCAGGAGGCGTCCCAACCTCGAGGTGCGGGGCAACTGTCTGGCACTGACAGTGCGCTGGAATGGCAACCGGGCCATTGGCGTGGACGCAGTCGACAACGGCCGGGTGGAAACCATCCCTGCCCAAGAGATCATTGTGGCTGCTGGGGTGATCCAATCTCCGATGCTGCTGTGGCGGTCGGGCGTCGGCCCGGCTTCAGACTTGACTGGATTGGGAGTCGACATCGTGGCTGATCGACCCGGGGTGGGAGGAAATTTCTCCGACCACCCGGCCATCTACCTATTCGCGGCCCCCAAGCCGGGGATGGTGTCTGCCCATGACGTCACCATCCAGACTCTGCTTCGATTCACCAGCTCAGCAGGACCGGCCAACGATCTCCAGCTGTTCCCCGTGGGGGCAATCGATCTCTCTTCCAGTCCCCGCCGCCGGGCCGAGGCTGGCGGTTTGGACACCGTCTTCGCCTTCAACGCGGCTCTGCAACGGGTGGAGATCAGAGGATCAGTCCAACCGACATCGCTTGATCCGAGCGAACCTCCGACAATCACTTATCCGTTTCTGGCCCACAAGCCCGATCTGGAGCGGCTGGTCGAGGCCTTTGAGCTTGGTTTGGAGCTCTTGAGGTCGCCTTCATACCGGGGAGTGACCGATGGCCCGCTGTTTCTCCCCGAACGGCTTGATCGCGACGATCTGCTGGCCTACGTATTCGCCCACCACGTGGCCTTCTACCACGGCGCCGGTACCTGTGCGATGGGTTCAGCCGACGACCCCGCCGCAGTAGTCGGCCCTAACGGGCGGGTTTGGGGGACCGAAGGGCTGAGGGTGTGCGACGCATCGATCATGCCGGAAACCCCCCGGGCCAACACCAACTTGAACGTGATCGCGATGGCCGAGCGAATGGCCCAAATGATCTAGCAGAAGGGCCCTGTTACGCCGCGGTAAGGCTGAAGCCCAGAGCTTGCTCCGGAGAGGTGAAGTTGAGGCCCAGTGATTGGGCAACCGCCGGCTCGGTTATTTGCCCTTTATACACCGATAGGCCAGCACGCAGGCCTGCGTCGTCGCTCATGGCCTCCTTGGGTCCGAAGTCGGCCAGTTTCAGCACGTAGGGAAGGGTGGCGTGCTCCAAGGCGAACGTGGATGTGCGGGGGACGGCGCCGGGCATGTTGGCCACGCAGTAGTGGACCACGTCGTAGGCCAGGTACGTGGGGTTGGCGTGGGTCGTGGGCCGGGAGGTCTCGATGCAGCCCCCCTGGTCGATGGCCACATCCACCACTGCCGACCGGGGTCGCATCTGCTTGATCATCTCGGTGGTGACCAGGTGCGGGGCTCGGGCGCCCCGGACCAAGACGGCGCCGATAACCAGGTCGGCCCCGAGGACCGCTTCCTCGAGGGCGCCGCCGCTGGAGTGCAAGGTGTGCAAGGCGGATCCGTATCGCGAGCTCAAGTCCTCCAAGACCGAGACGTCACGGTCGATCACCGTCACGTCAGCACCCAGCCCGATGGCCATCTGCACCGCGTTCCGGCCAACCACGCCTCCGCCGAGGATCACGACCTTGGCGGGGGCAACACCGGGTACGCCGCCGAGAAGCACTCCTCGACCCCCTTGCGATGACTCCAAGCAGTGAGCTCCAGCCTGAATCGACATGCGTCCCGCCACTTGGGACATGGGGGCCAACAAGGGCAGACCACCATTGGGGCCGACCACTGATTCGTAGGCGATGGCTGTGACGCCCCGGTCAACCAACTCGGCTGTCTGGGCTGCGTCGGCTGCGAGGTGCAGGTAGGTGAACAGGACATGGTTCTCGTCGAGGCGGGCCCGCTCTTCGGCTTGGGGCTCCTTGACCTTGACGATCAACTCGGCCTGATCGAACAGCGACTGAGTTGAATCCGCGATTGCCGCGCCGTGGGCGACGTACTCCTCATCGGTGAATCCCGCCCCGGCGCCACATCCCCGTTCGACAAGGACTTGGTGCCCGCGATTGACAAGCTCAGTGGCGCCGCCGGGCGTCAATGCCACTCGACGCTCTTCGCTTTTGATCTCCTTCGGAACCCCTATGCGCATTGAATGCCTCCGCCGCAAGCCGATGGATACAGTGACATTTTACCCGCGATAGAGGGGGAAAATTCTTGAAATTTTGCTGCAATCACGTCAACAATCGAAAATAATCTTCATAATTGTCCCACAATTCGCCTAATTTGTGTCTTGCTTCCCGCACCACCCATGAGGAGTCAGATCAATGTCGGAACTGGATTCAATCGATCGGTCTATCCTCAACGAACTCCAGGGCGATGCTCGCATCACCAATGCAGAGCTCGCTGAGCGGGTTGGCCTGTCGCCCTCCGCCTGCTATCGCCGGGTCCGCCGTCTCGAGGCCGACGGGGTAATAGCCGGCTACGTGATGATCTTGGATCCTGAGGCCGTCAACCGCTCGCTCGATGTGTTCGTTGAGATCTCCCTGGTAAGCCAGAGCGAGGTGAATCTGCGCCAGTTTGAGAAAGAGGTGGTGGAGTGCCCCGAGGTCATGTCCTGCCACTTGATGGCCGGTGACGCCGACTACCTCCTTCACCTCGCGGTGGCCGACCAGCGCGATTTTGAGCGGATCCACAATCAGTATCTGTCTCGCTTCAGTGGGGTGGGCCGCCTCCGCTCCAGTTTCGCCATCCGTTCTGTGTGGGAGACCACCCGCCACGAGCTTTAGTGTCTGAGTATGACGACGGCCACCCAGCACTCTTATGACTCCTACGAAGCCTTGGTGGAGGACTATTTCGAACGGGGCTGGACCGATGGGCTGCCCATCATGCCCCCGACTCCAGAAAAGGTGGCTGCTTTCCTGGAGCATGCCGGCCTCTCCGGAGACGAGGTGCTCGGGACTGTGCCGACCCGAGAGGTGACGTGCACCGCGGAGCAGGCAGCAGCGAATGCGGTTATGGCCGGCTGCCTGCCCGAGTATTTTCCAACGGTGGTGGCCGCGGTTCGGGCCCATCTCCACCCTAAAGGCAACTGCCACTCGACTACCGGCACATTGTCGGGCGCTGCTCAAGTTGTCATCATCAACGGTCCCGTCCGCAATGAGCTGGGCGTGGCCTCAGGGGCGGGTTGTTTTGGACCGGGATTTCGGGCCAACGCCACCATCGGCCGGTCGCTTCGCCTCGTGATCCGCAACGTGTGCCGGGGCATACCCGGCTTTCTGGATCGGGCCAGCTACTCCACGCCCTCCCGGTACTCATTCTGCTTCGGTGAGAACGAGGAGGCCTCCGATTGGGAGCCGCTCCACGTGCAGCGGGGGCTCGACCATGAGCAGAGCGCGGTAACCGTCCACTCCCTGATGAAGATGGTCGAGGCCACCGATTTCACCAGCCGAAGTGCCGAAGGGGTGTGCGACACGCTGGTGAGATACATCCGCGCCAACGGCATTGCCGGGGACTCTTGGCTGGGCGAGGACGGAAATGTGGTGGTTGTGATCGGCCATGAGCACCATCGCTTCTTTCTCGAGGAAGGATGGTCGAAAACCGATATCCAGCAGCATCTATGGCCCCGGCTCAATGCGCCTGCAACCAGCGCTACTGATCGGATGGCCCGCATCGGCAAGCCCGAAGGCATCTTGATTGTGGCCGCCGGGGGCGCTGGCATGGGGGCGAGCTGGCTCCTCCTACCCCACCTCGCCCTCGCCATTACCGAGCCGATCCTGTGAACAAGAACAGGCTAGGGTAATGACATGACAGCCCTTATCGGCCTCGACCCCACGTCCGGTCCATTCGACCGCACTGACGATCACGATTTCTCTCCCCGGCCGGCCAGCTTGGATGGAGCGGTGGTCGCATTGGTGGCCAATGGTCTCGGCGAGGGGGAGATCTTCCTGGATGCCCTCTACGACGAGCTGACCAAGCTGAGCGACCCGCAAGCTCCGCTGAAGGTGGTGAAGAGCTCAGTGTCCATTCCGCCTGATCCGGGTGACTGGAGCCGCCTCACCGAGGAGGCCACCGTCGCCATAACCGGCTTCGGCGGTTGAGGCAGCTGTAGTGCCCGCAGTTTGCGGGACGCAGTGGAGCTGGAATGGGCCGGCGTTCCCAGTGTCGCCATCGTCCATGAGGAGATGAGGGGATCGGCCCAGGCCATTGCCCGGGTGAGCGGATGCCCTGATTATGAGTTCCTCGCCGCCGATTACCCATGGACTCCCACCGCCATTTGGTCGAAAGAGGAGTGCCTGGAGTTGGCCGAGATCATGGCCCCCAAGGTCTTGGCCGCGTTGACTGGTCAGAACTGACCGTCACTCCGCTAAAGCGGAGTTTGCTGAGGAAATAGCAGCAGCACCAATTACGCCGACTGCGGCTACTGCCGCGCCCAGCCAAAATGCGCTGGCAAAAGCTGCCCCAGAGACGTCTTCTCCCACGGCCAGCACCAGTATCTGAACTCCGGCGGCTGTGCCCAGGCTGGTGAGCGTCTGGAACATCCCGGTTGCCGCCCCTAGACGATCCATCGGCACTGCTCCAACTACCGACACTTGATAGGCCGGTCCGGCCACCCCCAATCCTGCTCCAGCTAGCGCCAGCCCCACGATCACCAAGACCACGGCATCCACCAGCGAACCCGCCGCAAACGACACCATGGCGAAAACCACCAGCGCGCTACCCAAACAGGACGTCCACCGTTCGCCCCGGGTCGCGGTCAGCCGGCCCCCCACCGGCGAGCTGAGGCTGAAGGAGATCAGTCGGACTACCAGGAATACCGTGGCCGCAGTGAGCGTGTATCCGTAGCGCTCTTGCAAGAGCTGGGGCGCGAGGATGAACCCGCCCATATAGGCCGCGTTGGCCGTGGCTGATGCCACCACCGGTCCGGCGTAATTTCGGCGACGGAACCACTCCAGCGGAACCATCGGGTGAGCCGTGCGCCGCTCGATGGCCACAAAGGTCCAGATGGTTGCCGGCACGAAAACCAGCAGCGCCAATGCCACTGGATGGTCGAAGCCGAGATTGGCGCCTCGGTCGAGGGCAACCATCAACACAACCACCGCGGCCACCAAGCTGAGCGCGCCCGCCACATCAACCGGCTTGGCTTCGCCAGCCCGGGTGGGCCGCACAACAAAGACCGCGGCAATCAGGCCCGCTGCGGCGATGGGGGCGTAGATCGCGAAGATTGCCCGCCAGCCCAGTGCATCCACCAAAGCTCCGCCGGTCACCAAGCCGATGGCCGGGCCTCCCACGGCGGCAAATTGAAACCAGCCCATGGCCCTAGCTCGTTGATTTACCGGGAACGCAGCCATCATTATGGCCATTCCGTTGGGAATCATCATGGCCCCGCCCAGCCCCACCAAAGCTCGAAAGCCGATGAAGCTCAAAGGATTCCAGGCCAGGCCGCACACTCCGGTAGCTGCCGTGAACACTGTCAGGCCAAGGATCAGCATCCGCCGATGGCCCCACAGGTCACCCAGTGTCCCGAAAACCGTGGTCCCCGCGGCCAAACCAAGGAACGGAGCGGAGACCGCCCAGGACAACGTGGCGTTGGTAGTTCCCAGGCTCTCGGCGATGTCTGAAAGCGAGGCCCCAATGATGGTCATGGTGGAGCCGAACACCACCTGCCCCGCGAGCAGGGTTACGAGCAGCCGCCAGGCGTAGGCCGGATCAGAAGGCTGTTGATGAATTGTTGGAGTGCTCAGTCTTTCAACTCGATCAGGACTTCGTAGTAAGGCTCCGTGCCGGTATTGACCGCGGTCTCTATGCCCCCCTTGGAGATGAACATTGATTGCCCGGGGATCACGTCGCCTTCCACCAGGCCAGAGAACTCGCCAGCCGTGTCGGGTTCGAAGTCACCAGCGATCTTGTCGCCCGTCACCTGCACCAGCACATAATCGTGATCGTGGCGGTGGAGATCCGACCGCTCGCCAGGCTCTAGGCGCATTTCCCAGATTCGCACCCGGTCGTTCTCCATCAGCAGTTTGGTGGCCACATCGCCCAATACCCGGTCTTCGCTCATAGGTGCATCGTAGGCTCACACCATGGCCGATGCAGAGCCACCTCAAGTGCGGTACGCCATGTCGGAGATCGACGAGGAAGGGGAAGGGCCGCGTCTGGCGCTGTTGGAGGCCATTCTCGACGGCCCCACCTTCGCCCGGCTGGATCGAATCGGGGTGGGGATCGGTTGGCGGTGTGCCGATGTGGGCGCTGGCCGGGGATCGGTATCCAATTGGCTGCGGGATCGCGGTGCTGAGGTGGTTTCGGCCGACATAATGCCCCGGTTCATGAGCGGTCCCAACGTTCGCACCCACGACATCTGCGATGGCCCGGTGGAGGATTCGGCCTTCGACTTGGTGCACTGTCGGGCCTTGCTCGCCCATGTGGCCGACTTCGAAGTCGCCGTTGACCACTTGATTGCTTCGGCCCGGCCCGGGGGATGGGTGGCGGTTGCCGAGCCCGATTACGGAACCATGATGGAGTGCGACCCCGGACATCCGAAAGCTGAGGTGTTCCGCCGTTTCCGAGAGCGATCAGCAGCAGGTACCCGCATGGACGCCTTCGTCGGCCGCCGCGTCCACCAAGTGCTGGGGGGCCGTTTGGAAGATGTGTCCTCAGAGGGGCTGACCGACATCGTGTGCGGCGGGTCTCTTCGCGCTCGATACCGCCGCTTCACCATGGAAGTTGCTCGACCGCTCAGCGCTCGCCGCGAGGATTACGACGAAGCTGAGTATGACGAGTTGCTGACCTGCTTCGATGATCCCACTTTCCGCTACATCGACTGCCTCTGGGTTGCGGTCTGGGGAAAGCGGCCTGGGGACTAGCGGCGTGCTAAGCCATCGGGATGGCTGAGGAGCTCAAACACGATTTGCCCGACGGGATGACCGACTGGATTGCCGACGCGGGAGGTGGACAAATCACCCGTTTGGATCGCCATATCGCCCGGCGGGAAGCGTGGGTGGTTGACGTGACCCGGGCCGACGGGTCGGTGGCCGAGTACTTCCTGCGTTTGGATCGCGAAGGCGACGGCAGCGGCACGCACTCGGTGAAGAGCGAGGCCAAGGTGCAGACGGCACTAGTCGAGACGGGAATGAAGGTCCCCGCCATCTGCGCTTGGAACGAAGATCTACAGGCTGCGTTGCACGAGAGGATGCCGGGACGGGCCGATTTGGACAACGCCGACCCCGACGAGCAGGCCGCGGTGCTTGAGGATTTCATCCAGCAATTGGTGCTGCTTCACTCGTTGGATCCCGACTCGCTGGGGCTCGACCACATGCCCATTCCCACCACGTCGGCCGAGTGCGCGTTGGGGGAGATCGACTTCGTGGAGCAGTTCCTCGGCGGCATGGTTACCGACCCGCTGTACACATACTCGCTCCAATGGATCCGGAACCATGTTCCCGAGCCCCTCGACCGGGTGAGCCTCCTTCAGGGCGACACCGGGCCGGCCAATTTCATGTTTCACGAAGGGCAGGTGAGCGCCGTCGTCGACTGGGAATGGGCTCACTTCGGCGACCCCATGGAGGACTTCGGCAACATCTGCACTCGGGAGTTCTATTGTCCTTGCACGCCAGAGGAGGGCCTCGCCCCGATTATCCGCCGCTACGAGGAGCTGTCCGGGTTTCCGGTACACCTCGATTCGGTTCGCTATTACCGAGTGCAGCAGTTTGTGCGGTCCATCGTGTCCCTGGCCCGCATCACCGTGATCAACGACCCCCAGATGCCCAACGGCATGAACTGGGCATACCGCTACATCTGCGAGCGGGCCACTTGCGAGGCGCTGGCCGACGCCATGGGAATCGAGTTGGAGCGACCGGAACTCCCCTCAGTGGAGATGGGCTCTTCTCTGGAGGGAGTGGTCGTCCAGAACCTGCGCGATGAGGTGCTGCCCGCCGTTGATGGCGACTATCCCCGCCATCGCTTGGAGCACGCCGCCCTGCTGGTGGAGTGCCTGGACCGCCAAAAGCAACTCGGTCCTCATTTTGCCAGCATCGAATTGGACGAGATCTCGGCGCTGACCGGGCGGCGGGCAGGCACGCTTGAGGACGGATTGATGGAACTGGATCAGGCCATTGAAGGGTGGGATGCCCAGAACGAAGCCGAAGTGCTCCGCTATCTGGCCCGTCGGGCCTATCGCTTGGAGCATCTGTGGAAGCCGGTGGTGGACCTGTTCCCCGGACGCACCTTCTCAAGAATCGACTAGCGCTGTCGCAGCCCCATCATCTTGAGCGCTTCCACCAGATAGGCATTGGGGTCGGCTCGTTTGGCTTGGGCGGTCTCCTTCAGGGCAGGGGCGGCAAAACCCTCAAAGTCATCGTTGCCTAGCTTGGCTATGAGCGCTTTGGCCACATCCACAGGGTCCATGAACGCGTCGGGTGGCTGAGGGAACGGGTCGTCATTTCCCGGCTTGGGAGTGGAGAACTCGGTGTCGGTGGAACCCGGGGTGAACAGATGGGCCCGAACGCCGGTTCCCACCAAGTCAAAATAGAGGCCCTCGGTGAACAGGTTGAGCGCGGCTTTGGCCGCGCCGTAGGCCCCGGTGCGAAAGGCCATCGACTGAGTTCCCATCGACGACACATTCACAATGTCTCCTGAGTCCCGCTCCAACATGTACGGCAGCATGGCTAGGCACAACCGGGCCGACCCGGTGAAGTTCACCGCCATCGTCTCGTCCAGTTCTTCGGGGGTGAGCCTTTTCATCGAACGTCGCCGGGGAGCGCCCGCGTTGTTCACTAACACGTCGATGGGTCCCATCTCGTCCCAGGCCCGCTCAGCAAATGGGGCCACGCTGTCGAGGTCGGCCAGATCCAGCGTCCACCAGCAGCCGTCTCCTCCGACATCTCGCACTTCGCCCAACACCTGTTCGAGGCGGTCGCCTCGGCGAGCAGCCAATCCTACGTATGCCCCACCCCGGCCCAGCTCCACTGCCAGCGCCGCGCCGATGCCCGAAGAGGCGCCGGTTACCAGAACCCGCTGGCTGGTCGGATTCCAGCTCATCCTGCGGTCAATCCGGCGTCGATGCTCAACACTGCGCCATGGATTCGGTCAGCCTCATCTGAGGCCAGGTAGGCCACCGCCGAGGCGATGTCATCGGCTTGGGACATGCCCCGCATTCCCATGTATCGCCCCATCAACTCCATATCGGGGTTGTCGGGAAAGCCGAATTCGGCCGCCAGATTGGTTTCCACCCCGCCTGGTGCGATGGCGTTGATCCGCACCCCGTTCTTCATCGTCTCCATGGCCATGGCCTTGGTCATCAGAACAACCGCTCCTTTGCTGGCGCAGTAGGGCACGGTATAGGCCTGTCCCATCAGCCCGGCATTCGAGGCCATGTTCACGATGCAACCGCTCGATGATTCCAAGTGGGGGAGCGCGGCTTGCGACATCCAGAACACCCCGTCAACGTTCACCCCGAAAATCAGATTCCACACTTCCTGATCGACGTCGCCCACTCGATGGCCCCGAGCCACCCCAGCGATATTGCACAACACATCGAGGCGGCCGTGTTCGGACACCGTCGACTCCACCAGATCGTGGCAGGCGTCCCGAGATCGCACGTCGGAAACAACCGGTTGGAACACCGCGCCTTCGCCGATCTTCGCCGCGGTCTTCTCCAGTCCGGCAGAATTTATGTCGCTGCCCACCACGACGGCCCCCTCATCGGCTAGACGCACCGATGTGGCTTGGCCGATACCCGACCCTGCCCCAGTGACCAATGCCACTTTTCCGGAAAATTTCATATTGCCTCTCTTCGTTCCGATATTGCCTTTTAGGGAAGCCCGACGCCGGGGATCTCCACCGACACGGATTCAATTCGCCCCTGCCCAAGGCCCTGCACCTCATCAGGATGCGAGCCCGGCGCAGTGACCAGAAAGAGGGTGCGCCGGTCGTCGCCGCCCAGCATCGCCGCGAAGCAGTTGAGCTCCGTCTCCACTCGGTGGGTGATCTCGCCCCCTTCGATCACCCGCAGGGCGGCCCGGCCTATCGCATCGGCATACCAAATGCCCCCTTCAGCGTCATAGCAACAGCCGTCAGGAACGGTGCCGGGTACCGCGGCCCACAGCCGGCGGTTCTCCAGCCGTCCCTCGGCCCCGAAATCGAAAGCGGTGAACTGGCTGGCAAAGCTCTCTCCCACGATGAATGTGGCGCCGTCGGGGGTTATCACCGCCCCGTTGGGGAACGCCAGATTGTCGGCCGCGGCCTCGGTGGTGCCATCGGGCTGCACAAGTCCGAGTACAGCCGGGGCAAAGTCCTCTCCGCCGTGCAGGTCGAATCCGAAGTTGCCCACGTAGGCCCGACCCTCGGCATCCACCGTCATGTCGTTGCACAGCGAGGTGGCAATCCCGGAGAGGTCGGCATGCTCGTGGAGCGCCACCCCGTCGTAGCGCATCACCCGGCGATCCCTCATCGACACCACCAGCAGGTCGCCGTTGGGCATCCATCCCAAGCCCGAAGGCTGGCCGGGAACCTCGACGATCACCTCAACGGTGCCGTCGGGCGACGTGGCATTCACGGTGTACTGGTAGAAGTCCGAGTACCAGAGCCGGCCGTCGTGCCACCGGGGCCCCTCACCGAAGTCGATTCCTCCTACGAAGGTCTCAGGGCTGGGAAGTAATTCCATGCCGGGGGACAATAGCGACTGTGGACGAACTCCCTGTTGTAGACCTAACCGACCCGGCCTTTTGGTCCGACCCTTACCCGGTGCTCGCCGAGGCACTGGGTCAGCATCCGCTGGGCCGGGGGGTTGACGGCGGCCTGATCGCCTTGAGCTTTGACGCCGCCGAGTCGGTGCTACGAGATCCCCGGTTCTTGACCACCGACCTCCTGGCTCCCCGAGGCATCACCGAAGGTCCCATCGCCGAATGGTGGGGCCAGGTCATGTTCTCCGCCAACCCGCCGGTTCACACCCGGCTGCGCCGCCTGGTCAGCCGGGCGTTTACCCCTCGAGCGGTCGAATCGCTACGCCCTCGGGTGGCGGAGATAACCGAGGAGCTGCTGGACGGCTTCCACGGTGACACCGTGGATCTGGTGGCCAGGTTTGCCCATGAGCTGCCTATCAGGGTGATGGGGGCCATGCTGGAGGTTCCCGCTGGCGACCACCATCACTTTGCAGCCTGGACCGCAGACCTTGGACTGGTCTTCTCCGCAGTTCACACGCCCGAGTTGCTGAACCGACTGGAATCGGCCATCACCGGCCTCAATGGCTATGTGGCCGAACTCATAGCCGACCGGCGGAATAATCCCGGCGAAGACCTGCTCAGCAAACTGATCGCCGCTGAAGCCGATGGGGATGTGCTCAGCGAACCCGAATTGATCGCCATGGTGGAGAACTTGCTCTTTGCCGGACACGACACCACGCGCTCAATGCTGATGATCGGCGCGGCGCTGCTGCTGTCCCATCCAGACCAGCGAGCATTGCTGAGCGGCAATCCTGATCTGGCCGCCCAGGCGGTCGACGAGATTCTCCGCTTTGAAGCCCCGGTACTGGGGTCGGGAAGGGATGCCGCCGAGCCCTTAGATCTGTTCGGTGTGCCGGTGGACGCGGGGGAAACGGTGACGACGATGTCCCTGGCCGCTAACCGCGACCCGGCTGCATTTGACGATCCCGACCGCTTCGACATTCTCCGTCCTGGAGGCAAGCTGATGAGCTTTGGCCAAGGGATCCATTACTGCCTCGGAGCGGCCCTGGCTCGTCTAGAGGGCCAAGTGGCCTTCCCGATGCTGTTGGAGCGCTATCCCCGCATGGAGCTGGCCACAGAGCCGGAGTGGGTGCCGTATGCCTCCATCCGCCGCTTCGAGCAGCTCATGGTGACAACTGCCTGATCAGGTTCCGCTCGGCCGGGGATAGGGTGATCGAGCCATGCTTCACTGGGCCAAGACTCGAGTGATCAACTCAGTAAGCGGCATGTTCGCCCACGCAGAGATGCCGTTGAAGCACACCGCCGACTACCCCGGAGATCCGGGGTTGTGCGGACCTGATTCGATGAGTTGGAAAGTCATTGGCGATGTCAGCGTGTTCATTGGCGGAATCCGGGCGCTGTTGATTCAAGCGGCCCATCCAGAGGTGGTGGCCGGGGTGGACGACCACAGTCGCTATCGGGACGATCCCCTCGGTCGGCTGAGCCGTACGTCTTTCTATGTCACCTCGGCCACCTTTGGGGCAATGCCTGAAGTCAAAGAAGCCATTGATCTCGTCAATTCGGCCCATCAAGGGGTAAGCGGTACCTCACACCGAGGTCAGCCGTACAGTGCCTCAACCCCGGAGTTGGCGGCGTGGGTCCACAATTCCCTGACGGATTCCTTTTTGGAGGCTTACCAGTGCTTCGGAGGTCGGCTGAGCACCGACCACGCCGACCAGTTTGTGGTGGAGCAGACACGGATAGGAGAGATGCTGGGCGCTTCACCACTGCCTACAACCGCCGGCGAGCTGCGGGAGTGGATAAGCGGGCATCCTGGGCTGGCGCCGAGCCCGGGGATGAGAGCTGCCGTCAGATTCCTTCAGAACCCCCCGATTCCTGCGGCCCAAAGGGCGGGGTATCAGATCCTGATGAACGGGGCCATCACCACCATCCCCCGAGAGCTCACGTCGGTGTTGGAGCTGACCCCAGCTCCGGGGGCCAGAGTAGGCAGCACGGCGATGGTCTTGGGGTTGCGCCGCATCATGAAGAACAGCCCGGCCTGGCAGGCTGCCCTTGAGCGATGCGACGTGCCCTACGACCCGCGGCTGTTTCGCGACCGGCGGAGTTAGCTCGCCAGCAACCCGCTCAAATTGTCCCGCATGATGAGGCGGATTTCAGCCGAAGAGAGGCTGGACAGGCCGTCGGCGAAATCCAGTGGCTCAGCGAGACCCTCGGCATGGGGCCAGTCGGACCCGAACAGCACTTGGGACACACCAATGGACCGGGCCAGATCAGCCACTGGCTCCTCATGATGCGGAGACACGAAAACGTGGCGGCGGAAAACGTCGCTGGGCTTCTCGGTCAGCGGACCCCGCAGCCACGGGCCGTTGCGCCCCATGCGATTCATCTTGTTCATGGCCGACATCAAATAGTCCACCCACAAGCTGCCGTTCTCCACGCTCATCACCCGCACGTTGGGAAACGCCTGGAACAGGTTGGCGTAAATGAGAGCCGCGATTGTCTCCATGATCGGGCGGTCGCCGTAGAAGCAGGTCCACTGCAATGCCGATTGCCGGTGCGATGGTGGATTGGGATCCTCGCCCCAATGCACAGACATCGACTGGTTGTAGCCCGATTCGCCAATGTGAAACCCCACCACCGCTCGAGCCTCGTTGACCCGGGCCCAGAACGGATCGAAGACCGGGTCGGCAATATTGCGGCCTGCCGCCGGGCCTGGTCGGATCGAAACGATTCGAGCCCCTCGGTCCAACGCCCATTCCAACTCGTCCACGGCCCGGTCGGGATCGACCAGCGACAGCAGGGGAGGGGCATGGATGCGGCCATCCCGATTGAGGCCCCATTCATCATCCAACCACCGGTTGAAAGCACCCAGGTTGGCGTAGAGCAGGTCGGGATCGTCAACCATGTAGTGCTCCACGCACACCGCCAGGGTGGGGAACAGCACCGCTGCTTCGATGCCCTGGGCGTCGAGCACCTCCACTCGGGCTGAACGCTGGACGTATTCGGGCCGGTGGGGCTCAGAAACCCGGGAGCCCTTGATGTTCCCTCCATCGTCGCCCCGCTTCATGGCCTTCAACATGTCTCGCAGCATTCCCGGACGAGGGGCCGTGTCGTAGTTGCGGTGCTCCAAAAACGTGAACCGCCGATCGCCGATGTACACCTCTTCGGTGCCATCGGCCTCGATCACTGGCCGAACCGCCCGATCGGCGAAGTTGGGGTCGATGTGGCTGGTAAAGGCGTCTCGGGGTTCGTAGTAGTGATTGTCGGCGTCGAACGCCCGATATCCCAGATCCATCCGCACAGGTTAGGGCCGCATCCACAAGGCGGGTAGTGTGACCCCCGCAAGTACCGCCTGATCGAAGAAGGAGAGCCGAGAGATGGGACGGCTGGACGGCAAAGTAGCGATCATCACTGGAGCAGCCCGAGGGCAGGGGGAAGCCGAGGCCCGGCTGTTTGCCTCCGAAGGGGCCAAAGTGGTGCTGGGCGACGTTCTCGACGACGATGGCGAGCAAGTCGCGGCCAGCATCGGCGAGAGCGCCCGCTATGTGCACTTGGATGTTTCTCAAGAAGCCGATTGGGCTGCGGCAGTGGAAGCCGCCAACGACATGGGATCGCTGAGGGTGTTGGTCAACAATGCGGCCATACTCCGTCCTGCGGCCATTGAGGACACCACCCTTGAGGACTACATGGCGGTCATCAACGTCAACCAGGTGGGCACCTTCCTGGGCATGAAGGCCGTCCTGGAGCCCATGAAGATGGCTGGTGGGGGTTCCATCGTGAACATCAGCTCGATTGACGGCCAGCAGTCCAAGAACGGCCTCATCAGCTACTCCGCCTCCAAGTTCGCCATCCGGGGCATGACCAAGACCGCGGCCATCGAGTGGGGTCGTTTCGACATCAGGGTCAACTCGATCCACCCCGGTGGCGTCAACACGCCGATGGGCAACCCGACCAATGACCCCCGGGCCGAAAAGGAGCCCTACGTCTTCCACCCGATTGCCCGAGTTGGTGAGCCGATTGAAATCGCCTATGCCGCCTTGTTCCTGGCCAGCGACGAGGCCTCGTACATCACCGGTTCAGAGGTCAACGTAGACGGTGGCTGGAGAGCTGGGCTGATCACCCCCGGTCTTCCCGGCACCGACCATGTGGTCGAATACGGATACGAGCCGGCCTAACGCGCCCCCCAAACCCTGTCTCACTTGAGCGAGCCTCCACTCTGGGACGCCCCCAGCGCCGCACTCAGCGCCGACTATGGCGCTGGTGTCGAACGACTGGCCGTGGCCAGCGCAGCCCGCCGGCTGCTGAACGCAGCGCGGGTAACGGCGGCAAGGGATGACGCAGTCTCCGAGGCCACTGACTTGATCGAACAGGCAGCAAAGCTGCTGGAAGCCGAGCAGATGGAGGGGCTCCACCGCCAAGGGGTGATGGGCGACCTCGAAACCGGTTTCGAATCCCGCGACCCGATGGCGTTCTTCCCCTACAGCCCAATCATCGGACGTCTCAACCCGGCCTCGCCACCGGCTGAGTTCTGGGTAGAGGACGTCGAAGTCCACGGGCGGATGAACTTGTCCGCGGTCTATGCCGGCCCGCCGGGGCTAGTGCACGGTGGGATCATCGCCATGGTTTTCGATGAACTGTTGGGAGTGGTCAATGTGGTCAACGGCCGAGGCGGCTACACCGGGACGCTCAACGTGAAATACCACCGGCCTACGCCGCTGATGGAGGAGATCGCCCTGCGCGCCTGGCCATCGGGAGGTGAGGGTCGCAAGCTGTACGCCTCGGGGGAAATGGTCCACAACGGGACTGTGACCGCCACTGCCGAGGGCGTATTCATTCGGGCCAACCGCCAACTCATCGACGACCTGAAGAAGTCACCGGAAACAGCAAGCCCCAAGGAGAACCCATGACCGACACCCGTTTCGAGACCAGTGCGGCAGTTCACGAATTGATCGACACCATGAAGGGCCTCGACCAGGTTTTCTTGACCGGTCCCAAGGCGCTGACCGACGACCAGGCTGTGCTGGAGGGCTACCGGTGGATCTTCTCCATCACCCAGGTAGCGCTCGACGTGTACGTGTGGGGCGACACCAACCGCCCCCGATTCACCGAGATCGTGGGGCCGTACAAGAAATGGGGCGGGGACAACTCCGACGCGTTCTATTTCATCGCCCCAGTCGACCCCTCCCGCACCTATCGGGTAACCGTCGACCCCGGCGACGCGGTGTACCTGTCGCTCACCGTTTATGGGGGCCCCGACGACGGCCGCTACTCCGAGCGGATCGTCGGCACTCTCAACACCACCCAGATGACCCCCAACCCCGACGGCACCTACGAGATGATCATCAGCCCCAACGACCACGACGGGAACTTCCTGAAGCTGGCCCCCGATGCTGTGGTGGCCTGCACGCGCGACTACATGAACGACCCGGTGAGCGGGGAGAAGGCGCGCTGGCGCATCGAGTGCTTGGACCCGGCCCCACCGTGGGGCGAGGTCCACACCGACGCCCAGGTAGCCAAAGGCTTCCAAGCCGCCACCACGTGGGTGAAGGAGCAGGCTGCCATGGTGCCCCTCTCGCTGGGCACGCTCAACCACATTGACGATCCGTTTCCGGTGCCCACCGAAACCTTCGGCTGGGCTGCCGGGGATGCCTCCTACGCCATGGGAGCATTTGAGCTCGCCGATGACGAGGCGCTGGTGTTGAAGGGGAGCTCTCCGGAGTGCGTTTTCTGGAACATGTGCCTGTGGAACCAGTTCCTGCACTGCTTCAACTATGACTACGACGACGTCACCACCAACGGTTCCAAGGTGGAACTGGATGACGACGGCTCGTGGACCATCGTCATCGCGGCAACCGACCCCGGCGTGCCCAACTGGGTGTCCACCCAGGGGCGGCCCCATGGTCGTATCTGGTTCCGCTGGTTTTTGCCCGAGCGAACCCCTGATCCGATCAGCGCCGAGGTGGTGAAGCTGGTCGAGCTGGGCTGAATGCTCGGGTCAGTGCTCTAACTCGACGGCAAACCGGTCGGTGTAGAAGCTGAGCGCTTGGCGGCGCTCTTGCGCAGTCATCCCGAAATCGGCCAGATCGTAGATCACCCGGCCGTGCTTTCCCCGGGGATGGTCGACCATGTACTGGTCCATTGCCGCCTTCACGCCGGGAGTAAAGGGCTGGTCGGCCAGTTTGTAGATGCGCTCCACCATGGCCACGTCGTCGGCCATGAACTCGTGGAACAACACGTCGATGGATTGCTCCGGCGGCACCAGGTCGCGGTCGTCGGTACACGACTGGAGCATGTCTTGGATGAGCTGGGCCCACCATTGGCCGATGGTGTGAACATCAACCGGGTGGGTGGCGCTCATGCGGGCCGAGTAGCAGATCATGGTGGCGAACGAGGCAGTGATCGACACCGGGTCTCGATGGGTGAACACCACCGTGGCGTCACCGAACACATTCATGAGCGGCCCAATCTGCTCTAGGTGCTGGGGAGACTTGAGAACCCAGCGCTCTCGAGGCGGGCGCTGGTGGGCGAGAACCTTGAGGATCCGCTTTAGGTACTGGTAGTGGGGCGTTTGGTCGTGTTTTTTGTAGTACGACCGCCATGAGGGCATGACAGCCGAGCAGTCGAACAGCATGGTGGAGAAGTCGATGGCCAGCAGGTGGATTTCCTCGTGGACGTGATCCCAGGTCATCTCGTGCATGCGGTCGTAGTGGGGCATGGCCATGTTCATGATCGCCAAGCCGTCTTTGGCCCGCTGGATGCGGCCCTCGATGGTGCCGGCCTCTTCGACAGGTGGGACCGGCTCCAACGACTCCCACCAGGGCAGCGAGCGCAACGCCGGATCAGCAGAAATGAGGTTGTGCAGATGGGTCGTGCCGGTACGAGGCAACCCGGCGATCACGATGGGCCGATCGACGGGAGCCTCGAGGGCGTCGGGATGATCCTTGATGTACTGCTCAATCCGCAGCCGATTGACCGCGAAGGCGGTGAGCTGGGTGAACTGGCTCAACTTGCCCATGGGTGAGAAATCACCCTCGGTGTCCATTGCCCGACACAGCACCTCCAAGGGTTCCTGGAATTCGTCGGGGCCGAAATCATCGAGTCCTGTTTGGGCCGAGGCCGCACCCAGCACAGCCTCAGGGCTCAGCTCGATCTGGTCGGCCAACGGCGCGGTCTGCTCCATCATTTCGACGATCTCAGGGGCCAACACCGGATCGACGAGGTCTTCAATGCGGATGGGGGCGGGTCGGTCGCTCACGTTCGGCAGGATAACCTCACGGCCCATGGATCTTGGACTTCGGGGAGCGCGGGTGATTGTGACCGGAGGGAGCCGGGGAATCGGTGCGGCCGCGTCCAGGATATTTGCCGACGAGGGCGCCCGGGTGGCGGTTGTTGCCCGCACACCTGCTGATGTCAACGCAGTGGCTGAGGAGGTCGGAGGAATCCCCGTGGTCGCCGATTTGTCGACGGCAACCGGGGTGGCGGTGGCCATGGATGAGGCCATGGCCCAGCTAGGAGGAATTGATGTGCTGGTTAACAACGCCGGTTCCTCCACGGGAGGATCGATTCTCGATGCCGATGAACAGGCCTGGCAGGAGACCATCGACCTCAAGCTCATGGGATATGTGCGGGCCATGCGCGCCGTGTTGCCGGCCATGCAAAAGCAGGGTTCGGGCACGGTGGTGAACGTGCTCGGAGTGGCAGGGACGGAGGCCTCGCCCAACTATGTGCTGGCATGCATGGTTACCGCGTTGACCCACGTCAGCGTCTCGACTGGGCAGCTGGTGGCCCCCGACGGGGTCCGGGTGGTGGCGGTGCACCCCGGGCCGACCGCGACCGACCGCCTGATGGAGATGGTGGCCAATGCCGCCGACGCCCAAGGGATGAGTCCCCAGGAATTTGCCGACAATGTGCTCGGTGGCCGGATTCCTCAGGGCCGGGTCGGCCGGGCCGACGAGGTGGCCCGGACCATCGTGTTCGCGGCCTCGGAGGTCTCCGGATTCACCAATGCCAGCCAGATGTTCGTCGACGGCGGTTCGGCGGCAAAGATCTGATCAACCCAAAACAGGAGCAGCACAATGCCCCAGCATGTCCCCGAAATCGAGTGGACCGAGGATGCACTCGAACTCCGCCAGTTTGTATTCGACTACTGGGGAGAGAACAAGAGAGCTCCCAATTTGGCCGCCATGCATGCCGGGACCGGCATAGAGCGGCGTCGTTTGATGGAGGCGCTCAAGCTCCTGCAACTGGGGATCGTGTTCGTGATCGACGAGACCTCGCCCAATTGCGACATTTTGAAGGCGCCGCCGTTCTCGGCGTTCCCCAGCCAGGTGGAGATGTTCATCGACGGGGAGTTTCACAGCTATATCGGTTGCGCCCACGAGGGGATCGGGGTGTCGTGGACCCCGTACTTCCGGGGCAGGGAAGTGGAGTTGCGGACCTACGACGCTCACACCTTGGAGCCGATCACCCTGGTGTCCAAAGATTTCAAGCTGATTTCTGCCGACCCTTCCGAGCCGCTGATCCTGTGCACCGAGGTGATCTGGGACTGGGTGAACACCGATATGAAGCACATGTGCGACCACACCAACTTCGTGTTGAACCGGGAGAACGGGGCGGCCTACGAGGCATCCATTGGCCGCCGGGGCATCTACTTCACCGTCGACCAGGTGGCTGAGTACATCGCATTTGTGCTGAACATCCGCATCTACGACTACCACTGGCCCGCCATGACCATGGATCCACCCACAATCATCAACCGCCTCCGGGAACTGGATGTGGACCTCACCCCCTGGGGCATGTAGCTGCATTAGCCTCAATGAGGATGGCAAAGCCCCCGCAGCAGCTCGATGGGGGCTCTGTTCCCCCCCTGCCCCCGAGGGCGACTGAGTGGACCATTCTGCTGATCGCCGTTGGAGCTGCAGTCGGCGCGCTGTTGGACCAACTAACAGGCTCCTTCTTCGGCGCCCTTGTCGGCTACCTCCTAGGACGGGATATTGAGTACCGGCGGCGGCTGGGAGCAATGGAGAAGGCACAAGCCAGAAGGGGACGAGCAACCGCGCCCGATCCGACACTTCCACCACCACCGGTTGCACCGCCAGGCTCGACGCTTCCGCCGCCTCTGGTTGCACCGCCTGATCCGACGCTTCCGCCGCCTCTGGTTGCACCGCCTGATCCGACGCTTCCTCCACCACCGGTTGCACCACCAGACTCGACGATTCCTCCGCCTCCGGTTGCACCGCCAGCCTCGCCTGTGTACCGAGGGGCGAGGCTGGCGACTGCCCTTAGAACCTGGGTGACCACCGGCAACTTGCCGGTGAAGGTCGGCGTGTTGGTGTCGATGGTTGGACTGGGATTGCTGATCAGCGAGGCAAATCGGCGTGGTCTCATCACCGTGACTGTGGAGATGGTGTTGATTGCCGTGGCGGCCTTCGGCGCAGCGTTGCTCGCCGTGGGCTGGCACTTCCGGTACAAGCGGCCCATCTACGGATTGAGCCTCCTTGGCGGCGGTATCGCCGTGGAGTATCTGGCCACCTACGCCGCATTCGCCGGATACGACCTCCTTGCCGCGCCGCTGGCGCTTGTTTTTGTCGTGGCCATCACCGTGGGCGCGGGCATCCTCGCCGTTACCCGGGACTCACGGTCGTTGGCGGTTCTCGGAATCATCGGCGGCTTTCTCGCCCCGGTGCTTTCGTATACCCAGCCCGAAGACCATGTGCTGGTGTTCACGTTCTACGCCATCTTGAACGCCGCGATTGTCGCAGTGGCCCGGTTCAAAGTCTGGCCAGAACTCACCCTTCTCGGCTTCGGTTTCACATTTGGGGTCACGTCGTTCTGGCTTGCTGCTCGCCATCTGGAGGACGACTGGACCACCACAGTGCCGTTCGTCGCCTTGTTCCTCGCCGTCTACACGGCCATTCCCGTGCTCTTTGCTGCCAGAAGACCGCTGAACCCCAGGAGCTTCGCAGACGGGGCATGGCTTGTCCCTTTGGTGCTCGGCACGCCGATCGTCGGCTTGGTCATGCATCAGATCTTGTTGGGGCACACTGAGCACGGAACGGCGATAAGCACAACAGGGACGGCGCTGCTCTATGGGAGTGCTGCCGTCGCCGCCCGCAAGTTCAGCCGCCAAAGCGTCGAGTTGGTGATCGCGTACGCGGCCCTCGGGGTGGTTTTTGCGGCGATTGCCGTTCCGCTCGCCTTTGATGCCTACTACACCTCGATTGCCTGGACCGGTCAGGGCCTTCTGCTGCTCTGGATTGGATGCCGCAAAGCAAAGTGGTTGGCGGTCGCCGCAGGAGGCGCCCTTCAGGTGCTTGCGGGGTTCAGCATGGCCGTTTACTTGGAAGACTCGCTTCCCTATCCCGCCGGCGAACATCCCGTCGCCAACAGGTTCCTCCTGGGTACCGCGCTGATTGCCGCCGCCGGCATCGTGTCTGGCCTACAGCTTCATAAGGCGAGAAAGGACGCTGAGGTTGACTCCATCGCCGCATGGCTGGCCATGGCATGGGGTGCTGGCTGGTGGCTTGTCGCCGGCAACTTGGAGATCGACTACCACGTCCCCACCGCCCAGCTTTCTGCTTCCTTTGTGTTTGCGGCCCTCTCGTTTTGGCTTGTCGCCTTCACGGCTCAAAAGTTGCGGTGGCTGAACCTCGCCGCATGGGGAGCGCTGATTCTCCCCACCATGGCTGTGGTTCTGGCCGTTTCCCTGAGCACACAGTCGTATCCGTTCGAGCACTATGGGTGGGCGGCATGGCCGCTTGTCATGGCCGTCAACTACTCCCTGTTGCATCGGTACTCGGGTTATCGCCCCCGATTCGAGCAGGCGCTTCATTCTGGGAGTTTCTGGGTGTTGGCGGTACTAGTCAGCGCAGAAGTCCATTGGCGGGCTGATCAGGCGGCTGATGGGGTGTGGCCTATCGTCGCGGCTTGCCTGGCCGCACTGGTGCTGGTGGGCGCGATCCTCTGGGGATCAAGAGTGTTGAAGTGGCCGCTTCGACCACATCGAACGGCGTACCTTGCGTTGGGCGCCGGGCCGGTGTTGGCGGCGACATCGGTCGCAGGAGCGGTCTTGCTGTTCATCTCTGACGGTGATCCCACGCCCCTGGGCTATGTGCCGGTGCTCAACCCGCTGGAATTGACCGCAATCGCTCTGGTGCCGGTGGCGTTTAAGTGGCGGCGAGAGGTTGCCGCCGAGAGGATCGGCAGGCTCAACGAGTGGGTTGACAAACTGTGGGTGCCACTGCTGGCCGCAGCCGGAGTTGCTTTCGCCACCATGGCCACGGTCAGGACCGTTCACCATTGGGGGGATGTACCTTTCGATACCCACTCGATGTTCGACTCCACTGCCCTCCAGACTTCGCTGTCGATTCTCTGGACCCTGATCGGGTTGGCGGCCATGGTCGAGGGAGTGCGCCGGGTGAGCCGGTCGGCGTGGATAACTGGCGCCTCATTTATGGGCGCAGTGGTTCTCAAGTTGTTCCTCGTCGATCTCCGAAATCAGGCCACCGTCGGCCGGGTGGTGGCGTTTATCGCCGTCGGCATCCTCTTGTTGATCGTGGGCTACTTCGCGCCCGTCCCTCCGGCGGAGTCAGCCACCCGCCGCGAGGAATGACCAAACCGGTGTGGTCTAGCGGGCGTTTTTTTGACGGCGGCGGTGGGCGGTGAGTATCGGCTCGGTGTAGCCATTGGGCTGGTCGCGGCCCTCAAGCACCAGCGCCATGGCCGCGCCGAATGGGACGCTGGTGGGGAAGTCATCGCTCATGGGCTCGTAGGCGGGGTCGTCCGCATTCTGTCCGTCCACAACTTCGGCCATGCGCTGCATGGCCTCCACCACCTGCTCTTCCGACAGCAAGCCGTGGTGCAGCCAGTTGGCGATGTGCTGTGACGAGATCCGCAACGTGGCCCGGTCTTCCATGAGGGCCACGTTGTCGATATCGGGGACCTTGGAGCAACCCACTCCCTGGCCCACCCATCGGGTCACATAGCCCAATATTCCCTGGGCGTTGTTGTCCAGTTCCCGCTGGATCTCCGCCGGGGAGAGCTCCCGGTCGGGAGGGAGCACGGCGGGGGTGAGCATGGCTTGGACGGCCTCGGCGCGGTGCGGTGGTGATGCCGCGATCTCGGCCTGTCGAGCGGCGACATCGGTGTCCAGATAGTGCAAAGCGTGCAGCGTGGCCGCGGTGGGAGAGGGGACCCACGCAGTAGACGCCCCCGCCTGGGGGTGGCCGATCTTCTCATCCAACATGGCGGCCATGTCGTCGGGCCGGGCCCACATGCCCTTGCCGATCTGCGCGTGTCCCGGCAGACCCATGGCCAGTCCGACGGCCACGTTGGCCTCCTCGTAGGCGTTCAGCCATCCCGATGCCTTGATCTCCGCCTTGGGGACCATGGCGCCGGCCTCCATGTTGGTATGGATGTCGTCGCCGGTTCGGTCCAAGAACCCGGTGTTAATGAACACCGCCCGCTCTGAGGCCTCGGCGATGCACGAGGCCAAATTGAGCGACGTTCGACGCTCCTCGTCCATGATCCCCATCTTCAGTGTGTTGGGGGACAGGCCCAAGATGCCCTCAATGTCGGTGAACAGATCGCGGATCAACGCCGTCTCGCGGGGACCGTGAAGTTTGGGCATCACTATGTAGACCGATCCGGCATGGCTGTTGCGATGAGGGCCGGCCCCGGCCAGTTCGTGGAGGGCGCCCCAAGCCGCTACCGCCACGTCGATGAAGGTCTCGGGAATCGGCTGTCCATTCCGGCGAACCATTTCGGTCTCCATGTGCAGCCCCACACTGCGGATCAGCATGACGCTGCGCCGGCGAACCGTCGTGGTATCTCCATTCCGATCGATCACCGTCGAGTCGGCATTCAAGGTGCGGGTCATTGCCTGACCGCCCTTGGTGAATGAGGCGGTGAGATTGCCCTGCATCAGGCCGAGCCAATTGGCATAGGCCAGGGTCTTGTCCTCCGCGTCCACCGCGGCCACCGAGTCTTCCAGGTCCATGATGGCGGTCAGGGCCGATTCGATCATCACGTCGGCCACCCCTGCGGGGTCATCTCGGCCAATGGCGTGATCGCGGTCGATCACCAGCTCGATGTGGAGGCCGTGCTTGGCGAGCAGCACCGTTTTCGGGGCCGAATCTATGCCGGTATAGCCGACAAATTGCTGGGGATCGGCCAGCTCTGCCGATGTTCCATCGGACAAGTCAACCCGCAGCCCACCAGCAGCCACCGTGTAGGCCACCGCATCGGCATGCGAACCAGCAGACAGCGGGACATGCTTGTCGAGCAGGACCCGAACCCGGTCGATCACCCGCAGGCCCCGCACCGGGTTGTAAGGCCCACCCCGCTCTGCGCCGCCCGTCTCGTCAATGGCGTCGGTGCCGTAGAAAGCGTCGTACAAGCTGCCCCAGCGGGCGTTCGCCGCGTTGAGGGCATAGCGGGCATTGTCCAACGGCACCACAAGCTGCGGCCCGGCCAGCGACGCGATTTCGGGGTCGACTCCTGCGGTGGTCACCGGCACTGGTCCGGGATCGTCGACCAGATATCCGATGGAGTGCAGAAAGTCGGCTGCCTCCCCGGGTTCAGAGACTTTGTCGAGATGCCAGGAGTCGATCCGAGCCTGGAGATCGTCACGCTCGTCCAAACTGGCCCTCACCCTCGGCGCCAATCGCTGGATGACCTGGTCGAAGGACGACCAGAAGTCCTCAATGCGCACATCGGTGCCCGGAGCAAGTCGCTCGCTTACGAAGTCGGCCAGCGTGCTGGCTACTTGAAGGCTGCCGAATGATCGGTCGGTCACGGGCCACCACAGTAGGGGCGAGCGGGGCCGCATTCTCAGGCCAATGGACATTTCCCGCGAATAAAGGTGCAGTTAGGAGCGGCGCGGTTGCTAGCCTGCCCGGACAACAACCCTCTAATCACCAAAGAGGTATCAGCATGGCCGCCAACGTTGCCGGTTCGTTCGATGCCGAGGTCCGATCCACCCGAGCGTGGATGGCCTCGCCCCGCTTCGAGGGAGTGACCCGCCTGTACTCGGCCCGTCAAGTAGTCGAGCAGCGGGGGGCGATCAACCAGGACCACACCGTGGCCCGGGTAGCGGCCGATCGGTTCTATGACCGCTTGCGGGAGTTGTTCAGCCAAGGCCAGTGCATCTCCACCTTTGGTCCCTATTCGCCGGGCCAAGCCGTGGCCATGAAGCGAGCTGGCATCGAGGGCATCTACCTAGGAGGGTGGGCCACGTCGGCCAAGGGCTCTTTGCATGAAGACCCCGGCCCCGACTTGGCCAGCTATCCGTTGAGCATGGTTCCCGACGAGGCGGCCGGGTTGGTGCGGGCCTTGTTGACCGCGGACCGCAACCAGCGGTTTGCCCGATCCCGATTGGGCCCGTTGGAGCGTCAAGCTGCGCCGGAGGTGGACTTTTCTCCCTTCATAATCGCCGACGCCGATACCGGTCACGGCGGCGACCCCCATGTGCGAAATCTGATCCGCCGTTTCGTTGAGGCCGGGGTGCCGGGCTATCACATCGAAGACCAAAAGCCCGGTGTGAAGAAATGCGGCCATCAGGGGGGCAAGGTGCTGGTGCCTTGTGACGAGCAGATAAAGAGGCTCAACGCGGCCCGCTTCCAGTTGGATGTGATGGGGGTGGCGGGAATCATCGTGGCCCGCACCGACGCCGAGGCGGCCAATCTGTTGGACGGCGGCACCGATGAGCGAGACCAGCCGTTCGTCATGGGGGCGACGCAGCTCTCGGTTCCTTCCTACAAAGACGCCTACCTGGCGGTGTTGCGCCGGCTGACCGAAGCTGGAGTGGAGGGGGTGAACGGGCACTTGCTCTATGCCGTGCCCGAGAGCCGCTACAAGCAGGCCATCGCCTGGCTAGATCAAGCAGGGGTCAACCAGATCATCGAGAGGGCGGCGGTTGCCTATCACTCCTCGCCTGATCCTCGAGCTGATGATGCGGTGGATCGAGCCTCCGATGCACTGGCCGAAGCATGGCACCGGTCGTCGGGGCTGGCCACCTATGCCCAAGCGGTGGCTGATCAATTGTCCTTGCGGACAGCAGAAGGAGAGAGCTTTGGGATGGATGCGGGGGAGTGGCTCAGCTTCGCCCGCACCACCGACACCGACACCGCCCGGGACAGGGCCGTCGAGATGGGTCTCGATGTGACCTGGGATCCCGAGGTGGCCCGCACCGCCGAGGGCTACTACCAAGTGCAGGGGGGCATCCCCTACGCAGTGGCCAAGTCGCTGGCGGTGGCTCCCTATTGCGACCTGTTGTGGATGGAAACCAAAACGGCTGATCTCGATGACGCCAAAGAGTTCGCCGAGGCCGTCCATGCCGTGTATCCCGACAAGATGCTGGCCTACAACCTGTCACCGTCATTCAACTGGGACACCACCGGAATGACCGACGATGAGATGCGGCAATTTCCTGCTGAGCTGGGTGAACTCGGGTTCGTGTTCAACTTCATCACCTACGGCGGCCACCAAATCGACGGCATGGCCGGAGAGGAATTCGCCGCCTCCCTCCAACAAGACGGCATGTTGGCCCTGGCCCGCCTCCAGCGGAAGTTCCGCCTGGTGGACTCTCCCTACAAGACGCCCCAAACTCTCGTCGGCGGGCCCCGCCTGGATGCCGCTCTCATGGCCAGCTCCGGGCGTACCGCCACCACCCGGGCCATGGGCAAGGGCTCAACCCAGTTCCAGCACTTGGTGCAGACCGAAGTGCCCACTCGCGAGCTGGAGGCCTGGCTGGAACTCTGGGCTGCCCACAACAGCATCGACGCCCAGCTCAAAGTGCGGCTGCGCCCCTACACCGCCGGATCAGAAATCCTCGAGCTCGTCGTATACAGCGGCGATAACGACTTGGCCAACGTGGTGTTCGGTGTGCTGAGCGACCGCCGCGGCCGGGCCATCCTCTCGGTGCGGGATCAGAACACCCACAGTCCGGCGCTGCGGCGCAAGCGGCTCATGGCGCTCATGCATCTGTACCTCATCCGCCGCTACAACGCGGTGTCGATCCAATACCTCACGCCGACTGAAGACAATTATCGGCAAGCTGCGGGCATGAAAGAGCTTGGCTTCTTCGCCTCCGTCTCTGACGAGGTGGGGGAGATCATTGTGGCCGACGTAGACGAGGCGGTGGTGACGAAGCTGGTGAGCGAGGACGACGCCCTCCAAGAGCTCATCCAAGGCCGGGGCGCGTAGCAGCTAACGCCTGCCCGCGGGCAGGGGAACACTGGGCATCGCCGAACGAAGCAAGAAGGCGAGCACCGAGGTGGCCATGGCCACCCCGGCCAGGAGCACGAGTCCAGCAGTTGATCCACCTGCATCGGAGAACACGCCGAATAGGACGGGGCCGGTCACGCCGCCTGCCTCTCCCACGGCGAAGAACAGCCCGCCCGCCGCGCCCATATTGCGCTGGGCGACGCCGGGCAGCTGCATCATCACCAACAAGGCCACGGGCACGGCAAGCCCTTTGCTCAATCCGATGATGGCCAATCCGACGAATGTGGCCGGCCTGCCGTCCACGTTGAGCAAGATGGTTGCCACGCCGAATAGTGCGAATACCGAAGCCATAACGGCAATCCGACCGCTTTCGGGGATGGACCGAGGTCCCAACAGGGCACCGACGATGCTGAGCGACGTAACCGCGCCCGCCAGGTAGCCCGCCACCGAACTGGAGAATCCCCGGTCTTCGATCACAGTTGGCAGCCACCCGTTGAGGGCGTGGTTGAAAAAGAACATGCCCAGAGCCACGACCAGCATTAGCTGGACTGCTCTGCGGCCGAGGAGTTCCCAAGCGCCGGAAAATCCGGGAGCGGGATCGGCATCGCGATCAGCACCAGGAGCGACCTTCTCGGCTGCGGCTGCCGCTAGGAGCCAAACGGCTATGACCCCCACGGTTATAAGCGCATAAACCAACAGGGTGGCTCGCCAGCTCTGGTCGAACGCGGGCATCAGCACGCTGTTGGCGGTGACAAGGGGCAACACGCCGCCGATGGCTGGGGCCGTCATGGTGATGCCCATGGCCAGGGCCCGCTCCTCGTTGTCGAACCAAACGCTGATCAGCTTGGGGGCGCCCACTGACACCAGTGGCCCGCCCAAGCCGAACACTGCCACCGAACCGAACATGGCGATGAAGTTCCCGGCCACTGGCCGCAACAACGCTGAGATCGAGATGAACACGGTGGCGATGCCCAGCGAACGACGCAACCCCAAGCGGTCGACCAGCGCTCCCGAGGGGAGCGCGGCCACCAGGAACACCAGCGGCCACGCGCCCAGCACCGTGCCCATGGCACCCTTGCTCAGATCGAGGTCTTCGCGAATTGTCTCCACCAGCGGCGCCATGGAGAACACCGCCAGCCCGAAGGAGAAGTACACCATCCAAAGCGCGCCGAGTAGCACCCAGCGAAACTGATGGCGTTGATGGTGCACGCCGGGACCGTAGCAATCGTCGATCGTTCACTTATCATGCTGGCCCTATGGGTACAGCAGTGGTAACCGGTGCCGGGCAGGGGCTCGGACGAGCGATCTCAAAGCGGCTAGCCGCCGACGGCCATCACGTAGTGGCCGTCGATCTGAATCCCGATTCAGCGGCGGCCACGGCGGAAATGCTGGACGGGCAATGGCGACAGTGCGATGTGTCTGACCCTGGTTCGGTAGCTGCACTGGCCGAGTCGCTGGAGACGGTGGACGTTTTGGTGAACAACGCCGGCATCTGGATCTTCGCCGGAATGGATGCCATGACCCCAGACGATGTGCGCCGGGTGCTGGAGGTGAACGTGATGGGCGTCTTCTACTGCACCCAGGCCTTGGCGCCGTTGATGGGACCGGGCTCGGCCATCGTCAATCTTTCGTCCAGCGCGGCCCACTCCAACTCGCCGGGTGTGGGGATCTACCCGCCTTCCAAGGCTGCGGTGGAGAGCTTCACCAAACAGTCAGCCCTCGAGTTAGCCCCTCGGGGCATAAGGGCCAATGCCGTCGGCCCGGGAATGATCCAAACCGAGGGCACCCAGGTCAACTACGAGGGCGAGCTAGGGCAGCGCCGGGCCAAGGCCGTGCCCCTAGGCCGAAACGGCCAGCCCGACGACATCGCCGATGTGGTGGGCTTTTTGGCCTCCGACGACGCCCGCTACGTGACGGGCCAGGTGATCTACGTAGACGGCGGCCTAAGCGCTGGGAGGGCCGCGCTGTAGCCACCACTGGTCAGACTGGGCTAGTGGGCGCGCCAGCGGTGGTAACGGGCCCAAAGCACCAGCAACGACGGGAGCACGGTGAACGTGGCTATCAGACCGAACAGGATGGCCACTGCGGCCAAGATGCCCAACTCCTGCATCGGCACCAGCGGAGAGAACAACAGAGCTAAAAGGCCGAGTGCGGTGGTGAGCGCGCTGGCCAGGAGAGCCCCGCCGGTGGTGGTCATCGCATTCCGGATACCGTCAACGACCCGCTCTGCCTCCTCATGCTCCTCCAAGAAGCGATGGGTCAGGTGGATTGTGTAGTCAACGCCGATCCCGATGGTGAGCACCACCATGAGCGCGGTGCCCATGTTGTAGGAGATCCCAAACACCCACATGGCCCCCAACAGCCAGGCCAGGGTTACCGCTATGGGAATGATGGTGATCAACCCGAGCGCGGGGCGGGATCGGCTGATTCCGAAGTACGCCACCAGGATTGCCAACGCGGCGGCAATGACAAGACCCACGCTGAGCGCTTGGCTAGCGGCCAGTTCCTTGGTGATCAGGGCAATGAGGGCGTCACCGCCGGTCACGGTGATCTCTGAACCGTCGCCTCCCCAAAGCGACTCGAGTTCGTCGATCAGCGCTTGAAGGGCTTCGTTGTCCTCCACCGCGACCGGTATTTGAATGATGGTGCGATCGAGGTCATCGGCGCGGAGGTCTATCACCTCCGCGAATCCCCCTGGGTCTGCCCTTCTCAACTGCTCCCAGGCTTGACGGACATCTTCATCGGTGGCCGCGCTGCCAGCGGCCAAGTTCTCGAAGGCGGCCGCGACGTCAGCGTCGTAATTGTCGCCGGCTTGTCCGCTCTGGCCTGTCCAGTCGGCAAGCAATGTGCCGGCCGAGGCCAATGGAGGCCCCACGATGCCGTCCGGTCGGCGTTGCGAGTCAACCAGGGTGGAGTGAAGGCCGGTTAGGTCCCCAACGGCTCGGCTGTTGTCGAGGTCCGTCTCGATGAGCACCGTCATAAGCGTTGCGCTGCCATCGAAGTTCTCTTCTAGGAAGTCGAAGCTCTTGAACGTGTCAGAGTCCCTGGGCAAGAAGTCCTTGACGGCAAAGGTGGTGCTGAGGTTGCCGGCAGCCACCACGGCCAGCACCGTCAGGAGGATGGCTGCGCTCAAAACCGGAATCGGCCGGCGCACAACGGCGGAAGCAACGCGGGGGAGTAGGGCGGCCGCTCCGGGAATTGTGTCGGCCACCGGACGGGTAGTCGGTTTCCTGCCCTTTGCGGTGAGCCGCCGATCCAGTGCCAGTCGAGCGGCCGGCACGAAACTGGTCATCACGATCCAGCCCGAGATGACTCCAATGCTGGCGATGATTCCGAAGTCGGCGATGGGTTCGAATCGGCTGCTCAGGTTGGCCAGCAGGCTGACTGCGGTTGTACCCGCGGCCAAGAGCACTGGCACCCCACAAAGCCGGACGGATTGGGCCATGGCTCGGCCAGAAGCGTCGTCGTCGGGCTCGGGATCGTTTCTAAGCGCCTCTCGGTAGCGGCCGACGATCTGAAGGGCGTAGTCCACCGACAAGCTGATGAGAAGAACGGGGACGAGCGTTAGAAGGATGTTGTCGGGATCAACGATGCCGGCCCCGCCGGGGGAGAGCCAGGACAGGGCGCCGAAGGTCCAGAGGATCGTCATGCCCAGGCCCAACATGGTGATGTGGATGTCGGACTGGTTCCGGTAGAACAGGGCCAGCAACACCACGATCACCGCCAGGGCGATCACGGTGAGGATCAGCAGGTTCTCTTCTCGGGCGTCCTTGCCCTCGGCGTCGCTCTTGGCCAGGGTGATGATGGTGACGTCGAGGGATGCCGTATCGAACCCCTTGGCAATCTCATGGGCCCGTAACTGGGCCGTCTCCTGGCCGAGGGCGTCGCCCACATCGTCGAGAATGACCAGCGAGAGTCCGGCAATGGGAGCGCCGTCGGCGTTGCGGGCCACAAAGCGCTCCAGCAAGTCGTTCAACTCGGCCCGTTCGGGGTCCTGCGCCAGTTGGGCTAGGCCCAGGGAGACCTGGGCATCGGTAAGCACGTCCATGCTCAGCCCCACGTCGGCTGCCGCGAGCTCTATGAGCTGGACGTATCCGTATAGGGGCTCGTCAACTAGGAACGGGGCAATCTCCGGATCGCTGACGATGGCGGTTTGCAAACCCTTGACGGTCCGAAGGGAATCAGCGGTGAGGACGTCGCCTTTGGCCAGTATCTGGACCACTCGCAAGTCTGCCGCGGCGGGAAAGCTCTCCCTGATGGCGTCGGTGGCTTCGGCGAGGTCGCTGTCGGCGGGAAGGAAGATCCCGGTGGAGTCGATGGGCCCTTGAGGCCGGTCTCGAACCAGGAACCCGGCCAGCAGGGCCAGAGTCACCGCCCCCAATGCCAGAAGGACCAGTTGAGGTGATCTCTGGATTGTGCGGGCCTGCCAGCGGAACACGTCTCCGCCTCAGAAGGACGCCTGCCGGTCAGAGAGGCTCACCACTTGCTCGACTCCTCGGCGTAGACGTGATCGGGCAAGTGGTAGGTAATGCCCTCATCGTGATACCACGATCCCGACATAAGCGTGGTGAAGTTGGAGATGTTGCTCTTGCGGGCAAGTTTGGGAAGGAACCGCGACGCGAAACGGTCGTACTTGGCCTGCACGCGGAACCAGGGAAGCACGCCGAAGGTGGACTGCTTGGGATAGTTCAACGAATTGGCCAGTGAGTCCCCGATGAGCGACCGCGACACCTTGTACACGTACTGCGACAGCTTTTGCCCTTCGGTGGGGTCGCTGATGCCAACCACGAGGGGGGCCGAGTTGACCAGTGAGTTGGCCAGAACGATGGATGAAGTGCTGGGCTCCGGCTCGCACATGGTGCCGATCTCGTACAGCTTCAGCGCGTCTTCTTCCCCTTGGAAGAGAATCGACTCAGGAATCCCCATGAGAAGTCCCGAGTAGCGCCACGTGGCCATGAAGCTGGCCGCCTCCTCTTTGCTGAAGACCGCTCCCAGACTTCTCATGTGCTTGAGCAACCGGGCGGAAAACGCGGTAATCGCATACCCGCAATGGGCGGCGCTCAACGGGATGCCCAGTGCATCTGTGTCCCAATCCCTTGCGTTCTTGAGCAAGTACCTGACTTGGGCATGGACGAGGCGAATCCGAAACGAGAGCCTCCACCCGTCTCCGAGGGGGCCCATTCCGCCGGGAAGGAAGATCTCCACCATGTGGCGGTTGTTCTGCTGAAGGCGCCGCACACCCTGGTCGCGTAGACGGCCGGTGACGAAGAACGACTCGCTGATGTTGGTGGAGAAGCCTTCTACGAGAACACCGGCCAGCATCCCGGCCACCACCATCTTTCGGTTCCGGTGGAACATGTGAATGCCGGCAGTCAGTTCGGGAAGATCGAGCCAGTCTGGTGGTGTGAAGGCGTCCTCAAAGAGGGCGTGAACCGCCGGGGGCGCGTCAGGACGTTCCTCCCCGTCGGGGACTCTCATGTAGGCCGTGACAAGTTGGCTGGACTCCGAACGCTTCAGCGTGGCAAGAGCCTCGACAGCGGCGTCGGCCAAGGGATCACCGATCATGGTGTGCGCGACGTAGTTCTCCGCCATTTCAGGTTCGAGAGCAAGAGCCTGCGCGTAGCCAGGGTTGTCGTAATCGGTTGGGGTATTCATCAGTTTTCGATGAGCTATCCGTCAAGACAAGATGGTCTTAGATTTCGGTGCCGAGTCTAACCCTGATCGAACAATGCGCCATCATTTACTCGTCCCCATAACTTTACATAACATATATTCTCAACGCCCCTGGCTGGAATTTGGAGAAGTAGATTGACTGAAATTAGCTGTTGACAGTTGAAAATTAAATAAATATAGTGCTTTAGCTGGCTTGAACCAGACCTATCGGCCCCCACCGGCCCTTGTCCAAGTGCATTGAACGGAAGGGTTGTATGGGTGCTGTCCACCGAATATGGCTGGTAGCCGCGCTCTTCTCGACAGCCTGTGCGAGCAACGGCGCTGATCTGCCCTCGGCCTCATCGGCAACGGCTCCATCGGTGTCTGCGGCTGCGGAACCTTTGATGGGCCCCGACTGGGTGGAGGTATCCGAGCCGAATGCCGCCGCCCCGGCGTGGCCGCTTTCCACCGGACTCGCCCCCGATGTCGGGCTGGAGAGTCCGATGCCGGGAACCACCGCGATCCTGGATCCAGAATTGCCCAAGGACTGGACACTAAGCCTCCGTGCTGATCGAGCGAGCATCGCCGACCCGGTGGTCAACCACTCGCACGACCATGCCCATTCCCACTCCGCTCCCATTGTCGATGAGTCGGAATCGGATCCGATCTGGCGGGACATTGCTCCCGGTGCCGCCGATGAGGGTGGGACCGGTTCCGACCGGTACCAGCTGCCGCCTGCGTCGTTGAAGGACGCGTGGACGGAGGTTTCTTCCGGCCGGTACCGGGTGCTTCGGCCCGCCACCGAGGAGGAGCTTGACGGGTATCGCGTGATTGCACCGCCCCCGGAGGCCAAGGACTGGATGAGCCGGTGCGTGAATCATCACGCAGATCCATCGGTCACCTCCCCATGGCCCCAGGATGTGCGCGTGTCGCAGGCCGTGTTGGGCTGCACCACCAGCGCAGGTTTGATGGAACAGGCGGTACAGCGCTATGGAGCGGAACGCGGGTGCGTTCAGCAGGCGTATTCCGACGACTACAGCGTGATCAACGGACAGGGCAACTCTTGGACCCAGTGCCCAACCATCGGGAACCCGACCCCGCTTGACGGGCGTCCCTTCGCGGAGAAGTGCCGCGAAGTCGTGTTCCGAGGCCTGGAGGTCAAGGGTCACCCCCGGGTGGAGAAGGTCGCTGCCGACACTTGTGGGTTGGTCGAAGCCGATCTAGATGCGCACCTCGCAGTTCCGGGAACAACTCGACTGTGTGCCGAGCACTGGCTTTTGAATGCCGTGCTCAATGCCGAAGCCCCGGGCGCGGTTCCCGGACTGCAACAGCACACGGGGGTGAACTCCAATGAGACGTGCTGAACCCAGGCGGGCGGTTGCCGTTTTTGTGGCCGCCACGCTGCTCGCGTTGCTGCTCGGCACGGCGCCAGGGGCTGCCGATCTAAAGCTCGATCTCGGCTGGCCCTCTTGTGATGCCGCATCGCCGGGCCAATGGTGCTGGACCAGCCGCACCCAATTGGTTCACGAGTACACCCACATCAATCAGTTTGTCGAATATGCCGGCACTCCTTCCGGCAAGCAGGCGACCGGGAACAGCAGTTCCACCTCCTGTGTCGTTCACGGCACGAGTCAGGGCTGCGGCCATGCGGCGCCCGCAGCCAGTACGCCGGGGGCTTGGTACGAGTTTGGGGGCCACTGGTGGACGCCGCAGACGTACTACTGGTCGTACACCGGGTACTACAAGCCCATACCCACGCCGACGCCCACGCCGACGCCGACGCCGACGCCCGCGGCGACGCCCAAGCCGACGCCGACGCCGACGCCCACGCCCGCGGCTACGCCGACGCCCACTCCGAGGCCCACGCCTACGCCTACGCCCACGCCCACTCCGAGGCCCACGCCTACGCCCACTCCGGGGCCCACAGCCACGTCCACTCCTACTCCGGAACCGACTTCGAGGCCGACACCGACGGCAACCGCGACTCCTGCTCCTACTCCGCCGCCTCCTCCGCCGCCACCTCCGCCCCCACCCCCGCCGCCTCCACCCCCACCCCCTCCTCCGCCGCCCCCGCCGCCTCCACCCCCGCCGCAGAAGACCTGCACGTCGGCGTGGACCGACCAAACCCGGAGAACGCTGCTGGAGCGGGTGCGGTGGGAGTCGATGGTTCCCTATGGCGATGGCTTCGCCGACTACCACCATCCGGAGGTTCCAGGCGGTAGGCAGTTCCTCACTGCGGCTTCAAGCCCGGGCCATGCAGTGCGGCACTGGACAGCCCTGCAATCGGGGGCAACGCTCGATGTGTTGGACGCTCCGGTGAACGGATGCCTGTGGACTGCCACAGGTGTCGGGGTGTCGCTCCGAGAGCTGCTTCCATATGAGCCTTCCGACCTAGCCAAGCTCAAGGCGCCCGGTAGCGTGGCTGCGGAAGACGCTGCCATCAAGGCAGCCGCGCTGTGGGATCGGCTGAGTCTCCAGCGCAAGCAGTGGTTTAGGGCCGCCTTCTCCCGCAACGATCCCGCCGTCGTCTGGTGCTCGCCAGGTGAATTGCCCCGGTGGACTGTTCCGGAAAACGGGGTGCTGTCGCTGCCCGCTGATTGGGAATCCGCCCACGGGCACTGCCGGTGGGCGATCCCCCGCCGGGGCTTCTGGGTGTGGCACCTGCAAGTGCAGTACACCTCTGAACAGGGCCATCAATTCACCCTGGTCTTGGCTGATGATCTGTCCTTGTTCCTTGAACCGGCCGAGTATCTGGGCCAACAGGTGACACTGTGGTAACCCGTCTCAGCAAGGATCAGTGGTCGCCCACCGCATGGCCGGTGAGCTTCCGCTGGCGTCTGCTGGCAACTGTGGTCGTGCTGGTTGTCACGCTCATAGCGATTGTTGCTCTGTCCCGAGATGGCGAAAGCGTCGCGGAGGTCTCGGTGGTGGCCGCGGCCCAGCGGTGGCCCGAGGGGCATCCTCCCGGCGATCACGCCATCATCGGGGTACCCGCCGATTTGGCCCCGCTGTTCGTTGGGCCCCAGGAGTTGGAGGGAACCGTAGCTGCGGTCGACGTTCCCGAGGGGGCGCTCATCTCGCCGCGAATGCTGCGCTCTCGCAAAGGCGGTGACGACGCCCGCACTACATCGCTAATGCGGTTCCCGGTGAACGCCGACATGTGGCCCGATCCCGGCCCTAATGCAGGCGACAGGGCGGTGTTCTCCCTCTCACCGGGAGGCTGCGCGGCGGCACTGGTGACCCTGGTGGCAGTTGCCGAAGAAGGTGCCGGAGCCCGCGCCACCTTGGAAGTCTCTCCCGAGCTGGCCAGCACGCTTGCCGATGGGCAGTGGTGGATTTGGGAATCGCCTCCCGGGGGCTGGCCGCTGTGCCAAGAAGACGACAGGGCCGCCACCCCCGCCGCCAGAGCAGATGACGGGGATGAGCGCTGATGCTTCTGACCGTCAGAGACCGATGGCTTCAAGTCGATGTTGCGGAACAGATCATGGACAGCGTTCTAGAGGGAATTTCCAGCACCGCCCCTGGAGTAGTCCTCGCCGTTTCCCCCGCGGAGGTGGACAAGGCGTCAGCGGCTGGCCATCCAACGGTTTTGTCCCTGGGCGACGATGAACCGGAGGTCCGCTTGGAATCGGCCGTTGCGTCTGCCGCTGCGGTCCTATGGATCACTGCTACCGACAGCACCGATGTGCGCTCTCAACTCAAGCTGGACACCGGAAATCGTCGCGCCACGCCGATCGTGTCGGTGGTGGTGTCCGATGACCAGCCGGAATCAGGCCGATTCCGACGCCAGCGGGTCTTCACCCTCTGGATCCCCAGTGAGCCGGGCGGGAGCCACCGCCGCCGGTTGCACCGTCTCGGACGTCGGCTGGCATGGACCGCAGTCGCCCCCCGTCGGCTTGATCCGCTCGACCGCGAGACCCATCTGTGGTCGGCTTCGCAAGCTGCCCAGACCCGGCTCGCCGATCTGCTGGAAGAATCCGGAGTCGAGGAGTTCCAAATCCGAGGCGGCGAGTGCATGATTGTCCATCGCGCCGAGGGTCAGCGGGAGCGCCGGAATTCGCCGTTTGCGTCCAACGATGAGCTGATCGAGACGGCCCGGCACCTGGCGAGCTTCTCGGGAGGGCAGCCCCAGCGCTTCGACATGCTCGACAGCCGGTTGGACATCCGCCTCGGCGACCGGTGGCGGCTGCACGCCGAAGCGTTCATGTGCCACCCCCCCACCATGGTGCTGCGGTCGAACATGGCCGGAAAGGCCACGTTGGACGACCTCAATGTTGCTGCGCCACCGCTCCAGAAAATCTTGGCGGCAGCGGTTTCGGGGCCGATCCGGGCCAACATCGTGGTCGCCGCGGCCATGGGTGGTGGAAAGACCACGCTGTGCCAGGCCCTATTGGCCACCGTCGACGGTTCCGAACGAATCGACACCATCGAGGACACCCCCGAACTCCGCCTGGCCCAGTACGGCATCCACGCCAACAGCTTCGAGCGTCTCACACGTGACGCCAACAACGACGGTGTGGGGAAGCTCACTATGAGCGACCACATCCGCGACGCCAAGCGTGCCAACTCCTCCAAGCTGGTGATCGGCGAGACGAGGGGCGAGGGCACGCTCGCGTTGCTCGATGCCATGAGCAGCGGCCTCAATGGCTGCCTGGTCACGCTGCACAGCCAGCCGGGTCCAGGGGTGTTGGCCAAGCTGGTGTCTTACGCGTGCAGCGAGGGGGCCGATGCTCGGTTCGCCCGCCAGCAGATCGCCATCGCCGTCCACCTGCTGGTGTGGATGGGCCGCAACGAACTAGGTGAGCGAGTTGTGTCCGATGTCACCCAAATCGTCAGCTATGACGATCGGCAAGATGTCATCGAGACCCGGTGCCTATGGGCCCTTCACTCTGGCCAGCGGTGGGCTGCTCCGGTGGCCTTGCCCCACGGCCAAGTCGAACGTCTGTATCGATCCGTGGGCATAGACCTGCACCCGGCTGGCGGTCGGACGCCTGGAGCCGGCAACAAAACGGCGGAGCCTTCCTTGGCCGCGGCTTCTTCAGTGAGAAACCAATGACTGCGCAAGCAGCGGTTGCCCTGGCCGCAGGATTCGTCTTGATGATGGTGGTGGTTTGGTGGCCGACATGGGCCGGAACTCCTTCGGCGCTCCTTATGGGAAGCCTGCTGCTGGCCCGGCGGCGCTCGCTTCGAGCCGGGCCGCCTCTGTCGGCTGCACTGGTCGCCCTCGGATTCGTGGCTGGGTTGGTGCTCGTGGGGGCAACGACCGGCGTGGCCGTCATGGTGCTGGTGGGTGTGGGCATCTGGGCGATCGCGGTTCAGATCAGGTCGCGCCGCAGTCTGCGGGAGGCCGACGAATTGGCTCAGCTCACCAACAGACTGGCCAACCAGGCGCTGGTGGCTCCCACCGTGGTGGAAGCCGTCCGCCAAGCGGCACCTTTGGTTCCCGGCCGAGTGGGTGCCGCGGCGCAGCTGATGGCCGCCGAGTGTGAGACCGGCGGCCTGGTGGAGGCGGCCAACCGTTTTTCCACCACCATCCAACGCCCTATCGCCGAAATGCTGTCTACCGTGTTGGCTGAGGCATTTCGGGGTGGTTCGCAGTGGGTGGGCTTGGCCGGTGTCCTGGCCGACGAGGCCATGGAGGCGGCCGAGACTGCTCGCCACTTCCACCGCTACGTGGCTGCCCTCATGCCCCAGATCGCAGTCACCGTGGTGATGGCTGTGGGAATGCTGGCCATCAGCGGTTTCGCAGCCCAAGACGTGGGGCGTTGGCTCACCTCAGCGGTCGGACAGCAGTTTCTGTTGCTCTTGGCGCTGCTGACTGCCGCGCTCTGCGCCCGGGTGCTGGCCCCGGCCTGGCGAGCGGGCCGATGATCTTTGTCGCCGGTGTCTCGGGGGTGGCCGCGGTGACAATGCTGCTGCTGGCCCCACCCAAGACCACCGGAGGCGCCGCGATGCAGGCCGCGGCCATTGGCTGGTCTCCCAGGCATATTTCGGTGGCGAGCTGGGCCGTGTCTGCTGCCGGTGTTGTGGTTGGCGGGGTCGTTGGTCGATCGATGGCCGGCTGGTCCGGTGGCTTGACGTTGGCCGTGATGGCCGGAACATGGCTGCCTCGCCTGGCGCCTGTGGCCATCCGGTCGCTGGCCGCCGCGGCCTACCGCCGGGAACGAGACCAAAAGATTCTGGAGTGGATGCGCAAGCTGCGCTTGTTGACCTCGGCGGGACAACCCATCAACGCTGCCGCGGTCAACGCGGCGTTGACGGTGTCGGGTCGTGCTTTCACTTTGGCCCAAGGGGCCATTGGGGCTGCTTTGGAGGCCGGACGGGATCCGCTGCCCGCAGTTACCGCGGCCATCGCTGGCTCTCCCGCCGAGCCGCTACTGGCCTCGGTGGTGGCCGCCGAGCGGGCCGGGGCGGCGTCGTCAGACCTCTTGGACAATTCCCTGTCCCGTTCGGTTCGGACCCTGGAGTCTGAGCGACGCCTGGCGATCGACCAGCTCAGTCGGGCCATCGGAACCACGGTCACCCTGGTGGCCGCTGTCGCTGGTCTCACCGTCATGGCCGCCGTGATCTTCGTGCTTTGACGCGCCCCGGCTGCCCCGTACAAAAGGAGAAATCACTTATGCAATCAGCCATCGTTCAGATGATCTTGATCGTGGTCGCCATTGCCGCCGCCGCCATCGTGGCCATCATCGTCTACAGCCAGCTCAGCGATACCGCGCCGGAGTCTGGAGACAACATCGAATACACCCGGATTACTACTCAGACGCTGTGCGAAGCAGTGGACGGCACGTGGACTGTAGGCACGAAGACATGCGCTGAGAAGCCGTGATTTCCTCCCTGGTTGTCCTTCGCAACTCGGTGCTTTTGATGTTCCTGCTGGCGGTGATCACCGGGCTGTATGTGCGCCACGTCACCAGGCTCTCAACCGATGCCGCCGCCCAGTCAGCCGCCACTGCCGCGGCCCAGGCGGCCGCCGCCGCCGGGTGGCAGTGCCAGCCCACTCCCCCACCCGAGGCACTCACCGCTGCTGCCCAGGCCACCCTGGGCCAGATAAAGCACTTGGCGGTGCAGCCGGTGGCGATGGAAGTGCGGGCCGACGCCTGCAACTTGATCACCGCGGTCACCGCCGCTCCCCTCAACACTCGGGTGTCGGCCCTGCACACAACAGCCATTGCCTGCCGGTCGGCGACACGGGCCGCGGCTCTTGCGGTTCCCGGATCGTGTTGACGGCATTGCCATGAGTGACGCCATCGCGTTTCTGCTGATCTTGCCATCGTTGGTGTTGGGCGTGGTGGTGCTCGACGCGGCGGGGACGCTGGGAACTGCCCGTTACCGAACATCGACCTTCGCCGATGCTGCCGCCGCCCACGCCGCCGACACCCTGGCCCAATCCCCCACTGCCAGCACCGAGCCATCGGCTCTTGCCCGATGGGACGAAGCGGTGGACACCTTGGAGCAGTCGGGCCTGGCCGCCACCGCCGGAGTGTGCAACCAAACCGACGCCGCATTCGAGGTCAGTTTGATCTCCCAACCTCGGCCCTCCGGCGACACCGATGGATCACCATCGGTTGCCGCGGTGGTCAGTTGTCCGGTTGAGTTGGGCCGGCTGCTCAAGACCAACCGGGTAATCGCCGCCAGCGTCGAACCCGTCGGCTAGCAACGTGTACACCTCCAT
The DNA here is from genome assembly GCA_965116535.1 of Acidimicrobiales bacterium. Lineage (GTDB taxonomy): Bacteria > Actinomycetota > Acidimicrobiia > Acidimicrobiales > Bin134 > Poriferisocius. Next base: position 2,093,078 of record OZ220703.1, read on the forward strand.
TGTGCTGTTGACCCTCGGCATCGCCGTGGCCGTGGCCACTGGTGCGCTGGCCGACCATGCCGAACTGATCACCAACCGCAACCTGGCTGCTGATCGGGCCGAAAGGGCTGCGGCCGCGTTCATAGGCGGCTGCGGGAGCACGGGATGCGATGCCACTGCTGTGAATACCACCCGCGTCGACGGGACTGTCCTGTCTGGCTGCGTAAGCCAATCTCCGAGCGGATCCGCTCTTCGAATCGAAGCCCGGATTCCCTGGAGCCCCACGGTGTTCATCGGGCTATCCCCCTCTACGGCAACGACCACGGTGGAACTCGGGAGCTTCAGCGTGCCCGCGGCCAGTGTCTTGGACTCGTGTTAGCGGATTGCAGAAAGCCCACTAGCAGTTCTGTGACTGAGCTCTCATGCGGTAGCGTGACCGCCGGTGTCCCGCAGGATTGAGATTGAGCTGACCAGCCAGCGGCCCGACGGGTCCTGGACTTGGAGAGCCGCTGGCGCGCGGGAGCCGAAGGGCGAACTGGCGGGCGATCTGATCGCCTTCTCGGCCAGTGTGGGCGATGAGCTGACGGTCGAGGCCGAATTCCACATGGACGGCATCGAGATCATCGAAGCGTTTGAGCCCAAGACAAAGCGCCCCATGCCCGAGACGCTGGAAATGCTGGGGTCGGGCCGAGATCAGCCGCTGGTAACCACCCAGCTAGTGGCCAACCGCAAGGGTCGGGATCGAGACGGAGGCCGCGGCGACCGCCGGGGTCGTCAGGATCGCCGTAACCGGGGCGAGAGGCAGAATCGCGATCGCCGCGAGTCCCGCAGAGAAGACGACCGTCCCAAGGCCAAGCGACTTCGCCCGGGTCGAGCTCACCGCCAGGCGCTGATCGATGGTCTATCCGATGAGCAGAAGCCTGTGGCCGAAAAGATGATTCGAGATGGCATCAGCTCGGTGGAGCAAGCCCTGCGGGACCAGCGCAAAAAGGCCCGCGACGCAGCCCAGGCCAAAAGGAAAGCCGCCGAGGAAGCAGCCAAAGCCAGCAAAGAAACCGCTGAGGTTGCTGAGAAGTCTGAAGAGCCCGCTGAGGTTGCTGAGAAGTCTGAAGAGCCCGCTGAGGTTGCTGAGAAGTCTGAGGAGCCGGCTGCTGAGGTTGCTGAGAAGTCTGAGGAGCCGGCTGCTGAGGTTGCTGAGAAGTCTGAGGAGCCGGCTGCTGAGGTTGCTGAGAAGTCTGAGGAGCCCGCTACCGACGACTTCTTGTCCATGGCTGCCAAGTTGCTTCCTCGGATGCGGGCTGCCGAGTGGCGGGATCGGGTTGACGCCGCGCTGGCTGAAATCGACGACATCGACCTGCGCGATCTGCGGTCGGTGGTAGTGGCCTCAGAGGCTGGAGCGACAGACGACGAAGCCAAAACGCTGGCCGAGGAATTGCGCACCAAACTCACCGAGCGGGTCGATCGGGAACACGCCGAGTGGTTGGCCGAAGTGGCGGCCACGCTGGCTGACGGGCGCATGGTGCGGGCATTGAGGCTCAGCTCCCGGCCCCCGAAAGCCGGGGTGCCCCTCCCTCAAGACATCGTTACCCGCCTCACCGAGGCAGCCAACGCCGCCTTGACCAGCGACACTCCGTCCAAGCGCTGGATAACCGTCATGGGCGCGGTGGCGTTTTCTCCGGTGCGCCGAACTGTGCAGCCCATGGGAATTCCGGAGAAGCCCGACGAAGAACTGCTAGCCGAGGTCAAGAAGCTATCTGAGCGGATTCCCCACATTGCTGCCCTGTTTGGGGTGGAGCCGACACCAGGCCCGAGACGCAATCGCCGGAAACAGAAAGCGCAGACTGCTACTGCGGAATGACCTGGTGGTCGGTGAGAAACTGAAGCAAGCCGTCCACCAATTCCCAATCTTCTAGTTCGTCGAAGGCCACCCACGCTGCGTCGTCGGCATCCGACCCGGCCGTTGGCGTCGCATCGGGGGCGACGGTGACTCGATAGTCCACCACCACGTAGTGGCGGCGACGGCCGATGAGTTCGGTCCAGCCCACGGCGTCGCCCACCTCCCCGTCCAAGCCTGTTTCCTCTCTCAACTCCCGGCAGACGGCATCGGCCAGGCTCTCCCCTCGCTGTACTCGACCGCCGGGCACCGACCACAGCCCCTCCCCCGGCGGAGTGCCCCGGCGGATGAGCAGAATGGAATTCTCGCGCACCACAACTGCGCCTACGCACAGTTCCGGTCCGCTCATGGCTCCCGGTCTTGATCCAGGCGGGTGTGCACGATCAGCGCGTGGGCGGTCATCTTGAAGGTCTCGAAGAAGTTCTTGGCCTCTCGATGGCCGGGCAGCACAAACGCGTCGATGGCAACCAACTCTCGCTCGCGGGCCCACAGCAGCAACGCATTGAACAGCGACTCCCCCACCCCCACCGAACGGGCATCAGGGGTGACGAAAAGCTCCTCGATTCGGCCGATCGGCGATCCATCCAATCGAATCAACCGCCGAGCCCATCCATACCCCACCACCGAGTCTTCCCATATCCCCACCACGAGGACGGCATCCGGGTCGTCCAGCAATTCCGAGAAATGGTCTTCGAGTGGTTCACAAGCAGCTTCGGTGACCAGCCACCGCTCCCCGCCTCGGTATTCCAGTGCCTCTTGACGGGCCTCGCGAGCCAAATCAGCTACGACACCGATTTCCTCCGGATGTGCAGGTCGGGCCGAACCTTGTTTTGCCATTGCTCAACCCGGGTTCGGATCGGCAGCGTCATCGCTGGGCGCGGGCGGGGCCGAGGAATGGCCCAGGGCCATGCGACCGAGCAGTCGAGCCGCTTCCACATGACGGCGACCTCTGGAGGCCAACTCTGAAGGAGGCGCGTCCACTGAGAGCAGCAGCCCTACCGGTGCGTAGAAGACGGCGTCAAGCAACTGGTCCAGGGCTTCCCGAGACGATTGGGCGCTATCGGTTGAGCTCACAGCCGGGCCAGCGATGGACAAGGTTCCTCCCCCGACGGGCACCGAGGGTTGTCGCGGGACCCGAACTGGCTGGAGCTGACGATCAGAAAACACCCTTCGCACGTCCACTCATTGTCCCTTTTGGGTGCCACTTGGCCCGCGGCCTCTGGCAATGGTTCAGGGGTCTCCTCGTCCTCGTCGTCGCCCGCGGCCAGACGGTCCTTCAAGATGGTGTCGAGATCGGCTTCTACGTTGTCGGGGTCGATGTCCTCCGCGTCACCGTCCTCGTCATCCGACATGGTCGAGTTGCGGGCCGACCCGTTGTCGGCCTCCTCCTCCTCCTCCTTGTCTTCGTCGAGGTCGTCGTCGAGGTCGCCATCCAGATCGCCGTCTAGATCGCCATCGAGGTCGTCATCGATGGCGTCGTCATCGAATTCACCGTCGAGATCGCCATCTAGATCGTCATCGATGGCGTCGTCATCGAATTCGTCTTCCGGGATTTCGTCGTGCTCTTCAGGGTCAGTCATTCTCCCCTGGTCCCTTTCTCAGGTATTGCGATCAGCGCGGATCATAGACACCATTGCCCCGCGATGTGTGCTCATTGGCGATCTATATTTTGACGGCCTACGCGCGCTCTTCCACTTGGCGTCGCTGTTCGGCACGGCGTTCGGCATCCAAGCGGCCCAAAGGGGGCTCTTCGCTGAGGTCGACGAACTTCATCATCTCCGCGATTGCGGTGTGGCCGGCCTCATCTCGCATGAGCCGCCACATCTCTTGTCCGATCTTCCGATAAACGGAGTGGCCTTGGGGAGTGGTGCGCAGCTCGATGAGATGCATGGCTGATCGGGCGTTCAAGCTCATCGCGAATCGCACCTTGTAGGCGAGGCACACCGCATAGGAGGCCTGCTCGGGGAAGTCTCGGTCCAAGAGGTGGTAAAGAGCCGCAGATCGCTCCATTACCTCGTTGAACACCGGGGCGCAGCCCGCGGCGTCTACCGCCTCAGGGCAGGTGAACCCGTGTTGAGGAGTGAGCTTCTGCCACTCCAAAGTGAGCATTCGATGGCGCTGGAGATCTCGGAAGGCGCCGTAGTCGGCCAGGATGTCGAATCGGTAGAAGGGCCGCTCCAAGGCCCGTCCCGGTTTGTGGCGGCGGTTCGCCCTTGTCCCCACGTAGGCTCGCACCACCGATAGCCGGTCTTCGGCGCCCATGGCCCGCACCTCACGTTCCAGTTGCTCCTCGGGCAGATGGGTGTAGGGGTACAGCATCGAGGCCACCATCTTGACCTCGGCTTCAGGATCGAAGTCCACCAGGCGAACCGATGGGGCGTCATCAACGGGCAGATCGGGGGGCAGCAAGTGGTCGGCCACGCTTTCCAGGGTTTCCCGGACGTCGCCCAGATAGCGGCTCCAAGCCATGCCTCGATCTTCCAGGTCCACTCGCTTCAGGAATGAGGGGATCACCTTGCGCAGCTCGGTCAGCATCAGATCGGCATACGTTTGGACCTCCGGGAGATCGTGGGCCCTCATTCGCAGCAGGAGCAGCTCGTAAGACTGGCCGGTGCCGTAGATGCCCACGTTCGACACCGTCGCGGCCGGCAGCAGCCCCCGAACCGCATCCAGCGCCTTGGCCCGAACTGCCTGGCGGTAGGCGAAGTCAGAGGAGCTGGAGTCCTTGGGGGTGTGCTGGCGGTAGAACTCGGTCATGGCCGGCAGGAGCTGGCCGTACGATTCGAACATCCGGTCCATGTCGCCTACGTAGCGTCCCGACAAGGGCGACTCCCCCACCTCGGGGTCGCGGAAGTAGCGATAGCGCCCCCCGATCCGGGACAGGTAGTCGATGTACCGGGTGGACTGCTCCAAATACGACATCAGCCGCCCCCACTCCAGCACCTTGGTCAAGATGTTGGAGGCCTGTTCGCAGGCCAGGTGGACGCCGCCCAATTGGGCCACCGAGTCGTCCCCGTATTCGAAGAAAACCCGGTCGTATAGCTCTTCGGCCCGTCTCAGGCCGACAGTGGCATCAATGCTCATGTCGCCGCTGATGTCCAACTCGCCGACAAACTCGTCCAGGAACAGCCTCCTCAGTGATTTGGCCGACCGGCTGTAGCGGGCGAACAACGCACCCTTGACCACTTCTGGCAGGTTCACCAGGGCGAAAACCGGCTGATCGAGGTTGGTGAAATACCGGCGGAGAATATCCGCCTCTTCACTGGTGAACTGTTCAGCGACGTACTGGGTCATTGGCCAGGTACTGGGTCATTGGCGACGTACTGGGTCATTGGCGACGTACTGGGTCATTGGCGACGTACTGGGTCATTGCAGGCTTTGAGCCAGCTCATCGGCAGCCTGATCCAAAGCGTCGGGGTCCAACCACAGGTCGGCCACCGTCATGGCCATGATCTTGGCTCCATCGACCACCGCCTGGTCGCCGCTCTGCGATTTCGCATAGTTGGCAAACTCCGGGGTGTGGATGGCCACATTGTCGGGGGCCACCTTGATCATGGGATGTATCGAGGGCACCGCGTGGCTGACATTTCCCATGTCGGTGCTGCCCACCACTGCAAATGACGATCGAGGCTCGCTAACCGCTCTTCCTGTGGCCGCGGCATTGCGGGCGTAGAACTCCAGCATCGTTTGGCTGTTGATCATGTCGGCATAGATGGGTGCCTTGCACTGACATTGGATGTCGACACCGGCGGCAGTGGCACCGGCCTCAAGACAAGCCACAACCCTTTGACGCAGCTCTGCGAGGCTGTCCAGCTTCGGAGACCGCACATACCACTCCGCAGCGGCCTCGTGGGGAACGATGTTCGGCTTGTCGCCGGAACGGGTGAAGATGCCGTGGATTCGCTCGTCGGGTCGTATGTGTTGACGGAGCGCAGCCACGTTCATGTACCCCAAGACCGCCCCGTCGAGGGCGTTTCGTCCCTTATGGGGCGCGGCAGAGGCATGGGCCGACTGGCCGGTATAGGTCACCTCCAATTGCTCGACCGCGATGGCACTCATATAGGTGAGCTCGTGGTTGGCGGGGTGGACCATCATGGCCGCGCTGACGCCTTCGAATGCGCCCCGCTCCAACATGTAGCACTTGCCTCCCCCGCCCTCCTCAGCGGGGGTTCCGATGATGCTGATGCGCCCGCCAAGGTCTTCTGCGAGCGCAGCCGCGGCCAGCCCGGCCCCCAGCCCTGCCGCCGCGATCACGTTGTGTCCGCAGGCGTGCCCGATCTCCGGCAACGCGTCGTACTCGCAGATCACCGCAATATGAGGACCGGTTCGACCAGAACGGGCAATGAACGCGGTGTCCAGGTCGAAGGCCGAGCGCTCCACCTCGAGCCCTTCATCCTCCAAGACTGAGCAAAGCAGATCGTGGGCAGTGTGCTCCTCAAAGCACAGCTCAGGGGTCTCATGGATTTGGTGGGAGACGCTGAGCAGCCGGGATGCTCGGGCGTCGACCTCCGATGCCATCATCTGCTTGGCCACATCAGGGGTCACGGGGCGAATCCTAGTGACCCTGCTGGTGGTGTACGCGGTTCTGTTCGGTGGCAATCACACCACGACCGTGAGCGCGGCTGGCTCCACTCGAATCGACAGATTGGCGGCCCGTTGCACCGGCTGTCCGTCCAACTCCACCATCAACGGCCGCTCGAGCACCGTCTGAAAGGCACCAGTGCGGCGATGGAGGATATTGGGGTGGGGCAGATGGTCTCCGGTGCCAACTCGGCGCCGGGCTCGCAGCCGGTCGCCGGCCGACAGCCGGCCGTGGGAGACATCCAGCAACCCATCGCCGGGATGGGCTTTGGGACCCAGATTCCAATTTCCCCGCCATGCGGCGTTCATGGCCACCAGCGCCTCCCCGGCCCATCCCCTCCGTCGCGCCGTCAGGTGGGCACTGAACCAGAACAACCGACCGTCCAAGAGCACGGCGCCGACATCCACCGAGAACCGCCACGCTTCCGGCGAGCGGATGGCGTCGGCGTCGCCTCTGCCGCCGAGGGTGCGGCACAGATCGCCGCCCAGCAGACCCAGCTCGGGCAATGGCCGGTTAGCCCGTCGGGCCTCCTCGATCACAGCCCGGGCCTCCGCGTCGGTGCGTACCAGCACTCCGCTTGGCCCTAGGCCCCCCGGCTCCCCCCAATCCTCACCTCGTTGGATCGGCATCGGCTTCTTCTAGGGCCTCTTCGTCCTCGACGGTTCGGTGGCGTTCTCGGCGGTCTCGCATCCATCCGATGGCGATCGCCGCTTCGTAGAACAAGTACATGGGCACCGAAAGCACCATGAGTGTAAAGGGGTCCCCGCTGGGGGTGATCACCGCTACCAGGGCCACGATGCCGACGATGGCGAAGCGCCGTCCCCGGATCAGCTGTCGGTAGTGGATGACCCCGGTGAGCTGCAAGAACACCAGCAGAATGGGGAACTCAAAGCCGATGCCGAAGGCAGCCATCATCTTGACCACGAACCCCAGGTACTTGGCTGGAGAGAAGCCGGTTACCAAATCCTCGCCCCCGATCGAGGCCAGGAAGTTCAGGGCCCGGGGGATGCTCCAATAGGCCAGTCCGGCCCCTAGCGCGAACAAAAGGGCGCCGGCCACCGTAAACGCGGCGGCATGTCGTCGTTCTCGGGGGTAGAGACCGGGCTGGACGAATCTCCACACCTGCCAGAGCACGACCGGAATCGCAAGGGTCAACCCCCCGTAGCCCGCTACGGTCAGCCGCACCGAGAACGGCTCCAGCGGATCCAGCACCAGCAGCTCGCATCCTCCGAACAGGTTCTGTCTCGCCGCCTCCTCGGTCACCGCTTCTTCGGAAATCACATCGCAGTAGGGCTCGACCAGCCAGTCCAGTATTTGGGGGTAGAACACCCAGCAAACCACCGCTCCGGCCACAATGGCCAAGACGCACTTGATTAGCCGTACTCGCAGCTCGGCCAAATGCTCCATCAACGGCATGGTCCCGTCGCTGGACCGGACGCGGCCCTCCCCGGTGTCGCTCACGAGCTGTCAGGGGTTGAGTCGCTTGCCGGTTCGCTGGCCGGTTCGCTTTCCTGTGGGCTCTCCTGCTTATTCCCCTGTTGGCCTGCCTGCTCAGCCTGCCCGTTCCCTTGGCCGCTTTCCTGTTTGCTCTGCTCTACTGCCAGGTCTCCTCGCCGTCGAGCTTCAGCCTCGATGGGCTCGTCTAAGGCGTTTTGCAGCTCCTGTTGGAATCCGGTGGAGATCTTGCGGATCTGGCGAATGAAATTGCCGATCTGTCGGGCCGCCCCAGGCAGCTTCTCCGGCCCCAACACCACCAAAGCCACCACTGCGATCACCGCAATTTCGGCCCATCCGAGGTTGCCCACCCCCAGAGGCTACCGCTCCACTTACTTTGTGAGGTTGTCCGGGCCAGAGGCAGCAATCAATGATGAAGGGGTGCCTCCCCGGATCTCCTCGCTTCGCATACCCCCGATCGGATTCGCTCATCGGGGGGCCCGAGCTCTCGAGCGGGAAAACACGCTGGCCGCGTTCTCCAAGGCCTTGGAGATGGGGGCTGTCGGCCTGGAGAGCGACGTGTGGGTGACCTCCGACTCCCACGCGGTGTTGGACCACGACGGATGGGTGCGCTCGGGTCGGCTGAGACGGCGGCGCCCCATATCCGACTGCCAACGCGATGAACTGCCCGACCACATTCCCACCCTGGCTGAGCTGTACGAGGCATGCGGCGCCGATTTCGAGCTGTCGCTCGACCTCAAAGATCCCGACGCGGCACCCGCGGTTATGGCTGTTGTGGATGGAGCCGCGGCCCGCACCGGTCATTCGCTCCGCGAGCGGCTGTGGCTGTGCCATCCCGACGTGGCCACCCTGGTCGGTTTGCGGGACCGGTGGGCCGATGTGCGCTTGTGCAACTCCACCCGATTGAGCCGTATGGACGGCGGGCCCGAACGACGGGCCGCCGTACTGGCCGAGGCCGCCATCGACTCGGTGAACCTCCACCAAACCGACTGGACTGGGGGTCTGGTCACCCTGTTCCATCGGTTCGGTGTGCTGTGCTTTGGGTGGGATGCCCAGCAGCCCCGGGTGCTCAGCGAGCTGCTGGACATGGGCATCGATGCGGTGTACAGCGACCACGTCGATCGCATAAGAGACGCTTTGGCAAGCTGGTATCCTGAGGAGCAATGAGCGAGCAAGCCGCATTTACAAAAGCCCTCGCCACTCAGAACAAAGAACCCATTTCTCTTGCCGAGGTAACCGCCAAATATGGCAATGGCCACGTTGCCCTCGCTTGCGTCACCTGCCAGTTCGAACACGGAACTTCTACCGCTCTGGTCGGCGCCAACGGCTCGGGAAAGACCACCTTGCTGCGCTTGATGTGTGGCCTTGCCCAACCATCGGAAGGGAATATCAGCCCAGATCCATCCGAGAAGACGGTGGCATTGGTGGCCCAGCAGCATGGGCAACGAGGATGGATGCCGCTGACCGTGTCCAACGTACTGCGCATGTCCCGCTTTCGCGACCGAGGTTTGATCAGGCGATTTGGCCCAACCGACAAGATCATCATTGAGGACGCGGCCGAACGCCTCGAGGTGTCGGATTTGGGCAAGCGCCAGTTCGGAGAGCTGTCAGGAGGCCAACGCCAGCGGGTGATGGTAGCCCAGGCCCTGGCCCACGACGCCGATGTCCTGCTGATGGATGAGCCCATCACCGGCTTGGACATGCCCAGCCAGGAGACGATCCTTCGCATCATTGATGAGGAGCGCAGGCGGGGCCGAATTGTTGTCATCTCCACCCATCACATGGACGAGGCCGAACTCTGCGACCAAGTGATTCTTCTGGCCAACCGGGTAGTCGCGTCGGGCAATCCCAGTGATGTGCTGACCAACAAGAATCTGCAAGCCGCCTTCGGTCTCCGCATGGCTCATGGCGATGAAGACAACTGTGTTTTCCATGGCGAGCACGACGACCACGCCGATGGAGTGGTCCACGTCTTCAACGACCACGGCCACGGCCACGATCACGGCCACGGCCACGACCACCCCGACTGCTAGAGCCCGCGTAGATCACGCGAGCCCCACTAAAGCTGCTAGAGACGGCCGAACTCGGTGACCGGCCAAATGCGTAGGAAGGCGTGGCCCACGATCAGATGCTCAGAGATGGGGCCGAACGACCGACTGTCAGTGGAGTTGGCCCGGTTGTCGCCCATGACGAACACCTCGCCCGCCCCTACCCGGCAGCCTTCATTCACGATGGCAGCGCAGTTGGAGAGCAAGTTGCCCGAGGTGATGCCGGATGATTCCAGGTAGGGCTCGTGGAGACGCTGGTCGTCGATGTACACATCCCCCTCGACGAACTTGATTACCTCGCCGGGGAGCGCAATGACCCGCTTGATGAGGTCGTCGGTTTGCCGCCCGCTCACTCCCTGTGGCCGCTCGAACACCACGAGGTCGCCGCGGTTGACGTCGTGGAGGTCGTAGCCCAGCTTGTTCACCAATACTCGGTCGCCATTGCTCAAGGTGGGTTCCATGGAAGTGAAGCGGATGTAGTACGCCTGAAAGAGAACCGCCCGCAATATCAAGGCCAATGCCAGTGCTGCGGCCAGAACCACAACCCACTCGGTCACGACCCGGGCAGTGGATTTCGTCCTCTTGCCGTCGGCATTGCCCTCTCCCCCGTCCCCAGGGGACGGAGCAGCGGGCGTGGTTGCCTCTTGTTCTGGCTCTTGATCTGGCTGGTCGATGGTCATGGCCCGCTGCGTCCCTACTGGTAGCGGGCCAGCACCCGTTGGGCGGCAATCCGCGCTTGATCGGCGGCAACCGGCGGGTCAGCGTGCCGCAATTCGGCTTGGGGACCGAGTTGGAGCAGTAGCCGCTCTAGTCGGCTGATGTGGCTCACTGGCAGGGTGGCGTCTATCTCGCCGCTGTCCAGAACCACCTGGTCGTCGGTGGGGTATTTCTCGATGGCCCAAGAAGCGCCTGGGGCCAGCCGGAGCACAACCCGGGGATCGCCTTCCCGGGCTTCGAAAGCCGACGCCGTTCCCGCCTCATCAGGCGGATCGAAGCGTGTCTCCAGCACTTGGAGGGTTCTGATCCGATCGATGCGGAACACACGCAGACCCCCGGCCTGCTGGCAATGGCCCTGCACGTACCAGTTGCCGAAGTCCGAGAACACTCGATAAGGATGGATGACCCGCTCGGATTCCTGGCCTCTTCCGTAGCTGAAATAGCGGATCTGAACTTGGCGGTGATCGGCCGCCGCGCCCAGCAGCGGCTCTACCCATTCGTCGGCCGACTCGCCCAGACTGACCGCCAGGTCCTCGCCGACGCTCACCCCCACACCGTTGGCCAGCTTGGCCAGACCCCGGCTCAATGGGCCATCGGGATCAGCACCAGAAAGGAGGGCCTCACCGGCTCCGATCAATCCCAAGGCCTGGCCGTGCGTGAGCCGGAGTGGGCGGGAGAAGTAATCCGCGTTGCTGATCGCCACCCAGCCGCCGTTGTCCTCTTCATCCAAGCCCATCACGTAAATCAGCTCGTCTGGGGTGAAGGGGTGTAGCCCCACCACGAACAGCACCTTTACCAAATCCTCTCGCAGCTCCCCCTCGGGATAATCGAACCGCTGGGATACCTCGCTCAGCTCGGCTGCGCCTTGGGACATAATCCAAGGAACCAACTCCAGCATCCGTATCAGCCGATCCCCTGCGCTTAGCCGGCTCATCGGCTCAACCTCTCGAGCCGATCTCCTGCGCTCAGCCGGCTCAACCTCTCGAGCCAGGCCACCATGTCGTTTCGCAGCTCGGGGGGACCGAGTATCTCGGCGTGCTCCAAGAACTCCAAGACCAGGGATCTGAAGGCATCCGGACTGCGTACCACTATCTCGAACACCGCCGACCCGTCGGAGTCTCTCTCGGAGGGCTCTTGACCGAGGCGGCGAGCAGCCCAAACTGCCTGGTCGGCATCAACCCTCAGCTGGGCGGTCACAGCCGGGCTGGTTCCGAATTTCCACGGCTGGAGCGGAACCCAGCCCGCGGTGCCCTCCGGCTGTTCGAATCCGCCAGGCTGGCCCAAGGTGACATCCCCCTCGATCCGGTCTACCCGGAATGTCCGCCTGTCGTTCCGTCCTTGGTCATGGCCCACCACATACCAGTGGCCTGCATCAAAGGCCAGCGTCCAGGGTTGGACGGATCGGGGCTGCCCGCTATAGGTGAACTCGGCCACCCTCTGCTCGGTGACGGCCTGAAAGAGATCGGCCAGCGCGGGATGGACAGGCACCGCGGCCAACTCGGCGTCGGTTCCCTCCCCTACCCGCCCCCCCAGCTTCCACAGCGCCTCCGACCCTGAGACTCCGTCGAAACGGACCGCGGTGGCTGCCCGGTGCAGGGCGGCCAGCTCATCGGCCTCGAATTCCATCTCCGGCAAGGAGTATTCCTGCTTGCGGATGCGGTATCCCCAAGTCTCCCGCTCCTGTCCGGGTACCCTCCCCGAGATGACCGGGATGCCGGCATCGGCCAGTTGATTCATGTCCCGGTGGAACGCACGCTTGGCTGCTGCGCCGTTCTCCGGATAGCCGGCCGAGTCTTCCCCCCGGGAGATTCCCACCCGCTGGTGCAGTTCCTCGATGGACAGGAAGCGAGGGGTGTCGATCAACGCGGCGATGAGTCGAAGCAAGCGCTCCAATCTGACCTGCTCCGGCTTTCGCCTGGCCATCACAGGGATTCGATCAGCTTCTCGACCCGCTCGTCGTGGGCGCGGAACGGGTCCTTGCAAAGAACGGTCCGCTGGGCTTGGTCGTTCAGTTTCAAGTGCACCCAGTCCACGGTGTAGTCCCGCTTGCGCTCTTTGGCCCTCCGGATGAACTCACCCCGGAGTCGAGCCCGAGTGGTGGCTGGCGGATTCTCGACGGCATGGTTGATCTCGGAGTCCACGCACATCCGCTCGGTCATGCCCCGGTTCTGCATTCGGTAGAAGAGGCTGCGCGACCGATTCACGTCGTGGTACTGGAGGTCGAGCAGAGCCACTCGGGGATCACTCAGGGCCAGACCGTGGCGTTCGCGGTAGGCCTCGATGAGGTGGTGCTTCATCACCCAATCGCATTCCCGGGTCAGATTGAGGGGATCATTGGCTATCTGGGTCAGACAGTGCTCCCACATTTGCAGGGCCTGCTTCTCTTGGGGGTCCAAGTCACGGCTATCGGCATACTTGAGGGCGCGGTCTAGGTATTCGGACTGGATGTCCAGGGCGCTGACCTCGCGGCCGCTGGCCAAACGGATGCGACGAGTGCAAGTTTGGTCATGGCTGATCTCCCGAATGGCCCGAATGGGGTTGTCCAGCGTCATGTCCCGCAGCGCCACCGACGGGTCTTCCAGCATTCGCAGCAGAATGCTGGTGGCCCCTGTCTTCAAGAACGTGGCGTACTCGCTCATATTGGAGTCGCCCACGATGACATGAAGCCGCCGATAGCGCTCGGCGTCAGCGTGGGGCTCGTCACGGGTGTTGATAATCGGGCGGGAACGGGTGGTCGCGCTCGAAACCCCTTCCCAGATGTGCTCGGCCCGTTGGCTGATGCAGTAGGCAGCTCCCCGTGCGGTTTGGAGCACCTTGCCCGCTCCGGCGTAGATCTGGCGGCTGACCAAGAAGGGGATCAAAACCTCGGCGTATTCGCTGAAATCGTCGCGCCGACTGGTCAGGTAGTTCTCGTGGCAGCCATAGCTGTTGCCGGCTGAATCGGTGTTGTTCTTGAACAAATAGATGTCGCCCTGAATGCCCTCCTCCCGCAGCCGCAGCTCCGCGCTCTCGATGAGCGTTTCCAGAATGCGCTCGCCGGCTTTGTCGTGGGCCACCAGGTCGTACACCGAGTCGCACTCCGGCGTGGCGTATTCGGGATGGGAGCCCACATCGAGGTACAGCCGGGCGCCGTTGACCAAAAACACGTTGCTGCTGCGGCCCCACGACACCACCCGGCGAAACAGGTAGCGGGCCACCTCATCGGGGCTGAGCCGTCGATGGCCCCGAAGCGCGCAGGTCACGCCATATTCGTTTTCTATGCCGAAGATGCGCCGGTCCATCAGTCCAGTAGCCCGGCCAGCTCGTCGCCTTCGATCCTCTGAAACGCCCTCTGCCCGGTCTCCCTTGCCAAGATGGCTACCTCGAGGTCGTCGGCTTCCAGCGTCCGCTCCTCCCCGGCAAGGGCCGTGGCGGCGGCCTTGACCGCGTCGCCCACTCCCCAGTTTCCGTCGTAGGTCTGGCCCAGCCGCTCAGCGATGGAGTCAGCCTCTCCCCCCAACACCGTGTAGCCGGCCTCGTCGTTCACGGTGCCGTCATAGAGCACGTGGAACATCTGGTCGTCATGGGGTTCTGGTGCCACCTCGGTGACCAGAATCTCCACCTCCATGGGCTTCATTTCATGGGTAAAGGTTTGGCCCAGCACTTGGGCATATTGGTTGGCCAGACTCCGGGCGTCTACGTCCTCGCGGCTGTAGGTGTAGCCCTTTAGGTCGGCGTGCCGCACGCCGGCGATGCGGAGTTGGTCGAACTCGTTGTAGCGGCCCACGCCGGCAAAGGCGATCCGATCGTAGATTTCGCTCACCTTGCGCAAAGTATTCGACCGGTTCTCCGCGCAGATCAAAATGCCATCGCTGATGCTGAGCGCAGCCAGAGCCCGGCCCCTGGCAATGCCCTTGCGGGCAAAGTCGGCTCGATCCTTCATCAACTGCTCGGGCGCGACATAAAAGGGCATGGTCATTCTGGATCACCCCCACGGTTCTCCAAGCTGGCCAAGAGGTCGCGGAACCGGGTCTCCACATCTGAGTCGGCCACTCGCTCGAACCCGTCAGCGCCAATAACCGCAACCACCGGATAGATGCCCCGCACCAGATCAGGGCCACCGGTGGCGGAGTCTTCCTCGGCCGTGCGGAACAGGGCCGACACCGCCAAGTCGATCATCTCATCGGCATCGGCATCGGCTCGGTATCCCAGCTTGATGACCGTTCCCGCGTGAAGGCTCCCCGAACCTCCCACGGCGTATTCCCGCTCCTCGTAGCGGCCCCCGGTCACGTCGTATTGGAACAGCCGTCCGATGTCGCGGGTTGTGTCGTAGCCGGCGAACAGCGGTACCACCGCAAATCCCTGCATCGCCGCGGGCAGGTTGTTCCGAACCATCATGCCCAGCTGGTTGGCCTTGCCGTCCAGACTGAGAGCCTTGCCCTCCACTTTCTCGTAGTGCTCGAGCTGCAATTGGAACAGCCGCACCATTTCCATGGCCGGACCCGCAGCCCCGGCGATAGCCACCCCGGAATGGCGGTCAGCAGGAAATACCTTCTCAATGGTTCGATGGCTGATGAGGTGTCCAGCGGTGGCCCGACGGTCTCCGGCCATCACCACTCCCTGCCGACAGCGGATGGCCACCACCGTGGTGGCATGGGTTATGGCCATGTCAGCAGCCGGGATTTCGGGCATCGGTGGCGCGAGTCCAGATGAGCGCAGCAACGCCGCAAAGTTGGGGCCAGGGTCGCCCCCGGCTGCAAAGAGGGGCAGCGTCACAGTTGGCAGACTACCGCTACTGGCCGCCCTTTTGGATATAGGACTTCACAAAGTCCTCGGCGTTGGACTCCAGTACCTCGTCGATCTCGTCCAACAACTCGTCGAGTTCTGCCTTCAGCTCCTCGCCCTGCCCTGACACCGCCGGAGCGTCTTCGACATCAGACTGCTCTCGTTGAGGTGCGGGTTTCTTGATTTGCTCTCTTTCCGCCATCTCTTCCCCTCATACCCGGTTGCGTGCCGATCACGATATCGCGCCGACCCCGGAGTACGGGCAATTTGTAATGACCCCTCAGCGGTTTCCCGGTTCCCGGAGTCGGGCGAGCAGTTCGGCAGCGGTGTCGCATTCGGCCAGGAGATCTTGGACATGGTCGGCCGTGCCCCTGGCCGGTTCCATCATCGGAACTCGCCGGAGCGGCTCGTCGCCCACGTCGAACACGATCGAGTCCCAATTGGCGGCCACGATGCTGGGGGCCCACCGCTTGAGGCACTGGCCTCGGAAGTAGGCCCGAGTATCTGTCGGTGGCTCAGAGATAGCCGCTCGGGCGTCTTCGTCCGACACCAGGGTCTCCAATCCCACCCGGGCGGCCACCGATCGCTCAGGCCGCAAGTCGTGGTACTGGAGGTCGAGCGCGGCCAGACGGGCATCGCCGTGCCGCAGGCCATGGCGCTGGGCCAAGCCCTGTATCAGCTGGTATTTGGCCACCCAGTCGAGTTGGCGGGCCAGGGTCATGGGGTCGGATTCCAAACCGGCCAAGACCTGCTCCCAGCGGTCGATCACCATGTCGCCAACCGGGCCGCCCACCGCGTCGAGCCCGTGGCTGTCGGCGTACTTGCGGGCCTGGTCCAACAGATCCCATTGGATATCCAGCGCAGTGGCGGTGGTTCCGTCGGCCAGCTCCAGCGGCCTGGCCAGGCTCAAGTCGTAGGACACCTGTCTCATGGCCGATACCGGGGTCCGGAAGCGGAACTCCCGGGGCAAAACGTTGTCCTCCACCATGGCCAAGACGATGGCAGTGGTTCCCACCTTGAGGAAGGTGGCCACCTCAGACATGTTGGCGTCTCCGGTGATGATGTGCAGCCGTCGATAGAGACGGGCATCGGCGTGAGGCTCATCCCTGGTGTTGATGATCGGCCGCTTGAGCGTGGTCTCTAGGCCCACCTCCTCCTCAAAGAAGTCCGCCCGCTGGGTGATCTGAAACGGCACCTCCGCGGTGGTGAGGCCAGGAGCCTCAGAACCCACCTTGCCCGAGCCGGTGAAGATCTGGCGGGTAACCAGGTGGGCGGTGGCGTGGACCACGATTTGAGAGAAGGGGGTGGTGCGGGCCATGAGAAAGTTCTCGTGGCAGCCGTAGCTGTTTCCCTTGCCGTCGGAGTTGTTCTTGTACACCACCAGCTCCTGGCCATGGGGCAATACCCGAGCGGCCGACTCCATCGAGCGATTCAGAATCAGCTCGGCCGCCTTGTCGTAGCGGGTGACATCCAGGGCGTTGCTGCACTCGGGAGTAGACAGTTCGGGATGGGCGTGGTCCACGTAGTAGCGGGCGCCGTTGGTGAGCACGGCGTTCACAAGGTGGGTCTCGATCTCGGGAGCCAGCGACCCCAAGGGGGCGATGCCCCGGATGTCGTTGCCGGGCATCTCATCTTCAAAGTCCCAAGACACCCCGGATGCCGGCCCGCCTTCACCGGTGCGCTCCACTTCCGACAGATAGGAGTTGATGAGAAGTGATGAGGCGGTGATCGGGTTGGAGTCCTCGGTGCCGGTATGCGCGATTCCGAACTCGGTCTCAATGCCGCAGATCTTGGGAACCGCCATGCAGGGCACGCTAGTTGACCTGGGCCGCGAGTCTGGCAGTAATCGCGTTTACAGGTATTGGCCGGGGCCGACCCCTTCGATGGAGCGCCCGCCCTGGTTTGTCTCCTCGCTGGACAAGAGCGTGCGGACAAACACGATCCGCTCCCCCTTCTTTCCCGAGATTTTCGCCCAGTCGTCGGGGTTTGTGGTGTTGGGCAGGTCTTCGTGCTCCCGGTACTCCTGGTACACCGAATCCAAGAGGTCGTTGATGTGGATGCCCGGTGCGCCTCCGGCAATAGAGCGCTTGATGGCCAGCTTCTTGGCCCGCCTCACCACGTTCTCGATCATGGCACCGGAGGCAAAGTCCTTGAAGTACATGATCTCTTTGTCGCCGTTATGGTAGGTCACCTCCAAGAACTGGTTGCGCTCCTCCTCCAAGAACATTTCGACCACCGTCTGCTCAACCATGGCCTGTATCGCCTTGTCCGGGTCTCCCCCGCCCAGCCCTTCCACCATCTCGGCGGCGATGGGCAGGTCGGCAGTGAGATACCGGGCGAAGATGGCGCCGGCGGCGTCGGCATCGGGACGCTGGATCTTGATTTTCACGTCCAGGCGTCCGGGCCTCAAGATGGCGGGATCGATGAGGTCCTCCCGGTTGGAGGCGCCGATCACGATCACGTTGCGCAGCGCCTCGACGCCGTCGATCTCGGCGAGGAGCTGGGGAACCACCGTGGACTCCATGTCGGAGCTGATGCCGGTGCCCCGAGTGCGGAACAGCGATTCCATCTCGTCGAAGAACACGATGACCGGCCAACCCTCCTCCGACTTCTCCCGGGCCCGCTGGAACACCAGACGGATCTGGCGCTCGGTTTCGCCGACGTACTTGTTCAAGAGTTCTGGACCCTTGATGTTGAAGAAATAGGAGCGCGCCTCTCGATCGGAGTTCATCTCAGCGACCTTGCCGGCCAAGGAGTTGGCCACTGCCTTGGCGATCAGGGTCTTGCCGCAGCCGGGGGGGCCGTACAGGAGGATGCCCTTGGGGGCGGGAAGTTGGTACTCGGCGAACAACTCCTGGTGTACGAAGGGGAGTTCCACCGCGTCGGTGATCTGTTCGATCTGCTCGTCCAGTCCCCCGACCTGCTCATAGGTGACGTCGGGCACCTCTTCCAGCACCAGATCTTCCACTTCAGGTCGAGGCAGGCGTTCGACGAGTAGTCCCGAACGGGAGTCCATCAGCGCGGTATCCCCATTTTTCAGCGGCTGGTCGATCAACTCCGTGGCCAGCTCTACTACTCGCTCCTCGTCGGCCCGCCCGACGATGATCGCCCGTCGGCCGCAGCTCAGCACCTCCTTGACCGTCACCACCTCGCCGGTGCCATCGCCCACCCGCGACAGCACCACGTTTAGCGATTCGTTCAGGACCACCTCTTGGCCCCGATGCAGCTCA
Organism: Acidimicrobiales bacterium; assembly: GCA_965116535.1. Taxonomy (GTDB): domain Bacteria; phylum Actinomycetota; class Acidimicrobiia; order Acidimicrobiales; family Bin134; genus Poriferisocius. The sequence continues at coordinate 2,111,747 of OZ220703.1, forward strand.
TCGGCCGCGATCTCCGGGTGCAAGGCGACCCGCATCTTGCGCCCGCTGGAGAACACATCGACTGTGCCGTCGTCGTTGAGGTCCAAAAACGTTCCGTAAGCCGATGGCGGCTGGGTGAGCTTGTCCACCTCGTCGCGCAGAGCAGAAATGTGCTCGCGGGCTTCGCGCAGGGTGTAGGTGAGCTTTTCGTTCTGGGAGACGGCCTTGGCCAACTGTCCCTTGGTTTCCAGCAGCCGCTCTTCCAAGGTGCGAACTCGCTTGGGGGCATCTTGGAGCCGTTGGCGGAGCACCGCCATCTCCTTCTCCAGCGCTGCCACCTGCTCAGCTGGAGGAATCTCCTCGGGCGTGATTTCTGCGTCCCCCGCTGCGTCGCCGTCTGCCATACCAGTCCGACTTTACACGTCTCTGGCGATTCTGCGGCCATAGGAAAGCGACCGCGCTCGCGCGTCCTTAGACGAATTTGCTCCGCATAGATGAGATCGGTCTCCGGTCGGTTACACTGAAGGCGCACCCAGCGTCTACCATGCTTGCCGTTCGCCGACCGTCAACGAAAGGGCCACTGCACCGATGCAAATGAAGGTCTGGATTGATCAAGATCTCTGCACTGGTGACGGTCTCTGTGAAGAGATCGCTCCTGATGTCTTCACCCTGCTTGATGATGGTCTCGCCTACGTGAAAGAGGGCGACAAGGTTTTCAGCGAACCGGGCGGAGTCGAGGGACTGGCCATTGTGCCTGAGGGGCAGGAAGAAGCCACCATCGAATCGGCTGAGGAATGCCCTGGCGAGTGCATCTTCATCGAGGTCTGAGCTTCGGCTTTTGACCTCTGCCGCTAGTCGGCGAGTCTTCTCGCAGTAGTCACAAACCCGGTGTGCCCCACCATTCGGTGCTCGGGCCTGACCGCGTCCCCTTTGATGTGCCAGCCGCGGTGCAGTATCTCCACCGTGGACGCCGTGGCCCAAGGTCCGGCTTCGCAGGCTTCTCGCAACTGCACCGCTTGAATGATGCTCGGGGTGTAGGCCACCAGGATTCCGCCCGGATGCAGTGAAGTGGCCGCGTGGGGTACCACCCGCCAAGGCTCGGGCAGGTCCAGCACAACCCGGTCCAACTGTTCCGCGTCGATTCCCTGGTAGCAGTCTCTGATCTCCACCTGAAAGCGGCCAGCAGCCTCCGAACCCAAAAAGCCGGTGACGTTTTCCACTGCCTGTTGGGCAAAATCTTCTCGGAGCTCATAGCCCAGCACCGCCGCTCCTGCTCTCAGCAGGCTCAGTGACAACGCCCCCGACCCCACTCCTGATTCCAACACCCGAGCGCCGGGGAACACATCAGCGTGCATCAAGATGGCCGCGCTGTCCTTGGGGTACACAACCTGTGCTCCCCGGGGCATCTTCAGCACGTAGTCACGGAGGGTGGGACGCCACACGGTCAGCTCCGCGTTGCGGGTGGTCCGCACTTGCATTCCCTCTGTGCCGCCGATCAACTCGTCGTGGGGCACCAACCCTGCGTGGGTGTGAAAGTCGCGGCCCTCGACCAGTGTCACTAGGTAGCGGCGACCCTTCCGGTCGGTGAGCAGAACCAACTCGCCGGCTTCGAGCGCCCCGCTCACTTGGTCTTGTCGGGCAAATGAGAGATGAGCAGGCTCTCGCCGGGCCGCAATTCCTGGGTCAGCACCTTTCGCAGCTGACGGGTGCTGGCCATCCGGCGCAGAAGTCGGATCGCCCAGGCCGCCCCGCCCAAAATGAGCCATGCCCGGCTCCCGCCTACAACGCCACGCCGAATGGCCTGTCGACCCAAGTACCCCAAAGGATCTGGCATCGGGTCAGACCCGGCGAACTTCGACCACGGTCCGGCTGGCCTTCCCGCGGCGTCGCCCCAACAAGAAGGCCAGCGCAACCAGAGCTGCCAATATCAAAGCGCCTCCGGCCATCGCAGGCGGGCCAGCCGCCTCTGCGGTTCCGTCCAGGCTGTGTTTCAGTTCTTCGAACTTGGCCTGGATGTCGCTTTTGCTGATTGCCTCCCGGCCCAGGTCCAGATCGCTCACGAGCGTTCTCCTCTCGATGTTTGGCTTCTGAGCGCGAACACGCCCGCCAGAACGCCAAGCAATCCCACCAGCACCACCACGTACGGCAAGGGGCTCATGTTGCCGTCAAACACTCCAGAGGCTTCGGTCTGAAGCAGGCGCAACCCGGCGATGGCCAAAAAGATCAGACCGATGCCGATGCTCAGCGCTCCGAGTATGCCGAGCTTGAGCGTCTTTCCCAGCTTGGTGAGCGGCGTGACGATCTCTTGTCGGCCATATCCCACCAGCAGTGACTTCAACTCGGTCAGCACGACGTTGGGCGAATTCCCTTTTCGGGCGGCTTTTGAACGTTTGGGCACGGCCACCTCCTGCAATCGACCAGCCTACCCCGACAGGTTTTCCCTACCTCATTTCGATTCGGCCGCCGCGGCGTTCGTTGCAGATTTCCCGCACCGTTCCCGCTACCCCATTTCGATTCGGGCTCGAATGACCTCTTCGGCGTCAGCCAGGAGTTCAGCCAACAAGCTCAGGCGGAGGGTGGCGTTCTCTGCGGTCAGCAGCCGTTGTCGGTCGAGTGGTCCCAGCGGAGACATGGCCGACAGCTGCCAAACCGCGGTCAACGGATCCTCTGATATCTCAAAATCGGCGGGAAGTCCGGGGGCTCCCAATTCTGACTGCAATGCCAGCACCCGGCGCCAAGTGGCCTCCACCGGAGGCAGCTTGGCGGCAATTTCCACCCCGCCGCCGTCTCCGTCGGTGGCATCGGGCCAGTCTGTTACCTCGGCCCGGGGATATGGGTCGTCTTGCAGCCAACGGGAAATCCGAATTCGGCGCGTGCCGCCGGCAACCAAACCCCACCGCCCGTCGGGAAACTCCTGGGCGTCGAGAATCGTGGCCACGGTGCCTGCGTCGGTGCGGGTGTCGCCGCCGCCCACTTCGCTGCCTCGCTCAATGAGCACCACCCCGAATTCGCGGGCGCCGTCCAAACAGTCCCTGGTCATCTGTCGGTAGCGAGGCTCGAACACGTGGATGGGCACAACCATGGTGGGCATCATCACCATCCCCAGGGGAAACATGGCCATCGTGTTTGGGTCGGTCACAGTAACTGAACCAGGGTCTTGTCCGAACTCGGTTAGCCGCTTCGGATCGGTTGGAGGCCGATATCGTCGAGACTCGGTTTTGCGGCCAGCGTGGCCAGATGGCGCACGACTTGCTCTTCCAAATCTTGGATGGCCCGATTGTCGTCGGCGCCGGGCTGGTTGGCAATGAAAGCAAACGTCACTTCCTGGCCCAAGCCAATGTCGATGTAGCCCATCATTGCTGTGACGCTCGACGTTCCTCCTGAGAACGCCGTGATCCTCCCCGGATCGCGAACACCGGCTAACCGATCCCGGAGCGGGCCAGATTCAGCCGCGGTCGGGAGGAGTTCGTGGAACAGCGGGCTGAACTCCCCGCTGTCTAGCAGCGAGGTGAACACCGGGCACGTTGCGATGTTGGCCGGATCGAGTCCCGAGCCGTCGAATTGGAGCAGCTGGAGCAGGTCGACGTCGATTCCCGCGTCGTCAAGCGTTTCCTCTACCGCTTCGACTCCTGCGCTGGTGCTGCCGTTGCCCGACGCAGCCAGACCGATCTCCTTGAGCAGCAGCTCGGTTGTTTCGATATCCCGATTGTCCAGGATCTGGCGGTAGAGGTCCGAGAGCGAAGCCGACTCGATCAATGCCATCACGTATATCTCTTCGTCATCGGGCACTGCCTCCGAACGGGGGCTGCGGCGGATGACCACGTCGCGGGCTTCGAGCATGTCGTCGAACAGTGCGGCCGCGTAGAAGGGCGGATCTTCTGCTGTCAGGTAGTCGTTCGCCTCTTCGGCGCCTGCCCCGTTTGCTGCATCGGTTGCCTGCTCGGATCCCGGGATGGGGAACTGCACCCAGCCGTCATCGAATTGCAGCGCGAGCAAGGTGCCGAGTCTCTCGGAGTCGATGAGGCTCTCCGGCCACGACGGGACATAGCGGAGGTCGTCATAGCGGCTGGCGTCGCCCACAACCGCGCCGGTTACCAGGGTCAAACCGTCGTCCACCAGCGCCTGGGCCAGATCTTCAATGGGAGTGTGAATCCGGTCACCGCTATCGGTCAGCGTCACCAGGAATCCATCGGTGAACAGCTGCGGATCGCCCCCGCCCACCAAAAATATGTCGCCGTTCACCACACCTCCGTCCATCGGAACGGTGGATTGGACCGAGGTGGTAAACCTGTGATCGGGGCCGAGCACCTGATGGGCGGTGGCCAAGGTGAGCAACACCATGCCTTCAGAGGGCATCACCTGGATGTTGTCACCGCTTTCGTAAAAGGGCAGGTCTCGGTCGTCAAGGGTGACGGAGAGGCAGGAAGCCGAGGGGGCTGTGGCCATAAGGCCGTCCAGAGTGGTGAAGAAGTCGGGCTCGGTCAGTGAGGGGGTGAGCAGCTCCCGCAAGCGCAGGGTGGAGATGAGGGGAGTGCCCACTCCAGGCGGAACCGTATCGTCAGCCGCCACTTCGCCGAGATTCTCGTGAAGCCGGTCGCTCAGATAGTTGGAGCCGAGAAGCGCGCCGAGGGCGACAGCCAACAGCAGAAGGGGCATCAGGATTCGACGCACTTGAATTATCCTAGGTTGTGCCTGAACTGGCTGGCGCACCACCGGGCATCTCGCTGATCACGTCCTGGCACGGCCATGCCGCTTGCGCCAACGGGCGTACCACCAAAGGTGGTGCAGGGCCCGTACCGCGCGGTCAGCGGAGGGGAAGCAGTAGCGGCTTCCGGCCGCCACCGTAGCGGGGCCGGAATTGCCGGGCTGGGTGACGGCCAGCTCAGTAGCGGCCAGGATGGGTTTGCCGGTTTGGGCAGAGGCCTCGGCCGCGGCCTTGGCAAAGCGGCTGTCCTGGCGCTCGTGGTACTCGCAGATGCGGGCCAGCTCGGCTGGGTGGAAGTACGGGCCTGACCGCAAATGGGCCGCGGTGTTGGCCTGGATGCCCATTCCCAGATAGATCACCGCATCGACCTCAGGATGCTCGGCTACCAAGTGGATCACTTCCGGGATGGTGTCGCGGCTTTCGCCTCCGGCCAGGTCAATGGGGTTGTGGCGGCTCCAGCGGGGCGGGACGAGCTTGTCGATGGCCGCCTCCAAATCGCTAGGAAGGGGGATCAGCTCCAGGCTGGACTGCGAAACCGCGTCAGCAGCGATGACGCCCCACCCTCCCGCGCTGGACAGCACCAGCGTGCGGGGACCGGCGGGCAGGGGCTGGGTGGCGAAGGCGGCAACGGCGTCGAATGCCTCTTCGATGGTGGCGGCCCGCACCGCGCCGCTCTGGCGCACCATGCCGTCAAACAACCGGTCGTCGGTGGCCAGCGCCCCGGTGTGGCTGGCCGCAGCCTGCGCGCCCCGAGGCGTGGTCCCCCCTTTGACCAGTACCACCGGCTTCGCCTCGGACGCCTCCCTGATGGCCGCCGCGAATCGCCGACCGTCGCCCACTCCTTCGACATAGGCAGCCATGGCCTTGGTGTGGGTGTCGCCGGCAAACCAGCCCAGGTAGTCGACCACTCCCACCATGGCCGCGTTGCCCGCGCTCACCGCCCGGCTGATGCCCACCCCGCTGTGGGCGGCGTAGTTCATAAACGCCGATACCAGGTTGCCCGATTGGCTGGCCACGGCGATGGGACCGGGGGGCGGAACTGGCGCCACGATCTGAGCGGCCAGCTTGGCCGGCGTGGAAATCAACCCTTGGCCGTTGGGCCCGGCCACTGTCATGCCCAGCGACTGCGCCAGATCGATCAGCTCCTTCTCGGCCCGGGCACCTTCGGCGCCGGCTTCTCGGAAACCGCCTGAGGCGACAAATGCCGCGCCGATGCCCCGGTTGGCGGCCGACTGCAATATTTCGGCGCAGGTCTGAGGGGGAGTGCAGATCAAAATCAGATCCGCGGCCCCGGCGGGCACCTGCTCGACCGAAGCCAGTGTGTCGAGCCCCAGAATGGTCGGTTGTTCGGGATTGGTGGCGAACACGGGCCCGTCAAATCCCCCCGCCAGCACGTTGTGAAGCGCGACGAAGCCGAACTTCCCCGGGTGGGTGGAGGCACCGGCTACCACGATGCCTCGGGGGTTGAACAGCAGATCGAACGGGGTCGGGCTCATGAGCCGCCCACCACAACCAGAGCGTCCACCGCCACCGGCCGGCCGTCGCGAATGATTAGCGGGTTGACGTCAATAGCTTGGATGCCTTCTTCGCCCCCTGCTTCGGCCAGACCCATCAGCGTGGCGGTTAGCGCATCCCGATCCACCGCCGGCTCGCCCCGCAGCGAGCCCAGCAGAGGAGAAATTCCCAGGTCGTCGATCATGTCCTCGCAGTCGGCCTCACTTACCGGAAGCAGTCGGAACACCGCTTCCCCGATTGCCTCAGCCAACACGCCGCCCAATCCGAACATAAGTGCGGCTCCGAATTGCTCGGTGACTACGACTCCGGCGATGAGCTCCCGATGCCCGGCCACCATCTCCGACACCAGCACGGCCACCTCGCCGTCGTCGTCGGCGGCCGCGGCCAGCAAGTCCTCTGCTGCGAGCCGCACCGCATCCGGTCCTTCAAGGCCCAAACGCACCAGTCCCCGCTCGCTCTTGTGGGCCAGCGACGGGCCGCACAGCTTCACGGCCACCGGGCCACCGATTTCTGACGCCGCGGCCACCGCTTCATCGGCCGAACGAGCCAGCTTGTCTCGACTCACCACAACGCCGTGGCGGGCCAGAAGCCGCTTCGACTCGAACTCCGATAACACCCCCATCCCCGAACAAGCTATCGGCCTGCCCTGTCCTCCCCCATTCCGACCCCCCTCAGACGGCAGCGGCACCAGAGCGTCACCGACACCGGCTCAGTCGTACCCCACTCAGACGGCATCGGAACCAGGCAGTATGGTATGTAACCCCCGCCGGTCATCTAAGGTCACACCCGTGGTTGCCGGAACCGGCGGCCGGCCATGACTCACCAGTCATGACTCATTAGGAGTGCAAACCGTGCAGATAGTGATCGCGATCGTCGTAGGACTCGCCCTCACCCAGTTGGCCAATCTGGCTACAACGGTGTATCTGCACCGTGATTTGGCCCATAAAGCGGTGCAGCTACACCCGGCCATTCGCAGCATCTTCAAAGTGTTCTTGTGGATGTCCACCGGAATCTGCGCTCGACAGTGGGCTGCGGTCCACCGCAAGCACCATGCCTTCACCGATGCCCCTGAAGACCCCCACTCCCCGGCCCGGCTGGGCTGGCTGCGGGTGCAACTCACCAATGCTGCCCTCTATCGACGCTCGGCCCGTGATCCCCACACCACCGAGCGCTACGCCAAGGACATTCCCGTCACTGTGCCCGACCGATTGCTGCTCAACCGCGGGATCATCGGATTGGCCTTGGGAGTCGCCATCTTGGTGTGGTGGCTGGGCTGGGTTCCCGGCGTAGTGGCCGTTGTGGTCCACACCGTGGGCTACATCGGCTTGGGCGGCTCGGTGAACGGTGTGGCCCATACCTTCGGGCGCCGCCCGTTTGACAACAGCGCCACCAACGTCACCTGGCTGGCCTGGCTGACCTGCGGCGAGGGCTACCACAACAACCACCACGCCGCTCCGACATCAGCCCGCTTCGCCCGCCGCTGGTACCAATTCGACCTGGGTTGGTGGTTCATCAGCGTGGCCAGCCGCCTGGGCTTGGCCCGTATTCGCCACGCCGATGTGGATGCTTTGGCTGCTCGTTCTTCCACTTCAGTACTGGTTTAGGCCCGTATTTCTCCTTCTGGCCCACGGGCCGACTGGAAATAGCAAATGATCCATTCGCTGGTGCCCGACCGCGGGTAGCGTGCGGAGAGTGAGCAGGTATGGGGCCGCTTTGTCCGAGCATCCCGACTCGGCTGACGCCGCTGGCGAGGTAATCGGCGAGATCCTCGAAGCGGTGGGACCCTCCCCCGACTTGGCCGTGCTGTTCACTTCGGCCTCCCATCGCGACGCGATCAGCGAAATCGCCGATGCCATCCATCAGGTACTTGCCCCGGCGGCTCTCATCGGCGCCACCGCGGTGTCGGTGATCGGCGGACCCCTCGAGGTGGAGGAGCGCCCGGCTGTGTCCCTTTGGGCCGCGACCCAGTGCCCTGCTCGACCGGTGCGGCTGGAGGCCGTCCGCGGTCCCGACAACTGGGCAGTGGGAGGGATGCCCGACGACGCCGAGGGAACGCTGTTGGTGGTTCCCGACCCGTTCACATTCCCCAGCGAAGCCTTGTTGAAGGCGGGACCGGCCATGACGGTGGTCGGAGGGCTGGCCTCTGCTGCGGGCCGGCCAGGCGGCAACCGCTTGGTCTTGGGCCACCAGGTATACGACGACGGGGCGGTTGGCGTCATCCTTGATCCTGAGGTCGAGATTCGCACCGTCGTCTCCCAGGGTTGTCGTCCCATCGGCCAGCCGTTCACCGTCACCAAATCCGAAGACAACATCGTGTCGGAGATGGGAGGCCGCCCGGCCGTCGACCGACTGCGGGAGACCCTTCTGGCGTTGGACGAAGCCGACCGAGCCCTGGTGTCGAGAGGGCTTCATATCGGCATCGTCATTGACGAGCACAAATCGGAATTCCACCGGGGCGACTTCTTGATCCGGGGGTTGATCGGCGCCGATGAGCAGACTGGCGCGTTGGCGGTGGGCGATTCGGTCGAAGTGGGCACCACCGTCCAGTTTCAGGTGCGTGACGCGGCCACCGCCGACGAAGACCTGCGAGAGCTGATGGCCGACGCCTCAGCCAGGTCGGCCCTGGTGTTCACCTGCAACGGCCGGGGCACTCACTTATTCGAAGGCCCCGATCACGACGCTGCCGTGGTCCACGAGTCCCTGAAGAGGGCGCCGGTGGCGGGAATGTTCTGCGCCGGCGAACTCGGGCCAATCGGAGGCCACAATTTCCTCCACGGCTTTACCGCCTCGGTGGTGCTGTTCCCATGAATAACTGAAAGGATCAATCCTTCTATGGCTGCGTTCCCCGCTGCTCTTGAAGCCCAAGCCATCAGCGTCATTCGTGGCCTGGCTATGGATGCCCCTCACCAAGCCCGCTCCGGGCATCAGGGGACGGCCATGGCCATGGCGCCGCTGGCCCATGTGCTTTGGACCCGCATCATGCGCTACGACGCCGACGACCCGGCCTGGCCTGATCGGGACCGATTCGTGCTCAGCGCCGGCCACGCTTCCATCCTGCTCTACTCGATGCTCCACCTCACCGGCCAGGGACTGACCCTTGAAGATCTGCGGGACTTCCGCCAATGGGGAAGCCGCACCCCCGGACATCCCGAGGTCGGTCACACTGCGGGGGTAGAGGTCACCACCGGGCCTCTGGGCCAGGGGATTGCCAACGCGGTGGGGATGGCGATGGCCGAGCGCTGGCTGCGCCATCGCTTTGGCACTGATGTTTGCGACCACCGGGTGTTCGCGCTGTGCAGCGATGGCGACCTCTCCGAGGGGATCAGCCATGAGTCTGCCTCGCTGGCCGGACATCAGCGCTTGGATCGGCTGATCTGCTTCTACGACGACAACCGGATCACCATCGACGGACCCACCGACCTGTCTTTATCTGATAACGCGGCCCAGCGATTCGAGGCCTACGGCTGGCATGTCGTGAACTTGGGGGAGGCTGCTGATGATCTCGATGCCCTTGAAACGGGAATCAGAGCGGCAATGGCGGTCGACGACGCTCCGTCGATGGTCATCGTCCGCAGCCATGTGGCCTATCCCTCACCGGGCCAGACCGACAACCACGAGGCCCACGGCTATTCGCTGTTCGACGAGGAGATCGCGGCCACCAAGACGGTGATGGGACTGCCCGCCGACAAGTCCTTTTATGTGCCCGACGAGGTGCTCGATGCCTATAAGGCTGCTGGACGCCAAGGTGCTGAGGAACGGTCGGGGTGGCAGCAGCGAGTGGAGGCTCTCGGTCCTCTGCGCTCAGAGTATGAGGCCTGCTTGGCCGGTCGGGGTCTGCCGGGTTGGGAGAACAAGCTGCCGTCGTGGCCGACGGGCGAATCAGTGGCCACTCGCAAGGCCAGTTCCGCTTGCCTCAACGCCATGGCCGACGTCGTCCCTGGACTGGTGGCGGGCGGGGCCGACCTCACCGGCAACACCGGCACCAGCCTCTCAGATGCCGACCCGCTCAATGCGGCTCATCCATCCGGCCGGCAGCTGTACTTCGGCATTCGGGAGCACGCCATGGGGGCGGTGCTGAACGGAGCGGCCCTGCACGGCGGGCTGCTGCCGGTGGGCGGAACCTTCCTGGTGTTCAGCGACTACATGCGGCCTGCGGTCCGATTGGCCGCTCTGTCGGGGGCCCACAGCATCTTCGTGTGGAGCCACGATTCGGTGGGCGTCGGCGAGGACGGCCCCACCCACCAGCCGATCGAGCACGTCATGTCGCTGCGGGCCATTCCCGGCCTGAGGGTGTTCCGCCCCGCCGACGGCAACGAGGTGGCCCAGGCCTGGCGGCTGGCCGTCGATCTAGACGGCCCCAGCGCCATGATCCTTACCCGCCAGAACGTGCCCACCCTGGAGGGAACCGCGACAGCCGACGGTGTGGCTCGGGGTGCTTACACCCTGGTGGACTGCCTCGATCCCGATGTGATCCTGGTGGGCACAGGCAGCGAGGTATCGGTGTGCGTCGATGCGGCCGCTGCGCTTGGCGAGCAAGGCACCGCGGCTCGAGTGGTTTCGATGCCTTGCTGGGAGCTGTTCGCCACCCAAGACCCGGGTTACCAAGCCAATGTGCTGATACCGGGAGTTCCCAAGCTGTCGGTGGAAGCGGGTGTGACCCTGGGCTGGGAGCGGTGGGTAAACCGGCCGGTGGGCATCGACCGGTTTGGGGCGTCGGCTCCAGGGTCGGTGGTGTTGGACAAGCTGGGCATGAACGCAGCCAACGTGGCCACCCAAGCCACCGCGCTGATCAAGAGTTAGGAAAAATGCGATGAGCAGTCTCCACGACTTGTATCACCACTACGGACAGAGTCCGTGGCTCGACAACCTGCGCCGAGAGTGGATCAACGACGGGGAGCTGGCCCGCTGGGTCGAGCGGGGGGTGCGGGGGCTTACCTCCAACCCCAGCATCTTCCAAAAGGCAATGACCTCGGGCCACGAGTACGACGAGCAGTTCGCTGGGCTGCTGGCCAGCGGCATGAGCGTGGCCGACGCTTACTGGGAGCTCGTGCTCACCGATATCGGTGGCGCCCTTGACGTGCTCGCCCCCGTGTACGGGGAGAGCGACGGCATCGACGGCTTCGTATCGGTGGAGGTCGATCCCAAGCTGGCTCGCGATACCGACGGCACTTTGGCTGCCGCCCGTGCTCTCCACCAGCGTGTCAACCGCCCCAACCTCTATGTGAAGATTCCCGGCACCGCTGAGGGCCTGCCTGCCATTCAGGCCATGACTGCCGAGGGCCGCAGCATCAACGTGACCCTTTTGTTCTCGCTGTCTCGTTACGCCGAGGTGATCGAGGCCTATCTCTGCGGCTTGGAGGCTTGTGATGGTGATCTGTCATCGGTGTCCGGGGTGGCCTCGTTCTTCATCAGCCGCACCGACACCGAGGTGGACCGTCGATTGGAGGCCATCGGAACTCCTGATGCTATGGCACTGCGGGGACAAACGGCGGTGGCCCAGGGCCAGGTGGCCTACAAGCTGTTCACCGAGAAGTTCACCGGACCCCGCTGGGAGGCTCTGGCCGCCCGGGGGGCGCGGGCGCAAAGGCCGCTGTGGGCTTCCACTTCCACCAAGAACCCGGCTTATCCTGACACCCTCTATGTTGACCAGCTCATCGGGCCCAACACCGTGAACACGCTGCCCGACGCCACCTTGGAGGCGTTTACCGACCATGGAACGCTGGCCCGCACCGTAGATGCCGACCCCGACGCGGCCCAGGCGATTCTGGATAGAGTCACCGATGTCGGCGTGGATTTGGAAGCCGTGGCCGACCGGCTGGAGGACGAAGGGGTATCGGCATTCGTGAAGTCGTTCGACGACCTGCTGGAGAGCCTGACCACAACCGCCGACCGGCTAATGGAAGGCAATCGCGCCGGTTCCGTTGGCTCTGACCTATTGGAAGGCGCTCGGTGACGATTTCGGCCGCGCCAACCAGCCGAGACTTGTTGGAGTTGGACCTGGCCGAGTTGATGGCCGAGGCCCGGGCGATTCGAGATCGGGTGCACGGTACTCGAGTCACCTACTCCCCCAAGGTATTCATTCCCCTCACCATGCTGTGCCGCGACAAGTGCGGCTACTGCACGTTCGCCCAGCCGCCGGCCCGTTTGGAATCGCCCTACCTCAGCGATCACGAGGTGCTGGCCATTGCCGAATCTGGAGCGGCCACCGGTTGCCACGAGGCGCTGTTCACGCTGGGCGAGCGCCCCGAGCTGCGCTACCCCGACGCCGCGAAGTGGCTGGATCGGCACGGTATTGCCTCCACGGTGGACTATCTGGCCCATGCCACTCGGCTCGTGGTGGAAAAGACCGGCCTGCTCCCCCACTCCAACGCTGGTGCCCTTTATCCCGAGGAGCTGGACCTGCTCCGCAAGACCGCTCCATCGCAGGGGATGATGCTGGAGACGCTGGCCGATTTGGACTGCCATCGAGGATCGCCCGACAAGACCCCGGAGCGGCGTCTGGCCACCTTGGAGGCCGCCGGCCAGTTGGCCATCCCGTTCACTACCGGGATCCTGGTGGGCATCGGCGAGACACGCGCCGACCGGGTTGATGCTCTGGAGGCCATCGCCGACTCCCACCGGCGCTGGGGCCACATTCAAGAGGTCATCGTCCAGAATTTCCTGCCCAAGCCGGGCACGGCCATGCACAGTGCCCTGCCCTGCGACCACGACGAGTACATGGAGGCCATCGCCCTCGCTCGCCTAATTCTCCCCGAGGAGATCCACCTTCAGGCTCCGCCCAATCTCTCCGACGACTTCGGCCGACTGCTCGACGCGGGCATTGACGACTGGGGAGGGGTGTCACCGGTCACCGCCGACCATGTGAACCCCGAGCGCCCGTGGCCGGCCCTCGAGCGACTGCGGGCAGCCACCGAGGCCAGAGGGTTCGCCTTGGCCCCCCGGCTGACCATCTACCCCGAGTACGCCCTCGACTCTGAGCGATGGCTGGATGCCGAAATGCGGTTCCCAGTGCTCGACCGCAGCGATGCCGAGGGCTTGGGGCGGCCCGACGACGGTGGCTGGTACTCCGGCGCCGACGCCCCACCCCCGGTGCTGCTGGCCGAACCGACCACAAATGGCGCCTCGGCTGGTCATGCCACCGCCGGAGGGGCGGTGGGCGAGGTGCTTGCCGGTGTGCGGGCTGGCCAGGAGGTCGGGGTGGATGAGATCGTCACCCTGTTCGGGGCTCGGGGGCCTGAAGTTCGAGCGGTGGCCGCGCTGGCCGACGAGCTTCGCCAGGCTGCTGTGGGCGATGAGGTCACCTGGGTGTCAAACCGCAACATCAACTACACCAACGTGTGTACGTTCAAGTGCCGGTTCTGTGGCTTCTCCAAGGGTCCGCTTTCGCTCAACTTGCGAGGCGACCCCTATTTGCTGGGCTTGGACGACATCGCCGAGCGCACCGTGGAAGCGGCCGAGGCCGGGGCTACCGAGGTCTGCCTCCAAGGCGGCATCCACCCCAACTTCGACGGCGACTACTACATCGACGTCACCCGAGCGGTGAAAGACGCGGTGCCCGACATCCATGTCCACGGCTTCACCGCCCTTGAAGTGACCGAAGGCGCCCGACGGCTGGAAGAGCCGCTGGCGAACTATCTGCGCCGTCTGATGGATGCCGGTCTGCGCTCGCTGCCGGGAACCGCCGCCGAGATCCTCGACGACGAGATCCGGGCGGTGATCTGCCCCGACAAGATCGACACCGGCGAGTGGCTGGAGGCCCATCGCACCGCCCACGGCCTCGGATTGCGGTCCAACGTGACCGTCATGTTCGGCACCGTTGAGCAGCCGGTCCACTGGGCCCGCCACCTGGTGCGCACTCGTGAGCTCCAGAAGGAAACCGGCGGGTTCACCGAGTTCGTGCCCCTGCCCTTCGTGCATATGGCCGCTCCCATTTACCTGCAAAAGCGATCCCGGCGGGGTCCCACCTTCCGAGAGGCGCTGCTGATGCACGCGGTGGGTCGCATCGCCTACCACGGCTGGATCCACAACATCCAGGCATCCTGGGTCAAGCTGGGCATGGCTGGCGCCGCTCAGATGCTGCAAGCCGGGGTGAACGACTTGGGCGGCACCCTGATCAATGAGAACATCTCCCGTGCCGCCGGTGCCTCCCACGGCCAAGAGGCCACCGAGGAAGGTCTCCGAGAACTGTGTGCCCCCTTGGGCCGCCCCCTCCGCCAACGCACCACGCTGTATGAAGGGGTCAACCAGTAGGTTGGCCTTAGCCCGCCTTTAGCCAGGTTCAGGGAGCGCCTTCGGCGGGCTCGAAGCGGTGGGCTTCGAGGTCGCTGCGGCTTACCCATTCGAGAGTGCGGGCGTGAGTGGCTTCAAGGACTACGGGAGGGGCCACGCCCGCTTCAAGCGCCTCGGCCCAGCGGGAAGCGCACAGACACCAGCGATCGCCGGGCTTGAGCCCATCAAAGCCGATCTCGGGTTGGGGTGCGGCCAAGTCGTTGCCCACCGAGGCTGAGAACTCCAGAAATTCTGCTGTCAGCACCGCGCACACCGTATGGACGCCAAGGTCTTCGGTGTCGGTGTTGCAGCATCCATCTCGGAACCATCCGGTCAACGGATCGTAGGAGCAAGGTTGTAGTTCCTCGCCGATCACACTCTGAGCCACGGGCTCAGTGTGCCATACCGTTTGCCGACCAGATAGTTGGGCACTCGGAATAAAAAATTGGCTGGAATTTTTGTACAACTTCTGGAAGTCTTGGGCAATGGCCGCCGAAGGGCGCACTATTCCTGCATCCCAATTCCGCGACCAATGCCTGCGGCTCATGGATGAAATCAACGAGACCGGCGAAACGTTGATCGTCACCAAGCACGGCAGACCGGTCGCCATCGTTGGCCCTGCCCACCGCGACAGGGGCGGCCTCTGGGGATTCATGGAAGGCACTACATGCATCCTCGGAGACATTGACGGTCCGGCTATTCCTTCTGAAGAGTGGGACATCGTCAGCAACCCTGATCGAGTCCTCGACCCCAGGTCCGTTCCTCCCCAGTGATTCTCCTTGACACCAACGTGCTACTGCGAATGACAGCCGCCGATCTCAAGATCGGTGAGCGCACTCGGCAACTCATCGACGAGGCCATCCACGAAGATGGCGTTGGTGTTCCCGCCATCGTGTTTCTGGAGGCTGCCCGGCTCCACTGGGATGGGAGGGTGAATCTTGGAATGCCCCCAGAAGCCTGGCGCAAGGCTCATCTTAGGCGGGGAGTTCTCGAGATCTCCCTCACGGGAGACATCGCTATCCAAGCCGCGGACCTCTATGCCCGACAGGGTTTCCACCGGGATCCCAGCGACCAAATCATCGTGGCCACAGCCATTTCAAGCCGCAGCACCCTGGCAACCACCGACCGCAACATCCTCGAATGGGCAGCCAAGACCAATATCGTCGCAGTGCTCGACGCCACTGAGTAGCACCCGCGAGCGGCGGAATTACCAGACTGATGGAAGAGAGAGCAACACTGCTGCTCCAGCGCGCCCCCGGTCATTCCATGTGGCACGCCTAAAAGGGTGCAACATGGCGGATTGAATTGAGCGGGGGGGGGGTAGCGTGACCCGCCACCCCAAAGCCTGCCCGATGCGGAGACCGAGGCCTCAAGACAGTGCTTCGGGCACCACCAATTCGGCCAACGGCCTGTTGATGTGGCCAAATCCGCCGACCGCCAAACCGTGCTCGCCCAGGTGAGCTGGGGTTACCACGACGCCATCGGCTGCTACCTCACCCTCGACGACACTGCACTAACCACCCTCCGGGCTGACCACAGCACTGACACCGTTCCGGACGCTGACCCCACAACCTACGACCCCACCGTTGCTATCGCTGGATCAGCCGGCCACGCCTACGCCCTGAGAGCCGATCAAACCATTGCCTGCCGGCAAAGCAGAGTCGATGATGAAACACCAGTGTTCCCAGGACAAACATTCACCGGGCTCATCGCTGTATCAGGCCCGTTCGGATGTGCTCTACGCGCCGATCAGGCCATCGCCTGCTGGAGCATGACCCAGGCCTGGGACGGTGATCACTATCGATCGCAATTCCAAGTACTGGAAGTCCCCAACGAACAACTTTCTCAGGTCTCAGCCGCTACTGGGTATTTCTTCAACCTCTTTAGGGTATGTGGGCTGCGCGCCGA
Organism: Acidimicrobiales bacterium; assembly: GCA_965116535.1. Taxonomy (GTDB): domain Bacteria; phylum Actinomycetota; class Acidimicrobiia; order Acidimicrobiales; family Bin134; genus Poriferisocius. The sequence continues at coordinate 2,128,122 of OZ220703.1, forward strand.
CCAAACTCTCGCCTGCTGGCGCTGGGCCCAAAATGACGACGGTGAACTCCAGTTCCGCGAGTACGGTCCCGATGGCCAGTTCACAGAGATCAACGGAAACTGCGGGGTGCGCAATAACCAAATGGTCGCCTGCTGGAACTGGGTCTGGGACGACGCAAGCAGGCAGGAGCAGCTGCAAGTGGACACCCTCAGCGGCCAATTCACCGAGTTCTCGTCCCATCCCGGGATCATGTGCGGGCTCAGAGCCGACGGAGTCATCGCCTGCGCAGACGAATTCTGGGCATCACGCTATGAACGTGAATGGAGAAGGGGCGTATCGGGACCTCCTACCGGCACGTTCACTTCCGCGCTATTCAGTCACCAAGCCGTTTGCGGTCTCCGAACCGACGACTCCTTTGTCTGCTCATACATTCAGTTCTACGCCGGCGATGGATGGGGGATTGACACCGCCTATCTCTAATGGTTCCAGCAGAGCAGGCCAATAGTCCTAGATCGCAATCCCCTATTGACTGATCGGCGCACACGAAGGCTGGCCGCTAGACAATTCCACCTGCCAGCGCCATTGGCAGGCTCGGGGCCGGCAAGAAGCACAGGTGGAAGTTTTGGTCCCGACTTGCATGGGGAATGGGACCAACTTTCATGGTCACCTAACTCGCCTCCGGGAAGAATGTGGGTCTTGTTGCTTATGTTCAAGTCTAAGCCAATATTTTACAAGATAAATGCGTTATATCCCGGTTATTCGGGTGGTTGTTGTCACTGGGGTGGGTATACTTGCATGTATGGAGTTTAGGCCCTGTGAGCAGGGGGAACGATCTGGCAGTGGGCCAGCCGGGCCGGTTTGGCCGGAGGCGGTTGATGTGGCGGGGCTGTCGTTGGGCGAGTTGCGGGAGCGGCTGGGTTTGATCAAGAAGGCTGAGGCCCGGTTGGCGGCGATGAAGACGGCGGCGTTGGCCGCGTATGCCAGCCGGGGCGGGGAGGGCTCGGCCCGGCGGGTGGCGCTGGAGGAGCTTCAGGCGTCTAAGCAGCAGGCTCGCCGGGAAGTGGAGACCGCTTCTCAGCTCACCCAGGTTCCCGAGACGCTTGATGCGCTGGGCGCCGGTGAGATTCCCGAGGACCACGCCAAGCAGATCGCCAAGGCCGCCTCGCAGGGGCCAGTGGACGAGTCGGTGTTGGTGGAGGCGGCCCGCCGCGAAGATTTCGGCACGTTCTCCCGGACGCTGCGCGACCACCTGCACCAGCAGTCGGGAGACGACGGCAAGTCGTTGTTGGCCAAGCAGCGCCAGCGTCGTGATTTGAGCTTCTTCAAGTCGATTGAGGATGGCATGTTCATCTTGAACGGCCGGTTCGATCCCGAAGCGGGGAACCGGATCGAGGCCGCGCTGGCCGACGAAGTGCGCCGCCAGCGCAGCGACCAGAGCGACAATGACGCCGCCGATCAGACCACGTTCGGCCAGCGGATGGCCGACGCTTTGGAGAACCTGGTTTGCGCCGACACCGAAGACCGCACCCCCCAGCGCACCACTCTCATATTGACCGCTGATTGGGACGCGCTGAACCAGAAGCTGGCCGGCGCCCGCCTGCTCGACGGCACACCGCTGCCGATCGACGAGGCGCTGCGGCTGGCCTGCAACGCCGACATCATGCCCGCCGTGTTCAACACCACCAGCCAACAACTGTGGGTGGGCCGCAAACTGCGGTTGGCCACCGAGGCCCAGCGGGCTGCGCTCATCATCCGCGACAAGCACTGCATTGGCTGCGGACGATCAGCGGTGTGGTGCGAGGCCCACCACATCGAGGAATGGCTCACCGGCGGCCCAACCGACATCGACAACCTGGTGCTGGTCTGCAAAACCTGCCACCACAACATCCACGACGACGGCTGGACAGTACACCGAAACCAAAACGGCGCTTACGAACTACGACCGCCCCCCAAGCCCTACGCCGAACACCAAACCAGGCGAACTCGCTCGGGGTCACGCCCTAAACCCAACGCCGAACACCAGCCCAGGCGAACTCGCTCGGGGCCGCCTCCCGCCACATCACAATCCAGCCGCGAAGCCTTCCCCGACCCCTTCCCTGAAGATGGAATCACCACCTGGCAGCCCGAACATTCCAAACAGCTGCTGTTGAACTGACTTTGACCGAGGGGCTAGTCCCCCAGGATGGAGATCGCTTTTTCGACTGATCGGCGGGCCCGGGTTAGCTTCTTTTCTTCTTCGGGGCGGGCGGTGGCTCCCTCTTCCACTGCGTCGCGCAGCACTGACATGGCCAGATCGTCGAGCTGCTCGGCTATCTGCTCCAACTGTTGGCGGATGTGCTCAGCGGACATCGTCTGAAGCCTGGTCCAAAATCTCGTCCACGAGTTCTAGGGGGTGGCGCACGGTTACCCCGGCGTTGGCCAAATGAATAGTGCAGCCGGGGTTGGCGCTGGCCACGATATCGGCGCCGGAGCGCCCGATGGCCGCTAGCTTGCGCTCTCGAATCGACCCTGCCAACTCCGGCTCCATAGCAGCGTAGGCCCCACCCGCCCCGCAGCACAGACCCTCGTCGTCTAATGCCACCACAGTGGCGTAGCGGGCCAGCACCTCGGCCACCGGCTGGTGGGACCGCTGCACATGGCGCAGATGGCAGGGATCGTGGACTGCGACGGTTACATCCCGGACCTGCTCCCCCGCTGGTGGCAGCAAGTCAAGACGCGTGGCCAGCCACTCGTGCACATCCATCACCCGGTCGCTGAATGCCTCGGCTTCGGGAGTGCCCAAGTGCTTTCCGTACTCCTTGAGAACGGCCCCGCAGCCCGCCGAGTCGACCAGAATCGGGGCCGAGCCTTCCAGGGTCTTCATTGTCCGCAGAGCCAGCGCCCGGGCATGGTTTTCTAAGCCAGCATGTAGCGATAACGCCCCGCAGCATGCCGCGCCTGCGCCAGGCAGGGCCACTCCGACTCCGGCTGACTCCAACACCCGCTTTACCGCAATGTGGGTCGAACGCTGCCAGGCATCCATCACGCATCCGGTGAACAGCCACACGTCGTCGCCTGACGCTCGAAGTCGATCTTGTACTAGGGGAATCTTGGGCAATCCCAGCCGCTTTGACGGCACCAACCGCAGCCGCTGGACCACGGCCAGCAGCCTGGACAGAAGATTCAACAGCCGGCGATAGCCCAACACCCGAAATCCCCACCTCCGCCAATCACCCCGCCGCCTCCGAGCCAGAGCAGCCTGCGTGGCCTCCATCATCGAGCCGAACGGCACCCCCGACGGGCAAGCCGGCTCGCACCCCCGACACTGCACACACGAGTCCATTGACGAAAAGAAAGCCTGATCAATATCCGCACCCTCATCCTGCACCTGGCGCATGGCGTTGATCCGCCCGCGGGGCGACGCCCACTCCTCTCCCGTGACCCGAAACGTCGGGCAGTGAGGCAAACAGAGCCCACAGGCCACACAGGAAGCCAACTCTTCGGGATCGATGCCCAGGGCGGTCCTAGAGGCCGAACTTTCGGGATCGATGCCCAAGGACAACTTGGCCGTCATGTGGCTGCCAACGGGTCGCGACCCGGATTGAGGCGGCCTCGGGGGTCGAACTGGGCCTTCAGCCGCTGGTGCAGCCCAACCACCGCGGGATCGGGATCAGGATGCAGGCCAGGCTCCGATACATAGGCCGATCCGGTGCCCACTTGTACCAGATAGCTGCCCGAGAATCCCTCTGCCTCCAATGCTCCGGCAGGCACTCTGTGAGCTGGTAGCGGCGGCGGACCGTCCACCGGCGTACATCCCAAAGACCGAGCCACCTCCGACTCGGCCTCGACGTCCGACTTGTGGCCTTCCAGATGTACCCACGACGTCTGGCCATCCCACAGGATGGACGACGGCCAGTAAAGCTTCCGCCGCAGCTCAGCGGGGTCGCACGGCCCGGCCATCCAAAGCTGCACGGCTGGCCGGGGCCACGTGCGCAGAATCACTTCTCCCACCAACCCCAGGGTCCCCAGCGATCCCACCAGCAGGCGGCACAGGTCGAATCCCGACACGTTTTTCACCGTCGGCCCGCCCGCTTTGACCAGTCGACCGTCATCAGCCACATAGACCGCTTCCAGCAGGGCATCGCGGAGCCGCCCCCGGCCCAAAGCGTGAACATCGTCGCGCCCCACCGCCAGCACCCCGCCGACGGTGGCCCCGGGCATCAGCGACAGATTGGCCCGCTGGCCGGCCTCAGCCAGAGCCGCATCGAGCTCCTCCACCGGCGTTCCAGCCCCCACGCGAATGGTCATGTCTGCGGGATCGAATTCCCGAATCCCAGCCGGAGCTCGCACCAGGCGGGTGTCTTCCGGGCACCGGCCCCCCACATCCCAATGAGTACGCCCCCCAACCACGGCCACCGGATTGTCTGATCCGACTTCGGCGGCGAACGACTTCAGCTCTTCTCCAGCCTCCTCGCCGGCCACTTATCCCCACACCCCTTCGGGGACTTTCTCCAGCGCGTTCACGTCGGCGCAGCTCGCTCCGGTGGGCAGCACCTTGCCGGGATTGGCCATCTCATCGGGATCAAATGCCCGCCGCAGTCTGGCTTGGGCGTCCAGATCAGCCTCGCTGAACATCAACGGCATGAAATCGCGCTTCTCGATGCCGATGCCATGCTCGCCCGACAGCACTCCACCCACGGCCAGCGAGGCCTCGATGATGGCCGACCCGGCGGCATGCACTCGCTCCATAGTCCCCGGCACGCGGCGGTCGTATAGCAACAGCGGATGCAGGTTGCCGTCGCCGGCGTGGAACACATTCATCACCTGCAAGTCGTGCTCCTCCACGATGTCGTACACCTGGTTCATCACCTCGGCCAGACGGGTCCGAGGCACCACCGTGTCGTGCAGGTAGTAGTTGGGCTGGATCTGGGCAATAGCGCCGAACGCGCTCTTGCGCCCCTTCCAAATCAGAGCTCGCTCGTGGTCGTCGGCCGCCCGTCGGACGCTCCCACCTCGCTCGACTGCCAACTCAGCCACCCGATCGGCCTCGGCCTCTACCCCGCCGGGCAGGCCGTCCACCTCCACAATCACCACCGCGGCCGCATCCAGAGGAAATCCCGCACCCACGAAGTTCTCCACTGCCCAGATGATGTTCTTGTCCATCATCTCTATGGCCGAGGGCACGATGCCGTCGGCAATCACCGCGCTCACCGTTTGGGCCGCGGCGTCTACCGAGTCGAAAGCCAGCAGCAGGGTCTGCACTGCTGGAGGATTTGGCGTCAGTCGTACCGCCACTGCGGTGGTTACCCCGAGCATCCCCTCCGAACCCACATACGCCCCCCGCAGGTCCAGTCCAGGAGCCCAGCCGCCGGGATCGCCCAAAACCACTGCCTCTCCCGACATAAGCACCACCTCGACGGCAAGCACATGAGCGCTGGTCACCCCGAGGGCCAGGCAATGAGGCCCGCCCGCGTTGGTGCCCACATTGCCCCCCAACGAGCACACCTGTTGGCTGGAGGGGTCGGGAGCAAAGTGCAGGCCGTAGGGAGCGATTTCCCGGCTGAGATCCAGGTTGATCATGCCCGGTTGCACCCAGGCCATCCGCCGATCCGCATCCACTGACAGCAGGCGATTCATCTTGGTGGTGACCACCACCACCGGCTCCTCCAGAGGCACTGCTCCCCCCGCCAACCCGGTTCCCGCCCCCCGAGGGACAACCGCCCGTCCATGGCGACGAGCTGCGTCCACACAGCCCTGCACTTCCTCGGTACTGATCGGGAAACACACCGGCCCGGCTTGGCCCCCCTCGAAAATCGAGGCATCCCGGCCCATGATCGAGCGCTCCAAGGGGGCTACCCTCACCCGGTCGGCGGGCAATACCCGCCGCAGATCACGCAGCAAGGGGTCCCTTCTGCTGGCCTTGAGCAACTTCATCCGCCAGTAGAATACCGGCAGTGAGTCGGACAGGATGCAAGCACTCCAAGCACTTCTAGGGGGAAGGATCGCAAGGTCGGGCGTGGAGCTGCTCGCTTCGTTCCGGCCGCGACGGGCCTTCCCGGCGATGGCGGTGCTGTCCATCGTCACCGGCGGTTTGGTCGGCCTGCTAGTGGCCGGCTTCGAGCAGCTCACCGTAGAAGTGCTGCTGGAGCGGCTCTTGGAAGGCCCATTGTGGTGGCAGACAGCGGCCCCAGCCGTGGGTTTGTTCGCCGCCGTGGTCATATTGCGCTATCTCGGGCGCGGCGCCACGCCTTCGACCTCCGACGAATACGTACGTGCCTTCCACGAGCGCCATCCCCGGCTGCCCCTATCTCAACTTCCCGCCAAACTCCTCGCCGGTGTGGCCACCATCGGCATGGGGGGCTCGGTAGGGCTGGAGGGGCCCTCGGTGTATGCCGGTGCCACCGTCGGACACAGCACTCAGGGGCTTTTCGCCCGATGGCTGCGCCGAGAGGAAGCCAAGATGCTGCTCACCGCGGGAGCGGCTGCTGGCATTGCCGCGGTGTTCAAGACCCCGGCCACCGGGGTGATCTTCGCGCTGGAGGCTCCCTACCGCGACGACGTGGCCCGTCGAGCGCTGCTGCCCGCCCTTTTGGCCTCCGCCTCGGGCTATCTGGTGTACGTGGCCGCCTTGGGCACCGACCCGGTCATCGACCTGGGCAGCCACACCGGCAATCTCAGCATCATCCACTTGGGCGGGGGTGCGCTGCTCGGCTTGGTGGCCGGACTGGGCGGCCGGGGATTCGCCTGGCTGGTGCGCCAAGCCAAAGAGCTCGAGCAGCGGTACCCGGTCGTTGTCAGGATCCTGGTCGGCGGAGCGGTGCTGGCCGGGCTGGTGGTGGCCACCGAAGCCGTGTTCGGCCAACCCTTGAGCCTTGGTCCCGGAGTGGAGGCCACCGAATGGCTGCGTGACGGCGATCACACCCTGCTGCTCATCGGCAGCCTGCTGGCCTTCCGGGTGGTGGCCACCCTCACCACTGTGGGCGCCGGGGGCACTGGCGGTCTCTTCATTCCCCTGGCTGTCCAGGGGGTGATCGTGGGCAGTTTCGTGGGCCAAGCCCTGGGAACGGCCGACATCGGGTTGTACCGCACGCTGGGCCTGGCCGCCTTCTTGGGCGCCGGCTATCGGGCGCCCATCACCGCGGTGATGTTCGTGGCCGAGAGCACCGGCACCTCCGCGTTCGTGGTTCCCGCGCTCATCGCCGCCGCAGTGTCGCAGCTGGTGGCCGGATCCAGCTCGGTGGCTTCTTATCAGCTGGACAAGCGGGAGGGACTGGTGGAGCGCCGACTCGCCCTGCCGCTCACCTCCGCGCTTACCACCGACACTCTCACCGTGCCCCCCGACGCCACCGTGAGCGAGCTGGTGTACATCCACCTTCTGGGTCGACGCGAGCGAGAGGTGCCGGTGGTGGACGGCGGGGCCTACCTCGGGATGTGCGGATTGGAGCAGATGAGCGACCTAGATCGGGATACGTGGAATGAAACGCTGGTCGCCGACATCGCCCGACGCGACCTGCCCACGGCCCGACCGTCATGGACTCTGCGAGATGCGGTGGCCCAGATGGATGCCAACGACACCGATCAACTTCCGGTGACCGACGACGACGGCACCTTCATCGGAGTGGTGCGGGCCGACGACATCCTCCGGCTGGACGAGATCCTCGATGAGACCGAAGGGGTGTGACCGGATCACGAAGTCCAGTCACACTGGCTTAGTTGGGAAATAACTCGTCGACGCTGTCAGTGCTTGGAGTGTCCCGGTACTCGCACCAAGGCTTGGCGCCCACCTTGACCAGGCGGCATTCCTCCCCGGGAATTGCCCCACACTCCACGCACGGATCTTCGTTCTCCTTGAACATGACGTCGAAGTCGTCGCTTGTGTGCTTCAGCGCGCGGGCTTCTTCGTAACGACGGTGGCGTCCCTTTTTCATGGGCGGCTCCGCTATATCGAGCCGGCGGCATTTGAGCACCGGCAGTAGAGGGTACTTCGCCCCCCTAAGCTTTCATGCGGGCCAGTCTAACCACTCAGCTACAAGCAATTGCACACTCCCAGCATGAACTGGCGAAATGCGGCCCTGTTATTTCGAGCAATTGGAGCTAGAGCAACTATCGCCTCAGGCGTCGAGGACTCTGTGGCGAGCCTCTTCGGCGCTGACCAACGGCTGATCGGTGGACCACGGGAAGTTGATCCACTGGTCGGTGCGCTTCCACACGTAGTCGCATTTCACCAACGAATGCGACTTCTCGTAGAGCACCGCCGAGCGCACGTCGCCCACTCGCTCCACACAGAAGTCGTAGACCATTTTGAGGGTGTGGCCAGTGTCGGCCACATCGTCGGCGATGAGGATCTTGGAGTTGCGGTGGTCAACCAGGTCGATGGCGGGTGGAAGCATCACCGGAACGGGAAGACGCTCGTCCACGCCGGTGTAGTACTCGCAGTTCATCACGTAGATGTTCTTGATCGACAGGGCGTAGCCCAACGACCCGGCACAGAACAGGCCCCCTCGGGCGATGGACAAGATCATCTCGGGCCGATAGCCGTCATCGGCTACCAGCGCGGCCAGCTCCCGCACGGCACGGCCATAAGAGGCCCAGTCCAGCCATTCCCGCTCTGCCATGTTGCCCATCAGCTTTCTATATCGGGCGCTTGGAGCGCTCTTCCAACTTCGGCAAACCCCGCATTCATCAGCTTTCTATATCGGGCGCTTGGAGCGCTCTTCCAAGACAAGTTTTCCTTGGCCGTCGAAGGCTATAGCCGCGGTTCCGTCCAAAAGCTGTTGAACAGGTGCGGCCACGATTTCGGCTCGCCATCCTTTGAGCGCTCGGCAGTCCGGGTCGCCCCGAAGCAGTGCCTCGATGTCGCTGCGGGTTGCCACCAGCGTGGGATCGAGATCGGCTTCCGCGGCGTGCTGGGCCGCCCACGAAGTAATGAGATTGACCGCCGGCTTGAGCGACTGATCCAGTTTGGGCACCTTCTTGGGGGGCTCGAATTCGAGGTCTGCGCTGCGAATCTCGTTGAGAAAGTCCAATAGTTCCTGGTCCGCCCCCTTGCGGAGGTTGCGTGGCTCCACGCCCCGGATGTCCCGCAGCTGTCTGAGTGTTCTCGGGAGGCGCTGGGCCACCACCGCTACTCCCAAGTCCGACAGAACGTGGCGAACGGGCTGGTTCGCGCTGGCCGCATATTCCTCCCGCCATTTGGCCACCGCCTGGGCCAGGGCCCGGGGCCGGCCCTCCATGCGGCGGACTTCCTTGATTCGGAGCCACGCATTGTCGGACGCCCGCCCTGCGTCGGCTCGTTCCAGCAAGAGGGCGCACTCCTCCTCGGCCCAGGCCAAGCGCCCCCAAGCCCGCAGCTCCTGGTGCAGTATGTCGCTGATCTCCAGCAAGCGCTCTACATCAGCCGCGGCATAGGCCAGCATGGGCTCGGGCAGCGGTCTTTGGAACCAGTCGGACAATCGGGCCTCTTTGGGCAGGTCCGCTCCCAGCAGGCGCTCGTGGAGCGCGGCCAGCGATGGGGTGCGGTATCCGATGAATCCTGCCCCGATCTGAGTGTCGAACATGCGGCGGGGTTGGGTGCCGCACTCTTGTTGGAGCACTTCCAAGTCTTGTTCGGCGGCATGGAGCACGGCTAGGCCATCACCCTCAAGCAGCTCGGCCAGCGCGGCTATGGGCACTTCCAGCGGGTCGATGATGGCGAGCTGATCCCGCCAGGCGATCTGAACCAGCGCCACTCTGGGGTAGTAGGTGCGCTCACGGTGAAACTCAGTGTCAAGTGCGTAGGCATCTGCGGTCGCGGCATCGGCCACCACCGCCGCCAGCTTGCGCCGAGAGGTGATCGGCTCCGGGAGGCCCGTCTTGCGGCTCAATCGACCGTTGGTCCGGAGTCGTAGGGATAGCCGGCCTCCACCCACTCATTGGTTCCACCGGCCACATTGGTACACGCCCAGCCATGGGTTGTCAGATACTCAGCGGCCTTAAGGCTTCGCCCACCCATGGCGCAGATCATGTACAAGTGCTGATCGGGCAGCTCTCCGATCCGCTCGGGGATGGTGGCCAAGGGAATGAGCACCGCGCCGGGCACGCGGGCTTCGACATACTCGTCGGGCTCTCGCACATCGATGAGCGCGATGTCGTCGCGCAGCAGGGCGGCCAGTTCTGCCACCCCGATCTCAGGGATTTCCACTCGGCAGAGGTTAGTGGGCCGATCAGAGGTCCTCGGGGCTGTCGACGTCTGCCACCGCCGACGGAGGCGCAGACACATCGACAACAGCCACTTCGTCCAGCAGCGATGCCACCGCGCGCTGGCCGGATTCGAACAAGCTGTTGGCCAGCGCGGCTGCTCCAGAGTCGATGGCCAGGGGCAGATGGTGGCGTCGTTGGTCGGTGAATACGGCAGCCGAGGGAACAGCGGCCGGCGGCGCCTCGCGCACTGCCTGCACCAGCGCTGCGACATCGTCGGCGCTAATGGCAGGAAGATCGCAGGGCAAGATCACCGTCACCGGACAACGAGCCTGGCCGAGCGCAGTGGCCACTGCCCCCAGCGGACCCTCACCGGGCCAGTGGTCGGCCACGTGCTGGGCGTTGGCGGTGGCCGCGGCCCCTTGCAGCCTCTGATCGGTCCCGCCGACGATGAGACGCTGAGAGGCGTCGGCCAAGGCATCCAAAGCGCAATCGATCAACCTCTTGCCGCCCACTTCGATGAACGCCTTGTCGGTGCCCATTCGTTGGCTCTGCCCCCCGGCCAACACGACACCGGTGAACTCTGTTGAAATCTCTATCCCCCGTAGTTCATGCGGGTGTCTTCCATGCGCAGTACGGGGGTGTCCTCGTCGTGCTGGAAGCCGCAGTCCACCACTTCGCCGATAAACAGAGTGTGGGCTCCGGTGACCACCGTTTCGCGCACCTCGCAGTCGAGATACGCGGGGGCGCAGTCCAAGATGGGGGCGCCGGTGATCCCGTCGTGGAACGGGAAGCCGTTAAGAGTCATCGCGGCAAGATCGACCTCGACCGGCTTGGTGAACTTTCGGACGATGGCCCGGTCGTCTCGTGCAATGGTGCACAGGCTGAACACCCCGCCCTCGGAGATGAGCTCGTGGGTGTAGGCCGGATGCTCCACCCCGATGCCCACCAGCTTGGGCTCGAAGGCCAACTGGGTGGCCCAGTTGAGCGTCATGCCGTTGCGCCGCTCCCCCGCCCGCGATCCCACCACGTACAGCCCGTAGGGAAGGCTCCACAGCACCCTCCTGCGGAGGCGGTCGTAGGTGTCTTGAGCCTCGGGATCTACTCCTACGTGTTCGGGAAACGGTCCGATGGGACCCGTGCCCCCTGGTGCGGCCATATCAGGCTCTCCAGTCCCCGGGGGGCCACGACGGGTCAAGCTGGTGCAAGAACAGCATGCAGCGCTCCTCTTCGTCTCGCTCACCGATGGCCGCGGCAGTGGCCTGCAATCCCGCCAAGGCCCGCAGAAAGCCCCGGTTCACCTCGTGGGTCCATCGCACATAGCCCGACCCGCGCCACCCGTTCTGGCGAAGCCGGTCCAGGCCCCGGTGATAGCCCACTCGAAAGGCGGCATAGGCCTCGGCGTGATCTCGGGCCAACAGCCCCAGCCGAGCCCAACCGTCCAGGAAGCGGGGAAACCGGGCCACTACTTCAGCAACTGCGGCCCGCCTACCGTCCTCGGCAATGGCCATGGCCTCGGCCAGCGCCGCCACCGCTGCGGGTGGTTCGGGGTCCAAGATCGTCTCGGGCGGGCCCGACCGGGTTAAATTCACCGGCGCATCGGTCATGGTCGCAATCCTTATATGGTCAGTGGATGCGCACCAAGCGCAGCACGTCGGTTGCCTCAGTCATGCCCGCCACCACCGCTACCACATCCCCGGGCACCACATGGCCTGCCTCTTCGGCCAAGTCCAGGGCCTCGGCCACCCGGCCCTCGTAGTTGCCTACCTCGTGGGCCAGCATGGGGGTTACCCCCCAGCTCAACGTCAGCTGCTGGACGGTGCGCTCTGAGGTGCTGAATCCCAAGATGGCGGTTTGGGGACGGAATCGGGCCATCGACCGAACGGTGAAGCCAGAGGCCGAAATGCACACGATGGCGGCCAAGTTGAGCTCGTTGGCCGCGGTGGCTGCCGCGCCGGTCATTGCGTCGGTTACCGAGGTGGGGGCGTCGGCGTCGGTCATGCGCAGGCGTCGGATGTTCTCCCCCCAGCGCACATAGTCGAACTCTTCGTCAGCACGCTCGGCGATTCGGGCCATCGTGGCCACTGTGGCCGCGGGGTGGGCGCCGATGGCCGTCTCGGCCGAGAGCATTACCGCACTAGTGCCGTCGAATACCGCATTGGCCACATCTGAGACCTCAGCCCGGGTCGGAGTCGATGCCTGAACCATGGAATCGAGCATCTGGGTGGCGGTGATCACCGGCAAGCCGCCGGCGATGCAATCACGGATGATCCGCTTTTGAAGGTGAGGGGTCTCCTCCATCAAGCACTCGGTACCCAGGTCGCCTCGGGCCACCATGATCCCCGCTGAAGCCTCAATGATGTCGTCCAGATTCTGCACGGCTGCTTGGGTCTCGATCTTGGCGATCACCAGTGGGCCCGCGGGATGGGGCTCCACGTTCACCCGGCGGATGTCGTCGCCCGACCGGACAAAGGAGATGGCCACCATGTCCACCGACTCTTCAACGAACGCCTCCAGGCCTTGGAGATCCTCCGGGGTAGGTGTGGACATGCTGAGCCGGTCAGAGGGAATGCGGAAACCGGGACGACCATGGATTACGTCGCCGTGGAGAATGATCCCGACGGCTTTGTCGGCGCCGACGTCGACCACCTGCAACAGCACCTGCCCATCGCCCAGCGCCACTTGGTCGCCAACGGCGATGTCGTGGAGGAGGTTTTCGTAGTCCACCTCCACCACGTTGGCCGTGCTCTTGGTGTCGCCGACCCTGATTTCCACCTCGGAATCGGCCAGAAGCTCCACGCCTTCTTGCCCGAAGCTGGCGGTGCGAACCTTAGGGCCGGGTAAGTCCACCAGCACCCCCACCCGCCGGCCCGCTTCTTCAGCCACCTGGCGTACTAGGCGCATCCGGCCCAGAGCTTCCTCCAGAGTCCCGTGGGCCAGGCCGATGCGGGCCACGTCCATGCCCGCGTCCACCATGGCTCGCAGAGTTTGCGGGGATTCCGACGCCGGGCCAATCGTGGCGATGATCTTGGTGCGCCGGGTCACAGGCTCTAACGCTACCGCCCTGTCGGGTTGATTTCGCGGTCTACGCGGACTTGTTCACCTGCGATTACCAATGGGCTGCCGGTGGGTTCGGCTAGTTCATACGGGCCCGAGCGCGGGTGGCCAGCTGCCGTAGCTGCTCCTCGTCGTCATCCTTTGCTGACTGGGCCAGCGCCTCGAACCGCCGGGCCGCCTCTTCGAACCGCCCCCGCTCCATATTGACCAGGCCAAGCTGTTTGGCCTCGACAGCGGGGACCGAAGGGCACATCGTCCGCAACTCCAGCACCCACTCCAGATTGGCGTAATCCTGGCGCTGGGCGTAGATGACCCGAAGGTTCCCCAGCATCCGCTCCAAGATCGAAGAATCGTCCACCGGGGCCAAGAATGCAGGGTGGAAGCCCTTGTCTCCCCCGGTGATCTGGTGGAACAGCTCTTCGCAGCCGTGGGCATCGAGCAATGCGCCCCCGGCGAACACGTCGATGTAGGTATCGGGTTCGTTGCGATCCCGGATCAAGAAGTGGCCGGGCAGTCCGATGCCATCGAACTCAAAGCCCATGCGGGAACCCACTGCGATGGTCAGAACGGCAAGGCTGATGGGAATCCCGGTGCGTCGACGCATCACCTCGTTCAGAAACGAGTTGCGAGGGTCGTAGTAGTCCGTTCGGTTGCCGTGGAACCCCAGCTCGCTGAACAGCGAGTGCAGCATCTGGTTCCTGCTGGAGCGGTCGCAGCGATCGGCTAAGGAGTCCAGTCGGCGGACCTCAGCGTCGAAGTCCATATCCGGACAGCCGTGGGCGGCAATGCACAGTGCCCCCTCATGGAGGGCAAAATCCTCGTGCTCAAGCAGCTGCCTGAACTTCTCCGCGGGATCCCAAGCCACCGCTAGGCAATCTATCTCGGCCACTACGCTTTCGCTGGTGTCAGCTTGGCCGTTCCTCGATCACGAGGGCCCGATACCCATCGCCCATAGGGGCGGAGCCGCGGAGGGGCCGGAGAACACCATGGCCGCGTTCTCAGCCGCCATCGACCTCGGCTACCGCTATCTGGAGACCGATGTCCACGCCACCCGCGACGGAGTGCTGGTGGCATTTCACGACGAGGGCTTGCAACGGCTTAGCGGCCGCCCCGAAGCCATCGCCGAGTTGGCTTGGCGGGATTTGGAAACGGTGCGGGTAGGCGGGGGGCAGACCATTCCCCGGTTCGAGGAACTGCTAGGGGCATGGCCCGATGTGAAAATCGCCGTCGACCCCAAGCACGACCAGGCCACCGAGCCGCTCATCGACGCCGTGGTTCGCGCCGGCGCCATCGACCGGGTTTGCGTCGGATCATTCTCCGGGCGCCGACTCGCCACCGCCCGGCGCCTGGGCGGACCCCGACTGTGTACTGGCCTCAGCCCCAAGGAGGTCGGCCAGCTTCAGGCCGCGGCCGCCGGAGTGCCGACACGGGTCAAAGCCGGGGCCTGCGCGCAGGTTCCCCCCAAGGCCAAAGGAGTGCCGCTGGTTCATCAGCGGTTCGTCGACGCCGCCCACAACCAGGGGCTGGCGGTGCATGTATGGACCATCGACGACCCCGAGGAAATGCACCGGTTGTTGGATCTGGGGGTGGACGGCATCATGACCGACCGCCCCACGGTGCTGCGCGACGTGCTCATGGCGCGAGGGACGTGGTTGTAGAGAGCTGATTTGGGGCCGAAAATCGGCTCCAGATTGTGGTTAATTTTGTGTTTTCTGGGGATTTCTACTCACAGCGGTGGAAAACCCTGTGGATTTTGAATTTCCGCTTGACCTGGCGTTTCTGCGCGCTATGGTATGCCCACCTACCAGAGACGAGCGGAGGTAGCTGAAGGACAGGAGCCCGAAAGGGCGAGGGTTCGGCAGAGTTCCGCAAGGCCACTGGAACGGGCCGAGGAAGTCGGTGGCACCACCGAAAGCCGAGGGCCAGGAAAGAGGCCAGGTGCCGTAAGGAACTGGGAGGTAGGGACCGGGGAGCCGGGGGGCGCAAGCCAACCGGAGCGCCGGGACCGAACGGGACGGCCCCGAGAAGTCGACCGGTTTCGGCCGGGAGGCTACTCGGGGCCTCCTACTTTTCTCCCCCATTTCGCAATTCGCACTTCACGCGTTACTAGGGTGAGCGCCGTGAGCGGACCATCTGTGGCATTGCTGCACGGGCTGGCTGGATCAGCCCGGCGAACTTGGGGCGACAACGCCTGGTTCGACCTGCTGGCTGACGCGGGACGGGAAACAATCGGCGTTGATCTGATGGGTCACGGCACCGCCCCCAAGCCTCACCATCCCGAGGGCTACGCAGATTTCGAACAGCACGTGATCGACCACTTTCCCGAAGAGCCCATCGACGCCATCGGATTCTCTCTAGGGGCCTACACCCTGTTGTCCATCGCCTCTAAGACCCCGGAGCAATTCCACCGGCTGGTGGTGTCGGGGGTGGGCAAGAACCTGTTCGAGCGTGACGAAGACCACAGCCGCATGATCCTGCATGCCGTCACCGGCGAGCCCGACCCTGAGAACCCCGAGGCCCTCCACTTCTCCACCCTGGCCGACGATCCCGAGGCCGACCGGGAGGCACTCGCCGCCCTTTTGGCCAGCCGCACCGCCTTCGACACCGACTGCCTGGCCGATGTCGCCGTGCCCACCCTTGTGGTCGTGGGCGACAAGGACTTCGCCCACCCCGCTGACCAACTGGTCGAAGCCCTCCCCGACGCCCGCCTCGTTGTGCTCCGGGGCGTGGACCACTTCGCCACCCCCAAGTCGTTCGACTTCATCGACGCCGCGTTGGAATTCCTGGACGCCCGCCCGTTCTAGCTCGAAGGACGATCCAACTCAGCGGAGCTGTTGGGCGGTGGGTACCAGAGGGGCGGGCAGGAGGGTGTCGCCGGTGAGGTACTCGTCGACCGCGGCGGCGCAGGCCCGGCCTTCGGCGATGGCCCACACGATGAGGCTCTGGCCCCGGCCCATGTCACCAGCCACGAATACACCGGGCACGGTGGACATCCAATTGTCGTCGCGGGCCACATTGCCCCGATCGGTGATCTCCACGCCCAAATCGTCCAGCAGACCGCCGGTCTCGGGGCCGGTAAACCCCATGGCCAACAGCACCAAGTCGGCCTGGAACTCCCGCTCGGAGCCCTCGATGGGGTTGAAGCTCATGCGCCCGCCCTCAAACGACTGCGCCACATCCACCGTGCGCAGCGCCTCCACCTTGCCGCCCGACCCGGTGAACTCCACGGTGTTGATGGCATAGATCTGGGTGCCGCCCTCCTCGTGGGCCGACGACGATCGGTACATCAGCGGCCACGTGGGCCACGGGGTGGAATCGTCCCGCTCGTCGGGCGGGCGGGGCAGGATCTCGAATTGGTGGATGGAGGCCGCGCCATGGCGGTGGGCGGTGCCCAGGCAATCGGCGCCGGTGTCGCCGCCGCCGATGATGATCACGTGCTTGCCGTCCGCTGAGAACGGATGCTCGTCCAAGTCGCCCTCTTGTACCCGATTGGCCGGTGGCAGGTACTCCATGGCCTGGTATATGCCTTCGAGCTCCCGGCCGGGAATGGGCAGGTCGCGCCACTGGGTGGCCCCGCCGGCCAGAACCACCGCGTCGTACCGCTCGGTCAGCTCCACCGCGCTGATGTCTACCCCGGCGTTCACCCCGGTTTTGAACACCGTGCCCTCGGCCTCCATCTGGGCCAACCGGAGGTCGAGATGGCGCTTTTCCATCTTGAATTCGGGGATGCCATAGCGCAACAGCCCGCCAATGCGGTCGGCCCGCTCGAACACCACCACATCGTGGCCCGCCCGGGTGAGCTGCTGGGCGGCGGCCAGACCCGCCGGCCCCGAGCCCACCACCGCCACCGAGCGGCCAGTGGGGTCGTCGCACACCACCGGGGTGATCCACCCCTCCTCCCAGGCCCGGTCCACGATCTCTACCTCGACCTGCTTGATGGTCACCGGATCTTCGTTGATGCCCAAAACGCAGGCGGCCTCGCAAGGTGCCGGGCAAATCCGTCCGGTGAACTCCGGGAAATTGTTGGTGGCGTGCAGTCGCTCGATGGCCTCCCTCCAGTTGTCCCGATAGACGAGGTCGTTCCAATCAGGGATCAGGTTGCCCAATGGACAGCCGTTGTTGCAGAACGGGATCCCGCAGTCCATGCAGCGCGACGCTTGGGTGCGCACCGACTCGGCATCAAAGTCCCGATAGACCTCATTCCAGTCTTTGATCCGCACCGGAACCGCCCGGCGTGCTGGCAGCTCTCGTCCGTGCTTGATGAATCCCCGGATATCACCCATGGGAGGCCGCCTTCAAGTACAGAAACGCACGATGGGTTTCCGGCCTAGCCCTACCCATGGGAGGCCGCCATGATGGCTGCTTGAGCATCGGTGCCGGTCCGCTCGGCTTCGGCCAGCGCCCCCAGCACCCGCTTGTAGTCCTTGGGCATCACCTTCACAAAGCGGTCGGCCTCGGTGGCCCAATTGGCCAGAATTCGCTCGGCTACCTCGGAGTCGGTGTTCACCATGTGCAGGCTGATGCGGTCCCTCAGCCACTCCTGGTCGGCTTCGTCGGGCGTCTCTAAATCCACCATCTCCAGATTCACCTTGGGAGGGAACACGCCATCGGGGTCGTACACGTAGGCAATGCCGCCCGACATGCCCGCGCCGAAGTTACGCCCGGTGGGGCCGAGCACCACGGCCCGCCCGCCGGTCATGTACTCGCAGCCGTGGTCACCAACACCCTCTACCACCGCGACAGCACCGGAGTTGCGAACGCAGAACCGCTCCCCCACCAAACCCCGCAGGAAAAGCTCACCGCTGGTGGCGCCGTAGCCGATAACGTTGCCCGCGATTACGTTCTCCTCAGCCACGAACCGGGCCTGCGGATAGGTGGTCACAATGATTCGCCCGCCCGACAGCCCCTTGCCCACATAGTCATTGGCGTCGCCGGTGAGCTTCATGGTGATGCCCCCGGGCAGAAACGCCCCGAAGCTGTTGCCGGCCGACCCGGCGAAGTTGATGCGGATGGTGTCGTCGGGCAGGCCGCCAGCTCCCCACTTGCTGGTCACCTGATGGCCGAGCATGGTGCCCACGGTGCGGTTGACGTTGCCGATGGGGAGATCGATCTCCACCGGGAGGCCGTCTTCCAAGGCCGACTCGGCCATCAAGATGAGCTGCTGGTCGAGGGCTCGATCGAGGCCGTGGTCTTGGGGCTGGGTGCAGTGCCGGTCATCGTTTGGGTCGATGTCGGGGGCATACAGGATGGGCGACAGGTCGAGCCCCGACGCCTTCCAGTGGTCCACCGCGTCGCTCACATCTAGGCAGTCCACCTGGCCGATGGCCTCGGCCAGGGTGCGGAAGCCGAGCATGGCCAGCAGCTCGCGCACCTCCTCGGCGATGTACTCCATGAAGTTGATGACGAACTCGGGCTCGCCGGTGAACTTCTTGCGCAGCTCGGGATCCTGGGTGGCCACCCCCACCGGACAGGTGTCCAGGTGGCACACCCTCATCATCACGCATCCCATTACCACCAAGGGCGCGGTGGCGAACCCGAACTCCTCGGCCCCCAATAGCGCGGCAATCATCACATCCCGACCGGTCTTGAGCTGGCCGTCGGTCTGCACCACGATCCGGTCCCGGAGCCGGTTCAACAGCAGCGTCTGCTGGGTCTCGGCCAGGCCCAGCTCCCAGGGGGTGCCCGCGTGCTTGATGGAGGTCAGCGGGGAGGCCCCGGTGCCCCCGTCGTGTCCCGAGATGAGCACCACATCGGCGTGGGCCTTGGACACCCCGGCGGCCACCGTGCCCACTCCCAGCTCTGAAACCAGCTTCACGTGAATTCGAGCTTCGGGGTTGGCGTTCTTCAGGTCGTGGATGAGCTGGGCCAGATCCTCGATGGAGTAGATGTCGTGGTGGGGCGGCGGGGAGATCAGACCAACACCGGGGGTGGAATAGCGGACCTCGGCGATCCACGGCCACACCTTGTGTCCGGGAAGCTGGCCCCCCTCCCCCGGCTTGGCCCCTTGGGCCATCTTGATCTGGATGTCGTCGCTGTTCACCAGGTACTCGCTGGTCACCCCAAAACGGCCCGAAGCGGCCTGCTTGATGGCCGAGCGGCGCAAATCGCCGTTGGGATCAGGCACGTAGCGGGCGGGATCCTCGCCCCCCTCGCCGGTGTTCGATTTGCCCCCGATGCGGTTCATGGCGATGGCCAATGTCTCGTGGGCCTCGGCCGAGATCGATCCATACGACATGGCCCCGGTGGAGAAGCGGGTGACGATGTTGGAGGCCGGCTCCACCTCCTCGATGGGAATCGGCTCCCGTACCCCGGTTCGGAATCGGAACAAACCCCGCAGGGTGGCCAGGCGCTCTGACTGGGCGTCAACCTTCTCGGTGTACTGCTTGAAGATGTCGTAGCGCTTCTCCTGGGTGGCGTGTTGGAGCTTGAACACCGTCTCGGGATTGAACAGGTGGTACTCACCCTCGCGGCGCCACTGATACTCCCCTCCCCCTTCCAGGGTGCGGTGGGCCCGCTCATCGGGGTTCTCCGGATAGGCGATGCGATGGCGAAGGCGAACTTCCTCGGCGAGCTGCGGGAAGCCGATACCGCCCAAGCGGCTGACCGTGCCGGTGAAGCACTCCTGGATAATGGGGTGACCCAGGCCGATGGCCTCGAAGATCTGCGCCCCCACATACGACTTCACCGTAGAAATGCCCATCTTGGACATCACCTTGAGCACGCCCTTGTCGCAGGCCTTGATGTAGTTGCGATGGGCCTGCGCCTTGTCGTCATCGGGCGAAAATCCACACAAGCTCTCGTCGATCATCTGGTCGATGGTCTCAAACGCCAGGTATGGATTGATGGCGGTGGCCCCGTAGGCCAGCAGCAGGCAGATGTGATGCACCTCGCGGGCGTCTCCGGTCTCCACCACAAGCCCAACCCGCGTGCGGGTCTTCTCCCGGATGAGATGGTGGTGCACTGCCGCAGTGGCCAGCAACGAGGGGATCGGGGCCGAGTCGAGGGTGGCCCCCCGGTCCGACAACACGATGATGTTCTTTCCCGCCTCGATGGCCCGGCTGACCTGCTCTCGGATGCGCTGGATGGCAATGCGCAGCCCCGGCCCGCCGTCGTCCACCGCGTACAGGCACGGGACCACCTCGGCGGACCAATGGCCGTGGCCGCCGGGTCCGTCTACCTGCACCAAATTGGCCAGCTCCTGGTCGGTGATCACCGGGTGGGGGGTGAAGATCTGGCGGCACGATTCGGGCTGGGGATCGAGGAGGTTGCCCTCGGGTCCGAGCCAACCGCAGGTGGCGGTGATGATCTCCTCCCGGATGGCGTCAAGGGGCGGATTGGTCACCTGGGCGAACAACTGTTGGAAGTAGTCGTACAGCAGCCGGGACCGATTGGACAGAACGGCCACCGGGGTGTCTGTGCCCATCGATCCCAGAGCTTCCTTGCCGTCGCGGGCCATGGGCGCCAACAGGATCTTCAGCTCCTCATGGGTGTAGCCGAACATCTGCTGGCGGACCAGCAGCGGGGTCTCGTCCGACTCGGGCAAGGGCCGGTCAACCAGGTCGTCGAGGTTCACCTGATTGTCGGCCAGCCACTGCCCGTAGGGGTGGGCTGAGGCCAGCCTCGCTTTGATCTCGGCGTCCCGCACGATGCGGCCTTCTGAGGTGTCGATCAAGAACATCCGTCCCGGCTGCAATCGGCCTTTCTCCACGATGGCCGACGGGTCGACATCCATCACCCCCACCTCAGAGGCCATGATCACCAGGTCGTCGTCGGTGACCCAATAGCGGGAGGGGCGCAGGCCGTTGCGGTCGAGCACTGCTCCGATCAGGGTGCCGTCGCTGAACACGATGTCGGCCGGACCGTCCCAAGGCTCCATCAGCGAGGCGTAGTAACGATAAAAGGCCCGCAGCTCCGGCGACATCGACTCATGGTTCTCCCACGGCTCGGGGATCATCATGAGCACCGCCTGGGGCAGCGAGTAGCCGCCCATATACAGCAGCTCCAGTACTTGATCGAAGCTGGCGGTGTCGCTCACCCCCTCGGCGCACACTGGGAACAGCCGTTCCAGATCGCCGGGCAGATGGGGCGAGCTCAACAGCGCCTCCCGGGTCCGCATCCAGTTGCGGTTGCCCTGCACGGTGTTGATCTCGCCGTTGTGGGAGATGAAGCGGTAGGGGTGGGCCAGGGGCCAGGACGGGAAGGTGTTGGTGGAGAACCGGGAGTGGATCATGGCCAGAGCGCTGGTCACCCGGATGTCGCTCAGATCGGGGTAGAACTCACCGAGCTGCGGCGTGGTGAGCATGCCCTTGTACACGATGGTCCGGTTGGACAGGCTGGCGAAATAGCCGTAGGTCAGCTTGCGGGTCTTGGAGCCCAGCGCCCCGACATCGGCCTGGTCGTCGGTCTCGTAGATCACCTCGTTGCGAATCCGAGTGCGGACGATGTAGGCCCGCCGCAACAGGGCGTCTTCGTCCAGCCCTTCACCGGAATAGAACGGCTGCCAAAACGACGGCAACGTGGCCAGCGCACCGGCGCCCAAATCGTCCGGACAAGTCGGCACTTCCCGCCATCCCAGCGGGGTCAGCCCTTCCTCTTGGGCGATGGCGTCCATAGCCCCCCGGGCATGGGCGGCGGCCTCGGGAGTGTCCGGTAGAAAGCCGATGCCGGTGGCGTAGTGCCCCACCGGAGGCAGATCGAATTCGCACACCTGGCGGTAGAAGTCGTCGGGCACCTGGATCAAAAGCCCGGCCCCATCACCGGTGTTCGCCTCTGCTCCCAGAGCCCCTCGGTGCTGGAGGTTGCAAAGCGCCCCGTAGCCCACCGAGACGATCTCGTGGCGCGGCCTGCCCTTCAGGTCCACCAAGAACCCGACCCCGCAGCCATCGTGCTCGTTGCGGGGGTCGTAGAGGCCTTGGGGATGTGGCAGCTGCGGCCAGTTCCTCATTGCGTCCTTTCCATCGTGCTTACAGCATGTTTGCGGCGTGTTTTGAGTGCGCGCCGAGACGACATTGGCCAGCGGCAGGGGGGCAATTTTACCGTCGCGGGCCGGTCCCCTACCAAGTCTGTTCTGCTCGGGAGGCTCCTAGAAGGCATGATTACGGGGTGCGATCGCCTGTTGACGATGAGGCTGGAGTGGTTGAAGTAAGCGAAATCCGCGGCATTGATGGTCTGCTCCAGTTCATCGACGGCTGTCCGACCCCGTTCCATGTGGTCGACCGGGCGGCCGCCGTCCTGCGGTCTTTTGGGTTCACCGAGATGGACGAATCTGACGAATGGCCCGACGCCAACGGCAGCCACTTCGTGCGCCGGGGCGGCAGCTTGGTGGCGTGGCGGCACCAGACCTGTGAAGAGGGCTTTCGCATCATCGGCGCCCACACCGATAGCCCCAACCTGCGCATCACCCCCCAGCCCGACACCGGCCAGGCCGGTTACCGGCAGCTGGGGGTGGAGGTGTACGGCGGCGCGCTGCTCAACAGCTGGCTCGACCGCGACTTGGGGGTGGCCGGCCGAGTGGCAACGTCGTCAGGCACTCGGCTGTTCCGTATCGACCGACCAGTGCTGCGGGTGCCGCAGTTGGCCATTCACCTCGACCGCGGAGTCAACCAAGACGGGCTCCAACTCAACCCCCAGACCCACTTGACGCCGGTGTGGGGGCTGGGCCTGCGCACGCCTGGTGAATTCGCTTCGGTGGCGGCCGAGGCGGCCGGTGTCGAGGCCGACGAGGTGCTGGCCTGGGATGCCATGCTCCACGATCTCACCCCCTCCACCATCGCCGGCATCGATGGCGACTTCATCCATGCCCCTCGCATCGACAACCAGGTTTCGTGCTGGGCCGGGCTCCAGGCCCTGATCGACGCCCCCGCCGACTCCCCACCCAGCGCGGTGCTGTGCCTGTTCGACCACGAGGAGGTGGGCAGCACATCGGCCCAAGGGGCTGTGTCCACCCTGCTGCCCACTGTGCTGGAGAGGATCGCCGGCAGCCGGGGCGCATTGCATCCTGCCCTGGCCCGATCCCTTTGTGCATCGGCCGACGGGGCCCACGCCACCCACCCCAACTACCCCGAGCGCCACGAGCCAAACCATTACATCGCCATGGGCGACGGGCCGGTGATCAAGCGCAATGCCAACCAGCGCTACGCCACCGATGCGGTGGGCGAGGCCGCGTTCGCATCGGCTTGTGAGAAGGCCGGAGTCGGCCACCAGATCTATTCCCACCGCGGCGACATGCCTTGCGGCAGCACCATCGGGCCATTCGCAGCGTCGTCTACCGGAGTGACAACCGTCGATGTCGGCGTGGCCCAACTCTCCATGCACTCCGCCCGTGAGATGTGCGAGGCCCAAGATCCCCTCGACTTCGCGCTGGCCCTCAGCGCGTTCCTCAGCGTCGCAGATTGACTCGGTGCAGTCGACGGGTCCGCTCGTAGGCCGACACCACCACCAAGAATATGGCAAAAAACTCCAGGCGGCCGATGAGCATAAGCGCCATCAGCACCCCTCGGGCGGGACGACTGAACACCAGGAAATTGGAGGTGGGCCCGGCGTCGCCCAAGGCGGGTCCCATGTTGCTCAATGCGCTGATGGCCCCAGACGAGGAAGTGACCAGGTCTTCACCCAGAGCGGCCAGCACCAAGATGGCCAGAAGTGCTGTTATCGCGTAGAGGGCCACCAGTCCCGCAACTCGCTGGAGCACCGGCTCGGACACCGCCGTTTGACCCAGCTTCACCCGGGCCACCACATGAGGGTGCTTCACCCGCAACAGCCCTACCCGCATGAACTTCGCCATGACCTGGGCTCTCAGCACCTTCAGTCCGCCGGCAGTGCTCCCAGTCATGCCCCCCATCACCATCAGCGGCAGGAGCAGGGCCTGCGCCCCCGGGGTCCAAGCGGCGAAATCACCCCCTGGATTGGCGGCGGAGGCGTTGGAGAATCCGCCGCTGGTGCTCAGGGTGACCGCGCCAAAGAACCCGTTGCGGAAGCTGTGGGACAGATCGGACAGATCGTCCGCCCAATTCAGCAATGACATAACTACTGCTGCGCCCGCGACCGCTATGAGATAGGTGCGGAACTCCGACGACCGCGCATAAGCCCGAGGATTGCCCGACACGGCCCGCCAGTGCAGGGTGAAGCTAATCCCGCCTACCAGCATCCCGACCATCATCACGACCTCTACCGCAGTGCTGTCGAAGTGCCCGATGGAGTTGTCGTAGGGCGAGAAGCCGCCGGTGCCAGCGGTGGTGAAGGCGTGGGCCACTGCGTCATACAGACTGAGACCGGTAGTCATCAGAGCCGCCGCAATTGCCACTGTGATGCCGCCGTAGAGCGCCCACAGCCGCCGGGCGGTGGAACTCACCCGAGGTGCTAGTCGGTCGGAGGTGGGCCCGGGGGCCTCCACGGTTATGAGGCTCAGCCCGCCAACGCCGAGGAACGGCAGAATGGTCACGGCCAAAACCACCATGCCCATGCCGCCATACCACTGCATGATTTGGCGCCACATAAGCACGCCCCGACCTGTCCCCTCGATCGGGCTGAGCACGGTGGAGCCAGTTGCGGTCATGCCGGACACCGCCTCGAACAACGCGCTGTCGAAGCTGCCCAAGGTGCCGGAGAACCACAGCGGCAATGCCCCAAAAAATGACGTGAAGATCCACGTCCAGGCCACTGCCGCGAACACCGACGCGGGCGGCAAGTCCTCATCCAGTCGGGTGAACGTCACCAGCAGCACCCCTGCGGCCATCGTGACCAGCACCCCTATGCCCAGGGCCACCTCGTGGTTCGACGTCGACGAGCCCCATTCGATCAAGGTGGCCAGAAGCATTCCCGGCACCAAGAACAACAGGCCCAGCCCCACCACGAACCCCACCCGGCTGGTCACGTTCCAGGGTCGATCCGCCACGAGTTGGTGGACGGCCTTTTTCGCAACCGCCCTAACCTGCCGGGCTGCCGACATCACCGCGGACATGGCCCCAACCTCATCGCCGCAACCTCATCGTCCCAGGCTCATCGCCGCAGTCTCATCCGCTGGACCTCGCCTATTCCCCAGCCGACCACCACCACCACCGGGTAGATCGACAGCCGTCCCAGGAACATCAACGCAATCAACATCCCCCGGGCCGGGGCCGCCAGCACCGTGGCGTCGGCAAAGCCCGTGAGCTCGCCCAACCCCGGTCCGGCAGTTGCCAGTGCGGAGATAGACACCGACACTGCGGTGGCCAGGTCTTCCCCCAGAGAGGCGATGCCGAACACTCCGAAAGCCACCGCCAGCACCCACAGGATCTGGAAGTTGTGAACCCGGGTGAGCGAAGCCTCCGACGCCACCGCCCCCGACACCCTCACCGGCACCACCGCCCGGGGATGGAGTTGCATCACCAGTTCCCGCCGCACAATTCCCACGATCTCAAGCACCCGGAGCAGCCGGAAACCCCCTCCGGCCGAACCCGCCATCGAGCCCATCCCGATGAGCACCAGCAGCAGGATCTGGGGAGCGGTCACCCAATGGCCCCAGTCGGCAACCCGGAAGCCAGTCGTGCTTATCGACGAGGTGACGGCGAAGAACGACTCTCGGATGGTGTCCGCACCCCCGCCGGTGTCGGTCCAGGTCCACGCAGCCACCAGCGCCGTTGCCCCTAGGATCAGACAGGCGTAGAGCTTGAGCTCCGTCGATCTCCACAGAGCCTGCACCTGCCCCCGCGCCATCCACACCAGCGCGGCTATCGAAATGCCGGCCAGTGCCATGGCCCCGGCGCCCACCCACTCGATTGTCGCCGAGTCGAAGTGGGCGAACGAGTCTCGATAATTGGCAAAGCCGCCGGTAGAGGCGGTGGTAAGACCGAATGTGGCCGCGTCGAAAATTCCCATGCCCGCGGCGGCGTAGGCCCCGAACACCAGCACCGTGAAGCTCACATATGTCAAGACCACCCGTTGGCTGGTGTGCGACCACGTCCTAGCCAGCACCGCCCGCCGTCCTCGCCCTCCGGCCACTTCGCTCAGCCGCCGTTGGCCCCCGAACGTAGGTATTACCACCAGGGCGAACATCAAGGCGCCCAAGCCTCCCAGCCACTGGGTCAACGCCCGCCAGGTGAGCAGCCAGGCCGGCAGCGCCTCGGGATCCACCACGGTGAGTGAAGTAGTGGTGAAGCCGGCCATCGATTCAAAAATTGCGTCGTCCACCCGGTCGATTTCCCCGGAGGCCAGGTAGACGATGGTAGAGATCACCACCAGGACCGCCGCGGTGGCCACCACCGTGGTCAACACCCTGACCGCGGAGCGGTGCCAGGTGAAGCGAACCCGCGAAGGGTCGCTCATCGGCGGCTCACCCGAAGAAGCGCTTCACTTCGTCCACCGTGTCTGGCCGCGCGAAAACCACGATGTGATCCCGACTGCGGAGCTGGCTGCGGCCTCGGCCGATCTGCGGCTTGCCGTCGCGCACATAGGCGCCTATGAGCACATCTTTGGGAAGACCCATGTCATTCACCACGGCACCGTCGGCCGTCGAACCTGCCTTGATCTCCGCCTCGATGATCTCGAAATCGCCCGACAGGTAGGTGGCCACCTGAGCCACCTCGCCCCGCACATAGCGGAGCACCCCGTTGGCGCTGGCTGTGCGGGGAGACAACGCCACGTCGATGCCCACATCCCGCAGCAGCGTGCGCAGAGCCAGATTGTGCAGCACAGCGATGGTCTCGCTTGCTCCCATCGACTTGGCGTACAGACAGGCCAGAATGTTGGCGTCGTCCTTGCCGGTGAGCGCGATCACCGCGTCGAACTTGCCCACATCCTCGGATTCCAGCAACTCGGCGTCGGTGATGTCGCCGTGGATCACCAGCACCGCGTCGAGTTCCTCGCTCAGCTGTTGGGCCCGTTCCAGATTCCGCTCGATGAGGACGACTTCGGCATGGCGCTCGCTGAGTCGCCGGGCCAGGATCTCAGCCGTCCGGCCCCCGCCCAGCAGCATCACCCTGCGGTGGGTGCCCGGGGCCAGTCCCAACAGCGGCAACAACGTCCCTCGGGCCCGCCGTTTGCATACCACCCTCAGTAGGTCGCCGGGTTCCAGGGTGGTATCGGCCCGGGGAATCCGGGTCTCGCCAGCTCGGGTTATCACCGCCACCAAGAAATCCCAGTCGGGCTCATACTCCTCGGCGATGTCGGCCAGCCGCCGATTGGCCCAGGGAGCATCGGGGGTGAGCCTGGCCCCCACCACGAACACCTCGCCCTCGGCCATCACGGTCACGTCGGTGGCCCCTGGATACGAAAGCAGATCCATGATCTCGTGGGCGGTCTCTTCGTCGGGATCGACGATGGTGTCCGCCTGCATCGCCTCTCTTAGCTCTCGGGCATCCTTCTCCCGCAGGTTGCGCGACTGGATGCGGGCAAAGGTGCGCCCCACCCCGTGCTGCTTGGCCAACAAGCAGGCCACCAGATTCACTTCGTCGCTCGAGGTGACGGCCACCAGGAGATCGGCCTTGCGGATCCCCGCCTCCCGCAGGATATGGGGGTGGGAACCGCTGCCTTCCACCGCCAGCACGTCGAGGTCTTCGGCCAAGTCGTGGAGCTTCTTGGCGTTCTGCTCCACAACAGCCACCGTGTTGCCCTCTTCGCTCAGGATTTGCGCGACGTAGGAACCCACCTCGCCTGCACCCACGACCACAACGCGCACTACTACATCCTTACTGATATTCCCGGAGCGTGCGAGCACTCCCCGAGGTTGTATCTTCGGCGCCCATTAGGCCCGGTTCCGGCGAGACAGAGCCGAGCTGAACACCCTCACCCGCTCTTCGGTCACCACCGCGTCCATGGTCACGTCGCCGGGATGTGAGGGCACGCCGTCCACCAGCTGGCACTCATAGGCCAACCCCACCACCAGGGGTTTGGCCGGTCGGGGTCCGTTCAGCAAGAAGGACAGGGCCCGATCGTAGTAACCCTGGCCCCGCCCGGCGCGATGGCCGGCGGCGTCGAACACAACGACGGGGGCGAATACCACATCGAGCTCCCTTGCCGTCACCTGCAACTCTGCATCGACATCGGGTTCGGGAATACCAAAGCGGTTGGGCACAAACGGAGTGTCGGGCCCGGCGGGGGCGAACTGAATGGGGGCGGGATCGCGCATCACCGGGAAGTACACGTCGATGCCCCGCAGGCGACAGGCGGTCACCAGAGGAGCCGGATCGAGCTCGCCATCGTCGGCCATTGTGGCCGATACCCGCGCTACGCCATCGAGCCACCCGAGTGAGGTGACAGCATTGGAAACCGCCCGAGCTGCTCTCTGGGGATCGGGAAAGGAACGACGGGCCTCCCGGGCTTCGGTCCGCATCCGGCTGAGGCTGACCACTGCTTCAGATTATCGCCAATTGCACGAAATTGGTTATCCCAAATGGCAACCTTGGCAGGTTGTCATTTTGCTGGATAACTTCGCCTAGCTGCCTACACAGGGGGTCAATGTGGACGCCGTACCGTATCTAGCCGGGTTGAGCGCGATCCTTGCGCTCGCACTCGCTTTTTTCTTCTACAGGCTGGTGAAGTCGGCCCCTCCGGGTAACGACCTCATGGT
Source organism: Acidimicrobiales bacterium (assembly GCA_965116535.1). Lineage (GTDB taxonomy): Bacteria > Actinomycetota > Acidimicrobiia > Acidimicrobiales > Bin134 > Poriferisocius. The sequence continues at coordinate 2,156,858 of OZ220703.1, forward strand.
CAGGATCATGACTGAGATCCAGTCCGGGGCCCGAGCATTTTTGAAGCAGGAATACACCTGGGTGGCCGGATTCGTGGTCATCATGGCCATCCTCATTCCCCTGCTCACCGGGGTGGAGCTCACCTTCATCAGCTACATCCTGGGCGCGGCGCTCTCCGCCAGTGCCGGGTATGTGGGTATGACGGTGGCCACCATGGCCAACGCCCGCACTACCCAGGCCGCCTCTGAGGGTCCGGCCAAGGCCCTGCCCCTGGCTTTCCGAGGGGGCGCGGTCATGGGCTTCTCGGTGGCCGGGCTGAGCCTATTGGGCCTGGCCTTCACTTACCTGCTGTTCGTGGAGTGGCTCAGTGTGGACGACCCCTTTGAGATCTTCACCGCCTTCGGGCTCGGGGCCAGCTCCATCGCCTTGTTCTCCCGTGTAGGCGGCGGCATCTACACCAAGGCCGCTGACGTAGGCGGCGACCTGGTGGGCAAGGTGGAGGCCGGCATCCCCGAGGACGACCCCCGCAACCCGGCCACCATCGCCGATGCCGTGGGCGACAACGTGGGCGACGTGGCCGGCATGGGTGCCGATCTGTTTGAGAGCTACAGCGGTTCGATCATCGCCCCCATTGCTCTTACCGCGTTCTCGTTCGCGGTGGCCGGCAGCGAGGCCACCGGCAGCGACATCGGACTGGCCCAGCTCATGTTTCCCCTGGCGGTGGCCTTCGTGGGGATGCTGGCCGCCATCGTGGGCTCGTTCGCGGTGCGTGGCAGCGCCCAAGCCGACGTCAAGAGCTTGTCTCGCCAGCTTCATATGGGCACCAACGTGGCCATGGGCCTCACCGTGGTCGGCACCATCCTGGTCGGACTGTGGTTCTTCTCCGGCGACGACTTCGACGGCTGGTGGGGTCTGCCCATCTCGGTGATCGGCGGCCTGGCCGTGGGTTGGGCCATCGGCAAGGTGGCCGAGATCTGGACCAGCGACCACTACGCCCCTGTGCGCAAGATTGCCCAGCAGTCCGAGACCGGCCCAGCCACCACGGTTCTGTCGGGCATAAGCGCGGGCATGGTGTCAGTAGCCGCCTCGGTCATCTTGATTGGCGCTGGCGTGCTGGTGGCCTACTGGGGCGGCCAGCAGACGCTGGGCGACACCACCGGCGCCGGCATCTATGGCATCGCGGTAGCGGCTATCGGAATGCTGGCCACCACCGGCGTCGTCGTGTCGGTGGATGCCTACGGCCCCATTGCCGATAACGCCGGAGGCATCGCCGAGATGTCCAAGCTCGACCCCAAGGTGCGGGACGTAACCGACGCCCTTGACTCGCTGGGCAACACTACAGCAGCAATCGCCAAGGGATTCGCGGTGGGCTCGGCGGCATTGACTGCTCTGGCGCTGTTCAAGACTTTCGAAGTGGCCTTACAGCTTGAGGATCCCACTTTCGTGCTCTCGTTGGACGTGGGCAAAGTGGACGTGTTCATCGGTCTCTTCTTAGGAGCCATGCTGCCGTTCTTGTTCGCCGCCCTCACCATCGACGCCGTGGGCCGAGCGGCCAACAAGATGATCGAAGAGGTCCGCCGCCAGTTCCGCGAGATTCCCGGCCTGCGGGAGGGTGCTGAAGGGGTCAAACCTGACTCTGCTCGTTGCGTGGCCATCTCCACGCAGGCATCTTTGCGGGAGATGCTGGTACCAGGGGCCCTGGCCGTGGCTGTACCCCTGATTCTCGGTTTCATCGATGTCGACACCCTGGGCGGCTTTCTAGCCGGCGCCCTTGTGACCGGCTTCGCCCTGGCCATCTTCATGGCCAACGCCGGCGGGGCCTGGGACAACGCCAAGAAGTACATCGAGGCCGGTGCCCACGGCGGCAAGGGCTCCGAGCCCCACAAGGCCGCCGTGGTGGGCGACACCGTGGGCGACCCGTTCAAAGACACCTCCGGGCCGTCCATGAACATCCTCATCAAGGTCATGACCATCGTGTCGCTGGTTTTTGCATCGGCGTTCGTCTGATCCGGGGTCGCAATAACTTCAAACGTGGCAACATGACCCGATGCCGATAGCCAAAATCCGCGATCTCGACCTCTACTTCGAGCTGCACGGGTCGGGGCCTCCCCTGCTCAACATCAGCGGCAGCGGCGGCGACCTGCGCATGACCGCCCCCGACCTGAACCCGCTCAATGAGGCCTTCACCGTGGCCCACTACGACCAGCGGGGCTTGGGCCAGACCTCCACCCCGCCGATGCCGTGGACCATGGCCGATTATGCCGCCGATGCCGTCGCCTTTTTGGACTTCCTGGGCTGGGACTCGGTGCCGCTAGTGGGCACCAGCTTCGGCGGGATGGTGGGCATGAACATGGCCGTGCTACATCCGGGACGCATCAGCAAGCTGGTGCTCAACTGCACCTCACCGGGCGGGGCCGACTACAGCTCGTGGCCCTTGCACACCCTGGCCGACCTCGATCCCGACGAGCGGTCCGAGGTGGCGCTGGAGATCATGGACACCCGCTATGAGCGGGGCGGCCCGTTGCCTCCCGGAGTAGAGGTGTTCGTGACCGCCGCCCGTCCCGACGGCCCAGCCCTGCCTCTCAACACCCCCGGGGCCCTCGGGCAACTCGAGGCCCGCCGGGGCCACGACGTGGTGGACCGCCTCGGCGAAATCGACGTGCCCACCCTGGTGTGCGCTGGCATCCACGACGGCATCGCCCCTATGCGCAACAGCGAGCTGCTGCGCGACCGCATTCCCAACGCCCGCCTGGCCACCTTTGACGGCGGCCACATCTTCATGATGCAAGACCCCACCGCCTACCCCACCATCCTGGAGTTCCTCGCCGAAGACTGAGCAGTAGGATTCGCTCTACCGTGGTGGGGTGAACCGGGAGAGGGCGCTGCGGACGCTGGGGCTGGAAAAGGATGCGCAGACAGCCGATATCAACCGGGCCTACCGCGCCCTGATCCGCCATGCCCACCCCGACGCCGGGGGCAGCACCGCGGCTGCCGCCCGTATCACCGAGGCCTACCACTGGCTCCAGCGAACCGGGTCCCAGTCCCCTCCCCCGTCAAAGCCTCCTCAGCCCGATCCGCCTGCTCCGGTCGCAACCGACGACAGCATGACATTGCTGCTCCCCCCCGGTGACGTGTTCATCCGACTGGTGGAAGCCGGACATCAGCTGGGCGAGGTGAGCTACATCGACCGCGACGCCGGCATCGTGCAGGTGACATTCACCGCCGACAACGGGGTGGTATGCCAACTGGCCGCCACTGTCGTGGCTGCCCCCTCTGGCGTCTTCCGCGTTGAGTTCACCCTCGACCCCCTGGCCAGTGGACAAGCACCCCCTATCGAGCGGGTCGTCAACCGACTAGCCCAAAATATGGTCAGCTCAGATTGAACACCGTGCGGATGCCGATGCTGGCTCGGAGATCGTCGAGGCCGGCGTTGATCTCGTCGATGGGACGGCGGGCGGTGATCATGGGCTCCAGGTCGAGACGGCCGTTTTGCCACAGAGCCAGCAGGCGGGGAACTTCTCGCTGGGAGTTGCAGCCACCGAACAGGCAGCCGAGCAGCTTCTTCTCGTTGGTGAGGTACATCACCGCGGGGTTGATGGTCACGGTGTGCTCCAGGGCGGGCGCGCCCACCATCACCGTGGTGCCGCCGTTGCGGGTAGCGGCCAGCCCAGCCTCCACCAGCGGACCGGCCCCGGCGGCGTCGAAGGCGTAATCGACCCCGATACCGCTGGTCGCCTCCTGCACGTGGGCCACCACGTCGGACTCGGTCGGATCGAGCAGGTCGGTGGCCCCGAACGCCACCGCGGCGTTGCGGCGTTCGGCCACTGGGTCGGAGGCAAAGATGCGTGATGCGCCGGCCAGGCGGGCACCCTGTACCACCGACATGCCCACACCTCCCAGGCCCATCACCATCACGGTGGCGCCCTCTTCCACCTTGGCGGTGTTGAGCACCGCGCCGACGCCGGTTTGAATGGCGCAGCCGATCACCGCGGCCACCTCGAGGGGCACGTCGGGGTCGATCTTCACCGCAGCTGATTCGGCCACCATGGTCAGCTCGCCGAATCCGGCCACGCCGAGGCCCCGGTACACCGGCTGGCCGTCCATGGAGAACGGAATCGAGCCGTCGGGCATGGTGCCCATGAACATGGACGACGCCGCCGCGCACAGAGTGGTCTCCCCCCTCACGCACCAGTAGCAGGTCCCGCAAGGCCCGAACGGCGACAGCATCACATGGTCGCCCGGAACCAGCGTTGCCACCCCCGGGCCTACCGCGTCGACAATCCCGGCAGCCTCGTGGCCCAGGATGATCGGGGTCATCATCTCGGGAGCGTCGATCATGGTCAGGTCGGAATGGCACAGGCCGCAGTGGGTGACCTGCACCCTCACCTGTCCTGGTCCGGGATCGACGCAATCCACATCGGCCATCACCAACGGCGAGGCCGGCGATGCCAGCAGTGCTGCCCTCATGGAAACCTCTTTTCTGGGTTTACTTCTTGTCGCCCTTCCAACCGGTAGTAGCACCAGACACCATGCCGTATGGTCCCGACGGCCACCGGAAGCAGTCCACCATCAGCTGGTCCACTTCCTCTCGGCTGGCCACACCCTCGGCTACCACCGCGTTGGCCTCTCGGATCATGGCCCCGTACACCCGATTGGTGACGTAGCCCCAGCTCATAGCCGAATCCTTGATCACCACCGGGTTCTTGCCCGCGGCGGCGGCCAGGCGGCAGATGGTGTCGGTGGTCTCGTCGGAGGTCTGAGGGGCCCGCACAATCTCGGCAAGCCGCATCACCGGCGGCGGCGATGCCCAGTGCCAGCCGATCACCCGGTCGGCCCGGTCGGTGGCCACCGCCAGAGCCTGCACCGGATACCCGCTGGAGTTTGACGCCAGAATGGTGTGGTCAGGACACTCTTTGTCGAGGTCGCGGAACAACTGGATCTTGAGATCCAAGCGCTCGGGAACCGCCTCAATGATCACGTCGACCGCCGCGGCTGCATCCCGGTCGGTGGTGAAGTTGATGCGGGCCAGCGCTGCTTCAGCCTCGGCCTCGGTCATCTTGCCCCGGGCCACTGCTCCCTGGATGCCGAATCGGCCCTCGGCCACAAGGCCGGGCGCGGCGGCCACAACGCCGGGGTCGATGTCGAAGGCCACCACCGGATGGCCGGCGATGGCCATCACCTGGGCGATGCCCGAGCCCATCACCCCCGAGCCGATGACCCCGATTTTCTCTTGGTCGGCGGTCACGACAGATGCGTGCCGAACCAGGCCGCCATACGGGCCCAGCCATCGGCCGCCGCGTCAGCGTTGTACGACGGACGCTCGTCGCACAGGAACCCGTGGTCGGCATCGGCGTAGCGCACAATGTCGGTGGGCTGGGAGTTGCCCTTGAGGTCGGACCGAAGCTGCTCAACACCTTCTACGGGGATCATGCCGTCGAGATCGCCGAACAGGCCCAGCCACGGGCACTGGAGGTCGCCGTGGCGGTCGGCCAGCTTGGGCTGGCCCGGAGTGAACCCATCGGTGACGATGGCGCCGCCGTAGTAGGTGACCGCCGCGCCCACCGGGCGGCTGATGGCGGTAAGGAACGTCACCCGGCCGCCCATGCAGAACCCGGTAATGCCCACCTTGTTTGAGGAAATCCCCTGGCCGGCCAGGTAATCGAGGGTGGCGTCCACATCCATGAGGGAGTGGGAGTCGAGAAGGTTGCCCATCATCTCGAAGATCTTGTCCATCTCGTCGTAGCCGGCCAGGTTGTTCTCATAGCGGTGGTACAGGTCGGGGGCCACGGCCAGATAGCCCTCGGCCGCCACCCGGCGGGTTACGTCTTCGATATGGCCGTTCAGCCCAAAGGCCTCCATGATGACGATGACCGCGGCTTGCGGTTCGCCATCAGGCCGGGCCACGTACAGCCGCATCGGGCCGTCGGCGGTGGAGAGTTCTACGTTCTCGGTTTGCATGGCAGCCGATGGTAGTTCTCGTTTTGGGAAGTGGCCTATTGGTCGGGACGGGGTGCAAACACCGGATCAGCTCGATCCCTGCTGCCCCGAAGGAACCGCTCATCAAAGGGCCGGAACTGTTCCTCTCGTACCCACTCGGTGGTGGCCACTCGCCGCTGAATTAGCCAAGGTCCGTCGCCTCGCCGAGACACGTCGTCGATGAAGCGGAAGCCTACCGACAGGTTCAACTCCGGAGGCCCGCCGTCGGTCCAATGGCGGGCAATGCCGTGGGCTTCGGAGCGGGCCCACTGCACGATCTCCCCGGAGGGCGAGGCCACCGGGTCCGGATCGATTTCTACCAGTACGTTCAACACGTTGTGCACCGAACCGGTGTAGCGGCGCAGCAGCCGCTCGCTCCACACCAAGTACTCGTCCACCGTGCCCTCGAAAGTGCCGTGAGAATCGGTGGCGTCCGGGTGGTAGCACGACCGGACCAGCTCCATGTCGAGGCGGTCTACCCCTCGGCAGTACCGGTACAACAACTCGGTGATCTCCTGTTTGGCCAAGAGCTCGGCCAATTGGGCCATATTGTCCACGCCCGCCATTGTGCCGCGCGACCCGGCCAGCCGTCTGGTTAGACTCAGCACAAGGTGGCTGCGAATCCCGAGCCCGAGGCCTCATGGCACACCGACCCATTCGGGCGGCATGATGCCCGCTGGTGGAACGGCACAAGGTGGACGGAGAAAGTCCGCGACGGAGATCAAACGGGTATAGACCCGCCGGGCATCGCGGTGGCCCCTCAAGCCATTCCCCTCAACGAGCCGGCTGCCCCTCTTCCCGGTCGCCGCATGATCCGTTTGTTCGGCAAACACCTTCCCGGCGCCATGCTCCTGGCCTCGGTGGCTCTGGCCGCGGTGATCGTGCTGGTGATTGTGGTGGCTGTGGCCATCTAGCCATCATCATGGCCCTCTGAGTATCTCTGCCGATACCTCTTGCCATAGTGTCCAACCCGTGGCCAAGCGAGAGATCATCCTGCACGAGTACATCGACATCTTGGGCCAGGCGGCATGGCCCTACATGGAGCACATCAAGATCCAGAACCGGGACGCCCGGGTGGGCTTCGAGCTTCTGGGCACCTGGTACACGATGGGTATCACTGCCCGCTGGCCCCAAGTAGTGAACCTTTGGGACTCCGGCGGGTGGGACGGATGGCTGGAGCGGGTGGACCGCCTCAACCTCAAGCGGAAGTCCAACAACCTGCTCGACGACTGGTGGGAGGAGGCCTACAAGCTCCGCACTGGCGGATACGATCGAGTGCTGGGCTCAGTGCCCGAGTCGCCCCCTGTGGCGTCGGTATTTGCCGGTGATGTTCGGGGAACGCTCTACATCCACGAACTGACCGAGGTGCGCCCGGGTTCGGCCCGCGACTACCTAGCCGCTATGGCCAGCGACTACCTGCCCGCCGCCGCCGACTACGGCTACACCTGTATGGGCCTGTGGGAGGTGCTGCACCACAACTATGAGGTGTGCACAGTGTGGGCCGCCTCTCCCGAGGCCTATATCCGACTGAACAAGGCCGCTGACGCGGCCGGCGGATTCGACGAGGGGGTCGACGGCGATGACCGGCTGGTGGCGTGGCGGGCCACGGCCCAGCAGTACACCACCCGATTCCGGGAGGAGCTGATGACACCAGCCCCCGGGACCCTCACCGGCCCTGAGGCTTACGAAGACGACACCTACATCAATCGGTCTTAGCAAGACACAGGAAGACAGGAGCATCAACTATGCGGGGCATCCTTTTCGACGGCGAGGGAGCGCTGGTGGTCGACGGGCTGGGGACAACCGACCTTGAGCCCGACCAAGTTAGGGTGCGCATCGGCGCCGCTGGGGTGTGCCACTCCGACGTGTCGGTGATCAATGGGACGTTCGGCGCTATGTTCTCTCCCCCGTTCGTCATGGGCCATGAAGGCGCTGGCCAAGTCGTGGCCGTGGGCAGCGACGTCACCACCGTCGAGGCCGGAAATCACGTGGTGATCGCCACCATCGACAACTGCGGACGCTGTTCGGTGTGCACAACCGGCCATCCCACCCTGTGCCAGACCTCCAAGCTGGGGGCCGCCATCGCCAAGCGCAACGAGACCGGCGAGGAGCCCGGCCCCGGCGACCTGCCCGCCTACTTCACCTACCAGGGCGAGGCCATCATGGGATTTGCCAACACCGGCGTATTTGCCGAAGAGGTAGTGGTGGGCCAAGGCCAGGTGGTGGCCATCGACAAGCGGGTGCCGTTCACCAGCGCTTGCCTGATCGGCTGCGGGGTGCTCACCGGCACCGGCGCCATCTTCAATCGGGCCCAGGTGTATCGGGGCGACTCCGTGGCGGTGATCGGCGTGGGCGGCATCGGCCTCAATGTGATCCAAGCCGCCCGCATCGCCGGGGCCACCAAGATCATTGCGGTCGACAACAACCCGGCTAAAGAAGGCTTTGCCCGCCAATTCGGCGCCACCCACTTCGTGGACTCGGGAAATGAACCGGCTGTCGATACCGTGCGGGAGATCTCCGGGGGCGGGGTGGACTGCTCGGTGGAGTGCGTGGGCCACACAGCCTTGATGCAGGACGCGGTGGAGATGCTGCGCCCCGGCGGCAACATGGTCATCTTGGGGGTGGCTGGGATGGATGCGGTGATGGAACTCGCTCCGTTCAAGCTCTACCAGAACAAATCGGTCATGGGGTGCCGCTACGGGTCAGCCCGACCTGCGTTCGACATTCCTGCGCTAGTGGATCTGTATCTCGACGGCCGGCTGCTGCTGGACGAGTTGGTATCGGCCACCTACGACCTGGCCGAGCTCGACAGGGCGTTCGAAGACCTCGAAGCCGGGAAGCTGGCCCGAGGCGTTCTCGATTTGAGCTGAATTAGAGCTGAGCCTCAGGCCGCTGGCGTCTCGGTGATGTCGGCTTCCAGATCCAAGTCGAAGTACTTGGCCGGGTTCTCCAGCAGCACCTTGCGGGAGATCGCCTCGTCCACCTTGGTGAAGTTCTCCTCGATGAACTCCTGGGAGTCGGGGAACGACCCCACCGAGTGGGGGAAGTCGGTGCCCCACATGATGTTGTCCCACGGGATGATGTCGACCATGTCGAACACCACCGGATCGCGGATCACGCTGAAGTGGAAGTGGTCGAGCACCTGTTCGCTGGGCTTGCGCTCGTACTTCACCTTGAACCAGTCGCCGAAGAGCTCGTAGTTGTCGTCCATGAAGTAGAGGGTGCCCGGCAGCCAGCTGGCGTTGGTCTCGGCGAAGTAGAACTTGATGTCCGGAAACCGCTCCAGCACGCCCGCGGCGATGAGCTGGGCCATGCAGTACACCGGGGAGTGGTTGCCGGCCCGCTGCACCAGGGCACTGGCCCAAGGGCTGTCGGATGTGCCCTTGGCCGCTGACTGCGCCGGGGCTTGACCCGCGCCAAACCCGAAATGCGGGGCCAGCTTGAGGCCCAGTTCCAGGCTCTTCTCCCAGAACCGGTCGTCCACCGGGTCGGCATAGGGGCTCCCGTTGGGGAAGTTGTAGAACGCCACCGATGGCAAACCGGCCTCGGCCACGAATTCCAGTTCCTCCACCGCATGGTCGATGCCGGTAATCGGTGTCACCGCGTTGCCGATGAGCCGGTCGGGGGCCACCGAGCAGTAATCGTGGGCCAAGAAGGTGTTGTAGGCCCGGATCATTGAGCGGTAAACGTCGGGATCCTTGATGCCTTCGAGGAACCGGCTGGCGAACACCGGCGGGAACAGCACCTCGGCATCAATGCCGTCGAGGTCTTGCTCCCGAAGGCGCTGCTCGGCGGGGCCAGCCCCCTCGGCCGGACTGCCGTCGGAGTTGAAATAAGTGCCGCCGGAGAACTTCACCTTGTCTCGCCCGGCGATGTTCTGGCCGTTTCGAAGCAGAGGTTGACCCTCGATCAGCCAACCCTCTCCCCCTTCAGGAAGGTGGATCAGCCGTGGCGCCCGGTCCTTCCAACGCTCGGGGACGTACTTCACAAATACGTCGGGCGGCGTCTCCACATGTCCATCAGCGCTAATTACCTTGTACTTTCGGCCCATGGACGGAGCTTATTCGGATCGGCCGCAGGCGATAAAAGCGGAGGTGTCTTGCCGCGGAGCTCGGGGCGCCTGGGCGGTGCTTGCTGTGCTGCTGGCGTTGACGCTGGTGGCGGCCGGGTGTTCTTCCAACGACGACGACAGCGCTCCGGCCACCGTCCCAACCGAGGCTCCGGCGCCCGAACCAGAGCCCACCCCCGCAACCACTGAGGCGCCCGCTCCCGAGCCTGATCCCACCGAGGCGCCCGCCTCCGAGCCTGAGGCGACCCGTGCGCCTACCCCCGAACCCACTCCAGCACCAACACAGAAGCCCACTCCAGCCCCGACTCCCGAGCCCACCCCCGAGCCGCTGATCGCACTGACGGAATTCGGCGAATTGCCCGTAGGGGTCATGACCTTAGAGCTAGGCGAGGAACCCGGCGAGCAGCCGCTTTCGGTTTGGTACCCCGCCGATTCCGAGGCGGTCGCCGACATGGAGACGGAGATCTACGACTCCGCCCAAGCCATCCCCGCAGCATTTCGCTCCCTGATCCCCGAGAGCATGCAGAGCCCGGTCGAGACCAATGCCTATCGCGACGCACCGCTCGCCGGTGGGAGCACTTATCCGGTGGTGATCTACAGCCACGGGTTCGGCGGCCACCGAGACGTGGCCATCTTTTTGACCACCCATTTGGCATCGCACGGCTTCATCGTTGCCTCTCCCGAACACATCCACAGGAATCTGCCCGCCCAGGCCTTTGGCACCGCAGAGTCCAGCCCCGAAAAAGACCAGGCTGATGTGGCCAACACCCTGGCAGCCATAGACGCTGCTTTCGGCGAAGGTGCCAACACCGCCAGAGCCGGAATTATCGGCCACTCCGCCGGGGCCCGAACCGCTATGGATGCATTGGCCAACGAGTCGGTCTTGGCCGCCATACCGCTGGCCGGCGGCGGAGAAGCTCCCCCCGAGGCGGCCGACAAGCCGATCCTGGTGATCGTGGCCGAACTGGATCTAACCGTGCCCACCGACAGAAGCCTGGCCAGCTATGACGCGGCCCCCGGACCCAAGACGTTCGTAAATCTGGCTCAGGCGGGACACAACAGCTTCACCGACAGTTGCCCCGTCATCCTGGCCGGAGGAGGTCTCGGCGTGCTCGAACCGCTCCTTGGTGCCGAACAAGTGGCCCGGGCCGAAGACGGGTGTATGCCCCAGTACGCCGAACCTCTGGCCATGCAGGCTGCGCTCAAACACTTGGCAACATCGTTTTTCCTCGCAAACGTGGCCGGTCGGACCGACATTGAGATCACCCCCGAGTTCGCCGACCTCATCGACGGTGTCGAATTGGCTGATTACCGAGAAGAGGGCTGAGCAGGCCCGGCCGGGCTCAGTCCAACCCGAGGTGACCCCGGACGAAGCGTCGGTACCCGGCGGCGCTCCAGTTGTCGTGGTCTTCCCCCCAGCCGACCGCGTCGCCAAACGTCCACTCGCTCAGGCAATTCCATGTCCACAGGTTGGGGTTGAGGTGTACGCCGATCCGGTTTACGGCCCTACTGGTGGCTACCAGCTCCCGGCCTGATTCGTCCACCGCCTCTATGCGCACCACAGTGGGAACTCCGGTATCGGGATCGCGTTCCAGCACGTCCCGCCGACCCTGGCCCGGCACTAGCCGGGCGTATTCGCCATCGCGCAGGTAGTAGCCGTGGATCACCGCGCAATCGGGGTCGTCCCCTTCTCCGTAAGCCATGGTCAGGGCATGAAAGCCATCGGTGTCCGACGCGGTGGCGTAGCTGTAGCCGCCCCGAACAGCCCCGTGCAGTGTGGCCCCGAATTGGCTGCGCGGCCCCCATGACCGGTCGCGCATCCCGTAGGCGTCCACCTCGTAGGTGGCGTTGCCCAGCCGGATGGTGCCCTGGTAGCGACCGGGCTGATCGAGGTGGCCGTCGCCCAGGTAGTTGGGCGGGCACACCGCAGTGAATGTCAGGTCGACCTCGGCCTCCCCGTCGTCTTGGCACAGGAAACCGATCCGGTACTGCTTCAAAGGCTCGATCACCTGATAGCGGATGCCGTTGGGCAGCTCGATGTTGCTCAGGGGCTGGTCGGGCAGGGGCAGGTGCCAGAAGTTCTTGGCGTAGCGGCAATTCCAGATCTGGTCGCCGCCGGTGTCCCAAAAGAACGCCCCGCCCGAGGTGACCCCCTGGTTGGGCCGGAAGAACGGGTAGAGCTGGCCCGACAGCTTGTGTTGCGGTGCAGCAAAGGTGAACCAGCACGTCTCCGTCCAGTAGGGGTCGTCGGAGGTGGGCGGGTGGAACTCGTCGTCGGGATGGGTGGCGCGGTCGGTGGACATGGGGTGCCATGCTATGGGAGTGACCCTCGGCCCCCACGATCTGGTGCTCAGCTCGGGTTCCTTGGACAATCCCCCGATCGAGATCCTGGTGGAGGCCGCGGTGCTTGGCGGTTTCGCGGGCCTGACTCTGTGGCCCGCCGTCTACCCCGCCGACCCGGCCATCGGAGAGCGCATCCGCGACGCCGATCTGGCCGTGGTGGACATGGACGCAGTCATCGTTTGGGTTGGTCCCGACGATCCCGGGGGGCCGTACTACGAGGAGGCACCACGGGAGGCAGTTTTTGAGACGGCCGCGGCCCTCGGGGCCTCTGGAGTGAATTCTCTGCTCGTCTGCCCCGGGTCAGCGACCAAAGAGCAAGCAGTGGAGGCCATGGCCGACCTGGCCGATCAGGCTGCCAAAGTCGGGGCGGACGTGTACATGGAGTTCAGCCGCAACCGGCCCATCCCCGACCCTGCCACCAGCGCCGAGGTGGTGGCCGCCACGGGGCGGGCCAACTGCGGGCTCACCGTGGACTTCTGGCATGTGTTCTACGGTCCCGGCGACTTTGGCGATTTCGCAAACATCCCTGGCTACTTGATCGGGGCCATCCAACTCAACGATGCCCCGGCTGTTCCTCATGAAGACTTGGGTTGGGCCACCCGCTACCTCCGCTGCGTTCCCGGCGAAGGGGCAATGGACCTGTCGGGGGCGCTGCGGACTATCCGCGGTGCCGGGTGCCAGGCACCGATCACCCTGGAGGTGTTCGACTCTGGCCGGTTGGAGGCCCTGGGGCCGGTGGGGTTCGCCCGCCTGCTGGGCGACGCCACCCGCCGGCTGCTGGGCGAACTCGAGGGCTAAATCCCCACTCGCACCGGTAGTCCAGCGGCCTGATACACCGCGTCGATCAGCTCCATGGTCTTGATCGACTCCGACGGCGGATACAGGTTGGGGCCGCCATCTTCAACACAGTCCCGAAAGGCCCGGAGCTGACAGGTATAGGTGGCCACCTGTTCGTCGGCCTCGTGATGGGTGGTCTGCCCGCCGGGGTCGGTCACCGTCAGCCCGCTGCCCCACATGGGCGCCAGCGGGTTGTCGATGAGCAACCGGCCTTCGGTGCCGGTCACCACCACGTCGGCCTGGAACTCGAATTCGAACGACTCGGGGTCTATGTCATCGGGATCACCAAGCTCGGCCTTCTGGTCGGTGCCGGTAAACGCCGAGGTAATAGCCGCGGTGGCGCCGCTGTCGACATAGCGCAGCTCAGCGGTCATGCGGACATCAACATCAGGGGCCATCTCCTCGGCTTCGGCCCGGACAACCTCGAGTTCGCCAAAGGCCCGGAGGTTGCTGAGGGCATAGGAGCCGGTGTCCATGAGGGCGCCACCGGCCAGGTCGTAGCGATAGCGGATGTCGTCGGGGCCGTGCATCGACGGAAAGATCATGGCTGCTTCTACGTGGGTCACCTCGCCCACCGCACCCTCGGCCACCAACTCGATGGCCCGATCGGCTTGCGGGTGGAAGCGCCAGTGGTAGGCCTCCATCACCACCAGCCCGGTTCGCTCCGCGGCCTCGGCCACCTGTCGGGCCTCATCGGCGTTGGCGGTGAACGGCTTCTCCAGCAGTACGGGCTTGCCCGCCTCTAGTGCGGCGATGGTCCAGCGGGCGTGATGGGAGTTGGGCAGCGGGTTGTAGATGGCGTCGATCTCGTCGGACGCCAAGAGGGTGTCGTAGCTGTCGAACACCAGCGGGATGCCATGCTCGTCGGCGTAGGACCTCGCCCGCTGGGGATCGCGGGCCGCCACCGCGGCCACCTCAACCCCGTCAGTCTCTTTGGCCGGCTCAATCAAGCCCATCGGCCCGATCCACGCTGCCCCCAACATGCCGATTCTCATGGCTGGAGAATAGAGACATCAGGCCGCGAACGCGGCCTTGAGGTCAGAGGCCAACTCAGGTCGGCAGATGAGGATGCCCCACTGAGCCAGATCACGGCGGTTGTAGCGCAGGGGCGAACCGTCTAAGTGTGAGGCATGCAGACCTGCGGCCAAGGCAATAGCGGCTGGGGCGCAGGTGTCCCATTCATAGAGCCCCCCGGCATGGACCCAGGCGTCGGCCTCGCCGGTGACCACCGCCATGGCCTTCACCCCAGCCGAGCCCACGCCGTAGACGTCTGCGTCCAGATGGCGGGCCAAGCGGTGACTGTCCCACCGCACTCGGGAGCGGGACATCACCACCAGCGGCCGCTTTCGGCCGGAGTCGACTGGAGGCCCGTCAGGGCTCATGGTGCTGAATGTACGGCCCCAAGGAGGCACCGAAACCGCTCCGGCTGCTGGTTCGCCGTTCACCGCCAGTCCGACGTGGACCGCCCAAGTATCGCTCCACTGGTCGGCGTAGTCCGACGAGCCGTCAAGCGGGTCGACGATCCATACCCGCTCAGAGTCCAAGCGAGCGCTGTCGTCGCGGCCTTCTTCAGACAACACCATGTCATCAGGTCTGAGCTGAGCCAAGACCCCGGTGAGATAGCGGTGGCTGAGCTGATCGCCGGCCAGCTCCCGATGAAGGTACCCGGCCTGGGATTCATCCATCTCATCTGACAGGGCCTGGAGCTGTTCCCCGGCCTGTTGGGCCAACCAGTGGGCCAGCTCGTGGTCTGTGGGCTCTGGGGTGTCGCTCACGGAGCCAGCACAATCGGTCGCCAGTCCAGCACCGGGGTTGGTTCAGCGCCATTGCGCTCGGCTCGCACGATCACGGTAAAGGCCAGAAGACGACCGTTGGCCACCGGCTGCACGGCGTCGAGGGTGGCAGCCACATCCACAACGTCGTCCTCGAACACGGGGCCGGTATGGTCGCAGAGGTGCCAGCCCACCACCGTGGCCGCGGTGGGCAGCAGCCGCACAAGTCCGGCCTGGGCCAGCCCCACGGTATGGCCTCCGTACACCAGCCGCTTTCCTCCCTGGCCCAGCGACGTATCCCGGTGGGGCGGGGCCAGGTTCTGGGTGAGCCTCACCAGCGCGGGGGCATCGGTCACCGTGTCTCGCAGCGGATCGGACCGGGTCTCACCGATCGGCCAGTCTTGGGGCGCACCGAGCGGGGTCAAGTCCCAATCATGGGGGGCCGCCTCCGCGAATGGGTCCATGTCGAGCTCATCGGGGACACCTCCCAGTTGATCGTCATGGCCCGTAGGGGCATCAGAGCGTCGGCGGACCAGTGCGCACCGCTCGAAATCCAACACCAGATGGCCTTGGTCATCCACGGTTTGCATACCGAGCAATACCAGGCCCCGGGGAGGACGGTCGGGCCGGGCTGAGGCCTCCCGCAAGCCCCGCACGGTGACCGTGGTGGTGAGAGTGTTGCCTATCCGCACGGTGCGCAGTTGGCGCACTCCCCGGTAGAACAAGTTGGCCACCACCTTGCGGGTGGCCACGGTGGACTGGCCGATGGCCACTTGCAGCACCAAGGCGGGGTTGACGACTGCGCCGGGCTGGCCGGAAACGGCTTCCGCCAATGGCCTGCTCAGGCTGATGGCCAGCGGATCTCCACAAATCGCCTGGTAGACGGCGGCCTCGCCCGGTCCGATGGTGATGGCCGGTGCAGGATCGAGCTGCTCGTTTACCGTGAAGTCCTCAAACCAGGGACCGTCGCCTGCCGGTGCAACCACGCCCCGAAGTAAACCACGCCAGCCGCTGGTCACCTGAACCGGCCTCAACTGTCCATTAGGTTCAGCCCATGGCAGCAGCTTCATCCGAGCAAAACCCGGTCATCATCGAGGTGGCCATCAACGGCATCACCAGCCCCGAAATCAATCCCAACGTCCCGCTGAGCCCCGAGGCCATTGGCGCCGACGCCCTGGCCTGCTTGGAGGGGGGTGCGGCCATCATCCACACCCACAACCACGACATCAGCCTTACCGGCGCTGACGCCGCCGGCCCCTATATCGAAGCCATGGCTCCCGTGCTTGCCGCCCGCCCCGACGCCCTGTGGTACCCCACGCTCACCTCGGGCGACCACCAGGCCAAGTACGCCCACATGGCCATGATCGCCGCCGAGCTGTCCCTGCGAATGGTGGCCGTGGATCCCGGCTCTACCAACATCGGCGGCGCCGGGCCCGACGGCCTCCCGGTTGGGGGCACCTACAAGAACGACTACGCCGAAATCCGAGCCAGCTTCGAGTTGTGCCGCGACAACGGCTGGGCCCCGGCCATGGCCATCTACGAGCCCGGCTTCTTGCAGTGCGTACTCACCTACCACCGGGTGGGGCAGCTGCCCGCCGGGTCGATGGCCAAGCTCTACTTTGGCGCCGAGTGGGGGCTCTCCCGCCGATCCAAGGGGGTCACCTTCGGGCTGCCCCCCACCAAGCACGCCCTGCTGGCCTACCTAGACATGCTGGAGGGCACCGACATCCCGTGGTCGGTTTCAGTGTGGGGCGGCGACCTCATGGCCACCCCAGTGGCCCGGCTGGCCCTTGAGCTGGGCGGCCACCTGCACGTGGGCATCGAGGAGTTCTACGACCCCGACCGCTCCCCCACCAACCAAGAGCTCTTGGCCGAGGCCGTGGCCCTTTGCCACGAGGTCGGCCGCCCGATTGCCACCTGTGCCGAGACGGCAGAAATGCTGGAGTTGCCCTGATCCCTAGACGCAGGGGTTCTCCATCACGCCCAAGCCCTCGATCTCTGAAGTGATGACATCACCCGGCTTGAGGTAGAGGCCTTGGGCGTGGCCGACCCCACCGGGGGTGCCGGTGAAGATGACATCGCCGGGGTGCAGCGTGAGTATCGACGACAAGTAGGAGACGATTTCGGCCACCGGGCGCATGAGGAAACTGGTGCGGCTGTTCTGGCGCAGCTCGCCGTTTACCTGGCAGGAGATGGCCAGATCGTCGGGGTTGTCCACCAAGTCGACGCTTACCAGTGCAGGACCGGTTGGACCGAACGACGCCCTGGACTTGCCCAGGTTGAACTGGGCCGGCGTGGCCGCCGACTGCAACTCTCGGTCGGAGATGTCCTGGCCAATCATGAGACCGATCACCCGGTCCCAGGCTTGGCCCTCGTCCACGTTGCTGGTTTCGGTACCGATCACCACCACCAGTTCGCACTCGTAGTCGCAGTGGTCGCCTACCAGCTTCACCGGCGCGCCTGGCCCCACCAGGCAAGTAGGGAATTTGGTGAACACCACCGGCGCCTCGCTGGCCGCACTGCCCAAAGGATCCTCTCGGTCGAGCTCCTCGATGTGGTCTCGGTAGTTCAGGCCGTAGCCGAACACCTGCATGGGCGCGGGCACCGGCGGTCCCAGTTCGGACAGCGCCACCTGCCCGTCGGGCGCTCCACGACCGGCCCAGCGATCGTGCAATTCCCTAGGGCGGGTAAGGGCGTCCATCGGGTCGGTGCCCAATGCCCAGTAGTCGCCGCCATCCAGCAACACTGCTTGGCCCGCACGGTTGGCCAGTTTGAAGCTCACTGCTGTCCCATTTCCACTACAGGGTGGCCGCCAGCTCCACCGCTGACCGCATGGCCCCTTCCAAGTACCCCGGCTGGGCGCAGTCGCCAACCGCGTGAACCTCGAGACCGGTTGACCGCAGCTTGTCGGCCAGCGAATTGTCCGCCGCCAACTCGGAAGTCACCACCACCAGATCGGCCGGTGTGATTTGCTCGGAGCCGTTGGTGCGCCACACCACCCCCTCGTCGGTGATCGCCGTGATCTCAGCCCCGGTGACCAGGTTGACTCCCGCTTGGCCGAGGTCATGCACCACTCGCCAGCGCCCGGGCAGCCCCAGAGAGAAGCCGAATGCGGGGCCAGACTCGATCAGCGTGACTTGAGCCCCATGATGGTGGGCGGTCTCGGTCACCCCAATGCCGGGCAGGTCGCCGCCCAGCACCGCCACCCGGTCGGCCCCCAGCGGATTGCCGTCCAGTAGCCACGGTGCTAGGTCGTCTACCCCCCACACGTTGGGGCCATCTGCGCCTTCGATCGCGGGGCGTCCCCATTGACCGCCCACGGCGACGACCACCGCATCGGGTGATAGAGCGCCGACTGTGGCCTCGTCGAGGCGGGTGTTGAGCCGCACGTCCACCCCGAGCTGGTCGAGCTGGCGCTCGAACCACTCCATGAGCTCGGCGTTGACATCGCTGGTGGCCGATGCCAGCAGCCACCGGCCGCCCAACCGGCCCGACGCCTCGGCCAGGATCACCTCGTGTCCCCGCAGCGCGGCCACCCGAGCTGTTTCCATGCCCGACGGTCCTCCGCCCACTACTAGTACTCGCTTGGCCGCTGGCGCCGCTTCGGCAGTGAGCTCGTCTTCCCGGCCCAAAAAGCCGTTGCCCGCGCACCGGGTGCCCACCCTCAAGAAGATGTTGCCGATACATCGGTAGTGGTACACGCAGGGGCGGACGTCCTCAGAGCGGCCATCGGCCAGCTTGTTGACCAGATCGGGGTCGGCCAGGATCTTGCGGCCCATGGCCACAAAGTCGTATTTCCCCTCGGCGATGTGCTGGTCGGCGGCTTCAGGGCTGATTCGCCCCACCGCGATGATCGGCACGTCCACTTCGGCTTTGACCGCGGCCGCGTTGGGCACCAGCAGCTCGGGCACGTGGGGACCGTAGGAGTCGGTGGGGCCGGTGGCGATGCCGGGGTCGTGGTAGGCCGACACGTGGATGGCATCGGCCCCCGCCGCCGCGGCCACTCGGGCGTTGTGCAGGGCGTCGTCCAAAACGATGCCGTCGATGCCCACCTCGGTGCTGTTGAGCCGCACCCACACCGGATAGTCGTCGCCCACCCGCCGTCGGATCTCGGTGAGGATCTCCTCCAAGAACCGGGCCCGGTTCTCTACCGAGCCGCCGTACTCGTCGTCGCGAGAGTTGATAGTGGGCGACAAGAAGGCGTCGATGAGATAGCCGTGGCCGCCGTGCAGCTCCACCGCGTCCACTCCGGCCTCTCGGGCTCGCACGGTGGCCGCCGCGAACTGGTCGACCACGGTGGCGATGTCGTCGTGGTCCATCACCCGGTAGTGGGGGTTGGAGGTGGGCGCCATGAACGGCTCGGCCATCATGGCGCCTTCATCCGCGGTGACCATTCCGTATAGCGGGTCGATAGTCATCTCGCCCGGCTCTGAGGGCACCCACATAGGCCGCCCAGCCATGGTGTCCTGAAGGCCCATCTTGCCGGCGTGGGTGAGCTGCATGGCGATCTTGCCGCCGTGGGCGTGTACCCGATCGGCCGCCCGCTGCCACGACGGAATGAATTTGTCTTCCGAGATCGCCGTCTGGCGCTTGTTGGAGCAGCCCACCGGATGGGCCACACCCACCGACCCCAGCATCACCACTGCCATGCCGCCCTTGGCTCTGGCCTCCAGGTAGGCGGCCTGGTCGTCGGACACCTCTCCGTTCTCGTCGCCCAACTCCTCGCCCATCGGGGCCATGATCAGCCGGTTGCGCAACTCCATGGTGCCAATGCGACCGGGTGACAGCAGATGCTCATAGCTCATTGACGCTCCTGGCCGATAGATGCTCGTAGCTCATGGCCCCATCATGGCCCACAAACCGGCTGCTGGTCAGAATCCGGTGGCCTCGTGGAAGGTCGGGGTTGCCCATGAGACGGATTATGACTGCTACCGCGCCCTGCGGCGGCCGTAGTCTCACCAAGTGTCTTTGATCGCAGCTTGGGGCCTGACCAAGCGATTCGGCGGCTTCACCGCGGTCGACGGCATCGACTTCGAGGTCGAACGGGGCGAGGTGTTCGGCTTTCTGGGGCCCAACGGTGCCGGCAAGTCGTCCACCATGCGCATGATCGGCTGCGTGTCCGACCCCACCGGAGGTGCCCTGCGCATCTTGGGAATGGACCCATCCCGGGAGGGCACCAAGATCCGCACTCGCCTCGGGGTGGTCCCCCAGCAGGACAACCTCGACGAAGAATTGTCGGTGGCCGAGAACCTGTACGTGTACGGGCGCTACTTCGACCTGCCCCGGTCGGTACTGCGCCCCCGCATCTCCGAGCTGCTCGATTTCGTGCAGCTCACCGAGCGGGCCAACGACCATGTGGAGCCGCTGTCGGGAGGCATGAAGCGGCGTCTCACCATCGCCCGGGCCCTGATCAGCGAACCCGAGGTGCTGTTGCTGGACGAGCCCACCACTGGTCTCGACCCCCAGGCCCGCCATGTAGTGTGGGAGCGGCTGTGGACGCTCAAGCGCCGGGGGGTGACCCAGGTGCTCACCACTCACTACATGGACGAGGCCGAGCAGCTCTGCGACCGCCTGGTGGTGATGGACCGGGGCAAGATCGTGGCCGAGGGCTCTCCTCGCCAGCTCATCGAGCGCTACTCCACCCGAGAAGTGGTGGAGGTGCGCACCCACGGCCAAGTGACCGTGATGGCCGATGCCCTGCGCCGCTTGGGGGAGAGCCCCGAGGCCCAAACAAGGGACGAGCTCTATGAACGAGTAGAGGAACTGCCGGATCGGGTGCTGCTGTACACCGACCAAGGCGAACGGCTGGTGGCCCTACTCGGCGAGGTCGAGCATGAGAGCGTGCTGGTGCGACGCAGCACCCTTGAAGACGTGTTCTTGCACCTGACCGGCCGCTCGCTGGTGGATTGATGGCCCGCGCTGTGGTCATACCCCGTCCCAAGTTGGCGGTGGAGTACTGGCTGTTGACCTATAGGCGCAACTGGAAG
Source organism: Acidimicrobiales bacterium (assembly GCA_965116535.1). Taxonomy (GTDB): domain Bacteria; phylum Actinomycetota; class Acidimicrobiia; order Acidimicrobiales; family Bin134; genus Poriferisocius. Next base: position 2,177,822 of record OZ220703.1, read on the forward strand.
GGGTCGCTGCTCACCAGTTTCTTGAGTCCGATCCTGTTCCTGGCCGCCATGGGGTTGGGCCTGGGCTCGCTGGTGGATGCCGAGGTCGGTTCGGGCCGGGATCTGGGCGGACTCGACTACCTGGACTTTCTTGCGCCCGGGCTGCTGGCCGGAAACGCCATGATGTTGGCGGTCAACGAATCCACCTACCCGGTGTTGGGCGGTTTCAAGTGGTACCGCACCTACATGGCCATGGCCGCCTCCCCGCTGCGGGGCCGCGACATCCTGTTGGGCCATTTCGCCTACATGGCCTTTCGGGTGACCTTGGCCAGCTTCGTGTTCCTGGGTGTGATGGCCGCCTTCGGAGCCGTCTCATCGCCGCTGGCGGTGCTGGCCCCAATTTGCGCCGCCCTGTGCGGCATGGCCTTCGCCACCCCCACTGCGGCCTTCGTCGCCACCCGAATCAACGCCGACAACTTCAGCACCTATACCCGGTTCGTGATCATGCCCATGTTCTTGTTCTCGGGCATCTTCTACCCGGTTTCGCAACTGCCCATCGTCCTCGAACAGATTGCCTGGCTCACCCCGGTGTGGCACGGCGTGCGGCTCTGCCGGGCGCTGAGCACCGGCAGCGGGGTGAACTGGGAGCTTGCCGGCCACCTTGCCTATCTGGTGGCGCTGATCCTGATCGGGACGCTGCTGGCCAGCAGGACCTTCACCCGAAGGCTGTATGAATGAGCCGGCAACAATGACCGTCATGGGTCAGGGGCGCCGCCCCTCGAGGCTGGGATTGGCCGCGGCGGCGGGCTTGTTGCCGTCGCATCGGTTCGCCCGCGTTGTCGAGCGCAACATCACCGTGTACCGGCGCACATGGGTCACCCTTCTGTCGGGGTTCTTCGAGCCGGTGTTCTACCTGCTGTCAATCGGCATCGGCATTGGTGAGCTGGTGGGAGACGTGACCGTCGGTGGTCGCACCGTCGACTACCGCACCTTTGTAGCGCCGGGGCTCTTGGCCACCTCGGCCATGAACGGCACCTTCTACGACAGCACCATGAACATGTACTACAAGCTCACCTGGGCCAAGATCTACGACGCAGTTCTGGCCACTCCAGTGGGCGTGGTGGACCTGGCCCTGGGCGAGATGGGCTGGTCGGTGCTGCGAGCCACCCTGTACTCCGGCGGGTTCCTGGGAATCATGGCCGGCCTGGGGCTGGTGGACTCCTTCTGGGCCATCGCCGCACTGCCCGGCGCCACGCTGATCGGATTCACCTTCGCCGCTTTGGGCATGGCCGCCACCAGCTACATGCGCAGTTGGAACGACCTAGATCTGGTGACCGTTCCCCTCATCGTGCAGTTCCTGTTCTCAGCCACCTTCTTCCCCCTCGACACCTACCCCCGTGCCGTGCAGTTCCTGGTGCAGGCCACCCCCCTCTACCACGGCGTGGCCATGGAGCGAGCCTTCATCGCCGGCGACATCAGCCTCGACCTCATAGCCCACATCGCCTACCTGCTGGCACTGGCCGCCGCCGGCGCCGCCATAGCCAGCCGCCGCCTCGGCCAACTGCTCACGCCGTGAGAATTGCTTAGCCCGATTGGCGGATGACAGTGCCAGGTTCGATGCCGGAGTCGGGGCCTATGCCGTCGAGCTTTAGGGCCATGAGCATGTGGAACTCATCGCCGCCGTCGCCGCTGTCGCCCTGCACGGTGTGGTCGATGGAGACGACCGTGGTGGCCACCGCCTGATCGCCGACGTCGACTACCACGGCGTCGCCCACTTGGACCCGGCCCGCGGTAGCTCGGCCGATCACGAAGAACTCACCGGCTGTCATGGCCTCGGTCCGGACCACCTCTAACTGGAACAGCTCCTTGCTGCGGCGCCACCGCTTGAAGAACGTCCGCCAGTTGCGGGGCTGGTCGTCCCACTCCCCTTCCACGATGCCCGGCGAGTTGCTCACAGTTGGCAAACTAGTGCAATGAGCGACCGCTACACCATCATCTCGGCCGACTGCCACGCTGGTGCCAACCACGAGACCTACCGCGGATTTCTCGAGTCGAAGTACCACGACGATTTCGACGCCTGGCGGGAGAAGTACCGCAACCCGTTCCGCGACCTCCAAGACGGCGGCCGGGTGCGCAATTGGGACAATGAGCGCCGCTTGGGCGACCTGTATGCCGACGGTCAGGTTGGCGAGGTGGTGTTCCCCAACACCGTGCCCCCGTTCTTCCCTAGCTTCATTTTGTTCGCCCGCCCGCCCCGGGCCGACCAACTCGAGCACCGGCTGGCCGGCATCCGGGCCCACAACCGCTGGCTGGCCGACTGGTGCGCCCAGTACCCCGACCAGCGGGCCGGCATCGGCCAGACCTTCTTGAACGATGTGGACGAGGCCATCAAGGACGTGGAGTTCATCGCCGCCAACAACCTGCGGGGCGGCGTGCTCATCTCGGCCATCCCGCCCGACTGCGACGACCTGTCCCCGCTCTACGACCCGGCATACGACCCGTTCTGGGCCGCCTGCGAAGACCTCGGCGTGATCGTCAACAGCCACGGCGGCACCGGCGCCCCCAACTACGGCAAGTACTCGGTGGCCGATCTGCTCTTCATCACCGAGGTGAGCTTCTACTCCCACCGGCCCTTCTACCAGCTGGTGCTGTCGGGGGTGTTCGAGCGCTTCCCCAAACTCAAGTTCGTGATGACCGAGCAAGGCTGCGCCTGGTTGGTGGGTGCTCTGGCCCAAATGGACGAGACCCTGGCCAAGATCCGCGATACCGGCCGCATGGGCGAAATGCGCTACGACGAGAGCCACATCCTGCCCCGCAGCGCCACCGAGTACTTCCAGCAGAACTGCTGGGTGGGCATCAGCCAGCCGGGCCACGAGGACGCCGCCGCCCGAGAGGTACTGGGGTCGCACAAGGTGATGTGGGGCTCCGACTATCCCCACAACGAGGGCACCGGCCCCTATACCCGCGAGCACCTGCGCCAGGTGTTCTGCGACACCGACCCGGTGGAGCTCCAGCAGATCCTGGCTGGCAACGCCGCCGACCTCTATGGCTTCAACCTCGACGCGTTGGCCCCGCTGGCCGCCCAGCACGGCCCGACCCACTCCGAGATCGCCGTCCCCCTCGACGCACTCCCCGACGAGCCCAACGAGGCACTGCTGAAGAACGTCATTGCCGCCTGACCAGGCCGGCGAACAACGGCGAACAGCAGAGCGGGCTGCATAGGCCTGATTCGCCGCGCCCCTCGGCAAGGGGAACCGAACAGCATCACCAGGCGTCGTAGCGAGGTGATGAAGACTATCGCTTGGATGGCTTCGGGAGTTTCAGAGGGCGACCAGCCGAGTTGGCACGGACCTGCGACGGCTGACGACGTTCACCAGCTGGCCAGTTTCGACGACCTGTACCGGGACGAATACGAACCAATGGTCCGGCTCGCCCGAGGGTTGGTGGACTCACTGGAGATTGCCGAAGAGATCGTCCAGGATGCCTTCGCCAAGGTGTACGAGCGCTGGAGTCGCCTTGACCAACCCGGCGGCTATCTGCGTACTGCGGTGGTGAACGGGGCCCGCAGCGAGCTGAGGAAACGAGAAGTGAGGCGGCGAATCGGCCTACGGCCGTTCATCCCCCCCCAGCCCGAGGATCGGGACTACCTGCTCGATGCCCTCGATCACCTATCACCTCGGCAGAAGACCGCACTGGTGCTGCGGTTTTATGCCGATATGACCGAGAAAGAGATCGCCCAGGCCATGGGAGTACGGCCGGGCACGGTAAAGAGCGCCACCTCCCGAGGGTTGGCTGAGTTGCGAAAGGTGGTCGAGCAGTGAGCGACGAGCACCGCACCCCAAAGAACCTGTCCGAAGCCGACGATCAGGCCCTCGGCGAGGCCTTGGGCTCCGCCATCCGAGGACGAGTCGATACCCCGGCCTCTCGGCCGCCGGTGACGCACATCGCCGAGCGGGCCGCCGCCCGGGCCAAGGCCCGCAACACCCGCCGAGCAGTGGTGGGCATCGCGGCGTCGATTGCGCTGGTGGCTGGCGGATTCGCAGCGTGGAACGCCTTGGACAACGATCAACCCTCCGAGGTGATCGTGGTCGACGAGCCCGCCATCACGCCCGACCCGGCACCGACCGCAGCCCCGATCGACGAACCGCCCGATGAGCCCCAGACCGCTTACCCTGAAGGCCCCGAGCCGGCCACCCCTGAGAGCCAGTCCACCGGCCCGGTGCTCGAGTGGTCGGAGTTCGACCCGGCCACCGTGTTCGGCGGCAACCAGATTCACTTTGGACGTGTCGAGTCAGTAGGCGATGGCCGAGTGCTGGTGTATGTCTACAGCCCTGAGGGCAATCAGGTGATGGTGTCGGAGAACGGAGCGGATTGGACCGTGGTCCCCATGCCGCCGGACTTCTCACTGGAGCACTCCGATATCGTCGGCAACCGCTGGCTGGCAACCGGATGGGTGACAACCTGGGCCACAACCCAAAGCCCGGTCCTTTACGCCGACGAACAAGGCAGCACCACGGCACCGGAGGCAGCGCCGATGCCCTCGACTCAAAACCGGGCCTTCTTCTCCGATGACCAGGGCGCCACCTGGAGCGATCTGGGCATTTCGCTTGATCCCGCCCAGGATTCGGCTCAGGTGGCCGCGGCGCTGGTTTCCGGCCAGAACATGGTGGTGGCGGTGAACACCCGCACTTCCCCCGATGTTGCCGCGGTGATCGTGGCCCGAGGCCTGGTGCCCGACAAAGAGTCGATTCGGGGATGGACGAGCGTGGAGGGCGACACGGTGAGCTTCACCCGTGACGAATCGTCCGAGCCCGAGTCGTTTGAGCTCACCGCCGAAGAGGAGGACTTCCTCTACGGAGGGATACGGGAGCACGTCCGCCTCTACTACAGCGACGGGGGTGCCGCTGACCAAGTGGCAGAGTTCCCGGGCACCGCCACCCGTGGCTACAGCACCGATGACGGCTTCCACCTTGCGATCCTGGGCTACCAGGACAACCACCTGCTCACCTCACCCGGTGGCCGCCAATGGATCCAAGCGCCCTTGGTCTACGGCGATGGCACACCCGTCGATGACTACCTTTGGAGCCACTCATCCCTAGGGTCAACCATCTGGACTGCGGGCCGCACCGGCAGCGGCCCCTACCGGGTAGAGCGCTCGGAAGGTGTTTACGCCCCTCCGCTGGTCGCCGATCTCCCCAGCGGCATTGGCGGTGTGAACCGCCTGGCGGTTGGTCCCGCGGGTATCGCCATGGTGGCCATACCGGGCGGGGCGTCCGATCCCATCGGAGCATTCCCCGAATTGCGATTGGTCCAAGACGGCTACGAGATGCGCTACAACGAGCCCGAAGGCGGCCTTACCCTGTGGGATCTGGAGGCGGATGCCGCCGTCTACGAATTCAGCTTCAAATCCCTGAGAGGCGACTCGCCCCCTGAAGGGGTCCGGCCAGTTGAGGACCAAAGCGGCGGTAGCGGCTTCTTGATCTTCGAAGACCCTGAAACCGGCGACGATTTGGTGACGTTCAACTTGGACGACCTGGACGCTCTGCTGCGCCAGTCTCTGCCTGATCCCGCCGATGAGCCGACCCCTCCTCTGATCCAGCCGACGCAGCCTGAGCGATGGATGGGTTGGTCGATCGACGGCTCTGCCTGGGGCTGGCAGACCATGTCCAATGCCTTCCAGCTCACCGACTCAGAGGCCGAGTACGCCGACGTGCAACTGGCAGTGGGCACACACTTTGTGCTCGCCCGAGTTGATGTCTTCGAAGCCGAGCCCTCCGATGCCACCAGTGCCGGCGACGGCGCCACCTCCATTACCGCCCTATCGCCCCGATGGTTCATCGCCGCCGTAGAATGAAGAGAGCGTTCGAGCCGTTACCAACGGCTCTAGCTAGACGGTAGGACGGCTGTGGGCGGTTGGTGCGTCCCCCTCCGCACCAACCGCTCACAGTGGTCTTGCCGGCGTTTACTTGCTTTCCTCGCAGCGACACCACCAATCCAGATTTTGTGTGTAGCTTGCAATTGTCATGAAGCTGCTTCAGAGGCTTCTATCGGTCGCCTTCATCCTGACCCTGGCAATCGCGTCGGCAGCCTGCTCGTCATCAGAAAGCACAGATGTGATCGAAGGCAGCGAGTCTCCCGGTCCGGTGCAGACGCCAACCCCGCAAGCCGGCACGCCCGAAGAAGATCTCCCAACGCCAGAGCCCGAAGCCAGTCCCGCGGTACCACCCACTATGGCTCCTGACGACACCGGATTGGTTTGGGCCGAAGTCGATCTCGCCGAGGCATTAGGAGCCAATAGGCACTCGACCATCCAACTCGAGTCGGTGGGCGACGGGCGGGTGCTGGCCTTGAGCTTCGTTGACCGCGGCATGGATTCGATCCTGGTCACTGAGAACGGCACAACCTGGACTCCGGTCACAGTTCCCGCTGGCTTCCTTCCTTGGAGCGTCGACATCACCGGCGACCGCTGGCTGATCCAAGGATTTGGACGGGATCCAAACATGGTCGGTGACAGCCCTCACATCTTGTTCTCTGATGACCAGGGATCCAATTGGACACAGTTGTTGGTTGACCTTCGCCTGCTAGCTGGCGCGGCTTGGATTGTCAACGCCGTCGTGGCCGGCGAGCTCATTGTGGTTGTGGCACAGAGCGATGTCTGGCAGCCCGATAGTGACCAAGGCCTTGAAGATGACATCGCCTACGAGACGAGCGAGGATCGTGTCCACCTTTTCTTGAGCGACGGGGGCCCCGCCGAGTTGGTAGCCGGATTCCCCGGCTGGGCTTCGGGTGGCTATGGAGCATCGGACGGCTTCCACCTGATCGCGTCCGACTCCGGAGAGGAGTACCTGCTGTATTCACCTGATGGCCGCGAGTGGACCAGTACCCCCGCTGACGTCGAGGTCACCGACAGCGCCCGGAAAGAAATTTGGACATCTGATGAGGGCTACACCGGTTACCGGACCGAGCGATTCGAGGGTGTCTACGGTTCGGGACAGGTGTTGACCCTGCCCGAAGGCATCGGGCGGGTTCCTGGTCTCGCCGTCGGACCGGCAGGTGTTGCCATGGTCGGAGGTCCGGCATCGCCATTCGATGAATCGGCTGGAGATTTCACTATGCCCGACATCGTCATCGAAAAGGACGGCTACGAACTCCGGTATAACCAACCCGAAGGCGGCATCACTCTCTGGGATGTGGAGAATGACGCTGCGGTGTATGTATACGACGCCGAGACTCTTCAGCAAGAGGGCGAATTTGTGGGAGTGACGGAAGTCGAGGGTGCATTGGGCTTAGATGTGGTGTTCCACGATCCCGAAACCGGGGCCGAACTCGTGACATTCTCCGACGAAGAGCTGGCGGCCGCGATCACGGAAGACGAATCAGGCTCCTACAGCAATTACAACCCCAACGAGTTCTTGGTCGGCTGGTCAGTGGACGGCACCGACTGGGAGTGGCAGACGCTACAAGAAGCGTTCGGCCTGCCCGAACTCAGTGAAGACGCCAACTCCTTCACCGAAGTCCAGGTCGCCGTCGGCCGGGACTTCGTGCTCGCCCAGATTCAGACCTTTGAGTTCCCCGAAGTCGAATTCAACGAGGACATAGATGTCGGAATCGGCAATGGCCAGCCCGGCTCAAATTCTGCTCCCCTCACCGCTCCAGCCTCCTCACCTCATCGTTGGTTCATCGCCCGAGTCGGCTGAGGGCGGGCTTGCTGGCCGCGACTTAGACTCGGCTCATGATCGTAGACGTGGATACCCATTGGGAGATCACCGGGGACTCCGCTGGGGTTGACCCGATGAAGCCGTGGGCTGATCAGATACCCGACAACCGGACGCATTTGGCCAACGCCATCGCCGGCGACCTGCTCCAGGTGCTGCCTGCGGATCGACTGCCAAGCCCCGCGGAATTGCTGCCCAAGCTCTTCGAGCGGGCCAAGGATAAGGGCGGGCCGGTGGTGCTGCACCCCCGCCATGACTCTACTGCCGCAGAGCGGGTGGCGTGGATGGACTCAGTAGGCATCGACCACTGCCTGGTGAACCCCGGCGGCTATTGGCAGAAGCTCGACTACCTGCGGCCTGAAGATCGCGTCATCGCTGCCCAGCGCTGCAACGACTTCCTCACCGAGCAGCTTTGGGATCAGCGCCATCGGCTCCATACGGTGGCCACAATCGACTTCTCCGATCTAGACCGTGCAGTGGTCGATCTGGAGCGGTGTCGGGAGCGAGGCGCCCGGGCCTTCTTCCTCTACACCCTCCGGGGTGCGCCTGTCGGCGGCCCGCCCGGCCATCCCGACTGGGACAAGGTGTGGGCCGCGGCCACCTCCCTGGGCATGGTGGCGGTGATCCATGTGGGAAACACCGAGTCGGACTTCTCCAAGTGGGCCGACATCGGCTGGGATCTGCCCGACGGGGCCGGAGTCGGCGGGCTTATCCGGCTGGCCAACACCCAGCGGCTGCACGCCGCCCAAAACCTCATTGCCAGCATGCTCTTCGGCGGGGTGTTTCACCGATTCCCAAACCTCACTGTGCTGGTCGAGGAGATGCGGGCCGGATGGCTTCCGTGGTATGTGGGCACTCTGTCTCGCCAGTGCCTGTCTTCGCCGTCGTTGGGAGATTGGCCGTGGCCGGTCAGCGGAGAGGAGATGCTGCACCGCAATCTGAGGCTTACTCCCCTGCCCGGATTCGGCGACGCCGATGCCCTAGAAGTGCTGGCTGAACTGCCCGACATGGTGGTTTTCTCTTCTGACTATCCGCATCAGGAGGGAAACGCCGACCCGATCGAGCTCTACCGCCCTGCTCTCGACGAGGTTGACGCTGAGGTCAGAACCGCGTTCATGGGAGCAACCGCCGCCGAGTGTTTCGCCCGCATCGGGGATCCTTTGCCAGCGGCCAGCTAGATGTCGACAGCGATCAGCGTCCGATAGGCACCATGTAGAAGATGATCCCGCCAGGGGCCCCCTGATCCTTGAGGGCATCCCTGGCCGCCAATAGCGTTTTGCCCGCCTCGGTGTCCTCAAAGAACCAGGCCTCGACCTGCCGGGCACCTGGGGCGGAAGCATCGGCTAGCTCCAACGCGGCTTCCTGGTAGTAGGCCCGGATGTCGTGTGATACCGCGATGGTGTCGAGGCGAGGTCCGTAGACTTCCTTCCAGTGCTCACCGGCGATGACCCGCTCAAAGTCAGCCAACGCGTCGGGCACCTGACCGGCCTCAATCGACCGGCCCACCTCGGTGGCACCCCGGCGGGCCACCGCCCGGTCATAGGCCGACCGCAGACCGCGGGCTTCATCTACCGAAGGGGAGATATCGGGGTCGTAGCGGGGAGGCAGGGAGCAGGCCAGCGGTGTCTCGTCGGTCTCCAACACCTTGGGGTAGTCCACCAGCACCGGCCCTGACGGGGCCTCCAGCAAGTCGAACGCTGCGCCCAATACGCCGTGTTGAAACTCCGCATCGCCGGGAATGCCCAATGGCCGTCCCAAGGGAAATTCGCAGTACAGCGTGCGAGGCACCTTCATCTTCTCGGCCACCGGCCGCATGGATGCCAACACCACGGTGGCAATCCCGGCTTCTTCCAGCACATGGGCCAGCACACACACGGTGCGCGTGCACAGCGGTCAAACCGGAGTCAAGATGGCCACATCCACCCCATCGGCCCGCAAATCGGCGGCAGCGGCTGGTCCGGTGTCCATCCGCAGCTCTGACACCGTGTCGGGCTGGTTGCCGGCGAACGCCACATGGCGGGGAGCCACATCGCCGATCATCCCGTTGGCCGCCAGTTCCTCCAACCGGTCGATGGGGTACACCGAGTTGATGTCCAGCAAGAACGCGGAGCGGTCGAAGTTGGAGCTCCAATGGCCGAGGATCAGGTCGCGGTCGCTTCGATCTACCAGTCGGTAGCCGGTGTCGGAAGGACTGAACAGCTCCTGATCGGCCCGGTGCAAGGCCGCGCTGGTGACGATGGCCACGGTGGCCTCTCCCAGAGGCGGGGGTGACGCCCACGGAGTGGACTCGAACTCCGGAACCGGCAGGTTGGCCCCAAACTCCCTCATCGTTTGATCACTCGACATGCTCACACTCTCCCACAGGGCAAGGGCGCTACTCGCTGCTGGACGGGAACGCCCGCCGCCGCTGCTCGGCGTAGCGGGCTCGAATCTCTGCCCCGTCAATTCCGGGCGGGGGATCGACGAGCGTTCCCTGACCGAGTGGCCATTGGGCAGCCACGTCAGCCGGATGGCGACCCGTAGCCACCGCCACGGCCTGCACTGCGGCTCCCAGGGCAACCGTCTCATCGTCGTCGGGTACCACAATCGCCTCGCCGTGCAGCACCGCCGCTCGCTCCCGATAAGCAGCCGATCGAGCACCGCCGCCAATGAGGTGCAGCCGCCCGCTGGTCTCCACCCCGGCAGCCCGAAGAGCATCGAGGCCGTCGAACAGGCCGCATAGCACACCGTCGTGGGCGGCCAGAGCCAGCTCCTCCCGGGTGGTGTCGTTGCGCAATCCAGCTAAAACCCCAGCCGCATCGGGCAGGTCAGGGGTGCGCTCCCCGTCGAAGTAGGGCACCAGCACTGGTGAGTTTGCGCCTCCAGCGCCGGCCAGAGCCAGCTCAGCCAAGCCGGCTGCGTCAACCCCCAGCCATAGGGCCACGGTGTCGGTGACTCGGGTGGCGTTGAGCGTGCATACCAAGGGCAGAAAACCGCCGGTGGCGTCGGCGAAACCGGCTACCGCGCCCGTCGGATCGTGGGTCGGGGTGGTGGAAACGGAATACGCCGTGCCCGATGTGCCCAGCGAGACCACCGTGTCGCCGGGTTGCAGCCCAAGGCCCAGGGCTGCACCCATGTTGTCGCCGGTGCCGGGGCCGACCAGCACTGAGTCCCCCAATCCCATCGCCGAAGCCGCTTCAGGGGTGATCTGCTCCGCCGCCTCATCGGGTCCGAGCACCTTTGGTAAACGAGGCAGCCAATCATCGGGATCATCCACCACCAGCCCCAGTAAGTCGGGAGCTAGTTCGTTGCGGGCGGGGTCGAACCACCCGGTACCTGAGGCGTCGCCTCGGTCGGTGACATGGGCGCCAGCCAGCCGCCAGGTAAGCCAGTCATGGGGCAGCATGATTCGAGCGATCCTGTCGGCCAACCCTGGCTCACTTTCCAGCACCCAGGCCAGTTTGGCGATGGTGAACGACGCCAGCGGAACCGATCCGCAGCGCTCGGCCCACTGCTCTGCACTGTGGCGGGCCACCAGGTCGCGGGCCTGCGGGGCCGACGTTGTGTCGTTCCACAGTTTGGCCGGGCGCAAAACCGCTCCATCGTCGCCCACCAGCACCAGCCCGTGCTGCTGGCCAGCCACGCTCACTGCCACCACAGTGGACCGGTCGGCATCGGTGAATTGGGCAAAGCAGGCCGAAAGCGCCTCCCACCAAGTAGCCGGATCCTGCTCGCTCACCGGCGGCTCCCAGCAGGTGTGGGTGTGGGGCGCACTGGTCCGGTCCACTAGCTGGCCGGAGTCGAGTTCTCGCAGTTCGACCTTGGTGGACTGGGTGGAGGAGTCCACCCCGGCCACCAGTGCGCGATTGGCCATCAGCTCGCCATCAGTTCGGTGTCGCCCAGATGATGCGGTTGACTTCGTTTTCCAATCGCTCCTGGCGCCCCGACACCGGCTGGGGGTCGAGTCCGTCAGCCACCGCCTGATCGGCCAACGCGGCCAAGTCCACCTCGCCCTTCATGATCTCCGCTCCCAGTCCCGATTCCCACTGGGAATAGCGGTGGGCCCGGGCCTGCTCAATGGCCCCGTCGGCCACCATGGCCTCGGCCACCAGCAGTGAGCGGGCCAATGTGTCGATGCCGCCGATGTGGCCCCAAAACAAGTCGTCTCGGGCCATGCTCTGGCGCCGGAGCTTGGTGTCGAAGTTGAACCCGCCGGTGGTGAATCCCCCGCCTCGCACAATCTCGTAGAGGGCCAGCGAGAGTTCATCCACCGAGTTGGGGAACTGGTCGGTGTCCCAGCCGTTCTGGGGATCGCCCCGGTTGGCGTCCACGCTGCCGAAGATGCCGTTGTCCACCGCATAGGCCACCTCGTGGTGGAATGAGTGGCCCGACAATGTGGCGTGGTTCACCTCGATGTTCACCTTGAATTCGTCAACGAGGTCGTAGCGCTCCAAGAAGCCGTGAACCGAGGCGCAGTCGTAGTCGTACTGGTGCTTGGTGGGCTCCTGGGGCTTGGGCTCGATGAGCAACGTGCCGGTGAAGCCGATCTTGTGCTTGTGCTCGGCCACCATTGTCAGAAATCGGGCCAACTGGTCGGATTCTTGGCGCAAACGAGTGTTGAGCAGCGTCTCATAGCCCTCGCGCCCTCCCCACAGCACGTAGTTGGCCCCTTCGAGGCGGTGGGTGGCCTCAAGCATGTGGCGGACTTGGGCCGCGGCGTGGGTGAACACATCGGGGTCGGGGTTGGTGGCCGCTCCGGCGGCGTAGCGGGGATGGGAGAACAGATTGGCCGTGCCCCACAGCAGGCGCACCCCGGTGGCCTCCATCTTTTCCGCGGCCCGCTCCACCATGGTGTCGAGGTTGGCCCGGCTCTCGGCTAAATCGGCGCCCTCCGGGGCCATGTCCACATCGTGGAAGCAATAGAACGGAGTGCCCAGCTTCTCGAAGAACTCGAACGCCGCATCCTGCTTGGCCCGAGCCGCCGCCATGGGATCTTGTCCGGGCTCCAGCCAGGGCCGATCGAACGTGCCATGTCCGAAAATGTCGCTGCCCGGCCAATTGAAGCTGTGCCAATAGCAAACCGCTATCCGCAGGTGGTCTTCCATGCGCTGCCCCATGACCATCCGGTCGGGGTCGTATACCCGATAGGCCAACTGCCCCAAGCCCGCCCTTCGGCCGGCATGGGCCACCGGCTCGGAAACGGTGTCAAAGAAATCGGTCATGGTGAGCCTCCGTCATGGCCTGTTCCTGTCATGGGCTGATTCTAAGGATCGGCCCCCAAGGCCGTCAGCTTGCGCGTACGCTTACGGGGTTGACATCTAGCACCGAGCATGAGAGGCGGGTCCATGTCTTTTCCTTCTGATCTCGAGATCGCCCGCGGGGCGAATCTGCGACCGCTAACCGAAATCGCCGAAGAAGCCGGCATCCCTGTTGAGATGCTTGAGCCCTACGGGGCGGGCGCGGCCAAAATCAGCCTGGACGCCATCGAGGCGCTGGCCGACCGGCCCCGGGCCCGATATGTGGTGGTAACCGCCATCACCCCCACGCCGCTGGGCGAGGGCAAAACCACCACCACGGTGGGTTTGGGCCAGGGATTCGGGCACATCAACAAGAAGGCCACCATTGCCATCCGCCAGCCCTCTCTGGGGCCCACGTTCGGCATCAAAGGTGGCGCGGCTGGCGGCGGTTACAGCCAGGTGGTGCCCATGGAGTTGTTCAACCTCCATCTCACCGGCGACATGCACGCGGTGACCGCGGCCCACAACATGTGCTCGGCCATGCTCGATGCCCACATCTACCACGGCAACGAATCAGGCCTGGATCTGCACAACATCACCTGGCGCCGGGTGGTGGACATCAACGACCGGGCGCTGCGCAACATCGTGCTGGGCCTGGGCGGGCGGCTCGACGGGGTGCCCCGGGAGAGCGGCTTCGACATCACCGCCGCATCTGAGGTGATGGCCACCTTGGCACTGGCCACCTCGCTGTCGGACCTGAGGGCCCGGCTGGGCCGCACCGTGGTGGGCTACACCAAAGCCGGTGACCCGGTAACCGCCGAGGACTTGAAGGCCGCTGGAGCCATGGCTGTGCTGTTGAAGGACGCCCTCAAGCCCAACCTGATGCAGACCCTGGAGGGCGGTCCCGCCCTGGTGCACACCGGGCCGTTCGGCAACATCGCCACCGGGAACTCCTCCATCGTGGCCGACCGGATCGCCATCCACACCGGCGACTTCTTAGTGACCGAGGCCGGCTTCGGCGCCGATATGGGCGCCGAGCGGTTCTTCAACATCAAGTGCCGCTACTCGGGTCTGGCCCCCGACGCTGCGGTGATGGTGGCCACTGTGCGCGGGCTCAAGGCCCACTCCGGCAACCATCGCATTGTGGCCGGAAGGCCCCTGCCCGAGGCGCTGCTGGCCGAGAACCCCGACGAGGTGCACGCCGGGGGCGACAACCTGCGCAAGCAGCTGTCCAATATGAAGGCCCACGGGGTGACCCCGGTGGTGGCCATCAACGCCTTCCCCGGCGACCACGACGCCGATCTGGCCGCCATCGGCGAGATCGCCGACGAATATGGGGCCCGCTGCGCGGTGACCACTCACTTCTCCGACGGCGGCGCGGGGGCAGCCCAGTTGGCCGAGGCGGTTGCTGAGGCCTGCGAGGAGCCCAGCTCGTTCAAGGTGCTGTACGAGGACGATCTGTCGCTCAAGGACAAGATCGCCGCGGTGGCCACCACGGTGTACGGCGCCGACGACGTTGAGTATTCGGCCACCGCCAACCGCCAGCTCGACACCTACGAGAACGCCGGTTTCGGCCATCTCCCGGTGTGCATCGCCAAGACCCACCTGTCCATCTCCTCCGACCCCTCCCTCAAGGGCGCGCCCACCGGCTGGACCCTGCCGGTGCGGGAGGTGCGAGCCTCAGTAGGCGCCGGGTTCGTCTACCCCATTTGCGGAGACATGCGCACCATGCCCGGCCTCGGCCGCCAACCCGCCGCCATGGGCATCGACTTAGACGAAAACGGAGAGATCGTCGGCCTGAGCTGACAAAGGTCGAAGCCGCGCCGGACAGATAGTCTTAAATCCACCTCAGGGTGTCTCTGGGGGAAAGGGGTGTTTATGGCGAGGCGGGAACGTTTGACCGTGCCGATGGTGCGGGACAACGGGAGCCTGCGAGAAGCGACTTGGGACGAGGCCCTGTCACGGGCCGCGACTGGGTTCAACCAGGTGCTCTCGGAGCACGGGCCGCAGGCGTTCGGGATGTTCAGCTGCTCCAAGGCCACCAACGAGATGAACTACATCGCCCAGAAGTTCATCCGCACGGTGGTGGGCTCCAACAACATCGACTCCTGCAATCGAACTTGACACGCTCCCTCGGTCGTCGGTCTGGCGACAGTATTTGGAGCGGGAGGGGGCACGAGTTCCTATCAGGAGATTGAGGAAACCGATCTGATCCTGCTGTGGGGGTCCAACGCCCGCGAAGCCCATCCCATCTTCTTCCACCACCTGCTCAAGGGTCTCGACAACGGCGCCCGCATGTACTGCGTCGACCCCCGCTACACCTCCTCGGCCCAATTCTCCGATGTATGGGTGGGCATCGACGTGGGCACCGACATCGCCCTGGCCAACGGCATCGGCCGGGAGATCATCCACGCCGGATTGGCCAATCACGACTTCATCAACCACTCCACCCAAGGATTTGAGGCCTACGCGGCCTCGGTGGAGCCGTTCACCCCCGACGCGGTGGCCGCCATCTGCGGCATCCCCGCCGAGCTGGTGGTGGAGATGGCCCACGCCTACGCCACCGCCGACAAGGCCCAGATCCTGTGGACCCTGGGCATCACCGAGCACCACAACGCGGTGGACAATGTCTTGTCGCTGTGCAACCTCTCCCTGCTCACCGGCCATGTGGGGCGGTGGGGCTCAGGCTTGGTGCCGCTGCGGGGCCAGAACAACGTGCAGGGCGGTGGCGACATGGGGGCCATTCCCAACAAGTTCCCCGGCTTCGCCAGCGTGGACGACCCCGACCATCGGTCCCGGTTCGAGGCTGCTTATGGTCGGGAGCTCAACCCAGTGCCCGGCTGGCACCTCACCTTGATGTTTGAGGCCATGGAGCGGGGCGACCTGCGAGCGCTGTATGTGATTGGCGAGAACCCCGCCGATTCCGAGGCCGACGTGGCCCACGCCCGGGCCCAGATGGAAGGCCTCGACATCCTGGTGGTGCAGGACATTTTGATGACCCGCACCGCGGAGATGGCCGACGTGGTGCTTCCCGCCTCGGTGGCCTGGGCCGAGAGCAACGGCACCGTCACTTCCAGCGAGCGCCGGGTGCAGCGGGTGCGCCCCGCGGTCTCGCCACCCGGCCAGGCCCGCCACGACATCGACATCTTGTGCGACATGGCCGAGGCCATGGGTTCTGCCTTGGGTCCCCGAGACCCCCAGGCCGCCTGGGACGAGTTGCGCTCTCTGTCTGCCATGCATGGGGGCATGGCCTGGGAGCGCCTGGAAGCGGCTGGCGGGTTGCAATGGCCGTGTCCCGACGAGGACCACCCCGGCAGCGCCTTCCTCCACGGCTGGCTTTGGGCCGACGATCTGGAGGGCCGCGACCCGGCTCCGTTCTCGGTGCTGGAACACGAGGGACCGACCGAGGAATTGAGCGAGGACTTCCCCTTGCGACTCACCACCGGGCGGGCGCTCGACTCCTACAACACCGGCGTGCAGAGCGGGAACTACGACTCACCGTTGCGGTTTGCCGGGTTGGACCTGAATCCCGCCGATGCCGCCGATCTGGGCATCGCCGACGGCGACCGGGTGCGAGTGTCATCTCCCCGGGGATCAGTGGAGATGAACGTCCGGCTGGTGACGAGCCTGCCTTCGGGTTTGGCCTTCACCACCCTGCATCATCCTGAGCTCATCGACGTGAACGTGCTCACCAACCCCGACTGGGATCCCAAATCCGGCACCGCCGAGTTCAAGGCGGCGGCTGTGCGGGTAGAGCTGGTCGATGCCCCCGAGACCGCGGGGGCCACCGTTGGCTGACCTCCACTTCGGCGACGACCAGCCCACCGATGCCGAGTTGGCCGCCATCGACGCCATCGTCCCCGAGGCAGACGCGGCCACCGTCATCGAAACCGAGCGGGTGGTGCGCGGGGGTGGTGCCCGACGCCAGGGACTGCGTCATCATCTATTGCCCGTGCTGCATTCGCTTCAGCATGAGATCGGCTGGATCAGCCCCGGCGGCCTGAACGGTGCGGCCAAGCGGCTGGGGGTGCCGCCGGCCGAGGCCTACGGCGTGGCCACGTTCTATGAGCTGCTGCGCACCACCGACCCTGGCCACCGCGAGGACGTGGTCCACGTGTGCGTTGACCCGTCTTGTGCTTTGGCCGGCAACGAAGAGCTCCGGGCGACGCTGGAGGCCAGCGGTGCCAAGGTCCACGACAGCCCCTGCCTCGGCCAGTGCGAACGGGCTCCGGCGCTGTTTGTTCAGGGTGTGGGACGGCCCGACCGGGTGCCGGCTGATGATGACGAGGACTTCGCACTGTCTCAAGCGGGCGACCCTGGCCTGCGAGTGTTGCGCCGGGTGGGTGTGGTGGACCCGACCTCCTTGGAGTCCTATCGGGAGCACGGGGGCTACCAGGCGCTAGCCGCTGCCATTGAGATGGGGCCCGATGCAGTGATCGCCGCCATCAGCGACTCTGGGTTGTCGGGGAGGGGCGGTGCGGCCTTTCCCACCGGAATCAAATGGCGAGCCGTTGCCGACGAACCGGGGCCGGACAAGCACGTTGTGGCCAACTGCGATGAATCAGAACCCGGCACCTTCAAAGACCGGATCGTGTGCGAGCACGACCCGTTCGCGGTCATCGAGTCGATGACCATTGCCGGATTGGCCACCGGGTCTCCCCACGGGTGGATCTACATCCGAGGCGAATATCCCCGAGCAACCGCCCGCTTAGAAGGGGCCATCGCCCAGGCCCGGGCTGCGGGTTTGTTGGGCGACGATGTGGCCAGCAGCGGGCAGCGCTTCGACATCGAGATTCGCCGAGGCGCAGGGGCCTACATCTGTGGCGAGGAAACTGCGCTGTTCAATTCCATCGAGGGCTTCCGGGGCGAACCCCGCAACAAGCCCCCCTTCCCCACCACCCACGGACTGTTCAGCCAACCCACCGCCATCAACAACCCCGAGACCCTCATCAACGTGTTGGACATCGTGATCGACGGCCCCGACGCCTACCGCTCGGTAGGCACCGAGCGCTCCCCCGGCACCCGGCTGTTCTGCCTGTCGGGTCGGGTGGGAGTGCCCGGTCTCTACGAAGTGCCCTTCGGCACCACGCTGGGCGAGCTGCTCGAGTTGGCCGGAGGGGCTAATGGCCAACTGGCTGCCGTCCTGTTGGGAGGTGCCGCCGGGGTGTTCGTCGGCCCCGATGCCCTTTCAATGCCCCTCACCCTCGAGGATGCTCGGGAGGCGGGCGCCACCCTGGGATCGGGGGTGGTCACCGTGTTCGATGACACCGTGGACATGGAGTCTGTCGTCGTCCGTATTGCCGAGTTCTTCCGGGACGAGTCGTGCGGCCAGTGCGTACCCTGTCGGGTCGGTACCCAGCGCCAGCACGAGGTGCTGGTAGAGCTGCAAAGCTCTGGCCAGCCGCTGGCGCCCCAGCGGGCCGAGCTGATCGACGACATGGCTCTGGCCATGGTCGATGCCTCCATCTGCGGCCTGGGCCACACCGCGGCATCCGCCGTGCGCTCCGCGATCGATCTGGGCCTGATAGGAAATAGCTCGTGAGCCCCGAGAGCGGAGTCGCCACCGAGACCGCGGTCACCATTCGGGTCGACGGCCAAGAGGTGGCCGTACCCGAAGGGGCAACCATCCTGGACGCCTGCGACGCCGCTGGCGTGGAGACCCCCACCATCTGCTACGGCCCCACCCTCACCCCAGTAAACGTGTGCCGAGTGTGCGTGGTGGAGCTGGACGGCAGCCGGGCTCTGGTCCCCTCGTGCTCCCGCCCCGCCGAAGAGGGCATGGTGGTGCACACCGACACCGAGCGGGTGCGCCATAGCCGCAAGATGGTGATTGAGTTCTTGGCCACCGGGGTCGACCTGTCTCAGGCCGACGAGCTGGGACAGTGGGCCGAGCACTACGGCGCCGACCCCGACCGCTACGTCCCCGGCGGCGAGACCATGGACGAGCCGGTGCGGGTGCAGGACAACCTCTACATCCGGGACTACGACAAGTGCGTGCTGTGCTACCGCTGCGTGGAGGCCTGCGGCGACGATGCCCAGCACACCTACGCCATATCGGTGGCGGGCCGGGGTTTCGGCGCCCGCATCTCCACTGAATTCGACGTGACCCTGCCCGACTCGGCCTGCGTGTACTGCGGCAACTGCGTGGCCGTGTGCCCCACCAACGCCCTCCAGTTCAAGACCGAGTTCGACCTGCGTGAGGCCGACGACTGGCGCCCCGAAGACCAAACCGTCACCCAAACCGTGTGCTCCTACTGCGGCGTGGGCTGCAATCTCGAACTCCACGTACAAGACAACCAGATCGTCAAATGCACCTCCCCCGACGACCACGACGTAACCCAAGGCAACCTCTGCATAAAAGGCCGCTTCGGCTGGAACTACGTGTAGCCCGGATGACAGGCACAGTGCGGGCTCTTGTTGCGGGAGCCTTGGCGGTAGCTGTGGCTGCAAGTTCGTCCTGTGGGGGTGCTGAGCCCTCGCCAAGAGCCCAAGATGCCGCTACCACAATCGTCACTGCCACGTCCGCCCCCGCCACGCCTACCGCCGCAGCCATGGCACCAACCCCCGCCACGCCCGCCATTGCTACGCCTGCCACTCTGGAGGCGACCAGCGAAGCGGAGCTCACTCCCCCGGCCACAGCACCGGCTAACCCCACGGCTACTCCACTCTCGCCCACAGCCCTGCCTGAGTCCTCTCCCGCGGGAGAGCGGATCGAGTGGACCGGATGCTTTGGCCTCGAGTGCGGCTTCGTGGATGTGCCCGCCGACTACCGGGATTCCGAGGCTGGAACCATCAGGATTGCGGTCAACGTGCGCCGGGCTGCCAATCCTGAACAGCGGATCGGCTACTTGCTGGTGAACCCCGGTGGCCCTGGTGGGAGCGGCGTGGACCTTGTCGCCCGCGGCGGCGGTTTCACTGTCGCGCTGGTGGAGCGGTTCGACATCGTGGGATTCGACCCTCGCGGCGTCGGGGCCTCCGAGCCTTCCTTCGCCTGCGGCGCCCCTGGAGAACAGATCGCCCTCCTCGCCACCATCGACGTGCCCATTGACACCCCGGAAGATCTAGCTGCTGGAGAAGCAGCAGCCAACCTATGCCTTCAATCAATGGGCCCCATCGCTGGCCTGCTTCACACCGAATATGTCGCCAGAGACATGGACGAAATCCGCAAGGCCCTAGGTGTTCTGTCCATAGAGGTTGTTAGCTCGGGCGGGTAGTTCCTCTATGAGGTGAGCCTCCGGTGCCAGTGTGGTGGTTGCGAACTACCGCACGAGGCAAGGGAGGCTCGATGTCGCACGCTAATGCACGCCTGACCCCTTTGGGGAGGTTGTTGGTTGTCCAGCGGATCCAGGGCGGGATGCCCCAGGCCCATGTGGCCGCGCAGATGGGTTTGTCGCGGTCCACGGTGGCGAAGTGGTGGCACCGCTTCCAGGCCCACGGCGAGGCTGGTTTGGTGGACCGGTCGTCGAGGCCGCACCGGTCGCCGCGCCGCACCGACTCCAAGACTGAGGAGCGGGTGTGCCGGTTGCGGCGCGCCTCCCGGCTGGGGCCGGCGCGCATCGCGGCCCGGTTGGGGGTGCCGGCGTCCACGGTGCACCGGATCCTGGTGCGAAACGGGCTGAACCGGCTCAGCTGGCTGGACCGGCCCACCGGGAGGGTGATACGCCGCTACGAGCGGCCCGAGCCGGGCGATCTGGTCCATTTGGACGTCAAGAAGGCGGGCAAGATCCCGCCCGGCGGCGGGTGGAGGGCCCACGGGCGCGCCGACACGGCTTCTCGGGGGACCAAGCGCCGTCCCAGGGTGGGCTACAGCTACCTGCACGTCGCCGTAGACGACCACAGCCGCCTGGCCTACGTCGAGGCCCTCGACGACGAGACCGCCGAAACCCTGTGCGGGTTCTTCGAGCGGGCCCGCTGCTGGTTCCGCTCCATCGGGATCGCCGTCGACGAAGTCATCTCCGACAACGGGGCCAACTTCAGATCCCGCAAATTCGCCGCCCAGCTCGCCCGGCACGCCATAGCCCACACCTTCACCAGGCCGTACCGGCCCCAGACCAACGGCAAAGCAGAGCGCTTCAACCGCACCCTCGCAGACGAGTTCCTATACGCCTACAAGTTCAGATCAGAGCCCGACCGCCGGCGCCGACTCCAAACCTGGGTCCACCACTACAATCTCCACCGCCACCACACCGCCATCAACGGCACACCCGCATCACGCGTACACAACCTCTATGGGTCCTACACCTAGGCGCCGATCAGATCTCCTATCTGGGATTCTCCTACGGCTCGGCATTGGGAATTTGGTACGCCACGCTCTTTCCTCAAGCCGTAAGGGCCATGGCGGTGGACGGTGCCGACAACCCGGTGGACCGGGCCAGCACCCGCCAGGAACGAATTGAGGAGATCACTGAGGAGGTAGCTGCCTTCGCCGATCTGCTCGATCAGGCGTTGGCCGCCTGTTCCGACCCGCAGTGTCCGATCTATAACCAGGGAGACCCGGTCGCCTATTTCACCGATGCCGTGGCCAATCTAGATCTGGTAAACCAGGCGGCCAGCAACAATCCGGTGGCTGGCGCATTGGGAGTCATCACCACCCTGTACAGCCGGGACTACTGGCCTCTCTTGTGGCAGGGGTTGTTTGATCTCCACGAGAACGACGACCCGTCGATCCTTCTAGAACTCGCCCTGTTGCAATTGGGTGATGATCCCGGTGCAGCAAACTTCACCGAGCACGTCAATTGTCTGGATGGCCTAGTTATATACCCGGAGCTAGATCGCGAGACCCTGCTAGGAGACGCTGCGGCTTTTGAAGCCGTCATGGAAGAGCGTTTTCCCCTGTTGGACCTCATTGACCCCCAGACCCCCAGCGCCTGCCTCTTCTACGACCAATTCGCCCCCGAACCCTTCCAAGGCTCCCTCGACGGCGGGAACGTGCCCATCCTGGTGATCGGCAACCACTCCGACCCCGCCACCTCCTTCGGCGAGTCCGAGGAGCTGGTCACCGAGACCCTCGCCAATGGCTACCTCGTGGAAACCTCTCACTTCGCCCACGTCGTCTACCCCCGCAACACTTGCGTAAACGACCACATCCATCGGGCACTGATCGACAAGATGTACCCCAATGAACGGCGAGTCGTGTGCGAACCCCGAGAATGAAGGGCAGCGACACCCATCCCCCCATCTCGCCACCCACATCGACACCTTCTGTATCACAGCCCGCCTCGGTCGGATCTACCTGCATAGCGACGTAGGATCTGCCCATGGACCAGTTGTTGACCGCCGACGACCTACTGCGATTGAGCTACGAAGGCGTACGCGGCGAGCTGGTTCGGGGAGTGCTTCACGAGACGATGGCAGCAGGACACCGACAAGGCAAGATCGTTGTCAACCTCGTCATGGAACTGGACAATTTCGCAAGGCCCAGAAAGCTCGGCACGCTAGTGGCTTCCGATTCAGGCGTATGGCTGGAGCGCGATCCCGACACCGTGCGCGAGCCCGACGTGGCATTCACCTCCGCAGAGAAGATTCCGCTTGACGCAGAGATCGATGGCTACGCCGAAGTCGTCCCCGACCTGGTCGTAGAAATCGTCTCGCCCAGCGACAGCCGCCGCTGGGCCCGAGACCGAGCGCATATGTGGCTCGACTATGGGGCCCCACTGGTCTGGATGGTCCACCCCGACACCCGCACCATCGACGTGTACCGCCCCGGCGCAGACACCTCAACCCTCCACCAGGAAGACTCCCTAGACGGCCAAGACGTCCTCCCGGGATTCATTTGCCCCGTCAGCGCCATATTCGCTTGAAGCCCTCAGCGATTTCGCCCAAGGATGCTTCTGTGGGACACCGAAAGTTCAGCGAAATCGCAGGCGACATCGGCCCTGAGCGCCGCTCCCGCATCGACGCCATAAAGGAGGAGGCCATCGCTGACCCTGAGGCGCCCAAGAGTGGCCCTCAACGAGAATCACGGCCGGGGAGTTGCTCTGGACCCTCGGTGGAGGCTTAGGTCAGACTGAAGTCCGAATCCTGGGCGAATAGCCGCCCGCACAACTCGAAGTACTCCTCCCCAAGTTGTGCAAAGACCTCGCGAGTGACGGCATCAAGACCGGGAGCCAGCGCGTCGACAAAGAGAGAGTCAACCACGTGCGTCCTCTTCACGTTGGCCAGCCGAGGGGGATACTCATCGCCAGACGCGCGAACAGGTGCCATCGGCGGCATGGTACCCCTGACCGGACCCCGAGGGTTGATCAAAGCCCGCCGAATACCATGAGCTGACGGCGCTCAAGCACGCCAGACCACCCAGCGCGCCGGTATTCGATGGTCAGATCTGAGTTGATGCCGACGTTAGCTAAGAATGACTCTCCGGGATCGACTATGTGCCCTCGCCACCTGGTATCGCCATAGTCGTCGAGAATCAGGTGCTCGTCGTCTGTGTCGGTCACATCTATCTTCTTGAGGCTCTCTGTGGATTCGTCGTAAGTCTCCATCCCACTCAGTGTGACCTTCAATATCACCACCGGAAGGGATGATTCATTCTTGACCCTCCAAATGGACCCCTTGACTTCCAGGTCGTCATAGGGAGGCTTGTAGCCCTTCTTGCCGTAAAGCAGCTCCGCTTTGGTCAACACCACCCCGCGGGGCAGGAAGAACCACAACAACAGGGACCCAATGATGGAGATGCTGAGGTTCCCCCCTTTTCGTGGAGGCATGCTCTATAAGGAGGAGCTATGTCCAGACCGCGAAGAAATTTCGACCGGGAGTTCCGCGATGGTGCTGTTCGGATCGTCAAGGAGACGGGCCGGCCGGTGGCCCATGTGGCCCGGGAGCTGGGTGTGAACGAGGGCACGCTGGGGAACTGGGTGCGCCAAGACCAGGCCGAGCGGTCCGGCGGGCTGTCGGCAGATGAGCGGGCAGAGCTGGCGAGGCTCCGAAAGAGGGTGGCGGAGCTGGAGATGGAGCGCGATGTCCTCAAACGATCCGTGGTCCTGTGGGTGAACGAGGCCACTCGATGACAGCTGAGATGGCTGGGTTCATCGATTCCCAGAGGACCGATCACGGCGTGCCTCACGCGGTGTCGCTGCGGGCGCTGGATGTCGCCCCCTCGACGTTCTACAAGCACCTCAACCGTCCGCTGACCCAGATGCAGGTCCGCCGCCAGGCCCTCGACGCCGAGGTCAAAAAGGTCTTCGGCAACTCTCGGGGGACTTACGGGTCGCCCAGGGTGCGCGCCCAGCTGCGCCGGGACGGGATACCGGTGTCGAAAAAGACGGTGGAGGCGTCGATGGCCCGCCAGGGCCTGTCCGCCCGCCCCAACAAGAAGAAGGGCCTGACCAGCCAGAACCCCGCCCACAACGCCCCAGAGGATCTATTGCGGCGGGACTTCAGCGCTTCGGGAGTCAACCAGAAGTGGTGCGGCGACTTCAAAGAAGTCAAAACCTCAGAGGGCCCGGTGTTCTTGGCGACAGTTTTGGACCTGTGCTCGCGGCGCATGGTCGGGTTCGCCACCTCCGATGACTATCCGACAGCGGAGCTGGCCAAAGCCGCCATCAACACCGCCGTGGCCACCAGGGGCGGGAACATCGACGGCGTGATTTTTCACTCCGACAAGGGGTCGCAATACACCGCAGGGGCCTTCGCCGCCGCCTGCCAGCGCCTCGGAATCCACCGATCCTCCGGGCGCACCGGCAACGCTTTGGACAACGCCCCCGCAGAGTCGTTCTTCTCCACCCTCCAGCACGAGCTCGTCGACCGGCGCTCCTGGGCGACCAAAGCCCAAGCCCGACAAGAAATATCGCTGTGGGTCCACAGCTGGTACAACCAGCGCCGGCTCCACTCAGCTATTGGGATGGTCCCACCGGTAGAATACGAACACACCCACACCCCCAACCCCCACAACCAACCTCTCCACGAAAAGGGGGGAAGCTCAATGCCTCCACCGATGATGAGTTCCATTCCACACCTCCGCAGCGGTCTGTTGGCAAAGCTAGGAGCGTTCTCGGGTCCATCGAGGAGGATTTTCTAGCGGTCGAGCGAAGAACCCTTCTCCTAAGCCAGTCATTCTGGTGCAGACTTCAGTCGTTACTCGGACTAGATCGAGAGCCTCCGATTCTCGTTGATCTCGCTGGTGAAGCCTCTTGGATGCCTCCTCAGCAAGGGAGATCAGGGAAATGAGCGTGTCCTTCGCGAACACACTGTCGAGGCTCTGAGGGTGCATCGATCTGACAGCTTGTTTCGCGTCGGCTAGCCCAAGTGCTTCGGCCATTGTTTCTTCCAATCTGGTTTCGACGGTGAAGATGATCTAGGGGCCAGAGTCGCAGTCGGCTCCGTGGGGGGCGAACTCGTCCTCGCACAGCAGTAGCAGGGCCGCAGCAGTCTCAGAGATTTCGTTGTAGTCGTTGAACGGCCGTCCGAGGCGGACCTCCTCGGCCTGGTATTCGCGGGCGCAGTTGCTGATGAACTGCTCGATGGCCAGCTCCAAATTGGGGAGCCACTCGACGACGCTCTCCCAGTGCCTCTGGACGCTGGAGCGCCAACTCCCCTGCGCTCTGCCGGTAGCAACAAGATTTAGGGTGGCGACGGCCGGGGCGAGCGTGTCGGCCAGGACATCGACTTTCTCGGCCCTCTTGGTGCAGGCTGCGATGCTGGCGAATGTAGGACTCTGCTCCAGAACAGCAACCCTCTCTTCAAGGTCGCCCCCGCTGAGACTAAGCCCCGCGACCTGGGCCTCGACGTCGGCGATGCGGGCCTCCAATCGGTCGGTGTCGGACCGGGTAGCACAGGCAGGCAGCAGTAGCGCGGCGAGGATGGCCACTGTGAGCGCTCGTGGCATGGTTGCGGGTCCTTTCGGCAGGGGTGAGGTAGTGGGGCATGTTGGACTCACATACTTGTGACATATCAACCTTATGTCTTATCCATATATTGAGCTATCGCAGGGGATACTGTCACTGGCGTCGGTAGACTGGTGGCATGGATTTAGGTGGTTTCACCAGGGGAAATACCATTCGGGACGACAATGGGCCGGCTAGCCGGTCATGCGGTTGTGTGGATGTGCAGCTGGCTGATTTCGAGGGGTTGGAGTCGGGGGAATTGGTCAAGTTGATCCTTGAGGCTGACAGCGCTCGACGGCAGCTGGAGGGCTACTTGACGGCGTTGTTGGGGCGGCTTGGCGATCTGGAGGGGCAGGATGCGGTTGAGGAGTTGTGCCGGCAGTTTGGGCTTGGTCGCCACAAGGCTCGCCAGCAGGCCAAGGCTGCGGGGTCGCTCAAGGCGCTGCCCGACACGTTAGAAGCAGCCAAACAAGGGTGGATCTCCATTGACCATGCTCGGTTGATGGCTGAATCGCATGGGCGGGCGCCGCTGACAGAGGCTCAGGAGTTGGAGCTGATCACCTTGGCCGTCTCTGAGGATCTCGACCAGTTCAAGAAGACGGTGGCTCGCGGCGAGGATCAGCGCCGGGCTGATGACGGATTGACCCGCCATGAGCGCCAGCGGGAGCGTCTTAGCGCCAAGGTGTTCGACGGCGACAACGAGATGGTGATCTTGTACGCCGAGTTGGACCGGCTTGCCGGAGAGCGGGTCAAGACCGCTCTATTTGAACTGAGCGATCGGCTGTTCCGCGAAGACTCCAAGGCAGGCAGCGATCGCACCCACGAACAGCGCAACGCCGATGCCCTAGTCGCTCTCATCACCCAGCAGCCCACTCACTCTGATTCATCAGCCAACGGCGACGCGTCCGATGAGGGATCAGACTGCGAGATCAAGCCTCAGGCCACCACGCTGATCTTCTCCGTCGACTACGACACGCTCAGCGGCCAACTCAAGAACGCTGGTCTCATCGACGGGACGCCCATCGACGTAGACGACCTGCGCCACATCGCCTGTGACGCTGGCATTGTCCCGGCGATCTTCGCCGCCGACGGCCAGCCGCTCTACATGGGAAGAAAGCAGCGAGCCGTCACCGCCGCTCAGAAATTGGCGCTCGTCGCCCGCGACAAGCAGTGCGTCGGTTGCGGCATGCGAGCCAGCGCCTGCGACGCCCACCACATCATCTGGTGGGACGACGGCGGGCCTACCGACATCACCAACCTCGTGCTGTTGTGTCCGAAGTGCCACAAGAAGGTCCACAAGCAGGGTTACCAAGTGATCAAGAGTCCAAACGGCCAACGTCAATTGAAATCACCGAAACGCGGTTGCGATGGAGCCCTCCCCCGAGGACCAACTCGTACCGCCGCGGCTTAGCTGGTCGGGAGATCAGAAGCCTCGGCCGCCTATTCGCCAGTGATCCAGTATCGCTGAATCCGCTCGATTGCTTCTTGCCTGGTCATTTCCCTCAAACGAGCCTCGGGCAAGCCAACCCTGTGTTTCAGCAGGTGGAGTAGATCTGCGGGGATCGACTCTATTGTCGCCTCCCTCATCCCGCGATCTGGCGGAACGCCGTCTTGGACACATCGCCAGAACTCCTCGGCGCTCACCTTTAGTTGGTCGCGCAAGATGTGCCCCCAAAGCGCGTCGCCGTAGGTCGTGCGGTCGGGTGGCCTTGATACTCGTGTTCTCAAGACAGCGCCATCGGGAAGCTCCAATTCGAAAGTCTCATGGTGCGTGCCCCGATTGCCGGCAGCAGAGCGGACCAGCGTCCAACCCTCGACCTCGCGGAATCGGGCATGATCGCGCCGGGTGGGCGCTGGGAAGCTCAAGACTGCCCGCCGCGCACCCAACTGGCTATCTCTGCATCAGAGCTCATGGATACGAACAGCACAAGCGGCCACATGTGCTCGTGATTGGGTGCCAGCCTGAGCCGCTCATCCCAGTCTTCTGAGTACTCACGGAGGGCCCCTGTGAATTCTTCAAGGGCTTCATCCATGTCGGCTCCGTCGGCGGCAATTGGCGTGCCCGGCAGGAACACCGACCAGCCACCCGCTTCCGCCACCGCCTCCGGCCTGCCCAACCGCCATGATTCGGCCAGTAGCCCGTGCAATCGGTCTCGTTCGACCAACGCAACCTGACTACCGCGACGCTCGATCCCTGCTGCCTGTCCAGCTTCGGCAGCATCGAGAACCTCTCGGAGCCTGCGGCGGGTTTCCGAATAGGTGAGAAACTGCATGGCTATACCCTGTTCTTAGTTTACGTACTCTAAGTACCTAATGTACGTATCTAAGGCCATTCACACAAGACATACCGAACCCGACCGAAAATTGGGTTCCCCTACCTGAGCACTGGTCATTGTGCCCGCCCTCAGTATGAGCGAGAATTCCGGGCGATGACTGCTATCAAACTCGACGGCGAAATGCTGTCAGCCGAAATTAAGGAAGGCCTGCGGGAGCGGATCGCCGCGCTGGCCGAGAAGGGCGTGACCCCGGGGTTGGGCACGCTGTTGGTGGGCGACGACGGGCCGTCGGCCAACTATGTGGCCATGAAGCACCGCGACAGCGAGGAACTGGGCATGGGCTCTAGGGAGGTCCACCTGCCTGCTGATGCCACCCAAGACGAGGTCGACGCCGTGGTGGACGACTTCAACGCCGATCCGGCAGTGGACGCCTACATCATGCAGTACCCGTTCCCCGACCACCTCGACTACGAGACCGCACTCTTGCGGGTAATGCCCGAGAAGGACGCCGACGGGCTGCACCCGGTGAACCTGGGGCGGCTGGTGCAGGGGGTGGACGCTCCGCTGGCCTGCACCCCGCGGGGCATCCAGTTGATGCTGGAGCGCTACGACATCCCCATCGCCGGCCAGCACGTGGTGATCATCGGCCGGGGACTCACCATCGGCCGCCCGCTGGCCAACCTGTTGTCGCTGAAGCGGCCCAACGCCAACGCCGCGGTCACCGTGGTCCACACGGGGGCGGGCGACATCGCTCGCTATACCAAGACCGCCGACATCCTCATCGCCGCGGCGGGGGCGCCTCGCATGGTGAAGGCCGACATGGTGAAGCCCGGAGCCGCCGTGGTGGCCGCCGGGGTGAGCTTCGCCGACGGCAAGCTGGTGTCGGACGTTGACGACGACGTGGCCGAGGTTGCCGGCTGGCTGTCGCCTCGAATCGGCGGGGTGGGGCCGATGACCCGTACCATGCTTATGGCCAACACCGTGGCCGCCGCTGAGCGGGCCGTGAGCTGAAGCTCCCCGGCACGCCGATAGACAACTAACGACCACACCAGACAAGCATCCAGAGGACATAGCCATGGCCGACGCTTACATCATCGACGCAGTTCGCTCCCCCATGGGCCGCTTCGGCGGAGGACTCAGCCACCTGCATCCCGCCGACCTCGGCGCCAACATCCTGAGCGGGCTGATTGAGCGCACCGGCGTGGACCCGGGTGCGGTGGACGACTGCATCATGGGCTGTGTGGGCCAGATTGGCGCCCAGGCGTTCAACGTGGCCCGCAACGCTTGGTTGTCGGCCGGGCTGCCCGAGCATGTCCCGGCGGTGAGCATCGACCGCCAGTGCGGCTCGTCACAGCAGGCCGTCCACTTCGCCGCTCAAGGGGTCATGTCGGGCACCCAGGATCTGGTGGTAGCCGGTGGTGTAGAGGTGATGAGCCTCATCACCCTCAACAGCCAAGGCGACGTGGGCCCTGACCTGGGCATGCGCTACCCATTCGACGGCGACGGCTGGGCCCAGCGCTTCGGCGATGAGGAAGTCCATCAGTTCCGGGGCGGCAACCTGATCGCAGAGCGGTGGGACGTCACCCTGGAGGACATGAACGGCCTCGCCCTGCGCAGCCACCAGAACGCGGCCCGGGCCTGGGAGGAAGGCCGGTTCGAGCGAGAGGTGCTGGCGGTGGGCGAATGCGCCCGCGACGAGGGCATCCGGCCCGACACCTCCATGGAGAAGATGGCCAAGCTGCGCCCGTTCTCCGAACACGGCCCGCTGACCGCGGCCAACTCCAGCCAGATCACCGACGGGTCGGCCGCGCTGCTCATCGCCTCGGAGAAGGCGGTGGCCGAACACAGCCTCACCCCTCGGGCTCGGGTCCACACCATGGCGGTGGTGGGCAGCGACCCGGTGCTGATCTTGACCGGTCCCATCCCGGCCACCGCCAAAGTGCTGGAGCGCGCCGGCATGGAACTGGGCGACATCGACCTGTTCGAGTGCAACGAAGCATTTGCGTCAGTGGTCCTGGCCTGGGCCAAAGAGACCGGCGTCGACATGGACAAGGTGAACGTGAACGGCGGGGCCATCGCCCTCGGACACCCGCTGGGCGCCAGCGGCGCTCGCATCATGACCACCCTGCTCAATGAGCTGGAGCGCTCCGGCGGCCGCTATGGACTCCAGACCATGTGCGAGGGCGGCGGGCTGGCCAACGCCACCATCATCGAGAACTTGGCTGCGTAGAGCACCGAAATCCACGAGGAGACCGAGACAGACATGGGCATCCACATCGACCACATCTCACTATTGGTGAAAGACCTCGACCAGGCTGAGGCCGATTGGCGCCAGATCCTCGAAGTGTTGGCACCGGGCCACACCATGAAGGTCACCCGAGGCGCGGGGGCCGACGACATGGACGGCACCCCCATGGAGTGGGTCACATTCCAGAACCCAGATCCCACCGGGGTCTCTATCCAACTGTGGTCGCCGGCCGAGCCCGGACACTGGCCCGACAAGGTGCTGGCCAAGAAGGGCGAATACGTCCATCACATAGCCTTCTGCTCCGACGACTTCGACACCATGATCGACGGCGTGCGGGATGCCGACATCCCCCTGGTGATGGACGAGCCCAGCAATCCCGACACCCAGCCGTGGCTCAAGTGGAATTTCATTCCCCCCGACAAAGCTCACGGACCGCTGATCGAGTTGGCCACCCGCTATCTGTCGGTAGGCGAGGAATGGCTCCCCCACCCCGACAACGCTGAGAACGAGCCCTTGGCTGACGAGCTCCACAAGCGCTTCGCCGGCTAGCAGAATTCCTGCTGCGCTCAAGTTATGACCGACTCCCCGGTGGCCATCACCATGCCGGTGGAGGACGGCCTGCCCATCGGCTGGCTGGCTGATCTCGTTGCTCATGCCGAACAATCGGGGATAGACACCGCGCTGGTTGGCGAGGTGGCTGGCCCTGAGGTGTTCGCCACCCTGGGGGCCATGGCCGCCCGCACCGAACGGATCAGGCTGGGCTCGGGCATCGTGGCCGCCTACACCCGCTCCCCCGCCCTCACCGCCATGGGCTTCGCCACCCTGGCCTCTCTGGCCCCCGGCCGGATCGTGGCCGGCATCGGGGCCAGCAGCCCAATCGTGGTGGGGCGCTGGCACGGCGGTGATTTCGAGCAGCCCCTGGCCACGGTGCGGGAATTCGTCGGCCTGTTCCGGGCCGCGCTGGCGGGCGAGAAGCTGAACCACGACGGGCCGAGGTTCCGGTCCAAGGGGTTCCGGCTGGATCTGCCCGCAGCAGAAGTGCCCGTCTGGTTGGGGGCCATCAACCCACGAATGCTGGCCATGGCCGGCGAGATCGCCGATGCAGTGTTCATGACATGGTGTCCGCCCGGGGAGGTGGTCCCGAAGCGGGCCATCGTTGACGACGCCGCTGCCCAGTCGGGCCGCAACCCCGGCGACGTGGCCACTGTGCTGTCGTTTTGGGCTTACGCCGGGCCCGATCCCGGTCAGGCCATGGAGCGGATGCGCCGCCAAGTGCTGGCCTACGCCATGGTCCCTACCCATCAGCCCGCGTTCGTCGGTACGTTCGACAACCTGCCCGAGGTGGCCGAAGCCTGGCAGAACGGCGACCGGGCCAAGGCGCTCTCCTTGGTGCCCGATGAGGCCGTGTTGGCCCAATGCGCCCTCGGGCCCGACATGTTGGCCGAGCGAATTGACTCCTACCGGGCTGCGGGCGTGGATCTCCCCATCGTGCTGCTGACCGGCGCCCACGTCGGAGATGACGTTGGCCCTCAGGCCACGGTGGACGCCCTCAGCAGCATTGTCGCCAGCTAAGGGAGACCGTCATAAAGTGCCGCCCATCGGCCCCCGCTCTTAGTATCCCCCCATGACCAAATGCGACGTAGTCGTCATCGGCGCCGGTGCGGCCGGACTGAGCGCTGGAGCTCTTCTGGCCGCTGAGGGCAAATCGGTCACCCTTCTGGAGCGTTCGCCCTTCCTGGGTGGTCGGGCGCTCGCAGCAGACGACGATGGGTTCAAGGTCAACCTCGGCGGCCACCTCATCGAAGACCCCGGATCGGGGCTGACCAAGGTTTTCGAGCACGTCGGCAAAGAGCTGATCCACGGCGAGGTGTCCCACGACATGCCGATTTGGGACAACGAGACGCAGACCTGGGGCTCAATCCGCGACCGCTACCCCGACAAGACCGAGGTGAAGAAGGTCATCAAGGCCATCACCGAGAGCTCGTGGGACGAGCTGGAGGAGTGGGACGACCGCCCCATGCGGGAATGGCTGGCCCAGTACACGTCTGACCAGGGGGTATACGACCTCTACGAGTTCATCGCCGTGCTGGAGTGCATGACCGACGAATGGTACGACCACTCAGCCAGCGACAACCTGTGGGTGCGCAAGATGCACTACGAGGAGAGGCACATGGCGGCCTACTCCTGCTGGCCCGGCCAGGGCTGGGACGGCATGTGGCAGGACTTGGCTGACGGCTTCACCGAGCACGGCGGCGAGCTGCGGATGCAGACCCCGGCTGGCCGGGTGCTGATCGAGAACGGGGCGGTGGTCGGCGTGTCCATCCCCCATGAGCCCAAGGTGCCCGTCGACTACGACGTCGGCGAGGTGATCGAGTGCGACGCGGTGATCTCCACCCTGCCGGTGTGGAACGTGTTCAACGTGGTGCCCGAGTGGGAGCTGCCCGAGTGGTACACCAGCCAGATCCGCTATCTGGCCCAAGACCAGTACCGGGTGACCATGCTCAACCTGTACTTCGCCACCGAGGAGCCGGTGACCATGTTCGACCCCCGGGAGCTGGCCACCTGGCTGGCCACCCCCCACAGCCCGACGCCGGGCTACATGTACGACCAGGCGGCCATGGACCCCAACGGCATTCCCGACGGGCTCCACCTGTACTGCACCGGCGGCATCGTCCCCGGCTCCCGCGGAAGGGACCGGCGCTACATCGAGGATATGTACAACCGCCTCGAACAGGGCCTCTATGTGATGTATCCCGGCCTGGCCGAGCATGTGTGGAAGAGGCGCTTGTACGTGTTCGACCCGGCCTTCGGCGTCGCCCAGAAGCCGATGCTGGTGGGCAAGTTCCGGCCCCATTGGCGGGCGCCCACCGTCGACGGCCTGTACTTCGCCAGCGAAACGTTCCGCAGCCGCGGCATCGGCACCGACCGCTCAGCCCGGGCCGCCCTCACCTGCGTGGAGGACATTCTGGGCCGCCGCATCCCCACCTTCGGCGACGGCTGGCGTTACTGATCGTGACCAACTGACAGACTGGCCGAGCAGCCTGATCCCACAGACAAGTTTTAGGAGCAAGGAGCAAACAAGCCCATGGAGTTCACCCTCACCGACGAGCAGACGATGTTCCAAGAGATGGTCCGCAACTGGGTCGAGAAGGAATGCCCCAAGGACGTGGCCCGCGACTACGAGGCCCAGGAGTTCGAGTACCCGTTCGAGCTGTGGGACAAGATGTCCGATGCCGGATTCCACGCCATCGGCCTGCCCCCCGAATTGGGCGGCCAGGGCGGCGACGTGGTTACCCAGATGATCCTCACCCGGGAACTGGCCCGCTCGCTGGCCGGGCTCACCTGGATTTTCGGCATCTCCTCGTTCTGCGCCAAGTCGATCAACAAATTCGCCTCCGACGTGGCCCGCGAAGAGCTGATCCCCCAGCTGGCCGAGGGCAAGCTGAGGGTGGCGATCGCGGTCACCGAGCCGTCGGGGGGCACCGACCTGATGGGGGCCATGAAGACCCGGGCCACCAAGGTGGACGGCGGCTGGAGCATCACCGGCCAGAAGATCTGGTCAACGGCCGCCCACGTGTCCGACTACCTCTTCTTGATGGCTCGCACCGAGGACATCCAAGACAAGCCGGCCCGAGGGGTGACGCTGTTCTTGGTGAAGCAACCCTCGGAGGGCCTGGAGTGCCGTCAGATCCCCAAGGTGGGCATGAAGTCGGTGGGATCGTGCGAGGTGTTCCTCGACGACGTGTTCGTGCCCGACGAGTACGTCGTCGGCGAGCCGGGCCAGGGCTTCTACCAAATGCTGTCCACCCTCAACAACGAGCGGATCATGGTGGCCGCGCTGTGCACCGGCATCATCGACGGCTGCATCGAGGAGACCCTCAGCTACCTCATGGAGCGGGAGGCATTCGGCAAGAAGATCGGCTCGTTCCAGGTGTGGCATCAGAACCTGGCCGACATGGCCATGATGCAGAAGCAGGCCGAGCTGATGACCTACTACGCGGCGTGGAAGTCGGAATCGGGCGAGGACTGCGGGCGGGAGGCCAACATGGCCAAGGTGGTGGCCTCGGAGTACGCCGGCAAGTGCTCGGATATCGCCATCCAGGTGCTGGGCGGCATGGGGTACGCCTTGGAGACCCATCCCCAGCGCTATTGGCGGGACAGCCGGCTGTACCGCATCGGGCCCATCACCAATGAGATGGCGAGGAACAGCATCGCCGAGACCTTCGGGCTCCCCAGAAGCTTCTAGTGGCGAAGCCATTGGACAACCGGGCGGCGCTAGTCACCGGCGCTGGACGGGGCATAGGGCTGGCTGTAGCAGCCCGGCTCGCTCGTGATGGCGCTGCCGTTGTTGTCAACGATCTCGACAGCGACGTGGCCCAGGAAGCAGCGGCCGCAATCATTGCCGACGGCGGCCAGGCAGCGGCCGCTCCCGGATCGGTGGTCGACCACGATGATGTAACCGCCATGCTGGACACAGCCCAGGCAACGTTCGGCAGCCTGGACATCCTGGTCAACAACGCCGGTATCACCGCCGACGCCATGGCCCACAACATGACCGACGAACAGTGGAACCTCGTATGCGACGTGGCCCTCAAGGGCACGTTCAACCTCTGTCGGGCTTCTTTTCCGCTGCTGCGGGGCAGCCGGGACAACCCGCCGGCCCACCATCGCAAGGTGGTGAACATGGCATCCATCAACGGCATCTACGGCATCGCCGGAAACGCCAACTACTCCGCGGCCAAAGGTGGGGTGATTGCCCTCACCAAGTCGCTGGCCCGGGAGTGGGCCCGTCACCGGATCAACGTCAACGCGGTGGCACCCGGCTACATCGCGGGCACACGGCTCACCGGCGCTCGGGACGACGACACCGGCCTGGGCATCCCCGAGACCATCATCGAGCGCATCGAAGCCCAGATTCCCATAGGGCGGGCCGGAACCCCCGAAGACGTAGCCGGAGCCGTCACTTGGCTGGCGTCGCCCGATTCCGACTATGCAACTGGTCAGGTGATCGAACTTCATGGAGGACGAGAGATGGTGGAGCTCCTGTGAGCGCCAAGAAACTGACCACGCTCGAGGAAGCCGCCGGGCTGGTGCGCGACGGCGACACCGTGGCCATCCAGAACATGGCCACCCAGGCCGCGCCGATGGCGTTGGTGCGGGAGCTGATCCGCCAGGGTCGCCAAGACCTCGGGGTGGTGTGTTTGGTGGGCGGCATCCCAGTGGACTGGCTGGCCGCTGCCGGAGCCATGAATCGACTCATCGGCGCCGCAGTGTCGATGGAGCAGTTCGGCTTGTGCCAGCGCTACCGCAAGGCGGTTGAGGCCGGCGCAATCCGAGTGGAGGAGCTTTCGGAGACCGCGCTCAACGCCCGGTTGGGAGCCGGGGCCCGCAATCTGCCGTTTCTGCCCACCAGAGGGCTGATCGGCACCGACTTGATCGACGTGAACGACAATCTGGTAGTGCTCGACGACCCCTTCGGCGGGTCGTCAGTGGTGGCCTGCAAGGCGCTAGTACCCGACGTGGCCCTGGTACACGCCCACAAGGCCGACAAATTCGGCAACATCGGCTACGAGCCCACTGCACTGTGGCCCGACCTGGGCATCATGCCCAAGGCGGCCACCACGGTCATCGTCACCGCGGAGGAGATCGTGGACTCCGAGGTGCTGCGGGCCAACCCCGACCGCACCGTGCTCCCCGGCTTCATGGTAGACGCAGTGGTGGAGGCCCCCTTCGGGGCCCACCCCACCTCGTTCTTCCCCCGCTACGGATACGACACGGCCATGCACCTGGAATGGATCGGGGCAGCCCGCGACGACGAGGCCGTGGCTGGGTTCATGGAGAAATACGTCACCGGCCCCTCTGACCATGGGGCGTACCTGGAGGCAGTGGGCGGCACCGAGAAGCAAGCCGCCCTGAAAGCTTGGGAGCAGACCTAATGGTGTTCGTTGGC
This sequence comes from Acidimicrobiales bacterium, assembly GCA_965116535.1. Lineage (GTDB taxonomy): Bacteria > Actinomycetota > Acidimicrobiia > Acidimicrobiales > Bin134 > Poriferisocius. Next base: position 2,214,027 of record OZ220703.1, read on the forward strand.
GGGAGGATGTCCGGCAGGAAGACATCGGAAGGAACAGGATGAGCGATTGGCAGAACAGCCCCCCGGCCGACGACTGGACCATCGACGAGCTGATGATCGCCCGGCTGGCCGCCTGCTTCGCCGACGGCGACCAGGCCTGCAACGGCATGGCCTCATTCGTGCCGGTGAGCGCCTTCTGGCTGGCCCGGCTCACCCACGCCCCCGATCTGGTATGGCTAGCCGGGGCGGTGGGGCTGGAGCCCCGGCCCGACCGGGTGCCGGCCTCCACCCTGGAAGCCCCCCTGTGGCGGGACTCCATCATGTACGTGGAGCAGTATGGCGACTTCTGGAACTTCGCCCTCAACGGCCGGTGGCTCACCAAGTTCTGCGTGGGGGCGGCCCAACTCGACCGCTATGGCAACGGCAACAACTCGGTGATCGGCGCTGACTATCACAACCCCAGGGTGCGGTTGCCGGGAACCGCCGGGTTGGGCGATATGGGCTCCATCGGCAAGGCGTTGTACTACTGGAACCCCAACCACAACCCCCGCTCACTGGTGGAAAAGGTGGACTTCATCTCGTGTGCCGGGTACCTGGGCGGTGGTTCCGAGCGGACCGACGCCGGGTTGGAAGGCGGACCCGAGCTGGTGATCACCAATCTGGCCGTAATGGACTTCCACCCCCACACCCGCCACATGCAGGTGGCGTCGCTGCACCCGGGTGTGACCTTGGAGCAGGTGCAGGAGGCCACCGGCTTCGAGCTGCCCGCACCTGAGGGAGCCATCCCCACCACCGCGGTTCCCACCGCGGAGCAGGTGCGGCTCATTCGCGACGTCATCGACCCCGACAACATGCGACGCCGGGAATTCGGCGGATGAAAAACCACACTGCAACGCGCCACTCCATCCCAACTGGCGATAGGAACAGCGGATGAAAGATCTCCAAATCGGCGTACCGGGCCAGATCATGCCCCCGGCCCACCGGGCAGTGGAGTTCGGCCAGCGGGCCGAAGCCGACGGCTACGACGCCTTGTGGTGGCCGTGCCATCTGATGGGCTGGCACCCTGATTCGATCTGGACCCCAGACATGAGTCCGCTGGCCGCGGCGCAGCCCAGCGGCCATGTGTACTTCGATCCGCTGGTGATGATGGGAGCAGTGGGGGCCCAAACCAACACCATCAAGGTGGGAGCGGTGGTCACCGACCTGATCCGCCGCCATCCGGCCATGGTGGCCAACATGGCTCTTACCCTCGATCACTTGACCCAGGGCCGGTCGATCCTGGGGCTGGGCTCGGGCGAGCGGATGAACGTCACCCCCTACGGCATGGGCTTCGACCGACCGGTCGGGCGCCTGGAGGAGGGCATCGAGATCATCCGGGCTCTGTGGGCCGCCGACGGCCCCATCAACTACGACGGCAAGTTCCATCAACTGAAGGACGCCGTGCTCGGCCTGTCGCCCTACGGGGACACTCCCCCGCCCATCTGGACCGCAGCCCACGGCCCCCGGATGCTGAACATCACCGGGCGGCTGGCCGACGGCTGGCTGCCCACCAAGCTGGCCCCCGAGGTCTATGCCGACTCACTGGCCACCATCCGTCAGGCGTCAGTGGACGCAGGGCGGAGTGCTGAAGCGGTCACCCCCGGGCTTTTGGCCTACGTGCTGGCCGCCCCCGATGAGGCCACCCTGCGGCGCATGCAGGAGGCGCCGCTGCTGCGGGCCATCATGGTCATGCTGCCCCCGCAGATCTTCCGTGAACTCGGGGTGGAGCCCCCCGAAGGATTCCACGAGCTCATTCCTGCATCCGTGCCCCGTGAGCAGGCGGAGGCCATAATCGACGGCATTCCACCAAAGGTGGTCGACTACTACTGCTTCTGCGGCACCCCCGAGCAGATCGCCGAAGAGGTCCGCACCTACTACGACGCCGGTCTGCGCCACCTGATCATGTGGAACGTCACCGCCTTCGGCGACCCCGAGCTGGCCGGATGGTCGTTCAAGGCCATGCGGGAGGTCAAGGACATATTGCGAGGCAGCGGATGAGCCCCCTGGAAACCGTCAAGAGCTATTTCACCGCGCTCAACACCGAGGACTGGGACCTCATGGCCTCGGTACTGCACCCGGAGCTGGACCTGATCCCGTCTGGTTCGCGGCCCCGCATCGGCTCCGACAAAGCCATCGCCATGTTCCAGAAGATCTTTGAGCGGTTCCCGGTCCATCAAGACAACCCGACACGGTTCATCTGCGACGGCAACACCGTGGTGGTGGAGATTTCATTCGCTGGCGCTACTCGGGATGGCCAGGAAGTCTCCTTCGATGCAGTGGACATCTTCGACGTGGCAGACGGCCGCATCTACCGCCTCTCCCAGTGGTTTGACACTGCGGCGTTGGCTGCCATGCTTGCGGATTGATGGGGTCCCCCAACTTTCCCGCAAGAGCCTTTCTTCCGCAGCAGCGCTCAGAGTGAACCCGATGCGCAGCCCGGCGATCGAAGTAACCGGCCTGCGCAAGTCCTACGGCGCGCACGAAGCCGTGGCCGGCGTTGACCTCCACGTAGACGAAGGCGAGATCCTCGCATTCCTGGGACCGAACGGCGCGGGCAAGACCACCACGGTCGAGATCCTCGAAGGCTTCCGCGCCAGAACCGCGGGCGACGTCTCTGTGCTCGGCCAAGATCCGGCCAGTGCCGGCCTGGATTGGCGGGAGCGAATCGGGATCGTGTTGCAGGAGTCCCAGCCCGAGGAGTATCTGACGGTCGCCGAAACGGTGGTCATGTGGGCTGCGTACTTTCCCGCCCCTCGCCCGGTGCCCGAAGTGCTCGAGCTGGTCGGGCTGGCTGAGCAGCGCGACCAGAGGGTCGGGCGCTTGTCGGGAGGTCAACGGCGCAGGCTCGATCTGGCCTTGGCGCTGGTGGGAAATCCTGAGCTGCTCTTCCTCGACGAGCCCACAACCGGGTTCGACCCAACCGCCCGCCGGGAGGCGTGGGCCATGATCGACGGCCTGCGAGACCTCGGGGTGACTGTCCTGCTCACCACCCACTACATGGATGAGGCCCAGCACCTGGCCGACCGCATCTCGGTGATCGCCGCGGGACAGATCATTGCCAAGGGAACGGCCGCAGACCTGGCCGAGGCTGCGTCGTTGCAAACCCGCATCTCGTGGAGTGCCCAAGAGGTGCCATTGGGCGAGTTGCCCGAGCAGCTTCGAGGCGCGGCGGCTGTGCTTGATGAGGCTGGCGAGCAACAGGAGTCGGCTGCCAGCCCTGGTGAGAGACCCGCGAAGCTGGTCATTGAGACCGACGAGGTAACCGACACTATTGCCGCCCTGCTGCAAGCTGCCGGGCGGTTGGGCGGCAAGATCGAGTCGCTGGAAGTTCAGACTCCAACCCTGGAGGACACCTACCTGGCATTGATCAGCGAGGCCGATAGCTCAGAAGGCTTGAGTCAATGAAGAGTGGCAGCCTCCACCAGCTGGCGACGCAGACCCGCTTCGACTTTGTGCTGCTGTGGCGCAACCCATTGGCCAGCTTCTTCACTGTCGTCCTGCCCATCATCTTCCTGTTCGTGCTCACCGCACTCTTTGGCAATGAACTGGTCACCCCCGTCGGCCCGAAGCTCGCCAGCCGATTCGTGCCGGGCATCATCGCCTTGTCGGTGGTCCAAGCCGCTTTCGTGAATCTGGCCATCGTCACCGTCTTTCGCCGCGAGACGAGCATCCTCAAACGAGTGCGGGGCACTCCAATACGCCCCTGGGCATTCATGGGGGGACTGGTTGCCACTGCCTACGCCGTGATCGCTCTGATGGCGGTGCTGATGGCGTTGATCGGCTGGGCGGTCTACGACGTGGACCTTCTGTGGAAGACGGTCCCCGGCCTGATCGTGACCTTGATAATTGGCGGCGCGGCGTTCTGTGCCCTTGGATTGGCGTTCACCAACCTGGTACCCAATGAGACGACCGGCCCACCGTTTCTCAACTTGATCGTCTTGCCGCTTTACTTCGTCTCAGACGTTTATGTGCCGGCCACCGACGACACACCCCGGGCCATCACGTTGATCGGCGACATTTTCCCCATCAGGCACCTAGCGGTGGCCCTGCAACGGGGTTTCGACCCGCTCAGCGACGAGTCGATTTGGCCCGTGACCAACTGGCTGGTCATGGCGGCATGGGGTGTGGCCGGTGCCCTCATCGTCACCCGGTGGTTCCGCTGGACTCCCCGCAGCTGACCCGCTGAGATCCCGATGGCTCCGCTGGACTCCCTGAGACTGACGGGTTGAGAATTGAGCCCAACATGTCCTCAGTAGTGGTTGTCGGGTCGGGGGCTGCCGGGTTGACCGCGGCGGTGGCCGCAGCTCAGGCGGGGGCCGAGGTGACCGTGGTGGAGCGAGCCCCGGTGTTGGGCGGCACCACTGCATTGTCGGGAGGCCTGGCCTGGATGCCGGCCAACCGGCTCATGGCTGCCGAAGGGGTGGACGACTCCCCTGCCGAGGCCCGGCAATACCTTCGGTCGCTTCGGCTGGGAGATGTCGACGACAAGCTCGTTGGTTACTTCGCCGATCATGCCGCCACAACTGTCGACTGGCTGGAATCGACCACCGGGCTGTCGTGGCAGACGGTCCCCTACCCCGACTACCACCCCGAACTGCCAGGCGGAAAGCCCGGCCATCGCCCGCTGGAGCCCCAGCCCCGAGAGGTGTCGCCGGAGCTGGACCAGAGAATCCGTACTGCCCCTAATGTGACCGCGCCCATCACCTATCGGGAGCTGGCCACTGGCGATTTCAACCGAGACGAGGTCGCGTCCCGGTCTAGCCAGGGAGTGATCACCATGGGCCGCTCGATGATCGCCTCTCTGCTGGAGGCGGCAGAAGCTGCTGGTGCGGTGATCATCGCCGGACTGGGCGTGGACGGCTTGGCCCAGTCGGGGGGCACGGTGAACGGAGTGCGCATTGGCCCTGACGTGGTTGCCGGACGGGTGATCCTGGCATCCGGCGGATTCGAGCGAGATACGGCGCTGGTGCAGGCGTTTCTGGGAGGGCCGATGACCGGCCCAGTGGGCGCCCCTGGCATGGACGGCATCGCATTGCGATTGTCGCTGGCCGCCGGAGCGGAGTTGGGCAATATGGCCGAGGCGTGGTGGTGTCCAGCCATGACCGTGCCCGGAGAGGCCATCGACGGAGAGCCATTCCACCGCCTGGTTCTCACCGAGCGAGCCCGGCCCCGATCGCTGATGGTGGACTCCCGGGGACGGCGGTTCGTGAATGAGGCCCGCAACTACAACGACGTGGGCCGGGCCATGCACGCCTTCGACCCGACTGGATTCCGATATCCGGCCGCGACCGCCTGGCTGGTGTTCGACGACGGCTACCGCCAGAGCTATCACTTGGGGCCCTTGCGGCGGGACGACCCTGATCCCCAGTGGCTGTACCGGGCCGACAGCTTGCCCGAGATGGCTGAGGCTATTGGAGTGGACCCCGACGAGCTGACTGCTTCAGTAGCACGGTTCAACCAATTCGTTTCTACGGGCGATGATCCCGACTTCGGCCGAGGCCGCTCAATCTACGACCGCTTCGTCGGCGATCCGAAGGCACCCCATCCAACCCTCGGCCCCGTCGAAGAGCCGCCGTTCTACGCTGTTCGCCTTCACCCTGGCTGCCTAGGCACTAAGGGCGGTCCTAGGACCGACATCCATGGCCAAGTCCGCCATCAAGACGGCGGCCTCATCGAAGGCCTCTATGCAGTGGGCAACGCCGCCGCCAGTCCCCTCGGCGCCGCCTACCCCGGCGCAGGCGGCACCATCGGGCCAATGCTCGTTGCCGCCCGCGCCGCCGGCACCGCCGCCGCCAGCTAGCGTGTCCGGCGGCAGATCGCCTGCCACCGAATTAGGACCACGAATTCCCATGTCTGATGCCAAGAATCAGCGACCTAGTGCCGAGCATGATCAGCGGGTGAAGGACGACTGGGATGTACTGGCCCGCTACTACGACGGCCGCCACGGGGATGCCGGCAATGACTGGCATCGGAACCTGGTGCTGCCAACCACCCTCAACCTGCTGGGCGATGTCCAAGGCAAGCGGGGCATCGACCTCTGCTGCGGCAGCGGCGTCCTCGCCCGGCAGCTCGTCGAACTTGGAGCCCACGTCACCGGGGTCGATCAGTCCGAGGCGTTCCTCTCCCTTGCCGAGCAGTATGAAGGCAGTGCCGAAATCGAATGGCTCTGCTTCCCGCTGGCCGACATCGCCCAGCACGTCGAACCGAGCTCATTCGACTTCGCAACCTGCACCATGGCCCTCATGGACATCCCAGCCAGCGAAGACCTCTTCGCCGCCATCGCCCATTGCCTAAAGCCTGACGGCGTGGCCGTGGTGGTCACCATGCACCCAGTGTTCAAGAACCCCAGCAACCGGCAATACGCAAGTGGGATCGAGATGGCGGACGGGGACCAACGAGAGGGCATCCTCATCTCCCACTACCTCACGCCAATGGCCAAAGAAGTGGTCGGAATGCCCGGTCAACCCCAAAAGCAGCTCAATTTCCACCGTCCCATCTCCCACGATCTGACCCGCGCCTTCGACGCCGGCCTAGTGCTGGACGGCTTCACCGAAATCACCAAGAGCGCCCTAGAAGAACCCCCCACCCAGCACACCGACTTCTACATCCCGCCAAGCCTCGAAAACGAGATCCCCGTATTGCTCGGACTCCGCTTCCGACCAGCACCCTGGTAGGCCTGCTCTACACCTAGAGGCCTGCAACCTCTGCCTGCACATCCGGCATTACCAGTGTAAATTCCGCAATGCTCTCAAATTCAGCCCATTCGTGGATGAGAGCCTTTAGCTGGGGCAAAGTGTCAGCCACGGCGGTGTAGCCATCGCCGTCTTCGCACCACCAGCTCGAACCCTCGCTGTCGGTCTCTACGTGGATCCGGAACTCATGCATCTGCTGCCCCTCCAAATCGGTGCTGCTTAAGCAATCTAGCGATCGTTCCGACACTTTGTTCTTGGACCACATCTGTGGATATGTGGAAATAACTGTGGATTCCAGTCATTTCGATAGTTTTCAATATACCCAGTAGATCTCAGTCTGGCCACTAGGATTGGCTGGGATGGGGAAGATTGTCTTTGGCGACAACCTGCCGGTCTTGCAGGGCCTGCCCGACGGCAGCGTCGACCTCATCTACGTGGACCCGCCGTTCAACACCGGCAAGCGTCAAGAGCGCGAGCGGATCAAGACCGTTCACGACGAGACCAATGGTGACCGAACCGGCTTCGCCGGTCGCCGTTACCAGACGGTCCGCCTTGGCAAATCGGGCTACGACGACGCCTTCGACGACTACATGGAATTCCTCGCCCCACGTTTCGAGGAAGCCCACCGAGTGCTGGCCGACACCGGCAGCTTCTTCCTCCACATCGACTATCGGGAGGTCCACTACTGCAAGGTGCTGCTCGATCAGATCTTCGGCCGGGACTCCTTCATGAACGAGATCATCTGGGCCTACGACTACGGCGCCCGCTCCAAGAAGAAGTGGTCGGCCAAGCACGACAGCATCCTGTGGTACGCCAAAGACCCCACTGACTACACGTTCAACTTCGAGGAGATGGACCGAATCCCCTACATGGCCCCCGGCCTAGTCGGCGAGGAGAAAGCCGCCCGAGGCAAAACTCCCACTGACGTCTGGTGGCACACCATCGTGAGCCCCAACGGCAAAGAGAAAACCGGCTACGCCACCCAAAAGCCCCTAGGCGTCCTCGAACGCCTGGTGAAGGTCCACTCCAAGCCCGGCGATCTACTCCTCGACTTCTTCGCCGGCAGCGGCACCCTCGGCGAAGCCGCCGCCAAGCACGGCCGCGACTACGTCCTCATCGACAACAACCCCGAAGCCATCCAAGTCATGATCCGCCGCCTCTCCCCCACCAACCCCGACCTCGTGGGCTGCGACGCGATTCTCGAAAAGTCATAGGGCACCTGGCCCCACCGCCCTAATGGGGCTACTGCGATGGGTCCAAGATGTGATCCAGGTTTGAGACCATGTCCCATTCTTCGGCGGCATAAGCGGATTCGGCAGTGAGGTCGTCCACGAAGAATTCAAGCGTGCCCACATCACATCCGAAGAACGGCACCCACAGAGAATCGACCGGATCAGCCTTCTTGGTCACAGTCTCAACGTAGCAACATGCCCACAAAGTGAACGCACATGATTTGCCAGATCCACTCTGCGTAGATGTGAATACAACTGGAGTGAACGGCTATTTCAGTGTATTTGCATATCACTCACAGATCTGTTCTGACCGGCTGGCCTTTCAGGAAGACCGCAATCAATGCTGTCCACCGTCAGGTCACGACGACGCCCTGAAAGACGTGCTCCTGATGCCAGGTCAAGTAGGAATCCCCAGGACGCTCACCCTGTTCGGAAATCACCAACTTTGGTCTGAGCACTTGTCCGAAGTATTGGTCAACGCCGGGGTCAGCACGGGCGCTCGTCTCAAGCTTCGGTGCTTGGTGGACCCTAAGGCCCCCGTTCACGGTTATCAGCCCCGTGTCGAAAGCCGCGTCATGAGTTGGGCATGCAGCTACTCCGTTGCGAAAGTCCATCCGCTCCTTGTCGTTGCACGCTGCCCACGGCTTGATGTGCGATGCCACCAGCAGTTTGTTGCCAGGAATGGACCGAGGGGAAAACCCGCAGAAACCGCAGCTATGGGCGAAATTCTCCAAGACCTGCTTGGCGAATCTGTGCTGGCCAACGCGAATTTCATGTTCTGCCATCCGGGTTGTGTCTTCATCGCTGGCCAACAAACGTGCTCTTCGTTTGGCGGCCCGAACTTCAAGGACGGCGTCAAATGTCTGTTGTCGGGAAAGCTCTTCCTGCCCGAGCAGATCAAAGTCATGGATGCCTTCCAAGGAGAGGAAGTCCGGCAAACTATTTGGGCCGATCCCCATATCCCGAGCAGCCAGAATCACCCGGTTGTAGAGATGGGGAAACTGCTCCGGTTCCGCGGCCATCTCGACAAAGAACCTCCACTCGTGCGCTCCGGCATTGGCGCGGGAGCCATCCAGGTTCATCATCTTGTTGTTGACAGACCCCGGAGGCCGGACAAACAACTCAGCCAGGTCATGCAGGATCTTTGGCGCCCGATGCATGGACCCACCCCCATAGCGATGCGGGTCCATGACAAAGAAGAGCCCGTAGCACAAGATCGCCTCAACCGGCGTAAACGGCTCTTGGCGAGGTCTCGGCTGGCGGCGGAGTATCCGTCCCCATTGCGATCGGGCTTGCTCGACTGTGAGGTCGAGGTAGTCACTCAGCGATCGCACGCTGCCAACGTAGCCGGCCACTGATCTCCGGTCACACGATGCTGCGTTCCGAGCATCCATACCAGGGGAAAATCCCTGCTCAGCCGGCGCGCGAACCCCAGACAACCATAGGATCAGCCAATGCCCGCTCTTTTCCTCAAGCCGGTGGCCACCACTTCTTCTCTGGCGACTCGGTACGCCCGGGCTCTGGTGATGTCTGAAGTAGCCGTCAGGCTTCCAGCGGTGACTGTGATGGAGTCTGGGATTACCAGTTTGCCCGTTGGGCGGGTCTCAGGTGAGCGCTTGTACGAATCTGAGCACTTCTTTTTCTGGATGACCGTGATCGAGAATCTGCCGGAGTACACGTTCCATCGAGCCTTGAGTTATGCCGATCCCAGCAATGTCGAAGAACTCGCTCAGCTAGCAGCCAGGCTCCGGCTTGAATCGGTGGAACCTGGAAACTGGAACCCCACCAGAAGAAACGTGACAGCTCACTTCTCAAGGTCAGGCGAGTTCAAGGGTGTCCAAGTCGCAAAGCAAGCAACTATGGCCACATCGGAGGGTGCCAAGTGCACAGCGATGATCTGGTTCACTCCTGAAGTTCTGGAGAAGATGAGCCTTGCGTTGCTAGCCGCGGCTCTCCGATGGGCTAGAGATGACGGCCACAGCCCCATCACTGCGGAACTTGCTTCAACAGTGCTCCCAGTGGTTGAGCAGATGGACAAATTCGCCGGATCGGCGGTCTTCATGCCCAATGACGACTACGGACTCGCTGGCCTGCTGGAAGCCCGTCACGCCCTGCGGAGCGGCTCCGCAGCCGCGTCGGAATCTGACCTCGCAGACTTAGATGACCTCATCTCAACCCATGGTGAGCGTTATCGCGAATACTCAGGTGGGCGCGAGGCCTACGGTCTGACTGTCCGCGTGTAGGCCAGCAGCGGAAACTGCTCAACACTGGCAACGAACTCCGACGTAGATGCAGTGGGCACATTTCGTCCGGACAAGAGTGAGCGCGCGAAGCTACGGGGATGAGCACTTGGGTTGATGTGACCACGTATGGCGATCTGGTGGTGCGGGGGGCGGCGCTGTATGGGGACCAGGACGCGGTGGTGTTTCCGGACACCCGGCACAGCTTCAACTCACTGGAGGCCGCGGCCCGGCGGTCGGCTCGGTCGCTGTTGGGGCTGGGGGTTCGGCCTCAGGATCGGGTGGGGATCCTCATGCCCAACTGCATGGACTTCATCGAGGTGATGTTCGGAGCCGCCCTCATTGGCGCTGTTCCGGTTCCCATAAACGCCCGATTCAAGGGGCGGGAACTGGCCTATGTGTCCGAGAACGCCGACCTGAAAGTGCTGGTCACCAGCGACATCATCGACCAGTTCACCGACTACGTGGCGATCCTCCACGATTGTCTTCCCGGCTTGGCCGAGGCCGCTGATCCGGCCAACCTCGATCTCGATGTGGCTCCCGAACTCAAGGCAGTGGTTTTGCTGGGCAGCACGTCCCCCGATGGGATGGTGGACCGGGCCGCGTTCGAGGCCTTTGCCGATGATGCCACCGAGGACGAGGTGGAACTGCTCCGCACCCAGGTGGCCATCCGCAACGAAGCCCTCATGATCTACACCTCGGGAACCACTGCCGAGCCCAAGGGCTGCCCGCTGAACCACGAGTCGCTGGTGCGCACCGCGGTCACCGCCTGTCGGACCCGTTTCGAGCTGACCGACACCGATGTTTTCTGGGACCCGCTCCCCCTGTTCCACATGAGCTCGATTCTGCCGCTCATCGGCTGTTTGGACGCAGGGTCGTCCTACGTGACCATCACCCACTTCGATCCGGCGTCGGCCATCGCCCAGATGCGCGACGAGAAGGCCACGGTGTGCTTCTCCACCTTCCCCCCGGTCACCCAGGCCATGATCAACCACCCCGACTGGGACTCCGACGAGTTCCAGCGAATCCGGCTGATGAACAACGTGGCACCCCCCGACGCCCTGCGAGCCATCCATGCTTTGCTCCCCTCGGCCCGCCACATGAACGCCTACGGCCTCACCGAGTGCGGCGGCGTTGTGGCCTTTTCCGGGCCGGAAGACCCGCCGGAGACCTGGGCGGTGTCGTCGGGCCGCCCGTTCCGGGGCATCGAGGTCAAGATCAAGGATCTCGAGACCCGGGAAACCCTCACCGAGCCTCATCAGGCAGGCGAGATCTGGGTGCGGGGCTACAACGTGTTCGAGGGCTACTACAAGGATCCGGAGAAGAACGCCGAGTGCTTCGACGACGAGGGCTGGTTCTTCACCGGCGACATCGGCTCGCTCGACCCCGACGGTCGCATCAGCTACCTAGGCCGCACCAAGGACATGCTCAAGGTGGGCGGCGAGAACGTGGCCGCCGTCGAGATCGAGAGCTACCTCCAAACCCACCCGGCAGTGGCCATCGCCCAGGTGGTCCCCCTGCCCGACGAGAAGTACTCCGAGGTGCCCGCCGCTTTCGTCGAGCTCAAGCCCGGCGCCGAGACCAGCGAAGGGGAGCTGATCGAGTTCTGCCGAGGCCAGATCGCCAGCTTCAAGATCCCCCGCCACGTGCAGTTCGTGGCCCCCAACGAATGGCCCATGTCCGCCACCAAAATCCAGAAGTTCCGCCTAGCCGAAAAACTCCAAGCCGAACTGGGCTTGTGAGCCGCTCCGGCGCGTCGCGCTCTGCATCGCGCACCGCGTTCCTGCTTGTCGCTTTGGTGGTTTTGGTAGCCGCCGGATGCGGGCCCGGGGGCAAAACTGACGACAACGCGAATTCACCCTCCTCGGGTGCGTGCGGCGATATCCAGCGCACGCTCAATGTCGGGTTCTACCCCTATTTTGCCCCGGTCAGTTTCTCGGCTAGCGAAGATCCTGAATCTGAGGAATTCAACCGTCACCAGGGATACGAGGCCGACCTACTGACCGCAATGGAGGCCATCGATGACGCCGGACTGTCCTTTGTGCGCCATCCCATCCCAATTTGGGAGGGCATCTGGCTGGAGTCCGCTGGTCCGGAGTACGACCTGGTTGGGGGCGGCATCACCATCCTTGACTCCCGGACGCTCGACAGCGGAGGCAACCCGGCGATCCGCTTCACCAACGGGCACATCACCTTCCGCCAGTCGCTGCTGGTGAGAACCGAGGACGCCGAGCGGCTGAGGAGCCACGACCGACTGGCCAGCGACGTGCGGGTGGGCGTGCTCGCTCACACGACCGGAGAGGCCCGACTGTTGGAACTGACCGGCCTAGTCGGAGAAAACGGGGTGCTCGTCGCCGATGTGAGCGTGGATACACCCCAAGGCCGGATAGTGGCCGACGGCAGCCCGGACTATTTCATCACCGCTGCCGGTGAATCAGAGAACATCCGGTCGAGGGTACGCCTCGTTCCCGCCGGGGAGACGATGCCCCAGGTGGTGTATCTGGGCGAGGAAGCCGGGGAGGTCGAGCTCCTAGACGCGCTGGCCGACGGATCAATCGATGCTGTGGCTCGAGGAGAGATCGGCAATCTCAACGCCGCCCACGCCAGCGGCGGGGCCTTCACCGTGACGGCTCTGGACGATCAAGTGGAGTATGGCGGGTTCTCCGTCGACTTGGCCGACGGAGAGCTCATCTCCTGCCTGAATGAGACGATCGACTTCTTGACCGACGGGCGAAGCATCGGCTATTCGCAGTGGCTGGAAAACCCCTCCGTGTTCATGGAGCGCGCCCTGTCCAGAGGCAGCCTGAGGTCGGGATGACCATTTGCTAGGCCGCCGTAGAGCAACAGGATCCGCCGCCCACCGGGGGAACTACTCGCTATAGCCGTCGGGCACTTGGTCGACGTGCCAGATTTGGCTCCTCCACCAGCGCCACTTCCCGGCAATAACATCCTCAACCGTGCAGTGCGGGTGGGGCTCGAGCCAGTCGATCTCCGAGTCCACGATCTGGAACAGACAGCCGTGCCCTGACTTGGGCCGTACATAAGTCTCCCGCCAGTGGGGCTCGCTCAGGTCGGTGTCCACCACCTCATAGCCGCTGGCCTCCAAGTCGGCGATAGTCGCCTCCACGTCGTCCACGAAGATGGTCACGTGGTGAAACCCCTCCCCGTGCTTATCGATAAAGCGGCGCAGGTAGCTCTGCTCGTTCAGCGGCTCCATCAGCTCCACCTTCACGGTGTCGGGCAGCTTGAACATGGCAGTACGGATACCCAAGGGCACATCGTCGCCCCCCATCACAAACTGTCCGCCGAACACATCCCGAAACAGCGGCACCGCGGCCTCGATGGAGCGCACCGCAATACCAATGTGGTCCCAGCGTTGTATGCGGGGCGACACCACCGGGTTAGAGTCCAAACCGGCCGGATACCCGTCGGCACCCATAGTTCTCCAGCCCATAGCCCGCCCCTCCCGGTGCTCTCATATTCTTTGGACAGCTTCCAAGTGTGCTATCTAGCAGGGTATGGGCAAGCTTGACGAAGCCATCGCCGGACAAAGCGGATTTCCCCGGGTGATGCCCGGACTCGACCAGCCGCTCACCGTGCCCCAGAAGATCGCCTGCGCCGCCCGCATCCTCGACGCCGAGGGCTATGCGCTGGATGTGGCCGGTCACATCACCGTGGTGCGAGACGACGCCGACGACGGCTCAATGTGGTGTACGCCCTATGGGCTGTGGTGGAACGAGATCACCGCCTCCGACATCTTGATGATCAACGCCGACGGCGAGGTCCTGGAAGGACGCTGGGACGTCACGCCGGCGGTGTTCATCCACACCGAGATGCACCGGGCCCGCCCCGACGCCCGGGTGGTGGTCCACAACCACCCCTACTACGGCAGCCTCCTGTCCACCATGCACAAGCTGCCGGAGATCACCGACCAGCAGGCCTGCATGTTCGACGGCGACATCGCCCTGTTTGGCACCTACACCGGCGGGGTGGACGACGCTGCCGGGGGCCAACAACTGGCCGACGCGGTGGGCGGCGCCACTGCGGTGATCCTGGCCAATCACGGGGTGCTCATCGCCGGGGAGACCACCGAGCAGGCCGTCTACCGGGCCTCCAACTTCGAGCGGGTATGCCGGCTCAACTACGACGCCATGCAGGCCGGTCAAATCCCGGTGCCGGTGCCCCCCGAACAGCGCCCCACCCTGAAGGCCGCCATCAACAGCCACCACATGGCGGTGAGGTACTACTGGGAAGGGGCGGTGCGGCGGTTGCTGCGCGAGGCCCCCGAAGTGCTGAACTGACGAGGACAACCATGAGCACAAACTCCAGCACTGCCCCGCCGCGCACCATCGGAGCGTGGATCCGCCACAAGGCCGAAGCCAACGGCGACCGCCTGGCGCTCACCGTGGAGGGCCGGGACAAGACCTACGCCGGGGTCCACCAGGACTCCGACCGGCTGGCCGCCGGTTTGGCCTCGCTGGGTTTGGACCCGGGCAGCCGGGCTTGCCTCATGATGCAGAACTCGCTGGAGTGCATCGACGCCTGGTTCGCCATGAACAAGGCCGGCGTGGTGGAGGTGCCCATCAACCAGGCCTACCGGGGCCACCTGTTGGAGTACCTGGTCAGCCAATCCCGATCCTCGGCGGTGGTGTGCGACGCCGACTATCTCGACCGCATCGCCGAGGCGGCGCAGAACCTCCCCGGCCTGGAGCACGTGGTGGTCAACCGGGCCGAGGGAACCGAGGGCACGGGCACCCCTGCCTTCCCCAGCCACGTCACCGTGCATGAGCTGGCCGACCTGTATCTCGACTCCCCTGCCCCCGAACCCAATGTCGACTACCGGGACACCGCGGTCATCTTGTACACGTCTGGCACCACCGGCCCGTCCAAAGGCGTGATGCTGTGCCACGAGGCCAACCTCAACCTGGCCCGCCACACCGTCGACCTGGTGGGCTACGACGCCGACGACGTGCTCTACACCGCCTTCCCGCTGTTCCACATCAACGCCAAGTACACCAGCGTTATGTGCGCAATGGAGGCCGACGCCCGCCTCATAATGGACCGGCGGTTCTCGGCCAGCCGCTTCTGGGACCGCTGCCGGGCCGAGGGCATCACCGCCTTCAACTACCAGGGCGGGCTGATCATGATGCTGTGGAAGCAGCCCGAACGACCCGACGACGCCGACAACCCGGTGCGCAATGGCTTCGGCGCTCCCTGCCCGGTGGAAGTCTGGGAACCGTTCGAGGAGCGCTTCGGGGTGCATCTCACCGAGGTGTACGGCATGACCGAGGTGGCCATCACCACCGAGAACCGCCGGGGCGTGCGCAAGATCGGCACCGCGGGCCGGGAGTCGGCCCTGTACCACGTACAGGTGGTAGATCCTGAAGATCGACCGGTAGCTCCGGGAACCGCCGGCGAGATCGTGGTGCGGCCCAAGAAGCCCCACATCATGATCGACAACTACTTCGACATGCCCGACGCCACGGTGAAGGCATTCCAAAATCTGTGGTTCCACACCGGCGACCGAGGCCGCATGGATGAGGACGGCTATCTCACGTTCATCGACCGGATGAAGGACTGCGTGCGCCGCCGTGGCGAGAACATCTCCTCCTACGAGGTGGAGGCGGTGATCAACACCTGCGACGCGGTGCTGGAATCAGCGGTGATCGGCGTGCCCTCTGAGTTGGGCGAGGAAGAGGTGATGGCCGTGGTGGTGCTCAAGCCCGACCACGAGCTCTCCGAAACCGAGCTATTGGACTACTGCGTGCCCCGCATGGCCCACTTCGCCGTCCCCCGGTTCGTGCGCTGGTGTGACGACCTGCCCAAAACTCCCTCAGAGCGAGTGCAGAAGTTCAAGCTGCGCGAGGACGGCATCACCGCCGATACCTGGGACCGCGACGACGCGGGCTACGTGGTTCCCAGGTAGCGGCTTAGCCAAGCAAAACGAACTCCACTACGTTCTAGCGATTTTCGACCACTTTCGAAAATCCAGCAGTTAGAGTGCCAGGCGGGTCGGAGCGAAGCTACCCGTTGAAAGCGGTTCTACCACCTTCGCTCCGGCCCAACCTGATTCGGTCTCAAGGACCGCAATCAGTATAAGACGGAGTCGCCCTCACCCAGCAACAAAATCTGGATTCGGCGTAAACGTCAGCGGCAGCGAGGTCAAACCCCGGGTGTACACGCCAGTCTCCACTTGCTCGTAGCCGTCGGCGTAGGCGATGTCGTCCATGGCGTCGAGCAGGGCGTCCATGGCCACGGTCAGCTCGGCCCGGGCCAGCATCGACCCCACACAGAAGTGGCGGCCCAGGGCGAACGCCGTGTGGTCGGCCGCGGCGGTGAAGGCCTTGTCGAACTCCATGTCGGTGCGGTGGATGTTGAACCGGTCGGGCTCGTCAAAGGCCTCCGGATCCCGGTTGGCCGCGCCCAGTAGCAGCTCCAGGGTGTGGCCAGCGGTCACGGTGCCGCCGGAGAACTCCACGTCCTCATCGGTGTGGCGCATGATCATCTGCACCGGTCCGGTGAAGCGCAGCGTCTCGGCGAAGGCGCTGCCGATGAGCTGGCGGTCGGCCCGCACCTCGGCCATCTGCTCGGGGTTGTCCAGCAGATTCCTCATGGTGAGCGTGATGGCCTTCTCGGTGGTCTCTCCCCCGGCGGTCAGCAGCAGGCTGCAAAAGCCGCGGATGTCATCGTCGCTCATCTGCACGCCGTCGAACTCCTTGGTCACCATGGCGGTGAGCAGGTCGTCGCCGGGGTTGGCCCGCCGCTCGGCGATCTTGGGCATGAGGTACTCCCCCATCTCCACCCGGGCCGCCATTCCCCGGCGGTTCTTCTCCTCGTCGCCGGTGATGTTGGACACGAAGTCCATGATCATCGTGTACCACTCGTAGAACTGGGGCACGTCCTCCATCGGCAAGTCCAAGAGCTGCACGATGACCCCGATCGGGTAATAGGTGCTGAACCGCTTGCACAGGTCCACCTCGCCGTCGGCCAAGAACTCGCCAATCTGCTGGCGGGCCGCGGTGGTGATGGCCGGCACGATGCTCTGCTCCAGGTAGCTGCCCCGAAAGATCGGGTTGACGATGCCCCGATAGGAGGAGTGCTCCTTGCCCTCCATCTGCAAGATGGTGCGCCCGTGGACCGGCTCGGTCTGCCACTCGTAGTTGCGGCTGGAGATCTGGGGATTGCGAAACGCCCCGGCCACATCCTCATATCGGCTGATCACATAGGCCTGGGTCCCCTCGTGCCACATCACCGGATGCTCGTTGCGCAGCACCTCGTAGAACGGATAGGGGTTGGCGTCGTACTCGGGCGAGAGGATGTCTGGAGCGTCAGTCATGGGCCGTATAGTACGGCGGGCCGCAGGAACGGCAAGAACAGAGGCACCAAGGGGGCCGAAAGACTCGATGAGCAAGATAACGACTCTGGAACAGGCGGCCGCATCGATTCCCGACGGTTCCACCGTGGCCATCGGCGGCATGTCGATGAACAGCGCCCCCATGGCCTTGGTGCGCGAGCTGGTCCGCCAGGAGAAGAAAGACCTCGAGCTGGTGGCCATCGTCTCGGGCATGGCGGTGGACTGGCTGGTGGCCGGAGGATGTGTGCGCCGGGTGATCTCGGGTCTGGTCAGCTTCGAGGGCCTGGGGTTGGCCCCCAACTTCCGGGCCGCGGTGCAGTCGGGCCAGGTGGCCATCGAGGAGTACAGCGAGCACCTGTTGGTTTGCCGCCTCCAGGCCCAGAGCCACGACTTGCCGTTCATACCCACTAAAGCCGGCCTGGGCACCGATGTGCTGGGATTGCACGCCGCCTCGGGCACGGTGCGGGAGGAGAAGGACGGCCCTACCGGAGAGCACTATGTAGCCTGCACCCGCCTGCCGGTTGACGTGGCCCTAGTCCATGCCCACGAGGCCGACGATCGGGGCAACACCAGGATCAATCCCAAGCTGATGTGGCTGGACAACGAAGTCGTGAACGCCGCCGGCCGAACGGTGGTGTCGGTGGAGCGGACCGCGGAGACCGCGACCTTCACCGCTGAACCAGAGCGGACAACCTATCCGGGTTTCATGATCGATACGGTGGCTCCAGCCCCACGGGGTGCCTACCCGTGCTCGTGCTTCCCCGATTACAGCCACGACTCGGAGTTCTTCATGGCGTATTCCCAGGCCGCCCGAGACCGGGAAACGTTCACTCAGTTCTTCCAGGAACGAGTGGTCGGTCCGGAGACCTGGGAGGATTTCCTGGCTGCGAACAGCGTTCCCGCAGGAGCATCGACATGAGCACACCGGTTCCTGGCTATGACTGCACCATGGACGAGCTCATGGTGGTGACCTTTTCCCGGGCTATGTCCAACGACACCCGGGCCTTCAACGGCGCGGTGTCGTTCATACCGGTGAGCGGCTACCTGTTGGCCCGGCGCACCCACGCCCCGGAGTTGGTGTGGGCAGCCAGCTCCATAGCCATCGACGCCAACCCCGACGAGATCGGCGATTCCACCTTGTCGGACTCCCTGTGGGGCGGAGCCTCGATGCTGAGCAACTCCACTTTCGACTTCTGGGCCTTCGCCCAGGGGGCCCGCTACAACACATTCGCTTTCCGGGGCGCGCAGATGGACGCCTACGGCAACGTGAACAACACGGTGATCGGCCCCTATGACAACCCCAAGGTGCGGCTGCCCGGCGGCGGCGGAATGGCCGATCTCGGGGCCATGATCCCCCGCATTTACCTGTGGTCGTCTACCCACGATCCCCGTACCTTTGTGGATCAGCTCGACTTCCGTTCCGGTATGGGCTGGGGCGATGGGGGCGACCACCGGGAGCGTTTGGGTATGCCCGGCGGACCCCAGCTGTGCATAACCAATCTGTGCGTGTTCGACTTCGAGCCGGTCAGCAAGCGGATGCGTCTGGCGTCGCTGCACCCAGATGTCACCGCCGAGCAGGTACAAGAGGCCACCGGTTTCGAAGTGGTCATGCCCGAGGGCGAGGTTCCAACCACAGCCCAGCCCACGGCCGAGGAGCTGCACATCTTGCGCACTGAGGTAGACCCGACCAGCGCCCGTCTCCGGGAGTTCTGAACTATGCAGGTATCTGGATCCGTAGCCCTGGTCACTGGCGGCGCCTCTGGTCTGGGCGCCGGGGTGGTCAAGACGCTGCTCGACAAGGGCGGCAAGGCCGTGATCTTGGATCTTCCCTCCTCCGCCGGAGAAGCCATGGCCGATGACATGGGCGACGCGGTGGCGTTCGTTCCCGTCAATGTCACCGACACCGGTGACGTTGAGCAGGCCGTAGCCGCTGCGGCCCAGGCTCACGGCCGCATCGACCTGCTGGTGAGCTGTGCCGGCATCAGCTCCGGCCAGAGAGTGGTCTCCCGCGACGGCACTCCCAACTCCTTGGAGCACTTTCGACAGCACATCGAGGTGAATCTGATCGGGCTGTTCGACGTCGCCCGCCATGCGGTGTCGGCCATGTCGGCCAACGAGCCCAATGCCGATGGCGAGCGGGGCTTGATCGTGAACATCGCCTCCATCGCCGGCTTCGAGGGCCAAGTGGGCCAATCGGCCTACGGCTCGTCCAAGGCCGGGGTGATCGGACTGACCCTGCCCATGGCCCGCGACCTGGCGGTATGGGGCATCCGGGTGCTGACCATCGCCCCCGGCACCATGGACACCCCCATGCTGGCCACTCTCAATCAGGAATTCATCGCCAAGCTGGTGGAAGACAACGTCTTCCCCCACCGTCTGGGCACCCCCGCCGACGTGGGCAACCTGGTGGTTCACTTCATGGAAAACACGTTCCTCAACGGCGAGGTTGTGCGGCTCGACGCCGGTCTGCGCCTGACTAGCGGTTGATCCAGCGGGTCCTGCCGTCGACTTTGATCAGGCCAGCATCCCGCCGTCGATAACCAAGACTGCGCCGGTGATGTAGGAGGCGGCGGGAGAGGCCAGGAATGCCACTGGGAGAGCGACTTCCTCGGCGGTGGCCCATCGGCCCAGCGGGATGCCGATGCCAGCTTCGGCTACCACTGCGTCTTTGTCGTAGCTGTCCCAGCCGCTGGTGTCCACAAAACCAGGGGCCACTGCGTTCACCCGCACCCCGTGGGGAGCCCACTCCCGGGCCAGGGCTTTGGTCTGCTGGAACAGTCCGCCCTTGGCTGCCGAGTAGGCCGCCATGCCGGGCAGGTGGCGCAAACCCGACAGCGACCCGACATTGACGATGCTGCCCTGGCCCCGCTCGATCATGGAGCGACCGAAGGCCTGTGAGACAAGGAACGGCGCGGTCAGGTTGAGGGCCACGGTCTTGGACCATCCTGGCTCGGCGATATCGAGTACCGGGGCAGTGAACCGAGCGCCGCCCGCGTTGTTGATGAGGATGTCGATCGGGCCAATGGCCTCGTTGGTCGCTTCGGCAGCGGCCGAGACCGCCTCGGGATCAGTCACGTCGCAAGGGGCGACGGAAACCTGAGCGCCACCATCGCCCAATTCGCTGGCCAGTTCCTCCAGCACTTCGGCTCGGCGGGCGATGAGGCCGACTCGGGCGCCTTGGCCGGCCAGAACCCGGGCAATAGCGCCGCCGATGTCGCCGGTGGCCCCGGTAACCACCGCACCCATGCCCTCCAGGGGCCGCGGGGAACTCACGACAAGCTCACCGGCAAGTGCTCCAAGCCCCGGCTCAACATGGTGGGGACCCACACCTCGGGCTCGGGACCCAGTTCCAGATTGGGCAGGCGTCGGACCAGGGCCTCCAGGGCGATCGTGCCCTCCAGCCGGGCCACCGACGCGCCCAAACAGAAATGCAGCCCGAAGCCGAACCCAATGTGGTTGTTGGGATCGCGGGCGATGTCGAACCGGTCGGGCTGATCGAACGCCTCCGGATCCCGGTTGGCGGCGTGCTGCACCAGATACACCATGTCGCCGGCTGGAAGCGTCTTGCCTCCCATCTCAACCTCGTCGGCCAGCGTGCGGACTTCCATCTTGGACGGCCCGTCGAACCGGAGGATCTCCTCCACCGCCGGTTTGATCAGCGAGAGGTCGCCCCGGAGCTTCAGGAGCTGGTCGGGATGGTTGAGCAGCACCCGAATGCCGTTGCCGATCAGGTTGGTGGTGGTCTCGTGGCCGCCGAACAGAAACAGCACGCAGTTGGCCACGATCTCAGGATCTTCAAGACTGTCGTCGCCCTCGGATGCCTCCACCAGGTTGGAGATGATGTTGTCGGCCGGATGCTGGCGGTAATGGGCCACCAAATCACCCAGGTAGGCGGCCAGCTCGATCAGACCCTGCTGGGCCCGGGCTCGACGGTCTCCCACTCCCCGAGCCCCGAACACCAGGATCATCACGTCGTCGGACCAGTCCTTGAACCGGTCGCGGTCGTCAGCGGGCACCCCCATCATCTCGGCGATGACCACTGCGGGGATGGGATAGGCGAAGTCCTCGATCAGGTCGAAGTGACCTCGGCTGGACAAACCGTCGATCAGCTCATCAACCACACCGGTGATCCGGTCGCGCCAGGCCTCCACCGCCCGGGGGGTGAACGCCCGGCTCACCAGCCGCCGCAGCCGGGTGTGGTCGGGCGGGTCCCGGAACACCAGCCAGTCCATCAAGATGTCGTAGGTGGGCTGGCGCTGGGACTTCTGCTCCTCGGTCAGGCGGTCATAGGCCGCACCGATGCGCTCCGAGGAGAAGCGGGGATCCCGCAGGGCGTCGAGCACGTCGTCATAGCGGTGGATGAACCACGCCCGGTACTTCTCATTCCAATGGACCGGATCGTGCTCTCGGAGAACAGAGAAATAGGAGTGGGGATCGGCGATCCGCTCCGGCGACAGGACCTCGTCGTCGATGATCGCAGCTTGCTGGTCGCTCACCGAGTCAGCCCACCCTCTCCAGAACCGTGACCACGCAGGCGTTGCCGTCGATCCCCGCAGTGCCGCCGCCCATGGTCTCCACCGCACCAATCAGGGCATCGGGCACCTGGCGATCGGCGGCCATGGCCCGAAGCTGCCATGCGATCTCGGCGATCTGAGCCAGACCGGTGGCCCCCAACGGGTGGCCTCGGGACAAGAGCCCTCCTGACGGGTTCACCGGTTGGGCCCCGCCCTGCGATGTGTGGCCCGACTCCACCAGCCGCCCGCCTTCGCCTATCCCGCACATTCCCAGCGCCTCGGTGGTGACGATCTCGCCGATGGTGAACGCATCGTGCACTTCGAAGACGTCGATCTCGTCCACGCCCACCCCGGCGGCTTCATAGGCCTGTGCGGCGGTGTCGGCCACAATGTCCCAACCCCACACCTTGTCGGTGGTGTGATCCCACAGCCGGCCCGACCGCAACGCGCTCGACCGGATGGCCACCTCGCTCGCGGGCTCTCGCGAGCCCCCCAGCGGCCCGATCACCGCCGCGGCCGCGGCATCGGCAATAGAACAGCACTGGAACAGGGTGATCGGGTCGGCCACCATGCGGCTGCCCAGTACCTGTTCGATCGTCACAGTCTTGCGGTGCTGGGCCCGGGGATTGCCCACCGCGTGGCGCCGGTTCTTCACCGCTACCGATGCCATCTGCTCGTCGGTGACCCCGAACTCGTACTTGTACCGGTTGGCCGACATGCCGTAGATGCTGGGCATGGCATAGCCCTGGGCACCGTCGGGATCGGAGGCAATGGGGCTGATGGCCCCGTCGAAATGAGCGGTCATGGTCTCGATGCCGAAGGCCAGCACCCGCTCGTATCGGCCGATTTCCACCGATTCGCGGGCTTCATGGAACGCCGATGTGCCGCTGGCGCAGGCGTTCTCAATGGTGATGACCGGTACCTCCACGATGCCGATCTGCTGGAGACAGCGGGTAACCGTTCCAGGATCGCCGAATACCGTGCCGGCGTAGACCGCGTCGATGTCGGAGGCAGCCAATCCCGCGTCGTCCAGCGCCTCAACCGTGGCCTGCCAGGCCAAGCGGGGACCGCCCAGTGAGGTCTGCTTGCCGAAGGCCGAGGTGCCCACTCCCCAGATGGCTGTGCCGGTGCCGCTCATGGCCCCGCACTCCTCACGACAGGGTCGCCGTGTTCGCTCCACCCCGACAACATCGCCTGGCTGCCGGGGACCAGCGCCTCGTCGGACCCATCAACGTGGGCGAGGATGCGGGGGCCATCGTCCACATCCACATAGGCCAAGGTGAACGGCGGGGTGCGGCCCGGTACGGGAATGCGCAGCACAGTGGAGCTGAACACCGTCCCCTTGGGGCCAAACGTCGCGGGCGCCATGGAATCGCTTCCGCATTCCGGACAACGCGGCGGGCTCACCGCCAACGGATAGCCACAGTCCCCGCATCGGCTGCCAACCAAGAGCACTCGCCCTTCGCGCACCACGAGCTCGGGCCGGGGATCGGCGCCCGTCCGTTCCGGGGGTGTGGTGGTCAGCGTGGGCACCGGCTAAACCTACCAAGAGACCCTTGCCGCCCTGCGATTCGATGTGGTTGGCGGCTTTGTTTTACAGCCACTAACCAAGCCGCCTACGCTGCGGGCCGTATCTCGCAAAAGGGGGCATTAATGGGCATCGAAGGACTGCGATTCGTCATCACCGGATCGGCGACCGGAATCGGGGCGGCCACCGCCCGGGTCGCAGCAGACAAGGGCGCCAGGGTGATGGTTTCCGATCTAAACGACGAGCAGGGCCAAGCGGTCGCCGACGAGATCAACGCATCGGGCGGCACCGCGGCATACCAGCACTGCGATGTGACCGATACCGGTCAGGTGGAGGCGCTGATGGCTGCTGCCGCCGAGGCATTTGGTGGCATCGACGTGCTCCACAACAACGCCGGCATCCATGAGAGCGGATTGGCCGCCGCCGACCAGTGCAATCTGGAACAAATGCCCCTCGACGTGTTCAGGAAGGTGGTGGAGGTCAACGCCGTGGCCCCTTGGATCTGCTCCAAGGCCGCGCTCCCCTACCTCAAGGAAAGCGACTGGCCGTCAATCGTCAACGCCGCGTCCACCGGCGCACAGTCGGCCTATCCCAACAACTCGGCCTACGGCACGTCCAAGGGCGGTATCCGGCTGCAAACCCAGAACCTGGCGGTGGACCTGGCCCCGCTGGGGATCAGGGTGAACTGCTACGGCCCCACCGCCATCGCCACCGACATGGTCACCGACTTTGTGAAGCAGTCCGACGACCCGGCGGCGTTCGAGAAGGCGCTTATCAACACCTCGCTCATCCCCCGGTTGGGACTGCCCTCTGAGGTGGGCGAGCTGGTGTGCTTCTTGGCCAGCCGAGAGGCCGGCTTCATCAACGGCGCGTACATATTGATCGACGGTGGCTCGCTCGCGTGGCGGGGCACGGTGGAACAACTGGGAATGGAGTGACCCAATGGCAGACAAGCAAGCAGTAACCGAGCTTTTGAACCACGCCGGGGTGGCCTACGACGTGGGCGACAGCGACTTCCTCATCGGAATGTTCGCCCCCGACAACCCGGTGTTCGCGATGACCATCTCCGGTGGCGATCCGATCACCTTCGAGGGGTCGGAGGCCATCGCCGGGTTGTTCAGCGGGGCGATGGAAGAGCAGACCGACCAGCGCCGCCACGTGGTGACCAACCTCTACTTCGAGAACGAAACCGAAGACTCGATTACCGCCATCAGCTATCTGGTGCTCATCACCGTGGAGAACGGCCAGCTCAGCGTGCTGTCCAGCGGCGTGTACACCGATGACTGCGTGCGGATAGGCGACGACTGGAAGATCCAAAAGCGGTTCTTGGCCCTCGACCTGCCGTACTAGGCGGGACCGGCCGTGAACGGCCATGAGCATCGCATCCGCTCTTTAGGAATCCACTAGGAAGGAGCCGCAGATGAACATCGGCCAGATCCCCGCCAAGTGGGCCCGGCAGACGCCGAACCGCGAGGCGATCATAGATTCCACCACCGGCCAGCGGGTTACGTTCGCGGCCTTCGACGAGCACGTCCGCCGCCTGGCCAACGGGCTGGTCGGCTTGGGCCTCGACAAGGGCGACCGGGTCGGCATCTTGAGCCAGAACTCGGTGGAGTACGCCGCTTTGTACTTCGCGTGCGGACGCTCCGGTTTGGTGGCCCAGCCCATGAACTGGCGCCTGTCGGCTCCCGAACTGGCCAAGATCGTCAACAACGGCGAGCCCCGGGCCTACATCACCCAGGGAACCTACGCCGCCGAGTCGGCCGAGCTGTCGGGCCTGGTGAGCTCAGTGGAGCACTGGCTCCAGTACGGCGAAGGCGGCGACGGCTCCTACGAGGAGCTGGTGGCCTCGTCGTCGGACGCCGAACCCGAGGCATCGGCCGAGGTGGGCGACACCGACCCGCTGTTCATCCTCTACACCGGGGGCACCACCGGGGAGTCCAAGGGGGCGCTGCACAGCCACCGCAGCGTCTACTTCGGGATGCTCAACCAGACGGTGGCCGAGCGCATCGTTCCCAGCGACGTGTACATGCTCACCGGGCAGATGTTCCACATTCCGGTGGTGTTGGCCATGAACTATCTGGCCCACGGCTGTCCGCTGGTGCTGATGAACTTCGATGCCACCTTGGCCCTGGAGCTGATCCAAGAAGAGAAGGTGTCGGCCTTTCTGGGCGTCACCACCATGTTGAATTGGATGATGGCGGTGGAGGGGTTCGACAACTACGACATCTCCAGTCTGCGCAACATCCAGTACGGCGGCGGGCCCATGCCCTCCCGGGTGATCACCGAGGCCATGGACAAGTTCCCGTGCACCCTCATCCAGGGTTACGGCCAGACCGAGGGCACCACCATGTGCTTCTTGGCGCAGGAAGACCACATCCGGGCCATCCGCGACGACCACCGCCCGGAGCGGCTGCGGTCTTGCGGGCGAGAGGGGTTCGTGACCTCAGTGCGGGTGGTTGATTCCGACGGCACCGACGTCCCCTGCGACGGGAAGACACCCGGGCAGATCATCGTGCGATCCGAGGCCAACATGCTGGGCTATTTCCGCCGTCCCGATCTCACCGCCGACACCATCAAAGACGGCTGGATGTGGACCGGCGACATTGCCACCTGGGACGACGAGCGCTATGTGTTCATCGTCGACCGGGCCAAAGACATGATCATCTCCGGCGGAGAGAACATCTATTCGGTGCAGGTTGAGGAGGCCATCGCCACCCACCAGGCTGTGCTGGAGACCGCGGTGATCGGCGTGCCCGACGACACCTGGGGCGAGTCGGTCATGGCCTACGTGGTGCTCAAGCCGGGCATGAGCGCCACCGAGGACGAGATTATCGACGCCGCCCGCCAGAACCTGGCCTCCTACCAGAAGCCGAGGTCGGTCGCCTTTGTGGACGAGCTGCCCAAGGCCCCCACGGGCAAGATCCTCAAGCGGGTGCTACGCGACCCCCACTGGGCCGACGAAGAGCGCCAGGTCTGATTCTCGGATCCTGACCGTTGCCGCTTAGGGCAGCACCCTCACGATCTGGATGTGCTGGTCGGGATCGAACAGCTGCGCCGCCAGCTCCTGCACGTCGGCCAGCTCCAATGCCTCCAACTCGTCCATAAGCCGCCCAGGAGTGGGCAGCTCATCGTCGCTGGCATAGGCCCGGCGAAGCAGAACATTGGTGAGGTCGGGGTTGACGACCAGCGCATAGTCATCGGCAACCACGGAGCGTGCGCTTTCGAATTCCTGGGAAGTGATCTCCCCCGCCTGCACCTCGGCCAAGATGCGGGCCATCTCCGCCTCGATGCTTGCCATCTGCTCGGGGTCGCCGGTAGCGAAAACCTCAGCATCGATTCTGGATTCTGGGGTAATGCTCATCCCGATCGACGCCGCAACTACATACGTGTCGCCGAGATCCTCGCGGACGTCTTCGATCAGTCGACTGTCGAGAAGCACCTGGAGCACGTCTACGGCCACTTGCGACGCCGGATTCACGTCGGCCAGCAATTCGTAGTAGTAGGTCGCAGAGGTGGATTGGATGTCTGGTCCCAGCACCACCTCGCGCCTCACAATCCCTTCAGGCTCAGCAGCGCGGCGATTCACGTAGCTGTCGGCCTCTCCCGCGGGCAAGGTGCCCACATAGGTGCGAGCCATCTGCTCGACAACGTCCCGGTCAACATCGCCCACAACCACCACCACAAGGTCGTCTACTCCGCCAATACGCTGCTGGTAGATGTCCAACAGCGATTCGGGGGTTAGCGAGCCCAAGGTCTCTGGAGGGGCGACCAGGTTGAACCATCCAAACGCCTCACCATGGCGGGCCTCGAGATAGCCCAACGCCTCTTGCCAATCGGGGTCGGACACCGACAGTGATGCGATGATGTCGCCTACGTTGATGGCCTCGCCGAAGGCCTGCTCGTCTACTCGCGTTTCGGTCATGTACAGGTACATGAGCTGGAACATCGTCTCGACGCCCGCAGTATCCGAGGCTCCCGCTATTCCTTCCGTGGTCTCGCTGATGAAGGGCTGAACCTGAGCATTGCGATCATCCAGGTAGCGGGATATCTGTGCTGGGCTCAGATCGCCCAACCCGCTGTTGCCCACTGCCCGGGTAGCCAGGTACTGGGCCAAGGGGCGGTCACCCTCTTCGAGGGCCGACCATCCGCCCCAGGAGATGGCCTGAAGGCCGACTTCGTTCTCAGATATGTCGGAGTAGGCGTACATGACCCGAGCCCCGTTGGCGAATGTCCACTCGTAGGCATCATCAAGCTCATCGACAATGGCCTCGATCGGCCCCTCGCTCGCCGGTTCTACTGCGCTGGGCACGGCCAGCAACTCAGAGGCCTCCCCGGTCTGGGCGGGCAGCTCGCCTGGTGCAGCTGCGTCGAGCGCGGCCCGCATTTCTTCGACGCTGGGAACCTCGGAGGGATCTGGACCTACCGCGATCAGGATTAGCCCGCTTTCGGCCAAGATCTCCCGGTAGCGATCGCTTAGATCGTCCACCACTAGTTCATTGAGCAGGGCGTCAACCCGCGCCGCCGTGTCCTCCAGCCTTCCGATGTCGGTGCCACCCAAGAAGTGCGCCGCATATTGGCCGGCGCGTTGGCGATCTTGGAAGGTGGGCTCTGCGTCCATCGCTGATTCCAAATCAGCCCTAATCGCTTTGGCCGCCCGTTCCAGATCGGTGGGGCTGAAGCCGTGCTGTTCAAGGCTCAGCAACAGAGACCAATAGTCGGTGAGGGCGGCCGAGAAGTCATCAGCCCGGAGGTTGGTGCCGTAGTAGCGCAAGCCTCGGGTATGGGAGAACGACGTCCAGTGGGTGGGGTCGATCTGCGACAAAAAGCCCTGCTCGTAGCCATCCTGCAAGCGGTTCTCCACCATGATGCTGATGATCTGCTCGATCCACAGCTCGCGGTCGCCTTCAATGGTGCTGGGATCCCAAGACGGCAAGCGGATGTCCAGGGAAAGATAGGAATAAGACTGCTCGGGAGAGGTAGCAGTGTCGAATGTCGCCTCAGGATTCAATGGCGACCAGTTGTCAACGGCGGGCGGATCATCCCCGGCCGGAATGCCGCAGAAATATTTCTCCACCAAGCCTTCCAACGTGTCGCGGGGAAGGTCTCCTACTGCAACCACCGCCATATTGGAAGGCACGTACCACGTCTCGTAGAAGTCCCGCAGATCCTCGGCTGTGGTCGCTTCGATGCTCTCCGCCGTGCCGCTGGGCGCGCGCCCCTCATAGGGAGTGCCCTGTCCGTACATCCGGTCGAATACATCGAAAATGATGCCCTGGCCAGACTCGTCTCTGAGGCGGTATTCGTCGCGCACGATCCCCCGCTCCTCTTCCACATCCTCAGGGTCGATGGTGGCGGCATGAGCCCACTGAGACAGCACATCAAACGCGGTGCCCACCGAGTCTTCCTCCTCGTCTATGACGAGATCGAGCATGTAGACGGTCTCGTCGTAGGAGGTATAGGCGTTGATATCGGGGCCAAACTCCACCCCAATTCTCTCCAGCGCATCGATGATCTCATTGCCGGGATACTTCTCCGTGCCGTTGAACAGCATGTGCTCGAGGAAGTGGGCGTAGTTGGCACCCGCGAACGGCTCATTGAACGAGCCGGCATCAACCACAAGACGCAGCGACAAAGAGCCGCCGGGGCTGTCGTTGGAGCGCACGTAGTAGGTGAACCCATTGTCCAAAGTGCCGATCTTCACCGCGGGATCTACCGGCAGCAGGCCCTCTGCGACCCCTGCGACTGTGTCGCCCGCCGATTGGCATCCGTCATCCTCTTCCACCGGAGTTTCGGGTTGAGCGGGCTCTTCGGCTCCGGCCTC
Source organism: Acidimicrobiales bacterium (assembly GCA_965116535.1). Taxonomy (GTDB): domain Bacteria; phylum Actinomycetota; class Acidimicrobiia; order Acidimicrobiales; family Bin134; genus Poriferisocius. The sequence goes on from OZ220703.1 coordinate 2,243,429, forward strand.
TGGTTCAGGTGTGGGCGAAATCGCGGGCTCAGCCGTGGCCTCAGCAGTGGGATCTGCCTCGCCAGCCGCCATGTCCTGGCCAGAGCTGATCGACCCGGTGACCGGTACATCGGTTTCGCCATCAGAGCATGCGGACAGAATCAGCGCCGCGCTCAACAACAGGATCAAGAGTCTTTTCATGCCCGCCTCTTAGAAAGTCAGCCAGTTGTGCGGTACACGGTATCGACCCGCAGCGACATTACCCACACCATCACGCTGCGAATATGCGGTTAGTGCTGGCTGTAGCAGATCTCCACAATGGCCGGCTCGGTCACAGCGTCGCCCTCCAGCTCACCGACAATGCGGCCCTCGTGCAGCACCAGCACTCGATGGCACACGCCGACCAGCTCGGAGAACTCAGAGGAGATGAACACCACCGCCTTCCCATCGTCGGCCAGCTCCTCCATGATGTCGTAGATCTCCTCTTTACCGTCCACATCCACACCGATGGTCGGCTCGTCAAAGATCAACACGTCTGCCCCCTGCTCCAACCACTTGCCGATGACCACCTTTTGCTGGTTGCCGCCCGACAACAAGCGGACCAACTGGCGGTCGTGGGGGGTGGCGATGCTGAGCCGCTCGATTCGGCGGTCGGCAGCCTGCTTCTCCAATCGGCCCGATGGGGCCGGCAGGCGAGGCCGGGCCCGGTGGCGATCCAGGGAGGCCAGCGTGATGTTGTGACGCACGCTGAAGTCCATGATGTTGCCCTGGGTCTTGCGATCCTCGGGCAACAAGGCCAGTCCCGCACCCATCGACTCCGACGGGTGCCTGTCACTGACCTCGGCGCCGTGCACTCGAACCGTGCCCTCCCGGCGATGATCGGCGCCGAACACGGCCCGCACTAATTCGGTCCGACCGCTGCCCATCAGCCCGCCCAAACCCAGGATTTCCCCCTTGCGGACGTCGAAGGAGCAGTCGTGCACACCGGTGTCGGCGCTAACCCCATCCACTTCTAGCACCACTTCGGCGTCTGGACGTCCCCCAACCCCCCGACTGGCCCGCCGCTCAACGGCGGTTTGGGCGTGCTCATGGCCGGTGATGTGGGCGATCAGCGATGAGCGGTTCAGCGACTCGGTGGGCTCATCGGCGACAAGCTGCCCGTTGCGCATCACAATCACCCGCTCGGTGAGCTCGAAAATCTCCTCCAAGCGATGCGACACATACACCACGGTGATCCCGTCATCCCGCAGCCGCCGCACCACCGCGAACAGATGCTCGATCTCCTCATCGGTGAGCGAAGCGCTGGGCTCGTCCAGCACTAGGAGCTGAGCCTGTTGAGCTAGGCCGCGGGCGATCATCACCAGCCGCTGTTTGGCCACACTTAGGTCTCCCACGGACTCTCGGGGGGTGATGTCGGCCTCCAATCGGGCGATGGGTTCGGCGGCCTGGCGGTGCAGCTCGGCCCAATCCACAAACAGGCCCATCTTGCGGGGATAGCCCAGACCCATCCTCACGTTCTCGGCCACCGACAGATCGCCCACGTCTTGCAAGTCCTGATGGACGAAGGCCAGACCGGCCACGGTGGCGTCGTGAGGCCGGTGCAGCACAAGGGGTTCTCCGTTCAACTGCAAGTGGCCTTCGTCGGCGTGTTCGGCCCCGGCGATGATCTTGATGAGCGTGCTCTTGCCCGCCCCGTTCTTGCCCACCAGCCCGACGATTTGCCCGGCCTCCAGCGACAGGGACACGTCGTCAACCGCCAATACTCCGGGGTAGCGCTTGGTGACTCCGGATACCTCCAGCAGCGGGGCGTTGACCGCCGGCGCTGTTGCTGTCATCGCCGTCTTGCTCCCAATGCGGTGAGCAGCATGGCCAGCACAAGAATCGACCCCCGTGAGATGTCCAGGATGTCGCGGTCGTAGCCCAAGATGGTGAGGCCCGACTGCACAGCCTGCAAGAAGATGACCCCGAGCACGGTGCCCGGAACGTTGAAGAGGCCCTTCCGGGATGCCGCCGCTCCCAGGAACGCCGCCGCATAGGCCGACAGCAGCAAAGAGATGCCCACTCGGGGTATCGACGATGCTGTCCGAGCGGTCTGCGAAACGGCGGCGATGACGGCCACGAAGCCGACCACCACAAACCCCAGCGCCCGCAATGCCTTGACGTTGATACCAGAGAGCCGGGCCGCCTCGGGATTGCCGCCGATGGCGTACATGTATCGCCCCAACTCGGTTTTCGACATCATCAGCCACAAGATGATGGCCAGCCCGGCGGCAATCCACACCGGCGAGGTGAATTCGGTGAACGGCTCGGGCTTGCCGATGCCCAGATCTCGATAGAGGTCGGGCATATCGGCGGCACCGGTGATGTTGCGCCCGTCGCTGATCATGTATTCCACGCCCAACAAAATCAGGAAAGTGGCCAATGTGGTGATGAACGAGGGCATCTCCACGTACGACACCAACAGCCCATTGATCGCTCCGATAAATAGTCCGAAGGCCACGCCGACCAGTACCGCCAGACCCCACGGCCAGTCGTGGTTCACGATCAAAACCACGATCGCGGCCGCACAGGCCGAGAGCGTTCCCGCGATCGACAAATCGAAGTCGCCCATGGCCAGCACCACCGTGAGCCCGAGCGAGAGCATGAGCAGCGGTGCGGCCAGACCCAGCTGGGTGCGCAGGTTGTCGATTTCGATGAAGTCGCTGTCGAGCACCGAGAAAATCACGATGCAGGCCACCAAGGTGATGAAGACCCCGTACGTCGAAATGAATGACAGCACGTCGAAACTCGAGCGCGAGCCCCCCGATCCCGGCTGGCCAGACCCTGGGGTCACAGGGACAGTGTTTGTTTCAGCCATTCGCATCCTCCCCAGGCAAGAAACTAGTCGCTAGACGCGATTGAGCCGGTGACAGAAGCTCCTGTCACCGGCTCAACCATGTTCAGATCTGCACCGAATGGTGCGAGATCACGTCTTTAGCAGTTAGGCAGACCGTCGTACTCGTCGCACCACTTGTTGCGGAAGTACTCCTCATAGTCACCGGGTGGGTCCGGGGCGGGAACCTCGGTGCTGTCGGCGGGCATGGCATTGACGGTGTCAATGGTCACCACCTGGCGGACCGAGAAGTTCCGGCCGTCATAGGTCGGGGCCCGCTCTTGGCTTGGCTCCGTGCCATTCTCCAGCCACGCGGCAACGGCGTCGACCTGGGCCCAGCTCTGCCACTCCAGCTTCTCATCCACTGCGGCATCCACCCGGCCGGTCCGGATGTCGTTGACGGTGGTGGGATTGGCATAGAAGGTCAGCAGCTGCGGGCGATTCGGATCGTCGGCCTCATAGAGAGCGCCGATGGCCTGGGCGGCGCCGATGGACGCCACCGAGAAGTTGATCCACACCGCGTTGATGTCGTCGAACTGCTGGAGCTTCGTGGTCACGTCGGCCTCGGTGCCAGCCACCAGGTCGGCGAAGTCGCCTTCCCACTGATCGACGATCTCGATGTTGTTGCCCTGAATGACCGAGTTCAACCCCTCAATGCGCTTGTCGCTCCACGCAGTGGGAACCGACTGCACGATGATGCGAGCACCATTGGGGAACTGGTCCACCAGATAGTTGGCCAACTGCACACCGAGGTCGGTGTCGTCGGAGGCGAAGCTGGCGATGTAGAAGTCGCGGGGCTCAACCTCGCCGCCGGCCGACAGCACGGGAACGCCTTCTTCCGCGGCCCGCTCGAGCACGTCGGTGATGAACGCCTCGGGAATTCCATCGGTGAGCATCACGTCGATGTCCTTGTCCAAGAGCTGGTTACCACAGACCGGCATCTGGGCTGGATCGCCAGCCGCATCGCAGGTCTCGTAGCTCCACCCGAAGAACTCAACGGCCTCTTTGGCCGCGTCCTCGATCCTCTTGCCTGCCTCATCAGCGTAAATCCACTGGAGGTAGCCAATGGTGATGTCGGAGCCGGCAGCGACTTCACTGTCGTCGTCGTTGCCGCAGGCACCTGCGACCAACGTCAACGCCAGCAGTGCTGCCAGCAGCTTCCACAAAGAGCGTTTCATGGTTGTCCCCTCTCCGGACGATTCGGTCTCAGTCCAACGCTTGAAGTTGCAATAGTAGGAAACTCGTGAAATCGGCACCAATCACCCGTTTGCTCACCCGGTTTCCACCGGATCGAACGCCACTTGGAGTTCGGCGGGGGCCCGCAGGAACACTCCGACCTCTTTGGCCTCGAATCCGTCGGCCAAGCGGAGGTTTTCGGTGCAGTCCAGCACCATGTTGAGCGCGGTTTCTATCTCGGCTTTGGCCAGATACGAGCCCACGCAGTGGTGCCGCCCGAAGCAGAAGGTGGTGTGCTCGGCGTTGGCGGCGAAGGCGCTGGATGCGGGCAGGTCTTGGCGGTTGATGTCGAATAGCTCGGGATCGGTATGGGTGTACTTGCGCTCGTCCCGGTTGGCCGCCCCGATGATGCCGGTCACCGTGGCCCCGGCGGGAATGGTGCCGGTGCCCGACGGCAACTCGGCCTCCTCGTGGGGCAGGCGCTGGATCCAGTGGGCCGGAGGGCTATAGCGCAGGGTCTCGGCCACCGCCATGGTCGCCAGGGAGAGGTCGTTTCGCACCTGCTCAAGCTGGTCGGGGTGCTCCAGCAGATTCTTGAACAGGCTGGCGATGGCCTTGTCGGTGGTCTCCCCACCGGCGGTCAACAGCAGGCTGGTGAACGACTTGACCTCGATGTCAGACAGACCGCTGCCGTCGATCTCGGCGGTCACCAGGTTGGACAGGAGATCGTCGCCGGGATTGCGGCGGCGCTCGGCGATCACCGGCATCAGGTAGTCCTGAAACTCCATCCGGGTCTGCTCCCCTTCGGCGATGATGTCCGGATCCTGGTTGATGTTGGACACGAACCGGTTGATCGATTCGTACCAGTCCTGGAACTTGGGGTGGTCCTCATCGGGAAGCCCCAACATGGCCACGATCACCTTGATGGGCAGGTACCGCGACAGACCCTCCACCAGATCGCAGCTTCCATCGTCGATCCACTGGTCGATCATGGATTTAGCCTGGGCCTCGATCATGGGCATGAAATCGGCTTCCAGCAGCGCCCCTCGGAAAAAAGGGGCCACCAGGTTGCGGTAGCGGGAGTGCTCGGCGCCGTGCTTGGACAGCAGTGTCGGCCCGTGAGCGGGCTCGATCATCCACTCGTACATGTCGGTACTGAATTCCGGGTTCTTGAAAACGTGCTCCACATCGGCGTATCGGCTCACAAACCACGTGTCGGACGCCTCGTCGTGAAAGCACGGGTATTCGTCCCGGTAAACCCGGTACACCTCGTAGCGGTCTTCGTCGGAACTGAGCAGATCAGGGGGTGCCATGGCAGGCACAATAGCTATTGGACGCCAACGCGCCCCCATATCAGGTCAGCGGGTGCAGATCACCGACGATCCGTGGCCGAACATGCCGTGGTTGATGGACAGGCCCACTCGGGCCCCCTCCACCTGGCGGTGGCCGGCCTCGCCCCGAAGCTGCCACACCATCTCGCACACCTGGGCGATGGCCTGGGCGGGAACCGCTTCCCCGAAGGCCCCCAGCCCCCCCGACGGGTTCACCGGTATCCGGCCGCCCAGCGAAGTGTCGCCGGCTCGCAGCAGTTTGGCGGCGTCGCCCCGCTCGCACAGCCCGATGTGCTCGTACCAGTCGAGCTCGTAGGCCGACGACAGGTCGTACACCTCGGCGAAGTCCAGGTCTTCGGGGGAGATCGACGCCTCCTCATAGGCCCGGGCGGCAATGTTGTCCTTGAAGGTCATTGTCTCATCGCCCGCTGCGGCCCACGAGTCCGACGCCAGATAGGGCAGCTCGATCACGCTGTTGGGATAGGTGGGGCTCACCGTGGAGATGCCCGACACCCGAACCGGGTTATCCAACCCCCGGCTGGCCGCCCACTCCAGGCTGGACACCACCAGCGCGGCCCCGCCGTCGGAGGTGGCGCAGATCTCCAGCAGTCGCAGCGGGTCGGCCACCATCGGAGAGTTGGCGATGTCGTCGACGTCGTATTCCTTGGTGTAGCGGGCGTTGGGGTTGAACACCCCGTGGCGGGAGTTCTTGACCTTGACCGCGGCAAAGTCTTCCGACGTGTCGCCGTACAACTCCATGCGCCGGCGGGCATAGAGAGCGAAGTAGGTGGGGTTGGTGGCCCCCACCAGATGGAAGCGGAGCCAGTCGGGGTCTTCGTGGCGCTCCCCGGCGTTGGGGGCAAAAAACCCTTTGGGCGTGGATTCAGCCCCCACCACCAGGGCCACATCGCACAATCCTGAGTGGATCTGAGCCCGAGCGATGCTCAGCGCCGTGGCCCCCGACGCGCACGCCGCATACGAACTGGCCAGCTGGCAGCCGGTGAACCCCAGAGCGTTGGCAAATGTAGAGGCCGACACGTAGCCGGGATAGCCGCACCGCACGCTGTTGGCCCCAGACACGAACTGGATCTCATCCCAGCCCACTTCGGCATCGGCCAGCGCGTCTTGGGCCGCTTTGACTCCGTACTCCACGAAGTTGCGTCCCCATTTGCCCCACGGGTGCATGCCCACACCCAGAATGGCGATGTCGTCCATCAGCCTTCTCCGTTCTCCTGATGCCCCGACGGGGCCCACTTCCACACCAGATAGTCGTGCTCGTCATCGGAATAGAGCACGTCGATTACCAATTCCATTTCCATGCCCACCGACAGATCGTCTACTGCCACGCCAGCCACTACTTGGCCCAGCACCACCAGGCTCTCCTCGGCCAGTTCCACCGCAGCAATCACATAGGGCTCGAACTCATCGCCGGGAATCACATAGGGCGCGGGTGGGGCGTACTCGCCGGTGGTAAACGACCACAACCGCCCCGTGCGGCTGAGCAGCACCTCGTCGATCTCGTCGCCTAAACAAGCCGGATCGGAGCCGGCCAGCGCCTTGGGGAAGAAGTAAGAACCCCGACTGCGGGCCCTCCCCCCAATCAGCCGCGGCTCATCACCATCCAGCGTGAACAGCCCCTCGACTGCCGCCATTGGAGTCCTTGACATGGCCGAAGCTTATGTCTCTGCCGCTAGCGGTTCAGCATCCCGCCATCCACCAACATGGTGTCGCCCGACACCCAGCGAGCCTCGTCGCTGCACAGCCACACCGCGGCTTCGGCCACCTCTTCGGGCAAGCCCAAGCGACCCCCTGGCATCATCTGGATAACCGCCTCAGCCATCTCGGGACTCGACTCCCGCCATGAAGCCACCATCGGGGTGTCGATCATGCCCGGGCAAATGGCGTTGACTCGAATGCCCTTGTTGTTGAGCTCATCGGCCGCGTAGGTGGTCAGCCCCAGCACTCCCCGCTTGGCCGCGGTGTAGTGGGGCTGGCCGGGAGCAGGGATGATGGCCGCTCCCGACGCGGTGTTGACTATTGCCCCGCCGCCTTGGGCCAGCATCTGGATGATCTCGTGCTTCATGCACAGAAACACCGAGGTCAGGTTCACCGCAATCATCTCATCCCACTGCTCCAGCGTGAGCTCGTGGAATGGCCGGGAGGGATGGGTGATGCCCGCGTTGTTGAATGCGTAGTCGAGCTGACCGAACCCCGAAACCACCGACGCCACCAACGCCGCCACCTGGTCTTCGTCGGTCACATCCGTGGCGAAGAACTGGCCCTCGCCGCCCTCAGCCTCGATCCGAGCCACCGTCTCAGCCCCTCCCTCCGCATTGCGGTCAGCCACTGCCACCTTTGCCCCCCTCCGGGCGAACAGCACCGAAGCTTCTTGTCCGATCCCGCTGGCACCACCGGTTACCAGGGCCACCTTGCCTTCCATCGTGTTGCTCATGGTCTTCTGCTTTCTATCGCCACAGTTACGACGACATAAGGTAGGCCACCGCGCAACGATTACTGAAAGGACAGCAATGGCCATCTCCTCCTGGGACGAGTTCCCGGTTCACCAGTCCCCTGATTGGATCCGCAACGTCGCCACCTCCGACCGCAATTTCTACGACCGCAACTACTTCTGCATGCACGGCTCCAGCGACGAGCTGTTCGCCATATTCGGCATGGGCCAGTATCCGAATCTGGGCGTCCACGACGCCTTCTGCTGCGTTCGCCGCAACGACGAACACCACGTGATACGAGGCTCCCGGCCGCTCACCGACCGAATGGACATGTCGGTGGGACCCATGCGCATCGAGGTCATCGAGCCTCTCCAGAAGGTGCGCTTCATCGTGGAGCCCAACGAGCACACCATCGCCATGGACGTCACTTGGGATGCGTCTATCCGGGCCATGGAAGAGCCCAACCAGTTCATCCGCAACCAAGGGCGAGTGGTGTTCAACACCCAGCGCTTCGCCCAACTCGGCCGGTGGGAGGGCACCCTGTCGGTAGGTGGCGAAGACTTCCAGGTGACGCCCGACCGCTGGGGCGGTGCCCGCGACCGCTCGTGGGGCATCCGCCCGGTGGGCGAGTCCGAGGGTGACGGCATCCGCCAAGGGGTCAACGTCATGGCCGGCATGTGGAACTACTTCCCAATGATGTTCGACGACCACGCCGTGCTCTACATGAACAATGAGGAGGACGACGGCAGTCGGCGACTGGTGGAGGGCAAGCGAGTGTGGGCCGACGGCCGACCCGACGAGGAGCTGGGCCGCCCCGAGCACGAGCACACGTTCGAGTCGGGCACCCGGGTGCTCACCCACTCCACCATTACGTTCCCCGAGGCCGGCATCGAGATCGATTGCCAGCCCCTGCTGGTAAACTTTGTCTCGGTGGGCACCGGGTACGGCATGGACGCTGATTGGCGCCACGGCATGTACCAGGGGCCCGATTTGGTAGTTCAGGGCAAGGTGTTGAGCGTGGAGAAAGAAGTCAAGCCGATCGGCCAATACGGCGTGGTGGACCACGTGGCTCGCTACACCTACGACGGCAACGTGGGGTATGGCCTGTATGAGCACGGCTTCTTCGGACCCTTCAACCGCTACGGACTGACCGATGGAGCCGCGTTAGCCCCCTAGTTCCTCGGACCCGCTATGTCATTCCCGCCTGACGCTCCTAACAGCCTGGCTGCGCTGGAAAACCCTGATGAGTTCCAAGCCCGCCACATCGGTCCCCGGCCGGAGGATCAGTCGGCAATGCTCGCCGAATTGGGCTACGACAGCCTCTCGGGTTTGGTGGACGCCGCGGTTCCTCCCAACATCCGCTCCAACAGCCCATTGGAGCTGCCTCCCGGGCTGACAGAAGCAGCCACCACCGAGGCGTTGCGGGCGCTGGCCGACCGCAACACGGTGGTCACCTCGCTGATCGGCATGGGCTACTACGACACCATCACCCCGCCGGTGGTCCGCCGCAATGTGCTGGAGAACCCGGCCTGGTACACCGCCTACACCCCCTACCAGCCAGAGATCTCCCAGGGCCGACTGGAGGCGCTGGTCAACTTCCAAACCATGGTCACCGACCTGTGCGCCATGGGCATGGCCAACGCCTCGCTGTTGGATGAGGGCACCGCGGCCGCCGAGGCCATGACCCTGCTGCGGCGGATCAACCGCAAAGCTCCCGACGACCGGTTCATCGTTGACGCCGACACCCATCCCCAGACCATCGACGTGGTGGCCACCCGGGCCGAGCCCCTGGGCATTGAGATCGTCATCGCCGAGTTGGACGAAACCAACATCGAGGAGCTCGCCGACGGGGCGTTCGGGGTGTTGGTGTCGTATCCGGGCAGTTCGGGACGCATCGGCGATCTGAGCGGAATCGTCGCCGCGGCCCACAACGTCAACGCCTTGGTGGCGGTGGCCACCGACTTGCTGGCGCTGTGCCTGCTCACTCCCCCCGGCGAGCTGGGGGCCGACGCGGTGGTGGGGTCGTCGCAGCGGTTCGGGGTCCCCCTTGGCTTCGGCGGTCCTCATGCCGGGTTCATCGCCGTGCCCGAATCGGCCATGCGCTCACTGCCCGGCCGTCTGGCCGGCGTGTCGGTCGATGACGCCGGGTCGGTGGCCTACCGGCTCACCCTGCAAACCCGAGAGCAGCACATCCGTCGGGAGAAAGCCACCAGCAATATCTGCACCGCGCAGGTGTTGCTGGCGGTGATGGCCTCCATGTACGCCGTCTACCACGGTCCCGAGGGGCTGGCCCGCATCGCCCGAAGGGCCCACCGGCTAACTGCCATCGCCGCCGCAGGATTGCGCCAGGCCGGCTATGAGTTGGCCGCTGAGCACTTCTTCGACACCGTCACCGTCCGAGTACCGGGCCGGGCGTCAGAGATCGTGTCCGCCGCTCTGACCGAGGGACTCAACCTCCGCCCGGTAGACGACGACACCGTGGCCTTCTCACTAGACGAGACCACCACCCGGGCCACGGTCATGGCCCTGTGGCGGGCGTTTGGGATCGACGGCGATGCCCAGACCATTGAGGAGTTGGATGCCGAGATCCCTGACGCTCTCCCACCCGGCGGCGTGAGAACCAGCGACTACCTCACCCACCCCACGTTCCACCGCTACCACAGCGAGACCGAGATGCTGCGCTATCTGCGCCACCTCGCCTCCAAAGACCTGGCGCTCGACCGCACCATGATTCCGCTGGGGTCGTGCACCATGAAGCTCAACGCCACCACCCAGATGGAGCCGGTGAGCTGGCCCGAGTTCGCGGCCATGCACCCGTTTGCCCCGTCGGAGCAGACCGAGGGCTACCGGGCAATGATCCACGAACTGGAGCAGATGCTGGTGACCATCACCGGCTACGCCGCGGTGTCGCTCCAGCCCAATGCCGGATCCCAGGGCGAACTTGCCGGGCTATTGGCCATTCGGGGCTATCACGCGGCCCGAGGCGAAACCCAGCGGGACATCTGCTTGATTCCCGCATCTGCCCACGGCACCAACGCGGCCAGCGCCGTCATGGCCGGCATGAAGGTGGTGGTGGTCAAGTGCGACGACGACGGCAACATAGACATGCAAGATCTCCAAGCCAAGGTCGAGGAGCACGACGACCGCCTCAGCTCCCTGATGATCACCTACCCGTCTACTCACGGGGTGTACGAGGCCACCGTGACCGAGGTGTGCGACCTCATTCACGCCCACGGCGGGCAGGTGTATCTCGACGGGGCCAACCTCAACGCCCTGGTAGGGGTGGCCCAGCCCGGCCAGTTCGGCGCCGACGTATCCCACTTGAATCTCCACAAGACGTTCTGCATCCCCCACGGCGGGGGCGGTCCCGGCGTCGGGCCGGTGGCGGTAGGCCCGCATCTGGCCCCCTACCTGCCCAACCACCCGGTTGTGGCCGAGGCTGGGCCGTCTTCCGGGGTGGGGGCTGTTTCCGCCGCACCCTGGGGATCGGCCGGGATCCTGCCCATCTCCTGGGCCTACATCGTGGCCATGGGAGGCGAGGGACTGACCGAGGCCACTGGGGTGGCCTTGCTCAGCGCCAACTACCTGGCCAAACACCTGCACGGCCTGTTCCCAGTTCTCTACACCGGCGAGAACGGCCTTGTCGCCCACGAGTGCATCATCGATCTGCGTCCCCTCCACGCCCAGACCGGCGTCACCGTGGAAGACGTGGCCAAGCGGCTCATCGATTTCGGCTTCCATGCCCCCACCGTGTCGTTCCCGGTGGCGGGCACGCTGATGGTGGAGCCCACCGAGTCGGAGTCCAAGGTCGAGCTCGACCGCTTCGTCGCGGCCATGGCCGCCATCAAAGCCGAAATCGACCAGGTGGCCGACGGGTTGATCGCCATGGAGGACAGCCCGCTGCGCCGAGCCCCCCACACCGCCGCGGTCGTCACCGGCAATGACTGGGACCGCCCCTACAGCCGCGAACAAGCCGCCTTCCCCCTCCCAGAGGTCCGCGAGCGCAAATATTGGTGCCCGGTCGGGCGCATCGACGGGGCCCACGGCGACAAGAACGTGTTCTGCGCCTGTCCGCCCATCGAAGACTTCCAGTAGCCAAGGACCACTAGCCGTTTCGCCCCAGAACCCACCGGCCCACTAATTTGCGGGGGCTGCGCGACTTTGCAGCCCCGACCAAAGGAGACCTGCCGGTGCCCGACGCCATAGTGGAACGAGACGGTCAGTCAATCATCATCACCATGAATCGCCCCGAGCGCTACAACGCCCTGTCGGGAGCGATGATGGTGCGGATGCTGGACGCCTACTACGAGGCGGACAACAACGACGACATCCGCTGCATCATCGTCACCGGCGCCGGGGGCAACTTCAGCTCGGGCGCCGACCTCAAGGCCATGAGCGGCGATGCCGGCAACGCCGATCCCGAGATCGATGTGGCCGCCCGCCAGGCCGCCGATCCCGAGCTCCACTGGAAGGCGCTGCTGCGCAGCTACCGGCCCACCAAGCCGATCATTGCCGCAGTCGAGGGGGTGGCCATCGCCGGGGGCACCGAGATCCTCCAGGCCATGGACATCCGGGTGGCCGGAGAAAGCGCTCGCTTCGGAGTATCGGAAGCCCGCTGGTCGCTCTACCCGATGGGCGGCTCCGCAGTGCGCCTGCGCCGCCAGATCCCCTACACCGTCGCCGCCGAGATCCTGCTCACCGGCAAGCACATCACCGCCGCCGAGGCCAAAGACATCGGATTGGTCGGCCATGTCGTCCCCGACGGCCAAGCCCTGGCCAAAGCCAAGGAGATCGCGGCGACAATCTGCGAGAACGGGCCGCTGGCGGTAGAGGCCATTCTGCGTACCCTGCACGAGACCGACGGCATGACCGAGGAAGAGGCCTTGGCCCACGAGTTCGAGTACGGCTGGAAGGTGTTCCAAAGCGACGACGCCAAAGAGGGGCCGCTGGCCTTCAGCCAGAAGAGAAAGCCCAATTTCAAGCGGAAATAGCCATGAGCGCCACCTCCGACATCTCGGTCTTCGACGTCCACCACCATGTGGGCGATGCCTCAGGAGCGCTGGGCCTGCCCCCAGAGGAGGCTCCCGACCCCGAGGCCTATGCCGCGCTGGAGCTGGCCAAGCGCATCGAGATCATGGACGCCGGCGGCGTAGACCAGGCCGCGGTGATCCCCGGCCACGGCTACTTGAGGCCCAACGGACATGCCGATACCCAAGCGGTGAACGATCAGATCGCGGCCTACCGTGACGCCACCCCAAACCGCTTCCCGGTGGCCATCGGCATCGTGGAACCCCGCGACGGCGACGTCAGCCTCAACGAGCTCGAACGGGCCGCGGGCCCCCTCGGCCTGGTCGGAATGAGCTTCCACACCCGCTTCCAAGGGGTGAGCATCGACAACCACTGGGTCTCGGTCTATGTGGGGGCCATGGGCGAACTCGGCCTGCTGCCGGTGATCCACGCCCTGGACGAATCCGCCGAAGAGTCGCTGTGGAAGGTGGGACAGATCGCCTCCCGGAATCCCGATCTCACCATCTTGGTGCTCGACGGCTACTCCACCCACGAGGGCACCAAACAGTGCGGGCACTTGGCGGCCACCTATCCCAATCTGGTGTTCGATTGCAGTCTTTCGTACAATTTCGACTTCATCGCCAACCATGTGCGCCAACACGGCGCTCACCGCTATGTGTACGGAACCGATCTCTACTCCTGGCCCCTGGGCCAGCGCATCAGCCACATCCTGGGCCAGCTCCTGGAGTCCGACCTGTCCGACGACGACAAGGTCGCGGTAGCCGGGGGCAACGCTCGTCGCCTATTTGAACTGGACGAATCATGAAGCACTCAAGACAAATCCGATGGATCTTCGCCGCCTTGCTGGCTCTGGCCGTGACAGCAGGTGCATGTGGAACCGCGGGCCAAGAAACCAACGAGGTCACCACCGCCGACCTGAGCGAGGTTATGCCTGACGGGCTGTTCGAGGCCCTGGAGAACGTGGCCAATCCCCCGGTCGCGCCCACCCCTGAGCCCACGCCGGCTGAAGTTCAGCCCGACGAGACGCCGGAACCGCTGGTTCCTGCCCAAGCCGATACCGACACCGATACCGAACTGTCCGAAGAAGAGCTGCTGAAAATGCGCGATGAGGCATTCGTTGACTTTTCCCGGTGCATCCGCGATGAGGGATTCCCCGACTTCCCCGACATCGACAGCTCCCAGATCGTGGACCAGGCCTCGTTCCTCCAAGCCATGCAGGAGGCCGGTGTGAGCTTCACCCAGCCCGGCTTGGCTCCCGCCCTCCAAACTTGCGCCAGCGTCTTCAGCGAGTTGATCGCCCTCGCGCCCCAGCAGGACACCAACGTGCAACAAGCCGAGCGAGAGGAGAACGCGGTGGCGTTCTCCAAGTGCATGCGAGATCAGGGGTTGGACGACTTCCCCGATCCCGACTTCGGTCAATACCCCGACACCGGCTTCCCCGGACAAGGCGGCGGCGCCTCCGGTCTGCCCGACGATGTCCAGACGGCGTTGCGGGTGTGCCTGCCAGTCTTTGGAGGAGCAGAGCCCAATGAAGCCGCTGCTCCCTCTCCCGAAACCCCAACCCCTTCGACCCCGGCTGCCACAACGGCCACTCAGAGCGCCACCAGCACCCAAAGCGCCACCAGCACCCAAAGCGCCACCAGCACTCAGATTCCCACGCCGGGAACCGATGAAGCGACTAACCCTTCGGCCTCTACTTCGATCCCCGAGAGGATTCTGCGCGACACCGAGGAGATAAACACCGCAGAAGTAGTGCGGCGCGATCTGATCGACACCGAGGAGTTCAGCGGCACGCTGGGCTTCGGCGATCCTGAACCGCTGTACACCAACACCTCCGGTATCGTCACCGGGCTCCTGCCCGAGGAGGGCGAGGTGCTCGATGTGGGCCGCATCCTCTTCGAGGTGAACAGCTATCCGATCGTCCTGCTGCGGGGCGACCGTCCCATGTACCGGCCCTTCCAAAGCCAGATGGAAGACGGGCCCGATGTCACGCAACTCGAGCAAGCGCTGGCCGACATGGAGATTCCCGGCTACGAGGAAATGACCGTAAACGAGAACTTCACCCCGGTCACCGAGGATGTGGTGCAGGAATGGCAGAACCGCCTGGGCGTAGACGAGACCGGCGTCATCGAAATGGGCTATGTGGTGTTCATCGAAGAGCCCTTCCGCATCTCGTCGGTGAATGTCACGGTGGGCCAGCAATTGGGTCCCCAAGCGGCCGCGTTCTCCATTACCGGTCAGTACCAGGAGATCGTCAGCAATATCGATCCCGGCGATGCTGAGATCGTGAACGAGATGGACGAGGTCGATGTGGAGCTGCCCGATGGCCGGGTCAGCCCCGGCATCGTGTCGGAGGTGGCCAGGGTGGCCAAGCGGCTGCCCAACGCCCAGACCGGCGGGCTGGCCGATCCCACCATCGAGGTCATCATCATCTTGCTGGATGAGGAGGCCTCTGCTCGCTTCGACGCTGCTCCGGTCAATTGGACCATCACCAAACAGGTCACCCCCGACGCCCTGGTTGTGCCCGCATCAGCGCTGATCGCCACGGTGAACGGCGGCTTCGCGGTAGAGGTGGTCGAAAACGGGTCGACCACCTTGGTACCGGTTGAAGTGGGCACGTTCGTCGATGCCTTCGTCGAGATCACAGCCGGCAACCTCGAGGTGGGCGACCTGGTGCGCATCCCCTGATGCCGGTACGGCCCCGAGCCGTACAGCAACCCAAGGCGAGTCCTGATGACGATTGAGGCCCGCAAGGTGCTGGAGTTGCACCAGGTGGTCAAGCACTATCCGGGTTCGCCGCCGGTCCGAGCATTGGATGGTGTCGACCTCACCATTCGGGCTGGCGAGCTGGTGGCCGTGGTCGGCCCCTCGGGTTCGGGCAAAAGCACCATGTTGAACATCATGGGGGCCCTCGACCGCCCCAGCTCGGGTGAGGTGGTGGTAGACGGCCAACCGCTGTCGCGGATCCGCGACCGAGAGGTGGCCGCGGTTAGAGGACGGCGCATCGGCTTTGTGTTCCAGCAGTTCCACCTGCTGGAGGGGTTGTCGGCGCTCGACAACGTGGCCACCGGCAGCCTCTATCAGGGAGTCAGCTTGCGATGGCGGCGGCAGATGGCCCGCGAGGTGCTGGGGCGGGTCGGGCTCGGCCAGCGGATGGGCCATCGGCCGGGAAAGCTGTCCGGCGGTGAGCGCCAGCGGGTAGCCATTGCCCGGGCGCTTTTGGGCGACCCGGCCATCGTGTTGGCCGACGAGCCCACCGGCAACCTCGACTCCCAGACCACCGAGGAGATCGTGGAGCTCTTCTTAGAGCTCAATCGAGCGGGTTCCACCATCGTGATCATCACCCACGATCGGGATCTGGCCACCCGGATGCCCCGATCGGTATCCATCCTCGACGGCCGCATCAGCCACGACACGGCAGCAACCTGATATGGCGCGCCGAAAGCTGCGAGTCCACGATGGTCCGTCGGGCAATACCCGCAGCAAACTGCGAGCCCGCGACGCCGTCTCACTGGGCACGCTGGGACTGCGAACCCGAAAGGGCCGCACCGCCATGGCTGCCATCGGCATCGCCATCGGCGTGGCCTCGCTGGTCGCCCTGGTCGGCATCATCAACTCTGGGGAAGCAGATGCCCAGCGAGACTTGCTGGAACAAGGCATCGACGTGCTGGAGCTGACGCCCGGGACCTCATTTGCCGATGAGCCCGAGCTGTTGCCGGGGGCCGCCGCCGCCATCGACACCCACATGCGAGATCTGGTGGAGGTGGTGGCATCCATCCGCCGGGTGCCGGCCACCATGCGCAAGACCGACCTCATACCCGAAGTGGAGACGGGAGGCATCCGCATATTCGCGGTAGAACTCGACGACTTGGACCTTTTGATACCGCTGCGGGGCGGAGTGGCCCACGGCCGATTTCACGATGCTGCCACCGTGCAGGTCCCCACCGTGGTTCTCGGGTCCGACACCGCAGAGGTTCTGGGCTTCGACCAGCTCTACGCCAACCCCACCGTCCACATCTCCGGGCATGAGTTCGCGGTGATAGGCGTGTTGGAGCCCTTCACCATCAGCCAGGGGCTCACCTTGAACCGGGCCGCCCTGATTGGCTTCTCCGTGGCTGAAGAGCTCTACGACGCCGACGAAAACCCCGAGCGCATCTGGGTTCAGGCCGACTTGGAGGTGATCGAGCAGGTCCGAGAGTTGCTGCCTCGCCAGGCCAATCCCGAGGCGCCCGGTGAGGTGGCAGTGTCATCGCTGGACCTCGAAGCCCGGGAGATCATCAGCGAGAACTTCGAGTCGCTGCTCAGCCTGCTGGTGGTGGTGATCATCGTGGTGGGGGCCATAGGGGTGGGCAACATAATGCTGATCTCTGTGCTGGAGCGCAGAGGCGAGATCGGGGTACGCCGGGCGCTAGGTGCCCAAAAGAAGCACATCGCCACACAGTTCCTCATCGAGTCGATGCTGTTGACGCTGCTCGGCGGCGTGGCGGGCACCGCGCTCGGTGTCGCGGTGGTGGCCGTGGTCACCCGAGTGCTGGACTGGCCGTTGACGGTGGAGTTGTCGTTCATCGGCATCGGTTTGGGGGTCACGCTGGGAGTGGGGCTGGTGGCCGGGATGTATCCCTCTTGGCGGGCTTCCCGCATGGATCCCGCCGAGGCTGTTCGCCCTGCCGCCTAGATTCGCTGTCCCGCTCTTTGGCCGATTGTCGAGCGTCCTAGTCTCTGAGCCATGACCATCACCCTTGAGGCGTTCCGTCAGAGAACTCAAGAGTTCCTCGAGGCTAACGCCGTGCCCCGCAGCCAGCCGCCGGTGGAGTGGACCGAGGAATCGCTGGTGGCCGAATGCCGCCGATTCCACCAGGCGCTGGCCGACGCCGGGCTGGGGGGCATCACCTACCCGGTGGAGTACGGCGGACAGGGCCTCGACAAGAGCTATCTGGAGGCGTTCAACCAAGAGCTGTCCCGATACCAGGCGCCGCTAGTGCCCGCCGCCATCTCTCACGGAATGTGCCTGCCGGTGATGAACGACTTCGGCACCCCCGAACAGCGGACCCGCCATCAGGCCCAGATCATTCGGTGCGATGAGCTCTGGTGCCAGATGTTCTCCGAGCCCGGCGCCGGGTCCGATGTGGCCTCGCTGGCCACCCGGGCTATTCGCGACGGGGATCAGTGGGTGCTGAACGGCCAGAAGGTGTGGACCTCGGGGGCCCAATACTGCGAGTACGGGCTGTGCGTGGCCCGCACCGATCCAACCCAGCCCAAGCACCGGGGGCTGTCAATGTTCATCGTCGACCTGTCGCTGCCCGGCGTGGACATCAGGCCGCTGCGCCAGATCAACGGGAGTTCGCATTTCAACGAGATCTACCTCACCGACGTGAGCGTGGACCACGACTGCCTGGTCGGGGGCGAGGGCAACGGCTGGAATGTGGCGGTGGCCATGCTGATGTACGAGCGGGTGGCCATCGGGGCCGGGGGCAGCGGGGCCATGTCCCGATCCATGGGCAGCGCTACCCTCATCAAGGAGGCCCGCCAGAGGGGTCGCGACCGCGACCCGGTGGTGCGCGACGCCATCGCCGATCTCTACATCCGCGAGCGCATCCAGAACTTCATCGGCATGCGGATTCGCCAGGCCGCTGAATCGGGCCGAGCGCCGGGGCCGGAGGGCTCCATCGCCAAGTTGAACGCCGCGCTGTTGAGCCGGCAAGCCTCCAACGTGGCCATCGAGCTGGCTGGACCGTCCGGTCAGGCCTGGGATGCCACCGAAGACGACGCCGACGAATGGGCCAGCGCCGTCATCAGCGCGCCGGCCATGGCCATTGCCGGGGGCACCAACGAGGTGCAACGCAACATCATCGGCGAGCGGGTGCTGGGCCTGCCCAAAGAGCCCGATCCATTCAAGGGCCAGCCCTGGGAGGCGGTCCCCCGCTCTTAGCCGGTCAGCTCAGCCCAAACTTGATCGACGGCATCGGCCAGCTCACTGGCAGTCCCGTCGTTCACAATCACGTAGTCGGCTATGGCCCGGCGCTGGGCGTCAGTGGCCTGGCTGGCCATGCGGGCTCGGGCCTGCTCCTCGGTAAGGCCCCGCTCAAGAAGTCGGGGCAGGCGCACATCCTCAGGGGCTTCCACCACCACCACCTTGGTATAGCCCCGCCCCGACTCCAGCTGGCCCAACCGGCTCTCGGTCAATACCGCCATGTCGAGCACCACGACCCGCACGTCTCCCCCATCGGCCATTTCTTGAAGCTGTGCATCGAGCTCGGCATTGATGGCCGGATGGCTAACCGCCTCTAACGCCGCCAGTCGATCAGGACGCCCGAACACCTCGGCAGCAACCTTGGATCTGTCGATGTGGCCGTGGTCATCGGTGATTCCGGGGCCGAAGGCATCGACCACCCCCAGCTCGGCCCGCCCTCCGGGGGCCAGCACGTCCCGCCCGATGGCGTCCACGTCGATCACCGCCGCCCCCAGTTCGGCAAACCGGGCCGCCGCGGTGGACTTCCCCGCGCCGATCCCTCCGGTAAGCCCCACGACCAACATTGCCGAGAGGCTATCGGCATAGCCGGCAATCCTGGATAGCCCTGCTCCGACCGGGGCTGCCAGACTTGGGCTATGCGCGTCGAACTGACCGATGACCAGCTAGAGCTCCAGCAGGAGCTGCGGACGTATTTCGCCAACCTCATGACCGATGAGGTGCGGGCCAAGATCCGTCACACCGAGACCGAGGCCAACGAGGACTACAAGGCGCTGATCCGCCAGATCGGCAGCGACGGCTGGCTGGGCGTGGGCTGGCCTGTTGAATACGGCGGCAAGGGGTTCACCCCCATCGAGCAGTACATCTTCTTCAACGAGGCCTGGGCCGCCCAGGTGCCGGTGCCGTTCCTCACCATCAACACCGTGGGCCCCACCATTAGGGAATACGGCACCGACCGCCAGAAGGACTTCTTCTTGAAGAAGATCCTGGCCGGGGAGATGCACTTCTCCATCGGCTATTCCGAGCCCACTGCGGGCACCGACCTGGCCGCGCTCAAGACCCGGGCGGTGCGCGACGGCGACGAGTGGATCATCAACGGCCAAAAGCAGTTCACCAGCCTGGCCTACGACGCCGACTACGTCTGGCTGGCCGCCCGCACCGATCCCGATGCCCCCGCCCACAAGGGCATCACCATGTTCTTGGCCCCCGCCGACGACCCTGGATTCGACATCCAGCCCTTCATCACCATGGGAGGCTCCCACACCACGTCCACCTTCTACGACAACGTGCGGGTGCCCGACTGGCTGCGGGTGGGGGAAGTGAACGGGGGCTGGGGTCTCATCACCAACCAGCTCAACCACGAGCGGGTGTCGCTGTGCGCGTCCGGGGGCATCGCCAACTTGGTCAACGGAGCCGTGGAATGGGCCAAAGAAGCCAAGCTGCCCGACGGCCGCCGGGTGATCGACCAAGAGTGGGTGCAGGTGAAGCTGGCCGAATGCCGGGCCCGAGTGGAGTTCTTGGACTTGTTGAACTGGAAGGTGGCTTACGAGTCCACCGTGGGCAACAACGTGAATCCGGCATTGGCCTCCACCATCAAGGTGTGGGGCTCAGAGTCGATGCACCTCATCTACTCCGGTCTGACTGAGGTGGTGGGGGCCACTGGCCACCTCAAGAAGGGCTCCCCCCATGCCGAGTTCTCCAGTCGGATGGAGGAGTCGTACCGGGGCTGCTGGATCCTCACCTTCGGTGGCGGCACCAATGAGATCCAGCGGGACATCATCGGCATGGCCGGTCTCGGCCTGCCCCGCGAGAAGCGGCGCAAGTAGTCAGGCAGGAGGAAGAACGATGGATTTCACCCTTAGCGAAGAGCAGCAGGCGGTGGCCGAGTTGGCCAACCGGATCATGGGCGACCGCCTCGACATGGAGCGGCTCATGGAGATAGAGGCCGCCGACGAGTGGTTCGACCGGGATCTCTACGGCGAGCTGGCCGCAGCCGGACTCGTGGGCATCGGCTTGGGCGAGGATATCGGCGGGGGCGGTCTCGACCTGATCGCGGTCGGCCTGGTGCTGGAAGCCCAGGGGCGCCATGTGGCTCCGGTACCGCTGTGGAGCGGGATGCTGGCCGCGCTGGCGGTGGATGCCTTCGGCTCCGACGAGCAGCGCCAGCGGGAACTGCCCGGCTGCGCCGACGGGTCAAACGTGTTGACCCTCGGGCTCCAGGAGTACCTGAACGACGACATCACCAACCCCACGGCCCGGGTGGTGGACGGCAAGATGGTGGGAACCAAAGAGGTGGTGGAGTTCGCCGCCGAGTCGTCCAAGATCGTGGTGGTCGCCGGCCTTGACGACGGCACCGACAACGGCATCATCAGCGGAACCGGGCTGTTCTTGGTGGATCTGTCCGACCCCGGGATCACCATGGAAGAAGGCATGTCCACCCGGCTCCAGCCCGTACACCAACTGAGCTTCTACGGCGTCCCCTGTGAGCCCCTCGGCGAGGCCAACGGCGCGTCAGTGGCGTGGCTGGCCGATCGAGCCGTGGCCTTGTTGTGTGCCACCCAGGCGGGCGTGGTCGACCGAGCGCTGCGCTTGGCCGCCGAATACACCTCGGAGCGGGAGCAGTTCGGGCGCCCGGTGGCCACCTTCCAAGCCGTCACCCAGCGCCTCGCCGATCAGTTCATGCACGTTGAAGCGGTGCGGCTGTGTACCAATGCCGTGCTCTACGACCTGACCGAGGGCAACGACGCCTCGCTGCGGCTGCCCATCGCCAAGTGGTACGCCTCCCATTGGGCCCACGACGTGGCCCACGCCACCCAACACGTCCACGGCGGCATGGGGGTCAGCGTCGACTACCCCCTCCACCGCTACACCCTGTGGAACAAGCACATTGAATGTTCCCTGGGGGCTGGCACCCAGCAGCTCCGCACGCTGGGCGCTCAATTGGCTGCTAGCTAGGTCTTCTCCGCGATATACGCCGCCAGCTCGGCGATGCCTTCCTCTGCTTCGGGGGCGACGCCGGCCAGCAGGTGCCAGACGTGCATCATGTCTTGCCAGGGGCGAAACTCCACGGAACCGCTGGCGCTCTCGATGCCCTTCACGACGCGAGTGCTGTCGTCATAGAGCACCTCCTCGGTACCCACCTGAATCATCATGGGAGGCAGGTCTTCGAACTTGCCGAACACCGGGGACACGTAGGGGTCGGTGGCGTCAACGCTCTGCGCGTAAGCCATGACCATGCCATGCAGGGCGTCGGCGCCCGACAGCATGGGGTCGCGCTCGGCTCGCTCGGTCATGGAGTTGCCCGAGAAGGTCAAGTCGGTCCACGGCGAGATGGGGGCAGCGCAGGCGGGCTGCTCCATGCCCTCGTCCCGCAGCTTCATGCACAGGGCGATGGTCAGTCCCCCACCGGCGGAGTCGCCGCTGATCGCGGTGTGGGCCGCCTCTCCCCCATTGGCCAGGTGCCATTGCCACGCGGCCATGGCGTCGTCCAGCGCGGCTGGGTAGGGATTCTCGGGTGCGAGGCGGTAGTCCACGTTCAACAGCCGGGCCTTGGCCCCCACCGCCAAACGGCTCACCACGTGGCGGTGGGTGTTGAGGTTGCCCACCACATAGCCGCCGCCGTGCAGGTAGATGATGGTTCGGTTGCCCTCCACCTCGGAGGGCGTTACCCACTCGGCGGGAACCCCTCCAGCATTCACTGGAGCAACGCTCACCCCGTCGGGAATGGGCATCGTGCTGTATGACGCCTCGAAACCGGCCCGGGTCGTGGCCAGATCGGGTGGCGGACCCTCGTTCGCCTTTTGCATCTGCTCCTTTATGGCCGCGACGGCGGCGTTGTAGGCATCTGACGGCATGGATTCTCTCCTCAAGGGTTTGGTAGTGACCTATTCCTAATAGACCCGGTCGGGATCCACCACGTTCCGCAGCGGCTCGTCGGCCAAGAAACGTCCCAGGTTGTCGCAGAACAGCTCCATCAGGGCCTCGTTGTAGCCCTCTCGGGCGGTGGAGCAATGGGGCGACAAGTACATGTTGGGGGCATCCCACAAGGGGCTGTCCGCAGGCAGCGGCTCCTCACGGGTCACATCCAGCACCGCGGCACCCACCTGGCCCGACTCCAAAGCAGCCACCAGCGCGGTCTCGTCGATGATCGTTCCCCGCCCTACGTTTACCAGCACTACCCCCGGTTTGAGCCGCCCCAAACGTTCAGCGTCGAACAGGTCGATGGTTTCAGGCGTGTGCGGGGCGCTCAACACCACCGCATCGCAGCGGGCCAGCATTGCGTCCAGGCCGTCGGGGCCGAACAACTCGTCCACGTCGGGATCGGTGTCGCCGGGCTGCGCCGAACGGCGGTTGCCCAGCACTGTGGTTTCAAAGGCCTTGGCTCGACGGGCCACATCCCGTCCGATGGCCCCCAGGCCGACGATGCCGATGGTCTTGCCCTTCACCAACAGCCCTTGGTGCATTTGCCAGTGGTGGTCCTTTTGCTGGCGCTCCAGCACCCGGATGTCCTTCCACACCTCCAGCAGACGCCCGATGACGAACTCGGCGATAGGAGTCGAAGCCACTCCGGCTGCGTTGGTCAACGTGATGCCCTTGGCCTTGAACTTGGCCGGTTCCAATTGCCCGATGCCCGCCCCGATGCCCTGCACCCAGTGCAACCGGGTCGCCCGATCCCAGATTCCATGAGGCAGATCGAGAACCATCATCACGTCGGCTGTCGCGACTGTTGCCCACTCTGACTCCAACAGGGTTGGAGCGGTGGCCAAGAGCTCCTCGGTAACTCGGCCCTTGGCCTTGGCGTCACGAAGAGCGTGGGGCTCGAAGTAGGCGACGTGGTGGAACTGCACGTCGGGGAATCGACGGTGCAGTTCGTCGAGCTCCGACTGTTCCATCGCTAGCGGGAACATCACTACCGCGTTGATCTTGCTCACGGCGGGAACCCTAGTTTCCGACACCATCTCGCACCGCAAACAGGCGGTAGCGTCGGTTTATGGACACTCTTCAGGGCAAAGCAGCAGTCATCACCGGCGGGGCCAGCGGAATGGGCCGGGCCATGGCCGACCGATTTGGCGCAGCCGGTGCCCGCCTCATGATCGCCGACGTGGAGGGTCCGGCCATGGACGCCGCGGTGGGCGAATTGAACGACGCCGGGGTGGACGCGGTGGGAGTGCTCACCGATGTGAGCTCCGAGCAGGAGATGAATGAACTGGCCGAGGCGGCCTTCTCCCGATTCGGGCAGGTAAACGTGGTGTGCAACAACGCCGGGGTGGGCTCTGGGGGCCTGATGCACACCTTGACCACCGCCGACTGGCAGTGGATCTTGGGGGTGAACCTGTGGGGGGTGATCCACGGAATCCGGGTGTTCTTGCCCCACCTGATGGAGCACGGCGACGGTCACATCGTGAACACCGGCTCGGTCGCCGGGCACACGTCGTATCCCAACATCGGCCCCTACAACGCCTCCAAGCACGCGGTGGTGACCATTTCCGAGACGCTCTACCACGAGCTCCACGAGTGCGGCTCAACCGTCGGCGTGTCGGTGCTGTGCCCCGGCCTGGTGAGGACCAACATCATCGACTCCGAGCGCAACCGCCCCGAAACCCTCCGCTCCCCGATCATCCCGCCCGATCCCACTCCCGAAGACGAGGAGCGGATCCAGTTGATGATGGCCATCTACGAGGACGCGGTGAAGCCTCCCGAAGTAGCCGAGTTGGTGTACAACGCCGTGCTCGACAAGCAGTTCTACATCTGGACCGACTACGTGTATGCCCCCGCCATCATGCAGCGCCACGAGGACATCCAACTGGGCCGCAATCCCAGCTTCCGAGGTCAGCTTGTCGACGAGGACCAAACCGCCAAGGGGCCACCCCAAGCCGGCTGATGGCTGAGTCACCAGAGCACTTCGACCTGGTGGTAGTGGGTACCGGGTCGGGCAACAGCGTCTTGACCCCCGATTTTGACGAATGGCAGGTGGCGCTGATCGAACGGGACGTGTTCGGCGGAACCTGCCTCAACCGGGGCTGCATACCCTCCAAGATGTTCGTGTACGCCGCCGACATGGCCCACCAGGCGGGGCACACCAGCCACCTCGGCGTGGACACCTCGCTCCACGGGGTGCGTTGGCCCGAAATCGTGGGCCGGGTGTTCGGGCGCATCGACCCCATCGCCCAGGGCGGCGAAAACTATCGCCACAGCCTCGACAACGTGACCGTGTTCAACGGCGACGCCCGCTTTGTGGGCCACAAAGTGCTGGAGGTGAACGGGCACCAGCTCACCGGCGATCACATCGTGCTGGCTGCCGGGGCCCGGCCGTTCATCCCCCCGATCCCCGGATTGGACGAAGTTCCGTTCCACACTACCGACACCGTCATGCGCCTGGAGGCGCTGCCCGAGCGGCTGGTGATCTTGGGCGGCGGGTACATCGCCGCTGAGCTGGGCCATGTGTTCGACGCCATGGGCGTGTCGGTGTCCATCGTGAACCGGTCCGAGCGGCTGCTTCGGGCCGAGGACGAGGAGGTGTCGGCCGCGTTTACCCAGATCGTGTCCCAGCGTATGGACTGCGCCTTGGGCTCCCCCATCGTCGGGGTGTCTCAGGCGGGATCGCAGATCGCGGTTCGCACCGAGGCTCGAGATTTGACCGGCGATGTGCTGTTGCTGGCCACTGGGCGGGTGCCCAACGGCGAGCAATTGGGCGTGACCCACTCCGGCGTGGAGTTAGACGACGCTGGCTATGTGGTGACTGACCAGTATCTCCGCACCGGTGTCGAAGGGGTGTGGGCGCTGGGCGACATCTGCCATGCGGCCCAGCTCAAGCACACCGCCAACGAGGACACCCGGGCGGTGGCCCACAACATCGCCCACCCCGACGACTTACGGGCGCCCGATCACTCCGGCATCCCCCACGCGGTGTTCGCCTACCCCCAAGTGGCCGCGGTCGGGGCCACCGAGCAGGCACTGCGGGCCGAAGGGCAGCCCTATCTGAAGGCCGTTCGCCCCTATAGCGACACCGCCTACGGCTGGGCCATGGAGGACACCACCAGCTTCGCCAAGGTGCTGGCCGATCCCGAGACCCGGCAACTGCTGGGCGCCCACATCATCGGCCCCCAAGCCCCCACTCTCATCCAGCAGCTCATTCAGGGATTCCAGTTCGGCCTAACCGTGGACGAGATGGCCCGAGGCCAGCTCTACATCCATCCCGCACTGACCGAGGTGGTGGAACAGGCCCTGTTGGAGCTGTAGCTAGACCGCGGGCGAAGCCGCGACCGGGCCGGCGCCGGAGGGGTCGTAGATGGTGACCCGGTGGATTCGCCGGTGGTCGGCGCCGTAGTCGTCGATGGCGTAGTGCATGGTGCAGCGGTTGTCCCACAGGGCGGCGTCGCCGTCGCTCCACCGCCACCTCACCACATACTCGGGCTGCTCCATGTGATCGCACAGCAGCGCCAACAGGCTTCTGCTCTCCAGGTGGCTCATGCCGGTCAGCGACGAGGTCCAGCCCCGATTCACAAACAGGATCCGCTTGCCGGTCTCGGGGTGGATGGTCACCGCGGGGTGATCGGTCATATCGGTGAGCCCGACCCGACCATGCCGGGCAATCAGACCTTCAAGAGCTGCCTTGAGGTGTTCCGACAGGCCCTCGTAGGCAGCCTGGGTGTTGGCCCACATGGTGTCGCCGCCCGAGGGTGGAGACTCCTTCATCGACAGGAGCGACCCCAGCGGCGGCTGGCGGGCGAAGGTCACATCGGTGTGCCAGAAGTTGGCCCGGGAGTATTCGTTCGAGCTGTCTAGCACCAGGATCTTTCCCTGGTCATCCACCGTGTGGTGGTAGCGATGGTCGGTGTCGTCGTTGCTCACCGCCTCCAGATCGCCGAACAGCGAGCCCAGAGCCACATGCTGTTCGTCGGTCAGGTGAATCTGGGGGAAGAACAGCACCTTGTGGGCCCAGAACGCCTCCCGCAGCTCAGTTGCCACCCCGTCATCGAGGTGATCGGCGTCGAGCCCCTCCACGGTGGCCCCCAAGGCCGCCGGCAGCGCAGTCACTTTGATGCTCATAGACCCATGTTTTCAGATTGAGGCCTACTGGGACAGCGAGTCGAGGGCGATCTGCTTGGCCCACTGGTAGTCGGGCTTTCCGTTGGCGCCTCGCTGGACGGTATCGCTGCGAACGATCGACTTGGGGAGCTTGTAGGCGGCCAAGCGAGTGCGGGCGTCGGCGATGACTTCCTCATCGCTGGCCTCGTCGGCCATCTGCACCACCGCGGTGACCGCCTCGCCCCATTTGGGGTCGGGCACGCCCACCACCAGGCAGTCGGCCACTGCGGGATGGGCCTTGACCGCCTCTTCCACTTCTTCGGGATAGATCTTCTCCCCGGCGCTGTTGATGCACGCCGAGCCCCGGCCCAGCAGGGTGATGGTGCCGTCGGCCTCCACGGTGGCCCAATCGCCGGGCACCGACCAGCGCCGTCCGCCGATGGTGCGGAATGTGGCCGCCGTCTTCTCCGGGTCCTTGTAGTAGCCGATGGGAATGGGTCCTCCCACCGCCACCATTCCCTGCTGCCCCGAGCCGGGCTCCACCGGCTGGCCGTGTTCGTCGAACACCGCGGCGTTCTCCCCCAGCGTGAACCGGGCGGTGGCCGAGCCGCCGGCGCGGTCGCTGATCCTCATGCCGGTGCCGGTGCCCTCGCTGGAACCGAGGGAGTCCACCAGCTTCATGTCCTTGTGCACCAGCAAGGCCTCCTTGGCCGGCTGGCTCCAGATCACACCCGACGACATGACCATGAACACCGATGACAGGTCGTAGGGCTCCCCTCGGGCCGCGGCCGCGTCCAGCGCCTCGGCCATGGGCCGCCCAAAGGCGTCGCCCACGATGGTGAGCACGGTGGCCCGGTCACGCTCCACGCAGCGCCACAGGACATCGGCGTCGAAGCTGCGCTCGGGCATGGTGATCACCGCTCCACCCTGAGTGAAGGTGGACAGCGCAACGATGCCGGCCGTGCCGTGCATCAGCGGTGAGGCTGCCAGCTGGCGGGTGACCCGGTTGCTGTCATAGATGGCGGAGATGTTGGACTTCACCAACTCGATTGTCTCCGGGAGAGGCAGCGTCAGCGCCCGAAACGGCCCGGCCATGGCGCCGATCAGCGAACTGTGGGGCCACATGACCCCTTTGGGCTTGCCGGTGGTGCCGCCGGTGTAGAGGATCCACAGGTCATCAGGGCTGCGGTCGATGGGCGGGGACGGATCGTGCTCGGCGATCAGTTGCTCGTAGTCCAGCGCCCAGTCGGGCACCGGGTCGCCCGGCTCGCCCACCTGAACGGCCGCCCGCAGCAAGGGCAGCTCAGCCCGGGCCTCATCCACCCGGTCGGCCAGCTCCGGAGAGAAGAACACCGCCTTGGCATCGGCGTCCTCCAGCAGGTGTCGCAACTCGCCAGCCAGGTAGCGGTAGTTCACATTGCAGGGAGCGGCCCGAATCTTGAACGCCCCGAACGTGACCTCGCTGTAGGGGTTGCCGTTATACAGATAAAGCCCGACATTGTCGCCCGCTCCAATGCCGAATTCCCCCAGCGCGCTGGCCAGCCGGGCAGCCCGGTCTTCGAACTCACGCCAGTTTCGGCTGACCGGTTGACACACCACTGCATCGGCATCCGGCACGACCTCCGCAGCCGCCTCCCACACAGTTGCGAGATTCAAAGGCACGGGGGAAGAGGCTAGCCGTCTCTTATGTCCATGATGAGCAACCTGCCTTGAGGTTCGGCTACCAGGAAGGCAACAAACGTTTGACCGACCTTGGCCCAACGCCACATCGGTGATCGCCCGGGGATGGGAAAGCCCGGCAATTCATCCCAAGGGCGATCAGTAAGTTCAAACAGACCCAGCAAGAATTGGAACCGAGCAGATGCATCCTTGTCTACTGCCCACTGTTTGAGGGCTTCATCGAGATTTCTATCTTGGATACTCCAGGCCATCGCCCTCCTCAGAGGTGGGCCTGAGGCGGTTGGCGCGTTCCCGAAGGTCATCGGGAGTCAGCCAGCGAACACCAGGCTCATCAAGGAGGGCGCCTTCAGCCAGTTGGGCCTCGGCAGCCAAAAATGCCTCGTCGAACACCGAGGGGTCCAAGCCGTCTTCGGCGGGGTCGGTGATGGGTATAGGCATCACGGCCATCGTACCCCCGGTTAGTGACAACAACAACGGCCTACCCGGAGATGCTGTGACATGATCGCCGCATGAACGCGGTCGGGCGAGCCGATGCTGTGCACTTTCCTGTTGGGGTTGATCCCGACGAGGTGGACTTGCTGGACGAGGTCAGCCTGCCCGCGGCTTGGGCCAAGCGCTGGGCTGCCGAGCCGTCGAAGCCGACCCTCTGGGATGCAAACCAAGGCTGGGTGACGAGGGGCGACTTGGCCCGGCGCACGAAGGCCGCGGCCGGACGGCTCTATGGTGCAGGGCTGCGCAAGGGCGACCGGATCATCGTGTCGGCGGCGGCCTCGGTCGACTTGGTGGTGGCCCATGTGGCCGCCCTGCGGCTGGGGCTCATTGTGGTGCCGGTGAATGGGGCCTACCAACAGGCTGAGTTGGCCCACATCGTGGGCGACGCCGACCCTCGGGCCGCGGTGGTGGACAACCCGGAGTGGGTTCGATGGCTGGCCGAGCTGGCCTCGGAGATGACGGTGGTATCTCCTCGGCTGGATTTGGATGAAGGGCAGGCTCCCAGCTTGGACCAGCTCTCCAGCGGCGACCCCGCGCTGCTGGGCTACACCTCGGGCACCACCGGGGTGCCCAAGGGGGCGGTGCTGACCCACGGCAATTTGCTGGCCGGAGCTGAATCAGTCCGCATCGCCTGGCGATGGGAGCCGGAGGATCGCCTGGTACTGGCCCTGCCCCTATTCCACATGCACGGCCTAGGGGTGGGATTGCACGGCACGCTGTTGACCGGTGCGTCGGCGATATTGCTCGACGGATTCTCCCCTGACGCGGTGTTGGATGCGGCCGAGGCCCACGACGCTTCGCTGTTCTTTGGCGTGCCCACCATGTACACCCGGCTGGCTCAGTCGCCCAGAGTCGGAGAGCTCTCCCGGCTGCGGCTCTGCGTGGCCGGCTCCGCTCCCCTGTCCGCTGATCTGCACCACCGACTGGAGAAGGCCGCCGGGGTGAGGGTGTTGGAGCGCTACGGCATGACCGAGACCATCATGTTGGTGTCCAACCCCTACGACGCCGAGCGCCGAGCGGGCACCGTGGGAATGCCGTTGCCGGGAGTGGAGCTTCGCCTCGCCCCCGACTCCGGTGAGGTGCTGGTGCGGGGGCCGAATGTGTTTGCCGGCTATTGGCGCCGGCCCGACGCCACCGAGGAGGCCTTCGATGACGATGGCTGGTTCCGTACCGGTGACCTGGGCGAGTTCGACGACCACGGCTATCTGAAGCTGCGGGGCCGGGCCAAGGAGCTGGTGATCTCCGGCGGGCTGAACGTGTACCCCCGAGAGGTGGAGGATGCCCTGCGAACCCACCCTGAGGTTGAAGACGTGGCGGTAACCGGCACTCCCGACGAGGAGTGGGGCGAGCTGGTCACCGCCTGGGTAGTGCCAGCCTCCGGCAAGACCCCCAAGTTGGACGATCTGCGATCTCACCTAGCCGGAGTCTGCGCCGACTTCAAACACCCCCGGCTGCTCCACCTAGTCGAGGAACTCCCCCGCAACGCCCTCGGCAAGATCCAAAAGCACCTGTTGGAATAAGCCCCCCGAGGCCAGGATCAGAGCGGCTTCAGGTGCACGGTTAGGGGGCCGAGCAAGGCCTCCACAAAGGCATCGTCGCAGTACAGCTTCTCCCCGGCCAGCAGACTCCCCTCGGCGGGCATCATCGACATGACCATATGACGGGTCTGGCCGTCGAGCTCGATCCAGTACTCCTGGATGGCGCACTGGTCGTTGGTCCACTCCCCCAGCACCCCGTAGCCGGTCACCCGCTGGGCGAACTGCGGGTACTGCTCCAAGTAGAACGTGCGGGCCAGGTCACCGCCGGTGAACCCCTTGCCCATGGGCCAGAACTCATAAGTGGGCTCGTCCACCAGAGTGGCCAGGGTCCGCTCGGCGTCGTTCTCTGCTTCGGCCGCGGCATGCTCGCGGGCCAGGTCCAAGATTTCCTGTGGGGTCATCGTCGGAGCCTATCTCTTAGTCGTTTCCGCCCAGGCAGGGGTACGTTGCTGACGTGAGCTCGGCAAAGCCATTGGATGGCGTGCTGGTGGTCTCTATCGAACAGGCGGTGGCGGGACCACTGGCATCTTGTCGGCTGGCCGATGCCGGAGCCCGGGTCATCAAAGTTGAGCGGGCTGAGGGCGACTTCTCCCGGGGCTACGACGCCGCTGCCGATGGGCTGGCCAGCTACTTCGCCTGGTTGAACCGGGGCAAGGAGTCGATCGTCCTCGACCTCAAAGGCGCCGAAGACCAAGCGCTGCTGCGTCGCATGATCGAGCGGGCCGACGTCTACATCCAGAACTTGGCCGTGGGCGCGGCCAACCGGCTGGGCTTCGGCTCCGAGTCCCTGCGCCAGCAGCATCCTCGTCTGGTCACCTGCGATATCTCGGGATATGGCCCGACCGGGCCGTATGCCCAGATGAAGGCCTACGACCTCTTGGTGCAGGCCGAGAGCGGCCTGGTATCGGTGTCGGGCGCTCCAGGACCGCTGGGCCGGGTCGGGGTGTCGGTGGCCGACATCGCCACCGGCGAGGCCGCCGCCAGAGCTATCAGCCAGGCGCTGGTCCGCCAAGCCCGCACCGGCGAGGGCGCCAACATCGAAGTCTCGCTGTTCTCCACCATGGCCGAGTGGATGACGGTGCCCCTTCTCCATCACGACTACCTCGGCCAAGGTCCCCAGCGAGTGGGACTGGCCCACCCGTCAATCGCCCCCTATGGAGGGTTCACCACCGCCGACGGCACGACCCTGCTCATCGCCGTGCAGTCCGATCGGGAGTGGGTCATCCTGTGCGAGGAAGTGCTCGACCGCCCGGACCTGGCCCAAGACCCCCGCTTCGCCACCAACAAGGCCCGAGTCACCAACCGGGCGGAGACCGACCACGCGGTCGCGGAGGTCTTCGCCCGAATGCCCACCGAAGACCTCCGCGACAAGCTCACCGACAGCCGCATGGCCTTCGGCGCGGTCAACGACGTGGCCGGGCTCTCATCTCACCCCCAGCTCAACCGGATCACCGTCGCCCACCCCGACGGCACCATTGATTTACCGGCCCCCGCCACCACCGCCGACTGGGACGAGGCCACTAGCGATTACGCCCCTACCCTCCCCGCCCTCAACCAGCACGGCCCCCAACTCCGAGCCGAATTCGCCTAGTAGCGATTGTTCCGGTTCCTCCAATTCTGAGCCAGGTTCACGATTTTGTCTGATATCCTTACTTTGATTACCAAGTAAGGACCAGACATGGAAGCAACCGCCACCGTCACCAGCAAGGGCCAAGTCACCATTCCCAAGGCAATCCGCGATCTATGCGGCATTTCTGAGGGAGACCAACTCGTGTTTCGCACCACCGATTATGGGGCTGCCGTCATCAGGGTGCCGGATCTCGCCGAACTTGCTGGAGTAGTCGAGGTTCCTCCCGAGAAGCGCGGCGTTCCTTGGGAAGAGATCAGACGGCAAGTCCGTGAGGCCCGAGCTCAGAACCTGACTCGGTGACGGCACTCCTCGACACCAACGTCCTCTTTCGCCACCTCACCGGCGACCCGCCCGAAATGGCGGCTAGGGCTTCTGCCTACCTGCTGAGCGGACGTGATCTTGTGTTGTCGGACTTGGTCGTGGCCGAGATTGTCTACGTCCTGGAATCCTTCTACCAGCAGACACGGGAACAAGTGGCAGGTCTGGTAGCCGCTGTGGTCTCCTCTTCGCGGTACCAAGTCCAAGACCGGGCACTGCTCATCCGTTCACTAGAGATATACCTCGACCACAGGATCGACTTCACCGAGGCCTATTTGGCGGCGGCCGCTGAGAAGGCTGGCATCACCGAGATCGCCTCATTCGACCGCGCCATCGACCGGGTACCCACCATCACCCGCATCGAGCCTTGAGGTCCCGCGACATCACCACCCCATACTTGCTCTAACCCAACATTACAGTCGCCCGGTTGTGTGACGGATAGAAGCTGTCACCCACCGCTTGTAGGGTGCGCGCGTGGTCAAATTTCTTCACACAGCCGATTGGCAGCTTGGCATGACCCGGCATTTCTTGGCCGGTGAAGCCCAAGCCCGCTTTGATGGTGCCCGGATGGACGCCATCCGGACAATCGGGGCTGTGGCAGTAGACGAAAGGTGCGAATTCGTCGTGGTGTGCGGCGATGTCTTCGAGTCCAACCAAGTGGGCCGCCAAGTTGTTTTGCGAGCCTTCGAAGCGATGGGCGCCACGCCTCAAGTCACGTTCTACCTTTTGCCCGGCAACCACGACCCATTGGACGCGTCGTCGGTGTACACATCTCGGGCTTTCACCGAAAACAAACCCGACAATGTGGCGGTCCTTGAGGAACCGATCCCACTAGAGGTCGCTTCCAGTGTCGAGTTAGTCCCAGCACCCTGGTTCACAAAGCGCCCCCTCACGGATCTCGTCGCCGACGCCTGTGATGGCCTAGAAGAAGGTGACGTAATACGGATAGTTGTCGGCCACGGTGCGATCGATACCCGGTCACCAGATGAGTCCAACCCCGCCCTCATCTCCCCGGAGTCCTTAGAAGCCAGGATCGACGAAGGACTGATCCACTATGTGGCACTCGGCGACCGTCATTCGACAACAAATGTGGTACAGACGGGCAGGGTTTGGTATTCCGGGACCCCCGAGCCGACCCGCTACGGCGAAATCGACCCTGGCAACGTACTGATAGTCGACCTCGATGTGGATCAGATTTCTGTTGAGACCCGGACCGTGGGCACCTGGCGGTTTCTTCAACAAGACTGGGAACTCACTGATGACACCGACCTCGACGCCGTTGAGGACTGGCTGACGGGTATAGAAGGCAAAGACCGAACAATCGTCAAACTGTCGCTAGTAGGCCAGATCTCGCTCGCCCAGAAAGCGCGACTAGACAACCTCCTCGAACACCACGACGACTTGTTGGCTGCCCTGGAGGATGGGGAGCGGCGAAGCGACCTTGCGGTAATCCCTGACGATGCTGATTTGAGCGATCTGGGTCTCTCGGGATTCGCCCAGGAGGCGCTGGACGACTTAGTCAAGCTCGCAGAGTCAAACCAGCTTGATCTAGCAGTGGCCGCTCGCGACGCCATGGCCCTGCTGTATCGACTGGTAGGTGCAGATCAATGAGACTCCACAGAATTACTCTCAAAAACTACCGAGGAGTAGAGGACTGCACGGTGGAGTTCCCTCAAATCGGCGTGACCGTAGTGGAGGGCAACAACGAAGTGGGCAAGACCTGCATTCCCGAAGCAGTCAACATGATTCTCAGAGAGATGGATTCTTCCGGCAAGCGGTCGGTCAAAGCCATCCGACCTGTGCACCGTGATGAAGGGCCTGAAGTCGAGATTGAAGTTTCCACGGGCGACTATCGCTTCACCTATTTCAAGCGCTGGCTCAAGAATTCCCAAACCACGCTTGACATCATTGCCCCCCATCGAGACCAGCTAGCGGGGCGAGAGGCCCACGAACGGGTAGAGGGGATTCTGCAAGAGACTCTCGATCAGGATCTATGGAAGGCCCTGAGCATCGAGCAGAGCGGGAATCTCGACTTGCCCAAATTCGAAGGGCAGTCGCTGGGCCAAGCGCTCGATCTTGCTGCGGGCGGAGACATCGCCGGCGCCAGCGAAGACAACCTGTGGGAGCGCATCCGCACCGAGCGGGAACGGTATTGGACCCCTAAAGGCCAAATTCCCAAGGAGCGCCAATCGCTACACAGCGACTTGGAGCAAGCCGAAGTCGCTGTCAGCGAATCGAGGGAGGCACTCCGAGCCATTGAGTCAGACGCAGCGGAAGTGGCTAGCTTGGAGAACGCAGCAATTGATCTCGTGGCCCTCTTTGATCAACACACCCAGACGGAACAGGAACTCAGTGGGCAATGGGAATCGGCACAGCACCTCCGCACCGAAGTAGAACTGCAAAGGGCTGCTCACACGGCCGCCTCAGATCAGCACACTCATGAGGAGAGCCTGAACCAGCGTCGCGAAGAGACAAGAGAGGATCTGGCCTCCATAACCAAGGAACTGAAGCGACTCGAGGCGCGACGCGAAAGAGCTGCCCCTCAACTTGCTCTGGCTGTACAGAACAACGACAAGGCGGCCACTGCCCTCAACACATCTCGTAGCGCCTTGCGATCAGCCGAAGAGGCTTTCCGGCAAGCCAGCAACGATAGAGATTTCTGTCGCAATCTCATTGAGCAAAGGCAGCTCTCCGGGCGCTACGAACGGGTGAAGGTGGCACAAGAAGAACTAAAGACATCCGAGTCCATCCTCGATGCATCAAGGGTTGACGACGACGTAGTAGCCCAGCTTGAGCAGGCCAACATCGCTGTTGCCAAAGCAAAGGCTGCCCTTGACTCCTCAGCAGCATCAGTAGAAGCAACAGCCATGTCACCTATGTCCGTAACGATTGACGGCGAGCTGGTTGATCTTGAGCAGAACGGCCCATATTCGGCCACCATTACCGACGACTGGGAACTGACCGTTCCCGATGTAATCCACGTGAAAGTGCAACCCGGCACCGGCTCTCGCGATCTGGCCGCGGAGCTTGTCGAGGCCGAAAAGGACTACGGACGCCTTTGCTCTCAAGGCAGCGTAAGGGACCTTGATGAGGCTCGCCAGAGGGCAGAGGAACGCCGGGACGCCGAACGGCTGCGAAGTGGTGCCATCAAGACCATCAAGCAGGATCTCGATGATCTAACGCCAGATGTTCTGGCCCAGAAGCTCGAAGGGCTCACCCGGCGAATCGACGCGTACCCAGTTGAGCGGCCAGAAGACCCGCCTCTTCCGAACGATCTTGACGAAGCAAGGCGCATTGCCTCGCACGCTGAGAGATTGGTCGAAGATCGTAGGAGCGAGTTCGAACAATGTGAGACAAACGCGGATGAGGCACGGCAAGCCCTCCTCGACGCTCAAAGCGAAGAAGCGGCGATAAGCGCGGAGATAACTGGTGCCAGTGGGGCGCAGAAACGAGCGAAAGACAAGCTTGAAGCCGACCGCGGGAGGATTTCCGACCATGAACTTGACCAGTCTTTAGCCACAGCAAGGGCCAAGTTGACCGCTGTCCAGGAGTCACTAAGGAGGGCTGAAGAAGAGCTGCAAGCCCAAGATCTCGGGTCCATCGAAATCAAACTGAACAATGTCCGAAGTGCCAAAGCAAGAGCCGAGTCTGATCTTTCGAACAACCGAGATCACCAAAACCTGCTTCGAGGCGGCCTAGAGGTGCGCGGTAGTGCTGGCCAGCACACCGACCTAAACGATGCGATGAGCCACTATGAACATTTGAAGCGAGCGTACGAAGGAACAGAGTCGCGGGCTGAGGCTGCCCGACTGCTTTATGAAACCTTCGAGCGGCGGCGCCAAGAGGCAAGTCAGCATTATGCGGCACCGTTCAAGGAGAGGATCGAGCAGTTTGGACGTATTGTTTTCGGACCGTCGTTCGAAGTGGAGCTCGATGACACCTTGAAAGTCGCCCGCCGCACGCTCGAAGGTATCACCCTCGACATTGACCAGCTCAGCGTGGGGGCGCGAGAGCAGATTGGCGTAATCTGCCGATTGGCATGCGCTTCTATCGTGTGTCCCGATGGAGGCGGTGCCCCGGTGGTGATCGACGACGCTTTGGGGTGGAGCGACCCGACACGGCTTCAGTCCATAGGTGCTGCTATCGCCTTGGCCGGTCAGGACTGCCAGGTGATCGTGCTCACCTGCACGCCAGGCCGGTATGCCCATGTCGGCAATGCGACTGTGGTCCGGCTGCCGACCTGAACTCAACTGAAGCGCTGGCGGAGGCGGAACTTTTCTACTTTGCCGTTGCCGGTGCGGGGGAGCTCGTCGATGGGCTGAATGGTGGTGGGCACCTTGTAGGGGGCCAAGGCTCCGTCGGTGTGGGCCCGCAGGTCGTCTTCGGTGGGCAGCCCATGGCCCTCAGCCACCACGATGAAGGCGGCCACTGTCTCGCCCAGCACCGGGTCGGGGCGGGCCACCACGGCGATGTCGCCCACCGCGGGATGGGTGCGCAGCGCGGTCTCCACTTCGATGGTGGACAGGTTCTCTCCGCCCCGGCGCACGATGTCCTTCTGGCGGTCCACGAAATAGAGGTAGCCGTCGTTGTCCACGTAGCCCAGGTCCCCGGTGCGGAACCAGTCCCCCGACGTGGCCGCCTCGGTGGCCTCCGGGTCTTCGATGTAGCCGTTGAACCCGATGGTGGACCGCAGAAAGCAGATCTCTCCGGTCTCGCCGGTCGGCGCCTCTGAGCCGTCGGGCAGGAAGATCCGCAGCACCGACCCCTCAAACGGCTTGCCCACCGAGCCGGGGCGGCGGGGCTCGTCCAGGCGGGTATAGGTGCCCGACCCGGCCTCGGTCATGCCGTACCAGTCCATGCACGGCACCCCGTAGCGCTCCTCGATCTGCTCGATGATCGGGGCGCAGCCCAGCGGGATCATCACCCGCAGCGAGTGTGATTTCTCGTGAGGACCGGGGGGCTGGGCCATCAAGATGTTGATGATGGGCACCAACGTGAGGAAGTAGGTCGGACGGTACAGGTCGACCATGGCCCAGAACCGCGACGCCGAGAACTTGCGGGGCATGATCACGCTGGCCCCCCGGCTCAGCGCCGACATGGCCCCGCCCATGGCGTTGCCGTGGAACAGCGGGGTCACCACCAGCGAGCGGTCCGTGTGGCTCAGGCCGAACATCTCCTCGTAGGGCACCGCTCCCCCGGCGAACAGCTCGGGGCTCATGGGCACGGCCTTGGGCCGCCCAGTAGTGGTGCCCGAGGTGTAGAGCACGTTGCCCTCCACGTACCCGTCCACCGGGGGCAGGTCGAGCCCCGCGCCCTCGGGCGAATCCCCGATGAGGTCGGCCAGCAGCAGAGCGCCGTCCACCGGCTCGTCCACGCTCACCACCGCTTCCACCGCGTCCATGTCCGCGGTAAGGGCCACCGCCCGTTCGGCCCGCTCGGCCTCGGCGAACACCAGGCGGCACCGGGAATGGTTGAGCACGAAGTCCAGCTCCGGATCGGTCCACTCGGGGTTGATGGGCACTCCGGCCAGGCCGATGGCCTGCATCCCCAACTGGCACTCGATGTACTCGGGGCGGTTCTGCATCCAGATGCAGGCCCGATCGCCCAGGCTCAATCCGAAGCGGGTTTGGAATTGGTGGGCCAGCGCCCCGCCGTGGGCAGCCAGCTCCTGGTAGGTGCGGTGGCCGTCCTGCTCGGTGAGCACGGCCAGCTTGTCGGGCCAAGTGTGGCTGAAGTCGCGGACAACGTCATACAAGGTCGGCATCGCCGGGCAGCCTAGCTACCGGAATGGTCCGATGGCCCGGTCAGGTCACCACGTCGGCCGCGCCCCCGTCGATGCGCAGATGGGCGCCGTGGATCTGGCGGGCCCGGTCGCTGCACACGAACGCCACCAACTCCCCCACATCCGACACGGTGGCGATGCGCCCGGTAAGCGTGGGCATCAGCACCGTGGTGACGTGGCGCTCGATGTCGGCCCAATCCGTGGAGCGGCCCTCCCGCTCGGCCTGGCGGGTCCACATCTCCACCAACTCGGGAGTGGCGATGGCCCCAGGGCTCACGCAGTTCACCGTCACGCCGGTGCCGGCCAGCTCTCGGGCCAGGCTCACCGTCATGGCCGGTAGAGCGCCCTTGGCCGCGTAGTAGCCCGGAATTCGGTCGCCGGGGCGGGTCGCGCCCACGGTGGACACCAGCACGATCCGCCCCCAACCCTGCTCCATCATGGCGGGAACCATCAGCCGGGTCATCCGCACCGCGCTCAACACATTGCGGTTGTAGGCATCCACCCACACATCGGTGCCGTCGTCGCCCCAGGTGCCGCCTACTGCCACCCCGTAGTTGTTGACCAATATGTCCACCGGGCCGCATTGGCCGGCCACCGCCTCAGCCCCCTCGTCAGTACAAATGTCTCCCCACACCGCCCGGACCGGCGTCCCCAGCTCATCGGCCAGCCAGTCGGCCTGT
The DNA here is from genome assembly GCA_965116535.1 of Acidimicrobiales bacterium. Taxonomy (GTDB): domain Bacteria; phylum Actinomycetota; class Acidimicrobiia; order Acidimicrobiales; family Bin134; genus Poriferisocius. Next base: position 2,282,381 of record OZ220703.1, read on the forward strand.
CCTTCCTCAAACCCGTGGACCACCACCTCAGCACCCTCGGCGGCCAGCACCCGGGCGATCCCGCTCCCCGTCCCCCGATAGCTCCCCGTGACCAGCGCAACCTTGCCGGAAAAGCCCAAATCCATGTCCCGACACTGCCACAAGAGCGCTGATCAACGCATGGCCGCCACCATCAGCGGGCCAATATGACCCCCAGATCGGCACATTCCGGTCTGTAGTGTTGAGGGGCAATGAGCAGTTCGACGGGGCGGTTGTTCCGGGTCACGACGTTTGGGGAATCCCATGGCGGCGGCATCGGCGCGGTGGTGGACGGCTGCCCGCCCCGGCTTGCGCTGGACGAGGAGATGATCCAGCACGACCTGGACCGGCGCCGACCAGGACAGAGCCGGCTCACCACCCTGCGGGACGAGGCCGACAAGGTGACCATCCTCTCGGGGTTGTTCGAGGGCCGAACGCTGGGGTCGCCCATCGCCTTGCTGGTGGGCAACACCGATGCCCGGCCCAACGCCTACGAAGACTTCAAGGACATGTACCGCCCCTCCCACGCCGACTACACCACCGAGGCCAAGTACGGCATTCGCAACTGGCAGGGCGGGGGCCGGGCCAGCGCCCGAGAGACCATCGGCCGAGTGGCGGCCGGAGCCATCGCCCGCCAGCTTTTACGAACCGCGGCCAATATCGAGGTATTGGCCTGGGTCCGCCAGGTGGGCACCATCACGGCCGATGTCGACCAGGAGAAGGTAACGCTGGCCGATGTGGAGGCCGACGCCACCCGCTGCCCGTCGCCCGAACACGCCGAGGCCATGGCCGAAGCCATCGAAGCGGCTCGCCGAGACGGCAACTCGCTGGGCGGGATAGTGGAATGTGTGGCCCGAAGGGTGCCCCCCGGCCTGGGCGAGCCGGTGTTCGACAAGCTGGATGCCGATTTGGCCAAGGCCGCCCTGTCGCTCCCCGCGGCCAAGGGGTTTGAGATCGGTTCGGGCTTCGCCGGAGTGACCATGACCGGCCGGGAGCACAATGACCCGTTCACCCCTGGTCCCGATGGCCGGCCCCGCACCGCCTCCAACCGATCTGGCGGCGTGCAGGGGGGCATCAGCAACGGCGAGGACATCGTGATCCGGGTGGGGTTCAAGCCCACCGCCACTATCGCATCGGCCCAGGAGACCGTGGACCGCGACAACAACCCGGTCACCCTGGCCGCCCGGGGCCGCCACGACCCCTGTGTGCTGCCCCGGGCCGTGCCCATGGTGGAGGCCCAGGTGCTGCTGGTGCTGGCCGATCACTGGCTGCGCCAGCGGGCCGTAGACGTGATCGACTGCGAATGCTGACCGTCGAGCACATGGCCGATAAAGCCATAACCCCCGAAGACCTGCGCCTGCTCGTCGAAGTCAGCGACCGCATCGCCACCATCACCTTAAACCGGCCTGAGGCCCGCAATGCCATGACCAAGCGGATGCGCAACGACCTGTGCGCTGCGCTGCGGGCCGGCGATGCCGACGACGGGGTGGACGCCGTAATCTTGACCGGGGCCGACCCGGTGTTCACCGGAGGAGTGGACCTGCGGGAGGTGGCCGCCGACGGAGTCTCGGAAACTCCCGACGGGAACAAGCGCCAGGCCGAGGACCCGGCCCAGGCCTGTCGGGACACCGCCAAGCCCCTGATCTGCGCGGTGAACGGAACCTGCGTCACCGGCGGCTTGGAGATCGCCTTGAGCTGCGACTTCGTCGTGGCCTCCGACCAAGCCCGATTCGCCGACACCCACGCCAAGATCGGGGTCATCGCCGCCTGGGGCATGACCGCGCTGCTGCCACGGGCGGTAGGCAAGCGAATGGCCAAGGAGATGACCGCCACCGCCCGCTTCGTATATGCCGAAGAGGCCCTGCGCATCGGTTTGGTCAACCACGTGGTCCCCCACGATGAGCTGCTGGCCCAGGCTCGGGATCTGGCCGCCCAGATCGTGATCGCCACCACCCCCGCCACCGCGGCCACCATGCGGATCTACGACGACACCGACGGTATGAGCTTTGCTGAGGCCAAAGAAGTCGAGGAGGAAGCCATGCGCAACTGGACCGTCGACACCGACGACATGCAGCGCCGCGGCCTGGGGAAGGGAAGCTGACATGGCGATTCCGGCCAGCCCCCCGCAATTCAGTGTGTTCATGCCTCAGATGCGGATGGACATGGGCACTATCGAGGAGCGGGTGCGGGCGGCAGAGGCCAGTGGATTCCACAAGATCGACCTCATGGACCATCTCAACCCGCCCCTGTTGCCCGCGGCCCCCATGTACGACGCCTTCGTGATGGCGACCGCGGTGGCGGCGTGGACCGAGCGGGTGCGCATCGGCCACATGGTGCTGTGCGGGCAGTTCCGGCATCCGGCGCTCTTGGCCAAGATGGTAGTGAGCCTGGATCACTTCAGCGGCGGGCGATTTGATTTGGGCATCGGCTGGGGCTCGGTGCCCGATGAGATGGGGCGCTTCGGCCTCGGCGACGAGCCACCCGCGGTGCGGGCCGCCCGCCTGCGGGAGACCCTGGAAGTGGTGCAGGCGCTGCTCACCGGCGAGCCGGTTAACCACCAGGGCCGGTTCTTCCAAATGGAAAACGCCCAGCAGCAGCCCACCCCGGTGAACGGCCACATCCCGATCGTGATCGGCGGTGCGGGCCGCAAGCTCACCATGCCGCTGGTGCGCGACTTCGCCGACTGGTGGAACTGCCCGGTGTACGGGATGCACGAATTGGAGGAACTGCTCCCGCTGTCGGGCAACGCCCGCCTGTCAGTCCAGCGGGCCATCGGCCTAGCCCCGTCGTCGGCGGCCCGCGACGAGGTAGTGGCCACCGCCCAGCGCCGCTTCGGCGATTGGGCCCTGGTGGCAGGAACTCCCGACGAAGTTGCCCAAGGCCTGCAAGCCGACCGGGAGATGGGCGCGGAGCAGTTCGTGCTCCAGTTCAGCGACTTCGCAGCACCGGAAACGCTCGAGCTCTTCGCCGCCGAAGTAATGCCCGCGGTGGCCTAGCCGCCCAATCTGCTTTCTCCGGTAGCGGAACTCCCCCGTATCATCCGACCCATGGGACTCGACCGACGGGCCAGCCGAGCCGGGCGCTTCAAGCAGGCCCTATTGGCCGGCAGTGACGTGGCTGTCATTGCCGAGATCAAGCGGCGGTCCCCGTCTCGGGGCGATCTCAACGCCGACCTCGACCCGGCTGAGATGGCGGTGGCCTATCGCGACGGCGGGGCGGCCTGTTTGTCGGTGCTCACCAACGAAGCCATGTTCGGCGGCAGCGGCGACGACCTGGCCGCGGCGGCCAAGGCCTCCGGCCTGCCCGTTATCCGCAAGGACTTCATCACCACAGCCCAAGACGTACACGACTCCCACGAAATGGGCGCCGATGCGCTGCTGCTGATCGTGGCCGACCTCACCGGCACCCAGCTAGCCGAGCTTCACGAGCTGGCCTTGTCGCTGGGCATGGACGTGCTCACCGAGGTGAAGTCGGAGAGCGAGCTAGACGTCGCCCTTGAGGCCGGAGCAGACGTCATCGGCGTCAACCAGAGGGAGAAGCCCAAGAGCCAGGCGTTCACCATGGACTATCAGAGGGCCGAGCGCATGGCACCGCTGCTGCCCGAGCACGTGGTGAAGGTGGCCGAGTCGGGCATCGCCGTCCCCGGCGGCACCACCATGGCCGAGGTGCGAGCCGCCGGCTACGACGCCGCCCTCATAGGCGAGGCTCTGGTGACCTCCGGCAACCCGGTAGAGAGGCTCCAAGAGCTGTTGGCCTGAAATCCGGGTTACTCGGCGGCCAGCCTCCCCGCCGCAGTACCCCGCAGCACCAGGGTGCCGTGCTGATCGGTGGTGGAGATGTCCACCTCCACGGTGCCGGCATCATCCACCGAGGTCACCGTCAACTCGGCGGTGAGCGTGTCCCCCGGCCAAACCGGCTTCAAGAAGTCGGCGGCGTAGCGGGCCAGCCCCTCGGGGCCGAATACCGCCACCAAAGCCTGTCCGGTGATGCCCATGGTGAGCATCCCGTGGGCGAAGAGCTGGTCGAAACCGTGGGAGGTGGCGTAGATCTCATCGTGGTGGAAGGGATGGAAGTCGCCCGAGGCCCCGGCATAGGCCACCAGTTGGGTGCGGGTCAGCCCCTCGGCCACTACCTGGCGGTGCTGAGCCCCAACCTCGGGCTTCACTCCCGCACCTCTTTGGCCGCTCGCACATTGATCCACCGGGCGGTCACGCACGGCTCCCCGTCGGCATCGACGAAGGTGGTGACGATCTCCCGAAACCGCAAGGCACCACCCCGACGCCCCTGTTTGGTCCACTCCTCGCCGTCGGCCACGGTGGCGGTGAGCGTCTCGCCGGCGCGGGGGTGGCGGTGGTATTCAAACACCATTCCGGCGTGGAACCCCGAGCCCGTCTCAGGAGCCACCGGCGGCCACGGCCGGTCGGAGCGCAGACGGCGGTCGTATTCGGGGTCGTAGCGGTCGGCGGCCACCATGAACGTGGGCGGGGCGGCCGCATCGGCGTCGAACGCCGCGCCAAAGTCGCCTACCGCCCGTTTGAACTCCTGTATGTGGCCCGCCTCGATGGGGAACTCGAATGAGCGCATCTAAACCTCCTGCCTAGGGAACCAGCACGATCTTGCCGAAGAAGTCGGAGCTCTCCATCAACTCGTGGGCCTTGGCAATCTCATCCAGGTCGAACACCGCGGCTATCTCAGGCACCACCTGGCCCCCTTCGATCATGGCCAGCAACCCCCGCATGGTGGCCGCGATCCGACCGTTGTCGGGACGGCCCACCCCCATGAGGGTGATGCCCTTCACGAACAGTTGGCCCAAGTGCAACTCCCCCATGTGCCCGGCGGTGACTCCGCAGGTCACGAATCGGCCCTCGGGCGCCAGCGAGCGCACCGCGGCGGCGAACACCGGGGTACCCACGTGGTCGAGTACCACGTCCACTCCTCGGCCGTTGGTGGCCTCCCGCACCTCGGCAACGATGTCGTCGGTGTAGTGGTCGATGGCCAGCTCTGCCCCCAACTCCATCGCCCGAGCCCGCTTCGCGACCGAGCCAGCGGTGGCAATCACCCGACAGCCCATGGCTCGGGCAATCTGGATCCCGAAGCTGCCCACCCCTGATCCGGCGGCCATCACCAACACGGTCTCACCCGCCTGGATCTGGGCCTTCTCGATGAGGGCCTGATGGGCTGAGCGGCCGGCAGTGGGAGTGGCCCCCCCGGCCTCGAAGCCAACCCCGTCGGGCAACGGAAACGTCAACTCCGCAGGCGCCAGTGCCAGCGTGGCGTGGGTCCGCTCCCCCGATGCCACCACCCGATCGCCCGCTGCCCCCGCCGTCACCCGGTCGCCCACGGCCTCCACCACCCCGGCGATGTCCCGTCCGCCCACATGCTGGGGCCAGCGCAGCTTCATGCCGTGCGATCCCTCCCGCCAGTACACGTCCACCCGGTCCATCGACGTGGCCTTCACACCGATCAGCACGTCGTCGGGGCCGGGCACGGGATCGGGCAGCTCCCCCACCCGCAGCACGTCCAGTCCGCCCTGGGACTCATGAAAGGCAGCCCGCACGTCAGCGCACCCGCACGCTGGGCAGCTCCCCTGCACCGTCGCGCAGCCAGGTCAGAAACTCCCCCACCGGCGCCGGCTCGGCCACATCGGCGGGCTCGTCCAGGCGGGACTCCCAGAAGTCCCGATAGGTGGGCCAGAACTCGTGCCACGCCCCCTCGTAGGGCTCCTCATCGGGCCAGCGCATCTTGTTGTCCCCCACCGGCGGCGCGTTCAGATCGGTGGCGTACCAGTACAGGGGCAGGCGCCGACGGAAGTACCACCGGCCGTCGATGCGCTCATAGTCGTCCCAGTACATCATGGTCATGATCACCCACTCGTCGCCGGTCTCATGCTCGTTGCGGGAGTACACCACCCCTCGGGCCCGGTCGGGCCCGTCGAACTCGATGATGTGGTTGCCGGTCACATGGGCAGTGCCGGTGAACTGGCCGCCCATCGTCTCCCGAAACCACTCGGCCAGCGCCGCCCGCCCGGATCGTCCCCGGCCCACCCGCACATCGGCGGGAAACAAGCTCACCCAGGCATCGGTGGCCCGCATGTCCAGCGCCAGGCAGTAGCGGGCCACCAGCCCCCGAATCTCCTCGATGGACTCCAGCCGCTCCAGCCGCTCCTCCAGCGATCCCCTGTTCTCCATCGGCGGCAACCTACCCGCTACCCGGCATGCAAGGCCCGGATGATCTCAGCCACGGCCCCGTCCTCGGCTGGGTCGGCGGGCGGATTGAGGCCGATAGAGCCGGTCAGCCCACCGTAAGCATCCAACAGCACGTCGGCTATCTCGTCGTAGGTGCCCTGGGGCACCAGGGCATCCAGCATGTCGTCGGTGATCACCTCAGCCATGTCGTCCCAACGCCCCGACCGGGCCAAGCCCCGAAGGCGGTCGCCAACACCGTCCCAGCCATACAGCTCCAAACTCGGGCCGTAGGCCGGGGTGGAGTACAAGAAGCCCAGCTTGCGCCGCTGGTGCTCTCGGCCCCGGTCCAACGCCGACCGGTCGGCGCCAGTGATCACCGGCGGGCTCACGATCAGCTCCACCTCCCGGCCACTTGCGTCCAACCCCGGCTTGATCCGCTCGGCCACAAACCGGGGCGAGGCGTTGGTGGGATGGGTGACGAAACCGTCGGCCACCCTCCCGGCCAACTCGCATATGCGGGGATTGACCCCGCCCAAAAGCACCGGAATGTCGGGGTGCTCGATGGGACCGGGATTGAAAAACGGCTGCAAGCGGCTGAACCGGTAGTGCTCGCCCTGGAAGTCCAACGGGCCGCCATCAACAAACGCCGCCCAGATGGCCCGCACCGCCCCCACGTACTCCTCCATCCGCTCGATGGGCGCCCCCCAGGGCACCGAGAACCGGCCCTCGATGTTCTGTTTGATCTGGGTGCCGAGACCCAGCCCAAACCGGCCACCCGACAGGGCCTGCAAGTCCCAGGCTGCGATGGCGGTGACCATCGGGCTGCGGGGAAAGGCCACCACCACCGCGGTGGACACCCGCAGGCTGGTGGTGTGGTCCAGGGCCAAAGCGGCCAGCAGCATCCCGTCGTGCACCGTCTCGGCCACCCGCAGACCCTCGTAGCCCAATCCTTCAATCCGTTGGGCGTATCCGGCCACTTCGGATATCGGGATTTCCGCGGCCATCCCGGCGTACACCTTCATCCCCCAAGAAACTAGACCGCTAAGGTGCGGCCCCATGAGCGCAGGAGTTGTTTTGGCCCACGGGGCATTTCACGGACCATGGTGCTGGGAGCGGGTGCAGGCTCTCTTGGAGGCCGAGGGCTTGGCCGTCCACGCCTCCGATCTCTGCCGTCCCACCACCGCCGAGGACATCGCCGCCTTCCAGGCCGACGTCAACGACATGCGAGCCCGGCAGGGCGACGACGCCACCATCATCGCCGTGGGCCACTCGCTGGGAGGCCTGTCCATCTCCGGGCTCGACCCGGCCACGGTGGACCACTTGGTGTATCTGGCCGCGATTTTGCCGATTGACGAGAGCGGCGAAGACAACCCGCCCGATGTGGCCGAGGCGGTGATCGCCGAGAACTTCTTCCCCGCCCTGGAGCACGGCGAAGACGGCTACAGCTCGGTGAAACCGGGGGCGGCGGGCGACCTCTTCTACCACGACTGCTCGCCCGCCGATATCGCCTGGGCCGAGTCGCAGCTCCGACCCCAGCCGCTGGGCCAAGCCCCCCATCCCTACGCCCGGGCGGCGTGGCGGGATGTGGAGTCCACCTACATCGTGTGCGCCGACGATCGCACCCTAACCGCCGACTTCCAGCAGACTTGCGCGGGGCTGGTGGCCAACTCCATCGTCATGGAGGGCAGCCACTCCCCCATGATGGCCCAGCCCGAAGCGGTGGCCGCGGTGATCACCCAGATCGCCGGCCAATAGGCCCAGTTCGTCGAAGCACCCGAGAGGAAGTCCAATGGAATACCGCACTCTGGGAGGCTCCGGAGTCCAGGTAAGCACCCTGTGCCTGGGGGCCATGATGTACGGACCTGCGGGCAACAACGACGAGGCCGAGTGCGCGGCCATGACCCACAAGGCCATGGATGCGGGGATCAACTTCATCGACACCGCCGACCGCTACAGCCTGGGCATCTCCGAGGAAATCGTCGGGCGGGCCATCAAGGGGCGGCGAGACGATGTGGTGGTGGCCACCAAGTTCTACGGCCCCATGGGCGACGACATCAACATGCAGGGCGGCTCCCGGCGCTGGGTGACCCAGGCCGTGGACCACAGCCTGCGCCGACTCGACACCGACTACATCGACCTGTACCAGATGCATCGCCCCGACCCCCGCACCGACTTCGGCGACACCCTGGCCGCCCTCACCGATCTGGTGCGCGCCGGCAAGATCCGCATGATCGGCACCTCCACCTTCCCGGCCGAGCTCATTGTGGAGGGCCAGTGGGCCGCCGAGCGCCGCGGCTTGGAGCGGGTCCGCTGCGAGCAGCCCCCTTATTCAATCTTCACCCGGGAGGTCGAACGGTCGGTGCTGCCCACCTGCGCGGCCTACGACATGGGCGTGATCGTGTGGAGCCCTCTCAACGGCGGCTGGCTCACCGGCAAGTACCGCAAGGACACCGACTGGCCGGAAAACTCAAGAGCCACCCGCAACATCGTCAGCGCCAAGCGCTGGGACCGGGAGAACCCGGTGGTGGCCCACAAGCTCGACTTGGTGGAAGAACTCGACGCCCTGGCCGCCGAAGTGGGCTGTTCGATGGCCACCCTGGCCTACGCCTTCACCCTGGCCCACCCCGCGGTGACCTCCACCATCATCGGCCCCCGCACCCCCCAACAACTGGACGCCGCCCTAGAAGACCCCGACCTCCGCCTAACCGACGACGTCTTGGACCGCATCGACGAGCTAGTACCCCCCGGCAACGATCTCAACCCCGACGACGCCTTCTACGTCCCCCCCGCCATTGCTAACTCCTCTCTTAGGAGGATCTAGGAAGAACGCTCCCCAGAGCGCTCGATGGCCCGCACATCGGTGCCCAGGTACGAGGCGATCACCAGCGGATCGTTGCGCACCTCATCGGGCGACCCCTCCGAGATAACCGAGCCGGCCTCCAGGCAATAGACCCGGTCGCTGATGCTCATCACCAGCGGCATGTCGTGCTCGATCACCACTACCGCGGCGCCCAACTCGGCCTGGATGCGGCGGATGAGCGGGCCGAACGCCTCGCTCTCCCGCTGGGCCACCCCGCCGGTGGGCTCATCCAGCAGCAGCACCTTGGCGTCCACGGCCAGCAGGCTGGCCAACTCCACGATGCGGCGGGTGCCGGTGGACAGGTTGGCGATGAAGTGGTCGGCGTAGCGACCAAGGCCCACAAAGTCCATGAGGCTGTCGACGTCGGCTCGCTTGCGCCGCTCTTGGCCGGGCGACGGAGGAATCCCCAGCAGCGACGGAACCAGCAGCGAGCGGTCGCGGGCCTCCATCGCCACCATCAACGCCTCTCTCACGGTGAGGTCGGGATAGATCTTGGCGTGCTGGAACCCCCGCCCCAGGCCGCCTCGGTGGCGACGGTACGACGGCAGCCGGGAGATGTCGCGTCCCAGCACCTCTACCTGGCCGTCGAACGGCACGAAGCCGCTGATGGCGTTCATAAGGGTGGACTTGCCCGCCCCGTTGGAGCCGATCAACCCGACCAGCTCGCCCTGGTGAACCTCGATAGACACCTCGTCCACCGCCACCTTGCCGCCAAAGTGGACGTGCACGTTGTTCACCGCCAACCAGGCATGGCCCTCTTCGATCTCCACTTTGCGCTGGCTGGTGATGGGCACTGGCTTGTCCAGCGCCGGCACCGGCTCGGGGATGTCCCGGGCGGCCATGCGCTCGTCGGCCATCCCCAGCAAGAAGTCGCGCAGCTTGTAGAGGAGCTGCATGATCCCGCCGGGGAAGTACATCAACAGCAACAGCAGCCCCACCCCCGAGGTGAGCAGCCGCACCTCGTCGCTGGCCCCGAAGATGGCGGGGATGCCCTTTACCCACAGCACGCCCAACAGCGGCCCGGCAATCGACCCCAGCCCGCCGATGATGGCAATTGCGATGACGTTGATCGACTCGTTGGCGTTGAACAGCACCTGGGGGTTGATGGTGGGCTCGCCGGTGATGATCAGCCCCCCGCCCAACGCGGCCAGCCCCCCGGCCAGCGTGAAGGAGATGAGCTTGATCCGGCTGCCCGAAACGGTGGACGCCGCGGCCATGTCCTCGTTGTCGCGCACCGCGATCATCATGCGCCCGATGCCGGTTTTGCGCAGATGGGCCACCATCCACACCGCCAACGCCAACAGCACCAGAACCATGAAGAAGAACGACTTGCGGGAGGCGGTGAAGTCGAACGGGCCCCACACCGGCGGCACCACCTTGGGGGTGTTGGTGGCCCCCTGGGTGAACACGTCTTGGCCGAAGATCCACGACATGGCGGCAATGGCGAACGCCAGCGTGGTCACCGCCAGCATCAGGCCCTTCACCCTGAGCGCGGGCACCCCGATGATGAACGCAGTGACCATGCCCGCGGCCACCGCCACCACCATGGCCACACCCCAGGGCAGGTCGAACGACCAATCCCACCAGTCGAACGGAATGGGGATGTCGCCCCCCTCGGTGAGCGCCACCACGGTGAGTCCGCCCACACCCGCGAACGCGAACTGGCCCAACGAGAGCTGGCCGGCCCAACCGGTGAGCATCGACACCGACAAGGCGATCAGGGCGAAGCCCAGGATGCGGGTCCAGGTGTAGAGGTTGGAGTTCTTGGTGAGGAACAACCCGAGCAGCGCCAGCGCGCCGAACAGGGCCACGAACCCGAACCGCGACAGGTTGCGGATGTACCACAGGCCGCGGAGGCGCTCGGGAATGGCCTTGACCTTGGGCGACAGCGACCACTCGCCCTCGTCCTCGGTGCCCCGGCGGGCGAACATCACCGTGATCACCAAGATGGCGATGAAGAAGATCACATCCACCGCCTCGCGGATGTCGCGGTCTACGTTGCCCTGGAACAGCCGCTGGAAGATGCCCAGGCCGATGCCGGCGATCAGCGTGACCCATAGCGACCTCATTCGGGCAATTAGCGCCACCAGCAGCACCCGCAACAGCAGGCCGGGGCCAAGGCTGGCGGTACCGGCGTCAGCCGCGCTCACTCGGAACGGGGCCAACAAGATGAGCGTGACGCCGGCCAGCGCCCCGCCGATGGTCCACACCATGGTGGACACCCGCCGCACGCTGATGCCGAACAGCCGCCCGGTGTCGGCGTTGTCGGCCGAGGCCCGGATGGCCAATCCAAACCGCGTGCGGCCCAAAAACAGGGCCAGCACCGTGATCACCAGCGGCACCATGATCACCACGATGAGCTCGCGGCCTCCGATACGGAGGTGATCGGTAACCTCCCAGCGGAACTCCTGGGCGGTGAGCTTGGGGGGCAGGGGGAACGGCCCCGGCCGGGACACGTCGGGAAGCTGGATGGCGGCGAATATGGCCAGCTGGGCCACTCCCAGCGTGGCGATGAACAGCACCAGGCGCGGCGAGTCGAACAGCCGCCGCACCACCACCAGCTCGGTGATCATGGCGAATCCGGCCGCTGCTCCCACCGACAAGAAGAACGCCAGCCAGTAGGGAACGTCGTAGCGGAAGGTCAACATGGCCATCAGGGCCACGCCGAAGCTGCCGATCTCGGCCTGGGCGAAGTTCAGCACCCCAGTCGACCGGTAGATGAGCACGAAGCCGGCGGCCAGGGCGGCCACGATGAGCCCCTGCACACTGCCCGAGAACAAGTCCTGCTGGGAGATCTCCCAGCCGATGTCGATCACGGCCCGACCATCCTGCGGCCACCAGGCATGGCGTCAACCCCGCTCATGCTCAACCGCCCTCGGCGCCGAGGAACACCGCCCGCACCAGATCGTCCCGCTCGGCCAGCTCTTGGGCCGGGCCCTCGAAGCGCACCCGGCCCTTCTCCATGAACACCGCCCGCTCGGCCACGCTCAGGGCCACATTCAGCGACTGCTCCACGATGATCATGGTCAGCCCGGTCTCCTTCAGCTGCTCCACCACCTCCAGCAGCTCTTGCACCACCACCGGGGCCAAGCCCAGCGACAGCTCGTCGATGAGCAGCACCTCGGGCTCGTGCATGAGTCCCATGCCGAAGGCCAGCATCTGCTGCTGGCCTCCCGAGAGGTCGCCGGCGGCCTGGTTGCGCTTCTCCCGCAGCGCGCCGAACACGTCGTACACCCGCTCGACCCGCCGGAATATCTCGTCTTTGTCTTCTTTGGTGGAGAGCATGGTGGCCAGCAGGTTCTCCTCCACGCTGAGGCCGGGAAACACCCCGGCACCGCCCCGCACCTGCACGATGCCCTGTTTGAAGCGAAGCTCGGCGTCGGCGTAGGTGATGGTGCGGCCGTTGAGCCGGATGGCCCCCCGGTCGGGCACCCCCAGCCCGCTCACCGCCCGCAGCAGGGTGGACTTGCCCGCGCCGTTGGTGCCCAAAAGGGCCAGGGTCTCGCCCCGGCGAACCTCTAGCCCGCAGTCGAACAGCACCTGCACCGGCCCGTAGCTGTAGTCGAGCCCCCGCACCTGGAGCACCGGGATGTCGTCGGGGTGCTCGGCCATGCGGCGCATCTCCTCTTGCTCCTCCACCAGCTCGCTCACCGCCAGCGAGATGTCGCGCTTGATGTAGCGGGAGCCGTAGGCCACCAGCAGGCCGCCGATGATCGACGCCGGCGGGGCCACGATGCTGATGGCCAAACGCTCGCCGTGGGCGTCGCTGATGGAGCCGGCGATGATGCTGCCCATGAACCCGCCCATCAAGAAGATGAACACCGGCAGCAGGGCGAAGGCCTGGGCCCGCATCCGGTAGGGGGCCACCGCGCCGATGGTGGGGGCGGCGGCCACGAAGGCGCCCGACGTGCAGGCGTTGGCCAGGCTGATGCCGAAGATCATGATGGCGGGCTGGTGGAACCGCATGGCGATGAGCACCAGCAAGCCCGAAGTGATGATGAGCATGCCCGCGGTCCGCACCATCTTGGACGGGTCCTCCCGGAACATCCCGTCGAACTTGAAGCCCGACACCGGGATGGCTATCAGGCTGGCCAGCCACACCAGCGATGTAACCCAGCCCCGCTGGAAGGCCTCGTAGCCGTACTCGTCCTCCAACATGAGGTTGAGCTGGCTGGGCAGCGTCACCAGCGCGAACCCCAGGGTGCCCACGCCTACGGCCAGGAAATAGAACGTCTTGACCTTCTTGAGCCGGGCGAAGGCGGTGGACATCGACACCGGCAGGTCGGAGCCGATGGGGGGCATCTCGTACTGCTCGCCCAAGATGGCCTGTTGCTCGTTGCCGGCCCGAGGGGGTTCTTTGAGCAGCAGCGACACCAGCGCGAGCACGATCGGCGGGAGGGCGAAGATGTAGAACGCCCATCGCCAACCGTCGTCGCCGCCGGCGATGGAGGCGATGGCTCCGGCCAGCACCGGCCCAATGAGCAGGCCGATGGGCCGGCCCATGCCCTCGAAGGCGAAGATCCGGGCCCGGGCCGGTATGGGATAGGTGTCGGTGAGCAGCGAGGAGTGCACCGGCAGGCGGTTGGCCTGGCCCGCACCGGTGAGAACCCGGGTCCAGAAGTACTGGAATGGGTTCCTCACCAGCCCGGTGAGAAACACGCTCACCGCCCACCCCGCGGTGGCCACCGGCACGATGAGGGTGCGCTTCACCCGGTCGGCCAGCCAGGCCAGCGGCACGGCGCCCAGCACCAGGGCCACACCGCCAAACGATGAGATGCCCAAAATCACGGTGTCCGACACCCCGAAGGCGTCCTGAAGGTCGGGCAACAGCACGGCGATGGCCACCCGGTCGAACTCGTCGATCACGTTGAGCAAGAACAGCACCACGAGCATGCTGGCCCCGCCGGCCCGGATGCCCTGGCGGAGCGTCATGGGCTCTTCGCCGACGCCGGGCAGCAGATCGTCGGGCAGCACCACCACTTCCGACTTGGCCTCTTGTTCAGCGAGGCGCTTGGACTCCTCCTCGAAGACGGCAGAGGCCAAGCTGGCTGGATCGTCTAGCTCGTCTGGGCGGTTCTGGGCCGGTTCGCCCAACTGCGAGCCTTCGACTTCCGGGTCTACCGAGTCGCCCATTGAACCCCCATCGGGGCATGACACTAGGCCATCTGCCGGGCGCAGCGCACGGTATCGGGCGGTTCACAGCGACCCGTTCATCGGCTACTGTTCGCGGCCAAGCAACGGATAGGGGTAATCGTGTCTCTGAAAATGCTCAAGCTATTGGCCGCCCTGTTTGCGCTGGTGCTCATAGCCTCGGCCTGCGGTGGCGACGACGACGATGACGAGGGTGGCGCCCAGTCGGCCCCGTCCGAGCAAACCGCCGCTCCGGCCCCCGATGAGCCCGATGCCCCCGACGATGCCGGCGACGGCGACGAGCCCGCCCCCGACGACGAGCCCGCCGCTCCGGCCCCCGATGAGCCCGATGCCCCCGACGATGCCGGCGACGGCGACGAGCCCGCCCCCGAAGAGCCGGTGGACATCGGCTTCGACGAGCCTCGGGGCGACTTGTTCATCGACTTCCACCGCACCTTCGATCGCACCCACCCGTTCCAGCCGCTGGACGTGTTTTGCACGGCCACTCCCGACCCCGACTCGCCGCCGCAGGCCACCGATACGGGCATCACTGAGGACTCCATAACCATCGTCCACCTCCGCACCAAGCTGGAGGAACTGGAGGGCATCGGCTTCGCCATCCCCGTCGGCGATGTCATCAACCAGTTTGAGACGTTCACCAAGGTGATCAACGAGCAGTGCAACGGCATCTGGGGTCGCAAGATCGACCTCCAACTCGTTGAGGTATCGGCTCTGGGCGGCGGCGGCGAGGACATCGACACCTTGCGCAACCAGGCCTGCATCGAAGCCACTGAGGACAAGAACGCCGTGATCGTGGTGAATACCTCTGGTTTCCAGGGCACCGCCATCTTGTGCATTGCCGAGCACGACACCCTGTTCCTCACCACCCAGGGCAACCCGCGGAGCTTCCACGAGCAGGCCAACGGACTGCTTTACTCGCTGAGCCCGGTGGCCGAGGACTCGGTGGTCAACATGACCAAGGCGGTCATCGCCACCGGCGCCCTGGAGGGCAAGACCATCGCCGTGGTCTGGCCCGACACCCCCGGCCAACCCGAAACCGTTCAGGCCGGGATAATCGACGTGCTGGAAGACGCCGGCTATGAGATCGCGGTGGCCGAGCAGATCGGTTGCGGTGGGGCCACCCAATGCACCCTCGGCAACGACATCACGGTAGAGCAGATGATTGAGGAGGGCGTCGACGTGCTCTTCCCCGCCCTCAACGTGCTCAGCCTGCCCCAGTTCATCAATGAGATGGTGAGCCAGGGATTCGCCCCGGGCGACGTGCAGTTCTACAACTCCGACTTCAACAGCCAGGCCGGCGATCTGGTGTCGGGCAAGGTGGCCCAGTTCGGCGGCGACGCCGCGGCCGAGCTTTACAACGGCACCATCATCATCGACGATGCCCCCACCGGGAACTTCCGGGTTGCCGATCCGGTGCTGAGCTTCAATGCGCCGCTGAACATCATGTGCAACGAGACCTACGCCAACAACAACGACATCGGCGCCGTGAACACTCGGGAGGTCTACGGGAGCTACGACAGCGCCTACGGCATGACCAACACCGTGTGTACCGAGATGCGCATGGTGGCCCGGGCCCTCTACGACGCCGGTCCCAACCCCACTCGCGAAGACATATTCAATGCCTTCAGGAATCTTGGTTCGGTGGACATCCAGCACCAGCTTCCCGCCACCTTCGGCCCCGACAAGTTCGGTGCTCCCGACGTGGTGACTGAGCTGGTGTTCCAGTTCCCGTGCCCCAACGATCCCGACATTCCCACCTGCGTGGAGCAGACGTCCCCATACCGGCGCATCGGAGAGTGATTCAGACCGCTATCCCGGTAGCATCGGGAGGGTGAGAACTCGGGCTCTGTGTCGCGGCCGGCGAACTAGGGTGTTCGCTGCCGCGGCACTCGCTCTTATCGCGGTCGCCTGCGGGTCAAGCGAACCTGCTGAGCCGGCCTCTGCGCCGGCGGTTACCCCCCAGGCCACCGCCCAGGCCGCGCCGCAGTCGACTCCGGCATCGACTCCGCAAGCCACCGCGTCCGCCGATCAGTCGACTCCGGCATCGACTCCGCAAGCCACCGCGTCCGCCGACCAGTCGACCCCGGCAGCCACCCCTGACTCCACACCGCAACCCACCGCCCAGGCCACGGCCGACCCCACTCCGGCATCCACCCCAGCCTCCACACCGCAAGCCACCGCCAGACCCACACCGGCATCCACCCCGGCATCCACACCGCAAGCCACCGCCAGACCCACGCCCCGACCCACCCCGAGACCTACTCCAGCGCCCACTCCGGCGCCCACTCCGGAACCGACGCCCGATCCGACACCGGAGCCAACGCCGGTGCCCGATTCAGATCTGCCATCGGTGCAGATGGTGAACGTGTCCACCGGGGCCACCGTGAACCTGGCCAGCTTCGCCCCGTCCGATCGGGCCATCGTGCTGTGGTTCTGGGCCCCCCATTGACCCACCTGTCTCCGGGCAGCCCCCGGACTCGACCAGTTGGCTCGAGACAACACCGACAAGTTCACTCTCATTGGAGTCGGCGCCCGCGACGATCTCGGGCAGGCAGAGAACTTCGTAAACAGAACCGGGGCCACCTTCGCCATGTTGTGGGATTCATCCGGTGCCTCCTGGAACGGTCTTGGGATCACCAGCCAGCACCGGGTGATCGTCCTCAACCGGTTTGGCCAGGAAATCGATCGACGGGCCAGCCCATCAGCCAGCTGGATCCTGGACACAGTGGCCAGCATTGGAGCAACCTGACGTGGGGGCTCCGATGAAGACGAGACTCAAGGTTCTCGCCGTTGCCACCCTCCTGGCCCTAGGAGCAGCCGCCTGTGCCGACGGCGGAGACACCCCCGCGGCTTCTCCCACCGAAGCACCGGCAACCCAAGCGCCTGCACCCGAACCGGCGCCAGAGTCTGCGGCACCAGCCCCGGCATCAGATCTGCCCTCTGTCGACCTGGTGAACGTTGACACCGGGGCCACCATCAATCTGGCCAGCTTCGCCCCGTCCGACCGTCCCCTAGTGCTGTGGTTCTGGGCTCCTCATTGAACCATCTGCCGCCGGGAAGCCCCCGGCGTCGAGCAGTTCGCTCGAACCAATGCCGACAAGCTCACCGTGGTCGGGGTAGGCACCCAAGACAGCCTCGAGTTGGCCCAGAGCTTCGTGATGTCCACCGGCACCACCTTCACCATGCTCTGGGACCCCACATTCGAGTCTTGGCGCCAGTTGGGAATCTCCGGACAACCCGCGGGAATGCTGCTAGACAGCAACGGCGCAATCCTCGATTCATGGCGGGGCGCCATCCCCCAAAGCCGAGTACTCGAGGCCATCGGCGCCGCGTAAGCCGCTATACGAACGGGAGCTTGACCACGGTGGCTGGGGTGGGGGTGCCTCGCATGTCCACGGCCAGCGTGTCGCCGATTTCGGCATCGGGGGGTACGAAGGCCAGGGCGATTCCCGTCTCCAGCATGGGTGAGAAGTTCCCCGAGGTCACCTCGCCCACCACCTCGCCGTCTCGCAGCACAGACTGGCCTTCCCGGGGTGGGCGACGGCCCTCCACCCGCAGTCCCCGCAGGCGCCGATGGATGCCCCGCTCCCGCTCGGCGGCCAGCGCGTCCCGGCCCTGAAACGAGGGCTTGTCCCACCGCACCACCCAGCCCAAACCGGCTTGCAGCGGGGTGATGCCGGGGCCGAGTTCGTGGCCGTGCAGCGGCAACCCGGCCTCCAAGCGCAGCGTGTCTCTGGCCCCGAGCCCGGCGGGAGCGATCCCGGCTGCGGTCACCGCGTCCCACAGCTGCTCGGCGGCCTCCGCGGGCACGGCGATCTCCACTCCGTCCTCGCCGGTGTAGCCGGTGCCGGCCACGGTCAGCGAGATGCCCTCCCACTGCACCGGGGCCACACAGTTGCGGGCCACCTCAGATGCGCCGGGCGACACCGCGGCCAAACGGTGGCGGGCCTCGGGGCCCTGCACCGCCAGCACCGCTCGGCTGCCGGTCACATCCACAGCCTGCAAACCGCCGTCGTCCGAGCCGCTCAGGGCGTCGCGCACCCGGTCGGTGTTGGATGCGTTGGGCATCACATCGAAGCTCTCCGGTGCCACCCACCACACGATGATGTCGTCGAGCACCGAGCCGTCGTCGTCCAGCAGATGGGTGTACTGGGTGCGTCCCGGGCCTATCCGGGCCAGATCATTGGTGAACGCCCGCTGAAGCCGCTCGTAGGCATCGGCGCCCGACACCCGAAGGGTTCCCAGATGGCTCACATCGAACACCACCGCGTCGGTTCGACAGGCCCGATGCTCGGCCAGCGTGCCCGACGGGTAAGACAGCGGCATCTCCCAGCCGCCAAAGGGAACCAATTTGGCCCCCAGCGCCCGATGGCGACCCTCCAGCGGAGAGGAACGCACGTCTTGGTCCGACTCGGCTAGCCGGTGCCGGTTCCGGTTCCGGCCCCGGTCCCGGTGTGGGTCAGGTTGCCGTCCAGCCCGGAGGCATCGTCAAAGCCGTACTTGCTCAGCAGGTTGAGGTAGTCCCGCTGGCACAAGACCACGATGTCGATATCGGGAAAGCACTCCCGCAGGCGGCGGACTTTGCCGTTCTTGCGGGTGATGTACTTCTGGCGTGCGGTGGTGATCTCCACGTAGCGGCCGAATTGCGGCAGATAGAAGTCGGGGGTGAACGCCTCGGTTACTTCGCCTAGCTCATTGCGGGAGAGCACGAAGGTGTCGGGCTCGTAGCGCCACTCGATGCCGTAGAAGTCGAGCAGCTCAGCGAACTGCCGCTCCGAATCGTGGGCGAACACGCGCTTGCCGGCCTCCTCTACGACCCAGTTCGGGCGGCACCGATCCCGGTTTGCGGCTCAGCAGTATCCACAGGCTGGGCCTCTTCGATGGGCAGCTCTTGCACCGCGGCATCCACCTCTTCGATCAGCCCCTCCATCCGGAGGTAGAGCGCGCCCTGGCCCTGGCGCAGCGCATCCAGAATCTGCTCGTCGGTGCGCACCAATAGCGACTGGTTGCCGTTGATCACCAGATCGGCGCTGGCCACGTTCTCGCCGAGTTCGTCGCGCAGATAGTCGAACACCTCGCGCACCCGCTGAAGGGCGATCCCCTCGTCCAACAGGCGCTTGATCAGCTTCAACTCCAGCAAATCGTTGTAGGAGTACCGGCGGCGGCTGCCGCTTCCCACCGCTTCCTGGGCGGTGGAGACAACCAAACCAGTGCGAGTCCAGTAGTCCAATTGGCGGTAGGTGATGCCCACGATCTCGATGGTCTGAGGAGAACTGAAGTCTTTGGCTATCTGTGCGTGGTCGCTCATTTGACTCTCCGGTGTCGGGGCGCGCTTCCAATTCGGCATCTTACACCGGGGAAACTACGCCAATGAGTTTCCACAGGGTAAACCCCTACCTGTGGATTGTCAAGGACGGGTTTGGCTGCGAAGAGGCGTCAGCCGTTGAAGTCTTCGGGAGTCACCTGGTCTAAGAATTCACGAAATTGGTCCATAACCTCTTCAGCGGGAGGCTCTTCCTCGGCTGTTTCCTCGGGTTCAACCGCATGCCCCGCGGCGTCCAACACCGATTCGTCGACAAAAATCGGCGCTCCCGTGCGCACCGCCAGCGCCACCGCATCCGAAGGTCGGCTGGAGATGCGGCGGGCGCCGTTGCCCCCCTTCAACTCCAACTCGGCAAAGAAGGTCCGGTCCCGCAACTCGGTCACCACTATGCGCTCGATTCGCACCCCCAAGTCGTCGAGCACGTTCTTGAACAAGTCGTGGGTCATGGGGCGGGGTGTCTCCACCTCTTCCATGGCCAAAGCGATGGCCTGAGCCTCTGCTCCTCCGATGAAAATGGGCAGCAGGCGACCCTCGCCGTCGGTCTCCCGCAGCAGCACGATCGGGGCGTTGGACGGCAGTTCGATCCGCACCCCCACCAGCTCCATCTCCTTCATTGCGCCCACGTTAGTAGAGCATAGAGACGTAAGCGTCGGGATCGTCGAAAGGGCTTGGAGACTCCGACGTCGGGCTCGCTAATAGAGCGCGGAGACGTAAGCGTCGGGATCGTCGGCCAGCAGGTCAGGATCTCCGATTACCAGCCGGTCGAGGTTGCGATAGCGGCCGGCCCAGTCCAGTCCGTAGCCCAAAAAGAACTCGTCGGGCGCCTCGAACCCCACGTAGTCGGGCTCCAGCGGCAAGATGCGGCGGGCGCTCCGGTTCAACAGCGCAGCCACCGCCACCGAGGCGGCCGACCGTCGGCCCATCTCCCCCATCAGGTACCCGAGGCTCAGCCCGGTGTCCACGATGTCTTCCACCAGCACCACCTCGCGCCCGCCCACATCGCAGTCCAGATCCTTCACCAGCCGCACCCGCCCCGAGTCGGCGGCGAATCGGGACAGCGCCAAAAAGTCCACCTCCACCTCGATGTCCACCGCTCTCACCAGATCGGCGAGAAACGGCAGGCTCCCCTTCAGCACCGACACCAGCACCGCCCCATCAGAACACTGCCGTGAGATCTCCAAGGCCACGCGGCCAACGGCTTCTTGCACGGCTTCCCGGCTGGCGAACAGCTCGGGCTCGGCGCGGTCCACTACCCGGTGTGGTTGGCCAAGGCGCACCGGAGCAAAGAGAGCCGCAACTCCGATCCGAGATTGATCAGCTCCACCAGCGTGTCTTGGGATTGCTGGCGGGATTGGGCCGTGCGCTGCATCACCATGGGCATGATCCGCTGCTCCATCAGCCCGGCCTCTCGCTCGGCGGCCGACTTGTAGGCCCGCAGGTGGCGGGGCTCCACCCCGTGGGCCAAGAATCCGGCCGCCACCTTGGCCACGATCACCGCTTCGCTGCCGTAGTGGCGCAGTGTGCCGTCGTTGAGGGGCTCGATGAGGCCGAACTTTTGAAGCTCGGTGATCTTGGATGGGCTCAGCCCGGTTGCCGAGGCCAGCTCATCTAGGGTCAGCGAAACCGAGACCGCCCCCGAATCCAGCGGGTTGGTCCGCCGTGGGCCTCGGGCGCCGTGCCCATCGCGGTTGGATTCGCTGCTTGATTCGGCGCCGTCGAAGTCCTGCTGGTCGATGCGCTCTTTGATCACCTTGAGAGGCAGGAAGTGGTCCCGTTGCTGCTCCAAGATCCACCGCAGGCGATTGACATCGGCTTCGGTGAATTTGCGGTAGCCGGATTGGTTTCGCTCGGGATCGATCAGGCCCTGGCTCTCCAAGAAGCGGATCTTGGAGATGCTGATGTCGGCGAAGTCGCCCTTCAACAGATCCAAGACCTGCCCGATCGATCGGTGCTGGGCGCTCACCAATCGCTCCGATCGTGGAACACCAGCTTGAAGCGCCCGATTTGGAGCTCGTCGCCGTTCTTCAGCCCGGCCTCCTCCACCCGGCGGCCGTTGAGATAGGTGCCGTTCAAAGAGCCCATGTCCTTCACCTGGGGCACCAAGCCGTCCCGATAGATCTCGGCGTGGTTCCGCGACACCGTGATGTCGTCGAGAAAAATGTCGGAGTCGGGGTGGCGCCCCAAAGAGACCCGGGTCTCCGACAGCTCGAAGCGGCTGCCCGCGGCCGCCCCTTGGGTCACAACCAGCACCGCCGAATGGCGGATCAGGTCGGCTTCAAGCGTGATCTCGGTGGTGGGCTCGCCGGCCGAGGTGTCTGCGTCACCGTCACCGGATGCCTTGAGCGGGTGCCCGCACGCCGCGCAGAAGTTCGCCTCTGCTTCGCTGCGGTGGCCGCACATCGGGCAAATGATCTCGAGACCATCGGCAGAGGAATCAGCGGAGGTCAATCGACACTCTCCGTCAGATCGGTGTAGGCCGCCGCGTCCAACAGGCTGTCCAACTCGGAGAGGTCGGAGGCTTCGATGATGCAGATCCACCCTTCGCCGTAGGGATCCTCGTTCAATCGCTCGGGATGGTCGATCAGGTCGGTGTTCACCTCGACCACCGTGCCCGACACCGGCGCGTAGATCTCCGACACCGACTTGGTCGACTCGATTTCGCTGAACGGTTCGCCTCCGGCCACCTCGGTTCCCACCGGGGGCAGTTCGATGTAGACCACGTCGCCCAGTGCGTCTTGGGCGTAGTCGGTGATGCCTAGGCAGATTCGGTTGCCATCGACCCTGGCCCACTCGTGGTCTTCGGAATAGCGAAGTTCAGCCGGTACGTTCATTGGCGACACCGTACCGGCTTTGCCCCAAACTCTCAACCTCAGCTTGAGGCTCCGGCTCGGTCGGATCGGCCGTCGGCCAGGGCTTGGCGAGCCCGGGGGATGTACTCCACCGCCGCGTAGTAGCTGAGCGCCAACGACGGAATGCCCAATCCCCATCCCACGCCCCGCAGGGCCGCGCCCCCGCCCACGCTGGAATCTCCCAGCAACAGCAGCGGCAGGGCGAACATGAGTCCGAACGTAGATGTCTTGCCGGTCCAGGTCACGTCGATCCGGCGGGCCCCCATGGCGCCCAGCACCACCGTGGCCAGCGATACCACAACCTCTCTGGCCAGCATGGTCACTCCGAATGCGGCATGGAGAGAGCCGTCCACCATCATCGCCACCACCGCGGCCAGAAACATCAGCCGGTCGGCGGTGGGGTCCAAGATCTTGCCCAATTCCGAGACCTGGTTGAACCGCCGGGCAATGTACCCGTCAACCCAGTCAGTAGCCCCCAGCACGCCCAGCAAGATGGCGGCACCGGCCCGATTGCCCATGCCCAAAAGCAGCACGCAAAACACCGGCACGCACCCCAACCGCAACACCGAGATCAAGTTAGGAACCGTCAGCACCTGCCGCCCCTCTCTCTCCTTTCTCACGGTGGCTCATGCTACATAGGCGTGGTGGGGGGTGGCCCGGCTCAGGGCGCCCGCCGCCCGGAGTTCATCGAGGACGGCGGGCTGGGCCGGGACAGGACCCGCCACCACGCCGGGGGATGGTAACGACTGCACTGCCAGCCAGTCGTACAATCAACCCATGCCCAGCGTCTTCTCGATGATCATCAACGGCGACCTACCCGGCCAATTCATCTGGGAAGACGACGACTGCGTGGCCATCTTGTCCATCAACCCCATTCAGGCTGGCCACGCCCTCGTCGTGCCCCGGGCCGAGATCGACCACTGGCTGGATGTGCCCCCTGAGCTGGCCGCCCACCTCATGGTGGTGGCCCAGAAGGTGGGCACCGCCCAGATGGCCGCATTCGGGCCTCCCCGGGTCGGCCTCATCATTGCCGGCCACGAGGTTCCCCACACCCACTTGCACGTGATCCCCATGTTCGACATCGGCGATTTGAGCTTCGCCAACGCCAAGGCCTCGGTTCCTCCCGAGGAGCTGGCCGCCGCCGCCGAACTACTCCGCTCCCACCTGCCGAACAGCTAGCGCCCCGAGCTAGCTCTGGATCACATTGCGGAGCTGGTAGACGCGCAAGCCCACAGCCCCCTCTTCCAGCGGAACCCGCTCGAAGCCGGTTCGCCGCACATCCAGGTCGAAGCTCTCGATGTCGAGGGGGCTCCATTCGGGTGCGGAGGCGGCGTCGAACACGATCCACTCCACCTTGGGGGTGGCCGCCACCGCGGCGCTGTCGGGATCGTCGCCGGTGTACAGCTGATACAGCCGGGTGCGGTCCGACAGCAGGGGCAGAACCTGCTCTGAAGCTCGCACCGATGCGTCGGGGGGAATCAGATCGACCGCCTCCTGTCGGGCGATGTCAATGGTCTCCCGCCGGCCCCAGTCCCACGGCCGCTCATAGAGCGAGCTGGGCGCGTCGCGCAAGAAGAACAAGCTGGCGGTGAGCACCAGCGCGGTGAGCAGCCGGCGGTCCACGTTCACCCGCTCCACCAGCACCCGGCCCGATCGGGCCAAAGCGAACACCGTGGCCGCAAAAACGAACGGAATCATCGGCACCGTCTGAGGGGCTTCGGCCAGCTGGCCAGAGGGCACATCGGCCACCAGATACACCGCGAACAGCGGCAGCACCGGCAGCACGTAGCGGGGGGCCACCAACGGCAAGAGCATCACCGGGGCCAAAAGGAACACGATCATCTGGAAGTTGGCCTGCGATACCGCGTCGGCCACCACTTGGTGGGGGGCGGATATGAAGCCCCACAGCACTGAGCCAGGGTGTCCGCCGCCGAAGTCGGAGAACGCCTCTATGTGGGGGAAGCGGCCGCCGTTGAACCGAGGCTGGATGGCGGTCATGGCCACCAGCCCGTAGGCCAGACCGCCCAGCGAGATGTAGGCGCCGGGGCGTCGGCGGCCCTCCAGCAGCACCAATATGCCCAGTCCGGCTAGGGCGAAGGCCAGGTCGGATCTACAGGTCACCACCACCAGGGCGAACACTCCGAACCAGTTCCACCGCCCCTCAAGGGCCGTGAGCACCGCCGCGAATAGGGCGGGCACGGCCAGGGCTTCGGGGTGGAAGTCGGACAGGTTGATGCTGTGGATCGCCGGATAGGCGCAGTAGGCGAAGATCACCGCGGCGGCCGCCCCGGACTTGAGGCCGCCCACATCGCGGGCGATGCGCCACAGCGGCACTACGCCAAGCGCCAGGGCCGAGGCTTGCAGGCATAGCAGCGTGGGCTGGTCGGGGAACAAGGCGGTGAGCCCGGCCACCGGGTAGAGGATGAACGCGGCCTGCTCCCACAGCAGGTTGTGGCCGGCCACGCTGGACAGCGGCTCATAGCCCTCCCCGATAAGCCATAGCCCTTGCAGGTGCGACGACAGGTCGGCGCCGGCGTCCAGCGACCGGGCCCGGGCCAAAGACAGCCCCGACAGCAACCCGCCGAAGAACAGGGCCACGATCCACGGCACGGCCTGGTCCACCCGCCGGGTGTCGAGGCGGGCCTGCCAGCGCAGCGAGAAGATCTCGAGGCGGCGCCGGAACTGGGCCAGGTTCACTTTGCTTTGTTCGAGGTCCACTACCCCACCAGCACGGTGTCGGTGTCGCGCCCCGATCGCAGCAGGGTGCCGGGCCGGGCGTCGGTGGCCTGGCCGCCGCTCACGATGGGCGTGCCGTTCACCAGCACATGGTCTACCCCCACCGCATCGGCGAAAAGGCGGGCCGAGCCTCCGGGCAGGTCCTCCACCAGGCGCATGGCGCCCGAATCCACCGTGTCGGGGTTCAACACCACCACATCGGCGCGCCAGCCCACCTCGATGCGGCCCCGCTCCCGCAGGCCGAACAGCCGGGCCGGGGCGTCGGTGAGCATGTGGATGGCCGTCTCCAGCGAGGCCAGGCGCCGGCCCCGCAGGCAGTCGCCCAAAAAGGCGGTGGTGTAGGGGGCGCCGCACATCCGGTCGAGGTGGGCACCGGCGTCGGAGCCCCCCAACAGCGTGTGCTCGCTCTGCCAGGCCTCGGCCCGGAGCCGCCAGCTCTCGTCGTCGTCATCGGTGGGCGCCGGCCACAGCACCGTGCGCAGCTCATCGGCCAGCACGATGTCCACCAGGGTGTCGAAGTGCCCTGTGCCCCGCTCCGCGGCGATGTCGGCCACCGTGCGCCCGCCCACGCCGTCGTTGGCCGGGCTGAAGGTGTCGCCGATGCGGTAGCCGCCCCAGCCGGTGAGCCGGCTGAACACCCCGGCGTCGGGCGAGGCGGCCCGCTCGGCCAGGTGCGCCCGGGTTTGAGGGTCGGCCAGGCGGGCCATGCGCTCGGGCACCGGCAGCCCCAGCACCTCTCCCCAGTCGGGCAGCATGTTGAGGGCGCAGTAGTTGAGGAAGCTCATGTTCATGCCCACCAGCACCGGCATGGTCAAAGCCACCACTCTGGCCCCGTGCTCGGCGGCTCGCGCCGAGGCGCCCAACTGGGCCCGGTAGCGGTCGGGGTCGGCCGAGTCGATGGTGAGCACGTTCCAGTTCAGCGGGCGGCGGGCGGCCCGGCTCATGGCCACCATCAAGTCGAGCTCCTCGTCGGTGAAGCCCTGCATGCAGCCGTCGGTCACGTACTCCAAGGTGGTGCCCTCGTGTTCGGCCACCACCGAGCACAGCGCGATCACCTCGTCGTCGGTGGCGAAGCGGGAAGCCACCGGAGCGCCGTCGCCGTCGTTGTGGGTGTAAGACAGCGAGGTGGAAAAACCCAGGCCGCCGGCGGCGATGCCCTCGGCCAACAGGGCCTTCATGGCCTCGAGCTGGGCGGGATCGGCCTCGCTGCCGGTGGCGTCGGTGCCCATTACCGCTCGGCGGATGGCGCAGTGGCCCACCAGGAACCCGGCGTTCACCCCGAGGTTGCCGTCCAAGCGGCCCAGGTAGTCGGCGAAGGTGCGCCACGACCAATCCAGTCCCGTCTCCAGGGCGGTGAGCGGCATGCCCTCCACCTTGGCCATCATCCGCTGGAGGTAGGGGGCGTCGCCGGGGTTGAGGGGCGCCAGGGTGAAGCCGCAGTTGCCCCCGATGACGGTGGTAACCCCGTGCAGGTTGGAGGGAGAGGCGGCCGGATCCCAGAACAGCTGGGCGTCGTAGTGGGTGTGGGGATCAACAAAACCGGGGCAAACCACCCGGCCGGTGGCGTCGATCTCGATGCGACCGGGTTCGGCCACCTCCCCAACGGCCACGATTCGCCCGCCGCTCACCCCGACATCGCCGGAGTAGCCCGAGGAGCCCGTGCCGTCGACGATGGTGCCGCCGCGGATAACCAGGTCCAACACGGCCCCAATCCTACTTATCCGCATGGGGCTCCCCCACCCTGCCCCGCTATGCTCACCCCGTTACGGGCTGTGGCGCAGCTTGGTTAGCGCGTCGGTCTGGGGGACCGAAGGTCCCGGGTTCAAATCCCGGCAGCCCGACCACGGAACGAGTCGCAGTCGACCGCATCAATCAGAGCGGTACGCATCTCGGCGGTGGCTCACTCGAACGATCTCAACCATTCTGTTGACGTCGTCGACGCGATAGAGGATCCGATATGTGCCTCTACGCGCACTCCACAGGCCTTCGAGCTCATTCCGCAACTCAATGCCTACACGCTGGGGATTCTCAAGCAGAGGCCCGGTTATCAAATCAAGAACTGCCGCGGCCACCGCCTCAGGGAGCCGTTCTGCGATTGCCGTTGCTGCTGTCCGGGCGACAACTAGCCCATAGGGGGCGTCATTCATGAAGGCCGCAGCGCTCTGACAGCCTCGACGCCTTGCACAACATCGCCTTCCAAGAGCGCGCGTTCGCCCTCAGCCAACTCCTTCATGGCCTCCGGATCACCGAGAATGGCCAATGTCTCCTCCAGCGATTCAAGATCTTCTGAGCTCATCAGCACCGCAACCGGAGACCCATTGCGGGTGATGGTCACCCGCTCGTGGTGAGCGTTGACCCGCTCAACAAACTCCGAGAACCGATCCCTGACCGACCGCAACGACTCACTGGCCATGGCCACAATTGTGCCACACCAAATCCGAGTTCATCAACGTCGGGGAAATCCGAGGTATCGCGCACAGGAAGGGGCTTATGCTGGAACTATGGCGCTAAGCGGTACTGATGCTCAGCCGTCGGTTAGCGACACCCACCACCTCACTGTTGTCCGATCTGGCCAATGGTGGGCGATCAGGGTCGACAACCTCCCTGGCTGTCATTCACAGGCTCGACGTCGCGCCAAGGTAAAGGCCACAGCCCGCGAGGCCATCGCCCTGTGGTTCGATGCGGAAGAATGCGAAGTGGGCCCGCTAGTTCTCGACTTCAACCAAAAGGGCTAACCCGTCACTGCCGGCTACGCCTCCCGATCCGGCCGCCGCTGACAGTCCATTACTCAATTGAGTAATTTTGTTCAATAATGCATTTGCCGTTGATACACTGCGGTTATGGCCGAATTTCGTCGGGCGCAGGTCGACACTCTCATTGAGAGGCTGTCGGAGCAGCCCAGCGTCCTCGTCGCGATATTCGGCCCCCGCCAAAGCGGCAAGACGACGGCGGTGCTTCAAGCACTCTCTTCCTTGGACAAGGAGCACCGGTACCTGTCAATCGAACCATCGATTGAAGCCGTGGAGCCGCGAATGTCCGGAGAGAGCGACCCGCTTTCGTTAGCGGATATGACAGAGGCGACCCCCGTGTCGCCTCCGCCTGATGCGAAGCAGATCATCGAGGTCTGGGAGCACTGCCGTCAACAGGCTGTGCGCTCGCCCACAGGTTTCGTCCTCGTATTGGATGAGATTCAACGAATTGACCGCTGGTCGAGTCTCGTCAAGAGACTCTGGGATGAAGACCGATGGAATGGCTGCCCAATGCATGTAGTGCTCCTCGGCTCAGCCCCGATCTTGATGCAAGCTGGATTGACCGAGAGCCTGGTTGGGCGATTCGAGCCCATCCGGTTTCCCCATTGGTCATACTCAGAGATGTCAGCGGCATTCGACCTCAGCTTGGATGAGTACGTCTATTTCGGCGGCTACCCTGGCGCCGCAGCCAGGATCGCCGAAACCAACCGCTGGTGCGATTACGTGCGCAGCGCATTTATCGGCCCCAACATTGAGCGCGATGTTCTCTCCATGGTCCGGGTGGACAAGCCAGAACTGCTCAAGCGGCTGTTCGACCTCGGAACCCGCTATTCGGGCCAAGAGATGTCCTACACCAAGCTGATGGGCCATCTACAGGAAGCAGGCAACACCACCACGCTTACCCGATACCTCGACCTTCTCTCTCGCGTCGGGATGCTTGCGGCTTTGCCCAAACACGCCAATCGCCCGGCTTCTACCAAGTCACCTACGCCGAAGCTCAACGTATTCAACACCGCCCTGATGTCTTCGGTCTATGGCCTCAGCTTCGACGAAGCGCGAGCCGACCGCTCCTACTGGGGCCGCTTGGTAGAGAGCAGCGTGGGCGCCCATCTCTTGAACGCGGCCTCGACGAGGACTGAGGTCAAATACTGGCGAGACCGAAATTTCGAGGTCGATTTCGTTCTCGAGCGCGGATTCAATCTCGTCGGCATCGAGGTGAAGAGCGGCCAAGCCCTTGCTCCAACAAGAGGGCTGTCGGAGTTCGAGCGCCGATTCCAACCCAAGAACACCATCGTCGTCGGAGACGCGGGCGTGCCTCTCCACGAGTTCCTGTCCCTGCCCCCCGACTATTGGTTCGACTCGACATGAGCACCTACGTCGACCGTACTTGTACCGAGGTCAGCGCCAATCCCGTTGACTCGCAACCGCTCAGCCACTTCAGAGAGCGGCAGGCCTATGTACTGCTCGGTGATCCCGGCTCAGGCAAGACGATTGAGTTCAAGAGGGAGCAAGAGGTACTGGGAGACGGCGCTGCCTATATGAGCGCTCGGGACTTCATCGCTTTCTCCGTAGCTTCCCGCCCGGAGTGGCAGAACAAGACCCTCTTCATCGACGGCCTTGATGAGATACGTGCCGGAACTACCGACTTCCGGACCCCATTGGATGAGATCCGCTCTCAGCTTGACCAGCTCGGCCAACCGAGTTTCCGCATTTCGTGTCGGGAGGCCGACTGGCTAGGTACCAACGACCTCAAGAGCTTGGAGGCCGTATCCGCCGACTCACAGATCACCGTGCTGCGCCTTGACCCGCTAAGCGACGAGGCAGCCATCGAGCTTCTCTGGTTGCGTGGACTCAGCAACAGCAGAGCTGAGAAGTTCATCGAGGAGGCCGGCCACCAAGGACTCGGCGCGTTGTTGGGCAACCCGCTGATGCTGACCCTGCTTGCCGATGCAATCGACCAGGGCGACGGTTGGCCGAAGAGCCGGCTGGACACGTTTGAGATGGCGTGTCAAAGGACGGCCAGAGAACACAACCAGGAGCATCTCCTCGGCGTTGGCTCCGTACCGACAGAATCCGTTTTGGACGGAGCCGGATACCTGTCTGCTCTGCACCTGTTAGCCGACGAACCAGGCTTTTCGTCGGCACCAGTGGCCGATTTCGACTCCTCTGTCTTTCTCGACGAACTCGACGAACTACCTGCCCCATTGTCTCAGGAATGCCTCAAGCGAGCGCTCAAGACAAAATTATTCACTGGCGCGGACGGGCAGGTCCACGGCCCAGTTCACCGTCACGTTGCTGAATTCCTCGCTGGCCGACATTTGGCCAAGCTGATCAACGACGGGCTGCCTGCCTCACGAGTGGTGGCCCTGATGACCAGCCCCAGCGATGGCCGGGCGGTCACCACGCTCAGGGGCTTGTCTGCTTGGCTTGCGGCCCACTCCCCCGAAGCACGCCAGGTGCTTGTTGACGCCGATCCAGTGGGTGTCGGCCTCTACGGGGACATCGGCAACTTCTCAACTCATGAGAAGGGACACCTACTGAAGTCACTGGCAACCTTCGCCACCCAAGGACCCTTGTTCGGTCATGAGGGGCGCGACGGGAGGGTCGACGGATTTCTAGACAACACGGCATGGGCCTTCCGGTCGCTGGCATCAGCAGGGATGGTTGACTCCATCACGGAACTCATCCGTGGTAGGGAAACTGGGTACCAGCAAGACCGCATTATGGACTTCATCCTGCGAGTGCTGTCCGAAGCCGAACCTGAACCACCAGCATCTTTGGGATTTGCTGGGCTCGAACCTGACCTTATGGCGATTCTGAGGGGTTCAGCATGGCCCCCACATGTGAGAGATTCCGCACTTGGGGCCTATCTCCACATCATTCCCGATAGCGACGTCAAGGCAGACGCCCTCCTCAGCCTTCTTGCAGATATCCACAATCGACAGGTTTCAGACTCTGATGACGACCTTCGGGGCGACCTTCTGAGGTACCTCTACCCGCGGTGGCTGCCGCCCTCACAGGTGTGGCAGTACGTCGCACCCCGAAATCGGACCAACTACTTCGGCCACTTAGCCCGATTCTGGCATTGGGACCTCTTGGAGCAGTCCTCAGACCAACACGTTTTCGAACTGCTCGATTCCTTTAGCGAAGACCGCTCTCAACTGTTGGCAGCTTTGGAGCAATCACGCTTTGAAGACCTGCCTCTACAACTTCTCGACCGGGGTCTAGAGGCGTGGGGCGACGAACTTGATTCCTCCCAGATCTACCACTGGCTGAACGCCCCGAGGCGCTCTCAGCCCTCACGGCCTCTAGGCGAGAATCCGGCTCAGCAGATCAAGGCTTGGTTGGAGGCCCGTCCCGAAATCCAGAAGTCAGCCTTCTTGACTTGGATCAGGCGACATGAGACCAACGAACGGTTCGAGGTGTACGAGCACTGGCGCTGCAACGCTCTGCATGAGAGCAAACCTCCTCCAGAATTTGGCCTGTGGTGTCTGGAAAAGGCGGTGGATCTAGCCGATGCCGAACCCTTCGTAGCCCATGAACTTCTCAGACAGGCGTATCGCTCGTTGGATGATGCATCGATCAGCGATGGTCTGACGCTTGAAGCAATCGACAGCCAGACGCAAGAACACAGCACCTTGAGCGAACAACTCGACCAACTTCGCAATCCGCCGCCGCCTCGGACCGAGGACAGCGAATGGAGGCGCGAACTGGATAATCGGTTGGCCGAGCACGATGCCAAGAGGCGCCAACAGGTTGCAGATTGGCAAGCTCTGTTGCGCTCCATCGAAGTCGAATTGCGCGAGAACCGAGCTTCCCCACGAATCCTGCACGACTTGGCCATGGTGTATTTCGCCTTGTTCATTGATGTAGAAGAACGGGCGCTGCCGCAGGAACGCATTAGCGAATTCGTCGGCGGCGATGTCTCACTGGTCGATGCTGTTATCACAGCGCTCCGGGAAACGTGGTTCAGAGAAGACCTGCCCGACGTCAACGAATCGACCTCGCTTCGCTCTGAGTCCCGGCACCACTACCTGGCCTATCCCGTGCTCGCCAGCATGGTTCAGTTTCAAGCCGAGGACCCGACCCGCCTGAACTCCCTCAGCGACCTCCAAAGGCGCAAGATTCTTGCCATTCGCTTCTGCGTTGCCGACACGGCCAGGCAACAAGCTACAGCTTGGTGTTACGACCGCTGGCTGCAACAAGATCCTGATCTGGTGCTCGATGTGCTCTACCAATGTGCCGTCGCAGCGCTGAAAGCTGGGGAGGTCTACCCGTCGGGCCTTGAGGACCTCGACCGAGTTACCGGGCTCGAAGAGCGGGTCCACAGCGTCAGGATCAAATTGCTGAGAGCGCTTTCGGTTCGAGCTCCCAGCGAGCAGCTTCCCTTGCTCGACCGGTTGCTCGGCCAAGCACTGCGATACCCCGACGCCACTGCGCTTTCCGCGCTAGTCGAGAAAAAGCTCGGTGCCAAGAGCACAACCGACGCCCAGAGGGTCCGGTGGCTGGTAGTCGCCGCTCTGCTTGCTCCAGAACGGCATCGACGGTCGCTGCGAGACTTCGTCGGACATAGCGATGAACGAGTCAGACACTTGGCTGAGTTCTTGCGAGGTGCTTACGAAGAAGACCGCTTTGGCCCCTCGATCATGGGTCGATGCTCCGAGCCGACCTTGCTGCAAGACGTGATCGAGATGCTAGGCCGCCTCTATCCCCCGCTCATGGTGAACGGGTTCGTAACCCTTGAATTAGACGCGTCTGACCGCATAGCCAGCCTGATTTCGCTGCTTGGGTCCATGCCTGGCAACGAAGCTCAACTGGCATTGGCCCACCTGACAGACGACCCTCAGCTAGCGGGGTGGCACAACCATCTCAAGCGCACATTGGAGAGCCAAAGAGTTCTTCAGGGAGATGCCGCCTACCGCCACCCCAGCATCGATCAGGTGCAGCACACGCTCAACAACGGCCTACCGGCCAACGCAGCAGATTTAGCCGCCCTAGTTACAGAGCGGCTAAATGAGATCGCCTTACGCCTGCGGGGCGACAACAGCAATCCGTGGCGGCAATTCTGGAACGAAGACCAACACGGCCGCCCCACGACCCCGAAGCCCGAAGAATCATGCCGAGATGCAATCCTCGCCCAACTGCGGGAGGCAGTTCCTACCGGTGTTGCTGTCGAGCCGGAGAGGCGCTACGCGGCTGGCACCCGGGCCGACATCACCGTGACCTACGGCGGGCACAACATCCCCATCGAACTCAAGAAACACACCCATCCCGAACTGTGGACTGCACCACGCGCCCAGCTCGTCAGCCAGTACACCACCGACCCAGCAACCGACGAACACGGCATCTACATGCCGCTGTGGTTCGGCCTCGAAGACAGCAAACCCACTCCCCCGCCCGAGGGTCACCGGCCAACAACCGCCGCGGAACTAGAAGAACGGCTTGAGCAAGACCTCACCCCCGAGGAAGCCCGCAAGATCTCCGTCCTCGTCCTCGACGTCAGCAAACCCAGCGGCTAGTCCCTGGCGGTTAGCCCCCGGCGGCCCCCAAACCCTTCAAAACACCAGGGCGACGCCGTCTATGGCGCGCCAGATTAGGTAGACGGCGGCGGCGGTTAGGAATACCCAGAAGTGCCAGGGAACCTTCTGTCGGGCGGTGGATTCCATATCGGACGGGGCTTCGACGGCAGCGCCGCAGGTGGGGCAGGCGCCTTCGGTGGTTACCGAGGAGGGGTTCCAGAACCGCTCGCAGGGCTCGCACCAGGGCATCCATCTAGCTTGCCACCGTCAGCCCGTGTTTCCGCATACGGCCAACAGAAGCCTTGCCTTGGACTCGCCAAAAGAAAAGCAATAGCGTGTTGTTTTCCAGCAATCACTTGCAAACTGGAGGGAATCCCGCAATGCGAATGAAATCAAAGTTGTTCGCGCTCGTCGCCCTGTTGTTCGCCATGGCCCTGGTCGCCGGGGCCTGCGGCAATGATGATGACGACGCGCCAGCAGCATCCACCCCCGCTCCCACGGCGGCGCCCACCGAGGCACCCGCTGAAGAGCCCGCTGAAGAGCCCGCTGAAGAGCCGATGCCCGAAGAGGAGGAAGAGCCGAGCCTGGCCGGCACCGTGGTCAACATTCTCGGCCCGGAAACCGGCCCCGAGGCTGAGGGCTTCTTGGCCGGCTTCGAGCCGTTCGAGGCTCGCACCGGCATCGAGGTGCAGTACTCCGGCACCCGGGACGCCACCACTGAGCTGAACTTGGCTCTGGAAGGCGGCAACCCGCCCGACATCGTCATCATCCCCCAGCCAGGGCGCATCATCCAGTTTGGGGAGTCGGGAGACGCTGTGGCGCTGCCGCAGTCGCTGCTCGACAGCATCTCCGGCGCCTATGACCCATTCTGGTTCGACCTGGCCACCACCGGTGGACAGGTGTACGGCGTGCCCAACAAGGGCGACGTGAAGAGCCTGGTGTGGTACAGCCCGACGCTGTTCGCCGAGAACGGCTACGAGATCCCCACCACCTGGGCTGAGCTCGAGGCGCTATCCGACCAAATCAAGGCCGACGGCCTTACCCCCTGGTGCATCGGCATCGGGTCGGGCGACGCCACCGGCTGGGTGTTCACCGACTGGATGGAGGACATGATGCTCCGCCTCCAGGGTCCCGACGTATATGACCAATGGGTGTCCCACGAGATCCCGTTCAACGACCCGCGAGTGGTCGAAGTGGCTGAGTTTGTGGGCGACATCTGGTTCGAAGAGGGCAACGTGCTCGGCGGTCGCGACCTGATCGCCGCCACCGGCTTCAAAGAGGCCTCACTGCCCATCGCCGATGGCGACTGCGTGCTGCACCGTCAGGCCAGCTTCGCCGGTGCCTTCTACACCGAAATTGGCGCATCGCTCGGCCCCAACGGCGACGTCAACGTGTTCTACCTGCCGACCGTCAGCGACGAGTTCGGCACCGTCGTGCTCGGTGCGGGAACCCACGCGGTGGCCTTCACCGACAAGCCCGAGACCCTGGCCGTTATGGAGTACATCGGCACCGCCGAATATGCCAACGCCCGGATCATGGCTGATAAGGGCGGATTCCTCTCCCCCAACCGCGAGCACGACACCTCTCTGTACAGTTCGGACTTCGACCGCGGCTTGGCCGACATCCTGGTGAGCGCCGATCCGTTCCGGTTCGACGCTTCTGACCTGATGCCCGGCGAGGTCGGCGCCGGCGAGTTCTGGCGGTCTGGAACCGACTACGTGTCGGGCTCCAAGACGGCCCAGGAATTTGCCGACGACACCGAGAACGCGTGGCCGTAGGAGAACGCCAAACATTCAGTCGCTAGCGGCTGAACAACTCTGAACAGGGCCGGGGGCGGCATTTTCGCCCCCGGCCCTGTCGCGTTCCCGCGCCAGTCCTGTAGAAACGCCTAGGGTAAAGGCGCCATGGGCCAGATCGTCACCATGCTCATCAGCGTTGCCGGGGCGCTGGCTGTTACCGCGGTGTTGTTCATCGGCGCTGATAGAACCGTTGACTCGGCCCTGAACCGGTGGTCGGCGTTCACGGCCAGCATCGGGGCGGTATTGGGCCTGATCATCGGAGCCGTGCTCCAGCACAACGGTTGGGTGCCCCAAGGCCCTGCCATCGGCGGTCCCTTCTCCGAGGGATGGCTGGCCATCGTCATCAGCGGGCTGATCGTTGGGGGCCTGGGCTTGGTTGCGGGACGAGGACTGGTCCCGACCCTGGAGCGGCGCATCCGCCTGGAGGGCGGACTCAGGCCATGGGTGTTTGTGGGCCCGGCTCTGCTCTTCGTCGTCGGCGGCTTGGTCATCCCCGGCTTTCGCACCATGTGGCTGTCGTTCAAAAACGGGCCAAGAGGCCGGGAGTCTGGATTCACCATCCAGCACTACGAGGAGATCTTCACCGACCGCACCTTCTTTTCTGTCGAAGGTTGGACCTCGATCTTCACCAGCCGCCTCTTCATAGTGGGCCTGGCCGCCGCCGCAGTGGCCGTCATCGCCGCTTGGGCCAGCGCATCTCGAATTGTCGGCGGTCCGCAGAGAGTCAGGGTGGCCCGAGGAGCCATGAGGGTGCTGGGCGGTGTAGCTGTTCTCATTGGAATCGCCGCCTTGGCCGGCTTCGTTGAATCGCTGGTCCGCGAGCCAAACCGATCATTGATCGTGGACGTTCTCACCGTGGTGGTGTCGAGCCGCATCTCGCTGGTCATAGTCGCCGCGGTGGCGGCCGTTCTCGTGGTGGCGTGGCTGTTGGCCCGGTTGCGCAGGGGTGACCTGGAGATGGACTGGGGGTCGCCCACCTCCTCCATGATGCTGGTGCTGGCCATTGGCCTGGGAATCTTCGGCGCGCTGTCCACCCTGCAAGGAGTGGTGTGGAACAACATCTGGTGGGTGGTCACCGTGGCCGGATTGTCCACCGTGTTGGGGCTGCTGCTGGCCATCTTGGCCGAGCGGGCCCGGGGTGAGCGAGTGGCCAAGACCCTGATCTTCATGCCCATGGCCATCTCCATGGTGGGCGCCGCGGTGATCTGGGACTTCATCTACGAGGTCCAGCCCACCGGAAATCAGACCGGACTGCTCAACGCCATCCTTCAGGGCATCGGCTTCCAACCCCGTGGCTTCTTCATCAACTCGTCGATGATCCCGTGGAACAACTTCTGGATCATGTTCATCATGGTGTGGATCCAGACCGGATTCGCCATGGTCGTGTTGTCGGCTGCAATCCGGGCCGTTCCCGAGGAGCTCACAGAGGCGGCCCGGGTAGACGGGGCCAATGAGATCCAGGTCTTCTGGCGGGTGGTCGTCCCCCAGATCCGTCCCACCATCATCGTCGTGGTCACCACGCTGATGGTGATCGTCACCAAGGTCTTCGACCTGGTGAAGGCCACCACCAACGGCGCCAACCGCACAAACGTGCTGGCCAATGAGATGTTCGACCAGCTACGCGACCGCAACTTCACCTCCAGTAGCGCGTTCGCGGTGGTGCTGCTGGCCCTGGTGCTGCCGGTGATGATCTACAACATCCGCCGACTCCAATCGGAGCTGAGATGAGTCCTGTGCATGAGACGGGATCGGAGCCGAGATGAGCTCGGTTGACAAAGCGCTCATGCCCACCGGCCAGAGGCTCCGCCGCCTGGCGGCCACCACCCCCAGTTGGGTGATGTGGCTGATCGTGGTGGTTTGGACCGTGCCCACGTTCGGGCTGTTCATCTCATCGTTCCGCAAGGTGCCCGACATCAACAGCTCCGGTTGGTGGACGTCGTGGAACGACATCAACAACCTGACCCTCCAGAATTACCGCGACATATTCAGGGAGAGCGCCGCTCAGCCGTCCATGTGGGAGTTCGCCCTCAATTCCCTCGCCATCGTGGTGCCGGCCACCATCATCCCCATCGCCATAGCCGCCTTCGCCGCCTACGGATTTGCCTGGATCGAGTTCCGGGGCCGCAACTGGCTCTTCATCGCCCTGGTCTCCATGATCGCCCTGCCCAACCAGATGGCCTTCGTGCCGCTGCTTCAGTTGTTCAACAACGGGGCCCGGCTCACCATTCCGGGGGTGGACTGGACCTTTGTGCTGATCCCCGATGTCGGCGTGGCCAATACCGCGGCGGCGGTGTGGCTGACCCACACCGCATTCGGACTGCCGCTGGCCGTGCTGCTGTTGCACAACTTCATCAGCCAGCTCCCCCGCGAGGTGTTTGAGGCGGCCCGAATCGACGGCGCCTCCCATTTCACCATCTTCTGGCGTCTGGTGGTCCCCCTGGCCCGACCAGCGTTGGCCGCCTTCGCCGTCTTCCAGTTCCTGTGGACCTGGAACGACTACCTGATCGCCGCCGTATTCCTCACCGACAACGAGCCCATGACAGTGGCGCTGGTCAACCTAGTGGGCGAGAGGGGTTCCAACTTCCAGCTCCGTTTCGCCTCCGCGTTCGTGATCATGATTGTGCCGTTGATTGTGTTCTTCAGCCTTCAGCGCCACTTCGTGCGAGGGCTCCTCGCCGGCTCAGTCAAGGGTTGAGCGCTCCCTCCCCCGCCCCCTCTGATCAGAGCACGTCGGCCACCGCTACCGGTGCGCCCGTCGCCATCGACCGCTGACCGGCAACCCCTATGGCCACGCACAACATGGCGCCCTCAAGGGCCTGAATCGAATGGGCCTGGGTACTGGCGCTGTCATCATCAGCGATGGCCTCAAAGAATCGTTGGTGCTCCACGAAGCTCGAACCATGATGGAACCCCTCGAATGGCACTTCAACCGGCGTGGGCACAACCTCCACATTGCCAATGGAGTGCTCGCCCCGACGCCCGATCCGAACGACGTGCTCAGGCACCAGCGCCTCTGCCTTTCCGGTGTCACCCATCACCGCAAACTCCTGCTGGTTGTGGGTGGCCTCGGCAAACATGCACAAATCGAGCATGGCCCGGGCACCGTCGTCGTAGTCCACCACCACATAGGCATTGTCGTCGATGTCGGGAGTGCGGCCTCCAAAGCGCTCATCCAGATGGTTCACCGCTTGGCTCCCCGAGGCGAACACCCTCTCGGGCCGCCCGGGCATCACCAGATTCATCAGGTCGAAGAAGTGGCAGCACTTTTCCACCAGGGTGCCGCCGGTGTTCTCGGAGAACCGGTTCCAGTCGCCCACTTTCGGCAGAAACGGGAAGCGGTGCTCGCGCATCGAAACCATCCGCACCCGGCCTACCGCTCCTGCCTCCACCTCTTGGATGAGCCGGGCGAACGGCGCCATGTACCGGTACTCCAACCCCACCCGAATCACCCCGCGGTGCTCTGAGGCCGCGTCGATCACCCGGCGGCAGTCGGCCACAGTGGTACACAGCGGCTTCTCCACCAGCACGTGCAGATTGGTGCCCAATACGCAGCCCAACACATCGGCATGGGTCATGTTGGGGGTGGCGATCACCACCGCGTCGCAGGCCTCTGCGTCCAACAGGTCTCGATAGTCAGAGAAGCGATCCGCCCGCGGAGCCAGGGCTCCGGCCGCCTCGAGGGACGGCGGGTGGGGATCGGCTAGCGCGGCCACCTCGGCACCGGGGAGGTGGGAGACGTTGGCGATGTGCTCTCGGCCCATCATTCCGGTCCCAATCACTCCGTAACGGATCACAATTTCTCCTCGAAAACGCTGGCGGAGGCTCGACACGATAGCTTGATCCGGTGCCAGAACGTCTTGTCAACTCTGATTCCATCCCCCTCGGTAGCGACTTCCGTGTCGGACGGCTGGGATTCGGCTGCTGGCGCCTCGTCGGGCGCACCGATTCCCAATATCAACAAATCCTGGAGACGGCGGTGGGGCTCGGCATGAACCTGGTGGACACTGCCGATGTGTACGGACTGGACTGGGGGGGGACCGCGTTCGGCCAAGCAGAGGCCAATCTCGGACGGGTGCTGGCGGCGGCGCCCGATCTGAGGGACCGCATGGTTCTGGCCACCAAAGGGGGGATTGCGCCACCCACCCCCTACAACTCCGGTGCCTCCGCCATCACCGCGGCCTGCGAGGCCTCGCTAGCCCGCCTCGGCACCGATGTGATCGACCTCTACCAGATCCATCGGCCCGACCTGTTCACCCATCCGCGGGAGTTGGCCGGGGCGCTGACCACCCTGCGGGACCAGGGCAAGATCCGCGAGGTTGGGATCTCCAACTTCACGCCCCAGCAACATGAGGCCCTAGCGGCCCATTTGCCATTCCCGCTGGCCTCTACCCAGCCCGAATATTCCGCCGCGGAATTGGGCGCCCTGCGCGACGGCACCTTGGATCTCTGCATGCGCGACGGAGTCGTCCCCCTGGCCTGGAGCCCGCTGGCCGGAGGCAGACTGGCCACGGGCACCGACGTGCGGCCCGAGCTGATAGCCACCCTGGACCAGCTGGCCGAGCGCCACGGCACCAGCCGAACCGCAGTGGCGCTCGCCTTCGTGCTGGCCCATCCGTCCCGCCCGGTGGCCCTGCTGGGAACACAGAACCCCGGGCGACTGGCCGAAGCGGCTGGGGCTGCATCCATCCCCCTCGAACGGGCCGACGTATACGCCATCATCGAGGCCTCTGAGGGCGTGCCGCTGCCGTGAGCAATTCGACTCTGGTAGAGGTGGCCTGGTTCGCCGCCTTGTGCGACGACGATTACGAATACCTGGGCGTAGCCGACCCCGAGCTGGCCAGCAGCTGGGAGCACTGCCGCAACATCACCTTGGCTGCCGACCGGCACGGCTTCGACAACATCCTCTTGCCATCGGGCTACACCCTCGGCATCGACTCCACCGCATTTGCCGCCGCGGTGGCACCGCACACCACCCAGATCCAACTCCTGCTCGCGGTGAGGATGGGCGAGATGTGGCTCCCCCAGCTCGCCCGCCAACTCGCCACCATCGACCAGATACTGGATGGCCGCCTCACCATCAACATCATCTCCAGCGACATCCCCGGCGAGGCGCTGGAATCCGAGCCCCGCTACCGGCGAACGCTGGAGTGGATGCAGGTGCTGCGAACCCTGCTCAACGGACAACCGGTGGACTTCCACGGCGAATTCGTCGACCTGGCCCTTGACCCCCCTCGGGCCACCACCGTGTCGGGCCGCTGTCCCCCCTTCTACTTCGGCGGCTTCTCCGAAGCGGCTAAAGAAACCGCCGCGGCCGCAGCCGACGTCTTCCTTACCTGGCCGGACACGGTTGCCGGCGTTGCGGCCACCGTCGACGACATGAGGGCCCGAGCCGAAAGCCACCGTCGCACCCTGCGCTTCGGGCTGCGCAGCCATGTCATCGTGCGCCCCACCGCCGAAGAAGCTCGAGAAGCGGCCGCTGCACTGGTCAGCCGGCTCGACGATGACACGGGCGAAGCGATCAGGCGGCGGTCGCTGGATGCCGCCTCCGCTGGCGTCCACCGCCAATCCGAGCTTCGAGATCTCAGCGATGCAGACGGCTTCGTGGAGGACAACCTCTGGACCGGGATCGGCCGGGCCCGGTCAGGGGCAGGGGCGGCCATCGTGGGCTCGCCCGACGAGGTGCTGGCCAAGCTGGACGCCTACCGGCAAGCAGGCATCGATGCCTTCATCCTCTCGGGATACCCGCATCTCCCGGAGTGCGAGCGATTCGGCGACATGGTGCTGCCCCGAATCGACCACGGTCCGCTCGTCTGGAACTGAGCTCAGCCGCCCCCTGGTCAACCCCGGATGGCCAGACCGGTTTCCAGATCGAAGAAATGGGCGTTCTCCATGGTGACCGCGGCCTCGATCACGTCTCCAGGCTGCACCGCGGTGGTGGGGTGGAACCGGGCGTGAACTCGGGTGGTGTCTTGAGCGGCATCGGCCATCTGATCTTCGGTCAACTCCAGCGCCTCTTGTGAGATGACCGGCTTGGCGTCCAGCTCGAAGTAGGCAATTACCTCATAGCCGAGGGCCTCGGTGTGAGAGACATGGGCCCTCACCCTCTGATCAACCGGGTGGTCGGAGACTATGGCGGCATCCTCAAAGTCCTTGGGCCGCAGCCCGACCGCCACCGTGGTGCCCAGATAGCGCTCCAGAGCGGGTCGTTGTCCGAGCACCGAATCGGGAACGGCCAGCGTGTGGCTTCCCAACTGCATCTGCAAACCTGTTTGCTGACGGTGTACCACCGCCTCCATCAGGTTCATAGACGGGGAGCCGATGAAGGCGGCAACAAAGATGTTGTCGGGCTCGTTGAACAGCTTCATCGGACTGTCCACCTGCTGCAAGATCCCCCCGCTGATCACCGCCACGCGGTCGGCCATGGTCATGGCCTCCACCTGGTCGTGGGTTACATAGAAGGTGGTAACCCCCACCTCACGTTGCAACTCGGTGATCTCGGCTCGCATCTGCACCCGGAGCTTGGCGTCGAGATTCGACAAGGGCTCGTCGAGAAGGAACACCCGGGGGCGCCGCACGATGGCCCGGCCCATGGCCACCCGTTGGCGTTGGCCGCCCGACAACTGGGCCGGCCGCTTGTCGAGCTGGTTCTCCAACTCCAGGATGCGAGCCGCCTCGTTGACCCGCTCTCTGATCTCCGCTTTGGGCCGCTGCGCCAGCTTCAGCGAGAAGGCGATGTTGTCAAACACGTTCATGTGGGGATAGAGCGCGTAGTTCTGGAACACCATGGCAATGTCTCGGTCTTTGGGGGCAAGGGTGTTCACCACCCGGCCCCCGATTTGCAGTGTTCCCGAGGTGATGTCCTCAAGCCCGGCGATCATCCGCAGGGTGGTCGACTTGCCGCACCCCGATGGTCCGACCATCACCAAGAACTCGCCCTCATTGATCTCCAGGTTCAGGTTGGAGACCGCCACAAAGCCGTTGCTGTATTCCTTGTTGACATCCTCTAGAATGACATCGGCCATCTGGCCCTCCAATCGGATCTCCGGCGCTCCGGGTTCGACGAAGCGCAATCCTAACTGGTGGCAATCAGGCCCGGCGGACGGCGAGGATGGCCACGTCGTCGCTGATGGTGCCGTCGGCGAAGTCGCGGGCGGCCTCCAGCAGCGACTTGCACAGCACGTCGGGCGACACGGTGGGGTCTCGCCGCAGGTGCATGGCGATGCGGTCCTCGCCGAACTGGGCGTCGCCGTAGCGCACCTCGGCCAGGCCGTCGGTGTACATGAGCACCATGTCGCCGGTGTCGAGGGGGATCTCCTTGCTGAAGTAGGAGCTGTTGGCATCCAACATCAACAGGGCGCCGGTAGACCTCAGCGGCTGCACCTCCCGCTCGTGCCACAGCCACGCCGCGGGGTGGCCCGCCGATGCGTAGCGCATGGTTTGGGCCTCGGTGTCGAACACCACCACCACCACCGAGATGAACTCCTCAGCCCGCTCGATGGACGACATCTGGGCGTTGAGCTCCTCGAGCGCCTGGGCCGGGTCGCGGAACTGGCGCAAAAACACCCTGAGCAGGTATTTGGCCTGGAATGCGGTGATCGACGACTCGATGCCCCGGCCAGCCACGTCGCCTATCACCGCGGCCACCCGGTTGGGCCCCACCCGGAACACGTCGAAGAAGTCGCCGGCCATCACCCCCTCGCCGGCCTGGTACACCCGGCCCATCTCGTAGCCGGCGAAGTCGGGCAGGTGGTCGGGGGCCAGCCGGTCGGCCCAGGCCAGCGGGGCCAGGTCGTCCTGGCTCAGCGTCTGCTCGGCCCGGCGCTCCATCTCGAACCGCTCCTGGGTGAGCCGGGCCTCGGCCACCGAGCGGCGCCCCCACCACAGCGGGAACAGCGCCGGCACCACCACCAGGGCCAACACCGCGGCCACCGCCCGCGACTCCAAGACCGCGGTCAAAGCGGCCACCACCGTCAGCGCCGCGTAGAGAACGGCGGCATGGGCGTCGCGGCGGAAGCTGGATTCGGCCAGCGTGTAGGCCGCCTCGTAGTCGCTCTCGCCTTCCTCGTCGTACCCCACTCCGGCATGGGTGTGCTCCACGCGGAGCAAGAACCGATAGCGGTGCCGGGCCGACCGTGCGAACACCCACATGGCCACCGCGCACACACCCGCGGTAATGGCCAGGAGAAGATTCTCCATCGCCGAAGGTTACCCCGCCTTTTCGCAGAGTTCTCGCCGCAATTGCGGCAATTATTCGCCAGAACGGCGCCGAACCCGCAGCTTCACCGGAACCGACCCCAGGTGAAATGCCTCCCGCAGACGCCGCTCCAAGTAGCGCAGATAGGTGCGGGGCAGGGTGCGGTTGGCGAACAGCGTGAAGGTGGGGGGGTCGGTGGCCCCCTGGGTGGCATACAGCACCCGGGCGCCGTCGGGGGCGGGATGGGCGGCCTGGGCGTCGCGCAGCACCCGGTTCACCGCCTGGGTGGGAATGCGGCGCCGATACTCGGCGATCACCCC
Source organism: Acidimicrobiales bacterium (assembly GCA_965116535.1). Taxonomy (GTDB): domain Bacteria; phylum Actinomycetota; class Acidimicrobiia; order Acidimicrobiales; family Bin134; genus Poriferisocius. Next base: position 2,326,085 of record OZ220703.1, read on the forward strand.
CCGAAGCTCGGGCAAAAGCCGGTTCAACCCTTTGCCCGACAGGGCGCTCACCCGCAGCACCGCGGCGTCGCCCAAAAAGTGCAGCCGCCGGTCGATGTCAAAGGCAATGGCCTCCCGGTCCTCGGTGGAGAGCAGGTCCCACTTGTTGAGCAGCACCACTATGGGACAGCCTGCCGCGTCCACCCTCTCGGCCAGGCGCTGGTCTTGATGGGTCACCCCCACGGTGGCGTCCACCACCAGCAAGGCGATGTCGGATCGGTCGACGGCGGCCAGCGCCCGCAACAGCGAGTAGTACTCGGCGGCCTGGTCGATGCGGGCCCGACGGCGCATGCCCGCGGTGTCCACAAACCGCATCGGCCCCAGCTCGGTTTCCACCACGGTGTCGATGGCGTCACGGGTGGTGCCCGGCTGGTCGTGTACCACCGAGCGGTCGTCGCCGATGAGGCGGTTGAACAGGGTGGACTTGCCCGCATTGGGCCGACCCACAATGGCCACCGACACCATCCCATCGTCGGATTCCGGCCCCGCACCAGCCCCCGGCCCCCCCGGCTCCAAGCCGGCCTCAATCTCTTCACCGGACTCCTCCGGCAGCGCCGCCATCACCGCGTCCAACAAGTCGCCCACGCCCCGGCCGTGGAGCGCGCTCACCGGGAACGGGTCGCCCAGCCCCAGTCGCACGAACTCCCAGATGAGGTTCTCGTGGGCCCCATCGTCCACCTTGTTCACCGCCACGAACACCGGCCCGGCCCGGCCCCGCAGCCGCCCCGCCACCCCCTCGTCGTCGCCGGTGATGCCGGCCTGGGAGTCCACCACCATCACCACCGCATCGGCGTCGGCCATCGACTTCTCGCTCTGGGCCGACACCTTGGCGTCCATCGAGGCGTTGTCGCCCGCGCCCTGGGGCAGCCAGCCGCCGGTGTCCACCACGGTGAACTCCCGGCCCTGCCACCTAGCCGGCATCTCCTTTCGGTCGCGGGTGATGCCGGGCTGTTCGGCCACGATGGCCTCCCGGCGGCCCAATATGCGGTTCATCAGCGTGGATTTGCCCACATTGGGCCGACCCACAATGGCCACGGTGGGCAAAGGCCGCGACACCGCCGGGCTCTCGGCCGCCGGCAGAAAATCAGCCATCGATCGCCTCTCGCAGCGCGGCCCCGTCGGTGGCCACAACCTCCACCGGTCGGGGCAGGTCGCCGGGGCGGGTGCCGTCCAGAAACATCCCCTGCGACAAACACACGTCGGGCAGCAGGTAGCGGTGGCCCTCGGGCTCGCCGCCCAGGGTGCGGGCGATGTCGGTGCCCACCAGCAACCCGGCCACCGCGGTGGTGCCGCCGAAGAACCGGTTCTCCACCGGCACCACCCGCACATCGTCGCGGCCCAGCCCGGCCACCAGCGGCCCCAGCACCGCGGCCCCGTACTCCCCCGTCACCACCCCCACCGGAGCGCCCTTGCGGGGCCGCAGCCCAATGGGCGTGGAGCCGTCGGTCCGCGGCGCCCGGTAGCCGGCAGCCGGCGCGCCGTCCACCCAGGCGAAAAAGCCGGGGCGGGTGCCGGTGGCGTCGCCAACCTGGCCCAAGAACTCCATTTTCAGCGTGGCCGCCATGCCCACCCCGTCCTCGTGCATGGCGAACCCCTCGTAGGCGTCGGGTTCGGGGAAGTCCACCCCGGCCAGCAGGTAGTACTCGTCGGCGGCGAACACCACCCGGCGCCCCAGAATCTGTTGGTTGATCTGCTGCCACTGGCCAACCGCCTCTACCACCGCCACCGCTTCAGCCTCAGTGTGGGGCCGCAGCCGGGGCTCGGAAGTGTGGCGCGACACCCCGAGGGGCACCACGCACACGCTGGCCAGCTCGGGGTACTCGTCGGCCACCCCGGCCAGGGTGTCCTCCAGCACGTCGCCGTCGTTCACATCGGGGCACACCACCACCTGCCCGTGTACCTCGATGCCGTGGTCCAACAGGGCTCGCAGCCACCGCAGGCTGGTGGCCCCCCGGCGGTTGCGCAACATGGCGGCCCGCACATCGGGGTCGGTGGCGTGGATGCTCACGTTCAAAGGCGACAGCCGCTCAGTTACCACCCGCTCCAAGTCGGCCTCGGTGAAGCGGGTCAAAGTGGTGAAGTTCCCGTACAGAAACGACAGCCGGTAGTCGTCGTCTTTCATATACAGGCTCGATCGCAGCCCCGGCGGAAGCTGGTAGATGAAGCAGAACTCGCAGTGGTTGTCGCAGGTGCGAACCCGGTCGAACAGCGCCGAGTGAACCTGGGCCCCCAGCGGCGCCCCGGCCTGCTTGTGCAGCTCCAGCTCCAGAACCACCCCGTCGCGGCGCACGTCCAGGCTCAGCTCGGGCTCGTCCACCAGCATCTGGTACTCGATCACGTCTTTGGGCACGCGGCCGTTCACGGCCAGCAGCTCGTCGCCGGCCCTCAAGCCGAACTGCTGGGCCACCGACCCGTCGGCCACCGCGGTGATCCGAGGCGCGGACACAATCGGAATGATACGAGGCCGACATCGCCAGAACCGACCGCTAAATTGGCCCCGTGGATGTGCACAAGGTGATCCTGGCCTCACCCCGGGGGTTCTGCGCCGGCGTGGAGATGGCCATCAAGGCGCTGGCCTGGCTGGTTCGCACCTTCGACGGCCCGGTGTACTGCTACCACGAGATCGTCCACAACAAGCTGGTAGTGCGCCGTTTCGAGAAGCTCGGCGTGGTATTCGTCGACGACATCTCCGAGGTGCCCCCCGGCCATCCCATCATGCTGTCGGCCCACGGCTCGGCTCCCGAGGTGGTGGAGGCGGCCACCAACCGGGCCAGCTACATGGTGGATGCGGTGTGCCCGCTGGTCACCAAGGTGCACCACGAGGTCAAGGTGCGTGCCGGCAAGGGCTACCGCATCGTGTATGTGGGCCACGAGGATCACGAGGAGGCCGTGGGCACCATGGCGGTGGCCCCCGAGGCCATCCACCCGGTGGAGAGCACCGCCGACGTGGATGCCCTGCCCGAATTCGACGAGCCGGTGGCCCTTTTGGCCCAAACCACCCTGTCGCACCGCGATTGGGAGGGGGTGCTCGATGCCGCCCGCCAGCGGTTCCCCGACATGTGGACGCCGGGGCGCAGCGACCTGTGCTTCGCCACCACCAACCGGCAGGCCGCGCTCACCGCCATCGTGCAGCGGTGCGACACCGTTGTCATCGTGGGCTCGGCCAACTCCTCCAACACCATGGCGCTAGAGAAGCTGGCCCGAGAGCTGGGCTGCCAGAGCGTCTACCGGGTGAATCGGGCCTCCGAGCTGCCAAACGACATCGCCGGTGTGGTGGGGCTAACCGCCGGAGCCTCGGCCCCCGAGGAGCTCATCAACGAGGTGCTCGACCGCCTCAACCCCGCCGAGGGCATCGAAGAGGTGTCGATCACCGATGAAGACGAGTACTTCCCCCCGCCCCGCAACCTCCGCGACCTGATCGAGGCCTCCGGATCGCTGGCCTCCTTCAGCTTGGGCGGCCCCCCCACGCCCGCCCCGATGGTGGACCGCAAGGTGGCCGCCAGCGACGTCCTAGACGGCCTCATAGCCAGCCGCTAATCATGGAACCCAAGAGCCCAATTACAGAATCTGCCCCCAACCGCATCACCCAGTAAACCGGGGAGAGGCTGATGGGGGCTTACGTGACTACTGTACCCTGACGCTCCGTGAATGATCAACCATTTGGTTACAGCGATAGCACGGCAGCCAGCCTTGTCTCGACCGTATCCACGACCCGTTTCGCCACTTACCGGCAGGAAGTCGGCAACGAAGTATCAGCGTTGCAGCTCTACACATGGAATACTGCCGCCGCTGCTGCCTTCTACGGTCCATTGCAAACACTCGAAGTCACTCTTCGAAATGCTGTCCACGACGCGATGAACAAGTCTCACGGTACGCGCTGGTTTGAGAAACACATGCTTCTACGACCAGCTGAACAAGACAGGGTCGGAGAAGCCATTCAGCATCTTCATGGACATTCCAAGCAACCCACGGCTGGTCGAGTGGTCGCAGCGTTGCCATTTGGGTTTTGGGTGACGCTGTTTGCCAATGCCTACGACACAACAATCTGGCGGACCGACCTGCACCATATCTTTTCACCTCGGGTCAAGGATCGTCGGGGGCTCCACGAAACGCTTGACAGGCTTCGCACCTTGAGAAACAGGATCGCCCACCATGAGCCGATTTTCCAACGCCGCCTCAATGACGACTACCAGCGAATCCGTGTCGTAATCGGACTGCTAAGCAAACCAGCCCTTGTCTGGCAAGACCATCACAGTCGAGTGCCTGATGTGCTCACCGTCAAGCCAGACGCAGTACTTGAGTTTTAGGAATGCTGCGCCTGGTGCGCACCCGCATCGGCCCGTTGGCCGACCGCAAGCTCTCACCCGGGCAGTGGCGAGAGCTGTCGCCCAGCGAGGTGAGGGAGCTAGAGCGCAGCGCCAGCCCGCCGGAATCAGAGTTCGGGGGCGGGAGCGGGGGTCGGTAGAATCCCTGCCGTGAGCAGCGCCGTGCGCGCCCTGCGGGGCGCCACCACCATCGATGTCGACACCCCCGAGCACATGGGGGAGCGGATCATCGCGCTGTTGACCGAGATGTTCAGACGCAACGACATCGACCACCGCGATCTGATCAGCGTCATCTTCACCGCCACCTCAGACATCAACTCGGCCTTCCCGGCCGCAGCCGCCCGCAAATTCGGCCTCGGCGACGTGCCGCTGCTGTGCGCCCAAGAGCTGGACATCGTCGACGGGACGCCGCTGTGTCTGCGAGTGCTGATCCATCTGACCACCGAGAGGGAGCGCAGCGAATTGCACCACATCTACCTGGAAGGCGCGCAGGGCCTGCGCGACGACCTCCCCGAGTAATGGCTACCAACAACTCCAACGGGCAGGCAGCCAACGGGCGGACAGTCGTCGGGCGGGCAGCCATCGTGGGCACCGGGCTCATCGGGGGCTCCATCGGCCTGGCCCTGCGGGAGCGGGGCTGGTGGGTGGTGGGCACCGACAGGAACGAGGAGGTGGCCGCCGAGGCCTTGCGCCGGGGAGCGCTAGACGAGCTGGGGCCGCCCGATGGCGCCGACATCGTGTTCGTGGCCACCCCGGTGGGATCGACGGCCGCCGAGGCCCGCAAAGCCTTGGACGCGGGCGCAGCGCTGGTCACCGACGTGGGCAGCGTGAAGGCCTCCATCGTGGACACCGTGGCCAACGGCCGCTTTGTGGGCGGCCACCCCATGGCCGGCAGCGAGCAGGAGGGGGTGGCCGGCGCCCGGCCCGACCTGTTTCAGGGCGCAGTGTGGGTGCTCACCCCCACCGATGAGACCCAAGACCATTCGCTGGTGAAGATCCGCTCGGTGGTGGCCTCGCTGGGTGCCGATGTGGTGTCGCTGGCCCCCGACCGCCACGACGAGCTGGTGGCGGTGGTGTCGCATGTGCCCCATCTCACCGCGGCCACCCTCATGACGATGGCGAACGAGCGATCCGAGGAGCACCGGGCCATGCTGCGGCTGGCCGCGGGCGGTTTCCGGGACATGACCCGCATCGCCTCGGGCCACCCCGGCATCTGGCCCGACATCTGCCAAGAGAACGCCGAGGCCATCTGCTCGGTGCTCGACCGGTTCATCGACGCACTGGGCGATGTGCGGTTGATGGTGGCCGACGGAGAGCGCGGGGAGATCTTCGAGCTGTTGGAGCAGGCCCGAAATGCCCGGTCCCACCTGCCGTACGGCTTGGATCGAGACGTGTCGCTGGCGGAGGTGCGGGTGCCGGTGTTCGACCGGCCCGGCGAGCTGGCCCGCATTACCAGCCTGACCACCGAAATCGGCGTGAACATCTTCGACCTGGAGATCGCCCACTCGGTGGAGGGAGGCCAGGGCGTGGCCATCTTGGTGGTGGACAACGAGGCGGCCACGAGCCTGATGGGGGCGCTAAGAGAGCAGGGCTACGCCCCGTCTTCGAGACCCTTGTCGTGACCACGATCACCGTCGAGGGCTCGCAGCGCTTTTCCGGGCGGCTGCGAGTTCCGGGAGACAAGTCGATCTCCCACCGAGCGCTCATGATCGCCGCGCTCGGCCGCCGGCCGTGCACCATCCAAGGCCTGTCAAACGGCGAAGACGTAACCCACACCCGCCAAGCGGTACAGGCTCTGGGGGCCCGGGTCGAAGACCAAGGACCGAACGGCGTCACCGTTGCCGGCGGGCTTCAAGGCACACCCGATCGCGTGTATCTCGGCAACTCCGGCACCGGCATCCGGCTGCTGGCCGGTTTGGTGGCCGGCTTCAACTTCACCACCACGCTTGACGGCGACGCCTCCATCCGCCGCCGGCCCATGGATCGGATCATCGAGCCGCTCTCGGCCATGGGGGCGTCGGTACGCGGCAGCGGCGACACCGGCACCCTGGCCCCCCTGACGGTTGTGGGCGGCGGGCTAGGTGGCATCGAGTACACCTTGCCGGTGGCCTCAGCCCAGGTGAAGAGCGCAGTGCTGCTCGCTGCCCTGAGCGCCGAGGGGCCCACCACGGTTCACGAGCCGGCTGTCACCCGGGCCCACACCGAGGAAATGCTGGCCGACGCCGGGGTGAGAGTTGAAAAAAAGGGCCGCTCGATCACGGTTTGGCCCGGCGATGTAGAACCGCCCCATTTAATAGGTATACCCGGCGACCCGTCGCAGGCTGCCTTCTGGCTGGTGGGGGCGTGCATGGCCCCCAACAGCGACCTCACGGTGCAAAATGTGTACCTCGGCCCAGCCCGGGGCGGGTTCATCGAGGTTCTACGCCGCATGGGCGCCGACATCTCCGTAAACCCCGAATCGGGCGACATCCGGGCCCGCACCAGCGAATTGGGGGCCACCCGGGTGAGCGCCGAAGAGATGGCGGGCTGCATCGACGAGGTGCCCATTTTGGCCGTGGCTGCCGCGGCGGCCAACGGGGTCACGGTGTTCGAGGGGATCGCCGAGCTGCGGGTGAAGGAAACCGACCGGGTGGCCGCCATCGTGAAGATGCTCGACGTGTTGGGCGCAAACTGCGAAATCGAAGGCGAGAACTTGTCGGTGGAAGGAGTCGGGCAACTGAGTGGCGGTACGGTGGACTCCCATGGGGACCATCGGATGGCCATGGCCGCGGCCATCGCCGGGGCGGCGGGCTCGTCGTTTGTGACCGTGGAGGGGTTCGAGGCCACCGCCACCAGCTATCCGGACTTTGCCCGCCACCTGCACCAGGTCACAGGATGGGCCCCGTGAGGGTGATCGCCATCGACGGGCCGGCGGGGTCGGGCAAATCCACGGTGGCCCGGCGCCTGGCCCAGCGGCTGGGGCTGGAGTATCTGGACACCGGGGCGATGTACCGCTCGGTGGCCTTTGCCGCCATGGCCCGAGAGGTGGACTTGGCCGACGCCGAGGCCATCATCGAGATAGCCCGAACCAGCGATATCTGCATCGACGACACGGCCGTGGTGGTAAACGGGGTGGACGCCACCACCCAGATCCGAGGCCCGGAGGTAACCCGGTCGGTGAGCACGGTGGCGGCCATTTCCGGGGTGCGAGACGTGCTGCGGGTGCGCCAGCGGGCGTGGGCCATGGAGCGGGGCGGCGGGGTGCTAGAGGGCCGCGACATCGGCACGGTGGTGTTCCCCGACGCCGAGCTCAAGGTGTATCTGAGCGCCTCGGCCGAGGTGCGGGCCGAGCGGCGGGCCGAAGAGGTGAGCGCCCTCGACTATGAGACGGTGGCCGCCGATCTGGCCGCCCGGGATGCGGCCGACTCCACCCGCCAGCACGACCCGCTCACCCAGGCCCCCGACGCCGTTCACATCGACACCACCGATCTCTCCGTCGACGAGGTGGTCGACTTGCTGATCGCCCGATTGGGATGAGCCAAAGCGAGCTCCACCCCGAGGAACTGGAAGCCAAGGGGCGACTGGCCGGGGTGGTGTTCCACTTCTTCGTGCAGCGCCTGGCCCGGGCCGTGTTCGGGGCCTACTTCCGGTGCTACACCCGAGGCCGGCGCAACCTGCCCGGTGAGGGAGGCGTGATTATCACCCCCACCCATCGCTCCAACCTCGACACCCCCATGGTCGGGGCGTCAGCCGGTCGCCCTTTGCGGTACTTCGCCAAGAGCGGCCTGTTCAAGGGCCCGATAACCACCTGGATGCTGGTGGCCATGGGAGCATTCCCCGTGCGGCGCGACTCCATCGACCGCAGCGCCCTCAAAGCCGCCTTGACCGTATTGGAGGCCGGTCAGCCGCTGGTGGTGTTTCCCGAAGGCGAGCGCAAGTCGGGCACCCGCATCCATCCGCTGTTGGACGGAGCGGCCTGGCTAGCCGCCAAAGCCCAAGTGCCGGTGGTGCCGGTGGCCATCGGGGGCACCGAGCGGGCCATGGGCATCGGCGTCCGCATGCCCCGCCCCCGCATGGTGAGGCTCGTATGGGGCGAGCCGCTGGATCCGCCTGAAACAGACGAGCGGGGACGGGTGAGCCGGGAGGCTTTGGCCCAGTTTTCCGCCGAGTTGCGGGAGATCCTCCAGACCATGTTCGACAGCGTGCAACAGGAGTTGGGGATCCCCACTGCGGTACCCGGCAACTGATCGAAACAGAAGAGCTCAGCCTTCGTCGCTCCCGAACTCTGATTCCGGCGGGCTGGCGCTGCGCTCTAGCTCCCTCACCTCGCTGGGCGACAGCTCTCGCCACTGCCCGGGTGCGAGCTTGCGGTCGGCCAACGGGCCGATGCGGGTGCGCACCAGGCGCAGCACCGGGTGGCCCACCGCCTCGCACATGCGCCGCACCAGGCGGTTGCGGCCCTCGTGTACCACAATCCGCAACACCGACGGCTCCGGCAGCGACACCGCTATGGCCCGGGCCAACCCGTCGTCTAGCTCCACCCCCTCGCGCAGCCGCCGCAGCGCGCCGCGGCCGGGGCGCCCTTCCACCTGGGCCAGGTATTCCTTGTCCACCCCGAACGAGGGGTGGGTGAGCCGGTGGGCCAGCTCGCCGTCGTTGGTCAACAACAGCAACCCCTCGCTGTCGGCGTCGAGGCGCCCCACCGAGAAAACCCGGGGCTCGTCGGGCACCATTCCCACCACCGTGGGCCGCCCTTGGGGGTCATCGGCGGTACTCACCACGCCGGTGGGCTTATTTAATAGGTAATACACCAGATCGGCCCGCAGCCCCACCGAAACCCCGTCCACCGCCACCGCATCGTGATCGGGATCGATCCGCTGGCCCAGCCGGGCCACCTGCCCGTTCACGGTGATGCGGCCCTCGGCCACCATTTCCTCCACCGCCCGCCGGCTGGCCAGCCCCGCCCGAGCCAGCACCTTTTGTATCCGCTCGGGCTCTGCCCGCTCAGGATCGCTGCCCATACAGGGCTACCATGGCACGGCCGACAGATGCCGCTGAGGTATTTGGTACAGATAGATATATAGGTATGCGTTGCTTTGCCGTTTCCAGCGTCCGGCGGGTGGCGGTGCTGGCCGCGCTGGGGGTTCTGGCGCTGCTGGGCCCACTGCCGGTCGCCGCCGCCCAGCCCAGTGCTCCCGCTGAGCCCATAAACGTCACCGCCACCCCCGGCGACGCGCAGATCACGCTGGCCTGGACTCCGGGCGACGACAACGGCAGCACCATCATCCGCTACGAGTACACCTACGACGAGAACGGCACAGCGATGAGCGTGTGGTTCCCCATTCCCAACAGCAATCGCCACACCACCGGCTACACCGTTACCGGGCTGACCAACGGCACCGCCTATCGGTTCTATCTGCGAGCCGTGAACCTCGAGGGCAACGGCGCGGTGGCCACCGCGGTGTCGGTGGCCGCCGTACCGGCCACCACCCCCGACCCGGTTACCGAGGTGAAAGCCACTCCGGGCAACTCCCAGGCCACGCTCACCTGGATTCCCGGCTTCGACGGCGGCTCTCCCGTGCTGTACTACGAATTCCGCCAGAGAGCCGGCAACAACCCCTACAGCCCATGGTCGATCATGGTGGGCTCCGACGCCACCACCACCAGCTACACCGTGACCGGCTTGACCAACGGCGTCACCTACCGGTTCCAGGTTCGTGCGGTGAACGCCATTGGGCCAACACCATTGCCCACCCCGCCCGACCCCGAGCCCGAAGAAGAGGAAGAACCCGACACGACTGAGCCCGAAGACGAAGAGGAGCCCGAAGAGGAAGAGCCAGAGCCGGAGCCCGAACCAGAGCCGGAGGAGGAAGAGCCGGAACCCGAGCCCGAACCCGAGCCAGAGCCAGAGCCAGAACCCGACCCCGAACCTGAGCCGGATCCCGACCCCGAACCTGAGCCGGAGCCCGACCCCGAACCTGAGCCGGAGCCCGACCCCGAGCCGGAGCCGGAGCCGGAGCCGGAGGAGGAAGAGCCGGAACCCGAGCCCGAACCCGAGCCAGAGCCAGAGCCAGAACCCGAGCCCGAACCCGAGGAAGACGAGCCAGAGGAGGAACCCGAAGAAGAAGAGCCCGAAACAAGAGACCCGGTGGTTCCGATCGTGGTACCGCCCGCTGGCGACCCCTTCTACTCCGGCCCGACAATCACCGGCCCTAACTTCTGCACCAACTTCTCACTGGGCGGCCCCCTCCTCTACCCCCACGACGACGACGGCGACGGCATCGCCGATGTGTGCTCGCTGCCCCACACCCGCCGCGAGGCCATCGCCCGTCAAAACGCGGTGATCGCGCTGGCCCATCGCCACGCCGACCTCTACACCACGCTGGTGAACGCAGCCTGCACCACCACCGAGGGCACCGCGGCCTGCGGCGGCGACCCCCTAAGCACGCCACCGCCGGTGCCTCCCGCCGGCCACCGCTACTACTCCGGCGACGTAATCACCGGGCCGGGCTTTTGCGCCAACCGGTCGCTGGGCGGCCCCACCACCTACCCCCACGATTCCGATGGCGACGGCATCGCCGATGTGTGCTCGCTGCCCTACACCCGCCGCGAGGCCATCGCCCGCCAACAAGCCGGGGACACTCTGGCCAAAACATTCCCGGCCCAGTTCCAAGCCTGGATCCAACAAAGCTGCCGGGCCCTCGCCAGCACCGACTACGGCGACGACCCTGCCGATCTAGCGAAAGACGCCTGCGCCCAAGCGCCGTAAGAGTGTCGTTGCGGTCGGACTAGGCAGCCTCGGCGGGTGGATCGATCTCCAGCTTGACCTCGATGCGAGCCAAGCGCTCGCCGTGACCCCGCAGCACGTCAAACACCTGGTCGATCCGCTTGCCGTTGTCCCGCAGCGCGTCAAATACCCGGTCGATCCTCTTTCCCTGGGCCTTGAGCTCGCTGGTGAACTTTTCGGTGAGCCTTTCCTCGAAAGAAGTGAACTTGCCTTCAAGACCGGTGAACTTGTCCTCAAGACCCGTGAACTTGCCCTCGAGACCAGTGAACTTGTTCTCGAGACCGGTGTACTTGCCTTCGAGGCCAGTGAACTTGTCCCCGAGACCAGTGAACTTGTCCCCGAGAGCCTTCCTATCGGTTTCAGCGGCTCGAAAGCCCTCCTTCATGTCCTCACGCAAGTTTTGCAACTGCATGAAGAGCATGCCGAAAAGGGCAGTGCCCACGACGCCGATGATGGTGATGGCTACAGCATTCACTCGATTCTCCCTCCACATGGAGGTGTTGAGAGGGGGAAGGGAATGAGATCAGCGTAGCACCAATGCGACGGTCTTCCTCCCAGCCGCTCTACCCCGGATTCGAATCGCCGCTGCCCTCGCCGTTGCCCTCGGCGGCCACCGCAGGGCGGGCGTCGGCCATGAGGTTGGTTTCCAAGGCCTCGATCACCTCGGAGCCGGGCACGAAGTCCACCAGCGGGGGCAGATCCCGCAAAGAATCGAGCCCCAAGCGCTCCAAAAACGCCGCCGTGGTGGCAAACAGCCGGGCGCTGCCGGGGCCGGGGTCGCGCCCCGCCTCATATATAAGGCCCCGCTGCTCGAGGGTGCGCATAGCCCCCTCGGCGTTCACCCCCCGAATGGCCGACACCTGCGCCCGCGACAGCGGCTGTTTGTAGGCCACGATGGCCAGCGTCTCCAGCGCGGCCGACGACAGCCGGGCGCTCTGGCCGCTCACCACAAACCGCTTCACGTAGCTCTCGGCGTCGGGATGGCTGCGGTAGCGGTAGCCCCCGCCCGCCCGCACCAGCTCGAACCCCCGCCCCTCAGCCTCATACTCAGCGGCCAACTCGGCGCAAATGGCCTCCACCTCGCCAATGGGGATCTCAATGAGCTGGGCCATGAGCCCTGGCGCCACCGGCGCCTCGGCCACCATCACAATGGCCTCCACCGCCCTGCGGGCCTCCCCGAGCTCATCCGTCATAGGCGTCCATCTCCAAAAGCGATGCCTCACCGTTTTCTCCACCACTCCAGGCGATGGCGATGCGCCCGAAGGTGGCCGCCTGCGAAACCTCCACCAGCCCCCGCTTGTACAGCTCCAGCACGGCCAAGAAGTACACCACCACCTCTATACCGGTGGCCAAGTGCTCGGTGAGCTCCCTGAACCCCACCGTGCCCATCTCCGGCAGCCGGGCCGCCAACTCGGCCGCCACCTCATTCACGGTGAAGGGGATGTTTGTCACATGGGCCAGGCTCACCTTGGGCTCGGGGCGAGCCGCAGTGGCCCGCACGAAGGCGGCCCGCAGGTCTTCGGGGCCGATCCCGGCCAAGAAATCGGGCACCAGGTCCATATAGCGCTCGTCGGGCCCGGCGCTGCGCCCCACGCTGCGCCCCGCCGATGCCGCCATCTGCTCCAGCGCCGCCGATGCTGCTTTAAAGGTGTGGCATTCCAGCAGCCGGGCCAACAGCAGATCCCGCTCGCTCCACAGCGCCAGCTCCTCATCGAGGTCAACCGCACTGGCGTCGGGCAAAAGCCGGCTGCTTTTGAGCTGCACCAGCGTGGCCGCGATCAACAAGAACTCGGTGGCCACCTCCAAGTCGAGCTGTTCCATGCGGTCGAGCTCGGCCAGGTAGGCGTCCACGATGTCGCCCACCACCACGTCGTACAGGTCCACCTCATCTCGCAGTATCAAGTGCAACAACAGATCAAACGGACCCTCGAACACCTCGGTGCGCACTTCGAAGGGCCCTTCCGACACAACCTCGGCCACCCCGGTTCGCACCCCTGCTGCCACGCCGCCACCCTACTGCGCTGTTGCAGGGGTTTCGGTGACTTCCGCGCTACATTACATTCATTACAAAAGCGTTAAGAAAATTTCCGACTAATGCGCGAAAAGCTTGTTTTTCGATGTTCAGCCTCGTAGTCTGTCCGCTATGGCTAAAAATGTTTTCTCAGGATTTCGCTCCGCGCGGCTACGGCCGTCGGAGTCTTCGCGCGCCCGACGGAGGGTAACGACGTGGGCAGCACTAGGCGTTCTAGCGCTGCTGGCCACGCTGTTAACACCGCTGTCCACTGCAAGCGCGCAGCCGACTGCGCCAGCTGCTGCCACCATTACGTCGGCGACGCCCGGCGATGGGAGCATCACGCTGGCCTGGACCGCAGGCGACGACGGCGGTAGCACGGTCATCCGCTGGGAGTACCAGCAGACAGGCCCGGCGACGAATCTGTGGATCCCCATTGCCGGCAGCAATCGCAATACTGCCAGGCACACCATTACCGGCTTGAGGAACGGCACCGCGTATACGTTCCAAGTGCGGGCCGTCAATGGTGCTGGTGACGGTACTGCGTCGGCTGATTCGACGGCCGCCACGCCGTCGACCACTCCCGCTGCTCCCGTCGGCCTGAGAGGCGCACCGGGGAATTCAGAGGTAGTGCTGACCTGGACTGCGGCTACCGCGGGTTCAGCGGCTACCGGCTATTCGCCCATCACCGGGTATGAAATCCGGCAGAAGACGGGCGACGCCGATTACGCCCCGTGGGCCATCATCATCGGTTCTGATGCCACCACTGCGGCTCACACCGTGACCGGCTTGACCAACGGCATCGCCTACCAATTCCAGGTGCGGGCCCGCAACGCCAATGGCGCCGGCGCTGCCTCCGAGACGAGGCCAGTCACCATCGCCACGGCTCCGGGTCGTCCCCGGTCGCTGACTGCGGTGCCCGGCAATGGCCAGGTCACTCTGTCGTGGCAAGCGAGCAGCAACGGTGGCTCCCCCATCACGAGCTGGCAGTTCCGCTTGCAGAGCGCGGCTGACGACGGCACCCTAACCACTGACTTCGCCAGAGAGGCGTGGGTCACCATTCCCGGCAGCGACGCCGACACCACCAGCTACACCGTGGTCAGTTTGAGCAATGACATGATCTACCGGTTCCAGGTTCGTGCGGTAAACGCCACAAATCCGGGTCTGGGCACACCGGCTACCAGCGCGGTAGTGAATCCCGGCATGCCCCCCGGCCAGCCGACTATGTTGCCGGCTACGGCATCGGCGAGTTCTGTCACATTGAACTGGACTCCGCCGATCAATGCAGCCGGCAGCAGCCTCAACACTGGCGGCTCCCCGATCCTCCGCTACGAGTACGCGCAGAAGACCGGTGGCGGCGACTACGGCGAATGGGAGGCCATCCCGACCTCCGGCGCCAATAGTGCCAGCACCACGGTTAGAGACGCCCAGGACTACGAGGTGCGCGGTTTGACCGCAGGTACCGCCTATCAGTTCAAGGTTCGGGCCGTGAACGCCACCGGTCCTGGTATGGCCGCCGAGATGCGGAGCCCCGTGTATCCGGGCACCAAGCCCTTGGCACCGGCCAATCTGAGTGCCCGCCCCGTGTACGACGCGGCAAGCGGCTCGGCCATGATCACCTTGTCGTGGCGTTCCGGCGGCGACGGCGGCTCCCCCATCACCAAGTGGGAGTACGTGTCCGCCGCCACGCTCACGGCTTTGGCTACTGCTGCGGCTGATGACGCCAACTGGGCAACCATCTGCGAGAGCACGGCCACGATGCCAGATCCGAGTTGTGCGGGCACCACCAGCGTGTCCCTGCCTCGCTCGCTGCCAACCCGTGCTCCGGACCCCCGAGATACCACGTTGAGGGCTGCGATCACCGCTGGCTTGGGCTCGGCCGACACCGCTGACGACGAGCACCACTTCATCATTCGGGCCGCCAACGCCCAAGGCACCGGCTTCCAGTCGGGTACCGACAGCGCTCGGTTTGCCCTAAGCGCCCCGTCTGCACCCAGTGATGTGTACATATCAGCGACGGACGGCGCCGCTACCCCGGCGACCATCACTCTGTGGTGGACGGCTTCGGTTGCTGGTGGTGCCTTCGCCACCGGCCAAACCGCAGTTACCTACGAGTACTCCGTGAAGGCCGGTAGCGGTTCGTACGGTGCGTGGGTGCCCGTAGGTACGGGAACTACCGTCGCCTACTCAGTGCCAGCGACAACGCCGCCCGGCACCCCGCACACGTTTAGGATTCGGGCCCGGAACTCCATCGGTGCCGGTGCTCATGCCGAGTCCGACACAATTGTTGCCGGTGCCCCAGGGTCGCCTGGCGCGGCAACTGCCGGCACAGCACCTGTGATCACCGCCACTCCGGGAATCACCCAGGTCACCCTGACATTGACAGGCGATACCGGCGGCACCAGCGGTTCCACCCGGTGGGAGTACTCCTACAAGGTTGGTGACGGCGAGTACGGCAATTGGGCATTCAACACCAATGTTGCGCAATTCAATGGCGGCACCGCCTTGGTCATCGACGGCTTGCAGAACGGTGTGCCCCACACCTTTAGGATCCGCGCCCTCAACCGTCAGTTGAGCAGCCCGGTCCTTGAGGCCAGGCCCGCCACTCCGGGCGTTGCCCCGCCGGCACCGCAGGGGCTCACCGCCTCTGCTGGCGACGGGACTGTCACATTGTCGTGGACCTCGGGCGGCAGCGGCGGCCCGCCAATCACCAAGTGGCACTACTGCTTGCTCAGCGTTACTGATCCAGCAGATCCCACGAACCCCACGACACAGACTTGTACTGCCGACGGGAACGTAGGCGCCGACGGTGCCGCGGGCGCGGAAGGCTGGACAGAGATCCCCAATAGCGGTCCTGACACCACTTCCCACACTCTCGGCACTCCTGCTGCTCCCCTCAACAACGGCCACACGTACGTCTACATGGTGCGGGCCAAGAACGTCATTCCTGGCAATGGCGCCAGGGCACAGGCCAATCCGGCGGCACCGGGTCGGGCTCCTGGAGCTCCTGCCCGAGTGATCGTGGACGCTGGCGACGGCCAGGTCACCATCACGGTGGATGTACCGTCGGTCACCAACGGCAGCGCGGTTGTGGGCTACCAGGTCCGCAAGAGCATGAGCGGCGGCGCCTACGACGCCTGGGAGTCCCTGGGTACCACCGTGAGGCCCGGACAGACCCCGTCTGCTCAGAACGGTGCGGCCGTGACCGGTCTCACCAACGGTGCCAGCTACACCTTCCAGGTGCGGGCCGTGAACGGCTTCGGTCCTGGTCCCGAGATTGAGTCGGCTGCGGTAACCCCGGTTGGCGCTCCCACCGCGGGCGATCTGGGCGCAGATCCCGGCGACGGCCAAGTGGCCCTGAGCTGGGCTCCGGAAAGCAGCGGCGGCAGTGCCATCACCAAGTGGCAGTACCGCCAGAGCGAGACCGGCGACGGCTACGGCGCATGGACCGACATCGCCGACAGTGGCCCGTCCACCTCCAGCCATGTTGTGACCGGCCTGGACAACGGCACCAGCTACACCTTCCAGGTGCGGGCTGTGAACCAGCTGGGCACGGGCACCCCGATCACCTCGGGTGCTGCTACTCCGGGCACGGTTCCGGCGGCCCCGGCTTCGGTGAACGCTGCTCGGGGCAACGGCCAGGTCGACGTATCCTGGACTGCTGGCTCCGCTCCTGGCGCTGCTGCCACCACTGGTTGGCAGGTCCAGGTTGATGACGGCGACTGGATGGACATCGACGACGCCGGCGCCACCAGCTACTCCGCGACTGGTCTCACCAACGGCACCGAGTACACCTTCAGTGTGCGGGCCGTGAACTCCTTCGGTGCTGGCGATGCCGGCAGCGCTTCGGCCACCCCGGCCACCACCCCGTCGGCTCCCACTGTCTCCGCCGAGCGCGGCGACGGCACCACCACGGTGTCGTGGACTGCTGGCGACGACGGCGGCTCGGCGGTCACCAGTTGGCAATTGCAGGTGAACGGCGGCGAGTGGACTGATCTGTCCACCTTCGGCGTCGGCGCCGATCCAGTGCCGCTGCCGGTTCCCACCGACGACGGCACCGCTTACACCTTCGGTGTGCGGGGCGTGAACGACGTGGGCGAGGGCGCCGCAGGCACCGCTTCGGTGGATGCCGGCTCTGTCCCTGAAGCGCCCACAGTGACCGCCACCGGCGGCAACGGCTCCATCACGGTGTCGTGGACTGCTGGCGACGACGGCGGCTCGAGCGTGACCGCTTGGCACTACCGCATGAAGGTCAGCATCGGAGAGTACGGCGACTGGACTGAGGCCTCGGCCGACACCAGCAGCGTCACCTTGTCCGATCTGGGCGGCGGCACCGGCGTGTTGTCGTACACCTTCCAGGTGCGGGGCGTGAACGGCGTCGGCGAGGGCGCCGCGGGCACCTCCAACGAGGCGTCGCCGATCGCGGCTCCGCCCGCCAACGGCATGTTCTACTCCGGTGTTGTCACCGGTCCGGACTTCTGCGCCGAGATGTCGCTCGGTGGAGCGAGGCTGTTCGCCCACGACTCCGACGACGACGGCGTGGCCGATGTGTGCTCGCTGCCGTACACCCGCCGTGAGGCCATCGCCCGCCAGAATGCGGTCGAGGCCCTCTCGGTGCAGCACGCAGCCGAGTTCGCCCGGCTGGTGAACGCAGCTTGTGCCATCACCGAGGGCGATGCCGCCTGCGGTGGCGACATGACTGCGTCCCCGCCGGCCGTGCCGATCAACGATGGCGGACCGTTCTACTCCGGCATCATCACCGGCCCGAGCTTCTGCGCCAACCGGTCGCTGGGCGGGCCCACCACCTATCCGCACGACTCCGACGGCGACGGCGTCTCCGATGTCTGTGTGCTGCCGTACACCCGCCGTGAGGCCATCGCCCGCCAGCTGGCCGGCGACATCCTCGCAGCCTCCAATCCAGCGGACTTCGCCCGTGAGCTGGCCTCGGCTTGCCGTGGCCTCACCGGAGCCGACTATGGCGACGATCCGGCCGACTTGGCCAACGACGCCTGCGGGTAATTGGCATAAACCCTTAGCCGGCCTCACCAGCCGGTCCTGAGAAAACAAAAACCAAACCCGGCTCCCCCGGAAGGCCCAGCCTCCGGGGGAGCCGGCGTTTAACCCATCAACGCGATAGAGGGCGACAGAGGCCGTGCTCGACGGTGAGATTCGATGCAAATAACCGCTACTATTGGCTGGGTGCGTAGGGCTTCGGTGTGGGCTGCGCTCGGCGGTGTGGTACTGCTAGCCGCCCTATTGGCCCCGGTGCCGTCGGCCAGCGGGCAGGGCGAAACCGAGCCGGTGACGGTGGGCACCACGCCAGGGCGCCCCCAATCGCTAAATGCAGTACCGGGTGACGGGATGGTCACGCTGTCGTGGTCGCCCAGCAGCGACGGCGGCTTTCCTATCACCAGTTGGCAATTCCGCCAAACCACCGACAACGACACCTTTGCCGAGGCCGCACCGGCTTGGGTCACCATTCCCGGCAGCGATGCTCACTCCACCACCTACACCGTGGTGAATTTGGACAACGCCAGCCGCTACAAGTTCCAGGTGCGGGCGGTGAATGCCCGGGGCGCGGGCTCCGCGGCGGAGAGCGCGGTGGCCGATCCCGGAACCGCGCCGGGTGCGCCCACCGGGCTGTCGGGGGCCGCCACCCATGATTCCATCACCTTGACGTGGTCCCCGCCGCTCAATGAGGCCACCACCGCGGTGAACAACGGAGGCAATCCGATCGTGCGCTATGAGTACTCGGTGAGCGCCGATGGCGACGACTACGGCGAGTGGATACCCGTTGCTGCCGACGCCCTGTTCGAGGCGCCGGTGCCGGCACCGCCCGCTGTTCCCGTGGTGGTGTCCGACATCAATGCCCGCACTGCCGAAGTGGCCCATATCGTTAGCGGCCTCACCCGGGGCACTCCGTATCGGTTCAGGGTTCGCGCCGTCAACGCCATCACCGCCAGTGAACACGTCGGGTTCCACGACGACCATCCGGTGTACTTGGGCACCCGGCCCCCGGCGCCGGCCACCTTCAGCGCTCGTGCCGTCTACCGCGTTTCCACCGGCACGGCCCGAGTGGGGTTGTCGTGGACTTCCGGCGGCGACGGCGACTCCCCCATCACCCGGTGGCAATACCGAACCCACCCCACCCGGGCTGGCTTGAGCGACAACTCGCTCAGCTCTTGGGTGGACATCTGCAACAGCCTTCCCACCTATGACGGCCCCGCCCCGCGATGCCGCTCCACCACCAACCGGGTCACCCTGCCTCGAGCCCCGCTGACTGCTGGAGGCACTGACGGCCCCGACGGCACCCTGGCGTTCGCGGTGGGCAGCGAGCACTTCTTTGTGATCCGAGCCGTCAACGACCACGGCGACGGCTCGCGATCGATCACCGCCAGCGCCGAATTCCCGGTGAGCGTGCCAGCCGAACCCGAAGCCGTCTACATCGGCGGAACCACCGGCACCGTGTCGAGCACCGCCATCACGCTGCATTGGCGGGAGTCGCTAACCGGCGGCAGCCCCATCTTGCGCTACGAGTACGCGGTGAGAACCGGAACCGGACCGTGGGGTGAGTGGACGAGCGCAGGCACGGAGACCACCTTGACCTACACCGTGCCATCCACAACGCCTGTTGGCGCGGTGCATCGGTTCAGGATTCGGGCGGTCAACGCCGAGGGCGCCGGTGCCTCCATAACATCGCCGCCCATCGCGCCCGGCGCCCCGGGCACGCCGGGAGCCGCCGACCTCGCCATCGACGATGCCCCCAGTCTCAACGCCGCACCGGGCCGAACCCAGGTCGCCTTGGCCCTGAACGGCACCACCGGCAATACCGACGCCACCACCCGCTGGGAGTACTCCTATCGGATTGGATTCGGCCGCTACAGCCCCTGGACCTTCAGCAACACCGGCGCTGAGTTCGATCCCAGCGCCATCAACCCCATCGACGGCTTGCGCAACGGCGTGAGCCACAACTTCAGGATCCGCGCCGTCAACGCCGGCGGACTCGCCGGCCCCGAGCTGGTGTCGGCCTCGGTCAGGCCCGGTGTTGCTCCGCCGGCGCCGCTCGGGCTCACCGCGACCCCCGGTGATCAGCAGATCACCTTGCGATGGACGTCGCAGGGCAGCGGCGGCCGGCCCATCATCCGGTGGCAGGTGTGCGGCGGCGAGACCCCGCCACCGGGCGCCTACCCCGACTGCAATGCCGACGACGATTGGGCCGACATTCGCAACAGCCGGGCCGGCACCAACTCCCACACGATCGAGAACCTTCTGGGCACCCAAACCCCCCTCACCAACGGAACCAGCTACACATTCCAGGTGCGGGCCCGCAACTCCATCGGCGGCGGGGCACCAGCCCAAACGTATCCGGCCACGCCCGGCCGAGTGCCGGGGACTCCGTCCCGGGTGCTGGTGGACGCGGGCAGAGGTCGGGTCACCATCACAGTCGACCGGCCGTCGCAGAATAACGGCAGCCCGGTTGTGCGCTATCAGGTTCGCAAACGCCGCGGCGACGGCCCTTACGACGCCTGGGAGGCCCTGGGCACCCCCGCCACATCTTTGGCGAGGCCGTCGGCTGAGGGCGGCGCAGTGGTATCCGGTCTCATCAACGGCATCGCCTACACCTTCCAAGTACGGGCCGTGAACGCCTTCGGCCCCGGCCCCGCCATCACCTCGGCTGCCATCACCCCGATCGGCCCTCCCACTGTTAACATGCTGCGCGCCGAGCCCGGCGACGCCTAGGCCGAATTCACCTGGACCCTGGGCAACAACGCCGGCCTCCCCATCACCGCCTGGCAATACCGCCAGAGCGAGTCGGGCGGCGGCTACGGCGCCTGGACCGACATCGCCAACAGCGGCCCCCACACCTGCTCGCTGCCCTACACCCGCCGCGAGGCCATAGCCCGCCAGCTCGCCGGCGACATACTGGCCGCCACCCACCCCTCAGATTTCCGCCGCGAGCTCACCTCCGCCTGCCGAGCCCTCACCGGCGCCAACTACGGCGACAACCCCGCCCACCTGTCCAACGACGCCTGCGCCTAGAAGAAGCTAAGCGCCCTCGGCTGGGGGTTGTTGTCGAGCTTCGTCCCTATGCATGCCGGGCGGTCCCTTGGCCCTTCACCGCCATTTCCACTTGAACAAGACGTTCGCCGTGCAACAACAAGATGTCGTAGACGCTATCGATTCTCTGGCCTTGGGCTCCCAGCTTGCTCGCGATGTCGGCACCCATGTTCTTGATCTCGGCACCCATGGTCTTGACGTCGGCACCCATGGTCTTGACGTCGGTGTCCAATTTCGCCATATCGGTGGCCATGCTCGCGAGATTGGCGCCCATGGCCGCGACGTCGGTGCCCATGGTCTTGACCGTCGACTCGAGGCTGGAGATCCTGGTGGACAGGTCGCGCAGGTAGTGGATCACAATGGCAAGTAGGCCCGTTCCCAACAGGCCGATCAGGGTGGTTTGGACGATGTCGCTCATTTGTCTCTCCCCTCCACTTGGAGGGTTGGGGCGGGGGAAGCGTTCGGCCCCACCATACCAGCGGCCCCCACGCGCCAAACCACCACACTGCCAGCGGTGACGACATCGTGAGCGCCCTGTCGCGATCCGAATTATTTTTTTGTCAAAAAGTGTTGTGTAGAGAGCGTGAGCAAGTAATGTGACAATTATGACAAAACGAGTTTTCTCAGCAATGAGTTCGATTGGGGGGGGGGTATCCCCTCTTAAGCCCCTAAGACACCCGGGCCGCGCCCGACGGCGCGTTACAACGTGGGCAGCGCTAGGAGTTCTAGCGCTGCTCGCTACGCTTTTAACGCCCCTTTCCACCGCGAGCGCGCAGCCGACAGCGCCAGCTGCGCCCTCGATTACGTCGGCGACGGCCAGCGATGGGGCAGTCACACTGACGTGGACCGCAGGCGATGACAATGGGAGCACGGTTATCCGGTGGGAATATACGTATTCCGCTGGGGGCACTGCTACGAATCTGTGGATCCCCATTGCCGGCAGCAATCGCAACACAAACCGGCACACCGTCACCGGCTTGACGAACGGCACCGAGTACGTCTTTAACGTGCGGGCCATCAATGGTGCGGGCAACGGTGCTGCGTCTACTGAGACGACAGAGGCCACTGCCACGCCATCGACGACGCCGGCCGGGCCCACCAGTCTGACCGGTAAGCCTGGGAATTCGGAAGTGACGTTGACCTGGGATACGGTTACTGGGCTTTCGAGGCTTAACGGTTTCTCGGCCATCACCGGGTACGAGGTCCGTCAAAAGACCGGCAGTGGGGACTACTCCCCTTGGGCCATCGTCCTCGATCCGGACTCCACCACAACCGCTGGTACCACGTCGTACTCCGTTACCGGCTTGACCAATGGAACCACCTACCAATTCCAGGTTCGGGCCCGGAATGCCAATGGTGCCGGAGCTGCCTCCGAGTCGACGCCGGTCACCATCGCCACCACGCCGGGACGTCCCCGCTCGCTGACTGCGACACCCGGCAATGGCCAGGTCGCCTTGTCGTGGACGGCCAGCAGCAACGGCGGTTCCCCGATTACGAGCTGGCAGTTCCGCTTGGAGAGCGCGGATGACGGCAGCACCATAGGCGCCTTCGACGACGCCTGGGTCACCATTCCGGGCAGCGGTGCCGACACCACGAGCTACACCGTGGTCAGTTTGCAGAACGACATGATCTACAGCTTCCAGGTCCGCGCGGTTAATGCGATCGGTGCAGGCACCGCGGCTACGAGTGCGGTGGTGAACCCCGGCATGCCCCCCGGCATGCCCACGGGCTTGTCGGCCACGGCATCGGCGAATTCAGTCACCTTGAACTGGACACCGCCCGTCAATGCAGCCGACAGCAGCCTCAACACCGGCGGCTCTCCGATCATCCGCTACGAATATGCGCAGAAGACGGGTGACGGCGAATACGGCGAGTGGACGGCCATACCGACCTCCGGCACCAATAGTGCTAGCACCACGGTTACAGTTGCCCAGGACTACGAGGTGCGCGGCTTGACTGCGGGCACGGCCTATCAGTTCCAGGTTCGGGCCGTGAACGCCACCGGTGCTGGTCGGGCCGCCTCGATGAGCAGCCCCGTGTACCCGGGCACCAAGCCCCCGGCACCGTCTAACTTGAGCGCTCGTCCCGTCTACGACGCGGCCAGCGGCAATGCCATGATCACCCTCTCGTGGGGTTCCGGCGGCGACGGCGGCTCCCCCATCACCGGGTGGCAGTACAACTACGCCACCTCGCTGACTGATGTGGGAACTGATACTGCAACTGCGACCGCTTCGGGCTGGGTGACCATCTGCAGGAACTCTCCTACGAGTCCTGATCCGAGCTGTGCAGGCCGCACCAGCGCCGACCTGCCTCGGACGTTGCCAAACCGCACTCCGGATGCCCGAGATGCCGTGTTGAGAACCGCGATCACCACTGGTTTGGGGACGGCGGACACCGCTGACGACCAGCACCACTTCGTGGTCCGAGCAGTCAATGATCATGGCGACGGCTTCTCGTCTGGTACCGACAGCGCCACATTCTCCGTCAACGTCCCAGCAGCACCCGCAGCCGTGCACATCACCAGCACGACGGGTACCAGCATTACGCTGGGTTGGACGGCTCCTGGTGCTGGCGGAAGCCCCATCACTTCCTACGAGTTTGACGTGAGAATGGGAAGCGGTTCTTGGGCGACGGCCACTGATGGTGATGGTAGCATCACGAACACCACTGCGACCTACGCCATTCCCCAAGGCACACCTCCTGGCACCGCCCTTACCTTCAGGGTTCGGGCCCGGAATGCCATTGGGGCTGGTGCCTCTACCGAGTCTCCCCAGACCGCCGGTGGTGCTCCGCCGACGCCGGGTGCGTCTGACCTCACTACTACAGGTGCTCCTGGTCTCACCGCTACTCCGGGAACGACGCAGGTCACCTTGACGCTGGTCGGCACCACTAGCGCCACTGGTACCACTGCTGACACCCGGTGGGAGTACTCCTACAAGGTCGGTGACGGCGAGTACGGCAACTGGGCCTTCAGCAATATTGGCCAGGAGTTTGCTCCGCCCGACGATGACCCGGATACAACTGGTTCACAGATCGCCGGGTTGCAGAACGGCGTGCCCCACACCTTCAGGATCCGCGCCCTCAACGGTCAGTTGAGCAGCCCGATCCTTGAGGCCCGTCCCGCTACTCCGGGCGTTGCCCCGCCGGCACCGCAGGGGCTGACTGCCTCTGCTGGCGACGGGACTGTCACGTTGTCGTGGACCTCTGGTGGCAGCGGCGGCCCGCCGATCACCAAGTGGCACTATTGCCTCCTGCTTGTCGATCCAGGTACTCCTACGGATGCGAGTGATGACACGACACAGACTTGTACGGCCGATGGGAACGTAGGCGACGCCGGTGCCGCAGGCACGGAAGGCTGGACAGAGATCCCCAACAGTGGTCCTGACACCACCTCGCACACCCTCGGCTCTCGTGCAGCTCCCCTCGCCAACGGCACCGCCTACACCTACATGGTGCGGGCCAAGAACGTCATTCCAGGCAATGGTGCCAGAGCACAAGCCAATCCGGCTACGCCGGGTCAGGCACCTGATGCCCCTGCTCGAGTGATTGTGGACCCGGGCGACGGCCAAGTGACCATCAAGGTGGATCCACCGTCGGACAACAACGGCAGCGCGGTTGTGGGCTACCAGGTCCGCAAGAGCATGAGCGGCGGTGCATATGACGCTTGGGAGTCCTTGGGCACTACCGGTAGGGCGCCATCTGCTGCGTCTGCAGACGGTGCCAAGGTGACCGGTCTCACCAACGGTGCCAGCTACACCTTCCAGGTGCGGGCTGTGAATGGCTTCGGTCCTGGTCCTGAGATTGAGTCGGCTGCGACCACCCCGGTTGGCGCTCCCACCGCGGGCGATCTGGGCGCTGACCCTGGCGACGGCCAAGTGGCCCTCTCCTGGGCTCCCGAAAGCAGCGGGGGAAGCGCCATTACCAAGTGGCAGTATCGCCAGAGCGAGGCCGGTGGCGGCTACGGCGCATGGACCGACATCGCCGATAGCGGCCCCGACACTTCCAGCCATGTTGTGACTGGCCTGGACAACGGCACCAGCTACACCTTCCAGGTGAGGGCCGTGTCCCAGGTGGGCACGGGCACCCCGATCACCTCGAGTGCGGCTACTCCGGGCACGGTTCCGGCGGCTCCGGCTTCGGTGTCGGCTGCTCGGGGCAATGGCCAGGTCGACGTGTCGTGGACTGCTGGCTCCGCTGCTGGGGCTGCTGCCACCACTGGTTGGCAGGTCCAGGTTGACGGCGGCGAGTGGATGGATGTCGACGGCGGCGCCAGCGCCTCCAGCTACTCGGTGACCGGCCTAATGAACGGCACTGAGTACACCTTCAGTGTGCGGGCCGTGAACTCCTTCGGTGCTGGCGATGCCGGCAGCGCTTCGGCCACCCCGGCTACTACCCCGTCGGCTCCCACTGTCTCCGCTGAGCGCGGTGACGGCACCACCACGGTGTCGTTCACCGCTGGCGATGACGGCGGCTCGGCGGTTACCGGTTGGCACTTGCAGGTGAACGGCGGCGAGTGGACTGATCTGTCCACCTTCGGCGTCGGCGCCGATCCAGTGCCTCTGCCGATTCCCACCGACGACGGCACCGCCTACACCTTCGGTGTGCGGGCCGTGAACGACGTGGGCGAAGGCGCCGCAGGCACCGCTTCGGTCGAGGCCGGCTCTACCCCGGCAGCGCCCACAGTGACCGCCACCGGCGGCGACGGCTCCATCACGGTGTCGTGGACTGCTAGCGACGACGGCGGCTCGAGCGTCACCGCTTGGCACTACCGCATGAAGGTCAGCATCGGCGACTACGGCGACTGGACAGAGGCCTCGGCCGACACCAGCAGCGTCACCTTGTCCGATCTGGGCAGCGGTACCGGCGTGCTCTCCTACACCTTCCAGGTGCGGGGCGTGAACGGCGTCGGCGAAGGTGCCGCGGGCACCTCCAATGAGGCCTCCCCGGTTGCGGCTCCGCCAGCCAACGGCATGTTCTACTCAGGCGTGGTAACCGGACCGGACTTCTGCGCCGACATGTCGCTGGGTGGAGCCCGGTTGTTCGCCCATGACGGTGACGGCGACGGCGTTGCCGATGTGTGCTCACTGCCGTACACCCGCCGTGAGGCCATCGCCCGCCAGAATGCGGTCGAGGCCCTCGCGGTGCAGCACGCAGCCGAGTTCGCCCGGCTGGTGAACGCAGCCTGTGCCATCACCGAGGGCGACGCCGCCTGCGGTGGCGACATGACTGCGGCCCCGCCGGCCGTGCCGATCAACGATGGCGGACCGTTCTACTCTGGCATCATCACCGGCCCGAGCTTCTGCGCCAACCGGTCGCTGGGCGGGCCCACCACCTACCCGCACGACGGTGATGGCGACGGCGTGGCCGATGTGTGCACCCTGCCCTACACCCGCCGTGAGGCCATCGCCCGCCAGCTGGCCGGCGACATCCTCGCAGCCTCTAATCCATCAGACTTCAGGCGAGAGCTGGCTTCGGCCTGCCGTGGCCTGACCGGTGCCGACTACGGCGATGACGCCGACGATTTGGCCCGGGACGCGTGCGCATAAGCGCAAAAACTCATAGCCGGCCCCGTTAGGGACCGGCCCTGAGAAAACTAGCCAAAGCTGGCTCCCCCGGTAGGTCCAACCTCCGGGGGAGCCGGTGTTTAACCCTTGGGACCGACATCCACCCCTGCGTCCGATCTGGCGAATACCGGCAGATCGGAACTTGAGGCGATGGTGGTACGCTAAATGACGTCAGGCAGACTTGCGATAGGAGGTGCCCCCATGAGCGAAACGCTCAACCAGGCAGAAGCCAACTATGACGCGTATCTGGCCTTGCACAAAGACCGGCTAGAAAACGAGCGCCCCGGTGCAATTGCGCTCATGCACAACGAGGGGATCGTGGAGGTCTACGATAATGAGGACGATGCGTATAAGCACGGCTGCGACACCTATGGACTCGGCAGCTTCTCCCTCGTCCGAATTGGCGAAAAGCCCCACCGCCGGGGACGCCGCCTGAAGGTGCTTTCCTGACAGCAGCGACTATGCCGACACCGGCCGCGACGTCTTCAGCGGCCTGGCTACGCTGCTCGTCATCCTCCATCAGTCAGTGGACTGAGGAAGTTCAAACTGTCCCATTGAAGATTGAAGGGCGTCACCCACTGCCTGCCAACTCCGTGCCAGTGCGTCGCTTGCCGCCCGCTGGTGGTTTTCGCTCATCTTGCGGCGAGGACCGAGACTCCCCGTGAAATCAAAGATCGCTGCTGCACCAGTCAGAAGTGCAGACCTATTGGAACGCCCTAGAATTCCACGACGAAGAGACATGCTCACGAAGGACCGCTCCTTGTATCTCGCTCATTGCCACGCTACCAGCCAATGTGATGTGCAACGCAAAGAACAAGTGAATGTTTACCGCCGGCTTCGGCCTGACTCGGTCACCCCTTGGAGGAAGAGGAGTGACGATGCCACACCTGCCGTCTATCATTCGGATCAGGGGGAGGCGTGGAAACAACCGCCTGCGCAGGGAGACCTGAGCACTCGGCCTGTGAGCCGACTTCAGGCGGTGCGGATCTCACCTTCGCACCGGATTCAGAAACGCTTTTCGCGCTTCTGAACGCCGATCAGAACAACACTGCTCGCTAAACAACGCTCGCAGCAGCTTCAGTGCCTACCTACGAGTACACACGTCCGCGTTAAGGCGCTGAGAGTAAAGAAGGTGAAAGGGCAAGCAGGCGTATATGAGATGACTTGGGATGCCAAGTTGGCCTAGCCACTGGTTGTCCGTCCTCCACGCTTCACACCCTTCGTGGCGATATGAGCCCAGGAGGCTGACATTCCCAGCGTGTTTGCGATCTCTTGGAGGGTTTGCCCCTGCCGGCGCAATCGGATGGCTTCGGCGGCTTTCTCCTCCTTTGAGGAGGCCCTGCTAGTCGGGGGCTGGGCGAGGTCGTCTGGTCCCAATCCTGGCGTCTCAGCAGATTCTGCCCCGGCTTTGAACATGTCCAAGATGTCGGGGGCTTCGAACAGGTCGCGGCCGCGGTGCTTGCCTCGTACCGGCGCGACTATCCCGGCATCCACGAGCCGGTCGGCGGCCCGGTAGGCCGTTGCAAGGGGCATGCTCAACTGCGCAGCCATGCCCTGCACAGTGAACACGGGCATCTCGGGCAGGCGCTCCGCGACTTTTCTGGCAGCCGAGCCTCTGCGGCTTCTGAGTTTCTGGTCCCACTTGCCGGTAACCGCATCAAGCCTCGCCATCAGCCCCTCTGCGTAATCGCAGGACGCTTCAGTCGTTGAGGAAAAGAGCGACACCCACGAATCGAGCGACTCCACATGATCCTGAGAGCCCGCCGCGCCATCGAAGCGGGCGGCGGCGAGGGCGTCGATGTACTCGTCTCGTCTGAAAGCGAGGAGGGCGCTGATCGGCGGAGTGGTATAGCGGGTGACGCCTCTTTTTCTGAGAATGGTCTGGACTAAAGCCCGGCCGGCTCTCCCGTTTCCATCGCGGAACGGGTGAATCGACTCGAACTGGACGTGCGCGATCGCGGCAGCGGTAACCGGATGGTGGCTGGTCGTGTTGATGTACTCGAGAAGATCATCCATCAGCTCGGGCACTTCTTCAGCGGGTGGGGCCACATAGGCGGGCGGGGGGTAGCCGCCGAGCACCCCGCCGACTCGAACCCAGCTTGGACGCAGATGCCCGCCCACTTCGGGCTTGGGCGTGTGGTCCATCAACGTGGCGTGTACAGCGAGAATATCGTCCAAAGTGATCGGCCTTTGGTCGTCTCCGATCTCAGTGGAGAGACGGGTGGCAGCGATACTCCCGATGGCCTCGTTCGCTGCCCCGTCTTGTGGGTCCCCGCCGCTTTGGACTATTGCCTCGGCCCTGGCCACCCTTCTCAGAGAGGGGTTTACGTACTCAATGGTGCTCGATCCGACGCTTTCGGACCGCTGAAGCACCCAACCAACACGAGAAGCGAGATCTCCATACTGCCGTTCGAACCCCCTGATTGCCGCTTCAGCTGCTTTAGCGGCACTGTCCCAGTGCGGGAGGGTGGCCAATCCTGGCGTCAAGAGCGGATCAGGGTGGTACGCCTCGAAGCTGCCAGGAGGGTGTTTGAGCTTCTGGGCGGCGTTCTTGGATACCGGAGGGACTTCTTCGACTGGTATCTGATGGATCGTGTAGCGCCCCACAGACTTATCGTACCCCATGCCATAAGTGAGAAAATTGGAAATTATTTTCCCACTTGACCGAAGCAAGCTTGAGGAAACCAGCGCCCGAAGTGGGAAAATTGGAAACCATTTTCCCACTTGCCAGTCCGCCCCCACGAGGGAACCGGCCCTGAGAAAACTAGCCAAAGCTGGCTCCCCCGGTAGGTCCAACCTCCGGGGGAGCCGGTGTTTAACCAGCGCAGTGCTGGTATGGTGTGGCCAAACACTTCCCCCTCGTCAACCCTCCTTGAGGGGAAAGCATGAATGCAATTGTTTCTGCATTGGTCGGCTCCGGGGCAACCGGGCTGATCGGTTGGGTGATCATGGTGGTTAGGAACAGGCGAAAAGAGAGAGGCGACCGACTAGGCGACCTCCGCCTGGACGTGAACAAGGGCTTCGCGGAGCACCGTGAAGACATGAACGCCCGTTTCGCCGAGCACCGAGAGGACATGAACGCCCGTTTCGCGGAGCACCGCGAGGACACGAACGCCCGTTTCGCGGAGCAGAATCGGCGTTTTGATGAGCACCGCGAGGACATGAACACTCGTTTCGCTGAGCAGCGCGACGAGATGAATCGGCGATTCGATGAGCAAAAGGCCGATTCGGAGAGGCGCTTTGCAGCCCTCCTAGATGAGATCAAGGGGGTCGAGGTCAGGCTAACCAAAAAGATCACCAGCGAAGTCAACGGGTTGGAGGGCCGGCTCACCAGCGAGATCAAGGGCGTGGAGGGCCGGCTGACCGAGAAGATCAAGGGCGTGGAGGGCCGGCTGACCGAGAAGATCACCAGCGAGAACAAAGGGTTGGAGGTCAGGCTCACCAACAAGTTCACCGACGAGCTCAAGGCACTCGACATCAAGTTCACTGGTCAGATCAATGCTCAGGGTCAGAGAATCGACGGCATCTACGACATTCTCCTAGGTAATGGGGATCGCCTGACCCGCATAGAGGCCAACCTAGGCACCAACCCCCCACCAAAACCGGTAAAAGCTTAACGAAAACCAGCAGAACAGCCGATGACCCTTACAAGCTCAAAGCCGGCCCCATTAGGGACCGGCCCTGAGAAAACTAGCCTTTGCTGGCCCTCCGGTGGGCTTAGCCACCGGAAAAGCCGGAGTTTGGTCTTACTTTAGAGGCTAGGCGGCGTCGATGGGGGGAATGGCCTGTATCGCGACCACCGGTTTTGCTGGCCCAGCCTCTAGGATGGCGGGCTGTGGCTCGCGTGTTTTCGGGGATACAGCCGTCGGGCGGGATGCACCTGGGCAACCTGTTGGGCGCGCTGCGCAACTGGGTGGCCTACCAGCACGAGCACGAGGCGGTGTACTGCGTGGTGGATCTGCACGCCCTCACCACCGCTCCCGACCCGGCCGAGCTGAGGCAAAACACCGTGGCCGCGGCCACCCTGTTGATGTCAGTTGGAATCGACCCCGAACGCTCCACATTGTTCGTGCAGAGCGCTGTGAGCGAGCACGCCGAGCTGGCCTGGATGATGGAGTGCACGGTGGGCTTCGGGGAGCTGCGCCGCATGACCCAGTTCAAAGACAAATCCGACCGCAGCGAGTTCGTGTCGGCCGGGCTGTTCACCTACCCCGCCCTCCAGGCCTCCGACATCTTGTTGTACGACACCGACCTGGTGCCCGTGGGCGACGACCAGCGCCAGCACATCGAGCTGTGCCGCGACATCGCCGAGCGGTTCAACCACCGCTACGGCGACACCTTCGTGGTGCCCGCCCACGTGATCCCCGAGGCCGGGGCCCGGGTGATGGACCTCCAGAACCCAAACGACAAGATGTCGAAGTCGCTGGAGTCGCCCGGCACCGTGGGCATTTTGGAGGACGCCGCCGGGGTGGCCCGCCGGTTCAAGCGGGCGGTAACCGACAGCGACGGCGAGGTGCGCTACGACCCGGTGTCCAAGCCGGGAGTGTCCAACCTGTTGGGCATATTGGCCTCGGCCACCGGGCGCACGCCCGAAGCGGTGGCTGGCGACTACGACCAGTACGGGCCGCTCAAGGCCGACACCGCCGATGCGGTGAACGAGCTGCTCGACCCGATCCGCAGCAGGTATGCCGAGCTGTCGGCCGACCCCGCCGAGGTGGCCCGCCTGCTGGATGCGGGCGCCGACAAGGCCCGCCAGGTGGCCACAGCCACCCTGGAGCGGGCCCGAGCCAATGCCGGCCTGCTCCCCCGCTCCCCCGTTTAGCAGTTAGCCCAAACCATCAGGAGACCGATGTCTGAGATAACCCCGTTCACCGTCGAGATATCCGACGCCGCGCTAGAAGACCTGCACCGCCGCCTGCGCGAGGCCCGCTGGCCCGATCAGATTCCCGGCGTGGGCTGGGACTACGGCGCCGACATGGGCTACATCCAAGAGCTGGCCCGCTACTGGGCCGACGAGTACGACTGGCGGGCGGCCGAGGCCGAGCTGAATGAGCTCAGCCACTACACGACCACCATCGACGGTCAGAACATCCACTTCATCCACCAGCGCTCGCCCCACCCCGACGCCTACCCGCTGGTGATCAGCCACGGCTGGCCCGGCTCGGTGGTGGAGTTCTTAGACATCATCGGCCTGCTCACCCACCCCGACGACCCCGCCGATGCCTTCCACGTGGTGGCCCCCTCGCTGCCCGGCTACGGCTTCTCGGGCCCCACCGCCGATCGGGGCTGGGACACCCACCGCACCGCCAAGGCCTTCGCTTCGCTGATGGGGCGGTTGGGCTATGAGCGCTACGGGGCCCAGGGGGGCGACTGGGGCTCGATGATCTCCCAGAACATCGGGCGCCACGACCCAAACGGCTGCGAGGCCGTACACGTGAACTTCTTGTTCGCCACCGCCCCCGAAGACGGCCCCGGCGAGCTCACCGAGGTCGAGCAGGCCGGGCTGGCCCGGGCCAACCTCTACTTCACCGAGGGGGCGGGCTACATGCAGATCCAGAGCACCAAGCCCCAAACCCTGGCCTATGGCCTCACCGACTCTCCGGTGGGCCAGCTGGCGTGGATCGCCGAGAAATTCCTGGCCTGGACCGCCAACGACGGCACCATCGAATCGGCGGTGAGCCGCGACCGCCTGCTCACCAACATCTCGCTGTACTGGTTCACCGCCACCGCCGGATCGTCGGCCCGCATGTACTACGAGACCCTGCGCCCCGGTGCGGCGGGGCTGGGCGGACCTCTCAGCACTCCTTTGGGCATGGCCAGCTTCCCCATGGAGATCATGCAGGCCCCCCGGGCCTGGCTGGATGACCAATTCAACATCGTCCACTGGAGCGATATGGCCGAGGGCGGCCACTTCGCCGCCATGGAAGAGCCCGAGGCCCTCGCCCAAGACATCCGCCAGTTCTTCCGCCGATTCCGGTAGTAGCTGCTAGGCCGAAATGAAGCTGCCCTCGCTGCCACAACCACTGGCTGCGGGGGCGGCGCGGGGGGCGGGGCGGCTGTCGCAGCGCCTGGGGCGGGGTGGAGGCACCACGCTGCCGGGGCTGGTGCTCACCCGGCTGCGGCCCGAGGCCACCGCCGAGATGGCCCAGGGCGTGGCCGGCGGCGTGATCCTGGTGTCGGGCACCAACGGCAAGACCACAACAGCCCGGCTGGTTCGGGCCGCCCAGAACGCCACAGGGGCCGAGGTGGTGGCCAACACCGCCGGATCCAACCTGGAGCGGGGGGTGGCCACCGCGCTTTTGAACGACGACGGCGCCGAGGTGGGGTTGTTCGAGGTGGACGAGGCCGCCCTGCCCGGTTTGATCAACCAGACCCGGCCCCGGGCGGTGGTGCTGATGAACCTGTTCCGAGACCAGCTCGACCGCTACGGCGAGCTCGAGCACTTGGCGCAGCGCTGGCGGGAGGCGGTGGCCGGGCTCGATGCGGCCACCATCGTGGTTTACAACGCCGATGATCCCGCGGTGGCCGAGATCGCCTCTGAGCACCCCAACACCGTGTCCTACGGCATTGACGATCCCCGGGTGGGACGAGATCGGCTGCCCCACGCCGCCGACACCACCGAGTGCCGGCGCTGCGGGGCCCGGCTTGGCTACGACATGGTGACCATCGCCCATCTGGGGCGGTGGTCGTGCCCCGACTGCGGCCTGGCCCGGCCCGAGCCCGACGTGAGCGCCACCCGGGTGGAGCTGCACGGCCTCGACGGCCAGCGCCTCGGCATGGCTGCGCCGCACGGCCCCATGGAGGTGTCGCTGCGGCTGCCGGGCATGCACAACGCCTACAACGCCGTGGCCGCCACCGCCACCGCCCTGGCCTTGGACGTCGACCCGGCCACCATCGGCCCGGCGTTGGCCCGCCGCCAGGCCGCCTTCGGACGGGCCGAGCGCACCCTGGTGGGCCCCATTCGGGTGACCACGCTTTTAGCCAAGAACCCGGCGGGGGCCAACGAGAACATCCGCACGCTGTTGCTGGAAGACCAGCCCCTCCATTTGCTGGTGCTGCTCAACGACCGCACCGCCGATGGCCAAGACGTGTCGTGGATCTGGGACGTCGACTACGAGCTGGTGCTAGACGGGAACCGGCTGGCGTCGCTGACGGTGGGCGGCGACCGGGCCTACGACCTCGCCCTGCGCTTTCGCTACGGCGGATTGGACGCCGACTCTGTGGCGGTGGTGCCCTCGGTGGACGCCGCCTTCGACGCGGCACTGAAGGCCTGCGGCCCAAACGAAGACCTCTACGTGCTGCCCACCTACACCGCCCTGTTGGAGTTCAAAGCCCTGCTGGCCGAGCGCGGGCTTGCCCCCGAGTACTGGGAGGACGAGTGAGCGCCGACACTGCTCAGGTGCGGCTGTGCCATCTGTACCCGGACCGCCTCAACATCTACGCCGACCGGGGCAACATCGCGGTGTTCCGCCGCCGCCTTCAGTGGCGGGGGCTGGCGCTGGAGGTGGCCGAGGTGGGTCTGGGCGATGCTGTTCCCGATGACTGCCACCTCTACTACCTGGGCGGCGGCCAAGACCGCGACCAGATGCTGGTGGCCGAGGACCTGTCGCAGAAGGCCGACCCGTTGCGCCAGGCCGCCGCCGGCGGAGCGGTGGTGCTGGGGGTGTGCGGCGGCTACCAGCTTTTGGGCCACGGCTACGCCTCGGCCGATGGCCAGCAGATGCCCGGCATCGGGCTGTTGGACTTGGAGACCGTCGCCGGCCCCACCCGGCTCATTGGCGACGTGGTGGTGGAGGTGACCTTCGACGGGCAGACCCGCACCGTGGTGGGCTATGAGAACCACGCCGGGCGCACGTATTTGGGCGGGGGCTGCACGCCGCTGGGACGGGTGCGCCGGGGCCGGGGCAACAACGGCGACGACGGCTGTGAGGGGGCGGTGGCCGGGCGAACCATGGGCACCTATCTG
This sequence comes from Acidimicrobiales bacterium, assembly GCA_965116535.1. Classification (GTDB taxonomy): domain Bacteria; phylum Actinomycetota; class Acidimicrobiia; order Acidimicrobiales; family Bin134; genus Poriferisocius. The sequence goes on from OZ220703.1 coordinate 2,360,814, forward strand.
CACGGGCCGCTTCTGCCCAAGAACCCGTGGCTGGCCGATATTCTGCTGGGCTGGGCGCTGGACTGCGCCGGGCACGCGGTGGCTTTGGCGCCGCTGGACGACCACCTGGAGCAAGCGGCCCACGCCGTTGCCCAAACCAGAGCAGGAAAGCGAAGATGACAGCCCCCGACGCCGATCCCCGCCCCATAATCATCGACACCGACCCCGGCCAAGACGACGCCATCGCCATTTTGGCCGCCCTGGCCGCCCCCGAGCTCCAAGTGCTGGGCATCACCGCGGTGGCCGGCAACGTGCCCCTGGAGCTCACCGCCCGCAACGCCAGAATCCTGGTGGAGCTGGCCGGGCGCTCCGAGGTGCCGGTGTTCGCCGGCTGCGACCGCCCGCTGCGCCGGGAGCTGGTGACCGCCGAGCACGTCCACGGAAAGACCGGCATCGACGGGGCCGACCTGCCCGATCCCGTCACCCCCCTTCAGCCCCAGCACGCGGTGGAGTGGATGGCAGAGACCCTGCTGGCCGCCGGCGAGCGGGAGATCACCATCTGCCCGGTGGGGCCGATGACCAACGTGGCCACCATGTTGGAGGCCGCCCCTGAGGCTGCGACTCGCATCCGCGAGATCGTGTGCATGGGCGGCGGGTTCTTCGGCGGGGGCAACACCACGCCCACCGCCGAGTTCAACGTGTTCGTCGATCCCGAGGCCGCCCAGATCGTGCTGCACTGCGGGGCCCCGGTCACCATGTTGCCCCTGGATGTAACCCACAAGGCGCTGATGACCGACGCCTGGATCGACCAGGTGCGGGCCCTGGGCACCCGCACCGGGGTGGCTGCGGCCGGAATGCTGGACTTCTACGAGCGCTACGACGTGGACAAGTACGGAACCACCGGCGGCCCCCTGCACGACCCCAACGTGATCGCCTACCTGCTGTGCCCCGACCTCTACAGCGGCCGCCACTGCAACGTGGAGGTGGAGACCAGCTCCCCCCTCACCGACGGCATGACCGTGGTCGACTGGTGGAACGTCACCCCCCGCCCCCCCAACTGCCAATACATCACCGAAATAAACTCCGAAGGCTTCTACAAGCTGCTATTGCACCTCCTCTCCCGCCTCCCCTAGCTGTCAGCCGGAGTCGGCCACCAGATCTTCGATTTCCGCGTTGCTGTAGCCGAGTTCGGTGAGAATTTCGCGGGTGTGGTGGCCGTAGTGAACGGGGCCGGCGCCCACGGCGGCGGGGGTGTCGGAGAAGGTGAGGGGCAGGCGCAGGGCGGCGATCTCGCCGCCTTCGGGGTTGGGGACCATGGAGAACACGTTGAGGTGCTCCACCTGGGGGTCGGCGAAGGTCTCGTCTACCGCCAATACCGGCCCGCACGGGCACCCAGCGGCATTGAGCCGCTCCACCCACTCGGCGGTGGTGGCGGTGGCCAGGCGCTGCTCGATGATCTCGGCGATCTCTTGGCGGTAGATCCTGCGGCCGTCGATCTCGGCGAACCGGGGGTCTTCGAACAGCTCGGGGACGCCAAGCGCGGCGGCGAACTCCTCCAGGCGGCTTACTGGGGCCACGTTGACATGCCCGTCTGCGGTGGCGAATGTCCCCATCGGCACCACGGTGGGATGGTTGTTGCCCTCCTGTGGGGGAACCTCGCCGTCGGTCAGCCACCGCACCGCCTGGAAGTCCATGAAGTTGATGGCCGCCTCCAAAAGCGACGTGTGGACCCACTGGCCCCGCCCGGTGCGCTCCCGGGCCAACAGCGCGCCCAGCACCCCCTGGGTTAGAAACGTGCCCGCCGCGGTGTCGGAGATGGCGATCCCCACCCGCCACGGCCCGCTTCCCGGCGGGCCGGTCACGCTCATCAGCCCGCTCAGCCCCTGGGCGATCTGGTCGACCCCGGGGCGGTGGGCGTAGGGCCCGTCTTGCCCGAATCCCGACAGGCTGGCGTAAACCAGCCGGGGGTTGCGGGCGGCCAGCACGTCGTAGCCGATGCCCAGCCGGTCCTTTACCGCGGGCCGATAGTTCTCCACCACCACATCGGCCCTGTCGGCCAGGCGGAAGAACACTTCTCGGGCCTCGTCGTCGGTTAGGTCGAGCACCATTGAGCGCTTGTTGCGCCTGAGGTTGAATCGATCGGAGTCTCCCAAGACAAACCGGCCCGGCTTGTCCACGCAGATCACATCGGCCCCCATGTCGGCCAACTGACGAGTGCAGGTGGGCCCGGCCCGAGCGGTGGTCAGGTCGATAACCCGCAGGCCGGCCAGCGGCCCATTGCCCGGTTCATGGCGGTCGTAAAGAGGCATCGTGCTACAACTTACCGATGGCCCAGAGAGTGGACACGGGTACCGACAAGCTGGTCGCCGAGACCGAGGGCGCAATCGGGCGCATTGTGTTCGACAACCCCGAGCGCCACAACGCCATCACGCCCGACATGTTCGCGGCGCTGGCCGCGACTGTGCACGCCTACGAGCAAGACCCGGCCATCCGAGTGGTGGTGATATCCGGCGCCGGGGGCCGGGCGTTCGCCTCCGGTGCCGATATCGGCAACCTGGACTCTGCCCGGGGTCCGAGCCGCAACCCCTCATCGGACGATGCCCGCACCAGCCGGGGGCCGGCCGCGCTGGGCCGCCTCACCAAGCCGCTGGTGGCCGCCGTAGACGGCTACTGCCTCGGGGGAGGGCTTTTGGTGGCGTTGCACGCCGATCTGCTGGTGGCCAGCGATCGGGCCCAGTTCGGCATCCCCGCCGCCCGCCTGGGGGTGGGCTACCCCATCGAGGGAGTGGAGCAGCTTGTGGGCCGGGTGGGCGACGCCAACGCCGCACTCATCTTGATGACCGGCAATCGGTTCAGCGCCGAGGACGCCCGGCGGATGGGCTTGGCCCACACGGTGGTGCCCGCCGACCGGCTCGACGACGAGGTCGAACGGCTGTGCGACCGCCTGGTGGCCAACGCCCCGCTCACCCTGCGAGCCGTGAAGCTGTCTATCGCCGCCGCAGCCGGGCGGGGCGATCGCCAGAGCGCCCTCGACGCCATTGCCGACTGCTGGGCCAGCGAGGATTTCGCCGAGGGCCGGGCCGCCTTCGCCGAGCACCGCGACCCCCGCTTTCGGGGTCGCTAGCCGTACAATCAGGGCACACTGCTATGTCGTCGATTGCCGCTTTCTTCGTCTTTGTGCTGATCATGCTGGCGCTGGCCACCCTGGCCATCATCTTGGACTGGATGGGCAAGCCCATCCGCCGCTCGTTTCGCCCCCGCACCACCGGCACCCCGGCATGGCTGGCGATTGACTCTCCGATGCCTGCGGAGCTCTCGGGGCAAAGCCCGAGCCCCGACTTCGCCGGCCAACCTGCGGAGGTCTCCAACCAGCCCTTGGCCCTGGAGCCGGGGGAACTCCCCCACGAGCCCCACGCCCCCGTGCCAGCAGCCCAGGCCCAGGCCCATGCCCAAGACGCAGCGCCGCCGGGGCCGTGGCAGGCGGGCGATTCCATCTTCAAGCTCACCCCTCGGGGCACCCCGCCGTCGATCACCGCGGTGCGCCGCCGCTACTGGAAGAACCTGTCGGAGCATCGGGCCTCGGTGGTGTTCGGCGAGGCCAATCGAACGCTCATGGCCATTGGCCAAGCCCCCCAGCGCTTCAACCCCCGCACCAGCGCCATCGAGGAGCTGCAACTGCCCGAGCCCATGTTGCGCAGCTGCTGGACAACCGGCCGAAGGCCCAGCCCCACATGGGACGACCAGGGCCTCGACCCCTTCGCCCGGCCATGAATGCCAGAACCACCGAGCCGTCCACGCTCAGCGACTGGTTTGCCGACGGGGCCGAATCGGTCATGCACGGCGGCCGCGAGGTGAGGCCGCTGCTGCGGTTGGCGGTGGGCGATGGCACCAGGGTACGGGTGAGGCGCATCGGGGCCCGGACCGACCGCCGCCAAGCCCTGAAGCTGGCCGCAGTGGACGGCCTTTTGGAAGTGGACGAGGCTGTCTCTGAGGTCATCTCGCTGTGGTCCGACACCAGCCCCGCTGCGGTGGAGCTGACCGTGCTCGGCGCCCGCGCCCGGCGATTGGAGGTGTGGAACGCCTGGGATCTGGGCGGGTTAGAGTCGGCTTGGTTGGGCAACGCCGGCATGATCGTGGAGCCCGAGGAGCAGCATTTGGCCCTGCATTGCAGCGACGGCCTCGGCCCCCCCAGCTTCAGCGACCTCGAGATTCATCTCTCAGTGGCCTCACCGGGTTGATTCGGGGCAAGCTTTAGCATGGCCATTTCGCTCGACGACCTCACGGCCAACACGTCTTTCACACAACATGTGAAGGGCCAGGTCACATTTCTGCCCGAGCCCGAGCGGGCCCATCGGTGGACGCCGATGATCTCGGTGGACGACCACATCGTGGAGCCCCCCGGCGCCTTTGCAAACCGGTTCCCGGCCAAGTACGCCGACGACGCCCCCCGGGTGGCCACCCTCGACGACGGGTCCGAGACCTGGTTGTATGCCGGCCACTCGCTGCCCAACGTGGGGTTCAACGCGGTGGCGGGCCGACCGGTTAGCGAGTACAGCTTCGAGCCCACCCGCTTCGAGGACATGCGCCGGGGCTCATGGGACATCGACGCCCGCATTTCCGACATGGACCTCAACGGGGTGTACGCATCGCTGTGCTTCCCGTCGTTTCTGCCCGGTTTCTGCGGCCAGCGGTTCCAACAGCTCACCGACGACCCCGTCTTGGCCCTGGCCGCGGTGCGGGCCTGGAACGACTGGAACATCGAGGAGTGGTCGGGGGCGCATCCCGACCGCATGATCCCGTGCCAGATCACCTACTTCCTCGATCCCGAGGTGGGCGCGGCCGAGGTTTACCGCAACGCCGAGCGGGGCTACAAAGCCATCAGCTTCTCGGAGGCCCCCCACTCGCTGGGTTTCCCCTCGCTGCACTCGGGCCACTGGGATCCGATCATGGCCGCCTGCGAGGAGACCGAGACGGTGGTGTGCCTGCACGTCGGCTCCTCGGGCACCTCGCCCGCCACCAGCCCCGACGCCCCCTCCGACACGGTGGGGGTGCTGTTCTTCGGCTACGCCATGTTCGCCGCGGTGGATTGGCTGTACTCCAAGATCCCGGTGCGCTTCCCCAACATCAAGATCGCCCTCAGCGAAGGGGGCCTGGGCTGGGTGGCCGGGCTGTTGGACCGCCTTGAGCACGTGCGCAAGTACGACTCCATGTACGGCACCTGGAACGACGTGGAGCTCTCCCCCGCCGACACCCTGCGCCGCAACTTCTGGTTCTGCGCCATCGACGACCCCTCGGCCTTCGACCAGCGTCACTACATGGGCCTGGAGAACCTGATGGTGGAATCCGACTACCCCCACGCCGACTCCACCTGGCCCAACACCCAGAAACTGCTCCGCCAACAGCTCGCCGGCATCCCCGACGACGAGGTGGCCCGCATCTGCTGGACCAACGCCAGCGACCTCTTCCGCCACCCTGTCCCCGACACGGTGGTAGCCGACCCCAACAGCTTCTAAGCCCCGACCAACCGGAGCCGGTAGCTGCTGGAATGTTGTTGTCGTGTGCGAATGGTCTCGGTATGATGCCCTCGGTGGATCTGGGGGGAGTCGAACCCCCGCGGTCAGTTGTCAAATCTGGCACCGCCCCGACCAACCGGGCAGACCCAATGGGAAAGAGCGAAGCTCTCTCCCAGGGCCGCACCGGGCCTGTGCACGAGACCCGGTGCGGCCCTTAGTATTGTACGGATAGAAGTGACATATCTCAACAAAACTGTTAATACACTGAAATATATTGATAGGGAGTAACTCCGCTGAACGCCATCGCTGCTGATCCTGAGGTGGCTGCCGCGCTGTCCCCTCAGGAGAGAATGCATGCAGCCCCGTACTGATGAGGGCATATAGCCTTAGGTATCTTTTGCCAAAGGGAGACAGTAGGTAGACGCGATGACAGTTTCGGGCGGCCGGGCAGCCGGAATGCTCCGCAAGCGAAGCCTCCAAGCGTTGGTTGGGCTTTGCGCCGTGGCCGCAGTGCTGTTCTCAGCTTGCGGCGGATCGTCGCCCAGAGCCACGGAGTCCAACTCCGGCATTTCAGATGTCAGTACTGGAACGCCCACGAGCGTCGCGGAACCAGAGCCAGAATCTGATCCCGGCGTCATAGTCGACGACGATATTCCGATCACGCCGACCAGCACCCCGGAACCGGAACAGGAAGATTTTCGATTCTTCTCGGTCGAGCCTGACGCAACCTGGCAGGCCGTGTTTGACAATCTTACCGCTCCAGAGCAGTCCTGCATTCGCGACGCCCTTGGCGGAGAGTTGCGGGAGTCCGCGATGGCTCTGCCGGTCTTTGGAATATTTGAAGACCCTTCCTCGAGGCAGTGGGAAGCAGAAATGATCTCGTGTCTCCTGCCCGAATCCGCCCAGATCGTATTTCTCCCGCGGTTCATCGCCATGATGAGCTTGGCCTTGCGAGATGAATTGGGAGTTGAGGGAAGCGTGGAGACGGACCTATGCATGCGAGACCGAGTCTTCGAAATGGGAATCGGTGCCGTGACCTCTGCGTTTACCGAAGGCGACGACGCAGCCGTAAGGAATCTGATCTTCACCATGATGGCCTGTGAACCCGAACTGTTCTACACCTCCCGTGCTGAAGCGATGGGAGTGGAGCCAATGGTTTTGAACGAGGAGGAACAGTCATGCATTCGGGAGTGGGCCGACAGCCTTGACGAAAGCGAACGGACGCTCTTCTTGTCTCCCAAGGACAACCCCGCAGTTCTCACAGAGCTTGGGATCGGCATGATCGCGTGCACTCCTGATCTTCTCATCGACTCGCTAGGCAGTGAGTTGGGGATGGAAATGTCTGCGTTGAGTGATAGCGAAGAGGCCTGTTTGCAAGATTGGATAAGGAACCTCGACGCCCACCAGCTGGTTCGAATCACCGAAGACGACCCTGAGGCAATCGCAGGCTTCGGCTTGGGCTTTATAACCTGCATACCGGAGTTCTTTGTCACCGCATTTGCTGCGGGCATCGGAATGGAAACGCCGGCGTTGAGCGATAGCGAAGAGGCCTGTTTGCAAGACTGGATCATGGATCTTGATGTAGATGGCCTGTTGGTAATGATGTTCCCTGAGGACAACCCCAATGCTGCCTTGCTACTCGGATTTGAGTTGTTTGTCTGCGTGCCCGAGTTGCTCCCGCCCGACTTCGCTGTCGACAGAATCGAAGAAACTGTCTGAAGGTGGCTGACGACAAGATCGGTGCTGGAATGTTGTTGTCGTGTGCGAATGGTCTCGGTATGATGCCCTCGGTGGAGCTAGGGGGGGTCGAACCCCCGCGGTGAGTTGTCAAATCTCGGACCGCCCCGTCCGATCGGGTAGCCCCAATGGGAAAGAGCGAGGCTCTCTCCTAGGGCCGCACCGGGTCTGTGCACGAGACCCGGTGCGGCCCTTAGCATTGTACGGATAGAAGTGACATATCTCAACAAAACTGTTAATACACTGAAATATATTGATAGGGAGTAACTCCGCTGAACGCCATCGCTGCTGATCCTGAGGTGGCTGCTGCTTATGTGGCTGCCGGGTGGTGGGGGCACAACACGCCCACCGACCTGATTCGGCGCAACGCGGCCGAGCGTCCGGACGACACGGCGTACATCACCTGGAGCAAGGATTCAGGGGAGGATTCCTCAGGCAGCATCGACCGGACCACCTGGGCGGGCTATGACCGGTTGTCGGATCGGGTGGCGGCGGTGCTGTTGGCCGCCGGGTTAGAGAGGGGCGAGCGAGTGGCGGTGATTCTGCCCGACAGCGCCGCGGTTCACGCTGCCTTCACTGGGGCCGACAAGGCCGGGGTGGTGGTGATGGGCATCGGCCACCGGGCTGGGCCGGCCGAGATCGCCCATCTGGTGAAGAAGTCCGGAGCCCGGGCCATAATCACCGGCGCCGAGCACCGGGGGCGGCCGGCGGCCGAAGCAGTGGCCAAGTTGCGGCAGGATCTCCCCAGTCTCGCCCACTACATCGTTATCGACGGCCCCGGCCAGGAGGCGGCCCTGTTGCTGAATGGCGAACCCGCCCCCACACCCGATTCGGTGCTCGAATTCGCCGATGCCGTGGAGGCCCGCCGCCTAGGGGCCTCCGAGCTGTGCTTGCTCAACTCCACTTCGGGCACCACCGGGCTGCCCAAGTGCGTGATGCAGACCCACAACCGCTGGTCCTACTTCCACCAGAAGGCGGTGGAGTACAGCGGCCTGGGCGCCGATGAGGTGTTCTGCGTACCGGTGCCCGCTCCGTTCGGCTTCGGTCTGTGGACCGCCCACTACTCCCCCACCATCTTGGGGGTGCCCACCGTGGTGATGGCCGAGTTCGACGCCGATGCCCTGATCCGCCTTATCGAAGCAGAGCGGGTGACCGTGTTGTGCGCGGTGACCACCCAGTTCATCATGATGCTCAACTCCCCGGCCTTCGACCGCCACGACTTGTCGTCGCTGCGGCTGATGTTCACCGGCGGCGAGGCCATTCCCTACCAGCGGGCCGCCGAGTTCGAAGACCGCACCGGCTGCACGGTGTTGAACTTCTACGGCTCCAACGAGACCGGGATGCTGAGCGGAACCCGCTTGAGCGACCCCCGCTCGGCCCGGCTCCGCTCCGGCGGCAAGTGCGACCCCGAGATGGACTGCGCCCTGTACGACCCCGACGACGGCCACCTGGTGCCCGAGCTGCGGGGCCGGGGCCAGCCCGCCTGTCGGGGCCCGGCCACCGCGCTGGGGTACTACGACGACGCCAAGGCCAACGCCGAGCTGATGACCGACGACGGCCGGATGCTGATGGGCGACATCGTGGAGATCGACGACGACGGCTACCTGCGGGTGGTGGGCCGCACCTCCGACTTCATCATCCGAGGGGGCAAGAACATCAGCGCCCCCGCAGTAGAAGACGAGGTCATGACCCACCCGGCGGTGGCCATGGTGGCCGCGGTGGCCGCTCCCGACCCGGTGTTCGGCGAGCGGGTGGCCGCCTACGTGGAGCTGGTGGCGGGCACCACCCTCCACCTGGACGAGCTCCGGGAGCATTTGGCTGGGCGGGGCGTGTCCCGGGAGTGGTGGCCCGAGCACCTGTTCATCGTCGACGCGCTGCCCCGCTCCTCGGGGGGCAAAGTGGCCAAGGGCCAGCTCAAAGCAGACGCCGCCCAGCAGGTGGAGGCTGGCGCTGGCAGCTAGCGCTGGGTCATAACAATGGCCAGCCAGCGCCCGCTGAGCGGAAAGGCCACCAACTGAGCCATGGCGTCCACCAGGAACTCCACGGCCACCTTCGGATCCTGGCCCTCGGGCAGCTCGTACACCAGGCCCCGCTTGATGTGGTCTTGGCGCCGGTTCCACCCATCGGGCTCGGTAACCCCCCGCTCCTCAAGGAGCTTGGCGGCGTGTCGCCCGCCGGCGTGCTGCAAGCCCACCGAGGCCGGCTGCCACTTGTCGCGGTGGTGATGGCCCGGCACCCAGGTTCCCAGCGGTATGGCCGGCCCCTTGGCGGTGAACAGCTTGAACACAGCCGACTCGGGGGGCCGATCCTCATCGGCCACTATCGGCTGCACGTTCATCCACCCCTTGCCGTCGCCCCGAGCGGCCAGGGTCAGCATCTCGTGGACAACCTCGCCGAGCTCCAGTCGCTCGAACCTGATGTATTGCCTATCGAGCGCCATTAGCCCACCGTAGCGGCCCAACCCGAAGATACCGGGTAAGACTGGGTAGCCTCGATGAAGATGGTAGATCCTCCTGCCGGTGTCATCGCCCCTGACCGGCCCTTGCGGGTGGCCGTATTGGTCAAGCAGATCCCGGTGTTCGAGGACATGGTGCTGGGCCCCGACGGTCGGATGGTGCGTGACGGCATCGACATGCACATGAACGACTATTGCCGCCGGGCGGTGGCCAAGGGCACCGAGGTGGCCCGGGCCAGCGGCGGCACGGTAACCGTGTTCACCCTGGGGCCGCCGTCGGCTGAGAACGTGTGCCGGGAGGCCATCTTGTTCGGGGTGGACGGCGGCATCCACATCTGCGACCCCGAGTTCGCCGGCTCCGACACCTGGGCCACCGCCAAGGCCCTGGCCGCCGCCCTGGAGCGATTCGGACCGTTCGACTTGGTGATGATGGGGCGCAACTCGGTGGACGCCGATACCGGTCAGGTGCCGCCGCAACTGGCCGAGCTGTTGGGGCTGCCGTTTGCCACCGGCGTGCGCCATTTGTCCCTCCGCGGCATCCGCCTGGAGCTGCGACTGGAGCACGATGACGAGTGGGTGGACGTTGCCGTGGATCTGCCCGCGGTGGTGTCATGCGCCGAGCGCTTGTGCGATCCGTGCAAGATCAAAGATCCCGAGGCCTGGGCCACCGCCGACGGTTCGCTGATCAAAACGGTGAGCGCTGCTGAGTTGGGAACCGGCCCGTGGGGCCAGGAGGCCAGCCCCACCTCGGTCGGTCCCGTTCACATGATCGACGTGCAGCGCTCTCGATTGATGTTGACGGGCACGCTGGAAGAACGGGCCGACCAGACTGTGGCCTTCCTGGTCGACAAGGGGGCCCTGATCGGCGGATCCAAGCCCGAGCCCGCATTGGTGCTCGAGAATCCAGCCGACGACGCCGACGGTGGTGCGATTGCGGTACTGGTAGAGCCCGGCCGGGAACGGGTGAGTCGAGAGCTATTGGGGGCGGCTGCCGAGCTGGCTGCCGAGATCGGTGGGCGGGTGGCAGCCCTCGGCCCCAGCTTGGGTGATCCCGACGATGATCTCGGCCCGTGGGGGGCCGACGAGCAGATCGACATCGCTGAGGGCTCCAGTGGAAGCGCCTTGGTAGAAGAGGATCTGGCGTCGGCCTTGAGCACATGGGCCGCCGATGTACGGCCGTGGGCGGTGCTGGCACCGGGAACGGCTTGGGGCCGGGAGGTGGCTTCCCGGATGGCCGCATCGCTGGGGGCGGGACTCACCGGCGATGCCGTGGGACTACAGGTAGATGACAAGGGCAAGCTGATCGCCATGAAGCCGGCCTTTGGCGGATGGCTGGTGGCCGAGATCCTGTGCTCATCGCCGGTGCAAATGGCCACCGTGCGCCCCGGAGTGCTCCCCCTCCCCCGCTCCAATCCCAACCGCCCGTCCGCCCGCCGGCGGTCGCTGGGCTCGCCCGATCGCAGCCGCCTAGAGGTCATCCGGCGCTACCGGGACGACGACAGCGACGAGCTGGCCACCGCTTCGGTGGTGATCGGGGTGGGCCAGGGGGTGGACCCCGCCGACTATCCCAAGCTGGAGAAGCATCGGGCCGCCATCGGCGCCGCTTTGTGCGCCACCCGCAAGGTGACCGACTACGGCTGGATGCCCCGGGCCCGCCAGGTGGGCATCACCGGCCACAGCATCAGCCCCCGGCTGTACTTCGCCATCGGCATGAGCGGGAAGTTCAATCACACCGTGGGAGTTCGCAACGCTGGCACCGTGGTCGGCATCAACCCCGACCCTGAAGCTCCCCTGTGGGATGTGGTGGACATCGGCATCGTAGGCGACTGGGCCGAAGTGCTCGACGCCCTCATCCCCCGCCTGGCTGAAGCTCAGGGGAGCTAACAGGCGGCCAACAGCCAGCCGATCACCCGACGCCTCAGGTCACCACCAGCTTTTTGGGCGAGTTCGTCAGCCGCTGGGATCCGTCGTCGGTTACCAGCACGGTGTCTTCCACACGGGCACCGCAGAAGCCGGGGAGGTAGATACCGGGCTCCACGGTGATGACATGGCCGGTTTGGAGGGATTCGTCGGCGGTGGCTCGCACCCAGGGCTGCTCGTGGATGTCGAGGCCCACCCCGTGGCCGGTGCCGTGGACGAAGGCGTCAGCCCAGCCGTCGGCGGCGATGCGGTCTCGGCAGGCCTTGTCCACCTCGGCTATAGGGGTGCCGGGGGCCGCCTGGGCGACTCCAAGCTGCTGGGCATCTCGGACGGTGTCGAATACCTTTCGGGCCTCGGCGTCGGGCTCTCCCACGGCCATGGTGCGGGTCATGTCGGAGCGATAGCCGTCTACCACCGCACCCATGTCGATGATCACCAGTTCTCCGGCGCCCACCAGGCGGTCGGTGGGTCGCATGTGGGGCAGCGCCGCGTTGGGGCCTGAGGCCACGATTGTGGTGAACGCGCTGCGGTCGGCCCCCATGCGGCGAAAGGCAGTGTCCAAGGCCAATGCCACCTCCTTCTCGGTGGGGACATCGGCCAGCAGGGGGCAAACCTCGGCCAGCGCGGCGTCGGCGATGGCCGCGGCCTTGGCGATGCGGTCGATCTCGCCGCGGTCCTTGATCTGGCGGCAGCGCTCCACCACCCCGGTGGTGGGAACCAGTTCGGCGGTGCTGAACCACTCAGCGTACTGGCGCTGGTCGGCCCAGCTCACCGACGCCGCCTCCAATCCGATGCGGTTCACCCCGGCGGCTGCCCCGCTCAGAATCTCCTTGGGCGCCCTGTTGGTGATCTCGATGCGGACGTCGACCCCGGCTTGGCTGGTCTCGGACTCCGACTGCTCGTCATAGCGCCGGTCGGTGACCAGCACCAGCTCGTCGGGCCCCAGCCAGACCAGTCCGGCTGAGCCGGTAAACCCGGTGAGGTAGCGGACATTGACCAAGTTGGTCACCAGCAAGGCGTCGCAGGTGCCCTCGCCTGCCGCAGCCCGAACCCGCTCGGCCCTGCCGGCCACATCCATGGGGACAAGGCCTCCGAATGCCTCAGCCTTGGTCATTCCACCACCGATCCGGCAAATGAGTTATGACATATTCATCTACAAATGACTTTATTGATGACGAATATGTCATAACTTGCCCTTAGCTGCGTGCGCTTGACTCAAGCCAGCAGTCGCGCTACCGCTTCGACGGCCAGTTCGTAGCCGTGGCCACCTAGGCCCACGATGGTGCCGGTGGCCACCGGGCTGACCACCGAAGTGTGGCGCCAGGGCTCTCGGGCGTTGGGGTTGGACAGGTGCAGCTCCACCACCGGGCCCTCGAAGGCGGCCAGAGCGTCGTGGATAGCCCAGGAGTAGTGGGTGAACGCTCCGGGGTTGATGATGATGGCCGCACACCGGCGCCGGGCCTGGTGGATGTGGTTGATTAGGGTGGCCTCGTCGTTGGACTGATGGTGCTCGATGGCCAAACCGTGGCGCGCGGCGGTGGCAGTTGCGGTGGCCACGTGGTCGTCGAGGGTGTCGGTGCCGTAGACCTCGGGCTCCCGGTCGCCCAGCAGGTTCAAGTTGGGCCCCGACAACAAAAGGACTGTCTGGCTCATCGAATGGCCTCCAGCATCGCGGGCAGCACATTCATCGGATGGCCTCCAGGGTTTCTCGGAGCAGGGCGGGCTCCAGCCCGGTGACCGGCTCGATGCCGTTGGGGCCGTCGAGCATGAACGTGACCCCGTCGACCGCCTTTTTGTCTCGGTTGAACAGTGTGACCAGGGCATCGAGGTCGGCGTCGGCGGGCAGCGAAGTGGGCAGGTGGTAGCCGCCCACCACCTGGCGGTGCTCGTCTACCCGCCCGGCGCCGATGCGCCCTAAACGATGGGCCAGCTCGGCGGCGTAGATGAGGCCGACGGCCACCGCCTCTCCGTGGCGGAGGTCGTAGCCGCCGTGGGCTTCCAGCGCGTGGGCCAGGGTGTGGCCGTAGTTGAGCACGGCCCGGCGCCCAGACTCCCGCTCATCGGCCGCCACCACCTCGGCTTTGATGGCCACGCAGCGGGCGATGCGCTCGGGCAGCGCCCGCGATTCGAGTTGGGCGTTTGCGATGAAGTGGTACTTGGCCATCTCCCCCAAGCCCGACCGCATCTCCTCAGGGGGCAGGGTGTCGAGGGCCTCGGTGTCGCACAGCACCGCCGACGGCTGCCAGAAGGCGCCCACCAGGTTCTTGCCCTCGGGGAGGTTGACGCCGGTCTTGCCCCCCACCGAGGCGTCGATCTGGCCCAAGAGCGTGGTGGCCACGTACACCACCCGGATGCCCCGGTGGTAGACGGCGGCGGCGAACCCGGCCAGGTCGGTGACCGCGCCTCCGCCCACGGCCACCACCGCGTCGCGGCGGGTGAGCCCCCATTGGGCGAACTCCCGGCACAGCTCCTCTGCTGCCCCCATCGTTTTGATGTGCTCGCCGTTGTCGGTGATGAACACCCGGTGCTCCACGCCGGGGTCCACGGTGATGTCGGCGTCGGCCACCGCGGCCTGGGTGACCACGGCCACCCGGCCCGCGTCGGCGGGGACGACCTCGGCCAGCCGGTGGCGGACACCGGGACCCACCCACACGTCGTAAGACCTCTCCCCCAGCTCGACCGGTATCCGGAGCGCTTCGTCCAATGTGGCCGCAGCAGTCATCGGGCTGGGGATTGCTGGGGTCGGATGTGCCGGATGCGCTCGGCGATCTGGTTGGCCTCCAAGCCGTCGACGTCGATCACCCGATGGGCGGTGTCAGCGTACAGCCCGGCCCGGGCATCGCTGATCTGGGTCAAGTCGGTCACGGGGTCGTCGCCCAGCAGGGGGCGGCTGGCCCCGCTGCGGACCCGTTTGCTCAGCGTCTCGATGTTGGCCCGGAGCCAGCACACCCAGGCCCGCTTTCGCAGCAGCGCCCGATTCCCGGCCCGCAGCACCGCCCCCCCGCCGCAGGACACCACCAGCGGCTGATCCGATGTCAGGCACTCGACCAGCTCCGACTGCTCCATGTCGCGGAAGCGCTCTTCGCCATCGGCCTGGAAGATCTCCGAAACCGACCGGCCATGGCGCTCTTCGATGGCTGCGTCCAAGTCCACAAACCGCAGCCCCTCCGACTGGGCCAGCCAGAACCCCACCGTCGATTTCCCCGACCCCATCATCCCGATGAGGGCCACATGGGGCCTTTGTTCCACAACGCGATACTACAGGGGGCGGTTTCTCTGCCAGCGCCCAGTTACTACGCCTGTTGCAGGAGCAGCCTATTGGCGGGATTCCAATAGGCCTTCGATCTTGGCAACCCGGTCGGCCAGGCCATCGACTATGACTTCCAACTTGGCAACCCGGTCGCTGAGGTTATCGACGCGGCCTGTCAGCCGCACTATGTCAGAGCGCAGCCAAGCGAAGCCGCCCAGGACCAGTGCAATCAACACGCTGGTGAGCGAGGTGAGGACGACTTCCACGTCATCAACATAGCAGGGTCAACTCAAGTTTTCACTGCATTTTCTATATATTTCGATAGTTTCTCGCTATTTTTTCGCATTCAGCTCAACGCGGGAATGGCCAGCACCATGATCGCGGCGGCGGTGGCCATGGAGGGGGCGAAGGGAAGACGGTGGGGCGGGGATGGGCGGGGTCGGCCAGGGGGTCGGGTAGCACCTCGTTGCCCCACTTCCGCATCCCCCACACGACGAGGCCCATGGTGGCCCCGAGGAATGCGGCCAGCACAAAGGCCAGAAAAACAGCCAGAAACGACTGGCCGTAGTCCGAAGCCAACCAGCCCAGCACCAGGCCCACCGGCAGGGCCAGCTTCACGTCGCCCAAGCCGAGGCTGCCGCCCGACATCACGTACAAAATCGACATTACGGCTCCGTAGAAGCCCGCGGCCGCCATTGCCTGACCGATGGTTCCCGGCCTATCGCGCAGAAGGGAGATGAGGGTCATCAGCACCAGCAGCACCGCCATCGCGGGAAACACGATGCCATTGGGGATGCGGTAGAGGAACAAATCCACGGTGGTGACGCCCGACAAGGCCACAAACAGCACCCACACCGGCAGCACATCCCAGGTGGTGCCCAAGAGGCCGCCCGCGGTGGCTAGAGCGATTGCGGTGAACGACGGCACCAGCACCCGCAGCGAGCGGCTGTCGCGCACGCCGAATGTCCGCACCAGTTGCAGCAGGTAGCGCCCGGCCACGGTGCCGATGGCCACCCCGGCCACGACCATGGCCGCTTTGCTCATCCGGCCATTCTGCTATTGACCATGGCCGCTTTGCTCATCTCCTGTTCAGCGCGGCGGTGGCGGCCGCGGTCATGGCGCCTATCGGCGGCTCGGCCCCGGTCCAGATCCGAACGGCGTGGGCGGCTTGATGCACCAGCATGCCCACCCCGGTGGATGCGGGCACGCCCCGGCGCTGGCATTCGGCCAGCAGCGGGGTTTGGAGCGGGTTGTACACCAGCTCGGCCACGTGCTGTTGGGGGTGGAGCAGGTTGGGGTCGAGGGGCAGGCTTCCCGCACCCTCGGTTTCGGCCATCCCCACCGGGGTGGCGTTTACCACCAGCTGGTACTGGCCCACATTGGCGGGGCTGGCCACCGTGCCCACCGACCCGGCCAGCGCCGCGGCCGAGGTCGCCGGTTCGGGCCGACGGGCCATCACCGCCACCTCGGCCACCCCCCGGCGGGCCAGCTCGGCCACCACCGCCCGGGCCGCCCCGCCCGCGCCCAGCACGGCACAACCGATTCCGGCTAGCTCCACGCCGTCGGCCCGCAGGGCGTCGCAGAAGCCGGCACCGTCGGTGTTGTGGCCGATGAGGAGGTCTCCGTCGCGGCCCACGCAGTTCACCACCCCGAGGGCGGCGGCGGCGTCGCTGAGCTCGTTTACCGCGGCGGCGGCGTCGGCCTTGTGGGGCATTGTCACCGACAACCCGGCCATGCCCTGGGCCCGCATGTGCTCCAGCGCCTGGGCGGCCTCTCCGGGGGCCACCTCGAAGGCGGCGTAGATCCAATCCAGGCCCAGCTCGTCGAACGCGGCCTGGCATATGACCGGAGACAGGGAATGGCGTATCGGGTAGCCGATCACCCCGGCGGCCACCTCGGTGTCGGGGGCCATCCCGAATGGGATCAGCACCGGAGGCTCTGATCTCGAAGGGCAGCAGCGATCAGCATCCCAGCTCCCGTTCCCGGCACACGGCCACCGCGGCCTGGTGCTCCTCGAAGGTGACGCTGAAGGTGTGGGCGCCGGGCACCGGATCATCGGTGCGGGCGTAGAACTGCCAGAAACCGTTGGCCGGGTTCAGCGCGGCCTCGAGCGACGCCCGTCCGGGAGCGGCGATCGGGCCGGGGGGCAGTCCGGTTCGGTTGTAGAGGTTGTAGGGATTCTCCACCCGCAAATCCGACAAGGTCAGCGGATCGGAGGGCTTGTTCACCGCGTAGCGCACCGCGGCGTCGATCTGAAGCGGCATCCCCAGACCCAATCGGTTGTAGATCACCCTGGCTATCTTGGCCCGGTCCTCGTCGATGAGGGCCTCCTTTTCGATCAGCGAGGCCACGATGACCACCTCGTAGGGGGTGATCCCCACCGTGTCGGCAGCGGTGGCCAAATCCACCTCAGAGGCCACCAAATCGAACTGGTTGACCATGCGGACCACCAGGGCGGCCTCATCTTCGGAGGTGGCCGCGTCGAGCAGATAGGTGTCGGGGAACAGCATCCCCTCCAAGGTGCTGTCGGGCGGCTGGTATTGCGACCGCAAGGGCGGGAAGGCCAGGGCTTGGGCCAACTCGTCGGTGTCGAAGGTGGGAACCTGGGACAGGAGCTGATTTTGTATCTGGGCCAGGGTGAGGCCTTCGGGTACCAGCACCCGCAGGTCTTGTTCCACCGGCCCGGAGGCCGGGCCGGCCAACAGCACGTCTTTGGCGTGCCACACCGCCATGTTCTCATTCAAGACGTAGGTGCCGGCCTGGAAATCGCCGGCGTCTTTGTAGCGCAGGTAATAGCGGAACACCGTGGAGTTGGCCACCACCCCCTCGTCATCGAGGATGCGGGCGATGTCGTTGATGGACGCGCCCTGGGGAATGTTGACCACCAGCTCCGGGCCCTCGTCGCCGGGGGGATCGAGGCGATCGTCGATCCAGCCTTTGACCAGCAGCGAGGCGATCAGCACCACTACGCCCAACAGGCCCAGCAAGATGACGACCCGGGTGAGGGTGGAGGTTCGACGGGGCAACCAGTCCCAGTCTTGGGGGTCGTCTTCCATTGTCATGGCTGGGAATCCTGCTGAGCGACATCCAGCCAGCCCTGCAAGATGACCGAGGCGGCCACCATATCGACCCGCTTTCGGCGGGCTTTGGCGCTGAGGCCGGCCTCGGCCAGCCTCTGGTTGGCGATGACGGTGGTCAGCCGCTCGTCGTGGGTCAACACCGGAACATCCAGCGCCGCTTCTAGTTGCTGGATTTCGCTCTCGGCGCCGCGGGCGGCGGGCCCGGCAGTGCCGTCCAACGACAGGGGCAGGCCCACCACCACCACCCCCGCCTCGTATTCGGCCACCAGTTCGGCGATCTGGCGGTGGTCGCGCTTGGGGCTGCCCGAGCGCTCGATCACAGTCAGCGGTGTGGCCAGCTGGCCCTCGCCATCGGATATCGCCACGCCGATGCGGCGCTCACCGAGGTCGATGCCCAGTGCCCTCGCCGCCATCAGCTCCCGATGCCAGCAGCGGCTCGCACCTGGCCCAGAGCCTCCTCCAAGCGCGACGGATCTCGTCCACCGGCGATGGCCAGCTTGGCGTCTCGCCCGCCGCCGCCGCCGATGGTGGCGGCCGCGTCGGCGATCAGCTCGCCGGCATTCAGGTCGCTGTCGGCGGCCACCGCGGCCACCAGGGCCGCTCCACCGCCCTCGGGGGCGGCGCCCAGCACCACCGCGGCCACGCCGGGCCGGTCACGGGTGGCGATGGCCAGATCGCGCAGCTGGTTCCGGTCGACTCCCTCCACCAGCGCCACCACAACCCCGTCGATGGCCTGCTCGGCCATCACCGCCGACTGGTCGGACGACGCGGCCTGGCGCAGCTCGGCCAGCTCGGCTCGCAGGCTCTTGATCTCGGCCATGCGCTTGTCGGCCCCGGCCACCAGCTGATCGGCGGGGACGCCCAAGCGCTCGGCGGTCTGGGCCACCACCTGCTCATGCTCGGTGAGCAGCTCCAGCGGCCGGGTGCCGGTGACCGCCTCGATGCGGCGGATGTTGGCCCCGATCGAGCCCTCGGAGACGATCTTCACGGGGCCGATGTCGCCCAGCGCCCGCACGTGGGTGCCGCCGCACAGCTCGATGGAGTGCGGGCCGGCCTCCAGCACCCTCACCCGCTCTCCGTACTTGTCGCCGAAGAAGGCGATGGCCCCGGCTGCGGTGGCCTCGGCCATCGACGTCTCGTAGTTGCGGGTGGGGGGATTGTCCAAGATGTCAACGTTGGCCAGACGCTCGATCTCGGTGATCTGCTCGGCGGTCAGAGCCTCGAAATGGGTGAAATCGAAGCGCAGCCGGTCGTCGGCCACCAGCGAGCCCTGCTGTTTGACGTGGTCGCCCAGCGTTTCCTTCAGCGCCCAGTGGAGCAGGTGGGTGGCAGTGTGATTGCGCCGGATGGCGGCCCGGCGGTCGGCGTCGATGGCCGCGATCACGGTTTGGCCGATTTCGATCTCACCATCCAATGACTCGGTGTGATGCAGGTGCAGCTCGGGCACCACATAGGTGGTGTCGATGACCCGGGCCGATCCGGTGGGAGAGGTGATGGTGCCGGTGTCGCCCACCTGGCCGCCGGCCTCGGCGTAGAACGGGGTGCGGTCCAACACGATCCCGTCTTCGGTCATGGCCAGCACCACCGCCTCGGTGGTCTCGAATTCGCGGCCCACAAACTCGCTGGGGCCGTGCTCGGCGACCACCGCCATGTAGGCCGAGACGTCGGCCGCGGTGGCGTGGCGGGCATCGAAGTCCTCCCGGGCCCGGGAGCGCTGGCCTTCCATGAGCTGGTCGAAGCCGGCCCGGTCTACCGCGACGTCTCGCTCGCGGGCCGTCTCCTCGGTGACCTCGAACGGGAAGCCGTAGGTGTCGTGCAGCAAAAAGGCCAGGTCTCCGCCCAATTCCTCCCCGTCGCCCAGGCGGTCGATGGCGTCGTCGAGTATCTGCGATCCCTGGGCCAGGGTCGTGCGGAAGCCCTCCTCTTCTCGGGCCACCACCTCTCGCACGAAGCTGTGGTTCTCGGCGAGGTCGGGGTAGTCGTGGCCCATGATGTCCACCACTTTGTCGACCAACTTGGGGGTGACCACCTCGGTGACCCCGAGCAGGTAGGCCCGGCGGATGGCCCGGCGCATGATGCGGCGCAGCACGTAGCCCCGATCCTCGTTGGAGGGGAACACCCCGTCGGAGATGAGGAATGTCATGGTGCGGGCGTGCTCGGCCAAAATTCGCAGGGTGACATCGCTGTGGTCGGCGGCCCCCAGCTTCACCTTGGTCACCGCGCTGGCCTCCCCCACCAGCTCGGCCATCTCGTCGATGTCGAACACCGACTCAACCCCTTGGATCAGGGTGAGGATGCGCTCCAGCCCGGCCCCAGTGTCGATGCTGGGCTTGGGCAGGGGCACCAGGCCGTCGGGCTGTTGGTCGAACTGCATGAACACCAGGTTCCAGAACTCCAGGAACCGCTCGTCGCCGCCGTGGGCCGGGCCGCCGTCGGGGCCGAACTCGGGCCCCTTGTCGAAGAAGATTTCCGAGCAGGGGCCGCACGGGCCGGTGTCGGCCATGCGCCAATAGTTGTCCTCGTCCATCTTCTGGATGCGCTCGGGCGCCACTCCGGCGGCGTCCCGCCAGATCTCGGCGGCCTCGTCGTCGGTGAGGTGGACGGTGATCCACAGCCGGTCGGGGTCGAAGCCCAGGCCTTCGGTGACGAACTCCCAGGCCCAGCTGATGGCCTCGGCTTTGAAGTAGTCGCCGAAGCTGAAGTTGCCCAGCATCTCGAAGAACGTGAGATGGCGGCGGGTGCGGCCGATCTCGTCGAGGTCGTTGTGCTTGCCCCCGGCCCGCACGCACTTTTGGACGGTGACCGCCCGGCGATGGGGGGCGGCCTCCTCGCCCAAGAAGTAGGGCTTGAACGGCACCATGCCGGCCACGGTGAACAGCACGGTGGGATCGCGGGGGATCAGGCTGGCCGACGGCAGCACGGCATGGTCTCGCTCGCTGAAGAAGGAGGTGAACGCGCTGCGGATCTCCTGGGCTCGCTTGGGGGTCACGCCGCCGCCTTCACCGGCCTGGGGGATCTTCGAGGGCCCGGCGGGCGATATCGGCCCGGTAGCGCCTCACCGCGGCGGTGCCTTCGGCCAGGGCCGCCCGAGCCTCGGACACGGCCGCTCTGACCCGGGCGCCAGCGTCGGTTGCTGGATGTCTGGGGGGTGGTCGCCGGGTGGCCTGGCGCAGCTTGCGGCGCAGGTAGGAGGCCCCGGTGGCACCGGCGCCCACTCCGGCCGCGAACCACACGAATCGCTTGGCCATCAGCTTGCCTCGGTATCTTTCTCGCCAGTGTTTTGGCCCTTCATTTGCTGGCGGATCTCCATTTCGGCACCGTGTTCAGAGGGTTGGTAGTAGCGGCGATCCTCAAAGCGATCGGGGCGATATTGCTGGTTCACCCAGCCTTGGGGATCATCATGAGGATACACGTAGCCCGCACCGTGCCCTAGACCGGCCGCCCCCGAATAGTGGGCGTCGCGGAGGTGGGCGGGCACTTCGCCGCTGCCTTCGCCGGCATCGGCACGGGCTCGTCCCAGGGCGGTGGTGACGGTGTTGGACTTGGGGGCGGTGGCCAGATACACCACCGCGTGGGCCAAGTTGAGCTGCGCCTCGGGCAGGCCCACGAACTCCACCGCCCGGGCGGCGGCGTCGGCCACCACCAGAGCCTGGGAATCGGCCATGCCGATGTCCTCGGAGGCCAAGATCACCATGCGGCGGGCGATGAACCGGGGATCCTCACCCGCCTCCAGCATTCGCGACAGCCAGTACAGACCGGCATCGGGATCAGAGCCCCGCAGGCTTTTGATGAAGGCGCTGATGACGTCGTAGTGCTCGTCGCGCCCGTAGCGGACCGCGCTGGCCCCCAAGGCGCTCTCGGCATCGGCCAGGGTGACCCGGGGCGGCGTGTCGGGGCGGGCCGATGCCAGGGCCACCGCCACCTCCAGGCTGGTCAGGGCCTGGCGGCCGTCTCCCGCGGCCTGGGTGGCCAGATGGGCTCGGGCATCGTCGTTAGCCTCTGCGCCTTCGGCTTGCAGCCCCCGGTCCAGCAGCTCGCCCAGGGCTTCGGCGTCGAGGGGCTCGAGGCGGAACAGCGTGGAGCGGGACCGCAGCGGCGGATTCACCTCGAAGTAGGGGTTCTCGGTGGTGGCCCCGATCAGGGTGATGAGCCCGGACTCCACCGCGGGCAGCAGGGCGTCTTGCTGGGCCCGGTTGAACCGGTGGACCTCGTCGAGGAACAAGATGGTGCCCTGGTCGCGCTGTCCCAGGCGGTCGCGGGCCTCGGCGATCACCTCCCGCACGTCTTTGACCGTGGCTGTCACCGCCGAGAGCTGGATGTAGGCCCGGGCCGTGGTGTTGGCCACCAGCCGGGCGATGGTGGTTTTGCCGGTGCCCGGCGGCCCCCACAAGATGGCCGACGACAGGCGGTCGGATTCGATTAGGCGGCGGAGCGGCTTGCCGGGGGCGAGCAAATGCTCCTGGCCGACCAGCTCATCCAGGGTGCGGGGACGGAGGCGGTCGGCCAGTGGAGCGTTTTGGGCCAGTCGCTCCTCTGCCGCGGCGGCAAACAGGTCGTCGCTCATCGCGAACCTGTTTGGACGCCAGCCGCCATCGGCTCACCCGGTGGCGGGGGGTGGGAGAACGCGCAGGCCGAGCTCGTCGAGGTGGCGATCGGCAATCGGGGTGGGTGAGTTTGACAGCGGGTCGGCGCCCGACTGGGTTTTGGGAAAGGCGATCACCTCGCGGATGTTCTCCTCGCCGGCCAAGATGGCCACCAGCCGGTCGATGCCGAAGGCGAACCCGGCATGGGGCGGGGCCCCGTAGCGGAAGGCATCCAGCAGGAAGCCGAATCGCTCCTCGGCCTCGGCGTCGCCGATGCCGAGGGCTCGGAATACCGACCGCTGGATGTCGGGGCGGTGGATCCGCACGCTGCCCGAGCCCAGCTCCCAGCCGTTTAGCACCAGGTCGTAGGCCTGAGAGCGCACGGCCAGCAGCTCTTCGCCTTCGCCGCCGAGCAAGTCCACATCATCGGGGTGGGGCATGGTGAACGGGTGGTGGGCCGAAATCGGGCGGCCTTGGTCGTCGATGGCCTCGAACAGCGGGAAATCGGTGACCCACACGAAGTGCAGGCCGCCCTCGGTGACCGGCGGTCGGCCCAGCTCCAGGCGGAGCAGGCCGAGCACGTCGCGCACCTTCTGGCGGCGGTCGGCGATCAACAGCAGCAGGTCGCCAGGTTCGGCCCCCAGGGCCGGGCCGAGCGCAGCCTGCTCGTCGTCGGACATGAACTTGGTCAACGCGCCGTCGAGGGCGCCGTCGTCGCCCACCCGGAACCAGGCCAATCCCTTGGCCCCCCACTGCTGGCACTTGCGGGTGAGCTCGTCGATGGCGTTGCGGCCCAGGCTGTTGCTGCCCCCCTTGTGATTGATGCCCTTGACGCACTCCACCTGGAAGACCTTGGCCTCGGTGCCCTCGAACAGCCCGGTCAGCTCCACCAGCTCCAAGCCGAAGCGCACGTCGGGCTTGTCGGACCCGTATCGCTCCATGGCATCGGTCCAGGTCATGGTTATGGGATCGTCGGGGCGGGTGTCGGTAACCGCCTCCACCGCGGCGGCCACCGCCTCGGTGATGAAGGCCATTACATCGTCTTGGCCCGCGAAGCTGGCCTCGGCGTCGAGCTGCATGAACTCGAACTGCCGGTCGGCCCGGAGGTCCTCATCGCGCAGGCAGCGAGCGATCTGGTAGTAGCGGTCGAGGCCCCCCACCATGCACAGCTGCTTGAAGATCTGGGGCGACTGGGGCAGGGCGTAGAAGCGGCCTGGGTGCAGGCGCGACGGCACCACGAAGTCGCGGGCCCCCTCAGGGGTGGAGGCCACCAGCATCGGGGTCTCGATCTCAGTGAAGCGCTGGGCTTCCATGGAGCGGCGTATGGCGCTGTTCACTTTGGCCCGCAGCTCCAGGTTGCGCTGGAGGCGCTCTCCCCGCAGGTCGACGTAGCGGTAGCGCAGACGCACGTTCTCGTCCACCTCGGTGCGGGCGTGCACTGGGAACGGCGGGGGCTCCGCCACTGAGAGCACCTCCACCTGGCAATCGCCCACTTCCACTTCACCGGTGGCCAGCTTGGGGTTGGCCGTGTCCTCGGGCCGGGCCCGCACCGTGCCGGTGATGCGCACCACGTACTCCGAGCGCAGATCATGGCGCTCGTCCACCACGCACTGGATCACGCCGGTGCGATCCCGCAAGTCGATAAACGCCAAGTGCTCCCCGTGCTCGCGCCGACGGTCTACCCACCCGCACACCGAGACCTCCCGACCGATGTCATCGGCCCGCAACTCCCCGCAATAGTCAGTTCTCATCGCCGCTATTTCACTCGTTCGCCAGCCTCTGGGCCACGTCAATTACCACATCGCCCCGCGCCACTGCGGTTTGAGCGCCTGCTGAGCGCAGGTCGCGCACGGTGACGGTGCCCGACTCCAGCTCGTCTTCGCCCACTAGCAGGGCCAGCCGGGCGCCTGAGCGGTCGGCCACCTTCATCTGGGCCTTCATGGATCGGGCGTCGAATGCCCGGTCGGCGGAGATGCCATGGCGGCGCAGATCGAAGGTGAGATCCCGGCCGGCATCTCCCCCGGTCACATCCACTACGAACACGTCAACGGTTGCCGTGGCGTCCGGGAGGGCATCCTCAGCTTCGGCGGCCAGCAGGATGCGCTCGATGCCCGCGCCAAAGCCCACACCAGGGGCAGGCTTGCCGCCCAGCGACTCAGCCAGGCCGTCGTAGCGCCCCCCACCGCCCACCGCGTTTTGGGCCGATGTCAATGAGCCAGCCACAAACTCCCAGGTGGAATGGGTGTAGTAGTCGAGCCCCCGCACCAGGCGAGGATCGATCTCATAGGCCACCCCCAGAGCGTCCAACCCAGCCTGCACTCTCTCGAAGTGGGTGCCGGCCTCATCGGAGAGGCCATCGGTGATGAGGGGGGCGTTAGCCACCGCGGCCACGGTGCGCTCCCGCTTGGAGTCCAGCACCCGCAGCGGATGATCGGCGGCGTTGGCCCGGTCGGCCTCGTCCAACTCCCCCACCCGCTGGCCTAGCCAGGCGGCCAGCCGATCGGCGTAGGCCTGTCGATCGCCGGGGCTGCCCATGGAGTTGAGCCGCAGCGAGAGTTGGCCCAATCCGAGCGCCCGATAAAAGTCGTGCTGGAGGGCGATCACCTCCACATCCAGGTCGGGATCGGCCGAGCCGATGGCCTCGGCCCCCACTTGGTGGTGCTGGCGGAACCGCCCGGCCTGGGGCTCCTCGTAGCGGAAGCAGGGGGTGAGGTACCACACCTTCCAGGGCACGGTGGGCCGGTGCTGGTTGAAGGCCCGAACCACCGACGCGGTGCCCTCCGGGCGCAGGGCCATGTGGCGCTCGCCCTTGTCGAAAAAGTCGTACATCTCCTTGCGGACAACCTCGGTGCCCTCGCCCAAGCGCTGGAACACCCCGATTTCCTCGAACATGGGGTTCTGCACCAGCCCGTACCCAGCCCGTCCGAACACCTCGGCAAACACGGCCACCAGCGCCTGCCACCGATCCGACTCCGGCGGCAGGATGTCGCGCGTCCCCTTCGGCGCTTGGAACATGTCAGCCACAAAGCCCGATGCTACCGGCGCGCAGTGACACTCCCCATCCCCATTGATCCACTGATCGAGTCATGTACCGCTACAGCCCGGTGGCCAACCGTCGAATTGGGATGGCGAGGCGGCGGGCAGCGTCGACCAGAGGCTTGTTGTCATCGGCCGCAGCCAGACAGATTTCCGCTCCGAGATGGCGAGCAGCAGCCACGGCTTCCAGCGAAAGCAGGTTGAGGCGAATTTCTCGGGAAGCCATCTCGCCCATTGGCCAACCGACCTCGCGCAGCGACACCAGCTCGATGGTGGGCGGAAGCTCAATCACAGAGGCAATGACGTCGGATGCAACCGCAGCATCGATTCCGCCCAGGCGACGCGACAGCGATCCCACCACGGCTTGATTCGCCAGTGCCCGACACAGCCTGTGGTACCACAACCCCGTGGTGGCAATAGCGCTCCCCATAGGACGAAGCCCCTCGGGCTCGTCGTCGAGGAGCACGCTCAACAGAATGTGATCGTCGACGAGGACGGTCTCAGTCACGCGAGATCAGGCTCGTCGGCCGCAACTTGGCCAACCAATGATCTGTATCCCCCAGCTTCCTCGACGGACTCTCGAATCAACGACCGCAACCCTCCCCGACCTGCGGGAACGACAACGAGGGCCGCACCTAGATCAGCGATCTCCACCGCGCCTCCGTCGGCGAGGTTCCAGCGACGACGGGCTTCAGCCGGCAGCGCCATCTGGCCTCTTTCCGAAACTCGATACTGCACAACTGCCACCCGGCCAGTTTACAAGGGAACCTGGTGATCTTACAAAGTTGCTTTGCAATGCTCACGGCCCAAGCCGATCAGCCCGTGGCGGTGGGGATGACTCGGTAGGCGTTGTAGACCGATTCGATGCCTCGGATGGTGCGAAGGAGGGCGTCGAGATGGCTGGCGTCGCTCAGCTCGAAGTCGAACCGCATGACCGAGATCTGGTCGGCACCGGTGCGGGTCTCGCAGGCCAGGATGTTGACCGATCCGGTGGACAGGGCATTGGCCACGTCTCGCAGCAGCCGGGTGCGGTCGAACGCCTTGACCTCGATGGTCACGCTGTAGGCGCCGCTGCGTTCGGCGCTCCAGTCCACGTCTATGAGCCGGTCGCCCTGCTCGATTGACAGCGAAGCGGCATTGGCGCACTCGGCGCGATGCACCGATACCCCCCGGCCCCGGGTGACGAAGCCGATGATCTCGTCGGGGGGAACCGGTTTGCAGCAGCGGGCCAGGTTTACCAGCACGTCGTCGAGGCCCTCTACCTCAACCGGCTGGTCGGTGCGCCGGGGCAACACCGAGGGCGACGAGACCGCGGCCAGATCATCGTCGAGCTCCTCTTCCGCGGCCGGCTCCACCCTCATTCCGGCCACCCGCTCGGCCACCGCCTTGGCCGACACATGGCGCTCCCCCACCGCGGCGAACAAGGTGTCGAGGTCTCGGTAGTTCATGTCGGTGGCCGCGTGCAGCAGCTCTTGGCCGGAGAGGATCTTGGCCACCGGCAACCGCTCGCGGCGCAAGGCGGCGGCCACCGCGTCGCGGCCGGCCTTCACGGCGTCTTCCCGCCGGGCCTGGGCGAACCACTGGCGGATCTTGTTGCGGGCCCGATGGGAGGCCACCAAGCCGAGCCAGTCGCGCGACGGCCCCTTGTCGGCCACCTTGGAAGTGAAGATCTCCACCATGTCGCCGGGCCGCAGCTCTCGATCCAGAGGGACGAGCTGGCCGTTGACCCGGGCCCCGATGCAGGCGTGACCCACCTCGGTATGGATGGAGTAGGCGAAGTCGATGGGAATCGCCCCCATGGGCAGCGACACCACGTCGCCCTTGGGGGTGAACACCTGCACTTCGTCGTGGTCGAGGTCGGTCTTGAGGTTGCTCAGGAACTCGACGGCGTCGGAGGTCTCCTGCTGCCAGTCGATGATGCGGCCCAACCAGGCCAGATCGTCGGTGGTGGCCCCCTCCTTGTAGTCCCAGTGGGCGGCCACTCCCTGCTCGGCCCGGGCGTGCATCTCGTTGGTGCGTAGCTGGACCTCCAGCGACTTGCCCCCCGGCCCGACCACCGTGGTGTGCAGCGACTGGTAGAGGTTGAACTTGGGCATGGCGATGTAGTCCTTGAACCGCCCCTGCACTGGCTTCCAGGTGGCGTGGATAGACCCCAAAGCGGCGTAGCAGTCCCGTACCGAGTCGACGATCACCCGCATGCCCACCAAGTCGTAGATCTCGTCGAAGCTGCGATCTTTGGTCATCATCTTCTCGTAGATGCTCCAAAGGTGCTTGGGCCGACCGGTCACCTGAGCGGGAATCCCCAGTTCGGCCAGGCGGGCTTCCACGCTGGAGAGCACCTGGGTGAGATACAGATCGCGCTCGGGCGCCCGGGTGGCCACCATGCGATCGATCTCGGCGTAGCGCTTGGGGTGCAATGCGGCGAACGCCAAGTCTTCGAGCTGGAGCTTCATGTCCTGCATGCCCAGGCGGTTGGCCAGCGGGGCGTAGATGTCGATGGTCTCCCGGGCCACCCGATGCTGCTTTTCCAGCGGCAGCGCGGCCAGCGTGCGCATGTTGTGGAGCCGGTCGGAGAGCTTCACCACCAGCACCCGCAGGTCCTTGGCGATGGCCACCAGCATCTTGCGCATGGAGGCGGCCTGCTCCTCCTCCTGGGTGTTGAACTTGAGCCGGTCGAGCCGGGTCACGCTGTCGACGATCGAGGCCACCTCGCTTCCGAAATGCTGCTCCACCTCGCCCAGGTTCATGGCGGTGTCCTCTATGGCGTCGTGCAGCAGTGCGGCGATCACCGAGACGTCGTCGAGCCCCAGCTCGACCACGATGTGGGCCACGGCCAGAGGATGGGTCACGTAGGGTTCGCCCGACTTGCGCAACTGCCCGGCGTGAGCCTGCTCGGCGAGGCGATAGGCGGTGTCGATGCGGTCGGCGGTGTGGTTGGGATGGCGTTCGAGATAGGCGGTGAGCAACGGACCCACGTCTTGGCCGGGCTGATCCGTCCAGGGCGACGGCCGATCGGTCAGCGTCATCCGTCACCCCCAAAGCAGAACAGCGAGATCACCGGACAGTTGGCGTCGACTCCAATTTTCTCGCGACCACTCAGAAATCCCAACTCGATTAGGAACCCCACCCCGGCCACCGCCGCACCCCCGGAGCTGACCAGTTCTACCGCAGCCGACGCCGTTCCCCCCGTGGCCAGCACATCGTCGACGATGAGCACCCGCTGGCCGGGGGACATAGCGTCGGTGTGGGCCTCCAGGGATGCGGTGCCGTACTCCAGCTCATAGTCCACTGCCCGGGTGTCGTAGGGCAGCTTGCCCGGCTTGCGAACGGGCACGAACCCCAATCCGAGTCGGTAGGCCACCGCCGCGCCCAAGATGAATCCCCGGGCCTCCACCCCCACCACTCGGTCGGCCGGGGTGTCGCTGAAGCGGTCGGCCAGCTCATCAGCGGCCCACCGGAAGGCGTCGGCATCATCAAGCAGCGGCGTGATGTCTTTGAACATGATCCCTGGCGTGGGGAAATCAGGGATATCCCGAATGAGGCTCTCAGGCCATTGAGATTCCACTGCCTCCAACCCTACCCGTCCGCTCCCACCGGGCTCCCCTTCAGGCTGGCCGGCCCAAGACCTCGAGGCCGCGTTGGGTTGCGGATGCTGCGAGGCGGGTGTCGAAGGTGGCAATGGCGCGTGCGTTGTAGCTGAGTGCGGTATCGAGAACGATGACATCGGGCAACCGCAACCCGGTCTCGGCCCGCAGCGCCGCCCATCGTTCTGGTGCAGCCGCATCGACGTCGGTAACGACAAATGAAGCCCGCAGCCCCTCAGCCGCGTCGTCGAGCACCCCGAGTTGGGCTGGCGCGACCAGGCATTCGGCCAAGGTGACGGGGTGCAGGAGTGCGTCTTCTTCGGCGATGTCCCGATTGATCGCTGCCGCTTTGAGGTGATGCCCATCGCCGGGATCGCGCAGCGCCACAATCCAACTGGCGTCGGCAACGATCACGCGGGCCAGTCCTGGGATCGGTCATAGAGCGGCGAAGAGCCGGGCAGGGAGCCCACCAACGACGCCCGGGCTTCAGCGCGCGATGACGGTGACCGGCCGCTTTGAACCCAGTCCAGCATGATGAGCTTGATCAGCTCGGCTCGGGGCGCACCCGGCCACTTCGCAGACGCCTCATCGAGGACTTCGGTGACCTCGTCGGTCTCGGTCACTGAATGGCGAGGGCGGGTAGTCGGCACCGCTCAAGTGTAGCACCAGGTGCAGCACCACCCACCCATCGGATTTCGGCGGTGGCGCCGAAACCGCCTAGCGGCGCTTGCGCTTGCGGGGGCGGGGGGGAATGGTGGTGCCGGCCTGCGGGGGGCGACGAGTGGGGCGATCCGCTGACGGAGCAGGACGAGACGGCGACGGGCCCACCGCTACCTCTTCGACCTCGTGGACCGAGGTGCCCCGAGACTGGGCCCGGGCCTCAAGGCGCTCCCTCAGCTCGGCGTACTCGGGTTGGCGCTCCTTCATCCAGGCGGCGGCCGGAGCGGCCACGAACAGCGACGAGTAGGTGCCCACCAAAAGGCCGATGAGCAGGGCCACCGCGAACTCGGCCAAGGTGACCGCCCCCAGCACCAGCGTGCCGATGACCAGCATCGACAGCACCGGCAACACCGAGGTGATGGTGGTGTTCACCGAGCGCAGCAGCACGGTATTGAGCGCGGTGTTCATGATCCGGGTGTAGGTGGCCCGCCCCACCAGCACCGAGCGCCGCTGGTAGTCGCGGTTCTTGTCGAACACCACCAGGGTGTCGTACAGGGAGTAACCCATGATGGTGAGGAAGGCGATGACGGTGGCCGGGGTCACCTCAAGTTGGAACAGGGAGTAGATGCCCACGGTGATGACGATGTCGTGGGCCACCGCCAACAGGGCGGCCAGGGCCATACGCCATTCCTGGGTCAGCGTGATGTAGATGGCCACCACGATGAAGAACACGATCAGCGCCCTGATGGCCTTGTCGGTAATCTCATCGCCCCACGACGCGCTGATGGAGTTGAAGCTGATGTCGTTGAGGCTCTGGCCGGTGAGGTTGGCCAAAGCCAGCGACACCCCGGCGACGCTGGAGGCGTTGGTGGCGTCCAGCTCGGCCCGAACCC
Organism: Acidimicrobiales bacterium; assembly: GCA_965116535.1. Lineage (GTDB taxonomy): Bacteria > Actinomycetota > Acidimicrobiia > Acidimicrobiales > Bin134 > Poriferisocius. The sequence continues at coordinate 2,391,504 of OZ220703.1, forward strand.
GCAGCACATCGCCGCCCACAAATTGGATCTTGGCGTCGGCCTGGCCCACACCCCGCAAGGCGTCGCGCACTTCGGCGGTTGACACATCGGGGGCCGAGGCCTCCCAAACGGTGCCGCCCTCGAACTCGATGCCCAGGTTGACCCCCCGCACCAGCAAGGCGATGACGCTGATGAGGATCAGGGCCGCCGACACCTTCAGGGTGGTCTTCCACAGCTCGGGGAAGTCCAACTGGGTCTGGTTGCGCCACAAGCGCTGGAGACGGCTCATGACCCGCTACCTCCGGCCGGCATGGCCTCTTCCCTGGTGGGCAGGCCGATGCGGTGGGGATGAGCCATCAAAGAGGGAGACCGGGACATCAACTGAGCGCAGGGCCGCAGGAAGAAGTAGGTGGCCACCAAGTCGAGCACCGAGGCCAAGCCCAGCATGAGGGCGAAGCCCCGCACCGAGCCGGCCGAGAGCCAGTACAAGATGACCGCGGCGATCAGCGAGGCGAAGTTGGCCCTGAAGATGGTGCGGTACGCGGCCGGGAAGGACAATTCCAGCGAGGAGCGCAGCGCTCGACCGGTGGCCACGTCTTCTTTGAGGTGCTCGAAGTAGACCACGTTGGAGTCGAGCGACACACCGATCGACACAATGAGGCCGGTGACCCCGGCCAGGGTCAGAGCCAGATCCTGGGTCTCGCCCAGCCAGGCCACGATCACCCACAGCAAGGTGGCCGACACTCCCAGGCTCAACATGGCGATGAGGCCCAACAGGCGGTACATGCCGACCATGAACAAGAACACCAGCGCCAGCCCCACGATGCCGGCTATGACCCCGGCCCGCAGGGCGTCGCCCCCGATGGTGGCCGACACGGCCCGGCTGGTGCTGTCGCTTTGGGGGTCGGTGGGGTCTTGGAACTCGATAGGCAGGGCGCCGTAGCGCAGCACCAGGGCCAGGTCGTCGGCCTCCTCTTCGGAGAAGTTGCCGGAGATGATCCCGCTGCCGCCAAATCTGGCCTCGTTCACCACCGGGGCTGACTTCACCGTGCCGTCCACCACAATGGCGATCTGGGCGGTGGGGCAGAATTCGGTTAGCTGATTGCACGCAGCCGCAATCTCGTCGAACTTGTCGGCGCCCTCTTCGCCGCCCTTGAGGTTGAACTCCACCACATACTCGTTGGTGAACCCCCGGTCGGCGCTGGAGAGGCCCGCGCCGGTAAGGGTGGACGGGCCCAGCAGGTAGCGCCCCGAGCCATCTTGGTGGGGCAAAACCACGAACCGATCGAGCACATCCTCGGCCGGTGTCGAAGTCTCCAGTGAGTTGTAGTCGATCCCCAGCGGGCAGGGGGCTAGGCCCCGTTGGTCGAGCTCGGGAACGGGCAGAACCGGCGGCGGCGGGGCCTCGGCGCCCGATTCAGTGTCGGGGAAGACGGTCGGCTCAGCGGCGAGCGGCGCGCACACCGGGCGGAAGCGCAGCTCGGCAGTCTGGCCCACGATGTCGATGGCCCGACGCTGATCGCTGATGCCGGGAAGCTGGACAACCACCCGGCCGCCCTGGCGGGTGACGTCGGGCTCGGCCACTCCCAGACCGTCGATGCGGTCGCGGATGATCTCGACCGCGATGTCCAGATCGCCCTCGCCGATGGCCACCGGGCGGTCGGGGTCGTCCACCGGCACCAACACCACCTCTACCCCGCCCTTGAGGTCGAGCCCGAGGAGGGGCCGGTTGCCCACGGCCAGCGACGCCGCCAGCAGCCCCGCGGCCGCGGCCACGATGAGGGCAAGGGAAACCAGCGATCGGCGGCTCATTGACGCTGGGGAATGCGACTAGTCGCCGCTCATCAGAGGGCCCTGGCCCTCTTCGCCATCGGCGTCGAAGTCGGAATACACGACCTTGTTGGCGATGGTTTCCCGGCTGATCTTGATCTCGACGCCATCGGATATCTCGATGAACACGGTGCCGCCGTCAAAATCGGTGATCATCCCGTACAGGCCTGACGCGGTGATCACTTCGTCGCCCACATCCAGGGACTCAAGCAGCTCGCGGTGCTGGCGCGCTTTGCGCTGCTGGGGGCGCACCATGAAGAAGTACATGGCGACGAACATCAAAAGCAGAAGCGGGAGGATCTCCAAGGCTCAGAATCCTACCGGAAGCCTTGGCTGGGAGACGACTCGGCGGGGCCGCCCCGACCGGCGAGGATCAGCGGATCAACCCCACGCCTCGGCCACCCGTTGACGCAGATCGCCCAGCGTGCCGTCGACAATGGCGCTTTGGGCGCTATCCATCAGGGCCAGCAGCCAAGCCACGTTGTGGAGGGTGAGCAGCCGGGCGGCCGACGGCTCGTCCACGTTGAACAGATGGCGGATATAGGCCCGGGAGTGGCGGGCGATCGGGCTGGCCGGGAACTGGGGGTCTACGGGGCGGTCGTCGGTGGCGAACGAGGCGTTGGTGATGTTGAGGCGGCCCTGGCCGGTGAGGGCGGTGCCGTGGCGGGCCAGCCGGGTGGGCAGCACGCAGTCGAACATGTCCACCCCCAGCGCCACGCACTCCATCAGCCCGACCGGATCACCCAGGCCCATGAAGTAGCGGGGCTGATCGGCGGGCAGCCGGGGTACGGTGGCGGCCAGTGCGGCCAGCATCTGGTGCTGGGGCTCCCCCACCGACAGCCCCCCCACCGCGTAGCCGTCGAAGCCCACCTCGATGGTGCGCGCCGCGCTCTCGGCCCGCAAGCCGGGGTCTAGTCCGCCCTGGACGATGCCGAATTGGCTGGCGCCGGCTTGGTGGCCGCCCTGTTCCAGAAAGCGGCGGCGGGCCCGAGCCGCCCAGGCCGCGGTGCGATCCACGGCCTGGCGCTGGACGGGGGCGGGGGCACCCGATGGCGGGCAGACGTCGAAGGCCATCTGGATGTCTGACCCGAGCTGGAGCTGCACGTCCACCACCCGCTCGGCGGTGAAGCGATGGGTGGAGCCGTCGTAGGTGGACTGGAACGTGGCGCCGTCGTCGTCCACCTTGGGGTCGAGGGAGAACACCTGGTAGCCGCCTGAGTCGGTGAGCACGTGTCCCGACCAGCCGGTGAACCCGTGGACGCCGCCCATGCTCTGGACAATGTCGGGGCCGGGTCTCATCATCAGGTGATAGGTGTTGGCCAGCACCACCGGAGGATTGAGGGCTTCGAGGTCGGCGGTGTCGAGGGTGCGGACTGCGGCCCGGGTGCCCACCGGCATGAAGCACGGGGTGGTGAACGAGCCCCTCGGGGTGGTGATGCGCCCCTTGCGGGCCTGCCCGTGGTGGGCCAACACGTCGAATTGGAGGGTCACTGGCCTGGATTCTGGCGTGATTCGCGGTTGCAGAACATGGCGTCTCCGAGGGACAGGAAACGGTAGCCCTCGGCCAAGGCGGTGGCGTAGAGATTCTGCCAACGGGGACCGATAAAGGCAGCCAACAGGGCCAGAAGGCTGGAGCGGGGAAGGTGGAAGTTGGTGAGCAGCGCATCTACCACCGCGAATTGGTGCCCCGGCGCAATGAACAGATCGGTCTGGGCACAGGCCGATCCGGAGGCCGCGGCCGACTCCAGGGCCCGCACCACCGTGGTTCCCACCGCCACCACCCGCTCAGCCCGGACGCAGGCGGCCAGCGTGTCCTCGGGGATCCGGTAGGTCTCGGTGTGCATCACGTGGTCGTGCAGGTTGTCGGCCATCACCGGGGTGAACGTGGCCGTGCCCACGGCCAACTCCAGCTCGCACACGCTGGCCCCGGCTGCCCGGCAGCGGTCCAACACCTCGTCGGTGAGGTGGAGTCCCGCAGTGGGGGCGGCGGCCGACACCGGCCGGTCGGCATAGACCGTTTGGTAGCGCTCGAGGTCGGATAGCTCCTCGGTGACATAAGGGGGCAGGGGAACCTCCCCGGCTTGGTCCATCAGCGCACTGGGATCTCCGGTGGGCCTCACCCAGCGCCGGCCGTCGTCGCTGATCCGCTCCCCCACCTCCATCACCGGCTGGTCGTCAAACCACAGCTCAGTGCCCGGTGGCACCCGGCGGCCGGGCCGCACGAGACCACTCCACCAGCCGTTGTCTTCCGGCTCCAGCAACAGCACCTCCACCCGGCCCCCGGTGGCCTTGTGGAGCCTCAGTCGGGCGGGCATGACCCGGCTGTTGTTCACCACCAGCACGTCGCCGGGGCTCAGCAATTCGGGCAAGTCACGGGTGAGGCGGTGCTCGGGGGGTGCCGTTGGACCTCGGTCCACCAGCAGTCGAGAGCTGTCCCGGGGCTCGGCTGGCTGCTGGGCGATTGCGGCTTCGGGCAGCTCGTAATGAAGCTCCTCAGTCCGCATATGGAGTTTCTACCCGACAAGTGGTGTGTCTTGGGTTTATCCCGAAAACTGTCGCACCAGCCCGGTAGTTTGGGGGCAATGCTGGTTATGGGAATCGACCCCGGCCTGTCGCGCTGCGGCTACGGCGTAGTCCGCCAAAAGGGCCGCGTCACCGAGGCGGTGGCCGCCGGAATCATCCGCACAAACAAGGATGATCCTGTTCCCCAACGGCTGTATGAGCTCCACGCTGAGCTGGTGGATCTGCTCAACGACTACCACCCCGATGCGGTGGCCATCGAGCAAGTGCTGTTCCAGGTGAACGTCCGCACCGCCATGGGGGTGGGCCAGGCCAGCGGAGTGGCCATGGCCGCGGGTGTGGGAGCGGGGGCCGAGGTCTTCGAGTACTCGCCCACCCAGATCAAAAAGGCGATCACCGGCTGGGGCGGCGCCGACAAAGAGCAGATAGGCCAGATGGTGCAGACCTTGTTGGGCCTGCCGGAGCTTCTGAAGCCGGCCGACGCCGCCGATGCGGTGGCCGTGGCGCTCTGCCACCTGGCCCACGCTCCTGCCCGGTCTCACGTCCAGGCCTCAGCGTGATCGGGCTGCTGCGAGGCACGCTGGCCCTGCGGGATGGGGATGAGGTCATGGTGGAGACCGCCGGAGTCGGCTATCGGGTCACCGTTTCCCCCGACACCGCCGCTGGTTTGGGCGAGCCGGGACGAGAGGCGGTTCTGCACATCCACCATCACATCCGCGAAGACGCGCAGACTCTCTACGGCTTTCCCAGCCACGAGGAGCGGCGCATCTTCGAGGGCCTCATTTCGGCTCACGGAGTGGGTCCGGCGCTGGCTATGGCCATTCTCTCGGTACACAGCCCTGTTGAATTGGCCGGGATTTTGGCCAGCGACGACATAGATGCCTTGTGCCTCGTCCCCGGCGTGGGCAAGAAGACTGCCGCCCGGCTGCTGGTGGAGCTCAAGGCCCGGCTCGATATCGGCGACGTGACCACTGCGGTTGCATCCGGCGAACCGGTTGACGGACCAGCCGATGCCCGAAGCGAAGTTCGCCAGGCTCTGGCCGAACTCGGCTACGGCGTCGACGAGGTGAGAGACGCAATCTCGTCGCTCCCCGCCGGCGAAGACGCCGCCGACCTGCTCAAGACCGCCCTCCGGCGACTGGCCACCCGGACATGAGCGAGCGATTGGAACTGCTCAAAGGGACCCCGGATCCCGAGGAGGCGGTGGCCGAAGCCGGGTTGAGGCCCACCCGGCTCGATGAGTTTGTCGGGCAAGGAGAGTTGAAGGAGCACCTCCACATCATCTTGAGCGCGGCCCGGGCCCGATCGCAGCCCGCCGACCATCTGCTTTTTGCTGGTCCCCCCGGTTTGGGCAAGACCACGCTGGCCCACATCGTGGCCAATGAAATGGAAGCCGGGTTGCACATCACCTCGGGCCCCGCGCTGGAGCGGGCCGGTGATCTGGCCGCCATTCTCACCAAGCTGGAAGACGGCGACGTGCTGTTCATCGACGAGATCCACCGGTTGCCCCGCATGGTCGAGGAGGTGATGTACCCGGCCATGGAGGATTTCAACATCGACATCGTGCTGGGCAAGGGGCCGGCAGCCCGATCGATCCGCTTGGAGCTGTCCCGGTTCACCCTGGTGGGGGCCACCACCCGCACCGGGCTCATCACTGGGCCGCTTCGCGACCGGTTCGGCCTGGTGTCGCGGCTCGACTACTACGCCACCGCCGATTTGGAGGCGATCGTGGTTCGAGCCGCGGCCATACTCGGCATCCAGATCGACCCACAGGGCGCGGCCGAGATCGCCTGTCGGGCCCGTGGCACCCCCCGCATTGCCAACCGGCTGCTGCGCCGGGTGCGCGACTATGCCGAGGTGAGGGCCGATGGTGCCATCGACCAGGCCACTGCGGCCGCGGGGCTTAACCTGTTCAGTGTCGACCAGGCCGGGCTAGACAAAATCGACCGGGCCATCCTGTCGGCTCTGTGCGAGCGATTCGGCGGTGGCCCGGTGGGGCTGTCCACCCTGGCCATCAGCGTCAGCGAGCCGGCCGAGACGGTGGAAGACGTATACGAGCCGTTCCTCATCCAACAGGGCCTGCTGATGCGCACCCCCCGGGGCCGAGTGGCCACCCCCACCGCCTGGCAGCATTTGGGTCTAGCACCGCCCCCCAGCGCCTCAGATCAATCCAACCTTTTTGACTGAGGACTCCAGTCCCGAGCCTCAGCTGGCGGCGGCTTGGAGGATTTCGTCGGGGATGTCGAAGTTGGCGTAGACGTCTTGGACGTCGTCGTGGTCGTCGAGGGCGTCGATGAGGCGGAGCACGGCCCGGGCGGATTCGGCGCTGTCCACGCCCACTACCGAGGTGGGCAGCATGGTGGAGGCCGCCGACACGAAGGCAATCTCCACCTCAGCCAAGGCATCGCGCATGGCCGTTAGGTGGGAGGGATCGCAGGTGAGCCGCCAGGTGTCCCCCTCGTCGGCCAAGTCCTCGCCGCCGGCGTCGAGGGCGGCCAGCATCAGCTCGTCCTCGTCTACCGAGCGGTCGAGGATCACCACCCCTTTGCGCTCAAATTGCCAGGCCACCGCGCCGGGCTCGGCCAGCGATCCCCCGTTGCGGGTGAACAGCGTACGCACCTCCGAGCTGGTGCGGTTGCGGTTGTCGGTGAGCGTCTCCACATACAGGGCCACGCCGCCGGGGGCATAGCCCTCATAGAACACCGACTCGTAGGAGACCCCTTCCAGCTCGCCGGTGCCCCGTTTGATGGCCCGCTCGATGGTGTCGAGCGGCACCGAGTTGTCCCTGGCCTTCTGGTACATGGTGCGAAGGGTGGGGTTGGCGTCGATGTCGCCGCCGCCCTCGCGAGCGGCCACCTCCACCTGGCGGATGAGCTTGGCAAACAGCTTGCCCCTCCGCTTGTCGGCCGCCCCTTTGCGGTGCTTGATGGTGGCCCACTTCGAGTGTCCCGACATGGCTGCTCTCCCCTACTCCTGTTCCAAAAACCAGCGGTGGATGCGGTCGTCGTCGGCCAGCTCAGGGTGGAACGACGACACCGCCGCCGAGCCTTGGCGGCACAGCACCGGCACTCCGTCCAATTCGGCCAGAACCTCCACGCCCGCCCCCGCCGATTCGACCACCGGTGCTCGGATGAACACACCGGGGAACGCCGATTCCCAATCCTCGACATCGACCGACGCGCTGAACGACTCCGATTGGCGGCCATAGCCGTTGCGGCGCACCGACACGTCCACGGCCCCGAAGCAGCGCTGGCCGGGATAGCCGTCGACAACCTCGGAGGCCAAAAGGATGAGCCCGGCACAGGTTCCCAGCACCGGCAGGCCGCGGGCCAGGCGGTCGGCCAGCGGGTCGGCGAGGCCGTTGGCGTCGAGCAGCTTGGAGATGGCGGTGGACTCTCCGCCGGGAATCACCAAGCGGTCGATTTCGGCCAGTTCCTCAGCGGTGCGAACTTGAACCGCGGCCACACCAAGCCGGTTCAAGACCTGCTCATGCAGCCCGAATGCCCCCTGAAGAGCCAGAACCCCGACCTTCATTTGCGGGTTCCCCGTCGCTTAGGGGCCGACAACCCCTCCCCGACCTTCACCCGGGGGCTCCGGGTCTCGGGGTGACGCCTCGATCTGCTGCACGATCAGCCGCTGCTACCAGCCGCGGTCGGCCAGCCGGGTTTCCAGGCCGTCGATCTCCAAGCCGGGCATGGGCTCGCCCAAGCCGCGGCTGACTTTGGCCAGGATGTGGGCATCGCGATAGTTGGTGGCCGCCTCCACGATGGCTTTGGCCCGTGGTGCCGGGTCGGACGACTTGAAGATGCCCGAGCCCACGAACACGGCCTCGGCGCCGAGCTGCATGACCAGCCCGGCATCGGCGGGGGTCGAGATGCCACCGGCGCAGAACATCGGCACCGGCAGCCAGCCGGTCTCGGCCACCTCCCGAACCAGAGGCAGCGGGGCCCGGAGCTGCTTGGCCCAGTCGAACAGCTCGGCCGAATCGGCCTGGGTGATCTTGCGGATGTCGCCGATGATCGAGCGGAGATGGCGGACGGCCTCAACAATGTTGCCGGTGCCGGCCTCGCCCTTGGAGCGGATCATGCACGCGCCCTCTGAGATGCGCCTCAGCGCCTCGCCCAAATTGGTGGCCCCGCACACGAACGGCACGGTGAACGCCCACTTGTCGATGTGGTGGGCCTCATCGGCGGGGGTCAGCACCTCGCTCTCGTCGATGTAGTCCACATCCAGGGCTTCCAGGATCTGGGCCTCCACGAAGTGGCCGATCCGGGCCTTGGCCATGACCGGGATGGTCACCGCCTCCTGGATGCCGGTGATCATCTCGGGATCGCTCATGCGGGACACCCCGCCGTCGCGGCGGATGTCGGCGGGAACCCGTTCCAATGCCATAACCGCCACCGCCCCGGCGTCTTCGGCGATCTTGGCCTGCTCGGGGGTGACCACGTCCATGATCACGCCGCCCTTGAGCATTTCGGCCAGCCCTCGCTTGACCAATGTGGTCCCGGTTTCGCGGCCTGACATCGACTCAGCGGTCATGGTTGCAGTCTATGACTTCGAGCATCGAAACCGCGATGTCAGTTATTGGCTAGCGATTCTTGAGCAGGTGCTCGGCGTAATCCTCCACCATCACCAACACATCTCCACCCGGCAGGGCGATGAAGGTTTGACCGGGGGTGAGCCGAACCGGGTTGCCGTCGGCGCCGGTCACCTGCCATGGCTGGCCGGCCGACGCTCTGGTCCACTGGCCTCGGATCAGATGACCGTTTGTGAATACCAGGGCAACGCCGCCGTTGGCGTCAACGGTGATGGCCTCCGGACTCCGGGGATCAGATGCGCTGCCGGTATAGCGGGTTTGGAGCACTACCACGTTGGCCGGCGCCACCTGAGCGGGGTCGATGTCGGGGTCGGGGGTGCCGTCGGGACGGCGGGGCAAGTCCACATGGGGGGTTCCGTCTTGCCAGCGGGCCCAACCGGCCAGCTCGTCGTCCCACACAAACTGAGCCAGCAGGCCGAGGCCGCCGCTGCCGCTCAGGTAGCGGATCTCCACGCCGGGCACCGGCTGAGCGTCGGCGGGGAGGCTCTCGCCTGCTTGGCGGTACTCGAACAGCGGCTCGGGCGCTTCCAGTCGGCTGGGAGCAGCATTCCAGATGGCAGTGCTGGTGGTGTACAGGTTCCAGGGCGGCACCCGATCCCTAACCCGCCAGTAGTCGTCGGGCAGGTTGTCCCAGCGCAGCTCATAGAGCTTGCCGTCGGCCTGGCCCTGGGAAATCTCCCGGAGCACGCCCGGATTGGCGCCGGAGTGGCCGAATATCGGCTGGCCGAAATTGGCCAGGATGTTGGGGTCGGAGCTGCGGGCCGACCGGACCGGGCCCAGCGGATCGGCCTTCTGGCTGTGGTAGATGGCGATCAAGCGGGTGATCCCCTCCACCCGGGCCTCGATGAGCATGTCGGCCTCGTTGATGCCAGTCTGCGGACGGCCCACGCTGCTGGTGCCGATCTTCACCGCCAGGGCGGGCCGATTCATGATGGAGGGATCGTCGAGCGGTTCTCCGGTGAGCGGCTCGGTGGGGACCGGTGGAGAGGTGGGGGTGGCCGGAGCGGGATCGGGGGCCCCGTCGCCTTCTGGTGCCGGAGACGCCGGAGCATCGGGGTCGGGACTGGCCGATTCGGTGCCGTCGGGCTCAGGGTCGGACGGCGTGGCAGTGGCCCCGTCTGGGGTTTCCGACGCCCCGTCTCCAGTGGGTGCGCCGGTGGCCTCAGAGACCGGCGCGGAGGTGCCTGTTCCCGCGGCCCCGGAGTCGGGTTCACCCTCGTTTGAGCCGCCGCAAGCTGCGGCTACCAGCACCGCGGCCAGCAGCACAACGGCCGTTCTCGCGCGCCAAGATGCGCGCCAACCAGCGGACATGGTTCCCATCAGAGTTCGTTCAGCGCAGCGATGCGGGTTTCCAGCCGGGGATGGCGGGAAGCGTCGGCGATACCCCAATCGGGCTCGTCGATCCACATGTGCAACGCAGCCACTGTGGCCGATGGTACTTCAGCGGTTTGGCCCGAAAGTGTCATCAGCGCAGACAGCAGGCCGGGTGGATACCGGGTGAGCGAGACCGCTTCGAAGTCGGCTCTCAGACTCCGACCAGCCGGCAGCACCCGGCCCATCACCCGGCTGCGCAGCCAGCCGACTGCCCCCAGCGGCCAGGCCAAAAGGACTCCGGCCAGCGTCTCGAAGGCGGCATCGCCCCGGCGGATGCGGCACAGGTGATGGGCCAGCAATCCTTCCAGCTCGATGCGCTCGAGCTGCTCGACCGCGCCGACAGTGACCACGATGGCGGCACGAGCGGGGGTGCGGGCCACGGCCAGGGCATTGATGGTGTCTGATTGGATGATCCGCAGCTCGGGAGTGGGAATGCCGTGGTTCACGCACAGGCCCTCTACCACATTGGCGAGGTTCTCCCCGGAGGCGCCGTGGGGGGTTCGGCTGCCGGTAAGGCGCAGCAGCAACCGCCAGGCGGTCAGGCGCGCCCCGACAAGGGCGACTGCGCCCGCGACAACGGCGATGATGACAGCAGCAAGCCAGTACACGCCGACCAGCACGAGAACAATCAGAACTATCGCCCCGACCACCGAGCCCAGAATGCCGACAGCAGCTGCGGATCGACTTCGGCTTGAACTCACTCGGCCTCCCCGCGTTGGCCGCTCTCTTGTTGTTGAGGCTTCGGGGGGCGGACCCGGCGGCGGGCGGCCAAGTCGGCATAGATCTCGACGTAGCGGCTGGCCAGCTTGTCCATGGAGAACTGCTGGGCCCGTTCCAACCCTGATTCCACCAGAGTGTTCGCCGTGTCGGTATCGAAGAGCACTCGCTTGAGGGCCGCGGCCAGTGCGGCGGCGTCACCGGGCTCCGAGAGCAGCGCGTCTTGTGAGGGACGGGCCACGATGGCGTAGGCGTCCAGATCGGAGGCCACGATCGGAGTTCGAGCCGCCATGGCTTCCAGCAGCACCACTCCGAACGACTCGCCGAACAGAGACGGGGCACAGAACACGTCGGCGCCCAGCAAGCGGGCCTGCTTCTCGGCGTCGGAGATCCGGCCCAGCCACTCCACACGGAGGTCGTTGCCGGCCTGCGCCTTCAGAGCATCGGTTTCGGGGCCGTCGCCTCCCACCCACAGCCGAACTTCGCCGGGCAGGTATTGGAGGGCGTCGAGGAGTATGCCCAATCCCTTGCGGGGCTCGTGGCGGCCCACGAAGAAGATGGTGGGATTAGACGCAATTATCGGCTCGGCTGAGGGGGCATCCAGCTCGACCCCGTTGAAGACCAGCTCGTAGCGGCCGCCGAGTTGATCCTCGGCCAGGCGACGGGCGTCCTCGGACACCGCGCAGCGATGGTCTAAGCGATTGGCCACCGCCTGCACAATCGGGCGCAGAAACTGGTACGCGGTGCTGTGGCCAGCCCGGTGAAACGTGCCCAAAAGCGGTGCCGACTTCATCACTGCGGCCGTGTTGGTGGGGCCGGGGGCGATCGGCTCGTGGAGGTGGAGCACGTCGAAGTGCTCGTCGCGCAGCACCCGGATGGTGCGAAGCTGGGCCGGAGGGTCGGGGGCCAGGGGGGCAATGGAGCCGTTGGCCGCCGTGGGGAGGCTGTTGCCCAGCGGCGTGACCGACTCGTCGGGCGGAGGGCCGTCGCACGGGGCCAGCACCCGGGCTTCCACCCCCATGCGGCGCAGCGAGCGGGCCAGCCCCATCACCTGTCCCTGGACGCCTCCAGGGATGGTGAGGGAGTAAGGGCAAACGAGCCCGACCCTCATCCGGGCACTCTTTGTTTGCTGGAATCTTGGAGGGATTCATCGCTGCCGGGACGGCTTTTGCCCCTTCGCTGCTGGCGGAAACTCTCTAGGGCTGCTTCATCGCTTGGCCAGTTGGGCTGCATGAGGTGCCACTGCTCGGGAGCGGAGCGGATCAGGTTCTCCAAGGCCAGGGCCAGATCCTGGGTGACCCGGGTGACATCGGCTCGCAAACGGCCCTGCCGCTCGGCGGGAATTGGAGGCAGCACGACACCTCGATGGTTGGGCCCGTCTTGGTAGACCGCGGTGGGCAGAATGGCGGCCCCAGTTCGCAGGGCGAGGGTGGCCGGGCCGCCGGGCAGCAGCGTGCGCTCGCCGAAGAACTCCACCTCTACTCCCCCGCGGCCAACCTGTCTGTCGGCGAGCAGGCATACCACCTGCCCAGACCGCAGCGACTTGATGAGCACCGAGACTGCGTCGGGACCCAGAGCCACAATGTCGATGCCGATGCGGCGGCGTTCCTCCACCATCCAATCGAACAGACGAGCCGGTTTGAGCGGCTCGACCACGGAGATCACCGGGTAGCCGGGGATGCGGGCCATCCATGTCCCCGCCCATTCCCAGCCCCCGAGGTGGGGTAGGGCCAGTATCGGGGCGGTGCCGGTGTCGATGGCCTCTTGGATGTGGTGAAACCCCTGGTGGCTGAATCCGGCTGCGACCTCGGCATCGTCCAGATCGCCGAGGCGGGCGCCGTCGAACCAGTACCGGGCGTACGACTCGAAGGAGGCTTGCACGGCCTGGGCCAGCGCCTCGCCCTGCAACTCGGGGCCGCACACCCTCTGGAGGCGGCGCTCGGTGATGAAGCGGCGCTCAGGCAGCAGCCGGTAGGCGCTGCGGCTGATAGCCCGGGTGAGGGCGGCTCCCACCGGTTGCGGCAGCCGGCGGGCCAAGGCCGCGCCGCTGCGGTACAGCACCACGTCGGCCGATAGCCGGCGGGTTCGATGTATCGGTGCAGCCGCCTCGGCAGTGTCGGTCATACGTCGTTGTCCGTCATTTGGAGGATTCAGTCATACGGCGTAGTCCATCATTCGGCATTGCCAGTCATACGGAGTGAATGGAGTCGGCCTGGCGCCAGACCTTGGCAAACCGATAGACGGCGGTGGCCGCAGTGAGTACCAGCATGGCCCACAGTATGGGAATCATCACGAAGCTGAATGCCAATCCTGCGCCGAGAACGAAGAACCGCTCAGCCCGCTCCATGAGGCCGCCCTTGGCGTCGAGCCCCAGCGACTCGGCCTTGGCCCGCTGATAGGAGACCAGCGAGGTCACCGCCATGAGCGCCAGCGGCAGCATGAAGATGCGACCGGGCTCAGTGGACCCCAAATACCAGGCGAAGCCCGCTATCAGAAGGGCGTCGCAGGCCCGGTCGCTGACCGAGTCGAAGAAAGCGCCCCGGACCGAGCTGGAACCCGCCGCCTTGGCGATGGGCCCGTCGAGGGCGTCGGCCAGACCGGTGAGGATCAAAAAGACCAGGCCGAGGATGAGCTCGCCCCGGCCGATAACCACCGCGGCCACGGTGGCCATGGCTATGCCGAACGCGGTAACCACATCGGCGCTCACGCCCAACCGGCAGAGGACGGCACCGATGGGATCCAGCCCACGATTGACCGCCGAGCGCCAATTGCCGTCGAACATGTGGTTTTAACTCTACTTGTCAGATGTTTCCGAGGTCAGCCCAGTCTTCGGGATTGGGCTGCACGAGCTGGTCGATCACCTCGCCGGTGATGCCGTCCACGAACACCAGTCCCCGCTGGTCGGGCTGGGGCTCGTTGGAGTAGAGCAGGATGCGCCAGGTGGGTCGGCTGAACCAGCCCCGCCACCCCATTTGGGCCGATGCATGGCCCACGGGAAAGCCCACCGCGCCCACGGCGATCACCAACGCGTCCGACTCGTCGATCTTCAGCTCTTTCCCGCACACGAACCCGTATGCGGCAAAGACGGCCAAGGCGATGGCCGCGCCCAAGAGCCCCCCGTTGACCAGAGGGCTGTTGGAGGCAACCGCCCAGACCACGGTGCAAACCACCGCAGCCGACAAGTAGATGATGGCCGGAATCCGGCGGCGGCTGTTGTTGGGGAACAGGTAGGGACCGACGTACTCGCTGACGTTCAGCTCTTGTGGCAGCTCGTCGGTGATCTCGGCGTCGGACATCGCCTCGCTCTCGGGAATGCTGGTTTCGGCGTCGGACACCCTCGGCAAACTAGGTGGTGCAATGCATCGGGGCAACATAGGATGAAGGATGGAGCTAGAGGGAATCGAACCCTCCCGGCGGGGTGCTAAGGCCGGCCGGCCCGACCACGGGTAGCCCCATCCTGGAGGAAGCAACGCTTCACTCCTCGGGCCGTACCGGGCCTGCATGGCGGGTCCGGTACGGCCCAGTTCAGCATATACGGAGATATACTGAAAACAAATGACGACGAAATTGCATGAACATCTAGGGTTGTCCGGGTATGGCTGAGATCAGCGTCCTTCTCCCCGACGGCAGCACACGCACGATTCCCTCAGGGGCTACCGCAGGCGACCTCGCTGCTGACATCGGCCCCGGACTAGCCAAGGCCGCCCTCATCGCCACTGTCGACGACGTCGAGGTGGATTTGAGCAATCCCCTTGCCGACGGCCAGCAAGTTTCGATCATCACCGCTGACAGCGACGCCGGCCTGGAGACGCTGCGCCACTCCACGGCCCATGTGCTGGCCCAAGCGGTGCTGGAGATGTACCCCGGGGCCACCTACGCGGTAGGCCCGCCCATTCAAGACGGCTTCTACTACGACTTCGACCTGCCCGACGGGGCCACCATCAGCGACGACGACCTCGAGACCATCGAGGCTCGGATGCGGGAGATCATCGAAGCCGACCAGCCCTTCGAGCGCCACGAAGTGTCGGCTGCCGAAGGGCTCGAGCTCTTTGCCGACCACCCCTACAAGCGGGAGATCATCGAAACGGTGGCCCTGGCCACTGGTGCTGACGGCTCTGGGCAGCCCGCCGACGAGCTGGCCGATGAGGTGGCCGGCGACGGCCAGATCAGCTACTACCGCAACTCGGATTCCTTCATCGATTTGTGCCGCGGCCCCCACGTTCCCTCCACCGGCCGCCTGGGGCACTTCAAGCTGATGAGCGTGGCCGGGGCCTACTGGCGGCGCGACGCCGGCCGCCCCTCATTGCAGCGCATCTACGGCACGGCTTGGGCTTCCCGCAAGGATCTGGCTGCCCACCTGCACCGGTTGGCCGAGGCTGAAAAGCGGGACCACCGCCGCCTGGCCCGTGAGCTCGACTTGTTGTCGTGGCCCACGGAGCTGGGACCGGGGCTGGCGGTATGGCACCCCAAAGGCGCGGCGGTGCGCCGCATCATCGAGGACTACAGCCGAAACCGGCACGACGAGGGTGGCTATCAGTCGGTGGTCACCCCCCACATTGCCCGCTCGGAGCTGTGGGAGACCAGCGGCCATCTGGACTTCTACCGGGAGTCCATGTACCCGGCCATGGAGTTGGACGGATCCTCCTACCACCTCAAGCCGATGAACTGCCCCTTCCACGTGCTGATCTACAAGAGCAGCCAGCGATCCTATCGCGACCTGCCCATCCGCATGTTCGAGCTGGGCACGGTGTACCGCTACGAGCTGTCAGGGGCGGTCCACGGACTGATGCGCTCCAGGGGATTCACTCAGGACGACAGCCACATTTTTGCCACCAGAGAGCAGGCCCCCGCCGAGATCGCCTCGCTGGTGGCCTTTGTGTTGTCGGTGCTGCGGGCGTTCGGCTTCGACTCCTTCGATTCCCGCTTGGCCACCCGCCCCCCGGAGAAGTCGATAGGTGACGACGCCGAGTGGGACCTAGCCACCGACGCCCTCCGCGATGCCTTGGTAACCGCGGAACTGGACTACGAGTTGGACGAGGGTGGCGGTGCCTTTTACGGGCCCAAGATCGACATCGACGTGCGAGACGCCATCGGGCGGAGCTGGCAGCTGTCCACCATCCAGGTGGACTTTCAACTCCCCGAGCGGTTCGGCCTCGAATATGTGGGCTCCGACGGCAACCGCCATCGCCCGGTGATGATCCACCGCGCGCTCATGGGATCGATCGAGCGTTTCTTCGGCGTTCTCATCGAGCACTACGGCGGTGCCTTCCCGGCCTGGTTGGCCCCGGTTCAAGCCGCCATATTGCCGGTGGCCGCCACCCACGCCGACTTTGCCGCCGAGGTGGAGGCCCGCCTCAGACAACAAGGCTTCCGGGTCGAAGTGGCGGAGGCCCAAGAGCCGTTGGGTCGGCGCATCCGAGCGGCCAAGCTCCAGAAGCTGCCTTATGTGCTGGTGGTGGGCGACGATGACGTGGCCCACGGCACTGTGGGGGTCAATGCCCGAGGCAGCGACGGCGACGAGCGGGGTGTGAGGCTGGAAGACTTCGCGGCCCGCCTGGGCGACGACGTGGACGCCCACCGCTAGTGTCCAAATTGAGGGAAACCGACAATTCCCGATGAGAGGAGGGCCTGATGCTGGAGCGCTTGTGGGCCCCATGGCGCAGCCGCTATGTGGCGGGACTTGGGGCTGATAACTCCGACTCGGGAGAGGGCACGCTGTTCGAGCGCATCTTGGCCGCTCCCGAACCAGATGAGGAGACCGGCATCTTGTGGCGGGGCGACACCTGCTTCGCGGTGCTCAACGCCCATCCCTACGGAAGCGGCCACTTGATGGTGGTCCCCAATCGGGCGGTGGCCGACTTGGCCGATCTCACCGGTGCCGAGAGCGAGGAACTGTGGTCCGCGGTCCAGAATGCCGTGGCCGCCATCCGCCGGGCCTACAGCCCCGATGGAGTGAACGTGGGCCTCAATCTGGGTGCCGCCGCCGGTGCCGGCATTCCCGACCACCTCCACGTTCACTGCATGCCCCGCTGGCAGGGCGACACCAACTTCATGACCACCGTGGCCGAGGCCCGAGTGCTCCCCGAGCCCCTGTCAGAGTCATGGTCCAAGCTGAAGGCTGCCTGGAGGGCTTAGAGTCGGACGCCCAGCAGGGCAGCGGCGGGGGCGATTCCGCCGGCTGAGGCGGCGTCGTCGATGACCGCTACCGCCGAGGGGGAATCCAAGTCGTCGTCCAGGCAGGCCCGCACCTGATTTAGGACGGCCGGGGCTGAATCGGGGCTGCTGGCCGCCGCCTGCCAGGATTCGAGCCGTTCGGCGGCGGTGGGCATGACCGCATCGTCCCACTCCCAGGAATCCCGGTAGTGGTGGGCCACGATGGCCAGGCGGATGGCCCGGGGGTCGTACTCCTTCAACAGGTCGGATACGAACACTAGGTTGCCCAGCGACTTGGACATCTTTTCGCCGTCCATCCGCACCATGGCCTGGTGCATCCAGTGGCGCACGAACTGCGTTCCGGTGACCACCTCCGACTGGGCGGCCTCGCATTCGTGATGGGGGTAGACCAGATCGGTTCCTCCCCCGTGCAAGTCCACGGTCTCGCCCAGCTCCCGCATGGCCAGCGCCGAGCACTCGATGTGCCAACCGGGGCGACCCGGACCCCACTTGGAGTCCCAGGCGGGCTCATCGGGAGCGGACTTCTGCCACAGCACGAAGTCCAAGGGGTCGCGTTTGTTGGGATCGTCGGGATTGCCCCCATGCTCGGCGGCCAGAGCCAGCATGGCGTCTCGGTCCAGGTGGCTGACCTGGCCGAAGCGGTCGAATGAGGAGATCTCGAAGTACACCGACCCGCCCGACTGGTAGGCGTGGCCCTGGTCGAGCACCAGGCCGATCATCTTGCGGATGTCGGCGATCGCCGATGTGGCCCGGGGCTCCGACCAGCACGGCAGCATGTCCAAGGCCTCCATGTCGGAGTCGAACCGGGCGGTCTCGGCCGCGGCCAGATCCAGATAGTGGACGCCGATCTGCCGGGCCTTGCGGAGGATGTCGTCGTCGACGTCGGTGATGTTGCGCACGCAGCGGGTTTCGTGGCCCCGGTCGCGCAGACGCCGTTGGAGCACGTCGTAGGCCACGTAAGTGGCGGCATGGCCCAGGTGGGTGGCGTCGTAGGGGGTGATGCCGCAGGTGTACATGGTTACCACCGGCCCCGGCTCGAACGGCACCACTGCCTGACGAGCAGTGTCGTGGAGGCGCATTGGACCACCGGGGTCGGCGCCGGCAGGCGGGGGCGGCATGGCTCAGCCGCCTTCGAGGCCAGTCCCGGTGAAGCGGACCGCCACCCGGGCCCTGTAGCGGACGTTGAGGTGCAGCAGTACCGCGGTGAAAGCCTCGATGGCGGTGGCGCACGACAGCGGGCCGGCGTCGAGGGCTCGAACACCGGGGAGCTTGTCCATTATCTCCATGGTGGTGGCGGTGGCCTCGGGGTGATCCGAGCACACCAGCACATCGCAGTCCACCCAATGTTTCAGATCGCCCAGATTGTGGGCCGGCACATGTTGGAGGGCGGCCGACACCAGGGCTTGGGGAACCGCCGCTTGCACCGCGGCGGCAATCGAGCCTCGGGACGGCACCAGCGGCTGGAACTCCCGTCCCATCTTGGTGAGGGCATTGGCCATGCTGATTACCACCTTGCCGGCCAACTCGTCGGCCACGGTGGCCGCAGTGGCCGCAGCTGCATCCCACGGGGTGGCCACCACCACCACATCGCAGGCCGCGGCGCCGGGATTGGCCGCGCCGGACAGGGAGAGCTCATGGTCGGGCCATTCGGCCAACAGGCCTTCGCAGATCTCGGCGGCCCGCTCGGCCGAGCGCGACCCAACCACAGTTTCGATGCCCACCGATGCCAGCCGCACGGCCAGAGCGCGGCCCGCCGGTCCTGTGCCTCCGAGAATCCCAATCCGCATCGGTCTAACGGTATAGGAGGGGTACTCCCGATCCCACATAGGACCGTGGAGAGGCGTGTTCCCGATCCCACATAGGACCGTGAAATCCACTCCGGCGCGAGTAGCCTGCAACGATCATGGGACTCCTCGATGGGAAACGGATTCTGGTCACCGGAGTGCTGACCGATGCCTCAATCGCCTTTGGAATTGCGTCGGTGGCCGCCGCTGAGGGTGCCGAGTTGGTACTGACCGGCGCGGGTCGGGGCCTCAGCCTCACCGAGCGAACCGCTCGCAAGCTTCCGGGCCCACCGCCAGTGCTGGCCTTCGACGTTACCGAGCCCGACCACACCGCCGCCCTGCGAGATGAGTTGGCCAACCGGTGGGGGTCGGTGGACGGCGCCGTACACGCCATCGGGTTCGCCCCCGAGGTGTGTCTGGGCGACGACTTCATGGCCGCCGGTTGGGACGACGTGAAGGTCGCCCTGGAGATCTCGGCCTATTCGCTCAAGACTCTGGCCGAGGTGGTGGTGCCGCTCATGGACGACGGCGGTTCGATCGTGGGACTCGATTTCGACGCCACCGTGGCCTGGCCCTTCTACAACTGGATGGGGGTGGCCAAGGCGGCCTTCGAGTCCACTGCCCGCTATCTGGCCCGCTCGTTGGGCGAGCAGGGCATTCGGGTGAACCTGGTGGCCGCGGGCCCGGTGCGCACCATGGCCGCCCGCTCTATTCCCGGCTTCGAGGTGTTCGAGGACTCCTGGGCAGGACGAGCCCCGTTGGGCTGGGACGTCAAGGACAGCTCGGCGGTGGCCAAGGCCGCGGTCGCGCTCTTGTCAGACTGGTTCCCGATGACCACCGGCGAGATGATCCACGTCGACGGCGGCCATCACGCGATGGGCGCCTGAGCCTCAGTCCTCGGCCAGAGGATGGACGAAGTCGTCGGCGAAACGGTTGATGGCGTCGCGGTAAGCAGTTGCGTTCTCCAGTAGCCCACCACGCTGGTCGGTGCTGACATCGAGGAGGGTGGCCCAAGGAAGGGCGAACAGGCCAGTGACTCCCAACTCCTCGGACGCTCGGCGATAGAGGTCTACGGAGGGGGGCTCGTAGAAGCCGGTGATGATCTCGAAGGGCTCGTCGGCCCGGCCTTCCTCGGCCAGCATGGTGCGCAGGCGGGAAAGGATGTCGGCCAGCGTGTCCCAGTCGTAGGCATTGCCGATCCACCCGTCGGCATGGCGGGCCGCTCGGCGCAGCGCCGGACCGGAATGGCCGCCGGTGTAGATGGGGATGGGCTCATCGGGCGCCGGTCCCATCATCATGGCCGGGATGTCGTAGTACTCGCCGTGGAACTCCACCCAACCCGGCTTCCACAGCTCTCGTAGAGCCTCGATCATCTCGTTGGTGCGGGGGCCGCGGTTGTCGAAGTCTTGGCCCATCTGCTCGAACTCCTCGCGCATCCAGCCCGCGGCCATGCCCAGCGCCACCCGGTTGCCAGAGATCACCGCGGCGGTGGACACCTGCTTGGCCACCGAGAGGATGGGGCGATTGGGGGCGATGAATATGTTGTTGGAGAAGTGCAGGCGCTCGGTGGCGCCGATCATGGCCCCGATGGTGACCCAGCTGTCGGGCCAGGAGGTCTCGGGGTCCCAAATGGGCCGGCCGTCCTCATAGGGCGAGTACGGGTACGGGCTCTCGAGATCCTGGGGATAGAAGATGTGATCCGAAAGGAGCATCCCGTGGTATCCGGCTTCATCAACCAATCGGGCAATGGGCACCAGCTCGGTGCTCTTCATGAATGCGGTCACACACCAGAATTTCATGTCGCCATTATGGCCCCTGGGCGCGGTCGGTCTCATCGAAGAGGTCGCCCACCAGCACTTCCAGCACATCCTCCAGGGTGACCAGGCCGATAGTGCGTCGGCGAGAGCCTTGTCTCACGACAGCTAGGTGGCGCCGGCTGCCCTGCATCAGCGCCAGGGCCCCCTCCAGCGAAGTCTCCTCTTCGATGGAGGGAACAACCCGGATCAAGTCGTCACCGAGGGGCTGGGTTGTGGGCGTGCCGGTGGTGTCGAGAAGGTCTTTGGCGTGAACGAACCCCACCACCTGGTCTATCGAGCCATCCCGGACGAGGATCCGGGAATGGCCGCTGGCGTTCATCACGTCGAGCACTTCAGCCAGCGTGGCCGCTCTCTCCACCGCAACAATTCGATCGCGGGGCACCATCACGGTGCGCACCGGACGAGCGGCCAGTTCCAGCGCGCTGGACAACAGCGATCGGTCGAATTCGTCTAAGAATCCCTCAGCAGCCGAGTGTTCCACCAGGGCGGCGAACTCTTGGGGAGTGCGCGCAGTGGGCAGCTCGTCAACAGGCTCCACTCCGCTCATCCGAACCAGACCCCTACTGATGCTGTTCAACAGCCCGATGAGCGGGCCAAAGACCAGGGCGTACAGACGGTTTACCGGAGCCAGCCACATGGCGGTGCGCTCCGCCCCGGCCAAGGCAATGTTCTTGGGGACCATCTCTCCCAGAACCATGTGCAGGTAGACCACCAAGGTGAGCGAAACCGCGAACGAGATGGTGTGCAGCACCCCGGAGGGCAGATGCACGAACGATTCCACCGCCCGCTCGATGAGGCGGGCCACGGCGGGCTCGGCCACAAATCCCAACCCCAGCGACGCCATGGTGATGCCCAGCTGGGCGCCAGCCAATTGGCGGTTGAGGTCGCTCATCGCCGCCAGCGTCATCCGAGCCCGTCGATTGCCGGCTTCGGCCAACGGCTCCAGGCGGGAACGACGGGCCGCGATCAACGCGAACTCAACCGCCACGAATCCAGCGTTGGCCAACAGGAGCACCACCGCGACGCCGATGTACAGCGCAGTCATCGGCTCGCCTCCGGGGCGCTTGGGGCCACTTGGCGCAGGCGCACGGTGTCGATGCGGTGCCTATCGACCGACTCGATCAGGAATTCCCATCCTTGAAACCGGAACACCTCTCCAGCGGTGGGGATGCGCTGGAGGTGGTCGCTGATAAAGCCGGCCAGGGTCTCGTAGTCGCCGTCGGGCACTCGGAGGCCGGTCATATCCTCCAGCTCATCGGGGTGGATCCCAGCCTGCACCACCAGCTCGCCGGCGTCTCGGGCCACCGCAGGAGGCTCGGTGTCGTCGTGTTCGTCGGCGATCTCGCCCACGATCTCCTCCACCAGGTCTTCCTGGGTGACGATGCCCGCGGTGCCGCCGTGCTCGTCCATGACCACGGCCAGCGGACTGCGCTGGGATCTCATGTCCAGCAGCAAGGAGCGCAGGTTCCGTGTTTCAGGCACGATGAGCGGTGCCCGCATGATTTGGGTGACCGGGGTGTCGGCCCACTGCTCGGAGGGCACTTCGTACACGTTCTTGACCAGTGCCACTCCCATCACGTCGTCGATATCGGCCCCGATAACCGGGAATCGGGAGAACCCGGTCTGGCCCGAGAGCGCCACCAGTTCGGCCACCGACTGATGGTGCTCGATGGCACTCACCGAAACCCGGGGAACCAGCACGTCGGCGGCGTCCCGTTCGGCAAAGCGGATAGCCCGCGTCAGCAGGCGGGCTCTTGCCGGCCGCATCGATCCTTCTTGACCCGAGGACCGGATCAGCCAGGCCAGCTCCTCGCGTGAGCGGGCCTCGCTGAGTTCCGCGGCAGGCTTGATGCCCAATCGGATCACGATCCAATTGGCCGAGCCGTCCAAGAGGCGTATGAACGGCCCAGCGACGGCGGCAAAGCCCCTCATGGGAGCGGCCAAGCGCATCGAAGTGGGCAGGGGGCGGGCGATGGCCAGGGTCTTGGGCACCAGCTCCCCCAGCACCATCTGAACCACCACGGCAATGGCCAGCGCCGCAGCGATGGACAGTCCCTCGGCGGCGCCGCCGGCGATGCGATCAGCCACTGGCTCCAAGGCAGCGGCGATGGATGGGCGGGCGATGAAGCCCAACGCCAAAGACGTGACGGTGATGCCGAACTGCGCCCCGGAAAGCTGAAAGGAGAGGGATTTGAGCAGCGAAAGGGTAGATCGAGCGGCCCGCCGCCCCTTGGCGGCCAACTGCTCGATGCGAATGCGGTCCACCGCTACCAGGGCGAACTCGACGGCCACGAACACCGCGTTGGCTGCAATCAACAGTGCGGCGGCCACGAGGCCCAGGATCGTTGTTGCGTCCATCAGCGACCGTTTTTCCTGGTCATGGCTTGGCAGCGGCCATGTTCTTTAGAGAGACTAAACATGTGAGTCTCAAACAATCGCCTTCCACCGTGGCGCTGGAAGCGGCTCGGGCAGCGACGCGTCTGGCCCGCCAAGTGGCGGTAGCGCTGGGAAACCTGGACTTGTCACCCTCCCAGTATCGCCTGCTGCTGTTCCTTTCGGAAGGAAACGCGGCCGCTTCGGCTGTGGCCGGGCGGTTGGCAGTGAGCCGCCCCAGCGTGACCGCGCTGGCCGACGGGTTGGAAAAGCGGGGTTTGCTGCAACGCAAGTCCGACCCGGCCGACCGTCGCAAAGTGGCCCATGAGCTGACCGAGGCCGGACGGGAGGCGCTGGCCGCAGCCGACGCCGCAGTGGCCGAGCGGATCTCAGGTATCGCCGCCCACCTCGATGAGCACCAGACCCATGAAGCCGTGGGCGGGCTAGCCCTCTGGAATGAGGCGCTCAACCGGCACCGCGCCGCCTTGGAGGCTCGCCCGTGACTGTGGTCAAGGTCGGGGCAGAGGTGAACCGATGACCGCAGTTGACGTCGGGCCTGTGGGCACGCCCGATTTCGAGCCGGTCGCGGTAGCGGCCCACTACGACCCTCCCCCGGCCGGCATCGACCCCGATAAGACCAAGGGCTGGATGAAGCGGCTCTGGCCGATGGTCATGGCCTACCGGCGGATAATGGTGATCGGCGTGGTCACCGGTGTGGTGGCCCTGGCCATCCAGGCCGCAGTGCCGGCATTGGGCCGCTCGGCGGTGGACGCGGCCATCGAGGGCAATCGGGGGGCGCTGTGGCTGGTGTTCGGGCTGACCGCCGTCTTTGGAATCGGGCGGATGGTGTTCGGCGGTATCTACCGCTACCAGCTGTTCAAGCTGGGCTGGAACGTGGAAACCGACCTGCGGGCCATCATGTACGAGCACCTGACCCGGCTGTCGTTCTCCTACTACGACCGTACCCAGTCGGGGGAGGTCATCTCCCGGGCCAACAGCGACATCCGCTCGCTGCAACTGCTGCTCGCGTTCGGACCGCTCATCAGCATGAACGTGCTGATGTTTGTGATGGCTTTGGGGTTCATGCTGTACGTCCACCCCTGGTTGGCGCTGGTGGCGCTGGCCCCGTTGCCGGGCGTGTACTGGTTCGGCCTCAAGTTCCGCAATCAGGTGTTCCCGCTGTCGTGGGTGACCCAGGCCCGCATGGCCGATTTGGCCACCATCGTGGACGAGAACGTGAACGGCACCCGGGTGGTGAAGTCGTTCGCCGCCGAGGAGCGCCAGATCGCCCTGCTGGGCCGGTCGGCCCAGCGCATCTATTGGACCAACGTGGAGATCGCCAACAGCCGATCCCGCTGGAATCCCCTCATCGAATCGCTGCCCCGCCTGGGCACCGCCATGGTGGTGCTGTACGGCGGCTGGCTGGCCATCGAGGGAGTGGTGTCGATCGGGACGCTGCTGGCCTTCAGCGCCTACGTGATCATGCTCCAGGTTCCCTTCCGCATGGCGGGGTTCATGCTGATGCAGGGCCAGCGGGCCAGCGCCGCGGCCCAGCGGATCTATGAAATCCTCGACGAGGAGCCCGAGATCGTCGACTCCCCCACTTCGGTGGACATCGTGGCGCCTCGGGGCGAGGTGGACTTCGAAGCGGTCAGATTCGGCTACAACCCCGAGACCCCGGTGCTCGACGATTTCACCCTGCACATCGAACCCGGCGAGCGGGTGGCCATCGTGGGCAGCACCGGAAGCGGCAAATCGACCGTGGCCCGGCTCTTGGACCGGTTTTACGACGTGGGCGGCGGTTCGGTGCGCATCGACGGGCTCGACGTGAGGGATGTGACCCTGCGAAGCCTGCGCCACACCGTGGGGCTGGTGCTGGACGAGCCGTTCCTGTTCTCGGCGTCGGTCCACGACAACATCGCCTACAGCCGCCCGGACGCCTCCCGCTCCGACGTCGTGACCGCCGCGACCGCAGCCCAGGCCCACGGCTTCATCAGCGAGCTGTCCCACGGGTATGACTCGGTGGTCGGCGAGAGGGGCTATACCTTGTCGGGCGGCCAGCGCCAGCGCATCGCCATCGCCCGGACGCTGCTGGCCAACCCCAAGGTGCTGGTGCTGGACGACGCCACCAGCGCCATCGACGTGACCGTGGAAGAGGCCATCCACCAGGCCCTGCAAGAGCTGATGGCCAACCGCACCACCATCATCATCGCCCACCGCCTGTCCACCATCAGCCTGGCTGAGCGGGTGGTGGTAATTGATCAGGGCCGGGTGGCCAACATGGGCACCCACGCCGAATTGCTGGCCACCGATCCCCACTATGTGGAGATCCTGGCCCGCCATAGCGACGACGAAATGGACGACGTTTCTGACAATGACGGCGAAGGCTCACCCGGCGTGTCGGGCAACGGCGACGGTCAGCGAGGGCCCAGCAGCGCCAGATTCTCCGAGAACGGCTGGTAATGGGCTGGGGAGGATACTTCGGGGGCCCTCAGGCCCAGAGCGCGGCCCGCGACGCCGGGCTCCCTCACGCCGGCGTGCCCGGCAACCTGCGAGTGCAGGTGGAGGAGGTGCTGAAGAAGGAGCCGGAGTACCCCCCGGTGAATGTCGACTTCAGCCACCGCCAGCCCGCCGAACCTCCGCTTACCTTGCGCACGATGCTGTGGCCGTTCCGGCGCCAGTTGGCGGTGGCGCTACTGCTGGTGATGATCGAGTCGGCCATGATGCAGTCGGGCCCGCTGTTGGCCCAGATCGGCATCGACAGCGGCGTCCGGTCGGGCAACGTCCGGGTGCTCTTGGTGGTGGCCGCGGTGTTCTTGAGCACGGTGGTGGCCCATGCGTTCAGCTCGTCTCTGCGCATCCGCTATACGGGCAAGCTGGGCGAGCGGCTGATGTACGCCCTGCGGATGCGAGTGTTCTCCCATTACCAGCGGCTGTCGCTGGACTTCTTCACCAGGGAGAAGGCGGGCGTTTTGATGACCCGCATGACCAGCGACATCGAGGCCTTGACCGTGCTGTTCCAAGAGGGCATGGTGAACTTCGCAGTGCAAACGCTGGTGCTCATGGTGATCACCGGCATCTTGTTCTACCTGAACCCGCTGCTGGCGGTGCTGACCCTGGTGATAGTGGTGCCGGGCACGTTCCTGCTCAGCATCTGGTTCAGGAGGGTGTCCAACCTGTACTACGGGCTGGTTCGAGACCGCATCGCCGATGTGCTGGCCGACTTGCAGGAGAGCCTGGCCGGCATCCGGGTGATCACGGCCCACAACCGCCGACGCCACAACGTGGTGAACCACACCAACGTGGTGGGGCGCCACAAAGACGCCAACTTGGCCGGTGTGAAGGCGGCGTCGATCTATGCCCCCACCACTGAGGCCATAGTGATCATCGGCCAGGCCCTGTTGGTGGTGATCGGCGGGACCATGGTGATCAACGGGAGCCTTACTCCCGGTGAGCTCACCGCCTTCGTGCTGTATCTGACCTTCTTCTTTGCCCCCATCCAGCAGCTTGTGCAGCTTTACAACGGCTATCAGCAGGGGCAGGCTTCGGCCAAGAAGCTGCGCGAGGTGCTGATGAACGAGCCCTCGGTAATCGAGGCCCCCGATGCGGTTGACCTGCCCCCCATCGAGGGCGAGATCACGCTCGAACAGGTGAGCTTCGGCTATGAGGACGACACCCCGGTGCTGCACGACGTGAGCCTGCGGCTGGCGCCGGGCGAGAGCCTGGCGGTGGTGGGGCCCACCGGGGCGGGCAAGTCCACGGTGGCCAAGCTCATCGCCCGGTTCTACGACCCCCAGCAGGGAACGGTCTGCATCGATGGCTGCGACCTGCGCTCCGTGACGCTGGCGTCATTGCGCAGGCAACTGGGTGTGGTGCCCCAGGAGCCGTTTTTGTTCTACGGCTCGATTCGGGACAACGTGGCCTTCGCCCGGCCTGAGGCATCGATGGCCGAGGTATTGGAGGCCTGCCGGGTGGTGGGGCTGACCGAGCTGTTGGAGCGGCTGCCCGACGACGTGAACACTCAGGTCCACGAACGGGGGGCGTCGCTGTCGGCCGGCGAGCGACAGCTTCTGGCGCTGGCCCGGGCATTTCTGGCCCGACCCCGGGTGCTGGTGCTGGACGAGGCCACGTCGAACTTGGACCTGCGGTCGGAGTCCAAGATTGAGGCCGCCCTTGATGTGGTGCTGGACGG
Organism: Acidimicrobiales bacterium; assembly: GCA_965116535.1. Classification (GTDB taxonomy): domain Bacteria; phylum Actinomycetota; class Acidimicrobiia; order Acidimicrobiales; family Bin134; genus Poriferisocius. The sequence goes on from OZ220703.1 coordinate 2,418,861, forward strand.
GCGGACCGCCATCATCATCGCCCATCGGCTGGCCACCGCCATGCGGGCCGACCGAATCGCGGTGGTGGAAGACGGCCGGATCACCGAGATCGGCACCCACGACGAGTTGGTGGCCCAAGGCGGCCATTACGCCGAGATGTACGCCACCTGGATGGCCCACGCCAACTGACCACCATGGGCAGCCGGGGGCAGACTTTGGCGCTGCGGTTGGCCGGGGTGGGTTTCACCCGCGACCAGCGGCCGATCCTCTCCGACGTGGACTGGGAGGTGGCGTGCGACCAGCGCTGGGTGGTGCTGGGGGCCAACGGCAGCGGCAAGACCTCGCTGTTGCGGATCGCCGCGCTGTACGAGCACCCCACTACGGGGACAGTTGAAGTGCTGGGCAACCGGCTGGGCCAAGTGGACGTGCGCCGAATGCGGCACCAGGTGGGGTTCGTGTCGCCCGCTCTGGCCCAAATGCTGCGGCCCAATCTGAAGGCGGTCGACGTGGTGATGACCGCCCGCCACGGGGCGTTGGAGCCGTGGTGGCACGAATACACCGACTCCGATCGAGAGCGGGCCGTGCGGTTGCTGGAACAGGTGGGAGCGGGGGGACTGGGCGACCGCACCATCGCCACCTTGTCGTCGGGCGAGCGCCAGCGGGTGCAGATTGCCCGCAGCCTGATGACCGACCCCGGCCTGGTGCTGCTGGACGAGCCCGCCTCCACCCTGGACTTGGGCGGCCGGGAGATGCTGGTGGCCGACCTCACCCGCCTGGCCACCAACCCCGTCGCCCCTCCCCTGGTGATGGTCACCCACCGCACCGAGGAAATCCCCGCCGGCTTCACCCACGGTCTGCTACTGCGGGACGGCCGGGTTCTGGCCCAAGGCCCTCTGGAGGACGTGCTGACCTCCGAATCCCTGTCGGCTTGCTTCGACCTCCCCCTGGAACTAGAGCACCGCAACGGCCGCTGGCACTCCCAAGCTCGTTGATTCTACTGACACGCTGCCGATATAATCGCCTCAAACTTCCCCCATGTGCTGAGTCCTTTGAGGAGAACTCATGGAACAAGCCCTACTCGCCATGCAGGGGATCACCATTACCCTGATTTTCTACCTAGACCGCGTCCGCCGCGCCGACAACGCTCAGATTCGGAGGGACATGAATGAGAACACTGCCCAGATCCGAGGAGAGATGCGGGACGGCAACGTCCAGATCCGCCAGGAAACGAGCGACGGTTTCAAGGAAGCGCGTGCCGAAAATGGCAAGCTCCGCGACCACATGAACGACGGTTTCAAGGAAGCGCGTGCCGAAAATGGCCAGTTCCTTGACGACATGAACGACGGTTTCAAGGAAGCGCGTGCCGAAAATGGCAAGCTCCGCGACGACATGAACGACGGCTTCAAGCAGGTTCACACCCGGCTCGACAAGCTCACCGATGTCGTCATGGACCTGTGCCGCAGAGTGGGCCGGATAGAAGGCCGGACCGAGGCGTCGGAGAGAAAGCCCGACACTGCTCAATAGCTGTGGCCCCCGGGGGAAGCATCTCCGCGAAACTGTCACTGCTGCGAGGTAACTTCGATAGGTGGATTCCGCGCGGCGTCGGCAACCAACGGCGACCTCAAATTTCGGGGTGAGCCGACGGGAGGGGCATGATTCCTCCGCGTTCTACAACCGGTTTCCGGTGCCGGAGATCAGCGAGGACGATGAGGTTTCCCCTCCGGCCTGCATAGACCGACTCTGGGTGGGCGATGCCCGCAAGATGGACCTGACTGGTGACATTGCCGGCAACTCAGTGGCGCTGGTGGTGACCTCCCCGCCTTATTTCGTGGGCAAGGAATACGAGGAAGCAGTCGGCCAAGGCCACATCCCCGCCGACTATGTGGACTTCCTCGCCATGCTGGAAGAAGTGTTCGCCGAATGCGCACGCAAGCTGGAACCTGGCGGGCGCATTGCCGTGAACGTGGCCAACCTGGGCCGCCGCCCGTATCGATCCCTGTCGGCCGACGTGACCTCCATACTCCAAGACCGACTCGGATTGCTGCTGCGAGGCGAGATCATCTGGCACAAGGCCCGGGGTGCAGGAGGCAACTGCGCCTGGGGAAGCTTCCAACAGCCGAGCAACCCAGTGGTTCGCGATCTCACCGAGAGAGTGGTCATCGCCTCCAAGGGGCGATTCGACCGAGCGCTGCCCGCCGCCGAGCGGGCAGCCCAGGGACTGCCGTCGGAGGGCACCATCTCGGTGGACGAGTTCATGGAGGCCACCACCGACGTGTGGGAGATTCCCGCTGAGTCGGCCACCAGGGTCGGCCATCCTGCGCCATTCCCGGTGGAACTGCCCCTGCGGTTGATCGAGCTCTACACCTACCGGGGTGATCTAGTGCTCGATCCATTCATGGGTGCCGGGTCGACGGCAGTGGCTGCGGTTCGAACCGGGAGGCACTTTGTCGGATTCGACACCGATCCCGAGTACGTTTCCGTTGCCGAGCAGCGCATTGCCGAAGAGCGGGAACGGCCAAACGCCGCTAGGGTTGACCACTCTTCCAGGCCAGATGTGGGCAAGGCGAGGGATTTGGCCCGAGAAGTGCTGGTTTCCAGCGGCTTTCAAGACATCGGCGAGAAAGTCCGCCGTTCTTGCGGAATCGAGGTCGATTTCAAGGCCGTAGATCAGCAAGGGCAGACCTGGCTATTCGACGTGGCCTGTGCGTTCAGCATCACCCAACGGCCGGGGCTTCGCCGTACAGACACGCTATGGAGGGCCCTGGGCAGGGCGGCTGTGCTGCACTCAACTGAGCCGGAGGCCCGGTTGGTGCTGTTGACCACCGATCGTCCTGCACCAAACAGCGCAGGACATCGAGCGCTTGAAGCAGTCACCGGGGATGGCAAACCGGTCTACGAAGTGATCGAGATGCTCGACCTCGGCGACGTGCAGCGTCTCGCCGCTTTGGCCCACTCGGGCCAACACGATGCTTGATTGCCAGCAATCGGAAACCAAATGTAAGGTGGCAGCAAATCTTCCCCCTTTGACCCCTTTCGTTGAAGGAAATGGAACATGCAAGCTGCGTTCGTAACGCTCATTGGAGTGATGGGTGCCGGAATTATCTCTGTGTTCATCCAGTCCATGCGCATGATGGGCACCAAGGTGGACCGCCTCGAGTCAGCTGTCGAAAAGGTCCTTAACGGGTTGCACGCCCTGGATATCAAGTTCACCGGCCTTTCTGGCGAGGTTCAGGCCTTGGACGCCAAAGTCACCGGCCTTTCTGGCGAGGTTCAGGCCTTGGACGCCAAAGTCACCGGCCTTACTGGCGAGGTTCAGGCCCAAGGTGAGCGCTTAGCCCGGATCGAGACCCATTTGAATATCGATCCCCCGGCAGAAGCCGCTTAGAGAATCAGGCCTGCCCGACGACGGCGTCAAATTCCTGGGCCTTCTGAATCTCCTATAGGGAGATAACTTGGCCGCCTTGTTGGGTGGCTTGCCAGCGGAGGGCTTTGCGCTCGGCGAAGCCGATGCCGCCGTTCATGATCAGCGCGATCAGCGCCAGGATGAACACGATGGCGAAGGTGTCGCCGTAGGAGAGCTGGTTGGCCGCGGTGATGAGACGCTGGCCTAGGCCGCGCCGGGCCGAGAAGATCTCGCCGAACACCACCGCCAGCACCGAGATCACCGCCGCTAGCCGCAGCGCGCCGAACACCGCCGGCGTGATGCCGGGCAGCGTGACCTTGGTAAAGAGCTGGCGTTGGGACGCACCCATGGTGCGGGCCACCAGGTCCAAGTCGGGATCAACCAGCGCCACTGCGGCCTGGGTGGGCACCTGCACGATGAAGAACACGATGATCACGGCCAAGACCACCTTGGAGGTCTCGCCCACGCCGTACACGATCAGGATCAGCGGCAAAAAGGCGATCTTGGGCATGGCGTTGATGATGACGATGAAGGGTCCCATGGTCTTGGCCACCCGCCGGAAGCGCCCGAGGACGATGCCGACGAGGAGCCCAAGAACTGAGCCGATGGCGAATCCGAACAATGCCTCTTTCACCGTGACCCAGAGGTCCTGCCAGAACAGCTTCTCGTGGTAAATCTGGGTGAAGTATTCCCAGGTTTCTCCCGGACTGGCCCGAAATGTCTCGGGCACGTCTGGGAAGGGTGTGATACCGGCAATCGAAAACGCGTCCCAGCCATTCCAGACAACTTCGTAGTGCCACAGGGCCCAGATTCCGAACAAGATCGCGATCCGCAAGATCTGGACCGGGATGTCGAGACGGCGAAGCCGGTAGGCCCAAATGGACTCCTCGGGAATCAGAGCCTCTACCTCTTCCTGGCTGAGGGCGTCGGCCAACCTGATCTGGTCGGCCATGTCGGCTTCCCGGGGCTCGTCTACGTCAGACGATCTCACCGCGCAACTCCTCCCAAATCTTGTGCTCGGTCTCCCGGAACACTGGGTCGAAGCGGAGTTCGTCGATCACCCGGGGCCGGGCCAGATCGACCATGGTGTCCGACTTGATTCGGCCGGGGCGGGCGGTCATCACCACCACCCGGTCGGCCAATAGCACGGCCTCTTCCAGGTCGTGGGTCACGAAGATGACCGTCTTATGGGTCTCGTACCAGAGTTCCAGGAACTCGGCCTGGACGGTGAGACGGGTCTGGGCGTCGAGGGCGCCAAAGGGCTCGTCCATGAGCCACAAGTCGGGGTCGATGGCCAGGGTGCGGGCGATGGCCACCCGCTGGCGCATGCCCTGGCTGAGCTGGGACGGGAACGAGTCGGCGAAGCCCTCCAAGCGCAGCTTGGCCAGGAGCGCCATGGCCCGCTCCCGCCGCTCTCCCCGGGGCACGCCCCTGAACTCAAGCCCAAGCTCGACATTGCGGCGAGCGGTTCGCCACGGGCTCAAACCAGAGCGGGCCAGCATGTAGCCGATGTCGTCGCTGGGGCCGTCGATTTCTTTGCCGTGGCGCATAACCGATCCCCGGGTGGCGCCGATGATCCCGGCCAGCATGTTCAATATGGTGGTCTTGCCGCAGCCGCTAGGGCCGACCACGGCCACAAACTGGCCAGCGGGAATGGAGAGATTGATGTCCTGGACGGCGAGCACCGGCTCGTCTTTAGGGTGATCCCCCCCAAATATGAGGGTGACATCTCTGAGACTGACTGCTGGACTCACGACTCCACCATTCGGACACCTTAGTCAGCCCCTCCGGTCGGGCGACCTGATCACAGGCCGCCCGACCAGTAGAGGGGTGTGTTATGGGGAAACCGTGAAGTCGTCGAAGTCCTGGGCCTCTTCGAGGATGCCCCGGCCCACGGCGTAATCCACGTTGTTCTGGAGCCGGGCGGGCTGGAGCGCACCGTTGAGCGACAAGCTCCCGATGTTAGAATCGAGGACGGTCTCGGCCACTGCACCTTCCAAGCTGAGGAATTCTCGCATGTAGGCCAAGACCGCTTCACGGTTGGCGGGATTGCGCATGAAGTCCATGGCTTGGCGGGATGCCCTGGCGAATATGGCCACCGTGTTGGGGTTCTCCTCGGCGAACTGCCGAGAAGTGGTGTTGACCAACGACGGCCAGTCGAGCTCGGTCGGACCGTCCCCGGCTCGCAGGGCGAACGGGGCGTACCCGATGTCGTCGACCGCGGCCTGGCTCAAGCCGGGCTCGAAGGTAATGGCCCAGTCCACCTCGCCGGACGACAGGGCAGCCAGTGTGGTGCCCGACAAGCCGGTAGCGATGTAGGTGGCGCCGTCGGGATCAAGACCAGCGGAGTCGACCAGCTGACGGGCGATCTGCTCGGCGGCCGCGCCGCGGGCCACCACGCCGACGTTGGTGCCCTCAAGCTCTTCCATGGCGCACTGCCAGTCGCCCTGTTCGCAATCGATCGGCCCGAAATTGTTGGACACCACGATGTCGAAGAAGTGCTTGTCCACCAACTGCTGGAACATCACCACGTCGAAACCGGCGTTGCGGATACCCAGCATGTTGTCGGGCGTATTGCCCACAAACTGGACCTCACCGGCAATCAGCGCGGCGGCATTGGCCGGACCGGAGTGGCACTGGACGAATTCGCCGGTGACTCCTTGGTCGGAGAGGTAGCCCTCCTCAACCGCGATGTGGGCGATCATGCCGTTGAACGAAGGCGCCTGGCAGATGTTGACGGTCGTCGCCTCCGGCACCAGCGCTGGCGGCAGGATGACATCGATGCCCGGGCCCACCGCAAATTCGCCGAATTCCTGGGCCGCGCCGAGGATGCCTCGGCCCACGGCGTAGTTGACGTTGTTCTCGATCCGAACCTGGTCGAGTTCGGCAGTAACAGTCATAGAGCCGATGTTGTTGTCGAAGACGATCTCGGCCATGTCTGCCTCGAGGCCCAGATAGCCAAGCATCTCTTCGATGACGGCATCTCGGTTGTCCGGATTGCGCAACCACTCCATGGCTTCGAGAATTGCGGCCCGGTATTGCAAGACAGTGTTGGGGTTGGCATCCCAATAGGCCCGAGAAGTGATCATCACCGCCGACGGCCAGTCCAGTTCGGGCGGACCATCGCCGCCCCGGAGCCGGAAGGGGGCGTAGCCGATGTCCTCGACTTCGGCCGTACTCAAGCCGGGCTCGAATGTGATGGCCCAGTCCACCTCGTCGGATGACAATGCGGCCAACGTGGTACCGGCTAGGCCGGTGGCGATGTATGTGGTGTCGTCGGGGTCGTACCCGGCGGAGTCCAAGAGCTGCCGGGCGATTTGCTCAGCGGCGGCGCCTCGGGCCACCACGCCCACTCGGGTGCCGTTCAGCACGGCCATCACGCATTCCCAGTCACCCTGCGGGCAGTCGATCTCGCCGAAGCCGTTGGACACCACGATGTCGAAGAAATGGTTGTCGACGATCTGGGCGAACATCACCACGTCGAAATCGGCGTTGCGGATGCCCAGCATGTTGTCGGGGGTGTTCAGCGCGATATCGACCTGGCCGGAGACCAGCGCCGCGGCCTGGGCCGGGCCGGAGTGGCAGGCCACGAAGTCGATCTCGAAACCCCGGTTTTCGGCAAAGCCACGATTGGCCATCACCTTGGCGTAGATCTGAGTGAACGACGGCGCGTCGCACACAGTGACCACGGTGTCCTCAGGTGGCCCGATCTCCTCCATGACCACGGCGTCATCTGCGGGCCCATCGCCTGGATCGTCTGCGGCTCCGTCGCCGGAGTCGTCCGCCATATCGTCCGCCATATCGTCACTGGAGTCGTCCGCCATGTCATCACCGGAGTCGTCTGCGGCTCCGTCGCCGGAGTCGTCCGTAGTCTCCGACGGGCCGTCGCTTACGCCGGGGTCGTCATCGTCATTGCCACACGCCGTGGCAACCAGCGCAAACGCCAGCAAAATGGCGAGAAGTGAATACAACCAGGAACGTGCTTTCATTGATCCCCCTCGGGTCCGCGCGAATCGACGCCGTTCAGGGCGATAGTTCAGCACTAATCAATTGGAGGCGCAAGAAATAGCGGACTGAGCGCCGCTACTCTGCGGACCATGCCGGAAGCGAAGCCGCCCAACATCTTGCTGTTGGTCTCCGACCAGGAACGCCAGCGGGATTGGCTCCCTCGTGGAGTGCCGCTGCCCGCCCGCCAGCGATTGTTGGATCAGTCGCTGGAGTTCCGCCGCCACTACACCCACACCTCGCCGTGCTCGCCGTCTCGGGCCACCCTGTTCACCGGGCTCCACATGGACGAGCACGGGGTGACCGAGAACTCCAGTTACCCCAACAACACCCAGCTCTCCACCGACATCCCCACCCTGGGCACCCGGCTGCGGGAAGCCGGCTATCGCACCGCCTACAAGGGCAAATGGCACCTTGAAGCCGCCGCCGAACCTGACATGGAGGCCTACGGCTTCTCGGATTGGACCGGCAACGACATGGCCTTCTGGGGGCTGCCGGGCAGCGGCACCGAATTCGACGAGCCCATCGCCGCCGATTCGGCCGCCTGGCTGCGCGACCAGCGCGACACCACCCAGCCGTGGTTCTTGACCGTGGGCTTGGTGAATCCCCACGACATCATGTGGTTCCCGCTGGACCAGCCCTGGTTCTGGGAGCAAGAACCCGACTACGTGGCCCAGAGCCGGGAAAAGCTGGACCGGCGCAAGTGGGGCCGGGCCACCAACCTGCCCGCCTTCACCCCTGAGATCGAGCGGTGGTGTACCGAGCTGCCCGAGAACTTCAGCGACGATCTGCACACCAAGCCCGAGGTGCACCGCCGGTGGTTGCTGGAAATGGAGCGCACCAGCACCCCGGGCCCGATGGACCCCGGCGACCGCGACCTGTGGCTGCGCCAACTCGACTACTACGTGAAGCTCCACCAGCTCAGCGACCACTGCCTGGCGGTGATCTTGGCCGCGCTGGACGACATCCACCAGTGGGACAACACGGTGGTGGTGTTCACCTCCGACCACGGCGACCAGTGCGGCTCGCACGGGCTGCGGTCCAAGGGGCCGTGGAACTACGAGGAGACCATGCGGATCCCGCTGTACCTGTCGGCGCCGGGGCTGACCACCGCAGGAACGGCCACCGAATCGCTCACCTGCCACACCGACTTGGCCGCCACCATTCTGGAACTGGCCGGGGTGGATTCTTCTGATCTGCCCGGCCAGAGCCTCGCCCCGCTGTTCGACGACCAGTCGTCGGTGGTTCGCGACCACATCCTGTTCGCCCAGCGGTGGCCGTGGTACATGGGGGTGGAGAAGGTGCGCTACGCCTCATCCGGGGTATTCGACGGGCGTCACAAGTACTGCCGCTACTACGGCATCGGCGGCGGGGTCAGCAATTTCGGCGTATCGCTAGGCGACTCAATGCTGTTCGGGCCCGATGCCGACTTCGACGACCACGATCACGAGTGGTACGACCACGATGACGATCCGCATGAGCTGGTGAATCTGGCGAATGACCGCAGTCGGCGTGGTGAGTTGCGGGAGCGGTTTGAAGCGTTGAGGGAATTGGAAGCTGCGGAATACGGGGTTTGACCATCCCCCGGTGTGCGGCGGACTGTTGCTAATGGGGTCGTGGCGGCGGGTCCTATTCGAGCGCCATACCGATTTCGCGGTATTCGTCTAGGCGGACTTCGTCGGTGTCGGGGGCGGGGGGGCCGGGGGTGTAGATCACCTGGTGGAGGGTGCCGGTGTAGGGGAAGGCGCCGTGGCGCTGGTAGAGCCGCCATGACACCGGGGATCGGCGGTTGATGCCGGCGTCGATGCCCTGCCAGGGCAAAAAACCGTACATCTGAGGGATGTCGGTAAGGGTTGTCCCCTCCCTCCCATCAGCGCTCAGTGTGACATTCCAGATGCGGCCGCCGGGGGCCTGCACGTCTACCACGATCTGTTGGCACTCCCCCGCCAGCGCCATAGGGTCGGCGACCAGGTAGTGGCCTCCGCTGTTCACCTCAAAGTGCAGGGCGCCGTCTTCGATGTAGAGCACGTAGCCCGCGGCCTGGCTGCCGTGAGCCACCAGCACGCCTTGGTCGCCGGGACGGTGGTGCAGATCGACGGTGATGGTGAAGTTGCCGTTGGCGATGATCCGCGACGACCGCACCCGCTCCACGGTGGGCGACCCGGGCAGAATCCGCAGCACCCGGGTGAGCTTTTCGTGCTCGGGCGGCTTGACGATTCGGAACAGCCCGGCGTGGTCGTCGAGGGGGAAGACCTGGTTGAGCCACGCAGCTTCCTCCCAGCCCTCGATCATCTCGGCCAGCTTCTCCGGCTCGGCTTCGGCCAAGTCGAATCGCTCGTTGAAGTCTTCTTCGAGGTTGAACAGCTCCCAGCGGTCGGCGCTGAACGGAGTCTGGAACTCGTGGAACACCGCCGTTGACCAGCCGTCGCGGTAGAAGCCCCGGTGGCCGATGCACTCTATGTACTGCTCGGTGTGATCAGAGGGGGCGTCGGGATCGTTGAGCGAGGCGGCGAACGACACCCCGTTTAGGTCGGCCGAATCCTGCCCGTTGCGCTGGGTGGGCACGTCCAGGTCGAGCATCTCGGCCAGGGTGGGCAGCAGGTCGGTGATGTGGGTGTACTGGTGGCGCAGCTCCCCGCCGATGCCCGAGAGGCGGGCCGGCCAGGAGACCACGAATGGCACCGAGTGGCCGCCCCGGTGAGCCGTGATTTTGTAGAGGCGGAAGGGGGTATTGCAGGCCATGGCCCAGCCTCGTGGGTAGTGGGGCCAGGTGGTGGGGCCACCGATCTCGTCGTTCTCAAGAGCCTCCAACTCGAACTCGCTCACGTCGGGGGAGGGCCTGGCGCCGGTGCCGCTGTGGGAGAAATACGAGGTGCTTCCCTGGGCCCGGCCCTCTCGGGACGCGCCGTTGTCGCTAGTGAAGACAAAGACGGTGTTGTCGATCTGGCCGAGGGCATCGAGCTCGGCTGAGATGCGGGCCACGCTCTCATCGACCGACTCCACCATGGCGGCGTACACCTCCATGTAGCGGGCCATCACTCGACGGTCGGGCTCGGGGTAGCTGTCCCAGGCCCGCACATCCTCGTTGGGCTCGGGATTGCGGGGCGGGAGCTCGGCATCGGGAGGAACCACGCCCAGCTCCTTTTGGCGGGCGAGGCGCTCTTCGCGGAGCTGGTCCCAGCCCTTGTCGTAGTTGCCCCGGTGACGGGCGATGTCCTCAGCCTTGGCGTGCAGCGGGGCGTGGACGGCACCGTGGGCGTAGTACAAGAACAGCGGCTTGTCGGGGTCGGTGGTCTTGACCTCCCGGATCATGCGGCAGGCCCGGTCGGTGAGGTCGTCGGTGAGGTAGTAACCCTCGGGATACTGGTCGATGTGGACGGGGTTGTTGCCCTCGAAGAGCTGGTGGGGGAAGTGGAAGTCGGTGAGGGCCTCCAAGAACCCGTAGAACTGGTCGAAGCCCCGCTGAAGCGGCCACGAATGGGTGTCGCCGGCAATCGACAGGTCGGCCTCCCGGCACAGGTGCCACTTGCCCACCGCCATGGTGGCGTAGCCATGGGCGCTCAGGATCTCGGCTAGGGAGGACTGGTTGCGGGGCAGCTCACTGGCGTAGCCGGGAAAGCCGGGGTCGGTGTTGGCGGTGAACCCCATGCCCGCCGCGTGGGCATTGAGCCCGGTCAACAGCGCTGCTCTTGTAGGTGAGCACAGTGGGGTGACGTGGAAGTTGGTGTAGCGCACGCCGCTGTCGGCCAATGCGTCGATGGCCGGGGTGGGGATCTCCGAGCCGTAGCAGCCCAAATCGGAATAGCCCAGGTCGTCGGCCAACACGATGACGATGTTGGGGGCGTCGGGAGCGGGCGTGGGGCGGGGCGGCCACCATGATTCTGACGTGGAGATGACTCGTCCGATCTTGCCCCCGAAACCGGGATAATGCTCCTGCTGGCGCTGATCTGTCATCTGTCCCCCTTGGTCGGCTGGCAGGTTAGTGCTTGCCTCTGGGGTCGACCATCCTCCGGCGGGGCGGCGGGCTGTTTTGTTGGGGTCGTGGTGGCGGGTCCTGTCCCGGCCCAGCCCGCCGTCCTCGCAGAGCTGCGGGCGGCGGGCGCCCTGAGCCGGGCCACCCCCCACCACGACCCATTTTGTGGGCCGCCGCCCCGCCTATCTTGGGGCCCGCTCCTCTTTCTTATTCTAGGGCCATGCCGATTTCGCGGAGTTCGGCGAGGCGGACTTCTTCGGTGTCGGGGGCGGGGGGGCCGGGGACGTAGGTCACCTGGTGGATGATGCCGGTGTAGGGGAAGGAGCCGTGGCGCTGGTGGAGCTGCCATGACACTGGTGATCGGCGGTCCACGCCCACGTCGATGCCCTCCCAGGGGATGAAGCCGTAGATCTGGGGGACGTCTGCGGCGGTGATGCCGGTTTGGCCGTCGGCGCTCACGTTGATGTTCCAGATGCGACCGCCGGGGGCTTGTACGTCCAGAACGATCTGTTGGCACTCCCCCGGCAGCGCCATGGGGTCGAACACCATGGGCTGGCCGCCGCTGTTCACCTCGAAGTGCAGGGCGCCGTCTTCGATGTACAGCACATAGCCCGACGCCTGTCCGCCGTGGGCCACCAGCACGCCCTGGTCGCCCGGTTGGTGGTGCAGATCGACGGTGACGGTGAAATTGCCACCCGAAATGACCCGGGAGGCCCGGTAGCGCTCCACGGTGGGGGTGCCGGGCAGGAGCCGCAGCTCTCGGGTGAGCAGCTCGTGCTCGGCCGGTCGGAGCAGGCGGTACAGCCCGGTGCCCTCGTCGAGGGGAAAGACCCGGTTGCGCCAGGCGGCCTCCTCCCAGGCTTCCACCAACTCGGCCAGCTTCTCAGGCTCGGCCTCGGCCAGGTCGTTCCGCTCGTTGATGTCCTCGGCCAGGTTGAACAGCTCCCAGCGGTCGGTGCTGAACGGGGTCATAAACTCGTGGAACGCAGCCGCCCCCCAGCCGTCGCGGTAGTAGGCCCGGTGGCCGATGCACTCGTAGTACTGCTCGGTGCGGTCGGAAGGGGCATTGGGGTCGTCCAACGTGGCGGCGAACGACACCCCGTCGGGAGCCTCGGAGGCCAGCCCGTGGCGCTGGGTGGGAATGTCCAGGTCCAAGAACTCGGCCAGAGTGGGCAGCAGGTCGATGATGTGGGCGTACTGGTGGCGCAGCTCACCGCCGACGGCTGCGGTGCGGGCCGGCCACGACAGCACGAACGGCACCGAGTGGCCGCCCCGATAAGAGGTGATCTTGTAGAGCCGGAAGGGGGTATTGCAGGCCATGGCCCAACCCCGGGGGTAGTGGGGCCAGGTGGTGGGTCCGCCGATGGCGTCGAGGGCGTCCATCTCCTCGTCGCCCACCGCGGCCGACGACATCGCTCCCGGGTTGCTGTAGGTGAAATACGAGATGGTTCCCTGGGCCCGGCCCTCGCGGGACGCCCCGTTGTCGCTGGTGAACACGAAGATGGTGTTGTCGAGCTGGCCGATGGCATCGAGTTCGGAGCGAATGCGGGCCACGCTGTCGTCGATGGACTCGACCATGGCGGCGTACACCTCCATGTAGCGGGCCATGACCCGGCGCTCGCCCTCTGGGTAGCTGTCCCAGGCGGCCACGTCCTCGTCGGGCTCGAAGTTTCGGGGCGGGAGCTCGGTGCCCGGCGGCACCACCCCCAGCTCGATCTGGCGGGCCAAGCGCTCCTCGCGGAGCTGGTCCCAGCCCTTGTCGTAGTTGCCCCGGTGGCGGGCGATGTCGTCGGCCTTGGCGTGCAGCGGGGCGTGGACGGCCCCGTGGGCGTAGTACAAGAAGAACGGCTTGTCGGGGTCGGTGGCCTTCACCTCCCGGATCATGCGGCAGGCCCGGTCGGTGAGGTCGTCGGTGAGGTAGTAGCCCTCGGGATACTCGGCGATGTCGATGGGGCTGTTCCCCTCGTACATCAAATGGGGGTGGTGGAAGTTGGTGAGGGCCTCCATGAACCCATAGAACTGGTCGAAGCCCCGCTGGAGGGGCCACGAGTGGTTGTCGCCGGCGATGGAGAGGTCGGTCTCCTTGCACAAGTGCCACTTGCCCACCGCCATGGTGGCGTAGCCGCTGCCCTTGAGCATCTCGGCCAGCGTGCTCTGGTTGTGGGGCAGCTCACTGGCGTAGCCGGGGAAGCCGGGGTCGGCGTTGGCCACAAACCCCACGCCTACGTGATGAGAGTTGAGCCCGGTCAACAGCGCGGCCCGGGTGGGCGAGCACAGCGGGGTGACGTGGAAGTTGGTGTAGCGGACCCCGGTGGCGGCCAGCTCGTCGATGGCCGGGGTGGCGATCTCCGAGCCGTAGCAGCTCACGTCGGAGTAGCCCAGATCGTCGGCCAGCACCACCACGATGTTGGGGGCGCCGGCTGGCGGGGTCGGGCGGGGTGGCCACCATGACTCGGAGGTGGCCATGATCTTGCCTACCGTGCCCTCAAACCCGGGATAGTGCTCCTGCTGGCGCTGATCGGTCATGAATCCTCCCAGTGATCCGCCGACACAATACGGCACTTGCTACGAGGTGCCGCTCTTCCTCGAAGGGGTGGAGCTCAGGCCGGCTGGTAGTCCTCGAGGATCGTGCCCTTGAAGAAGCCGGGGTCGGCACCGGTGCAGAGCCGCACTGCGTTGTCGCACATGAAGGCCCGGAACTGGTCCTCGTCGAGCCAACCGTTTTCTACCTGCTCATAAGCCTCAGGCATCACGTCGACCATGTTGGCGACATCCCAGTGGGCGATGTCGGAGCTGAAGACGGCGTTCAGGGGGACGCCCCCCGGCAACTCAGGGTCGAAGGCCAGCCGGGTAAGGGGGTCGTCGGCCTCGCACCCGAACCAACAGGTGGAGGAGATCTGGCGGATCACATCGTCGGGACCAGTGATGCCGGCAGCCTCGAAGTCGTTCACCACATCGGGAGTACGGAAGAAGTCGGCGAACTGGGCGCCGAATCCAGGCTCGGGATTGAGCCGCCCGGCATGCTCGGCCAGTAGCTGGTCGAAGCGGTCGGGTTCGAAGGCGTCGGGGTCGTAGGCGGGCAGACCCTCAGGGCCGCGCTTGTGGTAGTGGCCGATCATGTCGTGAACCAACTGCACCGCCCAGGTTGTGCCCCCTTCCAAGAAGTTGAGCCGCAGGTCGGGGAATCGGTGGAGCACGCCGCCGAACAGGAGCGACTTAAGGGTGGTCTCGCTGGCCCCGGCGAAATTGCCCATGTGGTTGTAGGAGAAGTTGGTTATGGAGCGCCGTCCGCTCCATCCCATCGACCCGGAGTGGAAACCAGCCACAACGCCCAGCTCCACCAGCCGCTGCCACAGCGGGTCGTAGTCGTAGGCGCTGTCGAGGCCCAGCGAGTCGATCCAGGTGCCCCCGCCGTCGAGCTCTCGCACTGCGAAGCCGCCCAGCATCACCACCTTGAAGCCCAAGTCGACCACGGCGTGGTCCAACTCGTCCACCGCCTCTTGGGGGGTTGTAGTGGGAATGGTGGCCACCGGTACCAGCCGGTCGCCGAAGCCTTCGTACACGTCGGCGGTGTAGCGGTTCCAGGCCCGGCACAGCCCCCGGCGGATCTCGTCGTTGCGCTGGCTGGGAACCACCAGCCCCCACGTCGGGTAGCAGACGGCCAGGTCCAAGCCCAGCTCGTCGAGTCGGCGATACATGAGCGATGGTGCCATGGCCGCAGCCAGATCGTCGGTGTTGGCGAATGGCACGCCCCACCACGTCTGGCGGAAAGGCCGCACTCGGGGGCGGTCTTGGGGGGCCACTCCAGCCCAGTGGGGGCTTCCGTCGAAGGTCCCTGTGGCCCACAGCGCATTCAACCCTTCGCTGATGCCCTCGTCTCGCACATAGCGGTCGAGGTCGGGCCAGTGCTCCCAGTAGTGGCCGTCGCTGTCCACCACTGGGTGGTCGATCCGCTCCCTGACATCGCTGGGTGACATCTCGCTCATGGGCTGAGGCTAGTGATATGGCCGTAGGGTGTGCCGGTGATGAGAGGGGAAGCGACATGAGCGG
Organism: Acidimicrobiales bacterium; assembly: GCA_965116535.1. Taxonomy (GTDB): domain Bacteria; phylum Actinomycetota; class Acidimicrobiia; order Acidimicrobiales; family Bin134; genus Poriferisocius. The sequence continues at coordinate 2,434,272 of OZ220703.1, forward strand.
TGAGCGAAACCGGCGGTGGATATTGCGGGCTCGCCCGCAGGGCGACATCACCGCTGACGACCTGGAGTTGACCGAGCTGGCTGTGCCCGAGCCGGGTGAGGGCGAGCTGCTGGTGCGGAACACCTTTCTGTCGATGGACCCCACCCACCGGATCTGGATGAGCGACATCGACGCCTACATGCCCCCCATCGAGGTGGGTGACCCCATGCGGGGTCGGGCGTGGGGCACGGTGATCGAGTCTCGTCATCCGGAGTTCCAGCTCGGCGATGTGGTCACCGGCGGGCATATCTGGGAGGAGTACACAGTGCTGGACCGGGCCGAGCGCATCCCCATGGAACTGGGGCTGCCGCTGGTGGCGTTCACCAGCGTTCTCGGCCCCACCGGCATGACCGCCTACTGGAGCTTGCTCGACATCGGCGAGCCCCGCCCGGGCGACACCCTGGTGGTGTCGGCGGCGGCCGGGGCCACCGGCTCGGTGGCGGGCCAGATCGGCAAGATCGTGGGCTGCCGGGTGGTGGGAGTGGCCGGTGGGCCGGAGAAGTGCCGGTTTGTGACCGAGGAATTGGGCTTCGACGCCTGCGTGGACCATCGGGCCGGCAATCTGGACGAGCAGTTCCGGGCGGCGTGTCCCGACGGCATCGACGTGGACTTCGAGAACGTGGGCGGCGAGGTGATGGATGCCGTTCTGGGCCAGGTGAACAACCACGCCCGGGTGGTGTTGTGCGGGCTGATCTCCACCTACAACGCGGAGGGCGACTGGTGGTCGCCTCGTTTGTTCCGCAATATCTTGTTCCGGCGCTTGAAGGTGCAGGGCGTGATCATCACCGACTACTTCCACCGCTTCGGCGAGGCGCTCCCCATCCTGGCCCAGTGGGTACGCGACGGTCGCATCCGCTACCGGGTGGACGTGGTGGACGGTATCGAGAATGTCCCCCAGGCGTTGGCTCGGCTCTTCGAGGGCCGAAACATCGGCAAGCAGCTTGTGAAAGTCTCAGCCGACTAGCGTGCCAGCCATGACTCCTGAGGACTTGGTTGAGATTGAGGCCATTCGCCAGCTCAAGGCCCGGTATTTCCGGTTGATGGACCAAAAGCGCTGGGACGAGTGGGAAGACGTATTCTGCGACGACGTGGTGATCTCCACTCCCGACGACACCGGGGAAGACTCCGACATCACCGGCAACAAGGCCTTCCGGGTGTACTTGGAGCCCATCTTGGCCCCGATCATCACCACCCACCACGGCCACATGAGCGAGATCAGCATCGACGGGCCCGACACCGCGTCGGGGGTGTGGTCGATGGAGGATCATCTCGACTGGCCGCCGGAGAGCGGTGTGGGGCAGATGTGGGGTACTGGGTGGTACGAGGAGACTTATCGCAAGGGTGATGATGGGCAGTGGCGGATTGCCACGTTGCGGTTGCGGAGGCAGCGGATTCAGGTAGAGGGGAATCGGGTTTTTCCGGTCGAGCGGCCCGGGTAGTTGGTTCCACCGGCGGGGTGGCGGGTCTGTCTGTACCATCCACCGGGGTCGGCGGGTCCTGTCACCGGAAGCGGCCTAGCCGTCGGTGCGGCCAGGTCCGCCACCGGTGCCACCCCCCGACCCCTACGGTTGGGGGACCACCACCAGGACTACCCCCTCGTACACAGAGAGTTGAGGAGAGGGGTTGGTGGCGCGGTTGCTGATGCCGCGCGAGGTAAGGGGATCGAGGAGTTCGTTGTTGAGCGGCCAGGCGAGGCCGGTGGTGGTTACTCGGGCGGGGCCGCCCAGGGCGAATAGGGAGACGGTGGCGCCGGGTTCTACGGTCAGTTTTCGATTGTGGTGAACCACTACTGCTTGGGCGTTGCCCAGCCAGGCTTCGATTTCTATGCCGGACCATTGGGGGGAGGCGAGGATGGCTAGGTTGCCAAATAGGTGGTCTAGGCGGCCGCCGGCGGCGCCGATGACGATGACCCGGTCGGCTAGGCGGGCGGCTAGCTCAAGGGCGAGTTCCAGGTCGGTCTGGTCTTTGTCGGCGGGGTGGCGCTCGATGCGGGTGCCGGACTGCTCGGCGGCGGCCAGGGCTTCGGGAGTCACCGAGTCCATGTCGCCTACTGCTACGGCCACGGCCAGTCCGGCGGCATGGGCATGATCTAGTCCGGCGTCGGCGGCTACTACTACTGGGTCGGCGGGGAGGCGGGCGATCTCTTCGGGGGTGGGGGGGTCGCCGCCGGCTACGACGACCACGGTGACCGCTGCCGACTCGGACTCGGGCATCAGAACGGGCGGGTGATGGCTCGGGTGGGGCCGAAGTTGTGGAGGCCGCCGGCGTGGAGGTTGCCCAGGCCTCCGGCGCACATCACGATCACGTCGGAGGGGTGCTCCACGATGTAGGCGGTGCCGTCGGGGCTGATCCGGTCGCGCTCGCCCAGCCAATTCTTGTGAGTCTCGGGGAACTGGTCGACTTGGTGGCAGGCGTTTTGCCACAGGGCATCTTGCACGTCTTCGATGGTGGGGTAGGCGGCAGCCAGCATGTCGGCCCAGGGCGGGGGCACCACCACCATGACCTCGGCGCCCCAATGGGAGATGTAGGCGTTGGTGCCCACATAGGCCAGCGACTGGCCGATGACCCAGGCCAGCGATTGGCCGTCGTCGGCGGCGATGTCGGCGATGTCCATGGTGCCGATGGTGCCGTAGACGGTGACCGCATCGCCGCTCACCCCCCGGCGCTCGGCCAGCGGCGGCCACGGGGAACGCTCCTCCCACTCCCCCATCACCAGGCCCACCACCCGGGCCGGTTGGCCCAACACGCACTTGGAGGTCTCCCCGGCCACCTGGCCGCCCACGTTGCGCATGACCAGCCGGATGGCCCGACCGATAGCCGGTCCACCCCCGGCTGCACCGCCGAAGCAGCCGGCCTGGTAGGGCAGATCCAGCCGGTCTCGGGCCGGACCGTTCACAAACAGGCAGGGCACCACCGAGCTGGTGGTGGTGTTGAGGGCAAACAGGTCGAACGGTCGCTCGGCCATGGCCTCCAGTGCGCCCATCATCAGCGGCATGGCCTCGGGGGCGGCCCCGGCCATGCAGGCGTTGACGGCCAGCTTCTCCACCGTGCACCAGGCGTTGGCCGGCGGAACCTCCAACAGCACTGAGTCGGCGGGGCGGTCAGCGGCAGCAATGAATCGGGCCACCCGCTCGGGGGTGGGCGGGATCAAGGGCAGGCCGTCACCCCAGCCCCTATCGGTGGCCCAGGCCATGAACTCGGCCGGGTCGTCGGGGGCCTCGACCTGCCCATCGGGAATGGTGCCGCCGTCAGAGGCCATCTACGAGGGCACTCCCAGTGAATCCAACAGCGGCTGCCAGAAGTCGTGAGCGATCTTGCGCACTTCCGGTTCGGGACGGGTGTCCAGCGGATAGGGCAGCACGCACAGCCGCAGGCCGGGCCGCTCCATGTTGCGGGCCATGATCTCGGCCAACGGCACGAACTCCTCGGTTACGACGGCGACCGCCGTCTTGCCCTGGGCCGCCACTGCAACTGCGTCGTGGACGGTCCAGGACGTGCAGCTGCCTCAATTGCCCAAGCCGACGATGGCGATATCCACGTCGGTGGCGAAGCTGTCCAGCTCCTCCAGCACCGCGTCCTCAAGCTTGACGTCTTGGCGGGACTCCGAGCACCACGGCACCACCTCGGCCCCGGCCGCCTCCAGCTTGCGGGTCCACTCATCGGTGGTCCACAAGAATGAGCGCCAGGTGAGGTCGTAGCGGATGCCCACCCGCTTGCCGGTCAGCGGACCGGCATCGGGACCCTGATCCGGGTCCACCGCCGGCGGAGCAGCCGTCGGATCCAATACCAACATGGGTGCAGACTACCGGCCGGTGCCGCTAGTGGCGGTTTGAGAAAGGACTAGTGGCCGGTGAAATCGGGGGGGCGGCCCTCTTGGCGGGACGCGGCCCACTCCCGGAAGTCAGCCGAGCGGGACGACAGCTCCATGGCAAACGCCTCTTCGCTCAAGTGGGCTTCCAGGCTGCGTTCTCGGCCCCGCTGGACAAGAGTCTTGGTCAGCCCGACGGCCACGGTGGCCGATGAGGCCAACCGACCGACCAAAGCGGCTACCTCGGCATCAACGCGGTTTGGGGGCACAGTCCGATAGATGAGACCCCATTCGGCTGCCTCTGCTCCGGAAATCTCTTCCCCCAGCATCAACATGCCCTTGGCTCGGGCCACACCAGCCAGCCGAGGCAGAAGCCAGGATGTTCCGCTGTCGGGGGTGATACCCATGGCGGTGAACGGCGCTCGCAGGCGGGCGTCGTCAGCGGCTACTGCGAAGTCCGAGGCCAGCACCAGGCTGAGGCCCAGGCCCACCGCCCATCCCCGCACCGCGCACACGATGGGCACCTGCACCTCCAGCATCACCGGGATGAGCCGGTTCACCAGATAGGGCATGCGCCGGGAGATGCTGCCCGGCCGGGGCCGGTTTCCGTCGCCAGCTCGACCGGCCAAGTCGAAGCCGCTGCAAAAGTTGTCGCCGTTGGCGTTGAGCAAGACCGCCCTGATCTCCTCGTCGGCGCTGGCCGCTTCCAGAGTGTCGATCAGGGCCAACACGATGTCGTCGGTCAGGGCATTGCGGCGCTGGGGTCGGTCAAGGGTGAGGGTCAAAACCGGCGGCGCCGAGACCACTTGCAGCCCTTCGGGCGGCGTCGGATAGGGCTTCATGCCCGGCCCAGGCTAGCCAGTATCAGCTAGGTACAAGATCGGCGGCCCCGAATATAACCGAGAACCTCACGCACCAGATCACCACCGTGGAGTAGAGGTCGAGGTCGAGATCGCGGGGGATCTCGTAGTTCTGCGACCCGACGTTCCCCTTCAGATCGCCAAGGTCGACATACACGTCGGTGAACTGGCCAACGGGGGCGTCGGGGGGCGCCGCGCTCAGATAGACGTTCAAGTCGGGGCCGTTGTCAGTCCTGAAGTCCTCGAACCTCAGGAATCGCTGGCCAGTGCCGTCGCCGAGCACCTCAACCGTTCCGCGGGTGGGGTGGCTTCGGCTGATGAACTCGCCGGTTGCCTCCACCCTTACTTCGGGCATCGGAGGCATCGTCTCCTCGACCGGTTGCTCCTCGGGCATGCCCAGTTCTTCCATCGCCTCGTCCATCTTGGCGATGAGCTCCTCCGACAACTCGTCGCCCGGCATGGGGCCTGTGGCCAGCGCGGGGGCGGCAGTACCGGAGTCGGGTGCCGAAGCTGCCGCCTCCGCTTCCGGGGTACCGGGGTCGCCCTCGGCGGATTCGGGGTCGACTGGTTCGTCAGCCGGGGTGCCAGCCACCGCGCCGCTGTCGAACACCGGGCCAGCCTCTTCAACCTTGTCGTCTATGAAGTAGGTCTGGAAGGCGAACCAGAAGAACACCAACCAGATCAACACACCCAGTAGGGCGGCCAACACCACGGCGAGGAGCACCTTGGCTCGGATCGACAGTGCCTTCAACCAACCCCACAAGCGGGATATCAACCGTTTCATACCCCTCAATGTACGGGGAGAAATCCCAAATCACAGGTGATGGCCCTCTCCAACGACCGGGCATTTCTGTGACTGCCGCGACAGACTGGCGAGATGGGCTACGAGACGCTGATCGTGGAGCGCGAGGGACGGGTTGGATGGCTGATCAACAACCGTCCCGACCAGCTCAACGCCATGAACTCCCAGATGCGGGAGGAGTTCGCCGACGCCTGGCTGGAGCTGGACCGAGACCCCGAGGTGCGGGTCATCGTCCACACCGGAGAGGGTCGGGCCTTCCAGACCGGGGTGGATGTGGTGGAGCTGGCCACCGACGGTCAGGGCATGGAGCGCTACCGGGAGTCGGTGGAGAACTTCGACCTGCACTTCACCTCGTGGCACCAGAAGGTGCGCAAGCCGGTGATCACCGCGGTCAACGGCATCTGCTGCGGGGGCGGGTTCCACTGGGTGGCCGACGCCGACATCGTGATCGCCGCCTCCGACGTCCAGTTCTTCGACCCCCACGTTTCGGTAGGGCAGGTCGTGGCGCTGGAGGCCATCGCGCTGTTGAAGAAGATGCCCGCCGAGACGGTGATGCGCATGGCGTTGATGGGCGCCCACGAGCGGATGGGCGCCCAACGGGCCTACGAGCTGGGCATGATCAGCGAGATCGTCGATCCGCCCGAGCGCCTGCGGGAGCGAGCCAGTGAGATCGCCGAAGCCATCGCCCGCAACTCCCCTTCAGCCATGGCCGCCACCAAAAAGGCCCTGTGGGACGCCATGGAGCACGGCCTCACCGAGGCCAGCAAGACCGGCGCCTTCCACATGACCGGCATATGGGGCCACCCCGACCAAGTGGAGGGCCCCGCCGCCTTCGCCGAAAAGCGCGAGCCCCAATGGGCACCCCTAGACCCTGATCAAGCTTGAGGAGCGCCTATCCGGAAATCAGTAGCGCTCGAAGCGGGCGTTGAGCTTTGACATGTCGTCGTGGTCAGTGGTGAGGATGAATGTGCCCAAACCCTCTGCGACCACAGTGAGGTGGGCGTCAACCACGTCAGAAGTGCGGGATTCGCCGAGTCTGAGTCCCACGCTCACTGACTCGTCGAGGGAGTGGATCTCGAAGTAGCGCAGGGCGCGAGACAAGTTTGCCTGTCTTGCCGGCTCACGCCAGACCTGGGCTAGCACGGGATGGGTTGTGTGCAGGTCATCGCCGCGCTCGGCAGCCCGCTTGATCAGAGCCCACAATCGGGAGTTGAGATTCTCGCTGTCGAGGATCAGCGGGCCAGCATCAACGATCAACGATTCACGCCCTGGCGGTCGAGTACGGCATCGGCCCACTGGAGATGCTCAGGGCTGATGGGGCCCTCCTCCGCCTCCCACGAAGCGATCAAATCGAGCATTGCGTGGCTGCGGCGGCGGCGCTTTACTTCAGCGAGCAAAGACCGCTTGATGGCCAACGTCTTGGTGCCGTCCATGGCCACCAGTTCGGCAAGAGCCGCCTCCATCTCATCATCGAAGTTGATAGTTGTCTTGAGAGCCATATAGATACAGTATTTTACCCTTATAAGTATGGCAACTAGGTTTGTGGGCGAATCGTCGTCCGCTACTCCAATCAGGCCACTCAGCGGGCTAGGTCAGCTTCCACCAAGAAATGAATACGTGGAAGGCACCAAAGGAGCCTGCTAAGGATAAGTACCCATGGGAACGATTGTCATCACCGGATCAGCAGGCGGAATCGGCCAGGCCACCAGGGAGCGGCTCGCCCTCGACGGCCATGAGGTGATCGGAGTGGACATACGCGACGCCGAGGTCATCGCCGACCTGTCCACTCCTGAAGGACGCACCGAAATGGTTGGCGCAGTGGCCGCCGCCAGTGGTGGGCGGATCGACGGCCTCGTGGCCGGCGCGGGGATCACCGGCCCTGATCCCGAGCAGGTGGTGTCAATCAACTACTTCGGGGCCGTGGCCACCGTGGAGGGTCTGCGCCCCTTGCTGGCCCAGGGCACCGACGCCTCGGCCGTGGCCATCAGCTCCAACTCCAGCACCACGCTGGTGTCCCTGCCCGATGGGCTAGTGGAGGCCTGTCTGGACTACAACGAGGCCCAAGCCCGAGAGCTGGCCGGCTCCGATCCCGGCACCGCCTATGCCACCAGCAAGCTGGCCCTGGCCCGCTGGATCCGCCGCACCGCCATCGGCGCCGACTGGATCGGCTCGGGCATCCGGCTGAATGCGGTGGCCCCCGGGCTCATCGACACCCCGTTGGTTGCCGACAACCTCGACATGATCATGAACCTGGGCGACGTCTACCCCATCCCGATTGGACGACCCGGGCGCGCTGCCGAGGTGGCCAACCTTTTGGCCTTCCTGCTGTCGCCCGACGCCAGCTTGTTCTGCGGCTCGGTGGTGTTCATGGACGGCGGCAGCGACGCCGCCCTCAACGCCGACGCCTGGCCTGCCACCAACACCACCGCCGAACGCTGGCCGATCGGGGACTGACCGCCCTTAGTCGGAGCTTTGGCGTACTACTTCCCGCGCTGGCGCTTTTGGATGCGGGCCCACTCGTCTCTGAGGCCGACGGTGCGGTGGAAGAGGTCGGGGGTCTCGGGGTCGCGGGCGAAGTAGCCGAGGCGCTCGAACTGGACCACCTGGCCGGGGGCGATGTCGGCCATGGCCGGCTCGAACTTGGCTCCCTCGATGAGCTTGGCCGAGTCGGGGTCGAGCGAGTCCATGGGGTCGGATCCGTCGGCACCGGGGTAGGGGTCAGAGAACAGGCGCTCGTAGAGCACGGCCTTACCGTCCACAGCCTGGGTGGCCGAAACCCAGTGGATGGTGGCCTTTACCTTGCGGCCGTCGGGGGCCTTACCGGAGCCGGTTTCGGGGTCGTAGGTGCAGCGCACCTCAGTGGCGTTGCCTTCGGCGTCGGTGTCGACGCCGGTGCAGGTCACGAAGTAGCCCGACCGAAGCCTCACCTCCCGGCCCGGGGCCAGCCGGTAGAACTTGGGGGGCGGGTCGAGCATGAAATCGTCCCGCTCGATGTAGAGCTCTCTTGAGAACGGCACCTGCCTGGCGCCCGCGGAGGGGTCCTCGGGATTGTTGCCCGCCTCCCGCATCTCCACTTGGCCCTCGGGGTAGTTCTCGATCACCAGGCGCAGCGGGTTGAGCACCGCCATCCGGCGCTGAGCGGTCTCGTTTAGCTCACGACGCACGAACGACTCCAGCAGCTCCACCTCTACGGTGCCATCCACCCGGGCCACACCGATGTGGCGGCAGAACTCCCGTATGGCCTGGGGTGGGAAGCCGCGGCGTCGCAAGCCTCGCAAAGTGGGCATGCGGGGGTCGTCCCAGCCGTGCACATGGCCATCGCCCACCAACTGCAACATGCGGCGTTTGGACAACACCGCGTGGGTGACGTTCAAGCGGGCGAACTCGGTTTGGCGGGGGCGGTCGCCGGGAAGGTCGAGATGGTCCAAGAACCAGTCGTACAGGGGGCGGTGGGCGTCGAACTCCAGTGTGCAGATGGAGTTGGTCACCCCCTCCACCGCATCGCTCTGGCCGTGGGCCCAGTCGTAGGTGGGATAGATACACCACCGGTCGCCGGTGCGGTGGTGGCTGGCGTGGCGAATCCGGTATAGCACCGGGTCGCGCATCAGCATGTTCTCATGGGCCATGTCGATGCGGGCCCGCAGCACCCGCTCGCCATCGCCGAACTCGCCGGCTGCCATCCGCTGGAACAAATCGAGGTTTTCTTCAGGGGTGCGATTGCGCCACGGGCTGTTGGTGCCCGGTTCGGTGAAGCTGCCCCGGTTCTCGGAAATGGCCTCGACGTCCTGGTCGTCTACATAGGCCAACCCGGCCCGGATCAAGTCTTCGGCCCACTGGTAGAGCTGCTCGAAGTAGTCGGAGGCGTACAGGGTGCCCCGGTCAGACTCGTAGCCCAGCCAGGCGATGTCCTCCTCGATGGCGGCCACGAAGTCGGCCCGCTCCGTCTCGGGGTTGGTGTCGTCGAACCGCAAGTTGCAGGTGCCGTCGAACTCGGCGGCCAGATCGAAGTTCAAACAGATCGACTTGGCGTGGCCGATGTGGAGATAGCCGTTGGGCTCGGGCGGGAACCGGGTCTGCACCCGACCGCCGTAGGTGCCCTCCGCGATGTCCTGGCGGATCAGGTTGCGGATGAAGTCGCTGCGCTCGCCGGGCTCATCTCCTCCCGGGTTCCCGGCATTGCTCATGTCCACCATCCTTGACCGATTTTGGGCCGACCGGCAACGCATTATGCGCTCGGATGGCGCGAGACTGGTGCATGGCCTATTCGATCATCGATGTCGACACCCACATAACCGAGCCGGCCGACACCTGGACCAGCCGGGTGTCCGCCCGCCACCGCGACCGCGTTCCCCGGGTGGAGGTGGCCGAGGGCCGGGAGGTGTGGCTGCTGGGTGACGAGCGCATCGGCGCAGTGGGTCCGACGGCCCCCGCCGGGTGGAAGAACCCCATGCCCGACTCCCCGGCCGGCTATGCCGAGGTGCATCCTGCGGCCTACGACGCCCAGGCCCGCCTGGAGCTAATGGACCAGCGCGGGGTGTGGGCCGAGGTGCTGTACCCCAACGTGGGAGGGTTTGGCGCCCAGAAGTTCTTGTCTATCGAAGACGCCGAGCTCAAGTACGAGTGCGTCCGGGCCTACAACGACTTCCTCTCGGAGTGGTGCAGCGCCGATGACCAGCGGCTCATCCCGTCGATGGCCACGCCGTTTTGGGATGTGGACAATGCGGTGGCTGAGGTGCAGCGGTGCGCGGCGAAGGGCTACCGGTCGGTGAACTTCACCGGCGAACCCCAGGTGTTCGGCCTGCCCTATCTGGGCGAGTCCCACTGGGATCCGTTCTGGTCGGCGGTGTGCGACTGCGACATGGTGGTGTCGTTCCACATCGGCAGCGGCGAGTTCAATTGGGACCGTACTCGGGTGGAGCGGCGGGGCTTCGCCGAGGCATACGCCCTGCAATCGGTGGATCTGTTCACCAAGAACGGCATCCAGGTATGCGACCTGCTGCTGTCAGGAGTGCTCCCCCGCTTCCCCAAGCTGAAGGTGGTGTCGGTGGAGTCGGGCATCGGCTGGTTGCCCTTCATGCTCGAGGCGGTCGACAACCAGTTCGTCGAAGGCGGCGGCATGAATGATCGGCCGGAGTTCGACAGGCTGCCTAGCGAGTACTTCACCGGGCAGGTGTTCACCACGTTCTGGTTCGAGGAGTCCGCACCGCAAGACATGCTGGGCGGCCGCATCCCGCTCGACAACGTGTTGTTCGAGACTGACTTCCCCCACCCCACCTGCCTTTACGACAATGTGGAGGAGAAGATCGCCGCCAGCATCGGCCACCTCTCTCCCGAGGCTCAGCGCCAGCTCCTGTGGGGCAACGCCGAGAAGCTGTACCGGGTCGAGGCGCCCGCCTAGGGGTAACGTCACCATCCTCCGGCGGGGTGGCGGGTCCTGTCCCGGCCCAGCCCGCCGTCCTCGATGAACTCCGGGCGGCGGGCGCCCTGAGCCGGGCCACCCCCCACCCCGCCTTGTTGTTGGGCTCGACCCGCTGCCCTCTCGTTGCACACTCGACCCTCTTGCACCTCCTCTTGTTGCAGGGATATAGGTAACAATGTCGGCCATGAGTGAGCAGTGGGATCGACAGGCTGATGTAGTGGTCTTGGGGATGGGGGCGGCGGGGTGCGCTGCTGCTATCGCCGCGGCCGATGAGGGGGCGTCGGTCATCTTGTTGGAGAAGATGCCCGAGGGCCGCGAGGGCGGCAACACCCGCATCTCCGGGGGTATTTGGTACAACAGCCTTGACCGCGACGGGATGGCCACCTACCTGCGGTCGCTGTGTGGGCCGTACACGCTGCCCGAAGAGATCATCGAAGTGTGGGCAGACGAGACCTACAAGAACACCGAGTGGTTGGAGAGCTTAGGGGTAACCCCCGGCGTCCACGCCGACTACAAGCCCGAGTACCCCGAACTGCCTGGGGCGGAGTTCTACGGCGGCTACCTAGGGGTCAATGGAGAGATGGGCCAGCAACTCTTGTGGAAGGCCCTCTCGGCGGTTGTGCGTGATCGGGGGGTAGAGGTGCTGCTGGACAGCCCGGCCAATGAGCTGGTGACCGACGATGACGGCGCGGTGGTCGGAGTGGCGGCCACCTCGGGAGGCCAACCCCTGCGAGTGGGCGCCCGTCGGGGCGTGGTATTGGCCACCGGCGGCTTTGAGAACAACCCGGACATGGTGCGGGACTACTTGCAGCTCCCCGGCTCTCCGGTGTGGGGTTCGCCGGCCGGTACTGGCGACGGCATCAAGATGGCCCAGAAGGTGGGGGCCGATCTGTGGCACATGGACAACATGATGGCCGCCCTCGGCTTTGCCGCCGAGGGGTTCGAGGCCGGTATGTACGTGATGTTCATCTACTCCATGGGGTTCATCTGCGTGGGCAACGACGGCCGTCGGTCCCACAACGAGATGCCGCCCCAAGGCCACGGCCACGCCCTGATCGATGGCGACTACGAGCTGTTCCAGCGGCGGCCCGTGCATGTGATCTTCGACGAGGCCACCCGGCGGGCCGGGCCCATCTCACCGCCGCGGGAAATATTGCCGGTGGGTTGGAATCTCCTCATGGAGGGCTACGACTGGAGCCCCGACAACTCAGCCGAAATCGAGAAGGGCTGGATCCAACAGGCCAACACTCCCGCTGAACTGGCCGCAATCCTGGGGATCGACCCCGACGGATTGGATGCTGCGGTGGCCTCATGGAACGACGCCTGCACGGCCGGACACGATCCGCTGGGCCGCCCTGCGGCCACCCTCGCCCCGCTGGCCACGCCCCCCTACTACGGGTTCACCTCGGCCCCGCTGCTGGGCTGGACCAACGGCGGCCCCCGCCGCAACGAGAAGGCCCAAGTGCTCGATCCCTTCGGCGAGGCCATCGGCCGCCTCTACGCCGCCGGCACGGTCAGCTCCACCTACAGCCGCTGTAAAGACGGCGGCTTCCACATCGGCGACGCCCTTGCCTTCGGCCGGGTGGCCGGCCGCAACGCCGCCGCGGAGGCGCCTCAATAGGCCCAGGAGCGCCAGGCCGCGATGTCTAAGGCGATGACCGGGCCGGGAGGGCGAGTGTCTTGGTATTGGGGGTATTTGTCGGCCAGCAGGTCGAGGGCGTGGTCGCGCTCGTCGCCATCGACTAGCACTCGGGCGGTGCCGTCCACCCGGATCCACCACAGCTGCGACCAGTCGTCGTCATAGCAGTCGACCAGCAGGCAGGCCGCGGGGTTGGCAGCCAGGTTGTCCAGGCGGCGCAGGGCCAGGGTGGACTTGGGTTTGGCGTCTACCGCCGAATACACCACATCGCCCTTGAGGAAGAAGCAGCACGGCACCGCATGGGGCTGGCGTTCCTCGGTGACGGTGCAGAGCACGCCGGAGCGGGCCTCCCCCACCCGTCGCCGCATCTCCCCGCTGTCCATCCCTGCACTCTAGGAACCCGGCAGAAGCCACGGGGAACGAAGTGCTTTCTGAATGAGCAGCGCCAAGAGGTGCAAGACAAGTAGAACACTGTGGTGGTCCGCCTGGCCCGATCGGAGTCGTTCGCCCCCGAGCCGCTGTTCATGGTGGGGGCGGTTTCGCAATATTTGGGCGCGGCGGTGGCCGTGCATTTGTTCGACGAGATTGCCCCCGCGGGAGTGGCGCTGGTGAGGGTGCTGGGGGCGGCGATGATGATCATCGTGCTGCGCCGCTCATGGCAGCGTCGGTGGAAGGCTAGCGACCTGGCGTGGGCCTCGGCCTTCGGGATGGCGCTGGCGGCTATGAACCTGTCGATATACCTGTCTATTGACGAGTTGCCGCTGGGCAATGCGGTGGCCATCGAGTTCACTGGCCCGATCCTGGTGGCTGCCGTGGGCACCCGCACCCTTCGCTCTGGGTCTGCGCTGTTGTTGGCGGCGGGGGGCGTGGTGGTGCTGGCCGGGGTTGAGGCCGAGGGCACCATGCGGGGGGTGGGATTCGCCCTTTTGGCCGGAATGTTCTGGGCCGGATACATCGTGCTCGGCCACCGGGTGGCCCGGGGACCGGCGGCGGTGGACGGGTTGGGCCTGGGAATGCTGGCTGGTGCAGCGGCCATCAGTGCATTCGGCGCACCTGAGTTGGGGCCGGCCTTCGATTCCCCGTTGCTGCTGCTGTTGGCCCTGGTCACCGGGCTGCTGTCCAACGTGGTCCCCTACTGGATCGACCAGTTGGTGATGATGCGCATTACCCAACACCGCTTTGCCCTATTGCAAGCGCTGCTCCCAGCCACGGCGGTGCTGGTGGGTTTGGCCGTGCTGATTCAGGTGCCCAGCGTTCGAGAACTGCTTGGCATTGCCTTGGTGATCGCCGCTATCTTGCTCAGCCGTTCCGTGAAGGGACCCGGCGGCTCTGCGGCTGGGAAGGGCGGACGGGCGACGGATTAGTCGAGATTGATCGCGAGATCGATCTCCCCATTCAGTCTGGACACCCAAAAGGCCCAATATGCGCCCCCTACGCCTGTTCGGTTTCATGGCCCTGTTTGCGCTCATCTCTATAGCCGCCGAGGACCGTATCGACAGCTCCGACGTCCACGATGTGGAGCAGTGGCGGCCCTTGGTGGCCGAGATTTTCCCGGCCGACGAAGTGGACGACGTTCTCTCAGTGATGACTTGTGAATCTCACGGCAATCCCAACGCCCGCTACATGGAGGAGTGGGGCCTGGAATCGGTGGGGCTCATGCAGATCAACGAGGGCTGGCTTACCGGTTGGAGCCGGCCAGAATGGTCGATTCTCTCCCACAACGGGCAACCGGTGGACCTGACCGATCCGGCGACCAACTTGCAAGCGGCCAAATTCGTCCGGTTCTTTGAAGACACCACCGGCCTAGATCCCTGGTCGCAGTGGGCTTGCCAGCCATAGGCGGGGCTTGAGCCAGCACCCTGCGGTGCTGTGGCGATGAGCATCGGGGGGTGCTGTCAATGGCGGGAATTGGCCCCGGCAAGTAGAACTCGGAGGTGGCCCGCCTGCCTCGGCCAGAGTCCATCGCCCCCGAACCGCTGTACATGGTGGGCGCGGTTTCGCAGTATGTGGGCGTCGCGATAGCGGTGAACCTGTTCGACGACATCTCCCCAGAGGGAGTGGCGCTGCTACGGGTGCTGGGCGGTGCGGTGATGATCATCCTGCTTCGCCGGGCTTGGCAGCGCCGCTGGAAGGCCCGCGACTTGGCCTGGGCTGCGGCCTTCGGCTCCTCGCTGGCGGCCATGAACCTGACGATTTACCTGTCCTTCGACTACCTGCCCATCGGCAACACAATTGCCATCGGGTTCACCGGTCCCATCTTGGTGGCGGCAGTGGGAACCCGCACCCTTCGCACCGCGGCCGCTCTGCCGCTGGCCGCAGGCGGCGTGGTGGTGCTGGCCGGGGTCGAGGCCGAGGGCACCATGCGGGGGGTGGCGTTCGCCCTGTTGTCGGCGGTGTTTTGGGCGGGCTACGTGGTACTGGGCCACCGGGTGGCCCACGGCCCGGTGGCAGTAGACGGGCTGGGGATCGGGATGCTGGTCGGCGCCGCTGCAATCAGCGCTTTTGGGGCGTCGGATGTGGCGGGGGCGCTGGACTCACCGGTGCTCATGATCTTGGGCCTCACCACCGGGTTGTTGTCCAACGTGATCCCCTACTGGATCGACCAACTGGTGATGAAGCGAATCACCCAGCGTCGCTTTGCCCTGCTCCAAGCACTGCTGCCCGTTACCGCGGTGTTGGTGGGCCTTATCGCCCTGTTCCAGGTGCCCAGCCTGCAAGAGCTGGGCGGAATCGCCCTGGTCATCGTGGCCATCGTGTTGAGCCAAGCCCAAGCCGAAGTGCCCGGTTAGCAGGGCGGCGCCGGTAGCCTTGAGCGTGTCTCTCGTGGGGATCTACGACGCCGACGGGACGCTCAGCGGCGAAGTACGGTACGCCATCGGAAAGCTGCTGGGTCGGGGAAAGTGCGCGCTGTGCGACATCACCCATGGG
The DNA here is from genome assembly GCA_965116535.1 of Acidimicrobiales bacterium. Classification (GTDB taxonomy): domain Bacteria; phylum Actinomycetota; class Acidimicrobiia; order Acidimicrobiales; family Bin134; genus Poriferisocius. The sequence goes on from OZ220703.1 coordinate 2,449,767, forward strand.
TGGAACCCGATGGGGTCTCGGAGCTGGAAACAGGCCTGTGAAGTCTCCGACGTTGAACTGGATCTCGTCCACCGCGACGAGGCCTCCGCTGAACAGCTGGCTGCCGCTACAGGGTTGCCGTCCATTATTCGCGGGCACGAGGGGCAGTGGAGCGAAGTGCTGACAGCCGACGAGATCGCGCCGTACGTGGGCGCTCCCACTCAGTTCCTCGAGCGGCTCGAAGAGCTCAGTTAGCCGAGAACGGCAGATACTCGTAGCGGCGGGTCGACCAGCCGGAGGCGAATCGGGCGGTGTCCTCATCGACTGAGTAGTCCGGGAACCGCTGAAGCAGCTCTTCGAGGGCAACTCGGCACTGGAGCCGGGCCACCGAAGCGCCGAGGCAGTGATGGGCGCCATAGCCCAAGGCGACGATCTTGTCTATCTTGCGGTTGACGTCGAGCTCGGCGGCGGTGGGCCCGAACTCCCGCTCGTCTCGGTTGGCCGAGGCGAACAGCAGCAGCGCCTTTTTGCCCTCGGGAATGGTCACGCCGTGCAGGGTCACGTCGCGGGTCAGCGTGCGGGCCAGGTTCTGCACCGGCGAGGTCAGTCGCAGCAGCTCCTCCACCGCGTTGGGGATCGCCGACGGGTCGTCGATCAGCATCTGGCGCTGGTCTCGGTGGCGATTGAGCAGTACCGCGGAGCTGCTGAGCATGCCGGTGACGGTGTCGTTGCCGCCGGTGATCATGGTGAATATGAACCCCACGATCCACATGGCCGAGGCCACATCCTCGCCCTGTTCCACCAGTCCGGTGACCAAGTCGTCGCCGGGTTCGGTCTTGCGGCGCTCGATCAGCCCGGTGGCGTACTCGAACAGCTCCAGAAACGCACTCTGGTTCTGGCCGTAGGCCGCGGTTGACTCGGCAGTGGCCTGCACGATTCGCTCGGTCCAGCGGTCGAACAGCACCCGGTCTTCGGGAGGGACGCCCAGATAGTGCGCCACCAGGTAGCTGGGCAGCGGCTTGAACAGCGCCTGGACGATGTCGACGTCTCCGGCATCGGCCACCGCGTCGAGCTTGTCGGCCACAAACGCCCGCACCTGATCTTCCACCGGGGCCACCTGGCGGGGTGTCATGGGCCGGCTCACCAGTCGGCGCATGGCGGTGTGCTCAGGCGGGTCCATCATCACGATGGGTCGGGCCTCGTCACCGAAGCTGGCCATGTCGTCGGGAGCGGTGGTGAGGCCGTTGGCCGACGAGTAGGTGGTGGTGTCCCGGGCGGCGGCAAAGACGTCGTCGAAACGCGACAGCACCCAGAACTCGCCGTCGCCCACCTCGTGCACCGGATCCTCGTCGCGCAGGGCGCGGTAGTCGTCCCAGGGCTCAGCCCACGTCTCGCCACTGCGGTAGGCGAATTTGACCGCCATCGGGTCAGCTCAGCTCAAGGCCTTGCAGGTTGCCGTCGTCACGCCAGGCTTTGAGCAGCTTGAAGAACTCCTGGGCGCCGCCGCCGTAGGTGCCGCCGAACCAGCCGGGGCCGTCGTCGGGCTTGCCCTCGTTGTTGTAGTAGCCGGGCGTGCACGACTCCAAAAAGCCGGCTCGACGGTAGGCAGACTCCATGATCAGCCGCACCCAGTCGGACTCGGCCTCCTCGGTGGGCTCGACCACGGTCGCTCCTGCCGACAGGCCCTGCTCGACGATGTAGGCCACGTGCTGGCTCTGTTCGTTGTAGAGCTCGGTGAAGTTGGGCGAGACCCCCGACTGGATGCCGCCCATGTGCAACAGGTTGGGGTATCCCCGAGAGACCACGCCGTGGAAGGTGGACATGCCGTCTTTCCACCGCTCGCTCAGCGTCACCCCGCCCCGGCCATAGATCTCGCAGTTGGCCCGATGCGAGTAGTCGGTGCCCACCTCGAACCCGGTGGCAAAGATCAAGCAGTCCAGCTCGTACTCCTGGCCGCCGGCCACCACGCCCCGGGGGGTGATGCGCTCCACGCCCTGGCCGTCGGTGTCCACCAGCGTGACGTTGTCGCGGTTGAAGGTGGGCAGATAGTCGTCGTGGAAGCAGGGCCGCTTGCAGAACTGCCGGTAGTAGGGCTTCAGCGCCTCGGCCACGTTCGGATCGGCGATGAGCTCGTCGACCCGGCTGCGGATCTGCTCCATCTTCGCGAAGTCGGCCATCTCCATGGCCTCGGCAATCTCCTCGGGGGTGCCGAGGCGGGCGCCCTCGCCCAAAGCGGTGAGGTTGCGGAGGATGTCGGTCCAGCCGTCGCTGACCAGGTCTTCTTCCTGCATGGAGCCGGCCACGATGTTGCCGAAGTTCTCGATGCGGTGCTGCTGCCAACCGGGTTCCAGCGACATGGCCCACTCTGGGTCGGTGGGGCGGTTGCCCCGCACGTCGATGGACGACGGGGTCCGCTGGAACACGTAGAGGTGCTTGGCGGTCTCGCCGACGTGGGGGATGCACTGCACGGCGGTGGCGCCGGTGCCGATCACCCCGATCACTTTGTCGGACAGCTTGTTGAGGCCCCCGTTGGTGTCGCCGCCGGTGTAGTCGTAGTCCCACCGGCTGGTGTGGAACGAGTGGCCCTCGAAGGTGTCGATGCCGGCGATGCCGGGCAGCTTGGGCCGGCTGAGCGGCCCGATGGCCATGATCACGAACCGGGCCCGCATCCGGTCGTTGTGGTTGGTGTGCAGCACCCACCGGTCATCGGCGTCGTCCCAGTGCATCTCGTGGACCCGGGTGCCGAAGCACACGTCGCGGTATAGATCGAAGTGGCGGCCCAGCGCCTTGCAGTGCTCCAGAATCTCCGGGCCGTAGGAGTACTTCTCCTTGGGCATGTAGCCCATCTCCTCCAGCATGGGCAGGTAGATGTACGACTCGATGTCGCATTGCACGCCGGGGTATTGGTTCCAGTACCAGGTGCCCCCGAACTCGGCCCCGGTCTCGATCATGCGGATGCTCTCCACCCCGAATTGGCGCAACCGGGCGCCGGCCAGCAGTCCGCTGAAGCCGGTGCCGATGATGGCCACGTCCACCTCGTCGGTGAGGGGCTCTCGGGTGATGCCGGTTTGGGCAGGATCGTCCAGATAGCGGGAGAACTGCCCGTCCATGGCGATGTACTGGTCGTTGCCGTCAGTCCGCAGGCGCTTGTCGCGTTCGTGGCGGTATTTCTCCCGGAGGGCGTCAGGGTCGAAGTCCATCCTGTTGTCGGAAGAGAGCGTGTCGGTCATAACTCACTACGATACGGCCCATGACCTTTGAGGCTCGATTCGACCTAGACGACTTGGACTGGACCCACATGGAGGGGGGCCCGGAGTTCGACTATCCCGTCGATTTCGACTTGGCCGTGCTCGGCGCGCAGCCCGAGAACAACACGCTCGACCTGCTGGTGCGCTTCGCCCCCCATTCCCACTGCCACTTCCACCGCCATGTGGCCGCCACTCGCACCCTGGTGCTTCAAGGCGAGCACCACGTGTTCGACATCGAGCCCAACGGCGAGACTGTCCACAAGATCAAGCCGGCCGGCACCTACAGCCAGAGCCCCGGCGGAGAAGTCCACATGGAGAGGGGCGGGCCCGAAGGCGCCATCGTGCTGTTCAACCTCCACTCCCCCACCGGCGTGCTGTTCGAGTCCCTCGACGCCGACCACAATGTGATTGCCTCCTCCACCATCGAGTCGATGTCTGAGAATCCCTCGTTGGGGGGCTAGCGCCCCCTTAATTCCGGGGCTCTCCCATCAGCCCATTCCGGGTGTAGGTGATGTCGGATCGGTCTCGGTGGCCGATGGTGAAGTCGTCGTCGTAGGGGAACGAGTAATTCAGGGTGAGGGTATAGCGCCACTCGAAAGCGCAGATGCGGGTGGCGATGAGCCAAGGGCCGTCGTCGCGCCGCTCGAACCGGTCCACATAGCGCAGGCCCATCCGCATGTCGGAGCCCGGCCCCTCTTCGGTGGGATGAACCACATGGTGGGCGTTGCAGTAGGTCTCGACGAACGCCACGTCGCCTTCCAGTTGGATGCGGGACTGACCCAGCAGGTGCTGGGTGTAGTCGAAGTGGGCCAGCACCTCCAGCACCCAGTCGGCGAACTCCACCGGGCTGCCCCGGAAGTTGTTGTGGTCGTCGAAGCCGTCGGGGTGATAGCCGGAGATGATCAGCTCTTTGTCGAGCCGGTCGGTGCCCCGGGCCACCCGATGGATGGTATCGGTGATCTCGTCCTTGTCCAGCAGCGCTTGGAGCCGGGGGTCCAGATCAGCCATCGCCCATGCCGATCATCACCGCCGAGAGGGTGAATGGGCCGTCGCCGGTGTTGCGCCAGGCGTGCTCGGTGCCCCGCTGGATCACGCAGTCGCCGGCGGTGAGGTGTACCGGCGGTTGGCCGGGAAGCTCCAAGTCCACTGTGCCCTCGGCGATCCTCACGAAGTCGATGGTGGGGGTTTGGTGCATCAAGGCGGCTTGGTCGGCCATCGACGCCGGGATGGTCACCTGCTTCCAGGTGACTCCCCCACCGGGCGGGTTGAGCTGCATTTCCGACACTGGGGCGTCGCCGCCCTGGAGTTCGCTGCTCACCGGGGCCAACGTGTGCCACAGCTCCGCGGTCAACACTCCTCCTTCAGACTGCGATGCGGTAGCCGGGGGGCCATCGGCGCATACCCCGTCGCCGTCGGTGACGATCCGGCGGGGTCCTGCCGTGCCGGAGGAAGCGCCGGCAAACCCGGGATTGTCGCCGTCGCCTACTCCCAGCATTATGGCGCTGAAAGTGCAGGGCTCGTCGCCGATCACGATCCACCGGTGCCAGGTGCCTCGTTGGATAACGCAATCGCCTGCGCTCAGCTCCACCCAATGTTCGTTGAGCTCCAACCGGATCTGGCCCGAAATGATCTCGATGAAGTCGATGGTGGGGGTGGCATGGAAACCGACGCGGTCTTGGTCGAAACGGGGATCATCGGTAGGGCCGATGGCTTTGCCGCCCGAGGGCTTAAGCGTGAAGAAACGCCACGAAATCCCACCGGGCGGCGGGACGAAATCCTTGCGGTCGTCCGGCTCGTCTCCGCCGTCGTCCACGGTGGCGGGACGCTGCCCCACATACCACATGCTGGCCGTGGTCCGGCCCAAAAAGCTCGGCTCCGCCGGCCCGTCGGAGATGATCACCGGTGCCCCAGAGTCGTCGTGACCGGTTACGATTCGCCGCTTTGTGAATGCCATCCGCCAACCGTAGCTACCCTCTGAGATGTGGTGGACATCGGCTCCCTCATCAAGCGCTCTGTGTCGTGCTGGCGAGAGGGAGAGGGCAGCACCGGGGCGGCAGAGATTGCCTTTTGGTCGGCGGTGTCGCTGTTCCCCGCCGCAGTGGCCGCGGCGGCCATCGCCTCCACGGTTCGGGCGGTGTCGGATCGGATCGCCGACCGGTTCAACGAGTGGCTGGCCGATGCAGGGCAGACCGCACTAAGCGATGTGGACAGCACTATCGGCGAAGAGTTCGCCGACGTGGTCACCGCGCCAACAGCAGCCACGTCCATCGCCGCGGTGGTGGCGGTGTGGGGCACCATGCGGGCCGCGGCCGCCGCTTGCCGTGCTGTCCGCCGAGTGCGGGGTGCGCCCCGCCGATCATGGTGGCTGGAGCGATTCACTGCGTTTTGGCTGCTGGTTGGCGCCCTTCCCCTCATCGCCGGACCCACCGCCATCGCGGTGTGGGTCGAACCTCGGCTGGCCCCGGTGGTCGGCTTCGTATCAGCGGTGGCCGTGTTCTCCCTGGTTCAGAAGATGGCCTGCCCCCACCAGCCCTCGCGCCATCACCTGATCGGCGGCCTAGTCTCGGCCGTCTGGTTCTCCGTCATATCGGCCATTGCCGCCGTGGCGGTGAACTGGACCGTGGGCGGCACCGCCATCACCGTGGCCACCGCCGGAACCCTGGCCGCCCTGAGCTGGCTATGGGCCGCCGCCTGCGGCGTAACCGCCGGCGCCGCCGTAGCCGGCGCCCTCGACCAATGGAACTCCTAATCGTCGCCAACAAAGGAGATCTCCCGATCAGGTTCATTCCTGTCGGGCAGATCAAGATCGAGCCCACGCGGCATGTTCTTAACAAGCCACCGGCCCACGTGCTCGCGCTCCCGCCGCTGGACGAAGTCTGCTGGAGTAGCCCCCGTCGCGGCGACAAGTTGCGCCGGAGCGATGGGGAAGCAGGAATCAGGGGTTCCCGCCGCGGCCCACACGGTGTCGTAGGCCAGCAAGTCCTCGTCGATCCATGTAGGCAGTGGATTGAGATGCCCGAATGGCGGCGTTCCCCCAATGGCAAAGCCGGTGGCAGCCCGCACCGCCTCCGGATCGGCCAGGCCGATCTCCTCGCCAGCCAACTCGCCCAAGCGGTCGGTATCCACCTGGTTCGCCCCCGAAGTCAGCGCCAGCACCAGCTTGGTCGGAGTGGCGAACACCAGCGACTTAACAATCTGCCCCACATCACACCCCACCGCAGCCGCAGCGTCAGCCGCCGTCCGAGTACCCGCCGGATACCGCACCGGCTCCACCGGCACCCCCAGTTCTTCCGCCGCGGCCCGAAACCGCTCCAATCCACTGACCATGACCCCTCCTTGGTTTACCGCAAGGGGTCGATCTTGCCCAAGGGCTCCAAGCGCTTACCCGGTGAGCCTCATGTAAAGGGCATCCGGACATAGCTCGATCTCTTCTCCCCAGGCGATCCCTCCATCTGCGGCAACTCGGACTGCCTCAAAGCAAGCTCGACTCTCCCATGCCTGGAATACGCCACGGCCAGCTAGGTCTGACAGGTCAACCTCACCGGCTACCCCATCGCTGTATTGAAGCCAGACTCGGTATCCCTCTCGGGGTGCTACTTCAATCGGGCGGTTCAAATTGCCTGTGTTTTCCATACGCTCTGAACCTCAGCATTCGCAACCGGCCTTACCTGCTCGTCCAAACTACCGGACTCAAAGGCTTATGCCCTACAGCATTTGATCAACTCGCCCATCACATTCGGGCAGTAGCCATCGTTGGAGTACGGTCGGTCTATGACAGAACCTCGTCAGCCCGATGTGCTCAGCCGCCTGCCGATTCCCGAGGAAGTCCGCGACGACGTGATGGAGATGTTGAGAGTGGGCCCCTCGGCGGTATGGGGTCGTCCTGTGCTGAGCCGCCGGGAGCGCAGTCTGGCCACCATCGCCATGATGACCGCGCTGGGCAACGAGTTCGCTATCCGCGAGCACGTCATCATGGGCTTGGACTCCTTCGGATTGAATCGGGAAGAGATCTGCGAGGTCATGATCCAAGCCGCCATCTACGCTGGCTTCCCCGCCGCTATGAAGGCCTTCGAAATCGCCATCGACGTCTTCGCCGAACGCGACGCCGCTGATTGACGGAAGGCCTGTCGGCCACAATGGCGATCATGCGCCGTCATCCGGTCGGGCCTCGAATCATGAGCCGGCTGCCCGGGGGCTGGGTGCCACACGAATTTGAGCGATTTAAGGTTTCGCCGGTGACCCCGACAATCGGCGCGGAGCTGAGCGGCCTCTCCTTAGAGAATGTGGACGACGAGCTGTTCGCCGAGCTCGACCGGGCATTGCTGGAGTGGAAGGTGCTGATCTTGCGAGACCAGCCCATCGACGTGGCCGCCCACGGGGCTCTGGCTCTCCGCTGGGGGCCGCTCACCGACGATCAGCTGATTCCCAATGCCGGTAACGCGGCCCAAACCGACGCCATCACCTTTGAACGCAACGACACCGTTGTCGGCCTCGAAAACATGTGGCACACCGACGGTACGTTTCGGGAGCACCCTCCGGTCTGCACCATTCTGCGGGCCATCAAGATCCCCCCGGTGGGGGGCGACACCCTGTTTGCCGACATGGCCGCGGCCTGGGACAACCTCGACCCCGAACTACAGGACCGACTCTCTTCTCTGTCGGCCCGCCACGACTGGAGCATCGGGGCCTATGCCGACAAGTACGGCGATCAACTCGACGAACTGCGGGCGGAGGTCCAGCCCGCCATCCACCCGGTGGCCCGACCCCATCCCCGCACCGGCCGGCTCACCTTATTTGTGAACGCCGGCTTCACAACCGAACTTATAGACAGCCGCGGCGTGGCTATCGAAGACAGCGACGATCTGCTGACGCTGCTCTGCCGCCAAGCAGAAATCCCCGAATACCACTGCCGAGTCCGCTGGGCCCCGAACACGGTGGTCATCTGGGACAACCAAGCCGTCCAGCACTACGGCGCCAACGACTACTACCCCGCCAGACGAGTGATGGCCCGCGCCTCGGTGGCGGGAAGGTGATTTACTTTCGGACTACGAAGCCTTGGCGGTGAAGATCCAGCGGCCGTCGGCGTTTGAGAGGTGGCCGCAGCTGGGGCCGGCGAAGTGGGTGCCGAAGATGAGGATGCCGGAGTCGGCGTAGCGCTCTCGGAACTCCACCCGGGTGGCCGAGGCCCGGGGCGGATCGTCGTCGGCGGTCATCACCCACTCGGGGGCGACGAATTGCACTGGATGGTGAACTAGGTCGCCAGTGATGACGGCCTCTTGGCCCGCTGAGGAGATGCGCACGCTGACGTGGCCGGGGGTGTGGCCGGGCGAGGGCTCCAGATGGATCTCGTCGGTGACGGCGTGGTCGCTGTCCACCAGGTCGGCCAGGCCGGCCTCGAGCACCGGGCGCACGGCGTCGCCGAAGGTGATCGCCGCCCCCTCCGCTCCGGAGTCCCAGTATTCGTACTCGGTGCGGTTGAACAGATAGCGGGCGTTGGGGAAGGTGGGCACCCACTCCCCGTCCACCAGGATGGTGTTCCAGCCCACGTGGTCGAAGTGCAGATGGGTACACAACACGATGTCGATGTCCTCGGGTTCGTAGCCTGCTGCGGCCAACTCGTCGAGGAAGCCGTTGCCCAGGTGGCTCATCTGGGGAACCATCTCGATGGGGCGATTGCCGATACAGGTGTCCACCATGATGGTCTGGCCCTCCGACTCCAGCACCAGAGCGTGAATGGACAGGGCCAGTTCCCCGGAGTCATCCAAGAAATGGGGAACCAGCCAGTCGGCGTTGGCCTCGAACACCGCCATGTCGGGCTCCACGTACATGCCCTCGGCCGGAACCGGTTGCAGGGTCTCCCGCACCAGCATGACCTTTACGTTGCCGATCTGGGTGGTCAGCGCCATGGCTATCCTCCGATCTTGTCCAGGAATTCGGTGTGGTAGCGGGCCACGAAGCGCCGGATTTCGTCGATATCGGCGCTGCCCGACTCCGCGGCCGAAACGATGAGCCGGTCGAGGCCCGATTCGGCGTACTTCTCGATGAGGCCCAAGTCGAACGACCCGCCCCGCTGGTAGCTGCCCGGCCACACCGTCATCTCGATGGCGTTGGGATCCCGGCCGTGCTCGACAGCGGTAGACCGGATTAGGGCCACCCTGTCGGCGTAGTCCTCTGGTGAGATCACATAGGGATAGAACCCGTCGCCCAGCTTCCCGGCTCGCCGAGCGGCCCGACCGGTGCTGCCTCCGATCACGATGGGCGGGCCGCCGGGCTGGGCCGGATTGGGCAGGCTCTCGCACTCATAGAAACTGGCCGCGTTGCTCTGGTAGGTGCGGTAGCCGGGGGCCCACAGCTCCCGCATAGCGCCGATGCACTCGTCCAGCCGATCGCCCCGGCCCTCATAGGGCACCCCGCAGGCGGCGTACTCCTCAATCTGCCAGCCGCTGCCCACCCCGAGAATCACCCGCCCGCCGCTGAGGGCATCGAGGGTGGCCACCCGCTTGGCCATCACCGCCGGCGGGTGCAGCGGCAGCACCACTACCCCGGTGCCCAGCCGCACCCGCTCGGTGACCGAGGCCATGAACGCCAGCATCTCCAGCGGATCGGGCATCACCACGCCGGGGGCGCCGGGCATGCGCCCCGACTCCGAATAGGAGTACCGGGGCTCGTAGTTGTTGGCCACCACCACGTGCTCCACCGTCCAGATCGACTCCACTCCCTCCTCGTCCATCGCTTGGGCGAACTGGGTGACCCAGCGGGGATCGGTGATCACCGACTCGTGCATGTGGGGAAGGACTCCAAGGCTGACCATGGCCAGAACATTACGCACTGCCCGCCCGGCGCGGGCCACCGCGCGCCAAAGGGGTTAGCTTCATGGCATGGCGGAGCATCTGGTGATCGACGTGGACGGCCATGTGTTCGAGCCCGACGAGTTGTGGGAGCAGTACCTCCCGACCCGATTCCACGAGCGCCGACCCCGGCTGATCACCGACGAGCGGGGCACCACCCGCTATGTGATCGAGGGCAAGGTGATCCCCCCGGGCACCGGCATCGGCGCATGGGCCCCGGAGGGCATCCGGGAGTCCACCACCCACCGGGAGGGCGGGGTGGACTCCGGGCTGCGGCTGGCCGACATGGACACCGAGGGCATCGACATCGCCGTGCTGTACGGGGCCATGTCGTTGGGCCTGTACGCCGGAACAGACCAGGAGCTGACCGTGGCCTGCTGTCGGGCCTACAACAACTGGCTGGCCGACTGGTGCTCGGCCGATCCCAAACGGCTGCGGGGCACCCCGGCGCTGCCGCTGAAGTGGATGGACGAGGCGAGGGCCGAGGCCGAGCGGTGCGTTACCGAACTGGGGTTCGTGTCTCTGACCGTTCCCTGCGCGGTGGGCGACCGCAACCCCGACCACCCCGACAACGACCCGCTCTACGACCTGGCCGAACAGCTGGACGTGCCCCTGGGGTTCCACGCCGGGGGCTGCCGATTTGCCAACGGCCGGTTCACCGACGCCTACGCCCAGCTCCACGTAATCGAGTTTCCGTTCAACCTGATGTTCGCGGCCACCACCTTGATCTGCGGCAGGGTGTTCGAGCGGTTCAAGCGGCTCCGGGTGGCGCTGCTGGAGGGCGGGGTGGGCTGGGTGCCCCACACCCTGGAACGGCTTGACGAGCACTACGAGTACCGGGCCCACGAGTTCGATGCCATAACCAAGCCGCCCAGCGAGTACCTGGCCGAAGGGCGGCTGTTCGTGTCCACCGAGGGCGAGCACGGTTTGCCGCAGGTGATCGAGCAGAGCGGCTGCGACATCATCGTGTGGGCCTCGGACTACCCCCACTGGGACAGCGACTTCCCCACCAGCGTGACCGGGGTGACCGACCGGACTGACTTGGCCGACGTCCACAAGCAGGCCATATTCGAGACCAACCCCAAGCGGCTCTTCGGATGGGATTGAGCCTATGAGCGCCATCACCACCGCCCAGACCATCGAAGAGTGGGTGGAGCTGGCCCACTCCGAGGGGTTGACCGACGGCTTGCCGGTGTATCCCCCCACCCGCGCCGCGGTGGATGCCCTGGTAGAGGCCTCGTGCCGGGATCCTGGCCTGCTGCTGGGGGCCATACCCCCCAGAGGCGGCGCGGCCACCGTGGAGGTGGTGGCTGCCAATGCGGTCATGGCCGGATGCAAGCCCGAGCACTTCGAGGTGGTGCTGACCGCGGTGGAGGCCATGCTGGAGGACCGCTTCAACCTGAGGGGGGTGGTCACCACCACCCACTCCTGCTGGCCGTTGGTCATCGTGTCGGGCCCGGCGGTCGAGCGGCTCGGAATGGCCCACACCGAGTCGGTGTTCAGCGGCGGAGGGGCCCACGCCAACGCGGCCATTGGCCGGGCCGTCAAGCTGCTGTTGTGGAACACCGGCGGGGCCACTCCCGGCGAGCCGGTCAAAGAGGTCTTCGGCCATCCCGGCCGATATGCCTTCTGCGTGGCCGAATCACCGGCCAGCCCTTGGCCTCCACTGCATCAAGCCCGGGGCATTGACACCGATAGCGGCATAACGGTGTTCGCCTGCGAATCTCCTACCAGCGTGGCCATGTGGGGGGCCGACGACACCCCGGTCAACCGCTTGGCCCAGTTGGCCGACGCCATGGCCATCAAAGGGTGCAACAACACCCACACCATGGGCGAAATCCTCGTCGTGCTCACCCCCAACGAGGCCCGCCACATGGCCGAGAACGGCTACGACCGGGCAGCTGTCCAAGAACAACTCTGGCAGCAGGCCCGCCGGCGCATCGGCGACCTCCTCTCCCCCGGCGTTCCCCCCTATGCCTGGTGGCCCGACTGGGTGGATGCTGAGAATCCCGATGAGCTCGTGCCGGTCACCGAGCGACCAGAGGACATCCACGTGATGGTCACCGGCGCGGAGTCCATTCCCTGGATGGCTGTCTGCGCCGGGTGGGGCAACCTCGGAGGCTACGCGGTGAGTCGAGCGCTCAATGAGTAGACCTGGCAGGATTAAAGCGTGAAGTCAGTGGGCGAGCTGGTTGATCCCCGGGGTGAAGTGGTGGTCAGCGACGAGGCGCTGGCTCCTCGGCGGGGCCACACCCAAGGGCCGCTGACCATCGGCTTCCTGGTCAACGAGTACAACCCCTCGTCGGGTCCTGATTTCACCCGCTACACAGAGGTGCTGGAGCAGGAGCTCAGCCACCGCCTGGATGTGACCGCGGTGGTCCGCCAGCACAAGCCGGTGCTCAGCCGCCCGGCAGGCGACGACATGCTGGCCTCGTTCCGGGCCTGTGCTGGGGTGGTCAACGGCCTGGCCAAATGAGGCTCATGCACGTCGGGCAGTGTGCTCGACGCCGTGAACCTGGAGAGGCTGGGCATTCCTACCGTCACCGTGGTCACTGAGCCCTTCACCGTGGCCGCCGACACCGTGGCCCGCTCCCTGGGCATGCCCGATGTCCCCCGAGTGGTAATCCCCCACGACTACCTAAGCGAAGACAGCGACGCCATCGCCAAAAAGCTCGAACCCCTGCTGGAGGAAATCCTCGACCGGCTGTTGGTTCGCTAACCAACAGCCCCTTCTCTAGCCGTTCTGCTCTTGGAACTCTTCGGGGCTGAGGATGCGGCCGCCGTCTTTGAACAGGATGTCGTTGTAGCCCTGACCAGGGGGAATGAACTCGGCCCACAGGGGCTTGTGGTAGCCCACGTAGATGGTTCGGCGGCCGCCGGAGGCGGGAGCGCCGGTGGGGGGCGGGGCACCGTGCATGGTGTGGCCGTAGTGGACGGTGACGTCGCCGGGCGAGGCGCTGATGGCCACCGTGGGCCAGTCGTCGCGCACTTGGCGAGACCGGCTGGAGGACTCACTGGATCCGGCCAGGTAGTGGAGCTGCCCGTTGGCCTCGGTGCACTCGTCGAGCTGTATGCCGATGCTCACCGTGGGACAGGTGACCGAGTGGCCACCGGTGCCGCAGTCCCGGTGCCAGGGCAGATCGGCCAAACCCTCCACGATGCTGGGCAGCTTGATCACCACCGACACGCCGTCGCCCCGTTCGGGGTAGGCGGCGAAGTCGTTCCCGCCCAAAGCACCGATGACGTCCAATCGGAGATCGCCGATCAGGCTGAGCATCAACTCGCTGCGGTCGTCCATGTGAGTCACCCGACAGCACACCTCCTCGCCGTCGGCATTGGTGGCCCACCAAGAACGGTGGTCGTCGGGTGTGGCCTCGCCGCGCTGGCGCTCCACCTCGGCCCGCAGGGCATCGATCTCCTCGGCGCTGAACACGCCTTTGATGTGGAGGAACCCGGCCTCATTCAAATACCGCCGCATTTCCTCGGTGTCGTCGTCGAGGGTGAAGCTGCGAGACAGATCCACAGTGGGCTCCCACCCCTCATACAGGGGTCGGCCGTGGTACATGGCCAATAGCACCGGCTCGAAGTCTTCGAACAGCCCGAAATCACCCCGAACCATCTCGGCGGCCTCGGCATACATCAAGCCGACCCAGGTCCACAGTTCGGCCACGTAGTTCGACCAGTTCTGCTCGCTGACCTCCACCACCAGCTCGGCGTCGTCGCCGGGCCGGATGTCGATGCCGTTGTCGCCGACCACGTAGGTCACCGAGCGGCCGTCGGTCAGCCGCCAGGCGAAGCTCTTGACCAGGGCGCCGGCGGCGATTTCCGCGGCCAGCGATCCGTTGCCCGATGCCAGCAGCCGAGGCAGCTCCTCAGCGTGAAAAACGTCGAAATCAAGGGTGTCGAACAGGGGAAGACGGGGAGCATGATCCACTACAGCCATGACGAGAATTTAGCCCACTGCCGTCGCGGGACCCCGAAGCGACGTCCAGTCAGCCCGCTAGAACTCCATTCCCGCATAGGGGTCGGTGGGATTCTGGCGGGCCTCGATGTCGGTGAAGCGAACCGCGGCCGCCTCGGGAGTGATGTCGTGGGTGAACACCCAAAACCGGTCCTCGGTAATGGCGTCCACCACGTTGGCCGCTACCTCCGACGGGGCTATTCCCTGAGCGCTGATCGTCTCCCGCAACGGGGTCATTATGGCGTTCTGGGTGGGGGTGAGCTCGGCGTCGTAGGGGCGGTTGCGCTCGGAGTTGAATATCCGGGTGTTCACCAGGTTGGGGCACAGACACGACACCCCCACGCCCTGGGGGTGCACCTCCCGCCAAAGCGACTCGGTCAGCCCCACCACCGCGTGCTTGGTGGCGCAGTACATGCCCAGCACGCTGTTGGTGACCAGGCCGGCCTCCGACGCGGTGTTCACGATGTGGCCCTCGCCGGCTTCCACCATGAGCGGGGCAAATGTGATCACTCCGTGGGCCACGCCCATCACGTTCACACCCACGATCCACTCCCACTCCTCGGGGGTGGTCTCCAGCATCAGCCCGGCGGGTCCCACCCCGGCGTTGTTGCACACCACATGAACTCCCCCATAGGCCGACAGAGTTTGCTCGGCCAGATCTCTCACCGCCACCGCATCGCTCACATTGCACAGCACTCCCAGCACATCGGCGCCCTCGGCCTCAAGCTGGGATGCCGATGCGGCCAGTGCCTCCTCCTCCACATCGGCCATCACCACCTGCATCCCCTCGGATACGAACCGCTGTGTCATCGCCAACCCGATCCCGCTGGCCGCCCCAGTTACTACCGCAACCTTGCCGTTGAGCTCTTTCATGGCCTGAACTCCTCTGTCCGACGACCCGACGCCTCATCTTGCCAGGGATATTTCGCGGTGGATGATTTCTGGAGTGCCAAGTGCCAAAGCAAGAAGGGCGACAAGTCGTAGGGTGAGAGGGTGGCTGAGCCTGCAATCGATCTGACCGGGGCCATCGTGGTTGTGGCCGGTGCCGGAGGGGGAGGCATCGGCACCAGTTCCTGCGAAGCCGCGCTGGCAGCCGGGGCTGAGGTCGTGGCGGTGGAACGGTCTCCCGAGGAGCTGGACAAGCTCGACATGCTCCCCCGCTCGGCGGTCAAAGTTCAGGCCGACCTCACCGCACCCGATGCTCCGGGGGCCGTCGTTCAAGCCGCGCTCGACGCCCACGGTCGCATCGACGGGTTGATCAATGTGGCCGGTGGAACCAGCATTGACGACTTCGGCCCCTTGGTTGATATCGACAGCCAGGGCTGGGACCGGGTAATGGCCAACAACCTTCGCTATGTGGCATTCCTCAACCGCGCGGTGGCCCTAGCCATGATTGAGGCTGGCACTGGCGGGGCGATGGTCAACGTCTCTTCGGTGAGCAGCCTGGCCTCCCAGCCCTTCTTGGCCGCCTACGGCGCGGCCAAGGCCGGGCTCAACTCGCTTACCCGCACCATGGCCGTCGAGTGGGGCGGCCATGGAATTCGGGTCAACGCCATCGCTCCCGGCACCATCACCACTCCCCGGGCCGGCGACGAGGAGTCTCCCGAAGCGGCTAGACGGGCGATCCCCCTGGGTCGGCGAGGCCATCCCGCCGAGATTGCGGCCGCCGCGGTGTACTTGCTCAGCCCCCAGGCCAGCTACATCACCGGGCAGGTGCTGGCCGTGGACGGCGGCATGTCGGTGAAGCTGGCCATGCTGGGCGACGACAATGCTCCGGTATTTGTAACCAAACCCGAGGTTAGAGCCCGGATGATGGGAAGCGATCCCCGATGAGCGACTCCCGACGCGAGCGATTTACCGACTGGGCTGGCCAAACCGAGGATGCTCCCGAGCTGGTCGCGGCGGCAACCGTTGTCTTGCTGCGCGACGCCCCCGGAGGATTGGAAACCCTCATGATGCGGCGCAGCTCCAAGCTCAGCTTCGTCGGCGGGATGTGGGTGTTCCCCGGCGGCCGAGTTGACGACGACGATTACCCCGCTGGCCAGCCCGATGACATCCTGGCCGCCAGCCGGGCCGCGGCGGTGCGGGAGGCTGCCGAGGAGGCTGATCTGATGATCGCTGCCGGAGACTTGGTGCCTTATTCCCATTGGGTGCCCCCCACCACCATCAACAAGCGTTTCGCCACCTGGTTCTTTATCGCCCCCGCACCCGTTGGCTCAGTGACGGTGGACGGCGGTGAGATCAAAGAGCACGCCTGGTGGCGCCCGGTTGACACCTTGTCCCGCCACAAGGCGGGCGAGATCGAGATGGTGCCGCCCACTTACATCACCCTCATGGAGTTGACCGAGCACCCCACCGTCGGCGAGGCCTTGGCCGCGGCCCGGGGCCGAGCTCACGACATCCCCCACTACGAAACCCACATCGCTCTCGACGATGGCGTCCCGGTGTCGCTGTGGCATGGCGACGCTGGCTACGACGCTCACGATGCCAGCATCCCCGGCCCTCGGCATCGCCTCACCCTGCACGAGGGCGGCTGGCTGTTCGAACAGACATGACCAGCGAAAGCCCCCGCCGGCCGGCCGCGGCGCGAAAGGCGCTGGCCGCAGGTGGCGCGCTCGCTCTCGCCATTGCGAGTGCCTGTGGGTCGAGCTCAACCAGCGGTCCTCTCCCCGAGACCGTCCCCACCGATCCCCCGTCCGCGGCTGAACCCACCATCCCATCAGCCCCAACTCCGAACCTCAGCCAAGCAGCCTATGTCGATCCCGTCTTCCAGCCCGACGGCAACCGCTTGGCCGACGGAAACGGCTTGGGCACCGGATTCATCCAGCAAGTCACCACCAAAGACATCAACCTGGGCGATGTCCCGACCTGGGTCACCGGCACCAGCACTCCCGACGGGGACGTCTGGGTGGTGGCCTTGGCCGACGGCTCAGTGCACGGCTACCTGATCCCCATGGGGGGGCAGCCTCTGCCTCTCGAAATCCCCGGTGGCCGGTTGGCACCCGGCCAGCCTCCGGTGCTGGCTGTGCAGGGCAACTCGGTGCGCCTGGCCACCACGCCGGCCAACGCGGCGCCCAACAGCGTGCCCGTGTACCTCACCGGCAATCGGGCCGCCTACGTGGACAATCTTCAGCGGCTCACCGTGTTGGAGCCCGACGGCACGCTGTGGCGACCCGACCTGGAAGTGCTTCCCGACACCCGGGTTGTGCAGATCAGCCCCGAAAAGGTGCTGGTGCTTGCCGGACCAACCGATCGCTACCCCCACTCCGCTTTGGGGGACAATTTGGAGGCAACCTCTGTGGTTGTGGTCACGGTAGGGGTGTACGAAGTAGAATCCATCTACCAGTCGGGGAACGAGGTTATCGAGTCCATCGCTCCCCTGTTGGCCGATGCTGATGGCGACGGCATCGATGACGTGGTGCTCACCATCAGCAATGACAGCGAGATCTGGATCGTGGTGGTGTCAAGCACCGGCGGCGGTGTGGTGGCAATCAGCGACCCGGTGGACCGATTGCTCGGATGGCGCCAATTGGTGGCGGTGGGACCATTCGGTCCCAGCGGACAATCAGAGATCGTTGAAGTCCTTTATCCCGATGCCCAGGGGTCGGTGCGGTTCCTGAGTTTGAGCGGAAGCAGGTTGGGCGTTGCGGCAACACGGACGGGATATCGGTCTCACGAATTCGGTGCCCGGAACCTCGAGCAGGCGGTGGCTGCCGACGTTGACCGGGACGGTCGAACCGAGGTGATCCTTCCCACGCTCGACCGCCAGAACATCGCCGGCGTGCGCCATGGCCCTGACGGGGCGGTGGACATGTGGAGCCGTCCGCTCGGAGGCACGCTGGCCACCAATATCGCGGTGCTGACCCGCCCCGACGGCACCTTGTCGGTGGCCGCGGCCACCGTTGAGGGCTCTCTTCGCATCTGGCAGTGACTGGGCAGCCCTCCAACTCATCGACCGCGTGTCCTCCTGTTTCGATTCCGAACCGATAACTTCAGAGCCTGATGGCTTCTGACACCGCCATAACCTCTGTCGCCGAGGCCGACCCGGAGCGGGGACTCACCAGCGAGCAAGTGGCTGAGCGGTTGGCCGCCGGACGCACCAACCAAGTGCCGGATGCCCCGGTGCGCACGCTGCCCCAGATTTTGCGGGCCAACGTCTTCTCTCCGGTGAATGGGATCATGCTGGCGCTGTTCGCCGCCATTCTGGTGGCCGGGTTCCCCCGCGACGGTCTGTTCGTGGGTGTGGTTGTGTCCAACGCGGTGATCGGCGTGGCCCAGGAGATCAGAGCCAAGCGCGAGCTCGACAGGCTGGCCGTGCTCAGCGCGCCCAAGGCCCGGGTGGTGCGCGACGGGGAGGTATCCGAGGTTGGCGTCAGCGAGGTGGTGGCCGATGAGGTTCTGGAGCTGGCCCCCGGCGACCAGGTAGTGGTGGACGGGGCCGTGCTCACCTCCTCTGGCCTGGAGGCCGATGAGTCGCTGCTTACCGGCGAGGCCGACCCGATTGAGAAAGAGCCTGGCGACGAGCTGCTGTCGGGCAGCTTCGTTGCCGCAGGCAGCGGCCGCTATCAGGCCACCCGAATTGGCGCCGAGTCCTACGCCAGCGCCCTGTCAGAGGAAGCCAAGCGATTCACTCTGGTCAACAGCGAGCTGCGCCGGGGCATCGACACCGTGCTGCGCTGGCTCATCGTGATCATCCCCCCGGCCTCGGCGCTTTTGATATTGGTGCTGCTTGACACCGAGGACCGCTGGGAGAATGCCCTCCAAGGAACGGTGGCCGCCGCGGTGGCCATGGTTCCCGACGGCTTGGTGCTTCTCACCAGCCTCTCGTTTGTGGCTGGGGTGATCGCCCTGGCCCGTCGGCGGGCGCTGGCCAAAGAGCTGGCCACCGTGGAGCTGTTGGCCCGCACCGATGTGCTGTGCTTGGACAAGACCGGCACCATCACCACCGGCCACATCAGCTTCGGAGACGTGGAGCCCCTGCCGGGGGTGGATCCCGCACTGGTGGCCAACGCCTTGGGGGCCATAGCCCATGCCGATGAAGCCCCCAATGCCACCATGCTGGCAGTACGCGACGCCTACACCGCCCCTGACGACGGCGAGGCCGACGGCGGTTGGACCCCAGTAGCCACCACCCCGTTCTCCAGCGCCCGCAAGTGGTCGGCCATGGAGTTCCGCAGCCACGGGGCCTTCTATTTCGGGGCGCCCGACGTGATCGCCGGCGACCTGCCCGACGTGATGAACCGGGTGGCAGGCCACGCTGAGGCGGGCCGTCGCACCCTGCTGTTGGCCCGAAGCCCCGAGCCGCTGGCCGACGAGACGCTGCCAGACAGCCGCACTCCGTTGGCTCTGATCCTGCTTGAGGACACCATCCGCCCCGACGCCCCCGAGATCCTGGCCTTTTTCCGAGAGCAGGGGGTGAATCTCAAGGTGATCTCCGGCGATCACACCGCCACGGTGGCCGCGGTGGCCCAGCGGGCCGGGATCCCCAACGCCCACAACCACATGGATGCCCGGGAGCTGCCCGACGACACCGAGGAGATGGCCGCAGTGCTGGCCGACAACGCGGTGTTCGGCCGGGTCACTCCCCAGCAGAAGCGCACCATGGTGGATGCCCTCCAGTCGAGGGGCCATACCGTGGCCATGACCGGCGACGGCGTCAACGATGTGCTGGCCCTCAAGAACGCCGACATGGGCATCGCCATGGGCAGCGGCTCGGCCTCCACCCGGGCGGTGGCCCAGCTTGTGCTGCTCGACAACTCTTTCGCCACCCTGCCCGAGGTGCTGGCCCAGGGGCGCAAGGTGATCAACAACGTGGAGCGGGTGGCCAACCTGTTCGTGACCAAGGCGTCCTACGCCGTGCTGCTCACCGTTCTGGTGGGGATATTCACCGTGGAATACCCGTTTTTGCCCCGTCACCTCACCCTGGTAGGCACCTTCTCCATCGGCGTGCCCGGCCTGTTCTTGGCCCTGGCCCCCAGCACCGAACTGATCCGTCCCGGTTTCTTGCGCAGAGTGCTCCGATTCTCGATCCCTGCCGGGGTGCTTGCCGCGGTGGCCTCGTTCTTCGTCTATGAGATCGCCCGCCGCCATGAAGAGGTCACCCTGCCCGAAGCCCGCACCGTGGCCACATTCACCCTGTTAGGCGTTGGACTGGTGATATTGGTGGTGATCAGCCGCCCGCTGCGGCCGTGGAAGATCGGTCTGGCTGCGGCCATGGGCGGGTCGTATCTGATCGTGATGGTGTGGCCGTGGGCCCGCAATTTCTTCGAGTTGGACATTCCCCCGGCCTGGATGTGGATCCCCACCATCGCCGCGGTGGTGATCGCCGGTGCGACTGTGCTCACCATCCCCCGAGCCTTGAGGAGATACCAAGACCAATGACCAACAGCGCAGACGGCCAAGACGCACCCAGCTACCAAGACATCGCTTATTCGGTGGACGACCGGGTGGCGGTGATCACGCTGAACCGGCCGGAGAAGCTCAACGCCTTCAGCACCCTGATGGGTTCTGAGCTGGCCGATGCGCTGCGCCGCAGCGATTCCGACGAGACCGTGCGGGCGGTGGTGATCACCGGAGCAGGCCGGGCGTTTTGCGCCGGGGCCGACTTCTCCGGTGGGGCTGGTGTGTTTGGCGCACCCAAGGAGGACGGCTTCCGCTCTGATCCCCTCGTGTTCCACCCCTGGGATGTGCGAAAGCCGGTCATCGCCGCCATTAACGGCCACGCGGTGGGCCTGGGCATGACCATGGCCCTTCAGTGCGACATCCGCTACATCGCGACCGACGCCCGCTGGGGCATTGTGCAGAACCGCCGGGGCGTGCTGCCCGACCTGCGCTCCCACTGGACCCTGCCCCGCACGGTGGGTCACGCCAAGGCGCTGGAGATTCTGCTCACCGGCCAGATGTACACCGGCCAAGAAGCCGCTCAGATGGGCTTAGCCACCGCCGCCCTGCCCGCCGATGAATTGTTGCCCGCCGCCTTGGAGACGGCCCGAGACATCGCCATCAACGTTGCCCCGGTGTCGGTGGCGCTCAGCAAGCGCCTTCTGTGGACCACCTCCCCCGCCGACCAGGGGGTGATCAACGAACTGGAGCGCCGCATCCACCTCCACGTCATGGGCCAGCCCGACGCCACCGAGGGGGTCATGGCCTTTCTGGAAAAGCGCCCCCCGGAGTGGTCGCTCACCCTGGCCGACCACTGGCCCGACTGGATGCCCCCTGCCACTCAAGACCAGTAGAGCTACTCAGGACGAATAGTCCCAATTCAGGGGGTTAGGGTCACAGCATGCGCATCGGCATCTACATGGACTTGCGGAACCCGCCCGAGTGGCAAAGGCCCTGGCCCGACTTCTACCGGCAGTCGCTCGAGCTGGCCGTTGAAGCCGAGGAGTGGGGGGCAGACTCGGTGTGGCTCAGCGAGCACCACTTCTTCGAGGACGGTTACCTGCCCCAGCCCCTCACCTTCGCCGCTGCGGTGGCCGCCCGCACCCAGCGCATAAGGATCGGCACCGCAGTGCTGCTGGCCCCGCTGCGCCTGGCCCCCCAGATCGCCGAAGAGGCCGCGGTGGCCGACCAGATCAGCAACGGCCGAATGGACCTGGGACTGGGCGCGGGCTATGTGTATGACGAGTTCGAGGCCTACGGGGCTGACCTGTCCAAGCGCTACACCACCACCGACCAGCGGGTGCGGGAGGTGCGGGAGCTGTTGGACGGGGGCGTGGTCACCCCGCCGGCGGTGCAGAACCCCTTCCCTATCTGGCTGGGCTACAACGGTCCCCAAGGCGCCCGCCGGGCCGGTCGACTGGGCTGCGGGCTCTTGTCGATCAACCCGGCGTCGCTGGATCCCTACACCGAGGGCCTATCCGAGGGCGGCCACGATCCGGGCCTGGCCAAGATGGCCGGGGTGGTGAGCATGGTGGTGGCCGACGACCCTGACGAGGCCTACGAGCGCATCCTCCCCCACCTGGCCTGGCAGCTCAACACCTATCGGGCGGCGGGGGCCTCGGGCTCCGGCAAGACCCCCAGCCCGCTCACGGTGGAGAAGCTGCGGGAGCGGCGCAGCACCATGGGGGTGATCTCCCCCATGGAGGTGCTCACCCCCGGCGATGCCATCGCCCACCTGGGACGCCTAGCGGAGGGCATCCCCATGGTGGAGGCCTACTGCTGGACCAGCATCGCCGGCATGCCCGACGACCTGGCCCACCGCCACGCTGAGTTGCTTTGCACCGTTGTGAGAGAAGGAGTGGCCGACCTATGAGCAGCCCATCTTCTGCCCAGTCCCTGGCCAACATGAGCGCCCTGATCACCGGGGGCGCGGGCGGCATAGGCCGGTCCACCGCCCGAGTGCTGGTGGCCGACGGGGCCCACGTGGTGATCGCCAGCCGCAACGCGGGCCATCTACAAGAGGTTGCCGACGAGTTGTCGCCGCTGGCCGCCGAGGCGGGCGGCTCGATCCGCTGGACAGCCTTCGACGCCACCGACAGCGACCAAGTACAGGCTGCGGTTGACATGGCCGCCGAGCCCACCGGTCGGCTCGACATGGCGGTGTCGGTGCCCGGGGGCGGCGCAATGGCCGCGGTGCTCGATTACGAGCCCGAACAGGTGGCCGAGACGGTCAGCTTCAACGTGGTGGTTCCATTCATCATGATCAAGCACGCCGGGCGGCATATGGCCGACGCGGGGGGCGGCTCCATCGTGGCGGTGTCGTCCACCTCGGCCATCCAGTCGTGTCGCTTTTTGGCCCCCTACTGCGCGGGCAAAGCTGGAGTAGATGCCCTGGTCAGAGTGGCCGCCGACGAACTCGGCGCGCTGGGGGTGCGAGTCAACGCGGTCCGACCGGGGTTGACGGCAACCGACACCACCCAGGGCTTGGTGAACAACGACTCGGTGGTAGACCAGTACCTTGAACAGCAGCCGCTTCAGCGCATCGGCGAGCCCGATGACATCGCCTGGGCCATCCGCTATCTGGCCGGCCCGGAGTCGAGCTTCACCACTGGCCAGTTCATCACCGTGGACGGCGGCCACACGCTGCGCTCGTTTGTGGACTTTGCCGACGTGGTGGCCGCCCGCTCGGCCTCCTAGCTGCTGATGGGGATAGGGCGGGCTCCACTCCGAAACACCGCGACTGGATACCTAGCGCTGACCGTTGCGGTGATTGCCGGGTTGTTAGCCGCCTGCTCCACCGACGAACCCGACCCCTCCGGAGGACGCTTCACCGCGGTGGCCGCCGGCCAAGATCATTCGTGCGGCATCCGCGATGACGGCACCGCCCAGTGCTGGCAGGGCATCGAGAACAGCCCGGGCTGGGCCGTGTACCTAAGCGGTAACTTCACCGCCATCTCCGCGGGAAACGGCTATTCGTGCGGGATTCGCGACAATGAAGCGGCCGAATGCTGGGAGGACGAATATCGGGCCGGTGTGGACCCGCCTGACGGGCGCTTCACCGCCATTTCTGTGGGCACGAGCCAGTCGTGTGGAATACGCAGCAACGGCACCCTTCAGTGCTGGGGCAATGTCGCGGGAGGCCCCAAACCCGCGGACCCGCCTGAAGGTCGCTTCGCCGACATCTCCGTCGGCTGGGGACCGGCATCCTGTGGGCTGCGAGACGACGGCACCGCAGAGTGCTGGGGCGGAGATGGCTGGGAGGCTCCTCCTGAGGGCTCCTTCAGCGCGATCACAGTCGGCTCGTCCCACGCGTGCGGCCTAGGCAACGACGGCATCGCGGAGTGCTGGGGCGACAATGCCGATGGGCAAGCCGATCCCCCACTCAGCCTCTACACCGCCATTTCAGCCGGTGCCGGCTTCACCTGCGGCATCCGCGACGACCACACCGTTCGATGCTGGGGCCGTGGCGGGATTCTCGATCCTCCCGGCAACCGCTTTGTCGCAATTGCTGCCGGCCTCAACCACGTCTGCGGACTGCGCGACGACAACAAGGTCCGATGCTGGGACTGAATCACGCCATTTGACCGTCAGTAGATAGTCTCTCGGCCCATGCGAGCAGTAGGTGTTATCGAGTACGGCGGGCCAGAGGCTCTGGAGGTGGTGGATCTCCCCACCCCGGAGGCCGGACCAGGCAAGGTGAGGATCCGGGTGCGGGCCACCGCGGTCAGCCCCACCGACACCCATGTGCGGGCCGGAACCCGGGCGGAGCAACAGGCCAAGACCGGGCCGCCGCCTTATGTGCCGGGCATGGACGTGGCCGGGGTGCTGGACCAGATTGGCGAGGGCACCGAGACCGACCTGCAATTGGGTGACCAGGTGATGGCCATCGTGCTGCCCATGGGCTCCCACGGGGCCTACTCGGAATATGTGGCGTTGCCCGCGCAATCAGTGGCTCGGATGCCGGCGGGATCGTCGTTCGCCGAGGCCAGCACCCTGCCCATGAACGGCCTCACCGCCCGACTGAGCCTGGATCAGCTCGCCCTCCAACCCGGCCAGACGCTGGCAGTGACCGGGGCGGCGGGGTGCTACGGCGGCTACATGGTGGAGCTGGCCAAAGCCGACGGCCTGCGGGTGATCGCCGATTCCTCCGAGGCCGACGAGGAGCTGGTGGCCTCGTTTGGCGCCGATGTGATCGTGCGCCGGGGCGACGACGTGGCCGACCGCATCCGAGAGCACGCTCCCGACGGCGTGGACGGCCTGGCCGACGGATCGGTGCAGATGGAGCCGCTGGTCGCCGCGGTGCGCGACGGCGGAGGCTTCGCCTCGGTGCGGGGATGGCCGGGCAACGGCGAGAGGGGCATCCAGTTCCACGTCACCTGGGTGTTCGACTACTTCAAAGAGCAGGCCAAGCTCGACCGCCTGCGCCAACAGGCCGAAGACGGCCAAGTGTCCCTGCGGGTGGCCGGCACCGTTCCCATGGAGAACGCCTCAGAGGCCCACGCCCGCCTAGAGGCTGGCGGCACCCGAGGCCGCTGGATCATAGAGTTCTAGCGGACCCCCGAAACCCGCCGAATCAGCGGGTTTGGCTCAGCCCCTAGCTGAGCGACTTGATATCGGCGATGATCTCGGCCGCGTGCTGGGCTAGGTCTTGGCCCTCCAGGTCGTAGGCCTTGGCCACCGTGCCGTCAGGCGAGATCAGGTAGCTGATCCGCCGGGGCAGCCCGTGCTCGTAATAGGGCTCACCCTCGGCCCGCTCGGCGTCATAGGCCCGCCCCACGGCCCGGTCGGGATCGGAGATCAGCGTGAACGGGAAGCTCTCGCCGTCCACGAATCCCTTCTGCTCTTCAACAGAATCAAACGACGCTCCCACCACCACGGCCCCGAGAGCCTCAAACTCGGAGATTCGATCACGGAATCCCCTTCCCTGGATGGTTCAACCCTTGGTGGACGCCTTCGGATACCACCAGAACGCCACCCAATTCCCCCGCAAGTCAACCAGCGACAAGTCATTGCCGTCCTGGTCAGGGGCGGTGAACTCCGGAGCCTTAGTGCCTTCGCTCAACATGGCTGCTGACCATAGTTGCGACGCCATTGGAGGGAGTACTTCTAGCCATCGCTGGAGGCGGTGCCGAGCTCGATGGAGCGATCGCCGACGCAGATTTGGATGTGGAGGGTGCCTCCGAGAGCTTCGGTGAGTTTGCGCATAGTGGAGAGCTTGGGGTCGGTGGATCGCTCCAGCTTGGAGACGCCGGCTTGGGAAATGCCCAGCCGCTCGGCCAGGTCGGTCTGGCTGATCCCTAGCTCCTTGCGCAGGTCGACGAGCTTGCATGCGAAGATTTCGACCTCCATCTCCCGTTTGTGCTGCTCGATCTGCGCCCGGGATTTGGGGTCCTCATAGAGAGGTGCCGCTAGGTCCTTGAATTTCTTGGCCATCAAATCAGTCCTTCCTCTCTCAGGAACGCCAAGTGTTGGACATGTTATAACCTATAAGTTGTACTCTGAGGGACCAGGCAGGCCGAGAATGCTGGTTCGGCATAGCGGTCAACAGGTCTTACCGGCTGTCAGCATATGATCACCTCATCCGCCAAGATCATGCGCTTGGGGTCGGGACGCCCCGAACCGCCAATCGATCCGTCAGGGAGCAGGTACTGGTGAACGAGCACGAGTTTCTGTCCGTCAGGACCGAGATACCAGACCATTTGGCTCCTCGTTCCCTGGGGCAATCCCACTTCGGCCCGGACCATGCGGTCGTCCTCTAGGACTGTCTCCAGCTCGCCTCGAAGAACTCGCTCAAACAAACCCGACTCGTTGAATCGCTCCCTGATCTCATCGGGCTCGACACTGCGTACCGGCGCGTCTTCCTGCTTTCCACCCAATTTCGGCTAATTCCCGGTGGTCTATGACACACGGTCGAGTAGGATTCTTCCGGTGGAAGCAATCGATGCCGAAATCCTAGAACAGCTCAATCAAGTTGATGAAGGACATTTGGCCATTGACGAATTCGAGGAGTGGTTCGTCGGCCGTACATGGAACGATAGGACCAGACTGGCCGCTGCACTTGATCACACCCTGGCCGAGAAGTCCCTGCTCACCGAAGAACAGCTGATTGCCGAACTCCTCTACTACGCCAGGGAAGTGGTGCCAGAGTACGCCCCTACTGCGTAGAGACTTTGGCTGTAGACGGCTAGCTGGACATCCAGCTGAGGGCTTGGATCTCGCTGTAGGCGTGGAGGCCGTAGACGCCCCGGTCGCGGCCCACGCCGCTCATTTTGAATCCGCCGAACGGGGCGTGGATGTGCGGCGCCATTGAATTGAGGCCGACATTGCCCGATTCGATGCGCTTGCCGATCTCGAAGGCTCGGGCGGTGGTGCCCGCGAACACATAGCTGAACAGCCCGTAGTCGCTGTCGTTGGCCAACTCCACCGCGTGGTCGTCGTCGTCACAAGACATCACCACCACCACCGGGCCGAAGATCTCCCGCTGCACAACCCGCATGTCAGAAGTGCAGTCCACCAGCAGCGTGGGTTCCACGAAGTAGCCGGGCAGGTCGGGGCGCCCCCCGCCGCACAGCAGGGTGGCGCCGTCGGCCACGCCGCTGGCGATGAAGTGCTCCACCCGGTCGCGATGAAGCTCAGTGATAACCGGCCCGACGATCGTCTCCCGGTCGAGGGGATCGCCCACTTGGAGCATCCCGGCCACCGCGGTCAGCTTGTCCACCAGCTCGTCGTAGTGGGAGCGGTGCACGATCACCCGAGTGGGCGCGGTGCAGATCTGCCCGCTGTGGAACCCCCACACCGAGGCGATGGCCCCTACCGCGCCGTCCACGTTGCAATCGTCGGTCAGCACGCAGGCGCCCTTGCCTCCCAGCTCCATGAGCAGGCGCTTCATGGTAGCCCCACCGGCCTGCATGATCTTGGCCCCCACCGCGGAGGAACCGGTGAAGCTGATCATGTTCACGTCTCGGGACTCCACCAGCGCAGCCCCGGCCACCGCACCCGATCCGGTGATGATGTTGACTACCCCCGGCGGGAATCCGGCCTCCTCGATGATCTCGCCCATTTTGATCACGGCCAGTGGATCTTGGGGCGCCGGCTTGATCACCAGGGTGTTGCCCATGGCCAGCGCGGGGGCGATCTTGCCCGACATGTTGACCAGCGGGAAGTTGTAGGAGGTAATGCAGGCCACCACGCCCACTGGCTGGCGAATCACGTGGGCACACGAGAGCCCGCCAGACCCCAGCGGGTTTGGCTCCACCGGGTACGGCTCAATGGGATCGTCCACGTTCACCGGTATCTGGTAGTGGCGGAACCGGTCGGCACAAGAGGGGATCTGGATCGACTCGGACACATTGATGGTGGCCCCGGTCTCACCTTGGACCAAGCCCACTAGGCCGCCCAGCTTCTGCTCTAGCAGATCAGCGGCCCGGCCGATCATGGCGCACCGCTCGGCCATCGGGGTGTCTCTCCAGCCGGGCAGGGCTGCCTTAGCTGCGGCAGCAGCGTCGTTCACCTGGGAGATTGACGCCTCGGGGGCGTGGCCGATCACCTGGGTAGTGCTCGGGTCGACGATCTCATAGGTGCCCGAGTCGGCGGCGACCCACTCGCCGCCGATAAGCAGGCGATAATCCTCGTCGACGTTCAACGGCTCCAACTCGGCCAGTGCCATGGCCATCCCCCCTTTGCCGGAATGCTCGCTACTCCAAATCGCTGGCCGGCCTACGCGGCGATGCCGTACTTCTCCAGGCTGTACAGCTCGATGGCGTTGCCCCGAAGCAGCTTGTAGGCCTCCTCGTCGTTGAGCCCGGCCTGGGTCACGATCCTGGTGGCCACTTCCTTGGTGTGGGGGAACGTGGAGTCGGCGTGGGGGTAGTCCACCTCGAAGGTGATCTGGTCCATGCCGATGAGGTCGCGGTTGCGCAGCCCCACCTCGTCGTCGAACATGCAGCCCCACACGTGGCCGGCAATATAGGAAGACGGCGGGTTGGGCAGGTTCACCCCGAACTCCCCGTTATCGTCGTTGATCCGCTCCTCCCAGAGCTTGTCCATGCGCTCGATCACGTAGGGCATCCACCCCACCTGGCCCTCGCTGTAGGCCACCCTCAGGCCGGGAAACCGCTCGAAAACTCCAGAGAGGATGTAGTCGCACATCGAGCCCATGGCGTTGCTGAAAGTGATGGTGGAGCTGACCGCGAACGGCGCGTCGGGCGATGTGGTCGGCATCTTCGAAGACGAGCCGATGTGCATGTTCACCACCGTGCCGGTCTCCTCGCAGGCGGCGAAGAAAGGCTCCCAGAATCCGCTGGGGTCATGGATCGACGGCAGACCCAGGTGGTAGGGGTTCTCAGAGAACGCCACCGAGAAGCTGCCTTTGTCGGCGCAGCGGTGGATTTCCTGGGCAGCCAGATGGGCATCCCACAGCGGGATGATGGTGAGCGGAATGAGGCGCCCTGCCCCGTCCCCGGCACACCATTCGTCGATCATCCAGTCGTTGTAGGCCTTGACGCACAGCAGGGCCAGCTCCTTGTCCTCCCGCTCGTGGAAGGTCTGGCCGCAGAATCGGGGCAAAACATTGGGAAAGCAGATTGACGCCTCAACGTGGTTGGCGTCCATATCCTCGAGACGCTCCTTCTGCTTCCAGCAGCCGGGAAGGATCTCGTCGAACGTCACCGGGGTATTGGTGAGCGGCTCGAACCCGATGGCCGCCGACAACTTGGGGAACGGGTAGATCAGGTCGTCGTAAAGCCACCAGTCGCCCCACGTCCCGTCGGGCGTCCCCTTCTCATAGCTGAACACCCCGCCCTCGAAGTGGAACGTGGCCTTGTCGCGCTCAACCCGCGGGCAGCGATCGTGGTACTTGCGAGGAAGTCGCTCGGTCCAAAGGTCGGGGGGCTCGACCACGTGGTCGTCCACGGAGATGATGCGGGGGATCTCTGCCATGGGCTGAGAGCTTATCGGGGCATTGACGCAGCCCTTTCACTCAGCGCCCGGTTCTTCGCCAATGAGCCCGGGCATGGCCTAGATTGTTCACAAAGCGCGCCAATGGGGGGCGCACAAGGGGCGAGACATGTTTGACACCATTATCAAGGGCGGAGACATCATCGACGGCACCGGCGGCCCCCGCTACCGGGCCGACCTGGGGCTGACCGGCGGGCGGATCGCGTCGATCGGCGATCTGAGCGCGGCTGAGGCGGTTAACACGGTGGACGCCGCCGGCAAAGCAGTGTGCCCGGGCTTTATCGATGTGCACACCCACCTAGATGCCCAGGTGTTCTGGGACACCACCCTCAGCCCCTCGCCGCTGCACGGGGTGACCAGCGTTATCGGGGGCAACTGTGGATTCACGATTGCGCCGCTGACCGACGACCCCGCCGACGGCGAGTACCTGATGCAGATGTTGGCCCGGGTGGAGGGCATGCCCCTGGAGTCGCTCCAGGTCGGAGTTCCGTGGAACTGGCGCTCTACTGCTGAGTACTTCGACGCCTTCGACGGCACGCTGTCGATCAACACCGCCTTCAAGGTGGGCCACTCCGCGCTGCGCCGGGTGGTCATGGGCCCCGACTGCGTGAAGCGGGAGGCCACTCCCGAGGAGTTGGCCCAGATGCAGGACCTGCTCCGGGCCGGCCTCGAGGCCGGTGCACTGGGATTCTCATCTTCGTATGCCCGCACTCACAACGACCCCTTTGGCAACATGGTGCCCAGCCGATACGCCAGCCGCCACGAGCTCATCGAGCTGGCCCGGGTGTGCTCGGAGTACGAGGGAACCTCGCTGGAGCTGATCCCCTGCGTTGGGCCGTTTGACGATGCCGCCATGAACCTGATGACCGACATGTCGGTGGCCGCCCAGACCCAGCTCAACTGGAACGTGATGACCGTGATGGCCGGCAACCTCGACGAGTGCTACGCCAAGCTGGAGGCCAGCGACCACGCCAAGGCTCAAGGGGGCAAGGTGGTGGCCCTCACCGTGCCCATGGCCTTCTCGGTTCGCCTCAGCATGGCCGGCGGCTTCGTGCTCGACGCCCTGCCCGACTGGGAGGGCGCCATGCTGGCCCCGCCCGCCGAGAAAATGGCACTGCTGTCGGATCAGGCCGAGCGCGATCGACTCGACGAACTGGCCCAGCAGCCCGGACCCCTCAAGGGCCTGGCCGACTGGTCCACCAAGATCATCTTCGACACCTTTGCACCCGAGAACGAGCAATATCGGAACCGCACCGTGGGTCAGATTGCCGAGGACGAGGGCAAGAAGCCATTTGACGCCTTGTGCGACATCGTGGTGGCCGACGAGTTGAAAACCTCATTCGGCACCCCGCCGCCGGTGTCCTCCGACGAGGACTGGAAGGCCCGCATGGAGATTTGGCGGGACGGCCGGGCGGTGATCGGCGCTTCAGACGCCGGTGCCCACCTGGACCTGTTCATGACGGCCAACTACGCCACCTCGATGCTCGGTCAGTGCATGCGGAAGCGGGGGCTGATCTCGATGGAGGAAGCCGTCCACCTGATGACCGACGTGCAGGCCCAGCTCTATGGGCTCAGGGATAGGGGCCAGCTCCAAGAGGGCTGGCACGGCGATGTGGTGGTGATCGACGAGACCCGGGTGGGGGCCAAGCCCCTCACCGTGGTGGCCGACCTGCCCGCCGGTGCCCCCCGCCTGTACGGCGAGGCCGACGGCATCGACCATGTGTTCTGCAACGGCGAGGAGATCGTGAGAGACGGGCAGTTCACCGACGCCCGGCCCGGCAAGCATCTCCGCAGCGGAACAGACACCGAGCGAGTCGACCTGTCCTAGCCTTCACAAGGCCCCAACTCAACTGATCGAGAGATCCCAACCAACAGGAGCAACCATGCCCGAAGCAGTAATCGTCGCCACCTCTCGCACCCCGATTGGGCGGGCAGTCAAGGGGTCGCTGGCCGAAATTCGCCCCGACGACATGTCGGCGTTCATCATCGATGATGTGCTCGGCAAAGTCCCCCAGATCGACGGCGCCGATGTCGAGGACGTGATGTGGGGCTGTGCCCAGCCCGCGGGTGAGGCCGGTTACAACATCGCCCGGCTGTCGGGTCTGTTGGCCGGACTCGACGTGCCCGGTGTGACCGTCAACCGCTACTGCTCCTCGTCGCTTCAGACCATCCGCATGGCCGCCCACGCGGTGCGAGCCGGTGAGGGTGACGTGTTCGTGTCGGGCGGGGTGGAGTGCGTGAGCCGCTTCGCAGCCGGGGCCGCCGACCGGGGCGGCAAGAACGACCTGTTCGCCGAGGCCGAGGCCCGTTCGGTTGAGCGCAGCGGGGAGGGCACCCCGGTGTGGTCGCCACCTGAGGGTCTGCCCGACATCTACATCGCCATGGGCCAGACAGCCGAAAACGTGGCCCAGGCCTGGAACGTGAGCCGCGAGCGCCAAGACGAGTTCGGCGTCATGTCCCAGAACCGGGCCGAGGCCGCCCAGGAGCGGGGCTTCTTCGAGCGGGAGATCACCCCCTATCCCCTGGCCGACGGCACGCTGGTGAGCAAGGACGACGGCATCCGGGCCGGCACCGTGATCGAGAAGGTCTCCCAGCTCAATCCGGTGTTCCGCCCCGACGGCACCGTGACCGCCGGCAACGCCTGTCCGCTCAACGACGGGGCCGCCGCAGTGGTGGTTATGAGCGACACCAAGGCCGCTGAGCTCGGCGTCAAGCCGTTGGCTCGGATCGTGGCCTCGGGGGTGGCCGCGGTGAACCCCGAGATCATGGGTCTCGGCCCCATTCCGGCCATCACCCAGGTGCTGGACCGTGCCGGCATGACCATCGACGACGTCGATCTGGTGGAGATCAACGAGGCCTTCGCCGCCCAGGTGATTCCCTCAGCCGACGAGCTGGGAATCGGCTACGACAAGCTCAACGTGAACGGCGGGGCCATCGCCCTGGGCCATCCCTTCGGCATGACGGGCGCCCGCATCATGGGCACGCTGCTCAACGGGTTGGAAGACGCCGACAAGACCATCGGCGTCGAGAGTATGTGCGTGGGCGGTGGCCAAGGTATGGCCATGATCGTCGAGCGGCTCAACTGAGCTGAGCTACCTCTCAACTTGGGTTCTATCTCGCGATCACGCGAATGGGTCGGCTGCCCCTGAGCGTGTCCCAGGCGTGAACGTGGCCGGCATCGACACCACGCCGGTCATCAGCAGGTTGCCCGGATAAGGCTTGAACCCGTCGAGGTCGATCTCGTAGTCGCCGATGCGAGCGAGGACGTCCCTCAGCATTAGCTCCGACTCGATGCGGGCGATCGACGAGCCGATGCAGCGATGGCCGCCCAATCCGAACGCCAAGTGCTTGTTCACCTCGCGGTCGATGCGAATGTTGCCGGGGTCATCGAATGCAGCCGGATCATGGTTGGCCGTCACCCAGCTGATCAACACGATGTCGCCCCGGCGGATCTGGCGGCCGCCGAGTTCCACGTCGCGGGTGGCGGTGCGGGTCAGGGTTTCGCTGGGACTGTAGAACCGTAGGAACTCCTCTACCGCGCTTGGAATGAGGCTGGGATCGTCGATGAGCCGGGAGCGATCCTCGGGATGCGTGCCCAGGTGGTGCAGGCCCCATGACACCAGCGACGTGGTGGTGTCGAGGCCCCCGGCCACCAGGTTCCACATGATGGCGGTGATCTCGTCGTCGCTCAGCATCCGGCCATCCAGCGGAGAGGACACCAGGGCGGTGGTGACATCGTCGGCCGGGTTCTCCCGGCGGAACACGGCGAAATCCCGGAGCTCAGCCCACATGTCCGGCTGGTGCGATATCGCGCTGAGGTACCGCTCGTCGGTGGGCTCATAAGAAGAGGTGGCGTGGAAGAAGTCGGCGTAGTGCTGCCAGTTGGACGACACCATGCCCATCATCTCAAGCGTCAGCACCGCGGGAACCGGGGTGGTGTAGTCGAGCACCAAATCGGCCTCGCCCGCCTCGATGATCTCATCGATGAACCAGGCCGACACCGCCTCCATACGGGGTCGAGTGCTCTCGACTGCATTGATGGTCATTAGCGGGTTCAGCACCCGCCGCAGGTCGGCGTGCTCGGGCCCGTCGATCTCGGATACTCCTTGGCGGGGGATGTATCCCGGGCGGGGAACGCCGCAGATGCCGTGATAGGAGATGCCGTCGGGGGCATCGGGCTCATACTTGTGGGCGAACGTCTCGTTGTCCCGGGCTACCTGAGCCACCGACTCGTAGTCGGTGACCATCCAGAACCCGCCGTAGTGCTCGTTGAACACCACCGGGCAGCGCTCCCTCAGCTCGTGGTAGCGGCTATGGCGATTGGCGATGAACTCCGGGGTCTGATGGTCGATGTCGATGGTTTCGGCGTCCACGCCCGTAGCGTAGGCCCCTCAGACTGTCCTTAGGGCTACGAGCCGTAGACCAGCACCCCTTGGGCGTACTGCTCGGCAAACAGTTTCAGCACCTCACCGGGGTCGGCGTGACAGTCGGTGGCGTACTTGGAGTAGAGCATCTCGCCGTCGACTTCAACGTCGAAGATGCCCGACGCACCGGTCACCAGAGTCAGATCCTCGATGATGTGTTGGTAATTCTGAAGCAGGTCCTTGGCAGCGCTCACGGCGTGCTCGGAATAGTTTCAAGGAACTCAATAGGTGATGGTGATGCGGTGCTTTTGCGCCATGGACGCAGGCTATCGCCGGAGCCGACCCGCTACTACTACCCCGGCTCCAACTACTGTCCAGCCCATGAACCAAGCAACCGCCGAGGTGGGCGTGTTCGAGGCCATGCACACCCAGCGGGCGGTGCGGCGCTATCGGCCCGACCCGGTGCCCGATGAGCTGATTACCAGAGTGCTGGATGCCGCCATCCGGGCCCCCAGCGCCATCAACGGACAGTTCGCCCGCTTCGTGGTGGTCACTGATCCTGAGAAGCGGCGCCAGCTCGGCGAGTTGTACCTCGACGCCCAGCAGGACGCCTACAACAACCCATCAGCGGCGGGCACTGAGTGGCTGCGGGGTCAAGAGGCGGAGATTGTCGAGAAGGCCGCCAAGTTCGCCCGGGAAATCGGCGAGGTGCCGGTGCTCATCATCGTGTGCTCCATCCAGCGGGGGGTGAGTCACTCGATCTACCCCGCGGTGCAGAATCTCCTGGTCGCAGCCCGCAGCCTGGGCTTGGGCACGGTGCTGACCACGCTGCACGCATTCCGGGCCGACGAGGTGCGGGCAATTCTGGGCATTCCCGACGACGTCCATATCGTGTGCGGCATCCCCATGGGGTGGCCCGCAGTGCCGTTCGGCCCGGTGCGGCGCCGGCCAGTCTCTGAAGTTGCCTATTGGAACCAGTGGGAGGACCACGATGAGTGAGCAGAGCTTTGGACCCTTCGCGATGACCGTTGACGACGGTATCGGCTGGGTGGTGATCGACCACCCGCCCAAGCAGTTGGTGGACGGGGCGTTGATCGGCGGATTGATCGGGCTGCTGAACGCGGTCGAGGCTGACGAGCAAGTGGGGGTGCTGGTGTTTGAGAGCGCCGACCCCGACTTCTTCTTAATGCACGGAGACGTCGAGCAGATCCTGGCCATGGAGGCTTCTGCTGAGGTGCCCAACGAGCCAAATGTGGCCGCGGCAACGTTCGACCGATGTCGCACCATCGGAATCGCCACCATTGGAATGATCGACGGCATCGCCCGAGGGGGCGGATCGGAGTTCCTGCTGTCGCTCGACATGCGCTTCGCCGGGCCCCGCACTGTGCTAGGCCAGCCGGAGGTGGCCATGGGCATCATCCCCGGAGCCAGCGGCACCCAGCGGCTGGCCCGCCTGGTGGGCCGCAGCCGGGCGCTGGAAATCGTGTTGTCGGGCAACGACGTTACCGCCGAAGAGGCCGCCGCCATCGGCTACGTCAACCGGGTGCTGCCCTCCGACCAACTTCGGGCTCACACCGCCCAGGTGGCCCGTCGCATCGCCGCCTCGCCGAGATTGTCCATTGCCAAGGCCAAGCAAGCGGTTGATGCCGCTTTGGGTCCAGTGGAGCCGGGGCTGTTGACCGAGACCCAGGGGATGATGGCCTGCTCAGCCACCGGCCAGCACCTACCGCTGATGCAACGCTTCCTCGACGCCGGCGGCCAGACCCGGGAGGTTGAACGCGACCCGGAGAAGATGGCCGCGGTGATCGACGAAATGCTGGGGATCGACTAGCTCAGGCCAGCTCGGGCCACAGCCCTAGCGCAGTGCCGCCCAAAAATTGGGCTTGCTCGCTCGGAGTCAGCCCAGAACAAGCCCCCCGGGCCTGATCGGCCAATTCGACATAGGGCCGGTCGTGGGTTTGGGAGTAGTCCGATCCCCACATGAGCCGGTCGAGGCCAAACTGCTCGGCCAGCCGCTCCAGCATGTCTGCGGAATCGCCGGCATCGAGCACATGGGGGGTTACCTTCAAGTACAAGTTCTCCAGGTGGGCGTAGTCGCCAATCGACTCGGGCACGAATCCGCAGTGATCCAGAGCCAAGATCACATCAGGATGGGCGGCAACCGCTTCGCCCAGCGCCGGCAGGTACTCGGGCACCGTCGCTGCGCTGACCCGGAGGCCCAGTCGCCGCGCCGTTTCCCATGTGGCCTCATCTTGCAGCGGCCCTCCCCCGCCGATGGCGTAGAACCGCACACCGCCAACCCCGGCCGCCGCCAATGTGTCGAGCTCGGCCGGATCGTCCACGATGGCCACTGCGCTGAACGAGTCGGGATAGGCCGCTCGGGCATCTACTACATAGGAATTGTCGGTGCCGTAGCCCCCCTGGGCCTGGACCAGCACCGCCCGGTCCACATCGGCAGTTGCCATTTCGGCCAATAACTCCTCGGCGGTGACCGGGGCCTCGTACACCCACTCCACCCCCGGATAGTCGGCCACCTGAAGCGGATATCTTTCTAAGTCATCAGAAATCACGTGGGTATGGGTGTCGACGACGAGCACTGGATTAGTTTGCTCGGCAGCGCCCCCAAATGCCGATCCCACGGCCCTTTCACAGGAGAGATCGGCCACGAAAGGAAGCCAACATGGTTAGCTCCAACCAGGACTACACCTGCTTCGAGATCGCTCTTGAAGATGGGGTAGCCCACTTACAGCTCAGCCGGCCCGAAGCCAGGAACTCCATGATCCCGGAGTTCTGGTCTGAGCTGCCCGCCGCGGTGAACGAACTGTCGGATTCCGGCGAAGCCCGGGCGCTGGTGATCTCCTCCACCGGGCGTCATTTCACCGCGGGCATGGACTTGTCGGTCTTCACCCAGCCGGACTCGCTGTTCTCGGGCGGGTCTGAGTCCAGCGATACGCCGGAGCTCGGCCGGGTAAGGGCGGAAACCCGCAACCTGGCCCTGACCCTTCAGGAGTCGTTCAGCTGTCTTGAGAAAGCCCGAATGCCGGTGCTAGCCGCCGTGCAGGGGGGCTGCGTCGGCGGCGGCGTGGACATGGTCTGCGCCGCCGACATGCGGTATTGCACGGCTGAAGCTTTCTTCTGCATCCAAGAGATCAACATCGGCCTGACCGCTGATCTGGGCACCTTGCAGCGGCTGCCTCGCATCATTCCCGACGGACTGGCCCGCGAGCTGGCCTACACCGGCCGCCGGCTGAGTGCTGACGAGGCAAAGGCCGCGGGGCTCGTCAACACGGTCTATCCCGATCAGGACACCATGCTGGAGGGCGTGCTGGCGATTGCCCGAGAGATCGCCGAGCGCTCACCACTAGCCATTTGGGGATCCAAGGAGATGCTCAACTACACCCGCGACCACAGCGTGGCCGACGGTCTCAACTACGTGGCCACCTGGCAATCTGGCATGTTCCAGCCTGACGACATGGCCGAGGTCTTCGCAGCCAGAACCGAGGGCCGCGACCCGGTCTTTCAGAACCTCATTCCCATCAGGCGAACTCTGTAGTTCTGGAGTTCTGTTGGCAGCCCGCTAGGTTCACCACATGGCTTCAATTGCTACCGACCGCTATGTCGACCGGGCCGAGATGGAGGACTTCGTCCGCCCCCGTCATCGGGGCGTACTGCTCACCACTCGCCGCGACGGGCGCCCCCAGAGCTCCCTGGTGACGCTGGGACTGGACACCAGCGGCCGAGTGGTGGTGTCGAGCTACCCCGAGCGGGCCAAGTCGATCAACGCCAAGCGCAACGCCGCGGCCTCGATGGTGGTGATGTCGGACGAGTTCGGCGGCGAGTGGATCCAGCTCGACGGCACCGCCGAGGTCCTGGACATGCCCGAAGCGCTCGATGGCCTAGTCGAATACTTCCGCGTCATCTCCGGCGAGCACCCCGACTGGGACGAATACCGCGAAGCCATGGCCCGACAA
The DNA here is from genome assembly GCA_965116535.1 of Acidimicrobiales bacterium. Lineage (GTDB taxonomy): Bacteria > Actinomycetota > Acidimicrobiia > Acidimicrobiales > Bin134 > Poriferisocius. Next base: position 2,487,474 of record OZ220703.1, read on the forward strand.
GGCAAATGCCTCATCCGCCTAACCATCGACCAATGGGGCCCAATTTCCAAAGGCGGCTTCCCCGCCCGCCTGGTCGAGGATTCCTGATCCGGGAATCCCTCTCCTATCCCGATCTTTTCTTCAGCGCCTGAGCACTTGTACGTCAATTTGGCGTACACTTCTCGATGTGGAGACGAAGACAGAGAGGTGGACGCTTCGGGTCACTCCGGCTCAAGACGCGGTCGTTCGCCAAGTGCTGAACGCAACTGGTATGTCGCTAAACGAGTACGTGGTGGGTTGCGCAGTAGACGCGGCGACCAATGACTTGGCCGATCGCCAAGTGTTCGTCTTGGACACAGAGAGTTGGGACGAGCTCCAAGACCTCTTGGATCAACCTCCAGATTCCAATCCTAGAATCGCCACGCTGCTGGCCCAGCCGTCAATCCTTGAACGAGAGTGACCTTCTTTATTGGCCCAGAACTGCTGACCGATTCCCACAACACCGCAGACTTCGATTGCGGCGACGAGGTTCTGAGCAACTGGCTCAAGCAGACAGCTCCGCGTAACCAGCGCGAAGGCTCGTCACGTACCTGGGTAGTTGCCGACGGCAACAGGGTGATCGCGTTTTACGCTTCCAGCACGGCAGTTCTCGCCCGAGCTCAAGCCACCAAACGAGCTGCCCGCAACCAGCCTGACCCACTCCCCGCTATGCTGCTCGGCCGCCTCGCCGTCGATCGCGATAATCAGGGCAAGGGACTGGCGGCTGCCCTACTCAAACACTTCCTCCTCAAAGCACTCGAAGTGTCCCAGCACACCGGGATTCGCCTCGTTCTCGTCCACGCCAATGATGATCAAGCTGCCAGCTTCTACCGCCACCACGGCTTCCAACCCTCCCCCATTGACCAGCTCACCCTCATGCTCTTGCTCAAAGACCTTCAAGGCCAAAGCTGACCCGAGCTAGCCAACATTCAGCCGAGCCGGGCTAGTTGGCGGCGGAGCCAGTCTTCTCGGTCGGCGGCGTAGCGTTGGGCTATTGCGGTTTGGGGGAAGAGGCCGACACCGTGGGGGGCACCGGGGTAGACGTGGAGCTCGGTGGGGACGCCGGCGCCGTAGAGGCGCATGGCGTAGGTGATGTCCTCGTCGCGGAAGCCATCAGCGCCGCCAACGCAGACGTAGGCCTCGGGCAAGCCCGAGAGATCTTCAGCCCTAGCGGCGGCTGCGGTGTAGGGCACTTGGTCGGTTCCGTAGAGATCGCCCAGGTAGCACTTCCAGCCGAAGGCGTTCGTCTGTTTGGTCCAGATCACCAGGTCGTCGAGCTGGCTGGACGGGGTGATCTGGCGGTCGTCGAGCATGGGGCAGTCCAAGAGCTGGAACTGCAACGGCACCTCGCCCCGGTCCCGGGCCAGCAGGGCCAAAGCGGCGCACAACCCTCCCCCGGCGCTGACCCCGGTGATGCCGATCTTGTGTCGATCAATCCCAATCTCGGCCGCGTTGTCATACGTCCACTCCAAACCCGCGTAGCAGTCTTCCAAGGGGCCGGGGTAGGGCGTCTCCGGGGCCAGCCGATACTCCACCGACACCCCAACTATGCCGTAGGTGGGACACCACCGGTCGAACTTGGCGTCGTCCATGTCGTAGGTGCCCCGGATGTAACCCCCGCCGTGAATCGAGTACACGCACGGCACCGCTCCCTCCAACCCCACCGGCCGATGCACCCGCACCACCACGCCGTTGGCCTCGTCTACGACATGATCCGAACGCTCCACCGCATCGCTGAGCTCTGGAAACTGGACCGGCAAATTGGCCCGGATTTCAGCCAAAAAGTCAGAACTGATATCCCGGGTCGGCACCAGATGCTGGAGTTGCTCAATCTCCGGGTCTAACAGAACCGTTGTCATTTCAACTCCAATTCACGGGCTGTCAGGTCACGGTAGCCCGACAGCGCGAAGGGCGAGCGCATCTGCAATTGGGCTACCCCGATTGGCTCGATATCGGCAGGTCGAGTGCCAGTCCCATGCCTACGTCGATCAACCGCATGGTGGCGGGGTCAACCCGGCCCACCCAATCGGACAACAAAGCCTTGTCAAGCGTCACGATCTGCGAGACATTGGCCACTGAGTCACGGTCTAGGCCGCTGGTCTCTGAAGAGAGCTCGACGTTGCCGGGGGCGGCGGCGAGGCGGAGATTCGAAGTGATGGCCACCGCCATCACTGTGTCGATTCTGCTCTGGTTGAAGCGATCGCTGGACACAACGAGCACGGGACGGCGGCGGCCTGGCTCTGATCCTGCTGGTTCACGGAGATCCACCCAGTAGATCTCGCCCCGGTGAATCACCAGGACTCTGACAACGCGTCGGCCTGCGCTTGCTTCAGCGTTTCATCTAGACCCGAGGACAGCTCTGCGTACGCGGCATCGAGACGGGCGGTGACGTCATCGCCTTCGGTGTCGGCCAAAAGCCGCTCTAAAGCTTCTGCGTACAAACTCGAACGGGAACACCGGCGGCGGGCCGCCAACTCCTCGACTGCTTCGAATACCGCATCGGGAATGGAGACTGCGACCTTCACAGTCACAGTATAACCAGGTATTACCAAATGGGGTATCCTGGGCCTCCGCACATGCTCAGCCGAGCCGTTCCAATTGGCGCCGTAGCCAGTCTTCTTGGTCGGTGGAGTAGCGCTGGGCGATTTCTAGGTGGGCAAACAAAGCCACACCGTGAGGTGCGCCCGGATAGACATGCAGCTCAGTGGGGACGCCAGCCCCGTACAGGCGCATGGCGTAAGTGATGTCCTCGTCGCGGAAGCCATCGGCACCGCCGATGCAGACATAGGCATCGGGCAGACCCGACAGATCCTCGGCCCGAGCCGCCGCCGCGGTATAGGGCACATTGTCAGAGCCGTAGAGGTCACCGAGGTAGCTCTGCCAGCCGAAGGTGTTCGACTCCCTGCTCCAGATCAGTAAATCGTCGAGTTGGCTCGACGGCGTGATCTGGCGGTCGTCGAGCATGGGGCAGTCCAGCAACTGGAACTGCAAGGGCACCTCGCCCCGGTCCCGAGCCAGCAACGCCAGCGCGGCGCACAAACCGCCCCCAGCGCTGACCCCGGTTATGCCGATCTTGTCCCGGTCGATGCCCAACTCGTCGGCATTGTCATATGTCCACTTCAAACCGGCGTAGCAGTCCTCCAGTGGGCCCGGATAGGGCGTCTCGGGCGAGAGCCGGTACTCAACTGACACCCCGACGATGCCGTAGGCGGGACACCACTTGTCGAACTTGGCGTCGTCCATCTCATAGCTGCCCAGGATGTAGCCCCCGCCGTGAATCGAGTACACGCACGGCAAGGCCCCCTCCAACCCCACCGGCCGATGCACCCGCACCACCACGCCATTGGCCTCGTCCACGACATGATCCGAGCGCTCCACCGCATCGCTGAGCTCGGGAAGGTCCCCCAGCCGGGAATCCCGCAGCCCCGGCAGGGTTGTCTCATCGACCACCCCTATGGGCACCATCTCCTTGAGGGGCTCGATCTCCTCGTGCAGCGGCACAGTCGCCATGCCAACTCCTTCCATCCTCTGGACCTGTGTGATGAGCGCGAATACTAGGCCACGCCAACCTCGCCAGCACCCAGACCGCTGGCATGGGTGCCCCACTCCCCTGCTGAGTAATCTGCCGGGCGATGTCTTGTTTCGCCCTATCCAGCCGCCGATGATCCTCCAGCACCTGCGAGTCGTCGAGGTGGGCGGGGGCATCTCAGCCTCCTATGCCGGCAAGCTGCTGGCCGACGCCGGGGCCGATGTCATCAAGATCGAGCCCCCCGGCGGTGATCCCCTGCGAGGGTGGTCGGCTTCGGGGGCCGAACTGGGTGACAAGGACGGCCCGCTCTTCCAGTTTCTGAACACCTCCAAGCGCTCAGTGATCGGCGATCCGAACGACCCCGCTGTCGCCGATCTGCTGGCCAGCGCCGACATCCTCATCGACTCCACCGACCAGGGGCTGTCCCCGGCAATCACCGACGCCGCTCGCCAAGCCAACCCCTCGCTGGTGCTGGTATCGATCTCCCCGTGGGGGCGCACCGGACCGTATGCCAATCGGCCAGCCACCGAGTTCACTTTGCAAGCCGAGTGCGGCGGGATCGGCAAGCGGGGCAACCCGGAGCGTCCGCCAGTGCAGGCCGGAGGGGCCATTGGCGAGTGGACCGCGGCCATCTACGCCGGGGTGGGGGCGCTGGCCGCGGCCCGAGCCGCCGGGCGCAGCGGCCAAGGCGACCACGTGGACGTGTCCATGTTCGAGACCATGGTCATGACCATGAATACCTACGCATGGATATCGGCCGAGTTGAGCGGCGACACCAACCCCCAACGGCCCGGGCGCAATGTGGAGCTGCCCTCCATCGAGCCCACCGCCGACGGCCACGTGGGCTTCTGCACCGTGGCCCGCCAGCAGTTCATGGATTTTTTGGTGATGATCGGCCGCCCCGACTGGCTGGAGGACGAGGAGATGTGCGGCTACGGCGGCCGCTGGAAACGACGAGATGAGTTTCGAGCTGCCATGCACGCCTGGACCACCCAGAGGACCACCGCAGAGGTGCTCGCCGAGGCATCGGCTCGGCGCATCCCAGTGGCCCCAATCGGTACCGGGGCCACCGTGCCCACCCTGGAGGCATTCTCTGGCCGAAACGCCTTCACCACCAATCCCTCCGGTGGCTTCACTCAGCCCGCGGTCCCCTACCAGTTGCACGGAGCCGAACCCCGGCCCTTCGAGCCGGTGCCCGAGGCCGGAGAGCACACCGGACAGATTGAGGCCCACACACCCCAACCCAACCGCGGCGAGCCTGCTGCATTGCCCCTAGCCGGGGTGCGGGTCATCGACTTCACCGCTTGGTGGGCCGGGCCCATCGCCAGTCACTCCCTGGCCCTGCTTGGTGCCGATGTGGTCAAGGTCGAGTCGATCCAGCGGGCCGACGGGATGCGCTTCGCCTCGGCCCGCCTGCCCTCGGAGGACCAGTGGTGGGAATGGGGCATGGTCTTCCACGGGGCCAACACCAACAAGCGGGACATCACCCTCGACCTCCGCTCTCCCGAGGGGGTGGCGGTGGCCGAGCGGCTGATCGCCGACGCCGACGTGGTGATCGAGAACTTCACCCCCCGAGTGATGGACGGCTTCGGCCTCACCTGGGAGCGGCTGTCGGAACTCAACCCCAAACTGATCATGACCCGGATGCCCGCTTTCGGCCTCAGTGGCCCGTGGCGGGACAACACCGGCTTTGCCCAGACCATGGAGCAGCTAACCGGGATGGCCAACATCACCGGCTACCCCGACGAGGATCCCCAAATCCCCCGGGGCCCGTGCGACCCGCTGGCCGGAATGCACGCGGTGTTCGCCACCCTGACCGCCCTGGAAGAGCGGGATCGCACCGGCAAGGGACGTCTGGTAGAGGTGACCATGGTGGCTGCCGCCCTCAACGCCGCCGCCGAGCAATTGGTGGAGTACTCGGCCCTTGGCCGCCAACTGCCCCGAGAGGGCAACCGGGGACCACGGGCCACGCCCCAGGGGGTGTACCCCGCCGCCGGTTTTGAGCGCTGGGTGGCCGTGGCAGTGGCCGACGATCAGCAGTGGAAGAGCCTATGCGACCTGCTGGGCCACCCTGACTGGGCCGACTACGACACCGCTGACAAGCGCCGGGCCGCCGCCGACGCCATCGATGCCGGAATAGCCGAATGGGTGGCCCCCCAGACCGATGCCGATGCGGTGGCGCAGCTAAACGCGGCCGGAGTCCCGGCCAGCGTGGTGGTGCTCGGAGCCGAGATCGGCAACCACGCCCAACTTCGGACCCGCTCGTTCATCGAACCGATCGACCACCCCGTGTGCGGGGAAGTTCCCTGTGCCAGCCTGCCGTTCCGGTTCGAATCCTCACCGGGCCCCTGGACCAAGACCCCGGCGCCCCTCCTGGGCCAACACAACCGCGAAGTGCTGGGCGGCGAATTGGGCCTGACCGATGATGAGTTGGCCGAGTTAGAGGCCAAGGGCGTCATCGGCAACCGCCCCGCCGGGCTCTAGTTGACTACCCTTTTCTCAGCGAACATCGGGGGGACGCGAAAATGCGGCGTTGGTTACTGGCTTTAGTTCTCGCATTGGCGCTGGTGGCGGCAGCCTGCGGGGGCAACGACGATGACGAGTCAGGGGGCGATACTCCGGCGGTGAGTGCCGAAGAAGCGGAGCCCGAGGCACCTGCGGCCCAAGACCCCGAGCCGGCTGAAACCGAGACCGAGGCTGAGGCAGCAGAACCCGAGGAGGCCGAACCCGAACCTGCTGAACCACAAGAGGCCGAGCCCGAAGAGGCTACGCCGGAGGGGGCACCCACCGAGGAGCCTGAACCCGAGCCGGTGGTGCTAACCGCCTCATATCGTGGGGTCACCGAGACCGAGATCAAGATCGGCGTCGGGTTCGTGGACGCGTCCGAATTCGGAATCAACAATGGCGACTTCCAAGCCCAATGGCAGGCCGCCATCGACAGGGCCAACGAGGCTGGAGGCGTCAATGGACGAATGTTGGCGCCGGTGTTCGGGAAATACTCACCGGTCGACGATGCCGCCATGGATGCAGTATGTGTGCTGTTCGCCGAGGACGAGGAGGTCTTCGCCTTTGTGGGCTTCATCCTCGCTGATGGAGTGCTCTGCTATACCGATTTGTACGGGATGCTGGCCGTGAACACAAGGGAAATGACACCCGAGGTCATCGAGCAAAGCAGCGGGCTGCTCTACACCACGGAGGGGAGCCTCATTGGGAGAATCAACAGTCTCATCACTGCTGCCAAGGCTGATGGGCAGATCGACGGCAAGAAGATCCAGATCCATGCGTCGGTGGCTGAAGACGAGATCCTCCTCGAGCCGGTAAAGGAGTTGGTTGAAGCCGCCGGGGGCACGGTGACCCGGATGCTCACATCAACAACTCCCCCGGGTGATGTTCCAGCCGGCGAAGCACAGGCTGACGTCTGGATAGAGCGAGCAGAAGCCGATGGCGCCGACGTCATATTGACCTTCAACGGCGGCTACGGCACGGTTGGGGCGGTGGAGCGCGCCGGGAGCGACCTGACGGTCATCACGGACGCGGTTGGCAGGGCGACTTACAACAGCTTCGGCTACGACCCAAGCCAGATCGACTTGTATGCCTACGGCGCCCCAACGCTCACGGACATCTACAACGCCGGCGAGTCCGGAGTGGCAGAGTGCGTCGAGAACTACGAAACCCGGAGCGGCTACGTGGTCAACGTCAATGTGCCCAACCCGAGACCCAACAATTTCGCCCCGACCATCCGGTCATGTCGTGGCGTTGAGCTCTTCGTCGCCATCGCCACCGCCGCAGGCCCGGTGCTCACCCAGGAATCGTTCGTTGAGGCAGCCCGAAGCCTGGGATCATTCGACCTCACCGGCACCACCTCCGCCTCGCTCGGCGAAGGAAAGTACAGTGCCGACAACGCACCGCTCGTCCGGCTCTACTGGGACTCCGAGATCAGCGACTTCGTCAGCGGAAACTGAACCGGTCTGCGCCAGCGGCGAAAAGGCAACTCCTAGGACGACGCCTCTGTCGGCTCAGACCTGCTGGGGCTGACACCCAACGACGCTGATTCGACCAGTTCCACCAAGTTGTCGGGATCGCAATCCATAGTGCCCGGGGTGGCGGGGTGGCGGCGGATCCAGCCGCTGGGGGTGGGGCTCATCAGCAGGTAGCACGGCGATGGGATTCCCTCCGCGGGGTTGGTCGGCCCATGCAGGCCCCGGCCGTCCCATTCGGTGATGGTGCCCGCTGCCTCGATCACCAGCTCACGGGTAAGTCCCCCACCGCTGGTGAACATGGCCCGGTTCACGGCCTCCTCGAACAGCAGCGCAGATGCCCAGCTGGAAAGGCCGATCAGGTCAACTTCGGCCTCCTCGTCTACTTCCTCTCGCAAGAAGAGCACGTACCTCACCAACTCGACGTTGTCGCCTGGTTCCTCGAACGGGAGCATCCCGATGCTCACCCAGATATTCGATTCCAATTCCCCTGCTTGCTCAACCCAGCTTTGGGAATAGCAGTCGGTAGAGCACAATACGAAGAACTCCCCACCGGTGGGCTCCTCTTCAGTGGCCGTGCCGTCTTCTTCTGGCTCAATGGGGGAATCCTCAGTGCCAGCTTCGGCTCCCTCCTCGGGCACTGATGTGGCGTCTTCTTCGATCGCCGCCTCGGCGTCTACCCCGACAGTCTCGTCTGGCTCCTCCGTCGATGCCTCAAAATCAAAGGTCGGCAACTGCTCCATCAACCTCCCCCAGGCTTTGAGCAGTTCAAGAAGCCGCTGGCTGTCGGCCGACCAGAAAATCCCCCGAGCTTGTGCTTCCAACAGGGCCGAAGCCAGAGCGTCGTAGTCCTCACCGACCACGTCGGCGGTGGCCTGGAATGCGAATCCAAACCCTCCCGCGGTCGCCGCCTCGATGTCCCGTTGGGCCTTATAGAAGGCCACCGGTAGATCCAAGATCACTGTGCCCAATGCGGCCGAAGACTGCGGGTAGCGCTCGCTCAAGAACCGCGCCGCACCGGCTTGCCACAAATCGTTGGATGTGGGGTTGGACACGAACGTCACCGGCGATGACCGCCGGGCCGGGCTCAGGGCCGCGGCCGGGAAGTCGGGCAAGCGGCAGGACTCGTCGTTGAGCAGATCCACCCCATCCCCATCGAACAGCGCATAGGAGCCCACTAGAGCGAAGACGTCGCTCTCGCAAGCCTCCTGAATGGCGGCCCGGTGGTCGAACACATTGGAATCGAAGAGGACGATTTCCACATCCCGGCCGCCGAGCCCGCCAGTGCTGTTCACGGCTTGGGCCCAGGCCCGCATGGCCAGCCACGCCGACTCGCTGCCGCCGGTCACGGCGTTGCCCGCGCTGGCGTCGGCGATCACTCCGATTTTGATCGCCCCATCGCTGATGCCGGGCGCCTCGGGCTCAGCGGTCGGCCCCGGTGCCTCAGGAGTTTCGGCCTCAACGGTGGGGGTGGGAGTGGCCAGTTCGGGCCTCGACACCACCGGACCCTCGAGGTCGGGGGTCTTGCAGGCCGTAACCGCCAAGGCCAACGCCACCGTCAGCGCCAACGGCGCGGAGGCAAGCTTGAGCAAGGGGGCGAATCCCACGCCCTTATCGTCGCGCGAAGCTGCTGCTGTGTGGGCCGCGGGTTCAGGCCCGGGCAGCTGCGAAGCCCTGCTCCAAGTCGGCGATGATGTCGTCCACCGTCTCTAGCCCGACCGACAGCCGTACCAGCCCGGGATACACCCCAGTGCTGATTTGCTCTTCCTCGGTGAGCTGCGAGTGGGTGGTGGACGCCGGGTGAATCACCAGGCTGCGCACGTCGCCGATGTTGGCCACATGGCTGTGCAGGGTGAGTGCGTTCACGAACTTCTCACCGGCGTCGCGCCCGCCCTTGATGTGGAAGGCGGGCACCGAGCCGTAGCCCTTGCCGCCGGTGTAGTGGTTCATCCGCTCATGCCACGGGCTGGACGACAGGCTGCCGAATTGCACCGACTCCACCTGGTCGTGGCCTTCCAAATAGTCGACCACCGCATTGGCGTTGGAGCAGTGCCGCTCCATGCGCATGCTGAGCGTCTCCAGTCCTTGGAGGAAGTAGAAGGCGTTCTGCGGGGAGATGGCCGCGCCGATGTCCCTCAGCAGCTGAACCCGGGCCTTGATGATGTACGAGCCGTGGCCCAGCGCCGGCCAGAAGGCCAGGCCGTGGTAGCTGGGGTCGGGCTCGGTGAAGTTGGGGAAGCGGCCGCTGGCTCCGTAGTCGAAGGTGCCACCGTCGATGATCACTCCGCCAATGGAGTTGCCGTGGCCGCCGATGAACTTGGTCATGGAATGGACCACGATGTCGGCGCCGTGTTCCAGCGGGCGGATCAGATAGGGAGTCGGAACCGTGTTGTCCACCATCAGCGGGATGCCCTCGGCGTGGCCCACCGCGGCGACGCCCTCGATGTCGAGGCAGTCGTTTTTGGGGTTGCCGATGGTCTCGGCGTAGAGCACCTTGGTGTTCTCCTGGATGGCGTTCTTCCAGGCACCCAGGTCGTCGGGGTCCTCGATGAACGACACCTCGATGCCCATCTTGGGCAGGGTGTAGTGCAACAGGTTGTAGGTGCCGCCGTACAGCGATGCGGAAGACACCACGTGGTCGCCCGACTCGGCCAGGTTCAAGATGGCCAGCGTCTCCGCGGCCTGGCCCGAGGCCATGGCCAGCGCGCCGGGAATTCCGATGGCGGTCTCAGTCCCGCCCTCCAGCGCGGAGAGCCGGGCCTCCAGCACCATCTGGGTGGGATTCATGATCCGGGTGTAGATGTTGCCCACCTCGGCCAGACCGAACAGCGCGGCGGCGTGCTCGGTGTCGCGGAACACATAGGAGGTGGTCTGATAGATGGGCACGGCCCGCGATCCGGTGGCCGGATCGGGTTCCTGCCCGGAATGGATCTGCTTGGTCTCAAAGCCCCAGTTTTCGCTCACGGCTCTTCTCTCTTCCTTTCGGAGTTGCCGGGTAGATACTAATGAATTGCTGCCGTTTGGCAGCTATCGAAGGCTGGCCCTGGGGCTATTCCTTCCCCTGGCCCCCAGACACAGCCTGCACGCTCTGGCGGCCTTCGGAGATCCACGGCATCATGGCCCGAAGCTCAGCCCCTACCTGCTCGATGGGGTGCTGCTGGCCCTCAGCCTCCATCCTCAAGAAGTTGGGACGTCCACTGCGGCTCTCGCTCATCCACTCATCGGCGAACGATCCGTTTTGGATCTCGCTCAGGATCTTTTTCATCTCGGCTCGAGTGTCCTGGTTGATGATGCGGTCGCCCCGGCTCAGGTCGCCATATTCGGCGGTGTCGGAGATGGAATAGCGCATCCCGCCGATTCCCTCCTCGTACATGAGGTCGACGATTAGCTTCAGCTCGTGGAGGCACTCGAAGTAGGCCACCTCGGGTTGGTAGCCGGCGTCGCAAAGGGTCTCGTACGCCGCGGTAACCAGCGAGGTGAGACCGCCGCACAGCACCACCTGCTCGCCGAACAGGTCGGTCTCGCACTCTTCGGCGAAGGTTGTCTCGATCACGCCGGCCCGGGCGCCGCCAATGGCGTCGGCATAGGCCAGGGCCAGCTCCCGGGCGTTGCCAGTGGCATCTTGGCCCACCGCGATCAGACAGGGCACGCCGCCGCCCTCCACATAGGTGCGCCGCACCAGGTGTCCGGGCCCCTTGGGCGCCACCATGGCCACGTCCACGCCCTCGGGGGCCGAAATCAGGTCGAAGCGCACATTGAAGCCGTGGGCGAAGAGCAGGGCGTCTCCGGACTGGAGATGGGGCTCGATGTGGGCCTGGTAGATGTCGCCCTGTTCGGTGTCGGGCAATAGCAGCATGATGATGTCGGCTTCGGCCGACGCTTCGGCTATGGACATCACCCGCAGGCCGGCCTCGGCGGCCTTGGCTGCCGACGATGAACCGTCCCGCAGCCCCACCCGGACGTCGATGCCCGACTCCTTGAGGTTGAGGGCGTGGGCGTGGCCCTGCGACCCATATCCCAGAATCGCCACCTTGCGGTCGGCCAATAGGGAGCGGTCGACATCCTTCTCATACAACACGGTTGCCATTGTTTGTCCTTGGTTGGTTGGGGCCGTCAGGGGGCCAGCGGGTCGGGGGCGGATTTCACCAGCTTGGGCAGCGCCACTTTGCCGGTGCGCTGTACCTCCACGATCCCATAGGGTCGCAGAAGATCTTCGAAGTCATCCACTCGGCTGGGCGATCCGGTGAGCGAGACCATGATCTCGTCGTAGCCCACGTTCAATACGGTGGCTTGGAACACTCGCACCAGATCCAGGATCTGACCTCGGATGGCGGGATCGGCCTGGACGGTGACCATCATCAGCTCCCGTTCCACGCTGGCTGCGGGGTTCAGCTCTTGGATATCCACCACGTTGACCAGCTTGTCCAGTTGCTTCACCACCTGCTCCATCGGAGCGGCGTCTACGCCTACCACGATGGTGAGGCGGCTGAACCGCTCGTCATCGGTGGGGGCCACAGCCAGCGATTCGATGTTGAAACCCCGGCGGGCAAACAGTCCCGCCACCCGGGCCAGCACCCCGGCCTTGTTCTCCACCCGAACCACCAGCGTGGTGGTCCCGCCCCCATCTAAACCAGGAGCTGCGCTCATCGGGGCTGGTCCCGCTGCGATGGGTCGACCACAACATCGCTGTTGGACATGCCCGCTGGAACCATGGGGAAGACGTTCTCCTCAGCTTCGCAGCGGAACTCTACGACCACCGGGCGGTCGTCAACCTCGTTGGCCTGAGCGATGGCCGGACCGACCTCCTCAGGTGACTCCACCCTCAGGCCGACGCAGCCCAGGGCCTCAGCCCACATCTTGTAGTCGGGCACATCTCGGGTGAGGTAAACCTCGGAATACCGCTCCTCGTAGAACATCTCCTGCCACTGGCGGACCATGCCCAAATAGGCGTTGTTGATGAGGGCGACCTTGATGGGGAAGCCCTCGGTGGCCGCGGTGACCAGCTCTTGGGCCGTCATCTGGAAGCAGCCGTCGCCGTCCACCGCCCACACCATGCGGTCGGGCCGACCGGCTTTGGCGCCGATGGCGGCGGGAATGGCAAACCCCATCGTGCCCAGTCCTCCCGAATTCACCCAGGTGTAGGGGTGGTTGAACTTCCAGTATTGGCTGGTCCACATCTGGTGCTGGCCCACGCCCGAGGCCACGATGGTGTCGTCGGGGGTGGCGTCGCGCAGCTGCTCCAGCACGAACTGGGGCTTGAGCAGCTCGTCGGATGTGGACTGCTCATAGGTCAGGGGGAAGCGCTCCTGCCACCCGCTGATGCGGGACCGCCAGGCATTCCGGTCGGGCTGCCCCTCGTTGCCCCCCATCTCCTTGAGTGCCTTGACCAACTCCTCGATCACCACCCGGCAATCGCCTTGGATGGCCACATCCGGACGGCGCACCTTGCCCAGTTCGGCGCTGTCAATGTCCACGTGGATGACTTTGGCCAGCGGGGCGAACTCGCCCACCTTGCCGGTGACTCGGTCGTCGAAGCGGGCGCCCAGCGCGATGAGCAGGTCGGCCTCCTGCATCGCGGTGACCGCGGTGTAGTTGCCGTGCATGCCGGGCATCCCCAAGCACAGCGGATGGTCGTCGGGGAAGCCTCCCCGGTTCATCAGCGTGGTGACCACGTGGATTCCGGTCAGCTCGGCCAACTCCAACAGGGCCTCGGCGGCCCGGGACTTCAAGATGCCGCCCCCGGTGTAGAGGACCGGGCGCTCAGCCTCGCAGATGAGCTTGGCCGCCTGGCGGATCAGCTCGGAGTCGCCCGAAAGGTTGGGGAGGTATCCGGGCAGGTCGTGGCTGTCGGGGGTGTACCACTCCATCGCCGAGCGGGGATTGTTGGGGTCCACAATGTCTTTGGGGATGTCCACCAGTACGGGTCCGGGACGACCGGTGGTGGCTATGTGGAAGGCGTCGTGGATCACCTGGGGGATGTCGGCTGCCTCGGTCACCAGGTAGTTGTGCTTGGTTACCGACATGGTGATGCCGGTGGTGTCGCACTCCTGGAAGGCGTCGGTGCCGATGGCCGCGTAGGGCACTTGCCCGGTAACCACCACCATGGGGATGGAGTCCATGTAGGCATCGCACAGGGGGGTGACGATGTTGGTGGCCGCCGGGCCCGAGGTGACCATGGCCACGCCGGGGCGGCCGGTAGCGTGGGCGAACCCCTCGGCCATGTGGCCGGCGCCCTGCTCGTGGCGTACCAGCACATGGCGGATAGAGGAGTCGATCAGCGGGTCGTACACCGGCAGGATGGCCCCGCCGGGCAGCCCGAACAAGATGTCCACGCCCTCGTTCTCGAGGGCCTTCATCAGGGCTTGTCCGCCGTTCATTTTCATGTCCAACTGCCGATCATCTTGATTTCCGCCGCAGATCTCATGTTTGGATCAACCTTCCGGGCTTTTCCCAAATGGAAAGACCTCCCGGTGTGGGAGGTCGGTAGCGCCCGGTCCCCGGGCCGAGCCGGGACCGCGCGCTAAAGGCGTACTACGAGAATCGCTCCAGAGTAGGGATGGCGCTTCATAGGATCACACCAGTATGAACGCTAGGGGTCGCTTGTGACAAGACGGTTAGGGGTGTATCCAGGTTCCTTCAACCCGCCCACCATCGGGCATATGGCCATCGCTCAGGCGGCGAGGGATCAGCGGGGGCTGCTCCGGGTTGACTTGGTGGTGTCGCGGGTGGCGCTGGGGAAGGAGCTGACGGAGTGGCCCGCGTTCGAAGACCGTGTGGCCGTGTTGGAGGCCTCGGTGGCCGATATCGACGGCCTGAAGGTGGTGGTCACCGAGCATCAACTACTGGTTGATATCGCTCAGGGTTACGACGTGGTGGTCATGGGAGCCGACAAGTGGGCTCAGGTGCAGGATCCGGCGTTCTACGAGAACTCGACCGAGGCCCGCGACCAAGCGGTGGACTCCCTCAGCCAGTTGGAGCTGGCCATCGCTCCCCGGCCCCCGTTCGACGTACCAGCCGACTCACAGCTGAACATTGGCCCAGAGATTGTCCCCGTGTCGTCTACCGGAGCCCGCCAAGGCCGGTTGGAATGGATGACCGCCGCGGCCCGGGCTTTCGACGACGCCACCGGCGCCTGGTCTGATCCTGATATGTAAGGCCGCGCCACTAGGCCTCGGTGATGGCGCCCTTTTCGGCGCCTTGGGCCAGACGGGCGTATTTGGCCAGCACGCCCTTGGTGTAGCGGGGCTCGGGCGGCTTCCAGTTGGCTTGGCGCTCGGCCAAGGTGGCCTCGTCCACCAGCAGGTCGATGGAGTGGTCCCGCACGTCTATTCGAATCCGGTCGCCCTCAGCCACCAGCGCAATCGGCCCGCCCTCGGTGGCCTCGGGGGCCACATGGCCCACGCAGAACCCGTGAGTTCCTCCCGAGAATCGGCCGTCGGTGACCAGAGCGGCGTCTCCGCCGCGGCCTGCGCCTTTCATCGCCCCGGTGATGGCCAGCATCTCCCTCATGCCGGGACCGCCCTTGGGGCCCTCGTAGCGGATCACCACGATGTCTCCGGCTTCGATGTGCCCGCTCAGCACCGCGTCCATGGCCGTGTCCTCACCGTCGAACACTCGGGCCCGGCCCTCGAAGTGGTCGAAGTCGATGCCGGCCACCTTCAACACCGCCCCGTTGGGGGCCAGCGATCCGGTTAGCACTGCTATTCCGCCGACGTCATGAAGCGGGTTGTCCAAGACGTGAATCACGTCGCCATCGGGGTCGGGAGGGTCCAGCAGGGCGAGGTTCTCGGCCATGGTCTTGCCGGTGACGGTGATCTCGTCGCCGTGCAACAGGCCCTCGTCCAGCAGCATCTTCATAACCACCGGGACGCCGCCGATGCGGTCGATGTCGGCCATGTGGTACTGCCCGTGGGGCTTGGTGTCGGCCAGGTGGGGAACCCGGGCCGCCACCTTGTTGAAGTCGTGCAGCTCCAACTCCACCCCGGCCTCCCAGGCGATGGCCAGCAGGTGAAGAACCGCGTTGGTCGACCCGCCCAAGGCCATGGTCACTGCGATGGCATTCTCGAACGCCGCCTTGGTCATGATGGCACGGGGTCGGATGTTCTCCCGCAACAGCCCGATCACCGCGGTGCCGCTGGCATAGCTGTAGTCGTCCCGGCGCCGGTCCACCGCGGCGGCCGAGGCGCTGCCCGGCAGCGACATGCCCAGCGCTTCCCCGATTGACGCCATGGTGTTGGCGGTGAACATTCCTGCGCACGAGCCCTCGGTGGGGCAGGCGTTGCGCTCGATGGCGTCGAGCTCCTCGTCGTCGATGTCGCCCACCGCGTGGGCGCCCACCGCCTCGAACACGCTCACTATGTCGAGCACCTTGCCGTTGTGTTGGCCGGGGAGGATGGAGCCCCCGTAGACGAACACCGACGGCAGATTGAGCCGGGCGGCGGCCATCAACATGCCGGGCAGCGATTTGTCGCACCCCGCGAAGCTGACGAAGGCGTCCAGCCGCTCGGCGTGCATCACAGCCTCCACCGAGTCGGCGATAATCTCCCGGCTCACCAGCGAGGCCCGCATCCCCTCGTGGCCCATCGAGATGCCATCGGACACCGCGATGGTGTTGAACTCGATGGGGAAACCTCCGGCGTCGCGCACGCCCTGCTTGGCCCGCTTGGCCAGGCGGTCCAGCGGCAGATTGCAGGGGGTCACCTCGTTCCACGACGACGCCACTCCCACTTGGGGCTTGTCCCAGTCGTCGTCGGTCATGCCCACGGCCCGGAGCATGGCCCTCGCCGGCGCCCGCTCGGCCCCGGAGGTGACCTCGTGAGAACGTGGCTTCATATCGCTCATGGCGACAGGCTACCTAGTGGGATGGCGCAGATTAGAGGGCAAATGGGTTTGCAAAAGTCGCCCTATGACCGGGAGATCGCCCGGTTGGCGATTCCCGCCCTGGGCGCGCTGATCGCGGAGCCGCTCTACACCCTGGCCGACACCGCAGTTGTGGGGCATCTGGGCACACCCCATCTGGGCGGACTGGCGGTGGCCTCGCAGGTGCTGTTGGGGGCCCTGTCGCTGTTCATCTTCCTGGCCTACGGGACCACCGCTGCGGTGGGGCGACTGATCGGCGCGGGAGACCATTACCGGGCCGCCCAGCAGGCGGTGCAGGGCCTATGGCTGGCCGCGGCGGTCGGCACGGCATTGGCCGCGGCGGCCTATGTCTTCGCCGATCCCCTGTTGAGAATCCTCGGAGCAGACGGCGAGGTGCTGGCCCAAGGGCGGATCTACCTGCGCATAAGCCTCTTCGGCCTGCCGGGCATGCTGATCACGCTGGCCGGGGTGGGCTATCTGAGAGGGCTGCAAGACACCTTGCGCCCGCTCAAGGTGGCGGTGTTCACCGCCGGGCTGAATCTAGGGCTGGAACTGGTGCTGATCTACGGCCTCGGCTTCGGCATAGGCGCCTCGGCGCTGTCCACCGTCATTGCCCAATGGCTGGCCGCGGGGGCCTACGTGTGGTGGATTCGGGAGGCCGTGACGGCCCATGGGGTGACCATGGCTCCTGACCGCTCGATGATCGCCCGGCTCGCGGTGGTGGGGTTGGACCTTTTCCTGCGGACCGCGGCTCTGCGAGCTTCGTTCACCATGTCGGTGGCGGTGGCTGCTCGGTTGGGCGACATCGAATTGGCCGCCCATGAGGTGATCTACCAGCTCATGTTCTTCTTGGCCCTGGTTCTGGATGCAGTGGCCATCGCCGGGCAGGCCATGATCGGCCGCTATCTAGGGGCCAACGAGTTGCCCCAAGCCCGAGCCGCGGGTCGCCGCATGATCGAGTGGGGGTTGGCCACCGGGTTGGCCGCCACTGCGGTGCTCTTGGTGACCAGACCGTGGCTTCCGCTGGTGTTCTCCAGCGATGAGGCGGTGCTGTCGCTGGTCGGCTTCCTGATGCTGCACTTGGCCTTCTTGCAGCCGGTGAACGGGGTGGTGTTCGCCCTCGACGGCGTGCTGATTGGTGCCGGAGATATGCGATTCCTGGCCGTGGCCATGGCCGGCGCAGCGGCGGTATTCATCCCCTTGGCCCTGTGGGTGATGGCCGCCGACGCCGGCATCGGCTGGCTGTGGGGCGCCATGTGGGCCCTCATGGGCGCCCGATTGGTTGCCCTGCTCTGGCGCTTCGCCGGCTCCCGCTGGCTGGTGCCCGGCGCGGTCCGCTGAGCTAGCTGGATGCGGCCTCAACGTGGGCTTTGATGCCTTCCACCACCCGCTGCATGTTGGTCTGGTGGACTCGGAGGCGATTGGCGATGATCCGGTGCTCTTTGCCGGGATTCTGCTCGATGACCATGTTGAGGCCGGAGGGACCGGGGCCAAGCAGCAGGCGGTAGATCAGCCGAGTACCGCCTCCCATTAGCGGTTGGACCTCGAAGCGCCACCGGGCCCCGGGGTTGTCGGGGTCGGAAGTACACCAGCCGAATGCTGTTGGTTCCTCGCACACGTCCACGAAGCACGGAACCTCCCAGTCGCCCATCACCTCGAGATAGTTGCGGCCGGTGAACGTGGCCCCTATCGAGGGGCCGTCGAAACCCTCGTCCCAGGTAGCGCCGGTAAACTCGTCGGAGAACTGGGCTGGCAGGTCGATGTCGGTGACCGCGGCCCACACTTCGTCCACTTCGGCCGCGATGTCGGTCTCCACCACCATGCCCGGGCCATCGGCCATGCTCACCGATGCACCTGGCCCCGATTCGTAGGTGCGTCCGTAGCCGTCGAAGAAGGTGATGTTCCGGGCAGGGTCGCGGCGAGCGGGGCGGAAATCGGTGCCCTTGGTCCAGGCCACCGGGAACATGGCGATCTCGGTGATCTCGTCGGGAATGCCCAGCAGCTCCTTCAACTCGCGAGCCTTGGCCAAGATGGCCGTGGTCCAAGCGGTGCCCAACCCCCGGGCCCGCAAGGCGACGCAGAAGCTCCACCCGCTCTGGATGACCGAATCGAACAATCCAGGCGCGCCGCTGCCGTCGTGGCGGCCCACGATGGTGGGAATGACGATCACCGACACCTCGGCCAAATGCTCCACCAGATAGGCCGATGAGCTCACCGTTCGGGCTCGGGGATGATCGGTGCCCTCCAAGCGGTCGCGAGCCTCGAGCATGAAGCCGCCCACAACCTCGCGGTACAGCCGGGCCAGCTCTAGCTTGATCTCGGGATCGCGCACCACGATCCACCGTCGGCTGGTCTGGTTTCCGCCGGTAGGGGCCTGCTCGGCGATGTCTATGCAGTCGAGGATGATCTGGTCGTCCACTGGCCGCTCTAGATCCAGCCGGCGCCGCACCGCCCTCGTTGTGGTCAGCGCCAAGTCCACCGCCGCAGTGTCTATATCCATGACCGATTAGTCCTCACGATTGGCTGGCGTCGTTGTAGATGCCCCGAGACATGAGCGACTGCTCTTGGTCTCGACGCTGCCGGTACACCTCGGCACGTACTTCGAGAATATCGGCGTCATCGGGGGCGGCTTGGGCGGCCCATTCGGCTAGGTGACAAGCCAGCCGCAGGTTGCCGGCCTCACTCAGTTCCGTGGCCCGGGCGGCCACGGCCGCTGCACCTCCAGCCAATTGGGCCACTTCAGCGGCCAGTGCCTGGTCGGGGGCGGGCTTGAGGCGGGCGGGGTTGCCGTCGTACCAACCGCCGTAGAGCCGCCAAATGTTGCGAACCACGAACTCGGGCTCGTCGTAGGCCGCTCGCAGGAATGGCTTGTCCATCAGGTCGTCGGGAACCCGCACCTGATGGATGATGTCGTCGAGACGCGCTCCGGCGTTCATCATCTCCAGCGTGTCGGCCACCAGCCCCTCCAGTGCGGTGGCCACGTCGTTCAGCACCATGGCGATGCGCTCCTCACCGGCGATGGGCAAACCGTGGGCAGGAAGCAAAAGAGCGGGGCGCAATTCGATCATCCGCCGCAGGGCCGCGGCCCATTCGGATGGATAGCGCTGCACCTTCTGGGGGTTGCCCGCGTTGGGGAAGAACCAGATGAACAGATCGCCCACAAACAGCGCCCGCTCTTCGGGCAACCACACCAGGGTGTGGTCATCGGTCTCGCCTTGTGCGTGGGTCAGCTGCATCGACACGCCGCCCACCTCCAGATCGAGGTTGTCGGCATAGGTGGTGTGCGGGTACACCCAGTCGTCGGCGAATAGATCCAACATGTCGTTGGCGCTGAACTGGCGGCGGTTGATGGCCTGGTTGTAGCCGTGGGTGAGGTTGTAGCGGTCGAACCGGGGTCCCACCGCCTCGTGGGCCACCACCCGGGGGACCGGCCCTCCTCGCTCCTTGGCATCCTGGACGAAGGCCGGGGCGCCGCCAACGTGGTCGGCATGGCCGTGGGTGTAAACGATGGTGTGAACCGGCTGGCTCCTCCACTGATGAAGGTGCTTGAGCACTCCGGGAGCGAACATCGGAAGCGAGGTATCGATGGTCACCAGCCCCTCGTCGGTGGCCAGCGACCACACGTGGGAGAAGGCGCACACCACAGAAATGCCGTCGGCGATCTCATGGAATGAGCCGTCCATGGGTTGGAACGACCTCGGCCCCTCGTAGACCGACTCGTCGATAAAGCGGGCCGACTGTTCCAGCAGCGTCATACCAACCCGCACCCTAGTGGTCCGCCCGCCCGGGGCTAGCCGCGGCGGGAGTTCAGCAGTTGGGTCACGGCCTTGCCGTCGGCCCGGCCCTGGGTGGCCTTCATAACCTGGCCGACGAAGAAGCCGGTGAGCTTGGCATCGCCCTCGCAAAAGCGCGCCCACTCGTCGGGGTGATCAGCGATGAGCCTGTCCACCAGAGTCTCCAGCTCGCCGGTGTCCATGGCCTCGAACCCCAGCGTCTGGGCTGCGTCTTGGGGCGAACCCCCGCTGTCCACCAGCACAGCCAGCACCTTTTTGGCCTGGGTGGCGGTCAGCTCCCCCGTCTCCTCCATCTGAACCAGACCGGCCAGCGCCTCCGCGGTCAACGCCCCGGCACCGTCGGCCAGGTTGTGGACGATATGGGTCATCACTCGCTCGGGCACCCCTCCCCCACTGATAGCAGCGAGAGCCAGCTCGTCCATCGAGCGCTCGACGGCCAACGCGATGTGATCCGCGTCCACCGACGGGGACACCTCGGCCAGTCGTAACCGGCGATCCCGGGGCAGCGGGGGCAATCCTTGGCGAATCTCTTCCACCCACTCTTGGCTGGGGTCGAGGGGCAGAAGATCGGGCTCGGGAAAGTAGCGGTAGTCGTAGTCCTCCTCTTTGGAGCGCAGGGCGTGGGTGCGGCCGTCGTCCTCGTTCCAGTGCCGGGTCTGCTGCTCTACCGCCTGTCCACTGGTCAATTGCTCGACTTGGCGTCGGGCCTCGTATTCAATGGCCCGGCCCAGCGAGCGCAGCGAGTTCACGTTCTTGATCTCGCATCGGGTGCCCAGTCGGTCGCTACCCGCCGGCCGCACCGACACATTGCAGTCCACCCGTAGGGAACCCTCCTCCATCTTGCCGTCCGACGCCCCCACCGCCACCAGAATGGCCCGCAGCTCGGCTACGTACTGGCGGGCTTCCTCCGCCGATCGCAGCTCGGGGTGACCCACGATCTCAATAAGCGGCACCCCGGCCCGGTTGTAGTCCACCAGCGAGTACCCGGCCTCATGGATGCGCCCTCCCCCGCCGATATGGACGGTCTTGCCGGTGTCCTCCTCCAGATGGGCTCGCTCGATGCCGACCCGCTTGCCTGAAGGCAATTCCAGCCAGCCGTCCACATTGATCGGCTCGTCGTACTGGCTGATCTGGAAGTCTTTGGGCATGTCGGGATAGAAGTAGTTCTTCCGGGCGAATACCGAGGGCTGAATCCGACAGTTGAGGGCCAGGCCCACCCGGATGGCCAACTCCACCGCCTTCTGGTTGAGAACGGGAAGCGAACCCGGCAAGCCCAGTGAAACCGGGTCGATGTGGGTGTTGGGCTCACCCCCGAACCGGTTGGGGCTGGCGCTGAACAGCTTGGTCTCGGTGGCCAGCTCGGCGTGGACTTCCAGCCCTACCACCGTTTCCCACTCGGTGTCCGCCGGGGCTTCGAGGCCGGGCGCGTCGAGCGTGTCAGTGCTCATCACATGCTCGCTTCCAGCACCGCAGCAGCCCGGTACATGACCGGCTCCCCCAACGCGGGCGCCAATATCTGAACGCCCACCGGCAGTCCGTCGTCGCCCACCCCGTAGGGGACCGACATGGCCGCCTGCCCGGTGAGGTTCACCGGCACCGTGCATACGTCGCTCATGTACATGGCCATGGGATCGGCGGTGCGCTCCCCCAGCGAGAACGCGGTGGTGGGCGAGGTGGGGCTCACCAAGAGGTCGAACTGCTCCCACACTGAGGCGAAGTCGTTGATGATGAGCGTGCGCACCTTCTGGGCCTTGCCGTAGTAGGCGTCGTAGTACCCGGCCGACAAGGCGTAGGTGCCAATCATGATGCGGCGCTTGACCTCGTCGCCGAAGCCGGCCGAGCGGGTGGCGGTGTTCATGTCGGGCGTGCTGGTGGCGTCCACCCGCAGCCCGTAGCGGACCCCGTCGTAGCGGGCCAGGTTGCTGGACGCC
Source organism: Acidimicrobiales bacterium (assembly GCA_965116535.1). GTDB lineage: Bacteria > Actinomycetota > Acidimicrobiia > Acidimicrobiales > Bin134 > Poriferisocius. Next base: position 2,509,582 of record OZ220703.1, read on the forward strand.
TCGGCCGGGGCGATCAGGTAGTAGGCCGACAGTCCATAAACCGCGGCCGGTACGCTGGCATCGGCTATTCGAGCCCCCGCCGATTCGAGCGCTTCTACCGCGGCCTGCAACCGGGCAGCCACATCGGGGGCTATGCCGTCGCCGCTGAGCTCAGCCAGCACCCCCACCCGCAGACCGTCCACCCCGTTGGCCAGGGTGTCGCAAACCGGAGGCTGGGGTTCGCCGATGCTGGTGGAATCCCGAGGATCAGGACCGCTTATCACGTCGAGGACGGCCGCCGAGTCGGCCACCGTGGTGGTGAACGGGCCGATCTGATCCAAAGACGATGCGAACGCCACCAAGCCGTAGCGGGACACCAAGCCGTAGGTGGGCTTGACGCCGACCACCCCGCACAGCCCGGCAGGCTGGCGAATCGACCCCCCGGTGTCGCTGCCCAGCGCTATCGGGGCAAAACCGGCCGCCACCGCGGCGGCGCTGCCTCCTGAAGAGCCCCCCGGCACTCGGCTGAGGTCGCAGGGATTGCGGGTGGGGCCGAAGGCCGAGTTCTCGGTGGAACTGCCCATGGCGAACTCGTCCATGTTGGTCTTGCCCACAACTACTGCACCTGCGTTGTGAAGCTGCTCCACGACAGTGGCGTCATAGGGCGGTGCCCAGCCCTCCAAAATGCGAGAGGAGCAGGTAGTGGCCAGCCCTCGAGTACACAAGTTGTCTTTGAGGGCCACCGGAACCCCAGCCAGCGGGCCGGGGTCTTGGCCGGCGGCCACCGCGACATCGATCTCGTCGGCTCGAGTTCGGGCCTGTTCTGCGGTCACCAGGTTGAAGGCATGGACCTCGGCTTCGCCTGTGTCGATGGCGCTCAAATGCTCGTCGACCACCGAGCGGGCCGAACGCTGTCCCGACCTCACCGCGGCGGCGATCTCGACTGCGGTCACGGGGCCTCCCCCAGTACCGGTGGAACCCGGAACTGGCCATCCTCGGCCAGTGGGGCCACAGCCAGCACTTCGTCGCGGTCGAGCACATCGCCGGGAACATCCGGGCGAAGCTGGTTGGCAATAGGAAGGGCGTGCATCGTAGGGCGGAGATCCTCCAAGTCCAACGCCTCCACCTCGGCCACATGGTCGAGCAGTTCATCGAGCTGGCCGGTGAACCGTTCCAGCTCTTCGTCGGTCAGCTCTAGGCGGGCCAAAGCGGCCACATGGGCGCACTCAGCCCGGGTGATGCGTTGCTGCCCCATACCGAAGCGCCATCGTACCGCCCAACATTCGCTTTGCCCTTGCCCCAAGGGCGATACGTTGCCGGGATGGGGTCGCACCCGTTTCTCAGCCCTGAGTGGATCGAAGCGGCAATGGCATTGCGTGTGGACTTGGTGCCGTACGCACCAGCCGCCAGACAGGAGGCCAGAGTCAACCTGGTTGTCACCGACACCCCATTCGGTGACGGTGAGTTCCATGCCTACGTCGACACCGAAGCCGGAGGCCCGCTGCCGATTCCGGGCCGTCTCGAAGATCCCGAAGCCACCGTGATCCTCGACTACCCGGCAGCCCTGGCCGCATTCGTCACCGACGACCCCGACATCGTTGCCCACGGCTTTTTGGCCGGCACCTTGCGGGTGGACGGCGACTTGGCCCTAGTCCTCATCCTGTTCTGGGAGGGCATGACCGACGAGCAGGCCGCTTTCGCCCGCCATGCCCAGACCCGGCTGCGGGCCATCACAGCCCTAGAAGAGCACTGAGACTTCAGCCTTCCTCTGGTCGGGTGATGAGGCTGACGCAGGTCCCATAGTCCACAACTGCCTCGGCTGGTGGGTTGGTGGCCAAGACTTCGGTCTCGGGCGGACCATCGATCTCGCCCCGACACAGGCCGGTTGCCTCAAGGATGTCGGTAGCCTCCCCCACACCCAGGGTGGCCAAGAACGGAATCCTCACTTGCTCAGGTCCGTCGGAGACCACCAGGGTGACCACCGCACCGGCGGCCACCTCGGTTCCCGGCTGGGGTTCCACCCGCACCACATGGCCTGCCTCCACCTGATTGTCGGCCACCCGCCACTCGATTACGGCCAGTCCGGCTTCCTCCAGATGCTCAAGAGCCGCGGCCAGCGACGTGCCTGCGTCGATTTCAGGCACCAGTCGAGGTGCTGGTCCGAGGGACACCACCAAGTCCACACTGCTCCCCTGCTCGAGCTGGAGGAGCATCTCGTCGACTTCGATGACAACTCCCGGAGGGGCAGCCTCGTCGTAGCGCTCGGTGACATCACCCGCCAACAGCCCGACCGCGGCCAGGGCATTCTCGGCATCCTCAACGGCCAATCCCGTCAAGTTGCCGGGAATAAACACCAACTCGGGTCCCAAGGAGATCCAAACCGTGACCGTCTTGCCCCGCTCCAACCCAGTGCCCGGCAGGGGCGCCTGGCGCAGCACTTGGCCGGACACGGTGCCGTCTTGGCGCAGCTCGCGGCGGTCGAGCACCCAGCCGAACTCATCCTCGATGCGCAGAAGGTCGGCATCGCTGGCGTCGACTAGGTCGGGTACCGGTTGGGTCTCGGTGCCGAACCAGTTATCCCACAGAAGGTAGGACCCGAATCCCACAGCTCCCAGCACCACGAGTGCCACTACTGCCAGCAACCCTCGAGATACCGAACGGGTTTTCGCCTTCGGCGCAGTTTCTGTCGGATCTTTGTCGGGTGAAGCCGCGGCCGCTGATTCACCGGTATCGGGGATCTCCGGCCCCGGTTTTGACAAAGGAAGCGGGGAGGGGCGGGGCAATGTCTCTGCCGCGGCCAGCAGCCCAAGGCCGAGCTCGCGGGCGGTGGGTCGGTCGTCCCGCTCCGGCCGTCCCGCCTGCTCCAGCACGCGGCCCAGGCGGCCGAATTGGCCGGCCAAATCCAACTGTCGGCTCATCTTGGCCATCTGGGTGTACTCGGGGTCGTCAGACTCGAAAGGCACCCGGCCCGACATCGCCTCGGTCAGCACCAGAACCAAGGAGTACACGTCGCTCTTTAGGTCGGGAGTTAGGCCCTGGGCCTGTTCCGGGGAGGCGTAGCGCGCCGCGTCGACCGCTGAGAAAACCGAGCGCGCCATCAGCGCTCCCCCGGTCTCAGAAGAGGTCAGCGCCCATGAAGTGCCCAAATCAGCCAGTCGGGCTCGGCCCCGGCGTGAGAACAAGATGTTGGAAGGTCGGATGTCCCCGTGGATGATTCCCTGGTGGTGGATGTGCTCCAGTCCGCGAGCTGCGTCCAAGCCAACCATGAGAACCTGCGATGGCGACAACCGATGTCCGGCATCCAACATCCCCGACAAACTCCCGCCCTCCATGAAATCGCTTACTACGTAGAGACCCAGGTCGGAGTCTCCCCAGTTATGGATTGCCACCAGGTGGGGATGGGTCACGGCGGCGGCCTTCTCGGCAGCTTCCAAGAATCGGGTGGGAAAAACCCGGTCTTGGGCCCACCCGTCGGGCAGGATGTCCTCGGAAAGCAGCTTGACCGTCACCCGGCGCGATTCGGCTAGGTCGTAGCCCAAGAAGACGTCGGTGAACCGGCCCGAGCCGATGCGGGTCACGAGGCGGAAACGCCCGCCCAAGACTCTGCCGCTCACCCCCGATTCGCCGCTGCCCTGGGACACGCTTTGAGGGTACTTGCTGTTTCGGGCATTTCCGCGCCACTCAGGGTGCCTTAGAACCCTGTTAGCGGGCACACTGGGTGCGTGCTGGAGTCGGTCGTTTTGCGCCGGGTGTTGTTGGGCCTAGCTGCCCTGACGGGGGTATTGGCCATTCTGCTGGCCCTGCTGCTGGCCGACACCGATGACAACGACGTGACCGTGACCGGCAATGCTGCGGTAGACGAGCTCATACCTCCTCGCAGTGCTGAAGTCCTCTCCCAGGAAACCGTCGGTATCGACCTAGCCCCTGGTTACGATGCCCGGCTGACCATCAACGGAGTGGAAATTCCTCCAGAAGAGATACGCCATCAGCCCAATCTCAACCTCTTCACATTCCGCCCCGATCGGGGCAAAGTAATCGAGCGACTCCGGGCTGAACAGAACTGTGCTCTCGTGTCCTATTGGCGCCAAGAGGCCGGCCCCGCCGAGGCCGACACCATCTCCTGGTGTTTCACCGCCTCCTAATCGCCCAAGCCTTTCCCTCGCACCTGTCCATCGAGGGAGCGTAGGGACGCCTCCAGTTTGCGCAGATAGCCGGCGAACTCCTCTGACTCTCCGTCTTGCAACCACTCCAACCGGTCACGCTCACGTTCCAGGTGCTCGCCCATCAGTTTGTCGATCAGCTTTCTTCCCTTCTCGCTGAGCCGGGCCAGCATCACCCGGCGGTCATCGGGATCGGGAACCCGAAGCACCAGATTCAGCTTCTCAAGCTGGTCCAGCCGCCCGGTCATGCCCCCTGAGGTAAGCATGGTCATGGCCGCCAGATCGCTCGGCTTGGCTTCAAAGGGCTTCCCGCTTCGCCGCAGCGCGGCCAAGACATCGAACAACCCCAGAGTGAGGCCGTAAGGACGGAGGAACTCGGCCATGGACTGCTCGAACAAGCGGTCAATGCGGGAGATCCGCCCGAAGATCCCGATGGGCGAGGCATCTAGATCGTCATCGGTGAACTGGCTCGCCATGTCGCCCCTCCCCCTAGGTATTTCAGTGCTCGCTATCTTAGGCCCAAAGTTTTATCCGCGCTCAGGGTCTTCCAATTCGAGGGTTTGGCTGCTAGACGAGCTGCCGCTGGCGGGCGAGGGCGACTGCCTCACCGGGACGGGAAGGAGCGACCAGAATGGCGCTGGCTTGGACATCATCGGCTCGGACCTTTCGCCGGGCTGGCGGGGTGAGGGTGATGGGCTGGTTTGCCGCTAGTTCCAATATCAAACCTGCCGCTCCTTGGCTCAGGTCTAAGGCGCCAGAACCCCTCGGGGCCGGGCCAAAGGCGGCTACAACTCGGCGGCGCAGCAGTACTGGGTCTTGCACTGCCAGGTGGTCGTGGAGCACCAAACCTGCTGGCACGAACACCAACCACCGCCGAGTGAGCGCATAGAGAGAGCGGGCTCCGAGCACGGCTACTGCTCCACCTATGGTGGTGACAACAGCACCCAAGACCCATCGCTCGGCGGCCAGCAGGAGCGGCCCGCTGACCAGCCCACCGACCGTAATCGCTGCTGTTGCCGGCAGCGGCCCGGCCAGGAGCACCGTGGAAGGTCGCAGCAACAGCCGGACCTCGTCTCCATAGGAGATGCCGTTTGCGAACACTTGGCCGACTGGCGCGCTCAGAGAGACCGCGACCGCCGCTCCGGTAATGGCGGCAACCAGAGCAACCTCGCCCCAGTCGGCTCCGCCCATTCCCGCCCACACCAAAGCCGCTACTGCTGACGGCACAGCCAGCCGGATCACTACCAGCGTGGCCGGATGGACGAGCAAGGAGCCCACCAACACCCCGCCCCACAGCACCCACAGGCCCACCGATGCGGTGGACCGCCAGGCCGCTGTGGTCTCGTGCAGCCCGTCGGCCAATGCCGGCCCGGCTGTGAACGGCAACGCCGCCCACCACACCCGCACGGCCCACACCCACACCCGATCCCCTTGGAGACCCATCTTCAACTCTTCTCACGGTTGAACCGCAACCGATCCATCCCGGGCAATCGTATGAATTCGGAGATCGCCGTCAAACCCGGTACTGACACCAGCATCCGCATTGCCCTTGCCTGGGTCCTCTGGAGCCACTCCACTCATCTCGGTACTGAGGCACCAAAAATCTGCATCGTCGAGTATCTGCGATCACAATCTGATTGCCTCATCCAATGTGTGTCAAGATAACTTGAAGAGTGTGGACCCCGTTATTCTGGACAGCGCCAGAAAACACGGGGTTGATGACCATCAGATGCTGCATGCCTATCGCAACCCCATTCGAGTACTCGAGCAGGATGACCTCACAATGCTCATTGGCGCCGACGAGGCTGCAAGATTTCTGGAAGTCGGAGTGACAACTGGAGATGGTATCGAGTTCATCGTTCATGCCATGCCAGCAAGAGCCAAGTTTCTGGAGTGATAGCTATGCCTCGATCCATTCAGGAGATTCTTGAACATGCTGATGAACTCGCTCAGCGGTTCGAAGACTTCGAACCGTCAGAAGGCGACGAAGTGCTTGTTGAGGAGTACATGCTCCGGCGAGCCGCCCTGGCCCGCGCCCGCTGCGAAGGTCAGACTGTGGAAGCCGTTGCAACAGCAAGAGCGAAAGGAATCACCTGGAGCCGGATCGGAGAGATCTTGGGTACATCACCGCAAGCCGCCCAGCAGCGATACGGCGCGATCGTCGAGCAGGCCGAAGCGAAACTCTGATGGTTTCACCCAATCAGCAGTTCTGCTCCTTCGCTGCTATTGACTTTGAGACTGCCACTTCCCAACGCTCCTCCGCCTGCGCATTAGGGGTAGCAATCGTTGATGCTGGACGTATCGTCGATGAGCGGAGTTGGCTGATTAGACCGCCAAACGACGAATACCACTGGTTCAACACTGCAAAGGTCCATGGGCTCCGCGCCGCTGATACTAAGGACGCTCCACAATTCGGTGAGGTTTGGGCACAGGCTGCCGCTTTGATGGGAGATCGTGTGCTCGTAGCCCACAACGCTGACTTTGATATGTCAGTTCTTCGTCATTCTGCGATCTTCCACAACTACACACCTCCAGAAGCGTCATTCCTGTGCACACTTCGATTGGCACGTAGCCGCTGGCCAGACCTTAGATCCTGGAGATTGCCAGACGTCTGCGATGCCCTTGGCATTGAAGGCCTCAAACATCACGATGCACTATCGGACGCCCGTGCAGCCGCCCAAGTGTTGTTGACCATGTGCGAATCTGACAGCAGCGGTGTCTTCGAAGTGTGCGAGAAAATGGGCTACAGAATTGGTCGGCTGTCCATTGACCACTATGCACCTTTCTCCAATGCCGCACAACGATCTTCGAAGTCGTCAAGGTCAAGCCCGCGAGGATCGGAAATCGAACCCACCGTTGATGAGTTTGATCCTGATGGGCCGCTGTTCGGCAAGCGTGTCGCTTTCACAGGCACTCTGGATTCGATGACCCGTAATGCGGCATTTCAAGCGACCGTCAATTCAGGTGGGGACCCATCCACCTCGGTCTCTAAGCGCACCCACTTTCTGGTGCTCGGAATGACCGACTACACCAAGGTCGGTGCTGAAGGCATGTCTTCCAAGCTGCGGAAAGCAATAGATCTCAAGCGGTCTGGAGCGGGCATTGAGATCATCGACGAAAACGATTTCCTCCGAATGGCCGATCCCGCTGCCTTCTCCTGACAAGAGCCCGACGCGCTAAGCGAAGGACGCTTGGCCACGCCCAAAGTTGCAAAGTCAAACTGTCACTGGTGTCGGTAGACTTGTGGCATGGAATCAAGTAGCCTCACCAGGGGAAACGCTGCATTTGCCAGTGGCGAGCCTTCGGGCAGCGGAGGCCGCTGTGTTGGAGTAGAGCTGCTGGATTTGTCCGAAATGGAGTCGGGTGAATTGGTCAAGTTGATCCTCCAGGCTGAAAGCGCTCGCCGCCAGCTAGATGGGTACCTGACTCATTTGCTGGGGCGATTAGGCGATCTTGAGGGCCAGGACGCAGTAGTGGAATTGTGCCGCCAGTTCGGTCTCGGTCGTTACCGGGCCCGCCAGCAGGCCAAGACCGCCAGCGCGGTAAAGGCACTGCCCGACACGCTAGAGGCGGTCAAGCAAGGGTGGATCTCCATCGACCATGCCCGCCTAATGGGCGAGTCGCATCAGCGGGCGCCGTTGTCTGAGGCCCAAGAACTGGAGCTAATCGCCGTTGCAGTGTCCCAGGACTTCGATGAGTTCAAGAAGACTGTGGCCCGTGGCGAAAACCAGCGCCGGGCCGACGACGGATTGACCCGCCACGAGTGCCAGCGCGAACGCCGCAGTGCCAAGGTGTTCGACGGCGACGACGACATGGTCATCTTGTACGCCGAGTTGGATCGCCTAGCCGGTGAGCGGGTCAGGACGGCCCTGAACGAATTAAGCGACCGCATATTCCGAAAAGACTCGGAGGCGGGAAGCGATCGCACCCACGCCCAGCGCAACGCCGATGCCTTGGTCGCATTGATCACCCAGCAACCAGCCCACCCTGAGTCGTCTAGCGGCAACGATGCAGCCAGCGACGATTCAGACGGTGAGATTGCCCCGCAGGCCACAACTCTGATCGTCTCTGTAGACTACGACGTCCTGTGCGGTCAACTAGAGAACGCTGGCCTCATCGACGGCACTCCCATCGACATTGACGAACTCCGACACATCGCCTGCGACGCCGGCATCGTCCCAGTCATCTTCGCTTCAGACGGCCAGCCGTTGTACATGGGAAGAAAACAACGAGCCGCCACCGCCGCTCAAAAGATGGCCCTCTACTTCCGAGATAAGCAGTGCATCGGCTGCGGTATGCGAGCCAGCGCCTGTGAGGCCCACCACATCACCTGGTGGGACAACAATGGGCCAACCGACATCACCAATCTTGTTCTGCTCTGCCCGAAGTGCCACAAGAAGGTCCATAGACATGGCTACGTGGTCGGCCGGGACCGCAATGGGCACTACCAACTCCGCTTATCGACTGAATCCAAAGTAAGAAGGCCGGACGACAGAGGTAACGCTGAAAATGGATTCCAGCAGAAAGCCTTGTCCCCAACCAAGGGACAACCCCACCAGCTGTCGGCAGTACTATCCGGCAGGTGACGACGGGAGCGGAAAACCGAGCGAAGAAACGCATCGCGGAGCTGATCGAGTTTATTCGTCATCACGACCAGCGCTATCACGCACTTGGTGCCCCTGAAATACCTGATGCTGTATATGACCAGCACAAACGCGAGCTGCTTGAGCTTGAAGCGGCCCATCCGGAGCTAGCTCGACCCGACTCCCCTACACAAACCGTCGGAGCTGACCCATCGACATTGTTCGAACCGGTCGAACACCGGGTGCCAATGATGTCGTTGGACAACGCCTTCGACCGAGAGGAACTGAGCGCGTGGGCCGACCGGGCCCGGCGCCGTCTTGCAGCTCAACGGGCTCGTAGGGCCGCCGAAGAGGCAAGCGGTCAGGGTTCGTTGCTGTTGGTCGAAGAAGGAGGAGGCGAAGACAGGGGCACATCTGAGACGGAAGTGCATTCTGCAGAGCTGGGCAATCTCGTGTGCGAACTTAAGTTTGATGGTCTGGCCGTTTCCCTGCGCTACGAGGGCGGTGAGCTGACGCAGGCTGCTACCCGAGGCAATGGGCGCGTGGGCGAAGACATCACCGCGAACATTTTCACCCTCAAATCCGTGCCCCACCGGCTCCCCGCGGGAGCACCCCAAGTACTCGAAGTACGGGGTGAGGTCTACATGCCCCTAGCTGCTTTTGATGCTCTCAACACCCAGCAAGAGGCCGAGGGCAAGCCCCGCTATGCGAATCCCCGTAACACCGCAGCTGGGTCGCTGCGACAGAAAGACCCATCAGTCACCGCCACCCGAGGTCTGTCGATGTGGTGCTACTCAGTTGGCGAAGTCGAAGGAAACGTCGGGTTGGCTACCCACAGTGCGATCTTGGAATACCTAGACAGCCTCGGCCTGCCAGTCAATCCCGAAACAACCCCTGTGAAATCCATCGATGAGGCGTGGAAGTTCGTTGAACACTGGGAGGCCAAGCGCCACGAACTGCCCTACGAGATCGATGGCGCGGTCATCAAGATCGACCAACTTGACCTGCAACAGGAACTGGGGGTCACCAGCCGAGCTCCTCGCTGGTCTATTGCCTACAAACTTCCCCCTGAAGAACAAACCACCAAACTCTTGGAAATCCAGGTCTCCATCGGGAGCAAGGGCAAAGCCACGCCTTTCGCGGTGCTCGAGCCTGTCTTCGTCGGCGGATCCACAGTGGCCATGGCCACCCTTCACAACGAGGACCAGGTGAAATTCAAAAATGTCCGTCCTGGCGACACTGTTGTGGTTCGCAAGGCCGGTGACGTGATTCCCGAAGTAGTAGGACGAGTCCCGGCTGACCGACCCGCTGATCGAAAGGAGTGGGTCTTCCCCGTTCTTTGTCCCTGTCCCGAGCAAAAGCCGCTATCCCGGGAAGAGGGAGATGCTGCCCACTACTGCCGTTTCGAAAGCTGTCCTGAGCAACTTCGGGGCTGGATCGAGCATTTCGCCGCCCGCAATGCTTTGGACATCGAGCACTTGGGCGAGCAGCGGGTTCGCTTGTTCATCAAACTCGGACTTATCACCAGCGTGGCTGACATCTACAGCTTGGATCCCGATGGTTTCGAACTGCTTCGGGGACTCAAAAACGCCACTTGGGATACTCGCCTCAACGATGATGCAGAGATCTTTCTGGACACCAGTCTGGTAGCTGCCCTCTCCCAACTCGACTCCGAACGCCGCGCTGATCTCGCTGCATCAATCGAGAACCTGAAGGATCGCCCGCTGGCGGAACTGCTAGTTGGACTCAAGATTCATGGACTTGGACACACCACCGCGAAATCTGTGGCCCAGGCGTTCCCCCATCTCGACGAGGTCTTCGGGGCTTCGGCCGAGAAATTGGCTCAGATCAAAGGGGTCAGGTTGGCAGTCGCCGAAGCGATCAGGAATTACTCGAAGGAGAACCAATCGTCCATCGCCAAACTGCGCGCTGCGGGAGTCAATTTAGGGGACTTGCCCTCGTCGACAACGGATGAAAGCCCTCCGGCCCGTAACGAAGAACATCCATCGACAGAGATGCCACCTTCGCCGCCGGGCCGGGAGTTGTCTCAAGGGCAAGAAGAGTCTCTGCAGCGAGTCATAAGGTTCGTCGCGCCTGTCCCCAAGCGGCCGACTGAGGATGACCAAGACCTTAAAGAAGGGCAAGACCAAGGAAGCAATGATGACGCCGGTGGACAGGCCAGCGGTGCGGGGCAAACAAGCAGGGGAATTGGCGAGCAAAAGGCCAGGTTGCTGTTCCATCTCGGCTTGATTGCCGATTTCGGCGACTTGTTCTCCCTGGACTTGGACCTGCTTGACCGATACAGAGAGCTCACCTGGACTACTGAGCTAGTTGATGGTCGCGAATACAACCTTAAGACAGACGAGGTAGCTCAGCTAGCCAGCTTTGCAGATCTGTCAATCTCCAATTTGAGGCAAGCCATCGAGAAGTCCAAAGATCAACCACTGGCCCGACTGCTGGTGGGACTCAACATCCGGCACCTGGGTGACACTGCCTGCGAGGTGTTGGCTGATGCCTATGGTGATCTAGAAGCCATTATGAAGGCTTCAGAAGAGGATCTTGCCGAAGTCGATGGTATAGGGCCGATCATGGCGGGGAGCATCCATGAGTTCTTTGGCAACGAGGAGCACCAGAAAGTCATCATTCAGTTACCTTCCGAGCTTAGGTCCGCCAAAATTACCGGTAGCTCCCCAGCCGAAGCCCTGCCCCAGACCCTGGACGGCATGACCATCGTGGTCACTGGCGGACTAGAGGGCTACAGCCGCGATGGGGTGGGCGCGGCCATCAAGGCCCGGGGCGGAAAGTCGCCGGGCAGTGTGTCGTCCAAAACCACTGCTCTGGTGGTGGGCGAGAACCCCGGCGCTTCCAAGCTGGAGAAGGCCGAGACGCTCGAAGTGCCCATCCTTGATGAAGCTCAGTTTCAGCGGCTCGTCGAGACCGGGGAATTGCCATAGTGGACTTGAACCGTGCTTCAGTGTCGCCATGATCGAAGCAGTGTTCTGGGACTTCGGTGGGGTGTTCACCGGCTCGCCCTTCCACCACCTCGACAACTACGCCCGCTCGTTGGGCACCACCAACGACCGGCTCCTGGAGCACGTGTTCGGGCGCTATGAGGCCAATGGCGACCATCCCTGGCATCGGCTGGAACGAGGCGAGGGGACCCTGGCTGAGGCACTGGAAGCGGCGGCGGAGTCATTTCGGGCTGATGGCATCGAAGGATTCGACTCCGAAGGTTTCTTCAAAGCTATGAGCAGCACCAGCAGCGATGAGCGGCGAGAGATGGCAGTGGCCAAGGTACGGGAGTTGAACGAAGCGGGCATCAGACAGGCCATTATCACCAACAACGCCAAAGAGTTCGGCGACATGTGGCGCCAGCTCATACCAGTCGACGAGCTGTTCGAGGCGGTAGTCCACTCCAGCGCGGTAGGCATGCGCAAGCCCGACCCGAGGATCTACGAACTGGCCTTGGAGCGCATGGACGTGTCCCGTCCCGAAATGAGTGCATTTCTTGACGATTTTGAGCCCAACGTGGCCGCGGCCCGAGAGCTCGGCATGCACGGCGTGCTGGTAGGTGATGATATCGCCCCTGCCTTGGCCGAACTCGACCGGATTTTGGCCCAACTTTCGGCTTGACCCCTCACGAATAAGCCACAAGACTGTTATGTTGGAGGGGCGTCAGAAGGGGAGCCGCGGGCGCGCACATGAATCTGCTTGAACGTATTGCCACCGCGCCCATCAGTTGGGGCGTTTGTGAGATGCCGGGGTGGGGCTACCAACTGCCCGTTGATGCTGTGCTGGCTGAGATGGCCGAGGCCGGATTCGCCCACACCGAGTTGGGATCGATCGGCTACCTGCCCACTACGCCAACCGAGTTGCGGGCCATTCTCGACCAGCACAACCTCTCGCTTCTTGGTGGCTTCGTCCCCTTAGTGCTGCACGATCCCTCTCAGGGCGAGAAGACCCGAGCCGCGGCAACCGACGCCGCCAAGCTGATTTCCGGCGGCGGCGGCAGCTATTTCGTCTCCTGCGCCATCAGCCATCCCGAAAACTGGCGTCAGTCTCCGCTGGCTGAGCACCAATGGGCCATCGTGGCCGACACCCTCGCCGAGGTTGAACAGATTGCCGCTGATCACGGCCTGATCCAAGCCCTCCACCCCCATTTCGGATGTTTGGTGGAGACCAATGAGGAAACCGACCAAGTGCTGCACGCCAGCGACACCGCACTGGTGCTCGACACCGCCCATCTCCTCCTCGGTGGCGGAGATGTCGCCGAGATGGCCAAGCGCTACTTGGATCGCATCGCGCTCGTACACATCAAAGACGTAAACCTGGGCATTGCTGCCCGGGTTTCGGCGGGAGAGCTGTCGCTCATGCAGGGTGTACAGCAGGGGCTATTCCCGCCATTAGGCCAGGGAGGATTGCCGGTCGCCGAGATCGTCGACCTACTGGAAAAATCAGGACGCGACCTCTGGTACGTCCTGGAGCAGGATGCAGCGATAGTGGAGGGTGACCCCTCCGCCATAGCTCGGCTGAGGTTCGACGCCTGCCAGAGCATCGATTTCCTGCGAAGTCTGGAACCCGTTCTCGCGGGTGCCGGAGCCTCACACAAACAAAACAAATTACCTAGAGAGGGGTAATCCAATAATGAGAAAGCTATGGAAGCTATTTGCGCTGCTCCTGGCGTTCACGCTCGTAGTCGCGGCATGCGGCAACGACGACGACACCAGCGATGCACCCAGCGCACCAACTGAAGCAGCGGCACCCGCCACTGAAGCACCAGAGCCGACCGAGGTGGTGGAAGTAGACCCAACCCAGGGTTGCGACCACACCTACCACGTCATCACCCACGGTGACTCCGGCACCTTCTGGTCAGTGGTTGAGGTGGCCGTGCGCGACGCCGCCGCAGCCATTGGCTGTGAAGTGGTCTACTTCGGCTCCAACAACGACGCCCTGAGGCAAGCCCAGGAGATTGAGGCGGCCATCGCCGCCGGTTCCAGCGGCATCGCCATCTCGCTGGCCGACCCGGCTGGCGTCCAGTCGGCTGCTGAGGCCGTTGTCGCCGCGGGCATCCCGCTGTACACGCTCAATTCCGGCGTGAACAACTACAAGGACCTCGGCGCGACCACCCACATCGGCCAGACCGAGACGGTGGCCGGTAACGGCGCCGGCGAGCGGTTCAACGCACTGGGTGCCACCCACGTGCTCTGCGCCCGCCAGGAGCAGACCAACGTGGCGCTCGAAGAGCGCTGCAATGGCTTGGCCGAAACCTTCAACGGCCAGGTGACCTCGGAGTTCGTCGGTCTCGACGCCACCCCCGATGAGCAGCAGAACACCATTGCCGCCATCCTCCAAGGCGATGAGAGCATCGACGGCGTGCTCGGCGTGGGTCCGAACCTGCCCCTGAGGGCTCTTGCTGCCGGTGAGCAGGCCGGTCGGGATCTCATCATCGGCGGCTTCGACCTGTCCAGCGACCTCATCGATCAGATTGAGGCTGGCAATGTGGCCTTTACCGTTGACCAGCAGCAGTACCTCCAGGGCTACCTGCCGGTCATCCTGATGCACCTGCAAGCCACCAACCTGAACACCGCGGGCGGCGGCCTGCCCATCCTCACCGGTCCGGGCTTCGTCGACACCGCCAACGCGGCCGAGGTCAAGGCGCTGGTTTCACAGGGAACCCGCTAAACCCAAAACTGACCTGCGACGCTGAACGCGTCGCAAGCAAAAGAGGAGCGCTGCCCGGGGCATCCGGGCAGCGCTCCTCGCGTTTCGTCTAGAGTCAACGAAATGCACTAGACGGGTAATTCGCCCAGGTTGAGAGGGGGACTCTCGTGGCCGACGTCACCACCACGAATGACTCTGCGGCTGAATCGCCGCCAGCTGAAGACGAGCGATTAGCCCATCGGGGACCGGTCCAACAGCTGCTGACCAGGCCTGAGATTGGTGCCCTTATCGGCGCCGTCGGAGTCTGGCTGCTGTTCTGGCTGGTTTCGGCGCCATTCGGAACCGCAGGCGGAACAGCCAACTACCTGGATGTGGCCGCCACTCTCGGCTTGATGGCGGTGCCGGTGGCTCTGCTGATGATCGGAGGAGAGTTCGACCTCTCCTCGGGCTCAATGACCGGAGCTACCGCGGTGATTGTGGTCTTGTTGAGCAGCGACACCGCCGAGTTGGGCGGTGCCGGGCTCAGCCTTCACCTTGCGGTCCCGCTCTCACTGGCATTTGCGCTGGCCATCGGCTGGTTCAACGGGACGCTGGTGGACAAAACCTCGCTGCCCAGTTTCATCGTCACCCTGGGCACGTTCTTCATCCTCATCGGGGCCAAGCTCGGATTCACCAAGCTGTTCACCAACAAGGTGATTGCCGAAGGTCTCGACAAGTCGGGCGGCTACGAGTTCTGGGACAACATCTTCGGGGCCACCTGGGTGCGAAACGGTCACATCTGGGATGACCGAGACTGGGCCTGGAGCGGACTTCTCATCATCGGCGCGGTCGTTTTGATCTTGGGCACCATGGAATTGGCCTACGCCCGAAAAGAGAAGCCCAACATGGGCGGATACTTGATCTCCGCGATCGGCGCGGCCGTCGGCGCCATCGGCTACATCATGCTGCTCAACCAAGACGGCAAGAGCTCCAACTGGGTATTCGGAATCATCACTGGAGCGGGAGTGCTGGTGGGGGTGGCTGGCTGGTGCCTGGCCCGCTATCAGCCAGCCGAGCGAGCATCCAACCAGGAAGAGCGGAACCCGCGAATTGTCCAGTACTTCATTGCCGGTTTGGTGGCGATCGTGGGTGCAATTCTCATCGCCGCGGTGATGGACTCCAACAACTCCGACCGCCTCGACTTCCTGACCGGCACGCCAGGGCGCACCGTGTTGGCCATTGGCATTGGCGCCACCGGGATTTTGGCGGTCTTGGCCGCATTGGGCCGGGTCAGTGTGGGATACCCGGCCATCGGCGCCCTCATCGCCCTCGTTCCCGGCGTCAGCTACATGATCACCGTGCAGGGGGCTCGGGCCATCCTCTTTGGCATTTTTGCTATCGCCGGAGTAGTGATACTCAGCATTGCCGCTAGACGTCGCGGGCTGGCGGTGTTGTTCACACTGCTCACCGCTGGGGCCGTCGTAGGGCTGGCCTTTTTCATCCAGTCGGAAGCCGGTTCCCGCAAGCTACGGGTGGAGTTGTTCACCGCACTCTTGTTGATCGCGCTCCTCCTGGCCGCCTCTGCCGTCTCCCGGCTGATTGCCGCACGGCGCGCCTCCGCCCCGCCACCCCCGGTTCACGGACCTCTTGCTCGACAAATCGGGACGATGCTCGGGTTGGCCGCAGGACTGGTCTCATTGATTCTGGAACTGGCCGACGGCGACGGGATTCTCTACAGCATCATCATGGCGGTGGCCAAGGGAGGCATCGTGGCCTTCGCAGTCTTCGCCGTGGCCACCCTCTACCGCACGCTGTTCACCTCCGACGAGAGTGTGGGCCGATCGCTGGTCTTTGTCGGGCTTGGCTCTGTGATGCTGGGCATCGCGGCCAAGTTGATGTTCATCACCAGTGAAGAACTGGCTGCCACCCGGGCCGAAACCCGATTCGGCGTGGGTGTGATGCTGTTCTTGTTGTTTGCCGTGGTGGGGGCTTGGGTACTGGCCCGCACTCAGTTCGGCAATTGGATTTTCGCGGTGGGCGGCAACAAGGAAGCCTCCCGCTCGGTGGGTGTGCCTGCCGCCCGCACCAAGACCACGCTGTTCATGCTGGTGTCGGCATCGGCCTGGATCACTGGCATGGTGATCGCCTTCCGACTCAATTCTGTGCAAGCCAACGTGGGTGACGGAAACGAGTTCCGCTACATAATCGTGGCGGTGGTCGGCGGTTGCCTGCTCACTGGCGGATACGGATCGGCCATCGGCGCCGCTATCGGCGCGGTGATCTGGGGCATGATCACCTCCGGTATCGGTTTCGCCACCTGGAACAGCGACTGGCGCTTCCTGGTGCTGGGCGCCTTGCTGCTGGTGGCGGTGTTGGTCAACAACTACGTGCGCTCTCAAGCGGAGAAGGTCCGATGACATTCTCCCGGCAGAAAATTCGGACTACCAAAAACCTCAAGGAGACCTGCTGATGGCTGAATTCCTCGAACTCAACAACATCTCGAAGTTCTACGGGAACATCATCGCCCTCACCGGGGTGACCACCACGGTGAACCCCGGCGAAGTCACCTGCGTGCTCGGCGACAACGGCGCGGGCAAATCCACTTTCATCAAGATCCTGGCCGGCGTACACCAGCACGACGAGGGCACGCTCCTAATGGAAGGCGAGGAAGTGCGATTCAACTCGCCCCGAGAGGCGCTGGGACGAGGCATCGCCACCGTGTACCAAGACCTGGCCATGGTGCCGCTGATGTCGGTATGGCGGAATTTCTTCCTCGGTGCTGAGCCCAAGACCGGCATCTGGCCCTTCCGCCAGATCGATATCGAAGGGGCCAAGCGCATCGCCAAAGAGGAGATGGCCAAGATGGGCATCGACATCCGTGACGTCGAGCAACCCGTGGGCACGCTCTCCGGGGGCGAGCGCCAGTCGGTGGCCATTGCCCGGGCCAGCTACTTCGGCGCCCGGGTGCTGATCCTCGACGAGCCCACCTCGGCGCTAGGGGTGAAGCAGTCGGGCGTGGTGCTGCGGCGCATCGTTGAGGCCCGGGACCAGGGATTGGCGGTGATCTTCATCACCCACAATCCCAACCACGCCTATCCGGTGGGCGATCGCTTCGTGATCCTCAACCGCGGAGTGTCCATGGGCAATTGGGCCAAAGAAGAGCTGTCGCAGGCCGATCTGACCCAGCTCATGGCCGGCGGCGCCGAACTCGAAGCACTTCAACACGAACTGGCTCAAGCTGGTACTTAGAAGCTGGCAATAGCCACCACTAGCCTTTCTGCGTGCCTGACACACAGGCGGTTGACGCTGCCCGCGCTCCAAGCGATCTTGACACTGCCGGTGCCGACAATAGCCCCGCGAATCTCGAAGTGCTGACCATCGGGCGGGTCAGCGTTGACCTGTATCCCCAGCAGAGCGGCGTCCCGCTGAGCAAGGTCCAGACCTTCGCAAAGTCGATTGGCGGCTCCCCCACCAATGTGGCCGTGGCCTGCGCCCGACTGGGACGACGGGCTGCGGTGGTGACCCGGGTGGGCGACGACGGCTTCGGCGAGTACATCCGGGCCGAGCTAGCCCAAAAGTTCGGAGTGGACAACCGCTTCGTATCCACCGATCCCGAGCTGCGCACCGCGCTGGCCTTCTGCGCCCTCGACCCGCCGACCGATCCACCGCTGTTGTTCTACCGCGAGCCCCGGGGACCGGAGATGAACCTTCGGCCTGACGACATCCCCGACATCGCCGCCACCGTGCCGGTGCTGTGGACGGCTGGATCCCGGTTCGCCCAAGAACCGTCCCGCGCCACCGTGATGGAGGTGCTGGAGCAGCGCAACCGTCGACCCCATACCGTGCTCGACTTGGACTACCGGCCCAGCTTCTGGACTTCACGCGAGGAGGCCAGTACCCACATCGGCCAGGCTGTGGAGTTGGCCACCGTAGCGGTGGGCAACTGCACCGAGTGCGAGATTGCCATCGGATCCGACGATCCCCATACCGCCGCTGACCGGCTGCTGGACCGAGGAGTGTCGCTGGCCATTGTGAAACTGGGGGCCGACGGCGTGTTGGTGGCCACCCCGGAGGAGCGGACCGAGGTAGCCCCGAAACTGGTTGAGGTGGTTTGCGGTTTGGGCGCTGGCGATGCCTTCGGCGGGTCGCTGGCCGACGGTTTGCTGGCCGGCCTCGACCCGGTGGAAATCGTCACTCGGGCCAACGCCGCCGGGGCTATCGTGGCTGGTCGCCTGGCCTGTTCTGATGCCATGCCCACCCAGGCGGAGATCGACGAGATGCTGGGCCTCAAACAATGACCGCACCTGGTGAATCCCCCCAGAGACAGGAACATGACCAGTTCTGACACCAAGATCCGAATTTGGATCGACCGCACTCCCCCATCCGAGGTGGTGATCCCCCCTGACGTGGAGTTGGTTGGCGGCCCCGAGCATGCCGATGGCGTGGTGGTAGCCGCAGATCGACCATGGGACGACGATGCCTGCCGGCGGCTTCCCAACCTCAAGGTGGTGGCCCGATCGGGCATCGGCTACGACAATGTGGACGTCGCCGCCTGCGCCGCCAACGGCGTGGCCGCCACCAACACCCCCGACGCTCCCACGGTTTCTACCGCTGAGCACGCTCTGGCGCTGATGCTGGCAGTGACAAAGCGATTGAAGAGCTCCGAGGCGCGCCTAGCTGCTGGTACCGCGGGCGGTCCCGGCCGACTCACTGGTCCCGGCGCCCTTGAGTTGGACGGACGAGTACTGGGCTTGGTGGGCTGCGGGCGGATCGGCAGTCTTCTGGGGCGCTACGCCGAAGCTCTGGGAATGACCGTGCTGGTTTACGACCCTTTCTTGGATTCTTCCCCGGTGGGTGAGTTGGTCAGCCTCGACCAGCTTTGGGCCTCGGCCGATGTGGTCTCGCTGCATGCGCCGGCCACCCCCGAGACCCGCCACATCATCAATTCCGATTCTCTGGCCGCCATGCGACCAGGCGTCGTGATCATCAATTGCGCACGAGGGACCTTGCTGGACCAGGAAGCCCTTTTGACTGCCCTCGACTCCGGCCACGTTGCCGGGGCCGGTCTGGACGTCACCGAACCTGAACCACTGCCCCATGATCACCCGCTCCTCGGCCGGGACAACGTAGTCGTCACCCCCCATGTGGCCTCTACCACCACGGTGGGCATCGTGAGGCTGATCGGACAGGCGCTGGAACAAGCCCTCATCTGGCTGCGGGGCGACATCCCTGAGCATCTACTCGATCCGGCCGCCGCCCATCCCGGAGTGGACCGCCGGGTAGGAACATCGACGTGACCTCGCCGCGACGCCTCGGTCTGGCTGTAGTGGGCTTCGGCTGGATGGGCCAGGCCCACACCCGCTCCTACTTGCGACTGCCCACGCTGTTCGATAACCGGGCCTACGACGTGGACTTGGTGATCTGCTCCGACAACGTTGAGGCCCGCCGCCAAGCGGCGGTAAGTGTCTTTGGTTTCCGGGAGGCCACCGAAAACTGGGCGCCCGCAATCGAGCATCCCGACGTGGATGTTGTGATTGTCTGCGCACCCAACATGCTGCACGAGCCTTTGACCACCGCGACCGCCGAAGCCGGAAAGCACGTGTTCTGCGAGAAGCCGGTGGGGGGAACCCCCAGCCAAACCGCCCGGATCGCCCATGCCTGTCGCCAGGCCGGGATCGTCACCGGAGTGGGCTACAACTACCGCTTCGCCCCGCTGGTGCTCTACGCCCGAGAGCTCATCGCCAACGGCGAGCTGGGGCAGGTCTCCAACTATCGGGGGCGGTTCTTCTCGATGTACGGGGCCGATCCCATGGGCCTGCTCTCCTGGCGCTTTTTGATCGACCAGGCCGGACACGGCGCCACCACCGACATTTTGAGCCACGCGGTGGACCTGGCTCTGATGCTCAACGGTCCCATCGACCGGGTGGTGGGCGTCGGGGAGACCTTCATCACCGAGCGCCCACTTCCCTCCGGAGCCGGCACACACTACGACCGAGGCAGCCCCAGCGACCCAACCGGCGAGGTGACCAACGAGGACTACTTCGCTGCACTGGCGGTGTTCGCCAACGGGAGCCACGGCGTGTTCGAATCAAGCAGGGCCATCGTCGGCCCCCAGAGCCAGATGGCCTTTGACATTTACGGCACCGAGGGTGCGCTGAGCTGGAACCACGAGACCCTGAACGAACTCCAATTGTTCAGGGCATCCGACCCCCAGCAGGGCTACACCACCGTGCGGGCCAGCGAACGCCATCCCTATCACGGCGCATTTGTGCCCGGCGACGCCAACTCCATCGGCTTCGAGGACATGGTGACCATCCAGGACCACGAGTTCCTAACCGCAGTGGCCGAGGGCCGACCCCACAGCGCAGGCATGGAGCAGGCCTTGGCCTGCGTGAGCGTGCAAGCCGCCATGCTGAAGAGCTGGGAGACCGGCGCCTGGGAAGATGTGGTATCGCTAGAGATCAAGTGAAGGGAGGCGAGCAATGGAAACCGTCCGCCTGACGGCCTCCGGGGCCATTGTGCGCTACTTGGCCGCGCAGCGAATCGAGATCGACGGCCAGACCGTTCCCCTCTTCGCCGGCGTGTTCGCCATATTCGGCCACGGCAACGTCACCTGTTTGGGCCACGAACTGGAGCAGGCCGGCGAGGCGCTGCCCACCTGGCGGGGCCAGAACGAGCAGGGCATGGCCCTGGCCGCGGTGGCCTACGCCAAGGCCAACCGTCGCCGCCGAATCATGGCCGCCACCAGCTCCATCGGCCCCGGTGCCACCAACATGGTGACCGCGGCCGCAGTGGCCATGGCCAACAGGATGCCGCTGCTTCTGATGGCCGGCGATACCTTCAACAGCCGGATACCCGACCCGGTGCTCCAGCAGGTCGAGCACTTCGGCGACCCGACGCTGACCGTCAATGACGCCTTCAAGCCTGTGGTCCGCTATTGGGACCGCATCACCACGCCGGAGCAGCTGGTTCAGTCGCTGCCCAGCGCCGTCGGTACCATGCTCGACCCTGGCGACTGCGGCCCGGCCTTCATCAGCCTGCCCCAAGACGTCCAGGGCGAGGCGTATGACTTCCCCTCCCGCTTTTTTGAGGAGGCTGTACACGAAATCCGCCGCCCCCGCCCTGACACCGGCCAATTGCGCCGTGCCGCTGCTGCCCTGACCGCCGCTGAGCGGCCCTTGATTGTGGCCGGCGGCGGGGTCCACTGGTCGCTGGCCGAAGACGCACTCCGGGCCTTTGCCGAGACCCACAACATCCCGGTGGTGGAGACGGTGGCCGGACGCACCTCGTTGGTGGCCGACCATCCGCTCAACTGCGGCCCCATCGGGGTCACCGGCTGCACGTCGGCCAACGCCATGGCCGCCGAGGCCGACGTGGTATTGGCGGTGGGCACCCGCCTCGGCGACTTCGTGACCGGATCGTGGACGGTGTTCGGCGGGGGCGACGATGTGAGGATCATTGGCCTGAATGCGGCTCGTTTCGACGCCTCCAAGCACCGTTCGCTGCCTCTGGTGGCCGACGCCCGCGAGGGCCTGGACGAACTGGGCGATGCGCTGGGCAACTACCGGGCTCCAGACGAGTGGTCCGACCGGGCCTCTTCGGAGACATCGCAATATCACGCCTACATAGACAAGATCGCCGCCCCCGAGACGGTGGCAACGACTGGTCGATCTTCTGACGATCCTGATGTCTCCGACGAAGAGCTGCCCACCTATGCCCAGGTAGTAGGAGTGGTGGACCGGCTCGCCGATGAGTCCACCTATGTTCTGGCCGCCGCCGGCGGTTTCCCCGGCGAACTGGTGAACGGATGGCGGGGCCAGGCCGTCCACTCCTTCGACTGCGAATACGGCTACTCCTGCATGGGCTATGAGATCTCCGGCGGATGGGGGGCCAAGATGGCCCTCCCCGACCGCGAGGTTGTGGTGCTGGTGGGCGACGGCTCCTTCCTGATGATGAACAGCGACCTGTACAGCACGGTGCTCACTGGCCACAAGCTCATCGTCATCGTGTGCGACAACGGCGGCTACGCGGTGATCAACCGACTGCAATTGGCCCAGGGCGGGGTTCCGTTCAACAACCTCATCGCCGACTCCCGAGTGCAGGAGGCTACCGCGGTTGACTTTGCCGCCCACGCCGCCTCAATGGGCTGCGAGTCCGAAACGGTGAACTCCATCGCCGAGCTTGAGGCCGCTTTCGTTCGAGCCCGAGCCTCAGATCGCACTTACGTGATCACGCTGAACACCCACGCTTACCGATGGACTGAGGGCGGGTCGTTCTGGGAGGTGGGAGTGCCCGAGGTGAGCGCCAGCGCCGACGTGCGGGCCGCCCGGGCCGCCATGGACGCCGACAAAGCCGCCCAACGAGTGGGATGGTGAGTCCCGACCAGCGCGACTACCGGGTTGGAGGGCCCGAGGCCGACCGGGCCGCAGCCCACGGATTGGTGGAGGCCGAGTGGTTCCGCCCACCCATAGATGCGCAGCGATTGCGCGAACTGCAAGTCAGGGGCAATGCCCGGGCCGCCATCGACACCATCGCCTGGCTAGGGCTCTTGGCCGGCTTCGGCTATCTGGCCTTCATCTCACTGGGCACCTGGTGGGCCATCCCCGCGTTCGCCGCCTATGGCGCTCTCTACGGCGGGGCCGGGGACTCCCGCTGGCACGAGTGCGGCCACGGCACCGCTTTCAAGACCAAGTGGCTCAACGACGTGGTGTACTACTTGGCCTCGTTCATGTTGCTGCGCCAGCCCACCCTGTGGCGCTGGTCGCACGTCCGCCACCACACCGACACCATCGTGGTGGGCCGCGACGCTGAGATCATCTTTCCCCGCCCCTCCTCACCCACGTCGGTGGCGCTGGTTTTTGTGCCCCTGATGAACGTGCCCCGGATGGTGGTGCGCACCGCCAAACACGCCATGGGGCGCATCGACGACGAGGCCCGCTCCTTCATCCCCGCCGATGAGCTTCCCAAGCTGAAGTGGGAGTCTCGGGCTTACATCGCCATCTTGGCCGGAGCCACGGCCTGGTCGATTGCCATTTGGTCCATCGTGCCCTTGCTCTACGTCGGTCTGCCCACCATTTACGGTGCCTGGCTGATGGTGTTCTTCGCCATCACCCAGCACGCTGGCCTGCGCGAAAACGTGCTTGACCACCGCCTCAACACTCGCACCGTGTACATGAACCCCGTCTTCCGCTTCTTGTACTCCAACATGAACTATCACGTGGAGCACCACATCTTCCCCACCGTCCCCTACTACTCCCTGCCTACCCTTCACCAAGAGGTCAAGGGATATCTGGCCCCGGCTTCCCCTAGTACCTGGTCGGCTTACCGGCGCATCCTGTCCACCCTGCGCCGTCAATGGCGTGATCCGGCCTTTGACGAGCCTCGCGACGACGTGCCCGCGGTTTCCGACGCCGGACGCTCGTTTGTCAACACCGGACACACCGTGTGGGCCGGCGACCGCCACGACGGGTTGTTCGACCTCGGCCCGGCCAATGCGCTGGCCCCTGGATCGGCCCGGCAATTCGATGTGGGCGAGGAGACCTACGCCCTCTTTCGGCTGGGCGACGGCACCCTGGCGTGTACCGAAGGACTCTGCACTCACGGTCAGGCCTATCTGGCCGAGGGCTTGGTGCTCGACTGCCTGGTGGAGTGCCCCAAGCACAACGGCCGATTCGACCTCCGCACCGGGGAGGCGGTTCGGTATCCGGCCACCGACCCCTTAGCCTTGTACCCCGTGGAGATTCGAAACGGCCGGGTGGTCTCAAGCCTTAAGGCCCTGTCCGACGAGGACCGGCCATGAGCCCAGTTCGCATTGGAGTGCTGGGCTGCGGGCGGATCGGGCGGATGCACGCCGAGTTGATCGCCAAGCAGGTGCCCAGCGCCGAGCTGGTCGCCGTCTACGACGTGGTCGATGCCGCCGCGGCCGCCGTTGCCGAAGAATTGGGAGCGCGCCATGCCGCGGCCCCCGAGGAGATCTTGAAGGCCGACGATGTGGACGCGGTGGCCATCTGCTCCTCCACCCACACCCATATCGACCTTCTGGTGGCCGCGGCTGAGGCCGGAAAAGCGGCCTTTGTGGAGAAGCCGTTGGCGCTGAATTTGGCTGACGTGGACCGGGGAATCGCTGCGGCCAAGGCGGCGGACATCCCGGTGCAGGTGGGTTTCAACCGACGCTTCGACCCCAGCCATCGCTACGTGCGCGACCGAGTGGCCGCGGGCGAATTGGGCGACGTCCATCTGGTTAGGGTGTCCAGCCGGGACCCCGAGCCCCCGCCGCTGATGTACCTGGACGAGTCCGGCGGCATTTTCTGCGATATGACCATCCACGACTTCGACATGATCCGCTTCATCACTGGAAGCGAAGTCACCGAGGTCTACGCCACCGGCGCGGTGCTGATCGACGAGGCCATAGGCGAAGTCGGCGATCTCGACACCGCGGTGATCGTCTGCACTCACGAGAACGGCGCCATCAGCACCATCGATAACAGCCGCCAGGCGGTCTACGGATACGACCAGCGGGTAGAGGCGTTCGGTTCGGCCGGAATGGCCGCCTCTGAGAATCCCCTCACCGCCACCGCGGTTACCAGAACCGCCGATGGTGCCCAAGCGCCGACCCTGCCCTACTTCTTCTTGGAGCGCTATATCCCCTCGTATCTGGCTGAATGGGCCGCCTTCACCGACATGATGGAAGGCGCACCCTCTCCGGTCACCTTGGCCGACGGTCGGGCCCCGCTGGTGATCGGATTGGCTGCGTGGCGCTCGGTAAGGGAACAGCGTCCCGTGCGCATTGACGAGATCGGCTGAACAGTGCGGGCTTACGTCACTGGAGGCACCGGCTTTCTCGGCTCCAACATCGTCAAGGTGTTCGCTGAGCGCCACCGCGCCACCGTGCACTGCCCTGTCCACTCATTCGTGCCCGACAACCCCCAGGGCTACACCATGGAGCAGCTCAACTTGCTGGAGGCCGACGCGGTGCTGGACAGCGTGGCCCAATTCAACCCCGACGTGATCGTCCACTCCATGATCCTCAATGACTTGGCCGGGATCTACGCCCAGCGGGAATTGGCTTGGCGCAGCTACGTGGATGCCACCCTCACCTTGGCCGAAGCAGCCAACCGAGCCGGGGCCAAGCTCATATTGGTCTCCACCGACTGGGTGTTCGACGGCACCCAGCCCGGGGCCGACGAGCACGCCCCGCCCAACCCGGTGAACTACTACGGTGTGCTGAAGGCCCTCAGCGAACAAGCTGCCCTCCTGCGAGCCGACCGGGCCGCGGTGGCCCGAGTTTCGGCGGTGAACGGGGTCCATTGGGCCCGGGACGAGATGCCGCGGGGCCAAGACCCCGGTTTCGGCTACTTCGTGACCTCGGTGCTCGATGCCGTATCGAAAGACGAGCCGTTCGGGGTGTGGGAGGGTCACGACATCAACATGACGGCGACGCCCAGCCTGGCCAGCGAATGCGCCGAAGCTATGTGGCTGATGGCAGCTGACCACCAAGCTGACGGCATCTTCCACTGCTGCGGCGCCCAGCCCGCGGGGCGGATGGAGCTGGCCCAAATGGCCTGCGAGGTGTTCGGCCACGACCCGTCGTTGCTGAGGTCGGTGCCGCCCGACCCGGAGATGATGGCATTGCTGGGCGGTGCCCGAGTTCCCAACGACACCTCCCTTCGCACTCCTCGCACAACTGAGATATTGGGCTATGTTCCCCTGGAAACCCGGGAGCTGCTGGAGCGGTTCAAGCAGGAGATAGACGCCGGCGATCTTGTACCGGCACGACTAGGAGACTGACCATGGCGACCGCACCCGCATCAGGCCCCATCCGACCTCAGCCGGGACCGGGGCGGATTCTCGACATCACCCCGGAATCGGCCGGATGGGACAACGTGGCCTTCTCGGTTGTGGAGCTCATCTCGTCCGATCCATGGCCGGGATCCGAGACCGACCGTGAGACCGCCATCGTTCCGCTGTCTGGTTCGGGCCGGGTGCGAGCCGCAGACATCGACATTTCCATCAGCCGCACCTCGGTGTTCGAAGAGCTGGGCCGGATTGTGTATCTGCCACCGGGCACCCCCTTTGAGATCACCACCGATAGCTCGCTGACCGCCGCAGTGGGATCCGCTCCGGCCAAGGGCCGCTACCCCGCTCGGGTCTTCGAGCCCGCGGAGATGCGGGTGGAGATCCGCGGCGGCGGCCAGGCCTACCGCCAAGTGGTCCACTCTCTGGCCCACCCGCTGCCGGCAGAGAAGCTGATCCTCTATGAAGTGTTCGTACCCCGGGGCACCTGGTCGGGCTGGCCGCCCCACTGCCACGACGGACGCGACGGCTCGCCGTATTTGGAGGAGGTTTACTACTTCCGCCTGGATCGCTCCGAGGGCTACTGCATGCACCGCAACTGGCGCACCGAGGAGGGATTCGACGAGGCGGTGGTGGCCCGCGACGGCGATGCGGTGCTGGTGCCCAAGGGCTACCACACGTCGGTGGCCTGTCCCAGTGCCAATATGTACTTCCTCAACTACCTAGCCGGGGAGCCGACCGGTGACGAGCGCCGCACGCCCCCCTGCTTCGCCGCCGAGCACACCTGGATTGAAGCCGACTGGGGTGCCGGGGCGTGGACTCTGCCGGTGGCCGGCGCGGTGCCCTCCAACTGACATGAGCGTGGCCGACCTCACCGACAACGGGCGGTTCGCGGTGCTGGCCATCGACCACCGCGACTCGCTGCGCAGCGTGCTGGCCCCCGACGATCCCGGCTCGGTGACCAACGAGGCCATCGTCGAACTGAAGCGCGACCTGGTGGCTGGCCTGGCCGCTGGCGCCACCGGGGTGATGTTGGAACCGGAGTACTCCATCCCCCAACTTCTGGACGGCACGCTGCCTCCCGGCGTGGGTTTCACCGCCGCACTGGAGGCCCAGGGCTACATGGCCGATCCCGAAGCTGCTCCCGTCGCCTTGCTTGAAGGCTGGTCGGTACAGGCTGCCGCCGACTGCGGCGCGGCGGCGGCCAAGCTGCTGGTGCTCTACCGGCCCGACCACCCCCAAGCCGTGGCCCAAGAGCGGGCTGCGGCCGAGATCCTGGCTG
The DNA here is from genome assembly GCA_965116535.1 of Acidimicrobiales bacterium. Classification (GTDB taxonomy): domain Bacteria; phylum Actinomycetota; class Acidimicrobiia; order Acidimicrobiales; family Bin134; genus Poriferisocius. The sequence continues at coordinate 2,537,019 of OZ220703.1, forward strand.
AATGCCGCCGAGTGGGCATCCCTTTGCTGGTTGAACCGCTGTTTTACGGCCTCGATGACCCCTCCATTCGTCCCCAGATCGTGCTCGAGACCGTGGACCGCTTCGCCCCCATGGGATTCGACGTGTTGAAACTGCCCTTCCCCGTCGATCCAGTCCACGACCCCGAACAGGCCCGGTGGGCCGCGGCCTGCTGGGAAATCACAAGACGCTGCGACATGCCCTGGACCCTGCTCTCCGGTGGCGGCAGCTTCGAGAGCTACCACGCCCAACTGGAGGTGGCCGTGGCCTCGGGATGCGCCGGATTCACCGTCGGCCGAGCCCTGTGGGGCGAAGCGGCAGTGGCATCAGCCGCCGATCGCCCCTCAGTCATCGCCGATCTGATAGCCCCCCGATTGGCTGCGCTGCGCGAGCTGGTTTTCTGATCAGGCCCTTTCAGGCCGCGACTGCGCCTCCGGCTACCAGATCTCCCTGGTAGAAGACCACCGCCTGGCCGGGGGCCACCCGGCGCTGGGGCTCTTCCCAGTCAACTCGGCCTGCTGGATCCACCACCCCGACCGCGGGGGTGCCGTGGGCGCTCACCTGTATGTCCACCGGGCCATCGACTGCTCCATCGGCCCATTGGATGTTGATCAAGTCCTGATTGGGCGTGTAGAGATCGTTGCGGCTACCCACCGTTACCCGGCCCCCTGTTATGTCCACATCGGTCACATACCGGGGCTCGTCGGTGCCGCCTAGGTTAAGGCCTCGACGCTGGCCGATGGTCACCGCTTGTACGGCATCGACGGTGCTCAATTCCGTGCCGTCGGTGTCCACCACGGTGGCGGGCGATTCCCCCAGGCGACGAGACAGGAACCCCTGGCGCCCCCCGGCCCGATTGGCAATGAAACACACGTCTTGGCTGTCGGGCTTGGCCGAGTTCCGCAGGCCTAGGGCGGCGGCCCGCTCCCGTACTTCCGCTTTGGTCAAGTGGCCGATGGGCAGCATCAGCCGGGCCATTTGCTGCTGGCCCAACATGTACAGCACATAGGACTGGTCTTTGGCCGCATCCACGCCTCGCCGTACCCGGAAGCCATCGCTAGCCGCTTCAAGGCGAGCGTGATGGCCAGTGGCCACCACATCGAATCCCAGCGCTTCTGCTCTCACCATCAGCTTGTCGAACTTGATGTGGCGGTTGCACTCGATGCAGGGGTTGGGGGTCAGCCCAACGGCGTGATCGTCAACATAGGGGCCGACTACCCGCTCATCGAAGGCGTCGCCGAAGTTGAACACGTGGTGCTGCAATCCCAGTAGGTCGGCCACCCGGCGGGCGTCCTCCACATCCGACACCGAGCAGCACCCGGTGTCCGACTCACCTCCCCACAGCTTGAGGGTGACGCCCACCACCTCGTGGCCCTGCTCAGCCAGCATGGCCGCAGCCACCGAGGAATCCACGCCCCCCGACATCGCCGCCAAGACCTGCATCTCTCAACCCGTCCCGTACTCGCGGAGCCGGGCCACCGCGCCGGGAATCACCGACAAGGCTCGATCTATGTCATCGTCCGCGGTCTCATAGCCCAGCGACAGCCGCAGCGATCCCCCGGCCAGCATTCGGTCATAGCCCATGGCCGCCAACACGTGGGACGGATCCTGCGCCCCGCTAGAGCACGACGACGCCGCCGAGGCATACACCCCGGCATCCTCCAGCAGGAACAACAGCGCCTCCGACTCGATGCCCTCAAAGCACAGGTGGGCCGACCCGGCCACCTTGCCCGACCTCTCCCCGGTCTCAATCGTGTCGGGCACTGCATTCAGGATTCCATCCACCAATTGGTCGCGTAGCCCGGCCAGCCGTGCCACCTGCTCGGACCGACTCTTCAGCACCACTTCGGCCGCCGCGGCCATACCAGCGATGCCCGCAGCGTTGTGGGTGCCCGAGCGCAGCCCCCGCTCCTGCCCGCCGCCCAAAAGCAACGGCGACAGTTCCACGCCGTCGCGCACCACCAACGCCCCCACGCCCTTGGGACCGCCGAACTTGTGGGCGCTCACCGAGATCAGATCGGCGCAGGCGGCCAGCGACGCCACGTCCAACCAGGGAAAGGCCTGCACCGCATCGGTGTGGAGCACCGCCTGAGGGGCTCGCGAGCGCACCGCACTGGCCACCTGCTCCAAGGGCTGGACCATGCCGGTCTCGTTGTTGGCCAACATCACCGACACCACGGTCACCTCGTCGTCGAGGGCCGCGGCCAGCGCATCCAGGTCGATCACCCCGGCGGCGTCCACCGCCACCACCCGGCCACCCAAGTGCTCGACCGGCTCCAACACCGCGTGGTGCTCAATGGCCGAGCACACCGTTGTCCCGCCCACCTGCATGTGCCGGCCCACCACCGCGAGGTTGTCTCCCTCGGTGCCCCCGCCGGTGAACACGATCTCCCCGGGCTTCGAACCCAGGGCCTCGGCCATCACGTCGCGGGCATCGTCGATTCGGCGCCGGGTGTCCCGGGCCATTCGATGGGCACCAGTCGGATTGGCGTACAACTCCCGATGAAGCGGAGCCATGGCCTCCACTGCCTCCAGGCACAGCGGGGTGGAAGCTGCGTTGTCCAGGTAGGCGACCGCATCCGATGCCATGGCAACCATCTTTCACCTACGCCTTGGGGAATACCAGATCGTCGCGCTTGGAGCGCTTGAGCTCGGCGAAAGACGGCCATTGGGCCAGCGTCACCACCGCGTCCCACAGCCGGGTGGCGTCTTCAGGAGCGGGAACCTGGCTCACCACCGGACCGAAGAACGAAGTGGACACTTCGTTGTGGTGGAAGGTGATTATCGGCGTCCCCACATCCCGCCCAGTACGGCTCAGCGCCTCCTCGGTGGAGTCCCGCAGCGCATCATCCAACGACTCGTCCTCGGCAGCAGCAGCCAACTTCGGTGACACTCCGGCCATCTCCAGCGCCCCAGCCAAGTGCCCGTCAGATGCCACCTCGCCCATGGCCGAGCGAATATCCGCATCGGGATTCCAGATAGTGGCTCCATAGGCGGTGTACAGCTCACCAGCCGCCGCCGAACCATGCTCCTCTCGCACCGCCTGGGCCACCCGCAGCATGCGCCGGCCCTTGTTGTGCAGGTCCCGATAGCCCTCGGGGAAGTCGTCGTAGTCGCTTTCCTCGTTGAGGATCGACAGGCAGATCAGCCGCCAGTCCACTTCGTAGTCCCGCTGGCGGGCGACATCGGTCACCCACCGGGAGGTGAGCCACGCGAACGGGCAGATCGGATCCCAGAAGAACTCGATGTCGGCATCAGGCATGGCGTCAATTCTACGGCTTGGCGGCTGAGGTTCTCCCTGTGGACCACTTTTAGAATGGCTGCCAATGGCCAGGATCAGGGTTTCCACCACCATCGAAGCGCCCCTCGACGCGGTGTGGGAGTACGTGCGCCGAATCGACAGCCACACCGAGTGGATGGCCGACGCCGAGTCGATCTCCTTCCTGAGCGCCCAGACCGAGGGGGTGGGCACGGCATTCGATTGCCGCACCAAAATCGGCCCCCTGCGTCTCACTGATGCCATGGTGGTTACCGAATGGGCCGAGAAGGAGGCCATCGGTGTGCGCCACACCGGATTGGTCACCGGCCAGGGGCGCTTCACCCTCGCGCCCGCGGGAACCAACCGCACCGAGTTCTGCTGGACCGAGGAGCTTCAGTTCCCCTGGTGGATGGGGGGCCTGCTCGGCGATGTCATTGGGGCCCGCATCCTCGAATGGGTGTGGCGCCGTAACCTCAAGACGCTGCGAAGCCGGTTCTAGAGCGCCTGTGTCCAGCGTCCTGCGGCCCAAAGCGCGCCGAGGAAAGAGGCCGCGGATACCGCAGCGGCCACCAGCAGAGGATAGGCATTGGTGTGCTGCTGTCGGCGGATGGCGTAGGCCGCACCCGCACCCACGAGGAAGCCACCGACGAGACCGCCGATGTGGCCACCCAGCGAGACGCCCGAAACGGTGAAGCTGATCACCAAGTTGACAGCCAGAATCGGCCCAATCGGAGTCTGGAACAACCCCACCCCTTGGGCCAGCGAAAGGGCGACATATGCGCCCATCAGACCGAATATGGCCCCCGACGCCCCGGCCACCAGCGAGTTCGGGGTCTCGATCAACGCTCCAAACGATCCGCTTACCAGCGACGACAAATACACCGCCGTGAATGGGATCTTCCCCAGGGATCGCTCAAGGGCCAGACCCAGGATGTAGAGCGAGAACATGTTTACTGCGAGATGGAACATGCCGTGGTGCAAGAAACCGCCGGTGAACACCCGCCACCATTCGTTGAGCACGTCGATGGCCGGTCCCCAGGTGGCCGCCTCAAAGGTCAGGCCATCGCCGGTGCCACGTCCGTTGAGGCTGTCGCCCATGGCGATGCCGACGATGAACACCGCCACATTGGCGGCGATGAGTGCATAGGTGACGTACCAGGCGTCGGTTCGCTGCGGGGTCATGGTCGCAGAATTCAGCTACAAGCCAACCGGTGAACCATCGCTCAGCAGGTTCTGGCCCACGTTCACCACCTCGGTGACTCCACTAACCCGGTCTTTGAGGATCCGCTCCACTCCGGCCTTCAGCGTCACCGTTGAGGCCGGGCAGCTCACACAGGCGCCCGTCAGCTCCACGGTGACCACGCCGGTGTCCTCATCCACTCTCCGCAAGAAGATGTCACCGTTGTCGGCCTGAACCGCAGGCCGAATGGCCTCGATAACTTGGGCAACAGCATCCTGCACGGGCTCCATTCTCTCAGCCGAACCCCGATTCGCCAACCCTCCCACTGCTCTCGTTTGACCGATTCCGGCAAGTGTCTGGCAGAATCGCCATTGTGGAGTTGCTGGCCCACCAAGGAGGATGGGACGAGATTCTCTTAGTGGCCGCGCCGCTGGCCTTGCTGGCCGGGTTGTTGTTTTTGGCTAATCGACGTGCCTCACGCGGCGGACGTCGGCCCCCAACAGGTTGAGCTTGCCCGCAAAATCCTCGTAGCCCCGGTCGATGTGGTGGGGGTCGGACACCACGGTGACCCCATCGGAGGCCAGTCCTGCTACTACCAGAGCTGCCCCCGCCCGAATGTCGGAGGCCCGCACCGGCGCCCCGCTGAGCCGTTCCACACCTCGGATTACCGCATGGTGGCCCTCGGTGCGGATATCTGCGCCCATGCGCACCAGCTCGTCCACATAGCGGAACCGGCCCGAAAACAGGTTCTCGGTCACAATTCCCACCCCTTCGGCAACCGACAGCATGGCCACCAGCAGTGGCTTGCAGTCGGTGGGCAGGCCCGGATACGGGAGGGTGGACACATCGGCCGACCGCAAGCGACCGCTGCACATGGCCCAAATCCCGTCGGGGTCAGAGGAGGTCCGCACCCCCATCTCGCCCAGCTTGCGGCACATCATCGCCATGTGGTCGGCCTGCGCGCCCTGCAAGATGATCTCTCCGCCGGCCACTCCGAGAGCAGCCATGAAGGTGGCCGCCTCAATCCGATCGCTCACCACCGTGTATTCCACCGGGCAGAGTTCCTCTACCCCCTCCACCGTGATGGTGGACGTGCCCGCGCCAATGACGTGGCCACCCATGTGGTTCAAGAAACCGGCTAGATCGGCTATCTCCGGCTCCCGAGCGGCGTTGTCGATGATAGTGGTCCCCTTGGCCCGGACGGCCGCCATCATCACGTTCTCGGTGGCCCCCACGCTGGGGTATTCCAACAGCACCGGATTCCCCACCAGGTTGTCGGCAGAGGCGTAGACGTCCCCGCCGGAGATCTCGAACCGACAGCCGATGGCCTCTAGCCCGGCGATGTGCATGTCGATAGGTCGCGGGCCGAAATCGTCGCCGCCGGGCAGGGCCACCCGGGCATGTCCGACCCCAGCCAGCAGCGGACCCAGAACTGCCGTGGAGGCCCGCAACTGTTCGGTCAGCGCATAGGGCGCCTCGGGAGTTATGGCTTCGGGACGCTCGATGACAAGGGCGTCGTCCAACCGGCTGACCGAGACCCCCATGGCTCGCAGCACGTCGGCCATTACCGTCACATCATCTATGTCGGGCACATTGCGGATTGTGAACGTGCCCTCGGTGAGCAGACAGGCGGCCATGAGCTTCAGCACCGAGTTCTTGGCCCCGCTGATAGTCACCGATCCCTCTAGGGGACCACGAGCCCGCACCTCGATGCGATCCTGCTGGCCAAACTCATCCTGCTGGACGCGCTCCACCCGACCAGTATGGTGCCCGCGCACTCATCGGCGAAGTTCTAGCGACGAACATCAAAAGTAGACTCTTCCCAGCCCATGCCCCGAGTGATCTCTCGTCGCGTTCTTGGCGCCGATGCCGCCGATGACGTGCTTAACGGCCTCAACGGCCTGCTGACCCCCCGGTCCGACATTGTCTTGGAACGCGCCGAGGGTGATGGGGCCTTCACCGCAGCTGAGGGGCCAGTTGAACGCTACCGCCGCACGGTCACCGTCGAGCCGACCGGCCCGAATCAGGTAGAGGTCACCGAGTATTTCGACTATCGGCTGGCCATCCCAGTTTGGCGGGTGCTCTTCACCGTCCCGTTCGGCCGCGCCCTGCGCCAAGGTCGGGATATTCCCTGGTGGCATCCTCCCGACCGCTTCACCGCCCGACAGGCTCGAGTGGTGGCCCTGCTGGCCACACTAGCGGTGGTAGCTGGCTTCTTGGGCACCTTGCTCGGCCAAACCATCACCTTCGCGCGAGACGAGTTTGGGGAGAGCAAATCAGCCGCGGGCATCGCTCTGTCGCTGATCCGACTCAGCATTCTGATCACGGTGGCAGTGGCCGCACTCGCAGACCGGAAGGGTCGGCGACGCATCTTGCTGTACGCCGCAGCCTGTGCGATCTTGGCCTCAGCGGCGACATCCCTGGTTCCCAACCTGGCCACCCTGACCGCAGTCCAGGCAATTTCTCGCGGTCTGTCCCATGCCATGGCTCTCCTTATCTTTGTGTTCGCCCTCGAAGAAGCCCCCGCCGGCTCACGGGCCTTCGTGGCCTCCATGCTGGGGCTGGCCGCCGGGCTGGGATCGGGAATTGCCGTCGGATCTGTGCCCTTAGCCGATCTAGGGTCTGCCGCGTGGCGGTTCAGCTTCCTCGTGGCGCTGGCCGGACTGCCCCTGGTGCTGTTCGCGGCTCGCAGGCTCCCCGAATCGCAACGGTTCGAAGCTGCTCGCCGACTGCCGCGCGCTCGGCCACCACAGCAATACCGCTTCCGGCTCGTGCTCTTGGCCGTAACCTCTTTTGCCGTGCTGCTGTTCGCTGCTCCGGCCTCTCAGCTGCAAAACGACTTCCTGCGCGACGAAAGGGGCTTCAGCGCCACCAAGATCACCGTCTTCACACTGCTCACTGCTTGGACCGCGGGACCGGGCATGCTCATAGCCGGCAAATTGGCCGACCTTCGGGGCCGACGGGTCTTCGCATCGATCGGCGTGAGCGGCGGCGCTCTGTTCGCTCTGTGGCACTTCACATTGGCTGGCTGGCCGATGTGGGTTCTGATTGCCGTTGGAACACTCATGACCGCCACCACCGTGCCGACGCTGGGGGTATACCGGGCTGAGATGTTCGGCACCATTCGCCGCTCGGAGTCCAACGGGCTGCTCGGCATCGCCGGGGTCGCCGGCAGTGCCGCAGGGCTGGCCGCCGCCGGCGTCATGGCCGACGCCTGGGGCTATGGCACGGCGTTCTCAATCCTGGTTGCCGGCCCTGTCCTCGTGGCCGTCCTCGTGCTCCTGTTCTATCCCGAGACCACGAGGAAATCTCTCGAAGAGCTGAACCCCGAAGACCGCTAAAGCGCCTCTAACCAGCTCTCCAAGGCGGCCACGATCTCAGCATCGGCCTTCTTCGGGTCGTGGCCCACGCCTTCGAGCCATACCGTGGTGACCGGACCATTGATGGCGGGCAGATGCTGATCGAACTCCTCAGGGGAGCCGAAGGGGTCGCGATCTCCAGAGATGAACAGGCAGGGAACGTTGATTTCTGGGAAGTGCCCAGTTCGCAGATTCTCAGGCTTCTTCGGCGGGTGCAGCGGATAGCTCAACAGCACTAGCCCGGCGGCGGGCATTCCCTCAGCCACCGCCATCGAGCACATCCTCCCGCCCATCGAGCGGCCTCCCAGCACCAAGCGACCAGGGTCGACCTCCAGGCGAGAGGCGATAGCCGGGATTTTCTCGCGCAAAAAGGCCAGCAGCTTGGGGGCACGATCAGGGGGTCGGCGGCCTTGGTTGCGATAGGGGAAATTGATCCGCTCCACAGGCAGCGGAGCCAGACCCTCAGCAATGGCCACCAGCGTGTGCTGGTCGCGATCCCCGCCAGCACCGTGGGTGAGAACCAAACCCAGTGCAGTGGGCTCTTCCTTCACATTGCCCGTCGCAAAAGATCCCTCAGGGCCGTCGCGGCTTGTTCGGCGATCGCATCGCCCTCTACCGGATCGGGACCAGCGACCAGTGCCTCCCGCAGTCCGTCGGCAGCATCCAACATTGCCCGCCAAAAGTCGGGCTCGTACCCCCACGGCAGGCTGAGCTGCACCACTTGGTCATGGGCGAAGACGAAGTCCTCCACCCCCTTGGAGTCGGCGGTGTTTCGGCGGAGCCGGTCGGCGGAGAAGAACAGCGCTTCCAGCACCTGATAGGGCTCCACCCCGGGCAGTCCCGGTCCGAACTGGCGCTGGGCGGCTGCGCTGGAGAGCCGGTCGAACAACGCATCCACTGCCTCTTCGTCGGCTTCGGCCACCTCCAGGTTGCCGGCGTAGTCGATTTGGTGAGCGATGCCCTCGCTCAACAGCTCGCTCAGCACATCGGCCTTCTGAGCTTCGTCGTAGTCCCCCAGCTCATACACCATCGCAGGCTGGCTCTTGTCGAGTTCCGGGAGCTGAGCCTGGAGCACCCCCTCCACCGTATTGTCCACCGCCTCCTCGTCGGCCTCGCACACGATGAGCGTCGGGCCCAGCCAGGCATGTTCCAAGTCCTGGGCTCGCAGCGCCGTCTCCAAGCGGCCGCGGGATTGGGCAGACCATTCGTGAAACTCATAGGCAAGCTGCTCGTCTTCGGGGCCACCCACCTCTTCGGCTGGCTGAGGAGGGGTGGGAAAGGTAGCCACACTGCACTCTGCGCACTCCGAAACATCGTCATCGAAGGCGGCGCCGCATTGAAAGCACCAAACCATGTCGAACATGGTCTCAGATAACCGCAGCACGGTCGCATCGACGGGCAAACAGAATCCGCACAAACATGCTGGCAGGGGATGAAGCGCCAGTACGAGAACGCTACGGTTGGGCAACGTGAACACATCGCCCGAGACCCCCGACCGCAACTTGGCGATGGAGCTGGTCCGAGTGACCGAAGTCGCTGCTCTGGCCGCTTCCCGATGGATGGGACGCGGCGACAAGGAAGGAGCTGACGGGGCCGCGGTCGAGGCCATGCGGGTGCTGCTGCGGACCGTGCCGATGGACGGAATCGTGGTGATCGGCGAGGGTGAGAAAGACGAAGCCCCCATGCTCTTCAACGGGGAGCTGATCGGCGACGGCACACCCCCGGAATGCGACATCGCGGTAGACCCCATCGACGGCACCACACTGACCTCATTGGGCAGGGGCAATGCCTTGTCGGTGATAGCGGTGTCTGATCGGGGCACCATGTTCAACCCTGGACCCTGCGTCTACATGGAGAAGATCGCATTCGGTCCTGAATGCACCGGCTACGGCATCTCGCTGGACAACTCGCCCACACGAAACCTCGAGTTGGTGGCCGAGGCCAAGAGCGAGTCGGTGCGCGATGTGACCGCAGTGATCCTGGATCGCGACCGCCACTCCGAGCTCATTGCCGAGGTGCGAGAGGCCGGGGCCCGCATCCGCCTCATACCCGACGGCGACGTGGCCGGGGCCATCTCCACCGCGTGGCCCGACTCGGGAGCCGACATCTTGTTTGGCATTGGAGGCACCCCAGAGGGGGTGATCTCCGCCGCCGCCTTGAAGTGCATGGGCGGAGAGCTGCTGGGCCGACTGTGGCCCCGCAACGACAGGGAGCGCAAGGAAGCAGAGAAGTTGGGACGCGATGTGAACAAGGTGCTTGATGCCGACGAATTGGTGCAAGGTGGCAACTGCTTCTTCGCCGCCACCGGCATCACCGACGGCGAACTGCTCAAGGGCGTCCATTACTACAAGAACCACGCCAGCACTCAGTCGCTGGTCATGCGTTCGAAGTCGGGCACAGTCCGGCTCGTCAACGCCGATCACCAACTGGAGAAACTGAATAGCTTCTCCGCCATCGAATTCGGCTAGCGCCTATTGATCAGTGCGGTACAGGTAGCTCAGATCCCAGTAGCCGTACAGCGTCGGGGTGTAGTTGCCGAACACGTTGCGAACCGCTCCCAGCCGTTCAGACTGCGTGGTGTAGATGAGCGGCACGTTCTCGGCGACGATGGCTTGGGCATCCCAGTAATGCTGCACTCGTTGTTCGTGGTCGAGTTCTCTGCTGCCGGCGATATAGAGCTCGTCGATCTTCGCCTCCCACTCCGTGGCGGGCTCAGGCTGATTCGGATGCCAGAGGTGCAGGCCTTCGCCGCTGTGCGACACGGTCATACCGCCGAATGGGTCCGGGCTCCCGGTTAGTCCCACCACCAGGGCTTCCCAGTCGTAGGTGGCCGTTAGCTGGGCCACCATGTCGCCGAAGTCCACGATTTGAAAGTCGACGTCGAGTCCGACGGCCGTCATCCCCTCGTGGATGATGCCGGTGATGTCGGCGCGAACGCTATTGCCCTCGTTAGTAACCATCGTGAACGAGATGGTGTTGCCCATATCGTCTTCACGAATGCCGTCGTCATCGGTATCAAGCCAGCCCAGTTCGTCGAGAATCTCATTGGCCTTGTCCAAGTCGTAGGGATATTGGCGCACCTCGGGATTGTGAAAATCACCGGCTGCTGGGCTCACTGAAGGCCACTGCGGATAGCCCAAACCGTGTTGGACCCCGTCGATCATGGCTGCCTTGTCCATGGCGTGGGCAACGGCCTGACGGAATGCTGTGGTCTGGAACCAGCGCAGTTGAACCGGATCGACAAACGGCTCGCCGGCATCGTTCGACCCGGGGTTCTGATTGAAGGCCAGGAAATTGGTGCCGAATCCGGGGCCGCGGCGATGGAGGGTGAAGTTCTCCGCATCGGCCACTGGATCGAGCAAGGCGAACTCCTCACCCAATACACCGTGGAAATCCGTGGTGCCGTCGCGGAACAACGCCAATTCGGCCTCCAGATCCTCCACGATCAACTGCACCACCCGGTCGAGATACGGCAGGCGCCCTCCAGCATCGTCCTCTAGCCAGTAGTCGGGGTTTCGCTCGAACACGAAGCGCTCCCCGGGGGTGTACTCCCCGATGGTGAATGGGCCGGTGCCGATGATGGTCGTGGGGTCGGTGTCGAGTCCCCAAAACTCGACAAAGGTACCGGCCTCGATGGGATCTTCCAGGATGTGCTTGGGGTAGATGGCGGTGCCCAACGAGCGCAGGAATGGTGCGAACGGCTGTGGAAGAACAAACTCCACGGTGTGGTCGTCGAGTGCTGTCACCGTCATCTGTGACTGCTCCCACTGGCCAGTCTCAGCGTTCTGGAACCGGAATTCGAATGAAGCTCGGCTCGACGCTTGGAAATCGTCGTTGTAGATGACCCGGTTGAACGTGAACTCCACATCGTGGGCGGTGAGCGGAGTGCCGTCGTGCCACAGCACGTCGTCGCGCAGATAAAACACCCAACGGAGCCCATCGTCGGACCGCTCCCACGACCGCGCCAGCAGTGGCTCGATCTCATCGTTCAACCATGAGGTCTGAGTAAGTCCCTCGAACAGGTACCCGAGCACACCCGATGACCCGGCGTCCCTGGCCAGCGCCAGATTGAAGGTGAGGGGCTCCGAGATCGTCGCCACCGTTAGGGTGCCGCCGTGAACACCGATCTCATAGGAGAAACTCTCGGCATTCCGGCGCAATTCCTCCACGATGGTCATCGACGGAATCAGTCCCCCGAACGCAGCCGCAGCCGCCATACGACGGCGGAGCTGCTCTAGAGCGGACTCAGCTTCCGGCTCTACATCGTCTTGGGCGCTGGCGTCAGATTCAGCTTCATCCTCTTGTTCGGTCGGAGCTGGTTGATCGGTTTCTGCAGCAGTCTCACCGGTTTCGGGCTCAACAGGCACCGGCTCATCAGGAACCGGCTCATCAACTTCGGGCTGTTCTAGGTCGGTGTCCGGCGCGGCGGTGACATCTGGCGTCAACGCAGTGGGCGCCGGGTCATCATCCGAACAGGCAGAGGCGATGAGCAGAACGAGCACGAGCACGACGCCAAGCCATTGATTGCGATTCATGCCAGAAATCATTACCTACTTGAGATAGGCCAGCTAGCTGCGGCGGTTGTACCAGCCGATGGTCGCCCGGCGGAAGTGTCGAGGGGCTTTGCTGGTAATGACGGCCAGAACCCGGTTATGCCAGCTGGTTACCACCTCGGGCCGGGATTTTGCCGCCGCGGTCAGCGCCGCCGAGGCCACAGCATCGGCATTTTGCCAGCCCACCGAGGGCCATCTGTCTAGGTTCCAGCGCCCCCGCTCATGGAACTCGGTGTGGGTTAGCCCAGGCAACACGGTGGTGACTGTTACCCCTGTGCCCTTGTGCTCCTCATAAAGGCCCTCGCCCAAGCTGGTGATGAATGCCTTGGTGGCCGCGTAAACGGCGGTCATGGGCATTCCCTGGAGCGAGGCCATCGACGACACCAGGATCACCTGGCCCCGGTCTCGGGTGGTCATCGGCCTCAAAGCGGCGTGGGTCAGTTGCACGAGCGCTACGACATTCACATTGATGGTCTCCGACACTTCAGAGGCTTCCTGGCCGTGGAACGATCCCTCGTAACCCAATCCGGCGTTGTTAACCAGCAAGTCGATGGGTGCTTCTTCAGCCCCCACCCGCTTTTCCACGACGGCCAGTTCGGCCGGATCGGATAGGTCGGCGGCCAGAACTTCCACCTCCAGATCGGCTCTGCTGGCCCGCAATTCAGCTGCCAATTCCTCCAGCCGGTCGCCGCTGCGGGCCACCAACACCAGATCCACTCCGGCCGCGGCCAACTGCACTGCTATCGCACGACCAATACCGGCTGAAGCCCCGGTAACCAAGGCCCGTTCCCAACGCGGCCGGTGAGATTTTCCCAAGACCATTCCAAACAGCTCCATCAGCCCTAGAGCAGATCAGAACCAACCTAGTGCTAGCGAGCGTTCAGCTGACAGTTGCGGAGTCGCTTAGGAGGGCGACGTTATCGTGGGAGACCTCCACGAACCCCCGCTCGACGGCGATGGTGGTTTTGGTGCCGTCGGTGGTGTACACCCGCACTTCGCTGGGAACCAGCACGCCCAAAAAGGGCACATGGCCGGGCTGGAACGCGATCTCGCCGTCGGTGGTGCGGGCCACCACCATCTCGGCTTCGCCGGTGTAGACGATCTCCTCGGGGGAGACGAGTTCGACGACCAGGGCCACGGTCAGGCTGCCTGGGCCTCGAGTTCGGCGGCTTTGCGGTGGGCGTCCTCGGCGCCGCCGACCATGAAGAAGGCCTGCTCGGGCAAGTCGTCCAAGTCGCCATTCACCAGCGCCTCAAACGAGTCCACCGTCTCGGTGACCGGGGTGAACACACCGGGCAAACCGGTGAACACCTCGGCCACGAACATGGGCTGCGACAAGAAGCGCTGCACCTTGCGGGCCCGGGACACGATCACCTTGTCCTCCTCCGACAGCTCGTCGAGGCCCAAGATGGCGATGATGTCCTGAAGCTCCTTGTAGCGCTGGAGGATCTCCTGCACCCGGCGGGCCACGCCGTAGTGGCGCTCTCCCACCACCTCGGGGGTGAGGATGGTGGAGGTGGAGGCCAGCGGGTCCACCGCGGGGTAGATACCCAGCGCGGCGATGTCACGGCTCAGCTCGGTGGTGCCGTCGAAGTGGGTGAACGAGGTGAACGGCGCCGGGTCGGTGTAGTCATCGGCCGGGACGTATACCGCCTGAAGCGAGGTGATGGAGCGGCCCCGGGTGGAGGTGATGCGCTCCTGGAGTTCGCCCATCTCGTCGGCCAGCGTGGGCTGATAGCCCACCGCCGACGGCATCCGACCCAACAGGGTGGAGACCTCTGAGCCGGCCTGAACAAAGCGGAAGATGTTGTCGATGAACAACAGCACGTCCTGGTTCTGAACGTCGCGGAAGTATTCGGCCATGGTCACCCCGGCCAGGCCCACCCGTAGCCGCACGCCAGGAGGCTCGTCCATCTGGCCGAACACCAGGGCGGCCTTGTCCAGCACGCCTGACTCTTCCATCTCCAAGAACAGGTCGGTGCCCTCGCGGGTGCGCTCGCCCACCCCGGCGAACACCGACACGCCGCCGTGCTGGGTGGCCACTCGGTTGATCATCTCGGTGATGAGCACGGTCTTGCCCACACCAGCGCCCCCGAACAGGCCGATCTTGCCGCCCTCCTTGTAGGGGGTGAGCAGGTCGATGACCTTGATGCCGGTCTCGAACATGCGGGTAGAGGGCTCGAGGGCGTCGAACGACGGCGCGGGGCGGTGGATTTCCCACTCCTCACCCACGTCCAGGGTGTCGCGGTCGGTGTCCAGGCATTCCCCCACCACGTTCCATACGTGGCCCAGGGTCACGTCGCCCACCGGCACGGTCATGCCCTGGCCGGTGTTGCGCACCACCGTGCCCCGGGTGAGGCCGTCGGTGGGCTTGAGGGCGATGGCCCGCACCCGGCCCTCGCCGATCTGCTGGGCCACCTCGGCCTTCACCGTCACCGTTTCGCCGTCCACATTCACGTCGAACTCGAGGGCGGTGTTGATCTCGGGCAGGGCGTCTGGGGGGAACTCGGCGTCGATGACCGGTCCGGCGATTCCGACCACCCGGCCGTCTTTGAGATTCTCCGACATCTGAACTTCTTCTCCTACTGGTTGGCGGTGGCGAGGAGATCGGCGATATCGCCTTCATCATCCTCTTCCTTGAGTGCTTCGGCACCGCCGACGATCTCCATGATCTCGGTGGTGATGGCGTCTTGGCGGGCCCGGTTCATGGCCCGGGTGAGCTTGGTGATCAGCTCCTCAGCGTTGTCGGTGGCCGCTTTCATGGCCCGCTGGCGGTTGGCGTGCTCAGAGGCGGCCGCATCCAACAGCGCGGAGAACAGCCTCGACTCCACGTACCGGGGCAGCAGCGACTCCAGCACCCCCTCCGGCGAGGGCTCGAACTCGAAGGCGGCCCGCAGCTCGCCGGTTCCCGCCGCGGCGATCACGTCGATGCTCTCCAGCGGCAGAAAGCGGCGCACCGCCACCCGCTGGGTGCCGATGGTGAAGAACTCCATGTAGGCCAGGATCACCTCGTCGATGTGGCCTGATTCGAACCGGTCGGCCACGATCTCGGCCACTTGGCGGGCGTCATCATAGGTGGGCGTATCGCTCATGCCGGTGAAGGCCTCGTCGATGCGGTAGTTGCGGAACCGGAAGTAGTCCTGGCCCTTCTTGCCGATGAGCATGAGGGAGTAGTCCCGCCCCTGGGTCTGGGCGTCCATCAGCTCCCGCTCGGCGGCCTTGATCACCGAGCTGTTGTACGGCCCGGCCAGGCCCCGGTCAGAGGTGATAACCACAAACCCCACCCGGCGCACCGTCTCCCGGCGCTCCAACAGCGGGTGGGAGGCTTCGGCACCACCGGCGGCCACGTCTTCGATCACGCTGGTGAGCTTGGTGGAGTAGGGCCGGGCCGCGTGGGCCCGCTGCTGCGCCTTGACCACCCGGGTGGCGGCGATGAGCTCCATGGCGCGGGTGATCTTCTTGGTCGACTGCACCGACGAAATCCGCCGGCGCAGCGCGCGCTCTTGTCCTCCGGGCACTACTCACCCTCCGAGTAGCCACTCGCCCTTTGGCGATCGGCTCGCTGGTGCTCACCCGGCATAGATCAGCCTTCTTCGGGACGCTGAATGTCGGTCTCGGGCAGGGTGTGGTCGGCGTCCACTACCCCGGCTTCGGCCGCGGCCTGGGCCTCGGCATCAGGCTCATCGCCCTCGGGCTCGGCCGACGATTCGAATTGGGCGGCAAAGGCCGAAACTGCGGCCTCCAGCCCGTCCTCGTCCACCGCACCTGTCTCGACCACCGAAGACATCAGATCGGAGTTGCGGGTCCGGACCCATTCCAAAAGCTCGCTCTCGAAGCGGGCCACGTCTTCCACGGGGATGGTGTCCAAGTAGCCCCGGGTGCCGGCATACAGCGACACCACCTGCTCCTCCACCGGCATGGGTGTCTGGATGCCCTGCTTGAGCAACTCGGTGAGACGATAGCCCCGGTCGAGCTGGGCCTGGGACACCGCGTCCAGGTCGGAGCCGAATGCGGCGAACGCCTCCAGCTCCCGGAACTGCTGAAGGTCGGCCTTGAGCGTGCCCACCGCGGTCTTCATGGCCTTGATCTGAGCGGCCGAGCCCACCCGGGACACCGAGATGCCCACGTCCACTGCGGGCCGCACCCCCGACTTGAACAGGTCGTCTTGCAAGAAGATCTGTCCGTCGGTGATGGAGATCACGTTGGTGGGAATGTACGCCGATACGTCGCCGGCTTTGGTCTCGATGATGGGCAGCGCAGTCAGCGATCCCGCCCCCCGCTCATCGCTAAGCTTGGCCGCCCGCTCCAGCAGCCGGCTGTGCAGGTAGAAGACGTCGCCGGGATAGGCCTCCCGACCCGGAGGGCGGCGCAACAGCAACGCCATCTGGCGATAGGCCTCGGCCTGCTTCGACAAGTCGTCGTACACCGCCAGCGCGTGGCCGCCGTTGTCCATCCAGTGCTGGCCCATGGCACAGCCGGCGTAGGGGGCCAAGTACTTGAACGGGGCCGGGTCGGAGGCCGGGGCAACCACCACCACCGTGTACTCCATGGCCCCCCGCTCGGCCAGCGTGGCCACCGCTTGGGCCACAGTGGAGGCCTTCTGGCCGATGGCCACATAAATGCACTTCACCCCTTGGCCCTTCTGGTTCAAGATGGTGTCCATGGCCACGGTGGTCTTGCCCGTCTTGCGGTCGCCGATGATCAGCTCCCGCTGTCCCCGGCCGATGGGGATGAGCGAGTCGATGGCCTTGATGCCGGTCTGGATGGGCTCATGCACCGGTTTGCGGCCGGTGATGCCGGGGGCCTGCACCTCCATGCGGCGGGTCTCCGCGCCGACGATGGGGCCCTTGCCGTCGACCGGCTCGCCCAGTGCGTTCACCACCCGGCCCAACAGCGCGTCGCCCACCGGAACCGACAAAATGTCGCCAGTGGAGCGGACGGCTTGGCCCTCTTCGATCTCATCCACTTCGCCGAGAACCACGGCGCCGATGGAATCCTCGTCCAGGTTCAGGGCCAAACCAATGGTCCCGTTCTCAAATTCCAGCATCTCGTTCACCGCCGCGCCGGGCAGCCCGGAGATGCGGGCGATACCGTCGCCCACCTCGGTGATCCGACCCACCTGAGCCAGCTCGACCTCGGGCTGGAAGCCCTCCAGGTTGCGGCGGATGGCCTCGGCGATGGAACCGGTGTCGATGGTCAGCTCTGCCATTGCTCTCCTAGGTGTGGAACTCTCTTCGATTCAATTGCCACGGGACTAGAAGGTGTCCCGAAGCTGGCTTAGGCGGTGGCGTACCGACCCGTCGATCACCTCGTCGCCGATGGTGGCCACCACGCCGCCCATGACGCTGGGATCGACGATCACCTTGATGTCCACCCGATGGCCTGTGGCCGCGCTCAGGGCGGCGGTCAGCGCCTCGGCCTGGTCATCGGTCAGCGCCACCGCCGACCGCACCTCGGCCACCGAGCGACCTCGGTCGCGGGCGTTGAGCTCGACTGCCTCCTGGGCGATGCCAGCCAGATCGGACGACCGCCCCGCGGCCACGATCATGGAAACCATGGCGGTAGTGGTGTCAGATGCATGGCCGCCCAGCAGATCTTCCACGATCTGCTGGCGGCGAGCGGCGGGGATCTGACGATCAGACAGCGTCATCCGCAGCTCGTCGGAGCCCTCCAGCGCCCGAGCGACGCGGAAGAGCTCGTCAGACACCAGATCGAGGTTTCCCTCGGCCCGGGCCACTGCGGCCACGGCATCGGCATAGCTGGCAGATCGCTCGGCCATCGGCTCAGCCTTGGTCGGCGCCCACGCGGGCGATGTAGTCGTCGATCAGCTGGCGCTGTATCTCCGGGTTTTCCAGGCTGCGGCCAATCACTGCCTCAGCCGCGCCGAGGGCGATGTCGGAAACCTCCGACTGCAAGTCGGCGATGGCCTGCCGCTTGGATGCCTCCACATCGGCCGCGGCCCGTTCCCGCATCTCAGCGATGTCGGCCTCGGCCCGAGCCTGAAGATCGGCCCGCACGGTGGCAGCCTGCTCTCGAGCCTCGTCCACTATGCGAGCGGCTTCAGTCTTGGCGTCGGCCAGCTCGGCCTCGTAGTTGGCCTTCACCTCGGCCGCCTCGGCCCTTTGCCGGTCGGCATCGTCGATGGCGTCTTGGATGCGCTGGGTGCGTTGCTCCATGAGGTTCTTCACCACCGGGAACAGCTTCCACTTCATCAGCGCCAGCAGTACCACGAACGCAGCACCGCCCCAGATGATCTCGGTGACTTCCGGGATGATCGGGTTAGGCGCTTCCAGGCAGCCCTCCAGATCCTTCTCGAAATCCTTCTTGAGCTCCTCGGCCTGCTCGCTGCCGGCCTTGTACTGCGTTTTCAGTTCCTTGACCGCGGCGAAGCCCTCACCTTCGATGCCTTCGAAATGGGCCTCCCCCAGCTCATCGAAGATGCAGGAGCCCACCGTCTCTCCTACGGCACTGGCCGCCGACGCGCTGAGCGCGACCGCAGCCACCACCACGGCAGCCGCGGCCCATAGCCGCTTGCTCATGGGAGAAGGAGGATGAAGACGACGAATCCGATGAGGGCCAGCGCCTCGGTAAAGGCGATGCCCAAGAACATCGTGGTCCGAGCGACGCCGGCCGACTCCGGCTGACGGGCCATGGCGGTGATGGCGTTGCCCACCACGATGCCGATGCCGACGCCGGGTCCGATGGCGGCGAGGCCGTAGCCAAGACCGGCGCCGATGGCGCTCAGGCCCGCTTCACCGTCGCCGGTCAACTGGGCAAGGATGGTGGATATCAATGCAAGCAAGGTAAATGTCTCCTAGTGCTCGGGGTGTAGGGATCCGCCGATGTACACGGCGGTGAGAATGGTGAAGATGAAGGCCTGGAGGGCCGAGACGAAGATCTCGAATGCGGTGAGCAGAATCAGCGCCGCAAACGGCAGTACCGCAGGCACGTAGAGGGTTCCCCACAGGGCAGCCGACAGCACGGCAAAGGTCACCAGCAGCAAGTGGCCAGCCACCATGTTGGCCCAGAGCCGGATTGCCAGCGACAACGGGCGGATCAACAGGATCTGGAGCAGCTCGATGGGGGCCACCAGGATGTAGAGCAACTTGGGCACTCCCGGCGGGAACAGTGCCCCTTTGAAGTAGTGGTAGAAGCCCTGGGCCCGAATCCCCACCACGTGGTAAATGGCCCACACCACCAGCGCCAAAGCCAGGGGTATGGCCATTCGGGAGTTGGCCGGGAACTGGATGAACGGTACGACCTCGAAGATGTTGCTGAAGAAGACGAAGAAGAACAGCGTGGTCAAGAAGGGCAGATATCGGCGGCCGTCGGGGCCGATGGTCTGCATGATGATGCTGTTCTCGACGAACTCGATGCCGACCTCGGCCACCGTCTGCGTCCCGGTGGGTACCAGTGAGCGGCGTCGACCCGCGGCCCAGAACAGACCCGCAGTGAGCAACAGCGCAGCAATGTAGATCAGCCCGGTCTTGTTGAGAGCCACCGGGGTGTCGGTGAACAAGAAGTCGGGCCAAACGAACAAATGCGAGACCGGCGGAAAGTCCAGGGCAAACACGTTCACTGAGCAGCTCCTTGTGGCTTCAAGCCGGGATAAGCGAGGGACATGGAGACAAATCGGGTCTCCCAAACCAGCAGAACAATATGGGCCGCGACCAGCGTGATGACAAACGGCAGCGCCTCAAACCAGCCGGTATTTCTCACCAAGAAGTAGGCCCCGGTGAGAATGCCCAGGCGGATGAAGTACCCGCCCATCACCCCGGCCATCAACATGGTGGGCGAAATCCGCATCGACCAGGTGATGAGCGAGGCGGCCAGCCAGAAGTTGGCCAGGATCAGCCCGAGGGCGTAGCCGCTGGACCACAAGCCGTCGAAACCCCACACGCCGGCGCACACCCCTACCAGCACTGGGCCGCCGATCATCCCCCGGCGGACGATGTCTTGGGCCAACGCCCGCTCGGGCGCATCCTCGCCCAACGATGTCGGATGGTCGGCGCTCTGCTCAGCCATCAGGTTTCTCCAGCTCAGATTCAATCCGGCGGCTGGGCAGATTGCGGTCGTAGGCATCCATCCGATCGCTGTAGGTTCGCAGTGCCTTCCATCCGGCATAGACCGCGGTCAACAATCCCAAGACCAAGGTGAACAACGGCTTGGTTCCCAGGGCTCCGTCGATGAGCCAGCCGAAGAAGGCGAACAGCGCCGGGGTGGCCACTAGCTCAAAAGCGATAGAGAGGGCGTCTCCCGCGCTCTGGCGGTTGTGAAGTTGGCGATTCTGCGTCATTGCAGTTGGCACGAATTGGGCCCCTATGGCGAGCGGTTTGGCCTCGCCAAAATGGTTTCGCGTACCAGGCTATTGGGCCAAATCATCAGACTGGCTGCCAGAGAAGGAGTTCAGGTGGTGCGGCGGCGCAGAATGGGATGGAAGACGGTGTAGAGCATCAACACCAGTACGGCCGCGGCGGGCACCATGATTGCCTCACCCTCTCCGGCATAAGTGGGATACAGCACCAAGGTGGACATCAAGGCGGTGAACAGCCACAGAATCAACACGCTGCGGCGGTGGCCGTGACCTAGGCTCATCAGCCGGTGGTGCAGGTGCTCCTTGTCGGGGGTGGTGATGCTGGTGCGAGCCCGGGTGCGTCGCAGCACGGCCCAAAGCACGTCCACCACCGGCACGGCCAGGATGATGAGCGGGATCAGCATGGGAGCGAACAAGAAGTAGGTCTGCCCGGCGAACGGCTCGCTGCTGCGCCCTCCCACCGAGACGGTGGAGGCAGCCAGAAGCGTGCCCAAAAACAGCGCCCCGCCGTCGCCCATGAAAATACGGGCCCGATGGAAATTCTGGGGCAGAAAGCCCAATGCCACCCCGCTGGCGATGATGGCCACCAGCGGCCCGATGTTGGTGGGTAACAGCACCTCTTCGTCGGTGAGCTTGATGGAGTACACGAAGAATGTGAGTCCGGCTATGCCCACTATGCCCGCGGCCAATCCGTCCAAGCCGTCGATCAAGTTGATGGCGTTGACGATGGCCACCAGCCACAGCACCGTGACCACAAAGGCCAGGTCTTGAGACAGGATCAACGCGTCCAACACCGGCAACCTCAGATTCAGCACGGTCACCCCGGTAAACGCCAAGATGCTGCCGGCCAACACCATGGAGGCCACCTTGGCTGGGGCCGACATCTCCCGCACGTCGTCGTAGGTGCCGAACACGATCATTACCAGCGCGGCGATCACGATTCCCACCGGCTCCGATGCGGTGGCGAACACTACGTCGAAATCGCTCAGCAACCAGGCCGCGCCCATGGCCGACAGAAAGCCGATGAACATGGCAACACCACCGAGCAGTGCGGTGGATTGCTCGTGGACTCGTCGGGCGTCGGGCTCCACCATGAGGCCCCAGCGCTCGCTGATGAGGCGCATCACCGGGGTGGCCACCAGGGTCACGCCCGCGGCTACGGCGAAGACAACGAAGTAGCTGTCTAAACCGGGGGCCATGGCATCTGTTGGCTACCCAGCGAGCGAATACGGTGTGAACCGCCCACAGAGATCGGCCACCTCATCTCGGACTCCTGCTACCACGCCATCGTCGTCGCGCTGGCGCAGGGTCCGGCCGATCATCCCCGCGATTAGGCCCATCTCCTCTGATCCCATGCCCTGAGTGGTGGTGGCCGGTGTGCCGATGCGCACCCCGCTGGTCACGAACGGCGAACGGGGGTCATCGGGCACGGTGTTCTTGTTGAGAGTGATTCCGGCCCGGTCGAGCACCTCTTGAGCCACCTTCCCGGTGAGTTCGTCGTCGAAGGTCCTCAGGTCCACCAGGAGCAGATGGTTGTCGCTGCCACCAGATACCAGTCGGAAACCCTCTTGGGCCAGCCCCTTGACCAAAGCTCCGCTGTTTTGCACGATTCGGGCCGCGTATTCGGCGAATTCGGAGGTAGATGCCTCGCCGAAGGCCACTGCTTTGGCGGCGATCACATGCTCTAGAGGGCCGCCTTGAAGTCCGGGGAACAGGGCCTTGTCGATGGCCTTGGCAAGATCCTCGGTACACAAGATGGCACCGCCCCTGGGGCCGCGCAGCGTCTTGTGGGTGGTAAAGGTGACGATGTCAGAGTAGGGCACCGGGTTGGGGTGGACGCCGCCGGCGATCAGCCCAGCGATGTGGGCGGCGTCGAACATGAACAGGGCGCCCACCTCGTCGGCGATGGTCCGAAACGGTGCCGGGTCGATGATGCGGGGATAGGCGGTGGCACCGGCCACTATGAGCTTGGGCCGGTGCTCGAGGGCCAGATCCCGGATCTGGTCGTAGTCGATGCGCTCGTCGCTGGGGGTCACCCCATAGGCCACAAATCGGTAAGTGCGCCCGCTGATGTTCACCGGCGAGCCGTGGGTGAGGTGGCCGCCGTGGTCCAAGCTCATGCCCAGAACGGTGTCGCCGGGTTCCAGCACAGCCAAGTAGGCGGCCACGTTGGCGTTGGCCCCCGAGTGGGGCTGAACGTTGGCGTGGTCGGCGCCGAACAGGGCGGTGGCCCGCTCCCGGGCGATCGACTCCACCTCGTCGATCACCATGTTGCCGCCGTAATAGCGGCGACCGGGATAGCCCTCGCTGTATTTGTTGGTGAGCACCGACCCGGTGGCGCTCAGCACCGCGGGCGAAGCGAAGTTCTCGGAGGCGATGAGCTGAACGGTGGTGTTTTGACGCTCCACCTCCCGGCGGACCATGTCGAACACCGGGTCGCTGTTGCTATCGGGCCACATCACTGGGAAACACCTTCTGTGGGCAACAGGGCATCGATTTTTGCCACCCGGGGCACATGGCGTCCTTTTTCAAAGGACGCATCGAGGAACGCCTCCAGGGCCTCCCGGGCCAACTCGGGTCCGATCAACCGCTCGCCCAGGCAGATTACGTTGGCGTCGTTGTGCTCTCGGGTCAGCCGGGCCGAGGTCACGTCGTGGACGGTGGCCGCTCGCACTCCCGGCACCTTGTTGGCCGCTATGGCGATGCCGATGCCGGTGCCGCACACGCACAGACCCAGTTCCACCTCGCCGGCGGCCACCTTGCGGGCCACCGCTTCGCCGAAGTCGGGATAGTCCACCCGGTCGAGGCCATGGGTGCCGCAGTCGACTACGTCGTGGCCCGACTCTCGCAAATGGGCCACCAATACATCTTTCAACTGCACTCCGGCGTGGTCGGCCCCGGCGGCGATTCGCGCCATGGACCTCAATCTACCCAGCCCGCTGCCCGATTGATGACTCTTTACAGCGATCCAATTGAATTAGGTGAAGGAGATGGGCGATTGCAGCCACCAAGGGCGGTCGCTGGTTCTGATCTCAATCACCCATTTCACCCACCAGAGACCTCGCCGTCCGGGGGCCACCAAACGAGCGGGGGCGCCGTGCCCCCTCGACAGCGCCTTTCCACCCAGCTCATAGGCCAGCATCATCTTGTGAACATCGCTGAGGGGAAACCGGCGGCGATAGCCGGTAGCCGAGACCACCTCCAGGCTGCGGCCCGATATTCCCGGGCCGAGCAAATCGGCCAAGTTGGCCCCGGTCCACATCTGCGTGCTGTACCAGCCGTTGGTGCAGTCCAGCGTTGCCTCTTTGGTCGTGGTGTGGGCAGCAAGCTCCTGATAGCGAACGTCGCGCTCGACCGATCCCCGTAGGCGCAACACCCAATCGTCAGGGTTGATGCGAGGGGGCGAATCAGTGAACCACTGGACCACCGGCATCTGCCCGGGATCCCCGGATCCCACCTCGTGCGAGCCGGTGAAGCGTCGGTCGGATGCAGCCCATCGATCGAAGACCGTGCGCAGTCCCAGCGCCACACCGGCCACGCCCAGGGCCTGAAGCCAGGTTCGGCGGGTGAGATCGATGGGGCGTATCCGCTGGGGGCGGGTCACAACGTGCAGTGCCACCAGAGGCACAGCCGCGAAGGCGAAGATGACATGTAGGCCAATGGGCGACCACACTCCGAACGGCTCCCAGACGTCAAGCGTGTGAATCAGTCCGGTGATCAGCGCACCGGTGACAACTGTGGCCAGCGCTATGGAGGCGAAGCGATTGGGACGGCGGCGGCTGAGGCCGCGCTGGACGATTGGGCTCTTGGGACGGGCTAGCACGAGAACGACAAAGCCGAGCACCCCGTGCAGAGTAACCAGCCACGCCGTGGAGGAACTCCCGAGCAAAAAGGAGGCACCGCCGGTAATCAAGGCCAGTGACAAGGTGATCAATAGGGCCAGATTGGTCTTGCGGCCCCGGGAGGCGGGATTCTCTTTCGCCTTCAATCCATGACCTCCTCCACGTCCACTGCTCCCTGTCGGAGGATGGTGAGTCCGTCTCGGCTCACCTCGACAACCGTGGATGCGGGAGCCTGGAGTCGACCGCCATCGACAACCAGCCGCACAGTGGGAAAGGCAGCGGCCGCTTCCGCGGCGGTGTCAGGGGTGGGCTGGCCGCTCAGATTGGCGCTGGTGGTGGCAATCGGTCCGACCGCCGCAGCCAGGGCCTGCACCAGCGGGTGGTCGGGACAGCGCACGCCATGGCCGTCTTGGACGATGGTCAGCGCCCCCGGCCAGAACTTCTCCATGAGCCGACGGGTAGCGGGAAGCGGATCGAACATCTGCTCGGCATCGGCGGGACGGGCCACCAGGATGGCCACTGCTTTGTCGGCCGGTCGCTGTTTGAGCTCGAACAGCAGGTCGACGTTCTTGGGCAGGGTGGCCAGCCCATACACCGTGTCGGTGGGGATGATCACCGCTTGGCCCGCGCGCAGTTCGGCTGCGGCTGCCTCCACCAACTGTTCCGCTCCTCCCATGCTTATTGGCTTCGGCATGACAGAACCCGGTTTTGCCCAGCCAAATCAGCGTGTACGGCCTCGACAGCAAGCCCTTCGGCCGTGGCGATGGCCGCGGCTCGGTCCATCTGATCGGGCGACAATTCCAAAAGTACCGAGCCCCCTGGGCTTAGCCACCTGCCGGCGCCGGCCAGAATCTGGCGGGTGCCGTTGAGCCCGTCGGGGCCGCCCCGCAGAGCCAGCGCGGGCTCCCAGTTCGCCACGTCGGGGGGCAGTTCCTCATCGTCTCGCACATAGGGCGGGTTGCTCACCACCACGTCCACCGACCCGGCCAGCGCTTCGGGCAGTGCTTCGTACCACGATCCCTGGAAGGCCGACACCCGCACCGCCGAGCGACCCAAACCGGCCAGATTGGCTTGAGCAACGGCCAGCGCATCGGTCGACACGTCGGTGAGCACCACTTGGGCCGTTTCGCACTCGGCGGCCACCGCCAGGCCCACTGCCCCGCTGCCCGTGCCCAGGTCTACAACCAAGCCGCCGGGCGGATCGCGGCGGGCCATTTCGGCGATGGCCAGCCCGGCCAATGTCTCGGTCTCGGGGCGGGGAATGAGCACCGCATGGCTCACCATCAAGTCCAGGCCCCGGAAGCCCCAGCGGCCCAGCACGTATTGCAGCGGCTCTCCGTTCAGCCGACGGGCCAGCATGGAGTCGAGATAGGCCAACTGCCTCTGGGTAGCAGTCTTTGTCAGGCCAATGTAGTACTCGCCTCCCTCATATCCCGACGCCTGCTCCACGAGCCGGCGAGCTTGGGCCTGCGCATCGGCGATTCCGGTGTCCTGGAGGCGGTGGGCGGCCTCAAGGGCCACATCTCCCCAAGTAACCGGCTCCGCCGCCAAGCCCACGCTCAGTCCAAGATGTCCTGGCGCTCGGCCTCGGCCAGGGCGTCGACCACTTGATCGAGATCGCCAGCCAGGATGCGGTCGAGCTTGTACAGAGTCAGGCCTATGCGGTGGTCGGAAATACGGTTCTCCTTGAAGTTGTAGGTTCGGATCTTCTCCGACCGGCCTCCGCCGCCCACCTGGCCCCGGCGCTGCTCCGACAATTCGTCTTGGCGGCGCTGCTGCTCGGCTTGGAGCAGCCGGGCCCGCAGTACTGCCATTGCCTTGTTGCGGTTCTGGAGCTGGCTTTTCTCGTCCTGCATCGACACCACCAGTCCGGTGGGCTTATGGGTGATGCGGACGGCCGAGTCGGTGGTGTTCACCGACTGTCCCCCCGGTCCCGACGACCGGTAGACGTCTACTTGGAGGTCATTCTCGTCGATTTCAACCTCCACCTCCTCGGCCTCGGGCAGCACCGACACAGTGGCCGACGAAGTGTGTACCCGGCCCTGCGACTCGGTGACGGGCACCCGCTGCACCCGGTGGGGGCCGCCCTCGTACTTCATCTTGCGCCACACGTCATTGCCCCGCAGCATGAACACCACGTCGGTATAGCCCCCCATATCGGAGTTCTGGGCGTTCATCATCTCCAATTCCCAGTGATGCTGCCCGGCGAATGCCTGATACATGTCGAACAGGTCGCGGGCAAACAGGTTGGCCTCTTCTCCCCCCTCGGCGCCCTTGATCTCCACAATCACGTTCTTGCCGTCATTGGGGTCTTTCGGGGCCATCAACTCGGCCAACTCGGCTTCCAGCCCCTCAGCGGCGGCGGTAGCAGCCTCAACCTCCGCTTCAAGCAGTTCCCGTTCGTCGGCGTCGGCCTCGGCAAACATCTCGGTGGCCGCCTCGATGTCCTCGCGATGGCTCCGCAGTTCTCGGATGCGGACGGCCTTGGCCTCCAGCTCCTTATACTGTCGGGCCGTGGCCGCATAGGCGTCTCTATCGGCCAGCAGCTCTGGATCGGCCAGCCGCTCCTCAAGAGCGTTGAACTCCGCCTCTATCTCCTCGTAGGCAGCGTTCTCCTTCATGCCTTCAAGCTACCGCTGGGCAGGGTTGAGAACGGGTACAGAAATGGCTGAGTGGCGCGGGCCCAGCTCTATTTGGACGAGCGCTTGCGTTGCCCGTAGCGGCGTTCGAAGCGCTCCACCCTTCCAGCGGTGTCCACGATGGTCATCTGACCGGTGAAAAACGGGTGGCTGGCGCTGGAGATTCCCACCTTGGCCAGGGGGTACTCGTTGCCGTCCTCCCATACCACTGTCTCGGTGGTGTCGATGGTGGACCGGGTGAGAAACGACGTGCCCGCGGAGGTGTCCTGAAACACCACCAAGCGGTACTCGGGATGGATATCGGGCTTCATGCTCCTCCTAGCCTCACACCCCGGCGGGGCCCTTTGCCACTTCCTCAAGGAATGCGGCGTTGTTGGGGAATGTCCGCAGGCGGTCCATCAACAGCTCCAAACCGGCTGCCCCGCCTCCGTTGCCATCGCTGGAGAGGCCGTTGAGTACCCGGCGCAGCTTCCATACCTGCTGAAGCTGTCGGCGCTCGAACAAAAGCTCCTCGTGGCGAGTCGATGAGGCATCGACGTTGATGGCAGGATAGATGCGCCGCTCCGCGATGTGCCGGTCTAGGCGCAGCTCCATGTTGCCGGTGCCCTTGAACTCTTCGAAGATCACCTCGTCCATACGGGATCCGGTTTCCACCAGCGCGGTGGCCAAGATGGTGAGCGAGCCGCCTTCCTCCACGTTGCGGGCCGCCCCGAAGAATTTCTTAGGCGGGTACAGGGCGCCGGTGTCGATGCCGCCCGACATGATTCGCCCGGTGGCCGGAGCGGCCAGGTTGTAGGCCCTCGACAGCCGGGTGATGCCGTCGAGCATGATCACCACGTCCTCGCCCCGTTCCACCATGCGCTTGGCCCGCTCGATGGTCATCTCTGCCACATGGGTGTGCTCGTCCGCCGGCCGGTCAAAGGTGGATGCGGCAACCTCGCCCCGCAACAGCCAGCGCCGCATGTCGGTGACCTCCTCGGGGCGCTCGTCCACCAGCAGCACCAGCAGGTGCACCTCGGGGTTGTTCAGTTCGATGGACCGGGCGATCTCCTTCATGATCGTCGTCTTGCCTGCTTTGGGGGGCGACACGATCAGGCCGCGCTGGCCCTTTCCGATGGGCGACAGGAGGTCGATGATCCGACACGTCATGTTGGTCGGGTCGTCGACACGCTCAAGCCGGAGATTCTCGTCGGGGAACAGCGGGGTGAGGTCTTCGAACTTTGGGCGCTGTTTGACAGATTCGGGCGGTTGCCCGTTGACGCTGTCGATGTGCAGGATTGCCGGGTTCTTCTCATTGCGGGTGGCCGGCCGACAGCCGCCGGTGATGTAGTCGCCCTTGCGCAGCCCGAACTGGCGGACCTGCTTTACCGACACGTAGGCGTCTTCTTTGCTGGGGTGGAACCCCTTAATCCGCAAAAAGCCGTAGCCGTCATCCCTCAGGTCCAAATGGCCGGAGATGGCGATGGGGTCGCCTTCCCAGGGCTCATCTGGCCGGTCTCGATCATTACGACCCCGGCGCCGGCGCCGGCGGTTGCCGATCTCGGGCTGGTCATCCTGGTGGCGGGATCGGTCTTGGCGGTCTCCGTCCTGGCGGGAGCGGTCTTGGCGATCCCTGTCCTGTCGGGAGCGGTCCTGGCGATCCCGGTCCTGTCGGTCGCCGCGGTCTCCGTCCTGGCGGGAGCGGTCTTGGCGATCCCTGTCTTGGCGGGACCGGTCTTGGCGATCCCGGTCCTGTCGGTCGCTGCGGTCCTTCTCTGAGCGGTCGCGGTCGACGGCTTCTTCGGCAGCGGTCTCCTCGGCCGGCTTCTCTTGGTCGGCTTCTGGCTCATCGCTGCTCGAAGGCTCGGCGTCCTGGGCTTCAACCGATTCGGCCTCGTCCGCAGTCTTGTCGGTCGCCTCTTCCTCCTCGGTGGCGTCTTCGGCGCTTGTCGCCTGGGCAGGAGCGGCTCCGTTGCCGGCTGTGTCGGGCGCGGCCTGGCCGTCGCCGTCGGCGCCGATGCCGGCAAGCTCGAGGATCATGTCCACGATGTCGGCCTTGCGGGCCTTTGCGTCTGGGCGCCCGCCCATGGCCCTGGCGATGATTTGAAGCTGCGCCCGGTCTTTGCGTTGAAGTTTGGACCGAGACAGCTCAGTGGTCTCTACGCTCACAATTCTCCCTTGATATGCCACAACTCAACGGGAGGGCACTCGTTTCTCCCTTGAAATGCCAAAACTGAGGGCACTTCTTGTTATTCGGCGCGCCGCCCGCGAGTTTGGACGGCACCGTTAGAGCAGCCATTAACCACCGGGACGCCGACAAAAGGAATGTCGAGATCGACCGAGTGGTCAGAAGGCTTCCCGTAGGCCTGCGGGCGATTCCGCAGTCCCAACGCCGGAAAGAATACCCCAATCTGCCGCCACTGGCAACATTCGGGCTAGGAAAGAAGCCTCGACATCAGCTGGTGGCCGGGTACTACTTCAGCCGATGCCACACCTTGCTCGGTATAGACGCCGCCGGGCCCATTGTTCTCCGAGTCCACAATCAGGTAGGGAACCGGGTCGTCTATATGAGTCCGGGTTGTCAGCGGCGTGGCGTGGTCGGGAAGCAACAGCAGCCGCCACGGACCCATTTGGTCGAGACCTTCCACCAGCCCAGCCAGGATGCGACTATCCCAGTTTTCCAGGCATTTGACCTTCTCGGTCACGTTGCCCTCGTGACCGGCCTCATCGCTGGCCTCCACGTGGATCGCGTACAGATCGGCGCCGGCGGCCAGACCGTCCAAGGCAGCATCTCGCTTGCCCTCGTAGTTGGTGTCGTACCAGGCGGTGGCACCGGGCACATCGGCCACGGTCATGCCGGTAAGAGCGCCGATCCCCCGTACCAGGTCGACAGCACTGACCATTCCGGCGCTTACTCCGTGCATCTCCCGAAACGAAGGCATCTCCGGCTGGAAGCCCTGCCCCCACAGCCAGATCCGATTGGCTTTCAAATCGAACCGGCTCACAACCGCCTGGGAGGCCTCCTCTAGTGCGGCCAGCTTGGGTCCGGCCGGACCCTTCGGGCCCACAACCGTTTGATCGGAGAGCTCGTGGGGAGGAGTGCACTCCGCCTCGGCCCACTCGGCCGGGGCGATCATTGTGTGGCGATACTGCACACCGGCATGGAAACTGACCTCGCCGCCCAGCTCCTCGTCCAGGGCGGAGATCACCTCGGCGGCCCGCTTTGAGTCGGGATGCCCACCCGAGAAGTCGGCCATTATCCCGTCATCAGTCACCGTGACCAGATTGCAGCGGTAAGCCACCTCATCAGGGGTGAGAGTGAGGCCGAGAGCGGCGGCTTCGATGGGCGAGCGTCCCGTGTGGTAGCGGGCTGGGTCGTAGCCGAAGATGGACATGTTCCCCACGTCGCTGCCCGCGGGCATCCCTGGGGGGATGACCTGGGCCCGCCCCACCGTCCCCCGGGCGGCCAGCGCATCCAGCACCGGGGTGTTGGCCGCTTCCAACGGGGTGGCCCCGTCTAGTTCGGGCACCGGCAGATCAGCACACCCATCGGGGATGCACACCACGTACTTCACGATGAACGACTCTCTTGCTCCGACCGACAGCGCCTCGGGCTGGCTGCACACACCACGTACTTCACGACGACCGATTCTGCCAGAACATCTTGGGCTAACGGCTAGTGGGAGGCTTGGCCCGAGCATTGGGCGACATAGATCTTCACTGCCGATAGGTCGTTGGGCAGGCGTTTGCAGCGTTCGGTGCGCTCCGCCACCTCAGCCAGGGCTAGCGGCATCGGTGGGCGTTTCCCAATGGCTGCTTCCACCGCGTCGCCGAATTTTGCCGGATGGGCAGTGGCCATCACCACCATGTCCCCGCTGCCGCCGTCGCGTCGGGTGCGCCGGGCGGCGGCCAAGCCAACCGCGGTGTGGGGATCGATGATCATGCCGGTGTCGCGATAGAGCTCGGCAATGGCGGCGGTGGTCTCGTCTTCGTCCACTCGCACTCCTGACCAGCCCCGCTCCAACTCAGCGGAAATGCGGGTATCGATCCGCATCTGGCCAGAGGCCCGAAAGTCCTCCAGCAGCCTGGCGGTGCGAACCCCGTCTCGGTCGAGCAGTTCAAACAGCAGACGTTCGAGGTTGGATGACACTTGGATGTCCATGCTCGGCGACATCGTCGGGTGCACCTCGGATATGGCCATCGAGCCGGTGGTGAAGAACTGGGTCAAGATGTCATTGCGGTTGCTGGCCACGATGAAGCGGCCTACGGGCAAGCCCATCTGGCGGGCCACATGGCCGGCCAGCACATTGCCGAAGTTGCCGGTAGGCACCGAGAACGACGCCCGCTCCAAGCCGTACCGGGTGGCGGCGGCCACGTAGTACACGGTTTGGGCCATGACCCGGGCCCAGTTGATGGAGTTGACCGCCGAAAGGCGCTGCTCCGCTCGGAACTCGGCGTCGGCGAACATGGCCTTCACCAAGTCTTGGCAGTCGTCGAAGGTCCCCTCGATGGCCACGTTGTGGACGTTGGCGCTGTCCACCGTGGTCATTTGCCGCCGCTGGATCTCAGAGACACGGCCATGGGGGTGCAGGATCACGATCTGGATGTTCTCCCGGTCGCGCACCGCCTCGATGGCTGCCGAGCCGGTGTCGCCCGAAGTGGCCCCCACGATGGTCACTCGTTCGCCTCTCCGACCCAACTCCTCGTCAAACAGACGCCCCACAAGCTGAAGGGCGACGTCTTTGAAGGCAAACGTCGGTCCATGGAACAGCTCCATGAGCCACAGTCCGTCGCCCAGCTCCACCATGGGCACTACGTCGGGGTGGTCGAACGCCGAGTAGGCATCTCTCACCAGCTCGTCGAACCGGTCCCGGGAATAGGCCCCGTCCACAAACGGCCACATCACCTCGGCGGCTAGATCGGCGTAGTCGCCCCGGCCGGGACGACCGCGGAGCGCCTCGGGCGACAATTCCGGCCAGCGGTCAGGCACATAGAGCCCACCGTCGGCGGCCAACCCGGCCAATAGCACATCGCCGAAGTCCAAGACCGGGGCCCGTCCTCGGGTGCTGATGTACTTCACTGGCTGATCACACGAAGCAGTGCAGGCACACCCCGCACAGAGTCCAGCTCCCGCAGTTCTCCCAGCGTTGCCTGCACGTCTCGCTCGGTGGCCTCGTGGGTGATGAACACCAGTCGAGCCTGGTCGCCCAAGCCCTCCTGCTCCATGGAGCGGATGCTCACCCCGTGGCGCCCGAAAACCCCGGCCACCGCAGCCAGCACGCCCGGCCGGTCGAGCACCTCCATGATGATGTAGTACTCCGACTCCAGGTCATCGATGGAGCAGACAACCGCCTCTCCCAGGTCGCCGATCGGGGTCCATGTGCCCCGGCACCGGTTGCCGGCCGCGTCGATGAGGTCGCCTAGCACAGCGCTGGCCGTCGGCCGCCCGCCAGCGCCCCGGCCGTAGAGCATCAGCTCTCCCACCGCGTCGCCCTCTACAAATACCGCATTGAAGGAATCCCGGACCGAGGCCAGTGGATGGTCGACCGGCACCATCGCCGGATGGACTCGCACGGCCAACTCGGGCTTGCCCTCAACCTGGCCCACCCGCTCGGCGATGGCCAGCAGTTTGACCACGTAACCCAGCCGGTGGGCGTGGGCGATATCGGCGGCGCTGATACCGGAGATGCCCTCTCGATGCACGCTGCCGGCCAACACCCGGGCGCCAAAAGCCACCGTGGCGATGATCGACGCCTTGGCCGCGGCATCGAAACCCTCCACGTCGGCAGTGGGGTCGCGCTCGGCGAATCCCAGCGACTGAGCGTCGGCCAGGGCGTCGTGATAGCTGGTGCCGTGCTCGGTCATCTGGCTCAAGATGTAGTTGGTGGTTCCGTTGACGATGCCCATCACCCGCCGCACCGGCTCCGCGGCCAATGACTCCCGGAGCGGGCGAATCAGAGGAATCCCACCGCCGACGGCGGCCTCGAACAGCAGATCCACTCCGGCGGAATCGGCGGCGGCATACAGCTCGGCGCCGTAGTTGGCCAGCAGCTCTTTGTTGCCGGTGACCACCGGCTTGCCCAACCTCAGCGCGGCGGCCACCAGCTCGCGGGCTGGCTCGATGCCGCCGATCAGCTCCACCACCACGTCCACTTCGGGATCGTTGACCACCGAGGCGGCGTCGGTGGTCAGCACTCCATTGGCCAAGGCCACGTCGCGGTCACGCGACGTACTGCGCACTGCCACCCGCACCACGTCCAGTTCCATTCCAGTGCGCTCTGCGATAGCCGACCGCTGCTCCTCAAGCAGGCCGACAAACGCCGAGCCGACGTTTCCACAGCCCAGAATGCCTACGCCGATTCGTCGGCGAGAGGAATCGCTCATGGCCGCACCGCGCCGATTCGCGTCTTGGAAGGATGGTTCACCTTCTCCACCGTACCGGTTAGGCCTGGCCCCAATGACAAGATTTCCCTGGCCGAAGGGTCATCGTTGCTTTTCAATATAAACAATGTAGTTTAGATGCCACATGTCTTCCTACGAGATGTTCTCCTTGGCCGATGATCTACGACGGCAGGCGATCGCCTGCGATGAGGTCCGGGCAGATGTCGACAGGGTCTGGCCGGGACTCGACCATGTGCTAGATGGTCCAGTGGCCCGACACGGACCGGAGATCTGGCTCTCGGCGGTTGCCGACGCCAGCCGCCTCCGACTTCGCCAGCAGCACAGCCACTTGCTCCGGCTGCGCTACGAGATCGAACAGGTGGCCCGCCTACTTCAGGAGCGGGCCGACGAACTGTTTGCCGACGCAGCACGAGTCGAAATGGCCGCTGAGGCCGCCTTGCGGGAGGAAGCGCGCGAACTGGAACTGCAAGCGAGCTATTTTCAATAGCCATACCGCCCGTCCGATTCCTGCCGATCCCGGTGCTTTTGCAGCATCGAAGCAACGACGAGTATTGGCCCCTGGCATGGACCAAGCGCGATATCTGGGCCGTGGGACGAGCCGTGGAGCGGGCCGAGGCTGCTGGCGACACGCTCCGGGGTCAGCACGAGTTCTCAGCAAGCCGACGGGGCACGGCCACCGCCCTGAGGGCCATCGACGAGGCCTGGGGCGGGGGTTACTACAACATCGACCCGCAAGCCGAGACCGACCCGGAGGCCGCCGATACGGCATTTGCGGGCGACGAGCTCGTGATCGATGTTCAGACGCATTACATCGCTCGTCATCGTGCTCACGCGCCCGGCGTTGAGGGAATCATGTGGTTCATCCAAAACGTGGCCCCTGATCGGTGGGAGGGGCTTGACCCGGCAATCCACCTTGATCTCGGCAACTACCTGCGTCACATCTTCCTGGAGAGCGAGACCGCGGCGGCCGTGCTTACCTGCACACCCGGCGACGATAGCCACAGCATCCTCACCAACCCCGAGGTCGCCGCCACCCGCGAGCTGATTGACCGGTTGGCCGGCACCGGCCGCCTGATCAATCACTCGATCGTTCATCCCAACGCACCAGGCGAGTTGGATCGGCTGGGGTCGCTAATCGAGTACAACAAGCCGTCGGGCTGGAAGATCTACACAATCCAAGGTTGGGGGGACCAACCTGGCTGGCGGCTCGACGACGAAGAGTGTGGTTTGCCGTTCTTGGAGAGCAGCCGAGAGCTGGGGGTGGGCATCGTTTGCGCTCACAAGGGGCTGAGCGCATTGGCGCCCGCTGGGTCGCCGGCCGACATCGGACCGGCCGCGGCCAGCTTTCCCGACATCGATTTCCTCGTCTACCACTCCGGGTACGAGACACCGGTAGACGACTCCGAAGAAGGCCCCTACGACGACCAGGCACCCGCCGGCACCGACCGCCTGATCAAGAGCCTGCACGATGCTGGGATAGGGGCCGGCGGCAATGTCTTCGCCGAGCTGGGGAGCACCTGGTACGTGTTGCTGCGCCGGCCCCGGGAGGCAGCCCATGTGATCGGGAAGCTGCTCAACGCGGTCGGCGAAGACAACGTGCTGTGGGGAAGCGACTCAATCTGGTACGGGTCTCCGCAACCCCTCATCGACGCCTTCCGGGCCTTTCAGATTCCTGAGGAGTTGCGTCAACGTCACGGCTACCCAGAGCTCACCCCTGAAATCAAGGAGAAGATCCTCGGGCTGAACGCAGCTCGCGTCTATGGAATCGATGGGGACCTGACCCGGAGGAGGGTGGCCTCAGATGACCTCTCCT
The DNA here is from genome assembly GCA_965116535.1 of Acidimicrobiales bacterium. GTDB lineage: Bacteria > Actinomycetota > Acidimicrobiia > Acidimicrobiales > Bin134 > Poriferisocius. Next base: position 2,572,377 of record OZ220703.1, read on the forward strand.
GGGTGAAGGCCGCCCTCGATGAATACACCGCAAACGATGATTTTGAGCCGTTTGCATAATTTTGTTGCTATCCCATAGTACACCGACTAACAAAGGGCCAGTATTGATCCGTCGGAGGGATCAGCCGACAGAAAGGCCCCAACGTGTCCGTATTGACCATGAATACCGAGGAGATGGACCACCTCCAGCAGCAGTTCACCGCCTTCGCTGGGCAAGTGGAGGATCTGCGCACCCGCCTGACCGCCACCCTGGAAGGCACCACTTGGACCGGTAGCCGCTCCGAGCGGTTCCGAGGCGCTTGGCACGAGCAGTGGTCGCCCTCTCTCGGGCAGTTGCAAGAGGCGCTCGTCGAACTGGCCACCGCGGTGAGCCTCGAGCGCCAGAACACCATCTCGGCCCTCGACTCAGTCTGACGGGCCTGCCCGTCGACGATCCGGGGCTGCTCTCGCTGGCCCCGCGTCGCTCCACCCGTGCGCCTGCTTTTCCAGGGACCAGAGGGCAGCCAAGAGGTACTGGTATCTGGGCCGCCGATTGCCTCCGTCGGAGATCTGGCCGAGCTTCTGGGGCTGCTTGAGCCGTGTTCTGGACTGTGGGTCGGCGATCAGTGGTTTTCTGCCGACAGCAGCCTTGACGAAGCAGGAATCGTGGACGGCGCCCGGGTAGGGGTGCTCCCTGGTCAAGAGCTCGACCGGCCGGGATGGGCGCTGGAGGTGATCGGCGGATTGTGCTCGGGAGAGCGATTCCCCATAGCTCCGGAAGGGTTGACTGTTGGTAGGTCTCCTGAAGCCGACGTGACCCTGTCGGACATCGGACTGCGTCCCCAACATGCCCGGGTTGAACGACAAGGCAGGCAGGTTCATGTTCTGCGGGGAGAAGACCCGCCGACAACAGAAGAGGTGTGCAAGCCGTTCCGGCTGGGCAATGCCCTGTTCCAGGTGTCCGAATCACCCGACGATCGGCCGAATCGACTGGCTGTTGCCTTGGGCCGCACTGCCTCAGGACGCATTGCATTCAACCGCCCTCCCCGGACGCCACTCCCCCATCAGCCCGATCCCCTGATAGCGCCATCCGGCGAACCGACCAGATCGCCCCGGAGGGCGGTGTTCGGCTGGGCTGCACTGGCCAGCCCACTGTTGGTCGGTGTGCTAATGGCCGTGCTCTACAGCCCCTATATGGCCCTGTTCGCCCTGCTCAGCCCTTTGATGATGGGAGCGAGTTGGATTGACAGCCGTCGTCGCGACCGTTCTGAGCGCCGACGCTCCCAGCGAAGAGCCCAAGCGTCGTTGGCCGATTTCCAAGCTGCGGCCCAAGCGGCTCATGCTGCGGAGATCATCCGTCTTCGCAAGTTGCATCCCCATCTCACCGAAGCAGTGAGGCGGGTCCGACTGCCCAGCGTGAGGCTATGGGAACGCCGGCCGCCCGACGACGACTTCATGTCGCTGGTCATCGCTCATGGTTCCCGAGCCTTCGATCCCGAGTTGTCCGCCGATGGGGCGCACATTGCAGTTAGCGCTGCTGCTGCACTCAAAGAGCTCGGTCCACTGCCCGACGTACCCATCTCCGTGGACCTGGGACCTGGCCAACTGCTCGGCTTGGTGGGGCCCCGGTCAGCTACCACCGCCATTGCCCGGGGGTTGCTCCTCCAGGCAGCCGTCTGGCATGGTCCTGCTGATCTCGCGGTGCTGGTGGCCGCCGACGAGGTGACCTTTCCCGTTTGGTCTTGGACTGCCTGGCTCCCCCATACCGCCCACTCAGCCATCGGCAGCACTCGATTGATCGCCACCAGCCGCTCGGCCGTCGCGGAGATGGCATCTGAACTCGCCGAAGCCTGGAATCGAAATGGCGACGCCCACTGGCCACAACTGCTCATGGTGGCTGACGGGGAGAATTTGGCCACCGGGCGTGCCGCTCCGGCGCGTCCTCTAATTCACAAGTCTGCCGGTCCAGTCGCAGCCATCGTGCTGGCTTCCAGCGTCGACCAGCTCCCCGCCGCCGCCACGGTCGTAATGGTGGCCCGCGATTCCTCCGGGGTTGTCGATGTGACTCAGGCCGCCCATGCTCACCCCTCAGTGCTGGCTTCCGGCATGAGTTTGAGGCTGGCCAGCGATACGGCCCGGAGGCTGGCCCGCTTTGAGGATCCCGAGCAGTCTGGCACTGGTTCAGGCATTCCCGACCGCATGTCGTTGCTCGACCTTCTTGGCCGCGACGAGCGGCCGGAATCGACAAGTCTGGCTGAGGCTGTCGGAAGGCGTTGGCGGCAAAACCAACACAACGACAATCTTGCTGCCGCAATCGGCACCGACGAACACGGGCCGCTGATGGCCGACTTGGCCTCCGACGGGCCCCACGCTCTGGTGGGCGGAACCACCGGGTCGGGCAAGAGCGAACTCCTGCGCACGCTGGTGGCTTCGCTGGCCGCCACCTACTCCCCCGAGCAGGTCAACTTCGTCCTAGTGGACTACAAGGGCGGGAGCGCATTCGACGCCTGCGCCTCCATGCCTCATGTTGTCGGGCTGGTGACCGACCTTGACGGCCGCTTGGCCGAGCGGGCGCTGCGGTGCCTGGAGGCGGAACTCCGCCACCGAGAACAGGTGCTCCGGGATCGGGGAGCCACCGACTTGGCCCACTATCGGTCCCGGTCCAAGGCGGAAGCAGGAGAGCCATGGCCGCCTCTGCCTCGGCTTGTGGTGATCATCGACGAGTTCGCCGCCCTGGCCGCGGAACTGCCCGGCTTCATGGACTCGCTGGTGAACGTGGCCCAGCGGGGCCGAAGCCTGGGTTTGCACCTGGTGCTGGCCACCCAGCGCCCTGCCGGGGCGGTCAGCGCCAATATCCGCACCAACACCGCCCTGCGGATCGCCCTGCGAGTGCTGGATCCCGCCGATTCGGTTGACGTGCTCGACAGTCCCGAGGCCGTCACCATCGGCCGCCACCAACCTGGCCGCGCCTTCGCCCGTTTCGGACCCGGCGAGTTGGTGGAGTTCCAATGCGCCCTGGTGACCGGTGTCACCGCTGCTCAGCGGGGCCCCAGGGTTGTGCCGGCCCCCGATGGCATTCCCTCGCCTCGGCTCGAACCCGCCTTAGATGACGACACACCCAGCGACCTGGGGCAAATGGCCGCGGCAGCGAACATGGCCTGGGACCGCTGGGATGGCATTCCACCCCGTCGACCCTGGCCCGACCCCCTGCCTTCGATGGCCTCGCTCGACGAATTGGCCCCCGACCTCCCGGATATCAGCGCCAGCGTTCCATTCGCCTTGGCCGATGACCCCAATCGCCAGCGCCAGTACCCCCTGGTGTGGGATCCCGACCAAGGCAATGTCGTCTTCGCAGGCAATACCGGCAGCGGGACGACAACTGCCCTGGGAACGCTAGCCATTTCCCTAGTTACCCGCTATGGGCCCACCCAGTGCCATCTCTATGCCATTGACTCCGGTTCCGGCCAATTGGCCCCTCTGGTTGAGCTGCCCCACTGCGGCGCCGTGGTGGGCCCCGACGAACGCGATCGTGTCCGGCGGCTCATCCGCCGACTAGAAGACGAACTCGACCAGCGGCTGAGCTGGGGGCAGTCTGAGGCAGGTGCTGGGCAGCCGCCGATGGTGGTGGCTCTGATCGACAACTGGGGCGGCTTGGTGAAGAGCCTCGACAACGTGGCTGATCACGCCTTGCTGGCGTCGTTAGAGCGGGTGTGGGCCGAGGGCCCGGCTGTAGGAGTGTTTTTGGCCGCGGCCGCCGATCAGCTGTCCAAGGTGAGCCGAGCCATTCAGGCCGCCACCCCCCAGACCTTCGTGTTCCGCCTCGGCGACCCCGCGCTGTACCGCCAGTGGGGCCTGTCCGTTGACGATCCCACCACCCTGCCCCCCGGCCGGGGGTTCGCCATTCCATTGGGTCTCGAACTCCAAGTGGCGGTTCCCGAAGGCGGACTGGCCGCCGCGGTGGCTGCCATCGCTGCCGCCCACCCCCATGCCGATGGCCCGCCACCGGTGCTGAGCCTGCCCGCGATGGTCGATCCCGCTCTGCTTGACCAGGCCCGCTTGAGCGGCTCGCCTTGGTATCTGCCCCTGGGATTGAGCGACGACACCCTGTCCCCGATCGGCCTCACCCTCTATCCCGGCGAGCATGCCCTCATCCTTGGCCCGCCCCGGTCGGGGCGATCTGCGGCGTTGATGTTGTTGGCCGAAGCCGCCACCGCCGCCGGAGGGCGAGCAATCGCCCTTGCCTTCGAGGGTTCGCCCTTGGCCAGGAGTCCTGACGTCGTTGTCGCCACCCATCTCGATGAGGTCCTCGCTGCCGCCAACTCCACCGACCCCCCCACCCTGGTGCTCATCGATGGTGCCGAGACGGTGGACGACCCCCTGGGCGCCCTCAAGGCACTGGCCACCGAAGGCCGCCCCGGCCTGCACATCGTGGCCGCCGGGCGAGCCGACCGCCTCCGCACCGCCTACGGCCACTGGACCTCTGAGATTCGATTCTCCCGCACCGGAGTCCTGCTCCAGCCCACTCCCCTAGACGGCGACCTGTTCACCATCCAACTCCCCACCCGCCCCACCCTCCCATCACTCCCCGGCCGCGGCTACCTAGTCCAAAACGGCCAACCCTCCATCATCCAGATCGCCCATGTACTCGCCGGCAAAGAGTGCTAGACGTCGTTGCGGAGGAGGTCTTCGTAGGTCTCGCGGCGGACGACTAGGCGGGCGTCGCCGTTGCGGGCGAACACGACCGCGGGGCGCAGGACCTTGTTGTAGTTGGAGCCCATTGAGTGGCCGTAGGCACCGGTGACCGGGGTGGCCAGGATGTCGCCCACCGCAATATCGCTGGGCACCCGGCCGTCCCGCACCAAAAGGTCGCCCGATTCGCAGTGCTTGCCCACCACTCGCACGGTCTTGTCGCGGTCGCGGTTGGTGGCCCGGGGTAGGAAGGTCTCATAACCGCTGTCGTAGAGCACCGGACGGGGGTTGTCGCTCATGCCCCCGTCCACCGAAACGTAGGTGCGGATGCCGGGCAGCTCCTTGATGGTTCCCACCTCATAGAGGGTGATTGCCGCGGCCGCTACTAGGGCCCGACCCGGCTCCACGCTCACCGGGGCGGTGAAGCCCGCTGACGCGCAAGCCTCGCCAATGGCCGCGGCCCACTCGGCGATGGTCGGGGCCTCCTCCCCCTCCACATATGCCACACCCAGACCACCGCCCAGCGAAAGCTCGGGCAGCCCGTAGGGCTGGGCGAATCCGGCAATCACCTCCACCGCCCGCTGGAATGAGCGCAGCTCGAACACCTGGCTGCCGATGTGAGCGTGCAGGCCCAACAACTCCACTGACTCGGCCTCCCGAGCTCGGCGGATGGCGGCGTCGGCCAACCCGGTAGATGCGGTGAAGCCGAACTTGGTGTCGTCCACCCCGGTGGTTACGTACTCGTGGGTGTGGGCCTCCACCCCCGGTGTGATCCGCAGCAGCACCTGGGGGCGGGCCCCGGTGGCGGCGTGCAGCTCGTCGAGCCGGTCGAGCTCGTCAAACGAGTCCACCACGATGCGGCCCACCCCGGCCTCGACCGCGGCAGCCAGCTCGCCGGCCGATTTGTTGTTGCCGTGCATGACCAGCCGCTCACCAGGCACACCCGCAGCTTGGGCCACGTGCAGCTCTCCCCCGGTGGCCACGTCCAGGTCGAGACCCTCCTCGTGTACCAGGCGGGCCATGGCCAGGCACAAGAAGGCTTTTGAGGCGTAGGCCACCGATCCGCCAAACGCAGCCCGGGCTTGACGGCACCGCTCCCGCATGTGGTCTTCGTCGTAGACAAACAGCGGCGTGCCGAACTCGCGGGCCAGTTCAAGCGCATCGCACCCGGCGATCAATAGGCGCCCGTCATCGCCCACCGTGGCGTTGTCAGGCAGAAGGTGCAGGGGCAATACCGACATCTACATCGACTCCGGCGCGCTCACGCCCAGGGTGCCGAGGCCGACGGCCAGTCCCACCCGGGCGGCGTCGATCAGCACGAGACGGGCTTGGGTCAGCTCGGGGGCGATACCGGTGCCCACTACGTAGCAGTCGTGGTAGAAGCTGTGGACCGCAGCAGCGAAGTCCCGCAGCCACGCGGCAACCCGATGCGGGGCCCGCTCTTCGGCCGCCGCCGCGATCACCTCGTCCAGCGTGGTGAGCTGGCGCATGATCTCCAGCTCGCGCTCGTGGACCAGCACCCCCAGGTCCACCTGGTCGATGCTCAGGCGTTCCACCCTGTCGGCTTGGGCCCGGGCCGCAATGGAGCACACTCGGGCGTGGGCCATCTGCACATAGAACACCGGGTTCTCCATCACCTGAGCGGCGGCCATGGCCAAATCGAAGGTCGGGGCGGTGTCCATCGACTGGAGCAAGTATGTGAACCGGGCCGCGTCGGCCCCCACCTCGTCGATCACTTCGCGCAGCTCGATGATGTCGCCGGTCCGCTTGGACAGCCGCACTTCCTCGCCGTCACGCTCCAAGCGCACCAGCTGGGTCACCGCCACCTCCAAGCTGGAGGGGTCGCAGCCCAGCGCGGCCATGGCCGCCTTCATGCGGGCCACATATCCGTGGTGGTCGGCCCCCCACACGTTGATGAGTAGGCCTCCTGAGCCAGCCCGGTCCAGTTTGTCGCGGTGATAGGCGATGTCGGGCAGCAAGTAGGTGTACTCGCCGTCAGACTTGATCAAAACCCGATCCTTGTCGTCGCCGTGGTCGCTGGAGCGCAGCCACAGTGCCCCATCGGCCTCGTAGGAGGCCCCGGCGGCATCGAGCGCAGCCAGCGCATCGTCGATGGCCCCGGAGTCCACCAGCGCCTGCTCGCTCGACCAAGTGTCGAACGCCACCGCCATCGAGGCCAGCACTTCCCGCTGGTCGGCCAATGCCCTCTCCCGCCCCCAATGGCGGGCATCGGCGTCGGCAGGCATCTCTGCGGCCCATTCGGCGATGTACTCGCCGTTGTAGCCGTCCTCGGGCACAGGTTCATCGGCCCGGACCGCGGCCAGCGAGGCACCGTATAAGTCCATCTGCGTGCCCCGGTCGTTGATGTAAAACTCCCGCTGCACGCGATAGCCGCACCACTCCAGCAACCGAGCCATCGCGTCGCCATAGGCTGCTCCCCGGCCGTGGCCTGCGTGTACTGGCCCGGTGGGATTGGCGCTCACAAACTCCACGATCACCGTGCGGCCCAGGCCCAGGTTCTGGCGGCCGTAGCTCTCGGCGCCGGCCGCCACTGCATCTAGAACCACGCTGTGCAACCAGCTCGGCGCCAGCTTGAAGTTGACGAAGCCGGGCCCGGCCACGCTCACCTCGGCCACATGCTCAGGGCGATTCTGCTCCAGCCAAGCAACTAGCTCCGCCGCCAGCTCCCGGGGATTGCGCCCGGCGCCCTTGGCTATGGCCAGAGCGGCGTTGGACGACCAGTCGCCGTGCTCGCGCCGCGCCGGTCGCTCCAGCCCGACTTGGAAGTCGCCAGGCAGATCGATCCCGGTAGCTGTGAGCGCGGCGCGCAGCGCATCAGAAAGGGAGGTGCGGATGTCGGCCATGAACTCAACAATGGTAGAGGCCACCCGCTAGCTATACTCAGCCAGTTACTGCCCACGTAGCTCAGGGGATAGAGCACTTGCCTCCGGAGCAAGGGGCCGCAGGTTCGAATCCTGCCGTGGGCGCTGTTGTGATGTCGCGAGACATCGGAACCTTGTGAACCTGCTGAGGTTCCCCCCTTTTCGTGGAGGCATGCTCTATAAGGAGGAGCTATGTCCAGACCGCGAAGAAATTTCGACCGGGAGTTCCGCGATGGTGCTGTTCGGATCGTCAAGGAGACGGGCCGGCCGGTGGCCCATGTGGCCCGGGAGCTGGGTGTGAACGAGGGCACGCTGGGGAACTGGGTGCGCCAAGACCAGGCCGAGCGGTCCGGCGGGCTGTCGGCAGATGAGCGGGCAGAGCTGGCGAGGCTCCGAAAGAGGGTGGCGGAGCTGGAGATGGAGCGCGATGTCCTCAAACGATCCGTGGTCCTGTGGGTGAACGAGGCCACTCGATGACAGCTGAGATGGCTGGGTTCATCGATTCCCAGAGGACCGATCACGGCGTGCCTCACGCGGTGTCGCTGCGGGCGCTGGATGTCGCCCCCTCGACGTTCTACAAGCACCTCAACCGTCCGCTGACCCAGATGCAGGTCCGCCGCCAGGCCCTCGACGCCGAGGTCAAAAAGGTCTTCGGCAACTCTCGGGGGACTTACGGGTCGCCCAGGGTGCGCGCCCAGCTGCGCCGGGACGGGATACCGGTGTCGAAAAAGACGGTGGAGGCGTCGATGGCCCGCCAGGGCCTGTCCGCCCGCCCCAACAAGAAGAAGGGCCTGACCAGCCAGAACCCCGCCCACAACGCCCCAGAGGATCTATTGCGGCGGGACTTCAGCGCTTCGGGAGTCAACCAGAAGTGGTGCGGCGACTTCAAAGAAGTCAAAACCTCAGAGGGCCCGGTGTTCTTGGCGACAGTTTTGGACCTGTGCTCGCGGCGCATGGTCGGGTTCGCCACCTCCGATGACTATCCGACAGCGGAGCTGGCCAAAGCCGCCATCAACACCGCCGTGGCCACCAGGGGCGGGAACATCGACGGCGTGATTTTTCACTCCGACAAGGGGTCGCAATACACCGCAGGGGCCTTCGCCGCCGCCTGCCAGCGCCTCGGAATCCACCGATCCTCCGGGCGCACCGGCAACGCTTTGGACAACGCCCCCGCAGAGTCGTTCTTCTCCACCCTCCAGCACGAGCTCGTCGACCGGCGCTCCTGGGCGACCAAAGCCCAAGCCCGACAAGAAATATCGCTGTGGGTCCACAGCTGGTACAACCAGCGCCGGCTCCACTCAGCTATTGGGATGGTCCCACCGGTAGAATACGAACACACCCACACCCCCAACCCCCACAACCAACCTCTCCACGAAAAGGGGGGAAGCTCACTGCGCGGCGGGGGGTTGTCAGGGTTTGTGGCGGGGTTGGTAGTCGCGGGTGGGGTCGAGGTGGAGTTGTCGTAGGAGTTCGCCGGTTTGGGTGTCGATGACTCTGATGTGGGTGCCGTTGGCGAGCAGGACCACGGGGGTGTGTTTGTGGGCTCGTCCGATGCCGATGTGGTGGAGTTTGCCGTTGTGGCGGAGGGTGACGGTGCCTGATTTGTCGATGCGGTCGCGTCGGACTCTGAGGTGGGCGCCGGCGCCGTGGTCGTCGGGGCCGGTTTTGGGGAGGCGGGTGTAGGCGGCGGCGGGGGTGGTGCGGTCGAGGGATCGGTGGGGGCGGTGGTGGTTGTAGGCGCGGGTGAATTGGTCGATCTGGGCTTGGAGCTGGTCGAGGCTGTTGGCTTCGGGTTGGGCTTTGAGCCATTTTTTGAGGGTTTGCTGGAATCTCTCGACTTTGCCGCAGGTGGTGGGGTGGTTGGGCTTGGAGTTCTTCTGGGCGACGCCGAGGGCGGCGAGGCGGGCCTCGTAGGCGTTGCGGCCTCCTTTCCCGCCGGAGAGCCGGGTGGTGTAGACCATGGCGTTGTCGGTGAGGGTGGAGGCGGGAAAGCCGTGCTCAGCGCAGGCTTGGTCGAACGTGGCCACCACGATGGGGCCGGTGATTCGCCGGTGGGCGGTGACCGACAGGGCGAATCGCGAGCAGTCGTCGAGCCAGGTGATCACCTCGACGGTCGAGCCGTCTGCCAGCGCCCAGTGGCAGAAGTCGGACTGCCACAGCTGGTTGGGCAGATCGGCGGCGAAGCGCGCATAGGACGCTCGGGGCCGCTTTTTGGGGTTCGAGTCGACGAGGCCGGCGGCCGCCAGCAGCCGCCAGACCGTCGACGGCGACACGGCGACGTCGTGGCGCTGGGCTAGGTGCCAGCAGATGGTGTGCGGCCCCGCGTCGAGCCCCTGGGACTCGAGCTCTGAGCGCAGGTTCACGACCAGCTCGACTGTCTCGTCGGCAATCTGAGGTTCCCCCCTTTTCGTGGAGGCATGCTCTATAAGGAGGAGCTATGTCCAGACCGCGAAGAAATTTCGACCGGGAGTTCCGCGATGGTGCTGTTCGGATCGTCAAGGAGACGGGCCGGCCGGTGGCCCATGTGGCCCGGGAGCTGGGTGTGAACGAGGGCACGCTGGGGAACTGGGTGCGCCAAGACCAGGCCGAGCGGTCCGGCGGGCTGTCGGCAGATGAGCGGGCAGAGCTGGCGAGGCTCCGAAAGAGGGTGGCGGAGCTGGAGATGGAGCGCGATGTCCTCAAACGATCCGTGGTCCTGTGGGTGAACGAGGCCACTCGATGACAGCTGAGATGGCTGGGTTCATCGATTCCCAGAGGACCGATCACGGCGTGCCTCACGCGGTGTCGCTGCGGGCGCTGGATGTCGCCCCCTCGACGTTCTACAAGCACCTCAACCGTCCGCTGACCCAGATGCAGGTCCGCCGCCAGGCCCTCGACGCCGAGGTCAAAAAGGTCTTCGGCAACTCTCGGGGGACTTACGGGTCGCCCAGGGTGCGCGCCCAGCTGCGCCGGGACGGGATACCGGTGTCGAAAAAGACGGTGGAGGCGTCGATGGCCCGCCAGGGCCTGTCCGCCCGCCCCAACAAGAAGAAGGGCCTGACCAGCCAGAACCCCGCCCACAACGCCCCAGAGGATCTATTGCGGCGGGACTTCAGCGCTTCGGGAGTCAACCAGAAGTGGTGCGGCGACTTCAAAGAAGTCAAAACCTCAGAGGGCCCGGTGTTCTTGGCGACAGTTTTGGACCTGTGCTCGCGGCGCATGGTCGGGTTCGCCACCTCCGATGACTATCCGACAGCGGAGCTGGCCAAAGCCGCCATCAACACCGCCGTGGCCACCAGGGGCGGGAACATCGACGGCGTGATTTTTCACTCCGACAAGGGGTCGCAATACACCGCAGGGGCCTTCGCCGCCGCCTGCCAGCGCCTCGGAATCCACCGATCCTCCGGGCGCACCGGCAACGCTTTGGACAACGCCCCCGCAGAGTCGTTCTTCTCCACCCTCCAGCACGAGCTCGTCGACCGGCGCTCCTGGGCGACCAAAGCCCAAGCCCGACAAGAAATATCGCTGTGGGTCCACAGCTGGTACAACCAGCGCCGGCTCCACTCAGCTATTGGGATGGTCCCACCGGTAGAATACGAACACACCCACACCCCCAACCCCCACAACCAACCTCTCCACGAAAAGGGGGGAAGCTCAATCCTCGTCGGAGAGGTGCGCGGCCGCCGCGACCGGGGCTCGAACGCCGCGGGCCCCTCAGCGCGGTACCGGGCCACCAAGCGGGTGACCCACGACCTCGAAAGGCCGTACTCAGCAGCCACATCGGCGTGGGTCCGCCCCTCGACAACTACAGCGGTGATCACCAAACGAGCCCTCGACATCCCCCACCCTGGACCGCCGCCGCGATGTTCCTATGTCTCGCGACATAAGGTTCCTATGTCCTGAACCACCACACTGCCGTGGGCGCTGTTGTGATGTCGCGAGACATTCCGATCGATTCCGATGGTGACGGGATCCGATGTGTGCTCGCAGCCCCACCCCCACCCGCGTCGAGCCGGGCGAATCTAGACTTATGCTGCGAGAGGGGGGAGCCATGTCGGACATGACATCCACTCGGATTGTGCTGGGCTATGAGACGACTAGTTTCGGAGGCGACGGCCACATTGTGGAAGTTGCCTGCATCTCAATGTCGCCAGACGGCCAGGTTCTGGAAGAGTGGGACACGCTGGTGAATCCCGAGAGCGACCCCGGACCTGTCAGCCTGCATGGAATCACCCCATCAATGCTGGAGGGTGCCCCCACCTTCGGAGGAATAGCCGGTGACCTCGCTGCCCGCCTAGACGGGACGGTGCCGGTGGCCCACAACCTGTCGATCTGCATGAAGGTGCTCGTCCGGGAGTTCGACCGATTGGGAGCCTATGTGGACCCTGGATCGGGGGTCTGCACGTTCGAGCTGTGCCAGACCTCTCTTCAAGCCGCGTCAGAAAGGCACGGGATCGCTGTTGTAGGCGATCGCTGCGCGCTGCAAGACGCCCGCATCGCCGCCGAGCTGTACAGGCGGCTGGTCGAGGACTCCGGTTCAATTGAGCCGGCCTATGTCGGCTTGAGTATCGGCATCGGGCCAGTAGGTGCCCCAACCAAGCGCAGAGGCACCAACACGGTCCGCTCGGGCGGGCTGTGGACCATCGGCGACCAGGTGAGTTGGCCCCGCGATCACCAGGACGAATCGGCGGTTTACTTGGACTGCTTGGACCGCATGCTCGACGACTTGGTGATTGACAGCGCCGAACAGCGTTTCTTAGACGAGGCCGCCCGCGACCTGGGGATCTCCTTCGCTGAACGACAGCGCCTCCACGTCGCCTATACGCGGTCTGTCCGAGACATGATCTTGTCCGACAAGGTGGTGACCCAAATGCAGCTCGACCGCCTCGAAGCCGTCGCCCAAGCCCTGGGCTGCGAAATAGACCTGCCCGATATCACCGACCCAGCCTCGCCAAATCCACATTCATCCGCCTGAAGGAGCTGCTTTTCAGACGGGGACGGGGGCTTGACTACGAGCTCACCAGCGCGCCGAGCCCGCGCGTTGTAGGGACTCATGCCGCGGCGTGGCCCTCCGGGAAGACGCCCACGTGGAGGTGGTCGTGGTGAACCTCGTCGGTGAAGGTGTGCGCAACCGCGTCGTCGAACAGCCACGGGCTCCCGAACTCCCTGATGTCGGACCGCGACACCAGCCACTCGGATAGCGAATAGATCGCCGACGTCGCGTCGTGTGAGTCGATTACCAGCTCCGAGCCCATTTCGTGGATGTCTACTGCCCGGCCCACGGTGTGATTGCTCACCCGGTTCGTACCGAAGACGTTGTGCGGGTGTCCCGTTTTCAGCACGATGACGGAGTAGGGGGTTCGCTCGGCGATGTCGAGCATCACCTTGTGCAGCGCAGGATCGGTTTGCCCGGAGTAGATGTCCCAGATCGCTGTGTCGGGGAGGTCGATTCGAGGGTCGTCGACCACCGAGGCGGCAAGGGGCGAGAGATCCGCAGGCCGAGCGACCGGCTGACCTCCGGCCGAGGCGAGCTCCTCGAATTCCCATTCACCCGAAGCGCCCTTCACAAGGCGCACGTCCATCGTCCGAGTCTCGACCCGCTCGATATCGGCTGTGCCCTCCCCGCCCAGCTCCTGGCGGACCACGACCATTATCGAGATCCGGTCGTCACGGTGGCCGCCGAGTTGGCCGTACTCGATCGTGCCGCGTGACCACATCCCAGGGTGATGCACGGTCTCCGCTTCCCCCATGAGCGCCTCTTGGCGAGCAGGATCGGCTGTCACGCTCTGCGCCAGGTCATCCACCACCGAATCCGGGTCGTAGTTCGTAATCTTGTAGGCCACCTCGGCGCCGAGCCGCTTGGCGTCGGCTTGCACTTCATTGGGCGAAGGCTCGAATTGGTCCGGGAATGGTGGTGCCACTGGCTCCGCGGACACGTCCTCTACGGGTTCGGCCGTCGGTGTGACCTCTTCGGCGGAAGGAACCCCGCCTTCCGCAACCTCGACTTCCGCGCTGTCCGTCTCGCTCGGTGCTGGCACGGCAGTCGTCTCCGGCACTGCGGTCGTCTCCGGCACGGCGGTCGCCTCCGGCACGACAACGGGCTTGGCAGCAGCATCGTCGTCTTCTTTGATCACCCTTTCGTACAACAACAGGATGGAACCCGTGAAGAACAACGCAGCACCGGCCAGGGCGAACCATTGGCGGACGGTGGAGGATCTTCTCATAGTGTCGGCCGCTAGGCCGATAGTGCTGGAAGCACTTGAGCCTGGCCCTTCCGCCTTACCGCCAAGCGAAGGACTGGCTGTTCGAGGAGGTACCACGAGGCGGCAGTCGCCGCGGCGGTGAGGACGAGGGCCAGCCAGAGGGCGATGTCAGAGCGGATGAACACGTAGTGCCAGAGGTAGAGCCCGAAGGACAATTCGGCGACCCGCAATAGGACTGGGTTCGCCAACCAAGCGGGGTCAGTAAGCGCGTACTGGACCATGAGGGCACTGAGCGCCAGGGCCGCGAAACCGCCCCAGAGAACGGCTGCGTCCGTGTTGCCGAATGCGGGCACCAGCATAAGCGCCAGCAGCGCTGGAACCGACCACCTTGCGAACCGCCACGCAGCGGGCCGAGCGACAGCCAGATAACACCCCACCAGAAGGGCCGCGGCGTTGGTATCAGTGGCGTTGTACACCCAGCCCGGCGACATGATTCCTATCGCAGCTGCTCTCCAGGCGATGGCAGCCAGCACCAGCCCGGCGAGGATGCGGGGCCGATGCTTGGCTGGTAGTGCAGCGAGGACGAGCGGCCACAGCAGGTAAAAGTGGGCGATCACCGCGATGAACCAGGTGTGGGTCAGCCGCCCCAGGTTGAGACCTTCGATACGCGCATAATTGGCGTAGAACCCGAGCACCGCAATCAAGCGAGACCAATCGGTCCCCACCGCGGCCATTGCGACACAGACGGCCAGAATGGCGGGAAACAGCCGGAGCACTCGTTTCCGATAGAACGAGCCGAGGTTGACACCACCGGTCCGGTCCATCTCGGCACACAGCGAGCCGGTGACCACGTAGCCCGACAAGACGAAAAACAAGCAGACGCCGTAGTGCCCTGCGGGCACGACCGCGCTGTCGATGTGGTAGCCGACCACTGCCGCAATGGCTACGGCGCGCAAACCATCGAGCGCGGGGATCCGCCGCATCGCGCCTCCTTGTGATACTTGTGCCGCGCTGATCAGCTGACGATAACGTATCGCCACCCGGAGCGCAGAGCGGACCGAGGGAGAAGACTCCGACACCCATCAGCATGGAAACACCTCGACGAATAGGAGTCACACTTGCGGTTTTCCTGCTGCTGATCTTGCTGTCCGCCAGGTGTAGTGATTCCGTCGATTTAACGACTGGCGCAGGATCGGCGCGGCAAGATGTGGAGGCTACGGCGACCCCTCAGATCGTGACCGTCCCTCCTACGGCGACGGTCCCCCCCACCGCGACGATTCCCCCTGCGGCGACGGTCCCTCCTACGGCGGAGATTTCTCCCACCGAGGTGGTGCCCCCTACGACGGAGGCCGCCCCCTCCCCCACCGAGACGGTGCCCCCTACGGCGGATGCCGCCCCCTCTCCCACCGCGAAGGCGGCCCTTACAGCGGATGCCGCCCCCTCCCCCACCACCACGACCACCCCAACAACTACGGCTCTGCCGCCATTGGATCCTCCGACGTTCAAATCTCTCGACCGGTTCAACACAATCGGCGACTTCAGCGGTTTCGTGTCCTCCGGCCGGGCGTGGTGGGAGCAGTCAGTGCAAGGTATCGAACTGCTTCGACTTGTCTCGACCGCGGACGGCACCGAACAACCCGTCTTCTGGCTCCCTCCGAAGGGCGACCGCGATCAGCCCGTGTTGGTGATACTGCACTCCTGGAGCACCTCGTACACCCAGCACGCCGGGATTCCCTTTGCGATGTGGGCCCAGGAAAACGGTTGGGCAGTGATCGTCCCCGAGTTCCGAGGCATAAACGACGACGCTGACGCTGTCGGTTCCGACTTGGCGGTCCAGGACGCGGCGGATGCCATCGACTACGCCGTCGCCCAAGCTGGGGTGGATTCCAACCGGGTGTACGTCGTCGGCTACTCCGGCGGAGGGATGATGGGGCTCCTCCTTGCTGGCCGACACCCAGACAAGGTCACCGCAGTCTCGGTCTGGGGGCCGCCCCATGACCTAGTGGAATTCTATGAACACGCGAGGAGGGCGGGTCACCGCTATGCCAATGACATTTGGCGGGCCTGCGGAGGTGACCCGAGGGAGGCCGGCCCGGCGCAGCAGGAGTGTCTGACCCGTAGTCCGGCGACTTACCTGAAGACGGTCCGCGACCAGGCCGTCCCGATCTTCATCGCTCAGGGCATCCGCGATCAGTTCGTGCCCCGGAGTGTGGGCGCCGAGGTGTTCAATCAGCTGGCCGACCCCGACGACCGCCTCAGCGCAGAGGAGGTGGATCTCTTCGGCCAGGGGAGGGTTCCCGACCACTTGTCGATAACGGCCGAGACCTACTTCGGGGACGGAGACCCTGCCCCCGTTTTCGCCCGACAGTCGGGTCGAGTGCTGCTCGTCTACTTCCAGTCAGGCCACGACATGGTCTACGGTGCGAGCGCACGGTGGTTCGCAAGCGATCCCCGGTAGCGAACGTCGCCCGGTCGAAGGAACTGGTGCGAGACTTGCCGCGAAAGTAGGTTAGGCCGATGCCCGTTTGGAGTAAGCGGCTCGTCGCCGGATTGCTGGCGGCAGCCATGGTGTTCGGCGCAGTCGCGTGCAGCAGTGACGACCCGAGTCCGAGTCCAAGCGAGCCCGAAACCCCGCAGGTCGGCTCCTGAGCCTGAATCCAGCCCAACGCGCCAGAATGGCGTGGTGGTCAGAGACGCCGTTAGCTTGTGGCGCCGTGAGCGCTGATTCTTGCTTGTCCTCTCGCCGCCGTGTCTTTGGGATCGTTCTCGCCGCGTGTTTGCTAGTGCCGGTTGTCTCCGCTGTCGGCGCAGGTGCCCACAACGATCCCACCCCGCAGCCCTCTGTGGAGGACATCGAGTTGCGGGACAGCTTGATCGCCGATCAGGAGAACTTGTTGAATGCCTACCGGTGCCTGTTCGGCGTGGACACAAACGTGGTCCCCGGCGGGTGCCCGAACCCCGATGCTGTCGCCCCTGGGCCCGCACCCCAAAGACCCTCCCTCCAAGACCTCGCCGTGCGCGACCTTCTCATCGCCGACCAAGAGGCCCTGTTGAACATCTATCGCTGCCAGTTCGACGTCGATACCCAGCTCGTCCCGGGAGGATGCGCCACCCAATCCGGCACGGACCAAGCCCCGAGCCCAACCCACACCGGCTACACCGCCATCGCCGCAGGCTCCCGCCATTCGTGCGCCATAGCCACCGACAACACCATCGAATGCTGGGGTGCCAACATCAGGGGCCTGTATTCGGCGGATGCGACCGAAGATCCCTCGCCCGATGGCTCCTACACCGCTGTCTCAGCTGGCTGGGATTTTTCGTGCGCCATCGCCACCGACGACACCGTCGAATGCTGGGGCACCAACGACAGGGGCCAGACCGACGCTCCCGGCGGCACCTTCACCGCCATCGCAGCGGGCGGCTTCCATTCGTGCGCCATCGCCACCGACAACACCGTCGAATGCTGGAGCAACGAGAACTTCTATGGCCAGATCGACGCTCCCGAGGGCACCTTCACCGCCATCGCAGCAGGCGGGTCCCATTCGTGCGCCATCGCCACCGACAACACCATCGAATGCTGGGGGAACAACACCTACAGCCAGGCCGACGCGCCCGACGGCCAGTTCACGGCCATCGCAGCCGGCGGGCTCCATTCGTGCGCCATATCTACCGACAACGCCATCGATTGCTGGGGCAACAACGACTCGGGCCAGACCGACGCGCCCGGCGGCACCTTCACCGCCATCGCGGCTGGCTGGGATTTTTCGTGCGCCATCGCCACCGATAACGCCATCGATTGCTGGGGCAACAACGACTCGGGCCAGACCGACGCGCCCGGCGGCACCTTCACCGCCATCTCAGCCGGCTCAGATTTTTCGTGCGCCATCGCCACCGAAGACTCCATCGACTGCTGGGGCAACAACGACCACGGCCAGACCGACGCGCCCTAAGGCGCTTACGCCGCCATCACAGACGGCGCTCATTCGTGCGCCCTAGCCCCAGAGGGACAAGCCGCGTTCTGGGCCAACAACGGCTCCGGCCAGACCGACGCGCCGGAAGGCGCGTTCTCCGCCATGAATTTGGTGCCCAGCGTCGAGTCTTCCTTCACGGTCTCTGTGAATCCCCCGAGCGCTCCACCCCACCACGTCCGGGCGCTTGGCCGTGCCCGGCCCGCCACCGCGGACGCCGATTGCCGCCGCCGACTGCCGCCTCGGGGACATCGCCTGCTTCGAGCAGGGTTTTGCTTCGTTTTCGGGCGCGCCGGGCGGCGTCGGGGCGGGTTACGATGAAGGCCGTGGGACGCCGCGACGACGTATTGGTGAAGTACGGGGCCGAGATCCGGGCCGCAGCCGAGCGCAACCACGCCCGCGCCATCGCTCTGGTGGGGTCAGTGGCCCGCGGCGAAGACTCCCACAACAGCGATTACGACTTCCTGGTGGACTTCGAAGACGGCGTCACCCTGTTCGACATCGGCGGCCTGGAGGCAGACCTCGAAGACCTGCTCGGCGCCCGGGTCGACGTTGTGCCCCGGTCATGTGTGCGCGAGAGCTGCCGCGGCATGATCGACGACGCCATCCCGCTGTGACCCGTAAAGACGAGGAGCGGATACAAGACATCCTCGGGGCCTGTGACCGGCTCGCCCAGATCACAGCCCGGGGCCGGTCCGCATACGACGGCGACTGGGTGCTCAGAGACGCCGCGAACTACAACCTCACCGTCATCGGGGAAGCGCTCGACCGCCTCTCAGACGGCTTCGTCGCCCGCCATCGCGACCTTCCCGTGAGGCAGGCGAAATCCCTTCGCAACAAGCTGGCCCACGAGTACTTCGTCGCAGACCCCGACATCTTGTGGGGCACCATCACCCAAGATGTGCCCGCCCTGGCCGCCAAGATCGCCGCAATCCTCGGTTCCGCCGGCCAATAGCACCACAAAGCGGGAGGCCCAAGCAGCGCGTAGATGATCGGCGTCTCCCGCGATAAGCCGGGACAGCCCAACGCCGTCTAGGGGCTCTCGATGCAGTAAGCGCTGCTGTTGCCGCGCCAACAGGTTTCCGTTTGCTGGGGCAACAACATCCATGGCCGGAAGGCGCATTCGCTGCATTTGCAGCAGGAAGGGTGTACTTATGCGCCCTCACCACTGGGAGTCGAGTTGTCTGCTGGGGCGGCTTCACCCCGTAGTCGAAAGGGGCAAGACCGGTCAGCTGGCGCACAGCAGGACTCTCACCGTCGTAAGCGTTGCCGCCGTTGCTCCAGCAGGATGCCGCGCCATAGGCGTTGAATCAGAACGATCTTCCCCCGTTGAAGAAGAAAGAGACTGCGATACCCCCCTGGCGTAGTCTCCCGAATAACCAAGGCCCATGTCGTCTCCTCTGGTCTATCTGTCGATCCGTTCAGTGGAGCACTGACCCGCACAGACATCAAGCGTGGTGGACGGCCCGAAAATCTGGGATCAATTCACCCAAAACGATCCTGCGGGCGCATCCGCTTGGCCGAAGCGGTTGTCGCCCCAGCATTCGATGGTGTTGCCAGCTCGGATCCCGCACGAATGTGTGCCGCCAGCGGAGATGGCGGTGAATGCTCCCGCGGGCGCATCCGCCTGGCCGAAGTAGTTGACGCCCCAGCACACGGCGGTGTTGTCGGCTCTGATCCCGCACGAATGGCCTGGGCCGGCTGAGATGGCGGTGAATGTGCCCGCGGGCGCATCCGCCTGGCCGTAGTAGTTGTCGCCCCAGCAGACGGCGGTGCGGTCGGCTCTGATCCCGCACGAATGAGCTGCGCCGGCGGAGATGGAGGCAAACGGACTGGCCGCGGCCAAAGTCGGAACCGGAGTTGGCGGTGGGGCCAAAGTCGGGGTCGGAGTCGGCGCTATCGTTATGCGGTTCTCTTCCGGTTGCGACAGTGTTGGGAGGTCGCATATTCCTTTTCTGGTGGGCGTAATGAGTTCATCTCTGAATTCATTGAAGTGTCTGAAGCGTATTTCTCCCGAGTCGCATTGGACGAGGCCGTCGGGGATGCGACCAGCTATGCGGTCTTGCGGCAATCCGCATGCTTTGTCTATAGCTTCCGCTCCGGTTATGGCCCATGGAGGGGTGAGAACCACTGGAGGGAGAATCCTCTGGAACTTTATGTCCCCCGAATCGCATTGAAAGAAGCCTTCGGGGAGGTAGAGCGGTGCGAAATCAGAGGGCAGGTAGCCGGGACCGCTATAACGTGTTCTGATGAACGATGCCGCTGGGCGGCGGCGCAGGTGGAACTCTACGCCGTTTTTGGCTCTGTAGAACCCGCCCTTTGTCGAAAGAAAGGCGGCATCATTGACGTAGCCGCTGTATACGCCACCAAGACTCCTTAGCGTTGTTGACTTTTCCGTCATTGCAGCGCTCTTGACGCAATTATTTGCCGCTTGCCTCTGCTTCTCCGTCAAGTTCAAAAGCTCACGTACGGTCAGCAACTTGCCGATTTGGGCATCCTCGGCTGCACCCAATATTTGATTTATTTTGCGGCCAACGTTGTAGGAGGCCAGAAGGGCTTTCGCCATTCCGCCAGCAAGGGCGATCAGAGCCTCATGGACCAAAGTCTCCGACAACACCTGGACAAAGGAAGCCTCGATGTCCGTGCAACTTGCAGATGCGAAGGTCACATGCTCGGGCAGGAGTCCCGACCACTTCAGCTCGACCTTGCGTACTCCGACCAGCCCCCGTTGTCGGGGTGCTGCCGATACCCTGACTCGACCGTCAAGAGCGATGAGGTCTCCAACGCACTTCTCTCCGGGCTCGAAGGCCTGCGGGCGTGCTCGGACGGTGCTAACGGTCCTTAAGAACGACTCGCCGGAATGGCGGACTTGCACCTTCCACTCCAGCGCACCGGCCAAGGCTCGGCCACCGACCGATGTCCCGGCAGGGGGATTCTCATAGCAGAACTTGTACATTCCCTGCCGGTCCCCCGTATCCCACATCGCTCGAGGCTGAACCCGGCCGCCCTCCACATAACTTGTGAAGTGAAAATCTCGCCAATTCCGAGGAGAAAGCTCCGGCGACCAATCAGACCCGCGCCGCCGGCTGCTAGAACTGGCCAGCCTTGATGGCTTTTGCGGGCCCCAGTCGTACACCTTCGGCGCCGAATCGGGCAGCGACCCCAGATTAGGCAACCGGGTCGGCGGGGATTCCTCCCAAAAGAACTCCTGCGCCGCCGCGGGCTTGGCGCCCGGCGGGCTGGCTTAGACCAGCACCGCAGCGACAAGCGACATGACCACCAGAAGGAGGATCGGCGGTCTCGTCATGCCCGGCTACCGTACAAAATGCGTGTCATTGTTTCGGGATAGCATTCGCTAACCTGCCCCCAACCCCGTTGGGACTCGTTGAGGGGTTGACGGTTAGCGGCTGGCTGCCCAATTGGAGTGATGCGGGTTATTGGGATGGTCTATTCGATAGCAGAGTTGAAGGGTGTTGTCGGAATGCCACGGCCACCAATGGCTGCTTTCGTCAGGAATGGGGCAGGCATGCTCGATCCCGCCGCTTGCTGTGTCTGTGCGCCAGGCGAAGTTGTTGTTGTTGGTGAGTGTGACAAATTCGTTGTAATGGGGAGCTGTGCTGGTATCGCAAACAAGAGTTCTGCGGTGGTCGGGGAGGGTGAACGCTCCTTCATATTGTGGGTCTTGAACATTGTTGCACCTATAGAGACTGGTGGCGATTAGGAGCAGTTGATGAGTATCTGAGGGATTGTCGCATGTCAATAGCCCACCAAGAAGCAGGTCTGAGTTTACGAGGATTAGAGCTGTGTTAGGAGTGGGAAGTCGGCCGTCTTCTGGTGGGTCTTGGATGTTGCATGTGTTTGCTAGGTGAGTCATCAGTTCCCAGTCGTCAACGAAGTTTGCGTTCCAGGGGACAATTCTCTCGTCGTTGGAGTCATCGGTTGGTTGGTGCGGGCAGCCTTCGGTTACGAGCTGGGTGTCGACGTTGAATTGGCAGCGGTAGACGTTCAGCAGGGCCTCTTGGTCGGCGATGAGCTGGTCGCGCACCGCAAGGTCTTGGAGCGTCGGCTGCGCTGGTGGCGGCCCGGGGGTGATGATGACGGGGTCGGCGCAGCCGCCGGCCACGAGTTCGGTGTCGGTGTTGAACAGGCACCGGTAGGCGTTGAGCAGGTTCTCCTGGTCGGCGATCAGCTGGTCCCGCACCGAAATGTCGTCGGCGGTCTGCGCCGAGACCGACGGCGAAAAACCAAGTGTCAGTCCAGCGGCCAAGAGGCTCATTAGCACAAGGAGTCTGCATCGCATCCGGGCGACGCTAGCAGACGAACCCGGGGCCTAAAGCGGCAACGAGGCAGGCCTTGACGTTAGAGATGGGGCGTCGAGACGTTCCAGCAAAACCAAGCAGCCGCAAGGCGCTCCATTTCGGCCATATCCCAGTCCGAAGGGCTTTGGTGCTGGGTGTGGCCGACCGCATTGCCGGTGCGGTAGTGGCCTTCGAGGTCAACTCGAACTAGCTAGAGCGCTTGGGCGCTGGCTAGCTTTCACGGCGTGAGAAACACCGCCCGCCGAAACCTATGGAGACAAGATATGAGGCGACTAGCCGCGCTCTCGGCGGTAGTGGTTCTGGCCGCTGGGCTGGCGATGGCACCCATGCACGGGGCGGCTGCCCAGACCGCCCACGACATAGAGGTTCGGGACCAGTTGATTGCGGACCAAGAGAACCTCTTGAACGCCTACCGCTGTCTATTCGGCGTGGACGTGGAAGCGGTGAGGGGCGGTTGTGAGAATCCCGCCACCGTCGAGCCCGGACCCGCCCCGGCTAGTCCCACCGCCAACGACGTGGAGGTACGGGACCGGCTGATAGCAGACCAAGAGGCGCTGCTGAACGTATACCGCTGCAACCACGACGTGGACACCCAGCTAGTCCCTGGAGGCTGCCCCGATGCGCCAATGGGCGACACTGGCGAGCCTAAGGCGGTTCAATTCGCGGTGTCCGCTGGGAATGCAGAGAATACCGGGCAGGGCTCGGTTGTCTGCGCGCTCGGCCTGACTCACGGCTTTGTCTCGTGTTATAGCAATGATCGGCAATGGAACGACGAGGCCGGTGGGTATGAAAATACCTTCATGAGCGCGCCCAAGCCATCAGGGCGGTTCCTGACTATTACCAGCCTGACTACTGGTCGCGTGTTCTGCGGCCTCCGGGCCGACAATACGGCGCTGTGTTGGCGATATCTCGATTCCT
This sequence comes from Acidimicrobiales bacterium, assembly GCA_965116535.1. Lineage (GTDB taxonomy): Bacteria > Actinomycetota > Acidimicrobiia > Acidimicrobiales > Bin134 > Poriferisocius. The sequence goes on from OZ220703.1 coordinate 2,595,313, forward strand.
ACGGGGATCAGGGACAGTTGTCGATTGGATTTGAGACATGGGAGAACGACGCCGCTCCCGGCCCGCTATCTGTTCTGTCCCTGGGCGACGGGAATGCCAACGTGGGGCAAAACTCCGACATCACTTGTGGGATCAAGGCGGATGGAACCGCCGCCTGCTGGCACGACTTCGCATATTCCGGTGAGAGTCGCGAGGCCATCCAATACCCCGTTCCAGCCGGGCAATTCACTTCCATAGCCATCGGGCATTGGCGCGGTGTCTGCGCGGCCAAGGCCGATGGCGAGTTGACCTGCTGGAAGTACGACAATTTCGACCAAGTACCTGGCAGCCCGAACTTCAATTTGGAGTTCTTTATCGTTACGCCAACCGGGGCGGGCTGCTACGAGGATGAGTCGCTGCCCGATATCGACATTTACGGCTATTGCGGTTTGCTCGGCTGGTATAGCGATTACCTCTATTGGTTCGACGACTTCCGCGCGTTCTATGGGGAATTGCGCTAACGGCTGCTACGCCGACACTCGACAAGAGCGAAAGCTCAGGCCCGGGCTTCCTGTGGGGGGCTCGGGCCTCTTGTCGTTATGGCGTGGTTCTTCGCCATAGCTCCCATAGCGTCTTGTACCGTCGTCATAGGGCCTGAACTGGGCCTTTGCCTCACAACGAAGGGCTTTGGTGCTGGGTGTGGCCGACCGCATTGCCGGTGCGGTAGTGGCCTTCGAGGTCAACTCGAACTAGCTAGAGCGCTTGGGCGCTGGCTAGCTTTCACGGCGTGAGAAACACCGCCCGCCGAAACCTATGGAGACAAGATATGAGGCGACTAGCCGCGCTCTCGGCGGTAGTGGTTCTGGCCGCTGGGCTGGCGATGGCACCCATGCACGGGGCGGCTGCCCAGACCGCCCACGACATAGAGGTTCGGGACCAGTTGATTGCGGACCAAGAGAACCTCTTGAACGCCTACCGCTGTCTATTCGGCGTGGACGTGGAAGCGGTGAGGGGCGGTTGTGAGAATCCCGCCACCGTCGAGCCCGGACCCGCCCCGGCTAGTCCCACCGCCAACGACGTGGAGGTACGGGACCGGCTGATAGCAGACCAAGAGGCGCTGCTGAACGTATACCGCTGCAACCACGACGTGGACACCCAGCTAGTCCCTGGAGGCTGCCCCGATGCTCCGATGGGGGGAACGGGCGAGGCCGAGCCTGAGGTTGAGGCTGATCCCAACATCGTTCCCTGGCCCGCCGAGGTAGTCGCCGTCTGGGACGAGATGCTGCGAATAGAGCAAAGCTGCAATTTCCACACCACGGGCGAGCGGTTGGCGGGCTTTAGCGCATGGAATCGCGCCGTCGAGATAATCTGCGATGGCGGGTCCGAGGACGTGGCGCTGCTAGAGAACTTCGCGGTCAGCGTCTACGGGTGTGCTTCGACGGTGTTTGGTCTGGAGGGCACGAGTGGGCTGGTCGGCTGCCAAGCCACCAATCCAAATATGCAAGGGTTTACGGGCGGGATACTTGCCTTCGCCAGTTCGATTGTCCCACCGACAGACCATATGCGGTGGTCTGCAAATCCCCTCTGCCCCCTCTCTGACCATCCCGATTACGTCTGGGTAGCGGATAGGGAAACGCAGACCTGCACACGCGAGGGTCTTGCGGTGGGCTGACACCCGACAACAGCGACCCTGAGGCCAAGCTGCGGCCCGCAACTTCCGGCCCATCGCCTGCTTCGAGCAGGGCCCTGTTTTGTTTTCGGGCGCGTTGGTTTGGGTCGGGGCGGGTTACGATTGCCCGCCTTTCGGACGCGACAGCGGGGACGACACCTCGGTGCCGTCCCCGCTGTGCTGCCCGCGGCTGGTGGGGTGTTGTGCGGGCTGGGCTAGAAGCCGATTTCTATGCCGTCGGCGTTGGAGGGGTGCATCAGCCGGGACTGCTCGCGCATCTCGACGAGCGAGGGGGCGTCGAGGCGCTGTGCTAGGAACGAGCCGTGGCGGGGTGCGCCGTCGGGTCGGTCGCACAGCACTTCTTCCCAGTCGTCGTCGAGCAGGTCTTGGTGCACCTCTTGGTACAGCGTCTCGCCCCGGATCAAATAGGCGATGACCGCGGGGTCGAATTGCACCTCCCAGCTCGGCTGGTGCCCGCCGTTGGCGTCGGCCTCGGCGGCCACGGTCACCGATTGCCACCCGTCGGGTACCGGGGTGCCTGCGGCCACCAGCCGCACCGAGTTCTCGGTCGCGGGCGCGGCGCCCGTTGTTCGCACCAGGTGGAGGTGGGACCCGCGGCTCGGAGCCGCCGGCTGGTTGTGGTTGGCAGTTGCGCTCGTCATGGCTCTCACCCTTTCTAAGCGGACCGGTCGCAGCCGGTCGGAATCGTTCTGGCGGCAGGTGGCCGCCCTGTTGGGGATGCGGTGTGTGGCCGCATCAGTCCAGGCCGATGCCCGGTGCGCTGTCGCGGGCGCGGGTCAGGTCGTTTTCCACCAAAGGGCCGAGCGACCGTGCCGCCTGTTTGGGGACTCGGGTGCGCAGCATGCCCGCGTCCACCGCCCGGGCGGTGTCGGGGTCGATGGCGACAGTGGCCACGATCGGCGTTCCGATGGCCCGCTCGCAGTCGGTGCGGGTCAGCGCCCGCCCCGCCTCGGCCACCAGCACCACTCCGGTGGGCCGCAGAGGCGAGCTCACCGTGCGGCGCAGCGACAGGTAGCAGGCCCGGGTCACCAGGATCGACTGGTCGGATTCGGCGATGATCTTGTGCTGGAGGCTGTCCTGCCAGTCGTCGTCGCGTCCGAAGCTCAGCGTGCCGGCGTCGACGACTGTGGTGTGGTCTTGTTTGAGCCACTCGACCAGTTCGCCGGCCCGCTGCCCGCTGAGCGGCAGAGATCCCTTTGGCAAAAGCGACAGGTTCGGCGTCAGTTCCACGAGCGACCGGTCCAGCGCGTCGGTGCCGAGGTCGCTTTGGGTCCACTGGGCCAGCCCGACGTCGCCGATCTCGGCTGCGCCGAAGATCGCCGGCTGGTCGCGGCCCAGATCCACGAGCCGCACCGGGCGGTTCCGGTCTTGGGCGGCGCGGATGGCGGTCAGCGCCGCGGTGGTCGATGTCCCCTGGCCGCCCTTCAGCGACCACATTGAGATCAACATGTCATCTCTCCTTCCCCGGCGCAGCGCCGGCACGGGTCTACAACGCAGCCCGCACACTCCCAGCCGCCACCGGTCGCTACCGGTCGCTACCCTCCGATGCCTTGTCCCCGGCTGCGACCGGTGCCGAAGGCGAGAGCCATCGCCAGCAGATCAGCATGATGCCGGGGTTGGGAGGCGGGCTGGCTGGCACTTCCCGTCTGAGAGTGCCAACAATCCTGCCTCCCATGGGCACGGGGCGGGATCATTCGGCATACACTCGCCCTCGACGACCGAAAGTGAGAGGGGTACCGCGCACATGGGCGCAGAGAGGCTGCACTTGGGACGGCTGTTCCAGCGTGCTCGGCATATCGCCGACCCACAACCCAAAGCCAAGAAGAAAGCCCAGCGACCCGCCTCGGGGCACCCGCCGCACGTCATCAAGGAGATACAGGACGCCGAAGTCGAGACCGCGAAACGCATCGCGGACGGAACCGCAGGCGCCGACGCGAAGGACAAATCGGAGCTGGCCGCGTACTTCAACGAGAAGCTGGGCCGAGAAGAGTTCACCGCGTAGCAGATGGCCAAGTGGAAATGGGCCGGCTTCGAAGTCATCGAGGACTGGGCCGAAGCCAGCGGCGAAGAGGCCGCCCTACAGGTCTACGAGGCGATGTTCCGAGCAGTAGACGAAGAGGCTCCCGGCGAGCCCGTCCCGTTCTCCAAGACCGGCGCCTTGCGGGTGATCCGCACCGCAGCAGCGGAAATCTACTTCCACGCCAGCGAACCCGGAGGTGACTCGGGGCCGGGCACGCTCTACCTGTCCAGAGTGGTCGACACCTAGGCCGCCCGGCCGGTCGCCAACACCAGACCAGCACAGCACCGCCATCAACTGCAAGCCGTTCCCCCGGACCAAGCGGGGGACCCGCGCTTGGACTCTCACAGAGGGGCTGGAGCGACTTGGGTGTCCACCACGTCTAGTCCTGCGCGCAAAGGGCGGACAAGCGCAAGTGCTGACTGGTTGGCGACCTCACCCGCCACCATTGCAGCCCCCATCAATGCAGCAGCAGTGCCCGCAAGACCGATCCTGCCGGTTGTCCAAGAGCTCCCGCTTGCTGCTGCTAAGGAAGTACCGGTTTGGCCACCTGTTGGGCCAAATGGCGCAGGCGGCTGGGCCGCGCCGGGCTATGGGTTGGCGGGTATCCACACGGGGGCGTGGTCGTCGACGGCGTTGTCCGTGACTTGCGTCAAGTCGGTCCCGTCTGCGTTGACGACGAATATCTCTGTGTCGCGCTGCGGGTTCCGCCGAGGGTCCCCGGGGCTGCTGAACGCGATCCTCTTGCTGTCCTTGGACCATGCGGGGGAGCTGCTAGCGGGCGGCGAGACGGCCACGGCCCCGGCGCTACCGGCCGGGTCCCACACCATGATCACCCCGGTCGATCTGCCCGACTCTGCGACGTAGGAGAGCCGGGTGCTGTCCGGCGACCACACGACGGGTTGCCGCGGGTCGTAGGCGGACACGAACCGGCTCGCTCCGCCTCCTGAGCCGACGATCCACAGCTGCCGCAATCCATCGGGAGAGGCTCCGTCTGCGCCGCTGGTCGACTCGTAGGCGATCCACCGCCCGTCGGGCGACCAGATCGGGCCGGTTCCGCCCCCGGCGACCCGGCGCGCCCCGGCGCCGTCGGCGCCCGCCACATAGATGCTGTTTCCTGAGGTGTAGGCGACGTGCCGCCCGTCGGGCGACCAGGCGGGAACGCCTCCGCCGTTGGCGAGCCGGCGCGCCTCGGCGCCGTCGGAGCGCGCCACAAAGACGCCCTCCCCGGTGGTGTAGGCGATCCTTCGCCCGTCGGGCGACCACTCGCCCCTCGGGGATGTGCAGTCGGGATACGGCCAGTCCGGATCGTCGGAATCCTCGCAATGGGGGTCGATCACCCATGCCTCACCGCCGCCGGACGAGGCGACGGCGAGTCCCGTACCGAACGGGCCGGCGGGAGTGCGGAACATGATCCGGGCGCCGTCAGGCGACCAGACCGGATCGGTTCCGCCCCTCCACTCCCCGATCGGCTGCCGCGTTCCCGCACCATCGGCCCTCACAACGTAGACGCCGTAACCGCCTTGGTCGCCCGCCCACACCCCGTCGTTGTCGCTATAGGCGATCCGAAGCCCGTCGGGGGACCAAGCCGGATCCACGCCGGTCAGCGTGATCCGCCACAGCTCGGTGCCGTCGGAGCGCACCACGAACAGCCCCGCCCCCGGGTCCTCGATGATGTTCCCATAGGAGTCTTCGCGTGCCGGGTAGTCGACCACCGCGTGTGTCCCATCGGGCGACCAGGCAATCCTCATGAACCTGTAGCCCGACCGGCCGACTTGGTAAACAGAGCTCAGCCCGCCCGCCGTCGCGAAAGCAGCGGCGCCGCTGCCTTGTCCGCTGACGAACGCGAGCTCTTGTCGCGCGGCCCTGTCCGGGCAGCCGCCGGGCACGATGTGGGTGTCGATGTCGAACCGGCACCGGTACACGTTCAACAACGCCTCTTGGCTTGCGATCAGCTGGTCGCGCACGTCGATGTCGTGCTGGATGGGATTGGCGGGCGCTATCCCAGGCGAGACCCGATCGGGGTTCGGGCAGCGGCCGGGGACAACTTCTGTGTCCACGCCGAACAAGCACCGGTAGGTGTTCAGCAAGTTCTCCTGGTTCGAGATCAAACTGTCCCTGGCTTCGATGTCGGCAGCGGTCTGCGCCGAAGCCGCCGGGGCCAACGCCACGGCGAGGCCAGAGGCGAACAGAGCGGCACCGGCGGCCAACGCGACCAGTCGGCCATAAGGCCGCCGAAAAAGAGGAGATGGCTGTGTCACAGTCGGGCACCCTAATTTGCGCTCCCGCCGACAGGGGAATTCGAATCTGGCGGAACGCCCTCAGCCCAGATTCGGGTTGTCCCTGACAGCAGAAACAGACCAGAGCCGCAGCTCATGGCCGCGACACCGGCCGTGCTGCCTCTAGTCTGCTGGGAAGTTGTCGAGGAAGCTCCCCAGAGCCATCATCCGGGGGTCGGGGTTCGCCGTTGTTGTTGGCTTGGCTGCTGTTCGCTGCGGCGCCTTTGAAGCCGGCGCAAGCGAAATAAGCGCCTACAAGCCGCGCTTGGCGAAGGTGAAGCTGTCAAGGCCAAGGGCCGGCGACAGCCATCGGGTCTTTCCAAACTAGAAGTGCAGGCAAAAGGCGCCGCCCCGCACGGGGGGCAGCTCTCATCCCCAGCAGGCGATGGAGCCGTTGCTGCGCAGCCCACACATGTCGCCGCCAGAGTTGGAGGTCGACGTGAACATTCCCTCCAACTCCGAGAAGCCCTCCAACTCGGGATGATCGAAGATCGCCGCGTCGAAATCGGTTCCGCCGCAAGCGCCGATGACGGGAATAGGCACAAAGGCGGATGCGAGAACGTCCGCCGCTGACCATTTACCGGGCATCAAAGCGGGGGGACCTCCTTGTCAGCGCCGAAAGCCTCGCCCACCCCCAGGCGCTATCGAGTCGACCGACACCCGGCACTGGGCACCGGGGTCAGGCCACAGGGGGCGACGCCTGCTCGTCGGCGTTGGCGCCCCAGCAGGCGATGGTGCCGTCAGTGCGGAAGCCACAAGCGTGGAAGTAGCCCACCGCGATAGAACTGAAGCGGCCGTTGGGAGCGTCTGTCTGGCCTTCACTGTTGTCGCCCCAACAAGAGATCGTTTCGTCGGCTTTGATGCCGCAGGTGTGCCATAGCCCGGCTGCTATGGATGTGAACTGGCCTGCTGGCGGAGTCGCCTGGCCGACCAATGCTGTCCTACTGCTGCCGATCTCGCCGAGTCGTTTCCGGTTGCTTCCCCAGCAGGCAACAACGCCGGATGCTCCAAGTCCGCAGGTATGCCACGCGCCTGCGGCTACAGATGCGAAAACGCCAGCAGGGGGGCTCGCCCTGCCCGCTCCGCAGGCCCCCCTGCCGCCTCCACAAACCGCGTCAAACTCTCCTAGGCGATAGGAGCCGCCGCTGATGAACCATGCGAGGCCGTGGCTGTCCTTGTTCCTGCCCCAGCAATCGGCGCTGCCGTCGGTCGCGATGCCGCACGCATGGTCAAGTCCGAGAGAGACCGAGGTGAACTGCCCGGTGGGCGATGTCTCGCCGAAGTCGTCCCTGCCCCAGCAGTCGATTGCTCCGCTGGGGCGAAACCCGCAGGTGTAAGCCCTCGCAGGGCTGACGAGGGAGGTGAACCTGCCACCAGGCGGCGAAGCCTTTCCATCGCCGTCACTGCCCCAGCACTCGACCGTACCGTCGTCGGCTCTGATGGCGCACGAGAACAGGTTTCCCGCTGAAACGGCGACATACTGACCGGCTGGGGCGTTGGTCTGGCCGTCGCTCCCGTCGCCCCAGCAGACCAGCGTCTGGTCTGCTCTTATCGCGCACGAGTGGTTCCTGCCAGCAGCCAGCGAGATGAACGGCGGTGTCGCCGTCTCCGAGGGACCCGGATCGACTGCCACCCCAGAGCCAGGAGCTGCGCCATCCGGGCAGCCGCCGGGCACAATGTGGGTGTCGATGTCGAACAGGCAACGGTACGCGTTCAACAGCGCCTCCTGGGTCTCGATGAGCTGATCTCGCACATCGACGGCCTCCTGGGAAGGGACTCCCTCGAACGGGGCGGGCTGTGTCGGGTCGAAATCCGGGCAGCCGCCGGGCACAACCTCGGTATCGACGTCGAACAGGCAACGGTACGCGTTCAACAGGGTCTCTTGGGAGGCTATGAGCTGGTCGCGTATCCTCACCTCGTCAAGGGTCGGCGAGGACTGAGCCGCAGCCGCAGAAGATGTGGCCGCAACGAGGCTGGCGGCAAACAGGGCAACAGCTAGAGCCGACCAAGCCAAGCGGCGAACAGATCTGCGAACAGATGGGGATTGCCTCACAATCGGGCACCCTACCCGACACGCCCTTAGCCATAGGAAGCGAAGAGCGGCCCCCGCCCGCGACACGCTGGCGCCCAGCTGGCAACCGAGGCGGGGCGGGCGCGAAACAGAAGACCGCCGCACAACGTCCGGGGACCCCTGCCTGGACTCTCACAGGCCGATGTCGAACAGGGCGGGCTGGACCCCGGCGGGCTCCATCAGCCGGTCCAGGAGCCCGACCAGCTCGCCGTGGCGCCAAGCGGCGTCGGCCTGCTCCAAGGCGGTCCCGGCCCCCAGATCGCTGTCGATGGCGGTCGCGGCCGACCACACGAGCTGCGCGGCCTCAACTGTCGCCGATACCGCCATCTTGGCCCTGGCGCCCGCCGCCCTTTGGGCCAGCCGGTCCTGGGAGGCCAAGCGGGCGGCTAGCTCGGAGCCTGGAGGGGCGACCAGCGCCTTTCGCAGTACGGGCAGCTCATCGAACGGCGGGGGAAGCGGCCCGCGAACCAGCGCCTGGTTGGCGGCAGCGCCCAGCTTCGCCACCGCCAACGCCAACTCCCCTGCAGACTCGCCCCTTTTGCGAAGCGGCCTGCCGACCGATTCGTCCAGCAATACCCTGAGGCAGCACCTGACAACCCTGGTTCACGACGCCGGCAGGTACTTGGGGAGCAACTGCTGGCTTAGGGGCGTATCGAGCCCGGCCAGCGCCTCTGCGGCCCGCTCCCACTCCAGGTCCCGGGCCGGGTCTGTCGCCCACTCTGAGGCCCTTTCTGCGGCCATCACCATCCAAGACGACGCCGCGGCTGACGCCGCCTCCCGCGCCTGCTCGATGCCGCCGCTGCCGCCGGCCTGCTCGACGCGCTCCAACAGCCCGCACAAACGGCCCAATTCCGCCGCCCCGCTCCCCGCCCGCCTTCAATTGGGCGGGCGCCGGCCAGTTCCATCCGGCGATCAGCGGGAAGAGCTCCGGGCACTCTGGCCGTTCTAGAGGTCGATCCCCTCTGCTCTGGACCGCTCTGCGTTCTTCGCTACGGCGATCCCGAGGCATTCCCGAAGCTCGGGCGGGGCGACGAGCTCGAAGCTTCCGTGGTCGAGGCGGGCGAACCCCTCCAGGGGCTCGCCGGGCCGCCACCACATGGCATTGGAGGTGACCGAGTTCGGCCCCGCAAGATAGCGGATGTAGCTGGCGGCCAGCATCGCCGACGAGTCGGTCTCGAAGTTGTCGGGCGGGTCGATAGCGCACACCATCACCTCCCGGGCCGTCGGCAGCGTCACCACCGCACCCTTGGGCCCCACATCAGGCAGCGAGGCGGCCAAGTCCAGCAGATGCGCCGAAGTGAACAAAGACTCGCCGGCCAAAATCGTGAACCGGCCCGACAGCTCGTCTGACTCGGTCACCTCCAGCTTGTCGGCCGCCAGCGAGTTCGCCGTGGCCAACGCCATCGTCTCGTCGTGGTCCACGCCCCAATCGTCGAAGTAGCCGCGGTCCACCGGCATCGCCGCCCCGTCCAAATCGACCGACTAACACGAGAACAGGCCCAGCGGCAGCGGGTCGGCCACTGGGTCGATGTGGGCGACGTGGTTCTGCGACACCACCCGCACCCGCAGATCGCCCTTGACCCGCTCAAAGTCAGAGAGCAGCTCGGCCAGCGCGGCGGGGGCGAAGTCGTCGAGGCGGGTTATGTGCGAATACACCACCAGCCGCCACTGGTCGGGATCCAACGCCCGGCACGTCTGGGCCAGATTCGACAAGCCCAACACGCAATCCAGATCGGCCACCGTGACCGTGCCGTCGGCCACGTCCAGTTCGTAGTCGCCGAACCGGGCGCCCACCACCTCCTCGACCTCCGACAAGAACCGCCGCAGCTCCTCAGCCTTCCAACCGGGAGCCCAACTGCAATTAGAAACATCCATGCCCGCCACCCTGCACAACCCCACCGGTCGCAACCGGTCGCAACCCCCGAACCGACCGGTCGGAACACCGCCGGGGACACAACGAGACCCCGGGCGACCGAGAAGACGGGCACCCGATGGGTGCTCTAGCAGCACCCCCAAAGCAGGCCAAGGCCCCTTGGAGCGACAATCCTGGAGGCCAGGCGCATGGCTGAGTGAGCTACTCGTCCGAGGAATCCCTTGAATCGAGCTGGTCGGCGATCTCCTGTAGTCGCTCGAGGGCAGATTCGTCGTCGAGCTCGCCTAGGTAGGCGGGGAGCTTGATGCCGACTTGGGCGGCCAGGTCGTGGATTGGGGGCAGGGAGCTGGCCAGACCGGAGAGGAAGTTGGCGGTGCTGTTGCCGGACTTGCCGTCGCTGCCGCCGGAGTCCCACACCGTGACCTGGTCGATCTTGAGGTTGGAGATGGCCTTGACCTGCTCGGCCACCAGGTTGGGCATCTGTTCGGCGATCAACAGCAGAGCAGCCAACTGGGGATTGCCGCCAGCGTTGTTCACCAGCGCACCGAGACCCTCGGCCCGGCGGGTGAGCAGGGCCAGCAAGCCCAGCGCCTCGGCCTCCATGAGCAAGCGCTGACCGTCGGCCTCGCCTCCCTTGACCAGCCTGATGCGGTCGGCCTCGGCCTCAGCCAGGGTGCGCACCCGCTCGCGCTCCACCTCGGCGGGCACCACGATGTCGGCTTCCTGCGAGGCCTTGTCGCGAGAGGCCCGGGCCTGCTCGGCCTGTCCCTCAGCGGCAAACGACTCTTCGGCCGCTCGGGCTTGGGTGACCCGCTCGGCGGTGACCGCGGCCCGCTCGGCCTCGGCCTCCTGCTGGCGGCGGGTGCTGTCTGAGTTGGCGATCACCACCTGCGATTCGTTCTCGCCCTCGGTGGCGGTGGCATTGGCCTCGGCCACCCTGATGCGCCGTTCCCGCTGGGCCTCGGCCGCGCCGATGTCGCCGTCGCGCTCCTGTTCGGCCACCTTGATCTTGGCCTCGTTGATGGCCCGGGCGGCGGCCTCGCGCCCCAGCGCGTCGATGTAGCCCGACTCGTCGGTCACATCCTGGATGTTCACGTTGATGAGGCGCAGGCCCACCTTGCGCAGCTCGATTTCCAGCGACTCGGTGATGTTGGTGATCAGCTTCTCCCGGTCGGCGTTGATCTCCTCAATGGGCATGGTGGCGATAACCACCCGCATCTGGCCGAAGATGATGTCTCGGGCCAGATTCTCTATCTCCACCAGGCTTAGCCCGAGCAGCCGCTCGGCAGCGTTCTGCATCACGCCGGGCTCGGTGGAGATTCCCACTGTGAACGTGGCCGGCGTGTTGACCCGGATGTTCTGCTGCGACAGGGCGCCTTGGAGCTTGATCTCGATTGGCAGGGGCGTGAGGTCCAAGAAGGCATACCCCTGGATCACAGGCCACACCAGGGCACCGCCGCCGTGAAGGCATCGGGCCGACTGGCCCTGTCCGCCCACCCGTCCGTATATCACCAGCACGCGGTCGGAGGGGCAACGCTTGTAGCGGGAAGAGATCCACAACAGCGCGATGAGAAGAATGACAATTAGGCCAGCAACAAGGGCAATGGCAGCCATCAACAGGTCCTTTCGGGTCTAAATCAGATGAGTTACAGGGGTTTGACGAGGACGGTGGACTGATCCACCACCGACACCACGGTGACGCGGGTCTGAGCCGGGAGGTCGTTGTCCGAGCTGGTATAGGCGTCAATTACTCGGAGCCGTCCTTGGATGAGTATTTCAACCTTGCCGGGCATGGAGCGGTTGGCCGGAATCGGCAGGTAAACGGTGCCGACGGTGCCCACCGCGCTCTGGTAGTCGACCGAGCCGCTCTCCTCCATTTGGGAGAACTTGCGCCACATGTAAGCCACGGCGAAGAACACCGCCAGCCCCACCGCGATGGCCACGATCACCGAGACCGGGGTGGAGCTGTCCGCTTCCTTCATCAACACGCCGGTCCACCCGAAGGCGAAGAAAAACGCCGTCAGGCTGCGCAGGGACAGAAAACCAGTCCCCGCGCCCTCATCATCGAGGTCGATGTCGAGGTCGGAGCCGACGCCGAAGCCCAAAAACAGGAGTTGGAGTATGAGGAATACGCCAGCGATGATGCCGATCAGATAGAAGACCTGGAGGTCGCCGGTCAGGCCATCCCACCAGTCACCCATCTGTAATTCCTCCCGTCTTTCTCGCTATCTCACAGTCCGAAGCGCAGTCTGGCGCTAATTTTGGCGCTGGCCTGCGGTTTGAGCCTCTATTACGGCCATCCTACCGGCTTTTTGGACTCTTTCCTCCTAGCTCCTCCCCCGTGGCCTCTTCCTGGGCAAATGCGCCTTGAATGACCAAATCACATGCTGGGCGTGGCAAAGTCTGTCCCATGGCTGAGGCCAAAGTTCGCTGGACGCACCAGTGGAAGGAGCTCTACGAGGAGGTCATCGACTCGGGGCTGTGCACCGGGTGTGCGGGCTGCGTGATCGCCTGCCCCCACGATGTGATCGGCTACAAGCACGAGCCCGGCCAGTACAAGCCCTTCCACCTGGAGGAGGAGCTGGGCCTGTCCGACTGCATTCACGGCCAAAAGGGGTGTACTTCCTGCACCCGGGCCTGCCCCCGGTTCCGCACTTGGGAGGCCGAGGCCGACGAGCACCTGTTCGGCCGCATCCGAAACGAGAACGAGGTTTCCGGCATCTACAGCGACATCCTGCTGGTGCGGGCTTCCGACGACTACGTGTACGAGGTGGGCCAAGACGGCGGGCTGGTGTCGGCCATCTTGATCTGGTGCCTGGAGAACGACGTGATCGACGGCGCCCTCACTTCATTCCTGGAGGGAGGCGATACCGATGGCTGGAAGGCGGTGCCCGGCCTGGCCGTCAACCGGGAAGAGGTTTTGCGAGGCGCGGGCAGCCGTTACACCTACTCGGCCAACCCGCTGGCCTACCGGGAAGCCAAAGAACAAGGGCTTCAGAGCCTGGCCCTGGTGGGCATGAGCTGCCAGACCTCGATCGCGCCGGTTATGTGGAACCGCAAGGTGGGCAAGGTGGGCCGTCCCATCAAGCTGAACATCGGGTTGCTGTGCTCCAAGAGCTTCGACGACTCCATGTTCGAGGAGCTGTTCTGGGTGAAGTACGGGCTGCACACCGACCAGATCGCCAAAATGAACATCAAGGGCGTGTTCCAGGTGTGGATGAAAAACGGCGACTACCACGAGATCAACCTCAAGGAGTGCCATGCCTGGACGCGGGAGGGCTGCAACCTCTGCCCCGATTTCGCCGCCGAGCACGCCGACATCTCCACCGGCGGCATCGGCGACGCCTCCGACTGGACCCTCACCGTGGTCCGAACCGAACTGGGCCGGGCCGTCATCAACGCCATGCTGGAGGACGGGGTGATCCAAGCCCGCCCCGGCGACGACGATCCCGGAGCGGTGGCCCTGATGCACAAACTGGCGGCCAAGAGCCGCCAGCGCTGGCCCGAGTGGGCCGAGAGCGCGGTCAGAGTAGGGGTCTGAGGGTCGTTTCCCGGAGCAGATGCCGGGCCTCAACTATCCGAGCCCGGATTCCTCCAGGATGCACCGCCGCATGATCAGGCTCACCTCTTCGGTCAAATCGGCATTGATATCGCTGCGGAGGTCGTCGTCAAGCTGCTTGAACTCCTCAAAGGTCAGATTTTCTCTGATGTTGTCAAAGCCGCACTTGCACACATCGGCCAGGTTGGCCCTCACCTGTTCGTCTAGGTCGTCGCGGCCCGCCTCTTTGCAGCCGTCACGGAAGTTCCGCTCGGGCTGGCCGACGTTGGGCTCCACTGGACTGTTCGCATCGAATTGGTAGTCGGCGGGGTTGTCGTCATAGAAAGTTGGTGCCCCAGAGTTTCCGCAGGCGGCTGCTACCAGAATCAGCGCAGCCAAAATCGCCAGCACGCGGGTCTTCGTCACGGGCCCAACGGTACCGCCCGATCCGCCGAAGTCGCGAACCATTCCCAGGGCTACATCGTGTCGGCCAACGCCAGGGCCCGTAGGAACACCTCGTCGAGCATGTTCTCGGTGAGCCGCCCGGTGAACGTGTTCTGCTGGCTCACGTGATAGGAGCACACCACCATGCGATCGCCCGGTGCGGGCGCCTCCAGTCCGTGGGCGAATTTGGGCCGGGGCTTCACCCCCAGCTCGGCGGCCACCGCGCCGTATCCGATGGCCCCCAGGGCCACGAACACCTTGGCCCGTTGGAGCAGGGCCAGCTCCCGCACCAGGAAGGGACGGCACGCATCTCTTTCATCTGGGCTCGGCTTGTTCTGGGGCGGCGCGCACCGCACCGGGGCGGTGATATAGGCATCGCGCAGTGCGAGCCCGTCTTCTCTATCGGTGGAATCGGGTTGGTTGGCCAGCCCCACCCGGTGCAATGAGGCATACAGGAAGTCGCCCGAGCGGTCGCCGGTGAACATGCGCCCGGTGCGATTGGCGCCATGGGCTGCCGGGGCCAAGCCCACCACCACGATTCGGGCTTCGGGATCGCCGAAGCCCGGCACCGGCCGGCCCCAGTAAGTCCAATCCCGGTACGCGGCCCGCTTGACTGCGGCCACCTCCTCCCGCCAAGCCACGAGTCGGGGGCAAGCTCGACAGGCGGTAACATCAGCGGCCAGATCGTCAAATGTGTCCATTGAACCCATTACCGGCAACATAGAGGACGATGCCCGGCAACACTTGTACAGAGGCAACGACACCTAGAGTCAGAGTCCACAGAGCAAATGGCCAATAAAGCCCGCAAGCCCACCATGGTGTTGTTCGTGCGCCACGGGCAAACTCCCACTACCGGGGCGTTGCTGCCCGGACGAGCCCCGGGACTGCACCTCAGCGACCGAGGTCGAGAGCAGGCCGACCAAGCCGCAGCCCGCATCGCCGCTTTAGGCCCGAAGCGCATTGGGGCGATCTACGCCTCGCCAATGGAGCGGGCCAAAGAAACTGCTGCCCCCATCGCCCGGGCGGTGGGGCGGCGGGTAAGAGTGCTGGACGGTCTCAACGAATGCGACTTCGGAAAGTGGACCGGTCGCCGCTTGAGCGATCTTCGCCGCCGCCGTGACTGGCGACAGGTACAGCGCAATCCCAGCAGCTTCCGTTTCCCCGGCGGGGAGTCGTTTGCCGAAATGCAGACTCGGATGACCGCGGCAGTTCAGTCGCTGGTTGACCGCCACCCAGGTTCGACGGTGGTGGCGGTATCGCATGCCGACACCATCAAGGCCGCGGTGTCTCATGCTTCGGGCGCTCATCTGGACATGTTCCAGCGGATCGTGGTGTCGCCGTGCTCGATAACCGCCATCCTCTACACCGCCGACGGCCCGCTGGTACTGGCCGTCAACAGCACCTCGGATTTGAAGGCTTTGGTGCCATCATGAGCGCCTCCTACGACCTGAACGATCTTGAGCACTTCACGGTGGGCACCATCGGGCCTCCCGGTCAGCGGGTGTTCTACCTCCAGGCGGGCATTACCGGCACGTTGGTGTCGCTGAAGCTGGAGAAGCAGCAGGTGGCTGCGCTGGCCGAACATCTGGCCGGGGTGCTGCGGGAGATCAGCGAGGACCCTGATTCCATCGAGCCCGAGGCCGATATCGGTCTGATCGATCCAGTGGAATCCGAATGGACAGTGGGCGACATCGGCATTGGCTACGACCCTGAGGCCGACCGGATGCTGGTGATGGCCACCGAGATGCAGGGGCAAGACGATCCTGCCGATCCGGCCACCGCCCGGTTCCGAATCACCCGGGGCCAGGTGGCCGGGTTCGTGGCCCGAGCCCGACAAGTGGTTGCCTCCGGCCGGCCACCGTGCCGCTTCTGCGGTGCCCCGCTCAAC
Source organism: Acidimicrobiales bacterium (assembly GCA_965116535.1). GTDB lineage: Bacteria > Actinomycetota > Acidimicrobiia > Acidimicrobiales > Bin134 > Poriferisocius. Next base: position 2,611,092 of record OZ220703.1, read on the forward strand.
GACGACGGCACCTGGTGCCCCTGCTCCAACTGATGGAAGCCAAATCTGAGTCGCCATTTCGCGAGCGGCCTGCCCTTGACGACGAGATGGCGGTGGAAATCCTCACCACCGGCGAGTTGGAGGTGTTGGGGCGAATGCCGTGGAGCTCGAATATGACCTTTCTCGTCGACGTCCACTGCCCCAACGCTCCCATCGTCCAGGGGGTATACAAACCAGTCCGGGGTGAACGTCCTCTATGGGATTTCCCCGCCGGGCTGCACAAGCGCGAGATCGCCGCCTTCGAGCTGTCCCGCGCCCTGGGGTGGGATCTGATACCGCCCACGGTGCTCCGAGACGGACCGCTGGGCGAGGGTTCGGTGCAGCTATATGTGCCCACCGACTACGACGAGCACTACTTCACTTTGCGAGAGGAACCCGTCCACCATCGGTGGTTCCAGCGGCTGTGTGCGTTCGACTTCATCATCAACAGCACAGACCGCAAGGGCGGCCACATCTTGCTTGGCGATGACGGCCGGCTTTATGCCATCGACAACGGGCTGTCATTCCACTGCGAATTCAAACTGCGCACTGTGATCTGGGAGTGGGCCGGAGACCCTCTGCCCGCTGATCTGGCGGGCGACGTGGCCCGCCTGCTTGATGACGGCCTCCCCACCGATGTGGCCGACATGCTCACCTTGCTGGAGCGAGACGCTCTGCTGACTCGGGCGAGCGCACTGGCGAGCGAGGCCTGCTTCCCCACTGACCCCAGCGGCCGTCGCCACCCTTGGCCCTTGGTTTGATCCGGGGTCAGTCCCTGGCTTGTAGGGCCTCGATCAGCTTGGGGACCACCTTGTGCACGTCGCCGACCACGCCGAGATCGGCGATGCCGAAGATGGGCGCCTCGGCGTCCTTGTTGATGGCGATGATGTTCTTGGAACCCTTCATTCCCACCATGTGCTGGGTGGCCCCGGAAATGCCGCACGCTACGTACACGTCAGGCTTGACCACCTTGCCGGTTTGGCCCACCTGGTGGGAATAGGGCACCCAGCCAGCGTCCACGATGGCCCGAGATGCGCCCGCCGCGCCTCCGAGAAGCTTGGCCAAATCCTCGATCATGGAGTATTTCTCGGCTTCGCCCAGGCCCCGACCGCCCGATACCACCACACCGGCCTCGTCCAGTTTGGGGCCGCTGGCCTCCTCGGCAAAGCGGTCCACTACTCGGGCCGCCCCGGTGGCCCCCAGATCGGGAACCGGCAGCGCTGCAACCGCGGCTGGCGCACCACCAGACTCCTCGGCCGCGAACGACTTGGGGCGGACCAAGAACAAGCCGACGCCCGAGCCGTTGAACCGAGTGCTGACGTTGACTGTGCCGCCGAATACCGGTTCGGTTCCGAGCAATGACCCTTCAGCTTGCTCCAGCTCGACGACGTTGGTGATCACCGGCGCTCCCAGCTTGACTGACAGCCGTCCGGCCACGTCTCTGCCGTCGTAGGTGGTGCCGAACAACACCGCGTCGGGAACGGCACCTCCATCTATAGCCGCAGCGATAGCCGAAGCCACCGCGGGACCGGCCAATCCGTCACCCAAGTCGCCGGTGGCGTGGACGGTGGTAGCCCCGTGGGCCCCGAGCTCGGCAGCCAACGGCTCACCGTCTGCGCCCACCACCGCTTCTACGGTGTCGGCCAGCTCGCGGGCCCTGGTCAACAACTCAAGGCTGATCGAGGCGACCTTGCCGCCCGAGGCCTCTGCATACACCCAGATGGTTCCCATACTGTCTCCTAGCGTCCTGGGTCCTAGACGATCCTGAGCTCTTCGAGCAGGGCGATGATGCGCTCATGGGCATCGCCCTCGTCGGTGATGATCTCGCCGGCTTCCCGCTCGGGAGCGGGGCTGACGTCGGTGATCTCCTGGCCGCCGCCGGCCCAGCCCACCTGGTCGGCGCTGATGCCCAGATCGCTGATCCCCACCTGATCCATCGGCTTGGATTTGGCCGCCATAATGCCCTTGAACGACGGGTAGCGGGGCTCGACCACCCCCGCGGTAACCGATACCACCGCGGGCAGCGGACACCGCACTTCGTCGTAGCCGTCCTCAGTCTGGCGCTTCACCAACACCTCGCCGCTCTCGGCTTGGATCTCCTTGGCAAACGTGACCGAGGGCAGTCCCAGCAACTCGGCCACTTGCTCAGGAACGGTGCCGGTGTAGCCGTCTGACGACTCAGTGGCAGCAAGAATCAAATCGGCCTGAGCCCGGCCGATGGCCGCCGCCAACACTCGGGCCGTGCCCAGGGCATCGGTTCCAGCCAAGGCATCGTCGCTGACCAAGATGGCCTTGTCGGCGCCCATGGCCAAGGCGGAGCGCAGGCCATTTACCTCGTCATGGGGAGCCATCGATACCAATGTCACCTCTCCCTCGCCCGCGGCATCGCGTAGCTGGAGAGCCATCTCCACGCCGTAGGAGTCCGACTCGTCCATGATGAGTTTCATGTCCCGCTTGAGGGTCTTGGTTGCCGGATCGAGCTCCCCGGGATCGGCCGGATCGGGGATTTGCTTCACGCAGACGACAATGTCCATAGCGCACAAGTCTCCCATCGCAGTTCGGGCGCGCAAAACCAAACCGAGGGGATTCAACAAGTAGTCGTACCTCCTCGCGTCTTGTTGGCTTTTCGAATCCAAGCGGTAGCGTTGTGTGTCTGAAAGTTCTGCTGCTTGTCAACCCCCACGCCTCGTCGGTAACCGCCCGGACTCAAGTCGTCATTCAAAAGGCTCTGTCCGCCGATCACGACGTCACGCTTGCTGCCACCCACCGGCGAGGCCACGCTTCGCGCCTGGCCCACGAGGCAGTATCCGACGGCTATGACGTGGTGGCGGTGTTGGGGGGAGATGGCACCCTGAATGAAGCGGTGAACGGCGTTGCCGGGTCGGATGTGGCCCTGGCTCCCCTGCCCGGGGGATCGACCAACGTTTTTGCCCGCACCATCGGCTTGCCCGACGATCCCGTAGAGGCGGCCGCCATGCTGCTGGAGACGTTGGCCGCCGGCCATATCAAGCGAGTGGGAATCGGTCAGGTGAACGGGAGGTATTTCCTGTTCCACGCCGGAGTGGGCTACGACGCCGCCGTGGTACAGCAGGTGGAGCGAAAGGCCGGACTCAAGCGATATGCCAACCACGCTCTGTTCGCCTATGCGGCGCTGGACACCTGGTTGCGCCACTACGACCGGTCAGGCCCCCGATTCACCGTCTACCACGCTGACGGTGAGGCGGTATCCGGCCACTTCGCCATCTGCCTCAACACCAATCCCTACACCTATCTGGGATCGCGCCCCTTCAATGTGATGCCCAGCGCAACCTTGGATACACCCCTGTCGATGGTGACCCTGCGGTCGCTGCGGGCCATCCGCCTGATTCGAACCGCGGCCAGCGCCCTGGGCTACGGACCCGCCGTCACCGCCCACCGTCACGTCCACTCCTGCACCGATGTGACCAGCGCCGTGGTGGCCAGCGAAACCCCCTTCCCCTATCAGCTCGACGGCGACTACCTCGGCGAAACCACCCGCCTCGAATTCCACCACGCCCCCAACGCCCTCGCCCTGGCCATGCCCCTGGGGTGAGGCCCTCAGGGCAGCAGGCCTTCTTGATACGCCCAGGCGAAAAACTCTCTTCCGTGTACCGGCAGCCGCATGTCTGTTGCCCGCAATTCATCGACCAAGTTCTCTGCCTCGGAACGATCAAGCTGAACCTCCCCGGTTTTCACGCAGGCTGTTTTGTTTGTGTGTTGGCCTGTGGGCCTGGGTGTTGTTGACGGTAGTGGTTGGCCTCGTGTTCGGCTGGCGGGATGCGGCCGATGTCGTGGTATAGGCGGCGGTGGTTGAACCAGTCGACCCATTCCAGGGTGGCGAGTTCGAGGTCGTCGAGGCCTTTCCAGGGGCCTTTGTTGCGGACGAGCTCGGTCTTGTAGAGGCCGATGATCGACTCGGCCAGGGCGTTGTCGTAGCTGTCGCCTCGTGATCCCACCGAGGCGACGATGTCGTTGGCGGCGAGCCGCTCGGTGTAGCGGATGGACAGGTATTGGGTGCCGCGGTCGGAGTGGTGGACGAGGCCGTCGAGTGCGGCGCCGGCGCGGTTTCGCTGCCAGACGGCTTGTTCGAGGGCGTTGATGGCCAGGTCGCTGCGCAGCGACCGCGAGGCGTGCCAGCCGACGATGCGCCGGCTGTAGGCGTCGGCGACGAACGAGACGTAGCAGAACCCCGACCAGGTGCGCACATAGGTGAGGTCCGCGACCCACAGCCGGTTGGGGGCGGGTGCCGAGAATCGGCGCCCGCCGAGGTCGCGGGGCCTCGCGGCTGCTGTGTCGGCGACGGTGGTGCGCCTCGGTTTTCCCCTGACGGCGCCACGAAGCCCCAGGTCGCGCATCAGCCGCTCCACGGTGCAGCGCGCCACCCGGTGCCCCTCGCGGTTGAGCTGCGCCCACACCTTGGGCGCCCCGTAGACCCCGAAGTTCTCGGCGTGCACCCGGGCGATCTCCGCCTTGAGCCTCTCGTCCCGGCGGGCCCTAGCAGACGGCGCCCGCCGCTTGGCCGACCAATACGTCGACGGGGCGAACTGCAAAGCCCTGCAGATCGGCTCGACCCCGAACCGCTCCCGGTGGGAGTCGATATAGGCGATCATCGTCTCGGGCCGTCGAGCTCGGCCGCGAAGAAAGCCGACGCGGACTTCAAGATCTCATTGGCCCGGCGCAGCTCCCTGTTCTCCCGCTCCAGCTCCCTGAGCCGCTCCCGCTCATCGGTGCTCAGCCCCGGACGCCGGCCCTGGTCCACCTCCCAACGCCGCACCCACTTGCGCACCGTCTCAGGCGTCGGCCCCAGCTTCTCGGCCACCGAGCACACCGCCTCCCACAACGAACCGCAATGCCGCTCGGCCTCAAAGACCATCCGCACCGCACGCTCGCGCAACTCAACCGGGTACCTACCCGGCCTCCGCTGATCTGACATAGCTCCATCCTCCTAAGGATCGGAGCCTGCGCATCACCCGGGGAGGTTCATCGAGGCGGAAATCGGAACCTTGTTAGTTGCCATAGAGGCCAAGATAGACAACCGGCAGCCGAGACCCTTGGCGTTTCGAGTAACCCAATTACCCAGGCCCGCTCCGAACTGAGCCGCGAGCCCTCAGTGCAGGGGGGTAAAGGGGAATAGAAGCTGTCACTGGCGTCGGTAGACTTGTTGCATGGAGTTTTTGGCCTCTGAACAGGGGAAATGGGCTGATGTGCCTACCGGTAAACCGGTGTGGCCGGAGGTGGTGGATGTGGCCGGTTTGTCGTTGTCTGAGCTTCGAACGCGGCTGGGGTTGATCAAGAAGTCTGAAGCCCGGCTGGCGGCAATGAAGACGGCCGCGCTGGCCGAGTACTCCAGCAGAGCCGGCGAAGGTTTGGCCCGCCGGGTGGTGTTGGACGAGCTCCAGGCCTCCAAGCAGCAGGCCCGCCGGGAGGTGGAGACGGCCGCTCAGTTCTCTCAAGTTCCGGAGACACTCGATGCGTTAGCGGCTGGCGAGATTCCTGCGGGCCATGCCAAGCAGATTGCCAAGGCCGCTTCTCAGGGACCGGTCGACGAGGCAATGCTGGTAGAGGCGGCCCGACGCGAGGATTTCGGTGCCTTCTCGCGGACGCTGCGCGACCATCAGCACGAGCAGTCCGACGATGATGGGAAATCTCTTTTCGAGAAGAAGCGGGAGCGCCGCACATTGCGCGTCTTCAAGTCTCCTGAGGACGGCATGTTCAATCTGAACGGGTGGTTCGACCCTGAGGCCGGTAACAGGATCGAGGCCGCGCTTGCTGCCGAAGAACGCCGGTTGCGCAACGATGAAAATTCTGACGATCAGGCCACATTCGACCAGCGCCTGGCCGACGCGCTGGAGAATCTGGTTTGCGCCGACTCCAGCGACCGTAAGGCGCAAGGCACCACGTTGATCTTGACCGCACAGTGGAACCCTGTTGATGGCACAATCGCTGATGTGCGCTTGCCTGATGGCGACAGGCTGCCAATGTCTGAGGCGCTACGGCTGGCCTGTGACGCTGATGTTCTGCCCTGTGTGTTCAACACTAAGAACCAGGAGATCTGGGTGGGACGCAAACACCGCTCGGCAACCGAGGCCCAGCGGACCGCTCTCATCGCGCGCGACAAGCACTGCATCGGCTGCGGACGATCAGCAGTATGGTGCGAGGCCCACCACATCGAAGAATGGTTCAAGGGCGGCCGCACCGACATCGACAACCTCGTGCTGGTATGCACAAGCTGCCACCACAACATCCACGACGACGGCTGGGAAGTGATTCGGCAAAACGACGGCAGCTATGAACTCAGACCCCCGCCCAAGCCCTACGCCCACCTACGACCATGGCAGGCCAAACCCGCCACGCGCTCCAAAGATCCTGACCCATTCCCCGAGATGGGAGTCAGCACCACTCGACCAGCCAACCTCCAACCGGTGCTGCTCAACTGAGCCTGGGCTTGATGGAGTTGAGAGGCCGGACCGGGTGGGTCGGGCCTCTGTCAACTCGCGAGCCTGACGATGGCGGGCATGGGCTAACGGAGGCAGGGCAGATAGCTAGCATCGAAGCTCATTAGGCAAACGCATCGTTCCGCTCAGCGGGTTGTGGTTGTACTGTTCTTGGTGCTGATGGGCAGCATGGTTCTGGCTATCACCTGGCCCGAGTCGATCGCAGCACACACCGAGTTGGGGTCTTCGCAACCGTCTGACGGGGACTTCGTCAGGCAACCGATTTCGCAGATCTCGCTCACCTTTACCCGAGAGGTTGAGCCGGTCTCCGACGGAATGATTGCCTTCGATGAACGAGGCGTCGAACATGAGCCCGTTGCGATTGACTCGGTTGACGGGCAGACGTGGATGATGCGCTACCAAGCGCCCCTGCCCGACGGCAGGTTCGAGGTCTACTGGCGGGTTGTTGCCGCGGACGGCCATATTCTCGAAGGGGCATTCGCGTTCACAGTTGCAGTTGGAGAACTCGGAGCTGCGGTCTCGCCCTCGCCAGAAATCCGAGAGGCTCCCCCCGCACAACCAAGTACCTCGAAACCAGGTGCCACCTCAGATGCTCACGACGCACCCCCCGTTCCGCAACCGACCGCGGCTCCTGCCGAAACCGCTTCGGATGGCCGTGCTCCTTCTTCGTCGTTTTCATTCGCCCAGCGTCGCAACTCGGCGACCACAGGATCTCAGCGCATCGCCGAAGCGACTCGAATCCTGATCTTCGCGGCCACACTGGCCATCGTGGGCGGCCTGGCATTCATGGCTCTGGTCGTTCGTGGGGAGCCGCTTGACGCAAATAGGGCGCGCCGATGGGTGGGCGTCAGCGGAATTGTGCTTACCGTCAGCGCGGCTGTGGCATTGCTAAATCGAGCGGTAGAGATCGAGCGCGAGTGGTCGGCGCTTTGGTCGCCCGACGCGATCACCGACGCCGTTTCGTCCAACTTCGGTATGGCGGCAGGGCTTCGCTTGGTGGGCGGACTCGTCGTGGCCGCCGCCCTGCTTCGTGCCGCGTCGAAACCGCCGAGGAGGAGGGCTATTGCGACCGCATTGATGGGCGGGGCGCTCGTTATTGCCTCGTTTGCCTTTGACGGCCACACCGTTACCGAGGGACCGAGGTGGTTGCATTCCGTAGCCAGCGTCATCCATGTGAGCGCCGCATCGGTATGGAGTGGTGGTATCGCGTTGCTGGCCGACCTCCTCTGGCGTCGACACCGCCGCGGCGCAGACGTGATCCGGCCGTTGATGCGATTCTCCAGAATGGCGGCTACTTCGCTCGTCCTGGCCGGCGCAGCCGGCACGGTCATGGCAATTCTAGTGCTCAACCGCTTCGCCGATCTCTGGTCAACCCCTTGGGGCCGCCTTCTGTTGGCCAAGATTGCATTAGTCACAGTGGCCGCGGCCATCGGCGGCCATAACCGCTGGGTGCTGATCCCCGCGGTCGAGCGGAACGGGCAGGCTGCCATTCATCGGCGACTGCGACGGGCAGCCATTCTCGAGGCAGTGGTTTTGGGAAGCGTCGCTGTCATCACTGCCTTCTTAGTGGCAGCTTCAGCGACCTGAACGCTAGTTCTCGCCCAGCGCCTCGCGGGCTATGTCGGGGACGTCGGTGATGACAGCATCGGCGCCTATGGCGGCCAGTTGGGCGATTTGGTCGGGGTCATTGACTGTCCACACGTTGACTTCGAGGCCGGCGGCGTGGGCGGCGTCGACGAGGGCCTTGCTGGTTGAGGCGAAATAGGGGTGGATAGCTGTGTGGCCTCCCGCCGTCACCCGGCTCACCAGCAGGTCGGGAGTCAGCACCTCGAAGGTTAGGTAGGCAGTGGGGATACCGGGGTCGATCGCTCTGATGCGGTTGAGGGCCTCAATGTCGAACGACGAGACGATCACCTCACCGTGGTGTTCTCCGATCCCCCAACCCATCACCAGCCCGGCCACTGCCGCCGACACTTGGTGTTCGGCGTCGTAGTCGGGATCGTTTGGTGCGCTCTTGATCTCAATGTTGATCACGAACTTTCGTTCTGATGCCGGATCTCGGCACACATCCATGACCTCGGCCAGGGTCGGCACCCAGTCGGGCAGCTCGTCGTCATGCATCTCGATGATGGCCCGGCCATCAGGCAAGTGGGCATCGTGATGCACCACCAGAACGTCGTTGGCCGTCCGCCTCACGTCGAGCTCCACGCCGTCAGCATTCAGCCGCACTGCGGCCCGAAATGCCTCCAGTGTGTTCTCCCGCTCTGCCGCCGAAGCCCCCCGATGGGCGATCACCCTCACGACAACAATCTTGCCCGTCCGTGGCCAATTTCCATACTCACAGCACCAACACCGCTATCAGAAAACAACACATTCATCATCAGCCCCTCTTGCCACACCAGTACACCACCCCTATCCTTGTCCCCGCGTGATTACCAAGGGCCTGCTTTTCGACTTCGACAACGCGGCGGATGATTGGCGATGCCAAGCCGCCTGCCGCGACACCGACCCGGATCTGTTCTTCCCCGTGGGCAGCACTGGTTTAGCCCTTGAGCAGATCGAGTCGGCCAAGGTGGTTTGCCAGGAGTGCAACTCACAAACTGCCTGTTTGGAGTTTGCTTTGGCCACCAACCAGGACTCTGGAGTCTGGGGTGGCAAATCCGAGGAGGAGCGCCGCCAGCTCCGCCGCCTCAGGGTGGCCGAGCAGCGCCAAGCCTCCATTCTCTCTGTCTAGCTAGTCACCGGCGATCGGCCCCCAAGCAAGGGGATCGCCAACTCCACCACTGTTCCGAGCCGAGGCGGATTCCCGTCGCCATTGCTGATGGTGATTCTCCCCCGCAGGTCGGTGCTTACCAGATTTCGCACGATGTCGATTCCCAGTCCATCGGCGCTGTCCACGTCGAAACCAGCCGGCAGTCCCACTCCGTCGTCGGTCACCCGCACATGCACCCGATCGCCGTCGTTATCCAGTTCGATCCGCACTTGCCCGCCGGGGGGCTCGGGATAGGCGTGGTCCATGACATTCTGCAAGCACTCGTTCAGCACCACGGCCAGGGGCGTAGCCACATCAGCGGCAAGCTCTCCAGCATCACCGGTCACTTTGAACTCCACCGGGCGGTCAGGACCGGTGAGCCCCTCCTCCACCATCCGCACCAGCGACCGCACGATCTCCACGAAAGGCACGTCGCCGCTGGCATCTCGGGACAAGATCTCGTGGACAATGGCGATGGCCCGGATGCGGCGAACCGACTCCTCGATGGCATCCCGTGCTTCGGCGGCAATGGCCCGACGCCCCTGCAAGCGCAGCAGCGACGACACCGTTTGAAGGTTGTTCTTCACCCGATGGTGGATCTCGGCAATAGTGGCGTCTTTCGACATCAACAGGCGGTCGCGTCGCCGCAGCTCAGAAATGTCGCGCATCAACACCAGCGCTCCGGTCACCTCTCCACTGCCGATTAGGGGCAGGCAGCGCAGCACTACCGTGCCTTGGTCGCCGTGTTGGATCTCCTCGGTCTGGGGCAGGCGAGAGGCGAACGCCGCCCGGATTGCCCGTTGCTCTAGCCCGATTTCCACCAGCCGGCGACCCTCGACCTCGCTGTGGAGGCCAATGCGGTGCAACGCCGAAGCGGCATTGGGCGAGATCAGCTGGACCCGGCCCGAAGCATCCAGCAGCATCAGCCCGTCACCCACCCGGGGCGACTCCTCGGTCTCGATGTCGTCCACCGGAAACGGGTACTCCCCTTCGGCGATCATGGCCGCCATCCGCCGGAACATCTTGAAGTAGCTCATCTCCAATTCGCCCGGATTGCGCTGGGCATCGGGGTCGAACTCCCGGGCCATCACCGCAATGACCTCCCCGTGGCAGTTCACCGGCACAGTGAGCGTGCGGATTCGGGGCTGGTCGGCGTGGCCGATGCGACCCCCATCGGTGATCCGTCCCTCCCGGAAAGCCACGTCGACCAGCGGACGCTGTTCAGGGGAGAAAACTGCCCCCACAAGATTGTGGCGATGCACCGACCGGGCGGTGGTGGGCCGGATCTGACCGGCGATGGCAAAACCTTCGGCGCCGTTGCTTGCTACTGCGAACGATGAAGGTCCGGTGGGCACGTACAGCAGCAGATCGGCGAAAGAGATATCGGCCAAAGGGGCCCACGTCCGCATGAGCCTCTGGAGATGGTTCAGGCGCGACTTGGGAAGATCGGGGGCCAATTCCTCCAGACTTGCCATCAAGCAAGCTTATGGGCTGGGGGCGATTCAGCCCCCGAAACCGATGGATCGGCTGGATGACGAGGGGTCGAGTTCCACATAGGCCACGCTGGCGGCCGGCACTCCCACTTCGCGGCCCCGGCTGTCGGTGAGCCACAGCATCTCGCCGGAGGCCAGGCCCGAGGTAATGGCCTTCTTCACCGATTCCATGTCGGAGTCGGGGTCCATTTCCACTTCGATCTCCTTCTGGCTTCGAATTACGCCGATGCGGACGTTCATTTGCTCACTCCTTGAATTCGAACTTGCTAGTTGATCTTGAGCTCGGGGCTGTAGATGCGCCGGGGCGGGGGGTTGTCGACAAGGTGTGCGGCCATGGCGGCAAAGGCCTGGCCGGCTTCGGAGTCCGGGGCCTCTGCCGCAATTGGCCGGCCGCTATCGGCACCCTCCCGAAGAGCGGGAATCAGCGGCACTTGCCCAATCAGGGGCACGCTGAGCTGCTCGGCCAGTTCTTGGCCTCCCCCGGCGCCGAACAGCTCATACCGTTTGCCGTCGTCGCCGGTGAACCAGCTCATGTTCTCTATCACCCCTCGTACGGTGAGATTCACCTTCTCGGCCATGAACGCGGCCCGCTGCGCCACCCGCTGGGCGGCGGGCTGGGGAGTAGTCACCACGTACACCTCGGAGCGGGGCAGGAATTGGGCCAGCGAGATGGAGATGTCGCCGGTGCCCGGTGGCAGGTCCACCAATAGGAATTCGGGATCGTCCCAGGCCACATCGGTGAGGAACTGCTCCAGCGCCTTGTGGAGCATGGGGCCGCGCCAGATCACCGCCTGGTTCTCCTCGGCGAAGAATCCCATAGAGATGCACCGCACGCCGTGGGCCTCGGGGGGCACGATCATCTCATCGACCATCTCTGGCAGGCGGTCGATCCCCAGCATCCGGGGGACCGAAAAGCCCCACACGTCGGCGTCCACCACCGCAGTGCGATGTCCGGCCGCGGCCAGGGCCACCCCCAGATTCACCGTAACCGAAGACTTGCCCACGCCGCCCTTGCCGGAGGCGATCAGCATCACCCGGGTGGTGGACTCCGGGTTGGCGAACGGGATGGACCGGCGCGGCGGAGTGGGGGTGTCGCCTGCGGGAGCCATGCCAGTAGATTACGGCATCGACTTAGAAATCCCTGTGCCGTGACCAGTCGCCATTACCTCGACCACGCCTCTACTTCGCCCCTACGACCCGAAGCCCTGTCGGCCATGAACCATTGGTGGGCCGCCGGGCACGGCGATCCCTCCCGCATGCATGCCGAAGCGCTCAGTGCCCGCTATGAGATCGAACAGGCCCGCCAGCAGGTGGCCGACTTCTTCGGGGCCCACTCTCGTGAGGTGGTGTTCACCAGCGGGGCTACAGAATCGATCGCCGCCGCGGTCCGGGGGGCGTCACACCGGGGGGCCCATCAGGTGCTGAGCGCGGTGGAGCATTCTGCGGTGCGGCTGTCGGCCCAGCGGCTTGAAGCGGGGGGCAACCGGACTACCGCGGTCGGGGTCGACACCACCGGCCGGGTGGATCCCGACGAGATGGCCGCGGCCATCGAACCCGACACCGCCGCGGTCCACTGCCAATGGGCAAATCACGAGGTGGGGACGGTGCAGCCGGTAGCCGAATTGATAACTGCCTGCCGAGAGCGGTCCCCCGATGTGCTCATCCATGTGGACGCCGCCGCGGCCGCGGGCCGGGTTCGAATCAATTTTGCCGAGGTTGACGCCGACTTGATGTCTATCAGCGCCCACAAGTTTGGCGGGCCGCCGGGCAGCGGGGCCTTGCTGGTGCGACGGGGGCTGCGCTTGGTGCCGCTGCTGGAGGGCGGCGATCAGGAGCGAGCCCGTCGGGCGGGCCTGGAGAACGGCGCGGCCATCGCCGGGTTTGGAGCAGCGTGCGCGGCGCTTGCGGGCGCCAGCCTGGAGCAGGAGGCCAGTCAGGCCCAATCCCATGCTGACAAGCTGCGCGATCTGGCTCAGAGGATTGAGGGTGTTGCTCTGTACGGCCACCCTACCGAGCGCCTCCCCCACCTGGTGTGCCTGGGTATCAGTGACGTGGAGCCCCAGGCCGTGCTGATCGCACTGGACCAGGCCGGGGTGGCCGCCCACTCCGGCAGCTCGTGCGCCTCAGAGTCTCTGGAGCCATCTCCGGTGCTTGAGGCCATGGGAGTGGACGCCCACCACTCGCTGCGCCTATCAGTGGGCTGGTCGACAACGGACGAGGACGTGGACGCCGCGGCCGACGCTCTTGCCGAGGCGTTGGCCGGTCTACGCCGACTCAGGCCCGACCACTAACCCAGCCAGTCGAAGAAGTCCGCTCCCGCCAGCGCGTTGGAGACCCCATCCAGTTCCTCAACGTGCAGGAACTCGAACCCGGCCGCCTCGGCGTAATACCGGTCGACGTCGGTGTCGCCGATGTGGATGTAGCGAGAGGCCTCGAACTGGTTCCGCACCTCGTCCAGATGATGCTTGCCGCCCACGAAATCCACGTCGATCCCGTGGATGTCCCACAAGCGCTGCTGGTCGGAGCGCACCCGGTCGGATCCGCTGCCGATCACATAGCCCCGGGCCTTGGCCTGGCGCATCGCCTCGAGCAAGATCGGCCCCGGCGGATCACCGCACTCCAACGTGCCGTCGATATCAAACGAGATCAGGATGCGCAGAGGTTACTGAGCCATCGACGTGATGGAGAACCTCACAGTGGCAATGGAGCGATCTGGTATCGGCGAATCAAACTGCCTCTAGCGGCAGCACTTGTGTTTCGAGCTGGGTGGGCTGCTCGGTAGGAAGCAAATAGCGCCAAAAGATCGTGCCGGTGGGCGCACCGGCGGTGTCCAGCCAGTTCACCACTCCAGGGTCGCGATGGGCGAGGATCATGCGGAACGAGCCATCGGATTCCAGCACTGTCTGGCGTCGATTGAGCGACACCCGGCGGCTCCGATACGGCGGTGTCTGGATGAAGCGGTTGTTGAGCACCACGTTGGCGAACCGGCACTGCGGAAACCGGCCCCGGATCTCAAGCGCTTCATCAGGGCCGAGCCGATAGCGGGTCGAGCGGTAGGCGTTGTCGGCCGCGGCGTAGCCGATGGAGCGATTGCCCTCATCGAGAGGGGGGTTGGTGAACTGGTTGGGTTCAGGAGAGCTCCACGCGGGCATGCCATCGCGGGGGCCGGCGGGCCAATCTACAGTCACGCTGCGCAAAAATGTGATCACCCGCTGGAGACCCTGTGCGCAGGCTTCGTCGTCGAGTATCGCCGGAGGGCCGGGATCGACCGTCGGCTCGATAGACAAGGGAACGTTCATGTTGGGGTCGGTGGCGGCAGGTCGATCCCACTCGAAATAGTGCCGGGTAGTGATGCTCCCCGACTCTGGTGTGAGCGCTAGCCAGTTGCCGGGCTGAGGGCTCTGGCTGAGGTGCAACTCGTAGCTCCCGTCGGGGTTGATCTCGATCTCGTCGTCATTGAGTGTGGCGCCGAGCGCCCTCGACATGCCCCCACCGGCCGTTCCCTGCTCCACCGTGAACGAGGTGTATACCGCCCCGGCAAGGTTGCCCCGGATCACATAGTCGCGTTCGGGATCGATCACCGTGCCGTAGTAGATGGCGTCGGGGTTGTCCCCCAGCAGCTTCTTGGTCGGCGAGAACCAACGATAGAACCAAGGCCGGGCCGGGTCGGCTTGCGACCAGAACTCCAAGGCATGTTGCAAGCAGTTGAGGGCGAACACCCGAGCCTCGGCACGGTCGTTAGGAGACGGCATCCCCCTGGCCTCTTGCCACCAGTCGCCCTCGATTTCCCCCATCAGGGCAACCAGCTCGTCCCAAACCTGTCCCGATCGATCAGACATCTGGCCCTCCACGTGTCAGCAAACTCCGAAAAGGCTACCCATCGTGGTGCCTGACGGTCACAGTGACTGAATGCGAGGGGATCGCCACTAGGTTGGTGGTCTGTGCGGGTGATGATGACGGGGGCAACAGGATTTATCGGCGGTCATGCCGCGGCGCGCGCTATCTCTGCTGGTCACGAGGTGTGTGCTCTGGTGAGGTCGCCAGACAAGCTCGAAGAACTGCGGTCGGCCTTTGACTTGCCCCCGATCGATTATGTCGTTGGCGACATGACTGATCCCGAGGCCGTCAGCGCGGCCCTCGAGGGTGCCGACGCCGCCATCCACTGTGCCGCGGTCGTGTCGCTGGACGCACGCGGCAACGCCCAGGGGATCGAGAACAGCATCGCCGGCGCCCGGCTCGTGCTCCAACAGGCTCATGCCATGGAGCTCGACCCGATCATTCATCTGTCCAGCGTGGCTGCCTTGTTCAACCCCGGAGCCGGCTCGCTCACGGTCGACCACCCGCCTTCGCCGGCCGGATTCACATACGGCCAAGCCAAGGCCGACGCGGAGATGGTGGCCCGAAAACTCCAGGCTGACGGTGCTCCAATCACGATCGTGTACCCGAGCGCAGTGATCGGCCCACCCGCCGGTTCAGCATTTGGCGAGGCCAGCGAGGACATGGCTCGTTTCACCGCCACCGGAACCCTTCTCACCCGTAGGGCCGCGGTGGCTATCTCCGATGTCCGAGATATGGCCTCGCTCCTCGTGGCGCTGCTCGAACCCGGCCACGGGCCTCGTCGCATCATGTGCGGCGGCCACTTGGTGGACATGAACCTCTTCGCCAGCATCCATCGCAATCTCACCGGTCGAAGGTTCCCCATGATGCCGCTTCCGCCCTCGGCTCTCCGAGGGATGGGCCGCCTGGCCGATTCCATACGGCGGGTCGTCCCGATCAACGCGGCCATGAACAGATTCAGCATGAGCGTGCTCACCCAATGGGAGGGGTCAGAAGACAGCGATCTCTCCGAATACGGAGTCCGGCTCCGCGAGATCCAAGAGACATTTGCCGACAGCTTGGCTGCATGGCACAAAGCCGGCCTCCTTTCCGACCGCCAAATCGGTAAAGCTCTACCCATGCCCGAACCTAGCGCCGCGCCCACTCCCCCCAAGGGATTCCGAATGCCGGCCCGGGTGGTGCTCTCGCGACCCTTCCGCACTCTGGGCCCCGCGGTGGTACCCCGGGTCCATCGTGCGATCAACCGAATCACCCGGGGCCGCACGCTGCTCGATTCCGCGGCCCAGCCCATGCTCATGCTCTATACGACCGGGGCCCAGACCGGTCAGACCCGGGAAACGCCACTGGGCGCCGTCCCGCTCGAAGAGGGCCGCTTTCTCGTAGTGGGCAGCAACTTCGCCCGCGAACAGCACCCGGCCTGGACCGCCAACCTCCTCGCCAATCCCCATGCCGAGATCGTGTTTCGAGGCAAGAGGACTCCCGTGAAGGCTCGACTCCTCGCCGGTACCGAGCGCGAAGCGAGGTGGCAAACCGCGGTGGCCTGGTATCCGCTTTGGACTCAGTACGACGCGGTTACCGAGCGCGAGCTGCGCTTGTTTGAATTGGAGCCCATCAAAGGCTCGCACTGAACTCCGGAACGGGCCCGAACTCCTAGTGGTAGGTCAGATACTCGTTTAGCTCCCAGTCGGTGACCGCCTGGGAGAACCGACGCCACTCTTCCCGCTTCATGGCCGCGAAATTGGCCACTAGCTCGGCGCCGACGGCCTCGATCAAGGCATCGTCGGCTTCGAGCGCGTCCAGAGCCAAGCTCAGATTGGCAGGAGCACAGCGCTCGGTATTGGCTGTCTCGAGCCCGTCGCCCTCCTCGGGGGGAGGGGGTGGGATCTCGTTTTTCACGCCGAGGAGCGTGGCCTGAAGCAGCGTCGCGGTGGCCACATAGGGGTTGGCCGCCCCGTCAGGCACACGGCTTTCCAGTCGGGTACCCGCGCCCCGGTCGCTGGGAACTCGAACCGCCACGGTGCGGTGGTCGTAGCCCCAGTTGGCCCAGTAGCCCGACAACTGCCCGGGAATGAGCCGCTTGTAGGCATTGACCGTAGGGGCGCAAAGGGCGGTCACCGCCTCATGGTGCTCAAGCATCCCCCCGATGCCGTGGTGGGCCATTGCCGACAGGCCATCTTCTGCCTGCGGATCACAGAGGAGATGCTCGCCGGCGCCGTCTTGGAAGCTGATGTTCACGTGGAGGCCGTTGCCGCCGCGGTCGCCGAAGGGTCGACCGAGGAACGTCCACAACAGCCCGTGGCGGGCGGCCACCTCGCGGCACAGCAGCTTGAGCAGGAAGGTGTTGTCGATCGCCTCCAGAGGCTCTTTGTGCTCGATGGTGACCTCGAACTGGGGGGTGTCGTACTCGCTGGCGATGGTCTCCAGCCCTATTCCGGTGGACTCGGCCGCGGCCATGATCTCGTCCAGCAGCCCGATGGGGTCTACCAGCGGGCCGGTCCCGTAGCAGTAGGAGCCCGGGGTGTCCCACGGCTCCCAGCCTCCATTTCCGTCGGGCTGAAGCACATAGGCCTCAAGCTCGACACCGACCCGAGCCCGGAACCCCGAGTCCTCGAGGTCATCGACGGCTTTGGCCAACGCATGGCGAGGCGAGATCGCCAGTGGCTCACCGTCTTGGAGGAGGTTGGCGACAACCACACCGGTCTCCTCCTGCCAGCTGTCTCTGACCTGCTCGAGGTCGTAGGCGGCGCGAAAATCGCCCAGCCCCTCAAGCACCTCGGCACCAGGAGCGGGAATCAGGGCCCGGTCGTAGCCGACCCCGAAGATGGCGATGGAAAAGCCCACTTCGCCGGTGGCCGCCGCCATCGGGATGAACTTCCCGCGGGCGAAGCCGAACATGTCGGAATAGAGCACCCGCACTCTCGTGTGGTCAGGGTTGGTCATGGAGCACCTCCCATATTCGATTCGGTGACAGCGGCGTGGTGACGTTGGTCCAGTCCACGTCGGGCAGCGCAGCGCAAACGGCATTCACAACGGCCGCGAAGGCGCCATTGGTGCCTCCCTCCCCCATGCCCTTCATCCCACCGGGCGTGTACGGGCTGGGTATCTCCAGGTGTTCGATGCGGATGTCGGGCATCGTGTCGCTGGACGGAACGTGATAGTCCAACAGCGTCGAGCATTGTGGCTGGCCCTGTTCGTCGTAGACGAACTCCTCGATGAGCGCAGCACCTAGACCCTGGGCGACGCCGCCTTGGATCTGTCCCTCGACGATGGTGGGGTTGACGATGGTGCCGCAGTCGCTCACCACCACATAGTCCTCCACCTCCACCTGCCCAGTGCCGGCATCGACGGCAACCCGACAAGCATGGGTGGCGTAGGAGAAGGTGGCGCTGGTGGGATCGTAGGAATGCGACGCAACCAGTCCGGGCTCA
Organism: Acidimicrobiales bacterium; assembly: GCA_965116535.1. Taxonomy (GTDB): domain Bacteria; phylum Actinomycetota; class Acidimicrobiia; order Acidimicrobiales; family Bin134; genus Poriferisocius. The sequence goes on from OZ220703.1 coordinate 2,629,093, forward strand.
GTGCCCTCGGGAAGCCGGAACCCCTGCCAGGCACGTTGAGCGACGCTGGGTATGCCCACTCCGACTTCGGTTCCGGCCACCTGAGCTTGCCCCTCCCGCAGCTCAATGTCCGCCGGATTGGCTTCCAGCATTTCCGCGGCGATGGTCTTGATCTTCTCGGCCACCCGTTGTGCGGCAACCACCGCGGCGCCCCCGCCCACCGCGATGGAGCGCGAGGCCGCCGTCCCGTACGGGGAATAGGGCGTGGTGTCGGTGTCACCGTGAACCAACTCGACCGATTCCAGATCCACTCCCAACTCGTCGGCCACCAACTGCGGAATGGTCGTTTCCAAGCCCTGGCCGTGGGGAGACACTCCGGTGGCCACCCGGACAGAGCCATCGGGCTCAAGTCGGACGGTGGCGGTCTCGAACCCGCCGATGCTGAGTCCAATGAACTCGTTCGCCGTACTCGGCCCAATCCCGGCCATTTGCACATAGCTGCAATAGCCCACGCCTCGGCGTCGTCCATCGTCGGGCGCCGCCGGGCCGCCTTCGATGAGCTGCTGGGCGCGTTTCAGCGCCTCGGGATAATCGCCGTTGTCGTATTCGATCATGGTCCGGATCTGATAGGGCAGCTCTTCGGGGCCGATCATGTTCTGGAGCCGCAGTTCTACCGGGTCGCGGCCTAATTCCGCGGCCACCAGGTCGACCACCCGTTCGCGGATGAACCCCGCTTGCGTCTGCCCGAAGCCTCGGTAGGCACCGGTGGACATGGTGTTGGTGGCCACCACCCGGCCGACGCAGCGAACGGCGTCCCATCGGTACGGCCCGGGTACGACGCCGAATACCGTGAACAGCGGCCCTCCGCCGAAAACCGCGAATCGGCCGCCGGCGTTACGGAGACTGTTGAGCCGCAGACCCCGCAGCGCTCCGTCATCGTCGAAGGCCACTTCCACGTCGTGGATCTCGTCGCGGGCGTGAGTGGTGGCCAGCAAAGACTCAGATCGGTCTTCAACCCATTTCACCGGGCGACCCAGGTCCAATGCCGCCGCGGCCACCATGACCTCGTCCTCATACAGGTGGTCTTTGAGGCCGAAGCCGCCTCCCACGTCGGGGGCGACCACCCGCACCTGGCTCTGGGCCATCTCCAACGACTCGCACAACGAATCCCGTACTGAATGTGGAGTCTGCGTGGACGTGTAAACCGTGAGCTTCCCCTGAGGCTCGGGCACCGCGACAATTCCCCGACCCTCAAGAGCTACTCCGTGGATCCGGCCTATCCGCAGCCTCAGGGGCAGTGCGCGGTCGGCGGCTGCAAACACCGCGGCAGTGTGATCTTCGCTGTCGCCGGCGTCGAATGAGGCCAACACATTGGAGCCGACCTCGGGATACAGCAAGGGGGTATCGGCCGCCAGAGCCCGATCGATGGCCAACACCGGCTCGAGCTGTTCGATGTCAAGGCCAACCTGCTCAGCGTGATCCTCAGCCAGATACCGAGATTCGGCAATGACTACCGCCATCGGCTGGCCCACGTATCGCACCACCTTGTCGACCACCGGGGTGGAACGCTGCTGTTGGTCGCCCAGAACCCAAAGGATGGGCAGCTCGCCGGGAATGAGAGAAGCCAGCCGATCGGGGCCATACACCGTGGCCCGTCCATTACCGGCACTGTCGAACCCAATCAGGCGGCCGTGGGCCACTGGACTGCGGACAATTGAGGCATGAACCATGTCCGGCAGCACGATGTCGTCGAGGTACCGGCCCGTGCCCCGCAGGAGATACTCGTCATTGCGCCGGGTCACTCGCTGACCGACAAGCCGGTGCTTCATAGGTGTCGCGACACTAGCCAGCCATTGTCCAACTCAGCCGGGCCGACGGCTCGACCGTCGCCCTCATAGGTGTCGCGCCACTAGCCAGCGTTGGTCAAGTTGATCAGCGATGATTGCGCAGTCACAGGCCCAAAGGCGAGACTCGCTGAAGATGCCCGACACCTTGATCCGCAACATCGGCCACTTGGTCACCTTCGATGCCAACGACCGCGAGTTGGAGGATGCCGACATCCTCATATCCGGTAATCGTATTGCCGCGGTCGGCTTCGACCTGGAGACTGAAGACACGGTGGAGGTGATCGACGGCCGCGGCCTTCTGGTGCTCCCCGGACTGATCAATGGCCACCAGCATCTCTACCAGGTGGGGCTGCGCTCATTCGTCGAACTCGAGCGAGCCCCCATACACCCGTGGCTCACCGCACTCCACGTGAAGACGCTGTACCTCTGGCGCCAAGGCCACTACACACCAGCCTCAGTGGGGGCCGTGGCCCGAGCGGGAATGGTGGAGTCGCTGCTCGGCGGGGTCACCACAATTGCCGACCAGCACTACGTGTTCGTCGAGGGCAACACCGAGCCGTTCATCGAGGAGATGATCGAGGGTGCCCTCGAAACCGGCATTCGATTGCATGCCGGACGGGGTTCGATGACCAAGGGTAGGAGGCACGGCGGCGTCGTGCCCGACAACGCCTGCCAGACAATCGACGAGGTGCTGCGCCACTCGCAAGAGCTCATCGACCACTACCACGATCCCGATCCGCTGGCCCGGATCAGGATTGACCTGGCCCCATGTGGGGTGCACACCGACGAGCCGGAGATGTACCGCGAGTTCGCCCGGCTGGCCGCCGATCACCCGGAGGTCGGACTGCACACCCATCTGTATGAGGTGATCGACACCGGATTCTGCACCGAGACCTATGGCGTCACCCCATGGCAGTTCCTCGTGGAGAACGGTTGGCACGATGACAAAGTGTGGCTGGCCCACATGGTTGACCCGCCTCATGAGGAGATCCCCGAGTTCGCCGAAGCCGGAGTCGGCATCGTGCACCTCATTGCACCCGATCTGCGCATGGGCTGGGGACTGGCGCCGCTGCGGAAGTACCTCGATGCCGGGTGCAAGGTTGGATTCGGCACCACCGGATCGGCCTCCAACGACGGGTGCAACCAGCTCGGCGACGTCCGACTGGCCGCGCTGGCCCACCGCGACATGCATGTATCCCCCCAAAAGTGGCCGAGCGCTCGAGAGCTCTTGGGGCTGGCCACTCGCGGCTCAGCGGCCTGTCTCGGGCGCCATGAGCTGGGAGTGATCGAGCCGGGGAAAGCGGCGGACATTGCCGCGTGGGACATGACCACCGTCGATCGCGTCGGGGTTCACGATGCGGTCATCGGCTTGGTGCTCGGCGGCCTCTCGGACCAGGCCTCATTGGTGATGGTGGGTGGCGAGATCGTAGTCAGAGACGGGCACTGCACGACAGTGGACGAGACCGCCATCGCCGATGCCGCTCGGGAGGCCTACCCCGTGCGGCCTCCCTCACACCGACGACGCAACTGACCACTGACTCTTAATCGACACCTGATCGGCAAAGGGGTAGTGTCGGCTACCGTCAAGTACGCGCGTTGTCCCACGACAGCGCCGTAAATGGAGGGGGTAAATCCGTGACACGGCGTTCATCAATTCTGTTCAAGCTCTTCGCTCTGCTGATGGTGTTCGGCGTCATCGCCGCCGGGTGCGGCAACGACGGTGATGCCGAAGTGCAACCGGCTCCTGAGCCTGCGGCGGACGACAGCCAGCAGGCAGAGCCCGAACCAGAGCCCGAGCCAGAAGAGGAGCCTGAGCCCGAACCTGAGCCCGAAGACGACGGGGATGCCCTCAGGGTGGCTCTTTTGCTGCCCGGCGTCCGCAACGACAACTCGTTCAGCCAGGCGGCTTATGAGGGTCTGCGGGATGCAGTGGCCGAGGACGGCAACGTGGAGACCCAAGTGCTCGAGGAAATCATCGATCCGACCGACTCGCTTCCGGCGCTGCGCGACTTCGCCAGCCAGGGATTCGACCTGATTCTGGGACACGGCATCGAGTACGTCGATCCGATCCAGCAGCTCTATGCCGAGTTCCCCGACGTTGCCTTCTCCATGACCGGCGGCATTCTGGTTCCCGGTTCCGTTACGTCGGGCAACGTGGTCGACTGGCTGTACAACGTTCAGGACATGGCCTATCCGAATGGCATTTTGGCCGCCAACGCTGTCATCGGCGAGACCATTGGGATCGTCGGCGGGCCTGAGTTCGATTTCGTCAAGACGATGCACCAGTCGTTCCGCGACGCGGCGTTGTCGGTGAACCCCGAGTTGAGCTTCCTTGAAGGATTTGCCGGTTCATTCGTCGACGTCCAAGCCGCCGCCGAGGTAACCCAACAGCTCATCGACCAGGGTGCCGACTTCATCTACTGCTCCGGAGACGGAATCTGCATCGGCGCGGCTCAGACCGCATCAGCGGCGGGGATCCCGCTGTCAGTGGGGTTCGGCTCCCAAGAGCAGACCGCACCTGATGTATATCTGGCGGCCACCGTCATCCGGATGAAAGACCTGTACCTGGACTTCTTCAACCAGGTCCGCACCGGCACTTTCGGCACCCCCGATGGCGAAGTGCACGCAGTGGGCGAAGAGGGCTACGCCTTCTATCCGGGCGGCATTTTCAACGCCCAGGTAGAGGTTTTGCCGGTCAACATGGCGGCGACGGTCGACACCGCAGTAGGACTCGACGAGCTGCAAGCCGCGCTCGACGAGTTGGTCGCCTCAATCGAAGCCGGCGAATTCGCAATCCCGTTCCCCGGCTAGACACTCGTTGAACTCAGAACCAGGCGCGGGCCCGGCCACCGGCACGCCCCTCTCGGTAAGGGGCATCTCCCGGCGGTTCGGGTCCGTCCAGGCGCTGGCCAACGTTGATTTCACCCTGGAATCAGGCGAGATCCACGCGCTCGTGGGCGAAAACGGAGCGGGCAAGTCCACCCTGGCCAAGATCGTCGCCGGATCGATCCGATCCGATGCCGGTTCGATGAGCCTGTTCGGCCAGCCGTACCAACCGACGTCTCGCCGAGAAGGTGCCGCTGCCGGCGTCGCCCACGTGCGCCAGCAGCTCTCGCTGGTCCGAGGACTCACCGTCGCCCAGAACCTTCAGCTCGGCAGACCGGGTGCGCCCGCAGTCTTCAACGCTGCCGCGGCCCGTGCCGAGGTTGAGCGGTGGTCCGACGAGTTCGCCCTCAGCGTTCCGGCGGAAACGCTGGTCGACGACATGCCTCTGGCGGTGCGACAGCAGGCCGAGATTCTCATAGCGGTGGCCTGGGGAGCGCGGCTGCTGATTCTCGACGAGCCCAGCTCCGCGCTCGGGCCGCTGGAGACTGAGGCACTGATCGCGCTGTGTCACCGACTCCGGGCCGAAGGCACCCCGATCCTCTACATCTCCCATCGACTGCCCGAGCTTGCCGAACTGGCCGACCGCCTGACGGTCCTCCGCGCCGGAAGGGGCGTGGTGGAAGGGGCTGACGTGCGGGCCGCCGACCTCCGCGAGGTAGCCACCTTGATGATCGGCGACGTCACGCTCCTCGAGGTCAATCGGCCCCAGATCGAACGGGGACCGACTCGATTGAGCGTGAGCGACCTCTCGGTCTCATCGACACAGGAGGTCGGCTGTCACGGTCTCGATTTCGAGGTGGCTGGCGGGGAGATTCTCGGCGTAGTCGGTATAGCCGGCAACGGCCAGGAATCGCTGGCCAAGGCCCTCACCGGACAGGTAAAACTGGCCAGCGGCCACGTCTTGGTAGACGGAGAGGACATCTCAGGCTCGGCCCGCGAGGCGATCGCTGCTGGGGTCGCCCACCTGCACGAGGATCGCTCAACTGGACTGGCCGCGGCGTTCTCGGTGGCCGACAACGCCACCGCCCGTCATGTGGGAAGCCGGCGATTCACCCGGTTCGGCGTCAGACTGCCGGACAAGATCGCCCGCCACGCCCGGGAATTGGCCGAACGGTTCCAGGTCCGTCCTCCCGAACCCGCCGCCACGGCCAGCTCCCTGTCAGGTGGCAACCAGCAAAAGTTGATGGCCGCTCGTGAGCTGGAGAAGAACCCCACGGTGCTGGTGGCCCATGGCCCCACCAAAGGACTCGACCCCGAGGCGGCCAAAGCCATGCGCGATCGCTGTTTCGCCGCCGCCCAGGCCGGCGGAGCCGTGGTCGTGATCTCCGCCGACCTCGACGAAGTGGCCGACCTGGCCCACCGGGTCATAGTGCTCTACCGGGGAGCGGTGACCGATGCCTTCCCCATCGAGGACATGACCTCCGAGCGGGTGGGGGCAGCCATGGCTGGTTTGACCGAGTCCGCGGGAGCGACCAGTGGCTGACGTTGTCGCCAACGGCGAGATGGACGACATTCGGCCCGCCACCCCCGTGGACGAGGAGCGCAGGCTCACCATGTCACTGTCCACCAGTGCCCTCGCCGTTCTGATAGCCGTGGTCATTGGCGGGCTGATCATGCTCATGTCCGGCGAGAACCCGCTGACCGCGTACGCCGCCATGGTCGACGGTGCATTTGGGTCGAACTTCGCCCTCGGTGAGACGTTGTCCCGGGCTGCTCCGCTGGCCATTGTCGGTTACGGAACCGCGGTTGCCCTTCGTGCCGGCTTGATCACCATCGGCGCTCAAGGCCAAGTTGTGGCCGGTGCCATCGGAGCCCTTTTGACCGCCCAGTTCTTCGAGGGCGCGCCTTCGGCATTCGCCATTCCCGCTGCTGCCCTTGGCGGCGCTTTGTTCGGCATGGCCTGGGTATTGATACCCGCTCTGCTGCGAGCCCATTTCAACGTGAACGAGATCCTCTCCACCCTGCTGTTTACCGAATTTGCCGCCTTGCTTATCGAATACCTGCTGAACAATCCCCTCAAACCCCCCACCGCCATCACCCCGCAGTCGGAGCCCTATCCGAAGAACGGCATCCTCGGCCTGGTGGTTGACGGCACCCGATTCCACTTCGGGGTATTAGCCGCCTTCGTGATTGGAATCGCATTCGTATGGTGGGTGCGCTCAGACCGGGGATTCAGTTACGACTTGTACGGCGAGAACCCCGCCTTGGCTCAAAGCCTGGGCATCTCTGGGAACCGCGTCATCATCAATTCGCTGCTCATCTCCGGGGCTACTGCCGGTCTTGTGGGTTGGATGCAGGCGGCGGGGCTGCTTCAGCGGGTCTACGTCCAAATTGCCTCTGACATCGGGTTCTTCGGCCTCGTCGTCGCCTTCCTCGGCGGCGCCACCGCGGGCGGAGTACTAGTAGCCGCGCTGTTGTTCGGAGCCCTGCAATCCGGGGGTTTGGCCATGCAGTCCTCGGAGGGCATCCCGGCCTCACTCTCCGACATCATCCAGGCGCTCCTGCTGCTCGGGTTCTCCATCCGCTATGCCCCCCAGATCATCCGCCTCACCCGCCGGGTGGCAGCCAACTTCACGCTCATCGGGAAGAGACGGACATGAGCCAGCTCCTAGAAGCCACGTTTTGGAGCGCCACCGTGGCCGGTGGACTGCGCCTGGCCACTCCTCTGATTTACGCATCAATCGGTGAGACGTTCGCCCAGCGGGCGGGAGTGCTGAATCTGGGGTTAGAGGGATACATGATCATCGGCGCTCTGACCTCCCTATATGTGGCCGATCCGACCTCGGCCCCGCTTGGCTTCCTGGTGGGCGGGCTGGCCGGAATGGCGTTGGCCTTCATCATGGTGTTGCTGTCGATTCGCCTGTTCGCCAATCAAGTAGTGGTCGGATTCGGGCTGACAATCCTCGGCATAGGCACCACGGGATACATCTTCCACGAGACCACCGATGTAGGGGGAAGAGACCGCCAAGTCTCTCTGCCGTCGGAAATCGACATCCCCCTTCTGTCCGACATCCCGTGGCTCGGAGACGCCGTCTTCGGCCATAGCTGGTACACGTGGCTGTCGCTGGGCCTGGTGATTGTCGCTGGATTCATCGCTTCCCGGACGATCTTCGGGCTCCAAGTGAAGGCGGTTGGCGAGGACCCCGATGCCGCCGCCGCCAAAGGCGTCGACGTTCTGCGCATACGCACCCAGGCCACGCTGATCTCGGGATTCCTCGGCGGCTTGGGCGGTGCCGCGCTGATGCTGGGCAGTGTGGGGCGCTTTCAGCCGTACCTCACTGCGAACCGGGGGTTCATCGCTCTGATCGTGATCATCATGGCCAGTTGGAGCATTTGGGGGGCCGCGGTGGGCGCGTTCGTCTTCGGATTCTTCGAAGCGCTGGGATTCAACCTCAACAACGTGTTCGTGGACGTGCCCATTGAGGGTCTTAACGCAATTCCGTTCTTCGTGGCCCTGGTGATCCTCACCGTCAGCGCCCGGTGGGCCCGTATGCCTCGAGGTTTGGGCGAGAACTACGTCCCCACGGTTTGATCGATCAGGGCTCTGAGAGCCTGCTTGTCGGCCTCTGAGCAGAATGCGGCATCGACGGCCCGGTGCTGGGCAGCGACGAGGCCGCTCAGACTCCAGTCGAGGTGCTCGGCAGCAAGCACGAGCTCGCTGCACAGCGAGACGCCCAGCGTCTCGGGATCATCGGTGTTGATGGTGAAACGCACGTCCGCCGCGGCCAAGTCCCTTATCGGATGGTCGTCCAGGTTTGAGTACAGCAGGGTGCAATTGGAAGTCAGGCAGACGTTCAGGGTGACGCCCCGATTCAAGACAATGTCCAACACTTCAGGATCCTCGATGCAGCGGACCCCGTGGTCGATCCGGCTCACCCCCAACAGCTCGATGGCGTCGCGGACCCCCTCAGCTCCCGACGACTCCCCCGCGTGGGCGGTGCGCCCCAACCCGATTCGGGCCGCGTGGGCATAGGCGGGAGCGAAGCGAGGACCAGTGCGGCCGGCGGCCTCCTCGTTGCCGTCGATCGACAACCCGACAATTCGGTCCAACCCGGCACCCTCGATCCATTCGACCAATTGGCGAGCTTCCTGTTCGGACTGCTGGCGAAGAATCGACGGCAGCAACCGGAAGTCGCCCAGCCCATCGGCCTGGGCCCGATCGAACCCGCGAGCGCAGGCGGAGAAAAGCTCGGCAGTAGTGAGTCCCGACCAATGCGTGGGATTCACAATGACCTCGGCGTAGACAATGCCCTGGTCGTGGGCGTAGGTCGCAAAGTCGTAGGCCACTTGCTCTGCGGTGGGCCCGTCGCGGACCAGACCGCACACCCAATCAAGGGTTTCCAGAAAATCAGCCAGGTTGTCCACTTTGAACAGCCGGTCAACCGGCCGGGGTGGCTCTTCGCCAGCCATGGCGGCTAGCTCGACAACTCGGTCCGGGCGAAACGTGCCCTCGAGATGGATGTGCAGCTCGATTTTGGGAACGGCGCGGACTTGGTCCTCGCTGAGCGCCGTCATGTGTAGATGCCGGGCGGCGGATCCCAACCGGTGAGGACGTGCTTGCCGATCTCGGCGTGCTTCCACTCCACCGGGTCATGGAGCGAAAGGGTGCGGACATTCCTCCACCACTGGTCGAATCCCAGAGGGCGCCGCACCGACCGGGTGCCCATGAGTCCGAAGATGCCCTGGGCCGCAGCCAGCCCGGCCCGATCGGCAGCAGAGCGAGCGGCATAGATCGGGATGGCCAAATCGGTACGGCTCATTTCGCCTCGCTCGAAGGCATCAAGGAGTTCCCCGCAGCGCATGGTCAGCTCGTGGGCCGCGGCGAGATCGGCGACCAGCTCCCCGGTAGTCCGCTGCACCATGGGATCGTCGGCGGCATTGTCCACCTCGGCCGAGGGCCACGGACGGCTGTGCTCGTTGACGAACGGCACCGCGGCCTGAAGCGCGCCAATGCCGATGCCCACGTTCACCGCCGCGAAGCCGGCCTCGAATCGGACCCCCGAATGGGGCAACGGCGCCCGACCCGGAATGCTGGCATTCCACTCGGCACCCACATGTACGTTTTCAAAGCTGATGGACCCCGAGTCGGTGGCCCGTTGGCCAAGGACGTCCCAGTCGCGATGGATGGTCATCCCCGGTGTGTCCTTGGCCACCAGGTTCAACTGAAGGGCGAAGAATGGGTTCTCCGGGGTGAACCGCTCGGGATTGACGCCCCACACCGCTACGTAGTCGGCTTCCGCGGAGCCGGTGGTGTAGATCTTCTGACCGCTGATCACATGGCTGCCGTCTTCTTGCTCAAGAGCCACTGTGGTGAACGGATCGGCCACCGTCCGACCGGCCTCGGCCACCGCCAGGCCCAGCATTGCGTTCTCCTCCAAAACCAACGAGGCCAACCTGGGCTTCAACTCATCAGAGCAATAGCTGAAGATTTCCCGTATTAGCTCGTCGTGCACCTTGTACACCTGGGCCACAGAGGAATCTGCTACCGCCAGCCGCACCTGGGCATGCAGACTGGCGGTGTGCGAGGCGCCGACGCCTCCAAATTCTGCGGGAACGGCGAGCGCCAGGATTCCGCAGTTCTTGAGAGCCTCTACGGCGCGGGTGGGATACCGGCCCTCGTCATCGTGCTCGGGGGCGAGGGGCGCCACCACGTCGGCAATCACCTCGTCCAGCGTCACCAAGGCGCTCTCTTCGCCATCGTTGAGCACCGGAGGCGCAATCGCCGAACCCAACAGCCGTGCCAATGTCATTGTTCTCTCCTAGGTGTCAATCGACTCATTTGCCTACTTCGTGAACGTGCTGGGGACAACGACAGCACAGCAGCACCGGAATGAACGACTGGGTCATGGTGTCGATCAGCCCCTTTTCGGTGAGGCCGTAGTCGGGCACACCGGCCAACCCGACGAAGGCCAAGATCATGTACGGTGACGCGATCTCGCAGCCGAGTGAGGCCGCGGCCCGGTTGGCCGCGATCGACTCGTCGTACACCTGCTCCCACGGCTGGTCGCTCATGATGCCCCCCAGCGGGAGCGGAACCGAGGCCAGCACTTCGCCGTCGGCCACACACACGTAGCCGCCGCCGATCTGTTGAAGGGTGCGGGCGGCGTGGGCCAGGTCTTCGTCGCTGGTTCCCACCACCACCAAGTTCTGGTTCTCGCAGTTGCTGGTAATGCCCAGCGCGCCCCGCGTGAGTCCGAACCCCCGCACGAAACCCGTTGCCCGGGTGTCGGTGCCGTGGTGGCGGTCGGCCACCGTGATCTTGGCGATGTCGATTGATGGGTCGGGGACCACGTTGCCGTCGACGACCGGGAGCTCGGCCTCGATGGCCCGCTTGAAGTAGCCGTCGTACATCTCCATGGCCCGTACCACCGCCACCTCATCGGGGGCGGCATCGGCTTTTACCCGAAACAGGTCGGGACCGAAGTCGCCCGGCAAGTGCACCGTGTTGCGAACCCAGTCGGGCATGGTGTCGGGGTTGGCGAAGGTGGCTTCGCCGTCCCGACCGGCCACCTCTCCACCCACGATGACCAGCGACGGTCGCACCTCGCCCATGTCGTCAAGGATCATCACGTCGGCCAGGCGGCTGGGGGTGATCGATCCCAGCAGATGGTCGAGGCGGTAGTACTGGGCGGCGTTGAGCGAGGCCATCCGATAGGCCTCAATGGCGGGCACGCCGGTGGCAATGGCGCTGCGTACATGGTGGTCGATGTGGCCCTCATCGCGGAGATCTTCAACGTGGCGGTCGTCAGCGCAGAAGCTCATGTAGTCGAACCCACCAGCCACCGCGTCGACGTCCTCGAACACCAAGGGCACGTTGTCGTTCATCGACCCCGACATGACAGTGATCATGACGCCGAGGCGGAGCCGGTCGATCACCTCAGCGGTGTTGAACGCGTTGTGGTCGTCGCTGACCCCTCCGGCCAAGTAGGCCCAGAGCGGCTCGTCGGCGATGCGGGCGGTGTGGCCGGTGAGCCGGCGACCCGCCGCGATGGCGGTGTGGGCTTTGCGGGCTGCCGAGATGTCGAGATCGAAGGGGTTGCTCTCGCCAAGGGTGGCCACATTGATCGCCGAAAGCCTTTCGAGCACGTCTTCTTCGGGCACTACCGCTCCACCAAGTTCCAGATCGGGGACCCTGGGAATCTTGTGGGAGATCTGCTGGAAGATGCGCATGGGAGTGGCGGTAGAGGCCATGGCATCGGCACCCCGGGTGCCCACCACGTTGGCCAGGCAGTTGGGGTCGGCCAGCACCGTGGTCGTTCCCCGGGGTACCACCAGTCGGGCCAACTCCCCGGGGGTGAGCATGGTGTATTCGATGTGGAGATGGACGTCGATAAACGTTGGCGCCACGAACTGGCCCGACGCATCGATTTCGGCCGTGGCTTCCAGCCGCCCGGGGGGCGTCACTGCGGCGATGTGCTCCCCGACGATTAGAACGTCGCGCTCAAGGAGCTCTCGGTTGTGGAGCGCCAGCACTGTCCCGCCCCGGATGGCCAGATCGGCCGGCTGATCGCCCCGGGCGGCGGCCTGAAGCCTAAGAATCTGCTCGGGCTCAGGAACGAGGTCGGCGCCGATGAACCCCGGCGTCATGACAGGCCAGATTGAGCGCCAATGAACATCTGGCTCACGACAGGACGAGATCGTCGACCAGCTCGCTCAGTGTGCCGTCGACCACGCCGATGTCGGTCACGTGCGGCCCCGTCAAGCAGGCCAGGCTCATCAACATGACCGAGAACAGCGGCTGGGTGAGCGGTCCGGGTGGCAGTCCGATGGCCTCGGCGGCGGCACCCACCTCTCCCTGAATCCGTGCTACCTCGGCGGCGGGCAAAGGCGACAGGATCCCCGCTACCGGTAGTTCCAATATCGCCACCACCTCGCCGTCCTGGGCCACGGCCACTCCTCCTCCGGTGGCGATCACCGCATTGGCCGCCACCGCCATGTCAGACGGGTCGCGCCCGAAAACCGAGAGATTGTGGGTGTCATGGCTGATCGTGGTGGCCACCGCGCCGGTCCAGTGCCCCCAGCCGCCCAGCAGCCCGGCCACCGGATTGGCGGCAATCCGCCCGTGGCGGTGCACGACCACGTTCAACAGGTACCCATCGGGAATGGCGACGATGCCGTCAGACACCTCGACTTCGGTCTCGCCCCAGTCGGTGAGCACAACGCCCTCCACCACCCTGATGCGGTGCTTCCCGTCGGCAACCCCGGGTAGCCGGTACACGAAATGGTCAGGGGTGATGGCTGGCAGCTGGATGGTGTCAAGCGGCGGGTTCGACGGCGCCTCAACAACCGGCTCGAGCATCGCTCCCCCATGGGCCACCCGGCGACCGTCGAAGAACACATCTTCCACGGCGACGTCCTCCAGCGAGGACAGCACCACGATGTCGGCCCGCCGCCCGGCGGCAACCTGGCCGAGATCAGTGCGCTGGAGTCGGTAGGCCGCGTTGTAGGTGGCTATCCGGAGAGCCCGCACCGGAGCCAGGCCGTAGCGGATCAAGCGGCGAAGAAGGTCGTCGATGCCCCCCTCTTCCAGCAGCGTGAGGGCGAACAAGTCGTCGGTGGCAGCAATGAGGTGGGTGGGGAACTCCGGAAGCTGGGCCAACTCTTCAACCAAGAGCGGCAGAACAAAGTCGAATGCGCCCCGCAGCTCGACGGTCATACCGGCCCGGAGCTTCTCCATGGCATCCATATGCGCGAAGACTTCGTGGTCGGAGAAGATGCCCGCGCTGAGATAGGCCTGAAGCGCGGGCCCAGTCAGCCCAGCGGCATGGCCGCTGACCAGCTTGCCGCTGTTGTGTCCGGCGGCGACGATGTCGACCATGCGGGCGTCGCGACCCAACACCCCGCCCATGTCCATGACCTCGGCTAAGCCGCCCACTTCTTCCCAAGACAGCATCTCGGCGATGTCGGCCGCGTGCAGATCGTGGCCGGAGAGCTCCAACCCCGGTAGCGGTGGAACGCATGACGGTGCCTGGACAACGAAGCGCACCGGCAATCCTCGGCTGGCGTCGACGGCGTAGCGAACGCCCTCAACCCCGGCGATATTGGCCAGCTCGTGAGGATCGATGAAGACCGTGGTCGTGCCCCGGGGGCACACCACCTCGGCATACCCGCCCGGAGTGAGCATGGAGCTCTCGAAGTGCACGTGCATGTCGATGAACCCGGGCGCAATGAACCGACCGGAGCAGTCAAACGTGTCGGCAGTATCGGTGCGGGATCCCGTCGGGTGGACGCTGGCGATCATCGGACCGACCAGTCCGACATCGGCTTGGCGCAGCTCTCCGGTGCCAACATCGACCACCGTGCCACCGGTCAGGATCAGGTCGAAAGCCTCGTTGCCGAGCGCGGCCGCGACAGCTCGGGACCGGGTCTCCTCGTCGAGATAACTCTGCATGAACAGACGCTAGCCCCCAGGAACCGCCGCAGGCAGCGAAGTGGCCGTTATGCAGCCGCCAACGCGCCAGCGCAATGGTAGGAACTACCGTGACCTACAGGTCTCACTGTGAAAGGCAGGCATGGTGACCAGTTTCTTGTTGCGCGGCGGAACGGTGCTCCCCATGGAGGGATCCAAAGTCGTCTTTGATCCGGGGTCGGTGTTGGTTATCGACGGCAAGATCGAACTTGTTGGCAGCGTGGCCGATGTCGATCAGCACCCTGCGGCGGCGAGCGTCGACACCATTGACGTGACTGGGCACGCGGTGGTTCCAGGATTTCACAATTGCCACCTTCATTCCGGCCTCCTGCGGGGTACCGCAGAGTCATTGGCGCTTTGGGAGTGGCTGGAAGACCACATTGATCCCGCCCACCGGGCGCTGACCCCGGAGATCGCCGAGGCGGCCTCGTGGATGGCCTACACCGAGGGGCTGCGTGGCGGCACGATCTCGGTGCTGGATATGTGGCGGTACATGGAGGGATCGGCCCGGGCCGCCGAGGCAATCGGCATCCGGGCCACGCTGGCCCCGTACACCGCCGACTTGTATGACTACTTCGAGACCCTGGAAACCAACCGCCGGCTGCTGGAGACGCATCTGACCGCCGCCGATGGCCGGGTACGCACCTGGGTCGGCCTGGAACACATCTTCTACTGCTCGCCGGACATGTTCCGCCAGGCCGCCGCTCTGGCCGAGGAGTTCCAAACTGGAATCCACACCCACTCCTCGGAGTCGATTTGGGAGGTGCAGGAGTGCCTCCGCCAGTTCGGCCGCCGCCCCATCGAAGAGTTCTACAACCGGGGCATTCTGGGACCCCAGAGCGTGATCGCCCACGGCGTGTGGCTCGACGACCGCGAATTGCAGTTGATGGTGCAGACCGGCACCAGCGTCACCCACTGCCCGTGTTCGAATATGAAGCTGTCATCGGGCCCGGCCCGGATCGGCTTCTACCGCCAGCAGGGCATGACGGTTGCCTTGGGCACCGACGGCGAGAAGGAGAACAACAACCTCGACATGCTCGAGGAGATGAAGTTCGCCTCGCTGCTACAGAAGGTGAGCACCCTCGACCCCACCTCCGGCGACCCGTGGGACATCCTGGACATGGCCACCTTGTCCGGTGCTCGGGCGCTGGGCCTTGACGATGTGACCGGCTCGCTTGAGGCGGGCAAGGACGCCGACATCGTCACCGTGGACTTGAGCGGTCTGCACTTCGTACCGGTTATGCACGGGGACGACTTCAACATCGCCGCCCATCTGGTTTTCACTGCGTCATCCCACGATGTGGCCAGTGTTTGGGTGCAGGGGCAGCAGTTGGTGGAGGGTGGCGAGGTGATCTCGGTTGATGTCCGCGAGGTGGCCGAGCAGGCTCAGGCCGCGGCCGAGGAGCTATTCGAACGCCGCCGCCAGCTCAAGGGTGCCACACCCAGCCCGGCCACCACGCTGGGCAAGAACGCCTAGTTCAGCCTGCCCCGACGGTGCTGGACAGTCAGCGCCCGGTCGGGGTGAAGGTGAGGGGCATCGACTTGGGGGCCCGGGTGAACACGCCCTCGGGGGTGGGTGGGAGGCCGTCGAAGGCGACGTCGTCCATGGCGTCGAGCAACTGGTTGGTGGCGATGTCTACTTCGGTCTTGGCCAGCATGGCCCCGATGCAGAAGTGCCGGCCCAGGCAGAAACCGGTGTGGTTGGCCGCCCCCGAGAACGCCTTGGACACGTCGAGGTCGTCGCGGAAGATGTCGAATTTGTCGGGGTCGGCGTAGTGGCGGGGGTCGCGATTGGCCCCGGCAATGAGGCAGGTCACCGTGGCGCCGGCGGGAATGGTCAGGCCGTGCATTTCCACGTCCTCTTCGGGCTGGCGCATGATCATCTGCACCGGAGGGGAGTGCCGCAGTGTCTCGGCGAACGCGTTGTCGATGAGGCTGCGGTCGTCGCGCACCGCCTGGAGCTGCTCGGGGTTGGCGATCAGGTTCATCATCATGTTGGACATCGCTTTGTCGGTGGTCTCTCCCCCGGCCACCAGCAGCAGCGACACGAACGCCTTGATCTCCAGGTCGGTCATCTGCTCGCCGTCGATGATGGCGGTACACAGGGTACTGAGCAGGTCGTCGCCGGGGTCGGCCCGCCGTTGAGCGATGATCGGCATCATGTAGGCCTCGAGCTCGTCTTTGGTCTGGAGTCCCTGGGCCATGACCTCCTCGTCGCCGGTGAGGTTGCTGAGGAACATCATGATCGAGTGGTACCACTTCTGGAACCGCTCATGGTCCGACTTGTCCAGCCCTAGCATGTCGACGATCACGTTGATCGGGAAGCGAATGGTGAACTGGTCGACCAGGTCCACCTTGCCGTCGGTGCGGAATCCATCGATGAGGTCACGGGCGTTGGCCGCAATGACCGGTACGAACTTGGCTGTCAGCTCGCTGCCCCGGAATGCGGGAGCAATCAGATTGCGATGCGCAGAGTGGTCACGGCCCTCCATCTGGAGGATGGTCCGGCCATGAACCGGCTCAAGCTGCCACTCGTAGTTCTTGGACGTGAACGCCTTGTCCTTGAAGGCCCGCTCCACATCGTCGTAGCGGGAGATGAGCCACGCCTCGGTCGCCTCGTGGTACACGACGGGATAGTCCTCTCGCATCACTTCCAATACGGCGTTGGGATCCTCAAGAAATTTCGGCGAAAGGATGTCCGGTTCGATGGCAGTCACAGTTCCTCCTTCAACGCTGGTATCCGTTATATGCGGTGGGAGGATACTTGGTATGGCCAGCATGATCAGGCGGTTCTACATCCTTCCCGTGAATCCGGGGGTGCCTGACACACAGGTTCAGGAGATGATCGACGTGCTGAGCGCCGCCGATCGCTTCATACCGGGCCTGTTGGACTCCTCCGCTGGGGTCGATCTCGACTCCCCCACGGTGATCTGGGAGAACACCTTCGTCGACGAGGCCAGCTATTCCGGCCCCTACATGGTGCACCCGTATCACATCGGGGCCATCGACAACTACGTCATGCCCGACAGCCCCGAGTGCATCACCGACAACACCTACGCCACGCGCTACACGACGCCTGACGCCGCCCAGGACGTGCGCGGCGGAATCCGCCGGGTGCTGCTGCTGAACGCAAGCACCGACGCAGACGGGGCGGCGCTCGAAGCCCTCGCGGCCCAGCCCAAGGGTGTAGCGGCATCGGCCTTCGGTGCCGACGACGTGGGATGGGTGTCGGCCAAGGGCCGGCCCTGGACCCATATCTGGGAGCAGGCCTTCTCCGACATGGCCCAGTTGGAGCGCTACCTTGCCACTCCCGAGGGTATGGCCTGCTCAAGCCTGGAAGGCTTTGCCGGCCTGGGCATCGACTTGGGCTCCCTGAAGATCTTCACCTGTCCCTTCGAGCTCTCACCGGTTGAGCACCAGTCGCCTCCTGAGACGCCGCCCGACACCTCCCCGGTGCTGTACTCCATCACCGCCCGTACCAACGCAGCCGACGCCGACTCTTACGTCGAGCTGCTCCAACGCCACTACGACTCGTTCATGGTCGAGGGTGGCTGTCCTCTCGTCAATCGCTGGCGCACCGTGGATCAGGGGTACCTCGAGGCCGAGATCCACTCCACCTGGCAGATCGACTCCCTCAGCGCCTACAGCGACCTCTGGGCCACAACCATTTCCAACCCCCACTGGACAGCATTCGTCAAAGACGCCATGCCCCTGGTACAAGGCGGTTCCCGACGCTTCCACCGGACAGTCTGAGACCGATCTATCGAACCCCCGATGCCTGCGATGCCTCGGGATGGACTCACTTAGGCCAACGGGTGGAGGTCCACGCGTTCGGTGGCGGTGGGGCCCTCTTCGCACAGAAGCGCTACACCGCCACCGGTGAGGCGGTCGTCGGTGGTTTCGATGGTCACTGCTTGGCTTTGGTCGTCAGCTACGGTGCCGGTAATTTCCTCGCCCTCCACCCGTAGCTTCAGCTGCGTTGCTCATGTCTCCCATGATCTTTTTCCCCATAGCTACAGTGGGACCGGAGTGTTGGTCGGGAGGGAGGGAACATGCGGTACTCGGTTGTGGCTGGCTCGGCTTCGGGAATTGGACGAGCGGTCGCGGAGCGGCTGACCGAACCTGCACACGTTCCAGAGGTGGCGCAGTGACATCGGCACGACTCGAGATCCCGGTCCTCCAGGCCGATCACACCTCCGACGATCTCGCTACAGCGTTCGAAGAGGCGGGCTGCTGCGTCGTCGAGCGCGCCGTTTCTCCCTCAGTGATGGACTCCGTTGCCGCTGACATGGCTCCCTTCGTCGAGAGCACGCCCCGCGGTGTGACCGACTTCGCCGGCGCCGGGACCCGCCGGACTGGCCTCGTCATCGGTCGGTCGCCGACCTTCCGGGAACACCTCGCGCTCCATCCTTCCGTAATGGCTGCCGGAGACCAAGTCCTCGGCCATGCACCGGCCTGGAAACTCTCCTTCGCCCACTACTTCGAACTCTTTCGAGGTGAATCCTCCCAACTGCTCCACCGTGACACCTGGAAATACGGCGCGCCACCGCTCGGGATCGAGGTCGACCTCAACGCACTCTGGGCCGTCAGCGACTTCACCGAATCCAACGGCGCCACACGCGTGGCTCCAGGGAGCCACCGCTGGGAGCCGGACCGGCGACCCAAACCCGGTGACGACGTCCCTGCGGTCGCACCGAAAGGCTCGGTCTTCCTCTACACGGGCCTCGTGTTCCACGGTGGTGGCACGAATATCACCGGCGATGCCCGGCTGGCGGTAAACGTACAACACTCGGTCGGCTGGTTGAGCCAGACCGAGCTGATGCTGCTGGAGTACCCACCCCAAACGGTCGCCGACTGGGACGACGACCTCATCCGACATATCGGCTACCAACTCAGTGGCCCCGCACTGGGCCACTGGCGCAATAATGAGGACCCATTCACCGCAGTTCGTGAGTACCGAGAGGCCAACCCACGATGAATTTCGCCGGGGATTCTTCCTAGGGGTCTCAATGGTTTCGCCGAACACCGAAACTATGTCTCTTAGCCAATGACTGTGGAACTTCGTTAAAAGACGCGGGCTGCAGCCCACACCTCGTTGTTGGCGTTCAAGGCTTCGACGAGCGGCCTCGCGACCTGGCCTGTGGCCCCGGTGACCACGATTCGTTGCCCCTGGAGCATGCATCCCCCCTGTGCGGAACCGCCGACGGCGGCGCCGCAGGCTACACGATCCCGGCGGGATCCATCCTGTCGACACTCGGGATCCCCGACGAGCGTGTCGATGATGCCGGTCGCATGCTGCGCAGTGCGCTCCACGGCTTCTCGCTGCTAGAACTCACCGACACCATCACCGGAGCTGATCCCTTCGAGTAGTCCGCGCGTGCATTTCACGGCAGAACCGGATGCGTGTGTTGTCAAGCGTGTCGGAAGGGAAGAGGGTCACCGCGACGCTACAGACTGAGCGCGTTTCTCAAGATCTCGTCTATGGCGTTTCGGTTGACTGCATCAAGTTGGCCCACTCGCTCCCGGAGCCGGCCAACCGAAACCGCTCTGACTTGTTCGACTTGGAATGCTGTCGGCTGTTCCAAACCATTGCGACTATCTGGCTCGGCCACCACGTGCAGCGGCAACCTCCGCACCGTTGATGTGCCTGGCACCACAATCACCATGCTCAGGTTCGGGTGATGCAGCCTGTCGTCGGAGACGATCAACGCAGGACGACGAAGTGCCTGTTCAGGATGTTCGGGATTGGATCCGAAATCGACAGACCAGATATCGCCTCGAACCAGTTGCGCCTCAGGCCCCATCCAAACCATCCGGCGATGCAGCCCCCAGGGTCTTGGCCTCGGCCAGGTAGGCGCCGACGTCTTGCTCGCCCAAATCGTCGAGAGCCTCGTGAACCGACGACCACCACTCATCGCGGCCAAGCACGCGCACTGCTTCCGCCACCACCTCCTGCATTGACGTATCCCTCAGGTCAGCGAGCCGAGCGATCTCGTCGCGCAGCTCTTTGGTCACCCGCAGTGTTGTAGAACCAACTGTAGCCATATCAGTAGATTAGCGAGGCTACACAAGAATAGCTGTATGCACGTGGTTGATCCTGTTGGTGTTATCAACTACCCAGAGGGCAACCGATTCTCGCTTGATCAGCAGGCAATGCAGCATCACCTGCTCGGGAATGGGATCTTCTGCCAGGAGCTCTTCGAGCGTCGCCGTCAACTCAAGGGCGAGACCCCCAGTCCGGCCACAACTCTGGGCAAGAACGCCTAGATAGGCTTGCCTGGGTGGGGCGGTATGGTCAGCGGCCGGTTGGGGTGAAGGTCAGCGAGATCGAAACAGCGTTGGCCGCCATCGGCGAGGCCGACCATGAAGGGGCAAAGACATGAGTGGCAACCGTCCCAATGTGGTGTTGATCAACTGTGACGACCTGGGCTACGGCGACCTCGGCTGCTACGGATCTCAGGTACACGACACACCGGCCATCGACCGGATGGCCACCGAAGGTGTGCGGTTGACCAACTTCTACATGGCTTCTCCAGTGTGCTCGCCATCGCGTGGGGCGATGCTCACCGGGTGCTACCCCGCTCGTATCGGATTCGACAGCTTCGATGGCGTGCACGTTCTCTTCCCGGGAATGGCCGTCGGACTCAATCCCGAGGAAATCACCATCGCGAAGCTGCTCCAACAGAGCGGCTACGCCACAATGCTGGTCGGCAAGTGGCACTGTGGCGACCAGCCGGCGTTTTTCCCCACGCGTCACGGATTCGATCATTGGTTCGGGCTTCCTTACAGCAACGACATGGGTATCCAGGCTGGTGCGCTCAAGCTCACCGAGTCAGAGCGGGCCGACCTCGAAGAGAAGCTGGGGATCAAGCTGCCGCCCCTAGACCAGGTGCCGCTTCCGCTGCTGCTCGATGAGGAGGTGATCGAAGCCCAGCCCGATCAAGCATCGTTGACGTCGCGTTACCTGCAAGAGTCGCTTCGATTCGTGCGGGCCAACCGCGACCGACCCTTCTTTCTCTACTTCGCACACATGTACGTTCACCTGCCGATCTACGTGCAGGCCCGATTCGAGAACCAGTCGCGCAACGGACCTTATGGGGCCGCCGTCGCCTGCATCGACTGGGCCGCAGATGTCTTGTTGCACGAACTGGCCGCGTTGGGTCTCGACGAGAACACCATCGTCATCTTCACTAGCGACAACGGCGCGCTCGCCCGGCCAGGAGAAGGCAGCAACAAGCCGCTGCGGGCCAACAAGGGCACCACCTGGGAAGGCGGTCAGCGGGTGCCCTGCATCGTGCGGGCCCCGGGTCGCGTTGCCGCTGGGCTGGAATGTGCGACCCTGACCACCTCAATGGACCTCTATCCCACGATCGCTGGATGGTGTGGCGTTGAGTTGCCCACCGATCGCATCATCGACGGACACGACATCGGCCCGATCCTCGAAGGCGTGTCCGATGACTCGCCCTACGACGCCTTCTACTACTACTCCGGTCCCAACCTCGAGGCCGTGCGATCGGGCCAGTGGAAGCTCCATGTGTACAAGTCGCCCAATTTCCGAGGGGGCCAGGGTCCCCTGGAGGAGCTCTACGACCTCGACAATGACATCGGCGAGACCACCGACGTTGCCGCCTCACACCCCGAGGTGGTTGCCCGCCTCCACCGTTTGCTCGACGAAGCCAGGGCAGACCTGGGCGATGGGGTCAAAGGCGTCGAAGGGACGGGTCGGCGCCCCGTAGGCCGGGTCGATAACCCTGCACCCCTCACCACCTTCGACCCCGACCATCCCTACTACATGGCGGAGTACGACCTCGCAGATCGAGGCTAACGAACATGAGCAGCGACCCCGGAACCGGTCCGCCTAACGATGGCGTTGGGTCAGCCCCCGTCAGCGGGAGTCGACGGAGTCGAAATGCTGATGGGCTTTGCTCCGTTCCAAGGCATCGACGTCGGCATCGATCGCCGCTCCCCTGTCCTGTGGTCGACGTTTGAAACCCACGGCGCCTTCGCCTACCCCGGCGTCATCGAATCCGTTACCTATCTTCCCGGCCCCCCGGCTCCCTATGACCCGGCCGAACTCGTCCAGCTGATGCGCAGCGCGGGAAGACGAGCTGAATAGTGGCCTCACGTGAAATCCGAGGTCTATCCGGGGATATCAAGGATCAGGCTGAGTACTTCTCGGATCTGGATAAGGGCAGTCCCTCCGACGTTGCCCCTTGTGCTCTCAATGCGGCTAGCTGCCACGGCGCGGATGTGCTGGCACTGCGCGGCTGAGGCATCGTCCAGCCCGTTACGGGAATCGGCTTCCACCTCCACTTCTGATGCAAATCCCCGAATGGCCGTCGTCAGCGGAACGACTTGGACGACACTCGGATCTGCATCGAGCACCCGCTGGGCGGTCACCACAACTGCGGGATGCCAAAAACCAGCTTCTCGCCCCGCGGGCGTCCCGAGATCTAGGTCGACGACATCACCCGAGGTCAGCATCGAGCCAACCGACCTCTTCAACAGTGAGTTCGCTGTGCAAATCAGCGCCGATCTTGTCTTGGCGCAACCTCCGCACCGCGATCGCTACCGTGTCGCCTACCGTGGTACCCAGAGATGCGGCCAGCTCCTTCAACTCCTGATGGGTCGCCACAGCAATGCGCACACTCGTACTTTGCATGCAGATATGTTAGCAGAATTGCATACAACCGGTAACGCTGCCCTGCCGCACGAATGAGTGCTCTTCAGATTGCCCAATCGCGGCTAGTGGGTACCCGGTCGCGCCGGTTGCCCAGGCTCTGTGGGATTGAGGGCTGCCGGCCAGCGGGAGAGGGGGGATCCCGCTGGCCGGCCGGCCATCACTGGGCTTAGGTCAGGTCGAAGCGGTCCAGGTTCATGACCTTGGCCCAGGCGGCTGCGAAGTCGTTGACGAACTTCTCCTCGCCGTCGTCGCAGCCATACACCTCGGCGATGGCTCGGAGCTGGGAATTGGAGCCGAACACCAGATCAGCGGCGGTGGCCGTCCAGCGGAGCTCCCCAGTGTCCCGGTTGCGGCCCTCGTACACCCCGGCCTGGTCCACTGACGCCCGCCACTCGGTGTCCATGGTGAGGAGGTTGGTGAAGAAAGCGTTGGTGAGGGTGCCGGGCCGATCGGTGAGCACGCCGTGCTGGGATTGGCCGACGTTGGCATCGAGCGCCCTCATCCCGCCGACCAGCACCGTCATCTCCGGGGCGGTCAGGTTCAACAAGAACGCCTTGTCCACCAGCAGCTCCTCAGCTGGGCGCTTGTGGAAGTCGGCCAGATAGTTGCGGAAGCCGTCGGCGGTGGGCTCGAGAACGGCGAAGCTGTCGACGTCGGTCTGATCGGCTGTGGCGTCGGTGCGCCCCGACGAGAAGGAAACCGCGACATCGTGGCCGGCGTCGCTGGCTGCCTTCTCGACTGCGGCACATCCGCCGAGCACGATCAAGTCGGCCAGCGATGCTTGGGGTCCGCCTTGGGCATTGAAATCAGCCTGGATCTGCTCAAGTGCCGACACGACGTCGGCCACACCGGCTGCGATGTTGGCTTCCCAGCCGTTTTGCGGTGCGAGCCGGATGCGGGCCCCGTTTGCGCCGCCTCGCATGTCGGTGCCCCGGAAGGTGGAGGCCGAGGCCCAGGCCGTAGCCACCAGTTGCGACACCGACACACCCGAGTTGAGGATCCGCTCCTTGAGGTCGGCGATCTCGTCGGGTCCGATGGGCTCGCCTTGGGGGGCGGGAACCGGATCCTGCCAGATCAGCTCCTCATCGGGAACCTCAGGACCCAAGTAGCGGGCCACCGGACCCATGTCGCGGTGGGTGAGCTTGAACCACGCTCGGGCGAAGGCGTCGGCTAGCTCGTCGGGGTTCTCATGGAAGCGGCGGGAGATGGGCTCGTAAATCGGGTCGAACCGCAGAGCCAGGTCGGTGGTCAGCATCATCGGCGCCACCCTCTTGTCGGGATCGTGGGCATCGGGCACGGTGTCATCGGCGGCCCGGTCGGTCGGACGCCACTGGTGGGCTCCGGCGGGACTCTGGGTCAGCTCCCACTCGTAGCCGAACAGGTTGTCGAAGAAGCCGTTGTCCCACCGGGCGGGGTCGTTGGTCCACGCCCCCTCTAGGCCGCTGGTGATGGCATCGGCACCTACGCCGGTTCCAAAGGTGTTCCTCCAGCCCAGGCCCTGCTCTTCGATGCTGGCCGCTTCGGGATCATCCCCCACGTAGGTGTCGGGGGCGGCGCCGTGGGCCTTGCCGAAGGTGTGGCCGCCGGCGATCAGGGCCACCGTCTCCTCGTCGTCCATGGCCATGCGGCCGAACGTCTCGCGGATGTCGATTCCGGCGGCAATCGGGTCGGGGTTGGCGTTGGGGCCCTCGGGATTGACGTAGATGAGCCCCATCTGCACGGCCCCAAGCGGGGTCTCCAGGTCTCGTTCTCCCGTATAGCGCTCGTCGCCGAGCCATTCGTTCTCCGAACCCCAGTAGATGTCCTCTTCGGGGGCCCAGATGTCGGGGCGACCGCCGCCGAAGCCGAAGGTCTCCAACCCCATCGACTCCAAGGCCACGTTGCCGGCCAGGATCAACAGGTCGGCCCAGGAGAGCTTGCGGCCGTACTTCTGCTTGACGGGCCACAGCAGACGGCGGGCCTTGTCGAGGCTGGCATTGTCGGGCCAGCTGTTCAGCGGGGCGAATCGCTGGGCGCCGGTGCCTCCCCCGCCGCGGCCATCGCCGATCCGATACGTGCCGGCGGCATGCCAGGTGAGGCGGATCATCAGCGGGCCGTAGTGGCCGTAGTCTGCGGGCCACCAGTCCTTGGAGTCGACCAGCACTTCGGCGATGTCCTGTTTCACCGAGGCCAGGTCGAGAGACTCGAACTCGGCGGCGTAGTCGAATCCCTCCCCCATCGGGTCGGCTTCAGGGGAATGCTGGTGCAGGATCTTCAGGTTGAGCTGTTCGGGCCACCACTGCTCGGTGGCCGATGTGCCCTTGGCGGTATTGGCCCCGGAAAACGGGCACTGGCTGGGATTCTCAGACATTGGACTCTCCTTTGAGTTGTTTCTTGGTTGTTGATTGGTTCATTGGACAACTGGCTCTCGGGCGGCGGCGGCACATTCAGGACAGCGGCCCCAGTAAATGACCTCGGCCTCGTCGATCTCATATCCAGAATCGTCGGCGGCAGTGAGACACGGGGTGTAGCCCACCGCGCAGTCGACGTCGACCATTCGGTCGCAGGTGCGGCAGATCAGGTGGTGGTGGTTGTCGCCCACCCGATCCTCGTAGCGGGCCGGCGATCCTGCGGGCTGGATCCGGCGTATCAAGCCCTGTTCGGCAAGCATTCCCAGCGAGTCATAAACCGCCTGGCGGGATATGGCGCCGATGTCGTCGTGGACCGCCTCGGCCACATCCTCAACGGTACCGTGGGGACAGGCCGAAACGGCACGGATGACCGCGATGCGCTGTGCGGTGACCTGGAGCCCGTGCTGGCGCAATAAGTCGGCCGGGGCAGGTACGTCGCTCAAAGGCATGAACAGATTTTAGGACCAACTTTGGACTGATTCCAATTTCTATAGTTATCCAATAACTGGATATTTACAGCGACTTGTCAGTGGTCGGGGTCGAGCAGGTGGGCGAAGGCGGCGGCGCACCGTTGGGAATCGTAGAACTCGCGATAGCGGCTGATGAGGCCGTCTTGCACCTCTACCAACGTGATGTAGTCGTTCTGGTACCGCTCCCCCGAGTCGAGCATGTGGCCATCGCTGGAGTACTCGACCAGGAAGCGGTCAGGGTCGGTGAGCTCGTAAATCTCGGTGATGTGAAAGACCATGCTCACCAGGCCATAGGAGGTGGACAGCCGTTCGTACACTGCCTGTTTGCCTTCGGTCCGCGAGGGCTGGCCCGTGAATGAGAACGGGGTCTCGAATACGATTTCGTCGTGCCAATGCTGGGCCAGCGCTTCTACATCGCCGGTGGCGATTAGATCGAAATACGACCGAATTCGCTCCAGGTTGGCCGCTCGTTGAGTATCAGGCTGCACGAGCGGAATCTACCCCTGCTTTCGCCGCGAGTCGCCCAACTTGGCCGCCGGCCATGGGAAAGTCTCCGCAGACGCACAGAAGAAACAGATCGAGCTGGCCTTAGTCAGAGATATCGAGATTCAGGCGGGATGGTTTTCGACTAGGCGGCGGATGCCGTCTTGCCATCCCACGAGGCGGCCGGGGCGTAGGGCTTCGATGCGGCTGGTGTCCATGACGGTGCTGGGGATGGCGGTGTCGGCTTCCACGATCTTGGGCGGGTCGCAGCCGTCAACTTCGGCCATGAAGGCACACCATTCCGCCACGGAGACCAGGCCGGGACTGGCCCAGTTGAGCGTCGTGGCCGGCACCGAGGCCTGATCGAGCAGAACGGGCAGGTCGGCGGCGATGTCCTCGTCGTGGATGAGGTTGTAGCGCGCGCCATCGGTATGGACTTCGATGTCCATACCGGCTCGCATCATCAGAAGGTGAAAGAACGGCCATCCGGTGGTGTCGCCATAGGGCACGTTGAGTCGGGCGATAACCGTGGGCAGCCCGAATTCCTGGGCTCCGAACCGGGCCACCGACTCGCCGGCGATCTTGCAGATCGAATAGGTGGGCATCATGTGGGCGTGGTGGTTGCCATGGGGGCTGTCCTCGGTGAACGGCTGGCCTCCGTTGGGCTGATACACCGCCCCTGACGAGCAATGCAGAAACGCCTCGGCGTCGCGGAAGTGGCTCATCAAATGCCCGGTTGCCTCAGAGCACAC
The DNA here is from genome assembly GCA_965116535.1 of Acidimicrobiales bacterium. GTDB lineage: Bacteria > Actinomycetota > Acidimicrobiia > Acidimicrobiales > Bin134 > Poriferisocius. The sequence goes on from OZ220703.1 coordinate 2,655,992, forward strand.
CGCTAGATCGGTCTTCCAATCGCCGGTCTTGATCACCGCCAGATTCACCACCACGTCCACATCGCGGGGGGCTGCTGAGAAGTCCGCAGTCACGAAATCGACGGCGATGCACTCCACTCCCCCAGCCTCAAGGTCCGCCCGGGCATCGGCATCGGAGAATCGGGCCAGCGCAATCACCCGATTGTCGGCGGCCAACGACTTGCACAGCGGAGGCCCCACCATCCCCGTTGGCCCCGTCACCACAATGGTCTTATCGGTTAACTCCACTGTTGCTCCTCAAGGTCTCGATGATGCCGTCAGGGTAAGCGCCCTTCGGACCATAGCCAAGTGCTGTCAGGCCTGTTCGGCGGCCTGTTGGGCCTTCATCTCCTCGTAGCTGATTTCGCCCCGGAGCATGCGCTGGGCCATCTCGGCAATCGCGCTGCTCGGCCACCGGTCCTCCCCCACCAGGTGAGCCTCACTCGCAACTGAACCGTCATCGGAGAACTCGTAGGTGCGGTATCCGGGCGGCAGAGTTGTGAAGTTCTCAAAGTCGATGTTCACCGACAGCGACGGGCACTGGTGGATGGGGCGCCCCCCGCACTCATGGGTCTTGTAGGTATGGGTGTGGCCTGCACCGACTCCGACAATCTCGGGGACCATCTCCACCAGTCGAGCGAATTCTGCGTCATGGTCGGGCTTGCTGAAGAAGCCAAAAGCCCCCGGCGGATGGTGGGTCCACACGAAGGCATGGTCGGCATCGCTTCGCTCAACGGTTTCGGCTATCCATGCCACTTCCGCATTCCCGAAACGGCCGTGGGCATGGGTACGGTCCTCACGGTCCACCAGCGAGCCGTCCGGGCGCCGCTCCCGCCCGTCGGCATTGGAGTCGGCGAACAAGAACAACCAACTACCGACCCGCAGCGTGCGCCGGTTGCTGATGCCGGGCCGGGGCAAAATGGCATCAAACGCCACTTGCCGGTCATGGTTTCCCGGGCACACGACGGTGGGAACCGGGATGCGAGCAAGCTTCTCGGCGATCTTCTCGTATTCGGCCTCGGTGCCGTTGTCGGCAATGTCACCGGTGATTACCACCAGATCAGCAAGCGGTCGGCCTGCATCGAATGCATCGGCGAACACCGCGTCCCAAGTGTCATCGGTATTCCGGGACGCGGCCTCGGGGTCGGTGCAGAAGTGCATATCGGAAAACTGGGTAACGCGAAACACGCCGATCACGTTATCTTTCTTCTGACCCAGGTGGAAATTAATTCGATGGCGTACACCACGACGAATATGCAGAAGATGATTCCACCTAGAGTCTCCCACTCTAGTTGTCTAGAGGCATTGATCACCAGGAATCCTATTCCACCGCCACCAACGATACCCACGATCGCTGAATTTCTGATTCCAACGTCCAACAAATACATGGAATTGCTGATTTTGGAAGTGACTACTTGAGGCAAAACTGCAGCAGTCGATTCTTGGAGCCTGCTTGACCCTGTTGAAGCCACTCCATCACGGATGCCTTGACGCGCTTCCTCTATGGCATCAGCAAAGAGCTTTGTGATGAAGCCAAACAGTGCAATAGCTAGTGCAAGTGTGCCAGCCCTAGGCCCCGGCCCGATTGCTGCAACAAATATAACGGCGACTACAAGTTCGGGAGCGCAACGGACAAGGAGCATGAATGATCGTGAACAAAGATAAACAAACCGTCCTGGGGCAGTATTGCTCGCAGCAAGGAATGAAAATGGTATTGCAAATAGCAATGCCAATCCCGTCGCAGCCATTCCGATCCCCAACGTATCAATCATGTCATGAACGATTCGGTCGGTGAACCAGGACCAATCGTTAGGAGTCACTCTTCTTAGCATCTCTGGGATTTTCTCACTACCAGTAATAACTTCGCTAGCGCCGATGTCTGGGATAATCAACGAAAGTACAAGTAGTACAGAAAACATAAAGCCAACTGCGTTTACCTTTATGCGCTCTGTGGTCCATGGCGGAGTAAGGCGAGCCTGAGGCAGTTGCTTACCTGGGGTCGGTGGTTGATTGGATCTACTAATGAGCCAATTAGCTATCTTTACTCCAGGACTAGCCAGGCCACCTGTTAATCTTTTGGATCTTGTATCTTTAGCTTTGTTCGGTTGTCTTTCAGTTGTGCCCAGCAGTGCATGGCGAGTCAATGCAGAGAGCGCTTCTAAGATAATCACAAGAATTACGATGAGTAGCGTGACTCCCAGCATTTCCTGATATCGGAGACTTCCTTGGTACGTGCGGAGAAGAACGCCAATTCCTCCTGCGCCTACCCAGCCAAGGATAGGGGCGGAACGGAAATCAAGTTCCAGCCGATACAGAGAAATCGTGATGACCGTTGGAACCATCTGACTCCACACACCGGAGCAAAGGTCCTGCATAGGGCCAGCACCTGTAGAAGCTACGCCTTCACGCGGGCCGGGATCAATATCTTCAGCTGCATCAGCTACGAGTTTACCTATCATGCCGATTGAGTGAATACCGATCGAAATCACTCCGGGGAGAACGCCGATGCCGTATATTCTGACGAAGAAGATAGCAAAGACCAGAGCAGGTATAGCCCGTGAGAAAACAATTGCTGCTCGTGCGAATGCACGAACAGAGGCCCAGGGCATCACGTTGCGCGCTGAAAGCAGACCGAGAGGTATTCCTAAAAGTAGTCCAAGTGCTGTGCCTGCAAAGGCCATAAAGAACGTATCAAAAGCAGCGGAAATGACTAAGTCCAAATCTTCACTGGGTATATAGGGTGGCACCATCCTCTGGAGTAGGTTCCAGGTTGCTGGCCAGCCTTCAATGATCTCTGCTATACCACCGAATGAAAGACCGACACGGTCTATAGACCAAATAAAGGCAGCGGCAACGAGGACAACGAGACTCCATATCTGTGCCCTCTGTAGGTTCCATGGGCGAGAAACCTGATAGGAATGACCGGTTTGGATCGCTCCAGAATTACCCCTATTGCGCCCGTCGGTCTTTTCTACTGCGGTAGTCACAAGACAGGGCTGTTGATCGATTCGGCGTATTCTTCTCGTTTGTCACCTGATGGGTCTAATTCACGGTAGACGTTCATTACATCGTCTTGGTTCAATGAATCATCTACCGGAGTGTCCATGACGACTTTGCCATCACGAAGACCTATCAGACGATCTGTCCAACCCAACGCCAGTTCAACCTGGTGAAGGCTACAGATGACAGTAATATTGTCTTCGATACAACATTGTACGAGAAGATCCATCACTTGCCCTGAAATTTCAGGATCTAGAGAAGCGACTGGTTCATCCGCTAAGACCAGTTTAGGCTTTTGCATTAAACTTCGCGCTATGGCTACCCGTTGTTGCTGACCGCCAGATAGCGTGTCTGTTCTCTGCCATGCTCGATCTGCCAATCCGACTCTATCCAGCTGCTCGAAAGCTTCGACCCGCAGCGATTTTGGATACATAATCGCGCCGACACGCGGTCCTCGTATTCGACCTAGCGCCCCACTCAAAACATTTTCTATGCAGGTGACTCTTCCAACTATATTAAATTGCTGGAAGACGAAGCCGATATCGCGTCGAAGGTGTCGTAGTTCTGGCCGGGTCAGTGCAGGCACGTCCTGTCCAAGCACCTCCACCGACCCTTCTGTTGGCAAGTGTAGGCCGTTTAAATGCCTAAGCAGGGTTGACTTTCCCGCTCCGGAAAGCCCAATAATGACCAGTAATTGACCCGTCGGTACAGTGATTGACACGTGATCAAGGGCCGTAACACTCCCATTGTCAAAGGTCTTGACTAGGTTTGTAACCTTAACAGCAGTTTCCCCCGATGCTGGAATCATTACGCTGCCATCATCGGGGGAAACCATATTGCTTTGACTTATGTCGCCAACATTGTCAGGTTAGGCGGTTCGTCCTATAACTAGCCTTCGCACTCGTTAGCGCCAGTTACTTCACAAACTCGTCGGATGCCATCGTAATAAGAGTCCCCTCCTACGTCGATGTATCCCCAATCTCCAGTACCTCCTGCACCGATGTGACAATTATGTTCTTCCTCAGTTCCTTCGCAATAACCGTTGGCTAGGGCGAAGGTGACATTGGCTTTCTCGGTCAGGACAGCTGTGATCTCTTCGATCATATCTTCAGGAATCGTATCTACGTTAAGTGCGAATGGAGCGCCAGCGATGTACTCTGTTTTCCAGATGATTGCTAGTTCAGCACTTTCAGGGTTGACATCTGATCCATCCACTCTGTCGAGAATGCCATCGAGGTCTCCTGTTTCCTGGAGTCTGCCGGGACCAGCGTCATCGGGTTGGCTCTTTAGAAAGACGTCGGCTGCGAAACCTGCGTCACAATCCCCACTTGCAACGCTCAGGATTGATGAGTCGTGCCCACCGGCAAAGATTGGGGTTATATCATTGGAGCCTTCTGATGGGTCAAGACCTACTGAGAGCAGACCTTCTGAAGGGAATAGGAATCCGGAGGTTGAACCCGGGTCGGTGAAACACACCTTCTTGCCCGCAAGATCTTCAAGGCTTGAAATTCCACTGTCTTTCCCAGTTACCAAGTAACTGCGATACCCTGGAGACGCTCCCTTTTTCCTTATTGCGGTACCAGCGACTTCAAGATTGGCGCCTTTCTGAGTTGAGAGTACATAGGCAAAAGGACCGTATTGGGCTGCATCAATTCGTCCTGCGATAATGCCCTCTACCATTCCAGCGTATTCAGTCGCCAGGACGAACTCTATTTCTTCTAGACCTTCAACATGGTCAATGAGAATGTCAATCGTCGTTGTGTAGGCCTGGGCCATACCTGTTGCATCTTCAGCTGGCACCTGACTAAAGACAAGTTTGCTTGGTCGGCCATCATCGTCGTCTCCGCAGCTAACAGCGGCGGTGCCCAGCATTATGAAAATGAGGACAGCGCTCAAGATCTTGAAGTTGCGTGTTTTTCGAGTCATCGCAAGCCCCCCTCAGGTAGAGCGATGGATACCCATCGACCTTATCACCCATTTGCCACCGCCGCCGGGCTTGCTCTGCCGCAGCCTGTTTGAGCCGGGACGCCGTCCGGCTCTGGTCAGCGGGGAACGAAGGCGTCCAACTCCGCGTCGTAGACGAACAACGCTGGTTGGGCGTTGGACACCCATGGCTTGTCGGGGGCCAATGACCCGCTCGGCGACCCCGTCATGGGAAATGACCCGAGGTCGTAGCCGGCCTGGAGGAAGCTCTCCGGAGTGAGGTCGGGTCCGGCGGCTGTCGCCAGCGCCACAAAGACGTCCCACGCCGCGCATACCTCGATCGCGGTCCCGGCTTGGGCGTCTTCGGCTTCGCCGGATGTCCCCAAGCCCTGACCGGTTGCCGCGTTGATGATCTCGAAGCACTCGGGAATGCCATAAAGGCCTTGGGCGGCCAATTCTTCGGCGCCGGGCTCCCCGGTGGCAATCAGATTGGAAAACAGGCTCAGATCGGCGCCCATCGCGTTATTGCTAGGCGCATCGTTAGCCGGAGTGACGATGTTCCAGTCGGTCAGCCCAGCCCGCACAAGCCCTTGCAGGCTTCCGGCCACTGCGCCGTCGACGTTGATGATCCAGTCGGGATCGTGCGTTCGCCACCGCTCGACGTGGATGTCGATCTCAGCCTCCGCGGCAATCAGATCCTCCCCGCCGATCTGTTGCCTCGTGACCTCGACAATCTCGGCGCCGAAACTGCGCAGCAGTTCCTCGGCGGTCTCGATCCGGCCGTCGACAGAAGCGCCGTAGATGACCACCCTGGCGCCCTCAAGCTCGGGCCTCAACAGCTCCAGTCCGGCCAGCAGCGAGCCGAACTGATACGGGCGGGTGGTGATCAAGCGCCCGTCGCTCATGTCGAGATCCTGCTGGTCCAAGTCGGAGGTGTTGATGACGATGGTCTCGTTGATGTCGGTGTAGCAGAAGATGCTGCCCCAGCCAGCCGGCATAAAACCGAGCACCAGGAACACCTCGTTGTCTTCGGTGAGAGCCACGCAGGCCGCTTCGAACGCCACTGAATCGAGGATGTCCCACTGTTCGGTGATGATCTCCACCCGGCGTCCATTGATCCCGCCGGCGGCATTGGTGGCATCAACCAGCGGCTGATACCGGGCCAGGATGTCGCCCACATCGGCAAAAACGGTCACATCGGTGATGGCAACGCCCAAAGTGATGGTGTCAGCCGTCACCCCCCGAGCAGTCGCCGTCAGCTCGATAACTTCTTCGACGGCCTCGTCGGTCTCCACGGCGCCGCTCTCCCCAGAGCCGTCGTCAGCGGAGGAGGTGTCTTCCTCAGTAGTTCCGCTATCGGCGGTGCTTCCTTCATCGGAGCCTCCATCGGCAGTGGCCGAATCGCCTGCGTCCTCTGGAGCGGCACTGTCCCGATCAGGGGCGGTCGTGGGCTCAGGTGCCGCCGTCGGTTCGCTCGCACTCGCCGAATCGGGCGGAGAATCGCCTGAATCCCCACCACACCCCACCAGCACCAGCGCCACCACAACCAGCAGAGCCAGCCATTTCCCTCGACGTATCACTTCTCACCTTTCGCGACTAGTGGGCATGCACACCGTGCCACTCCTCTTGCATCTCCCAATAGCTGATTTCGCCGCGGAGCAGGCGGCAGGCAATTTCGGGGAGGTCGCTGCTCGGCCATCGGTCTTCGGCCACGAGGTGGGCTTCGGTATTGATAGAGCCGTCGTCGCAGAATTCGTAGGTGCGGTATCCGGGTGGGAGCGTGGTGAAGTTCTCGAAGTCGATGTTGACCGAGAGCGACGGGCATTGGTGGATGGGCCGACCCGCACAATCCACCACCGTGTAGGTGTGCGTGTGGCCCGCGCCGACCCCCTTGATAGCGGGAGCCAGATCGATCAGTCGGGCGAACTCATTCTCGTAGTTCCCGCTGCTGAAGAAGCCGTAGGCGCCCGGTGGATGGTGGGTCCAAACGAAGGCATGTTCGGCGTCGCTGGCCTCGACGGTCTCAGCCATCCACATCAGCTCGCGGTCACCAAAGCACCCTTCTTTCTTGATCCGGTCGTCGCGGTCCACGAGCGATCCGTCGGGGCGCTGATCCCGTCCCGCCAAATTGGAATCGGCGAACAAGAACAGCCAATTCCCTCCTCGCAGGGTGCGGCTGTTGCTCAACCCCGGCCGGGGCAATACGGCATCGAATGGGACCTGCTTGTCGTGATTGCCGATGCACACGATGGCGGGAACCGGGAGGCGGGCCATCTTCCCGGCGACCTTGGCATACTCAGCTTCGGAGCCGCTGGTGGCAATGTCACCGGTAAGCACCACCACATCGGGCAGCGGCTTTCCCGACTCAAATGCATCGGCAAACACCACATCCCACGTGTCGTCGGTATTGCGCGCCTCGCCCTCGGGCTCGGTACTGAAGTGAAGGTCGGAAAACTGGGTGACCCGAAACATGGCCTTAGTGTGCCATAGACCGCAGTAGCCTCGGCGCCATGAATGCGACCGACAATGGGCAAAGAAGGGTGCCGTGCCAATCGCTGAATCTGAGTTGACGGCGGCCCGAATTGCTTGGGGGGACGGTTTGGTCGCGATCGCCCAGGCCTACAAAGCAGAAGGAATCGATGGTGCCCGTGCGGTCGCTTCTCGCGTTCTGGATGAGGTTTACGGGTACAACCTAGGGACGGTGCTGTTCAAGCCGACCATGGCGAGTGGCGAGCAGACGTTCCGACTCACCAAGCGAGGAGCGCTTTCCTACTTCGTCGGCCACGACCCGGAGTATCCCCTCGACAACGGGTTCGGCCTCAGGGAATGGCGAGACGTCCAGTCGGAGACCGCGGCGAGCTTCGTGGACGGCGACGTCGCCATGTGGATGGGGTGGATGAAGATGACCGACAAGGACGGTCAGGTCACCAGGGTGGACAAGAGCTTCGGCTACAGGAAGGACGCTGACGGCGTTCTGCGCATCGTGCTCCATCACTCCTCGCTCCCGTACCTGCCGTGAGGAACCAGGACCGTTGGTGTCGGAGGGGGGACTTGAACCCCCACGCCCGTATTGGGCACTAGCCCCTCAAGCTAGCGCGTCTGCCAATTCCGCCACTCCGACGTGGACACCGTGAATCCGGCGCAGAGGGCACCCTATCGCGGCGGGGCTCGTCCGCTCTACGAGATAGACGGCCTCCCAACCCTCAAGGGCCACGACTGCTCGAAGATGCCACTCGCTTAGCGGGGCTCGCGGGGCAGGCCGAGGACGCGTTCGCCGAGGATGTTGCGCATGACGTTGGAGGTACCGCCGGCAATGGTGTACGAGGCGGCGTAGCAGATCCCCCTGGTCCACTGACCGTCAATCAGGGCTGCCGATCCGAGAGACGTCGCGGCGAATTGGGCCACCCGCTGCTCGTGCTCGGTGCAGAAGGCTTTGGTGGCGGCGCTGAACCCGGGAGGGGCTTGGCCGAGGACCTCCCGATACACCAGCAGCCGTCCTACCCGATATTCACTCTCCAGGCGGGCGATCTGTTGGCGAACTCGGGGATCGGATCCGTCGGCCTGCGAAAGGGAATGCAGGAACAGCGCTCGGTTGGACACCAGCCGGTCGATACCGCCGCGCTCGTGGGCCAGTTGCACCATGGTCTGTTTGAAGGCATCCCCTTCGGTCCCCACCAGGTTCTCGGCGGGCACTCGGACGCCGGTGAAATAGATCTCACAGAAATGCCGGTTGGCGATCATGTCGGTGATGGGGCGCACCTCGATTCCCGGGGTGTCCATGGGCACGATGATCTCGCTAACGCCCCGGTGGGGCGGGCCTTCATCGCTAGTGCGACAGATCAGATAGCAGTAGTCGGCCACATGCCCGAAGCTGGTCCAGATTTTCTGGCCGTCGATCACGAAGTAGTCGCCGTGTCGCACTGCACGGGTGGAGATAGAGGCCAGATCGGAGCCGGCGTCGGGCTCGCTCATCCCGATGCACCAGGTGCTCTCCCCCGACAGCATCTGGGGCAAAAAATCCGCCTTCTGCTGCTCGCTGCCATAGGCAATCAGCGTCGGGCCCATCTGGCGGTCGGCGAACCACATGGCCGCCACCGGAGCGCCGGCGCTGATCATCTCCTCGGCCACGATCAGCCGTTCAATGGGCGGCCTGTCTCTTCCCCCATACTCAGTCGGCCACCCCATGCCGATCCAGCCTTCGTTGGCCATGATCCGGGCGAAATCCTTGGAGTATCCGTTGATCCACGAGTCGTTGTGCCGTCCGAATCGGGCCACTCCATCAGCGGCCACAGTTCGCGCCCGGTCGCGCAGTTCCAGCAACTCGGGTGTGAGCGCGAAATCCAACCGGCGGTTAGCTGGAATCCAGCAGCAGGGCCAGAGCCAGAGTGGAGAAGGAGAAGATCAGCGCGGCCACGATGGTGAGACGGTCAAGGTTCTTCTCGATAACAGTCGAACCGGCGGCTTGGGTGCCGAAGCCGCCACCGAACATGTCGGAGAGGCCGCCGCCCCGGCCGCTGTGCAGCAGCACCAGCACCAGCAGCCCCAAGGCAGCAATTACGTCGATCACCACAAGTGCGATGGTCACAGCCAAGAATTCTACCCCCTCAACTGCCCCACAGACCCACCGGACACCCGTGTAATGTCCTGGTTCGCATGGTTGGGAAAACGGGATTCCATGAGCTTCAGGGGCATCGGGAGTAGCTTGGCCTCGCCCTTCCGCTGGTTGGGGAAGTGGATCGCCAGGGGCTTTCGGGGTCTCAAATCGGGTCGAGTGCTTCTGTCGACCGCCGCAGTGGTCGTGGCCTTCGTGATTGGGATCGTGGTTTCCCAGGCATGGATTTCGGACAACTCTGACGACAACGCCGCGGCATCGTCGTCCGGCTCTTCCGATAGTGGTTCAGAGCCAGCATCCTCCCCTTCGGAGGCAGATGACGAGCCATCATCAAGCGATTCGCCGGCAACTCAGGAAGAAACCACTGATTCAGACCCGAGTGGCGGATCGTCGCCCAACGACTCTGAAGGCAGTGCCGCTGCTGGTCCCGCACCCACCCCCACCCCAGTCATCGTGGTGCTGGACCAAGAGCCGCAGACGTACCAAGAAGCGCTGGAAGACGCCGCCCGCCTATCACTTGACATTGTCTGGCCCAGTAGCTGCATGTCGCCTCTCCCCCATCCCGACCTAATGCCCAATGCACCCCGGGCCTACCGTTCGGGAATACACCAGGGTGTCGACTTTCGATGCTTTGCCCGGGGCTACTCGGCGGTGGCCGCGATGGACGGACGAGCAGTGCTGGTCGTCGGCAACTACGAAGATCCGGAGTCCGACAATCGGGATCGCCTGTTGGACATTGCTGCGGAGCTCGATGCCACACCCCCCTATACCCTGTTGACGCTGTACGGGAACTATGTAGTCATCGACCATGGCGTCATCCCCGACGTCGGCCATGTGGTCACCGTCTATGCCCACCTGGAAGATGTCGACCCCGGCATCCAAGTGGGCGACACAATTCAAGCCGGGCAACGAGTGGGAGAAATCGGCAACCGGGGAACTCACGCCGCCGCCAACGGCGACTTCTACACCGATCCCCACCTGCATTGGGAGCTGCATATCGACAACCAGTATCTGGGCGCGGGCCTGTCTACCGAGGAGACCCGTCACGTGTACACCACCCTGTTTGCCGAGACTTCTTAGTGGTCCGCTAAAGATTGGGGCTAGAACATCGCCATGAGCTCGATCGATTACAACCCGTTCGACTACGAGATCGACGTTCGAGCCCATGACGTGTGGCGGCGGATGCGAGACGAAGCCCCGCTCTACCACAATGACGAGCACAACTTCTGGGCGTTGACCAGATATGACGACGTATTGGCCGGGCTGCTGGATGTGGAGACGTACTCGTCTCGTTACGCCACATCGCTCGATTTGATGGGTGACGAGGAGTGGACTGGGCCACTGTTCATCTTTCGGGATCCGCCCGAGCAGACGCTCCTTCGCAAGCTGGTGAGTAGGGCCTTTACGCCCAAGGCAATCAACGGACTGGAGAGCCGTATCGAGGCCATCTGCAACAGCCTGCTGGATCCCCTAGAAGGCCTGAGTGTCTTCGACTTCGTAGACCGATTCTCGGCACTGATGCCGCCTACTGTGATCCTGGCCCTGCTGGGATTTCCCGAAGGCCTCGAGCAGGACCTGAGACAGTCGATGGATCAGGGGCTGCACGTCGAAGAAACGGCCACTGCGGGCAGCAGCCGCGAGCTCGTCGACCAAACCGGCAACCTGTCCCACGAGGTGTACGCATTGGTGCCCGAATTGTGCGAGCAGAAGCGGAAGGAGCCAGCCGACGATCTGCTGACAATCTTGGCCACCCACGAGCGCGAGCTCTTGGACGGCTCCACCCGCCTGCTCACCTTGGAGGAGATCACCTCGTATGTGGCCCTTATCGGCGGCGCCGGAGCCGAGACGGTGGCCCGCTTTCTGGCCTGGGCGGTGGTGCTGCTGGCCGAGCACCCTGATCAGCGGGCCGAGCTCTGGGGGGACTTCTCGCTGGTACCCGACGCCCTGGAGGAGATCCTCCGCTATGAGGCTCCCTCGCCAGTTCAGGGGCGGCGGGTCATGCAGGACGTCGAGGTACACGGCCAAACAGTTCCCGCCGGGGCCAACATGCTGCTCATAAACGGCAGCGGCAATCGCGACGAGCGACACTTCCCCGATGCCGACCGCTTCGACATCCACCGGAACATCGACCGCCACCTGTCGTTCGGATACGGCGCCCACTTCTGCATCGGTGCCGCGCTGGCCCGACTGGAGGGTCGCATCGGCCTTGAGCAGATGCTGCGGCGCTACCGCCACTGGGAAGTCGACGACGACCACCTGGAATGGATCCACACCTCGACCGTTCGGGGCTACCGGTCGGTTCCCCTCACCGTCGACCCAACCGTCTGAACCTCGCCGACATGTTTCGGCGAGGCATCTCTAGAACTCAGCACTGCCTTGTTGATTCTGAGAACCTTTAGGGCGTGACTGTCGCATCTTCCCCTGAAACGACCGCGGAGTCGGTGAGCCCGGAATTCATCCGCCGTGCCGTGGAACTGGCCGACTTGGACGCGGTACGAGTGGCGCTGTTCCACCACACCGACGATCCCGAAATCGCAGACCTGCCGCGAATGCTGGAGCTCGACGACGACCAGCGCGAGCTGCTGATCACCAAGACCGTCGCCTGGCTGATGGAAAACGCCGGTCCGGGAATGCCCGATGAGCCGCCGATGCCCCGTCTCCGCCAGCTCATGGATTTCGCCACCAAAGAGGAGATGGGCGACCTGGAGTTCGAGTCGCGGCGCGAGCTGATGGCCTTCAAGCCCTTCCCCTGGACGGTGGACTGGACCGACGGCAAGCCGGAGATTCCCGAGGGCTTCCAAGTGGCCATCATCGGCAGCGGCTTCAGCGGGCTGGCCGCGGGCATCCAGATGGAGCTGCTGGGGCTCCCCTATGTGATTCTGGAACGCCGATCCGAGCCCGGCGGCACGTGGAGCCGACACCGCTACCCCGATATCCGGGTGGACACCATTTCGATCACCTACGAGTTTGCCTTCGAGAAGAACTACCCGTGGCCCGAGTACTTCGGGAAGGGCCAGTACGTGCGGGAATACCTGCTCCACATCTCGCGCAAGTATGGGATGTACGACAACACCCGGTTCGATCACGATCTGAAGCGGGCCACCTTCGACGAGGACCGCGACGTCTGGGTGCTTGAGGCCGACACCCCCAACGGCATCGAGACCATTGAGGCCAACGTGGTGATCAACGCGGTCGGCGCCTTCGCCAACCAGAGGACTCCCAACTTCAAAGGCCTGGAGGACTTCCCCGGGCCGGTCATCCACCCGTCGCAATGGCCGGAGGACTACGACTACAAAGACCGGCGGATCGCCGTCATCGGCAACGGCTCGACCGGCGTGCAGCTCCTCTCCCCCATCGCCGAAGAAGCCGAGCAGGTTTACGTCTTCCAGCGCTCCAAGCAGTGGATCAGCCCCCGGCCCAAGTACGGCCAGCCCATCGAGCCAGAGGTGCGCTGGCTGCTCGACAACTTCCCGGGCTATTGGAACTGGTGGCGCTACATGGCCATCGCCGCTTTGTTCAAGACCCACGACCAGCTGGTTCCCGATGAGGAATGGCAGGCCAACGGCGGCTACTGGAACGAGGTGAACGACCAGCTTCGCTCCTTCCTCACCAACTACATCCACGAGCAGACCGACAACGACCCGGACCTCGTTGATCGGCTGATCCCCGATTACGCGCCCTTCTCCCGGCGCCCGGTGGTGGACAACGGCTGGTATCGGGCTCTAACCCGCGACAACGTCGAGCTGATCACTGATCCCATCGCCCGGTTCACGCCCGATGGCATCGAGACCGAAGACGGAACCCTCCACGAGGTGGACACAGTCATCACCGCCATCGGCTTCGAGATCGTTCAATTCCTGTGGCCGGCCGACTACATCGGCCGCGACGGGCTCAACGTGCACGACTTCTGGTCCAAGGACGGCCCCCGGGCCTACATCAGCATGATGGTGCCGCACTTTCCCAATATGTTCATGCTCTACGGCCCCAACTCCCAGCCCCTGTCAGGGGGCACGGGTCTTCCCATCTGGTATCAGGTGTGGTCGGGATATGCGGCTCAGCTGATCGTGCGGATGCTTGAAGAGGGCAAGTCCAGCGTCGAGGTCAAGTTGGAGGCCCACGAGCGCTACAACGAGGCGCTGGACAAGGAAGCCTCCAAGCTGCTGCTCATGCACGACATGGGATCGCCCGACAACAACTACTACGTCAACTCCACCCACAATCGGCTACAGATGAGCTCCCCGTGGTACGGCCCCGAGTATCACCGCCTCTGCACCGAGGTCGACTGGGACGACATCGAGATCACCTGACCGTTCGCTTCCCCCTCTACTGGAGGCGGAAGCGGACGATGCGGGAAAAGCTGTCGACTTCGAGCGACGCCCCTCCCACTAGAGCACCGTCGATGTCGGGCTGGGCCATGAGCTCGGCAACGTTGACGGGCTTGACTGAACCGCCGTACTGGACGCGGACCGTGGCGGCGGCATCGGCTCCGAAATTGGCCCGCACCCGGTCCCGAATGAGGGCGCATCCGGCCTGGGCGTCGGCGGGGGTGGCGGTATGGCCGGTGCCGATGGCCCATACCGGCTCGTAGGCGATCACCATGGCCCCTACCTGATCCCGCTTCAAACCAGCCAAGCCGGCATCGACTTGGCTGGTGATCCGGGCTTCGGTCTGGTCGGCTTCCCGCTCCTCCAGGGTCTCTCCGCAGCACATGATCGGGGTCATGCCCGCGGCCAAGATGGCCTTGAGCCGCCGGTTGACGTTCTCGTCGGTCTCGGCGAAGAGCTGGCGGCGCTCTGAGTGGCCGGCGATCACATGGCTCACCGCCAGTTTGGCCAGCATGGCCGGCGATACCTCCCCGGTGAAGGCCCCGCTCTCCTCCCAGTGACAGTGCTGGGCGCCCAGGGAAATGGGGATGTTGTCGGCGTCGAGCACGGTCTGGGCCGAGCGCAGGTTGGTGAACGGCGGATGGATAGACACGTCGGCGGAGGCGTAGTCGGCGTGGTCGAGGGCATACGACAGCTTCTGAATGAGCTGGATGGCCTCCAGATGGTTCATGTGCATCTTCCAGTTGCCGCTGATCAGCGGCTTGCGGTCAGCCATTGCTGTCCTCCTCACGAGTGCCTACGGATTCTCTCAGGGCTTTCAGGCCAGGCAGGTCGCCCTGTTCGATCAATTCCAACGACGCACCGCCGCCGGTGGACACGTGGTCCATCTCGCCGTCCAGCCCGAACTGGCGGACCGCGGCGGCGCTGTCACCTCCGCCCACCACGGCGTAGGCCCGGCTCTCAGCCAACGCCTGGGCCACCACTTTGGTCCCCGCCGCGAATCTCGGGTCTTCAAAAAGTCCCATGGGGCCGTTCCACAGCACGGTACCGGCTTCAGCGATCAAGTCGCTGAACTCGGCTGCGGTGCCAGGGCCGATGTCCAACCCCCGCCAATCGGGTCGCAGCTCCACCCCGGCCTGCACCACCCGCTCTCCCGGCGCCAGCGCGGTGATGTCGGAAGGAAGCCGGATGGGCGCACCCGAACTCAGCAGCCGACCGCAGGCTTTGATTTGGTCGGTCTGGAGCAGCGAGTCGCCCACGCTATGGCCTTGGGCGGCCAGAAAGGTGAAGCACATTCCTCCGCCGATCACCACTTCGTCGGCGGTCTCCAGCAGCGCGTCGATCACCCCGAGCTTGTCGCTGACCTTGGCTCCGCCCAGCACGGCCACGAACGGCCGCTTGGGCTTGTCCCGCAACCCGAGCAGCACTTCGGCCTCTTTGGCCAGCAGGCGCCCGGCCGCGCTGGGCCGGTAGCGGGGCGGACCCACGATGGAGGCATGAGCGCGGTGCGATGCCCCGAAGGCGTCGTTCACATAGCCATCGCACCCTTCGACCAACTGTCGTACCAGCCGGTCATCGTTGCCGGTCTCTCCGGGGTCGAATCGCAGGTTCTCCATCAGCTCCACGCCAGGGGCCAACTCGGCCAGCCGCGCTCCCACCGGCGCCAGCGAATACCGGGGATCGGGCTTACCGTCGGGACGCCCCAAGTGGCTGCACGCCACCACTGCTGCTCCCTGTTTGGTCAGCCATCGGACAGTCGGCAGCGCAGCCTTGATGCGGAAGTCGTCGGCAATCTGGCCGTCGACGTCGAGGGGCACATTGAAATCGGCCCGCAGCAGGATTCGACGGCCGTTGAGCCCGCCGAGAGCCTCGCTTAGCGATTCGAGTGTGGGGAGCACTCCGGTGCTCAGCCGCCCGCCGCGCCCACGATGGAGACGATGTCGACCAGCCGGTTGGAGTAGCCCCACTCGTTGTCGTACCAGCCGGAGACCTTGACCAGGTTGCCCAGAGCCATGGTCAATCCAGAGTCAAGTGTGCAGGAGGCCGGCGAGCCAACGATGTCGGACGACACCAGCGGGGCTTCGCTGTAGTCCAGTACCCCGGCCAGCGGCCCGTCGGCCGCCGCGGCGGCAAAGGCGGCATTGACGTCGTCAGCCGACGGCTCACCCTGCACTACAGCGGTGAAGTCGGTAAGTGAGCCATTGGGTATCGGCACCCGCAAGGCGATCCCGTCCAACAGGCCGTTCATAGCCTGGAGCACCAACCCGGTGGCCCGAGCAGCCCCGGTGGAGGTGGGCACGATGTTCGCCGCCGCGGCCCGGGCCCGGCGCAGGTCGGAGTGCGGCCCGTCCACCAGCGCTTGGTCGCCGGTGTAGGCGTGGACGGTGGTCATCAGGCCCCGCTCCACCCCGAAGGCGTCGTCGAGCACCTTCACCATGGGCACGAAGCAGTTGGTGGTACACGAGGCGTTGGACACCACCAGGTGGTTGTTGGGGTCGAAGTCGCTGTCGTTCACCCCGACCACAAAGGTGGCGTCGGCCCCCGACGCCGGAGCTGACACGATCACCCTCGGGGCACCGGCATCGAGATGGGCGGCCGCCTTGTCGCGAGCGGTAAAGAACCCGGTGGATTCCACCACGACGTCCACACCCAAGTCCTTCCAGGGTAAGTCGGCGGGATTGCGCTCCGACAGCACTTGCAGGACGCTGCCGCCAATGTCCAGCCCGCCGTCGACCACCGCAACCGGGTCGGTGAACCGGCCCATCACCGTGTCGTACTGCAACAGATGGGCCATGGTCTCCAAGCTTCCCAAGTCGTTGACGGCCACGAATTCCAGATCGGCGCCAGCCTGTCTTGCTGCTCGGAAGAAGTTCCGCCCGATGCGTCCGAAGCCGTTGATGCCCACGCGAATGCTCATGCGGCTGAGACTAACGTAGGCCCGCTGTGACTATGCGCACCTATAGGGACATCCATCCCACGTTCCCCGACCGCAGCACGTGGACGACGCCACAGGTACTGGCCCACCGGGCCACAAGCCACGGCCAAGCCGTGTACCTGGACTGCCCCGAAGAGGGACTGACCTGGACTTACACGGAGATATTCGAGTCGGCCCGTCGTGTGGCCGGCACTCTGATCGCGTCGGGCGCCGCTCCCGGCGATCGACTGCTGGTGATGCTGCCGAATTCGTCGATGTTCATCCGAACCTGGCTTGGTTCTCAGGTGGCCGGGATGGTGGAGGTCCCCATCAACACCGCCTATCGAGGCCAGTTCCTGGAGCACCAGGCCTCCACTGTTCAACCCAAACTGGCGGTGATCGACGGCTCCTACGCCGAGCGCTTCGTGGAATCTCGGTCGGCTTGCCAGTCGATCCGGCGATTCTGGGTGGCCGGCCCCGACGCCAAAGCCGGGATCGCCGTTCTCCGAGATGCCGGTTGGGAGGCCGATCCATGGGACGCCCTCGAAGCATCCGAGCCGGCTGAACCGGTCGCGGTTGCTCCTCACGACCTCGCCTCCATCTTCTTCACATCCGGTACCACCGGACCCTCCAAAGGGGTGATGATGCCCCAAGCGCAGATGTACTTCTTCGCCGACGAGTGCGTGTCGCTCACCCGCCTCACCGACAACGACACCTACATGGTGACCACCCCGCTGTTCCACGGCAACGCCCAATTCCTGGCCGCCTACCCCGCGCTGGTGGCCGGAGCCCGGTTCGTGCTCCACAGCCATTTCTCGGCCAGCCGCTGGATCGACCAGATACGCGACTCCAAGGCCACGGTCACCAACTTCTTGGGCGTGATGATGGATTTCGTGTGGAAACAGGAAACCCGCCCCGACGACGCTGACAACAACCTGCGCTGCATCTTCGCCGCCCCCACCGCTTATTCGATCCTCGAGGAGTTCAAAGCCCGATTCGGCGTCGACGCCTTCGTCGAGGTGTTCGGGCTTACCGAGACCTCTATGCCGATCTTGTCGCCCTACGGTGAGGACCGCCCCGCCGGAGCAGCAGGACTAGCCGCCTCCGACTGGTTCGACGTGCGCCTGGTGGATCCCGAGACCGATGAGGAAGTGGGCGTCGGCGAACTCGGCGAACTGGCTATCCGCACCAAGGTGCCCTGGACGTGCTCAATGGGCTACTACGCCATGCCCGACAAGACGGCCGAGGCCTGGCGCAATCTGTGGTTCCACACCGGCGACGGCCTGCGCCGCGATGCCGACGGCTGGTACTACTTCGTGGACCGCCTCAAAGACGCCTTGCGACGGCGGGGCGAGAACATCTCCTCCTACGAGGTGGAGCAGGCCCTCCTCGGCCACCCCGACATCACAGAGTGCGCGGTGGTGGCCGTCAAAGCCGACATCGAAGCCGGCGAGGACGAGGTGATGGCCTGGATCATCACCTCAGCGCCCATCGACCTGCGGGAGTTGTGGGCCTGGGCCGAGACCCGTATGCCGGCCTTCGCCGTTCCCCGCTTCATCGAGATCGTCGACGAACTCCCCAAGACACCCTCAGAACGAGTGCAAAAGATCAAGCTCCGCGAACACGGCGTAACCGCCACCACCCACGACCGAGCCGACTACACCTAGCCATCAACATCCAGAGCGGAAGGGAGCGCAATTCGATGGACTTCAATCGCTTCGACTGGCTGGCTCAGCGGGTTGAGACCGCCATTGATCCCCAGCGGGCGATCGTGGATCCCCACCACCACTTCTACGACGGGGGGTTTCTTACCTATCTCGCAGCAGACCACTTGGAGAATGTCGCCGGCTCGCACAACATCACGAAAACGGTGTTTGTGGAGACGGCGGCCTGCTACAACATGGCGCTTCCCGAGCATCTTCAGCCGGTGGGCGAGACGGTCTTCGCCGTGTCGCAGGCCGATGCCATTGATGCGGCCGACGGACCGCCCCTTGCCGGCATCGTCGCCTTTGCCGACTTGATGCTGGGCGACGCCCTCGAAGAGGTGCTGGATGCACACAATGTCGCCAGTGGTGGCCGCCTCCGCGGCATACGCCACACGACGGGCATGGATACCAGCCCCGATATTCCTCAAGGCCACGGCAACCCCTTTCCTCAGATGATGGGCACCGACCAGTTCCGGGCCGGGCTGCGCACGCTCGCCGAGCGGGATTTGGCCTTCGACGCCTGGCTCTTTCACCCTCAACTGTCCGAGGTGGCTGAGTTGGCCGCAGCCATTCCGGAGCTGAGGGTGGTGGTCGGCCACCTCGGGGCTCCCCTCGGGGTGGGCCCCTATCGCGAAATCCGCAAGCAGGTCTGGGCTGACTGGCGAGAGTCGATGCAGGCCGTGGCCGCCCAACCGAATGCAGTGGTCAAAGTGGGCGGAATCGGAATGGACTTCATGTTTGGGACGGGTTGGGCCGATCTGGCGGTGCCCCCCGGCTCAGAAGAAGTAGCCGCCTACTGGTCCGACGCGGTGCGATTCTGCATCGACGCCTTCGGACCCGACCGATGCATGTTCGAGTCGAACTACCCAATCGACCGCGAAACCCTCACATACCCGGTCTTATGGAACGCCTTCCAAATCATGGCCGACAGCTACTCCGATGCCGAGCAGGACGAACTGTTCTCCGGCACCGCAACCCGCACCTATCGCCTGGACTAAGTGCCCTCGCTGAGGATCGCCGCTACCTGTGGATCGAACTCCTTCTGGAACCTCTTTAAGAGGTCGAGCATCCACATCCGGATCTCGCGTTGTTCCTCTGGTGGATCGGTGATTGAGCCGTCCCTCCTCACGTTGATGCTGGAGAAGCCCCATCTGTCGTGGCGGTTCCACACCCACTCCGACTCAGCATCGATCTTGATCTCTAATTCTTCGATCTGGCTGCGCCGTGATTTGAGGGCGTCGAAGATGCGTTTGGTGGACTCCTTGTCGCCGGCTTCGATGTGCAGGGTCACCCATGCGTTGTTCGGCTTTTCGAAGGCAACCGCGAACGACAACCCCTCATTCTGCAAGGAGCGGAAATACCGGCCGGAGTGATCGAACTTCATGTATGGCTTTGGCTGAAACTGCCCGGTGCGCGCCACTTCGGCGATCAACGGATCAAAGAAAATCTGCAACCGTTGGACACCGGGAGGCGGCGGTGGTTCAGGCGGAAGCGTCTCGCCCTTGTCCCAGCCTCCCGGGTAGACCACCTTGCGGAATCTCGGCTCAAGCTCCGAGCCCGGGACGCCCGGGACGACTTCGACCTTCACGGCATAGAACCTGGTTTCGCCGACTGTCCACTCGTTGAGCCGATGCAAGACCTGGGCCAACTCGTAGGTGAACTCCGTCGCAATCCAAATCGCCACCCGGGCTTCGCAGCCGGTGGCATAGACGAGAATCTGGGCGAGATGCCAGAAGTTGCTCCTTTCCAGCTGGTTCTCAATCGCGACCCTCGCTCCAGTGCCCGTCTCCTTCGCGAGGATGTCCAAGCGGTACGGCCCGACTGGCTCCTCCTGCGCTAGGAGCTCCAAATCCAAGCCGAGCTTTTCTCCCAACAAGCCCAAGTTCCCGGCCAACCACGGAGTGAAGTCATGCGCCTCATTCGGCCACATCTCGCGGACTTCCACCGGCTGTGGCTGCTGTTCGGTTGAAGCCACGGCGGCCTCAGTCTTCCCTGACGCCGGTGTCACCCGGGCCGATTACGAAGTCACGGCGGTCCCGGTACAGGCGGGCCCGGTTTAGCACGTAGTCGTCGGCCTCCAGGTCGATGTCTGCGCACTCCGTCATCGTCCAGTACTTATGGCCGCCAACAAACAGATACTGGCGCCTCTGGTTGAAGAACTGGCACTCAACGCCCTCCCCTGCCGCGATCCGGGCACAGAACGCAGCCAGCAGCGCCTCCTGTGCGTCCTTCTTGATCACCACGTACTCATGGGGCCACGAGTGCCGATAAGTCACTGCCTCCCGCCAAGGAGCCCGAGCGATCAACCCGACAATGTCACCAACAACCACTTCCACAGCCACCCCCTAGGCCTCGTTGGACCAAAGATAGGAGTCGCTAGCCAAGATTCTTGGCGCCCAATTCACGCGGCCCGCTGATGGTGACGATGCCTGCAGCCACCACCCACGACCGGGCGGAATACACCTAGCGCACATTTCCCTGTCCGCCATCCACGGGAATTAGCTGACCGGTGATGAACCGAGAGGCATCCGAGGCCAAGAACACCATCACCGGACCGAGGTCCCGATCCGGGTCGCCGTACTCCTGGCCCAACGCGATGCTGTGGATGTTCCGCCAGAACTTCTCGGTTCGCTCCTCATCGGTGGCCCGATCCCAGGAGGCCTGAAACATGGGCGTTCTTATGGCCGGAAGCACGGCGTTCACCCGAACGCCATCGGCTCCCCAGGCTCCCGCCGCGGTGCGAGTCCAAGCGTGAACCGCGCCCTTGGACGCCGAATAAGCGGCCGCTTCCGGCTCAGCCCGCTGGCCGGAGATCGAACCGAAGTTGATGATCGCCCCTCCCCCGGCAACCTTGAGCCGGTGGTAGGCCGCCTGATTGGTGAGCACAGTGCCCCGCACGTTCACCGCAAACATCCGATCCCACTCATCAATGGTGACGTTCCCCGCCTTAGACGGCGCGTGAATGGCAGCCGGGTGCGCCAGCGCATCCAGGCCGCCCAGAAAGTCGTCGGCCTCCGCGAACGCGGCCTCCACCCGACCGCCATCAGCAACGTCAACCGACACGTAGACAATTTCGCCCGGCCCATCAGCCGCCGCTTCGGCACAAACCGCCCTTCCCGCGTCATCAGAAATGTCCATCCCCACCACCTGAGCCCCCGCCTTCACATAGGCCCGCACCGTCGCCGCCCCCATACCACTCGCACACCCCGTAACAATGATCCTCTTGCCCTTCAGGTCCATAACACCTTCTCCTCAACTCTGCGCGCAGTTTACACATGAAAGTGTATGATGGTGTCGTGAGCCGGACCAATATCGACATCGACGATGAACTCATTGAGCGCGCCATGCAGACTTTTGGACTCCGCACCAAGCGCCAAGCGGTGCATCTCGCCTTGGAGCGCCTTCTGGGGGGCGGACCGATGACTATTGAGGAGCAACTGGAGATGGAAGGAGTCGGCTGGGACGGCGATCTCGATACCATGCGGGCCAACCGGTTTGCCGATTGGGACAGCAGTGCTGATAGCTGATACCTCCGCGTGGATCGACTTCCTGTCGGCAACGGGATCACTTCAGGCGCACAGGATGCGCCGGGCAATCTCCAACCAAGAGGTGATCACCCTCGACCCGGTCCTATTGGAGGTCATGGCCGGCGCCCGCCGGGATGCTGTCTCCCGAACTCAACGGCTGCTGGAGGCCCAGCAACATGAGGCGCTGTCCCCCAAGCTCGATTGGCTCGATGCGGCAACGATCTACCGGGAGCTCAGATGGAGGGGAATCACCATTCGCTCCCACACTGATGCGCTCATCGCAGCCGTCGCCATCCGCCTCAACGTACCCGTGCTTCACCACGACCGCGACTACGGCCACATCGCTCAGCACACCGCCCTCCAACTCGTCGAAGTGTGATGCTTCGATTAACGGCCTGATGCGGATTGTCGACTTGTTAGAGCGCGATGCTGCGCTGTATCCCCAGCAGACTGCGGTAGCGGTCGACGGAGGGCCATCGGTCGCGTTTGTGGAATTGCGGGACCGGGTTCGCCGGCTGGCAACCGGGCTCGAGACTGCCGGGGTGGGCCCCGGCGATCGAGTGGCGCTCATGGCTGACAACGGGCTGGTCTTTTTTGACGTTTACCTGGCAGTGGCCTACCTGGGCGCAGCGGCCGTGCCGCTGAACACCCAGCTCACCGATCCCGAGCTGGTCTTCATCCTGTCGAACGCCGAGCCCACTCTGACTGTGGCAACCAGTCAATACGCCGAACGATTGGAGAGCATCGGCTCCGCCGGCCCAGTGATCGACGCCGACGGCAATGCCTACAAGGACCTGCTGGCCTCGGTGCCGTTGGCCGATATGGATCGCGCTGTCGAGGACGATGTGGCGCTCATCATCTATACCAGCGGCACCACCGGACGTCCCAAAGGGGTGTGCCTCACCCAGCGGGGGCTGGCCTTCAACGGGCTCACCATGGCCCTCATTCAGCGATTCCGACCCGATGACGTGTTCCTGTCGACCACTCCGCTGTACCACGCCGCCACCGGCACTCGGGTGTGCTCCATGCTGGCTGACGGCCAGACCCACGTGGTACTGCGCTCCTTCTCTCCAGAATCGTTTTTTGCCGCGGTCGCCGAGCACCGGGTGACAATCTCGATCCTGGTCCCCGCACAGTTGCGCCGCATCCTCGATCATCCCGGGTTCGAAGAGGCCGACCTCTCCAGCCTCCGCCTCATCGTCTATGGCGCAGCCCCCACCGCCGGGCCGCTCATCCGGCAGGCCTACGAACGCTTCGGCTGCGGGCTCTATCAGGGCTACGGCATCTCCGAGTGCGTCACCAACCTCACCGGGCTGCTGCCTGAAGACCACGAAATGGCCATGGCCGGGCGTTCCGAGTTGTTGGACTCGTGTGGGCGAGTCGTACCCGGTGTCCGGATCGACCTCCACGATGAGAGCGGCTCCGTCGTGGCCCCCGGCGAGATCGGCGAGATCTGGGTGAGGAGCGAGAAGGTGATGGCCGGCTACTGGCGCGACCCCGACCAGACCGCCGAAGCCCTGGTCGACGGATGGCTGCGAACCGGCGACTTGGGCCGATTCGATGACGACGGCTACCTCTACATCGTGGGCCGGTCCAAGGACATGCTCATAAGCGGCGGGGTCAACATCTACCCCAGCGAGATCGAGGCCGTGCTCTACGACCACCCGGCCGTTTCTGAGGTGGCGGTGGTAGGGCGCCCCGACCCCGAATGGGGCGAGCGCCCGGTGGCATTCGTCGAACTCCGACCAGAAGAGACACTCGACGGGCTCCTTGAATGGTGCCGCCAGCGCCTGGCCAAAATCAAAGTCCCCGACGAGTTCATCGCCGTCGACAGCTTCCCCCGCACCGTCACCGGCAAGATCCGCAAAGTAGAACTACGAGAGCACCTCTCCGCTGGCTGACTGGCCAGCTGCGCTAGCCAAAGCCGTCAGACGAGGTGCGGTTTGATCTCGTCGTCGGCGTCTATGTCGATGTCGAGGATGAGGGATTGGTAAGCCTTGCCGTGGGGGTCGGTACGCAGGCTGCGGGACACTCCGCCGCCCAGGGCCTCGGTCATCACAAAGTTAAGCCCCTTGGTACCGGGAAGTTCGTAGCGCACGATGTCGCCCTTGACCAGGCCTCCGAATTTCTCCCGCACTCTTTCGACGGTGAGCTCGCGTCGCAGCACGTCCCAATTGTCGTCGTCGTACACGAAAACGCAGAGGTTTGATACGTCGCCCTTGTCGCCGGAGCGGCTGTAGGCGAACTCCCGCAGCTTCATGCCTCGATCACCTCGGTGATCAGCTTCACATCATCTCGTGGCAACAGCGCTGGCGTCACCCCGATTGCCCGGGCCATCTGCGTGTTGACTCCCCCGCCGCCCGCCGGTCCCATCCACAGGAATTGGCCCTCAAAGGCCACCGCGTCAGCGGTCGCCCGGTCATCGCACCGGGCCGCGATGCGCAGCCGCACCTCAGCCGGCTCGCCACCGGGGATCTGGCCGTCAAAGAGGGCGCTCATCCCGTGGAGGTCGTAGCGGATCTCGTCGATGCCCGATTGGAACGGCTCTAGACGCTTGGCCACCACTTCGGCACCCAACTGAGCCCGCTCCACGCATCCCGGGCCGCCGTAGGAGATCTCGGTCACCACCTTCCATCCCTCGTCCACGCCGACCAGCACCTTGAGCGTGTCGGGGCGGGGGCGGCCAGTGGCGCCACCGATCCTCACCCGATCAGGGCCGACCTCCTCTACCCAGACGTGGCTGAAGTCGGCGGTGCTGTCGGGGGTCAGGTAGGCCGCCGGGTCGTGGATCTCATAGGCCAGCTGGGTCTTGGTGGTGCCGATGTCCACCGCCCCGCCGGTGCCTTCCAGTTTGGTGATGATCAGCTCGTCGTCACTCACATGGGCCAAAGGAAAGCCGAGACGGATGATGTCGTCGAGCACCCGGTAGGGCGGGTCGACATAGTTCCCACCGGTAGCGTGGGTGCCGCATTCCAGGAGGTGGGCGACCAGAGTGGCTGTGCCCATCTTGTCCCAGTCATCCAACGCCCAGCCCATCTCGTAGGCGATCGGCCCCACATAGAGCGAAGGGTCGGCGACGCGGCCGCCGAGGATGAACCGCGCGCCCTCGTCCAATAGATCAACTATGGGATCGGCACCGATGTAGGCGTTGGCCGACACCACCCGGGCGGCGATGGCCTGGACCGTCACCCCCATCTCGGGAAGCTCCAGATCTTGGTCGAGGACATGGTCGAGGACGTCGTCGCCATGGATTACCCCGACCCGCAGCCCGGTAACGCCGTTTGTCCTCAGCCCCCGCAGCACATCGTCGGCCGCGGCGGCCGGATTGGCCGCCCCAAAGTTGCCGACCATCTTGCCGCCGCGCCTCAAGAACCCGGCAAAGCGGCCCATGAGCTCGGGAATGCGCTGGTCGTGGCCGGTAGTTTCGTCATCCAGGCGGCGCACCTGGGCCAGAGCCATGGTCCGCTCGGCCAGGCAGTCGAATCCCATGTAGTCCACCAGGCCGCTATCGGCCAGCTCCTGGGCCCAGTCCAGCCGATCGGTGGAATACGCCGAACCGCTGCCGATGGAGATGCTCCCTTGAGTCATCGGGCCAGGAGGCCGCCGTCAACCGGCAGGGCAACTCCGGTCACGAAGCTGCTGGCGTCGCTGGCCAAGAAAAGGGCTGCTTCGGCAATCTCCTCGGGCTGGCACGGGCGCAGCATCGGTACCGAGGTCTCCAAGAACTCCTTCATCAGCGGTTTGACATCGGTGCCAGGCTCGCGGCCGAAAAACAGCGGCAGCATCGGAGTGTCCACCGGCCCGGGGCAGATGACGTTTACGCGGACTTTGGGGGCCAGCGCCAGCGCCAGCGACTTGCCGAAGGTCACCAGGGCTCCCTTGGTCAGCGAGTAGAGCGGCGAGAACGGCGAACCCACCACGCCAGAGGTGGAAGCGGTGAGGATCACCGAGGCGTTGCCTGAAGCCTCCAGCAAGGGCACCGCCCGGGCCACCGTGAAAAAGGCCGACTTCATGTTGACGGCTGCCGCATGGTCGTAGTCGGCCTCGCTGATGTCGAGCCCCGCAGCACCGGGAATGCCGGCGTGGGCGTAGAGGATGTCGATCCTTTGGTGGATGTCCGCGACGTGGGCCATCAGAGCTTCGATCTGGGCCACGTCGCTGACATCGACGGTGAATGCGCTGGACGTCCCTCCGGCTGAGGCGATCAGATCCACGGTTTCATCGGCGGCATCGGCGCGAAGATCAGCCACCACCACGTGGGCGCCTTCGCCGGCCATGCGGAGTGCGGCGGCCCGGCCCATTCCCGAGCCCGACGCGGTGATAACCGCCACACGTCCTTCCAGCACTCCCATTTCAACCCCCATGCGACGCAGCCGTCACCCTGGCCGCTTGTCCAATCAGTACGGGCAGGAATGCTACCCGAAGGGCGAGAACCTACTATTCGCCTAGCTTGGTTCGCGACCGCGCCCACCTGGGCATGCCCACAAGAGAGAAGACCATGGACGGACACGACCCGCTCGACGGGTTGAAGATAATCGACTGCGATTCCCACTTCACCGAGCCGCCCGAGCTGTGGACATCCAGAGCGCCGGCCGCAATGCAAGACCGGGTTCCCGTGCAGAAGACCGTGAACGGTGTTACCGCCTGGTACCTCGACGGCGAGCTTTGGGCCAGCACTGGCGGCAACACCATCCAGGCGGGCCACGAGAAGATCCTGGGCAGCCACGTGGTCCAGCCCTTCGACATAATCGACACCAGCGCCTGGGCCGTGAAGGAGCGACTCGAGCTCTGCGACGAGATCGGGATCCATGCCCAGATCCTCTACCCCAACGGCGTCGGCTTCTCTTCAAACCACGTCTTCGCCATCGATGATCTGGCGCAGCGCCGGATGGTCCTGGAGATCTACAACGACTTCTTCGTCGACGTGCAGCAGGAGTCCAACGGACGGCTCTTTCCCCAGGCCATGCTTCCGATCTGGGACATGGAGTTCACCGTGGCCGAGATGACCCGGCTGCTGGACAAGGGCATCACCGGGTTCACCCTTTCCGACAAGCCCGAGATGGTGGGCCTGCCCGAGCTGTGGGAGCCCTATTTCGCGCCCATGTGGGACGTGTTCAACCAGTCGGGAGCAGTGGCCAACTTCCACATCGGCGCCGGCATGAGCCGGGCCGAGATGGAGACCATCCGTGGCGCCCGCTTCCAACAGGCCCGGGTGGGCGGCGAGATCGGCCCCGAAGACCTCCCCCGGCCCATTCCCACTGCCCCCAGCACCTGGTGGGGGCAGTTCGACCACCAGAGGCGACTGGCCATCCACGCCACCCAGATGTACATGAGCAATGTGCGCATCATCGTCAACCTGTGCATGAGCGATCTGTTCGACCGCTACCCCGACCTCAAGATCGTCTCAGCGGAGAGCGGCATCGGCTGGGTCCCGTTCATTCTCGAAGCCCTCGAGTACCAGTACGACGAGATGGTCACCGAGGCCCACGAGGTGGCGCTCAACGTCCGTCGTCCCCGGGAGTACTTCAACGACCACATCTGGGTCATGTTCTGGTTCGAGAAGTCGGCCCCGGCCAAGCTGATCGAGGATGTGGGGATCAACAACGTGCTAGTGGAGACCGATGTCCCCCATCCGACGTGTTTGTACCCGTCCACCCGGGAGCACTTCGCCCGGGTGCTGGCCGACGTCGATCCCCATGTCCGGCGCCGCGTGCTTCAGGACAACGCCGCCGAGCTCTACAGCATCGACGTCTAAGGGCTTCTATGCAGTTCGGCATGATCATCAGCGACGTGCCGCGTGGCGTAGACCCCATCGAGCAGTTCGACGGCATCCTGCGCCAAGTGGAAGCCGGACAGCGCAACGGTCTCAGCCATTTTGTCATTGGGCAGCACTTCCTCTATGGAGATCTGCGCTGGTTACAGCCGGTCCCCCTTCTGGCCCGACTAGCCGCTGAGATCGACGACCACGTGCGGCTGGGTGCCACCGTGCTGCTGGCCCCCAAGTACCACCCGGTGATTCTGGCCGAGGAACTTGCCACACTCGACATCGTCACCGGGGGCAGGCTGGATGTAGGTCTAGGGCTCGGTTACCGCACCGAAGAATTCGACTTGATGAATGTCCCTTTCAAGAAGCGGGTAAGCCTGTTCGACGAGTGCCTTGACATCATGAAGCTGTGCTGGGCCATGGAGGATTTCGACTACTCCGGCCAGCATTGGCAGATCCAAGGAGCCACCCCTCATATCCAATGCGTGCAACAGCCCCATCCCCCCATCTGGATGGGCGCGCACTCCCGCAAGGGGGCTCGGAGGGCTGGTGCCGTGGGCGACCGCTTCATCATCCCCCCCGAGTACGACATCCATGAGATGCGGGTTCGTTTGGGCATCATGGCCGCCGGATTTGCTGAACGGGGCAAGAAGATGGGCCACCAACCACTTCGGCGCAACGCCTTTGTCGGCGCCACCAACGAGGAGGCAAGAGCCAGATTCGTCGAAGTCAGCAAAGAGCGCTACCTCACCTACGCCCGCAAGGAACTCGAAATATTGGACGAGGAAGCGCTCCTGAACAACTTCTTCGAAGAAGTCAAAGGCTCGGTGGCGGTTGGCACCGCCCAACAGGTGATCGACCACTTCACCGAGGTGGCCCGGGAACTGCCAATAGACCCGATCGTGTTAAAGCCCCAATGGCCCGAGATGCCCATTGACGAGGTGATCGACTACCTAGACACCATGGGGCGCGAGGTCATACCCGCGATGGCCGAAGTTCCGCCCATGCCCATCGAGAACATCGCTGCTTCTTTGGCCCCTGTGGCCGACGAGGTTGCCGAGGCGCTGGAGGCCATGTGACATCAGCTTCATTCGACGAGGCCATCGCCCATGCACCACTGGGCAACGGCCGATTCCGAACGGCAACTCCGCCGTCGTGGATGGCCTCGGGGCGCGTCCCCGCCGGACTGGTGGAGGCACAGTTGTTCGCCGGCCTCGCCGCCGTTGTCACCGATACGCAGTATCGGCCCCTCTCGTTCACCGCCCACCTGCTGAGGGCCCCCGGCGATGGCGACTACGAGGTGACAGCCGAGGTTCTTCGCACCGGGCGGACGCTGATCAGCGCCGCGGCTCGGATTGACCAAGACGGCAAGCTGATCGCCACTGCGCTGGCCAGCTTCGCCACCGACCGGCCCAGCCCCGACTTCGATGAGATGCCGATACCCGAAGTGGAGCCGCCCACCGGGGCGCGGGAGATGGACGGCTACATACCAGAGTTCGCATTTCCCTACGGCGACAACATCGTCATGCAAGATCGCCTCGGCCCCAAGCCCTTCACCGCGCCAGACGGTCCCATGGAGCGGGTGGGATGGGCTGGATTCGCCCAGGCCCGGCCAATCGACGCCCCCGGCCTGCTGATGATCGGCGACATCGGGATGATGGGCTGGTGGGCTCGACTCGAACACATGCACACAACCGCCACCCTCGACCACACCACCCATTTCCGTGCCGACCTGTCGAATGTGGACGCCGACGACATGGTGCTGTTGCGGTCGCGCACCGGTTTGGTGCGGGGCGGCTACCTCGACTGGGACCTCGATATTTGGGCCCCCGACGGAACCCTGCTGTGCCAGTCCCGCCAAATGCTGGCCATCCTCGGATAGAGCTGAAATGACCCAGCCGGAGCCGCTTCGCATCGTCGATTTCTCGACCCACATGTCGGGGCCGTTGGCCTCGCACCTGCTGGTGGAGATGGGCGCTGACGTCATCAAGGTCGAACACCCAGTTCAGGGCGACGGCAACCGGGGAAATGAGCCCAAGATCGCCGGGGTCAGCGACCTGCATCTTGCTCTCAACCCCGGTACCCGCAGCATTGCCGTCAGCACCCGGTCACCCCACTGGTCTGACGTGGTGGCCGGGCTGACCGCGTGGGCCGACGCGGTGATAGTCGGCTCTCGCCCGAAGGACGCTGTGCGCCGAGGCCTGGACTTCCACACCCTTCTCGAGGCCAATCCCCATCTCGTGTATTGCGTGATCTCGGGCTACGGCCTGACGGGACCTTGGGCGGAGTACAAGGCTCATGGTCAGAACATGGATGCGCTGGCCGGACGGGTTGAGGTCGAGTGGATCGACGGCCAGCCCCAGACCCGGGTCGGATGGCGCTCGGCCGGGGTGCTGCTGGCCGGCGTCTTCGGGGCCATGGGAGTACTGGCCGCCATCGTGAATCGAGACCGAGGCGGTGGGCCGCAATTCGTACACACCTCGATCTGGAATACCGCGCTGTGGTGGAACTGGCGGGATGTGAACACCTGGGTGAACAACGACGAGCCCTGGCACGAATACCGTTCCCTGGGTTCGCGCTATTCCATGTACGCCACCTCTGACCACCGGGCGCTTCTCATATGCCCACTGGAGAAGATCGCCTGGGAGCGGTTCTGTGCTCTTACCGGGTTAGACCAGCTCAGCGCCAAGGGTGAGTGGACCCACAGCATGGACTTCGGATACGACGACGAGTTTCCGCTAATTGCCGAGGCCATCAGCCGCCGCCCATTCGACGAGTGGAATCGCCTCCTCGATGAGGCCGAGATCCCGTTCGCCCCCATTCTCACCCTCGATGAGGCCGTCAACAGCGAGCACGCCCAACTCAACCGAGTGCTACGGGGAACCGAGGTGGCCGGAGAGCGGGTGCAAATGGCGGCCTCACCGGTGCAGCTCTCTTCCAATCCTGAAGAGGCCGCCCAACCCCGCCTGTCCGACTTGCTGCCACCCCCCGATCTCGGCAGCGGAACCGATGAGATCCTGGCCGAGGTCGGCCTAGGCCAGCTCGTCGGAGAAGACCTCTCAGAAGGAACGACATGACGAGGCCGCTCGACGGCGTCCGCGTGCTGGATTTCACCCGCCACATGGCCGGTCCCTACGGCACCATGATGTTGGGCGACTACGGAGCCGACATCATCAAGGTGGAGAGCCTCCCCTACGGCGATGGTGCCCGTGGCGTCGGCACTGCGTTCGTGGAGGGGGAGAGCGCGCTGTTTCTCATCTGGAACCGGGGCAAGCGCAGCCTCGCTCTGGACATGCGCAAACCAGAAGGACTCGAAGTGGTACACCGTTTGGCCGCCGGCGTCGATGTGGTGGTCACCAGCTACCGGCCCGGAATCGCCGACGAGATCGGCATCGGATACGACACCCTTTCGGCCATCAACGACCAGATCGTGTACGTCTCCCTCACCGCTTTCGGACCCGAGGGTCCCCTGGCCCCCTATCCTGGGACCGATCCGGTGGTGCAGGCGGTTTCGGGAGTCATGTCGGTGACCGGTGAGCCCGATCGGGGGCCCAATCTGGTGGGTGTCCCAATGGCCGACTTCACCGGCGCCCTGGTGAGCACCCAGGCCGCCATGCTCGGCCTGCTCGCCCGACAACAGACGGGCAAGGGCCAGCTCATCGACGTCTCGATGCTCTTCGCCCTGATGTCGTCGCTGACCACCCGCCTGGCTTCGCATTGGGTAGACGGCGAGGATCCGGTGCGCCACGGCAGCGCCCACAGCGTGGTGGTGCCCTATGAGGCGTTCCAGACCGCCGACGGTTACGTGGTGACCGGGGTTTGGGGTGGCACCGACGGCTGGGAGCGCTTCTGCCGGTCTATCGGCCAGCCCGAGTTGGCCACCGACGAGCGCTATCTGACCAATCAGCAGCGGGTAGACGCCCGAGCCAAGCTCACCGAATACCTGCAAGGCATCTTCATCACTCGGACCAGTGCCGAGTGGGAGGAGTCGTTCAACCAGCACCGGGGGCTGTTCGGACCGGTCCACACGTTTTCGCAGATCCTCAACCACCCCCAGGTGCAGCAGGCCGGGCTAGTGCAGTCGGTGGAACACGCCACCCTGGGCGAGATCCCGCAGTTGGGTCCGGTGATCGGCCTGCACGAAACCCCCGGCGCAATCTCTGGACCGCCCCCCGTGCTGGGCCAGCACAGCGAGGAGATCCTGGCCGAGGCTGGTTACAGCCCCGAGGAAATCGCGGCCTTGCTTGACGCTGGGGTGGTCGGCTCGACCTGAGCCCTATTGCCCTGAACCCAAGTGCTGGCCCAGGGCTGCGACCGCGTCCCGGGTCTCGGCAGGGTCATACGAAACGACCACCATGTTGACGAGACCGGCGCCGGCGTCGCCCAGCGCCGTCAGCGTGCTCCTCGTGGCGTCGCCATCAGTGAGATCGAGCACGCCCGGCGCACCGGCACCGACCGCCACCGGCCACGTGGTGGCCACGGTGAACGGCTGGTCGGCTCGCGGCGAATGTTTGCGTTCTTCGCTCAGGAAGCTCACGTGGTCCCGCAAGTCTGCCGGGGCCATGCGGGAGGCCAGCCAGCCGTCTCCCATTGCCGCGGCGCGGCGCAGCGCGGGCCGGGAGTGACCGCCTAGATAGATCGGCAGCGGTGACTGGATTGGCTTGGGCTGCATGTTGAGGGGCAAGAACGAGTGGGTGTCGCCCTGATAGGAGGGCTGGTCCTGCTCCCACAGAGTGCGCAGGATCTCGATGCCGTCTTCCAGTAGCCGCCGACGGCGGGAGTAGTCGGCACCAAGGGCTTCGAATTCCTCGCGAAGCCATCCAAGGGTTACCCCAAGAATCACCCTCCCTCCCGACAGGAAATCGAGCGTGGCCACGGATTTGCCGACGATCACCGGGTTGCGCTGGGGAAGCACGCAGGCGTTGACCATGAGTTTGATGGTTGACGTCGCACCCGCCACAAAGGCCAAAGTCGTGAGGGCCTCCATCCGAGGGTTGTCGGTGGGATAGGGGTATTTGCCGTCGGCCGTGGTCGGGTTCTCCGAGACGAAGTCCACCGGGAAGGCGACGTGGTCGCCCACCCACACCGCGTCTAAACCGGCCGACTCGGCCTCTTGCGCCACGTTCACGATGTCCTGGGCCGTGGCTGTGCCCTCGTAGGGTAGGCAGAGACTGATCTTTGGACCGCGATTAGGCAAGTTGTCCGACCCCATTGACTCTGCGTCCTCCAATCGAGCTGTCAGCCGGACAATAGCGGGATCACCTCGGCGCCGAACCGCTCAAGTTGGGACATGGCGTGGGCATGACCGTGTCCAGGCCACTGCGGCTTGTAGATGAAGTGCGAGTGCTCCACTTGATCCATGAGGTGGGATAGCCCCTCGGCCACATCGGAAGGGCTGCCGAGCACAAACCGGTTGTCCAGCCAATCACTGCGGCCGAGGCCATCGTCGACGTCGAGCCCCCAGGTGCGATACGTGCCATAGCGCGACGAAGCCCCGGCTGCGATTGCTGCCTCCGCTTCGGCAGGGCTATCGGAGATGTAGACCTCCCGGCGGACCGGGATGGCGGCCAGCGCTCGGTTGCCGTTGGCCGCCCGCTCCTCCAGATAGGTCTGATAGAGATCGATGAGTTCTCGGTGGGTCGGGAAGGGCGCGGCGTACCAAGCGTCGCCGATCCGCGCGGCCCTACGCACCGACGCGTCCACCTGGGCCCCGACCCAGATTGGGGGGTGGGGCTGCTGGACCGGAAGGGTGGACAGCTCGATGTTTTCAAACTGGTAGAACCGGCCATGGCGGGTAAGGGACTGACCGGTCCACAGGGCTCGGATCATCTCCACCGATTCCTCAAATCGCTCGGTCCGAGTGGTGCGGTCTATCCCGAAGGCATCGAACTCATCTGAGCGATAGCCGATACCCACGCCCATGATCACCCGCCCACCGGTCACCGCGTCCATGGTGGCCACTTCTTCTGCAACACCGAGGGGATGGTGCAAGGGCAGCAGCAAAATGCCGGTTGCCACGCTAACCGACGGGAACGCCATGGCGATCGAAGTCAGATAGGGGATGGGCTGGAGGTAGCGCAGCGTGGGGGCAGCGAAGTGCTGGCCCGCAACTACCAGGTCGAACCCGTGATCCACCGCGACAGAGATCAGCTCGCGGTGTTCAGCGATCTGCTGGCGTACGGGCACCGATCGGTCATGCACCGAGGTCAACAGCAGGCCGAATCTCACCGGGCCATCTTTGTCCAAGCGGGCCACAGTGTGCCGGACTCGTGTTGCCGACGGTCTGTGCTCGTCACTAGACAAGCGCCATGCGAAGGCTTGCCGTAAGACTGCTTGGTGCGTTTCGGAGGGTCTCCCTTTTGGTCCGGAAGATCCGGGGCAAGACGCTCGACGACGTGGCCGAACAGCGCGTGGTCAGCGGCAAGGCATGGGAGGAGTTCTGCGACTCGTTGAAGGCCGCGGGAGCGGCGATGAACTTCCCCGGAGCGCCGCGGGACCCGTTTAGCCAAGCAGAGGGCTATCGGCACCTGAGCCGCCTCACCCGGGCCGGACTGATGGCATTTGTCGAGCACGCCGACCCCAAGGCGCCGGTGATGCACCGGGTGGCCAACGAGACCACCAAGCTGGGCGCCGACAACCCCGACAACTACTACTACACCGCCTCATTGGACGGGAGCTTCGACTACAAGAGCACCGGCCGGCGCAACAACATCGCCTATCTGAGCATCGGAACGCAGTCGGGCAACTACGGCCAAGGGGGTGGACTGCCTCCCACCGGACACATCGAAGCCGACCAGATCGAGATGGATGCCGACGGCTGTTTCGAGCTGGTTCTAAGCAGCACCCCCCAAGAGGGAAATTGGCTGCCCATGACACCCGAGACCGGCACGCTGGTAGTGCGCCAGACCTTTGCCGACCGCAGCACGGAAGTCCCTGCCGAGCTGACAATTGAGCGCATCAACTGCGCTCCCGAAGAGCGCCAACCCTCGCACCTCACCGCGAGGACCTTGGATGAAGGCTTGAAGAATGTCGGGGCACTGGTGATGGGGGCTCCCCTGCTGTTCACCAAGTGGGCCCGCGACTTCTCCAAGCACAGCAACCAGTTGCCGTTGTTCGACCCCGAAGTGTCGCTGGCCGCTGGCGGCGATCCCAACATCACCTATTACCACAGCCACTGGGCGCTGGAGCCGCACGAGGCACTGGTGATCGAAGCCACACCGCCGGAATGCGAGTACTGGAATTTCCAGCTCAGCAACTACTGGATGGAATCGCTCGATTACCGCCATTTCACCATCCACACCAACAGCCATTTGGCCCACTACGAGGCCGACGGGTCGATCCGGCTGATCGTGGCCCATGAGGATCCCGGCCTGCCCAACTGGATTGAAACCGCAGGCCACATGCTTGGCACGATGTCGTTTCGCTGGGTGCGGGCCGCGGAGCACCCCCAGCCGCAGTGCCGGGTAGTTCCGCTAACCAGCCTCATGGACCAGTGATTTGACGTCCACCGACTATCAGAATCCCTATCGCCCAGTTCCGGTCAAAGTCTTCAATTGGCTGGCCCGCGGAAGCCGCCTCGACGTCGATGCCCTAATCAAGCGTGCGAAACGCAAGACCGGCCTCTCCGACTTCGGCAACGACGGGCACCTAGAAGCACTGCATGTGCTCGTTGGGTCCATCAACGATGAAGCTCGAGTGACCCCTACTGGCCGGGTGATTCAGAAGTCCCGGCTCGCTGGGGCGCTGGTTCAGCGACTGCGCATTCAGGACCTGCTCAAGCGGCACCCTGAAATCGACGACATCGACCTCGGCACCGTCATTGCGATTACCGGGCTTCAGCGAACGGGCACGACGCTTCTGCACCGCCTCCTCTATTCCCACCCGGAGGTCCGCGGTATCTCCGGGGAAGAAGCACTGATGCCGGTGACGGCGGCCGATTCGGCCGAGCACGCCGCGCGAGCTCGCAAGAGACATGCGATGCTGGCCGAACGGACGATTTCCTATCTAGCCCCCGACTTCATGGCGGTCCACCCCATCGACCGCCAACAGCCCGAGGAAGATGTTCTGCTGCTCGACCTCAACTTCATGAGCCAGTCGGCCGAAGCCATCTTGCACGTTCCCAGCTATGCACGCTGGCTCGAGAACCAAGACCACACCGCGACCTACGAGTACTTCCGCCGAGTCTTGAAGGTGCTGACCTGGCAGCGACCGTCCCGGGCCTGGGCACTCAAGACGCCGCATCACCTGGAGTACCTCGACGTTTTTCTGAAGGTGTTCGAGGGCGCCACCGTCGTGCAGACCCACCGCGATCCCCGCGTTGCCGTCACCTCCTTTTGCAGCATGGTGGCCCACGGCCGGGGCATGTTCAGCGATCATGTCGATCCGGAGAAAATCGGCAGTCACTGGTGCGACAAAACGCACAAGATGGTCGATTGGGCCATGAAGACAAGGGCAGAGTCGCCGGGGGGTCGATTCGTCGACGTCTCGTACTATGACCTGATCCGTGATCCACTTGCCCAGCTTCGACGGATCTACGAGGTAGCGGGAATCGACTTTGACAGCGGTGCCGAGCGATTGGCCGGGCAGTACGTATCGGCGAACCCGCAGAACCGCTTCGGCAAGCACCACTACCGGCTAGAGGACTTCGGGTTGAGCGAGCAGGTCATGGACGAGGCTTTCGCGGCTTACAGGGAGGCCTATGAGATCCCGTTCGAATAGGCCATGCGCTGCTCTGCTGCGCTGGGCTAGCTGTCGAGGTCGCGGTGGGTGATGAGGGGACGGACCCCAAGCTCGGGGTCTTCGGTGAGGCGGCGGCTGATGTCCTCGGCCACGAACACCGAGCGATGGCGACCCCCAGTGCAGCCAAAGGCGATGGTCAGATACGACTTGCCCTCCCTCACATAGGCAGGCACCAACATTTTGAGCAGCTCCTCGGTCTTCTGAAGAAAGGCCCTGGCCACGGGCTGGCCATTCAGCAAGAAGTCCTTGACCGCATCGTCTTGGCCGGTGAGAGGCCGGAGTTCCTCCACCCAGTGGGGATTGGGCAGAAAGCGGCAGTCCAGCACCAGGTCGGCGTCGAGTGGGATGCCGTGCTTGAATCCGAATGACATGATCCGGGTGGTCACCGACTCCGGCCCTGCGTCCAGCCCGAACACTTCGTCTATGAAGCGGTTGAGTTGGTAAATGCTGTATTCAGAAGTGTCCACCACCACGTCGGCCTCGTTGCGGAGATAGCCCAGCGCCTCCCTCTCGGCTTCGATGGCGTCGGACACCCCCATCGGCGGGATGCTGGCGAACGGGTGGCGGCGCTTGGTGCTTTCAAACCTCTTCACGAGCTCCGGGGTGGAGGCGTCGAGAAAGAGTATGCGCACTGATCCTTCAGCTAACTCTTTGAGCTCGACCAGCGCGGGGGCCACTTCCTCAAGGTAGAGATTAAGCCCCAGAACCAGTCCCACACGGGAGATGCTGCTGTCGGGAGCATCGGCGAATTCCCGGACTTTGGGCACCAAGGCCGGGGGCAGGTTGTCAACCACGTACCAGCCCAAGTCCTCGAAGTGGTTGGCAGCCTGGGACCGGCCCGCTCCCGACATCCCGGTGATCACCACGAATTCGGCCACGCCTTCAGGCTAATGGTCGAAATGGAATCGTTTCGGCTATTCCTGAAACACCTAAGGGGACCGAAGGATCACCTTGCTGGTGGTTCCCTGCGGCAGATCAAGACCAGTAAGCGGGGAATAGTCTCGGCCTGGGCATACTCAGGAGCGGCGTCCAAAAAACCTGGCGGTGGGGCTGGCTCCAGCATTCGATCGATAGCCAGTCCTGCGTCGCGCAGCGCGTTCACGTAGCGGCTCAGCGGGCGGTGCACGAAGGGCAGGAACACGTCCCTTTGCACCTCTTCTATCATCACGCTCTCCCGGAGGTAGTCGCCGATGCGCCAGTACTGCTCTGGGGGGTCGAGAATGTGGTCGTCGATCCACCCGCTGTCGGGCGTTTGCAGCAGCGGATGGTTCAGGAATAACAGGAATCGCCCGTCATCGCGCAGCATCCGGGCTGCTTCGGCCACGGCGGCGTCCATGGCCTCGATGTGCTCGAACACCAAACAGGCCACTGCGGCGTCGAATGACCCAGCGGCCAGCGGCAGCGCCTCTGCCTGTCCCCGCACATAGACCGGTCCCCCGCCGCGTCGGGCAGCTTCGCCCACTTGCCCGCGAGTGGGGTCGATCCCCACTACCAGCGATGCCCCCCGGTCAAGCGCCAATCGAGACAGCTGTCCCTCGCCGGCCCCCACATCCAATACCCGGTCGTAGCCGGCCAGGAGTGCGGACGCCAGTGGGACAATCAGCTCGGCGTATTCGGGGTCGGTTCCGTCAGCGCACTGCGTCTGCCACCAATCGGCGTGGCGCTCCCAGAGGTCTTCATTTGAGCGCTCTTGGGTCATCGAGGGCCGTGGAGCTTCTCGTAGATCGAGTACGCCACCGCATCAGGAAGCCAGCCAAGCCTAAGCAGGTCGTCCAGCGGTGCCCGCTCGACCGCCCTTACCCCGCCTAACTCTTTCACCAGCCGAGCCTTCCGAGTGGGCCCGAGGCCGGCAATGCCGTCCAGCGAGGAGCGGGTCATCCGTTTGCCCCGCAGCTGGCGGTGGTAATCGTTGGCAAACCGGTGGCTCTCGTCTCGGATGCGCTGAAGCAGGTACAGGCTCTCCGACGGCCTCGGGATCTCCACCGGATCGGCCCGGCCGGGCACGAAGACCTGTTCGAACTCCTTGGCCAGCCCAGCAGGGAAGATCTCACCGTCGAGGCCCAGCTCGGCCAGCACCCCTTCGGCCACGCCCAGCTGGCCCTTGCCGCCGTCCACCACCAGCAATTGCGGCGGGTAGGCGAATTTCCCCTTCTCCTCCACCGGGCGGTCCCGCTCGTCCAGGTAGTTGGTCAGGCGTCGAGTAAGCACCTCCTCCATGGCCGCGTAGTCATCGTTGCCGTCCACGGTTCGCACCTTGAACCGGCGGTATTCCGACTTGCGGGGCAGGCCGTCCTCCATCACCACCATCGATCCCACATAGTCCGATCCTTGGAGGTGGCTCATGTCGTAGCACTCGATCCGCAGGGGGGCTTCGGGCAGTCCCAGGCAGCTTTGGAGGTCGTTGAGGGCCCGGGCCCGGCTGTTGTGGTCGGTGCTGCGCTTGAGCCGGTGTCGGGCGAAGGCGTCGGCAGCATTGCGGGCCACCGTCTCC
The DNA here is from genome assembly GCA_965116535.1 of Acidimicrobiales bacterium. Classification (GTDB taxonomy): domain Bacteria; phylum Actinomycetota; class Acidimicrobiia; order Acidimicrobiales; family Bin134; genus Poriferisocius. Next base: position 2,695,011 of record OZ220703.1, read on the forward strand.
TGGAGCTTCCGCTTGGCCCCCCGCTGGGGCACCGAGATGGCCACCTTGGACCCCCGCTGCTCCCGCAGCCACTCTTCGTAGAGGCTCTGGTTGTCGGGCAGGTCGGGAACCAGAACCTGCTTGGGGCTGCCTAGCGGGTTCTCCTCGAAATACAACCGCTCCAGCACCCGACTCACCAGCTCGTCGCGGCTCAGGTCGCCCGCCTTGTCCACGATGAACCCCCGTCGGCCCATCACCCGGCCCTTGCGGACGTAGAACACCTGGCAGGCCGCCTCCAATTCGTCGTCCACCAGGCCGACCACGTCGTAGTCCTCCGAGCGGGCGCCCACCATCTCCTGGCCCTCGATTGCCTTGCTCACGCTGGCCAACCGGTCCCGGATGCGGGCGGCCTGCTCGAATTCCAGGGCGGCCGAGGCCTGGGCCATGTCGTCCTCGAGCCGTCTCACCACCTCTTCGGTATCACCGCCGAGGAAGGCCAGCAGGTCGTCCACCATCTCGTCGTAGCGCTCCCGTTCTACCTCGTCCACGCAAGGCCCGGCGCACTTCTCGATGTGGTAAAGCAGGCAGGGGCGTCCGAGGCGCGCATGGTGGTTGAACTTGTTGTCGCTGCATGTGCGGATTGGAAAGGTGCGCAATAGCTGGTCGAGGGTCTCCCGGATGGCATAGGCGTGGCCGTAGGGGCCGAAATAGCGGTTGCCCTTCTTCTTGCGGCCCCGGATGACCATGGCCCGGGGCCACTCGTCCACCATGGTCACGCACAGGAACGGATAGCTCTTGTCATCCCGGTAGCGGACGTTGAACCGGGGCTGATGCTGCTGGATGAGGCTGTACTCCAGCATCAGCGCCTCCACCTCGGTGTCTACTTGGATCCACTCCACCGAATCGGCTTCTGCCACCATCTGGGCGGTGCGAACCGGAAGGTGCGCCGGGTTCTGGAAATAACTGCCCAGCCGCGACCGCAGGCTCTTGGCTTTGCCCACGTAGATGAGCCGTCCGTGGCGGTCTTTGAACTGGTACGAACCCGCGGCGTCGGGAATGGTGCCGGGGGGCGGGCGGTTAAACATGCGGGTTCCATCCTACGAGCCGGACGCCGACCGGTTGCCTTCTCGCAGAGGCTCGACTTCTCCTTTCCTTTGCGGGAATGGCGCGGATATGATTTCTATCCACGCCGGCCGGGTATCCGGCGACATATCGAACTCTGAGGCCGACATCCCCGTGGCGAGGCGACCCGGCTGTCCCCACCGGCTGCTAATCAGAGTTCCCGTACCTCCTGGAGGTTCCCAAAACATGTTGCGCGTTCAGCGTCCGCTCCCTGAGCGGTACACAACGGCATCGCCCCAGCAACTGGCGGGCTGGATCGGCGACGCGAAAAACGCCCTGGGCGACCGGCTGTTCATTCTCGGGCACCACTACCAACGCGACGAGGTCATGGAGTGGGCCGATGCCCGAGGTGACTCGTTCCGACTGTCAGTGCTGGCCCAGCAGCGCCCCGAGGCGCAGTACATCGTGTTCTGCGGCGTGCACTTCATGGCCGAGTCGGCCGACATCTTGACCGGCGACCACCAGCAGGTGGTGCTGCCCGACCTGAACGCGGGTTGCTCAATGGCCGACATGGCCGACATCGACCAGGTGGAAGAGGCCTGGGATGAGCTGGCCCGGGTGACCGACATCGACCGTGTGGTGCCCATCACCTACATGAACTCCGCGGCCAACTTGAAGGCGTTCGTGGCCCGCCACGGCGGAGCCGTGTGCACATCGTCCAACGCCCGGGCGGTGTTGAGGTGGGCTCTGGAGCGGGGCGACCAGGTGCTGTTCTTCCCCGACCAGCACTTGGGCCGCAACACCGGCTTCGACATGGGCTACGACGAGAGCCACATGGCGGTGTGGAACCCCCGCTTCGATATGGGCGGTCTGACCGAGGCCGAGTGCAAGGAATCGGTGCTGTTGCTGTGGAAGGGGCACTGCTCAGTGCACCAGCGGTTCCAGCCCGACCATGTGGCCGCCTTCCGGGCCGAATACCCCGACGGAATCGTGGTAGCCCACCCTGAGTGCAGCCGCGAGGTGTGCGCTTTGGCCGATCAGGTGGGCTCCACCGACTACATCATCAGGGCGGTGGCCGCCGCTTCGGCCGGATCGGTGATCGGGGTGGGCACCGAGATCCACCTGGTGAACCGGCTGAATGACGAGACCCCGGACAAGACCGTGGTGTCGCTGGATCCGCTGATCTGCCCGTGTTCGACGATGTTCCGCATCGACGCCGCCCATTTGGCTTGGACGCTGGAAGGCCTGGTGGAAGGCAAGGTCCGCAACCAAATCACCGTCGAGCCGGGAATCGCCGCCGACGCCCGCGTCGCCCTCGACCGGATGCTGAGTATTACCTAGTTTTCCCGGTCCACGCTCAGCTCGGCGTATCGCTCCACTGCATGGTGGTAGTGCTGCAAGCTGGGCTCGTTGCGACCGAACAGCACCTCTGAGGTGGCCCCGCTCTTGAGGGCGTTCTGGATCTGAAAGCCCACCCAGTAGTCCTCGTCGCGCACCGCCTGTAGCACCAAGGCGCTGAACTGCTCGGCCACCAGCTGCTCCTCGTCGGTGGTCGGCTCATGGCGGCACAGCACAGTCTGGATGGTGAGGCTGGTGTCGACGGTCGAACCGGGGAACAGCTGGCTCACCAGGCAGTAGTCGCCCAGGATCCCCGAAATCGAGACATTGGGGAAGATGGAGTGGATCAGGCGGATGTGCTCGTCGAGGTCCCACTCCTCCTCGGGCTGGTCGACCAGTTTGGGCAGCGACTTGCGGCCGAACACGATGCGCTGATGGGGACCCCAGGTGTCGTGGGCCATGAGGTTGCCAATGGTGTTCAGCCCCACGGTCTTGGGGTGGAGCCGCTCCTGGTGGTAGCCCTCCAGATATCCGTCCCAGGCCACCTTCCAGCCTGGGCCGTCGAGGGTCCGCTGCTCGAAGATATGCCACTGGTCTAGGTCGAGGGCGGTGATGTAGGGGGCGAAGTCGCCCAGGAAGGTGTCGATGTCGAAGGTGACGCCGGGGGTGAGGCAGGCGAACACGAAGCCGGCCTTCTCGGCACAGGCCAGCGGGGTGAGCGCAAGGTGGTCGCGATCGACGTCTCCGAAGGTGTGGCCGCCGAACATGCCCACCAGGTCGCCTGAGGTGTCGTAGGACCAGGCGTGGTAGGGACAGGTCAAGCGTTGGGCCGACCCTGACCCCGGTTCGCACAGCGGCGACCCCCGGTGGCGGCACACGTTCAGAAATGCCCTGGCCGCTCCGTCAGCCCCTCGGGTGAGCAACACCGGAACGCCCATAACGTCCATGGCTTTGAAGCTGTCGGGGGCGGGGAGCTCGGAGCTGATGGCCAGTGCCAGGGGCAGATGCCTGAAGATGCGCTCTACCTCATACTCAAAGCGGGGCTGGTCTAGGTAGGCGTCAACCGACTGGCGCATCACGTCAGGGGCCAGATCAGTGGTGTTGTCCTGCCACAGATCGAAGACCCGGCGGGTCAGGTCCCGGATCGCGTCGTCGGTGTAGGCCATCGCTCAACCCTACCTAGTTGGCAAATCCCACTTGGAACCAGCCTGGGTGGTCGCTGCGGCCCGCCTTCAGCCCAGACGGGCCAGATATTCCTCCCGCAGGGGCTTCTTGTAGAGCTTTCCGGTGGGAAGGCGGGGAAAGTCGGCCTTGAAGTCCACCACTCGGGGCACCTTGAATCCCGCCAGTTGCTCACGGGCGAAGTCACGGAGCTCTTCGGCCAGTTCATCAGACGGCTCTATGCCTGGCTCGGGCTGCACCACGGCGTGGACGTACTCCCCCATCTCTTCGTCGGGCAGCCCAAACACCGCCACGTCGGCCACCTTGGGGTGCAGGGCGAAGCAGGCCTCGATCTCCTGGGGATAGATGTTGACCCCGCCGCTGATGATCATGAACGTGGCCCGGTCGGTGAGGTAGAGGTAGCCCTCTTCGTCGGCGTAACCGATGTCGCCCACCGTGGTCCAGCCGCTGTTTTCGGGGTGGCGGGAATCCTTGGTCTTATCCGGGTCGCCGTGGTACTCGAATGGAGCGGTCTCTTGATCGAAATAGACGAGGCCGGGCTCCCCTGGTGGCAGCTCGCGGCCCTCGTCGTCGCAGATGTGGAGGGTTCCCACCATGGCCTTACCCACCGAGCCCTTGTGCGCCAGCCAGTCTTCGGCGCCGATGAAGCACAGGCCGCTGCCCTCGGTGGCCGCGTAGTACTCCTGGATGATGGGACCCCACCATTCGATCATCTGCTCCTTGACCGCCACCGGACAAGGGGCGGCAGCGTGGACCGCCATCTTCAATGACGACAGGTCATAGCGATGGCGGACTTCCTCGGGCAGCTTGAGCAGGCGGATGAACATGGTGGGCACAAGTTGGCTGTCGGTCACCGAGTACTGCTCCACATAGGCCAAGAAGCGCTCCGGGTCGAAGCGGTCCATGATCACCGCCGTGCCGCCCAGTTCGTGTACACCAGCGGTGTACATCAGTGGGGCCGAGTGATACAGCGGTGCCGGGGTCAAGTACACGGAGTTCTCGTCCATCCCCAGCAGGTGGTGCTCCAGCATGCCTATGCCCGAGAGGCTGGCATCGTGTACTTCGACACCGGTCAGGGCTCGCTTGATTCCCTTGGGCCGACCGGTGGTGCCCGATGAGTACAGCATCACCTCGCCCTTGGGAAGTTGGGGCAACGGCTCGGCAGGCATGTCCGCAACGGCGTCCTCGTACGACTCAAACCCCTCGGCAGCGCCGTCGATCATCAGCCGGTGCTGGCAGTTGGGGACGAGGTCGAGCATCTGGGCCGCGGTGCTCGCCATCGCGTTGGTGGTGATCAAGACGTCAGAGCCGCTGTCGTCAACCAGATAGGCCGCCTCCTCAGGCGACAGGTACCGGTTGATGGTGGTGAAGTAGAGCCCCGAGGTCATCGCTGCCCAATAGGCCTCGTAATAGCGGGGATGGTTCTCGGCGAGAATCGAAATGTGGTCGCCCTCCCTCAATCCCCGGTCATGCAACAGCTGAGCTAGCCGGTTGGCCGCCTCATTCAGTTCCCGGTAGGTGGTGACCTCCCCGGTGCTGGCCATGATCTGCGCCGCCTTGTCCGGCGTGGTCTCAGGGTGCTTTCCCGGGTACATGCGTGGCCTACTCCTCAACGATTTGGTCTACCGGAGAGGAGAATAGGGCCACTACGCCCGGGCGTTCAGAACTGTCAGACCACCAGATTGGTCAGCCCAAGAGATGATGGACCTATCGGTCGTAGCCAGGCCGCAGCCCTGGTCAATAGCAGTGGCCACGATGAGCTGGTCGAAGGGGTCGCCATGGAATCCCCTCCTCTGTAACCAAGGGGCTGCTGCCACGATTTCCACGGTTAGCGGCAGCAGCCGGATGCCTCCGTCCAAACAGCGCCTACACCAGTCCAGCACCGGGACGGCCAACTCGATCACTCCCCTCTCTGCCAAACGGGAGACTTCGTTGAACGAGGCCGGTGATACCGCCAGCAGTTGCGACTCGAACCGCTCAGCCAGCACTTCCTTTGCTGTGGTTCCCAAAAGAGGATCATCAGTCCGCAGTCGGATCAACACATCGGTGTCGAGCAGGGTCAGTGCCAATCTGTCTCCCCATCGATCACTCGTTTGGGATCGACCACTGAGTGGAATTCCTCTGCCGGAGTAATTGACTCCGGCAATTCTCCGATGATCCGCAGAACGTCTTTGTCGCACCCGATGATGCCACCGGAGTGCTCAATCTCCCGCATAACCCGAGCGTATGGCTGTCCCCTGTTGGTTACGACCACCTCGCAGCCCGTTTCCCGCACTTCACGCATAAGAGCGAAGAAGTTGTCTCGAAACTGGCGCGTCGAAACCTGCTGGACGCTTGGGTTGGCTGGGCTGACTGCCATGTCCAACACGGTAACACCTTGTGGCCTCAAAAATAGGGCCACATTTCTTTGGTTGGCGGAGGAACCGCCGAGGCCCCCACACGGACGGCCTGCAACCTGATCCCGCGAAAATCACAACTCGTTGCAGCCCCGGAACCCCGGATCGGGGCCGCCGCGGCGGGGCGGGGCGAAGAAGTCGTTCTCGTCATCATCGAGCCGGTTGCACTTGCGCAGCATGGCCCTACGCTCGGCCTCCAAGAACAGGTACTGGGCCACGTCTTCTGGCGTGTCGTCGCTGGTGAACAGGTCGGCCGCCACCGGATCCCGCATGAGCTCACGACGGATATCGTCCTTGGTAACCACTGTCCCGTCCGGCCCAACGGCCCGCACTTTCTTCAGCTTCCGCCGATACCACTTGTTCCTCAAAATCGGGAAGCACAACCCCAGGTTGAGCATCATCAACCCAAAACAACCGATCGTCACCCCCGTAAGCACCGAGCCCATCATGAGTTTTCCTCGTCAAGCGGATTGCCTGGGCGCCCAAATCACCGGGTGCGATAGATTCTCACGTAACAATATATATCCATATATTTCAATGCAACTGGTCAGTCTGAATCGCCATCTAGGCAAATTGTCGCCAGCTCTGCATCAAGCAGCGCATACTCTTTCGTCGTGGCCCACCCTGACCACCCCGAGAGTGAACCCCACCCTGCGCGCCACCAGAGCCCCGACCGCGAAGCCCTGCTCAACCGATGGTGCCAACTGCAACACGTCGACCCCGACGAATTTCACCACGACACCGACCAGATCATTGACCCAGACGCCTTTGACCGGGTCGTCGACATCGCTGAAGACATTGAGGACCGCCGTGAACTCGCTGCGGCGCGAGCCGAAGACGACTTTGTGCCCTGGGAAGACGTGAAAGCTGAGCTGGGTCTCTTCGACCCCCCGCAGGGCGGTTCCTCCGACCTGCTATGGGATGAGGTCAGGGCTGACCTGGGTCTCAAGTAAGCCAATACACCGTCGAGGTTGCCCGTTGAGCAAATCCACAACTGTCGGGATTGCGCGTTGTGGCGACACGCGCCATCCAGAGCAAAATGGGGCTGTCGCACACCTCATGCCGTAGGCAATCACAGGGAGAGCCGGGAGCACATCATGACCGCATCAGGGATATGGACAAAGGACGGCGACAACTGGAAGCTGACTGATTCAAAGGGTTTCCCCGATGAAGCGACTCTGCACGACCTGATCGAGAGGAACCCGGAAATGCTTCCCCTGTCCGGGGAGCCTGCCCTACTAATCCTGGGCTGCGAGGTGCTGCTGGGGTCGGGTTACGCGGACCTAGTGGGGGTGGAAGAAACAGGTCGACCGGTCATCATCGAGGTCAAGCTCGCCGAAAGCAGCGAGGCGCGTCGCGCCGTGGTCGCTCAGATTCTCGCCTATGCAGCCCACCTTCACGGCACTACCAGAGAGCAACTCGAAGACCGCGTTAGTCGCAGTCTCCGACAGCGTGGCCATGAGTCGCTCAATGATGCGGTGAGTTCATTCCAAGAAGATGCGTACGACGCGGAAGAGTTTTCAGAGGCACTAGACGAGCACCTACAAGAAGGCCGATTCAGATTGGTATTTGTCCTCGACGATGCGCCACCTGAATTGATGACGCTGGTGGCCTACCTAGATGTTCTGTCCATAGAGGTTGTTAGCTCGGGCGGGTAGTTCCTCTATGAGGTGAGCCTCCGGTGCCAGTGTGGTGGTTGCGAACTACCGCACGAGGCAAGGGAGGCTCGATGTCGCACGCTAATGCACGCCTGACCCCTTTGGGGAGGTTGTTGGTTGTCCAGCGGATCCAGGGCGGGATGCCCCAGGCCCATGTGGCCGCGCAGATGGGTTTGTCGCGGTCCACGGTGGCGAAGTGGTGGCACCGCTTCCAGGCCCACGGCGAGGCTGGTTTGGTGGACCGGTCGTCGAGGCCGCACCGGTCGCCGCGCCGCACCGACTCCAAGACTGAGGAGCGGGTGTGCCGGTTGCGGCGCGCCTCCCGGCTGGGGCCGGCGCGCATCGCGGCCCGGTTGGGGGTGCCGGCGTCCACGGTGCACCGGATCCTGGTGCGAAACGGGCTGAACCGGCTCAGCTGGCTGGACCGGCCCACCGGGAGGGTGATACGCCGCTACGAGCGGCCCGAGCCGGGCGATCTGGTCCATTTGGACGTCAAGAAGGCGGGCAAGATCCCGCCCGGCGGCGGGTGGAGGGCCCACGGGCGCGCCGACACGGCTTCTCGGGGGACCAAGCGCCGTCCCAGGGTGGGCTACAGCTACCTGCACGTCGCCGTAGACGACCACAGCCGCCTGGCCTACGTCGAGGCCCTCGACGACGAGACCGCCGAAACCCTGTGCGGGTTCTTCGAGCGGGCCCGCTGCTGGTTCCGCTCCATCGGGATCGCCGTCGACGAAGTCATCTCCGACAACGGGGCCAACTTCAGATCCCGCAAATTCGCCGCCCAGCTCGCCCGGCACGCCATAGCCCACACCTTCACCAGGCCGTACCGGCCCCAGACCAACGGCAAAGCAGAGCGCTTCAACCGCACCCTCGCAGACGAGTTCCTATACGCCTACAAGTTCAGATCAGAGCCCGACCGCCGGCGCCGACTCCAAACCTGGGTCCACCACTACAATCTCCACCGCCACCACACCGCCATCAACGGCACACCCGCATCACGCGTACACAACCTCTATGGGTCCTACACCTAGAGTGAGCTTCCCCCCTTTTCGTGGAGAGGTTGGTTGTGGGGGTTGGGGGTGTGGGTGTGTTCGTATTCTACCGGTGGGACCATCCCAATAGCTGAGTGGAGCCGGCGCTGGTTGTACCAGCTGTGGACCCACAGCGATATTTCTTGTCGGGCTTGGGCTTTGGTCGCCCAGGAGCGCCGGTCGACGAGCTCGTGCTGGAGGGTGGAGAAGAACGACTCTGCGGGGGCGTTGTCCAAAGCGTTGCCGGTGCGCCCGGAGGATCGGTGGATTCCGAGGCGCTGGCAGGCGGCGGCGAAGGCCCCTGCGGTGTATTGCGACCCCTTGTCGGAGTGAAAAATCACGCCGTCGATGTTCCCGCCCCTGGTGGCCACGGCGGTGTTGATGGCGGCTTTGGCCAGCTCCGCTGTCGGATAGTCATCGGAGGTGGCGAACCCGACCATGCGCCGCGAGCACAGGTCCAAAACTGTCGCCAAGAACACCGGGCCCTCTGAGGTTTTGACTTCTTTGAAGTCGCCGCACCACTTCTGGTTGACTCCCGAAGCGCTGAAGTCCCGCCGCAATAGATCCTCTGGGGCGTTGTGGGCGGGGTTCTGGCTGGTCAGGCCCTTCTTCTTGTTGGGGCGGGCGGACAGGCCCTGGCGGGCCATCGACGCCTCCACCGTCTTTTTCGACACCGGTATCCCGTCCCGGCGCAGCTGGGCGCGCACCCTGGGCGACCCGTAAGTCCCCCGAGAGTTGCCGAAGACCTTTTTGACCTCGGCGTCGAGGGCCTGGCGGCGGACCTGCATCTGGGTCAGCGGACGGTTGAGGTGCTTGTAGAACGTCGAGGGGGCGACATCCAGCGCCCGCAGCGACACCGCGTGAGGCACGCCGTGATCGGTCCTCTGGGAATCGATGAACCCAGCCATCTCAGCTGTCATCGAGTGGCCTCGTTCACCCACAGGACCACGGATCGTTTGAGGACATCGCGCTCCATCTCCAGCTCCGCCACCCTCTTTCGGAGCCTCGCCAGCTCTGCCCGCTCATCTGCCGACAGCCCGCCGGACCGCTCGGCCTGGTCTTGGCGCACCCAGTTCCCCAGCGTGCCCTCGTTCACACCCAGCTCCCGGGCCACATGGGCCACCGGCCGGCCCGTCTCCTTGACGATCCGAACAGCACCATCGCGGAACTCCCGGTCGAAATTTCTTCGCGGTCTGGACATAGCTCCTCCTTATAGAGCATGCCTCCACGAAAAGGGGGGAACCTCAGAGCACGTCACCGACAAGCTAGCGATCGATCTTGTAGCCGTTAGCTCCTTCGATATAGGCGGCGCGTCGGTAGTAGTTCCTCGGCGTGTGACTCCAGAGCGCCACGAGACAACTGTCAAGAAGTCACGTAGCCAGGAATCGGGCACACTCTTTCCCGGAAGCGAGAGATTCGAGACCGCCATCGAGACGGCCCCTGAGGAGAGCCAAGAGCCACTACGCCGGCTTCTCAATTGGGCTCGCGACCTCGAAGGTCGAGGTCTTGTCAGTCTGTCTACCTATGAGGGCATAGGGGCGAAGCGGTTCACCCTCTTGCCGCGGCTGGCTGAGGAGAACGCCGGTCTTGTGACCATATGGAACGACGGAGGTGCCTACCTCCAATTTTGGCGCAGCGTCTTCGAGAGGAAGGCTCCCAAGTTCATTGAGCAACTTGAGCGACTAGCAGGCACTCGAGTCGGCCAGGGCAACACAACCCGAAGTGTCAGCGATGAACTGCTTGACGCCCTGACCGAGGCTTACGTAGAGGCAGCAAAGTAGGGGGGCTAGCTGCCCTACGGAGGAGTGTCCATGCCGAGAAGCTGCTGGTTCTCGTAACCATCGGTGCTTCGTTTCGCCCATCTCATGAAAGAGATAGCGCTAGGGTGATCTGTTGCGTGAATCATGTGGTATTGAGGGCGCCCAGATCTTGGATCTTTGATCAGTTGCGGCAGGACATACTGATACCCGATTTCGTACAACCGCTCGCAGTAGCGCTCGACTAAGGTGCCAAACGATCGCTCACCTTGCCAAAGATCCCACCAAACATCCCGTCCTCCCATGACTCGATCTAGTGTTTGGGGGCTGAATGCCTGTGGGTACTTTTGGCGATCTGTGGGCCACAACCGGGTAATCGCCTGATATGTGTTGAAAAGAATCCACAACTCAACCTTACAAGCCTTTGGCCTTCCCTTTTCCGTGAGCGGTGGTTCATAAGTCTTCCACTCGGCTAACGCCTCAATAGTTTTCCAATCTAGTTGAGTAGATTCTTGATCCAAGAATGCAAAGCAAGGTCTTGAAGGGTCTATCTTACCCTTCTTCAGTAAGCCTGGGATCTCCAGATTGCAGTCTTCGTTATATGTATGTACTTTTGATTGCTGTTTTGGCGACAGCAAGTCAATCTCAGCGTTTAAGAGCCGAAAACTCGCTTTATCTTTTTCAATTAAGTGCAAATTGGAGAACGCTCCGCTCTTTACAGCAATCAGAGTTGAGCCATCATAATATATGGTCTCACCGTTTGCTGCCGATACTCCCTTCCCCGTTCCAGCAAAGGCATCAATATAGGCACCGTTTCCAGCAACTCTCCTGTAGAGTTTCAGGTATAAGTCGAACACCTCTAGTTTGTTCAAAGTCCACCCGTAGAATTCCCGTGCCTCGGAAAATGCATCCTTGGGTCGGGCGATGGGTCGGCCGGCATTGATGTCGACTACTAGAGCGTCCAGCACTTCATCACTAAAGAGGTTTTCCACTCGTACTTCGCGCTTTTCTGTCACGAGGGGATGCAAACCAATCTGTCTGGTATTCCGTCGTGGTGAATGCCATCTAGCTCGCGGCCGTTTGCCTTGGGTGTGCGTCCACCCCACTGCTTGAAGAAGAAATCAGTGCCTGCGGTAGCACACTGATCGCGTAGATCACGGACCCACGCCTCCTCAACTGGACGGGCACCGTGACCGCTCTCACCACCGGCGATCAGCCAGTTGATTCCTGACAAGTCAAGGTTGGAGAGTGGACCCAGCAGGGGTTCGGCGCTGATGAAGCGGATCGCGGCGTTGGTGGTGCGTAGGTGGTCAATGCGGAAGGTGTAGCGGTTGTTCTCGACTGTCACGCCCATCCAGACGTTGGGTGGCCAATCCAACTCTCGGGCGAGGGCAGCAAGGCGTTTCGAACGCTTGGTCAGTATTTGATAGGTGTGCTGGGGGGTTTCGGCCATCACGGTGAAGACCTTCTGAATGAACTCCAGCGACACTTCGTTGTGGAAGAGGTCGCTCATTGAATTCACGAATACCAACCGGGGTGCTCGCCAGCGGTAGGGAAGTTCCAGTTGGTAGTCGTGCAGGGTGAGCCCAAAGCCTGGACCGCTGGACTTGGGGTCACCGTCGTTCTGGTATTTGGGGTTTCCCATGGCCTTGAGACGCTTCGCCAGGGTGAGCGCGTAGCAGTTGTCGCAGCCGACGGAGACCTGGTCGCAACCGGTAGTTGGGTTCCAGGTTGTCTCGGTCCATTCGATACCGGTTCGATCGGCCATGACCGCTGCCTTTCCGCCTTGAAGTTATCCACAGGCTATGCAGGAGGGTGCAGACTACTCCTTAGGTGCGACAGGCTCACAATGCGCTTCAGCTCGAATGGCCCTTAGCCGGGGGATTTCGTCGCTCTCTCCCGCCTGGATTCTGAACTTACACCTCGTCTAGCCCACCCCAGGGTCGATGCCATCTGGTCCGCGAATCTGGCCACATAAATCACCTCGTGGTGTGCTTCGATTCCCTATGTGACCAGGATAGTTTTGCCAGCAGGGAGCCGAGTTAGGCACATCTGGTGCCTCCAGGAAATCACTTTGAGCGGCTAGGAGCTCGCACTAGATTGAGCGACCCTCACGTCAACAAAGGAGTGCTAGATGGGGTCTACCAGGAGACGACGGGGAAACTTGTTTGAAGCCGTTGTGGATGACGAACTGCTACATCCATCGTTTCGGGAGATGTCGGTCGGTGATGCCCGCGCGGGAGCCCGGGCACTCATGCAACAGACCCTTGAGCAGTGGGACAACCCTGATCGCCAATTCGTACGCGACTTCCAGACGGAGGGATTCGATGCCCGGGTATTCGAACTCTATCTCGCGGCCACGCTTGACAGTCTCGGCTGGTCTGTTGATGCCGAATCCGGTCGCCCGGATTTTCGGTGCCGGGGCAAGGGCCTCGAGTTCTTCATTGAAGCCGGTACGGCCCATTCTCCTGGGAACCCCAATCCACCTACCTCTCCTGGCGAATACCTAGTGGAATTGCAGTCGGCAACAGACAATCCGGATGAAGTAGCTGTCAGATTTGGATCACTTCTCCGGAGCAAGGCAATAAAGGCCTACCAAGAATTACCTCATGTCCAAGGAAAGCCAATCGTGATAGCTGCCCAAGGCTTCTTTGGCGCCGGAGCGCACTATCACACCGTGCATCCACTCATTCGTTACCTGTACGATTTGGCGCTTGTTGAAGTCGACGAGAGCGGTGCCATTTGCCCGACAGATGCATCTGTCGGGTATCACCATGGCGATACCAAAAGGATCAAATCTGGCTGGTTTCTAGATCCCGAGGCCGTCCATATCTCGGCGGTGATGTGGTCGAACTCCGGAACAGTACCCAAGTTCTACCGCATGGCGGCGGGCCTCGGTCTTGGTGCGCCGGGATGGGAGATCCACCGATTCGGGACCGAACTAGATCCTCGGCCTGGAGCAACCAAGCCAGCGCTCTTCGTTGAGCGGGCTGAGCCTGGTAGTGAATCCTGGGAGGAGGGACTCGTCGTCATGCATAATCCTCGCGCCAACGTTCCGTGAGGTTCCCCCCTTTTCGTGGAGGCATGCTCTATAAGGAGGAGCTATGTCCAGACCGCGAAGAAATTTCGACCGGGAGTTCCGCGATGGTGCTGTTCGGATCGTCAAGGAGACGGGCCGGCCGGTGGCCCATGTGGCCCGGGAGCTGGGTGTGAACGAGGGCACGCTGGGGAACTGGGTGCGCCAAGACCAGGCCGAGCGGTCCGGCGGGCTGTCGGCAGATGAGCGGGCAGAGCTGGCGAGGCTCCGAAAGAGGGTGGCGGAGCTGGAGATGGAGCGCGATGTCCTCAAACGATCCGTGGTCCTGTGGGTGAACGAGGCCACTCGATGACAGCTGAGATGGCTGGGTTCATCGATTCCCAGAGGACCGATCACGGCGTGCCTCACGCGGTGTCGCTGCGGGCGCTGGATGTCGCCCCCTCGACGTTCTACAAGCACCTCAACCGTCCGCTGACCCAGATGCAGGTCCGCCGCCAGGCCCTCGACGCCGAGGTCAAAAAGGTCTTCGGCAACTCTCGGGGGACTTACGGGTCGCCCAGGGTGCGCGCCCAGCTGCGCCGGGACGGGATACCGGTGTCGAAAAAGACGGTGGAGGCGTCGATGGCCCGCCAGGGCCTGTCCGCCCGCCCCAACAAGAAGAAGGGCCTGACCAGCCAGAACCCCGCCCACAACGCCCCAGAGGATCTATTGCGGCGGGACTTCAGCGCTTCGGGAGTCAACCAGAAGTGGTGCGGCGACTTCAAAGAAGTCAAAACCTCAGAGGGCCCGGTGTTCTTGGCGACAGTTTTGGACCTGTGCTCGCGGCGCATGGTCGGGTTCGCCACCTCCGATGACTATCCGACAGCGGAGCTGGCCAAAGCCGCCATCAACACCGCCGTGGCCACCAGGGGCGGGAACATCGACGGCGTGATTTTTCACTCCGACAAGGGGTCGCAATACACCGCAGGGGCCTTCGCCGCCGCCTGCCAGCGCCTCGGAATCCACCGATCCTCCGGGCGCACCGGCAACGCTTTGGACAACGCCCCCGCAGAGTCGTTCTTCTCCACCCTCCAGCACGAGCTCGTCGACCGGCGCTCCTGGGCGACCAAAGCCCAAGCCCGACAAGAAATATCGCTGTGGGTCCACAGCTGGTACAACCAGCGCCGGCTCCACTCAGCTATTGGGATGGTCCCACCGGTAGAATACGAACACACCCACACCCCCAACCCCCACAACCAACCTCTCCACGAAAAGGGGGGAAGCTCACCCGCTTCCTACTACTGCATTTAAGGGAGTCACCCAGATACGGCTAGCAGATGACGGGCTTTCGTTCGACTTACCTGGCCGACAGATCTTCAACCAGACGTCAATTCCCCATCCGGTAGATGACAGAGCGACGGTTCTAAAGCTGATCCACAACTACTTGAGCCTAGCTGCGGAATTTGCGTAGGCATCCTCTAGGGGGCGTGCCGGTCTTCTAGCCCGAAGACTTAAGGAGGCCGCTAATATGACCTTTTCGCGCTAGCTCAGCTTGATCGAGATCCAACTCCGGAAGGGCCCCCGTTTGCACCCAAACTGTCCGCGAGGGCTTGGATTTCGGTTAGGGCGGATTGGAGGTCTTCGGCGATTTCGGCGGCTAGAACGGCGGGGGCGGGGAGGTTGTCGATGTCTTCGAGGCTTTCGTCGCGGAGCCAGAAGAGGTCGAGGCTGACTTTGTCGCGGGCTAGGAGTTCGTCGTAGGTGTAGCGCTTGAAGCGCTCTGTCTCCTGGCGTTGGTGGCGGTTGGCGGGGTTGAAGCAGGCAACGAAGTCGTCGAGGTCATCCCTGGTCAGGGGATTCTGCTTGAGGGTGAAGTGCTTGTTGGTGCGGAGGTCGTAGACCCAGAGCTCTTTGGTCCAGGCTTGCTCGGCGCCTTCACGGCGGCGGAAGAAGAGCACGTTGGCCTTGACGCCCTGGGCGTAGAAGATGCCGGTAGGTAGTCGGAGGAGGGTGTGAACATCGCAGTCGTGGAGCAGACGGCGGCGGATGGTCTCGCCGGCACCGGCCTCGAACAGCACATTGTCGGGGACGACCACAGCGGCTGTGCCGGCGATCTTGAGCAGGCTTACGACGTGCTGGACGAAGTTGAGCTGCTTGTTCTTGGTGGTGGCCCAGAAGTCCTCTCGTTCGTAGCTGTCGGAGGATGACTTCCCAAACGGTGGATTGGTCAAAACCATGTCGAAACGCTCGCCAGGGTCGTCGCGTAGGGCGTCGTCTACGTTGATGGGCGAATCCGATTCAGGGCTCTCGATGCCGTGAAGCAAAAGGTTCATGGCGCAGAGTCGGGCAGGTAGGTCGGCAATCTCCCAACCGGTGAATGCGCCGGATCGCAGGTGGGCAGCTTGGTCGGGAGTCAGATGCGGGAATCGCTCGACGATTGACTCATAGGCCCCAAGGAAGAAGCCCCCGGTACCACAGGCCGGGTCGCAGATTCGGTCTCCAGACTCGGGAAGCATCACATCGACGATGGCGGAGATCAGTGCCCGAGGGGTGAAGTATTGCCCCGCTCCCCTAGCGCCCTCTTGGGCGGTCTTTTCGATCAGGCCCTCGTAGGCGTCGCCTTTGAGGTCGGCGTCGTAGCTCATCCACTCGTGCTGGTCGATGAACTCCTTGATGAGCTGCTCCAATTTGGCCGGGTTCTGAATCCGGTTGCGGGCCTTGCGGAACACCACTCCAAGCATGTCGTCGTACGAACCCAATTCGGCGAGGGTCTTGTTGTATTGGGCTTCCAGTTGCTCTCCCGACCGATTCAGCAGCGTTTGCCAATCGAGGCCAACGGGCACCACCCGCTCCCCCAGCATCTCCTCCTGCTCATCTGCCATCTTCAGGAACAGCAGGTAGGTGAGCTGTTCTAGATAGTCGCCGTAGGACAAGCCGTCGTCGCGGAGCACGTCGCAGAAGTCCCACAGCTTCTTCACCATGGCATTGGGGTCGGAAGTCATTAGCCCCTCACCGTGTCAGAGCGCGGTGATCGTTTCCAACCGGCTGTGGCCAGCGATCACGTCGAAATCGCGGTCGGTGTGCAAGAGTGCGACCCCAGCGCGGATGGCGACGGCGGCGATGAGGCAGTCGACGAGCGACCGAGGGGTTTCGCCACCACGGCGGCATGAGCGGTAGGTCACAGCGGCGATGTCGTAGTCGACAGAGAGGGTCTCCAGCGTTCGAGCCCGTGCCAGTAGTCTCCCGATCTCGTCCCTGTGCCTCTCACTGCGAGCCCCGGCAAGGACTTCCATTCTCACGGCATCGCAGGTAGCGATTTCATCATCCAACAGCCCTAGCACCCGCTTGTGAGCAGCGCTCTCAGTACCGCGCAGGAACTCCACCCATGCGGACGTGTCAATGAGAATCACGGATAGCGGGTGGTGCGCATCTGATCTAGGTCGCCCTCCCAGCCGGTTCCCTGCATTGCCCGAGCCTCTTCAAGGCTCATCGGCTCGACGGCTGCTAGGCGCAAGGCCAAGTTCACTGCCTCTCGCTTGGTCCGCAGACCATACTGACGCATCACCAACTCGCAAGCCTCGTCATCTATATCGATGTTGGTACGTGCCATACACCAAGCATACACCACCCGACTTCCGACGGTGCCAAGACAATATTGATCTCATTTCAAGAGATTGATGAGGGTTGCGTCTGGTTGCTGAATCACTACGATGAAAGGTGCCACGAGCGATAGCTCGAGGAAGTGGAGCTCGGTACCTCTCCGGACGGTGAGTGGCCGGGCTCTTGCGCGTCAGGGGTGGCAAGAATCTAAGGATGGGCGTAGGTCAACCTGGCTGGTGCTAATCCAAGGCCCAAGGCAAGTTCCTACAAGCCCCTGAACAGAATGATCTGTCAGCGACCGGTACCATCCTTCAGACCGGCGGACAGTCAGGGGATGGGAGAATCCCGTCGCCCTTCAACCCAAGATGCTTAACGGGGCGCAGTTCCCAACCTGCCACCAACCTCAGGCAGTAGGTCTGTTGCCTTGTCAAACCCCTCCACGTACACGTAAAGGAATGCTCCCTTGAGGCTGGCTCTCACTCGCCCAGACGTTCCAACGCGACTGCATGGCGCTGAGCTACGAGATTGACGGCCGCCGTGACTCGGTCGCGATGACCTGTATTGGCGATTCGCTCCAGTAGGGCTGAGGCTGATTCGTCGTTGGGGTCTTGGTGGACGAGTCGGCCGGAGAAGGCGTCCGAGAGGATTGATCGGCGCAGGGTCGCTATGTGGCGCTCCGCTTGATTCAGATCTGCCTGTAGACGGTCTTCCATCTCCATGACCTCTCGAAGCTGGCCCACAACCTCTTGCTGTTCGCTCAGGGAGGGCGACGGCACTGGGAACGATTTGAGAGTGGTGAGGTTGAGGGATGCGAGGTTGGTGGTCTGCTTGCCGTGGGTCTCGAACCACTGTTGTCCCCATGTGTTTCCGTGCATCGAGACGAAGTAGGGATCAAAGCCTTGGCTAGTTAGACGCGCCCGAAACACGTGGTTCTGATGGATGCAATTGTCAATCTGCCCCTCCCACACCCAGCCGCGTCCGAGCTTGTCGCGGTCACCACCCTCATTGAAGAGAATGTCACCGGACTTGAGTGCGAGTGACAAAGCTTTCTCGGGTTTGACCCGAATTGTTGTGATCTTGTCGAGGTCAAGAAAGCCCCGTTGAACATTGGCGACTCGGAGGTAAGGGATTTCGACATAGGCAGGGTTGCCCTGATTCTTCGAGTCCTTCGTGACACCACCCTTCACCTCGGCAATCTGACCAAGTGTCGTCCAAGGCCAGTCTGGTCGATCGAACATCTCCTGGAATGATGAGCGCCGGAATGCTTCCAGCTTCTGTCGGGCAGCTTCTAAAGAGGTGTGAACGGCATCGAGGCGGGAGAAGTGTTCTTCGATGGCGGCGACAATCCGCTTCTGCTCAGCTAGTGGAGGGACGGCAAGCTTCACGCGGGCCAGGTTCTTGCGAGAGATGCGCTTCCTAGTTGTCCCACTTTGGAAATTGTCAATCTGCTTGCTCGCTTGAGGCGAGTTGATCGATCGCATTAACCAAGATGGGTCTACAGAATCTGAACCAGGGCGAACTACAGCGACATCGACAACAGTTACGCACATGCCTAGACGTTGAGGAAACATGCATGCACGACCCAGTGGGTCAGGCATGCGGGCGACTAGAACATCATCCGGTCTTAGATAAGTGCAATTCAATTCTGCTGCCTTGGCAATTGTCAGATGGCGATCCGACCGATCACGAAACGTCCCAACCCCTACATCTGCAAGTTGTATGAGTCGCACCTCACCTTGGGGGTCCTGATCCTTTGACTCAACCCAATCGCCGTCTGTGAAGACGCCGCCTCCCGAAATCAAGTCGTCGATTGTTGCCCATGCCCACCCCGGTGGTAGTTCCCCACTCATGCCGCTAGTGCTTCGGTCAGGTCGTCCAACAGTGAACTCAGATCGCTGCCGAAGAGCTGGCGGGCTTTGCCTAGGCCGCCGCTGTGGCTGAAGGGTGGGGACTGGAGGTCGGCTAGGGCGATGCTGAAGCTGGAGGCTATGCGGTCTTTGATCAGGCTGCTGAGGTTCCCCCCTTTTCGTGGAGGCATGCTCTATAAGGAGGAGCTATGTCCAGACCGCGAAGAAATTTCGACCGGGAGTTCCGCGATGGTGCTGTTCGGATCGTCAAGGAGACGGGCCGGCCGGTGGCCCATGTGGCCCGGGAGCTGGGTGTGAACGAGGGCACGCTGGGGAACTGGGTGCGCCAAGACCAGGCCGAGCGGTCCGGCGGGCTGTCGGCAGATGAGCGGGCAGAGCTGGCGAGGCTCCGAAAGAGGGTGGCGGAGCTGGAGATGGAGCGCGATGTCCTCAAACGATCCGTGGTCCTGTGGGTGAACGAGGCCACTCGATGACAGCTGAGATGGCTGGGTTCATCGATTCCCAGAGGACCGATCACGGCGTGCCTCACGCGGTGTCGCTGCGGGCGCTGGATGTCGCCCCCTCGACGTTCTACAAGCACCTCAACCGTCCGCTGACCCAGATGCAGGTCCGCCGCCAGGCCCTCGACGCCGAGGTCAAAAAGGTCTTCGGCAACTCTCGGGGGACTTACGGGTCGCCCAGGGTGCGCGCCCAGCTGCGCCGGGACGGGATACCGGTGTCGAAAAAGACGGTGGAGGCGTCGATGGCCCGCCAGGGCCTGTCCGCCCGCCCCAACAAGAAGAAGGGCCTGACCAGCCAGAACCCCGCCCACAACGCCCCAGAGGATCTATTGCGGCGGGACTTCAGCGCTTCGGGAGTCAACCAGAAGTGGTGCGGCGACTTCAAAGAAGTCAAAACCTCAGAGGGCCCGGTGTTCTTGGCGACAGTTTTGGACCTGTGCTCGCGGCGCATGGTCGGGTTCGCCACCTCCGATGACTATCCGACAGCGGAGCTGGCCAAAGCCGCCATCAACACCGCCGTGGCCACCAGGGGCGGGAACATCGACGGCGTGATTTTTCACTCCGACAAGGGGTCGCAATACACCGCAGGGGCCTTCGCCGCCGCCTGCCAGCGCCTCGGAATCCACCGATCCTCCGGGCGCACCGGCAACGCTTTGGACAACGCCCCCGCAGAGTCGTTCTTCTCCACCCTCCAGCACGAGCTCGTCGACCGGCGCTCCTGGGCGACCAAAGCCCAAGCCCGACAAGAAATATCGCTGTGGGTCCACAGCTGGTACAACCAGCGCCGGCTCCACTCAGCTATTGGGATGGTCCCACCGGTAGAATACGAACACACCCACACCCCCAACCCCCACAACCAACCTCTCCACGAAAAGGGGGGAAGCTCACTGAGATAGGCGAGTTGGTCGTCGGTGAAGTCGGTACCTGCGGTGCTCTGTTGGCTTAACCAGATCTCGAAGCGCTCGTTGACAAGATCGGGGTAGGCAACTAGTTCGTCGGTGTTGCCGAGTGCGTAGCGGACCAGGCTTACGAGGTCGGTGTGTACTCGGTGGCCAGAGGCTCGGACTTTGGAGTTGTCGAGGGTTTCGTAGGCCTGCCAAAGGATGTCGGGGGTCCAGCGGTGTGGGGGGCGGCCTATGGCGCTGACCAGTTCTTTGATGTCGTCATAGGTGAGGCCGCGACCGTAGGGTTGGTGGTAGAGGACGTTCAACGCGGTGATCTCGTCCCGATTGTCTTCGATGTACTGCATCCACGAATCAATTTGGGTGCGGGCTCGGTCGGCGGCATCGACAGAGAATTCGCCTGCGATTACCCGGTCACGAGAAGCGGTGTCGATGACTTGTTCGTAGCTTCGGCGGATGTCCACCAGCTTCTCCCGCAACTCGGGGTTGCCGGCCAAGGGGTGGACGGCTTCTGCAATCAGCTGTTGGGCGGCTGTGGCCAACTGCTCGGAGGTTGGGTCGTCGGTGCCGGTCTCGGCTGCGGCGGCTTCATACTGGCGGTCGGGGTCGAGGGCGTCGGTGATCTGTCGGACTAGATCGCTCAGTTCGACTCCGGCTACTTCTTCCACCTCGGCCCGGTCTTCTGCGGTGATGCGGCGGTTGAGACGGGCCAGACGCGATGCCACTGACGACACAACGTCGGGATCCCTTACGCCGAGACCGATTTGGTTGAGCAACCTGTCGAACCTCACGTGGCGTTGGCGTTCAAGCGGGACGGTGTCGTGGAGGTCGGCCTCGGTCACGCCGACCGCGTCTACGATCACGAAGCGGTCCTTGGCTTGGGCATCGGGGGTTACGGTACGGAGTTGGTCGCTGTCGATCACCCGGACACCACGGCCCTTCATCTGCTCGAAGAAGTTGCGGCTTCGTACCATGCGCATGAACACCACGCACTCGATGGGCTTCACGTCGGTGCCGGTGGCGATCATGTCCACGGTGACCGCGATACGAGTGGGATAGTCGGTGCGGAATCTCTGGAGCAGTTGCTCGGCGTTCTCGCCCGACTCACCGGAGCGGTAGGTGATCTTCACCGCCCCCTGGTTGCCAAGGCCGAACTCCTCTCGCACAATCTGCACTATGTCGTCGGCGTGGCTGTCGTCTTTGGCGAAGATCAGGGTCTTGGGGATGTTGACCAGGAGGCCGTCGTCGTTCAGTTCCCGGTCTTCGAACATCTCGGGCAGGGAATCGCGAAACGTGCTCACGATGGTGCGGATCTGATCGGGGGCCACCACCCGCCGGTCGAGCTCGGCTGCGTTGTAGTCGATGTCGGCGTCGGCCTGCTCGAGGCGGATGGTGCGGGTCTCCCGATCGCGGAACTCGGTCACGAATCCGGCGGGGACAGTGCTGCCGGTTTCGGTGATCTCGGTGCGGATGCGGAAAATGTCGAAGTCCACGTTCACTCGGTCGGCCACTGCCTGGGTGTGCCCGTACTCCATCACCATGTTCTGGTCGAAGAAGCCGAACGTCTGGATTCCGGGCGTGGCGGTGAGGCCCACCAGGAAGGCGTCGAAGTACTCCAACACCTGGCGCCACACGCCGTAGATCGAGCGGTGGCACTCGTCGATGATGATCAGGTCATACGACTCAATGGGAACCCTCGGGTTGTAGGCCACCTCCACCGGCTGTTCGGGAGCGGTGTCGAAGCCTGACTGCTCATCAATGTCATCAGGGAGATCCTCACCCCGGAGGATGGAATAGAGGCGCTGGATGGTGCTGACATGGACCTTGGCGGCGGCTTCGTCGGCCATGTCGAGCTGCGAGGAGGCGAGCCGCCTCACGTTGTAGAGCTCAGTGAACTTGCGGGGATCGCCGGGCACCTCGAAGCCCTGGAACTCCCGAACCGCTTGGCGACCCAGGTTGGCGCGGTCGACCAGGAACAAGATGCGGTTCGCTCGGACGTGGCTGAGGAGCCGGTAGCACACGTTGGCGGCGGTGAACGTCTTGCCTGCGCCGGTGGCCATCTGGATCAGGGCCCGTGGCCGATTGTCCTTGAACGACGCCTCCAGGTTGCGGATTGCCTCGGCCTGCGCCGGCCACAGTCCGGAAGACTCGTCGCCCAGGTCGGGCAGTTCGCTGAATCCGTTGCGCAGGGTGGCATTGCCGTCGAACTCGTTGTAGTCGTCGCGCCAGCGAGCCAGCGTCTCGGGACGGTGGAATGCGAATACCCGACGGGATGTGGGCTTCGGATCGAGCCCGCTGGTGATGCGGGTCTCGGCGCCGGTGGACTCGTAGCCGAAGGGCAGTGCGTCGTCCACCAGGAAAGCAGGCAGTTGGCCAGGATAGGCCGACTGGTACTTGCGAGTCTGGGGCTCCACTCCGGTGAGGGTGGTGCCCTCCTTTTTGGCTTCGATCACCCCTACCGCTTGGGCGTCGACGTAGAGCACATAGTCAGCCGGACCAGCCTCGGTGGGCACCTCCCGAACCGCCACTCCCCTAGCGGCGGCCACCGCAGCGTGCTGGTAGTCCTGCACCTCCCACCCGCACGCCGCCAACTGCTCGTCGATCGCCATTCGAGCACGAGCTTCAGGCCTGAGGTAGTCAGACGAAGAGGTCATCCGCCGCGAGCGCTTTCGGCCCGAAGATCTGGGCACAGACTGTCCTGCCAATCCGTATTCATGCTGACGGGCAAGTGTAGATGCTTCGGGACTAACTGTCACAGGTCGTGGGTATTGTCCCTGACATAGTTGATATGGCTGTGACCTGGGCATTTGTAGTCGCTTTGCAGGTGCTTGAGACAGGCCCGGAAGAAATGGAGTGACATTGGGGCGTGAGTTGCAGGTCCTGCAGACCGAGGCATTTGAACGATGGTTCGACAACCTGCGAGATCGCAACGCCCGTGCCCGCATCCTTGCCCGTATCCGTAGGCTCCAACTGGGCAATCCAGGTGATTTCAAGCCGGTGGGAAGAGGCATCTCAGAGATGCGAATCGATCACGGCCCCGGCTACCGGGTGTACTTTGTCCGCCGCCAGCAATCCGTGGTGCTACTCGTTGGCGGCAACAAGAACACCCAGAACCGAGACATCGATAGAGCGACTAAAATGGCAGAACGCCTATAGCCGATTGGAGAAATTGCGTGGGCACAATCAGGACGCGAACTTGGGATGCAACAGACCACCTGAACTCTGAGGAAGACATCATTGCCTACCTGGACGCCGTCCTTGCTGAGAATGACCCTGAGCTGACTGTTTCAGCGCTTGAAGACATCGCTCGCGTCATGGGCAAGCCGTCGATGGCCGAGGAGATGAAACTCGCGACTCAAAGAGCATCTACCAACATCAACCCCGATCTAGGGTCGGTGTTGATGCTCCTAGAGCAACTCGGTCTTCGCTTACGCGTCTCTCCGGCTTCCGGCGGCTGAGAGGCAGGTGTCGCCATGCTGACGGCGGGGATTGATCATGTTGCGACGATCACGAAGGACTCGGGCTAGGCAGGTCGCCTTCGTCTGATGGCCACTAGGGCGCCGGCTACCACGGCTGCCGCCGCTACTCCTACGCCTACGAAGATTCCGGTGTTGCTTCCTCCGCCGCCGTTGCCGCCAGAGCTGGCTGCGGCGGCGATGGTTTCGGTGGGGGCGGGAGTGGGCGCGGGGGTAGCCGCCCTGGTTGGGGCGGGCGTGGGCGCCGGGGTTGGCGCGGGCGTAGGAGCAGCGGTGGGTGCTGGGGTTGGTGCCGGCGTCGCAGCTGCCGTGGGGGTTGCAACCACAGTTGGTGCCGCCGTCGGGGTTGGTTCGGGCTCGGGCACGATGCCGCGGAAGGGGCCGGTCACCTCGTAGGTGATACCGGTGGATTTCCCGGTTATCTCTACTTCGGGGAGCACATCCTCGGCATTGTTGAGGGCCGGGCCGCGCTGGCTGGAGAAGTACAGGCGGTCGCGCCGGGGGTTGAAAACTGGTCCGGTTATCTCTGAGCCGTCCTGGTCCACGATGCGAAGGAACGGGGCCACCTCGCCCTCGGGGGTGATGATGACGATCTCCATGTTGCCGCCGTCCTCAGCCACGTACACATCGCCGCTTCCGCCGTCCACGGTGAGGTTATCGACACCGGAGAGGATTGCGGTTCCCTCCGACACCTCTGCGGGGTCGGCTTCGTAGATTCGGCTGTAGGTCTGGTCGGCGGTGTTGATGGCGTGG
This sequence comes from Acidimicrobiales bacterium, assembly GCA_965116535.1. GTDB lineage: Bacteria > Actinomycetota > Acidimicrobiia > Acidimicrobiales > Bin134 > Poriferisocius. The sequence goes on from OZ220703.1 coordinate 2,719,529, forward strand.
ATGATGTTGTCGAACTTGGTCGACCAGAACACGACGTCGTCGTGATACCAAATGCCCTCGCCGCCCAGGAACGGCGTCGCCTCATCGGGCAGCTGTTTGCGAGTCAAAGTGTCGGTCGCCGACGGGTCGGGTACTTCGATCCAGGTGACAGAGCCGTCTTCCTCGATGCGGGCGGCCTCAAGCAAGCCCTCGCTCAAATCGGGGTAGTTGGACGGGGTGAACCGGTAGAACAGACCGTCGAACTGGTCTTCGGTCATGTACACCTGCTGGCGGTCGGGGTCGACCGCAGCGGCCTCGTGGGTAAAGATCCCCATCGCCGGATGGGACACCGAAGGCGTGTCGCCCGTCGGGTCGCACTCCCAGATCACCCCGTAGCCAGTGAAGTCCTCCTCGCCTGACAAGAAGGTGCCCCATGGGGTCGGGCCGCCGCCGCAATTGGCGTTGCTGCCCTTCAGCAGTTGGTAGGCGTCGAGGATCTCGCCTTCGGGGCCGTAGTGAATAGCCGATACCCCGGCGAACCCAGGGCGGAACACCTCGCTGTTGACCGTGTGGTACCAGCCGCCCTCGCCGTCGTCGAACACGGCCGCTCCGTCAGGATAGACATGCCACCGATAGTCGCTGTCGCCCACCGGCTCGCCTGCTATCGCCACAATTCGGGAGGTGAAACCCGGGGGCAAAATGATGTTGTTCTCATCGGGATCTATGCCGTCGAGGCTGCCGTAGGGTCCAGCGCCGGGCTGGGCACCTACTGCGCTGCCCACCAGAGGAACAGTGACAGCGCCGCCGGTGGCGACAACGGCGGCGCGCAAGAAGTCTCGTCTTTCCATGGGCGGAGCCTAATGAGTCGACTGGGGGCCTGCCTGTTGGCTCTAGTAGTTCCTAGACGGGGGTGCTTCTCAGAGGCCCAGCACGGGCCGGAGGAACTTGCCGGTGTAGCTGTGGTCGGAGCGAGCCACCAGTTCGGGAGTGCCCTCGGCGACCACGGTGCCGCCGTTGTCGCCGCCTTCGGGTCCGAGGTCAACAATCCAGTCGGCGGTCTTGACCACATCCAGGTTGTGCTCGATCACCAACACGGTGTTGCCCTGGTCAACCAGGCGGCTGAGCACGGCCAGCAGCTTGCGGACATCGTCGAAGTGCAGGCCGGTGGTGGGCTCGTCGAGGATGTAGATGGTGTGGCCGGTGGGTCGTTTGGCCAGCTCGGAGGCCAGTTTCACCCGCTGGGCCTCGCCGCCCGACAGGGTGGGGGCGGGCTGGCCCAATCGGATATAGCCGAGCCCCACGTCCACCAGGGTCTGCATGTGGCGGGTGATGGCGGGCTGGTTGCCGAAGAACTCCAGGGCATCTGCACACGACATGTCCAGCACCTCGGAAATGGTCTTGCCCTTGAACTCGATGTCGAGGGTGTCGCGGTTGTAGCGGGCCCCTTTGCACACCTCGCAGGGCACGTAAACGTCGGGCAAAAAGTGCATCTCGATCTTGATGGTGCCGTCGCCCGAGCAGGCCTCGCAGCGGCCGCCTTTCACGTTGAATGAGAATCGACCGGGCATGTAGCCCCGCACCCGGGACTCGGGGGTCTGGGCGAATAGCTTGCGGATGTGGTCGAACACGCTGGTGTAGGTGGCCGGGTTCGAGCGGGGGGTGCGCCCGATGGGCTGCTGGTCGATGTTGATCACCTTGTCGAGGGCTTCGGTGCCGTCGATGCCCTTGTGCAGGCCGGGAGGGATCTTGGACTTGTAGATGCGCTGCATCAGCGACCGGTACAAGATGTCGTTGACCAGGGTGGACTTGCCCGACCCCGACACCCCGGTCACGGTCACGAAGCAGCCCAGCGGGATGTCGATGTCGATGTCGGCCAGGTTGTGCTCCCGGGCGCCCCGGATGGTGAGCCAGTCGTCGCCGGGAATTCGCCGTTGCTCGGGCACCGGGATGGCCTTGCGGCCCGACAGGTAGTCGCCGGTGAGCGACCCCTTGTTCTTCATCAGGCCGGCGACGGTGCCGGAGTGGACCACGGTGCCGCCGTGCTCGCCGGCGCCGGGGCCGATGTCCACCACGTGGTCGGCCACCCGCACCGTCTCCTCGTCGTGCTCCACCACCAAAACGGTGTTGCCCAAATCCCGCATCCGCTCCAGGGTGTCGATGAGGCGGCGGTTGTCCCGCTGGTGCAGGCCGATGGAGGGCTCATCTAGCACGTAAAGCACCCCCACCAGTCCGCTGCCGATCTGCGAGGCCAGACGGATGCGCTGGGCCTCTCCCCCGCTGAGCGTGCCCGCCGAGCGGCCCAGGGTCAGGTACTCCAGCCCCACATCGAGCAGGAACTTCAACCGGGCGTTGATCTCCTTGAGCACCTGACCGGCGATGGCCTGGTCGCGCTCCGACAACTCCAGCGAGGCCAGGGCCGCAGCCGAATCCCGGATGGACAGCCCGCACACCTCGTCGATAGTGCGGCCGTCCACGGTCACCGCCAATGACAGCGAGTTGAGCCGGGCGCCGTGGCACGTCGAGCAGGGCACCTCCCGCATGTACCCCTCAATTTGGGCCCGCACTGCATCGGAGTCCGACTCGCTATGGCGGCGCTGGAGATAAGGGATGACTCCCTCGTATCGGGCGTTGTAGCGGCGGACACGGCCATAACGGTTGCGGAACCTGACCTCGGTGCGCTGGTTGGCGATGCCCTTGCCGTACAACAGCAGGTCGTGGTGCTTGCGGTCGAGGCTCCCCCACGGCTGGTCCATGGGAATGTCCCGGTCCTCGGCCACCGACTCCACCAAGCGCTTGAAGTACTGGTTGTGGCCCTTGGCCCATGGGGCGATGGCCCCGTCCTCCAGGGTCAGGTCGGGGTCGGGTATCACCAGTTGGGGATCGACTTCGAACACCGACCCCAATCCGTCGCACGACTGGCACGCCCCATAGGGCGAGTTGAAGGAGAAGTTGCGGGGGGCCAGCTCTTCGAATGACTTGCCGTCGGAGGGCCGGGACAGGTGCTGGGAGAACGTGATCGTCTGGGGCTCCTCGTCGGCCTCGGCGTCCTGGGGCATGATCATCAGCTCGGCGACGCCTTCGCCCAGCCCCAGCGCCGTCTCCATCGACTCGGTGAGCCGCCGCTCGATGCCCTCTCGCATCACCAGCCGGTCGACCACCACCGAGATGCTGTGCATCTCGTAGCGGGCCAAGTCCAGATCGTCGATGCCGTTGTCGAGCTCGATCAGGTCGCCGTCCACGATGGCCCGGGCGAAGCCGTCGGAGGCCAGCTCGGCCAGCAGCGTGTCGTAGGTGCCTTTGCGGCCCCTCACGACCGGGGCTAGAACCTGGAACCGGACCCCCTCGTCCATCTCCATCACCCGGTCGACAATCTGCTGGGGGGTCTGGCGCACGAGGCGCTCACCGGTCTCGGGATCGTGGGGGATGCCGATGCGGGCGAACAGAAGCCGCAGGTAGTCGTACACCTCGGTGATGGTGCCCACCGTGGAGCGGGGGTTTCGGGAGGCGCTCTTCTGATCGATGGAAATGGCCGGCGACAGGCCGTCTATGAAGTCCACGTCGGGCTTGTCCATCTGGCCCAGGAATTGCCGGGCGTAGGCCGACAGCGACTCCACGTAGCGGCGCTGGCCCTCGGCATAGATGGTGTCGAAGGCCAGCGACGACTTGCCCGATCCGGAGATGCCGGTGAAAACGATGAGCTTGTCGCGGGGTATCGTCAGATGCACGTCGCGCAGGTTGTGCTCACGCGCCCCATGGATGACGATCTCGTCGGCCACGCAGTGAACTTATCGGCCCGCGCTGACAATTGAGACAGGAGAGATGGAAAGAGTCGAAGAAAAGGGACCTGATTAGACCCATGCCCTACCCCCACGTCTTCCAGCCCCTCGACATCGGTAGCTGCACCTTGCCCAACCGCATCGTCCGGGCCGCCCACAGCACCGGCGCAGTGGGCGAAGACCTGATCGCCTACCACGAGGCCCGGGCCAAGGGGGGAGCAGCCCTGACCGTCCTCCAGATCGCCGGCGTCCACCCCTCATCTCCTACCGACATCCCGGTATTCACCGACAAGGTGCTGCCGTTCTACGAGGAGATGGCCGACCGCCTGCATGCCGCCGGTGGCAAGGTATTCCAGCAGCTGTGGCACGGGGGCGCGGCCATCGAGCAGCTGTCGCTCCAGAACTTCCAACAACCCCTGGCCCCAAGCGCCATCCCCAGCCCGATGGTGGGCGTTGTCCCCCAAGAGCTGACCCAGGCCATGATCGACGAGCTGGTGGAGGCGTTCGCCGCCGCGGCCCGTCGGTGCGAGCAAGGCGGGCTCGACGGAGTGGAGTTGCATGGCGCCCACGGCTACCTCATTGGTCAGTTCCTCTCCCCCGCCACCAACCTGCGAGACGACGGCTACGGAGGCAGCTTGCACAACCGCACCCGGTTCCTGCGGGAGATCTTGGCCGCCATTCGGGCCGAGACTTCTCCGGGCTTCCCCGTGGGCCTGCGCATCTCAGCCGACGACCAAATCGAGGGCGGAGTCGACCCGGAGGAGGCAGCCGACATCGCCAAGCTGGTGGAGCCCGACATCGACTTCCTCGACGTCTCCCTGTCGTCGTACTGGCGCTTCCACCGGCTGCTATCCACCCTCGACGAGGGTCTGGGCTACGAGGTGCCCACCAGCGAAGTGGTTACCGCGGCGGTGGACGTGCCCACCATCGTCACCGGGCGTATCACCACCCTCGACCACGCCGAGCACCTGATCAAGAGCGGCGTGGCCGATCTGGTGTCCATGGTCCGGGGGATGATCGCCGATCCCGAGTTGGTGGCCAAGGCCCGCGACGGCCGGGAGAGCGAGATACGACCCTGCATTGGCACCTCGGTGGGCTGTGTGGCCCGGTTCATGGTGGCGGGCAAGATGCGCTGTGTGGTCAATACCGCCGCCGGCCAGGAGACAAAGGTCCTGTTCGAACCCGAAGACCGGGTGGCCCAGCCCAAGAGGGTGCTGGTGGCCGGTGGCGGACCAGCCGGGCTGGAGGCGGCTCGAACTGCCGCCCTGCGGGGCCACGAGGTGGTGCTCTACGAGATGACCGGCGATTTGGGCGGCCAGGTCCGCATGGCCGCCTCGGTGCCGCCCCGATCCGATCTGGGAGCGATAACCGCATTCTTGGCTGACGAGCTCGACCGCCTAGGGGTAGCAGTAAAGCTCCGCTCCCCCGTTGATCCCGATGTAGTGGCCGATGAGCGCCCCGACGAGCTGATCATCGCCACCGGCACCGCCCCCCGGCGCGGCTTTCAGATCTCAGCCCCTTCGACTCCGGTTTCCGGAGCTGATCTGCCCCACGTGTACACCAGCTGGGAGGTTCTTGGCTTCGGCGGTCGGGCCGCAATTGGCCAGAGGGCGGTTGTCTATGACGACACCGGCACGTTCGAAGCCATCTCGGTGTGCGATGCCTTGATGGCCGCGGGAGCGGAGGTGGCATTCCTGAGCCGCCACGAGCAACTGGGGGCGACGATTCTGTATCCAGCCGCCACCGTGGAGGCCAGCCGGGAGCGGCTGTTCACCGGGCCGTTCTCGTTCACCCCCGCGGTGGCGCTCCGGGAGATCACCCCTGAGGCGGTAGTCACCCGTGACCTGGGCACCTACACCGAGCGGAGATTCGAGGCCGACACCGTGGTGATCGTGAGCTACCACGACTGCAATAGCGAACTGGCCGACTATCTCCGCACCGAGATGGCTGCTCAGCCCGACGCCCCACCGTTCAACATGCACCTGGTGGGCGACGTGAACGGCACCAACAGCATCATGGCCGCCATCCACGCCGGCGCCAGGGTCGGCCGGGAGATCTAACCTGGCAAGTCACTCAGAGAGCGTAAGCGTGAAGGAGATCCGGTCGTAGTAGATCATGGTGAGGCCCTCGAAGCCCGAGTCGGTCCCCACGATCAACCAGGCCCGGCCCTGGTCGTCGGCTTCAACGCTGAGGAACTCGGGCCCACTGGCCAGCGTCTTGATCCGGTACTCGTCGCCGATCACGTCGGCGTTGGCCACATTGCCGATCACCTTCATCGCCGAGCCGCCAGTGGACTGGTTGCCCTTGTCGATGTTCATTCGCAAATGGTTGTTGGAGCCGGTTTCCGCCATCGGCTCCACCGTGGACGCACCCGCCTTCACAAACACGCTTTCCCCCGGTGAACCACCAATTCCCACCATCGCTAGGGCAACGTTTGTGGCCAAGTCGATAGACGCCGATACGGCGTAAATCGCTGACGGCTCTAAGCCCCTGATCTGTCTCTTGAGGTACATGAAGAGGTCATCGCTCCGGTTGTGTCCCTGGATATAGATCCCGGAACCCGCCAGGCCATCGGGAAGGGTTCGGTATTCGCTGTCGAGCTCGTAGATCGACGGTTCGTAGTCCACTGGCAAGTCGGCAAATCCCGCAGTCCAGCCCTCAGCATCGTTCTCGAAAGCGAACTCGAGCACAACGAGGCGGACTGGTGTTTCCGTAGGCTCAGGAACACTCGTCGGCTCAGGCGATGCGGTAGGAGCAGGAGTGCTAGTAGGGGCAACCGTCGCGGTCGGCTCAGGAGCGCTGGTAGGGGCTGCGGTCGTAATAGGCTCAGGCGATGGATCTGGCAAATCGCTCGATCCACAGCCCGCAGTCAATACCGCTACTACTGCCAGGGCTAGGACCAGTCGCAACGGGGATCGCCGCCCGCGGCGAAGATCCTGAGGCTCCAAGGTGTCCGAACTCGCCAGCATCATCGGTAGCATCGCATAGGTGAGCAGCTTGGGGGACGCAGCCTTTCGAATGGTGTCGTCGTTTGATCCGGCCGGTGATCAGCCCAAGGCCATAGGTGCGCTGTCTGAGGGGCTGAATCGGGGCGACCGGTTCCAGACGCTTTTGGGCATCACCGGATCGGGAAAGAGCGCCACGGTGGCCTGGACCATCGAGCAGGTGCAACGGCCCACGCTGGTTCTGGCCCCCAACAAGTCGCTTGCCGCCCAGCTTGCCAACGAGATGCGCGAGTTCTTCCCCGACAATCGGGTGGAGTACTTCGTTTCGTACTACGACTACTACCAGCCCGAGGCCTACATGCCGGCCTCCGACACCTACATCGAGAAGGACTCGTCGGTCAACGACGAGATCGACCGGTTGCGCCACTCCACCACCGAGGCACTGTTGACCCGCCGGGACGTGATCGTGGTGGCGTCGGTGTCGTGCATCTACGGACTGGGCGGCCCCGACGAGTACAAGAACCTGCTCTGCATATCAAAGGTGGGCCAGAACTACGACCAGCGGGACCTTTTGCGCCGGCTGGTGGACATGCAGTACGAGCGCAACGACACCAACCTGGTGCGGGGCCGGTTCCGGGTGCGGGGCGATGTCATTGAGGTGCACCCAGCCTATGAAGAGTACGTGGTTCGCATCCAGCTGTTCGGCGACGAAGTGGAGCAGATCACCACCATCGACCCGGTAACAGGAGAGCGGCTAGCCAGCCTGAGCGAGGTCGTAGTGTTCCCGGCCACCCACTATGTGGCCGGCGAGGAGCGGATGCGTCGCGCCATGGAGGGCATCGAGGTTGAGCTCCAGGAGCGGTTGGCCCAATTCGAGAAGGAGGGCAAGCTGCTGGAGGCCCAGCGGCTGCGGATGCGCACCACCTACGACTTGGAGATGATGCAGGAAATCGGCTTTTGCAACGGCATCGAGAACTACTCCCGCCACATCGACGGGCGGGCCCCGGGAGAACGGCCGTACACGCTTTTGGACTACTTCCCCGACGACTTCGTAACCGTGATCGACGAGTCCCATGTGGCCGTGCCCCAACTCCACGGCCAGTACGAGGGCGACCGCAGTCGCAAAAACACCCTGGTGGAGCACGGCTTCCGGCTGCCGTCGGCAGTGGACAACCGGCCGCTGCGTTTCGAAGAGGTCATGGAGCGGGTTGGCCAGGTGGTGTTTCTGTCGGCCACTCCCAGCGACTACGAGCTCCAAGTTTCCGCCCAGGTTGTGGAGCAGATCGTGCGTCCCACTGGCTTGGTGGACCCGGAGGTGCAAGTGCGCCCCACCAAAGGCCAGATCGACGACCTGATGAAGCTGATCGAAGATCGCACCGAGCGGGGTCAGCGGGTGTTGGTAACCACGCTCACCAAAAAGATGGCCGAGGATCTCACCGAATACCTGCTGGAGTTGGGGGTGCAGGTCCGCTACCTGCACAGTGAGGTGGACACCATCGAGCGGATCGAGATCCTGCGGGATCTGCGGCTGGGCGAGTTCGACGTGCTGGTGGGAATCAACCTGCTGCGAGAGGGCCTCGACCTGCCCGAGGTGTCACTGGTGGCCATTCTCGATGCCGACAAGGAGGGGTTCTTGCGCAGCGAGACTTCACTGATCCAGACCATCGGCCGGGCGGCTCGCAATGTGGACGGCCAAGTGATCATGTACGCCGACATGGTGACCGACTCCATGAGACGGGCCATCTCCGAGACCCACCGGCGGCGGGGATTGCAGCAGGCGTTCAACGAGCAGCACGGGATCAATCCCCAGACAATCCGCAAGGCAGTGAGCGACATCCTGGCTGAGCTGCGTCCTGCTGAAGACGGGGTTCCCATTCCTGGCGGCGGCCAGCGGTCTCGCTCCATGGACCAGTCGCGGCGCAGCCTTGATGTGATCGACCTGGAGTCCGGCGGCATCGAGCGCCTGATCCACACGCTCACCGAGGAGATGAACGAGGCCGCCACCGACCTGAAGTTCGAGTATGCCGCCCGCCTGCGCGACGAGATCAAAGACCTAAAGCGCGACCTTCGGGCAATGGCCTGAGCTCAGCTCTCTTCCAGGACTTCTTCTTGGGTCAGCCACAGCTCAGCGAATTCTCTCGCGGTCAACTCGCTCAGGCTTTGCTTGAGGGCCAAGCCCTCTGACCAGCCGAAGTCTTTGAGCCCCTCCCCAGACTCAATCAGGCGCACCACGAATCTATGACTCGATGGATTCGCCCCGGTATCCCCCATTGCCACTAGGCCGAGTATGAGGGCTCCAATTACACGAAGAGCATTCCTGAAACCGGGGATTCGGACCTTGTCTAAGCAAAATACACCGCTAGCTGGGGCGTCAGCGTCGAATGTCACGGCTTCAAGATACCCGGGGAGGTCCGGCGATTCACTGCTCGCAGAACGCCAGGCCGAGCAACTCTAGATTTTCTCCTTTGAGGTCGGCTGACTCCCAGACTGCGGGCAGACAGCCGGTGAGCTGATTGTCGCCGATGTAGATGTGGGTCAAATTGCTCAGGTTCCCCAGTGCCGCGGGAATCTCCCCGCTCAGGAGGTTGTTTCCGATATAGAGGTGGGTGAGGCTGCTGAGGTCCCCCAACTCGGCCGGAACCTCGCCAGTCAGTTGATTGCTGTAGAGATATAGATGTGTCAGCTGGCTAAGGGCGCCCAGCTCCGCAGGGATCTCGCCGGTGAGCTGATTGTTGTGCAGGTGCAGTCGTCTGAGATCGCTGAGGTTGCCAGGCCAAGCGGGGATCTCGCCAGTCAGTTGATTGCCGTTCAGCCACAGCTCTCGCAGTTTGGTGAGATTGCCCAACTCGGCGGGAATCTCTCCGGTGAACTCATTGCCGTCGAGGTCCAGCCTGGTGAGGTTGGTTAGCTGGCCCAGCTCGGCGGGAATCTTCCCCGACAACTGATTGGCCCAAAGATTGAGCCGCTCCAAACTGGCCAACTGGCCGAATTCGGCAGGTATCTCCCCCGACAGTTGGTTGCGGCGAATCATCAGGTGCTTCAGGTTCCCAAGCTGGCCCAACTCCGGGGACAGCTTGCCGGTCAGTCGGTTGTAGCTCAGATACAGCGCTTGGAGGTTCTCGAGCTGGCCCAATTCGGCGGGTATCTCCCCTGACAAGAAGTTGATGCTCAGATCGAGCCAAATCAGGTTGGCCAAACCGCCAAGCTCGGCGGGTATCTCCCCCGACAGTTGGTTGTCTCGCAGCAGTAGTCGGGCAAGTGCGTGGAGTTCAGCGAGGCTGGTGGGAATTTCTCCCGAGAGCCGGTTGCTGCGCAGGTCCAAGTACTCCAGGCCCGACAATTGGCCGATTGCCATTGGAATCTCGCCGGCCAGCCGGTTGTTGGACAGATCCAGCACATCCAGCTGGCGCAACCCGCCAATCCCCGCCGGGATCTCGCCGGCCAGCCGGTTGTTGGACAGATCCAGCACATCCAGCTGGCGCAACCCGCCAATCCCCGCCGGAATGTCTCCCGACAACAGGTTGTCGTGGAGCAACATGCTCTTGATCCCGGCCATCGAGGCAATGCCTTGCGGGATGGCTCCCGACAGCCAGTTGTCGCTGAGGTTGATGTCTTCCAGTTCGACCAGCTTGCCCAGTTGGGCGGGTATTTCCCCGGATAAACGGTTGTCTTGGAGGAATAACCGTTTCAATTTCGCCAGGTGGCCCAGTTCGGCTGGTATTTCACCCGACAAGCCGTTCTCGCTGAGGTCAAGCTCCCTGAGATCGGTCAACCGGCCTAGTTCGGCTGGTATTTCACCCGACAAGGCGTTGTCCTCCAACCCGAGCACGTTCAGACTTGTCAGGAGGCCCAGCGAGGCCGGAACGGATCCAGAAAGTTCGTTGTGCCCCAGTCGCAATGTCCGCAATTGGCCGAGCCCTCCGATCCAGGGTGTGATCGGTCCGGTCAAGTTGTTCACCGACAGGCTGAGATACTGCAGATTTGAGAGCTTCCCGATCCAAACTGGGAACTCCCCGGTCAGGTTGTTGGCCGACAGGCTGAGATGCCGCAGGTTGGCGAGTCCAGCTAATTCACTGGGGATCTCGCCCGACAAGGCGTTGTTCGTGAGGTCTAGCCAGGTGAGGCGGGACAAACCGCCAATTTCTGAGGGTATCTCGCCCGACAAGCGGTTATTGCTGAAGTCCAGCCACTCAAGCCGGTCGAGGGCTCCGAGCTCTCCGGGGATCTCCCCCGACAAGCCGTTGAACCTCAGCATCAGATGGGTCAACTTGGAAAGGTCGCCGAGCTCGGCGGGAATCGACCCCGATAGCACGTTGCCCCTCAGGTCCAGTATGCGAAGCTCCGAGAGTTGGCCGAGTTCGGCAGGGATCGACCCCCACAGGCCGTTGTACTTGAGGTCGAGCACGGCAAGTTGGGAAAGCCCGCCGAACTCGGCCGGAATGTTGCGCTCCAATCGATTGTTCTGAAGGTCCAGCTCAATGAGATTGGCCAGGTTTCCAAGCTCGGCGGGCAACTCACCCACTAGGTCGTTGTTGCCCAGATCGAGGTGTTCGAGGTACTCGAGGCTTCCAAGCTCAACAGGCAGCTCGCCCATCAGTCCGTTGGACGCCAAGGACAGGCCGGTGACGCGCTCGTCGTTATCTGTGCTAACGCCGTACCAACTGCCCAGAGGCCCGTCACCGAGCCAGCCGCTTGAGTTGCCCCAGTCGTCCCCCCCAGTGGACTCATACAGGGCGATCAGCGCATCTCGGTCGCTTGCTGAGCTGGAGTCCTCAGAGTGCTCCTGGCCGCTGGCCGGTATCGCCAACAGCGTGGCAGCGATCGAGGCGACTGTGAACAAGGCAAGGGCGAAACGACCAAATTGTGGCATTTGTTCAGGCTAGGCAACCGGCTCCCAGGCATTGGGGATACCAGGGCGCGGATGTCGACGCTCAGAATTGCCTGACGAGGTCGTCGCCGGGCCGGTGATGACTAGACCGGGTCTTCTACCGGTTCTTCGAGAGGCTGGCCACCGCTGTCCTGGCCACCGCTGTCCTGGTCACCTTCAGGTACACCTTCATCAAAAGGAGCAGGGGTGACGGCTTCCCCGGTCTCGGAGTAGTACTGGGCCCAGGCCTCGTCCTGGTCGGCGGCCACGTCCTCGTTCACAGCCCCGATGTAGTTGCCCTCGGCATCGTAGGCGTGCTCGCCGAAGTGCTCTTGGAACTCGGCAGCCACTACACCGCCTTCGGCCGCCTGCTTGATCGACAGGCTGATACGGCGCCGGTTGATATCGAGATCGATGATCTTCACCCACAGTTCTTCGCCCGGGGTAACCACCTGCTCGGGCAAATCGATGTGGTGGGAGGAGATCTCCGAGATGTGAACCAGGCCCTCGATGCTTTCGCCCACCTGGACGAAGGCCCCAAACGGCACCAATTTGGTGACCCGCCCGTATACCAGCTCGCCCACCTGGTGGCTGGAGGCGAACTCCTGCCAGGGATCCTGCTGGGTGGCCTTCAGCGACAGGCTGATGCGCTCCCGGTCGAGGTCCACTTCCAAAACCTGGACCTCGATCTCGTCGCCCACTTGCACAACTGCGCTGGGGTGATCGACATGCTTCCACGACAGCTCAGACACATGAACCAGGCCGTCCATGCCGCCCAAGTCCACGAACGCTCCGAAGTTCACCACCGAGGAGACCACACCACTGCGGCGCTCGCCGGGCTTGAGGTTGTCTAGGAATGCCTCACGCTGCTCCTTCTCGGTCTCTTCCAGCCAGGCGCGGCGGGACAGCACCACGTTGTTGCGGTTCTTGTCCAGCTCGATGATCTTGGCCTCCAAGGTCTGGCCGATATAGGGCTGGAGGTCGCGTACCCGGCGCAGCTCCACCAGGGAGGCAGGCAGGAAGCCCCGCAGTCCGATGTCGACGATCAGGCCGCCCTTGACCACTTCGATCACCGGTCCGGTAACCGTGCCCTCCTTCTCCTTGACTTCTTCGATGTTGCCCCAGGCCCGCTCGTATTGGGCCCGCTTCTTGGACAGGATCAGCTGGCCGTCTTTGTCTTCCTTCTGGAGGACCAAAGCCTCGATCTCCTCGCCGAGGGTGACGATTTCGCTGGGGTCGATCACGTTGCGGATGGACAGCTCGCGCGATGGGATGATCCCCTCCGCCTTGAATCCGATGTCCAGCAGCACCTCATCGCGGTCCACCTTGACTACCTTGCCGGAGACGATCTGGCCGTCTTCCACTTGGACCATGGTGGCGGCGTAGGCGTCTTCCAAAGACTGCTCTTCGATGTCGTGATCGGTTATCTGGCGGGGGATGTAGTTGCCCTCGGCATCGAATGTCCCCACTCCATCGGGGGAGTCGAGCACAGCCGTTGCGGCTGGCGGGGCGGGTGGGGTAGATGGGGCGGTATCGGTTTCGGACACGTTGAGTTGAGCCTCACAGGAGGAAGTGGATGGGACAATGGGCGCGGCGCAGCAGCCTGAACCGGCCGGTTGATGCTAACAGCCTCCGCCGCGTCGGGCTACTTGCTCATGGGCTGTTCGCTGCCCGGCTGGTTGGCGGGCTATTTGGCATCAGCCCACGTGTGTCCTGAGGAGAGGTGCACCTCGAGGGGAACCCTCAGGTCGTAGGCCCCGGCCATGGTGTCCAACGTGAGTTCGGCCACGCCGTCGTGCTCGCCCTCGGGCACTTCCAGGATTACCTCGTCGTGTACTTGGAGGATGATCCGGCTGGCGAACCGCCCGTCTTGGAGCGCTTGGTCGAGCCTCACCAGGGCCACCTTGAAAATGTCGGCGGCCAGCCCCTGGATCCCCGCGTTCATGGCCTGGCGCTCGGCTGCTTGGCGAAGCCGGTAGTTGGATGAGTTGATCTCGGGGATCCGGCGTCGCCGCCCGAACAGTGTCTCGGTGTAGCCCCGAGACCGCGCCTCGATCACCGTCTTTTCCATGTACTCCCGAAGTGCGGGGAACGCCCCGAAGTAGGCGTCGAGGATCACCGCGGCCTCTCCCGTGGGAATGTTCAGGCGCTGACCCAGTCCGTAGGCCTCCATGCCGTAGGCCAAGCCGTAGGAGACCATCTTGGCGGTAGATCGCTCCTCGATGCCCACCGCGCTGGGGTCGATGCCGAACACCTGGGCGGCGACGGATGTGTGAACGTCCTGACCCGACTCAAAGGCTTGGATCAGTCCTGGATCCTCGGCCAAATGGGCGATGCAGCGCAGCTCGATCTGGTTGTAATCGGCCACCAGCAGCTCGCAGCCCTTGGCGGCCACGAACACCTCCCGAAAAACCCGACCGGTCTCGGTGCGCACCGGGATGTTGTGCAGGTTGGGGGCGTCGGAGCTGAGGCGCCCGGTTCGGGCCACCGTCTGGTTGAATGTGGCCCGGATGCGGTTGTCCGGCTCGAGCGCCACCGCGGCCACCAAGCCCTCCCCATAGGTGGACCGCAGTTTTTCTACTTCTCGGTAGTCCAACAGCGCGTCCACCACCGGGTGTTCGCCCCGCAGCTTCTCCAGGGTGCCGGCGTCGGTGCTGTAGGCCCCGGTCCGGGTCTTTTTTTGGGGGGGAAGGCCCAGCTTGTCAAACAGCAGCTCCCCCACTTGCTTGGAGGAGTTCACGTTGAAGCTCCCCTCGCCTGCCGCCTCCAGCACAAGGGCCCGAAGCCGTTCGGCGTCGGAAGCCAGTTGGTCGCGAAGCCCGGTCAATCCCTCCACGTCCACCCCGATGCCCACGTGCTCCATGCGGGCCAGCACCCGAACCAGAGGCACCTCCATGTTCTCGTTGAGGTCTTTCAGGCCCTGCGCATCCAAGGCCGCCAGCAGAGGCGCGGCCAGATGGGCCACGGCCAGAGCATGCAGGCCAGCCTCCATCGACGGATCAACTGAATCGCCGGAGTCGTCGTCAAATAGCCGACCCTCGTCGGGTTGGTCCATACCCGGCAGCTCCATCGACGTGTGGGTCTTCATGAGATCGTCGAGGTCGTACCGGCCACTGGCCGGATCCAAGAGGTAGGCGGCGATCTGGGCATCGAGACACAGGCCGCTGGCATCGATCCCTTGCGACAGCAGCCACAACACCAGCGGCTTGACGTCGTGGGCCATGAACCGAGTGCCCGCGCCAAAGAATGCGGCTAGGGCGTCGTGTCCGGCCGATTCCAGCAGGTCGGCGGGCAGCCACACTGCTTGACCGGCGTCGAGGTCGGCAACCAGGGCCAAGCCCAGCAGCCGGCGACGATGGGGCTGTCGAGCATCGAGAGGATCACCCCAGCCTGCGGCCAAAGCCACCGGCTCGGCGCTGGCGGCCAGCTGGCTCAGCGCGTCGGCGGATGCCTCAGCGGTGGAGGCGGCCTCAACCGTTGCCTCCAAGACCCCAGCGCCGTCGCCGACACCGCCCAAATCCATGTCCAGCACCTCGGCGGCAAAGTCACGGAGGCTCCTGAACTCCAAGAAGTCGAACAGCTCCTCGATCTCGGCGGCCTTCGGAGGGGCCAAATCCAAATCGTCCACCCCCAAATCGAGAGGGACGTCTCGCAGCAGCTCCATCAGCTCCAAATTGAGCTTCACCCGGTCTTCGGCCTCCCCCAGATTCTGCTGAAGTTTCGGGGTCTGGTCGGCTACATGCTGATACAGCTCCTCGATGGTGCCATAGGCATTGATGAGCTTGGCCGCCGTCTTCTCCCCCACACCATTGACGCCGGGCAGGTTGTCGGAAGGGTCGCCCCGCAGGGCGGCGTAGGCCACGTAATCGGATGGCTTGACCCCAGTGCGTTCTTCGATGCCGGCCTCGTCATACAGGGCGTAGTCCGACACCCCTCGTTTGTTGTAGAGCACCCGGATGTGGGGATCCTCCACCAGCTGGTAGGCGTCGCGGTCACCGGTGACCACGATCACGTTCTCGCCACGGTCTCGAGCCTCGGTGGCCAAGGTGGCGATGACGTCGTCGGCCTCCACCCCGGCGTGGTCCACCGCAGTAATCCCCAGCGTGTCCACCAGCTGTCGGACCAAGCCCATCTGCTGGCGCAGCGCCTCGGGGGTCTCCTCGCGGTTGGCCTTGTAGCTGGAAACCCGCTCGTGGCGGAAGGTGGGCTCGCGCCGGTCGAAAGCCACTCCCAAGCGGTCGGGCTGGTGGTCCCGCAGCAGGGTCAAAAGCATCCTGGTGAACCCGTACACCGCGTTGGTCACCTGCCCGCTGGCCGTGGTCATGTCTTCGGGGACCGCGAAGAAGGCCCGATAGACCAGCGAGTTCCCGTCCACCAGCATCACAGTGCCAGCGCCCGCTTCAGCCATCGGCGCGGTCCCCGCTCAGCGCCTTCAGCTGGTCGTCGCCCATCTCGACGATCTCGGAGGCCACCTCGGCCATAGACCGCCGCTCGCTCATGGCCTGGTGCTGGATGTGGCTGTAGGCATCCGACTCTGACATGGCGACAACGTCCATGAGCCTCCCTTTGGCCCGGTCGATAGCTTTGCGGGCCTCCAATCGAGCCTCGGCTCGTTCTATCTGGTGGTTGAGCGCTATCAGCTCTCGGAACCGCACTAGAGCCACCTCCACCGCGGGCACCAATTCGGCCCGCTCGAACGGTTTGACCAGATAGGCCAGGGCCCCAGCGTCGGCTGCCCGGGCGATCAGGTCTCGCTGGCTGAACGCGGTGAGCAGCAGTACGGCGCACAACCGCTCATCTCGTATTTGGGCCGCGGCGGTGATCCCGTCGGTGCCTGGCATCTTCACATCGAGAATGGCTACATCAGGGCGTTTCTCCCTAACCAGATCTAGGACTTGGTCTCCGCGGCTGGTCTCTCCCACCACCACATAGCCCTCCTCCTCCAGGGTCTCCCGCAAGTCCAGGCGGATGATGGCCTCATCCTCGGCCAGCACGATCCGCACCGGGTCGGCGGTAGATTCAGAACCGGGTAGGGACGACGAATCAGACATCTGAGTAGAACCTGTCCAGCAGTTCGTCCTGTTGTTGCTCCAGGGTCCGGATCTCCTCCCGCAACCGAGTGCGATGGCGGGCCATGGTTTCGGCTTGCCGGGCGGCGTCGCGGTGTTGGCGCTCCGATGCAGGGGTCTCCGAGACCAGCGCCCTCAGCCGGGCATCCTCGGCCAGGTCCTCGAAATGGAGGCACTGCTCATCGGCCACCTCTAGGTCGGCTCTCAGTCGCTTCAGCCGGTCGGCCAAATCAGCCAATCGACGCTCTGCCCGGTTCTGGACCACGAGCCGATGCTATTACCCCCGCCCGGCCAGGCACTGCTTCGGCTGCTCCACCAAAGCAGCGCTCCCGCTAGCCTCTCAGCGAGCCGATCTGGACAGAGGAGGACACCGATGAGCGACG
The DNA here is from genome assembly GCA_965116535.1 of Acidimicrobiales bacterium. Classification (GTDB taxonomy): domain Bacteria; phylum Actinomycetota; class Acidimicrobiia; order Acidimicrobiales; family Bin134; genus Poriferisocius. The sequence continues at coordinate 2,736,548 of OZ220703.1, forward strand.
AGATCCGGGAGAATGCCGTCAATGGCAAGGCGTGGGCTGACTTTTGCGACAGCCTGAAGGAGGCTGGACAGATCATTCTCGACAACAGCACCGAAGACCTCGACCGGCTTGAGGGCTTCCGCTACCTGAGCCGCCTCACTCGCGGCGAGCTCGGGCGCCTCGAGAACCACGGCCCCGCGTTTACCCAGGTCCTGCCCATCGCCCACAACGTGAAGATCGGCTGCGACAACCCCGATGCCCTCTATCAAGGCGTCACCATCAGCGGCGCATTCGAGTACCGCATTCGCGGTCCTCGGGGCACCGTGAACTATCTGAGCCTGAACGCATTCTCGGGCGGGTTCGGGATAGGTTCGGCCCCGCCCGACCGACAGGGTGCTCTGGCATTCAACGATCCCCAACCAGGCGAGCAGGTTGATGTGATCGCCAGCGTCAACGAGCCCGAGAATTTGGAGCCCGGGCAGCGCTGGCTCCGGCTCGCACCCGAGTCCAATCAAATCGCCATCCGCAACTTCTACCTCGACCGCACTGCCGAGAAGCCTTCCGAGCTTCAGATCGAATGTCTCAATGGTCCCGACGAGTCCATTCCCCCGCTGACCGCCCAGCGCCTGACCCACGGCTTGGCCCGGGCCGCCCTGGGGGTACATGGCATTGCCAGGCGGTTTGTCGGATGGCTGGACATGTTCCAGGAGCGACCCAACACACTCGAGTTTCTACCGAAACGGGACGGTCCCGGAGGATGGGGCGACCCCACTCAACTGTTTCGCCACGGATATTGGACGCTGGAGCCGGGCCAGGCTCTAGTGATAGACGTACCGCCTATTGACGCCTACTACTGGAACTTTCAGCTCAATAACATTTGGGAGGAGTCGCTCGACTACGACTGGCTTCAAGTGACGGTCAATCAGCACACCGCGGTTTACGAGTCCGACGGAACGGCCCGGATCATCGTGGCCGACGAGGATCCCGGCTTCGCCAACTGGATCGATACCGCTCACCGCCGCCACGGCACCATGGGCCTGCGCTACAACCAAGTGGTCGAGGACATCCCCCCAACGCTGCGGGTGATGGACGTGGCCGACCTCCCCAGCCTGCGCTAGGCCCCCTCGGTCGGGTAGCCGTCGCGTTCCCACCAGTCGAGGCCGCCGATCAGCTCACGCACCTCGAAGCCCAACATGAGCAGTTTCATGGCGGTTTTGGTGGAGGCGTTGCACCCGATCCCGTCGCAATAGCAGACGTAGGTAACCGACCGGTCGAGCGACGCCGTCGAGTCGGCGTTGATAGTCCGGTGGGGCAGGCTGATCGCACCAGGGATGTGCTCTTGGGCAAATGCCTCAGCCGACCGGCCGTCCACCACCACGATCCGCTCGCCGTTGCCCAGAGCCTCGTCGAGGTCCCACGAATCCATCTCGAAATCCAGCTTGTGCTTGTAGTGGTTCAGCTGGTCCACGTCCATGGGGTCCATTGTGACGGGCAGGCTGGTACAAAGCACGGTTGAACTGGCCCATTGTTGGACACCGACGCCGGAATTACGCTTCGCGTATGGGGCCGGATCCGGGTCACGACGTTCTGGGAATCTCCGGGGCAGACGCGCCCAGGCCCGAGCCGCGCCAGAAGCTCAGCAGGAAGGTCTACGAGCGGGAGCTGGGTCGCCTCCAAGAGGAGCTGGTGCGGTTGCAGCGTTGGATCCGCCACATGGGGCTCAAGGTGGTGGTGATCTTCGAGGGCCGTGACGCAGCTGGCAAAGGCGGAGTGATCAAGCGCATCGCCGAGCGGACCAATCCCCGGGTGGTGCGGGTGGTGGCACTGGGCACGCCCAGCGACCGCGAGAAAACGCAGTGGTGGTTCCAGCGCTACGTGGCCGAGCTGCCCGCCGCTGGGGAGATGATCCTATTCGACCGCAGTTGGTACAACCGGGGGCTGGTGGAGCCGGTGATGGGGTTCTGCACCGAAGAGGAGTACCGCGAGTTCCTGCGGTCGTGCCCGGAGTTCGAGCGCATGTTGGTGCGCTCGGGGATCATTCTGATCAAGTACTGGTTCTCGGTGAGCGATGACGAGCAGGAGCGCCGGTTCCAAAACCGGATCTCCGACCCGCTAAGGCGCTGGAAGCTGTCGCCTATGGACATCGAGGCCCGAACCCGTTGGGTGGAGTTCTCCAAGGCCAAGGACACGCTGTTCGCCCACACCGACATCAAGCAGGCGCCGTGGTACGTGGTCAACGCCGACTCCAAGAAGGCAGCCCGGCTGAACTGCATTTCACATTTGCTGTCGATGATCCCTTACGAGGAGGTGCCCTGGGAGGAAGTCGAGCTCCCCGACCGCCAAGACCGCGCCGGCTACGTGCGCCCGCCCCTGTCCGACCAAACCTTCGTCCCCGAGGTTTACTGAGAACCCCCTTTGCCTACCGGCCCCCACAGGGATCGCTCGTTTCTTAGAGGGTCGGCGGCCACGGACGAGGTGGCATCAAAGATCATCGTCATGCGCTGGTCGAGTTCGTAGCGGGGCCAGACACCTAACTTGATAGTTGATGGGTCACCGCGGCGGGCAAAGGCCGCCCAGGCAGATCGCATGCCTCGGCCCAGTTTTTCGGCGGCTTCGTCCGCGCCGATGACCTCGCCCCAGCCGTCCACGTGGAAGCTGTCGAGCACGAAGGGCAGATCGATGGCGTGAAATGCCCCCATGCCCGGGTCGGCCTGCGAGCACCACCGAAAGTCGTACAGGTAGGTGCGGGCCCCGGCGCCGGCCCGAAAGTCAGCCAGCCGCTGGATGGGTTCGCGCATTGAGACATCGGTGTTGACGGCAGCCAGGATGTCAGAGTCGGTGGTCCAGGCAGTGCCCTCGGCCGCTTGGCGATACTCCCGTATCACCGCCTCCGCCTCGTCTATCGACGGCACGTCCCCGGTTCTCTTGGCCATGTGGCCTCTCACCTGGTGAAACAGGACTAGGCCAGAGTCTCCAGCGGGCAGCTCCCGCTTGAATAAGCGCAGTTCGTGGGCTGTCGCGCCGACCAGCACATCGATATCGGTCGCAGCACTTGATTGAAGCACCTTCACCGGTGGTGCCGGTATGAGGGTTCGATCGACAACCGGATGAAACGGCATCGCCCCTGCTTCAACGAACATCTCCATGGCGGTTTGAACTTGGGTTGCAACTATCTCCCCTGGGTCCAACTGGCGGAGCTCCGACACATCGTTCACGCCGGCATTGCCCATGAAGCAGCGGGCGACTTTGGCGGCAATTTTGGGCGACTGGGTCATATCCACGCCGGGGCTCTGCATGATGGCCCGCCGCAGTACGGACGAGATGCCCGGAGCGCCAAGCAGGTGCAGGATCGACCCGGCCCCCGCCGACTCGCCGAACGCAGTCAGCGTGGCGGCATCTCCGCCGAAATTGGCGGCGTTGGCAGCAATCCACTCCAGCCCAAGCCGCAAATCGTACAGACCGCAATTCGCCGTGGCGCTCTCACCGCCCGGCACCCGGCGCAAGTCCATGAAGCCAAGCGCCCCCACCCGATAGTTCACCGAGGCGACCACCACCTGCTGCTCAGCCGCCAACCTCGCCCCGTTGTAGAGCGGAAACGAGCCTCCCCCAGTCAAGAAGGCCCCGCCGTAGATCCACACCATCACCGGCAATCCAACCAGGTCACCTGTCGGCACCCACACGTTTAGCGTCAAGCAGTCCTCCGACACCGACTGCGTGCTCGTCCCCGGAATCACTCCGCTGTACGGGCCGTCAACGCTCTGAATCGGATCAGGTCCGAACGCACCGGCATCCAGTACCCCATCCCACGGCTCGGCCGTCTCCGGTGCGCAGAACCGCCGGTCCCCTATCGGCGGCTTCCCAAACGGAACCCCCAAGAACTGCCGCACTGACCCATACGGCGTATTGACAATCTGGCCCCGAACCGCCCCATGCGTCGTCTCAACCACATCTGTTTCGAGGTATGCCATCTCCACCCTCCTACCGTCCCACCTCACGCCGACCCGACGCTACAAAAGAACGCTGTCTGAAGCAGGCGAAACTCTCTTTTCCTTGTTGTGGCTGCCCCAATAATGTAGTAACGTTGCTACATCAGAAGGAGGCATCCGAACGTGGCCGCCAACAAGCTCACGAGCCGGGAATTCAACCAAGATACCGGTGGCGCCAAAAGAGCCGCTGAGCACGGTCCTGTCTATATCACCGACAGGGGCCGGCCCTCACACGTCTTGTTGACATTCGAGGACTACCAACGGCTTGACGCCAATAGGCCGGGTATCGCAGAACTTCTCGCCAATCCCCCAGGCATCGAGGACATTGAGTTCAGCGCCCCCGTTTCCTCTGACACTGCCACACCTGCCGAATTCGATTGATGTTTGTCCTCGACACAAACGCCGTCTCCGAACTGCGCAAAGCAGCCGCTGGCAAGGCCAACGCCGGTGTGACCGACTGGGCAGGCAGCGTCCCCACCTCGCTCATGTTCATGTCGGTTATTTCCCTGCACGAACTCGAACATGGAGTCCTCCTCGCCGAACGCCGCGACCCTGAGCAGGGCAAGATCCTGCGAAGTTGGCTTGACTCCAGCGTTGCCGCGGCATTCGAAAACCGGCTACTGCCTGTCAGCGCCGCAATCGCCCGCACAGCCGCGGCCTTGCACGTGCCAGACCCCGCCCCATTTCGAGATGCCCTCATCGCCGCCACCGCCATCTGGCACGACATGACAGTAATAACCCGCAATACCAGTGACTTCGAGCGGTTCACCAACCTTAATCTGACGAATCCCTGGAGCTGATCTCCCCAAATCTGAACCTGGGCTATTCCTCCACCAGGTCGCTGGTGGGGTTGACGTGGACGGTGATGATCTCGAGTTCGTGGTATTGCTGGTGGAGCACAGAGGTGGCGTAGTGCTGAAGAAGCCGCAGTGAGACGTCGCGCTCGACGGGCCGGTCGGCGGTCGGCTCGTCGAGCACGGCGAGGCGGTCTTCGATGTTCTCACCCCGGGCCGCAGCCACAAACTCGAGCATGGCTCGCCCGTCCTGCTTGCTGGCCGTCACCCGCAGCGCCCGGTCGGTTGGGGCGTCTCCGGTCTGCTCGGCTTCGAGCATGGTCACCAGTGTCTCCTCGGCCACCGCGTCGAGCCTGTGCGACATCGACACCCCCCAGCTATGGCGGGTCGCGAAGCCGTTGAGGAACTCCTGGATGCGGGATAGCTCTGACATGGCCAGGTTGGTTCGCAGCCGATGGCGGCGGGATTGGGTGGCCTCGGTGAACAGCGTCAACACGATGGCTACCAGGCCGCCCGAAGTCATCCCGTTCTCCAACAATCCGCCGGCGAAGCCCTCCAGGTATTCCGGGAAGATCAGGTTGTTCTGGAATCCGACGCCGAGCCAGAAGGCGATGCCCGCGATCAGGCCCTTCCGGTAGTCCGCAGCCTCTTCGGAGACAATTCTCATGCCGACCACAAACAGCAGCGAGATGAGAACGGTGACATACGCCGCAACGACCGCGTCGGGGATGGCGAGTACCAACGCCAAGAACTTGGGCAAGAACGCCAAGATGATGAATATGGTGCCGATGGCGACCCCCACGCGGCGTGCGGCGACGCCGGTCAACTCGGTGATCGAGACACTGGTCGAATAGGTCGTGTTCGGCACCGTGCCGGCTATTCCCGACAGCAGGTTGCCAGTGCCGTCGGCGGCAACCGCCCCCTGAACAACCCGGTAGTCCACCGCTCGCGGCTTGCGCCACGACACGCGCTGAATGGCCACGGAGTCGCCGATGGTCTCAACCGCGCCGATGATCGTGACGATCACAAAGGCAGGCAGGAGGCTCCAAAACGCCGAATCGAACGAAACGTCGAAGCCGGGCCAACCACCGTCGGGCACCCCGACCCATGCCGCGTCGGACACCTGATCGAAGTCGTAGAGCCCAAAGGCGACGGCCACGATCGAACCGGCCACCACGCCGATGACCGGTGCCCACAGGCGCAGGCTTCCTGAAGACTTCAGCGCGATGGCGATTACCAGAACAATGGTGACGAGGGCACTTGTCGGCGCACTCCAATCCGACTTGCCTTCCGGTGACGCACTCACCATGTTGAAGATGAGCGGCATCACGGTCACTGCGATGAGCATCAACACCGTGCCCGCCACCACCGGCGTAACCAGCTTCCTGAACAGCGAAAGTCGGGCGGCGAGCAGGAACTGGAACAGCGATGATGCCACCACGAGCACGGCCAACAAGCCAGGGCCTCCTTCGACCAGCGCCGCCACACAAACGGCGATAAACGCCCCCGAAGTCCCCATGAGCAGCACGTAACCGGCACCGATGCGTCCAAACCGGACGGCCTGAAGGATTGTGCTGATACCGCTGACCACTGCCGCCGCGAATACCGCCCAAGTCAGGTATGAGTCGCTTTCGCCCGCCGCTCGAATGACAATCGCCGGCGTGAGCACAATGCCCGCGATAGTCAGTACCGCAAACTGGATGCCCATTCCCGCGGTCAGCGCAGGCGGTGGCCTGTCGTCGGGTTCGAACCGGATGTGGCGTTGTCCCGCCGGGTCACCGTTTTCCACGGCGCCCATGCTTGCACAGTGCCCGGGGAGGTGTGGTGGTTCAGGACATAGGAACCTTATGTCGCGAGACATAGGAACATCGCGGCGGCGGTCCAGGGTGGGGGATGTCGAGGGCTCGTTTGGTGATCACCGCTGTAGTTGTCGAGGGGCGGACCCACGCCGATGTGGCTGCTGAGTACGGCCTTTCGAGGTCGTGGGTCACCCGCTTGGTGGCCCGGTACCGCGCTGAGGGGCCCGCGGCGTTCGAGCCCCGGTCGCGGCGGCCGCGCACCTCTCCGACGAGGATTGCCGACGAGACAGTCGAGCTGGTCGTGAACCTGCGCTCAGAGCTCGAGTCCCAGGGGCTCGACGCGGGGCCGCACACCATCTGCTGGCACCTAGCCCAGCGCCACGACGTCGCCGTGTCGCCGTCGACGGTCTGGCGGCTGCTGGCGGCCGCCGGCCTCGTCGACTCGAACCCCAAAAAGCGGCCCCGAGCGTCCTATGCGCGCTTCGCCGCCGATCTGCCCAACCAGCTGTGGCAGTCCGACTTCTGCCACTGGGCGCTGGCAGACGGCTCGACCGTCGAGGTGATCACCTGGCTCGACGACTGCTCGCGATTCGCCCTGTCGGTCACCGCCCACCGGCGAATCACCGGCCCCATCGTGGTGGCCACGTTCGACCAAGCCTGCGCTGAGCACGGCTTTCCCGCCTCCACCCTCACCGACAACGCCATGGTCTACACCACCCGGCTCTCCGGCGGGAAAGGAGGCCGCAACGCCTACGAGGCCCGCCTCGCCGCCCTCGGCGTCGCCCAGAAGAACTCCAAGCCCAACCACCCCACCACCTGCGGCAAAGTCGAGAGATTCCAGCAAACCCTCAAAAAATGGCTCAAAGCCCAACCCGAAGCCAACAGCCTCGACCAGCTCCAAGCCCAGATCGACCAATTCACCCGCGCCTACAACCACCACCGCCCCCACCGATCCCTCGACCGCACCACCCCCGCCGCCGCCTACACCCGCCTCCCCAAAACCGGCCCCTGAGGTTCCCCCCTTTTCGTGGAGGCATGCTCTATAAGGAGGAGCTATGTCCAGACCGCGAAGAAATTTCGACCGGGAGTTCCGCGATGGTGCTGTTCGGATCGTCAAGGAGACGGGCCGGCCGGTGGCCCATGTGGCCCGGGAGCTGGGTGTGAACGAGGGCACGCTGGGGAACTGGGTGCGCCAAGACCAGGCCGAGCGGTCCGGCGGGCTGTCGGCAGATGAGCGGGCAGAGCTGGCGAGGCTCCGAAAGAGGGTGGCGGAGCTGGAGATGGAGCGCGATGTCCTCAAACGATCCGTGGTCCTGTGGGTGAACGAGGCCACTCGATGACAGCTGAGATGGCTGGGTTCATCGATTCCCAGAGGACCGATCACGGCGTGCCTCACGCGGTGTCGCTGCGGGCGCTGGATGTCGCCCCCTCGACGTTCTACAAGCACCTCAACCGTCCGCTGACCCAGATGCAGGTCCGCCGCCAGGCCCTCGACGCCGAGGTCAAAAAGGTCTTCGGCAACTCTCGGGGGACTTACGGGTCGCCCAGGGTGCGCGCCCAGCTGCGCCGGGACGGGATACCGGTGTCGAAAAAGACGGTGGAGGCGTCGATGGCCCGCCAGGGCCTGTCCGCCCGCCCCAACAAGAAGAAGGGCCTGACCAGCCAGAACCCCGCCCACAACGCCCCAGAGGATCTATTGCGGCGGGACTTCAGCGCTTCGGGAGTCAACCAGAAGTGGTGCGGCGACTTCAAAGAAGTCAAAACCTCAGAGGGCCCGGTGTTCTTGGCGACAGTTTTGGACCTGTGCTCGCGGCGCATGGTCGGGTTCGCCACCTCCGATGACTATCCGACAGCGGAGCTGGCCAAAGCCGCCATCAACACCGCCGTGGCCACCAGGGGCGGGAACATCGACGGCGTGATTTTTCACTCCGACAAGGGGTCGCAATACACCGCAGGGGCCTTCGCCGCCGCCTGCCAGCGCCTCGGAATCCACCGATCCTCCGGGCGCACCGGCAACGCTTTGGACAACGCCCCCGCAGAGTCGTTCTTCTCCACCCTCCAGCACGAGCTCGTCGACCGGCGCTCCTGGGCGACCAAAGCCCAAGCCCGACAAGAAATATCGCTGTGGGTCCACAGCTGGTACAACCAGCGCCGGCTCCACTCAGCTATTGGGATGGTCCCACCGGTAGAATACGAACACACCCACACCCCCAACCCCCACAACCAACCTCTCCACGAAAAGGGGGGAAGCTCACCCCGACGACCACGGCGCCGGCGCCCACCTCAGAGTCCGACGCGACCGCATCGACAAATCAGGCACCGTCACCCTCCGCCACAACGGCAAACTCCACCACATCGGCATCGGACGAGCCCACAAACACACCCCCGTGGTCCTGCTCGCCAACGGCACCCACATCAGAGTCATCGACACCCAAACCGGCGAACTCCTACGACAACTCCACCTCGACCCCACCCGCGACTACCAACCCCGCCACAAACCCTGACAACCCCCCGCCGCGCAGTGAGCTTCCCCCCTTTTCGTGGAGAGGTTGGTTGTGGGGGTTGGGGGTGTGGGTGTGTTCGTATTCTACCGGTGGGACCATCCCAATAGCTGAGTGGAGCCGGCGCTGGTTGTACCAGCTGTGGACCCACAGCGATATTTCTTGTCGGGCTTGGGCTTTGGTCGCCCAGGAGCGCCGGTCGACGAGCTCGTGCTGGAGGGTGGAGAAGAACGACTCTGCGGGGGCGTTGTCCAAAGCGTTGCCGGTGCGCCCGGAGGATCGGTGGATTCCGAGGCGCTGGCAGGCGGCGGCGAAGGCCCCTGCGGTGTATTGCGACCCCTTGTCGGAGTGAAAAATCACGCCGTCGATGTTCCCGCCCCTGGTGGCCACGGCGGTGTTGATGGCGGCTTTGGCCAGCTCCGCTGTCGGATAGTCATCGGAGGTGGCGAACCCGACCATGCGCCGCGAGCACAGGTCCAAAACTGTCGCCAAGAACACCGGGCCCTCTGAGGTTTTGACTTCTTTGAAGTCGCCGCACCACTTCTGGTTGACTCCCGAAGCGCTGAAGTCCCGCCGCAATAGATCCTCTGGGGCGTTGTGGGCGGGGTTCTGGCTGGTCAGGCCCTTCTTCTTGTTGGGGCGGGCGGACAGGCCCTGGCGGGCCATCGACGCCTCCACCGTCTTTTTCGACACCGGTATCCCGTCCCGGCGCAGCTGGGCGCGCACCCTGGGCGACCCGTAAGTCCCCCGAGAGTTGCCGAAGACCTTTTTGACCTCGGCGTCGAGGGCCTGGCGGCGGACCTGCATCTGGGTCAGCGGACGGTTGAGGTGCTTGTAGAACGTCGAGGGGGCGACATCCAGCGCCCGCAGCGACACCGCGTGAGGCACGCCGTGATCGGTCCTCTGGGAATCGATGAACCCAGCCATCTCAGCTGTCATCGAGTGGCCTCGTTCACCCACAGGACCACGGATCGTTTGAGGACATCGCGCTCCATCTCCAGCTCCGCCACCCTCTTTCGGAGCCTCGCCAGCTCTGCCCGCTCATCTGCCGACAGCCCGCCGGACCGCTCGGCCTGGTCTTGGCGCACCCAGTTCCCCAGCGTGCCCTCGTTCACACCCAGCTCCCGGGCCACATGGGCCACCGGCCGGCCCGTCTCCTTGACGATCCGAACAGCACCATCGCGGAACTCCCGGTCGAAATTTCTTCGCGGTCTGGACATAGCTCCTCCTTATAGAGCATGCCTCCACGAAAAGGGGGGAACCTCAGCAGGTTCACAAGGTTCCGATGTCTCGCGACATCACAACAGTGCCCGGGGAGGGACTCGAACCCTCACTCCCTTGCGGGAACCGGATTTTGAGTCCGGCGCGTCTACCAATTCCACCACCCGGGCGGGTGTCCAGTGCAAAGACACTGGGCTGCTCAGCGTGCTGGCTGAGGGAATTGAAGTCTAGATTGCCCTAGCCCCGGGAGCCTTGCCGGATATCCTGCCGGAGCCACACTCCCGTAGAGTGTTGAAACCCCACTGTCGTCTGAGAGGTCTGACACCTGATGATCTGTTTCACCTATCCCGGCCAGGGATCCCAAAAGGCCGGCATGGGTTCGGCCTGGGTCGACCACCCCTCATGGGAGTTGGTGGCCGAGGCCTCCGAGGCAGCGGGGCGCGATGTGGCCCGACTTCTGCTCGACGCTGACGACGACGAGCTGCGCCACACCCGCAATTCCCAACTCGCCACCTTCATGGTGTCGATGATCGCTCTCGACGCGGTGACCCGGGTGGGCATCGAGACCGCCGGCCACGCCGGCCACAGCCTGGGCGAGTACTCCGCGCTGGTGGCGGCCGGGGTGGTGGATTTCTACGACGGCGTGCGGCTGGTGAGCGAGCGGGGCGAGGCCATGCAGGTGGCCGCCGAGGAACAAGACGGCACCATGGCCGCGGTCATGGGCCTCGATGACGACTTGGTGGAACAGGCCTGCGAGCAGGCCGACGGCGACGTGTGGGTGGCCAATTACAACGCCCCCGGACAGGTGGTGATCGCCGGGGCCCCCTCGATGGTGGAGGCAGCCGGGGCCATCGCCAAAGAACTGGGCGCCAAGCGGGTCATGGCGCTGCCGGTGGGTGGGGCGTTCCACACCCCGTTCATGGCGTCGGCCCGCGATCGGCTCAGCAAAGCGGTGGACAAGACCGAGTTTCGGGTGCCCGACCACCCGGTGTACGCCAACGTGGACGCCGCCGCCCACACCGGCGCCCACACCTGGATCGATCTGCTTAACTCGCAACTGACCAGCCCGGTGCGCTGGCGCCAGTCGGTCCACAACATGTGCGATGACGGATTCACTACCTTCGTGGAGCTCGGGCCGGGCGCAGTGCTCACCGGAACGGTGAAGCGCACCGCCAAAGACTGCCAGTCGCTCAAGGTGAACGCCCCCGCTGATATCGACACCGTGCTTGAAGCCTTGGCCGGACCGCCGGTGGCCGCAGGGGGCCCCCTGGAAGGCGAGGCTCTGTTCGCCACCGAGCGATTGGTGGTGAGCCCCTCAGCTGGCGTCTTTCAGCCCACCGACGACAACCTGCTGGGCTCCGGGGTGCCTGCCGGGCAACTCCTGGGCCATGTGGGCGATACCGAGGTCCGAACTCCTTGGGCTGGCGTGATCATGGGATTTCTGGCCGTCGAAGGCGAGCGGGTCACCGCCAGCCAGCCCATCGCCTGGCTCCGGACCGGCTAGGGAAGCCAGTCAGATGACGAGGGCGGCCATAACCGGTCTGGGCACCGCTAAGGGCCACAAGGTGGTCACCAACCACGACCTGGCCGCAACTCTCGACACCAGCGACGAGTGGATCGTGGAGCGCACCGGCATACACGAGCGCCGAGTGGGTGGCAGCTGCCTGGAACTGGGTGGCCAAGCGGCCAAGATCGCCCTCAAGCAAGCCGAGATCGACCCCTCCGACTTGGACTTGATCATCTGCTCCACCTGCACCCCCGACCAGGTGTTCCCCGCGGTTTCCAACCGCATCCAAAACGAGCTAGGTGCTGCCTGCGGCGCGTTCGACTTGAACGCGGCCTGCTCGGGCTTCACTTACGGCGTGTCATTGGCCCAATCCCAGATCGCCGCGGGTATGGAGCGGGTGCTGGTGGTGGGCGTGGACACCCTCAGCCGGTTCACCGACTGGGATGATCGCTCCACCGCCATCTTGTTTGGCGATGGCGCCGGCGCGGTGGTGCTGGAACCGGCCCGCCGCCCCGACCGGGGTATCCTCAGCACCTACATGGGCTCAGAGGGCCGCTTCGCCGACCTGTTGATCTGCGACTTCGGCGACTACATCAAGATGGACGGCAAGGAAGTGTTCCGCCAAGCGGTGCGGGTGATGGTTTCGGCCAGCCAGCGGGTGCTGGCCGACGCCGGGTTAGAGGCCGCCGATGTGGCCGCGGTGATTCCCCATCAGGCCAACATGCGGATTATCGAGAGCGCGATGAAGCGCCTGGGTATCCCCCTGGAGAAGGCGGCCACCGTGCTCGAGTCCACCGGCAACACGTCGTCGGCCTCCATCCCGTTGGCCATGGACGACGCGGTGTCGAAAGGTGCCATCAACGACGGCGATCTGGTGCTGTTGGTGGGCTTCGGGGCAGGTATGAGCGTCGCCGCCGCGCTGCTACGCTGGGGCCAGTGAGCACATCCAGGGTTGTCCTGGTGACCGGAGGGAACCGGGGCATCGGGCTGGCAACGGCCACCGAGCTCGCCCAAAGCGGCCACCGGGTTGCCGTGACGTATCGCAGCGAGCCGCCCCAGGGCAACGGACAAGTTGATCTGTTGGGCGTGCGCTGCGACGTGACCGAAGAAGACCAGATCGAGGCCGCATTTGCCGAGATCGAAGATCGTCTCGGCCCGGTAGAAGTGCTGGTGTCCAACGCCGGCATAAACCGGGACAAGCTGCTGATGCGCATGAGCGAGGCCGACTTCACCGATGTGATCGACGCCAACTTGACTGCTGGATACCGAGTGGCCAAACGGGCCACCAAGTCGATGATGCGCAACCGCTGGGGCCGCATCGTGTTTGTGTCATCGGTGGTTGGAGCCATGGGACAGGCCGGTCAGGCCAACTACGCCGCTTCCAAAGCCGGCCTGGTGGGGCTGAGCCGATCGCTGGCTAAAGAACTGGCCAGCCGCAACATCACCGTAAACGTGGTGGCACCCGGACCCGTGGGCACCGACATGTTGAACGAACTCGACGAGGACCGCCGCTCGGCCATCATCGATGCAGTTCCCCTCGGACGATTGGGCGAACCCTCTGAGGTAGCTGCCACCATTTCCTTCTTGGCCTCCGACGCCGCCGGATACGTCACCGGAGCGGTGATTCCGGTAGACGGGGGGCTGGGCATGGGAGGATGAAGCCCGGAAACGCATTCGCATACCCATCCAAGGACAATCCGTCCACGAATAGGAGAGAACAAGCGTGAGCGACGACAACTTCACCCGTTTCCAGAATTGCACCGTGGAGGTGCTGTCGGTGGAGGCCGATCAGGTCACACCCGAGGCCACCTTTGCCGACGACTTGGACTCGGACAGTCTCGACTTGGTCGAGTTGGTGATGGCACTCGAAGAAGAGTTCGACATCACCATCGACGAGGAAGAGCTTGAGGACATCGAGACCGTGGGCCAGGCCTTCGACTTGGTGACGGTCAAACTGGGATGACCCCGCAGCCGGCCGACGAGACCTCTTCCAACCGCCGGCCCAGGAGCGCGAGCAGATGAGCGCGCCGCGTCGGGTTGCAGTGACTGGTATCGGCGTCTTGGCCTGGCCTGGCCTCGGTCGGGACGCCTTCTGGCAGGGACTGTTGGAAGCCCCCGCCGAAGGGCGACGGGTGATGGACCACTTCGACCCCCTCCCCCACTTCGACAGCCCCAAGGACGCCCGCCGCACCGACCGGTTCGCCCAAATGGCTTTGGCGGCGGCCGCCGAGGCATTGGAGCAGTCGGGCGAGCTCACCAGCGACCCCGGGCGGATTGGCGTGTGGGTGGGAACGGGAGTGGGCGGCCTCCGCACACTGGAAGACCAAATCCAGGTGCGCATCGAGAAGGGCGAACGCCGGGTATCGCCGTTTTTGGTGCCGATGTTGATGGCCAACGCCGCATCGGCGGCCATCTCCATGCGCTATGGATTCTCCGGCCCCTGTGAGAACACTGTCACCGCTTGCGCCGCGGGCACCCAGTCGATCTCCAACGCGGCCATGCTGATCCGCTCCGGACGCTGCGACGCGGTTATCACCGGCGGCAGCGAGGCCTCCAACTCCATCACCGGGGAAGCCACCTTCAAGAACATGACCGCTGTCTCCAGCTGCCACATCAGCCGTCCATTCGACTTGGAGCGGGATGGATTCATCCAAGCTGAGGGGGCGGCAATCTTGGTGCTGGAGGAGTTGGAAACAGCCCGCAGCCGAGGAGCGGCAATCCTGGGCGAGGTTCTGGGCGGGGCCAGCACGGCTGACGCCTACCACATCACCGCGCCGTCGCCAGGGGGAGCTGGGGCAGTGAGCTGTATGGAGCTGGCCTTGGCTGACGCTGGTCTCGGGCCCGACGCCATCGTCCACATCAATGCCCACGGCACCTCCACTCCCTTGAACGACGCGGCCGAGGCCGAGGCCATTGAGAAGGTATTCGGCAATCCGGGACCTCTGGTCACCTCGACCAAGGGGGTAACCGGACACGCACTGGGCGCAGCGGGGGCCATCGAGGCGGCCGCGGTGCTGCTGGCCATGGAGCACGAGCTCATTCCCCCCACCTACGGGTATGAGACTCCCGATCCCGACATGGCCCCCATCCGCATCGTGGCTGGCGATCCAGCCCCGTGGACTCCGGGACCGTCGCTGTCCAACTCCTTCGGATTCGGCGGCCACAACGGGACCGTGGTGATCGGTCCCCCGCCCGAGTAGTCAGCCTCAGATAGCCCGCAACGATCAGCCGGCGTCGACCACCACGAAGAGCAGCTCGCACGAACAGGCCAATTCGCCCCCAACCAAGGCCCGACCCTGCCCCCGGCCCGCCCGGGCCGACAGCCGAGTCATCTCCACCTCCAAATCCAAGCGCTCGCCGGGGATCACTTGGCGGCGGAAGCGAGCGCTGTCGAGCCCGCCGAACAGAGGCAGCTTGCCGGCAAACCGGTCGTCGCAGAGCGCGATGTAGGCACCGAGCTGTGCGATGGCCTCGGCCATGAGCACGCCGGGGAGCGTGGGTCGTCCGGGAAAGTGGCCAGCAAAGAACGGCTCGTCGCCCGTGAGCTGCCAGTAGCCCTCGGCCCTTTCTCCGGCCACCATGGCAGTGACCTCGTCGAGAAACAGAAACGGAGGGCGGTGCGGCAGGACCTCGGCCGGCGGCCTCATCAGGCTGCGTCTATTCCTCGATCAAAACCGCAGCCAGCTTTGTGGGTGTGTCTTTAGGGCTGATCTTGTAGAAGGCATGTTCGATGCGGCCGTCGGCCCCCACGACGAATGCTGAACGGACCACACCCATGTAGGTCTTCCCGTACATCTTCTTTTCCCGCCACACCCCGAAGGCTTCGGCAGCTTCGTGTTCGGAATCAGATAACAGCGCGTAACCGAGATCGCACTTCTCGTCGAAGCGCTTCTGGCGGTCGGGTTTGTCTCCGCTGATACCCACGGTGACGATGTCTTCCACTTCTGAGGCAATGTCACGCACGCCTATCGCCTGCGTGGTTCAACCGGGGGTGAGCGCCTTGGGGTAGAAGAAGATCACCAGCTTTTGGCCGACGAAGTCGCCCAGCGACACATCATTGCCGTTTTGGTCCGACAAGGTGAACGCCGGCGCGGGATCGCCGGGAGACAACAGCCAATCAGCCATGGCTTGACCTTATCGGATCAGGTTCCTTTGACCGCTGCCTTCAGACGTGCACCCGCGCTCACCTTGCAGCCCTTGGCGGCAGCAATTTGGATGGTCTCGCCAGTGCGGGGGTTGCGGCCAGTGCGGGCCCCCCTAGAGGTCTGCTCGAAGGACACGAATCCGGTGATTGACACCTTCTCGCCCAATACCACCTGTTCGGTGACAATTGTCTCAAGGCTGCTGAGCACTGAGTCCACGGCACTCTTGCTCTCACCGGTACGCTCGCTGATGGCGCTGACCAACTCTGACTTGTTCATGGAATCCTCCTGAATTGCGAATTACGAGAGTGTAATTCAATAGAAAATTGGCACAAAGTCCTCAGAGTCAAGCAGCCCGCAGAGGAAAAATGCCAAGTTCTCAGGCTCAGTCCAAGGCCTGCCGGAACTGACCGACCAAATGGCCGACCGCCGTCGGCCCCTCATCGTCGAGCATCCTACGCACCACCGCGGAACCCACGACGGCGCCGTCGGCCACCTGGCAGACCTCCACAGCCTGTTCAGGAGTGCCCACCCCCACGCCCACCAGCACGGGCACGTCGGTGATCTGCTTCAATCGCCCGGCCATGACCACCGCCGACGAAGCCAGCTCATCGCGCACTCCAGTCACCCCCAATAGGCCCACCCCGTACACGAACCCACGGGTCCGGGCACATATCCGCCCCAGGCGCTCGTCGGAGGCAGTAGGCGCGGCCAACAACACTGTCTCCACACCAGCGGCATCGGCCGCCTCGGTCCACGGCCCGGCTTCTTCCAAGGGGAGGTCGGGCAGGATGGCCGCAGCCACCCCCTGTTGGGCGAGGACAGAGGCGAACCGCTCCAAGCCGAACCGAAAGGCGATGTTGTAGTAGGTCATCACCGCCACCGGGATGCCAACATCGAGCCGGCCTAGGGCGTCGAGCACCCCTAGCGGTGTGATCCCAGCGGCCAGGGCCCGATCGTTGGCCTTTTGGATCACTGGTCCGTCCATCACCGGGTCGGAAAACGGGATTCCCACCTCCACCGCGTCGGCCCCGGCGTCGGCAGCGGCGGCCAGCGCCCCCTGCCAGTCGCCCAGACCTCCGGTGAGATAGGGAACCAGCGCCTTGCCACCACCGGAGCGCCGGTTCCGCAGCGCGGCCTCCAATGGGCCGCGGTCAGCGCTCACCCAACCGATCCATCATCGTGTTTGGATCCGCCACTCTCCACCAGGCGAGCCATCATCTGGTCGACGTCTTTGTCGCCTCGCCCGCTGAGGTTCAACAACACAGACTGGCCGGCCAGCTCCCGGCGTGCTCGCGACACCCAGGCCAGGGCATGGGCCGGCTCCAGAGCGGGGATGATCCCCTCAGTGCGCGACAGCAACTCGAAGGCGGCCACCACCTCATCGTCGGTGACGGTCTCGTAGCGGGCCCGGCCGATGGCGGCCAGATGGGAATGCTCGGGCCCGATACCGGGGTAGTCGAGGCCTGCGGAAATCGATTCGGCCTCCAGCACCTGGCCGTGCTCGTCTTGCATCAGAAACGACTTGGAGCCGTGGACAACACCGGGAACTCCGCGGCCGATGGCTGCTCCCCCGGCGGGCTCCACTCCAACGAGGGCGGCATCGCCGTCGACGAAGCCGCTGAAAATGCCAATGGCATTGCTGCCACCGCCCACACAGGCGGTGACCACGTCGGGATCGGCCCCCAGCAGTTGCCGACACTGCTCGCGGGCTTCGTCGCCGATTACCCGGTGCAGTTCCCGAACCATCCAGGGATAGGGATGGGGCCCCATCACCGAGCCGAGGCAGTAGTGAGAGCTCTCCACGGTAGCCACCCAGTCGCGCATGGCCTCATTGATGGCATCCTTCAGCGTGCGGCTGCCCGAGAGCGCCGAGCGGACCTCGGCGCCGAGCAACTGCATGCGGAACACGTTGAGCGCTTGGCGCTCCATATCCACCTCACCCATGTACACCACGCACTCCAGGCCCAGCAGTGCCGCCGCGGTGGCGGTGGCTACGCCGTGCTGCCCGGCGCCGGTCTCGGCCACCAATCGGGTCTTACCCATGCGCACGGCCAGTAGGGCCTGTCCCAACACATTGTTGATCTTGTGGGAGCCGGTGTGGTTGAGGTCCTCCCGCTTCAGCAGCAGGCGAAGTCCCAGTTCCTCGGACAGTCGATGGCACTCGGTGAGGGGCGACGGCCGGCCGGCATAGTCGCTCAACAGCCGATTGAGCTCGCCCCGAAAGTCATCGTCGGCCCACGCGGAGCGGAAAGCCGCTTCCAATTCCTCGCAAGCAGGCACCAGGGTCTCGGGGACGAATCGCCCGCCGAACTCTCCGAACCGTCCCCCAATGGGCTCGGCCATGGTCACGGCAACAGCTCCTCCTGCCAGTCGTAGGGGGCGTCTACATCGGATTCCAGCTCAACGGGATCGGGCTGGCCCGGTTGGGCCTCTCGGACGGCGCTGATGAAGGCCCGCAGCCTTGCGGGATCTTTGCGCCCGGGTGAGAGCTCCACTCCGGTGGACACGTCCACTCCCCACGGCTGGACTTTGGCGATGGCGGTGGCCACGTTGTCGGGATCCAGCCCGCCAGCCATGATCAACCTGATTCCGCCGGGAGCACCCTCGGCAAGCGACCAGTCAAATACCTTGCCCGAACCTGGGGTGTCCGAATCCACTAGCACGGCGTCGGCGCCGTAGCGGTCGGCCATGGCCAGAGATCTGCTGCCGCCGGGAAAGGCTTTGATGACCACCGGCACCTGATCGTGGACTTGCTGGGTGTCGGCGATGCTCTCCCGCCCGTGGAGCTGGGCCGCCTTGAGACCGCAGCGGTTAACCAGCTCGATCACCCGCTGCGGAGCCTCGTCGCGGAACACTCCGACGGTTAGCACGCCGGGAGGAAGCAATCGAGCGATCTCCTGGACCCGGCGCGGGGCGACCCGGCGGGACGACGGGGCCAGGACGAAGCCCACCGCATCGGCGCCCAAAGCGGTGGCCAACAGGGCGTCGTCGGCGTTCGTGATTCCGCAAATCTTGATGAACACTGGTTCCAAAACTACCGGCTCGATCTCCCAATAGATGGGTTCTCAACGGGGAACGGCTGAAGCCTGGGCCAAGCAGCCGCCCACCCTCACTTCGGCAGGCATTTCCACGGAGCGTTTGATGTAGCCCAGGGCGACAGTGGTGCCGGTTGCTGCGTCACAAGCTGTGCTGGTGAGGGCGCCGACCTCCGCGCCGCTGGGATCGGTGATGGGGTCGCCGGAGGCCAGCTCAACGCGACCCTCCATTTCCAACAACCGAATGTATCGGGGGGCGGTACTGCCCCGAGAGTCCATGCGGGCCACCAGCTCCTGACCGGTGAAGCATCCTTTGGTGAAGCTCACCGTGAAGGGAACTATCTCGGCCTCGGCGGGGATGGTGCGATCGTCGATGTCGGTCCCCATTCGGGGGAATCCGCTGCGAATCCGATGGGACTCCAGGGCTTCAGCGTTGATTGTGGGCACGTCGTTTGACACCGTCGGAGAGGGGCCGAGCACATCGACTCCGCCAGTGGGCACCAGGCCAATTATCTCCCCAGAAACGCCCACCGCCTCGGCACCCGGCCCCCGCACCGAGATGCACTGCCACTCGATCGGCTCCATGGTCACGTCGGTGCGGAGCATGAACCGCTTGAGCCGGGCGACAACTTGCTCCAGGGGCCCGTCGGTATCGAGGACGAACTGGTCGGCACCCCGGCGGGTGACCCGGACTAGGGCGTCTATGCGTCCCTGGGGCTGAAGGATCAGCGACCAGGCCGACTGGCCGGGGGCCAAACCGGCGATGTCCTGGCTGAGCTGGCCTTGCAAGAAGTCCTCGGCGTCAGGGCCAGACACCGCCAGAACCCCTCGCTCGGTGGGGCAGGCGCCAACCGTCGACATCAAGTCCACCGCGGAGCTCATGCTGTTCCGATCATGTTGAGCGACTCCGGCTCATTCGTCGGGCCGCGGGCACGGCCAAAAGCAGGGCTCGGGCCTTGTTGCGACACTCCAGGTCCTCCTGATCGGGGATGCTGTCGGCCACGATTCCGGCCCCGGCCTGAACCGAGGCCCGCCCGTTTTGGATCACCATGGTGCGGATGGCAATGGCGGTGTCGATGTTGCCGGAGAAGTCCAGATAGCCGACCACACCGGCATAGGGGCCTCGTTTCACCGGCTCCAGATCGTCGATGATCTCCATGGCCCGCACTTTGGGCGCCCCCGACACCGTGCCCGCGGGCAGGGTGGCCCGCAGCACATCTACCGGGGTGCTGCCGGGGCCAAGTTCGCCCGAAACCTGAGAGGTCAGGTGCATAACGTGGCTGTACCGCTCCAGGGTCATCATCTCATCCACGGTCTCTGTGCCGAAGGTGACCACTCGGCCCACGTCATTGCGGGCCAAGTCGAGCAGCATGATGTGCTCGGCGATCTCCTTGGGGTGCTCGGACAGCTCGGCGGCCATTTTGCGCTCCTCGGCCTCGGTGCGACCCCGGCGGCGGGTGCCGGCAATGGGGCGGGAGATGACCCGGCCATCGAGCAGCTGCACCATCGGCTCCGGTGAGCAACCCACCAGCGACACTTCGGGCAGGTGTACGAAGTACATGTAGGGACTGGGGTTCACCTGGCGCAGCGAGCGGTAAACGTCGAACGGCTCGGCCTCAAGATCGAAGTCGTATCGCTGGGCCAGCACCACCTGGAAGATGTCCCCGGCGAGGATGTGCTCCTTGGCCACCTCTACCGCATCGCAGAAGCTCCGCGATCCCATGCTGGACACCACCTCGGGCAGCTCATCGTGTTCGTCGGGAGGGTCCAACAGTGGTTCAGCCATCGGTCGGGCCCCGTCGGCGGCCAGCTGTTCCAAAGCTGCCACCGCGCGTTCATATGCGGCGTCGATGTCGGCGGATGAGGCACCGGGGGGAATGATCACGTTCTCGATCAGCACGACCCGTTGGCGCCAGTGGTCGAACACCGCCAATTCCCCGATCACCGACAACACCGCATCGGGCAGGCCCTGATCGTCAACCGGCACGTTGGGCAGGTGCTCCACTTCTCGAACCACGTCGTAGCCCAGGTACCCGATGAGGCCGCCGTGCAGGGGGGGAAGCTCGTCCATCACCGGGGAGCGCCACTGCGACAAGATGTGGTCGACCGCGGCCAGTATTCCCTCATCCAGTGGGGTTCCCTCGGGGAAGTCGCCGACGGCGTCCACGCTGCGGCCGCGGGCCACCAGTGTGCCCAGTGGCCGGCGGCCGATGAATGAAAACCGGCTCCAGCGTTCCCCGTGGTCTACCGACTCCAACAAGAAACCGGGTTCGTCGCCCACGGTGCGTGCGAAAGCCGCCACCGGGGTGGTGAGGTCGGCCACCAACTCCCGCCACACCGGTACCACGGTCCAGTCGGCGGCGAGCCGGTGGAATTGGCGGCGATCAGGGCTGACTATGGACATGTTTGCTGGGTTACTCCGACGGCGGTGGAACCGGCTCGTCGAAGGACCGGAAGAAGCAGGAGTATTCCCCCGTGTGACACGCCCCCCGTCCTTCTTGTTCTACGGCAAAAAGCAGGGCGTCCCCGTCGCAGTCGTAGTACGCCTCCCGTACGTACTGGCGGTCGCCCGAGGTCTCCCCCTTGCACCAGTACTCTTGGCGAGACCGGCTCCAAAACCAAGTGCGCCCCGTTTCCAGCGTGCGCTCTAGCGACTCCCGGTTCATCCAGGCCATCATCAGCACTCGGCCTCCCTCGTGTTCCTGGACGATGGCGGGAACCAGCCCGTCGTCGTTGAACACCACTTCGTCGAGAACTCCGGGGGCAGCTTGTATTGGCGTTGTTGCCGGCATCTTTCAATCGTAGGAGCAGACTCAAGCCGGATTAGAGCCATTTGCCAGCCAATGTCAGAGGTAAAGACCGGTGCTTCCCTCGTCGAGGCGGGGGGCGGCCACCGCGTGGATGTCCCGCTCGCGCAAGATGAGATAGTCGGCGCCCCGCACCTCTACTTCGTAGCGGTCCTCGGGGTTGAACAGCACTTGGTCGCCCGACTCCACGGTGCGGACATTGGGGCCCACCGCTATTGCCTCGGCCCAGGCCAATCGCTTGCCCACCTGTGCGGTGGCCGGAATGAGGATGCCGCCGGTGGACCGCCGCTCCCCTTCGGGTATGTCGAGCTGCACCAGGATGCGGTCGTTGAGCATCTTGATGGGAAGCTTGTCCTCGGGCGCGACCTTGCTTGCGGAGTTTGCTGCCTTGGCCATGGGTTGACAACGCTACCGTGACCGGCATATGACAGACGACTTCGGGCCGACCGCCACAACCCTGACAACCGCTGACAGCCTCAGTCTCGAAGCCCAGTGGGCGGTGCCCGCCGGACCCCGGACCCGGGTGGTGATTGCCCACCCCCATCCCCAGTATGGGGGCAACATGCACTCCCTGGTGGTTTCCACCCTGTTCACCCACCTGGTGGGCTCGGGCAGCGCGGTGCTGCGGTTCAACTTCCGAGGGGTCGGGGGTTCGGAGGGCGAGCACGATTTCGGCGAAGGCGAGCAGCTCGATGTGCGGGCCGCGGTGGAGGCCATGGCCGCCGCCGGTGATGAGCAATGCCCGCTGGTGCTGGCCGGATGGTCGTTCGGGGCCGACATGGCCTTGACCTGCGATGCCCCGGAGCTGGCCGGGTGGTTCCTGGTGGCCCCGCCGTTGCGGGTGGTCAACGCCGACCGCTTCAAGGCCGCCCCTGATCCCCGCCCCAAGTGGCTGGCCGTGCCCGAGCGAGACCAGTTCAATCCTCCCGACCAGGCTCTGGCTGCCATCGCCGATTGGGCCAATGCTGAGATCTACCCAGTCGGTGGGGCCGACCATTTCCTAGTCGGCCGCACCGACAATCTCAACGGTTTGATCGACGAGTTCCTGGCTAGTCTCGCCGCCTAAGCGGGCGCGATTCAGGCGTCGGCAGGGCGGACGGGGATTCCAGCGGCAGCCATGTGAGTCTTGGCCTCGGCCACGGTGTGCTCCCTGAAATGGAAGATCGAGGCGGCCAGCACGGCGTCGGCCCGGCCCTCGATCACCCCCTCCACCAAATGATCCAGGGTGCCCACTCCCCCGCTGGCGATAACTGGCACATTGGTCACCTCGACCACGGCCCGGGTCAGCTCCAGATCAAAGCCGTCGCGGGTGCCGTCGCGGTCCATGGAGGTGAGGAGGATCTCCCCCGCTCCCAACTCGGTCACCCGGATGGCGTACTGGATGGCGTCAATCCCGGTGGGGGTCCGACCCCCGTGGGTGAACACCTCGAACGGGAAAGCACCTCCGTGGGTGCGCCGGGCGTCGATAGATGCCACCGCGCACTGGCTGCCGAACTCATCGGCGATCTCGGCCACCAACTCGGGGCGGTTCACCGCCGCAGTGTTCACCGACACCTTGTCGGCCCCGGCCCGCAACAGGCGCCGGGCGTCGTCCACGGTGCGGATGCCCCCGCCGATGGTGAACGGGATGAACACCTCCTCCGCGGTGCGGTGAACCAATTCCACCGTGGTCTCCCGACGGTCGGATGAAGCGGTGATGTCCAGGAACACCACCTCGTCGGCCCCCTGCTGGTCGTAGAGGGCGGCCAACTCCACAGGGTCTCCGGCGTCGGTGAGATCTACAAAGTTGATTCCCTTAACCACCCGGCCGGCGTCCACGTCCAAACACGGAATGATCCGGGCGTTGCTGGGGACAGTTGCCGATGAGCTCATGGGGCCAGCGCCTCCAAGGCTTGTTCCACCGTAAACCGCCCCTCGTACAGCGCTCGACCCACGATGACCCCGGCCAGCCGGCGGCTCGGGTCGCCGACGGCAGCCAGCGCAGCCAAGTCTTCGAGCGTCCCCACCCCGCCGGAGGCGATCACCGTCAGCCCGGTGGCAGCCAATACCGTGGCCAGCCCCTCGATGTCGGGGCCGCTCAATGTGCCGTCCCGGCTGATCTCAGTGGCCACTACCGCCTCGGCCCCGGAGGACTCGAAATGGGCGGCCAACTCCAGCAGGTCTCCACCACCGCCCTGTTCCCACCCGTGGGTGGCCACATCTCGGCCTCGGGCGTCCAGCCCCACCGCTATCGGCTGGCGGGCCGCCACCTGGGCCACCAACTCGGGATTCTCCACCGCCGCGGTGCCGATCACCACCCGGGCCGCCCCGGCATCGGACAGCGCGGCGGCGGCCTCCATGCTGCGAACCCCACCGCTGGCCTGAACCGACACTTCCACCGCCTCGGCAATGGCCGCTATCACCGGCAAGTTGACTTGCTCGCCGGTACGGGCTGCGTCCAGGTCCACCACATGCAGCCATGAAGCCCCGGCGTCGGCGAACTGCTGGGCCTGGCTCACCGGGTTGTCGTTGTAGACGGTTTCGGCGTCATACGACCCCTGATAGAGCCGCACGCAGCGTCCGCCCCGCAGATCAATGGCCGGATAGAGCTGCATCTCAGGTCCCCTCGGCCGCGGATTGGGCTTGGTTCACGAAGTTCTCCAACAGCCGCAAGCCGGGACGAGCCGATTTCTCGGGGTGGAACTGGGTGGCCCACACGTTGCCGTCGCCCACCACCCCGGCCACCGGTCCGCCGTAGTCGCAGACCGCGGCCACGTTGTCGTCCATCGGCGCGGCAAAGGAGTGCACGAAGTACACCCAAGCTCCGTCCAAACCCTCCAGCAACGGGCTGGGCGTGCACACCTCCAAGCGGTTCCACTGCATCTGGGGCCGCTTCACGTTGCCAGGCAACAGCGTGACAGTGCCGGGCAGAATGCCCAGCCCCGCGACACCGGGCGCTTCCTCCGACCCCTCATAGAGAAGTTGCAACCCGATGCAGATTCCCAGGAACGGCCGACCGTCGGCGGCCGCAGCCCGGGCCTGTTCGTCGAGACCGGTGTCGCAGAGCGCGGCCATGCACGGCCCGAACGCCCCCACTCCAGGCAGCACTACCCCGGCGGCGTCGGCGATCAGCCCGGCATCGGCGGTCAATCGGGCATCGGCCCCCATCCGCTCGAGGCTCTTCTGGGCCGACCGGAGGTTGCCAATGCCGTAGTCCAACACCGCGATTAGCGGTCGGGTCACAGAGCTCCCTTGCTCACAGAATGCCCTTGGTGGAGGGGATGCCGGTGCCCTCCACCCGCACGGCGTCGCGCAGCGCTCGGGCCACCGCCTTGAAGCTGGCCTCGATGATGTGGTGGGTGTTGCGGCCCCGCATCATGGTGATGTGCAAGGTGAGGGCGGCGGAGGTGGCGAATGCCCGCCAAAACTCCTCGCAAAGCTGAGGGTCGAACGGTGGGTCGCCCAGGATCTTCTGTCCCGGCGGGCTCACGTCGTAGTGCAGAAACGGACGGCCCGACAGGTCGACAACGGCCTCCACCACGGCCTCGTCCAGCGGAACCGAGATGGACGCGAACCGGCGAACCCCGGATTTGTCGCCCAGCGCCTTGGCGAAACACGAACCCAGCAGGATGCCCACGTCCTCCACGGTGTGGTGGGCGTCGATCTCCAGGTCACCGGAGGCCTCCACCCTCAACTCGAAGCCGCCGTGGCGACCGAGCTGGCTCAGCATGTGGTCGAAGAACGGCAGCCCTGTGGTTGCCTCGCCTCTGCCCTCGCCGTCGATATCGATGGCGATGTCGATGCTGGTCTCCGCGGTGCTCCGAGATGCGGTAGCGGTTCGGGATGCAGTTGTCATGCCAGCACCTCGCTCAATGCAGACAAAAAAGCGTCGTTCTCGGCCGGCGATCCCACCGTGACCCGAAGGCAACCGGCGAGCCGGGGCCAAGACGAACAGTTTCGCACGAGCACCGACCGGTCCACGAGACCCTGCCAAACTCCGTCGCCGTCGCCGGAATCAGGGCGAAGCAGGATGAAGTTGGCTCCCGAGGGCCAGTGATGCACCGCTAGCTGGTCGAGTGCGGTAGCGATCCGCTCCCGCTCGGTCACCAGCATGGCCACTCGGTCGTTCATCTCATCCTCATAGTCCAACGCCAGACGACCGGCGATCTGTTTCATGGTGTCGAGGTGGTAGGGCAGCGCCGATTTCTCCAATTCGGCTACCACCCAAGATGGTGCGACTAGGTAGCCGAGCCGGGCGGCGGCCATCGACCACGTCTTGGAGTAGGTGCGAGCCACCGCCAGCGGTCGGCTCTCATCCACCAAGTCCACCGAGGTGTGGGGGTCGAACTGGCCGTAGGCCTCATCCATCAGCAACAGCCCGGGCAGCGCCGAGATGTCGGCCAGCAGCCTCTCGACCAACTGCGGTGGCTCCACCATGCCCGTGGGGTTGTTGGGCGAGCACAGGAAAGTGACGGCCGGACGGTGGTCGGACACCATGGTCGAGGCGTAATCGGCATCCAACGAGAAATCCTCATTCCGCTCGCCGGTGACCACCTCAGTGGCAGCCAATTTGGAGATGTGGGAGTGGAGCGCATAGGTGGGCTCGAAGGTAAGAGCGGCGCGCCCCGGCCCCCCGAACGCCAGCATCAAGCACTGGAGCACCTCGTTGGAGCCGTTGGCCGCAAACACCTGCTCGGGAGCGACCCCCTCGTGCTTGGCCAATGCGGCCCGCAACTCGTGCGCTCCCCGGTCGGGATAGCGATGCCACTCGATCTCGGCCTGGGCGGCCCGCAAAGCCTCGGCCCACCCTTCGGGAGGCGGCACCGGCGACTCGTTGGTGTTGAGCCGCACGGCCACATCGAGTTGTGGCGAGTGGTAGCCGGACATGAGGGCCAGGCTCTCTCTCACCGGCAGGCGGTCGGGGCTAGTCATCCTCAGTTCCTCTCTGAACTTTGTTGTCGATGCCGCGAAGGCGCACGGATTCGGCGTGGGCATCCAAGCCTTCGGCATCGGCGATGGTGGCCACATGGGGGCCAACCGCGGCCAGGCCTTCAGAGTCCACGGCGATCTCATGCATGGGTTTGACGAAGTCCCGCACACCGAGCGCACCGGCGAAGCGAGCAGTCCCATTGGTAGGCAACACGTGGGAGGGGCCAGCCACGTAGTCGCCTATGGATGCCGGAGCCAGGGGGCCCCGGAAGACAGCCCCGGCGTTTCGCACCCGGTCGATGACCGCTTCGGGTGCCTCACACATCACTTGCAGGTGCTCGGGAGCGATGAAGTTGACCACCTCGGCCGCGGATTCGGGGCCATCCACCAGCACACTGTGGCCGCTGCGGGCGAACGTGGCCGCAATGTCGTCCCGGCGAGCGGCGTCTGACAGCAATTCAGCTACTGCCTTCTCCACCGCATTGGCAGCGTCGGGGTCCCAGGTGATGAGCCAAGCCAAGCCGTCGGGGCCGTGCTCGGCCTGCACAATGAGGTCGATAGCGGCGTATTCCGCCGGAACAGTTCCGTCGGCAACCACCACCACTTCGGATGGCCCGGCGAATGCGGCTGGCACGCCGACTACCCCGGCCACCAACTGCTTGGCGATGGCCACGTACACGTTGCCAGGCCCCACGATCACGTCCACTGGGCCAATCGACTCGGTGCCATAGGCCAGGGCGGCAATGGCCTGAGCGCCGCCTACCGCATACACCTCGTCGACCCCGGCAATGGCCGCCGATGCCAGGGTGACATCGGCCACCTGGCCGTCGGGGCCGGGGGGAACGCACAGCACAACCTGGTCCACCCCGGCGGCGGCAGCCGGCAACGCGGTCATCAGCACGGTAGACGGGTAAGCGGCCCGTCCCCCGGGCACATAACAGCCGGCCCGACCCACCGGTTGGTCCCAGCTGCGGATGGTGATTCCCTGGCGGGTGTGGGTTTGCTCTTTCGAAGCCTGCCCCCGGTGGAACTCGGCGATGGAAACCGCTGCGGCCTCCAGGGCACTCCGCAGCGAGGGGTCGACCCGATCTCGGGCCGCGGCCACTTCGGCGGGAGGAACCCGCCACGTGGAGGGAGCAACACCGTCGAACTGCTCGGTATAGCGGGCCAGTGCGGCGTCCCCGTCGGCGCGCACCGCCTCGACGATCTCGCGAACCGCGGCGACCGAGCCCTCAGGAACAGGCTCAGGCCGGGGCAGGTAAGCAGCAATGTCGCCCACGCCCCGCAGGTCCACTCGGTCTAGCACGACCCTCAAAACTACAGGCCCAAGTGACCCGGCCACGAAGGGTTTGACGGGTTCCCAAGGAAACCAGCCGCATAGTTTTGCGGTAAAACCTCTCTGTGGACGACAGATCGATGGCGGCGGACGGGGCAGAGCTCAGCTCGCTGAGCAGCGTGATACGAGAACTCGGAGAACGGGTGTCGGAAGTAGCCCGGCGCTATGAGGGAACCGAGCGGGAAGACGTCGCCTTTGAGCTCTACGAGGTGGAGCGGGGCTTGCAGGGGGCCACCCGCCGTCTCGACCGCTTGACCCGAAGTCTGTAAACCTGAAGTCTTGCAAAGGCCTCACCCGAAGCCTGGAAGTCTGTAAACCTACCCATACCCATAGAACTGACCGGGAGAAGAAATGTTCAATTTGCGCTTTGATCTGCGGACCCCTCCGTTCACCGAGGTGACCCACGGTGATCAGTACCGCGCCATGCTGGAAATGGTGAAATGGGCCGACACCCGGGGCTTCGCCGGGGCCATCACCAGCGAGCACCACGGCACCGAGGACGGGTTCATGTCGGCGCCGCTGGCCATCTCTGCCGCCATCCTGGGAGCCACCGACAACCTGATGTGTACGCTGTCGGCCCTTTTGGTGCCCTACCACGACCCTCTGCGGCTGGCCGAGGACATCGCCACCATCGACTTGATGGCGCCGGGCCGGTTCATCACCATCGCCGGTCTGGGCTATCGGGAATTTGAGTTCGAGATGTTCGGCAAAGACCGCACCCGTCGGGGTCGCGACACCGAGGAAGCCATCAAGGTCATGCAGCAGGCCTGGACCGGGGAGCCCTTCGAGTACGAGGGCCGGACGGTGTGGGTGACCCCCAAGCCGGTAACCCAGCCCCACCCCATTGTGATGGTGGGCGGATCGGTGCCGGCCTCAGCCAAGCGGGCCGCCCGGCTGCGCCTGCCCTACATGCCGCCCATCGGCGACCAGGAGCTGGTGGACCTCTACTACGCCGAGGCCGCCGAGATCGGCTTCGAGGGAGCGTTCGCCATGGCCCCCGACGGTCCGGGGCTGGTGCTGGTGACCGAGGATCCCGAGGCGCTGTGGGCCAAGATCGGCCCCAATATGCTCTACGACGCTGCGGCCTACGCCAGTTGGCAGTATCCCGACCAGCGTTCCGGCTGGCACGTGGAGGCCGAGGACATCGCCGACCTCAAGGCCTCCGGCCAGTTTGAGGTGCTCACCCCCGACCAGTGCGTCGAGCTGGTCCGCACCAAGGGGGCGGCCACACTGCACCCGCTGTGCGGGGGCATCGACCCTGCCATCGGCTGGGAGACGCTGGAGTTGGTAGTGGACAAGGTCATGCCCGCCCTCGCTGAGGGGGCATAACCCCGCTGCCCATTTGGGGGTGCTAGCCGGCCATGTCGTCGATTATCGCCCGACCCACGTACTTGCCCGACTGGAGCTCGTCGAAAATGGCGTCCAGCTCCGACAATGGGCCGGTGCGCCCAACGTGGGTGGTCACTTGTCCGGCGGCGGCCATATCCACCAGCTCCCGCATGTCCTGCACGGTGCCCACCGCGGAGTAGATGAGGGTGGCGTCCCTCATGAAGAACTCGAACGGGTTCAGCTCGATGTTGCCCTCGCTGGTGGGGGGAAGGCCCACTGCCACGAATAGCCCCTTGGGCCGCAGCAGCCTGAAGCCGAGGGTGAAGCCGGCCATAGCCGCTGAGAACACGATGCTGGCGTCCACCCCGCCGATCTCATTGGTCACCACCTCGAGGGCGTCGTCAGCGCTGACCGCCATGTCGGCGCCCAGCGACTCGACGAACTCCAACCGGGCGGCTCCGATGTCGATGCCCACCACCTTGTAGCCCAGCGCCTTGGCGATCTGCACCGCATAGTGCCCCAGCCCGCCGGCGGCGCCGACGATGGCTACCCAGCGGCCCGGGGGCACCTGGTTGCGGAACAGCTTCTTCACCGCTCCGTAGGCAGTGAGTCCCCCGCAAGCCAGGGCGGCCTGGTCGTCGCCCACCGATTCGGGCAGCACCACCAGCGACTTGGCCCACACACAGAACTGCTCGGCGAATGTGCCCATGATCCCCTGGGTCTGCGGACAGTGCCGGGGCTCTCCGCGGAGGCAGAACTCACACGCCCCGCACCAGAACCCGCCGCCGGTGCCGCCCAGTCCGAGGATCACCCGATCACCCACCTGGCTGTAGCGCTCGGCCCCCGGCCCCAGTGCCTCGACCACCCCGATGGCCTCGTGGCCCAGAACCTCGATGCCCGATACGCCCACCCAATCGCCGCGGGCCAGATGGAGGTCAGAGTGGCACACCCCCGACGAGGTGATCCGGATCAACGCCTCTTCAAAGCCCGGCTCTGGTACCGGAACGTCCAGAATGTTCAGGTTGCCGTCGACTAATCGTGCTGCCTTCATGCTGGCGATCTCCCGTCTTGTTCAAATGCGAATGCGAGATGCCACCCTAGTGGTCCGGTTTCACCGGCTGCTTGGCGTCACTGGCCGGCGGATGGGCAGAAGGAGGCCAGCACGCACTCGTGGCAGCGAGGACGGCGGGCAATGCACACTCGGCGGCCGTGGAGAATGAGCCGCAGGGAGAACTCTCCCCGCTCAGCCGCGGGCACCATGGGGTTCAGCTCCAACTCGATCTTCACCGGGTCTTTGTGCTCGGTTATGCCCAGCAGGCTGGTGATGCGGCCCACGTGGGTGTCCACCGGCAGGCCCGGCAATCCCAGGGCCACGCTGCGCACCACGTTGGCCGTCTTGCGGCCCACCCCGGGCAGGCTCACCAGGTCGGACATCTTGCCCGGCACCTCGCTGTCGAAGTGATTGACCAGGTCTTGGGCCATGCCGACGATGTTGCGGGCCTTGGTGGCGAAGAACCCGGTGGAACGGACCAGCTCCTCCACATGGGCCAACGGCGCTTCGGCCAAGGCCTCGGGGGTGGGATAGGCGGCGAAGAGGTCGGGGGTCACCATGTTCACCCGCTTGTCGGTGCACTGGGCCGACAAGATGGTGGCCACCAGAAGCTGGAAGGCATTGTCGTGGTCCAGCTCGCATACCGCCTCGGGGTATTCCTCGGCCAGCAGTTCGTGGGTGCGCTTGGCCCGGCCCTTGGGAGTGCGCGGTTTGCCCATCGCCGGGAGGTTAGCGACCCCGGCATGAGAAGTTGGGGCCGCTACCGTGGTCGTTGTGACGCTCACGGTTGTTTGCCCCGACCAGGGAGAGTTCTCGTGGTCGATCACCGTGGGCCCCGACCAGCTCCGAGACAACGGCACAACCGCCCAGATCAAGGCGGTCCTCGACCAAGCTGGGGCCGGAGAAGGGGTACAACTGTGGATCGAGCAAGCCAGCGCCGACGACGATGTATTCGCCGCCGGGCTGGGCTTTGCCCCCTACCGGGATCTCTGGCGGATGCAGCGGCCCCTACCCGCCGCCCGCTCTTCCATCACCACCCGGGCCTTTGTCCCTGGCGCCGACGACCAAGACTTCATAAGGGTTAACAATCGGGCGTTCCATTGGCACCCCGAACAGGGCGGGATGACCCCCAGCGATCTGTCCGACCGCATGGCCGAGGAATGGTTCACCGCCGAGGGGTTCCGGCTCTATGAGCAAGGCGGGCAACTAGCCGGGTTCTGTTGGACCAAGGTCCACCCCGATGAGACCCCGCCCGGGGGGGAGATCTATGCCATCGCGGTGGACCCCGACTTCCACGGCCAGGGACTGGGCAAACCCATGACCCTGGCCGGACTCGACTATCTGGCCGATCAAGGGCTCACGGTGGGCTTCTTGTATGTGGAATCCGACAACGAACCCGCGGTGGCCACCTACCGCAGCCTGGGCTTCCACCTCCACTCCACCAACCGGGCCTACCGGCTGACCATCGAATGAGCTCAGACTCCGCGCTGCCCCAGGGCCAGGACAAGGTGGCCGCGGTGCGGTCGATGTTCGACGCCATCGCCCCCCGCTACGACCTGCTCAACCGGCTGCTCACCTTCGGCATGGACATCAGGTGGCGGCGGCGATCGGTTCGGGAATTGCGGCTGGCAGCCGGGGCTCGGGTGTACGACCTGGCCTGCGGGACCGGGGACCTGTGTCGAGACCTGGAGGCCGCCGGATTCAACCCGGTGGGTTTCGACCTGTCGGCGGGCATGCTCCATGCCGCCCAGAAGTACCGGGCCTCGGGCAAGCTGAACGCCCCAATGGTGCTGGGTGACGCCCTGTGCCTTCCGGTTCCGGCCGCCAGCGCCGATGGGATCACCTGCGGCTTCGCCCTGCGCAACGTTGTGGATCTAAACGGCCTGTTCGCAGAGCTGGCCCGGGTGGTGCGCCCGGGCGGGCGGGTGTCGCTTTTGGAGGTGGCGGAGCCGTCTAACCCGGTGATGCGCTTTGGCCACGGGTTGTATTTCGGCCGAGTGATCCCCTTGATCGGCGGGCTGCTGTCGGATCGGACCGCCTATGAGTACCTCCCCAAGTCGGTGGCCTACATGCCCCCTACCGACAAGATGCTCGGTCTGTTGGCTGGCCACGGGTTCGAAGCGGTAAACCATCTGCTGCTCTCCGGCGGCATAGCCCAGCTGATCACCGCCACCCGAAAGCACTAGCCGCGCACCCCCTCATGTCTCTTCTTGCCCAGCACATTCCCGCCGACAACCCCGACCAGATGGCGCTGGCCGATCAGCGGACCACTCTGGGCTGGGCCGAGCTCGACCAGGCGATGAACCAGGCGGTCAACCTGTTGCACTCCCTCGACCTGGGCCCCGAGCGGCGGCTGGCGGTGTTCGCCGAGAACTCGGTGGAAACGGTGATCGCCTACGTGGCCACTGCGCTGGCCGGGGCCTCGGCAGTGCCGGTGAACTTCCACCTCACCCCCGACGAGCTGGCCTACATCCTGGAGGATTCGGCTTCGGCCTTGCTGCTGGTGAGCCCCGAGACCGCCGAGCGGGGCGTGCAGGCTGCCAGAGCAGTGTCGAGCGCCACCGGCGTAACCATCGCGGTGATGGGATGGCGCTGCTCCGACCATCCCGGGGTGATTCCCTGGGAATCCAGCCTGGCTGAGGCACCTGAGGAGCCCCCGCCCACCGACATATCCCCGGTCCCCCACCTCTTCTACACCTCGGGCACCACCGGTCGGCCCAAGGGAGTAAACGCGCCCCCGGCTCTGTTCCGGGGTGGGGCCACGGTGGCCGAGTACTTCGCCACGTGCGCCACTCCCAACGCGGCCATCGGCACCCATCTGGTGGTCGGACCGCTGTACCACGCCGGACCGTTCGCGGCCACCCGCAACCTCATGGGCGGCGCCCCAGTGGTGGTGATGGGGCGTTTCGATGCCGAAGCCACCCTGGCCGCCATCGATCGCTACCAGGTGAACGGCGTTTTCATGGTGCCCACCCACTTCAGCCGGCTGCTGGCCCTGCCCGACGAGGTGAGACAGCGCTACCGCACCGACAGCCTGAAATTGGTCACCCATAGCGGAGCGCCGTGCCCGGTGTCGGTGAAGCGGGCCATCATCGAATGGCTCGGGCGCATCGTCTATGAGGGGTACGGCTCCACCGAGGTGGGCGGTTCGTGCCACATCAACTCCGAGGACTGGCTGGCCCACCCCGGCTCGGTGGGACGGCCAGTCCCCCCGTTCGAAGTGCTCATCGTGGATGACGACGGCAACGAGCTGCCGTCAGGCCAAGAAGGACGGGTGTATTTCGTCGACAACAGCGGGCGGGGCATCAGCTATCGCAACGCTCCCGAGAAGACAGCGGCCGCCCATCTGCGGCCAGGAGTGTTCACACTGGGCGAGATCGGCTACACCGACGACGAGGGGTTCCTCTACCTAACCGACCGGTTCTCCGACATGGTGGTGTCGGGCGGGGTGAACATCTACCCAGCCGAGACCGAGCAAGTGCTGATAGAGCACCCTGGGGTGGCCGACGTGGCCTGCATCGGGGTGCCCGACGAGGAGATGGGCGAACAGCTCAAGGCCCTGGTGGTGCCCGCCAGCCCTGCCCGCCCTCCGGCAGCCGCCGAGATTATTGCCTTTTGCCGCGACCGCATTGCCCACTACAAGTGCCCTCGGTCGGTTGAGTTCATCAGCGACAATCAATTGGGCCGGTCGGCCATGGGCAAGATCAACAAACAGGCCCTGCGCGCCCCTTACTGGAAGAGCTAGAGGGCAAGCCCGACCGTCAGCAGGGCACCCAAAACGAGGTGCAGTCGAGCGGTGTGGTTGAGCAGGGGGGCTTTGTCCGGCGACATTCGGGCGAGGTGTGCTGCGGGCATGGCCAGGGAAAGCGACGCCAGCGTCAGCGGCGCCCAAGGACGGGCTACCGCCATCGCTGAGGCCACTCCAATGGCCAGCAGTACCAAGGCGACATAGAGCCAGATGGTGCGCCCTTCGCCCAAACGCACCGCCAATGTCTTTTTGCCCGCGGCCTCGTCTTGGGAGATGTCCCGCAGGTTGTTGGCCACCAACAGCGCAGCGGCCATGAGCCCCACCGGCACCGCGGCAACCACCGCCAGCGCGGTGAGGTCCTCGGTCTGCACAAAGGCGGTGCCCGCCGTGGCCACCAGGCCGAAAAACACGAACACGGCCACCTCTCCCAACCCGGCATAGCCGTAGGGCCGCCTGCCGCCGGTGTAAAACCAAGCGGCGACCATGCAGGCCAGCCCCACCGCAATCAGCCATGGCGCCGCGGCAATGGCCAGAACCAGCCCAGCCACTGCCGCTGTTCCGAAGGCCCCGAAGGCAGCTCGGCGCACCACAGCGGGCGGCACCGCACCGCCGCCCACCAGTCGGGCCGGACCCACCCGCTTGGCATCGGTGCCCCGGATCCCGTCGGAATAGTCGTTGGCGTAGTTCACCCCCACCTGAAGGGCCACCGCCACCACCAGCGCTACCGCGGCCCGCCACCACACCACGTCGGGGGCAACTGCAGCGGTGCCCACCGCCACCGGTACCAACGCGGCGGGAAGGGTTCGGGGCCGAGCCCCCTGGATCCAGAGCTTCACCAACGCCAAGTCTTACCGATGCCCTGAGTTGGTTAGTGTCGGAACCATGAACCGTCTCGGGGCCGAAACCAGCCCCTATCTCCGCCAGCACGCTGATAACCCGGTGAACTGGTACCCGTGGGGTGAGGAGGCCTTTGCCGCAGCCCGGGCCACCGACAAGCCCATCTTGTTGTCGGTGGGCTATTCGGCCTGCCACTGGTGCCACGTCATGGCCCACGAGTCGTTCGAGGATCCCGAAACGGCCAAGGTGATGAACGATCTCTTCGTCAACGTCAAGGTGGACCGGGAGGAGCGCCCCGACGTGGACACCATCTACATGGAGGCGGTGCAGGCGCTCACCGGCCGGGGCGGATGGCCCATGACTGTGTTCATGACCCCCGACGGCCGGCCGTTCCACGGCGGCACCTACTATCCCAGAGTCAGCCGGGGCCAGATGCCGTCGTTCACCGAGATCATGCACCGGATCCAAGACGTGTGGGTCAACCGCCGCACCGAAGTCGACACCCAGGCCGACCAACTCACCCAGTCGCTGAATCGCACTGCCCTCATCCAACCCGACCCTCAGCGCGCCCCGGCCGGAACCGGTCCGGAGGCCCTGAACCAGGCCACCGCGGCGCTGCGCCAGCAATACGACGCGGCGTGGGGCGGCTTCGGCGGTGCGCCCAAGTTCCCCCAGACCATGAGCCACGAAGTGCTGCTGCGCTCCTACCTCCATAGCGGCGACCAAGACGTGCTCAACATGGTGATCAACTCGCTTGACGCCATGGCGTCGGGGGGGATCTACGACCACCTGGGCGGCGGTTTCAGCCGGTATTCGGTGGACGCCCAGTGGATCGTGCCCCACTTCGAGAAGATGCTGTACGACAACGCCCTGTTCGCCCGGCTCTACCTGCACGCTTGGCAGGTGACGGGGCGGCCCCGCTTCCGCCAAGTGCTGGACGAGACCATCGGCTTCGTGCTGCGGGACCTCCGCCACGACAGCGGCGGCTTCTACTCTGCGCTCGACGCCGATTCCGAAGGAGAGGAGGGCCGGTTCTACGTGTGGAGCCCCGACCAGATCACCTCGGTGCTGGGCGACGACGCCACCGAGTTCATGGCCTGGTTCGGGGTGACCGAGGCCGGCAACTTCGAGGGCCACAACATCTTGTGGCGGCCGGTGCGGGGCGACCTGCTGCGCCCGGCCAGCGTGGAGCTGAGCCGAGAGCGGCTGCTGTCGGCTCGCAATCTGCGTATTCCGCCGGGTTTGGACGACAAGGTGCTCTTGGAGTGGAACGGCCTCATGTTGGCTGCCTTGGCCGAGGCTGCGGCAGCTACTGGGAGCCAGCAGTGGCTAGAAGCGGCCATCAAGAATGGCGGGTTCCTGCTCGACCGATTGCGGCGACCTGATGGCCGCTGGTTGCGCTCTTGGCAGGCTGGCGACGGCAGCCGGCCCGCTCAAGCCCGCCACCTGGCCTACGCAGCCGACTATGCGGCAGCAGCCGATGCCTTTACCCGTCTCGGGGAGGCCTCCGGCCAGGCCCGCTGGATCGACGAGGCTGTGCAGGCGGCAGACGGGCTATTGGAGCTGTTCTGGGACCACGAGCGGGGCGGCGTATTCACCACCGGCAGTGATGCCGAAAAACTGATCTGTCGGCCCAAGGAGATCACCGACAACGCCATTCCCTCGGCCAACAGCGCCGCCGCGGTGGCCCTGCTCAGGCTCGGGACACTCACTGGCAAATCCCACTACCTAGACCGGGCCCAGGACATCCTGGCGCTTTTGGGCGATGTGGCCGCCAACCACCCCGGCGGCTTCGGCCACCTGCTTGAAGCCACCGACATGAACGCCACTGGCTTGACCGAGGTGGTGATCGGCGGTGATCGTCCCGACCTGGTGGAGGCGGTGCGGGAAGGGTACCGGCCCAATACCGTGCTGGCCTGGGGTGAGCCCTACAGCTCACCGCTGTGGGAAAACCGCACCGAGGGCCTGGGTTACGTCTGCCGCAACTACACCTGCGAGGCCCCGGCTTCTTCCGTTGAGGACCTGCTGGCCCGGCTTTGACCCAGGCGGCGAGACCATCGGCGAGGAGACGAACCCGAAGGCCATGATGCGGAACACGAACATGGGCAGGCGTATCTCACTGGCTGCTCTCCTTTGTCTTGTTTCGTCCGCCTTGTTGACCAGCGGGAAGCTGGTTGAGATTGCAGAGCGCCAGCCGCTGGGTAACAGCCGAGACCGCTGGGTGGAAATCGCCGAAGCAGTAGACCGCGCCGCGAACTTTCTGTCTCTGAACCGGCCTTATGACTTGATCGCCGACTGGCGGGGACTGGGGCAAGACGTGGGAGAGCGACTGGACACCGTCGCCGAGGTGGTGGAGGCGATGGAAGGCGCAGGCGACGATCAACCCCCAGAGGCAGCGGCTGTGACTACCGAGGTCGAAGACCGGAATGGATCGGAGCCGACAGAGGCTGATTCGGAGTTCTACCTGGTCACCTCCGACCATCCGCTGCGGGTGCACGTGGCTGGCGACAGTCAGGCCGATGACGTGGGACACACGCTGGAGGGAGCTTCAGGAGGTCGGTTCGATGTGACGGTCAACAGCCGAAATTCCACCAACCTGGTTCGGCCCGACTACTTCAACTGGCCAGCAGAGCTGTTGAAGGTGTCCATTCGAGACGATCCCGACGTGGTGGTGCTGTTCCTCGGAGCCAGCGAATGGCAGAACATGGAGACCAGGAACGGCATTTTGGTGGAACCGGGGACGCCAGAGTGGCTGGAAGAGTGGTCGTGGCGTTTGAGCGTTGTCCTCGACGTACTCTCGGCCGATCATCGATTCGTCGTTTGGGTTGGCCTTCCGCCGATGCGCCTCGGGTGGAGCGGAGCCGGAGTTCCGGCCCTGAATGAGGCCGCCAGGGCCGTAATCGCCGACTTCCCTCACGCAGTGATGATCGATATCTGGGACCTGTTCGGGGGAACGGACTACAGCGAGAAGGTGGTACCGCCCACCGGTGGGGCGCCAGTGCGAGTTCGCATGGATGACGGGATACATCTGAATCGCACGGGCTCAACGTGGGTGTCTGGAGAAGTAGTTCAGGCCGTTGCCGCGGTGTGGGAAGGCAGGTGCGAGAACACCAATGACGACGCCTCCATTTGCTGGCGGGCGAAAGAGGGCGCAAGCCGAGACGGCGAGGAGGGCGCCCAAGCTCCGGAAACCTGTGCTGAGCTGCCGAGTGGCGAACTCGTGTGCTGGCCGAACGACAGGGCCGCACCGATATTCAAGCCAGAGGGGACTTATGCGTCGGTTTCGGCAAGCTGGAACCAGGTCTGTGCCTTGAGGGCGGCCGATTCAACCGCGACGTGCTGGGGCGATGACTTGGACGGCCGAGCCAACATACCGGAGGGTCCATTTGAAAAGGTCGTGGCCGGAGCATGGCACGCCTGCGGTATCAGGCCGTCGGGGCAGGTGGAATGCTGGGGCACGCCAGTGGCAAACATGGCAGTCGCTCCTGCCGGAGTCTATGACGACATCACGATTGGTGAGCGCCACTCTTGTGCCATCACCGCAGATAGGCGTGTCACCTGTTGGGGTGACAACGAACGCAACCGCAGCGCCGTGCCCGATATCGAGTTTGCGCAGGTCAGCGCGGGCCGTTGGCACTCTTGTGGAATCGTTCCCGACCTGACTGTGGTGTGCTGGGGAGACAATTCCCACGGTCAAGCCGACCCACTCGCCGGACAATTCAAGGCGGTGAGTGCGGGCGAGATCCATTCTTGCGGCTTGAGAACAAATGGGACGGTCGACTGCTGGGGAGCGAATCTTTTCGGCGAGACGGAGGCACCAGAAGGCGAGTTCGCCTCGGTGGCCACCGGGGAGCGGCACTCCTGCGGGCTGATGGCCAATGGAGACGCCGCGTGCTGGGGCAACAATGATCACGGGCGGGCAGAGCCGCCTGATGGTGTGTTCTTGTCGGTGGACGTCGGGGGAAACATCTCCTGTGGAATACGCCCCGACCAAAGCGTGGAATGTTGGGGGCGGGAGCTGGCTGGCGAGATATTTCGCTAGCCGCGATTCTCGCTAACCCACGGGGGCGGGAGCACAGAGACCGTCGAGTTCCACCACTTGGATCTTGTCGCGGTTCTCCCAGGTGATGGGCTGGTGGGGGTCGGGCCGGAGCTTGTACTCCCGGAATGACATTTCGCTGGCGTCGAACGCCAGCAGCCGACCCACCAAGGTGTCCCCGTGGCCCAGGATCAGCTTTATCGCCTCAAGCGCCTGTATCGATCCCACGATGCCGGGCAATACCCCCAGAACACCGGCCTCAGCACAGCTCGGGGCCATCTCGGCGGGTGGCGGCTCCGGGATCATGTCCCGGTAAGTGGGGCCGTTGCGGGGGTCGAACACCGTGACCTGGCCCTCGAAGCGGAAGATCGAACCGTGTACCACTGGAATGCCCAGCTTCACCGAGGCGTCGTTTAGCATGTAGCGAACCGGGAAGTTGTCGGCGCCGTCCACGATCACGTCGTAATCCTTGATGATGTCTACGATGTTGTCGGCCCCCAGCCTCACGTCGTAAGCCACCACGTTCACGTCGGGGTTCAAGGCATTGAGCGTCTTCTTGGCTGAGTCCACCTTGCGCTCCCCCACCCGATCAACGTTGTGGAGGATTTGGCGCTGGAGGTTGGAGGCGTCCACCACATCCATGTCCACGATGCCCACGGTGCCCACGCCTGCGGCTGCTAAGTAGAGGGCAGCGGGAGAGCCCAGCCCACCAGCACCCAAGCACAACACTTTGGCCTCTAGCAGTTCGAGCTGGCCTTCAACCCCCACTTCGGGTAGCAGAAGATGGCGGTGGTAGCGGTTGCGCTGCTCTGGTGTGAGGGTTACCGGCAAGGCCCAGTCGCGCCCCTCGTCCTTCCATTGGTTGAACCCTCCGTCCATGGACACTACGTCGCTATAGCCCATCTCTTGGAGGGTCTGAGCGGCGAATGCCGAACGCACTCCGCCCGCGCACATGACCACCACCGGAGCGTCCTTGTCGGCCAGGCGGTTCTCCACGTTGGGCTCCAAGTTGCCCCGGGGAATGTGGACCGATCCGGGCACCGCCCCCTGCTCGAACTCATCGGGCTCCCTCACGTCGAGCAGCACCGCTCCTTCGGCGAGCATCGTTGCCGCTCCCGCGGGGTCGGTTTCTCGGATCTCAGCTTTGGCCTCTTTGAGCAAATCTCTAAATGTAGGCATCGCTACGGTCACCTCGGTGTTGGCGGGAAATCGGGTCAGGCGGTGGGAAGATTTCCCATAAATCCTACCGAGTTAGTCCGGTTTTACCAATCCCATACCCGGTCAGGGAGCAACAATTAGAGGCAGCGCCTCGCTGATCGAGGCTGGTACCACCGCGGCAGCCAGGTTGTCGAACGGAGTGGGTTCGGCGTTCACGATTACCACCGGGGCGCCGGCCTGATGGGCAATAGGAACCACGTTGGCAATCGGATACACGGTGAGAGTGGACCCCACCGCCAGCATCACATCGCAAGCCATGGCTGCCTGCTCTGATCGATGCAGGTCGGCCATTACCAGGTTCTGGCCAAAAGAGATGGTGGCCGACTTTAGGATTCCCCCGCAGATGCGACAGGGCGGATCGGCCTCTCCCTCCCTCACCCGTTCCAAGGCGTACTCCATGGGTGCGGAATCCCCGCAGTCCAG
The DNA here is from genome assembly GCA_965116535.1 of Acidimicrobiales bacterium. Taxonomy (GTDB): domain Bacteria; phylum Actinomycetota; class Acidimicrobiia; order Acidimicrobiales; family Bin134; genus Poriferisocius. The sequence goes on from OZ220703.1 coordinate 2,777,211, forward strand.
ACAGCGGACTTTGGAGGTGGTGCCGTGTATCTCCACCAATAGGTCCTCAGCGGTGCCCGCCGCTCGATGGAGCCCGTCCACGTTCTGGGTGATCAACGTGTGCAGCTTTCCCTGGCGTTCCAGTTCCACCAACGCCCGGTGCCCGGCATTGGGCTCCTTGCCCTCCCACATCGACCCCTCGGCCAGCCGCTGCCAATTGCGCTGCCGCAGTTCTGGGTCGGACACATACGACGACAGGGTGGCCGTCTTCTCCGCCTCGGGGTTCTTGGTCCACAGACCCTCCGGTCCTCGGAAATCAGGAATGCCGCTGTCAGTGGATATGCCCGCCCCGGTCAGCACCACCACTCTGCGGGCATCGCGCAACACTGCCCGGGCCCCGGCAATCTCGGTCGTAAGCTCATCCACGGGGCGCATGAAATTCCAATCTGACTATTGACAGCATTGCATGACAATAGGCAATATACACCAAAACTTCCCCCCTGAATCTTGCATAGCCATTGCTGGCAGAATCGATCCTTTCATGACATCCCCCTTCTTGCATTCTTCTCTGTGGATTGAACCCTGGCGAGACTCGATCACCGAGCAAAACGGGCACGACCCCCGTTCCAGATACGCGGAGCAGTTTTGGCTGGGCGTAATCGGTCCCACCGCCGCCTGGTTGCTGCGCCACATCGCCCATGAATTCGACAGTTCACCTGATGGATTCGAGCTTCCTGTAACCGACATCGCCCGGCAACTGGGAATCAGCCCCAAATCAGGGCCCCGAGGCGGCCTCCCCCGAACCCTTCACCGGCTGGTGATGTTCCGCCTGGCCTCCGAGGGCCACGCTGGTTACGCCATCAGGCGTAGCCTGCCCCCTCTCAACAACGCTCAACTCCGCCGGCTGCCCGAGCACCTCCAGCGCTCTCACACCGACTACTACCCCTTGCCCCAACCCGCGGCTTGAAGCGGCCATAGCCCTCCAATGCCGCTAAGAATGTGGCGTGGAGAGTGAACTAAGGGCCTCCTGGAACCGGCTGTGCGACACCTTGAAGGAGTCGGCCGACTACGTCTTCGACTCTGCGCTGGGAGTGGACGCCTCCGAACAGGCCGAGGGATTGCGCCACCATCTGCGGATGCTCCTTTTAGCGCTGGACCGAATTCTTGAGAACAACGACCCCCAGCATCCCGAACTCGGCTGGACCTACCCATCGAAGTTCGGCCAGGACAATCCCGACGCCCTGTATCAGACCGCGCCGCTCGACTTAAGCCTCGCGTACCGCCTCACCGGCCGGATCGACACCGTTCGCTATCTGGGATTATCCATTCTGAATTTCGTCTCCGGTCGAGGTGGGATCACCCAACAGCTCAACGTGGGCACGCCCGAGCTCACCGACATCGGCGGCGGCCGCATCGACGTGGTCTTCAGCCCTGACCCCGACCCCGGCGACCACGTCGGCGACTGGTACCAGGTTGAGCCTGAGATCTCCCGGCTGCTGGTGCGCCAGTTCTTCTCCGACTGGGACGCCGAGAGCCATGCCGAGCTGCACCTGGAGTGCCTCGACCCCACAGCTCCCCCCGCCCGACTCGACCCAGTGCGCACCGCGACGCTTTTCGACGAGGTGGCCAACGACATCAACACGGTGCCCAAATTCTGGACCGATTATGCGGTGGGCTACCGCGAGCGGGGCGAGATAAACACGTTCGAGCACGTCTCGGGGAAATACAGCGGCGAAGGCCTGGGAGGCACCGACCAGCAGGCCTACGGAGGGTGCTGGTATGAGGTGGGCCCTGACGAGGCCCTGTTCTTCGAGGTGACCCCGCCCAATTGCCTGTACTGGAACCTCCAGGTGGGCGACACCTGGTTCCAGAGCCTGGACTACATCAATCTCCCCACCACCATGAACGACTCCCAGGCCCGACTCGACCCCGACGGAGTGCTGCGGGTGGTGGTCTCCCATCAAGACCCCGGCGTCCAAAACTGGATCGCCCTGGGGGGCTGTCCCCAAGGGGTACTCACCTACCGCTGGAACAATGCCGACTCCGCCCCGGTGCCTGTGCTGCGGCTGATGCCGGTTTCTGAAGTCGCCAGCTGCCTCCACCCCGACACTCCTCGGCTCAGCGCTGAAGAACGGGCGGCGCTCGACGCCGAGCGGCGGCGCCACGCCCTGCGCCGCTTCACGAGATAGGCCTCCCGCCCTCGTGCTGCCCTGAGGCAGGCGCCGCGGCTAGACATACACCGTGGACAACGAACTGAGAGCTTCTTGGAACCGGCTGTGCGACACGCTCAAGGCGTCGGCCGACTACATCTTCGACCCAGAACATGGTGCCGATGCATCCGAGCAGGCTGAGGGCCTGCGGCATCAGCTGCGGATGTTCTTTTGGGCTTACGACCGAATCGTGGAGAACAACGACGCCGAACATCCCGAGCTGGGCTGGGTGTACCCCTTCAAGGTGGGCCAGGACAATCCCGACGCGATGTACATGACCGCCCCGGTGGACCTGAGCCACACCTACCGCCTGACCGGGCGGATCGACACACTGCGCTACCTGGGGGTGTCGCTGATGGACCACAGCTTCGGCCGGGGGCGCATCATCCAGCTCGTCGACGTGGGCAGCCCCGACCTTACCGACATCGGCGGTGGCCGCATCGACGTGGTCTTCAGCCCCGACCCCGACCCCGGCGACCACACCGGCGACTGGTTCCAGGTCGAGCCGCGCGAATCCCGGCTGTTCGTGCGCCAGTTCTTCTCCGACTGGGCGGGTGAGGACCACGGCGAGCTGCACTTCGAATGCCTTGACCCGTCAGGGCCTCCCGGACGGCTCGATCCAGTGCGGACCTGTGAGCTGTTTGACGAGTTGGCCCGGGAAGTTGACACCGTGCCCAAATTCTGGACCGACTTTGCCGGTGGTCAGCGCGAGCGAGGTCAGATCAACTCCTTCGACCACATTCCCCCTCACAAGGTGAGTCAAAGCGCCCAGGGGGGAAGCGAGAAGCAGTCCTACGGGCAGTGCTGGTATGAGGTGGGCACCGACGAGGCCTTGTTCTTTGAGGTGACCCCGCCCGACTGCCTCTACTGGAATATCCAGGTGGGCGACACCTGGTACCAGAGCCTCGACTACGTGAACCTTCCCACCACCATGAACGACTCCCAAGCCCGCCTCGACCCCGACGGCGTGCTGCGGGTGGTGATCTCCCATGTTGACCCCGGCATCCAGAACTGGATCGCCCTGGGCGGCTGCCCGCAGGGCGCAATCACCTACCGGTGGAACAACGCCGACTCCGCGCCCGTGCCCACTCTGCGGCTGATGCCGGTGTCCGAAGTCGAAGGCTGCCTGCACTCCGACACCCCTCGGCTCAGCGCCGACGAACGCGCCGCGCTAAACGACGAGCGCCGCCGCCACGCCCTGCGCCGCTTCACGCGCTAGCCCATGGAGTACGCGGCCGCGGTCCTGATACTGCGGACATCGAAAAGTCCGAGGGATTGAAGGCCCGCCCATGGAGTACGCGGCCGCTGTTTATCTGATGGCCGCGGTCCTATTAGGCGCGGCAGGAGCGGCCAAAGCGGTCACCCCTGAACCAGCGTCGGCCGCGCTGGCTCGACTTCAGCTCTACCACCACCCCTGGGCCGTGAGGCTCTTGGGGGTGGTCGAACTAGTAGTAGCGGTTAGCGCCTTCATCGTGGGCGGCGTTGCTCCCGCCACCACCCTCGCCGCGCTGTATGCCGGGTTCGCCGTAGTAGCCGCGGCCATGGTGCGCTCGGAATCAGCAGTGCCCTGCGGCTGCTTCGGCCCAGTGGAGATGCCGGCCACCAGTCGTCATGTGACGTTTAACGTCTTGGCTCTGGCCGCCGGAGTGGTAGCGGCCTCGTGGCCGGTAACGGCCGTGGACCAGCTGTTCGACACCAACAAATGGCTGTTTGCCCCCTTTGCCGTTGTTGTGGTGGGCGGGGCCTACGGAGCGTTTTCTTGGCTCAGTCGCCCGACGAGGGCACCGCGGGCGGCTCGAAGTTGACCAGCGCGTCCAGTAGGAGTCGCACGCCGAACCCGGTGCCGCCTTTGGCGGTTTCGGCGTCTTCGGCGTCGGTGAAGGCGGGGCCGGCTATGTCTAGGTGGGCCCAGGGGATGTGTTCGTCAACGAAGTTGGACAGGAACAGGCCGGCGGTCAGCGCGCCTCCGTGGGGGCCGCCGATGTTCTTCATGTCGGCCACCGAAGAGTCGAGCTGAGCCATGTAGTCGTCGGGCAAAGGCAGCCGCCACACCCGCTCCCCAGTGCGCTCGGCGGCGTCGGCCAGCTGGTCGATCCACCCCTCGTTGTTGCCCATGAGTCCGGCCACCTTGGGACCCAGCGCCACCATGCACGCCCCGGTGAGGGTGGCCAGATCGACAATCGCATCGGGCTCGGCCCGGGAGGCCAGCGACAGGGCGTCGGCCAGCACCAAGCGGCCCTCGGCGTCGGTGTTGAGCACCTCAACGGTCTTGCCGTTGGCAATGGTCAAGACATCGCCGGGCCGGGTGGCATCGCCTCCCAGCATGTTGTCGGTCATGGGCACATAGCCTGTGACCTTCACCGGGGGGGCCACCGCGGCGATGGCCGACATAACACCCAGCACCGCCGCTCCCCCGCTCATGTCGCACTTCATGGTCATCATCCCGGTGCCGGTCTTGATCGACAGGCCGCCGGAGTCGAAAGTCAACCCCTTGCCCACCAGAGCTACCGAACCCCGGCATTCGGCCTCCGCGTCGGGGGCATAGGACACCTCCACGAACCGAGGCGGCTGATCCGATCCCCGGTTCACCCCCAGCAGGCCGCCCAGCTCAGCTTCGCGGATGGCGTCTAAGTCGAGCGCCGTTATCTCCAAGCCCTCCCGCTCGGCCATCTCCTCGGCTATCTCCGCAAACCGCGCGGGGGTGAGCGATCCGCCGGGCTCATTCACCAGGTCGCGGGCGAAGCACACCGCCTCTCCCACCCGTCGGCCTTGCTCCAGCGCCTCGGACACCGCCCGGCCCCCCGGGCCTATAACGTGGGCGTTCTCTAGCTTGTTGGGCTTGTGTTCCGATTTGAAGTCGCCGTAGGTGTAGGCCCCCAGCGTCATCCCCTCAGCCAGGGCACCTAGCGCCTCAGAACGGTCGATGTCGTCGGGCACGGCGTCGAGCACCGACACCGCGATGCGCTTCGCCCGCTTGGCCGACCGTGACAGTGATGCCGCCGCCCGCCGGATCACCGCGGCGGTGATCTTGTCGGCAGGCCCCAGCCCTACAACGGCAATAGGCCGGTCTGCTCCCGACACGATCTCCACCTGGCCGGGGTTGGCCTCGAACCCCCGGCCGCTTAGCACCTCCCAGTCCAGCTCGTCGGGCCGTGTCGCGTCGCCCCCTGAACACACCCCCACCGCATGAAGCTCGGCACTGGCCGGGATTTTCCTACCGGTTCGAAATGCGATCACCAGGTCTCCTCAAATCGACTCAAGCCCCTGCGATGTTATCCAGCATCAAAACCACCCCCAATGCAAAGTAGCCTCGCCTTCTATGGGTTCCTTTGAGGATGCGGCCCAAGAGCGCGTCCTCATCTACGACGGCGCGTTCGGCACCTATGTCCAAGAGCAGCCGCTGGACGCCGACGACTTCGGCGGTCCCGATTTGGAGGGCTGCAACGAGCTCTTGTGCCTCACCCGGCCCGACATCATCGCCGGGATGCACGACTTGTATCTGGGCCTCGGGGTGGACGCAGTGGAAACCGCCACCTTCGGGGCGTTCGCCGTGCCCCTAGCCGAATACGGCATCGCCGATCAGGCCTACGACATCAACCTGGCCGCGGCCCGGATCGCCCGTGAGGTGGCCAACGACCACGCCTCCGGTGGGCGACCCCGTTGGGTGGCCGGCTCGGTGGGACCGGGCACCAAGCTGGCCTCGCTGGGTCAGATCCGCTACGCGGAGCTGCGCGACGCCTTCGAGGTGCAGGCGCGGGGTTTGCTCGACGGCGGAGTGGATCTGTTCATCATCGAGACCCAGTACGACCTGCTCGGGGCCAAGGCGGCCATCAATGGTTGCCGCCGGGCCATGGCCACCATGGGCCGAGATGTACCACTGCAAGTGCAGGTCACTATCGAAATGACCGGCCGGATGCTGCCCGGAACCGAGATCGGGGCCGCCCTGGCCGCGCTGGCCCCCCTGGGCCCAGCGGTGTTCGGGCTGAACTGCGCCACCGGCCCCGCCGAGATGGGCGAGCACCTGCGAGTGCTGTCGGAGCAGTGTCCGGTGCCGGTGGCCTGCATCCCCAACGCCGGTCTCCCCCAGGTGGTGGACGGTCGGATGCACTACGACGTCGGCCCTGACGAGCTAGCCGACTACCTGGCCCGATACATCACCGAACTGGGGGTGAGTGTGATCGGCGGATGCTGCGGCACCACTTCCGAGCACCTCCAAACGGTGATCGACCGCTGCGCCGCCCTCACTCCAGGACCCCGTCCCGGCGCACTGCCCCCGTCGGCCACCTCGATTTACACCGCGGTTCCCTTTGCCCAAGACACGTCATTTCTCATCGTGGGCGAGCGCACCAACGCCAACGGTTCCCGCAAGTTCCGTGACGCCATGTTGGAGGCTGACTGGGACGGTTGCCTCCAAATCGCCCGCGACCAAGTAGGCGAAGGTGCCCACCTGCTGGATCTATGCGTGGACTACGTGGGCCGCGACGGCACTGCCGACATGGACGAACTGGCCCGCCGGTTCGCCACCGGGGTGTCGGCTCCGCTGGTGCTCGATTCCACTGAGCCCGACGTGATGCAGGCCGGTTTGGAGTGGATCGGCGGCCGGGCGGTGCTGAACTCGGCCAATCTGGAAGACGGCGAAGCCGAGGGATCTCGGCTCGACCGGGTGCTGACGCTGGCCCGGGAGTACGGCGCGGCGGTGGTGTGCCTGCTTATCGACGAAGAGGGCCAAGCCCGCGATCTGGAGTGGAAGATGCGGGTGGCCCACCGCCTCCACCGCCTAGCAGTGGAGCGCTACGGATTGGCCCCGTCCGACCTGATCTTCGACGCTTTGACCTTCCCACTATCCACTGGCGACGACGACCTGCGCAAAGACGGCTTGGCCACCATCGAGGCCATCCGGCGTATCAAAGCCGAATTGCCCGGTGCCTACACCACGCTGGGAGTGTCCAACGTGTCGTTCGGGCTGAAGCCCGCGGCCCGCCACGTGCTCAATTCCATGTTCTTGCACGAGTGCCTCGACGCCGGGCTCGACTCGGCCATTGTGCACGCCGGGCGGATCATCCCGCTGAACCGCGTCGATCCCCACCACCGCGACGTCTGCCTGGATCTGATCTACGACCAGCGGGGCTCGGCCGGAATCGCGTCAGAAGGCCGGGACGACTACGACCCACTGACCGAGCTCTTGGCCGCGTTCGAGAACGTGACCACCACTGCTGCCGTCAAAGAGGACCGCTCGGGCTGGCCGGTGGAACAACGCTTAGAGCAACGCATCATCGATGGCGAGCGGGATGGGCTGGAGGGCGACTTGGACGAGGCCCTGGCCGGCACCCCGGCTCTGGACATCGTCAACAACACGCTGCTGGCGGGGATGAAGGTGGTGGGCGAACTGTTCGCCTCCGGCGAGATGCAACTTCCGTTCGTGCTCCAATCCGCCGAGACAATGAAAACCGCGGTGTCGTACTTGGAGCCCCATATGGAGAAGGCCGACGATACCGGGGCCAAGGGACGGATCGTGCTGGCCACCGTGAAGGGCGACGTCCACGACATCGGCAAGAATCTGGTGGACATCATCTTGACCAACAACGGCTACGAGGTCCATAACCTGGGCATCAAGGTGTCGATCGGCGAAATGATCGACCGGGCACTGGAGGTGGACGCCCACGCCCTCGGAATGAGCGGGCTTTTGGTGAAGAGCACGCTGATAATGCGCGACAACCTCGAGGAGCTGAACACCCGGGACCTCCACCACCTCCCGGTTCTGCTGGGCGGTGCCGCGCTGACCCGCACCTACGTGGAGCGGGATATGCGGGAGACCTACCAGGGCCGGGTGTTCTACGGCAAGGATGCGTTCGAAGGCCTGGCGGTGATGGATCGACTCGGCGAATTGCGCCGCAGCGGGATCGACGACCCCGAATTCGGCCGCCGGCCCGGAGGCCGCGACCTGCCTCGTCGCCCACGCCGCGACCCGTCTTCCCCCACCAAGGGGGATTTACCCGGAAGGGCGCCCTCGGTGCAGGCCGACAATTCGGTGTTCGTGCCTCCGTTCACCGGATCGAGGGTGGTAAAGGGCATTCCTGTAGCCGACATAGCCGAGTACGTAAACGAGACAGCCCTGTTCCGCAACCAGTGGCAATTCCGCCCTGTCGACGACGAAGACGACGCCGCATTCAAGGAGCGGATCCGCCCCACCATGCGTGAGCAGCTCGCCTCGGCCACCGCTCAGGGTTTGCTGCTACCCCAGGTGGTGTACGGCTACTTCCCTGTGAATGGAAGCGGCGACGACCTGGTGGTGTGGGACAGTCTGGACCGAACCTCTGAGGTGTGCCGATTCCGATATCCCCGCCAGCCCAAGGACCCCTACCTGTGCATCGCCGACTTTTTCCGACCGGCCGACGGCGACGAGGTGGATTACGCCGCATTCCACATCGTGACTATGGGGGCGGAAGTATCAAAGGCTGCCGCCAAGCTGTTCGCCGACAACCGCTACCAGGACTACCTGCTGCTCCACGGCCTCGGGGTGGAGATGGCCGAAGCCCTTGCCGAGTACTGGCACCACCGCATCCGCACCGAATGGGGTTTCGTCGACGAAGATGGCCCCACACTCGTGGGGCTGTTCCGCCAGCAATACCGGGGCGGCCGCTATTCCTGGGGTTATCCCGCCTGTCCCGACCTTGAGGACAACCTCACCGTGGCCCGGTTGCTCGACGCCAACCGTCTCGGCATCCAGGTTGGCGAAGAGACCAGCTTCCAATATCAGCCCGAGCAAACCACCTCTGCCCTCATTTGCCACCACCCCCAAGCCAAGTACTTCGTCGCCCGCTAGGTGGTATCCAGCAAAACCCGAGCCACCAAGTCCATACCAAATCCGGTCAGAATCCCCAGGTACAACAGTCCTGTCGCCGCCATCACCGCCGAATAGAAACGTTCACGCAATGCCGCCCGAGCCAGCACGACCAACCCCGCCGTCGTCACCACGCAGGCCACCCAGAACCAGCCCAGCAACCCGTTATAGCCGTCGTCAATCGTCCCGCTGAGCACCGACCCCATGCCGGTGGGCCACAGCATCACTACCAACTCAGGCAGCCACAGCAGCCCCGTCCAGCGAACCAGCTCAAGCAGCGGGCCCCGAGCCAACCCGGGCTGCACCAGATACCAGTGCCCCAAAAGCATGGCGTCGGTCACCGCTCCCAAGAAGAAGGCGCCGACTAGCGTGCGGGCCACGGCCAGCGCGGCCGGATCACCGGCATCTAGTCCGCCCGCTACTACCCCGATCAGTCCCACCGCCGGAGCAATGAGATCCAGCACGGGAGGGAATTCCGGCACGCTTCGGTCGAAACGCTGCTCTGCTCGGTCTATTCCCGTCATGGCTGCGACCTCGGCGCTGCGCCGTTCCACCTTTTCCCGCTGGCTGCTCACCCCGGCTCGGCGCCGGATGACCGAAACCGCCAAAGCCAGACCAGTGGCCACCGCGGTGGCCACCGCAGTCCAATCCCGCACCGGCAGTGGATCGGTGGCGAAGCCCAGCCAGGCGCCACCAGCGGCAACGAGCCCGAAGGTGCTGCGCATGAGCCAGCCGTATCCCAGCCCAACTTCCCGGCGCCGGGTTGTGATCCAAGTAAATGCCAGCCCGCCGACGGCCAACTGCAACAACAGCGTGGCTGGCTGAAGCTCGATCACTCGACCAAATTCTCGGTCATGCGTCGATGACGGCCAGCCGGTGATCGGTGGTGGTGAGATTGTCGGGACCGTCGGAGGCGGCCACGACAATGTCCTCCAGGCGCATACCCCATCGCCCGGGCATATAGATGCCGGGCTCGATGGAGAAGGCGTGGCCGGCGCGCAATTCCAAGAGATTTCCCTCCACAATGTAAGGGTCTTCGTGGGCCTCGGTACCGATCCCATGGCCAGTGCGGTGGATGAAGTACTCGCCGTAACCAGCGTCGGTGATCATGGCTCGGCCGACGCGGTCGACCTCCTGGCAGGGCTGGCCGACCACCGAAGCTGCCACCTGGGCGGCTTGGGCATCGAACAGCACGTCGTAGGCGTCCAACAATTCGGCTGGCGGGTCGCCCAGATGCACGCAACGGGTGATGTCGGAGCAGTAGCCCACTCCATCTGAATCGGCCATGGTGCCACCGAAGTCGCACAACACGATCTCCCCCGGCCTGATTACCCGGTCTCCCGCCTCATGATGGGGGCTGGCTGCGTTCTCACCGGCGGCAACGATGGCGAAGTTCACCCTCTGGTGTCCCTCGGCTATCAGTCGGCGGCCCAGCTCAGCCGACACCTCGGCCTCCGTCCTCCCCACCAGCTCGATATCGCCTGAGCGCAGGTCTACTGCCACCCGATCGGCAGCGGCAGCCGCGGTCCGCAGCGACTCCACCTCAGCGGCGTCTTTGACCTGGCGAATGGGGCTGGTGAGCTCCGATGCCCGGCGGAACTCCACCGACGGCAGCACCTTCATCAGATCGACGAGGAACCCAGCCCAGGTGTGATCGCCAATGGCCGCCACCGTGGCAGGGCCAATGAGCGAACGGGCCAGATCAATGGGATCGTCAGTCTCATCCCACGCCACAATCTCGAAAACGTCGGGACGCTCCACCACCCGCGGGGCTTCCAATCGAGGAACTATGAGCCGGGCCTCGTCCTCGCGGGGAACCACCAGCATGGTCAACCGCTCCAGCGGCATGGCCTCATAGCCGCAGAAGTAGGGCAAATCGGCTCCTACCGAAAGCAGCAGCACGTCCACCCGTTGCTCGGCCATAAGGCTGCGCACCCGGTCGATCCTCTGCTGGAACATCGAGGTCAACTTACTTCTGCTGCTCCGACCGGCGAAGTCAAGGCCTGGGCGTGGGCGTGTTGGGCGTGGTGAGAGCTCCGGGTGAGGGGACTGGCCTCCACATGGGCGACGCCCAGCGATTGGCCGATCGCCTGGAATCGCTCAAATTGGTCGGGCGGCACCCAGCGGGCCACTGGCAAATGGTGAGTGGTGGGGCGCAGATACTGCCCCACAGTCACGATGTCGGTGCCCACTGCGGCCAGGTCGGCCATGGTCTGGACCACCTCATTGTCGGTTTCCCCCATTCCGACAATGATCGACGACTTGGCGGTTAACCCCGCGGCCTTGGCCCGGGCCAGCACCGCCAGGCTGCGGGCGTAGCCGGCCGAAGGCCGTACCATCCTTTGGAGCCGGGCCACCGTCTCTATGTTGTGGTTCAACACATCGGGCTGAGCGTCAAAAATCTCGGCCAGGGCGACCGGGTCCCCTTTGCAGTCGGGAATGAGCACCTCCACCCGCACACCGGGGGTGCGGCGGCGAATCGCCTCGATGGTGGCCACAAAACCGGCCGCCCCGCCGTCGGCAAGGTCGTCGCGGGCCACCGCGGTCACAACCGCATAATCCAAGCCCATGGCCTCCACCGCGTCGGCCACCCGCTCGGGTTCCGCAGGGTCGACGGGCTGGGGCCGCCGGGTGTCCACCTGGCAGAACCCGCAGGCCCTGGTGCAGCGCTCTCCGTTGATCATGAACGTGGCCGTGCCCTCGTTCCAGCATTCATAGATATTGGGACAGCCCGCCTCCTCGCACACCGTTACCAAATCGCGGCTGTGCAGTACCGACCGCAGGCGCCGAAATTCGGGACCCGTCTTCAGAGTCACCCGCATCCACTCCGGTTTGCGAGCCGCGAGATCTACGCTCACTCCCGTCTCCAACCCCCTCTCCCACGCCACATCAGCCCGGTCCACTCCCCCGCTGCCCCAACGGTCACCGGCCCGGGCAGCCACTGCGTTCACCACCTCTTTCATGGTTGCCCGTCTCCCTTCGGCGGCCAAAGAGGTGACCGCCTTATCGGGGATGCCGCAGGGCACGATGTGATCGAACCAGTCCAAGTCGCAATCCACATTCAACGCGAAGCCGTGCATGGAACGGGTGCGGCTGAGGCGCACTCCAATGGCTGCGATCTTGCGGGGGTTGTCGCTGTTGGGATCAACCCAAACACCGGGGTAGTCGTCAAGGCGGCCACAGTTGGGCAGCCCCAGATCGCCCAGGGAGTCGATCACCAGTTGCTCCACTGAGCGCACGTAGGCCACCGTGTCGGCCATGCCCCCGCCCCGTTTTCCGGGGACCGTCATCACCGGATAGCCGACGAGCTGGCCCGGGCCGTGGTAGGTGACATCGCCGCCCCGGTCGGTATACACCACCTCGGCTCCCACGCCGGCGGGATCCACCAAGATGTTGGTTTCGTCGCCCCGAACTCCCATGGTGAACACATGGGGATGCTCTAGGAGCAGCAAGTAATCGCTGTCTCTCTGGAACATGGCTTGCTGGCAGCCATGAGCGTCCCGATAAGACACCCGCCCCAGCCATCGAATGTGGAGCGGTTTCATTACGTCATCTCAGCGTGCCAGTCGCGGGTTTCGATGATCGACCGCACATGGTCCAAGAAAGCGGCCACATAGGCTCCGTCGAATGCGCGATGGTCCCAGGCCAGGGCCAGCACTCCCACCGAGTGGACGGCGATGGCCTCGCCCCCGTCTGCTGTGTCAACTACCACCGGCCGACGGCGAATCCCGTCGGTAGACAAGATGGCCACTTGAGGCTGGTTGATGATGGGGAACTGCATCATCGTGCCCCACTGGCCCGGGTTGGTGATGGTGAAGGTGCCCCCCGAAATCTCGTCGGCGTTCAGCTTCTTGGCCCGAGCCCGCCGCGACAGGTCGGCCACCTCCTCTGCGATGGGCACCAGTCGCTTCCGGTCGGCGTCCACCACCACAGGAGCCAACAGTCCTTCAAAATTGAGGTCGACGGCTATGGCCAGGTTGACATAGTTGTGGACCACCAACTCGCCATCGCCGACAGAGGCATTGATGTGGGGATACTCATGGAGGGCGTCGCAAACCGCTCGGGCAATGAACGGCAGGTAGGTCAGGCTGAAGCCGTACTCGGCCTTGAACGCCTCTCTGTGGGCTCGGCGCACATGCTCCACCCCTTCAAAGTCCACCTCCACCGCGGTCAGCACATGGGGCGACACGGTCTTGGACCGCACCATGTGCTCACCGGTGATTCGGCGGATATTGCTGAGCGGAACAACCGTGTCCCGACCCACCGGGCGAGACGCTGCCGCTGGTGCTGCCGCGGGGCCTGCATACTGAGGCGCCGGGGCCGACGACGACGCCGCAGCAGTGCGGTGCTGGGACAAATGCGATTCCACATCGGCTCGGGTGATGCGCCCACCTATTCCCGTGCCCGTGATCTGAGACGGGTCCAGCCCGTTCTCAGCGATAAGCCGGCGCACCACCGGCGACAAAAGAATGCCCTTGCCGCTGGAGGCGATGCTGTCTTCACTAGATGCGGTCGGGGCCGGTTCGGGATCGGGAGCGGGGACTGGTTCCGGCTCCGACGGCGCTTGCACTGGGTCCGGTGACGCGGCCGGTCCTGCGGGGGCTATCGCCCCGTCTTCACTCAAGATGGCGATCACTGCGCCTACTTCGACTGTGTCACCCTCAGCGGCCACGATCTCCGCCAGCACGCCAGACATGGGCGACGGCACCTCAGAATCCACCTTGTCGGTGGACACCTCGAATAGCGGCTCATCTTCGGCCACATTGTCGCCCACCTGCTTGAACCATTGGACAATGGTCCCCTCCACCACCGTCTCGCCCAACTGCGGCATCCTGACCTCAGACATCAACGCTCCTCATCTCGCTCAGTGCAGAGCCCGGCCGGTGAGAGAAAGGACCGTCTCGCCGAACAGCTCGCTCATGGTGGGGTGGGGCTGGATGAATTCGGCCACTTCTGGCACGGTGGCCTCCCAGTTCACCGCCAGGTAGCCCTGGCCCAGTTGCTCGGTCACCCACGGACCCACCATGTGGACCCCGAGAATGCGCCCGCCGGTGCCATCCTCGCCCCGCACGGCGATCACCTTCACAAGCCCGTCGGTCTCCCCCACGATCATGGCCCGCCCGTTGCCCATGAATCGGTGTACCGAAGTCGCCACCTCGAAGCCAGCCTCTTGGGCCGAAACTTCCGTGTGGCCTACGAAGGCCACCTCGGGGTGGCAATAGATGGCCCACGGCACATTGTCGTAGTCCACCGGCGCAGGCGACTCGCCCAGCAGGTGCTTCACCACCATGATGGCTTCGGCGAAGGCCACGTGGGCTAGCTGTGGGGTACGGACCACATCGCCCACGGCGTACACCCCCGCGGCGGTGGTCTGGCAGTGCTCATCGACCTCTATGTAGCCGCCGTCGTCGGTCTTCACGCCGGCGTCGTCCAAGCCCAGACCGTCGGTGAACGGGCGACGGCCCACGCACACCACCACCGCATCTACACCAAGGGGGTCGTCCCCATCGATGTCCAGTTCCACGCCGTCGGTGGTGCTGCGACAGCCACTCACTGCCACCCCGGTGCGGATCTCGATCTTGCGCTTCTTGAATGCCCGGGTCAGCATCTTCACCACGTCGTCGTCGGCGCCCAGCAGAATCCGGGGCAGCGCTTCCAACACCGTCACTTTCGAACCCAGATCGGCCAGCATCGAGGCGAATTCCAAACCGATGGCCCCGCCGCCGATGATGGCGGCCCGTTCGGGCAGATCGGTGACGGACAACAGCTCATCGCTGGTGAACACCCGCTCGCCGTCTACTTCAAAGCCAGGCAGCATCCGGGGCACCGACCCGGTGGCCACGATCACATGGTCGGCGGTCAGTTTCATCTCCCCTGACTCCCCACCCGCCACAGTCACCGACCGGTCCGGCCCGAGCGAGCCCCATCCGTCGATGAGGGTCACCTTGCGGCCCTCCAACAGCCTGCCCACCCCAGTGTGGAGCTGGTCCACGATCTTCTGCTTGCGGGCTTGGGCCGCGGCCATGTCCACCGCGGGCGAGCCTGCGGCGATGCCGAACTGATCGGCGTGGGCCACGGTGCGGTACACCGAGGCCGTCTCCAGCAGCTCTTTGGCCGGGATGCAGCCCACATGCAGGCAGGTCCCGCCCAGCTTCTGCTTTTCCACCAGAGCGACGTCGAGGCCAGCGGCCGCGCCATACAGCGCTGCGGCATAGCCTCCGGGGCCGCCGCCGACCACCACCACGTCATGGCTGCTATTCATGGCTTTCAGCCTACCGACCGCTTGGTCACCGCAGGATGAGCACAGCCTGAACGGCAAACGCCACCAAGATGGCCACTCCGCAGAGGAGAGCCAGAAGAATCAACCGGCGAGTGCTCACCGCAGCAGACTCAGCGGCGGTTACGACGTCGGCGGCCCATGTACCAGCCTGCGATTTCTGTGCAGACCACGCTGAGCACGATGGTGATCAACAGCAATAGAAACAGCGGTAGGTCCCAATCCCATCCCAGGAAGTTGACCCGGGTGTCATCGGTGTTCTGCGCGATGAATACGATGAGGGCCACCGCGGCCAGCGCGCCCAGAACCATCCGAGCGTTGATCTGCCGGAGCGCGTCGACGAACGAACTGGACTTCGGCTCAGCCTGTTCGGTGATTTGGTGATCATAGGGAGGTCTCTGCTCAGGCTCAGACATGGCCCCACGCTACCCGCGCTGCCCGACATGGAGTCGAAGACCACGAACTGCCCATACAATTGGCCTATGAGAGTGGTGGTTGCCGGAGCTTCCGGGCTGATCGGGACGGCGCTGGTCAGCCATCTGCGATCTTCGGGCCACGAAGTAGTTCGGCTGGTTCGAAGTAAGCCATCCAGTGCCGCGGACACCCGATATTGGAACCCGGCCACCGGCGACATCGACGACGACGCGTTCGACGGCATCGACGGAGTAGTGAATCTGGCGGGAGCGGGCATCGGGGACCGTCGCTGGAGTGAGCGCCGCAAGCGTGAGCTGCGCATCAGCCGGGTGGACGCCACCGAGCTGCTGGTAGAGGCCATGGGCGCGGCATCGAATCCACCGGCAGTGCTGGTGGCCGGCTCGGCGGTGGGCTACTACGGGGACCGGGGAGATGAGGTGCTTGATGAGCAGTCCGGCCCCGGCACCAGTTTTCTGGCCGCGCTGTCCGCCGACTGGGAGGCGGCCACCGCTGAAGCTGAGAGCGAGGGCATCCGGGTGGCTCTGGCCCGTACGGGACTGGTGGTGGCCGACAACGCTCCATTTCTGACCCGGATGCTGCCCCTGTTCAAGCTGGGCCTGGGTGGGCCGCTGGGCCGCGGCCAGCAGTGGTGGCCCTGGATCTCCCTCGACGACGAGGTGAGAGCTCTGGCCTTCCTGCTGGAGTCCGACTTCGCCGGACCGGCGAATCTGTGTGCTCCCAATCCCGTCACCAACCGGGAATTCACTCGCGCCCTGGCCTCGGTGCTGCGCCGTCCTGCCGCATTGGCCGTCCCCCGCTTTGGGCCCCGGCTGCTGCTGGGACGAGAGTTGGCCGACGGGCTCTTGTTCTCCAGCACCCGGGCCCATCCCGTGGCGTTGTCAGATGCGGGCTTCGAGTTCCGCCACCCCGACCTGTCTCCGATGCTGAAAGAGATCCTGTGATGTACAAGCGTGTATTCACCGACAGCCGGATAGTCCCCGCTCCTCCCGAGGAGGTCTTCGCCCTGCTGGCCGATCCGGCCCGCCATTCCGAGATCGACGGATCGGGCACGGTGCAGAAGGTGGTCTCCGGAGCGGGCCCCATGCAGTTGGGGTCGAAGTTCAAGATGGGCATGAAGATGTACGGCTTCCCCTACAAGACCACCAGCACGGTGGTGGAGTTCGAGGAGAATCGCCGCATTGCCTGGTGCCATTGGGGCAAAAACCGGTGGCGCTACGAACTCGAACCGGTGGCCGGAGGCACTCGGGTCACCGAGTCGGCCGATTTCACCACTTCCCCTTCCATCAACCGCTTCATGGCTGCGGTGGCATACACACCCGAGAGTTTCCAGACCAACATCGCCGCCACCCTTGACAACCTCGTCTCGAGGTTCAGCCCAGAGGACGACCACGAATAGGTTCACTCAGAACAGCGACTGCTCTTCCACCACGTCCTGGCTGTCGGCCGCCTCGGTGGCCAACCGGTCGGCCTCGTCATTCCAACGGTTGCCGGAATGGCCCTTGACCCATACGAATTCGATTTCCCGAGCCAGCACCAGCTCCACCAGCGGCTCCCACAGATCGCGGTTGGCCACCGGCTTCTTCTGGCTGTTGCGCCAACCCCGGCGGATCCACCCCTCCCACCACCGATCCCGAAAGCAGTTGACCACGTACGTCGAGTCGCTGAACACCTCCAGCGGCCCATCCAACGACCGCACCGCCTCCAACGCCGCAGTCAGTTCCATGCGCTGATTGGTGGTCTGAGGAGCCCCGCCCGAGGCTGACTGGCCATCGGGAACCACCCAGGCCCATCCCCCGGGGCCGGGGTTGCCTCGGCAGGCACCGTCTGTGTACACCACCGTGGGCTTTTGGGTCTCGGTCACCATCTCATGGTGGCACGATCACCCCAGAGTTGAAAGCATGGTGGCGTGGCCGTGAACTTCTCACACCAACTGCCGGACACCGATCCCGACGAAACCCGCGAGTGGCTCGACAGCCTCGATGCGGTGGTCAGTGCCTCCGGCGGTCAGCGCGGCCGATACCTACTGCGGCGGCTCCTCGATCGGGCCGACGAATTGGGCGTCGGCCTCTCGGGCACGGTGCAGACGCCCTATGTGAACACAATCCCCACCGCCGACCAGCCGTTTTTCCCCGGCGACGAGAACATAGAGCGCCGCATCCGGGCCTTCATCCGGTGGAACGCCGCGGTCATGGTGGTGAAGGCCAACAAGCGGGCCGATGGCATCGGCGGCCACCTATCCACCTTCGCCTCATCAGCCGCTCTATATGAGGTGGGGTTCAACCACTTCTTCCACGGCAAAGAAGACGGGCTGCCCGGCGACGCCGTCTACATCCAGGGCCACGCCGCACCGGGCATCTACGCCCGGGCCTATCTCGAGGACCGCCTCACCGAAGATCAGCTGGACAACTTCCGCATGGAAATCGGCGGCAGCGGGCTATCGAGCTACCCCCATCCCCGGCTCATGCCCGACTTCTGGGAGTACCCCACGGTGTCGATGGGGCTGGGTCCGATCAACTCCATCTACCACGCCCGCTTCTATCGCTATCTGCACGACCGCCGCATCGAGGACACCAGCGACTCCAAGGTGTGGTGCTTCG
The DNA here is from genome assembly GCA_965116535.1 of Acidimicrobiales bacterium. Lineage (GTDB taxonomy): Bacteria > Actinomycetota > Acidimicrobiia > Acidimicrobiales > Bin134 > Poriferisocius. The sequence continues at coordinate 2,795,550 of OZ220703.1, forward strand.
TGGGCGATGGCGAGTGCGACGAGCCCGAGACGCTGGGGTCGATCTCGCTGGCCGGCCGGGCCAAGCTGGGCAACCTCATCTGGGTGGTGAATTGCAACCTCCAGCGCCTTGACGGCCCGGTGCGGGGCAACGGAAAGATCATCCAGGAGCTGGAGGGCAACTTCCGGGGCTCGGGCTGGAACGTGATCAAGGTGATCTGGGGCTCGCGTTGGGACGAGCTGCTGGCCGCCGACGTAGACGGCGTGCTGCTGGAGAAGATGATGACCACGGTGGACGGGGAGTACCAGCGCTACGCCACCGAGACCGGCGCTTACATCCGGGAGAACTTTTTCGGACCCGACCCCCGACTGCGCAAGATGGTGGCCCACCTAACCGACCGCCAGCTCGAGGACCTGCCCCGGGGCGGCCATGACTACCTGAAGCTGTACGCCGCCTACAAGGCCGCGGTGGAGGCTACCGACCGACCCACGGTGATCCTGGCCAAGACCATCAAGGGGTGGACGCTGGGCGAGGGCTTGGAGGCCCGCAACGCCACCCACCAGGTCAAGAAGATGACCACCGCCCAGCTCGTGGACTTGCGCTCCCGGCTGCACCTGGAAGAGGAAATCCCCGTAGAGGCGCTGGAAGACGACGCCAACCCGCCGTACTACAAGCCCCCGCCCGAGTCACCCGAATACCAGTACCTGATGGCCCGGCGCCGAGAGCTGGACGGTCCGCTTCCTATCCGAGTGGTGAACATCCGCCGACCCATCAAGCTGCCCGACGACAAGCTGTTCTCCGACTACGACGAGGGCTCTGACGGGCGCGAGGTGTCCACCACCATGGTGTTCACCCAGATGCTGCGCAACATGATGCGCGACGAGGAGTTCGGCGCCCGGGTGGTGCCCATCGTCCCCGACGAGGCCCGCACCTTCGGCATGGACTCGCTGTTCCGTGAGTTCAAGATTTACGCCTCCGAGGGCCAGCTCTATGAGCCGGTGGACCACGACCTGCTGTTGTCCTACGCCGAGGGCCAAGACGGCCAGCTGCTCGAGGAGGGCATAACCGAGGCCGGGTCGCTGGCATCGTGGACGGCGGCAGCCACCAGCTACGCCACCATGGGCGTGCCGATGGTGCCGTTCTACTCCTTCTACTCCATGTTCGGTTTCCAGCGGGTGGGCGATCTGATCTGGTCGGCGGCCGACTCCCGGGCCCGGGGATTTCTGATGGGGGCCACCGCGGGGCGCACCACGCTGCTGGGCGAGGGGTTGCAGCACCAAGACGGCCACAGCCTCCTGCTGGCCTCCACCGTTCCGGCGTGTCGCGCCTACGACCCGGCGTTCGCCTACGAGCTGGGGGCCATCGTGCGATCGGGACTCCACCGGATGTACGGCAACAGCGTCGGCGAGGACGTCTTCTACTACATCACCATCTATAACGAGAACTACCGCCAGCCCCGTCGGGCCGACTTCATCAGCGACGAGCACATCCTGTCGGGTCTGTACCAGTGGAACCACCCGCTGGAAGGCACCGATCAGCAGGCCACGATCATCTTTTCCGGCACCGCCCACCAAGCCGCCCGCGACGCCCAGGCCGAGCTGGCCGAACGCTACGGCATCGGGGTGGACCTGCTCAGTGCTCCCTCTTTCAAGGCGGCCCGGGAGGAGGCTTTGGAGGTGGAGCGCTGGAATCGCCTGCATCCCGACGACGAACCCCAAGTGCCGATGGTGACCCAGCGGCTGGCCGGCGGCCGCGGCCCGGTGGTGGCGGTCACCGACTATATGACCATGGTGCCCGATCAGATCGCCCGCTGGGTGCCTCGCCGCTTTATCCCGTTGGGCACCGACGGCTTCGGCCGCTCCGACACCCGCGAGTCGCTGCGCCGCTTCTTCGAGACCGACGCCAACAGCGTGATTTCCGCCATCTTGAGCGCCCTGGCCACCGAGGGCAACCTCGACCCGACGGTGGCCAAAGACGCCATTGCCCGGTACGACCTCCTCAACCCCCACTTCGACCCCACCGGCTAGGGGGACGGTGCCTGTGAGCGCCGGTTGGCTTGTGGCCCGCGTCAGGCTGGCTGGAGTTGGTTCAATTCGGTGACGTTGTCGAGGAGGATTTTCTTCTTGTTGGCGTCGTCGAAGCCCTTGTCCTTCAGCTCCACCAGATAGTCCAACGGCTGGGGCATGCCCTCGATGTGGGGCCAGTCGCTGCCGAAGATCACCCGGTCGGCCCCCATGTAGTGGACCACCTCGGCCACGTCATCCTCCCAAAACGGGTTGATCCACACGTGCCGGCGGAACAGCTCGGAGGGATCCTCTTTGAACCAGCCCACGTTCTTGCGGGTGGCCTGTTCCAGTTTGCGGAACATGTCGCCCAAAAACTGCGAGCCGTTCTCCACCGAGGCAATGCGCAGGTTGGTGAACCGCTCGAACAGCTTCTCCAACGACAAGGTAATCAGGTAGTCGTAGGCGGCCCGCTCGATGTTGTAGGCCTTGATGCTGGGCTTGTACTTGCGCTGCCTGCCCATATTCGTTGAAGCGAAACCGTCCTCGTCATATCCCTGGGTGGTGTAGCCGCTGTCGCCGGCATGGACCACCGCGCAGATCCCTGCTTCATTCACCCGGGCCCAGAACGGGTCGAAATACTCGTCGGCGGGTGACAAAGAGCCGTGGGCCGTCCATACTGCTGCGGGGCGCATAACGATGGTGCGGGCCCCATTGTCGAGGCACCGCTCCAGCTCCTGGCAAGCCCAGTCCACGTCGCCCAGCGGGATGTAAGGAGCGGCGAAAATGGTGTCGCGGTAGGCAAAGCCCCACTGTTCTTCGAGCCATCGGTTAAACCCGCCGAACAGGGCCTTCACCGCCTCGAGGTCGGTCTTTATCAGCTCTTCATAGAGCACCCCCAAGGTGGGGAACAGCCACACCGACTGGAGGCCCTGCTGGTTCACCTTGTCGACCCGCGCGTCGCGGTCGTCCACGTAATAGCGAGGCAGCGGCTCGCGCTCACGGAGCATTTCGGCGATGTTGGTCCCATCGGGGTTGCCACGGAAGTAGTTGTGCAGTGCGCCGGGCAGGGCGATGGGATCCCAGGTGGGGTTCACCACCGCCTTGCTGATCTTGCCGCCCACCAAGTGGTAACGGCGGCCGTTTACTTCGGCCCACTGCACACAGCGGGGCTGCATGGCCGGGTCCACATGGCGGGTGAAGGCGTCTACTGCCTCGTAGTAGTGGTTGTCGCAGTCGAAAGGGGTGTATCCGAGGTCGTCCACAAACCTAGGGTACCGCCGTATTCTCAGCGGTGTCTGCTTGAACGACGGTCTCGGGGCCTTGTCGGCCGCGCTACCGTCGGCCCCGTGCCAGAAACTCCAGAAGCCGAGACCACCATCCTCGCCGAGGATCGCGAGCGAGTCCGCTACATCACTTTGAATCGCCCCGACCGGCGCAATGCCTTGACCATGGCCCAGCTCGGCCAATTCTTCGACACGCTGGCCGAAGCCGACGCGGCCTCCGAAGTAGGGGCCATCGTGATCCAGGGGGCGGGCGGGGCGTTCTGCTCGGGAATCGACCTCGATCCCGACGAGATAGACCTGGACTACGACTCGCGCTCCTTCGAACAGGAGCTGGCTCTGGTGGAGCCCTTCCGGCGCTTTGAGGAGATGTGGCGGCTGCGCACCCCGATCATCGCCTCGGTGCACGGTTACTGCCTGGCGGTGGGAACTGACATCGCCTTCCACGCCGACATGACCGTGTGCGCCACCGACGCCCAGTTCGGCTATCCCATCGTGCGGTCGATGGCCTCCCCGTCCACCCACATGTGGACGTATCTGGCCGGACCGCAGTGGGCCAAGCGCCTGCTGCTCACCGGTGACATGATCGACGGCGCCACCGCAGCCCGAGCCGGGTTCGTGCTGGAAGCGGTGCCCGCTGATGAGTTGGCCGAGCACACCCACGCCTTAGCTCGCAGAGTGGCCACCGTCCCCGGCGACATCTCCGCCGCCAATAAAGCAATCTGCAACAAGGTCTTGGAGCTGATGGGCTACACCATGGCCCAAGAGATGGCCCGCGAGCACAACGTGATCGCCCACCAGTCCCCCGCCGCCCAAGAATTCGGCCGCCTAATCCGAACAGAAGGCTTCAAAGCTGCCCGAGCCTGGCAAGCCAAGCAATTCGGCTAGCAATGCAACGCGGTAGAAGCCGTTAGCAGCCGGTGGCGGCTTTGAGAGCGTTGCAGGCTTGCTCCATGCGGACGGGGCTGAGCTGGGCCACCCGACGGCGAAAGGCGTAGCGAGGAATGGTGTAAATCGTGTCGAAGTTGACAACGCTTTCGACGGGAACGCCGTCGTCTACCGTCAAATGCATCTCAGAGGCCAAGCCTCGAATGTGCCGAGTTAGCCCGGCGACGACCACACCGCCGATGCGGGCAGCAACCGGATCGCGGGTGAGCACAAGCACAGGTCGGTCGCCGCCCGGGGTGTCGGCAAACCAGATTTCACCCCGCTGCGTCATCATCAACCACCCAGTCAGACCAGTCTTCCGCAGGCCCCCAATATTGGACATCACACAAGGCCAGTTCTTCCTCGGTGAGCGGCATTTTCTCGTAGATCTCGGCATCGCGCACGGCCAGGATGGCGTTGATGTGGCGGCGTAACGCCTCGCGGTAGAGTTCGGAGAGGGCAACGCCAATGTAGTCTGCACACTCTTTGGCTTTTTCCACCTGTTCTGGGGGCACTCGGAAGCTAACCATCGTCATACACAAGTAGCCTAGAGTATGACAACTGTGATGACAAGCCCCGTATGTCTGTTATTCAGGGATTTTGCCCCATCCTGGTTCGTCATTTCCCACTTTGAAGCAGCTTGTCCAGCGCTTGATGGAAGTGGATGAGGGCCACTTCGTGGCGGCCGACCAGGGTTTCGGCGACCAGCCCGGAGTCCAGGGACTGCTGGATCTTGACGGCTTGAGGGAAGTCTTCGCCGGCGCCAACCTTTTGGTGGAGTTCCAGGGTGCGCTCGTAGTGGGGGCGGGAGCGGTCGGTGACTGGCTCAGGGGTGTAGAGGTTCATGGTGACATCGGTGTGGTCGGCCGCGGTGGGCAGAAATTGGTACACCGCGAAGTGGTCCACGCTGTGGCTCAGGATCGTGTTGGGGGCGATCAGGTACTCCACCGTGGCCCGGCTGAGCAGGTCCCACTGATCCTCGGGGACCTCGGCCAGCTCCAAGATCGACTTCTGGCAGGTTTGGAACCGCAGGTTGGGGCCATATCCCCGGTAGGTCATGGGCTGGGATAGGTAGTACCTGCCCACCGTGGTGCGGTGCAGCGAGAACACGTGGTACGACTCCAAGAAGGTGTCCACCAGCAGCTTCCAGTTGCAGGGCCAGCTCGACTCCCACCGGTCGAACGGCATGTAGCCGCCCACACCGAAGTCGTTGAGGTCCTGGGCGGCGTCGCCCACCAGCCCGGCGGCGTCCACCGGATCGTCCCCCTCGGGTCGGACGAAAACCAGCCCGCTGGCCTCCCCCACCGGCACTGGCACCAGGCCGAGCTCTGACTCGTCGGTTCCGTCGAACCCCTCCCCCGCCTGGGGCCGGGCCAAAAGCGACCCGTCGAGCCGGTAGGTCCAGGCGTGAAACGGGCATCGCAGCGACGCGGCTCCCGATCCGCAGCCGCTCACAACCGATGAGGCCCGATGCCGGCACACGTTGCGGAACGCCCGCAGCTCCCCGTCGTCGCCCCGCACCACCACCAGCGGCACCCCGCCAACGGTGAGCGACACGTAGTCGCCCACAGACTCCACCGCCCCCGATAGGCAGGCCACCACCGGGCGGTGGCGGAACAGCGCCTCCCGCTCGGCCTGCCAGTGAGACTCACTGGTGTAGACACCAGCAGGTAGCACCAGCACGTCGTCGGCCAGCTGCGTGGTGCCCGCGGCATTGTGATCCAAGAGCTCTCGAATCAGCTCTAGCTGAGTTTCACGCCGCACGCACGCAGCCTACGCCGGTAACGTCGCACGGTGATGATTGACAAAACTGGGCATCCAGGAGCCCCAGCATGAACCGCGATCTGTACCTCTACGAGGTGGTGGACATCATCGGCCAGGGCCAGTACGACTACATGGAGCACCTGTGGCAAGACCCGGTGCTGCGCATGCCGGAGATGTTCGGGCTTCAGGGTGCCTTCTACATCCTGGGCGCTGGTGGGGGGCGCTGGCCCCAGGTGATCAACATCTGGGACATCGGCTCAGAGGGCTGGAAGGGCCTGGCCAAAAACCTCGACCGGCTCAACCTGAAGCGGCGCAAGGCGTTCTACGGAGATTGGTGGGACGAGGCCGCCCAGTGGCGCTCCGGCGGGTTCGACCGGCTGTGCGGGGGTGTGCCCGGGTGCCCTAGCACCGCCAAGATCGCTGAGACAGGTATCAAGGGCACACTGTTCGTGAACGAGATCCTCACCGTGCGCCCCGGCACTCCGCTGGAGTTCTTGGCCGCGGTGGTGCAGGAGCGAGTTCCCCTGATGGCCGACTACGGCCACCGTCCAACAGGGCTGTATGAGGTGCTCAATAACCAGCACGAGGTGGTGATGGTGTGGGCTACCGACATTGCCTCCCACGTCACCTTCCGCCAGAACCGCGACACCACCCGCGGCTTGTGCGATGAGGGAACCCCCGATGATCGGATTACCGCCTGGGAGCAGCGCTCGACTGAATACGTGACCGGCGGCGACACCCATCTGATGACCCCACTGCCCCGTACGGTGTACGGCCCCGACGATTGGGAGGACGCCAGCCTTGAGACCTGGTTGGCCGGGCAGGAGACCAGAGGAGGCGTCGATGGACAGGTTTGACCTCACGGGCCGGGTCGCCATCGTCACCGGGGCGTCCCGGGGAATCGGCCACGCCCTGGCTTTGGGGCTGGCCGAAGCCGGGGCCAAGGTGGTGGCTGCCAGCCGCACGCTGGATGCCTGCCAGGCTCTCGCAGATCAGGTCTCCGCCGCCGGTGGCGAGGCCATGGCTGCGCAACTCGACGTCGGCCAGCTCGACCAGCATCAGCCGCTGGTAGAGGCCACCATCGAGCACTTCGGCCGCCTCGACGTGCTGGTGAACAACGCTGGGGTGCTGCGTCCGCACGTCACCACCCGAGTCACGTCCGAGGAGTTGGATGACATCTTGGCTGTAAATCTCAAGGGGCCCCTGTTCCTGTCGCAGACCGCTCTCGATCATCTGGCCGCGAACGGGGGCGGGTCGATCATCAACATCGGAGCTCTGGGCGCTTTTCAACCCATGGAGGGCATCGGCGCGTACTGCGCGGTCAAAGCGGCCATGGCCAATTGGACCACCACCATGGCCCGGGAATGGGCCAGCCGAGGAGTGCGGGTGAACCTGCTGGTTCCCGGCCCGGTGGCCACCGACATGATCCTGCCCCGCGACCCTGAAGCCCGAGCCCGCTTTGAAGACGAGGTAGCTGGCGAGACCATCTTTGGGCGCCTGGGCATACCCGAAGATCTGGTGGGTGCCGCCGTCTTTTTGGCCAGCGATGCGTCGGCGTTCATGAGCGGCCGCCCCGTTTTCGTGGACGGCGGAATGCTGCGCTGAGCTGGCTTCAGCGCGCAAGCAGGAAAGGTGCGCTTCTTGTCCGTTGGTACCGGGTAGGGTCGGGATATGGCCCCTGAAGCCGTGCCAGAGGTCTTGATCGCGCCCTCCGTGCTGCCTGCTGACTTCGCCCGACTGGGTGAGGAGTGCATCGGCTTGGAGAAGGCCGGTGCTGACCGCATTCACTGGGATGTGATGGACGGCCGATTCGTTCCCAACCTCACATTCGGGCCCGACGTGATCGCATCCATTCGACCCCTGGTTTCGCTGCCGTTCGAGGCCCACCTCATGGTCGAGGAGCCCCATGAGCTGGCCCCCCGATACGCCGAGGCCGGCTGCGAGCTGCTTACCGTCCATGTCGAAGCCTGCCCCCATTTGCACCGCACGCTGGGAGCCATCCGAGAATTGGGAATGGACGCCGGCGTGGCTCTCAACCCGGCAACGCCGGCTTCGGCAGTGGCCCATGTGCTGGACCTGTGCCGGCTGGTGCTGGTAATGACCGTCAACCCCGGCTGGGGCGGCCAGTCTTACATTGCAGCGATGGAATCCAAGGTGGCCGAGGTGCGGACGATGATCGACGAAGGTGGTCACCAGATCGAGTTGGAGGTGGACGGTGGCATCGGCCGAGCAACCATCGCTGCTGCGGCCAAGGCCGGAGCCGAGGTGTTTGTGGCCGGCAGCGCGGTGTTCTCCGACGAGCGGGGGTTCAACCACGCCATCGTCGAGTTGCGAGAAGCAGCCGCCGCCGGTTGACCATGGCAGTGGTCCGCCGCCAGCTGCCGGTTGCGGCAGTGCTACTGCTCGCGGTTGCTGCTGCTGCGTTGGCCATCGGAGCCTGCGGAGGTGGAAGCCAACCCGATTTGGCCGCCTTCTGTGAGAAGCTGCGCGTCGCGTCGGGACCCGAGGGAGCGCTGGCTTCTTTAGTCCCGAACGACCCTGACGCCGCCGAGGTTGCCGCCGAGGAACTAGACAATCTGCACAAAGCAGCCCCGTTGGAGGTCAGATCGTCGCTGGCTGTCATCAACAGCACCGTGGGGCTCGTTCTCGCCGCCTTTAGCAACTCGGAGGTTGCTGCGCAGGAAACCTTGCAGAAAATGGAGGGTGAGATGGCCGCCTATGCCGAAGCTGCCACCGAGTTGGCCCAATTTGCCGCCGACAACTGCGGGTTGGAGCTCAACCCTGAGACTCCCACCACCATTCTCAATCCCGATTTCAACCCAAACCGCATTGTCGGCGAGGTGCAGTTGGGCGTAGCGGGTTAACCGAAAGCGAAGGGGCCTTGATGACCCAATGGGTCAGATCATCTCCCCGCGCTTGACGATCACGTGGTCGATGATGCCGTACTGCTTGGCCTCTTCGGCGGTGAACCAGCGATCGCGGTCGGAGTCGGCCTCCACCTGCTCCACCGACTGGCCGGTATGGGTGGCAATGCGCTCGGCCAGCAGCGACTTCACGTAGGCGTGCTGCTCGGCCTGGATAGCAATGTCGGCTGCTTGGCCCCGCACACCGCCAGAGGGCTGGTGCATCATGATCCGGGCATGGGGCAGGGCGTAGCGCTTGCCGGGAGCCCCGGCGCACAGCAGGAACTGTCCCATCGAGGCACCCAAACCCATGCAGATGGTTCCCACATCGGGAGTGATGAACTGCATGGTGTCGTATATGGCCATTCCCGAGGTGACCGACCCACCCGGTGAGTTGATGTAGAGCCAGATGTCCTTCTCGGTGTCCTCGCCCTCCAGATAGAGGAGCTGCGCGGTGATGTAGTTAGCGATGTCGTCATTCACGTCGGTTCCGAGAAACACGATTCGGTTCTTCAATAGCCGGTTGTAGATCTCAAAAGCGCCGCGCTCGGGGCTGCCCGGCTCGAACAGGACGGGGTTGGTCATGGCCACAATCGTACCGGCCCGCTATGGCGTCTCGGCCACCCGATCCACCGGTACTACCGTGCAAACCGGCGCATCTGGGGGTTCGGCGGGAAGCATGAACCGCCAAAACACCGCGGCCCGTTGCTCACCGCAGGTATCCAGCCAGTTGGGCACGCCGGGATCGCGGTGGGCGATAACCACCCGATAGCGGCGGTCTTCGCCCATTTCCATTTGAGTGTCGTTCAGCGACACGGTGCGCTCCAGGTAGTCGGCCGTTTGGCCCAGTTCGTTCCAGATCACCACGTTGGTGAACAAGCCCTCAGGAATCCGGCCCTCCATGACCAGGGCCTCGTCGGGGGCCAGCTCGTACTCGCCGGCCGAGTAGGCGATGTCCACCGCGCCCCATCCGCCGCCATCGCCGTCGGTCCAGTCCACCGGCGGTCCCATCGTGTTGGGCACATCGGAGTACCAGTTCGGGCGCCGCCGGGGCTGGGGGCCGAGCATCTGCCCGCCAAACTTCGAGCGCACCCACGCCTCCACCCGCCTCAGACGACGGGCCACCGAGGCATCGTCGGGCACCGGGGCCTGCTCGGGGCCGTCGACTGCTTCGATGCGCAAGTCGGGCACCAGCTCGGGTTGTGCGGAGGCGGCCTCGGTCTCATTGAAGTAGAACCGGACCACCACCGAGCCGGCGTCCTCTTCCAAGGGCATCCAGTTGCCGCCATGAGTATCTGGCGAGAGCACTACTTCAAAGCGACCGTCGTCCTCGAACGCCATTTCGCCCATATTGAGCTCGGCCACCACCCGGGTCGGCCAGTGGCCGTCGCGGTCGCCGCCGTGAACGGTGAGCGACAGATAGACCTCCCGGCCCCGTCGGCCCTGCACCCGATAAGTGAGGTCGCCCCGCAGCGGTGCGAAAAAGTAGATGGCGTCGGGATTGTCACCCCATTTTCGGTACGGGGATATAAGGCGCACGAAGTGGGGCCGCTCGGGTTCGTTCTCCAGATACAGGTCCAGCGCGCCCCACAGAGCCATGGCCAAACCCCGAATGCCCAGGTGCTCACGGCCCGGAGCCAAGCCCCGCTGGGGCCCGATCCAGTCGGCGTCTATCTCCGCCAGCGCGCCAATCAGGTCCTGCCATGCCTGCCGGGCCTCGCTGTCCGGTTGGCCTTCCCCCGGCTCGCTCACAGCGCCTCCGGTCCGATCGGAGCGGCGGGCAGGGTGTCTTCGTCGGCATCAATGAGCACTGCCAAGAACGTGGTGGGCTCATCGGTGCGATTGCGCCAAGCGTGAACCGTCCCCCGCTGCACCACGCAGTCCCCGGCTTGGAGGTGGACGTCGTCATCGCCCTCTAGCACCAGCCACAACTCACCCTCCAGCACGCAGATGAAGTCCACCGTGGCGGTGCGGTGGAGATTCTCCTCGTCGGCCACCGGTCGAGGATGGCCGTCGGCGTCCACGTACACCATCGAGTCGGGCGGGAGCTTGTTGCGGATGATGTTCACCCCACCGGCCGCTGGTGCCAGCCTGAAGCCGTCCCGGTCGCCCGTCGCGGTGTAGCTGGTGGGGAGCTCGTCTACCGCCCAAATGGCGGTAAGGAACTGGTCGGGATGGCGAGGGCTGATCGCCACCGGCGGAGGACCATCGCTCTCCACCACCGAGTGGCCGTCCCCGTCCACCGCGGTCACAACCCGCCGAAAATCATCAGTCATGTGGGGTCTTCGCCACTTCCTGCCGGCCGTTGTCCTTCAGCACTTACCTAGCTGCCGCTTCTGGTCTTGTTGTACCGGGGATTGCGGCCCTTGTTCTGTCGGCGGTGCCACGCCAACCTCCAACTTTCCCACCATCGAGCCAACCACCTGGGCATCCCGACCGTCTCCACTTCCAAGTTCCCGTACTTGCCGGACCTCTGATGCTCCACAGCCCTCCGCCGAGGATTGTTGGTAGTCCCGACGTAGACAACCTTGCCGCGAGGACTACGCAGCGTGTACCCCCTTACGGATCGCCACCGTCGAATCCGCCGCTGACTTGCCATTCGCCCACCATAACCCGACAACAGCGGGTTGCTCCTGCTTGGGTCAGTTCTGCTGGTCGCGTGGAGGCTCAGCAGCTAGACCGTGTCTACCATCAAGAGAGACGATTCAGGATGACTGGAGTTTGCCTGTCGTCTCGCAGCCAGTGTGAAGGGAGAGGACATGGCCGACCAAGAAGGTTTTACGGCACATGAGGCCGAGAACTTGCAGCACTATGTGTATTTCTTCCAGGACCCGCGCGACGGCACGATCTTCTATGTGGGAAAAGGGAAGGCCAATCGCTTTCTCTCACGTCTACAACACTCCGATGAGTCGGAATGGCACAACAAGCGGCTTGACAAGATACGTGAGATCGAAGCGGAGGGCCGCGAAGTCCGGTGCTTCATTGCCCGTCATGGCATGGATGAGCAGACGGCGCTCGAAGTGGAGGGAGCACTGATCGACGTTCTGCGGCTCATTGGCAACGACGAATTGACGAACAAGCATCGAGGACACTCCCCCTCACGAGGGCTTTGGGACTTCAGAGGGCACATCGAAGGCAACGCGTGGGGAGTGCCTGCCGACAACTACAAATAACCCTGACTTGGTCTGTTCATGGAATGGGTGTGGGCTTCCGGCTAGGAGTACCTGTTTGCTCTCCGGCCAGCGAGTTGGGTTCCGCAGTCTGGGCAGTGGGCTGCTTGCCCGTCCCGCAACTTCATCATCTCGCGTTCTGGAAACGGGCCGGTGCAGCCACATCTCTCGCACTGCAATGCCCTCTCCCTGTTGAATTCTCTCAGAGCGCCCACCCCGACTAGAACAACAACAGCGGCCACAACAATCCAAACAATCGTGCTTACGTCCATCGCACTCTCCTTGGAACGCGGTCGAGCATATCGTCAGACCTGCACTGAGTGGCCCCAAGGGCGGTAGGTGGTGCGGGCGACCAGGTCACCGAAGTTGAGTGGGCAGTCGAGACAGGCTGGGAAGATCCGGTCCAAATGTGGTGGCGAACAGATCAGGGGAGGATTCTGTGATCGCCGATGTCTAGCCACACTACGTGGCGTTTGCCGGGTAGCTGCTCTGCACCCCAAGAGAACGTCGCTCGCCCATTGGGTGCCCATGTCATCTCCCAGCAGCCTTCAGCGCCTTTCACCTTTTTGATCCGCAACTTGGCGGGAAATTTGTTGGCATAACCCGACTCCATGCCTGCCAGGGCTGCAACGAATACTGCAAGAACTGCTTCAAACTGGGTTTGCTGTTCCACAGACAGGCGGCTGTAGGCACGAAGGAATGAGGGTTTTTCCGCATGTGTGGGCATTCCGGGAGGTAGCGGGAGTGGTTTAGGGCGTAGAACCGTTTCGCCGCGCTTTCAGCGCTGCGAGGAAGTCCTCTGTGCTGGCGTGAAAGGTGCAATCGGAGAGGTCGGCGGCTGGTCCCTTGCCGGTGTCTGCTTCAATGTCAGCAAGCGTCAACTCGTCAGAAACTGCTTTCCTGCGGAGCCTGCGCACAGACACACCCCGCATTAGGCGCAATGCCATTGACATCCCTGACCCTCCTGTGTGGTGCCTCGTTCCACACTATCCGATATGCCTCAAAAAGTGCGCCAGGTGGGATTTGAACCCACACGGGCTTGCGCCCACAGGGACCTAAACCCTGCGCGTCTGCCAAGTTCCGCCACTGGCGCGAGGCGCTAACAGGCTACAAGCCCAACTGGGCGGCCAAGGCCCTAAATGCCCGGCCCCGGTGGGACATGGCGTTCTTCTCGTCGGGCGACATCTCGGCAAACGTGTGCCCGTCTCCCCCGTCGGGGATGAACACCGGGTCGTAGCCGAAGCCTCCATCACCTCTGGGCGCGTCGGCGATGACTCCAGTGATCGTGCCTTCGGCCAGCAGCTCGCGGCCGTCGGGAAAGACCACGATCGCCACTGTGCGAAAGCGGGCTGACCGGTCGTCGGCCCCCTCGAGGTCGCCTAACAGCTGGGCTCGGTTGTCGGCGTCATCGGCGTGCTCGCCGGCATAGCGGGCCGACTTCACCCCGGGCGCTCCCCCGAGAGCAGTCACCTCCAATCCGGTGTCGTCGGCCACCGCGGGCCGACCAGTGTGCCTGCACACCGCGACCGCCTTCAGCCTGGCATTGGCCTCAAGGGTGTCGCCGTCCTCTACAACCTCGCCCAGATCGACGGGCCGGGGCAGCAGTTCGACCGCCGTTCCCAAGATGGCCGCGATCTCAATCAGCTTGTGGGAGTTGGCGGTTGCCGCCACCAGCCGCCGACGGTCACTTGGGACAATGCTCAACGGGGCGGGGGCGGGTCGGCTAGCAGTTGGTTTTGCCGCTTGATGATCCGCTCGATCCCCAACGTGGCCAGGTCCAACAGCTCGTCCAGCTGATCCCGGCCGAATGCCATTCCCTCGGCGGTGCCCTGCACCTCCACGAAACGGCCCGACTCGGTCATGACCACGTTCATATCCACCTCGGCGGACACGTCCTCCTCGTAGGGCAGGTCGAGAGACGGCGTTCCGTCGACGATTCCGACGGACACCGCAGCGCACGCCTCAATCATGGGGTGCTGCTCAATCTGCCCTGCTGATAGCAGTCGGCTGAAGGCGTCGTGCAGCGCGACATAGGCACCGCTGATGGCCGCGGTGCGGGTGCCGCCGTCGGCTTGAAGCACGTCGCAGTCGCAGATCACCTGGCGCTCTCCCAACTTGGCGGCATCGGTCACCGCCCGCAGCGAGCGTCCTATCAAGCGCTGGATCTCCTGGGTGCGGCCCGACTGGCGGCCCCGGGCCGCTTCCCGGTTGACCCGCTCAGGCGACGACCCCGGGAGCATTGAGTATTCGGCCGTCACCCAGCCCGTGCCCCGGCCTCTCATCCACCGGGGCACGTCGGGATCGACCGACGCGGTGCACAGCACCTGGGTACGGCCGAAGGAGACCAGTACCGACCCGTCGGCCATCTCCGTGAAGTCCCGTTCGAAGCTGATAGGCCGCAGCTCATCAGCGGCTCGCCCGTCGCCCCTCATGTTTGACCTGCTCTCATACCTAAAGCCTCCGGCCCTGTTGCATCGCTGGAGGCACCCTAACAAGGACACAAGACCGCACAAGAGGAACGGCCTCGACTCTGGCGGGATGAGTCGAGGCCGTTCGGCTGGAGCTGAGCTCCAGCATGGTGGTGTGGTTTGGGTGCACGAATTGTAGCAGCGCGGGGGGCTTATAGCACATCAAGCAAAAGAAAACCTGTCCGAGTAGCAAATTCTTGATTGCCGGGGTCAGAAGTAGATAATCGACTCCGCTCGGGCGGTTACTTCTTCGATCGGGTCGGTCCAGGCCCCGGTGGACAAGTACTTCCAACCACCGTCGGCCGAGACCACCACTATTGATCCTTCGTCTATCCGCTCGGCCACCCGAGCGGCTCCGGCCAGCGCCGCCCCAGTGGAGATGCCGGCGAAGATGCCTGCTTCTTCGGCTAGTCGCCGAGTCCATTCGATCGACTCCCGGGGCCTCACAATGCGCTTGCCGTCCAGCAGTTGGTCACCTCCCCATTTCTCATAAACCGGAGGGATGAACCCGTCGTCCAGGCTGCGTAGGCCGTCCACCATCTCCCCCGCGGGGGGTTCCACCGCCAGTACCTGGACCGATGGCTTGCGCTCCTTGAGGTAGGCGCCCACACCCATGAGAGTTCCGCTAGTACCCAGGCCGGAGACGAAATGGGTAATTTCGGGACAATCCGCGTAAATCTCAGGCCCGGTGGTGTTGTAATGGGCCCGAGGATTGGCCTCGTTGCCGTACTGGTAGAGGAACGCCCATTCGGGGTTGTCGTCAGCCAGCTGTTGAGCCAAGCGGACTGCACCGTTCGACCCCTCGGCCCCCGGCGACCAGATGATCTCGGCTCCGAACACTTCAAGGAGCTGGCGCCGCTCAGCCGAGACGTTCTCAGGCATGACGATCTTGATCGGGTACCCCCGGAGCCGGGCGATCATGGCCAGGGCAATTCCGGTGTTGCCCGACGACGGCTCGATGATGGTGCGACCGGGCTCCAGCGTGCCGTCGGCCTCCGCTTCGTGGATCATCTCGCGGGCCACCCGGTCTTTCACTGATCCAGCCGGGTTCACCCCCTCCAGCTTGACGTGGATGGCCACCGCGGGGCTGGGCGACAGCACGGTGACGTCGACCATCGGGGTGTTCCCGATGAGATCGACAATCGATTTGTGCGCCGTCACAGACCCCAGATTACCCCTCGACTGCCACGGGCTCTTCAGCAATAGCCCCATCGAGAATGCGGTAGCAGCGCAGCGCGGGCTCGGGGTCCTTCAGTGAAACGATCACATAGAGCAGTGCCCCGAAGGGATCGAATGCCGAGGCGTCGCGCACGTCAGTGGGCGACGGATAGGCGGTGGTGTGGGTGTGTGAGTGCATCACCGCCACGAGCACCAGCCCCTCGTCATCTGCGGTCTGCTCTACCTGGAGGTACTCGGCATCATCCAGCCGGTAGATCTGGCTCGACTCCGCGGCATTGCGCACCGGGAAGAACTGGGTTACCCGCTCTTCCCCTGCCGGAACAGCCAACAGCCCGCATGCCTCATTGGGCAGCCCCGAAAGCGCATGGGCAACGACCTGCGCATAAACCTCACCGCTCAACCGCAGCACCCGCTCACCCTACCTGTCATAACTCGCCATCTAGCCCTTTCTCGAAGCCATCTGGCGCCTATGTCCTGCCTTTGCCTGCGAAACTATCGTGATGCCCCGGTTGTTCTTGGCTGTTTTTCCGCCTGTGGAGGTTGTGGAACTGCTGAGCCAGATGGAGCGGCCCGAAGTTGACGGGTTGCGGTGGACGAAACGGGACCAGTGGCATGTCACCTTGCGGTTTCTGGGGGAATCTGAGCCTGAGGATGTTGAGGACAGCTTGCAGGGGTTTCGCGGATCAGCCTGCACGGTGCGGCTGGGGCCGACCAGCAGGCGGCTGGGATCGCGGGCGCTGGTGCTGCCGGCGGCTGGGCTGGACGAATTGGCTGTCGAAGTGCAGGAGCGGACTGCGTCTGTTGGCCAGCCGCCGGACCGCAGGCGCTTCACCGGACATCTCACGTTGGCCCGAGCCCGGAAGCGAGTGCCGAGCCCTGTGGTCGGGCAGTCATTTGCTGCGGAATTCCGGGCCACCCAATTGTGGCTGGTGGCAAGTCAACTTGCCTCCGATGGCGCCCGCTACACCCGTCTGACCGACTGGCAACTGGCGTAGCAGGGCTGAGCGGGGATCGGTCAGGGTCCCTCGACCAAGGGAACAAACCTCACCGGGCAGAACCGCTCGGAGGTGATCTTGTCCCCCACTCGGCGGATGAGGGTGAGGTTCTGGGAAAACGATGGCGGCCCCACGGGAATCACCAACCGACCGCCGTCGGCCAGCTGGTCTACCAACAGAGGCGGGACGCTGGAGGCTGCGGCGGTGACTACCACCGCGTCATAGGGAGCGCCCGGCGGATGGCCCTGGGATCCGTCGCCGCACACCACCGTGGCGTTGGCATACCCCAACTCGCCCAGCACTTTGGCCGCGGTGTCGGCCAGTTTCTGGTGGCGTTCCACTGTGGTCACCGAGGCGCCCAACTCGGCCAGCACTGCGGCGCCATAGCCCGAGCCGGTGCCCACCTCCAACACCCGGTCGTCGGGGCCGACCGACGCAGCCTCAGCCATGAGGGCCACGATGTAGGGCTGTGAGATGGTCTGGCCCGCGCCAATGGGCAGCGGGTGGTCTTTGTAGGCGTCGCCGGCCAGGGCCCGGGACACGAAGCGGTGGCGGGGAACCGACCTCATGGCGGCCAGAACTTGGGGATCAGAAACCCCTCGATCCTCGATCTGGCGGCGCACCATGGCCAGTCGCCGCTCTCGATGGCGATCGCCAGCCGGCCCAGCCATATCCAATGATGGTTCAACAGCCCCTACCGGGGGCGAAAAAATGTCCTACCCCTGCGATGACCTAGCGACTGGCTGGGCGCTGGTCTCTTGGAAAACAGCACGCAAGGCGTCGGCATCCTGGGTGAAATTGCCGCCTTGTTCGGCAGTGGCGTCCCAGGGTGGTGCCGGGGCCCACCACGGTGGCATCTCTGATCCACCGTCAGCAGTCTCTTCGGGAATGAAAGCCAGGCACCACTGCCATGAGCCTTTTTCGTCGACGTTGCTCTCGTCGGGATGGCCGCCAGGAGGCACCAGGGCATAGGTGAAGCCCGGACCGGGACCCGCCTGCTTGGCGTCGCGGGACCAGAAGCGGCGGGAACGCGGCAGCCGAGCAGCAACAAACGGCAGTGCTAGCAGCCCAAGGACGATGATCGAGGTCACCACCGTTGTCAGATTCAATTCGGGCATATCAGGTGTCTCCGTCAAGAGCAGATCAGTGTTCTGCTCAAGCAACACAGGCCCCATGAACCCCACCCGCAACAAAACAGGCTACTGACGCCTCCCGAAAACGTCAACCATCAAGCAAAGTGCTCAACCCGGCAGGCCTCAGACCACCACCACCGACCGCAGCACTTCGCCCTGTTCCATGCGGTGAAACGCTTCCTCAACGTCCTCCAGCGAAATGGTCTCCGACACGAATCGCTCCAGGTTCAGCCGCCCCTGGAGGTAGAGGTCGATCAGCATGGGGAAGTCCCGCGACGGCAGGCAGTCGCCGTACCACGACGACTTCAGCACGCCTCCCCGGCCGAACACCTCGATCATCGGCAGTTCGATGCGCATCTCCGGGTTGGGCACTCCCACCAGCACCACTACCCCAGCCAGATCCCGGGCGTAGAAAGCCTGCTCGTAGGTCTGGGGCAAACCGATGGCCTCGATTGCCACGTCCACACCATGGCCCCCAGTCAGCTCCCGGATTCGCTCTACCGGGTCTTCACGAGAGGAATTGATGGTGTGGGTGGCGCCGAACTCCCGGGCCCACTCGAGCTTGGTGTCGTCGATGTCGACCCCGATGATGGTGTGGGCTCCGGCCAGGCGCGACCCCTCAATGGCCGCATCGCCAACGCCGCCGCACCCGAATACAGCCACCGAGTCGCCCCGGCCCACCCCGCCTGTGTTCATAGCCGCACCCAGCCCGGCCATGACCCCGCAGCCGATCAGCCCGGCCACTTCCGGGCGGGCTTGGGGGTTTACCTTGGTGGCCTGGCCCGCCGCCACCAGCGTCTTCTCGGCGAAGGCTCCGATGCCCAATGCGGGTGACAGCTCCTGGCCGTCGAGGGTCATCTTCTGGGTGGCGTTATGGGTGGCGAAGCAATACCACGGCCGCCCCCGAAGACACGACCGGCAATTGCCGCACACGGCCCGCCAATTGAGGATCACGAAGTCACCGGGGGCCACATTGGTCACGCCCTCCCCCACCGACTCCACCACTCCGGCAGCCTCATGGCCCAAAAGGAATGGGAACTCATCGTTGATGGCCCCTTCCCGATAGTGAAGATCGGTATGGCACACGCCGCAGGCCTGGACGGCCACCAGGGCCTCTCCGGGCCCTGGGTCGGGCACCTCGATGGCCTCGATGCTGACCGGCGCACCTTTGGCCTTGGCGATTACGGCTCGAACCTGCTGGGCCATCTGTTGCTCCTTTCGCCCGGCCTTCGGCCACTGTGACCGAGGCCATCTGCCGCGAACCTACTACGCCTTGGGAAAACGGGGTCGCTCAGGTATTGCAGAAGCAGCTCGGAGGCGAAGGCAACCCGTCAGGTATCCAAGAAGCGGCTGACCGCGATGCCCGAGCCCACCGTGCCCACCAGAGCGCCGAGGCCCACCATCTGGAATCCCAGCGTCCAGACCCGGGCCGGATCAACGGTGAACCCCCGGAGGAGCTCCAAAGAGACGTCGTCGTTGATCACGCTGAAGAAGTTGTTGGTGAGCCAGATGAGCGGAATGGCGATCACCCCGCCCACTAGGCCTTGGATGAGCCCCTCGAACATGAACGGCACCCGGATGAACCAGTTGGTGGCCCCCACCAGCTTCATGACCTCGATGTCTCGGCGACGGGAGAACAGGGCCATACGAATCGTGTTCAAGATCAGCACCGCGGCGGCCACCAACAACACGATGGCAATGATGATCACCCGCTGGCGAAGCCCGCTGGACAGATCCTCAATGGCCCGGATGGTCTCGCTGGCGGTGACTACCTTGGCCACCCCCGGCTGGGCCCTGAAGACGGAGGCCAGCTCGTCCACTCGCTCTGGGAGGGTGTCGGTGGGCTTGACGCGGAACGACGCCGGCAGCCGTTCTGGTGTGATCACCTCGACTAGTTCCGGGGAATCGCCCAGCAGATCCTGCACCTCGGCGTAGGCCTCATCCTTGTCGATGTAGGTGAACCCGCTTACCTCCGTGGAGTCCTCAAGTTGGTGGCGGATACCGGCCTCCAGCTCGGGGCTGATGTCGGGCTCCATGAATACGATGAACTCCACCCCGTCCTTCCAGCGGACGGTGGCGTTGTCCACCGCATCGCCGAACAGCAGCGCCGCGCCGAGAAGCGTCAGCGAGATGGTCACGGTGATGACGGTGGCCAGTGTGAGGGTGATGTTGCGGCGGAAGTTGCTGGCCGTCTCCCGCAGGACATAGTCCAACCTGAGGCTCATCAGCTCACGTCCACCGATCGATCCCCGCCGCGGGGATCACTCCAGCTCATCGGCTATTCGTACACGCCTCGGGACTGATCCCGGACGATCTGGCCCCGGTCCAGCTCCACAACCCGGCGGCGCATCTTGTCGACGATGCTGCGGTCATGGGTGGCCATCACCACCGTGGTGCCGGTGCGGTTGATGCGGTCCAACAGCGTCATGATGCCAAGCGAGGTGTTCGGGTCGAGGTTCCCGGTGGGCTCATCAGCGAGCAGGATCAGCGGTCGGTTCACGAAGGCCCGGGCTATGGACACCCGCTGCTGCTCGCCGCCCGACAGCTCGTCGGGGAAGTTGTGCATCTTCTTCGACAGGCCCACCAACTCCAAAATGGCCGGCACCTTGGTTTTGATCACGCCTCGGGGGCTGCCGATCACCTCCAGCGCGAAAGCCACGTTTTGCACCACGGTCTTGTTGGGCAGCAGCTTGAAGTCTTGGAAGACACAGCCGATATTGCGGCGCAAAAAGGGCACCTTCCAGCTCGGCAGCTTGCCGATGTCTCGCCCGGCCACGAATACGCGGCCCCGGTCGGGCTTCTCCTCCTTGTTGAGCAGGCGCATAAACGTGGACTTGCCCGAACCCGACGGGCCCACCAAGAACACGAACTCGCCCCGCTGCACCTCGCAGGTGGCGTTCTGAAGGGCGAGCACCTCGCCCTTGTACACCTTGGTGACGTTCTCCATTCTGATCATGCGCCGTGAACTCCGAACTGCATCCCAGGCCCGACCCCCTATGTTGGCCCGAAAAGCCCGCCCCACGCTACCACCAGCACTAGCCGCGGCTCGCGCACCCCCGGCTTGGGGCTGTTGGCCTGTTGTGGCCGCTCAGAAGGGCGGGATGTCTCTTTGCCCCGTCCACCACTCGGGGATGTTGCGCTGAGCAGTGAAGTGCACCAGGCCGACGGGACTAGAGAAGAAGGGAGAGAACCTGGCGTATACCGTTAGGGAATAGGTTTTGCCTTCGATTAGTTCTCCACGGGCTTCGGAGAAGGTAATCCGAGGTTCGGTGCTTTTGCAGAATTCATTGACGCTTAATGAAGGACAAGACTCAGGGCGAAGGATCTCGTAGCTTAGGGCGTTGGCTACAGGCTCCCAGCTCAGTTCATATTCAATCGGAAAGTCCTCTATCACATCTTGCGAATACCAAATCGGAGGAGAGGACAAAGCTCGTGCCCTTACGCCAAATTCATCACGGAAAATGGAGAAACTAACTCTGCTTCCGCGAGACTCGCCAACATCGGTGATTCTTCGTACTGTCACAGAATATAAGCCCGACGACAATTGCATTGGCAATCGGAATGCCCTTGCGGTAGCTGATACGTTGAACTCTCCTATGACTTCCCCTGTCCAGTCATTGTCTCTTTGGATTGCGATTTCGATTTTGTAACCGGTTGCGGGTACATCGGTCTCAGCCTGAATTGGGTCTTGCCAGACCACGCCGGCTGCACCATGCTCGATTTCCACAACACCAGTATTCCTTACTTCGGCTAGTTCCGGTACGAGCGCGCACACTGGATGGCCTTCGCCCACCGGCCATCCGAAGTTCTGTACATCAAAGCAGGAAAACACCCTTGAAAACGCTGGATTGTCTGAGCTAACACCCTCATTGAACTCTCCCCACACACCGTCAGCAGTGCGGGTATATCCAGTGGGGTTGTCGTGGAAATGGTGGACTCCTATGTTGTGGTCCAGTTCGTGGCCTGCAACAAAGAGCACGCGATCAAGGCTAAGGCCTGCTGGTGCTTGGGGTGGTGCGGTGCGCTGATGTCGATGGTGTATCCAGCTTAACGGGCCCCCCAGCATGCCTAGGCCGCCGTATTCGGATTCGTTCGCGGCTTGTGTCCCATAATGGTAGAACTGGTGGGCAATCCCGCCTTCACCAGGACCATCGTAAGCCTGTTTCTCGCAAGTCTCTCCCCCGTCGATCAATATCTCATAGGGTTGTTCGAGCACCTGACCGGCTTCGAATTGAACACTCAGCAGGCCTGATGACTGCCAGGCATAGAATGGGGCGACCTGCTCATTCAAGGCATCGACGTGGTCGTCAATAAACTCGACAGGGATGTATGGGCGCAGTTCGGCGGTCGTGCATACGTGGAACTTGACCCGCAGCAAACCCCGAGGCTGGTCCCACCAAGAATCTACATTGCCGTTGGTGCTGACATAATGGCCACCACCGGTATGCGGAGCCGAAAATGGATCCGCCTGGCCGAATCGATTGTCGCCCCAGCAGACAACGGTCTGGTCGATCCTTGTTGCGCACGAATGGTCACTTCCAACCGCAATGGCGGTGAAATGTCCTGTGGGAACATCTGCATGCCAGACGGGGCTATTACCCCAACAGGCGATGGTTTGGTCGGTTCTTATGGCGCATGAACGCAGTCCAGCTGCGCCAACGGCGATATAGCGACCGTTGGGTGCGTCTGTCTGGCCGTAGTCGCCGCGACCCCAGCAGATGACACTCTGGTCAGCTCGGATGGCGCACGAATGGGCTTCCCCCGCAGCTATAGCGGTGTAGCGGCCCGCCGGCGCATCGTCGGCGTTGAACGACCCCCCGCCCGAACAGGCGATGGTTTGATCGGTCTTGATGGCACACCAATGGTAACTGCCAGATGCGATAGCGGTGAATTGACCATGAGGAATACTGGTTTGATCTGATAAGAGGCTTGCCCAGCACACAAAGACCTGGTCGGTTCCGGCCCCGCATGTGTAGTACCGGCTTGTTGCCAGGGTGGCATAACGGCCCGCAGGCACGACAGCCTGACTGCTGCTTATGTCGCCCCAGCAAATCACATTGGAATCGGGTACTAGTGCGCCGACGATTGTCCTGGCTGTAATCGCGCACGAATGGTCGTGGCTGGCAACGATTGCGGCGTAGCGGCCCGGAGGTGGGTCTGACTGGCCATAATCGTTGCGGCCCCAGCAAGCGATAGTCTGATCGGCCTTGATAACACACGAATGATCTCTGCCGGCCGCAATTGTCGCATTCACAGTGGGAGTTGGGCGGGGAGTCGCGTTCGGCATCCAACCCCAGTTTTGGTTGCCCCAGCAGACGAGGGCTTCGTCGGTGTTGATGGCACACGAATACCACCGGTTGATTGCCGCCATCGTGTATTGGCCAGCGGGAGGATGTGCCTGGGCATAGTCGTTGCGGCCCCAGCAGACGAGGGCTTGGTCGGTGTTGATGGCACACGAGTCCGAATGGCCCGCAGCAATGGCGGTGTAACGGCCGGCGGGAGCGTTGGTCTGGCGGTAGTTGCCGAGGCCCCAGCAGACCACTGCCTGGTTGGTGTTGATGGCACACGAATGGTTGCCGCCCGCAGCGATGGCGGTGTATCGACCGGCGGGAGTGTTGCTTTGACCGTGGCTGTTGCTCCCCCAGCAGGCGATGGTCTGGTCGATTCGGATGCCGCATGAGTGGTAGTCGCCGGATGCGAGGGAGGTGTATTGGCCGACAGGGCCGTCTGTTTCGCTGCTGCCGATGACGCCCCAGCAGGCGATGGACAGGTCGGCCCTTATGGCGCACGAGTGCGTCCTGCCCGTTGTGATGGCGGTGTAGCGGCCCGCAGGCGCTTCTGCCTGGCCGTAGGAGTCGTCGCCCCAGCAGACGGCAGACTCATCGGCGTTGATGGCGCAGGAGTGCCATTCGCCGGCGGTGAGGGCGGTGTAGCGGCCTGGGGGTGGATCCGATCGGAGGCCGGTGCGGTCGTTCTTGTTGTAACCCCAGCAGGAAACGGCCTCGTCGGTGTTGATGGCACACGAATGGGCGGCACCGGTCGCGATGGCGGTGTAGCGGCCCGGAGGAGCGTCCGACTGGCCGTAGTCGTTGCGGCCCCAGCAGACGGCGGCCTCGTCGGTTGTGATGGCACACGCATGATGAAGCCCGGTTGCAAAATCGGTGTACCGGCCCGGAGGCGGGAGCTCAGTTGGAGCTGGCCTTGGCGTCGTCTGGCCGTAGCGGTTGTCTCCCCAGCAGGTAATGGTCTTGTCCGTTTTGATGGCACACGAGTGGGTTTGGCCCGCGGCCACGGAGGTGAACTGGCCGCTAGGTGTGTCTGACGGGCCGACAAACTCCCCGCTAAAACACCCGGAATTTTCGGACCTGACAACGCAGGTATGCCCGTCGCGGTTGCGCCCCCAGCAGACCATTGTTTGGTCGACCTTGATGGCACACGAATGGGCGTCACCCGCCGCAATAGCTGTGTATTGGCCCATGGGGGCTATTGCCTGGGCAAAGTGCTTGTTTCCCCAACAAGCGATGGATTGATCGACTCTTATGGCACACGCATGCCCGATTTCTACGTTGTAGTTGCTGGAGCCGCCGACCGCGACCGCGGTGTAGCGCCCTTCGGGGGCCACCATGTTTTCGTCCCAACAGCCCGGCGGACTATCCCATCTGGCGGCGCAAGGGTCGCCCCAGCAGACGAGGGTCTGGTCGGTGTTGATGGCACACGAATAGTCGCGACCGGCCGATAAGGAGGTGTAGCGGCCGACAGGCGCATCAACCTGCTGGTTGCCGGTAGCAATGTTGTAGCCCCAACAGGCGATGGTTTGGTCGGTTCTGATGGCGCAAGTGTGCAAGTTGCCGGCCGCTATGGACGTGAAGCGCCCTGATGGTGCGCTGAGTTGGCCGTAGTCGTCGTCGCCCCAACAGGCGATGGTTTGGTCGGTTGCCAGGGCGCAGGTGTGCCACCAGCCCGCCGAAATGGCGGTGAATTGGCCTTCTGGCGCGTCTAGCTTGCCGCCCGCGTCGTCGCCCCAGCACTCGATGTCCTGATCGACCGTGATCGCACACGAATGTTTGCTGGCCGCGGCAACGGCAACGTACTCGGTGGGCGGCTCCGGTTCCGGCGTGGGATCTGGGGTCGGATCAGGGGTGGGATCGGGGGTGGGATCGGGGGTGGGATCTGGCGTTGGGTCAGGGGTCGGTTCGGGCTCGGTGTGGGCGGCCCGCAGGGTGGCAATGGCAGTGTCGTCAAGCACCAGGTAGCAGCCGATTGTCTGGTGGTAGCCCCAACTCAGCCGAGCAAGCACAGTCTGGCGGTCGGCAGTTTTGGCCACGTCCACCGGGCTCTCCCCGAATTGGTGGTGCCCGAAACACGTCTTTGAGTCGTCAGTCGAAGCCTCAGGAAGGCTCTGGGGCGGCGGGGCGGCCCGCAGAACGGCCAAAGCACCTTCGTCAAGGGTGAGATAGCAGCCAATGGCGTCGTGGTAACCCCAGCTCACTTGAGCAAGCACGGATTGCCCGTCGGCGCTCTTGGCCACGTCCACCGGCTCCGCACCGAACTTGTGGTGCCCAAAACACCGTTCCGCCACACTCTGCTGGCCCTGGCCCTGAGCTGAAACCGGGCCGCTGGCCACAACCGCCAACCCAAACACCAGTCCAGCAGCCGCAAGAACCGGAGCTACCTTGAATTTCACCGGCTAGACCCTACTTCGCCGCCTGCTGGTCGGCCGATCCTGTCTTGCTAGTCTGGGCCCATTCACTTCCCCCTCTTCAACCCTCTTTGAGGGAGTTTTGAATGAACACCGCAATCACCACAACTTTGATCAGCGTGTTGGGCGCCGGTCTGTTCGGCATGTTTTTCATGCTGTTCAGAACCCTCTTCATGATGCTCAAAAACCTGAACGACACAATGGCCAACGGCTTCGCCGCAGTGGACACCAGGTTCGCCGCAGTGGACACTAGATTCGGCCAGCTGGAAGACAGGTTCGGCCGGCTCGAAAGCAAGGTCGACCATCTCACCGGCGAGGTCCACGCCCTGGAAATCAGGCTGTTCGACAAGTTCACCGCGGAACTACGCCGCCTGGAAACCAAGTTCACCGGCGAGCTCAGGGCCCACGACGGGCGCCTGGCCCGCATCGAGGCAAAGCTAGATCCCGAACCCCCTGCCGAGGCCGCCTAGCACCGGCACCGGGTTGCCTGACACGGCATTCGAATGTCCTTACGACATGCGTCGCCAGCGGAGGTAGGCCTCTATTAGCTCGTCTAGGTCGCCGGTTAGCACGGCTTCTACGTTGCCGATGGTTATGCCGGTGCGGTCGTCTTTGACTTGTTGGTAGGGGTGGAGCACGTAGGAGCGGATCTGGCTGCCCCATTCGGTTTTCTGGTGTTCGCCAGCTAGGCCGGCGATCTCGGCTTCTCGTTCGGCTCGCTTCAGATCGGCGAGGCGGGCGGCCAGGATCTGCATGGCCCGGTCTTTGTTCTGGTGCTGGCTGCGCTCGTTTTGGCATGACACCACCACGCCGGTGGGTATATGGGTGATGCGCACCGCGGAGTCGGTCACGTTCACGTGCTGTCCTCCCGCCCCCGACGACCGGAACGTGTCGATCCGCAGGTCTTTGTCGTCGATCTCCACTTCGTCGGACACCTTGTCGAAGAACGGGACCACCTTGAACTGGGCGAACGCGGTATGGCGGCGGGCGTCGGAGTCGAACGGCGATATTCGCACCAGCCGATGCACTCCCCGCTCCGACTGGAGCAGCCCGTAGGCATTGCGGCCCGAGATGGTGAAATCGGCCGAGGAGATGCCCGCGCCCTGGCCCTCCGACACCGAGTCCACCTTGAATTCAAAGCCCCGGCGCTCGGCCCAACCCTGGTACATGGCCAGCAGCATCTCGGCCCAGTCCTGAGCATCGGTGCCCCCCGCCCCGCTGTGCAGCTCGCACACCGCGTCCGAGCCGTCGTGCTCGCCGCCCAGCAGCGACCGCAGCTCCAACTCGTCGATTTTGTTGGCCAGGGAGCCCAGCATTTCGGCGATCTCCGGATCGTGCGACTCATCGCCCTCCTCCACGGCTAGCTCGTGCAGGGTGTCAACATCTTCCAGCGCGGCCTCCAGCCCGGCGAACAGCTCCAGGTCTTCGGCCAGCTCAGAGAGCTCCCGGGTCACTTTGCGGGCCCGGTCGGGATCGTCCCACAGGCCGGGGGCCGCGGCGGCCTTCTCCAGCTCGGGACGGCGGGCGTTCAGGTCGTCGATATGCAGATAGCGCCGGGCTTCGTCGAGTTTGGATCGGAGCAGGGCGAGGTCGCCGGTGAAATCAGGCACGGAATGTCCCGGGAGCAGTTAGTCAACGCCCGCAGCACTGCTTGAACTTGCGGCCAGAACCGCACGGACAAGGAGCGTTGCGGGGGGTTTTCTCCAGGTCTGACTTCACCACCGGCACCTTTGAGGCGGGTGCCGACTCCTGAACCACCTCAGGTGCGGCCGCCGCGCTGGCCAAAGAAGACTGGGTTGAGGGATCAGCCGGGCCCGACTCGGTGATATTGCTGGTGCCGGTGTCGTCGGCGCGGGTCGGGGCCTCTACGTTGATCTCCACGTGCATGATGTAGGTGACGAAGTCCCGTGCCACCCCGGCCATCATTTGGCCGAACATCTCGAACCCCTCCCGCTGCCACTCGGTAAGGGGGTCTTTCTGGCCGAGGGCCCGCAAGTTGATGCCCTCTTTGAGGTAGTCCATCTCATAGAGGTGCTCGCGCCAGCGCTGGTCGATGATCCGCAGCATGATCTGGCGCTCCACCTCCCGCATGGCTTCGGCGCCCACCTGTTCTTCTCGCTGCTCGTAGTGGGTCACCGCCTCGGCAACCAGCAGGTCGTAGAGATCGTCGGTGGAAACAGCCTCCCCCATCTGGTCGGCCCCCATCTGGGTGGGCCATAGCACTCGGATCTCGGTTTCCAGCTGCTCCAGATCCCAGTCGGCGGGATCGTCGGTGGTGCAGTGCCCGGTTATCACCGCGTCGACCGCCTCGCCCAAGTGCTCTAGTGCCTCGGCCCGAAGTTCGCTGCCCGACAGGATCTGGGCTCGTCGCTCGTAGATCACCTTGCGCTGCTCGTTGAGTACCTCGTCGTACTTGAGCACGTTCTTGCGGGCTTCGGCGTTCTTCTGCTCCACGGTGCCCTGGGCCCGTTCGATGGCCTTGGTCACCATCTTGGCCTCGATGGGCACGTCTTCGGGCAAGGCCTTGTCCATGACCCAATTCATGGCGCCGGTGGCGAAGATCCGCATGAGATCGTCTTCCAGCGACAGGTAGAACCGGCTCTCGCCGGGATCTCCCTGGCGCCCGGAGCGTCCCCGAAGCTGGTTGTCGATGCGACGGCTGTCGTGGCGCTCGGTGCCCAGCACATAGAGGCCGCCCAACTCCCGCACCTTCTCGCCCTCGGCCCCGCACTCGGCTTCGTACTTCTCGAGGAGCTCGGCCGCCCTGGTCTGGCCCTCGACGCTGGCGGGGTCGAGGCCCTCGGCGACCGCATCCCGGCGGGCCATGGCCTCGGGGTTGCCTCCCAGCACGATGTCCACCCCTCGTCCGGCCATGTTGGTGGCCACGGTGATGGCGTGCAGCCGCCCGGCCTGGGCCACGATCTCGGCCTCCCGGAAGTGCTGTTTGGCGTTGAGCACCTCGTGGGGGATCCCCCGCTTGTTCATCACGTCGGACAGCTTCTCGGAGTTCTCCACCGACACCGTGCCCACCAGCACGGGCTGGCCCCGCTCGTAGCGCTCCACTAGATCTTCGACCAGGGCGTTGAACTTGCCGTCCTCGCTCTTGTAAATGAGGTCGCCCTGGTCGGCTCTAACCACCGGCAGATTGGTGGGAATGGGCACCACATGCAGGCCGTAGGTGCCGAAAAGCTCGTTGGCCTCGCTGACTGCGGTACCGGTCATTCCCGCCAGCTTCTTGTACAGCCGGAAGTAGTTCTGGAGGGTGATGGTAGCCAGCGTCTGGTTCTCCTCTTTGATCTTCACCCCCTCTTTGGCCTCCACTGCCTGGTGCAAGCCCTCCGACCAGCGGCGGCCGTCGAGGATCCGTCCGGTGAACTCGTCTACGATCTTCACCTCGCCCCGCTGGATGATGTAGTCCTTGTCGCGGTGGTACAGCTCTTTGGCCCGCAACGCGGCCTGGAGCTGATGGACCAAGTTGGCGCTGACCGAGTCGTAGAGGTTCTCCACCCCCAGCGCCCGCTCCACGGCGTGCACCCCATCCTCGGTTGGGGCCACGATGCGCTTCTCCTCGTCCACGTCGTAGTGCACGTCTCGTCGCAGGCCCCGCACCACGCTGGCGAACTTGTAGTACGTCTTGGCCGCATCGGCCAGGCGCCCGCTGATGATGAGGGGCGTCCGGGCCTCGTCAATGAGGATCGAGTCGATCTCGTCCACAATGCAATAGTTGTGGCCGCGCTGCACCCGGCGCTCGGCCGACATCGCCATGTTGTCCCTCAGGTAGTCGAAGCCCAGCTCGTTGTTGGTGCCGTAGGTGATGTCGCAGTCGTACTGCTCGCGCTTGAACTCTGAGCCCCGCTCTCCAGGGACCACCAGGCCGACAGTGAGGCCCAGCCAGCGGTGGATGGCCCCCATCCAATCGGCGTCACGAGCAGCCAGGTAGTCGTTCACCGTCACCACATGTACGCCTTTGCCGGCCAAGCCGTTCAAATACACCGGCAGCGTGGACACCAGGGTTTTGCCCTCCCCGGTGCGCATCTCGGCCACCCAGCCGAAGTGCAGGGCCGCACCCCCCATCAACTGCACGTCGTAGTGGCGCTGGCCGATAACCCGCCAGGCCGCCTCCCGCACCACGGCGAAAGCTTCGATAAGGAGGTCGTGGAGGTCTTCGCCATTCTCCAAGCGCTGGCGGAACTCCCCGGTGCGGGCCCGCAGCGCGTCGTCCGATAGCGCCTTGGTCTCGGGTTCGAGCGCGTTGATATCGGGCACCAGGTCTTCCAGTGCCTTGAGCTTCTTGCCCTCTCCAGTGTTCAGGATCTTCTGAAACACGCTCATGCTGCGCCTACTCTACCGCTGCGCCCGCGCGAACTAGTCAGCAGGGACAGCCCGAACCTCGGCTGGATTCAGCCGACCAAAGAGGCCAAGAAGTACCGATTGGCGAGGGTAGAGACCTAGCTGGCCCGGCGCTCGCGGGTGTGGTGTTGGCGGTCGACCCGGCGGGTCTTGGTGCGGCGGAGCTGGCGCTCCAGCTTGGCAATGGCCCGGTCCAAGGCCGCGAACGGCGTAGGGCCGTTGACCCGGCTGCGGATGTGATAGCCGTGGCCCTCCAGGGTGACCTCGCAGATGTCGGGCTCGGCGATGCGGGGGTTCTTCTCCTCGCTGAACCGGACCGTGGCGTGATCGATGCCCGATAGATAGCGGTTCAGTTTGCCCACCTTCGTTCGGGTGGCCTCCCCCAGTCTCTGCGACACCTGCATCCCGCTGCTGCTGATGGTCACGTCCATGGCGGCTCCCTTTCGACTGGGGTTGAGTTGTGACTTCTCATGGTAGCCACACCAGATGGCTTTCGTGAGGAGGGCAGCGGAGTGGCTCCGGCCACCACCGCATCTACCCGCTCGGCACCCGCCTTGACCAGGCAATTTGCCGCTGCTTGCAAGGTAGCCCCGGTGGTTATCACGTCGTCCACCAAAAGCACCGCTGGCGGCGGGGAGCGGCGAGCGGCAAATGCCGGGGCACAAAAGCGCTGGCTGCGGCTGCGTCCGGTTTGGCCGGCAGCGTCCACTCGTTTGAGCAAGGGGAATGCAGGCAGGCCGATATCCCGACCCAAGGCCCGGGCCAGCAATTCAGCCTGGTCGAAGCCCCGACGGCGACGGCGCTGGGGCGACGTGGGCGCCCACGTCACTGCTTCTGCCAACAGACCGGTGGGCAGGGCGTTCCCCATGGCCGACGCCAACCACTTCACGCTCGACCGCTGATTTCGGTACTTGAGCTTGGCCAAGAGCTCCCGACCCGGCCCCGTGTAGGCGAACACCGCCCACAGCCCCGACAGCGGCTCGGGCGGGGCCATCTCCCCCACCGCCCGCAAGTCGGCCGTGCAGCGCCGACACGGCGACGGCCCCGGCCCTCCACATCCAGCGCACTCCCGCAACAACAACATGGCCCCACACTAGAGACCACCAGTGACACAACGACCGGGCCGCGCCAGCCGTTCCGCCCCGCTGGATCAGTACCGGTAGTGGTCGGCCTTGAACGGCCCGTCGGCCGACACCCCCATGTAGTCGGCCTGGTTCGGGGTCAGCGTGGTCAGGCGCACCCCGAGAGCGTCGAGATGAAGGCGAGCCACCATCTCGTCTAGCTCTTTGGGCAGGGTGGCCACGTCGGTGCCGTAGGCCTCGGCGTTGGCGTGCAGCTCCAACTGGGCCAACACCTGGTTGGTGAAGCTGCACGACATCACAAAGCTGGGGTGGCCGGTGGCGTTGCCCAAGTTCAGCAACCGGCCCTCCGACAAGATGATCACCGAATGCCCGTCGGGAAAGACGTACTCGTCCACCTGGGGCTTGATGTTGATGCGCTGAACGTCGGACAGCGCGTTGAGCCCGGCCATATCGATCTCGTTGTCGAAGTGGCCGATGTTGCCCACTACCGCCTGATGCTTCATCCGCCCCAAGTGCTCGGCGCTGATCACGTCTTTGCATCCGGTGGCGGTGATGAACAGATCGGCCGTATCCAGTACATCCTCGAGCCGCTGAACCTCGAAGCCCTCCATGGCCGCTTGCAGGGCACATATGGGATCTACTTCGGTGACCACCACCCGGGCGCCCTGGCCCCTCAGCGACTGGGCGCAGCCTTTCCCCACGTCGCCATAGCCGCAAACCACGGCCGTCTTGCCGCCGATCATCATGTCGGTTCCCCGATTGATGCCGTCGATCAGAGAATGCCGGCAGCCGTATAGGTTGTCGAACTTGGATTTGGTCACCGAGTTGTTCACGTCGATGGCCGGGAACCGCAGAGTGCCGTCGGCCTTCATGCGATACAGCCGGTGGACCCCGGTGGTGGTCTCCTCCGACACGCCGCGAATGCCGCTGGCAATGGCGGTCCACCTCCCCGGGTCGTTGGTCAGCGTGCGGCCCAGCAGTCGGCGGATCTCGGCCAGGTCCTCCGAGTCGGCCTCGTCGGGGTCTCCGGCGGTGCCCGCCGCCTCGGCATCAGCGCCCATGTGCACCAGCAGGGTGGCGTCTCCCCCGTCGTCGAGGATCAGGTTCGGTCCCCCGCCGTCGGGCCAGAGCAGAACCTTCTCGGTACACCACCAGTATTCCTCCAGCGTCTCGCCTTTCCAGGCGTATACCGGAACCCCTTGGGGCTGTTCTGGCGTACCGGTGGGTCCCACTGCCACTGCGGCGGCGGCGGGATCCTGGGTGGAGAAGATGTTGCACGACGCCCAGCGAACTTGAGCACCGAGCGCGGTGAGCGTCTCGATGAGAACCGCGGTCTGCACCGTCATGTGGAGCGAGCCGGTGATACGGGCCCCAGCCAGGGGCTGGTCATCGAAGTGCTGGGCCCTCAGGGCCATGAGGCCAGGCATCTCGTGCTCAGCGAGGCGGATCTCCTTGCGGCCGGCCTCGGCCAAGGCCAGGTCGGCCACCTTGAAGTCATTTTCAGGGGTCAATGGGTTCATTCCTTGAAGTCATGGTCTACAGCCAATGGTCTATTTCCTTGCCGATTTAGTGTGTCGGATTCATCGGGGGCGACCTGCCAGCACTTGGCGAGCCGCCACAATGGCCGGCACCGGGCCGGGATCGAGGCCCACCGCGGCGGCCATCTCCAGCGCGGTGATCGACCCCTGGTACATGAGATCGAAAATCTGGGCTACCGGGCCCTCTCCGGCCGCCTCCACGGTTTGAACCGTGCCCACCACCTCGTCCATCAGGTCGATCAGGATGTCGAAGCCCCGCATCACTTCTGGATGCTCATGCTCGTGACGCAGCACCAACATGCTGAACACCTGTCGGGTCAAGTCGCCGTGCTGGCCCCACCCAGCGATTTCGTTGTGCAGCAGATCGGGCACCCCGGCGCTGAACGCCGGCGCCTTGGCGCTGGTGTTGATCATGTTCTTCCAGTGCCGGGCGGCCACCGAGCCGAGCCCTCCCCCGCCGTAGATGAGCGGCACGGTTCCGGCAAGTTGGCGGGCCAGGTCTGCCGCCGGCGTCCGGGCCGCATCCCTTCGACTGCGGATCTGCTCTACCGCATGGCGCACCCACTGGCTGGCACCGGGGAACAAACCCATCTGCTCCAAGATGATCATCGGAGCCACGGTGAGCACGCTGATTCCGGCTCGGGGCGGGTACAGCATAGGGTCCACTTCGACTAGCGGAGCGTTCCAGTCGGCCGCCATCTGGGCCAGTTGCCCTCCTCCGGTCACCGCCACCACACGTCCGCCGGCTCCGGCAGCTTGGGCCGCAGCCTGAACGATCTCTGGGGTGTCGCCGCTGGCAGAGAGGGCGAAGACCAGAGTTTGCTCGTCCACATAGGACGGGGGTTGATAGCTCTTGACCACCACGATGGGCAAGGGCATGAATGGGCCCGCGGTCACCGCCAAGAGATCGCCGGCGAAACCGCCTGGACCCATGCCCAGCACCAGCACGTTGGCGATCTCCGTTCGGTCGGGCAGCCCGTCTAGATCCTTGGTGCGGTCCAGTGCGTCCAACATCTGCTCGGGCAGCCGGTTGACCGCCGGCCACATGCCCAGCGTGTCCACTCGCTCGCTCACTGCCTCGCCCCGCTTTCACTCACGGGGTGAACGTGAAGGGGATCGACTCCGAATCCGCCTTCGCCATCAGGCGATCGTGCTCATCGCGATCCACGGTCTGGGCCTCGTCGATGAGCATGTTGGGGATGTCGTCCTCCACCAGATAGCGCCGGAGCAGGCGCGGGTTGTACAGCGAGTTCTCGTCGGGAAAATAAAGCAGCGGCCCCTTGTCGTCGGGACATGCCAGGATCTCGAGCAATCGGGGGTCCAGCGCCATGGCAACAGTTTTACCCAAATAGACCTGTATGCCCTATATCTGCTGGTTGGTTCGAGCCCGAAACACCAGCCCAGATCCAGCAACCTCATAGTTCCCAGTTCCCGCGGGCAACCAAACTGCACCGCCACCGCCGATATGGTGCCCGGCCGCGCTTACCTCGCCCGATGCGCACAGCAGTATCTCGGGACCTGAGGTGTGACAGCGCACCGGCTCGGTCACCTCGATGCGGGTGAGGCAGAAATCAGGGACCGGCGATTGGTAGGTATGGGTCGGTCCCTGGCATTCGAGCACCGTCAAGGCGCCAGGCAGGCAATCCACCACCTCCAACAGAGCGGGCACGTCCACGTGTTTGTCGGTGAGGCCGCCCCGCAGCACATTGTCGCTGTTGGCCATGATCTCCACTGCTACCCCGTGCAGGTACACGTGCAGGTTTCCCGCCCCCAAGTAGAGGGCCTGGCCGGAGTCGAGGCGAACGAGATTGAGCATCAGCGCAATGGCCACGCCGATATCGCCGGGATGCTGCTCGCCGATCCGAACCGCCCACTGTCGCTCGTCGGGATACGGTCCCGGACGAAGGCAGGCCTCCACCACTTGATTGGCCATATGGGCTCGGGTTTCTGGGGGGAGCTCCAGAAGCCATCGCAAGGCCGAATCCACTTCGTTGGCCTCCAGGAAGTCGATTGCCGGGGCCAGCTCGGCAACCTCAAGGGAGGCAAGCAATGCCGCCGAGGTGTCCGGCGTCCGGAAGCCGCAGAAGGCCGTGAACGGCTCCAGCGCACAGATCAGCTCCGGCTTGTGATTGCGGTCGCGGTATGAGCGGTGTTCGGCGTCGACGGGAATTTCCTGCTCTTCTTCCGCGCCGAAACCGGCATGAGCCTGCTCGCGGGTGGGATGGGTTTGCAGCGAGAGCGGCCGGTCGACGGCCAAGATCTTGAGCAGAAAGGGCAGCTCGTCGCCGAACGACCGAACCGCATCCGCACCCAGCTCGCCCATGGGATCGCCGGAAATCACCTGGTGCAACGGCCGATCGACTCCACCGCGTCGCAACACCGAGGGGCCCCGGATGTGGGCGCCCAGCCATAGCTCGGCTTGGGGCTCACCGGTGGGCGGCACGCCCATTATTCGGGGAAGTGCCTCCTGTGACCCCCAGACGTAGGGTTGGATCACCCCGGTCAGAACACCTGGTGTGCTCACAGCCTCAAGATAGGGGAAATCGCTACTAGGCCAACCAGATGAGGTTGATCACCGCCACCAAGTTGAATCCGATGTGGGCCCAAATGGCCGGTCCCAACCGCTGGCAGCGCCGGGCCAACACCGCGGCGATGATCCCAAAAACCATCAGCGCGGGGAATTGGAGGAGCTGAAGGTGTACGGCGCCAAACAATGCTGAGGAGGCCAGCACTCCCACCACCGCTCCCCATTTCCGCTCAAACGCCCGCAATACCAGGCCTCTGAAGAACAGCTCTTCGAAGATGGGGGCCCCCACCACCACTCCCAGCATCACCAGGGCGATGTCGCCCCCGGTGGCCGCCCGGTCGGTGATCTCCCGGGCGGCCTCGCTCACGTCGAAGTCGAAAAACTGCTGAAACGGCGCATAGATAAGCCAAACCACCACGATTTGGGCGAACACCCCCACCAACAGCCCCAGGGGCACATCCGATGCCTTCATAGACAAGCCGAAGTCGCGCCGCACGCCGGTTCCCCGCAGGGTGCCGGCCACCAGCGTGGTCAGTGCGAATCCGCCCCACAGCCCGATCTGACCCACCGGCAAAGTCCATAGGGGAAGGCCGGGATCGCTGCGCTGCT
Organism: Acidimicrobiales bacterium; assembly: GCA_965116535.1. Classification (GTDB taxonomy): domain Bacteria; phylum Actinomycetota; class Acidimicrobiia; order Acidimicrobiales; family Bin134; genus Poriferisocius. The sequence goes on from OZ220703.1 coordinate 2,831,159, forward strand.
GGCTTATGGAATCGCTCAGGCCGTAGCGGCCCACATATGACCCGGTGCCCACCTCACCCCCGGTTTCCAGCCCGACCGCTGCCAGAACAACCAGAAAGACCACCACCGCGGCCACCCACGAGACCACCACACCGATAAACACGTCGGGCAGTCCCCACCGGATCTCTCGCACTTTGCTGTGCCTAACAGCCGCCACCGGTCGCAGCGTAGGGCAGCAGAGTGGTGATTTTGCCCCTCAGCGCCCGTAGAATTGCCAAATGGCCTCCCCCCCGCCGCCGCCACCGCCGCCGCCTGAGCGGCGAGACCCCGAGCGCGGGCCGGGTCAGCAGCCGACCACCCAGGGCCGGATGCCGCGTTGGATCTGGTTTATCGTGTTGGGGCTATTGGCCGCCCTGCTGTTCTCCAATGTGTTCCGGAGCGAGGACAAGGGCGACGAGGTCTCCTTCCGGGCATTTGTCGACTCTGCCCAGCTCAACCAGATCCAGGAGGCGGAGTACAACAACAACACCGGTGAAATCAAGGGCACGATGGTAGATGGCACCAAGTTCCACACCACTGGTCCGGTTCCGCTGCCCGAACAAGTGGAAGAGGAATTGCGGACCACCATCCCGACATTCGAATTCCACACCCCCCGTAGCAGCATCTGGGCCAGCATCCTGCCTCTCTTAATCCCAGTGGGGCTGATCTTCTTGATCTTCTGGTGGTTCCAGCGCCGGGCCCAGGGCCAAATGAGCGGCATCATGTCCATCGGCCGCTCCAAGGCCAAGACCTACACCACCGAGCGGCCCGGAACCACCTTTGAAGACGTGGCCGGCTACGAGGGGGTCAAAAAGGAGATCGTCGAGGTTGTCGACTTCTTGAAGCACCCCGACAAGTTCGCCCAGATCGGAGCCCGCATTCCCAAGGGCGTGCTGCTGGTGGGACCGCCGGGTACCGGCAAGACGCTCATCGCCCGGGCGGTGGCCGGCGAGGCCGGGGTGCCATTTTTGTCGGTCACCGGGTCGGATTTCATGGAGATGTTCGTTGGAGTGGGGGCCAGCCGAGTGCGAGACCTGTTCCAATCGGCCCGGAAGATGGGTCGGGCCATTATTTTCATCGACGAGATCGACTCCATCGGCCGCAAACGGGGCGCCGGGCTCGGCGGCGGCCACGACGAGCGAGAGCAGACTCTCAACCAGATGCTGGCCGAGATGGACGGCTTCGAGGCCACCGAGGGCATCGTGATGATGGCCGCCACCAACCGGCCCGACATCTTGGACCCGGCATTGCTGCGCCCTGGGCGATTCGACCGCCAGGTAGTGGTCCCGCTGCCCGAAGCCGACGACCGTTTGCAGATCCTCAATGTCCACGTCCGGTCCAAGAAGATCGCCGCCGATGTCGACTTGCCACTAATTGCCCGAGGCTCGCCGGGCATGAGCGGCGCCGACCTGGCCAACCTGGTCAACGAAGCGGCGTTGTTTGCGGTACGCAACGACTCTGAGCAGATCCGCATGATCCACTTCGAAAACGCCCGTGATCGGGTGCTTATGGGACAGCGGCGGGAGTCGATGGTCATGTCCGAGGAGGAGCGGCAGATCACCGCCTACCACGAAGCGGGCCACGCAGTGTGCGCGGCAGTATTGACCCACGCCGACCCGCTCCACAAGGTGACCATCATCCCCCGGGGCATGGCGCTGGGAGTGACCATGACCCTCCCCGAGGAAGACCGCCACACCCTGCGGCGCGACTACCTAGACGACATGCTGGTCATGCGCATGGGCGGACGCATCGCCGAGGAGCTGGTATTTGGAGTGTCGTCGAGCGGCGCGGCCGATGATCTGGCCGGCGCCACCGAATTCGCCCGGCGCATGGTGCGGGAGTGGGGCATGAGCGATCGCATCGGGCCGATGGCCTGGCGAAGCGCGGGCCAGGTGTTCTTGGGCGACGAGATGATGACCAACCGGGAGTACAGCGACGAGACAGCCCGGGTCATCGACGAAGAAGTGGCTGAAATACTGCGAACCCAAGAGAACCGGTGCCGGGAGACGCTGTCCAAGCACCGCAACGGTCTCGACTTGGTAGCTCGTGCCCTGCTGGAGCACGAGACCATCTCCGGCGAAGAAGTCGGGCGACTAGTGGAATTGGGGGACGAGGGTCCCGTTGGTGATCCCCGGGACGTGATAGGCGCAGCCCTCAGCTCCCGGAACACAGGGGCCACGCGGGGCTCCGCTACCACCACCGTTGCCTCGACAGCCGATTTGGAAGAGCCTGACGCCCCGGAGTCGTGGCCCGCACCCTGATTGCTATTGGGGTCATCGCTGGGGCACTTGCAGTGGCCTGGCTCTATCGTCGATTCCGCCCCTCAAGGCCGACTGCGCCGACATACTCGGTACCCGCCCGACTGGAGCGCTGGGACTTCGCCCAGCCCAATGCCGACTGGCTGTTGGCTGTGTTCACCTCCAAATCCTGCTCAACTTGCGCCGCGGTGCTCGAAGCAGCCGAGGGCTTGGCCGACCACTCCCTTGCGGTGCAAGAAGTGGAATACCGCCGTCACGGGGAACTGCACCGCCGCTACGCAGTGGACGCCGTCCCCCTGGCGGTGCTGGCCGACAAGTCCGGCTCTGTGTGCGCCTCGCTGGCCGGGCCTGCAACCTCCGCCGAGCTCTCCGCCCTCGTCGCCTCTGTCCGCGAACTGCCCGATTCGGTTTGATCCAGTGGGCTTGTCTCGGGATTTGACAGAGACCAGGGAGTTCTTCACCTCCCGGGCAGCCGGCTGGGAGGATCGACATCCCGACGACGACGTGTTGTTCAACTGGGCTGTAGACCAGCTCAAGCTGTCGCCCGGCGATGTGGCCATCGACGCGGGCTGCGGCTCGGGACGAGCCTTGGCATCCATGCGAGCCGCCGTCGGATCACAGGGAGCGGTGCTCGGCGTCGACGCTACGCCGGCCATGCTCTACGAAGCCGCCCGACTGGGACGACAGGCGGTTTCTACTTGTGTTGTGGGCGATGTCGGACAGCTTCCGGTTCGAGACGGCTGCGTTGCTGGAATCTTGGCGGCCGGACTGCTCCCCCACCTCCCCAACCCGGTGGGCACTCTTCAAGAGTTCGCTCGGGCCGCGCAGACTGGCGCCCGACTGGGCGTGTTCCATCCCATCGGCCGTCTCGCCCTCGCGGCCCGGCACCGGGATCGAGGGGCTCACGCTCATGACATGAACATCGACCCTCACCGCATTGGACCGCTGCTGACAGAGGGCGGTTGGACGTTGGAACTCTTGGATGATGCCGACGATCACTATTTGGCCCTGGCGGTGCGCAATGGCTGATCGAGCTGCTGCCGACCCGGTCTTGTTCGAAGTCGCTGACGGCGTGGCGTGGATAACCATCAACCGACCCGAAGCCCGCAATGCGGTCAACCAAGCGGTGTCGGAGGGTTTGGCGGCGGCATGGGACTGGGTGGAGTCCAACGGCGACATAGCGGTGGCTGTGCTGACGGGCGCGGGAGAAGCCGCCTTTTCGGCCGGCGCCGATCTCAAGGAGATGGCCGCCCGAGCCGAGCGGGGACTGCCTTCTCAATTCGTGGGAGGCCGCCTGGCCGAAGGCGGGGTGACCAAGCCGGTTATCGCCGCAGTGAACGGTGTGGCCTACGCTTTCGGCTTCAATTTGGTTATGCAGTGCGATCTGTGCGTGGCTGCCGACCACTCCCGCTTCGGCATCCTCGAGGCCAAAGTAGGTCGAGGCTCGCCGTGGGCGGCCCAGCTGGGTTGGCTGATCCCACCTCGGGCGGCCATCGAGCTGCTGTGTACCGCTGAACCGGTAAGCGCTCAACGGGCCTATGAACTCGGCTTGGTGAACCGAGTTGTGCCCGGAGATCAGCTGAAATCAGCCACAGCTGAACTCGCCCAGATCATCGCCGCCAACGCGCCGCTCACCGTCCAGGCTGGCAAGGCCATGATCCGAGCCACTGCCGGGCTATCACCGGCAGAGGCGGCCAACGTGGCCGACGAGATCTACGAACCTGTCTACGCCAGCGAAGATGCCCAAGAAGGCCCCCGCGCTTTTGCCGAAAAGCGCCCTCCTCGCTGGCAGGGCCGCTAGCCCAACACCCCTAATAGCTCGTCCAAGTTGTGGGGGCCTGGCGATCGCGTACCTGACTCGATCTCTTTCACCATCTGATATACCGCGTTGTTGAGCGGGGTGGGGATGCCCAACCTCTTCCCCTCCTGGCTGATGAACCCGCTGAACGAATCGATCTCGGTTTTGCGGCCTCGCTCGATGTCGGTGGGCATCGATCCCTTGACCTCCCCCAACTCGGCAGCGGTGGCCTCCCAGTCGGCGGCAAGATGCGCGGCCCCGGAACCGCCAGCCCCGCCAACCAAAATGCGCTCGGCGTCGATCCCGCTCACCGGCTCGATGCGATGGCCCCGAACCTGCCCGACGGCCACCGCCTCCGATCCGCAGGCCAGGCTGATCCTCCGGGGACCGGGCTGCTCGCGGCAGTCTCGGGCTCTGCCCCCGAGCACGGCGTTGACCGGGTTGCTCATGCAGTTCATAACCAACTTCGACCAGATCGACCCCCAGATGTTCTCGCTGACTACAACGTCGATTCCCGGCCCCAGCCCGGCCGTCACCTGTTCCAATCGGCGGGACAGGGTGCCGTCGAGTTCACCGATCTGGAGCGTGGTCGGCCAGTCCAGCCTCACTTGACCTGGTGACGTGATTTCGGCGGGAAACAACACCACCGCGCCGATCACCCGCTCCGGACCCAGCAATTCGGCCAGTAGCGGCTCGTTGACTCCGTTCTGAGCCGAAATCACGGTGGCATCATCGGCCAGCCGAGGAGCCAGCAGGGGGGCAAGCCACTGGTTGTCGAATGCCTTGGCCGCCAGCACCAAGAGGTCGATGGGAGCCATTTGTTGACTCTCGCTGGTGTGACACGCAGGCAGACGCGCCCTGCGCTCATCCCCTGGTACCGGACCAACCAAGCGCAACCCATCAGCCCTGATCGCCTCAACATTGTCGGCCCAGCCATCGATAACGCTGACCTCACCGCCAGCTAGAGCCACCTCGCCGGCAATGGCACCCCCGATTCCGCCAGCGCCGGCAACCACCACATGCATCAGCGCCATGCTAGGAATTCTGTATGGCCCTCTCCCGATATCGCGATGTGGAGTGGTTCCAGCCCACCGAGAATCCCGACCCCCACGACACCGGCTTGCAGAAGGCATGGCTGCACCGGGGCTCGTTCTTCGCCCACGCCATCCGCTTGGCGCCGGGGTACGTGATTCCGCCCCACAGCCACGACCGAGACGAGTTGATGGTGGTGCTGGCCGGCAGTGCCACACTGGACAGCGGCGTGGTGGTGGAACCGCCTGACACTCTGCTGTTGGCCGCCAACGTTGAGTACGGCTTCACTGCCGGACCCGATGGCATGGAGTTCATGGTGGTCCGCAACGGACAAGCCGGCCTCACCATTACCGGATGAGCCCGCCTCGCAAAGACCTCACCCCTCTGGTTCGGCCCCGGTCGATTGCGGTAGTGGGAGCCACCCCGCCGGGGGGCCCCAAACTGGGATCCTGGGCACTAGGCAACTTGCTCAAGCACGATGTCCCCGCCGAGCTCTTCCTGGTCAACCCCCGCTACGACACGATGGCGGATCGGCCCTGCTACCCCGATATCGGATCGCTACCCGAAGCCCCTGATCTAGTGCTGGTTCTGGTGCCCGCGGCTGCGGCCATCGACGTGCTGCGCCAAGCCGAGGCCATCGGCACCCGGGCCGCCATCTTGTTCAGCGGGGGGTTCGGCGAAGGCGATCGAGCCGGGTCGCCGCTCGATCTCGAGCTCCAGGCATATTTGGCCGACACCTCGATGGCAGTGTGCGGGCCCAACACCAACGGCGTCATCAACTGCGTAGAACGCATCCCAGCCGGGTTTCCCCCCTATGCCATGGCCGATGAACTGCCCGCCGGGACCTTGGGAGTGGTTTCCCAAAGCGGTGCCCTGGTGTCGTCGCTGGTAGAGCACCTGCTGGGCAACGGCCTTGGCCTTACCGTGGGGTTCGCGGTGGGGAACGGCATCGACCTCAAGGTGAGCGATTATGTCCGGTACTTGGCCGGGGACGAGTGCACCGAGCAGATCCTGGTGTACGTCGAAGGTCTGGACGACGCCGACCACTTCTTTGCCGCCGCCGATGAGGCCGCGGCGGCAGGCAAGCCAGTGATCGTGATGAAGGCGGGACGCTCTCCCGAGGGTGCTGACGCGGCCCGCGGCCACATCGGCGCCCTTGTCGGCAACTACGACGCCTTTGTCGCCCGCTGCCGCAAACACGGCGTGTTGGTGGCCCATGACTTGGCGGAGTTGGCTGCACTTCCCATGGCTCGGGGGAGCTGGGGGCAGCGGGTGGGAGTGGTTTCGTCCTCAGGGGCGGTTGCGGGAATCCTGGCTGATTCTGCCCGTGCCAACGGCTTTGAAGTGCCCCCCTTGGGGGAGGAAACCCAGTCGGCGCTGGCTGAGCGCATGACCCTGGGTGAGCCCCGCAATCCGCTCGACCTCACCGGACAGTCGGTCGTCGACCACAGTCTCCTGCCCGCCGCCCTTGCCGCCATGGACGCCGACCCCGGACTGGACACCGTCGTTCACGGAATGCTGATCGGCCCTGAGGTCATCCTCGACAAGCAAATTGATGCCCTCGTGGCTCAGGCCCAACAGGGGACGCCGATTGCCATCTTCAGCGTGCCCGGATGGCATGCGGTGGACTATCCCAGGCTGCTCGAAGCAGGGATACCGGTGCTCGGCTCGGCCGACCTGCTGTTCCGATGCCTGGCTGTCTGGGAGAGCCAAATGCTCCAACCAGCCTCGGGGGATGAGCCCCATGCGTGGCCGGAGGAGTCCCTGCACGACCTGCTGGCCGACATCTCCGCACCCGCCTGCGAACCGGCCGAATATGCCGACAACCGGCCCGCCGCGGTAAAGCTTATGGCACAAGGCATCGACCATAAGACCGATCTCGGGCTGGTAGAGCTCGGCGTTCGCCCCGCCGATGTCGCCGATGTCGCCGCCCGATTGAAGGCCCGCGCCACAGAATTGGGCTTGGCCAACACCGCGGTGGTCGTGCAGTCCATGGCCTCCCCCGGCGTGGAGTTGATCGTCGGTATCCGGATCGACCCCGAAGCCGGCCCTTGTGTGGTGGCCGGGCCTGGAGGTGTGCTCGCGGAACTGGTCGACGACGTGGCCGTCGCTCCGGCCCCGCTGAGCTTGGCCGACGCCCACGCCCTCCTGGACGCCACCAAGGCGGGAGCCATGCTTGATGGCTTCCGGGGCGAACCCGGCCACGACCGAAATGCCGCCGCCGAGGTGCTGTTCCGATTGGGCCGCATCGCCACCCACCACCGCACAGAGGCCGAGATCAATCCGCTCATCGTGCATACTTCAGGAGTCACCGCCGTCGACGTGCTTCTCGGCGACCGCTCCGGGTGACGTTGGGAGACCGGATGGACTTCACCCCCGAACAGGAGCTGCTGAGAGAATCGGTGCGGGCATTCGCGACCCGGGAGATGCCCGACGGATTCGCCCGAGAGTGGGACATCAAAGGCGAGCCGCCGCTTCACACCTACCAGCGGTTCGCCGACGCCGGGTTCATGGGAGTGGGCATCCCCGAGCAATACGGCGGCCAGGGCGGGGGCATTGTGGAGGTGGCCATCGTGTTGCACGAGCTGAGCCGGGCCATGATGTCGTTTGCCATCATGGTGTACCGGTCGGCCATCCACGCATCGGGGGGATTGCAGATCTACGGCACCGAGGAGCAGCGGGAGCGATTTCTACCCGGCATCGCCAGCGGCCAGCTCAAGTTCTGCTTCTCGCTCAGCGAGCCCGACGCCGGCTCCGATGCGTTCAACCTGAAGTGTCGGGCAGTGCGCGACGGCGACGAGTACGTGGTGAACGGCACCAAGATGTGGAACTCCTTCGCCCGCCACGCCGACTACGTGATGCTAGCCACCCGCACCTCCGACGAGCCCAAAAAGCAGGACGGCATCACGTTCTTCGTGGTGGACCTGTCCAGCCCCGGCATCGAGATCACCCCTATTGAGACCATCGGCGAGCGGGCCAGCGGAACCAACATGGTCACCTACACCGACGTGCGGGTGCCGGCGGCCAACATCTTGGGGGTTGAAGGCCAGGGTCACCGCAACCTCCAGGCCAACCTGGAGCGGGAGCGGTTCTCCTCGCTGCCCATCAACCTGGGGCCAATGGAGGCCATCTTGGAGGAGGCCATCGAATACGCCAACACCCGGGAGCAGTTCGGCCAGGCCATAGGCCGCTTCCAGGCCATCCAGCACATGCTGGCCGACGTGGCCGTCGACGTGAACATAGCCCGCACCCTCACCTGGGACTTGGCCCAGCGCATCGCCGCAGGCCAGTCGTGCTCCCTAGAGGTGTCGATGGCCAAGCTGTGGATCAGCGAGGCCATGATGCGGGCCAGCTACACCGGGATGCAGGTAATGGGCGGGTACGGCTACACCCTCGACTCCAACATGCAGCTCCACTGGCGCAACGCCCGTCTCGGAACTATCGGCGCCGGCTCCAGCGAGATCCAGCGCAACATCATCGCCCGCCAAATTGGGCTTGGCCGCAAGCCCTCTTGACTTCATCGAACCCGACTACCCAGACCAACAGCCTTGACTCCGGCTGCTGCAAATGAGGTCGGTAGTGTCGCAGCGGTGAGCGAACCCTCGGTGCTGGCGGAATTGGCCAGGCGGGAACCGGATGACCTGGCGTTGGAGGACGACTCCCACCAGTTGACATGGGCGGAACTGGACCGCCGCACCCACTCCATCGGCCGGGGACTGCTGGCCGCGGGGGCCTCTCCGGGGGACCACGTAGGGCTGGTGTGCTCCAACCGTACCGAGTTCGTGGAGATCATGTTGGCCTGCTTCCGGGCTGGGTTGAAGATGACCCCCATCAAGACCAATTGGACTGCAACTGAGATCGCCTACGTTCTCGACGATGCTGGCTCAGCCCTGGTGGCAACCGACTCCCCCGCGGCCAGAGACGCGGCGGGTGGCCGCCCCGTAGTGTGGATCGGCGACGATTTTGACGCCTGGGTGGATTCCCAGGATCCGGCTCCGTTCCCCGCGGGGGGCACTGGCTACCGCATCCCCTACACCTCTGGAACCACCGGTCGGCCTAAGGGCGTTGAGCGCACACTGGACTCGGAGTCCACCTTCGAGCAGTGGTGGGAGTTCTCGTCGCTGGGCGCCCAGGGACTGGGGCTTCCCCGCGACGGCAAACACCTCATGGTGGCCCAGCTCTTCCACGGGGCCCCCTTGGCCTTTGCATTGGGCGCACTGGCCAACGGGGCTCCAATGCGGATCATGGGCCGGTGGGATGCGGAGCGGGCCGTGGATGTGATCAACGACGGCGTGACCGCCACCATCATGGTTCCCACCATGTTCCGCCAGCTCTTGGCCCTGCCCGACGAGCGCAAGGCCACACTGGACCATTCCCGTCTGGCCACCGTCTTGCACGGCGGCGAGCCCTGCCCGGTGCCGCTGAAGCGCCGCATGATCGACTGGTGGGGTCCGATCTTCACCGAGTACTACGGCTTCACCGAGGGCGGGATGACCTTGTGCAATTCGGCTGATTGGCTAGCCCGGCCGGGCACGGTGGGCACCCCCATCGGCGAGCTGTCAATCCAGATCGTGGGCGAGAACAGCGAAGTTCTGGGTCATGGCGAACCCGGCACGGTGTATTTCCGCCGCCCTGAGGGGCGTTACTTCCGTTACATCAATGCCGACGACAAGACCGACGATGCCTACAACGACGACGGGTTCTTCTCGGTGGGCGACATCGGCTATCTCGATGAAGACGGTTATCTGTACCTGTCGGGCCGCAGCTCCGAGGTGATCGTGGCCGCCGGAGTGAACATCTACCCCGCCGAGATCGAAGACGTGATCTTCGGGGTGAGCGGCGTAGCCGACGCCTGCGCGGTGGGTGGTCCCGACCCCGACCGGGGTGAGCAGGTGGTGGTGTATCTGGCCGTGGCCGACGGCTTTGTCCCCGACGACGTGACCTCGGCCATAGACGCTGCCTGCGCTGAGCACCTCGCCGGTTACAAGCGCCCCCGCCGCTACATCATTCGCCCCACTGTCGACCGCGATCCCACCGGCAAAGTGCTCCGCACCAAACTCCGCGACGAACTCTGGGATAGCCAATAACCGCCGACCACTACGGTTCCCAGAGCAGGGTGTCAGCCAAGAATTGGCTCCAGGCAAACCAGAATGCCTGATGACCCACAATCTCATCGCCGTTGGCATCGACGGCCCGCACCCCTCCCCCGTCGAGTCGGAGTTCCACGCCGCTCAGCTCCACCACCTCGCCGGCCCGCAGCGTGGCAGCCGCAGCCTCCACTGGGAATGCGATGGGTGTGCCGTCGTCCAGCACCACACCGAACACCTGATCTTGAACGCCGAGGCGTTCGTCCACATCGCCGACCGGGAAGATCGGTCCTTGATCGTCGCGGCCGCCCAGCGGGTCGAAGGGGTACCGACGTCCAATTCCGCCGTCCTCGGCGATGATCGTGGTGTCGGGATGGGCGGTTTTCCAGTCGCCCCAGGTGGTAGTGACCACCGTTGCCTGCGGCAGCAGAATCCCTTGTTTGTGCAGGGGACCTGACACTGCACGGCCGGTGAACGTGTCAAATACCGACTTGGTCACCAGGTCGTACATCACCTTGTTCGACCGCGACAGCAAGCCCGATGTCCGCAAGACGGGCATCTCCACACCGTCGGGCATGTCGTCGGTGAAGTAGGCCTGTGCTGAGCCGCACAGCGTGCAGTACGGCATGCCGATACGGCGCCCCCCGAGCGAGTCGTTGACCATCTCGTGGATTTCCATAATGTGGCGGGGGTAGGCCCGGGCCTCGTCGCCAATCACCACCGCAAAGACGATGCCGTCGTCGGGGTACCAGGAGCCTCCCTCTGCGTCGGTCACTCCCGGGTCGTCGAGGGCCGGGATGCAGCCCAGCGGGCACGGCCTTGGGTCGCCGAAGTCGCGACCGTCAATAAACACCCCGCCCCAACTCACCAGCCGCCAATCGATGTCGGCGTCGGTGTCTTCAAAGAAGGGCTGCCAGCCCGGCTCGAACAGCGTGAACAGCCGTCCCTTGTAGTCGGCGTAGCCGTCGAAGACGGGCAGATCCCAGGCAATCAGGTGGTCTGTCACCGATTGCCAGGGGCTTCTGAGCGCCACCGGGTCGTCGGCTACCCTGGCCCCGGTCAGCTCTTCAAAGGCTGAGACCGCCTCGCTAGCGATGTCGCCGGGGCGAAGGAACCTCAGCAGGTCGGACAGAATCCAGCCCAACCGCGCATCTCCGGCCTGTCCAAGTCGAGACACCATGTCACTGTCGGTACCGCCGGTTTTGAAGCTGAGCCAGATGTCGTCAAGGAGGTTGGTGGCTGAACCTGACAAAGGACCGGTGGGCACCTGGGGTGCAGGAGGGAACTGGTAGCCCAGGAAATTCCTCAGCTGCCCGGTCGCGCGTGGATCCATCAGCACCGATTCGGTGGCTGGAGGAGCTGACACGGTGGGGGTGGCGTCCATCCGGCCCGCGGTGGTTGTAGGACGGGGGTTGACCTCGCCGAGTGCGGCCGCCGTCGCGGGAGGGGGAGCTAGATCCGGGGCGGCCTGGTCAGCGCCGGCGCACGCCGCAGCAATAACGGCGACTCCCATCAGCAGCGCCCCCCAGCGGACATGCACAAAGCCACACTAGGTGGCCCCAGCCTCCAGCGGGGCAGACTTCATCAGCGCCCTGATCATCGAGGGTGTGACGGGCAGATCGGTGATGGCACCAGGACGGCCGATTGCCTGCTCGATTGCTGTGGCCAGCGCCGCGCCGCACGCATTGGTGCCGCCCTCGCCCGCGCCTTTGACTCCGAGCGGATTCAACGGGCTGGGGGCATCCTCGGACAGCAGCATCTCCACCGCAGGAGTCTCCGACGCCGTGGGCATCAAGTAGTCCATGAACGAAGTCACCAGTGGCTGGCCCGCGCCGTCGTAGAGGAATTCTTCAAGTAGGGTGCCGCCGATGCCCTGAGCTGCTCCGCCCTGGATCTGTCCTTCAATCAGCATGGGGTTGATCGCCTTCCCGACGTCGTAAGCCACCACGTACCGCTCGATTGTCACCGCCCCCGTATGGGGGTCGACATCGACCACGACGGCATGGGCACCATACGGGTAGGTCATGTGACCAGTAGTGAATGACGCTTGCACTCGCAGCTCTCCACCCTGGGCCGAAGCAATCTCGGCCAGTGTGAGAACCTGGTCGGGTTGTCCTCGCACACTGATCGCTCCCGCCCTGTACTCCAAATCTTCTGGGCTCGCCTCGAATATTTCCGATGCCAGGTCGCGGGCCATTTCTTTGACGGCATCGGTGGCTAAACGGGTGGCAGATCCGGTCATAACCGTGACCCGGCTGGCAAACGCGCCCATACCGCGCGAGATGCGGTCGGTCTGACCGTGGACCACTTCAACTTTTCGATAGTCCATGTCGAGATCACCGGCGCAGATCTGGGCAATGACGGTCTCGACTCCCTGCCCGACTGAAGCTGCACCGGTCACCACTTCCACCCTTCCGTCGCCGCGAACGGCCAACTCGACGTCGTCGAATGGCCCCAGCCCCGACTTCTCAACAAACAGGCCAATGCCGAGGCCGACCTGCTCGCCTTCTGAACGTCGTTTGGCCAACCCGCTCTCGAGCCGCTCATACTCGATGTGGTCGAGGAGCCGGTCAAGGATTCGGGAGTAATCTCCTGAGTCGAGCACCACTGAGGTGCCCAAGACGGATAGCTGTCGTTCAAACGGCATCGCATCAGCCGAAATCAGATTCCGCCGCCTGACGCTGACCGGATCGAGCCCTACGAGGCGAGCTGCTGCCTCGACCACTCGCTCGCAGACAAAAGTCGCCTCAAATCTTCCCGGGGCCCGGTAGGTGCCGGCGGGCGTCTTGCTGCTCAGGCAGATGTGACCCCGAGAGCGGTAGGCCGGGAACGCGTACGGCCCGGGCAGCATTGCAGCAGTAAGCGAAGGCACAGTGGCGCCGTGAGTTCGCACGTACGCACCCTGGTCGTACCAGAACTCGTCGTCGACCGCGGTGATCAATCCCTCTTCGTCCACGGCCGCTCGAATTCGATGGCGTTGATCCCGGCTGTGGTTAGCGGCAATGAGGTGCTCGCGCCGATCTTCGACCTGATTGGCAAACAGACCTTCTACCTCGGTCCCTTCGGCAACGGCTCGCGGATCAAGTTCGTGGCCAACCTGCTCGTGGCGGTACACACCCTGGCCGCGGCGGAGGCCCACCAGCTCGGTAGTGCCTGCGGGTTGGACCCCGACCTCGTCCAAGAAGTGATTGCAGCCGGGGTCGGCTCATCGGCGATGTTCGAGATCCGGGGTCCGATGATGGCGGCTGGCTCCTACGAGCCGCCATCGGCCCGCCTCGCCATCATCCTGAAGGATGCCGGCATCATCGCCGACCACGCCCGGAGCCTGGGCATCCCCACTCCCCTGCTCGATGCCGCCGTGCCCCTCTACCAGGCCGCCGTCGACGCCGGCCTCGGCGACCTCGACGCCGCTGCCCTGCGCCAGTTGCTCGAGGATCTCGCTTAGAAGTCCGCTGGCTGCTCGTCGGCCAAGATCATGAGGTGGTCGACTACCACGGCGCCCTGGCCGCGGTCGAGCACTACTACCGGATTGAGGTCGAGTTCGGCGAGGCGGTCTCCCAGGGCCGTTGCCATGGTCGCGGTGGACACGATCACTTGGGCCAGTGCTTCCACATCAGCGGGAGGGCGGTTCCGGGCCCCGTCGAGCAGGGGAAAGCCCTTCAAGGAACGGATCATCTCGTGGGCGTCGGCCTCGTCAACCGGCAGCGGGCGCACGGCGGTGTCGGCCAGCACCTCGGTGAACACGCCGCCTGTGCCCACCATGACCGCGGAACCGAGCGTGGGATCGCGAGTCACCCCGACGATCATCTCGGTACCGCCACTAACCATCTGCTGGACCTCTACCCCGTCGATGGCTGCGTCGGGGTTGGCGGCGCGGGCCCTGTCCAGGACCTCTTGGGCGGCCTGCTCCACACCTTCGTAGGAGTCCACCCCGAGTACCACCAATCCGGCATCGGACTTGTGGGGGAAATCTGCCGAGGCGATCTTCACCGCTACCGGCAATACCACCGCCTCTGCGGCCCGACTGGCATCGCTCGCCGTCCCGGCCACATTGCTAACGGCCAGCGGCAATCCGAAGGCCCGCAGCACCGCCTCCGAGTCGGGAGATGAGGCTCGCAGTGCCTCTTTCGCCATTGGGGGCAGGGCATTAGAAAGTGGCGGGCGCACTCGGAAGGTGGCCCGTTGGCGCTGGTAGCGATGGTACGAAGCCAACGCCGCAAAACATCCTCGGAAGGAGCGAAACAGCGGAATCCCCGACTCCACCAACCGGTCGAATCCCAGTTCGTCCACCTTGAAGGAGTTCCACGTGGCGATGATCGGCCTTTCCACCTCGTCGACTAGGGCCAAGATGTCATCGCCCAGCGGGTCGGTCATGGACGCCACCGCGCCGGTGATGCCCACCACCGTGTAGCCCACCGCTGGATCGTTGCCGATGTCTCGGATCACTTGGCGGCGGATCTCTGCCGGCTGGGTGGTTATGAACGTGCCCCCGTTGTCCACCGGGTTGGACACCGCCAGATAGCCCGGGATGTGCTGGTGCAGCTTTTCCTGGGTCTCGGTGGCCAGCGGGGGCGCGGCCACCCCGGCCAACTCGGCAGCTTCGGCCATCAGCGTGCTCGATCCTCCGGAAATTGAGTACAGCCCAGCTCCCTCGGACACGTCCGGGCCTAACTTGGCGAACAGGGCGGCCGTCTCCAGCAGTTCGTCGAGGTCGCGTACTCGCACCACTCCGTACTGCTCGAACAGCCCGTCGATGACCTCGTCCGACCCGGTGAGGTGACCGGTGTGCGACGACGCCATGCGCGATCCCGCGTCGGTGGCCCCTATCTTCAACAACACCACCGGCTTGCCTTGGACATTGGCCGCCTTCAGCGCGGTGCGCAACTTGTCGGCCGACCGGAAGCCCTCGATGTAGCCGGCGATAACCGCGGTGTCGTCGTCGTAGGCGAAGTACTCGATGAAGTCGCTCACCTCCAGGTCGACCTCGTTCCCGCACGGCACCTGGCGGCTGAACCCGATGCCGAAGTGAACCCCCTGCATGATGGGCCGGCCGTTGTGGCCCGACTGGGTTACCACCCCGATCTTGCCCCCTCGCAGCCCTGGCACCTCGGGTACCGGCTCGAAGGCGTTGGTGTTGGTGTTGGGACCGAAGATGCGGATGCCGTTGCGCCGGCCCGCATCCCCCAGATTGGCCTCAAGCACGGCGCCCTCGGGGCCGACCTCGCTGAATCCCGAGGAGAACACCAGGGCGTATCGGACCCCGACGGCCCCGCACTCGTCCACAACTTGGGCGCACGCCGCCGGAGGGGTTGAGATCACCGCCAGCGCTACCGGTTCGGGCACGTCGGCCACCGATGCGTAGACAGGCACTGAGCCGATCGACCCTCCCTTGGGGTTGACAAGATGCCAGTTGCCCTCTCCCCAGCGGGAGTCCATCGCCGCCCGCAACCCGTCCTCGGTTTGGGTTCGGTCGACCCCTCCGATCACCGCCACCCCGACGGGGTGGAAGAACTCCTCAAGATCGACTCGCCTCTGGGCCATGGGAATCCGATGGTAGTGACCTCTTTGCCTCCGCCCTTCAGCGAGAGTCAGCCATGAGACCCGGCACGCTACGCTGGGCGCCATGGAAATCGGCCACGTCTACGAGATGCCGCCCATGCGGCCCGACGACGCCCGCACCACCTATTTCGACGCCGGGGTGCTCAAGATCGGGGTGGAGTACCGCAACCTCACGCCCGAGGCGCTGATGGAGTACTACGAGGCCGACGAGGCCTACATCGAGGAGTTGCGCCGCACCGCACCGCTGGGCATCGAGGACCGGGGGGTGTCGCTGCACGTCTTCGACGCCGAGGGCCAGTGGGAATACCTGCGCTTCGACCTGTTCGAGGACGCCCCCCACTACCACTACAACCACCGGGGCGGCGGGCGTAACCACATCATCCCGTTCGACGAGACCGCGCACGGCCCCATAGCCGAATGGGCGGTGGGCAAGATCCGCACCGGAGAGCTGGCCCCCATGCTGGCTCAAGCCGGTGCTACCGAGTTGGCCGATGGGCTCGATGTCGACATTTTGGCCGATGTTGCCAATGAGGTAGCCGCCCTGACCGCAGAGCTCCAGGCTCGCTTGGCGGCCGCGGTCTAGCTCCCCGGCAATTGGGGAGTCAGCCGGCCAGCTCCCCGAAGTCCACCTGACCGGTGATCATCGAGCCCTGGAAGGCGTTGTCGATGTTCACGTTCACTCCGGAGACGAACGACGCCGCATCCGACCCCAGATAGGCCAGCAGGTTGGCCACCTCGGCCGCGGTCACGTAGCGGCCCCCGGCGTTGGCGGCAGTCCAGTCGATCATCCCCTCGCCCATGGTGGCTTTGAAATCGGGCAGAAGCGGCGTGTCGATGGGCGCCGGACAGGCGCTGGCAATGCGCACGCCGTTGGCCAGCATCCCCTTGGCCGCCTGCATGGTGAAGATCTGCACGCACTCCTTGGAGAACATGTAGCCGTCGGCCACCACCTCGGGGTGCTCCTCCACCCAGGCCACCGCCTTGTCCCAGTCGTCGATTGACAGAAGCTCGGTGATCTCAGCCTGGTGGGCCGGCCAGTTCATACCGGCAATAGAGGCGGTGTTGACCACCGCGCCCCCGGCGGGGATCTTGGGTAACAGGGCGTCGGTAAGGCGCATTAGCCCCAGGGTGTTCACCTTCATCACGTCTTCGGGCGAGAAGGTGGCGGCGATGCCGGCGTTGTTGAACAGCACGTGTACCGGGGCATCGATGGCCGCGGCGGCCTCGTCCACCGCCACCGGATCGCCCATGTTGGTGGGGATGTACCGGGTGATCGGGCCCTCGGGCTCCTTGATATCAAGCGCGGTGATCGACGCCGCCCCCAGATCGGACAGCAGATCCACCAGCGCGGCACCCACGCCGGAGAACGCGCCGGTGACCACGACGTTGCGGCCTTCGTAGCTCATGGGGTTGGACATTGGGGGCCTCCTGGGGCTGCTGGGGGATAGCTCGGCTGGCGAATATTACTGCGCCAAGTATCGTTGAGGTCACACCGGCGAATGACCAAAACCGACGGAGGGCACCGTGAATCTGAACGACATGATCATGGTGAGCGTGGATGACCACCTGTGCGAGCCGCCCGACATGTTCGACAACCATCTCCCCGCCAAATGGCGGGAGGAGGCCCCCCGGGTCATCCACACTGATTCGGGCGATGATGTGTGGTCGTTCAACGGCGCCATCATCCCCAATGTGGGCCTGAACGCGGTGGCCGGACGCCCCAAGGAGGAGTACGGCATCGAGCCCACCGCCTTCGACGAGATGCGCCCCGGCTGCTTCAACGTCCACGACCGGGTCAAAGACATGGATGCCGCCGGGGTCCTGGGCTCCATGTGCTTTCCCTCGTTTCCCGGTTTCGCCGGACGGCTGTTTGCCAACCACCCCGACAAGGAGTTCGCCGCCGACCTGATCCGGGCCTACAACGATTGGCACATCCATGAGTGGGCTGGCGCCTACCCGGGCCGGTTCATTCCCATGGCCCTGCCCATGATCTGGAGCGCGGAAGAGTGCGCCGCCGAGGTGCGCCGGGTGGCCGAGCTGGGTTGCCACTCCATGACCTTCACCGAGAACCCGGCCAAGCTGGGCGAGCCCAGCTTCCACAGCGACTACTGGGACCCGCTGTGGCAGGCGTTCAGCGACACCGGCACGGTGTGCTCAATCCATCTGGGCTCCTCGGGCGAAATGGTGATCACCGCTCCCGACGCCCCCATGGACGTGATGATCCAGCTCCAGCCCATGAACATCAGCCAGGCCGCCGCCGACCTTTTGTGGTCGCCCATCCCCCGCCGCTTCCCCGATCTGAAGATCGCCCTGTCGGAGGGCGGCACCGGATGGATCCCCTATTTCATGGACCGGGCCGACCGCACCTACGACATGCACCACCTGTGGACCGGCCAGGACTTTGAGAATCTGCTGCCCAGCGAGGTGTTCCGGCGCAATTTCTTGACCTGCTTCATCAATGATCCGGTGGGGGTTGCCCTGCGCCACGAGATAGGCATCGACAACATCTGCTGGGAGATGGACTACCCCCACAGCGACTCCACCTGGCCCAACGCCCCCGAACTGTTGGATGAGACGCTGACCGGAGTGCCCGACGACGAGGTGGACAAGATCACCCACCTCAACGCCATGGCCTGGTACCAGTTCGACCCGTTCGCCCATCGCGACCGGGCCGACTGCACGGTGGGGGCGCTGCGAGCCTCGGCCGCCGACCACGACATCACGGTGCAGCCGATGGACAAGGGCCGCCACCAGGGCAAAGACCGCGACCTGGCCGGGTTCACCTCCCGGAACAAGGGCGTCAACCGCTGAGTTAGCGCCCACTTTGGCTGCTCCGCCTCTCGGAGCTGTGCGCATCGGCATCGATACCGGGGGGACGTTCACCGACGCCGTTGTGGTTTCGGCCGCTGCGGGGGGAACGTCGCCAGTCGGGCTGGGCAAGGCCTTGTCCACCCCCGGCAACCTCATCACCGGGGCGCTGGCCTCGGTGGAGGCTGCCGCCGCTGATCTCGGCCTGACCACCGGCGAAGTACTGAGCCAGGCCGAGTCCGTCGACTACGCCACCACCGTCGGGCTCAACGCCTTGCTGACTGAAAGCGGAGCTCCCATCGGCCTCATCACCACCGAGGGATTCGAGGCCACCTTGCCGGTGGCCCGGGCGGCCAAGGTGGCTGGGTTATCGCCCGCCGAGGCCACCGAGGCCGTGTGCTGGTCCAAGCCCCCGATGCTGTTGAGCCGCCGACGCATCATGGGTGTGCCCGAGCGGATCGACTCGTCCGGTGAGGTGGTGCGCCCGCTAGACGAGGCTGCGGTTGTCGCCGCAGTGGAGGCACTGCGAGACGATGGGGTAGCCAGCTACGCGGTAAGCCTGCTGTGGTCGGTGGCCGATTCCCGCCACGAACACCGAATCGCCGAGCTGATCGGCCGAATCCACCCTGGAGCCCATGTGACGCTGTCTTCGGATGTTCCCCGGATCGGCGAGTACGAGCGGACCATGACCGCGGTGCTCAACGCCTACGTCGCCCCGCTGGTGGCCGATGAGATCCAGGCGCTGGCCGATGCGCTGGCCGAGCGGGGGTTCGCCAGCCAACTCCGGGTCATGCAGTCCCGGGGCGGCTCGTTTCCGGCCGGCGATGCCCTGCGGCCGGTGGAGACCCTGCAATCGGGGCCGGTGGCCGGCCTGGTGGCGTCGGCCAGACTGGCGAAGGCACTGGGGTGCACTGAAGCCATCGCCACCGATGTGGGCGGCACCAGCTTCGATGTGGGCCTGATAACCAATGGTGAGGCCTCGGTGGCCCGTCGACCGATGATCGGCCGATGGACCCTGGCCCATCCTGTGATAGAGGTGGTGTCGATCGGCACTGGCGGCGGTTCGCTGGCCTGGATCGACCCGGTGCTGGGCAGCCTACGGGTAGGACCGCAGTCGGCCGGCGCTCGGCCCGGCCCGGTGTGCTATCGCCGTGGTGGTACCGCCCCCACCCTGACCGACGCGGCGGTGGCCCTGGGCCACATGAGCGAACTGGGCGGCGTGGTTGACCTGGACCGCGAGGCGGCGGCCCTTGCCGTAGAGCGAGATGTGGCCGCTCCTTTGGGGTTGTCGGTTCCCGATGCCGCCGACGCGGTGGTGGGGGTGGCCTGCTCCCAAATGGCCGACCTAATCCGCCGGGTGACCGTGCAGCGGGGCTACGACCCCGCTGGTTTCGTCATGCTGGCCTATGGGGGCGCCGCCCCCCAGTACGCCACCCGCTACGCCGCCGAAGTGGGGGTGGGCGAGGTGGTGGTGCCCGCGGCTGCGTCGGTTTTCTCGGCGCTGGGTGCGGCGGGCGGCGACATCGGCGCTGGACTTAGGCCCTCTTCGGCGTCGGAACCGCCAACTGTCGAAAGACGCGACGCCTGGTTCGACCGCCAGGTTGTCGACTGCCCGGTGTACGACGGCCCCCGACTGGCACCCGATACCCGCCTGGAGGGGCCGGCGTTCATCGACCACCCGTCCACGTCCATCGTGCTTCGCCCCAGTGACCGGGCGGAGATCACCGCGGAGGGCCACACTCGCCTGTTTCCGGGACCGCCGTCATGACCGATGCCGCTTTATTTGAAGTGCTGCGTAATCGGCTGTGGGCCATCAACGACGAGGCGGTAGACGCCATCGTGGCCGTTTCGGGATCGCCCATCGCCACCGAGGGCAACGACTTCAACTCCGGCATCTTGACCGCCGCGGGCGAGGTGGCGCTGGCCGGTCCCTACGTGCTGGTACACGCCGCGGCGCTGGGCCAGGTGGTGCGCTACGTCATCGAGCAATTCGGCGACCAACCCGGCTTCGGCCCCGGCGACATGTTCATCACCAACGACACCTATGTGGGTGCGCCCCATCAGCCCGACGTGATGGTGGTGGCCCCCGTGTTCCAAGGCGACCGGCTGATCGCCTGGTGCGGCTCGTGCGTGCACCAAAACGACGTGGGCGGCCCTGTTCCCGGCTCTATCACTGTGGGGGCGTCGTCCATCTACGAGGAGGCGGTGCCCATGGCCCCCACTCGGATAGTGGCGGCCGGGGAGCTGCTGACCGACATCGAGCAGGAGTATCTGGGCCGGTCGCGAACTCCGGAATTGAACCGGCTCGACCTGCTGGGCCAGATCGAGGCCAACCGGGTGGTGGCCCGCAGGCTCAATGGGCTGTGTGATCGCTACGGCACCGACATGGTGGTGGGCGTGCTTGAAGGGCTCATCGACCGAACCGAGGCCGCGGTGCGGGCCCGCCTGTCATCGCTGCCCGACGGGCGGTGGCGCCATCGGGGGCTGGTGGAGCACGACGGGATCGACGACCGGGTGTACGAAATCGGTCTGACCATGACCAAGCGGGGCGACTCGCTGCATCTGGACTTCACCGACGCCAGCCCCCAAGCCCCGGCGCTGATCAACACCAGCCGGGCCATCACCTCCAGCTACGCAATGGCCGCGGTGATGACCGTGCTGGGCTACGGCCTGCCTTGGACTCCGGCCGCCTTTTGGCGGGTCATGGAGGTTGACACCACCCCTGGCACCATCGTGGACTGCCTTTGGCCCGCGGGCATGTCGATGGGGGTGACCGCGGCGGGCCAAGAGGTGCGCACCGCGGTGAACGTCTGCCTGAGCCGGATGTTCGACGCCTCCGACGACCCGGCAGTACATCGCCAGATTCTGGCGTCGTGCGTGTCGGGCTCGTTCACCCAGACCATCTCGGGTGCCTTTGATGATGGGCGGGATTTTTCGGCCATGCTGCTAGACGGCCTGCCCGGCGGGTCCGGCGCCCGGTGGGGCGGAGACGGACCCGACACCGGCGGCTACCTCACCTCCCCTGCCGGGCTGTGTACCAACATCGAGACCAACGAGCAGCACTACCCGGTTCTCTACCGCTACCGCCGGGAGCGGTCCGACTCCGGAGGTCCCGGCCGATGGCGGGGCGGGGTGGGCCTTGAGAACGCATACCAGCTTCACCGGGCCGCTGGCCCGTTGACCTCTACCGTTTTCGCCCACGGCCAGCAGCCCCCCACCGCGGCCGGAGTGGTCGGCGGAGAGCCCGGAATGCAGCACACCGGGGTATACGAGAGGTCCGACGGCACAATTGAGGTGCCAGCACCCAAGCAGGTGGGCGTGCTGGCCCCCGGCGACGTGTACACCAACCTCTGCGGTGGCGGAGGCGGGGTAGGCGATCCCCTGGACCGCGACCCGGCCGCGGTGGAGCACGATGTAGCCGAAGGCCTGGTCACCGAGTCCGCCGCGGCCCGTGACTACGGCGTGATTATCGGCGACAGGGAGGCCACCGAGGCACTGCGGGCATCTCGCCGCCGGGCGCGCATCGGGCGAGCCCCCGCGCCCCTACTAGAGGAATCTCTCGATGGTCGACGGCTCAGCTCCAACGTGGTCTTTTCCGACGGCCGCTACTTATGCCGCCGCTGCGGCCACAACCACGGCCCCATCACCGAGCCGCTCTTCAGCCTGCTCGCGCTGGTCCGCTCCCCCATCGACGAGCGCACCCCCTGGCCCTCAGCCCGCCCCGGCGCCGACCGTTACGAAATCCGCCGCCTTTTCTGCCCCGCCTGCGCCGTCCAAGTCGACGTCCAAGTGGCCCTCACCGATGCCCCCCTCCTAGAGACTGCCGAACTGTTCTAGAAGCGAAGCTCAACAGCCGGGCAGGTGAAGAGCACCAAAACGGCGAACCGTGGAATAGCCTTCCCGCCCATGCGGCTCCGTAAAACAAAAGCGGCACGCCACAAGCTGCTGGCTGCCGCAGTTGGCGTAGCCGCAATCGCGGGAATCGCCGTCGCCAGTGGCCCCAAGGCTGCCAGCAGCCAAAGCAGCCCCAATGACAGCGAGTCGATATGCGCGGAGCTCTTCGGCTTCGCCGCCGAACCCGTCCCCGTGGTCAAATCCACCGACGGACAAACCGTGCTCGCATCAGTCAAATGGGGCTACAGCCCCGAATTCAACCTCTGCTTCCTCGTCCTCGACGACACCGCCACCAGCACCCTGCGAGCCAACCCGCCACCGACGGCGAATCAATCGCCCTCTGACGCGGATACTGCCGCAGCCGTCAAGTGCCACGACGCCTATAACCCCAGCCGCGGCTTCGCCGCTGACCCCGTCCCCGTCGTCAAGTCCACCGATGGGCAAACCGTGCTGGCATCAGTCAAATGGGGCTACAGCCCCGACCACGACATCTGCTTCCTCATCCTCGACAACGCCTCCCAGCAGACACTCCGAGCCCACCACGCCTGCCAAACCGACCCCAGCTCTCCCGAATGCTCCTCGTCCCAACTCACTCAAGGCCCCAGCGCCCAAGAACTCCGAAACGCCCTCACTGCTCTTTATGACGCCACCCGCGGCCGCAATTGGACCAACAACACCAACTGGAATTCTCGGGAGCCCGTGGACACCTGGCACGGCGTCCACACCGACCTCGATACGGGAGTGCCCAACTCCGCTCTAGTCCTCTCCAACAACAACCTAAGGGGAACCATCCCACCCGAAATCGGCAACCTCACCCAGCTATCCGAGCTCTGGCTCTACGGCAACAGACTGACCGGAGCCATCCCCGAAGAAATCGGGAACCTCACCCAGCTCACAGTGCTCAACTTGGGCGACAACAACTTTTCCGGGGCGATCCCGAACACCCTCGCGGCGCTCACCAACCTTGAGCACTTCTACGTCGGTGGCAGAGACCTGTGCCTGCCTCCTGAAATGCAGGAATGGCACGATGCCATCCCAAACCGTGGCGTCATTCCTCCCTGCGCCACTTCCGAATTCCGACAGGCCCTCATCGCCCTCTACAACGCCACCGACGGCCCCAACTGGAACACCAACACCAACTGGAACACCGACAAACCCGTCCACACCTGGTACGGCATCCGCCCCAACGCACTCACCGGAGAGCCTCTCTCCGTCCTCTTCCTCCCCAACAACAACCTCACCGGAACCATCCCCGAAGAAATCGGCAACCTCACCCAGCTCACCGAACTCTGGCTCTACGACAACAACCTCACCGGCCCCATCCCCCCCGAAATCGGCAACCTCACCAACCTCGCAGAACTGAATCTCAGGAACAACAACCTGTCCAGGCCAATTCCCTCCGAAATCGGCAACCTCACCAACCTCAAGACCCTCGACCTCAACGCCAACAGCCTCTCCGGGACCATTCCGCCCGAGATCGGCAACCTCACCAACCTGACAGAATTGACCCTCGGGGCCAACAGACTGTCCGGATCGATCCCCCAAGAGATCGGCAACCTCACCAACCTCACCATCCTCGACCTCAACGTCAACCGTCTGTCCGGGACCATTCCCCCAGAGATCGGCAACCTCACCAACCTCACTCAGATATTTCTCGGCTTTGACTCACTCTACGGTGCAATCCCGCGGTCTTTCTTAGCCCTCACCAATCTAGAAACCTTGGAGATCTGGAATGACGACATCTGTGTGCCGCCAGAATTGGTCGACTGGCGCAATGCGATACCACGCAAGGACTACCTGGTAAAGACCTGTGTGAGTGTTAAACCGATCCTTGCACGCCACGACCTCAACAGCGTCGAGATTGTCATCAGGGACAGCAACCTGACTGGAACCATCCCTCCCGAAATCAGCAACTTCTCCAAGCTCACCAAACTCGAGCTGAAAGGGGGCCTCACCGGGACAATCCCATCCCAAATTGGAAACCTCACCAACCTCACCGAGCTGAACTTGGCGTCCAACTACCTGACCGGATCGATACCACCTGAAATCGCCAACCTCACCAACCTCACCGAACTCGAACTCCAAGACAACAACCTCAACGGGTCGATCCCACCTGAGATCGCCAACCTCACAAGCCTCACCCGACTCTGGCTCTTCAACAACGACCTGATCGGGCCGATACCTCTCTCCTTCGCAGCCCTCACCGAACTTGAGCACTTCCACGCCGGAGGCAATGCCCTGTGCCTGCCCGGGGCACTGCGCGCCTGGCACAACGCGATCGAACGCAAGAACCCGCTTCCCGACTGCGCCGTCCTACAACAAGACCGCCAAGCACTCGTCGCCCTCTACACGATCGCCGGAGGGCCCCAATGGACCACCAACACCAACTGGACCACCGACCAACCCCTCGGCACCTGGTACGGCATCACCACCGGAGCAGGCGGAACCGTAGAACTCCGCCTTCCCGAAAACAACCTCACCGGCACCATCCCACCCCAACTCGGCGAACTCACCGAACTCACCAGACTCTCGCTCCACAACAACAACCTCACCGGAACCATCCCCAAAGAACTCGGCAACCTCACCGAACTCACCAGACTCCTTCTCTACAACAACAACCTCACCGGAACCATCCCACCCCAACTCGGCGAACTCACCGAACTCAAGGTGCTGAGCCTCGAGCAAAACGGTCTTACTGGGACCATCCCACCCAGTATCTCTAAGCTCACCAACCTCACCGGACTCTGGCTCTACGACAACAATCTGGCCGGGTCGATCCCTCCTCAAATCGGCAATCTGACCAAACTCAAGCGCTTCCGCGCCTACGACAACAGCCTGACCGGAACCATCCCCAAAGAACTCGGCAACCTCACCGAACTCACCGACCTCTGGCTTTCCAACAACAGCCTGACGGGAACCATCCCCCCCGAGATTGGCAATCTCACCGAACTCACTATTCTCTACCTAAGCGACAACAGCCTGACCGGAACCATCCCCCCCGAGTTTGGCAATCTCACCGAACTCACCGGCCTTTGGCTCTCCAACAACGGCCTCACCGGAACCATCCCCAAAGAACTCGGCAACCTCACAGCAATCACCCATCTTGGACTCTTCAATAACGGCCTCACCGGAACCATCCCCAAAGAACTCGGCAACCTCACAGCAATCACCAGACTCTTCCTCAATGGCAACGGCCTCACCGGAACCATCCCCAAAGAACTCGGCAACCTCACAGCAATCACCAGGCTGGGCCTCAATGGCAACAAACTCAGCGGAACCATCCCCTCAGAGTTCGGCAACCTCACCGAACTCACCTACATCGGGCTGCATGACAACAATCTGACCGGACCGATACCGCTCTCCTTCGCGGCCCTCACCGAACTCGAGTACTTCTACGCCAGGGGCAATGACATGTGCCTGCCACCAGAATTGCGGGACTGGCACAACGCAATCCCTCGTCGTGACAACCTCCCTCCCTGCGCCAGCCCAGAATTCCGTCGGGCGCTCGTCGCCTTCTACAACGCCACCGACGGCCCCAACTGGACCAACAACACCAATTGGAACACCTACAAGCCATTCGACACCTGGCACGGCATCCGCCCCGACACCCGTACTGGAGAGCCGCTCTCTGTTCTTTCCCTTCCCGACAACAACCTCACCGGGACCATCCCACCCGAATTCGGCAACCTCACCCAACTCACCTGGCTCGGGCTACACAACAACAACCTCACCGGGTCGATTCCGCCTGAATTCGGCAACCTCACCCAACTCACCAACCTTGCGCTCTACAACAACAACCTCACCGGAACCATCCCCAAAGAACTCGGCAACCTCACCCAAATTGCGACATTGGCCCTCGAGGACAACGCCCTGACGGGGACCATTCCTGAAGAACTCGGCAACCTCACCAACCTCACCTGGCTCGGGCTACACAACAACAACCTCACCGGGTCGATACCGCTCTCCTTCAAGGCACTTACCCAGCTTGAAGACTTTCACACCGGGGGCAACGACTTGTGCCTGCCCGAGGAACTGCGCGATTGGCACAACGCAGTCCCCAACAAGTCCACACTCCCCGCCTGCTGACGGCCCTCGCTCTCGCTTCCGATATCAGTCAGGCCCTTGATGCAGCAGGGAGCACCCCGATTGAGATCCCGTGCCAGGAACACTTTCCATCAGATGACACGCTCCCGCTCCTCTACCATCGGCCTGGCGCCACGATAAATCCCAGCTGGGAAGCGGCGGCGATGAGTTGCTGGTCGCCGCTAGCGAAGACTGTGTCGGCGCCGGCAATTGCCTGCGCTGCGGCCAGGTGAACGGCGTCGTAGCCGCGAAGTTGCTGCTCTTCTGCCAAGACACCTGCGGTTCGGACTAGACGGTCGGTGATCTCGACGTGATCGACTTGGGCGCTGAGCTTGTCTAGCAGCGCAACTGCTGATTCAAGCCCTCCCTGAGATAGCCGACCGAGCCGATGAGCCCGAGCCAACGCGGCTCGAACCTCGACATGAAGTAGACGCACGCTGACAACCCGCGTTGCCTCATTCCAAAATCGCTCGCAAGATTTGGAATTCGGCTCGTCGATGATCAGGGGAATGAAGGCAGACGTATCGAAGTAGACGATCACTGGCGCTGTTCGGCTACGAGGTCGCTCACTGTTCCCTTGCTCTTGACCCTGGAGTGGCTTAGTCGTGTCTTCGGCATCGGAGCCGGAATGACCAGCCCATCGTCAATCAGCCGGTCGATGGGACGGGACTCATGAAGAGGGATCAAGAGCGCCACTGCCTTCCCGTGATCGGTCACCGTGACCTCGGTACCTGCACGAACCTCTGCGAGGTATCGGCTCAAATTGTCCCGCAACTCTCGAACTCCAGCTTCCACAAGACCAATTATGGCGCTTTTGCACTACAACATCTAGCCATAATTATATTTTTGTTGATCTGCCAACGAACTCCGCCTGAGACGGTTACCCCCCAGCAGATCTAGCCCAGGGCAGTGAAGGCCAGCAGAAGACCACCGGGCTCCGAAATGAACACGCCGGAGACTTCGTCACTCCAGTAGTAGCCCTCTTCGTCCTTGGACAAGATGATTACCGGGACCTCTTCTGCGAACTTGCGCTGGAATCGGCTGTAGGCCTCATAGCGTTCTTGGAAGGTCAGCGCGCGCCGACCTTGGGTCAGGGCGGCATCGAATTCGATGAAGCAGGATCTAGTCCAATTTCTGTTCCCCGCGAATCGGCCGCACTTGCCATCCTCAATCGTGTCGCCGAAGTACAAGTCATAGAACTCATCGGGTTCGCGTACCGGTGAGCCCCATGTGTTGGCGATCGACTGGCCGCTAAACACCGCGTTCACCAGATCTCCGACTCCAACACACTTTGGTGTGGCCTTGATGCCGACCGCTTCCCACATGGTTGCCAGTGTCTCGACAATGCGGAGGTTCTCCGGTGACATCGTGCAGGAGGCCTCGAATTCCAGCGGCCCGCCCAATTCGGCCTCGCAGTCCTCCAATGCGGCCGCCGCCGCCAGTGGATCGTAATCGGGAAGCACCGCGTCGGGATCGAGCCAAGGGGACCCCGGGGCCATCAAGGTGCGATCAATTGTTCTCATCCCGTCCCAAAGGAAGTTGTTCAAGGCGTCATAGTCGATGGCGTGAGCGGCGGCCACCCGGCATTCCCGAACGTTGAATGGCGCCAATTCGCCATTTAGGAACCAGACGTAGCCGTAGTTCTCGATCCTGACCGTGAAATTCACGCCGTTAGTGGCAGCACTCCTCAGGTTCGCCACACTGCTGTCATACGCAATGTCAATGCCGCCCCTCTCAAAGATGCTATAACGCGCTCCTGAGTCGGTGATCGTATTGAATATCACCTTGTCCAAATACGGGCAGCCGTCCCGAAAATAGTCAGGGTTGCGCACCAGCACCACCTGGAGATTGTCAATCCTGGACTCGAACATGAATGGACCAGCGCCCACTCCTATTGGGTTTTCGTTTATTTCAGCATTGAGTCCGGAAACCAGATCCTGGCCGCTTCGGTAGGCAGTTGGTGACATCATCCACGCCAGTTGATTGGCGAAGATCTGCGGGAACGTGGCGTCGGGGCGTAAAGCAGTCATCTTTATGGTCAGGTCATCTATCTTCTCGATCGACCTAATCCGGGAGGCCTGGTACGCATTTCGGGATCGGACCAACGGATTCTTGTGATACTCCACATTCCAGATGAACGCGTCGGCATCAAACTGCGTGCCGTCCGTGAAATTGACGCCCTGCCGCAGCTTTAGCGTGAATACCTGGTTGTCGGGGGTGGTGATGCTCTCAGCCAGACCTGGGACAAGCTGCCCAGTAGAAACGTCCAAATAGAAAAGGGCGTCATACAGGGCCGTCATCCGAGTGGCACCCGCCGGGTGCAATCCATCGTCAAGTGCTGGATCCCAGCCCAGCACGGCTCCAGGTACGCCAATGGTCAGGGTGCCTCCACGCGGCCGGTCATCGGCGCACTCGGTGGTCAGGATGGCACCGACAATGCGGCCGGTGTTGCCCGTTGGGATCGGTCCAGTCGCCGCACCCTCCGATGTTCCGGGCGGGTCGGGCTGTCCATCGCAACCACCGGGAACTAGTTGGGTGTCCACGTCGAACAGGCATCGGTAGACGTTCAATAGCGACTCCTGGTTCGCGATCAAGTTGTCGCGTGCCCCTACTTCTTGCTCACTAGGCGTACCCTGGAAAACACCTGGCAGAGTTGGTCCTCCAGCCGGTTGCCCTTGCACGCAGCCGTTCGGCACCACGTGGGTGTCGATGTCGAATAGGCATCGGTAGGTGTTCAGCAACGACTCCTGCGCGGCGATCAGCGTGTCCCGCGCCGAAATTTCTTCTAGGAGATGCGACTGCTGAGCTGCCGCATTGCTCGAAACGGGTGCCCCCAACCCCGCAATTAGAAAGGCCACAACCAAAACCCCGGCCAACCTTGATTTCACAGCCACATCCAATCTCATCGCTCATACCCTTCAGCGCTCAATGTGCATGACTCGTCAGAGTTAAAACGCATTGGCCGTCCATATGGTTCCATGGAACACAATCGCGGGGCTACCAGCGGGAGCCACCGGCGACGGTGATGCATTCGCCGGTGATGAAGGAGGCCTCGTCGGACAGCAGGAAGGCGATGACCGCGGCGGTTTCGTCGGGGTCTTGCAGGCGGCCGAGGGCAATTTTGGACTGCACCCATTGGCTGCGGTCACCACCTGATTGGGCCACCGTCTGGTCCAGGTAGGGGTGGCCGCTGTCGGAGGCATCGGGATTCACGCCCAGCGGGCGAACTCCGTTAACCCGTATTCGGTGCGGCGCCAGTTCCATGGCAAAGGCCGACACCAGTCGGTCGACCCCGGCTTTGGCTGCGGCGAATGCTGAAGTGCCGACATCCGCGGCCACGGTGGCATACGACGACAGCAGCACAATCGACCCGCCTTCGCCCTGTTCGACCATCTGGCGGGCCGCAGCCTGGGCCACCAAGAACGCACCGGTCAAGTTCACCTCCGTCGATCGCTGCCAAGACGCCTCAGTCAGCTCCAGCAGCGGTGCCCACCCCATCTCGGGGCCCAACCCACCGGCCACGTTCACCACCAGGTCGATCCGCCCCAGTTCCTTGGCACACCGCTCTACTGCTTCGCTCACCTGAACGGCGTCAGCCACGTCGGCTTCAAGCCGTAGAGCAGCCTGCCCTTCGGCCCGCACCGCCTCCACGGTGGCATCCAGCGCCTCTGGTGATGCGCTGGCGGAATCCGGCTGGCCGACCTCCACTCGGTCGGCACAGGCAACGTCGGCTCCGGCCCGGGCCAACCGTACCGCCACTGCCCGACCGATCTCTGGAGGACAGGCCGCCCCCATTACCAGCGCCACCTTGCCCGCGAAGTCGTGCATCCCCCCAGCATCCCCCACCTGTCGCCTCGCCATCCACACCGGGTGGTTTCTCCTTCCAACCGTGCTCCAGCCCGCCAGTAGGGTGGCGGGGTGCAGGTGGGGGCGGCTCGGTATCAGATGGCGGGAGGAATCCACCGCATCCCGGTGCCGGGAGCGAGAGGCAATCTCCACGCCACTGCCTTTGCGGTAGCCGGGCCTGATCCTTCGGCAGCCCTAGAGGATGTGGGCGCCGAGGTCATGGTGTGCTTGCTCACCGATGCCGAGATTGCCATGCGCTTTCCCGACTATCCCGCGTGGCTGGCCGATCCCGCTCCCCACCAGGCCATCCATGTGCCCATGGTCGATCAAGGCGTTACCGGCGACGACCTCATGCGGAAACTGGTGGACGACATCAACCAGCACCTCGACGAGGGAACCGGGGTGTTGGTCCACTGCGGCGCTGGCTACGGCCGAGCCGGGATCGTGTGCATTTCCGTGCTCACCTCCCGGGGAATGGACCTCGATGAAGCGGTGGCCGCGGTGCGAGCCGCCCGGCCCGCGGCGGGACCCCAGTCCCATTCCCAGGAGGCTCAGATCGCCCGCTTAGCCGCTGGAGTCTGAAAGGCCGCTGCTCACATGCCACCGGCGATTTTGTAATCGTGACCGGTGACGTATGAGGCCGCATCGGAGGCCAGGTAGACGGCCAGGCCGATGATCTCGTCGCAATCGGCCACCCGCTTCATCATGGTGGCCTTCCCCGATCGTTCGGGAAACTCAGGGTCGAATCGCATTGATCCCTTCATCATCTCCGACATGAACGGCCCCGGCACCAGGGAGTTGACCCGCACATTCAGCCCCGCCCACTCCCCGGCCATGGCCCGGGTGAGGTTGTGCAACGCGGCCTTGCTGGAGGTGTAGATCCCGACGCCGGGGCCACCGCTATAGGCCCCCATAGTGGTCACGTTGATGATCGACCCGCCGCCAGCCTCGCCCATGCGAGGGGCCACCAGCCCGGCCAGGCGGATCGGCCCTTTGACGTTTACCGCGTACACCTTGTCGAAGTAGGCCTCGGTGCAGTCGGCCACGGTGACCGGGGCGGGGTTGATACCGGCGTTGTTGACCAGCACATCGATCTGGCCCAACTCTTGGTACACCCGGTCGACCAGGGCATCGATCTGGCCCCACTCCCCCATGTGGCAGGCCATGCCCTTCGCCGACTGGCCGCCGAGCTCATCGTTTAATTCGGCGGCGGCTTCGTCGCAGCCCTCCTGGCGACGCCCGGTAATCACCACCTCGGCACCGGCTTGGGCATAGCCCTTGGCGATGGACCGGCCGATGCCCTTGGTGCCTCCGGTGACCAGCGCCACCTTCCCTGTCAGGTCGAACAAACTGCTCATGGCCCGATCTTAGGAACCGCTCTATGGCCGACCCCCATGCGGGGTGGACGCCCTCCGGCACATGGGGCCAATGGAGTCAGTAAATGCCCAGTTCCAGTCCGGCGGCCAGGGTCATGCCCAACTCCCGGCAGGCTTCCAAGTGATCGCCGGTCAGCTCGCCTGTGGCTATCACCGGTGAGGCCACCGCCTTCCACCCCAGCCCGGTGACCAGGGGCTCCACCGCCCGCACCGCCCCGGTGCCATCGTTGCCAGCCCGCACAAAGAGCCCATAGGGCCGGCCCCGGGTGTGGTCGAGGCAGTCGTAGTACACGGTTTCGAAGAAGTGCTTGAGGGCGCCGCTCATGTAGCCGAAGTTCTCCGGGGTGCCCAGCAGGTAGCCGTCAGCGGCCATCACATCATCCGAGGTGGCCTCCAATGCGGTCACCTGCACCACCTCCACCCCGTCGATGTCGGGATGGCTGGCCCCCGCCACCACCGCCTCAGTCATGGCTCTCGTGCCCCCAGTTTTGGAGTGGGATACCACCAGCACTCGCACGCTTCCGACGGTACTCCCCCGCCGCGAGCGCCTGCGGGTTAGGTGGCAGCGGTGCCCACATCCATGGAGGCGAACCGGCGGGTGCTCACCAACCAGGCGGCCAGCACCACGATGGTGGCCGCGCTGATTGACACTGTGACGCGGGGACCGATCCAGTCGTACAGTGCCCCTTGGACCATGGTGCCCACGCCGATGGCGACGTTTATCACCATCAGGTACAGGGCGATGACCCGACCCCGCATGGACTCCTCCACCTGGAGCTGGATGACGGTGTTCAGCGTGGATGCGGTGGCGAGGTGGCAGCCTCCGAGGATGAGCAAGAACACGATGGCCATGGCGTACCACGGCGCCAGTCCGAAACCGGCCAGCGCCAAGCCATAGATGCTCAGCCCGATACCCAGCAGTCGGGATCGGGCGGTGAACTGGCCCCTTCCGGCCACCAGGGGGAAGAAGAAGATCGATCCGATGCCGGTGCCGGCGGCCAACAGGCCCAACTGCCAACCGGTGGTGTTGAACTCCTCTTCGGCAAACACCACGATCAAAAAGATGATGGGTTGGGCGCAAGTCGCAGTTATGAGCACCGTCTTGAACGCCCTTTGGATCCCAGGCTGAGTTCTCCAGTAACTAACCACCTCGCGCAGATCAGCGAATACCCGGATAGGGGGCGGGTCGTCGGGCAGCAGTCGGGGCACCTGGATCAGCACTACCGCAAATAGCACTGCGAAGAAGGAGACTCCGTTGGCAAAGAACACCCAGCCCGGTCCGAAGAACCCCAGCAAAACCCCGCCCAAAGCTGGTCCTACGGCCCGGGTGGCCTGGAACTGGGTGGAGTTGAGCGTGACGGCGTTCAACAGCAGCTCTTTGGGCACCAACTCGGAAATGAATGCCTGC
The DNA here is from genome assembly GCA_965116535.1 of Acidimicrobiales bacterium. GTDB lineage: Bacteria > Actinomycetota > Acidimicrobiia > Acidimicrobiales > Bin134 > Poriferisocius. The sequence continues at coordinate 2,864,326 of OZ220703.1, forward strand.
CAGGCGGGCAGCATGAACCCATTGAGAATGCCGTAGCCCCAGGCCAGCAGCATGTAGATCACTGGCGAGCGCACGCCCGCCCCCCATAGGGCAGCGAACCCAAAGGCCCCCACGCACAGCAAGCTCTGGGTCACCAGGATGATGCTGCGCCGGGGTACCCGGTCGGCCAGCGGCCCGGCCCAAAGGTTGGTGAATACGGTCATCACCATCTGGGTGATCGCCACCAGCCCCACCCAAGCTCCCCGGTCGGTGATCTCGTCGATCACATATGCCAGCACCAGGATCTGCATCCACGTCCCGGTGTTGGAAACCAGGGCCCCGAACCAGAACAACCGGAAGTTGCGCAACCGCAAGGCCCGAGTCGACGCCCGGAACCCTGCTCGATCAGCCACCCAGCGACCCTACCCCCGCTCGGCCCAGCGGTAGGCCACTGACCCTCTCGGACTCTGTTCCAACGAAGGCGATGAATCTTGCCTCTCCATCACGGCGGCGTCGGGTGGCTTGTCGCAGACGGTGACAGAGGGGAGGTACACCGAACAAGCAGCAGAGGCATTCGGCCTCCATTCCATCCGGTACTATCTCGGAGAAACGCCCGGCCTCGAATTCGGCAATCAGAGTTCTAGGTGCTCCCACATGGAGGGGTGGCTCCAACCCTAAATCCCCTAGTCAAACCACGTAAGGGCCACTTGGCCTGGTGGCCCTTCTAGATGTCCCCCAAATGTCCCAAAGCGGGATCTATCGGGCGTGTTGCTGGGGTCTAGGCAGTTGCCGGGCCACTAGCCGCGAAAGTGGGCGTCCAGGGGAATTGTGGATCGTGATGCTGTTGCAAGGAAAGTGGGCGCAGTCTTAGTGTGATGACACGCTGGAATGATCACAGGCAGGGCAACTCCCTCTTTCTTCCGCATACTGAAGGCCGCAATCAGGGCAACGTGTCCACCTCTTGCCTGTTGAGGCCATCGGGAAACGAACCGACTCAACCAAAGGCCCTGACTCCTGCCCTCCAGACTGCTTCAGTGGGTGAAACCTCACACACCGACCTTGGTCGTTGTCGAAGACGCGGTCGCCGCATTCGGGGCATATCCCCCAGCGTCGTTCGGCCTCGGCCCTGCGCATGGGTTCTTCCGCTTTCCAACGGGCGGAGATTTCCCTCCTTCGTCGCCACTTCTTAAGCCGCTTGTCCCCCACTAGGTACAGGGCCATCGAACCAAGCAGGATTAGCCCTGCGATACCCGCAGCGGGCTGGGCCGAATCGGTGAACCACCCAAAGGGGTTGAGCACCACCCAGCGCAGAAATGTGGCAATCGGCCCCAAGTTGTCGAAGTCGGCTTCCCCACCGAATTCGTTGTTGATGTAGCCCCCCAGCATGATGAAGAAGGTCAAACCGAAGCAAAGGCCCCACAAGACGCAGGCCGTGTAGATGATGTAGTAGGGGATAAGGATGACCCAGTGCCACCAGGGGTTGTGCCTGGTGGTGTCGCTGGCGGTGGGCATTGCACCACCCTATAGGTTGGCCAGGATGGGGATGAGCGGGGGATCCCGACCACTCCGCGCGCTCTCGGAGGCTCAGGCGCATTGCGTGGGGGATACAGGTCACCAGGATCATCAAACTGGTGTTATGCCTGAAAGTACAGGCTTTGCTCGTGGGGCTCCTTATGGCCTTTGGGTGAGGCTGAGGTACAGAAAACGGTATATGGCAACCTGAGGATGACAACTGACATGAGCTTCTTTAAACCCCGAGGTTGGACATCAAGACCCCGAACCAGAACAACTGGAAGTTGCGCAGCCGCAGAGCCCGAGTCGAAGCACGAAACCCCGAACGATCAACCACCCAGCGACCCTACCCCCGCGGGGTGTTATCCAATTTCTTGTCGACAGCAAACTGAACGGTGATACCGTACACTTGATGGGTGAAGGTCCGCTCGGTCCGCCACCGCGGAATACGTCAGCTGCTCAGCAACGACAATCCCAGGTACCTTCCCTACGACCTGACAGATCGAGTACGCAAGGTTCTCACCGCCTTGGTCCTGGCGAACAGCATGGACGACTTCGTAGCGAGTGCACCTCGTGGCTGGCGAGTTCACCGGCTTTCAGGGGACCGAAGACAGCAATGGAGCGTCTCAGTGTCAAACAACTGGCGGATTACCTTTGAAGAAGAGGCTGGCCACATCGACCGTTTGGACTTGGAGGATTACCACTAATGGCAGCTCACGAAATCGAAATCAAGATGACCCCATCGCATCCGGGCGACTTCGTTCGCACTGAGATCATCGAGGAACTCGGCTTAAGCGTTTCGAAAGCAGCCGAGATTTTGGGTGTTCGACGAGCGACTTTCTCTGATCTCTTGAATGGCAATGCTGCCCTCTCTCCAGAGATGGCGCTACGAATCGAAAAAGCCTTCGATTTGAGCATGGAGATGCTTCTGAGAATGCAGGCCTGGTATGACGCGGCGATGATGCGCGCACGAGCTGACGAGGTCGATGTCAAACGATACGAGCCCGTGTAGCCGTGCAGATGGAGGTCTGCGAGCCGGATGCCCAACGCGAGGGCAGACTCACACTCTCCGGGTGACCAGCGCAATTGCCACTGACCTAGCGTTAGGAGCCATGTGTGCACGTTCCGCTCATCGGGTCAGCAGAGCCAATGTAGGAGAGCGGTCGTGACGACGGTGGTCGAGGTCGACCGTGTTTCGAAGTCATTTGGTGCCCAGTCGGTATTGCGGGAGCTCTCGTTCTCCATCGAGCGGGGTGAGATCTTCTGCCTGCTTGGACCTAATGGTGCGGGGAAGACCACCACCATGGAGATTCTCGAGGGATTCCTCGAGCCCGATTCCGGATCGGTCCAAGTCCTCGGGTGTGACCCGCTCGCATCTGGTGAATTTCTGCGGCCACGCGTGGGGGTCGTGCTCCAAGAAAGCGGATTCCCGAAGTTCTTTCGGGTGGGAGAGATGATCGACACCTGGCGGTCCTACTACGAGAATCCGCTGCCTTACGATGACATTCTCGACCTCGTCGGCCTGCGAAGCGACGAGGCAAAATTGGTTCGAAGACTCTCCGGGGGGCAGCGTCGCCGACTCGATTTCGCACTGGCGGTTGCCGGAGACCCGGAGGTCATCTTCCTTGACGAGCCGACCACGGGCTTCGACCCAGAGGCGAGGGCGCGCTGTTGGGACGCCATCGCCGGTCTGCGTGAACTAGGCAAATCCATACTGCTGACCACTCACTATCTAGACGAGGCCGAACGCCTTGGTGACCGAATCGCAGTGCTTTTGGACGGCGCGGCCGGTGCGATCGGGAGCACCCAGGAACTGGCTCAGCAGGCCAAACTGGGGGTGACGGTCTCGTTCCAGGCGACGGCCGAAGTCGCTGAGCAGCTTGTTCGCGAATTCCCCGGGCTCAGAGCATCCGACGAGGTCGTGGAAGGCCAGGTCGATGATGTCCGCTCCCTCACTCGTCGACTCGAATTGCTCGACGACCACGCCTCGCAGCAGGCATTTGCCAGCCTCCGAGTTCAGCCCCCGACCCTTGAGCAGGCCTACCTCGCGTTAGTCGGTCGGAAATCGGAGCCGATGGATTCGAGATCGCAGTGATGTCGAACTTCGCCCGACTGGGTCGCCAGACCAAGCTCGAACAGCGGGCCTTCTGGCGGAACCCCGACTATGCCTTCTTCACCTTTCTCCTGCCGCTCTTGCTGCTGGCCCTACTCGGCGCCGTCAACTCAGGTGACGAGATCGGTGACCGGACCGACATCAACGCCATCGACCTGGTGGTGCCTGGAGTGGTGGCTTTCGCAGTGATGGTCTCCGCCTACGCCAACCTGGCATCTCGCCTGGCTGTTCTCCGGGCTGATGGGGTCTTGAAGAGGATTAGAACCACGCCGCTTGATTCGCGGGCGTATCTCACCGCGCAGCTCCTCAGCACCCTGGTCACCACCCTGCTGGCCAGCGCCGCCACCAATCTTCTGGGATTCGTGGCCTTTGACGTCTCCCCCCGAGCCGAAGGTGTGCTCGCCCTCGCGATCGGACTCGTTCTCGGCATCATCTGCTTTGCCGCCCTCGGACTCGCCCTCAGCTCGGCCATCTCCCATGCTGATGCCGCCGGTCCCATCACTCATGCCACCTACCTGCCCCTGGCTTTGGTCTCCGGTGTCTTCGATCCCAGCATCAACATCCCCGGCTGGCTGGAGACCCTGGTTTCTCTTTTCCCCGTCCAAGCGCTCGTCGAGCTTCTTGTCGCGGCCTACGACCCGACGGCCGACGGTGTGCCGCTGGGAGCCTCATTGGTGTTGGCCATCTGGGGTATCGGTGCCATCGCCATTGCTATGCGGACATTCAGCTGGGTTCCGTCGAGGAACTAGATCGTCCAGGCCTCACCGCTAGTCTTCGCTGCCATGCGTGCATGGCGAGTTCATCAATACGGGAGGCCGTCGGAGGCCCTGCGGCTAGACGAGATTGAGGAGCCGGTGCCGGAGCCGGGCAAGATCCGGGTGGCGCCCACTCGGACGGTGCTGAACTTCAACGAGATCGACGGCTGCCACGGGCGCTACCGCACCGTTAACCCCGAACTCCCCTACACCTTGGGCATGGAGGTACTGGGCACGGTTGACGCCGCCGGGGAAGGGGCCGAGGAGTGGCTCGGCCGCCGGGTGCACGCCACCGCCGAGAGTGCCTTCGGGGGCTATGCCGACAAGGTGATCGCCCAGCCCGACATGGTGTTCGACGCCCCCGAATCGCTGGACGACACCGAGGCGGCCGCCTTCTTCTTCCCCTTCCACTTGGCCTGGCTGGGCTTGCACGAGCGGGGTCAGGTCCAGCCCGGAGAGTGGGTGCTGATCCACGCCGCCGCCGGCGGGGTGGGCTCGGCCGCGGTGCAACTAGCGGTAGACGCTGGAGCCCGGGTGATCGGCACCGCGGGCAGCGAGGCCAAGTGCGAGCTGGTGCGCTCTTTGGGAGCCGAGGCCGCGGTCAACTACCGAGACGGTGACTTCGCCACCGAGGTGCGGGACATCACCGGCGGGGCCGGAGTCGACCTGGTGTTCGACGGGGTGGGGGGCGACGTTACCGAGGCCTCGCTGCGGTGCATGACCCGGGGCGGCCGGCTGATGATCATCGGCTTCGCCAGCAAGATCGAGGCCGAAGATGCCGCCGGCCTTCGCCCGCGGCTGCTGTGCTTCTCCCAGGTTTCGATCGGAGGAGTGCTCTTGGCCTACAGCAGCAACCCGGCGGTCTACGGTGGCATGGCCGGATTCAACATCAACCCCCGATCATTGGGCGACCAGATCCACGAAGAGCTCTGCGGGCGGCTGACCGAGGGCCGGATCGCCCCGCTGGTGGGCGGCACCGTGGCCTTCGAGGAACTGCCCGCCGCCTTAGAGCAGATGGAGGACCGCCTCACCACCGGGCGCATAGTGGTGGTCTACTGATCCAAGCCCAGTTCTAGTCCCGCCGGTGGTCGGTTGGTGAGCAAACAAGCCAAAATGGGCCCATGACCGATCTCGGGTATCTCGCTTTTGACGCCGACAACCACTACTACGAGGCCACCGACGCCTTCACCCGCCACATCGACCCCAAGATGGCCAAGCGCTGCATGCAGTGGGCCGACATCGGGGGCAAGCAACGACTGATCGTGGCCGGGCGCATCAACCGGTTCATCCCCAACCCCACCTTCGACCCGGTGGCCAAACCCGGCATCCTCGATGAGTACTTCCGGGCCAAGACCTCGGCCAGCGACATGCGCGAGGCATTCGGGGAGCTCGACCCCATCAGCCCCGCCTACCGCAACCGCAACGACCGTCTGGCCCTCATGGACTCCCAGGGTTTGGGCGGCTGCTTCATGTTCCCCACGCTGGGCGTGGGCATGGAGGCCTGCCTAGAGCACGACATCGGCGCCATCACCGCGGCGTTCGGGGCGTTCAACCGGTGGCTGGACGACGACTGGGGCTTCTCCTACCAGGAGCGCCTGTTCACCGCCCTGTACCTGAGCCTGGTGGATGTGGACTGGGCTCTGGGCGAGCTGGAGTGGGCCATCGACCGGGGCCTGCGAGTGGTGAACTTCCGGGCCTCCTCGGTGCCCGACGGCCACGGCAACTACCGCTCGCTGGGCCATCCCGACCACGACCCGGTGTGGCAGTTCCTCAACGACCACGGCGTGTGCGTTTCATTCCACTCCGGCGACTCGGGCTACTCGTTCATGAATCATCGCTGGGGGCTGGGCACCGAGACCGAGGCCTTCCGCTACAACCCGCTCCAGAGCCTATTGTCGCACTCCCCCATCAGCGACACCATGGCCTCGCTATTGGCCGACGGCGTGCTGGTGCGGTTCCCCAACCTGCGGGTGGCCACCATCGAAACCGGCTCGTACTGGGTGCGGCCCCTCATCCAGAAGCTGGCCAAGACCTACGGCCAGCACCGCCACGCCTTCGACGAAGATCCGGTGGAGACCTTCCGCAATCAGGTGTGGGTGTCGCCCTACTACGAGGACGACCTGCACGAGCTGGCCGGGCTGATCGGCACCGACCACATGCTGTTCGGCTCCGACTACCCCCACGCCGAGGGGCTGGCCAACCCGGTGTCGTTCGTGGACGATCTGGACGGGTTCAGCGACGACGACATCCGCCGGATAATGCACGACAACGGCGCTGCCTTGTCGCAGCTGGCCGTCTAGGCCCAACCGGCCCAACCCAATCCCCAACTGAAAGGGGCCCAAAATGGCCTGGGATTTCGAGACCGAGCCCGAGTTCCAGGAGCAGCTGGACTGGACCCGGGCGTTCCTCGACGAGCACATTCTGCCGCTCGAGACCATCGAGCTGGAGGTGACCGACGAGCAGTGGAAGGCGCTGACCGCGCCGCTGAAGCAGCAGGTGAAGGACCGGGGGCTGTGGGCCTGCCACCTCGACCCGGAGCTGGGGGGCCAGGGCTTCGGCCAGGTGAAGCTGGGGTTGATGCACGAGATACTGGGCCGGTCGTCTATCGCGCCGGCCATCTTTGGCAACAACGCCCCCGACTCGGGCAACGCCGAGCTTTTGGCCATCGGCGGCAACGAGGAGCAGAAGAAGCGCTGGATGGAGCCGCTGTTGGCCGGCGAGCTGCGCTCGGGCTTCTCCATGACCGAGCCCGACACCGCCGGTTCCGACCCCACCCTGTTGGGGACCAATGCGGTGCGCGACGGCGACACCTGGGTGATAAACGGCCACAAGTGGTTCACCTCGGGCGGCTCGGGGGCCGACTTCCTGATCGCCATGGTGGTGACCAACCCCGACGTCCACCCCTACCAGGGCTCGTCCATGATCGTGGTGCCCACCGACACCCCGGGCCTGGAGATCGTGCGGGACGTGCCCAACATGCACCACCCCTATCCTGGCCAGTTCGCCCGCCACCCCATGGGACACTCCGAGGTGATCTACCGGGATGTTCGGGTGCCCGCTGAGAACCTGATCGGCGAGCCCGGCGACGGGTTCGTGCTGGCCCAAAAGCGCCTCGGTCCCGGGCGCATCCACCACGCCATGCGCTGGATCGGCCAGTCGCAGCGGGCGCTGGACATGATGTGCGAGCGGGCCCTGTCCCGCTTCGCCCACGGCAGCCTGCTGGCCGAGAAGCAGATGGTGCAGGACTTCATCGCCGAGACCCGCATCGACATCGCCTCGGCCCGACTGCTGTGCCTGCACGCCGCCTGGCACATGGACAAGCACGGCTCCTCGGCGTCGCGCACCGAGATCGCCATGATCAAGGTGTACGGCACCAAGATGCTGTTCAACGCCATCGACCGCTCCATCCAGGTCCACGGCGCCCTGGGCTACTCAGCCGACATGCCCCTAGAGGAGATGTACCGCAACGCCCGGGCCTCCCGCCTGGTGGACGGGGCCGACGAAGTGCACAAGGTGTCCATCGCCCGCCGCACACTCAAGCAGTACGCCGCAGTGGACGGCTTCCCCACCGAGCACATCCCCACCCGCCGTGCCGCCGCCCTGGAACGCTTCGCCGAGCACCTCGACATCGAGGTTATGAACAGCTAGCGCCCGGTCGTAGGGTCAAACACATAGGGGTCCGCAATCTGGGTGGGCAGGGGTGGTATAAATTCCGGTATGAAATCGTATCCACGATCCCAGGTGGTCATCGAGGAACTCGGTGACAAGGTAGTGGAGGCCCTTAGAACAGCCGTTCTTCTTACCAGGCTAGACCTATCCAAGTATCGGAACCTGCTACCAGACTTCGTCGCTACATCCAGTCCTAGGGGCTTGGCCAATTGGCTTCACGACCGTATGTGGCACCACCTCACATCAGAAGTGGCAGACCTAGACAACGTTTTCGTCCTCGACAAGGGACCGCTCCGAGAGATCGTCGTTGATGGAACCTACAGAATCCGGGTCAAGCGCCATACCAAGAGGGGACAGGTCAGTGCTTACCTCACACACACTTCCCTAGAGTTCCTGTCTCAACCCCCCGAGCAACTCGTGCTTTTCGGCTCCGAGAAGGTGCACTTGATCGCCGGCTACCAATGGGACTCCGAGACTTATGAAATCGGCCATGCTGTTCTTTCGCTTCGAGATGGCTTGGACAACATGGTTTGGATAGCTGAGTTCCCAGACTCTGCTCCAAGCTCTACGTCCTTCCCGACCGGTGAACCATCCAATCCAGGGAGCCCAACTATCGAGATTCAGAAGCCCGTCACCGAGGATGCGGAGGATCACACGCGGTGAGCTTGGGCGAAGCCATCGCCACCGCTAGAAGGGCTCGAGGTCTTACGCAAGAAGAACTGGCGGAACGGCTAAGCATGACGCAGGCCGCTCTATCTAGGTACGAGAATGATCTGCGAGACCCATCCGATGAGGCTCTCGACGAGATCGCATCGGTTCTAGGGATTGTCCCCGAGTTACTCAAACGAGCGGGGCGAATGGAAGGAGCCCTTGCAGTTGGCGCTCATATGCGGCGCCGTGCATCGGCGAAGCCGACGGTTTGGCGTCGTCTTGAAGCCCAGTTGAACCTCTACAGGCTCCACTCCCAGCGCCTCTTTGACCAGGTCGGACTACGCACTGACTTTTCGATTCCCGCACTAGACCCTATTGATTACGACCCTTCATCTGCGGCCCGAATACTCCGGATGCAATGGCGTATGCCGGTCGGACCGGTACGCGATCTATGTGGGTGGATGGAGGCAGCCGGTTGCGTGATCATCGAGTCAGATTTCGAGACGTCGCGCGTCGACGGGCTGTCTCAGTGGAGCGGTGATCATGCCCTGATCATGCTCAACGCTTCGGCGCCTACTGATCGACGTCGTCTTACGCTCGCCCATGAGTTGGGGCACTTGTGCCTCCACAGCCATGAAATTTCTGATGATGTCGAAGCCGATGCAAGTGAATTCGCTGCGGAGTTTCTTATGCCGGCAGAAACCATCCGACCCCAACTGCGCAATCTGAGCATTGGACGTCTGCACGACCTCAAGAGACTTTGGGGAGTGTCGATGCAGGCGTTAATCGAACGGAGCCATACGCTGGGAATCCTGAGTGAAAGGGAGCGCACCAATTTCTACAAGCGGTTTAGCGCCTTGGGGTGGAGAACCCGAGAACCCGTAAGCGATGAGCTGGCGCCTGAGCAACCTCGGCTCGCAACTGATATCGGCCAAGCCTTGATCAGTAGTGGACTTACCGAAAGCGAAGCCGCCGTGGTTTGTGGCTTCTCACCAGATAATCCCAACAACCCATTCCTGGCTGAAGCGGCTCATCTTCGACTCGTTTGAGGCCGCGTAGTCGTGCCAAAAGGGCCGGTAGTCTTTCAGCATGTCCAAGCCGCTGGCGCTGCGCTTTCTGCAATCGGCCAGCGATGCCGGCCAACTCCCGGAGTCCCGTTGCGAGGTGGCGCTGGTGGGGCGATCCAACGTCGGCAAGTCGTCGCTTCTGAACGCGGTGGCCAATCGCAAGGGCCTGGCCCGAACGTCCAAAGCGCCCGGGGCCACCCGGCTCTTGAACATCTTCGAATTGGAGAACGAGCCGGGTTGCTGGCTGGTGGACCTCCCCGGCTACGGCTTCGCCAAAGCCCCCAAAGCAGACCGCTATCGGTGGCAGCAGATGATGGACGGCTATCTGATCGACCGGTCCGGCTTGGTGCAGGTGCTGCTGCTGGTGGACGGGCTCATCGGCCCCACGCCGCTCGACCTCCAGACCGCCGAATGGCTGGAGCACCACGACGTGGCGCTGCGTCCGGTGGCCACCAAGGCCGACAAGGTGAAGTCCTCCCGCCGCGGTGCCCGCCGCAACGAGCTGGCCCAGGGCCTAGGCGTCGCCCCCGACGATGTGATCTGGACCAGCGCTGCCAAAGGCCAGGGCATCCCCGAGCTGCGAGCCGAGATCAGCTCCGCCCTGCGCCTCAATCCCTGACCACAAACCGACTGTCTTCGCCTGGCCGTCGTTGTAGTCAGGAGTCCCGGCTCGGCGAAGAGTTCGGCGCGATCAACTCGGCAGTCACTTCCGGTTCGCTCATTTCGATCACAACCCTCACAAATTCGTGGTCGACCAAGTCCAGCACTAGTAGGGGCAGTTCCGGTCCGCCGCGGGCCACAACCCAGAACTGCTTTCCGACCACGGCCCGGCCAAGCATGGTCCCCACTCGACGCCAGCCCGGCCATCGCCATCCGAAATGCGCTCCAATTCCGAGTTGCCGGTGATCGATTTTGGTCTCAAGTTCCCCACGCGGGACAACGGAAGCAATGGCTACGTTGGCGCGGTCGATCTCAACGGCTCGTCGAAGGTTCATCATGCGATCCCATCTGTCGAGTTCAACCCGAAGAGTGCTCCCCGTCCATTCAACCCGGAAGGCCACGGCAATCATGGTACGCACGCCCCAACAACGTCCCTCTAGTTGGTGGGGGACCGATCGTCCAGAGCACTCAAGGGCCAGGGCATACCCGAACTCCGGGACGAGCTAGCCGCGGCCCTGCGCCTCAATCCCTGAGCGAAAACCCCACCGCCGCTTCCAGCTCAGCCAGTGCCTCGTCGGGATCGACCACTTTGATGGTGGTCATCCCCATAGCTCGGGCCGGCTTGAGGTTAACCCCCAAGTCGTCGAGAAACACGCACCCCGACGGCTCCACGCCCAACGCCTCGCAGGCCATGGTGTAGAACGCCGAGTCGGGCTTGCGCACCCCCACAACCGACGACTCGACTACCACGTCGAACCACCCCAGCACCTCGGCCAGCTCCGCCGATCGCTCCGACGACCCCATCGGCGAATAGTTGTTGGTCAACAGCCCCGTCTTCAGCCGCTCCGAACACCGTCGAACCGCCTCGGCCATGTCAGGAATCAACTCCCCACCCAAACCGCTCAATACCGCCGCCCCGTCCACCCGATACCCCAGCGCCGCGGCCTCTGCCTCAAACGCCACAGCAAACCCCTGAAGCCCAATCTCCCCCCGCTCCATCTGCGCCCAGGCATTGCTATCCGGGTCAGTCGAATTGATCCGCCGAATCAACCCCTCCGGCAATCCATTGTCCCGCTCATAAGCCGCAAACCCCTCCCAAGGCCCCGACACGATCACCCCGCCCATGTCGAACAACACCGCCTCAACCACCGCCCGACAGTATCCAGTCAGCCCTCAGGTTGAAAGCACTTAGACGAACCTGCACAGGATCCAGCAGGTTGACATCTCTAAGTTGAACCCCTAGTTTCACATGCTCGTACACCACAAGGTCTCGTCGATGGCACCTGAATTTGTTCAACTCAAACAAATCTCGATGAAGAGCCATCCAGAGTTCAACGAAGCCTGGCTTCATGAACGCCTCTCCGATCAACCTGAGTTGTTGGGATTAGGAGATCTTGTTCTCCTTGATCACGAAAAGTCACTTCCCGGAGGTGGGCGTCTCGATCTTCTATTGATGGACAGCGACACTAGGACGCGCTACGAAGTGGAAATCCAACTTGGGGCGACAGATGCATCGCATATCATCCGCACATTGGAATATTGGGACATTGAGCGCAAACGATATCCTCAATATGAACATATTGCTGTAATTGCTGCCGAGGAAATAACAAGTAGATTCTTTAACGTCATTGGACTATTCAATGGCTTCATTCCAATCATCGCAATCCAAGTGAAAGCACTGGATTTAGGCAGCAACCAAGTTTCACTCGACTTTACAACTGTCTTGAGCCACGCAATCCTTGCACGCGAGGAGGATGATCCCAGCATAACAACAGATCGTCCCTACTGGGAGGATAAAGCTAGTCCGAACACGCTGCAGATTACTGACTATCTGTTTGATATTGCCAGAGAAGTTGATCCAGACGTATCACTCAACTACAACAAACTTTATATCGGGCTGTCAAAGAGAGGTAAAGCGTCGAATTTCGTCACTTTCGTTCCACAAAAGAGTCAAGTAAAATTGAGAGCCAAGTGGTTGGAGAGCGAAGATGTTCAAGACCTAGTTGAAGACCTTGAAAATTCCTCAATTACATTACACAGTAACGATACTCAAAAGGGCTGCAGGTTCTTGATTAGCAAAGTGCCAAGTGACGATGAGCGAAGGTTACTGCATGACGCTATAGAGCGAGCCCGAAAGGGGTTCGAGAACTGATAGTGGACTCCGTTGTTGGGACTTGTAGACATAACTAGATAGTCCTCTCTGTAAGGTCAGAGTGCCGTGCAACACGGAATGAGTTGAATTCGCGGTTCAAGGCGATAGCGTCTCCGGCAAACTTTTTTAGCCAATCCGCCTCGATAAACATTACAGTGCTGTCCTTGTCTCGCTTGATGTTGTACCTGTGGAGTCTCTGCGTGCCGTCAGGATGGGACGCGGGATGAGAGTGAGCCAAGTGCTCCCGCCGCGTCACGATGTCGTTGTATCGCTCCACCAGATTCGGATAGTCCGGATCGTCGGTCCAGTGCTTTTGCAGTTTCCGAAACAGACCTCTGGGTGAGTCAGCAGTCAGTGATGCCACTTCCGTCTCGGTAATGCGATGGAGGACATAAATGACCTCCCACTCCAGATACAGGAACGCATAGTGCGCCCATCCGACCGCCAGGAGATAGTCGTCTTCAGGTCTCATCGGCTTCCTCGAGACTCGTGGCGAAGGCCCTCAAGCAACATTCGTGCCCCCCTTTGCGATCTCGGTCCACTGCTGGAGGTATTGCAGCCCCGTCCACCCCGACACACTGTTGTCAACAATGAACAGCTCCCCGCCGCCCCTATCGCTCACGCCTGCAAGCTACCCCGTACCAGTGACAGTTTGGGAGACAGACCATGGATATGGAGAGCGCCAGGTCACGGCTCCTTAGGGTCTCGACCCTGGTACCCCTGAGGAATTGCTCAGATAGCCAAGAATCGCCACCATACCGCTTGCTTTTACCGTCTAATGCATATAACAACAATAAAATGGCATGAAAATAGACACCAGACGAGGTGGCGAGCAGCGTTGAAGTGTTGGACAAGGACCAAAACAGCCAGGTGGGGTGGCACCGGGTTCGGTGCCACCCCACCTTCTGAAGTCTGCTACCAGGAGCTTCGCCATTGGCGAGAGGCCTACCTGGAGCGTACCTAGAGAATGATAGCGGAATCCGAAAGCCGAAGTGCCTTAGATCTGTACAAATACAACGGCTACGCCCTGAGGGCGCTGCGTACCTGCATCTCACCTGAGAGGTTCAGCACCTACCTTGACCTTGCCAAAGGCGACCGCAGGCTCGCCATCCAGATGTACATTCGCAACGCCGCGCTCGGCGGCGCCTTCCACGGGCCTCTGCAAGCTCTCGAAGTGACATTGCGAAATGCAGTCCACCACACCTTGGTTTCCAACTATGGGGCGTTTTGGTTCGATGACTCCCGCCTGCTCAGGGCGACCGAGCAGGCAAGTGTCAGACGAGCGAATCAGAAAATCCGCAATCAGCGAACACCCGGCCACGTTGTGGCCGAACTCAACTTCGGTTTCTGGGTAGCGCTTTTCAGCAAGTCCTACGACCACGGACTCTGGCGTACGGACTTGCATCTGATTTTCGCCCCAAAGCCGAATCGTCGCGAGTTGCACGACCAACTCGACAGACTGCGCACGTTGAGGAATCGGATTGCCCACCACGAACCCATTCACCAGAGGGACGTTCGCGTGGATCACGAGAAGATTCTGTGGATTTTGAAAATGATGTCGCCAGCGACAGCTGCGTGGGTTGCTCACCACAGTCGGGTGATTGAGATCCTCAACACGAATCCTCGCCGAATCACTCGCTTCTAAGCTTCGGGCACTAGCTATCGGCAGGAACGCGAAGGAGGGCTCATGATCACTGCGGCCGCGACCGTTGCCGTCTATGTGGAGGACACCGATGCGTCGTTGAGGTTCTGGGTGGACAAGGTTGGGTTCGAGGTGCGGGTGGACCGGGCAATGGGATCGGAGCGGTGGGTTGAGGTTGGCCCGCCGGCGGCGGCCACCGCATTGGTTCTCTATCCCCGCAAGATGATGAAGGGCTGGGAGTCCCAGCGGGCCAGCATCGTTTTCGAATGCGACGACATCGAAGCCACCTATGCCACTCTCGTCCAGCGAGGCGTGACCATCGACATGGAACTTAGAGATATGCCGTGGGGGAAGTTCGCCGCTTTCCAAGACGGCCTCGGCAACAGCTACGGACTGCGCCAGAGATGAACCGAGTTGCACCCATTGACCTTGGCGGCCAAATGGACTGCAACAGCGATCACTAAGTCCCCTCCAATCCTGCATCATTCCCGGTGACACATTGAGCAGGGAACGACTGACTTGTCGCGCAACTTGTGCCTATTGACTAGCTGGCCTCAGATTCCAGGTTTGTCGATGACTCTTCAGACTCTTTGGGCATGTTGCGCCGACGGGCAGGTCCCTGAGGGACAAGGTTCTCAGGGTTGCTATAGAAAGCATGCTCTTCTTCCGGGATCACCTCGCAACTCTAGTGCAGGCCGCGCGCGAGGAGTCGCGGAAGAGGGCAACTGTAGTGTCCTCTCCTAACGGACAGGAGTGGGGACAACATTGGGGACAATTCAGTGGACAAAATAGAGGGTCGTTAGTACGGTTCCGGAGATGAGGGCCTACACCGAGTCCCATCCTTGGATCACGTTCAGCGCCTCAGATGTCAATGATCTGCCGGCACGAACATGGATGCTCCTGGGTGAGGCTAGGGCCATCTGCGAGCAAATCACCAGCACTCCGCTAAAGCCCCTGATTGTCGAGCAGCTCAATGAAGTCGCTCTGATCAAGGGTGCCCTAGCCACTACCGCTATCGAGGGCAACACGCTCAATGAAGAGCAGGTCGCTGGCATCTACCGCGGTGAGTACACCGCACCTCCATCACGGCAATACCAAGAACGTGAAGTTCGCAACGTGTTGGACGCCCTCACCAAGATCGATGAGCAGGCAACGAGAGGGTCGCTCGCGCCCGTCACCGCCGAGCTCATCTGCGACTACAACTTCCAAGTTCTAAATGCGACTGAGCACGCGCCCGATGCCGTACCAGGTGAACTCAGAGATCACTCGGTAATGGCAGGCAACTACCGCGGGGCACCAGCCCAGGATTGTCCGTACCTGACCCACCGATTGGCCGAGTGGCTGGAGAGCGACATGTTCCGCTCTGACGATCCTGACACCGCCTTCGCGCTCACCGTCATCCAGGCGATCTACGCCCACCTCTACATTGCCTGGATACATCCGTTTGGAGACGGCAATGGGCGCACAGCCCGGTTGCTGGAATTCATGCTCTTGGCCCGTTCAGGACAACTGCCTCTGTTGGCTGCACACCTGCTGTCCAACCACTACAACCTCACCCGCGACCAGTACTACCGGGAATTGCAAGCCGCCAGCCAGACAAGCTCAACGCAGAGCTTCCTCGCCTATGCCGCTCAGGGACTTGTAGACGGGCTACGAGAGCAAATCGTCTTCGTACGCGCACAGCAGCTGAACGTCTCTTGGACCAATTATGTGAATGAGGCAATGGATCGATTCCCCACCAGCCAAGCCAGCAATCGTCAACGCGCCTTGGTCTTAGCCATGCCATACGACGAAGCCATAGCCCGAGGTGACCTGGCAGTTCTCAATCCGGCAATTGCAGCTCTCTATGCCAAAGCCGGTCCCCGAACACTGAGTCGGGATCTCAACCGACTGGCCAATGCAGGGTTGATCTTGCGAGATGGACGTAACTGGAAGGCGAACATCGATGTCATGTTCACCTTCATGCCTGCGGCTGCTCCTTGATCGGCTAAAGATGCCTTCGCGGGCGGACGGAGGCGGGGGTGAGGTCTGCCGCGGCGGGAACGCCGAGGAGGGCGAGGGTGCGGGTTAGGTCTTCGGTGAATTGGTCGATTATGTGGTCTACGCCGGTTTCGCCGGCGGCGGCTAGGGCGTAGAGGTAGGGGCGGCCGAACATCACGGCATCGGCGCCGAGGGCTAGGGCCATGGCGATGTGGCTGCCCCGACGGACGCCGCCGTCGCAAATGATGTCGATGTCGCCGCCCACGGTGTCGGCCACTTGGGGCACTAGATCCAGGATGGGGGGCGCGCCGTCGAGCTGGCGACCGCCGTGGTTGGACAGGATGATCCCGTCCACGCCCTGCTCAGCCGCCATCTGGGCGTCGGCCACCGATTGCACGCCCTTCAGCACGAGCTTCCCGGCCCAGCGCTCCCGCAGCCAGTCCAGGTCGTCCCACGACAGCTCCTGGTTGAATTGGTTGTGGGCGAACTCGGCCAGGCCCAGTGCCGAGCTGCCGTCGTAGCCCCGCACCCCGGTCAGGTTGGCGAAGGTGATGGGGTCGGACCGCAGCAGCGACCACGTCCAGCGGGGTCGCCGCAGACCATCCAAGACAGTGTCAGTGCCCAGCGTGGGCGGCAGGGTGAAGCCCCGGCGAACGTCTCGCTCCCGGCGGCCGAACACCGGAGTGTCCACTGCCACCAACAGGGCCTCGTAGTCGCAATCGGCCGCCCGCTGGAGCCATTCGGCCACCAGGCCCCGATCCCGCCAGAAATAGAGCTGGAACCACAGCGGGCCGTCACTCACCTCCCTGATCTCCTCAATGGAGCGGGTGCTCAGCGTGGACAGCGAATAGGCGATCCCCTGGCGGGCCGCGGCCCGGGCCACGGCGAGCTCCCCGTCGGGGCACACGATGCGGGTGAACCCGGTGGGCGCCAGCGCGAACGGCACTGGATGGCGCCGGCCCAACAACTCCACCGAGGTGTCCAGTGCCGACACGTCCCGCAGCACCCGGGGCACGAACTCCCACTGGTCGAAGGCGGCCGCGTTGCGCTCCATACTCAACTCGTCCTCGGCTGCGCCGTCGATGTAGTCGAACACCCCGGCCGGAAGGCGCCGCCGGGCCAGCTCCCGCAGATCGGCCACCGAGGCTGCCCGGCTCAGCCGCCGCTTGGCCCGATTGGGCTCGAAGCGCCGAAACCGCGCCACCGACCGCAGCGTTCGGATCATGCCCACGGTCTGAAGATACAGCGGCTCCGCTCGCCGCCCCTCAATCAGGTTTATGGGAGCATGGCCCGTGATGGACACCGACTACTGGCGGGACGGCTATCAGATTCGACGCCGGCTGGTGCCCGAAGAGATGATCGACACCCTCAACCAGCGATTCGCCGACATCGCCGACGGCACCATCGCCCAAGCCCCCAACATGCAGATAGCCCGCAATGTGGAGGTGGCCAAGGGACTTGTCACCCCCCGCACCCCGGCCCACGGCATCGCCAAGGTGAACTTCGTGAACGGCGACCCAGTGCTGTCCCAATATGCCCACTTCGAGCCGATCATCAACGAGGTACAAGAGCTCATCGGCAACGACCTGATTGCCTTGAACAGCATGTACCTGAACAAACCCACCGATGTCGACGGCCGCCACCCCCTGCACCAGGATCTGCTCTATTTCCCCCTCCGTCCCGCCGACCGCATCGTCGGGGTATGGACGGCGCTAGACAACATCACCCGGGCCAATGGCTGCCTGGTGGTGCTGCCCGGCACCCACACCGGCGAGCTCCTCGAACACGACTACCCCGACTGGGAGCACAAGAACTTCCTGTTCTTCGGAGCCAAGGGCATCGACGTCGACCAGCGAGTGCACCTGGAGATGGACCCCGGCGACACCCTTTTCTTCCACCCCCTGCTCGTCCACGGCTCCGGCTACAACCGCACCGAAGACCTGCGCCGGGCCATAGCCGTCCACTACGCCAGCGCGCACTGCGAAGACATCTGGCACGGGGAAACCAAGACCATCGGCAGCTTCAACCCCCGCCTAGACATCCGCCTTGTAAGAGGCCAAGACCCCCGCCACTACGCCCATAACCCCGCCGCATCAAGCTAGGGGCTCATCCCCGAAGTGAGGTCGTCGTGATCGTGGGCCCGAGCCAAATCGGATGGCGAGCTCGGCTGGTACGGATTGTACGCAGACTCGAACTTTGACTGAAGCCACGGCCCGGCCTCCACGGTGCCATACCTGGCCGGGTTGGTTGCACTCACGCAGGTTTCGATTGGCGTCACCTCGGCGTGCCAGTTCGGTTGATGGAAGAACGCAATCGCATAGCGGTGTTCGCTCCGGGCCCGCTCGCTGGCAGGGAGAGCCACGCGGTGGCGAGTAGAGCGCCATCGATCGTTGGTCCATTGTGCGAGGAGGTCGCCAGTGTTGACCACGAAGCAGTCGTTGATTGGCTGGACCGGGATCCAGTGACCTTCGACGTGGTCAACCTCGAGTCCTCCAGTGCCCTCACCCGGCAACAAGATTGTGATGGTCCCGTAGTCTGTGTGAACACCTGCTCGCAGCTGGCCCTCCTTTGCGGGCTGGGTGATGGGCGGGTAGTGAATGCCGCGAAGCGCGGACAGGTGTTGGTCAATCGATGGTTCAAAGTGCGTTGTCGGCAGGTGGTGGGCTTCGGCCATCAGTTGAAGGATGCGGCCAGCGAGGTTCTCCATCGCGTCGTAGTACGCCTCCAAGGCCGGGCGGAAAGTGGTTGGGTGTGACGGCCAGAGTCGATCCCTGCCCCCGAATGCGCCAGTGGGATCGGCGTGGTGTTTGGGGGGTGCCACGTTGAAGGTCTCTTTGAGGTCCGGGGGTGTCGCTTGCCCCAGGGATGCCGCGAGGGCCTCTTGTTGGGGTGCGTGGTAGCCATAGGGATGGTTCGCATCCGTCGGGTGATGGGCAGTCATCTTGACGTCGTGAGATTGACCGAAGAACGCAACGACCTCGTTCCAAGCGGTGTCGATCGTGTGGCTGTCGACACCATGGCCAGCAACGCTGAAAAACCCAACGTTGGTTGCGGCGTCGTCGATCTGGCGTACGACCGCGTCGCGTGGGCCACTCAGGTCTACGACCGGAATGCTCATCGCCATGGATCCTCCCTCAGCCGCTGGCCAATTATGCCCCGCATTACAGTGTCGGCATCACCCGCTCATCGGTCGCCACCCACATCAGCAACCTCACGGCTCAAGGCGAGGCAAGGGGGCGCGGCTACGTCGCGGCCGACGAGCCCTATGTTGTGGTCATCGGCGGAGCGAATGTCGACATCGAGGGCCGATGCGCCACGCCAGCACTGCCCCACGAATCGAACCTGGGTGCCGTCGCGATCTCGGCTGGTGGCGTCGGCCGCAACATCGCCGCGAATCTCGCCGCGTCTGGCCTCCAAACCCACCTGGTAACCGCCCTCGGTGAGGACGACCACGGCCAACTCATCTACAACCGCACATCGACAAGCGGCGTTGATCTGTCGTCGGTGCTGTGGACTTCGCAGCACCCGACGGCCACCTACCTTTCGATCGTTGACGCGAACGGCGAGCTCCTCGTGGCCGTCAATGACATGGCCATCACCGCAGTCGTGGACCGCAAAGCCATCGCGGCGCGCACGGAGCTATTGCGCCACGCCCGGGTTGTGGTTGTGGACTGCAACGTCGGTGACGAGGCCCTCGATGAGATCACCAGCCTCTCCCCTATCGTGTTCGTCGACACAACCTCGGTCGCCAAGGCACCCCGGATT
This sequence comes from Acidimicrobiales bacterium, assembly GCA_965116535.1. Classification (GTDB taxonomy): domain Bacteria; phylum Actinomycetota; class Acidimicrobiia; order Acidimicrobiales; family Bin134; genus Poriferisocius. Next base: position 2,884,271 of record OZ220703.1, read on the forward strand.
CAGCCCTATCTGGATCGCGTCCACACGCTGAAGCCAAACCGCGCCGAGGCGACCGTGCTCACCGGGATCGACATTCACAACACCGAGTCCGCTCGCCGAGCGGCGCAGTGGTTCCTTGACGCTGGTGTCGCCGCCGTCTATGTGACGCTCGGACCCGACGGTGTCGTCTGGGCCGACCAAGAAGGCGGCGGCGGATTCCTCTCGGCGCCACAGGTTCACGCGCTCAGCACGACCGGCGCGGGTGACGCGTTCACCGCCGCGCTGGTTAAGGGATTCTGCAACCTCACCGGCCCCGACGAACTCGTCGAGCTCGCCACCGAACAAGCCGCAGCCATTGCAACCGAACTCACCCCCGGCCCCCAGTAGGCCGGCAATCCCCAGGAGATGAATTGAATTCGCAGCCCACGCCCCCCATCGTGCTCAGCGACGAGGTCGCCGCCGCGGCAGCTAACCAGCAGGCGATCGTTGCTCTCGAGTCCACCATCATCACCCACGGAATGCCCGCACCCGACAACGTCGAGACCGCCCGCCGCGTGGAAGCAGCCGTTCGCGCCAACGGCGCAACCCCAGCCACGATCGCAATCGTCGACGGCGTCGCCCGCGTCGGACTCGCCGACGAGGAGCTTGACCGGCTCGGCCAGCCCGACCCGGAGCTCGTCAAGATCGGCAACCAGAATCTCGCCGCGTCGTTCTACCTTGGTCAAACTGGCGGTACCACCGTCGCGGTAACGATGAAGCTCGCCGCTCTCGCCGGTATCAAGATCTTCGCCACCGGCGGGATCGGCGGCGTCCACCGCGGCGCGCAGAACAGTTTTGACATCAGCGGCGACCTCGAAGAGCTCGCCCGCACCCCCGTGGCCGTTGTGTCCGCAGGCTTCAAGTCGATCCTCGACATCGCCAAGACCACCGAATACCTAGAGACCCTTGGTGTCCCCATCGTCGGCTACCAGACGACGACGCTCCCGTCGTTCTACAGCATCGACAGTCCCCATGAGGTCAACCTCCAGTTGGATAGTCCCGAAGCCATCGGCAGCTACCTCCACACCCACTGGTGCCTTAGCCCAACCTGCGGTGCCGTGGTTGCGAACCCCATTCCACAACACGCCGCGATCCCTGCCGACCGCATCGAGGCGGCAATCGCCCAAGCGTGCGCTCAAGCCGATGCCGACGGCATCAGCGGCAAAGAGCTCACCCCATTCCTACTGCAATGGCTCGTCGATGCATCCGACGGCGAGAGCCTGGAAGCGAACAAAGAGCTGGTGATCAACAACGCCAAGGTCGCCGCGCTGATCGCCCAACACCTCACATAGCCACGACGCCGTCCAAGACAGCCCGCCGCCCCGCCGGGGGGTGGTAACGACTGCAACAGCTCCCAAGTACCCAAGTACGATGACCAAGCGATGACGGCCCCCCGCAACGTCCCCGAGAAGCCCGCGCTCGAGGGCCTAGAAGCCAAGTGGGACGAAATCTGGGAAGGCAACGACACCTACAGGTTCGACCGCACCGCCACCCGGGATCAGGTCTATTCCATCGACACCCCACCCCCCACCGTCAGCGGCAGCCTCCACGTGGGCCACATCTTCAGCTACACCCACACCGACACCCTGGCCCGCTACCACCGCATGCAGGGCAAGCAGGTGTACTACCCCATGGGCTGGGACGACAATGGCCTGCCCACCGAGCGCCGGGTGCAGAACTACTTCGGCGTCCGCTGCGACCCCTCCCTGCCCTACGACCCCGACTTTCAGCCCCCTGACGAGCCCGGCAAGGACCAGCTCCCCATCTCCCGGCGCAACTTCGTCGAGCTGTGCGAACAGCTCACCGCCACCGATGAGGAGGCCTTCGAGGAGCTTTGGCGCCGCTTGGGGCTGTCCATCGACTGGAGCCTCACCTACGCCACCATCGACGAGCGCAGCCGCCGGGCCTCCCAGCGGGCCTTCCTGCGCAACCTGGCCCGGGGCGAGGCCTACCAGAGCGAAGCCCCCAGCCTGTGGGACGTGACCTTCCGCACCGCGGTGGCCCAGGCCGAGCTGGAGGACCGGGAGCGCCCCGGCGCCTACCACCGCCTGGCTTTCAAGCGCCCCGACGGCAGCGACCTGCTGATCGACACCACCCGCCCCGAGCTTCTGGCCGCTTGCGTGGCCGTGGTGGCCCACCCCGACGACCAGCGCTACCAACCCCTGTTCGGCCAAACCATCACCACCCCGCTATTCAAGGCCGCCGTGCCCATGGTGGCCCATGAGCTGGCCGACCCCGAAAAGGGCACTGGCACGGCCATGATCTGCACATTCGGCGACACCACCGACGTGACCTGGTGGCGGGAGCTGAACCTGCCGGTGCGGGCCATCGTCGACCGAGGCGGCCGCATCGTGGCCGATGCTCCCGACGGCGTCGATCCCGCCCCCTACGCCGAGATCGCCGGGCGCACCATCAACGGCGCCCAGCAGCGCATGGTCGAGCTCCTCACCGAGTCAGGCGAGCTGATCGGCGAACCCCAGCCCATCACTCACCCGGTGAAGTTCTTCGAGAAGGGCCAGCGCCCCCTTGAGATAGTCACCTCCCGCCAGTGGTATATCCGCAACGGCGGGCGCGACCAGGCCCTGCGCGATGCCCTCATCGACCGGGGCCGGGAGCTGAACTGGGTTCCCGAGCACATGCGGGTCCGCTATGAGAACTGGGTCGGCGGGCTGAACGGCGACTGGCTCATCAGCCGCCAGCGCTTCTTCGGCGTCCCCTTCCCCATCTGGTATCCGCTGGATGCCGACGGCCAGCCCGACTACGACCGCCCCATCGCGGCCGATGAGGCCAGCCTCCCCATCGACCCCTCCTCCGACACACCCCCCGGCTACACCGAAGACCAGCGGGACCAGCCCGGGGGCTTCGCCGCCGACCCCGACGTGATGGACACCTGGGCCACCTCCTCGCTCAGCCCGCAGATCGCCTGCTACTGGGAAGACGACCCCGACCTGTTCGAGCGCACCTTCCCCATGGACCTGCGCCCCCAGGCCCACGAGATCATCCGCACCTGGCTGTTCGCCACCGTGACCCGGGCCCACTTCGAGCACGACGGTTTGCCGTGGTCCACCGCGGCCATCTCCGGATGGGTGCTCGACCCCGACCGCAAGAAGATGTCCAAATCGAAGGGCAACGTGGTCACCCCCATGGACACCTTGGAGTCTTTTGGCGCCGACGCGTTGCGCTACTGGGCGTCGTCGGGACGGCCTGGCACCGACACTGCCTTCGAGGAGGGCCAGATGAAGGTGGGCCGGCGCCTTGCGGTGAAGATTCTCAACGCCAGCCGGTTCGTGCTCGGCCAGGAGCCGGCGGCCCACGCCCAGGCCACCGAGACCCTCGACCGGGCTCTGTTGGCCCACATTGCCGAATTGGTCCAAGACGCCACCACCGCCTTCGAAAGGGGCGACTACGCCCGAGCCCTGGAGAGTACCGAGACGTCGTTCTGGTCGTTCACCGACGACTACCTGGAGTTGGTGAAGAACCGGGCCTACGGCGGACGTGGCGGGCCAGCGGGCGAGTCGGCCCGCTACACCCTGGAGACGGCCCTCACCACCTACATCAAGCTGTTCGCCCCGTTCCTTCCCTATGTGACCGAAGAGGTGTGGTCGTGGTGGCAAGAAGGCTCGGTCCACCGCTCGGCCTGGCCCGATGCCTCAGAGCTGCGCGCCGCGGCCGGCGATGTGAACCCCGAGGCCACCGCCGTAGCCGCCGATGCCCTGCGAGAGATACGCCGAATAAAGAGCGACGCCAAGGTGCGCCTGGCCACCGCAGTCACCACCGCCACCGTCACCGACACCGCCGAGCGGCTGGCCATCTTGGAGCAGGTGGCCGACGACGTGGCCGACGCCGGGCGGTGCCGAGAACTGCTCACCGCGGTGGGCCCGGAGCTGTCGGTGACCGCGGAGCTGGAAACCGAGTCAGCGGCCTGACATGCGCACACTGGGCCTCGGTTTGCTCGCCGGGGTTCTGGCCTGGATATCGGCGGGCTGTGGCGGAGATGATGACACGATTGTGACCGTGTACGCGGCGGCGTCGCTGTCGGAGGCGTTCGAGGACTTGGCCACCGAGTATGAGACCGCCAACCCCGGCGTAGACGTAAGACTCAGCTTCGCGGGCAGCGCCCGGTTGGCCGCACAGATAATTGCCGGTGCCAGAGCTGACGTATTCGCATCGGCCGACATGGCCAACATGAACCGCGTGTCTACCGATGGGCGCACCGCAGCGCCCCCAGTGGTGTTTGCCCGCAACCGACTGGCCTTGGTGATTCCTGCCGGCAACCCTGGCGATGTCACCGGGCTGGAAGACCTAGCCGATGACGGCCTGGTAATAGCAGTGTGCGCCCCCGAAGTACCCTGCGGTGCCCTAGCCGAGAGGGTGCTGGCCGATGCTGGGGTGGCCATCGAAGCCGACACCGAGGAGACCAGCGTGCGGGCGGTGCTCACCAAGGTGACGCTGGGCGAGGCCGACGCCGGGCTGGTGTACGCCACCGACGTGGCTGCCGGTGGCAACAAGGTGTCCCAGGTGCCCCTCGGCCCCCAGATCAGGTTCAACGACTACCCGGTGGCCAGCATCAGCGACCGAACCGAAGTAGCCGATTTTGTGGCCTTCGTCACCGGTACAGATGGCCAGCACATCCTGAGCAGCCATGGATTCGAGGCACCATGAGCGACCATCTGCTGAGCAGCCTCGAATCGGGTACCCCATGAGCCGTCGTCCCCCGCTCGCGGTATTGGCCATGGCCGTCATCGCCGTGGCCGTGCTGGGACTGCCCCTGGTCGGGCTATTGCAGCGGACGCCGTGGTCGTCGCTCGGCAGCACGCTAGGCGACGCCGACACCTTGGAGGCACTCCGAGTTTCGGTGGTGGTGTCGCTATTGGCCGCGGCGGTGTCGGTAGTGCTGGGACTGCCCCTGGCCTGGGTGCTGGCCCGACTGTCCTTCAGGGGGAGAGCACTGGTGCGGGCCGTGGTGCTGTTACCCATGGTTCTGCCCCCGGTGGTCGGCGGTATCGCCCTGTTCTTCGCCTTGGGCCGCCGGGGGCTGATCGGTCGGGCGCTGCACAACGGCTTCGGAGTAGACACCCTTATCGGCACCACCGCGGGCGCAGTAATTGCCGCCGCTTTCGTGTCGATGCCGTTCTTCGTGATCACCGCCGAGGCCGGGTTGCGCCAGCTCGACCCTCGGCTGGAATCGGCTGCATCTACCCTGGGCGCCAGCCGCTTCACCGTGCTGCGCCGTATCACCCTGCCGCTGCTGGCCCCGTCGCTGGCCGCGGGGGCCACCCTGTCGTGGGCCCGGGCCCTCGGCGAGTTCGGAGCCACCATCACCTTCGCCGGCAACCACCCGGGCCGCACCCGCACGCTCCCCCTGGCCATTGCCCAGGCCAACGAAGCCGGCCAACCCGAGGCGGCCATCGCCATGTCGGTGCTGCTGATCGGCGTGTCGTTGCTCATCCTCATCGGCCTGCGGCACCGCTGGATCGCCCCTCGGGCCAGCCAACCCGAGAGCTCCCCGGAGGCGTCCCCGTCATGAGCATCCAGGCCGATGTCCACGCCACCACCGGCGCATTCTCCATCCAAGCCGAGTTCAACGCACCCACCGGGAGCTGCACCGCCATTGTCGGCCCCAACGGTGCAGGCAAGACAACCTTGATCCATGCGCTGGCCGGGCTGATACCGCTGCAACGGGGCAGGGTGGTGCTGGCCGGCCAGGTGGTCGACGATCTCGCCCAGGCAATCCATGTGCCCCCCGACCGCCGCCCCATCGCCCTGCACAGCCAGCACAACCTGCTGTTTCCCCACCTCAGCGTGGTTGACAATGTGGCATTCGGCCCCCGATGTTCGGGGCTGACCACCCGCTCGGCCCGCCAGCAAGCAGAGATGTGGCTGCACAAGGTAGGGCTAGCCGATTTAGCCCACCTGCGCCCCGCCCAGCTCTCCGGTGGACAGGCCCAGCGTGTGGGTCTGGCCCGGGCCGCGGCCTGCCAGCCTGACGTGCTGCTGTTGGACGAGTCCCTCGCTTCTCTCGATGCCGAGACCCGCACCGACGTGCGCCACATATTGGCCGACATTTCGGCCACCCGAATTCTCATCACTCACGATCCGGTGGAGGCTCGGGTGTTGGCCGACCAGCTGCTGGTCATGGAGCAGGGGAAGATTGTGCAAGTCGGGACCCCAGAGGCGGTGGCTGCCGATCCCCGAACCCCGTGGACCGCCGGGCTCTTGGACATAAACCTTCTCGCAGGCCATTCCACCGGCACGCAAGTGGCCCTCGACTGTGGGCTCACCCTAACCACAGCCACGCCCATGACCGGGCCGGTGCTGGTCACCTTCTCCCCCGCAGCCATCACCTTGTCGGCCACCCAGCCCCACACCAGTGCGCGCAACACCTGGGAGGCGGAAGTGGCCCGCCTCCAACCCGAGAGCGACCGGGTAAGGGTGCTATTGGGGGCGCCGGCGCCTTGCCAGGTGTGGATCACTTCCCCAGCCGCCAGCGAGCTCAAACTGAGCGCTGGATCGAGGTGTTGGGCCGCCCTCAAAGCCACCGAATTGACCGTTCGGGACGCCTAGCCCGCGCGCGCCTTCACACCCTCATTTTCTCAGCCCCATTCTAAAGGTCCTGGTCACAGACCTAAGGGCCAATGACTGTTGCGTAATTTGCCCCGTGTAATTACACTTTGAGGACTTAGCGCTGACCGCTCAAAAGCCTCGTTCTCAGGGGGGACTGATGACACTCATACAGGAGCCACTGGCCGCAGTTAGCACAAATGGTGCCGATGCCGACCAGGATGGGGCCAGCGCGACCGGGATGCGGGTGCGCAAGCGCAATGGCGAGCTCGAGCCTGTCGATGTCAACAAGATCGTCAACGCGGTGGCCCGCTGTGCCGAGGGACTGGTAGGAGTCGATCCCATGCGGGTGGCCACCCGGACCATCTCGGCCCTGGCCGACGGAGCCACCACTCGAGAGCTCGACGAATTGTCCATCCGCACCGCGGCCGGGCTCATCGTCAACGAGCCCAACTACTCCAAACTGGCCGCCCGCCTCCTGTCCACCTGCATCGACAAAGAGGTTCGCATCCAGAACATCCCGTGGTTCACCGAGTCGATTAAAACCGGCCACAGCCTGGGCCTTATCAGCGATGAGACCGCCGCTTTCGCAGAAGCCCACGCCCCCGCGCTAAACGCCTCCATCAGCTCGCTGCGCGACCGCAATTTCGAGTTCTTCGGCCTGCGCACGGTGTACGACCGCTATCTGCTGCGCCATCCCGACACCCGCCAGGTAATCGAGACACCCCAGTACTTCTTCCTGCGGGTGGCCTGCGGCCTCTCGGCCGATGCCGACGAGGCCATCGCCTTTTACGACCTGATGAGTTCGCTGGCCTACCTCCCGTCGAGCCCGACGCTGTTCAACTCTGGTACCGCCCACCCCCAGATGTCGTCGTGCTACCTGCTCGACTCGCCCGAAGACAGCCTCGAGGGCATCTACCAGCGCTACACCGACATCGCCCGGCTGTCCAAGTTCGCCGGAGGCATCGGCGTGGCCTGGCACCGCATCCGCTCCAAGGGATCGCTCATCAAAGGCACCAACGGCCTGTCCAACGGCATCGTCCCATGGCTGAAAACCCTGGACAGCTCGGTGGCCGCAGTCAACCAGGGGGGCAAGCGCAAGGGAGCGGCCTGCGTGTACCTGGAGACCTGGCACGCTGACATCGAGGACTTCTTGGAGCTCAAGGAGAACACTGGCGACCACAACCGCCGAGCTCACAATCTCAATCTGGCCAACTGGGTTCCCGACCTGTTCATGGAGCGAGTGGAACAGGACTGGCAGTGGTCGCTGTTCGACCCCAAGAAGGTCCCCCACTTCACCGACCTGTACGGCGATGAGTTCCGGGAGGCTTATGCAGAAGCCGAGGCTGCGGGGCTGTACGAGCGCCAGCTCCCCGCCCGCCAGCTCTATAGCCGCATGATGCGGTGCCTAGCCCAAACCGGCAACGGCTGGATGACCTTCAAGGACGCCTCCAACCTGCGGTGCAACCAAACAGGCAAAGACGGCCGCACCGTACACCTGTCCAACCTGTGTACCGAGATCATCGAGGTCACCAGCGCCGATGAGACCGCAGTGTGCAACCTGGGATCGGTCAACCTGGGGGCCTTCGTCGACACCGACAGCGGCAAGATGGACTTCGACCGGCTGGGCGAGGTGGTCCGCTCTGTGGTGCCCTTCTTGGACCGGGTAATCGACATCAACTTCTACCCCACACCCGAAGCGGCCAACTCCAACGCCAAGTGGCGACCGGTGGGACTGGGCCTGATGGGCCTCCAAGACGTTTTCTTCCACTTGGCCATGCCCTTCGACAGCGACGAGGCCCGCCAACTGTCGGCCCGCATCTCCGAGGAGATCTACTTCAACGCCCTGTGGGCATCCACCGAGTTGGCCGAGAAGCACGGACCCCATTCGGCGTTCCCCGAAACCCGGGCGGCCAGCGACCAGCTCCAGTTCGACCTATGGGGCAAGGAGTCCTCCGATCCAGCCCGCTGGCAAACGCTGCGCGACCGCATCGCCGAGCACGGCCTCCGCAACTCCCTGCTCATCGCCATCGCCCCCACCGCCACCATCGCCTCCATCGCCGGGTGCTACGAGTGCATCGAACCCCAGGTGTCCAATCTGTTCAAGCGGGAGACCCTCTCCGGCGAGTTCTTGCAGATCAACCGTTATCTGGTCCGCGATCTCCAAGGGCTCGGCCTGTGGGACGACCAGATGATCGCCGACGTGAAGCGCTCAGAGGGCTCGGTGGCCGACATCGAGCGCATACCCGACAGCCTCAAGGCGGTGTACCGCACCGCGTGGGAGCTCCCCCAGCGCTCGCTGATCGACATGGCCGCTGATCGGGGTGCTTTCATCGACCAGTCCCAGTCGCTGAATCTGTTCCTGGAGTCCCCCACCATCGGCAAGCTCAGCTCCATGTACTCGCACGCTTGGAAGTCAGGATTGAAAACCACCTACTACCTGAGATCCCGCCCGGCCACCCGGATCAACCAGACCACCACCGGCGGTACTCCCACAGCCCCTGCATCTGCCCCGGTAACCGACGCCGAGGCGGTGGCCTGCTCCCTGGAAAACCCCGAGACCTGTGAGGCATGCGAATAATGGCCCTGGCAGAAACCCCCTTCCTCGAAGAAGACCCCAGCCTCCAACCGGCACCGGAAACAACGCCCGCAGCGGCACCGTCCAGAGGTCGCATCCTCGATCCCGGTTTCAAGCTGACGCTGCGCCCCATGCGCTATCCGCAGTTTTACGACATGTACCGCGATGCCATCAAGAACACCTGGACGGTGGATGAGATCGACTTCTCCGACGATCTGGTCGACTTGGAACGAACCTTGCTCCCCGCCGAGAAGCACTTGGTGAACCGGCTGGTGGCCTTTTTCGCCACCGGTGATTCCATCGTGGCCAACAACCTGGTGCTCAACCTCTACAAGCACGTCAACGCCCCCGAGGCGCGGATGTACCTGTCCCGGCAGCTCTATGAAGAGGCCCTGCACGTTCAGTTCTATCTGACGCTGCTAGACAACTACATCCCCGACCTCGACGAGCGGGAGGCCGCGTTCGCCGCCATCGACAACATCCCCTCCATCCGCCAGAAGGCCGAGTTCTGCTTCCGGTGGATGAACTCGATGGACGACATCGAACGGTGTGAAACCCCCCAGCAGCGTAGTCAGTTCCTGTTGAACCTGATCTGCTTCGCAACTTGCATTGAGGGTCTGTTCTTTTTCGCGGCGTTCGCCTACGTGTACTTCCTGCGCTCAAAGGGCCTGTTGAACGGGCTGGCCGCTGGCACCAACTGGGTGTTCCGCGACGAGAGCTGCCATATGAACTTCGCCCTCGAGGTGGTGAACACTGTTCGGGCTGAGGAGCCGGAGCTGTTCGACACCGAGCTCAGCGAGCAGGTCACCACCATGATTCGCGAGGCGGTCGACTGCGAGTACCAGTTCGCCGAGGATCTGCTGGGCCAGGGCGTGCCCGGCATGTCGGTGGCCGACACCCGCCGGTATCTGGAGTTCGTGGCCGACCAGCGCCTTTCGCAGCTCGGTCTGCCCAAGCAGTTCGGCGCCAAGAACCCGTTCTCGTTCATGGAGCTTCAAGACGTACAGGAGCTGACCAACTTCTTCGAGCGCACCGTGGCCTCCTACCAGGTGGGTGTCGAGGGCGACGTCGCTTTCGACGAAGACTTCTAAGTCCCCGGGCGCAACATCTCCAACAGGGCGCGGGCCTGATCGGCCTCCCATTCCGACTCCCGGAGCTGGTCCATCGCCGTCTTCAGGCTGGCCACCCGGCGCAGCAAATCGTCGTCGGCCGAGCCGGTGCGGGCCTGGCGCTCCAGATAGGCCAGCTCCCGCTGGGCCCCTTCGTAGAGCAGTATGGCCATGGCCACCTGCTGACGGTGGCTACTCGACAGCAGCTCCTCGTCTTCGGCCACCAACAACTCCCGCATGAGGTCGACTAACAATGGCTCCGCCTCAGTCAGCAGCACATCCATCTCCGGATACTCCAACAGGGCTTCGAACCCGCCCCGATAAAGGGGGTGGTCGAACATCTCCGGACCAATCTCCGGCCACACTGCGCTGGGCTGGTTGGCCGCCAGCCATAGCACTTGGCGCTCCACATTGTTGGGCGGCGGGCTTCCGTTTGCCCCACTGCCCTCAAATGAGGAGTGATCCCCGAGATCGCCACTGGGCTCGTGGCCCGTGTCGGCGGGGTGGGGGGCGTCTTCGGCCGCGGGGCGAGGTGCCCGGCGCGGGCCGCGTCGGCGAACGTCGGCTGCTACTGCCCGCAGGTGGTCGGCGCTCACCGAGCAGCGGTCGGCCACCTCCACCAGATACTTGTCACGGATCTCTGGATTGGGATGCTCGGCCACCAGACGGGCAGCCCTCTCCCCCGCCCGCACCTGACCCTTTACCGTTGATAGATCAGCCTCGCCCAGCACCCGGTTGATGCGGAAGTCCATGAAGTCCACTGCGTCAGCCACTGCGGCTGCCAGCCGCTCAGGTTCGCTTTGGGCTAAATCGCCGGGGTCTGCGCCCGGGGGCAGGTCGGCCACCGCAACCTCCAATTCGAAGGAGTGCTCCCACTGGGAGAACCGCTCAGCCGCGGTCTGGCCCGCGGCATCGGCGTCGAAGGCCAGCACGATGCGGGGAGCGAACCGGCGCAGCACCCTCACGTGATCCTCGGTGAGGGCGGTTCCGCAAGTGGCCACCGCCCGGGCGATGCCGGCCTGGGCGAAGCCGATCACGTCGGTATAGCCCTCGCACACGATCACTTCGCCAGCGTTCACGATGTCCTGTTTGGCCCAGTTGAGGCCGTACAGCACCCGTGACTTGCGGTACACGGCGTTGTCCACCGAGTTTTTGTACTTGGGGCCCTCCCCTCCGGGCAGGATGCGCCCACCGAAGCCCACCGGCTTGCCGCTGGGATCGAAGATGGGGAACAGCAATCGAGCTCGGAAGCTGTCCTGGATGCGTCCGCCTTTGTTGCGGAACCCAAGGCCGGCGTCGGAGAACACCTGTGCTGGCATTCCCCTGTCGGTGCCTACCCCGAGGCCAACCGCCAGCGCGTCCCACTCGTCGGGGGCCCATCCCAGCTTGTACTGGCGCACGATGTCGCCGTCGTAGCCCCGGTGACGAAGGTAGCTCCGGGCCTGGCCGGCATCGGGAGCGGTCAACAGCCGCTGGTGGTACCACTCCACCGCCTGCTCCAGGGCCTCGGTGAGCTTGCCCCGCTTCTGGCGGTCGGCCCCTTCGCCGGGCGATGTGTAGCGCAGTGCGATCCCCGACCGGCCAGCCAGGCGCTCCACCGCCTCGGGAAAGTCGGCGTGCTCCACCTCCCGAAGGAACGTGATGGCGTCGCCGCTGGCCTTGCAACCGAAGCAGTGGTACACGCCCATTTCGGCGTTCACCGAGAACGAAGGTGTCTTCTCGGCATGGAATGGGCACAGGCCCTGCCAGCGGCGCCCCACCCGCTTCAGTTGCACGTACTCGCCGATGACCGCGACGATGTCCGTCGCCTCTCTCACCCGGGCCACGTCTTCGTCGTGGATGCCCACAGTGTGAGACTACGCCGAACTGATGACAGCTTGGGCTGCTGCCAATCGAGCCACCGGAACGCGGTGAGGGGAGCAGGACACGTAGTCCACCCCGGCGGCAGCCAAAATAGCGATAGAAGCCGGATCTCCGCCGTGCTCGCCGCACACCCCGATTTCGGTGCCCGGGCGGGCGGCGCGGGCTGCAGCCACCGAATCGGCAACCAACCGGCCCACACCCACCTCATCCAGCGTCTCAAACGGATTGGCCTCCAGAAGGCCGTGATCGATGTAGGGGCGCATGATCTTGGCTTCGATGTCGTCGCGGCAAAACCCGAATGTCATCTGGGTCAAGTCGTTGGTGCCTACCGACATGAAGTCGGCCCACACCGCGATCTCGGCCGCGGCCAGCGCCGAGCGGGGCGTCTCGATCATGGCCCCCACCGGGATGGCTCGTCCTCCCAGGCGGCTCTCGAATCCGGCCAGCTCGTCGGTCACTGCCGCCCTCACATGGGCCAACTCGGGACCACCCACTACCAACGGCACCATGATCTGCACCTGCGGATCCCCCCCGGCCTCCACTCGGCGGGCGGCCGCTTCGGCCACCGCTTTGGCCTGGGCCCGATACAGCTCGGGGCGCAGCACCCCCAGCCGTGCGCCCCGCACGCCCAACATGGGGTTCTCTTCGACCAGTTCGGGATGGTCGGGCAGAAACTCGTGCAAGGGCGGATCGAGCAGCCTCACGGTCACCGGCAAACCGTCCATAGCCTCCAAGAGCCCGAGCAGATCCTCAACCTGGGCCTCGGCCAGCGCATCCAGGGCGGCCCTACCGCCGTCGGTGATCGCTCGCTGGATGAGCGGCAGCCGCTCTCCCAAGAACATGTGCTCGGTGCGGCACAGCCCCACCCCGGTCGCCCCGAACTGCCGGGCCAACCGGGCTGAGAAGGCGTCATCGGCGTTAGCCCGCACCGCCAATCTCCCGTCCCGCAGTTCGTCGGCCCACTCCAGCAGCCTGAATAGCTCATCGGGAATCACCACCTCGCCCACCTCAGCGGCACCCAGCATGATCGTGCCCGCCGAGCCGTCCACGGTTATGGCGTCGCCGTCGCGCAGCTCCACTTCACCCAAGCGGGCCACCCCGGCGACTACGTCCACCGCTAGGGTCTCCACACCCACCACAGCGGGAATGCCCCAGCCCCGGGCGATCACCGCTGCGTGGCTGGCCATGCCCCCCTTGGCGGTGAGGATGGCTGCGGCGGCCGACATGGCCACCTCGTCGGCCGGGGTGGTGAACGGGCGGACGAAAACGGCAGGGATACCCTCGTCATCGGCGTCCAGCACCGCGTCAACCGTCAAGCACACCCGACCCGATGCCGCCCCCGGCGAGGCAGCCACTCCATGGGCGACCACGGGCGCCGACGAGTCGCCGGCCATTTTGGCGTGAAGTAGGTCCTCGATGAGGTTCGGGGAAACTCCCATTACTGCCTCTGCCTTTTCGATTTCGCCGCGCTCGACGGCGCTTACCGCAGCGACAACCGAACTGGTCACAGAAGCGGCCTCACAAACCGAGTTTGGCGTCCAGGTGCTCGACCAGGGCGTCGATAGGCACCCGGTCTTGGTCCATGGTGTCTCGGTCCCGAATGGTGACGGCCCGGTCTTCCAGGGTGTCGAAGTCCACGGTCACGCAGTACGGGGTGCCGATTTCGTCTTGGCGGCGGTAGCGGCGGCCGATCGACTGGGTCACGTCGTAGTCGGTCATCCACCGAGGCTGGAGCAGGCCCAACACCTCCTCAGACACCGACTGGAGCTCGGGTTTCTTCGACAGGGGCAAAACTGCTGCCTTGTAGGGCGCCAGCCGGGGGTGCAGCCGCAGCACGGTGCGGGTCTCCCCCCGTACCTCCTCGGTGTCGAAAGCGGCCAGCAGGAACGCCATCATCGTGCGGGTGGCCCCGGCGGCCGGTTCGATCACATGGGGTGTGTAGCGCTCGTCGGCCTGCTGGTCGTAGTAGTCCAGGTCGACCCCGGAATGCTTAGCGTGCTGGGTGAGGTCGAAGTCGGTGCGGTTGGCAATGCCCTCCAGCTCGCCCCACCCCCAGGGGAACAGGTACTCCACGTCGGCGGTCCCGGCCGAATAGTGACTGAGCTCGTCGGCGTCGTGGGGACGCAGGCGCAGCTTGTCAGCCGGGATGCCCAACTCCGTGTACCAGTCCATGCGGGCCCCGCACCAGTAATCGAACCACATGGCGGCCTCATCGGGGGGCACGAAAAACTCCATCTCCATCTGCTCGAATTCCCGGGTGCGGAAAATGAAGTTGCCCGGGGTGATCTCGTTGCGGAACGACTTGCCGATCTGGGCGATGCCGAACGGCGGCTTGTTGCGCGCAGTGTTCAGTACGTTGGCGAAGTTGATGAACATGCCCTGGGCGGTCTCGGGCCGCAAATAAACATCAGCCCCGGCCCCAGCCACCGGACCGGCCTGGGTGCGGAACATCAGATTGAACTGCCGAGCCTCGGTGAATTGGCCCCGTTCCCCGCAGCTCGGGCACGCCTCGGGGTCTTCCAGCTGGTCCTCCCGGTGGCGTGTTCCGCAGCCGCGGCAATCCACCAGAGGGTCGGTGAAGTTGGTCAGGTGCCCCGATGCCTCCCACACCTCGGGTGGCGACAGGATAGAGGCGTCCAGGCCGACCACATCGGTACGCAGCTGGACCATTGTCCGCCACCAGGCGTCTTTCACGTTGCGGAGCAGCAGCACGCCCAATGGGCCGTAGTCGTAGGCGCTGCGGAACCCCCCGTAAATCTCTGCCGACTGGTACACGAACCCCCGCCGCTTGCAGAGATTCACCACCTTGTCCATCAGATCGTCGCCCACATCCCGGTCGACATCGCCGCTGCTCATGGCCCGCAGGCTACCGGCCCCCACCCACCGGCCTGACACCGAAAACAGCTTGTCCCAGGGCGTCGAGACTTCAGGAATACGCGCCTGCGGCGCGGAGGCGGCGTTCTAGGTGGTGTTCCATGGCGGCGGTGGCCAGGTGCTCTACCTCGCCGGTGGCGGGTGTCACGGGCAATGCCAGGGCGGCGCTGAGGTTGCCGCCCAGCACCATGCGCATCAACTCCAAGGCATCGGGCGACAGAGGCGATCCCCGCCTACATCCACGGCACAGCACCCCGCCGCTGCCGTAGTCGAAGGCCGCCAAGTCGTCTTCAGCGCCGCACGATGCGCACGCCCCAACCTCGGGGCCCACCCCGTCGTGGACTAAGAGCTTGAGATAGAAGGCCGGCACCACCAGAGCTGAGTCGCCCGCGTCCAGGGCCCGCAGGCCGCCCAACAGCATCCGGTACAGCGCGCCGTCGGTTTCTCGGTCGATACCTACCCGATCGATAGCTTCGAGCATGGCCATTGCCTTGCCCAGTCGGCCCAAGTCCTCCCGCACTTCCCGGAATTGGTCCACCGACTCAACCTGGGTCACCACATCCAGCTCGCTTCGCCCCCGGTGGAGTTGGAGCTGCACATGGCTGGTGGGCTCCAGGCGCCCTCCAAAGCGGCTGCGAGTCTTGCGCACGCCCTTGGCTACCGCCCGCACTTTGCCGTGACCCCGCGTGCAGAACACCACGATGCGGTCGGCCTCACCCAACTTGTAGGTGCGAAGCACGATGCCCTGGTCCCGGTACAGGCTCATCGGGACAACTCCACAATTCCCCAGTCCCGGTACAGGCTCATCGGGACAACTCCACAATTCCCCAGTCCCGGTACAGGCTCATCGGGACAACTCCACAATTCCCCAGTCCCGGTACAGGCTCATCGGGACAATTCTTTCACCAACTAGTCCCGGCGATTGTGCACCGAGGGGCCTTATCTCACTCGGCCGAAGCGGCGGTGGCGGTGCTGATATTCGGCGATTGCGGCAAAGAGCTCGTGGCGGGTGAAATCGGGCCACAAGACATCGGTAAACACCAGCTCGGAATAGGCCAGCTCCCACAGCAGGAAGTTGGAGATGCGGTACTCCCCGGAGGTGCGGATTATGAGGTCGGGCTCGGGCATCTCCTGGTCGTAGAGGTGGCGGGCGATGGTCCGCTCGTTGATCATGCGAGACGGAATCCGCTGGGCGGCGATGCGCTTAACCGCGTCCACGATTTCGGCTCGGCCGCCGTAGTTGAAGGCCACCGCCAAAGTCATGCGCGTGTTGTGCTTGGTGAGCTCAATGGCCTCGTCCATGTCTTTGATCAGACCCTTGGGCACCCGCCAGTCGCGGCGGCCCACAAAGCGGATACGCACCCCCATCTCGTTCAGCTCGTCGCAGCGCCGACGCAAGATGGTGCGGTTGAAGTTGAGCAAGAAGCGAACTTCCTCTTCAGGCCGATTCCAATTTTCAGTGGAGAAGGCGTACACCGTAAGCCACTCGATACCCAGTTCCAGCGCGCCTTCAATCACGTCGAGCAGAGCGTGCTCGCCCTGCTCGTGACCCTCGGTGCGGGCCATGCCCCGTTGTTCGGCCCATCGTCCGTTGCCGTCCATCACGCATCCGACATGGCGGGGGATTCGATTCAGATCAAGGCCATGACCCGACAAGTCCACACCTGCACGGTACTCCCCCGCGAGCTTCGAATCTGCGCGGTAGAGGGCTGTCATTCGGGTTTCTCCCCGATTCTTCTATCGCCCACCACTAGCGTCGGGGAGATGCCGGAAATCGCCGCAGTCGACGAGGCTCTGGACGCGGCCGTTTCGTCGCTCGACGGCGGGGGCGAGCGGCGGCCAGGGCAGCGAGACATGTGCCACGCAGTGGCCCAAGCCATGGATTCAGGGCGGCATCTGGTGGTGGCCGCCGGCACCGGTACCGGCAAATCGCTGGCCTATTTGGTGCCGCTCGTTCTGGGCGACGGCCCCTCTGTGGTGGCCACCGCCACCAAGACTCTCCAAGACCAACTGGTCGACAAAGACCTGCCCCAATTGGCCGAGGCGCTCGGACGACCAGTGCGATTCGCCGTGCTCAAGGGCCGGTCCAACTACCTGTGCCTCCAGCGGCTGGAGGAGCATCTCGAAGACGACCAGCAACGCATGGACATCGCCGACGGCCCCAACGCGGAAATCAACCGACTGGCGGCCTGGGCCGGACAGACCGATACCGGCGACCGGGCCGAGCTAGAATTCGAGCCCTCCCCCGCAGCGTGGGACGCGCTCAGCGTGTCGGGCCGTGAGTGTCCGGGGGCCCAGCGCTGCCCGTCGGGCCCAGTGTGTTTCGCGGAGAAGGCCCGACACCGGGCCGATGTGGCCGACATCGTGGTGGTGAACACCCACCTCTACTGCCTGCACCTGTTCAGCGACACGCCGCTTCTGCCCGAGCACGACACCGTGGTCATCGACGAGGCCCACGGCCTAGAGGACATCGTGTCAGACACCGCTGGCCTGTCGTTGACCGGAGGGCGGTTCGACGAGCTGGCCCGCAGCATCCGAGCTGTTGTTGCCGAATCAGACTCTGCCGCAAACTTGGAAGACGCGGGCGAGTTGCTTCGGGGGGCCTTGGCCCCGTTCCGGGACAAGCCCTTACCCATCCCCCTGCCTGCCGAGCTCCAAGACTCAGCGGTGCTGTCCCGAGGCCGGGTGGAACAGGCCATCATCGAGCTGCGGGCCGTTCCCGACGACGCTCCCGGTGATGTCGCCCCCCGCAAGCTGCGGGCCATGCTGGCCGCCGGCGCCCTGGCCGAGGACCTGGCCCGGGCGGTGGAGGCCACACCTGCCGAGGTGGCCTGGGTGTCGGGTACCGAATCGGCGCCCGCGTGGCGAATCGCCCCCATCCAACTGGGCGACCTGCTGACCGAGCACTTGTGGGAGCGCACCACCACCGTGCTGACCAGCGCCACCATTCCCATGAACCTGGGTGAGGTGCTGGGACTGAACCCAGATGAACACGAGGCTATCGACGTGGGCAGTCCGTTCGACTATGAGGCCAACGGGCTGCTCTATTGCGCCAAGCACCTCCCCGACCCCCGCAACCCCGGCTACGAGCCGGCCCTGCACGAGGAGCTGGCCGCGCTGATCGAGGCCGCCGGAGGGCGGACCTTGGCCCTGTTCACCAGCTACCGAGCCATGGACCGGGCCGCCGAGGTGTTGCGGGAGCAGCTCGACTTCGAGATCTATACCCAGCGCGACCTGCCCAAATCGGAACTGCTGCGGCGCTTTACCGCCGAGACCGATAGCTGCTTGTTCGCCACCATGAGCTTTTGGCAGGGGGTAGACGTACCCGGCGAGTCGCTGTCGCTGGTGGCCATCGACCGCCTGCCGTTCCCCCGGCCCGACGACCCCCTGTTGGAGGCTCGCCGGGAGCGCTACGGCAGCGAAGCCTTCCGCCTCGTCGACCTGCCCCGAGCCGCCACCCGACTGGCCCAAGGGGTGGGGCGACTCATCCGCCGGGGCGACGACCGGGGCGTGGTGGCGGTGCTCGACTCCCGGATGGCCAACGCCGGCTATCGCTGGGAGCTGGTGCAGGCCCTACCTCAGTTTCCCCGCACCGCTGAGCGCGACCGGGCGGTGACCCTGTTGGAAATGATTCGCGACGGAGCCTGACTACAAGTCCGGACCGGCCATGGAACCCGGTCCGTAGCCAAAGCGGTCGAGCATCTCGGGACGGCGCTGCCAGTTCTTCTCCACTCCCACGCGCAGCTCCAAGAACACTCCCTTGGGAAGCTGTGCCCGGGCCGCGGTACCAACCTGCTTGAGAATCGAGCCCCGCTTGCCGATAACCATGGGCTTCTGCGACTCCCGTTCCACCAAAATCTCCACCTTGATGCGGGGCCATTCCCATTCCGTTACTGCCACAGTGATGGAATGGGGCAGTTCCTCTCGAGTCACAGCCAGCAACTGCTCCCGCACCAACTCGGCCACCCAACGGGCTTCGGGCATGTCTCGCACCATGTCGGGCGGATACAGCGGCGGGCCAGACGGCATGAGCTCGCACAGCCGGCTCACCAGGGCATCCACACCCTTGCCGGTGCGGGCCGAGGTGGGAAAGTACTCGGCGAATCCCAGCTCGCCAGCCGCGGCCAGCTGTGCCACCACCTTGGAACGGGGGGCGGCGTCGATCTTGGTCACCACCACGATGGAGTCAGCGCTGAGCCGCTCGGCAATGAACCGGTCGCCCTTGCCCAGCGGGCGGGTGGCGTCGATACACAAGCACACTACGTCCACATCGTCGGCGGCGTCGGCGGCGGTGGCATTCAACCGCTCCCCCAGGGCCGTGCGGGGCTTGTGGATACCGGGGGTGTCCACAAACACCACTTGAACCCCGTCGTTGTGCAGCACGCCCCGCACGGCGTGGCGGGTGGTCTGGGCCTTGTCGGACACGATGGCCACTTTGGTGCCCACAATGGCGTTGATCAGGGTTGACTTGCCCGAGTTGGGCCGCCCCAGCAGGGTCACGAACCCCGACCGGAAGCCCTCCCACGGGTTGTCGGCGCCAAGGTCGCCGACAATCTCGGGAGCCGGCGTGTCTTCCTGGTCGGCCATTGCGCCCACAATACCCCTCAATTGCCGCCGTCAATCCCCCGCCGACGGGGTACTTTGAGCCGATGGCCGGGTCGAAACCGGGTTCGAGCAACGAGCAGGGGCACACCAAGGTGGTGGCCACCAATCGCCGCGCCCGACGGGATTTCGAGATCCTCGATGAATACGAGGCTGGCCTGGTGCTGGTGGGCTCGGAGGTGAAGTCGCTACGGGAGTCCAACGTGACGCTGACCGAGTCGTACGCCCGCATGGCCGACGGCGAACTCTGGCTCCAGTCGCTGCACATTGCCCCCTACTCCCACGCCGGAGGCAACGCCGGCCACGACCCCGACCGGCCCAAGAAGCTGCTTTTGCACCGCGGCGAGCTCAACCGCATCCGAGCTCGCCTGGAACAAGACCGCCTAACGATGATCCCATTGTCGCTGTACTTCAAACAGGGCCGGGCCAAGGTGCTCATCGGCCTAGCCCGAGGCCGCCGTCGGGCCGATAAGCGCCAAGCCATCGCCGAGCAGGATGCCCGCCACGAGATGGGCCGAGCCGCCAAATCCAGGGGACCGCGGTCAGATTGAGCCGGTATCATGGCAGGGCACCTTGACAAGAAGTGCACACGGGGCTGATCGGTTTCGACGTTGGGACCGGGGGCTGCGCTGTGCGACCCGAGTTGCTCAGACTCGCAAAACGGGGCAACCAACTAAGCGGCAAAGACCGTGAACTTCTCGCAGCCTGATTTTTCTGGCCTAGAGAAGAACCGCGACCGGTAACGGCACGCGGGGCCAGTCCACCGCAGCCCGGCAACAGAAGCGGCGGAGACAGTAGGGACAGACCACTGACGGCGGGAAAGACCGCTGGCTCCGGGGAACAGACCCGGTGGCGGGCCCCCTAGCGGGGGCCACCCGACCCGGCGACGCAGTTGCCATCGACGCCGCAAACCGGGAATGGTCGTATCACAGTCAGATCTCGCCCAGCGGACGGGGGTTCGATTCCCCCCAGCTCCACTTTAAGGGAATCTAGCCAGGAGCTACTCAAGGGTGCGGCCCTGCCGGTGCTCCTCGAGCAGCGCCGCGGTCCTGCGGCCCCGCGCCCCGTACTCCTCTATCGCCAGCCGTCCACCGGACTCGACCCTGGTCCTCATCGGGGCCGGTTGAGGCGGTCGGTGATTAGGTAGGCGACGATCCCGAGGGCGATAGCGACGAGGAGCACAAGGGTGATCGGCATGGTCAGGAGGAAGCGGCAGCGCCGGCGACCGCCACCCTGATCTCTTCGATGGCGGCTTCGATCCGGTCTAGGCGGACGAGAGCCTCGTCTTTGAAGCCGAGCGAGTGCTCTTCCATCGGTTCCATCTTATTGAACCTCGCTTTCTATCCGCCTGGGAAGAGGACGTCTTCGGCCCATTGGGCGGCCCTGCGCCAAAGCGCTCCCCAGAAGCCGTGCTTGGCGCGGAGTTTCTGCCAGCGACACGAGAACATGCGACCCAGTAACACGAACGCAAACGGCGAACTTCCCGAAGAGCGCCCTGGGCGGCTCTGGTAGGCCCATGGCGACTCCAGCTGGCCAGGGCGGCTCTGGCCTGGCGGCGCAACCCGAGTCAGGGAACGTTGAGGGGGCGTGGAGCCAGACTCCCCCACCACACCCCCGGAGGGTATCGCTTCAGGACCAGCCCGAGAGTGGCTGGCGCGTGAGCAGCAACGTGCTAGCACCTGGGCCTCCCATAGGCGCCGACAACCGCGCCGGAAAGCCGGCGTGCCGTGGTTTTGGGTCTTCGCCGCGGTTTTCATCCCACTCCATCTTTGGGTCCTATCGGGACTCACCGGCTACTGGCCCTCGCGGATAATCGCGGCGCTCGTGGTCATCCAAGGCTCTTCACTGTGGGCGAAATGGTGGCGAAAACGCAAAGCGGCCCCTGTGCTCAACGTCTATGCGGCTTACCGGTGCCTCCTCCGATTCGCTAGGCAATTGTGACGGAATCGTCGCTTGCTCCTCTTACCAGGTCTTGGCAGAGTGCGGGGCCGGGCCGGGTTGCCTGGCATTGATTCCATGGCCCGTCGGAACCGGCCCGGCTCCGCTCGGTTTCGTTGAGCCAGAAAAGGGCACCGTGGGGTAAGGGGCAACCTTCCCCGGCTCGACGAACTCCCTCCAAATCACAGTAGCAGCCCGACATATATTATTTCTGTGGCAATAGGACTAGTTCTGTATGCACAGGTACATAATCCCCAATTACCTGAGGAACGGAGAATTGGTCGCCTGGCTCCGGGTTAGGCAGCCTTGGGTGAAACAGCGGTGAATTGGCCTAAGGGCGGGTTGGTTGGGCTCTCCGGGCCCCAGCAGGCGATGGTGCCGTCGGCTCTTATGGCGCAGGAATGGTTGAAGCCGGCGGCGACGGCAGCGAAGAGGCCGAGGGGCGCATCGGACTGGCCGTTGTCGTTTGCACCCCAGCATACGATGGTGTTGTCGATCTTGAGGGCGCAGGAGTGATAAGCGGTCGCCGCGATGGCGGTGAATAGGCCACGGGGCGCGACGGCTCGGCCGCTGTTTCCCCAGCAGGCGATGGTGCGATCGGACTTGATGGCGCAGGAATGGCTGGTGCCGACTGCTATCGCGGTGTACTGGCCCGAAGGCGGATTGGCCTGCCCGTAGTCGTTTTCTCCCCAGCAGGCGATAGCGCCGTCGGCTCTGATGGCGCACGAGTGGAAAGAACCGGTTGCGACCGCGGCGTATTGGTCCGATGGCGGGTCCGACTGCCCCTCGTCGTTGTATCCCCAGCAGGTGATGGTGTTGTCAGTGCTGATGGCGCAGGAATGGCTGGTGCCTGCTGCGATGGCGGTGAATGGGCCGGGGGGCGCGTCAACTGCCCCGTAGTCGTTGCTTCCCCAGCAGGCGATGGTGCGATCGGACTTGATGGCGCATGTGTGGCGCTGTCCGGCTGCGATGGCGGTGTACTGGCCGGGGGGCGCGTCGCTTCGCCCGCTGCCGTTGTTTCCCCAACAGGCGACGCTGTTGTCGGCCCTGATGGCGCACGAATGGTGGTATCCGGCTGCGATGGTAGTGAACTGCCCGCTTGGCGGGTTGATCGGGCTCTCCTGGCCCCAGCAGGTGACGGTGCTGTCGTCTCGAATGGCGCACGAATGGTAAGCACCGGATGAGATGGCGGTGAACCGGCCCAAGGGAGGGTCGGCCTGCCCGTCGTCGTTGTTGCCCCAGCAGACGACATTGGCGATGGTGTTGTCGGCTCGGATGGCGCACCAGTGGTCAAAGCCGGCCGCGATGGCGGTGAACTTGTCATTCGGTGCAAGGGTTTGAGCTGCGTCGGACCAGCCCCAGCAGGTGACGGTGCTGTCGGTCCTTATGGCGCACGAAGACCAAGTGCCTGCTTCGATGGCGGTGTACTGGCCCGAGGGCGGATCCGCCTGTCCGGAGTCGTTGCGCCCCCAGCAGGCGATGGTGCCGTCGGTCCTGATGGCGCAGGAATGGCTGTTGCACGATGAGATGGCGGTGTACCTGCCCGGCGGAGGATCGGACCGACCGTCGTCGTTGATTCCCCAGCAGGCGATGGTGCCGTCGGTCCTGATGGCGCAGGAATAGACGTTGCCCGCTTCGACGGCGGTGAAACGGCCGACAGGTGGATCGCTTTGGTCCTGCCCGTTGTTGCCCCAGCAGGCGATGGCGCCGCCGGCTCTGATGGCGCAGGAATGTTGGTCGCCAGTGGCGACGGCCGTGTATTGGCCAGAGGGCGCGTCGCTTTGGCCCTGCCCGTTGTTGCCCCAGCAGGCGATAGTGCCGTCGGCTCTGATGGCGCAGGAATGGCCGCTGCCGGACGCGATGGCTGTGGAAGCGGTTGGCTCTACTGGATCGGTGTCGGGTTCAACCGGTTGGCCGTTGACGCAGCCGCCGGGGACAATCTCGGTGTCTATGTCGAATCGGCAGCGGTAGATGTTGAGCAGCGATTCCTGCGAGGCAATGAGGCTCTCTCGGGCGTAGATCTCGTTGGCACTGGGGGTGCCGGCGAACGGGTAGGGCTCGGCGGCGGGCAGCGCTGGTCGGCCATTGGTGCAGCCGCCGGGGACGATCAGGGTATCGATGTCGAACATGCAACGGTAGATGTTGAGCAGTGATTCTTGGTTGAAGATCAACTGGTCTCGAGTGGCGATGTCGGCGTGCGTGGCGGTTTGCGCCCCAGGAGAAGTTTCGGGGGGTTGGGTGTCATCGGTCGAGGCACAGTTGGGAACGCTGTCATTGATGACGACGGCTTGGAACCATGCCTGGAACGCGACAACGGTCGGAGCACAAAGCCCGGAGTTGCCGCCGACATACAGTGAACCCAGGTTGGTGAGAGCGCCCAACTCGACCGGAACCGGCCCCGTCAGCAGGTTGTCGCCGAGCGTCAGCACCTCCAGGTTGGCCAGGGCGCCCAACTCGACCGGGATAGACCCGGCCAGCAGATTGCCGTCGAGCTGCAAATCAATCAGCTTGGATAGTGCGCCCAACTCAGGAGGGATCGGCCCGGCCAGCAGATTGCCACTGATCCATAGCACCTCCAGGTTGGCCAACGCGCCCAACTCGACCGGGATCGACCCCGTAAGCTCGTTGTCGTAGAGAAACAGAAAGACCAGGTTGGCCAGGTCGCCCAACTCGACCGGGATCGACCCCGTCAGCAGGTTGTCGCCGAGCAACAGCACCTCCAGATTGGCCAGCGCGCCCAACTCCACCGGGATTGACCCCGTAAGCAGGTTGCCGTTGAGGTCCAGATCCGCCAGGTTGGTGAGAGCGCCCAACTCGATCGGGATCGGCCCCACCAGCTGATTGTTGCCAAGCGACAGCACCTCCAGGTTGGACAGCGCGCCAAACTCCACCCGAACCGGCCCCACCAACTGATTTTCGTGAAGCCACAGCACCTTCAGGTTGGCCAGCGCTCCCAGCTCCACCGGAACCGGACCCGCCAACTGGTTGTTGTCGAGCTTCAGTTCGATCAGGTTGGACAGTGCCCCCAACTCCACCGGAACCGGACCCGCCAACTGGTTGCCGCCGAGCAACAGCATGGTCACGCGCCCATGGGTGTCGGTGGTTACGCCGTGCCATTGGTCTAGGGGCTTGTCGCTGAGCCAGTTGGTGTTGACCGCCCAGTTGTCGCCGCCGGTGACGTGGTAGAAGACTTCGAGGACTTCGCGGTCAGAGTGGCTTGGCTGGGTCGGCGCATCAGCAGGCGATGACTCGGAGAATTCGTCTTGGGCTAGAACGGGCGGCAGCGCGGCAAAAAGGAGTAGGGCGAAGAGAAGCGCAGCGGCGGACTTGAATTTGGACATGCGACTTTCCGTCGGGGCTGAGGGGCAAATTTATCTGATCACCCCGACCCTCTAAAATTCAGCGATCCACGCAGGAATACCGGTGAATATCTATAGTTCATATAAGATTGGTGTGTCTCCCTCACTGAGGGCGACATAGGCACCTGAAGTGGCGTTGTGATGACGGGCGGAACCTCAGCATCAGCCCGAAACCTGTATTACGGATGGGTGCGGTGCTGGCACTGGACCACCAACCTTCCCCGAGACGTGTCCTGGCGAGGCTTTATCAACTGGGACGCAGCCCCGGTTGTGTAGGCTGCCTCCAATTCACCAGACCGAAAACGCGCCGAGCGTTGTCGGTTGGCTACCCGACAGGGCGATCGCCAGTGGCCCAGGGCCGGGGGGCCATGCGTCCATCTTGGGTGGGTGCCATTCCCCTTGCCCCAATTGGCGTCCCATTCTCTTGGGAACCATTGGCGGATGCGTGTCGTCAAACAAGTATGACCACGTTGAGAAAGAACATGGCGAAGCTGATCGGATCGCTGGTCCTGGTCAGCTCGATCGCACTGGGCTGCGGCTCCTCGGAGCCGACCGCTGCCACCGATTTGGCGCCGCTCGTCGTATTGACTCCGGGTGCTGCTGAGCCGACCGCTGCCACCGATTTGGCGCCGCTCGTCGTATTGACTCCGGGTGCCGATGACGAGCCAGCGGCAACAGCCCCTTTGCCGCCTTCCGCAGAACGGCTCCCCGCCGATCCCAATGCCCCATCTACAGAGTGGGTTGCCGGGATCAACGCCGCTGGGTGGGACTTCCACCGGCGCTTGGAGGGCAATGCCGTTTCCAGCCCGCTGAGCATAGGCATTGCCTTTAGCCTGAGCCGGGCTGGGGCGTCGGCTGAAACGGGAGCAGTGCTCGACGGGATATTCGGGTTCCCCGAGGCCGATGCTCACAGCGCGGCCAACGCGGTGGGCCTCAGCCTGGCCGAAGCCTCTGTGGACACCACCGTCTTAGAAGTGGCCAACCGCCTGTTTCCCGACGACGAGTTCTCGCCGCTGCCCGAGTTCCTCGACATCGCCTCCAGCCAGTACGGAGCGGGAATTCAGCCCATCGACACCGCACAAGCCGCCCCGGCCGCCGATGCCGTCAACCGCTGGGTGTCGCAGAGCACCCGCGATCTCATCCCGGTCATCGTCAGTGAAGACGTGGTGAAAGACCAAAGGCTCATATTGGTGAACACCGTCTATCTGAAGGCTGATTGGGTAGTGCCGTTCCTGCCCGAGTGGACCGAAGACGGCCAGTTCACCACTGCTGACGGCGCGTCGGTGACGGTTCCGTTCATGCACGACCGGGAGCCTGTCTACCGCCGGTATGTCCGCCTTGGCGATGCCGACGCAGTGGAGCTGCCCTACCAGGGCGGGAAGCTGGCCATGTGGCTCATCGTCCCCCGCAACGCCGATGGTCTGGCTGCTGTTGAGGAATCGCTCGACGCTGAGACGCTGGCTGGGCTGCACGGCGCGGCGCGCGACGGCCACGTCGACCTAACCATGCCCAAATGGGAGCAGACCCTGCCCCCCACAGACCTCTTCGAATGGCTCTGCCCGCGCGGGTTCTGCCCCGGCGCAGGCTTCGACAACATCGCCCCCGGCATCTTCATAACCGGCGCCTTCCACGGCGCCAAGGTGATAGTGGACGAGAAGGGCACCGAAGCCGCCGCTGCCACCGCAATGGCCTTCGCCGAATCAGCGCCACCCGAGCCCGATCTCGCCATTGTCGCCGACCGCCCCTTCCTCTGGGCCATCACCCACCAACCCACCGGCGCAATCTTGTTCCTGGGCCGTCTCGTCAACCCCGCGACATGACCAGCTTCGGCTGGACCAGCCCCGCTGCGCACCCGTCTCGGGCGGCGCTAACTGTGGCAGGCAAACCCGGCCGCTGCCCGCGGTTGGGCTACGTCTGTGTGGGTACCTGGCTGGGGGGCATGCGGTAGCCGGTGCGGGGTTCGGTGTGGATAAACGCAGGGTTTTTGGCGGAGTCGCCGAGTTTGCGGCGGAGGCGTTTGATCACATCTCGGATCAGCCAAGGCTCGCCGATCCTCTCTGGGCCCCACACCTGGTGGAGCAGCGCGTTGTGGGTGAGCACTCGGGGTGCATGAGCGGCCAACTGGTGGAGCACTGCGTATTCGGTGGCGGTGAGATCGACCGGCTCACCATCAACCATGGCGCGACGCTGGGCATAGTCGATGCTGAGCCCTGCGACTTGATAGGGGGCGGAGGGTTCGCCGTCTAATGGATCGAGGTGTCTGCGCAGGGCGGCTCTGATCCTCGCGGCGAGCTCTGTAGGGGAAAAGGGCTTGACCACGTAGTCGGCGGCACCCATGTCGAATGCCCTGGCGACGGTCTCATCGTGGCCGTATGCCGACAGGAAGATGACAGGAACGTCGGCGGCCGCCCGGATGTCGCCCATCACCTCGATGCCGTCGCGGTCGGGCAGCACCAAGTCCAAGAGCACAAGGTGGGGCTTTTTCTCGGCCATGAGGCGGGCGATGTCCGCAGGGTCGCCGGTGGCAATGGGGGCATATCCCGCCCTGGCAAGGGTGTCAGTGATGTAGCGAAGCGCTTGGGGGTCGTCGTCGACGGCCAGAACGCGGACCTGGCGGTTGGCCGGGAGGCGCGATGCGGGAGAGCCCGGTGCCGCAGCGGCTATCGGGGCCTCTGCGGCGGGCAGGGTGAAGGTGAACCGCGCTCCCAACCCCGGTCCGTCGCTCTCGGCCCAGATGCGGCCACCGTGGGCCTCTACGATGCCCTTGCAGATGGCGAGCCCCAGTCCCGACCCGGCGAGGCCCGACCCGGGACCTGGGTCTGAGCTGTGGGCCCGCGAGAATTTGCGGAACAACTCCGGAATCTGCTCCGACGGTATTCCCCGGCCCTGGTCGGTAACGGAGAATTCGACCGAGAGGCCGTCGCGAACCGCGGCCACCAGAATCGGCGACCCGTCGGGGGAGTACCCAGCGGCGTTGAATAGCAGATTGCCCAGCACCTGGGCGACGCGCATCCGATCGGCCATCACCAGCGGCAAGTCCGGCGCCAACTCCACGCTCAGTGGGCTGGTGGCGCCCGCGGCGAGAAACCTGTTCTTGGCGTCGTCCACCAAAAGGTGCACCTCTGAGGGCTGAGGAGCCACCGGCAGGGTGCCCGTATCGATGCGGGCGACGTCCAAAAGGTCGCCGATCAGGTGCCGCATCTGGACCGCCTGGTCGCGGATGATGCGCAGGAACTGCGCCGTCTCGGTGGGATCCAGCCCGCTGCCTGACTCCAGCAGCGTGTCGACCGACCCCTTGACCGCGGCGAGGGGCGTGCGGAGTTCATGGCTCACCATGGCCAAGAACTCGGCCCGCAGTCGCTCTTGCTCCTCCAGCGGCGCCATGTCCTGGAGGGTCACAACAAACGACACCACCGTACCGTCGTCGGAGTAGATCGGGGAGGTGTTCAATAGCGCGCTCACGCTTCGCCCATCGGGGACCCGCAGCTGGACCTCCTCAGCCCTGATCATCTCGCCGGCCCGGAAGAAATCAAACAGCGGCGACCTGCCCGGCGTCACCTGCCGACCGTCGGAGCGCACGCAGGTCACAACCTCCAGGAGCTCCTCCAGCGGCTGGTCTTCCTCCTGCAAGCTCTCCACGATGCGCACGGTCTCCCGGTTGAACAACACCAGCGCCCCGGTCACGGCGTCGATCACCACCACGCCCACCGGAGACGTGTTCACCAGCGCCTCCAGATCCGCCCTAGCCCGCTGCTCGTCCCGGTGTCGGCGAGCATTCGAGATCACCAACGCCGCCTGCGCGCCGAAGGTCACTAGAGTCTCCTCATCTTCGCGAGAGAACTCTGCCGCGCCGTTCTTGTCGCCCACGAACACATAGCCCACCCGGTCGCCCTGGTAGAACATCGGCGCCGCCAAAAAGCTGAATACTTTCTCCGGAAGCGGGATGCTGAACTCTGCAAACCCCAGCGACCTGACATGCTCCACCAGATCGGCGACCCTCAACGGCTCAGAGACCCCGGTCAAAGACTCGAAAATCTCATACCGGTCCGGGGTCAACCACAGCGCCTCAACCTCCTCAGCGGTGGTCCCGGACGTCAAAAAGTCCTGGGGGCGCCCGCCGTCGTCCAAAAGTGTCATCGCCCCATAGCGCGCCCCGGTAAGGCTCTGAGCAGCATCGAGAATCCCCTGTAGCACCGCGCCGAAATCCAAGCTCTCGTTGACACGAAGACTGGCCTCGCTCAACCGCGACAATCGCTCCCGCAACTCCTCCAGTTCCCGATCCCTTTGATCCGAATGCTCCATCGCATGCCTCCAGGCCCGAGCACCGCCGCGCCTCTCTGCCACCAAGCTATTCTAAACTATAGAAAACCATACGCTTATTCATACAGTCGTATCCGAAATTGACGCAAAAGCATTCATCGCCGCCCTTCAACAGCGGATTCGGCAAAGAGAGAACGCTCCATGGATTCTCTCGTGCACGCCGGCGGCCTCCCATTAGACTTGAGGCCCTGCGGTGAGGTCTGCGGCTGGGCAGTTCAACCTAGATTGCCGAAGCCAAGGTGCAGATCTTCAAGTACAGCAGTGCTGTACAAATCGCTTGGCTCTACCCGTTTCCCACTTAGACCCCGAAGATCAGGAACCAAAAGGCACCAAGTTGTATATGGGGTACGTGTGACGCAATATCCTATAATGTGACTGACATATTAGAACTGAAATCTAATGTGGTATGGTTGCAGCGCCTCTTACGAGGCGTAGCATCACGTCCCCGCCCCCATTGGAACATACCCCCAAGGGGGGCGGGGACGACACTATGTAGAAGCAGTGCGGACTGAGTCCTGTGGCCGCCGAAACGCCGGTGGTGCAGAAGCCGACATCAGCCCCGCGCAAAGCCTGTGGACCATCAATGGACCACCTCGGTGGGAGAGGGCCTTGACTCGGATTGTCGACATCTAGCATGCCCACCGTGCCCGAAGTAGCTCCAAAAGAAGACATAGGGGCCCAGCGTCTAGCGGCGGGATTGTCTCGCTGCGTTTCGGTTGACCTTGAGGTATCGACAAAAAACGAGCGCATTCACTCCTTCGCTGGAGTGCGCCTCGACACCGGCGAGTCATTCGCCCACCCGTCGGCGGGTCGTCGCTTTCATCAGGCGTTGGCTGAGTTGGATGCTCTTGCCGATGGCGCTGACTTCGTGCTGGGTCACAATTTCATTGAATTCGATATGCGCCACTTGCAGGCGGCCAATCGTGAATTGCGCTTGCTTCAGATGCCGGTGGTGGACACGCTGTGGCTGAATCCTCTGGCCTTTCCCCGCAACCCCTATCACCACCTCGTCAAGCACTACCAGGAAGGCCAGCTGATCACCGGGCGCAAGAACGACCCGGAACAAGACGCCCGGATCGCCCTGGAGCTTTTTGGCGACCAGCAGAGGAGTCTGGTGGAGGCACCCCCAGACTTGCTTGCCGCCTGGCACTGGCTGACGGGCGGTCAGCACGGCTCTGGTTTTGATCTGGTCTTCCGGAGTGTGCGCGGTTCCCAGAGACCGTCTGACGGTGAAGCCCGCGAGGCGATCTTGTCCCGTGTTGACGGCGTGTGCTGCGGTACTCACGCCCGCCAGGCCGTTGAATCCTCTGGCGAACATGGCTGGTCGCTTGCCTATGCGTTGGCGTGGTTGTGGGTGTCGGGGGGCAATTCGGTTATGCCGCCTTGGGTGCGGCACCAGTTTCCCGATGCCGGAAAGCTGGTGCGGCGCTTGCGCGACCGCCGGTGCGGTGACCGGAGTTGCCCCTGGTGCCAAGAGCGCCATAATGCCCGCAAAGAGCTGAAGCGCTTGTTCGGCTTTGACGACTTCAGACCGGAACCGGCCGATGAAGACGGGCGCCCGTTGCAGCAGGCCATCGTCGAGGCGGCGATGGGAGGCAATCACGTTTTGGGGATCTTGCCGACGGGCACGGGAAAGTCGCTGTGCTACCAGATACCAGCACTGTCGCGATATGAGAAGACTGGGGCGGTAACCGTGGTCATCTCGCCGTTGGTGGCCCTGATGGCCGATCAGGTCACAGGGCTCGAGGCCAGCGGCATCACGTCCTGTGTCACCATCAACAGCTTGTTGTCGATGCCCGAGCGCGCCGAAGCGTTGGAGAAGCTGCGGCTCGGAGACGCTGCCATCGTGCTGATCTCTCCCGAGCAGCTCCGCAGCGTTTCGTTTCGACGCTCATTGGACCAGCGCGAGATCGGCGCCTGGGTGCTGGACGAGGCGCACTGCCTTTCGAAGTGGGGCCACGACTTCCGCCCCGACTATCGCTATGTGGGGCGCTACATAAGCGAACGGGCCGAGGGCAGTGATGTCCCCCCGGTGCTGTGTTTGACGGCGACGGCCAAGCCCGGGGTCAAAGAGGAGATAGTCGAGTACTTCGCCGAAAAACTCGATGTCGAGATGCGGGTTTTCGATGGCGGCAGCCAACGCGACAACCTCGAGTTCGTAGTGATGGAGACAACCAGCGCCATGAAGAACCACGACATCCACGAGATCTTGGCCAAGCACCTGCCGCCGGAGCGAGACGGCGGCGCCATCGTGTACTGCGCCACTCGACGGCGGACCGAGGAGGTGGCGAACTTCCTAACGGATCTGGGATTCTCCGCCGATCGCTTCCACGCCGGGTTGCAGCCGGAAGAGAAGAAGACTATTCAACGCAGCTTCATCAACGGTGAGCTAAAGGCGATTGCGGCCACCAACGCATTCGGCATGGGCATCGACAAGCCCGATGTGAGGCTGGTGATACACGCCGACATTCCGTCGTCGCTGGAGAACTATCTGCAAGAGGCGGGCCGGGCCGGAAGGGACCAGCAACAAGCACACTGCGTGCTGCTCTACACGAGAGACGACGTGGAGCGGCAGTTCGGCATGTCGGCGCGGTCGCGGCTTACTCGGCGCGAGATTCATGGTGTTCTGAAGGCCCTGCGCCGGCTGAGCAGGCGCAACAGGAGCGAAGAGGTCGAGGCCACCATCGGGGAAATTCTGGTCAACGACGAAAACAACGACTTCCGACGGGATTCGGCCACCGACGACACCCGGGGGAGGACGGCACTGGCCTGGCTTGAGGAAGCGGAGCTACTCAGCCGCGAAGAGAATCGCGTCCGGGTCTTCCCGTCGTGGCTGCGGGTGAGCTCGGTGGAGGAGGCGAAGGAGAAGCTCGAGGCCAGATCGCTCAACGTTGGTGATCGCGACCGACTGCTGGCCATGGTGCGGTTGCTGATCAATGCCGACCCCGACGAGAGCATTTCCACCGACTTGCTCATGGACGCCGCAGGCCTAGACCCCGATCAAGTGAGGGGAGCGCTCTACGACTTGGAGAGGTGTGGAATTGCCAGCAACGACACCGCTTTGACTGCGTTTGTCCATGTTGGTGTGGCCAACAGTTCGAAGCGGCGGCTCGCCCAAGCGGCAGGAGCGGAAGTGGAGTTGTTGAACCTCATGCAGGAGATGGCTCCGGACATGGGAATCGGCGACGAAGCGCCGTTGAACCTGCGCGTAGCCAGCCAGCGGATCAAAGATGCTGGCCACGACCATGTCCGGCCCGAGTACATGTCCCGTCTTCTTCGAGGGATAGCTGGCGACGGCCGCGGCGAGGGAATTGGCGGCGGCAGTATGACAGTCAAAAATTTCGATGCCGAGAGTGTTCGGATAACGCTGAAGCGCGAGTGGCATTCGCTCGCGAGAATGGCCCAGCGACGGCGAGCCGGCGCCGCCCGCCTGCTCGACCACCTGTTGGAGTGTGTGCCGGACGCCAAACGCGGCACCGACCTGTTGGCGGAGACCACGTTGGGAAAGCTGATCGAAGCCGTAGAAGGCGATCTGAGCCTCGCCTCACAAGAGGTCAAGGACTACCGCAGGCTTGTGGACCGCTCACTTTTGTGGCTGCACGAACAAGAGGTCATAAGGCTCAACAAGGGCCTCGCCGTCCTCCGTCCAGCGATGACTATCCGACTATCGACCGAGCGACGCGGCTATTGGCGGTCTGACTTCCAGTCCTTGCAAATCCACTATGACGAGACTGTCCGCCAAATCCACGTAATGGCCGAATACGCGCAGCGCGGCCTCGGCGACGCGGCTGAGGCTCTTCGCCTGGCCATCGATTACTTCACCCTGGGAGAAGCAGAGTTTCTGCACAGATGGCTGCCTGGTCGCAGCTCGGAACTCTCCCGGCAGACCACGCCTGAATCTTGGCGCGACATTGTGGAGAGCTTGAAGAATCCCTCCCAGCGCTCTCTTGTGGCGGACGACCGCGAGAACACCAATGCGCTGGTGCTAGCTGGGCCCGGTTCGGGCAAGACCAAGGTGCTGGTTCACCGCATCGCCTTTCTCATACGAGTCAGGCGCGAGGACCCTCGGGGCATCCTCGCCCTCGCCTACAACCGACATGCCGCCGTCGAGATCCGCCGCCGACTGGCCGAGCTGGTCGGCGAAGACGCTCGCGGGGTGCTGGTGCTCACCTGCCACGCCATGGCGATGCGGCTCGTGGGCGCCAGCTTCTCAGAACGCGCCGACCGTCCCAAAAGCGAGCAATTCCAAGACATCCTCAATCAAGCGACCGCCTTGCTGCGCGGCGATGGACTGGAGCCAGAGGAGGCCGAGGAGACGCGGACACGGCTCTTGGCGGGGTTCCGTTGGATTCTGGTTGACGAATACCAAGACGTCGGACAAGGCGAGTACGACCTCATCTCCGCGCTGGCTGGGCGGACCCTTTCAGACGAAGACTCCAAACTCACCCTGTTCGCGGTGGGCGACGACGACCAAAACATCTACGCCTTCAAAGGATCCTCGGTGAAGTTCATCCGCAGCTTCGAACAGGACTACCAGGCCAAACCCGCATTCCTGATTGACAACTACCGGTCAACCCGCCACATCATCGAAGCCGCAAACGCGGTCATCGAACCAGCGACAGACCGGATGAAGACAAACCACGAGATCCGCATAAACAAGAAACGCAACAAGGAGCCTGCGGGCGGCCAGTGGGCTGAACGAGATCCCGTAGGCCGCGGCAGAGTCCAAGTCTTGCCTGCCGGCCGAAATGCGAGGACTCAGGCGCAATCGACAATAGAAGAACTTCAGCGAATGAAGGATCTCGATTCAGACTGGGACTGGTCGACCTGTGCCGTTCTCGCCCGGGAGTGGAGCTACCTGGAACCGGTTCGCAGCATCTGCGAACTCGACGGGATACCAGTGCAAATGGCGAACGAAGAACTCCCCAGCATCTGGCATTTGCGCGAGACCCAAGCCCTGCTCAAATGGCTCCGCGACCGTGACTCCCGCCTAATCCGAAACGCCGACTTGCGCCAGTGGCATGCCAATCAAGATCCAACCCCCTGGACGGAACTCTTACTGGAGGCGATAGAGGCCCACGAGGACGAGGTCGGTGAGGCCAATTTTCCGGTGGACTCGTTCATCGAATGGCTGGCCGAGTGGGGCCGAGAAGCACGCAAACGCCAACACGGACTACTTCTCTCCACCGCCCACCGCGCCAAGGGCCTGGAGTTCGACCATGTAATCGTGCTCGACGGCGGCTGGGATCGCGTAGGCCGAGAGGAGGACCCAGACGCATCGCGCCGTCTGTACTACGTCTCCATGACCCGCGCCCGCCAAACCCTCGCTCTTGGATGCTTCGGCAAGCCAAACCTGATTCAGACAGCTCTAAGGGACAGCCAGGCCGTCGTCTGGCGAAAACCCTTGGAACTCCCACCGCCAGCACCGGAGTTGCGTCGGCGCTATCGACAACTCAACCTCAAGGACGTCCATCTGAGCTTCGCTGGCCAAAGGCCGTCCCACCACCCTGTGCACGCCGCCATCGCCGCCTTGTCGCCAAACGATCCGCTAAAGATCCAGAAGCAATACGAGCGGTGGGAGTTGCTCGACCAAACGGGGCTAGTAGTGGGAAGGCTGGCACGAAGCTTCAAGCCCCCTCAGGGAATGCACTGCACCCGTGCCAGCGTCCTGGCCATTGCAACCTGGGGCCGACAGCATTCAGACCCCGAGTACCAACAGAACCTCCAATGCGACACATGGGAAGTCGTCGTACCCGAACTCATCTTCGAGCCATCCTGAGCCTCCCCGGGCATCCCGCCGAGTCCTTCAGCGATGAACCTCTGAGTTACCACATTTTCCCATTCCATGTGTGGGAATGGATGTGGGAAAACTCCACACACCGCGACCAAATATTTGGCCGACCAGCGCCTTTGGACGCGATGCGATTCCCCCCCTCCACAAGTCCGGGGGAAAGCGCCCGTCGGGACACCCCAGTTGCATCAGTTGCCCGAAACTGTCATCGCGCCTACGTACTGTTGCCCCATGACAACAAACACCCATACACCCAAATCACTTCAGGCTCTCGAAGCGTTCCGGCGGGGAGGAAGATCTGTCCGCTCGGGGCTGGGGCCTTCAGGCTTCACCTTCGGGGCAGCCGGCTGGTTTTTCGGCTGGCATCTCGTCAGAAGCGACCTCGCCCAAGCAGACGTAGTCCTGCAAACAGCGATGACCCCACTAGGCGTATTCGCCGTAGTTGTACTCGCCACAGCCGTTGCTAACCCCCCAAGCTCTCATGCCGACAAAGCCAACTTGCGCCACAAGCCCTGGGACTCCACCGCGACCTGCGCCGCTGCTGCGATCGTGGCCTTCATGTCCTGCCTGGTGACCATCGGACTATCTGAAGGAGCAATCAAAGCGGGCAGTGCCGTCGGAACGTTCGCGGCAATAGGTCTGGTCACCGGCTCGTTGATTACCCTGCTCGCCAGTACCGAGAGACTGGCAAACTGTGCTGGCAACCGGGGCTAGAGCTCTGAGGTTTCACTGGGTCCTGGTGGTCGGGGCTCGTCTGGGTTGCGGCGGCCATGCAGGCTAGCGGATCTACAGCTGTTGAGGGCATCACATCTCGGTGGCTCGCCAGCAGTACCAGGCGGCGACGCTGCGGTAGGGGCGGAACTTATCGCCAAGCGGTCCTAGCTCCTGGGCGGAGGGGGGCTCGGTCCAGCCGTGGGCCAAGCCGTAGCCCTTGCGCACGCCGAAATCGCCCACCGGCCACACATCCAGGCGGCGCAGCGAGAAGATCAAAAACATGTGGGCGGTCCAGGTTCCGATGCCCCACACCTGGCTGAGCTGGTCGATCACCTCTTGATCGGACAAACGGCCCAACCGGCCCAAGTCCAGCGAGCCCTGCTCGCAGTGGGCGGCTAAGTCGAGCATTGCCCGGGTCTTGGCCCCCGACAGGCCGGCCTCTCTCAGCGGCTGCTCGCCCAGCGCCAACACTGAGCCCGGAACCCACTCCGGCGCCTGCTCCCGCACCCGTCCCCAAATGGCCCCGGCTGCCTTGCCAGCCAGCTGCTGGTAGGCGATCTCGCGGCTCAGCACCTCGAACCGCTCCCCCACGGCTGGCTTCGGACCCAACCGAGGCGGCCCGAACCGGCCTACCAGCCCGGCCATCACGTCAGAGGCTTCACTCAGGGCACGGCTGGCCTCGGTCAAGCTCAATTTGCCCACGCCAATGCTCCAAAAATGAACGAACTAGAAAACCGCGTTAGCCGTCAGACGTCGCCGTGGAAACCGGTTTCACGATCACACGGGCGATGCGCCGGCCGGTGACCCGCTCCACCAGCAGCTCCCAGCCCTCCATCACCAGCGTTTCTCCCTCATCGGGCACATGGCCCAAGGTGTTGAAGATCAAGCCGCCGACCGTGTCCCAGTCGCCATTGGGCAGCGGCGCGCCCAGCACGTCACTCAGCTCGTCGATGGGCACCCGACCGTTGACCCTCACCGTTCCGGGTGCCAGCCGTTCGATCATGGGCTCCTCCACATCGAACTCGTCGACAATCTCGCCCACCAACTCTTCAATGAGGTCCTCCAGCGTGACCACACCCGCGGTTCCGCCGTACTCGTCAACCACGATGGCGATGTGAAACTTCTCCGCCTGCATCTCCCGCAACAACAAGGAAATGCGCTTGGTCTCAGGCACGAAGCGGGGGGTTCGGGCCACCGCTGCGGCCCGGGAACCAGGACCATCCTCACGCTCGGCCCGCATCAGGTCTTTGGCGTGGACCACACCCACCACGTCGTCGATCCCTTCGCCATACACCGGCACCCGGCTGTAGCCGTGGTCGATGACGATTCCGATGGCCTCTCCCACCGTGTGCTGGTCGCTCATCGCCACCATGTCGGTGCGGGGCACCATCACCTCCCGAGCCACGGTGTCGCCGAACTCGATGATCTGGCCGATCAGCTCCCGCTCCTCGGGTTCGATGGCATCCGACGCCTCGGCCGCCTCGGCCATGGCCAGCAGCTCCTCCTCTGACACCTGTGGCGCCTCCCGGCGCCAACTGGCCCGCAACAGCCGTCCCACCAGCCCGAACCGGCCGAGGGCGCTCATCGCGACCCTGCCTGCGCCAGCAGTTCCCGCTCTCGCCCCTCCATAGCGACGGCGTCGACGTCGTCAATATGGTCGTAGCCCAGCAAGTGAAGGGTGCCGTGCACCACCAGCAGGCCAAGTTCTTCTTCGACCGACTTGCCGCGGGCGGCGGCATTGGATGCGGCCACCGAGGGGCAGATCACAACGTCGCCCACCATTCGAGGCTCGTCGTCGGCCCGGGGGACATGGCCGTCGTCAATGCCAAAGGCCAGCACGTCGGTGGGACGTTTGATCCCTCGATGCTCAGCGTTCAGCGCCGCCATCTCATCGGCACTCACGAAAGAGAGCCCTGCCTCCCAGGGAACAGCCACCCGCTCATCAGCGAGCACCCGGCGCATCAACGCGGCCCAGCGGTCCTCATCCACGGTCAGGTCTTGTTGGTGGTCGGATACCACGACCATTGCTCGATCAACGTCTGAGCCGCCGGGTTTAGGAACCCCGTCACCGTCAGACGTCACTTCTGGGCC
This sequence comes from Acidimicrobiales bacterium, assembly GCA_965116535.1. Classification (GTDB taxonomy): domain Bacteria; phylum Actinomycetota; class Acidimicrobiia; order Acidimicrobiales; family Bin134; genus Poriferisocius. The sequence continues at coordinate 2,922,089 of OZ220703.1, forward strand.
TTTTCGTAGGCATTCACGATGTCGGCCACGATGCGGTGGCGGACAACGTCTCGGGAACTCAGGTGGACGAACGACAGGCCGTCGATCCCCCCCAAAATCTTCTCCAGGGAATCCAGCCCACTGCGACCGCGGTCAACGTCCACTTGGGTCACGTCGCCGGTGACCACTGCTTTGGAGCCGAACCCGATTCTGGTCAAGAACATTTTCATCTGCTCGGGAGTGGTGTTTTGAGCCTCGTCGAGGATGATGAAGCTGTCGTTCAGCGTCCGACCCCTCATGAAGGCCAGTGGAGCGATCTCAATGACCCCTCGATCGACCAGCGACTGCACTTCCTCGGCGTCGAGCATGTCATAGAGGGCGTCATAGAGCGGACGCAGATAGGGGTCGACCTTGGCGATCATGTCACCGGGCAAGAACCCCAATCGCTCCCCCGCCTCCACCGCCGGCCGGGTCAGGATGATGCGCTCCACGGTGTGAGCCTTCAATTCTCCTACCGCCATTGCTACCGCCAGCCAACTCTTCCCAGTGCCGGCGGGGCCGATGCTGAACGTGATGATGTTGCCCCGCATGGCGTCGACGTAGCGGCGCTGACCGGCTGATTGGGGTCTAATCACCCGGCCCCGGCCCGACCGCAGCACATCGGTGTCCATCACCCCCGAAGGGCTCTCGTCTGCCTCCACCATCTGGATTGCCCGACCCAGCGTGCGAGAGTCGAGCTGGTGACCACCCTGTACCAACAAGATCATCTCATCGAAGAGTCCGGCGACCCGGTCGGCGCTTCGGCCCGACACCGTGATCCGATTTCCCCGCACGAAGATGTCAGCATCGGGGAACGACTGCTCGATCTGACGGAGGTGCTGGTCGCGCTCGCCTAACAGGACTGCCATGAGCCCGTTGCGCGGAATGTCAATGGTTACCGGCGCTGCGGTGGTCATTCAGGAGTCAGCGTCTGCGTCGCCGTCATCACCCTCAGCACCGGCGCTGCCGGCGGAAACAGGGTCGGGGTACAGATGGCCGAGCGTGCCGGGCTCGATGCGGCTGTGCTCGATGAATGCATCGACATCAGCCTGCTTGACCCGTATCACTCGCCCCATCCGATAGGCGGGCAGTCCCCCCTCATTGATGAACCGGTACAGCGTTCTCGTGGTGATTCCCAGCCGCTTCGCCGCGGTCTCGGTGTTCAGCCACACAATCTGGGCATCGCTCATCTACCCACACTCTATCCTGTTCCCCCGCCGTGTATCCCAAAAAACTTGGAGATAGCGACCGGTCATACTGCTTCGCTCGGCGGTGGTGGGTCGTTGGCGTGGCGCAGCATCTGCGCCGCGCTGGCTATTAGCAAGATGGCGAACAGGATTCCCGACAGCCGCGGACTGAGCGCACTAGCGCCCAAGGCGCCCACGAAGGCCGAAGCCACTCCGGATGCGCCGACGGCCAGCGCCGTATTGGGATCTATGTTGCCGGAACGCCTGTTCCGCAAGGTGCCGATGATGGAGGTGGGGAGAATCACCAATAGAGAGGTGCCCTTGGCAGTGGGGTCAACAAAGCCGAAGAGCAGGATCATTACCGGGATCATGATCACTCCCCCTCCCACTCCCATAGTCCCCGACAGCAGCCCAGTGGCCAAACCGCAAGCCACATAGGCCACGGCCAGAGCTCCCGTGATGTCGCTGTGGCCGTCGGAGTCGGGGGCCGCCGCCAGAAATCGAACCGCTGTGACCAGAAGCAGCAGGGCAAATCCAATGCGAAGCGACCGGATGGGAAGATGATTGAGTAGCGAGGTGCCCACGGTCACCCCTACGGCAGATCCGGCGAATATCAACAGACCGGGCGCCCAAGCCACCGAGCCTTCCAGCAGGAACCCACCCAGCGCCGACGCCGAGATGAGCACCATGGCCCCTAAAGAGGTGCCATGGGCCCGGCGCTGCTCCATGCCCAACAGCAGCACCAGGCAGGGCACCATGAGGATTCCCCCGCCTACCCCGAAAAGCCCGGACAAGAAGCCGGTGGCCACCCCGACCCCGACTGGCCCCCACTTTGAGTTGAATCCCCACTTCGAGGAGGTTCCCCGCTCCGAGTTGTTCATGACACGCCGATGATTGCAGTGTCAGGAGCTATAACCGCAGTCACTCGGCGGCAGCCTGCTCGCGGAGCACGTACTTCAACACTTTGCCCGAGGCGTTGAGGGGCAGGGCGTCGGTGAACCGCACCCGTCGGGGCACCTTGTAGTTGGCCATCTGGTCGCGGCACCAAGCGATGATGTCGGCCTCCGCGGGATCGGCCCCGGGGGCGGGCACCACCGTGGCCTCCGCCACCTCGCCCAGTCGGTCGTCGGGCATCCCGATCACCGCCACCTGGCCGATCTGGGGATGGGCCAGCATGATGTTCTCGATCTCGGCCGGATAGGCGTTGAACCCGCCCACGATGAACATGTCCTTCTTGCGGTCGGTTATGTCGATGTTTCCCCGGTCATCCATCACCCCGATATCGCCGGTGTGCAACCAGCCGTCAGCGTCGATGGTCTCGGCCGTCTGCTCGGGGTCGTCCAAATAGCCCAACATCACGTTGTAGCCCCGCACCACGATTTCGCCCGGTTCCCCCCGGGGCACCTCATTGCCGTCGTCGTCTGTGATCTGCACCTCCACGTCGGGGATGGCCCGACCCGAGGTGTTGGCAATGGTCTCGGGGTCGTCGTCATGGCGGCACATGGTGGCGATGCCTGATCCCTCGGTGAGCCCATAGCCGGTGACGATGGTCTCGAATCCCAGGCGGGCCCGCATCTGAAGAATCATCTCCACCGGGATGGCGGCGGCCCCGGTCACCGCCAGACGCAGGGTGGACATGTCGAAGCTGTCCAGATCGGGATGGTTCAAGATGGTCTGGTAAATGGCCGGAGGCCCGGGGAGCATGGTGATGCGCTCTTCAGGCACCCGGGCCATAACCGCCGGGACGTCGAATACCGCGTGGGGGATGTTGGTGGCGCCGGTCATGAGGCAGGCCAAGATGCCGGAGTTGAGGCCAAAGGCGTGGAAGTAGGGGTTGACGATCAGGTAGCGGTCGCCAGCCCGCAGGCCGATCACATCACACCATGACTTGAAGCCCCGACAAATGGCGGAGTGGACGAGCATGGCCCCCTTGGGCAGGCCGGTGGTGCCCGAGGTGAACATGATGTGGCACAGGTCGTCGCCCTTCACCGACCCGGCCCGGGCGTCCCCGTCAGCTTCGGCAACTTGGTCAGCCCGTTCCAGGAAGCGGGCGAAGCCTGTCGTGCCCTCAGGTACGGCCCCCCGCAGCACCACAATCTCGTCGAGGCCGTGGCCGCCATCGGCATCGCGCAGCAGGGCGACGTAGTCGGTGTCCAAGAAATCGGTGACGGTGAACAAGATGCGGGCGCCAGACTTCCGAAGGATGAAATCGGCCTCGCGGCCTTTGAATCGGGTGTTCACCGGCACCAGAACACCCCCGGCCAAATGGACGCCGAGGCCAGCCACCACCCACTCCCAGATGTTGGGAGCCCACACCGCCACCCGGTCGCCGGGCTCGATGCCCGAGGCCATTAACGCCCGGGCCGAGCCCCGGACGCGTTCGCGCAGCTCCGGGAAAGTCCAGCGCACGTCGCCGTCCACCAGCGCCTCCAAGTCGGGGAATCGTCGGGCGGCGTCGTCCACCAACTCGCAGATGGTGTTCCACGGAGTATTGGACATGGCTGCGACCCTAATTCACTGCTTTCGGCGCAACGGAGTTGGCCAGCTAGTCGGCGGTCTGGACAGCCCCTAGAGCGATCAAACGGTCGACTTCGCTGTCGCTGAGGCCGAGATCGTCGGCCAAAACCGAGCGGGTGTCCTCGCCCAGCCGGGCCGATCGGTGGGTGACCCCCACGGTAGCGTCGCCCATGGCGAATGGTTTGGCCGGAATCGGAATGCCGGGGCGGATTTCGGCGATCAGGCCCCGATCCTGAGCCCAGTCGGAGGCGGCTAATTCCGCTACCGAGCTGATGCGGGCCGCAGGCAGCGGCTGGCGCTCCACCACTTCGGCCAATTCCTCGTAGGTAGAGAAACCGGCCACCAGCCCTCGAAGCACGGCCAGGGCCTCTTCGCGAGTGGGCTGGTCGGGGCAGTCGTCAGCGCTGCCTCCAAGGGCGGCCACCCACCTAGGCAGCATTTGTTCGGGATTGCCGATCAACGACACCGCCTGGCCGTCGGCAGTGCGGGCCACGGCGTAGTTCCAAGTGTCGAAATCCCTCGGCCCGTCGTAGCCCGAGAGGTCATTGCCCGCTTGGTCGTTGGCATAGATGAGGGTCTCGGCCATGGCGACGTCGAGGTGCTGGCCGGTGCCGGTGTGCTCCCGCTGGTAGAGGGCGGCTAGCACCGCGGATACCGAGATGAACCCGGCGTAGAGGTCACCGTGCTGGTGGATCTCCTGGAGCGGCTCGGCCTCCCGGAGACGAGAGGCCAACTCGATGGTGCCCGCCACGGCGTGCATCATGGGGGCGTGGGCCCGGCGATGGGTCCACGGCCCGGTTTGGCCGAACCCGGTGATGGAGCAGAACACCAGCCGGGGGTTGCGGGCCGACAGCTCCTCATACGACAGCCCGTAACGGGCCATGACGCCGGGTCGGTAGTTCTCCAACAGCACGTCGGCCCGGTCGGCCAGCGCGGCCACCAACTCGGGGGCACCCTCGGCCTTGAGGTCGATACAGATGTTGCGCTTGCCCGCGTTCATGTGGCTGAACGTGACCCCGATGCCGTCGGAGTCCACCGGCGGGACTGGCCGGGTGAGGTCGCCCGAGGGGGGCTCGACCTTGACCACGTCGGCCCCCAGGTCGGCCAACACCCGTCCGCATATCGGTCCGGAGAAAATCCGGGTGAGGTCCACCACCCGGATGCCGTCGAGCGGCCCCTTGGTCATTGCCGGCTCTTAGCCGACGACGCGGCCGGGCCCGATCTGCCGCCGTTGGGGCAGCCGATCGGGCCCGGCACAATCGCTATTGATTCGGTTGGCGCTATTGGCTCGGTTGGTCTACCGGTCGGGATCGCCGTAGCAGACGAAGTCGTGGGCCACCGCATATTCGGCGTCCACTACCTGCACCATGCCGGTGCAGTCGGGGGCGACGACGTGGTCGGCGGGGAACTTCACCTGGCCGAGAGCACCTGACTGCTGGGTGGACTCGAAGCCGTCGATGTTGACCGCCTGGTAGAAGCTGGCCGTGTTCAGATCCTCGCCAGCGGCAGCGATCATCTGGATCATCAGATCGGCTGACCAGTAGCCGACCAAGCTGCCGAAGCCGGGGAAGGCCCCGACTGCCTCATAGTCGGCCAAGAGCTGCTGGATGGCCGGCTGCGAAGTATCTTCAACCGGTGGCACCTGGGTCACGGCGTAGCCGCCTTCCAGGGCCTGGCCCAAGTCGGGGCTGGACCCGGGGAGGCCGGGCACATACGTCAGATAGTCGGCCACCGGGCCCTCATATCCCGATGCAGCGATGGACGCTTTGAGGGTGATGGCTCCAGCGAAATCAGTGGACAGGATCACCAAATCGGGATCGTGCTCCAGCACCGTGTTCACAAACCGGGTGGGATCGGTGATGCCACCCGCGGTCTGGGTGGGCACGAAGTCGTTGAACGCCAGCTTGCCGGCCCACAGGTTCTCGTACAGCGCGTGGCCGGCGCGGCCGGCGTCGTCATCGCTATTGAAGATGCCGACCTGGATGTCCTCGGTGCCGAAGAAGTCGTACCAGATGTTCTGGACCGACACCAGCGGATCGGCGCCCTCGACTCCGAAGGCGAAGCCGCTCAGGCAACCGTTGAAGCCGAAGCCCCAATCGTTGGGAGCGCAGAATCCGGGCATGAATCCCCAGCCGGTGAACGGCACCTGGTTCTCGTCCAGGTAGTCGGTGGTCTGGGGAAGCGAGACCGCCGAGGTCACCATGATGCCGAAGACCTCATCGTTCTCCACCATGCTCCGGGCCCCCTCGAAGTTGGCCTGCGGATCGCTGCCATCATCCACGTATTGCACGAGTTCGACCTGGCGACCGCCGGGCAGTTCGCCGTCGCGGTTGGCCCGACCGAGTCGGGCATTGATGCCGTCGGTGAATCCCCCGTAGAGGGCGTCCTGGGTCATCGCCCCCAAGCGCACGGTGTCGTCACTCACACCCCGGGTGGAGGGCTCAAAGTCGATTTCGTAGGTGTAGGCCCCATAAGTGCGGGAGGTCGCCATCTCCTCGTCGTCGTCCATGGACTCCTCGTCGTCCATGTGCTCCTCGTCATCCATAGGCTCGGCGTCGTCCATGGGCTCCTCGTCATCCATAGGCTCGGCGTCGTCCATGGGCTCCTCATCGTCCATAGGCTCGGCGTCGTCCATGGGCTCCTCGGCGGGAGCCGGCGCGGCGTCTTGGGCCGGGGCGTCATCGTCGTCGTTGCCACAGGCGGCAACCACCAACGTAAATGCAGTCAAAAGCGCGAGAAGCTTGTGCAGCAGTGATCGTCTCATTTCCCCTCCGATAGTTGGAATGGCGACATAGTAGGACAAGTTAATTCGACTGTCACCCTGAGCTCGTCAGTCTGAGTTGGCCGTGGCCTCGCCCAGGTAGGCGGCGTCGAGCTGGTCGTGATCCACCTCGGAACGGGGGCCGTGCCAGGTGATGTGGCCCAGGCTGATGAATGCCACCGAGTCGGCAATCTCCAGCACGTCTCGGGCCTTCTCCTCCACCAACAGCAGAGCCACCCCCCGCTCTTTGAACTCAATGAACAGCTCCAGAATCTGATTCACGATGAGCGGGGCCAAACCCAGCGACGGCTCGTCGGCAATCAACACTTCGGGCGGATGAGCCAGCAATGGGGCCAGCGTGAGGATCTGCTGCTCGCCACCCGAGAGGTTGCCAGCCAGTTGGTTCTGGCGCTCTCCCAGGATGGGGAACCGATCACAGCACAGCTCGCGGTCGTCAGGGTTGGGCAGCCAGAGCTGCATGTTCTCCCGCACGGTCAGCCCGCTGAAGATACCTCTGGCCTCGGGGGCCAACACCACGCCCCGTCGGGAACGGCGGTGGCTGCGCAGCGCCGTAATGTCCTCCCCGTCGAGCCGGACATGACCGTGAGTGGCCGGCAGAAGGCCGGAAGCCACTGCGCAAGTGGTGGACTTGCCCGCCCCGTTGGGACCCAGCAGCGCGGTGATCTCGCCCCGGGGAACCGACAAGTCGATCCCGTGCAGGGCCTCCACCAGCCCATAGCTGGCCCGGACATTCACCAGCTCTAGAGCGGGCGGGTGATCCCCGACATACTGGTCACCCTGCTCCTCGGCAACAGAGGGGGCCTCTGAGGCCACTGGGGCGGCCGCGGCCGACTCAGCAATCGGAATCGAACTGGCAATTTCGACTTCTCCCCGCCAGACCGCGAGCCGCCGACGCCAGGCGTCGCGGCGGACCCGGTTCTGGGCGGCGGTGAACGCGAGGATTCCATCGGGCTCTCGGGCCAGTTGCATGGCACCGAGGCCGAACATGAAGGCGGTGATGTTGCGGGCCTCGTCGTATTGGTCGAACCCGTCCCAGTCGATGGGGTACCAAGAGTAAATCCGGGCCAGGCAGATGAATGCCAGCACTGCCAGCACGCCGAGTATGGGCGGCGAGAACGGGAGGCCCACTTGGCGGTCTCGGATAACGGTGAACAGTGCCGCCGCCCCGAACACCGAGGCCACCAGCACCACATGCCACGACTCCATCCAGTCCCAGTGCCAGCCGGTTCCGAATGTGTGGCCGCTGGCCGCCACCATGATGCCAGCCATCACCGCGGCACCGGGCCGGCGGATGCCGACCAAGATCACCACGGCCAGCCAGAACAGACCGGCTTGAGTGGTGGCGGTAAACGGGGTCACGTTGCCGATGAAGGTGGCGAAAAACACCCCGCCGAATCCGGCCAACAGCGCCGACAGGGCAAACACCGCCAGCTTGGTGCGAACTATGGAATGACCAGAGGTGGCCGCGGCGGGCTCGGAGTTGCGCACCGCGATTATGGCCCGGCCCGTGACCGAGCGCTGGAGATTCCGAACCAGCCAAGCCGCGGCCAGCACCAGGATCACCAGCAGAACCGCGAGAGACTTCTCATCTTCAAAGTCGAACGGCCCGATTTGGGGGCGGGGGATGTCCCAGCCCTTTGTGCCCTGGCCGTTCTTGAACCAGCTCCACTCGAACAGCACCCGCTCGCTCATGAAGGCCAGCGCCAGGGTGGCCAAAGCCAACGGCAAGCCGCCCAACCGCAGGGCAGGAAGGGCCACGATCACGCCCAGCACTCCGGCGATAATCACCCCCACGATCAGCGCGGGAATGAACGGCAGCCCGGTCTTGTCCAAGATCAGACCGGCGGTCATGGCCGCCATGGTCACGAAGGCGGCCTGAGCCAGGCTGACCATGCCCCCGAGGCCGGTGAGCAGGACCCAGGACATGAACACCAGGCCAAAGGCCAACCCGGTCACCCACAGTCCCAGCCAGAATTGGTCGGCGAAGATGAAAACCTGAAGGACGATGAACAACCCGCCCAGCACCCAGGGCAACTGCACCCGCCATGCCGGCAGATCGTCGGTGTAGACGGTGGCGGGAGGAGCATCGGCCACCACGCCGCTGCGGCGGGTTCGCTCTCGGGCCATGAATAACAGTCCCACCAACAGCACTACGAATGGCACCGAGCTCTCGAATCCTCGAATGTCCTGGGCGAACGTGGCGTAGCGGCCCACCCAGCTGGTGACCACTCCCAAGGCCACCCCGCCGGCGAAAGCCAGCGGGATAGAGCGCAGCCCCCCCACCACCGCGGCAGCGGTGGCGATGAACATGAACACGTTGTATTGATTGGACTCAAGGGAATTGAACACCGGGGCGCCGATGACTCCGGCCAGCCCGGCGAGCATGGTGCCGATAATCCAGGCCGCCGACGAGGTGAACGACTCGCTGACCCCCCGCAGCCCAGCCAAATCTGGACGATCCACCACGGCACGCATCTGAAGCCCCATTCGGGTGTGGCGCATCAGCGCCCACAGCGCCACCGCCACTATCACGGCCACCACCAAAACCGCCCACTGGTTGCTGCTTATGCGCAGGTCGAAGCTGCCGAGGTCGTAGGTCCAGGTCTCGCTGGGCACCTTCCACACCCCGGGAGTGAGGAACACGTAGTCGGTGGATTGCAGGCCCCAATCCCACGTCTTGGTGCCCAAATCGACGATCAAATCGGTTAACGCGGGCAACGCCACCAGAATCCCGATGGTGGCCATGACTTTGGCCGCATCGTTGGCCCTGGCCAGGGGTCGGAATACGGCCACGTTCAAGAGCTGGCCCAGCAATGGACAGAACACCAGCACCACGAGGAAGAACGACAGCAGCCGCATACCCAGGCTCTCTATGCCCAGGGCATTGATCAGCTGGAAATAGAGCATGGCTGAGGTGTAGGCGATGCCCCCATAGGCCAGGTTGAAGATGCCGGTGGAGGTGTAGCTCAGCGTGAGCCCGGCGGCGATCAAAGAGTAGATGGAGCCGGCAATGGCCCCGCTCACGAGTAATTGGATGAACTCGCCCACCCGATTATTTCCCCCTGGACTATTCGACCTGCGCCACTCTAGTGGCCCGCTCTGATCTGTACATTCGTTGGCCCAACCGGTGGCAGGCAACGCATTCGCGATCTGTACATTCGTTGCATGGACGATGTGTTGTTGGATGACCTCGCGGCTGAGCACCAGGTGCTGGACGAGCTGGTGGCCCCGCTGCCCCCCGAGGTGTGGGCCAAGCCGTCGCCGTCGCCGGGGTGGACACTGGCCCACCAGATCCACCATCTCGATGTGAGCGAGGGTGCCGCCCTGCTGGCGCTGACCGGCCACAGCGACCAGATATTCTCCTCCGGGGGCTGGCCCGGTCCCCCCCTGCCCGACGATCCGGCCGAAGTTCTCGACAACTGGCGGGAGTCCCGGGCCGCCAGCCTGGAGGCCATGTTTGCCCTGGATGCCAAAGACCCGGTGATCTGGGGCGACGGCCCCATGAGCTGCCGCTCGTTTGCCACCGCCCGGCTCATGGAGACCTGGGCCCACGGACTGGACTGCTTCACCACAGCAGGGGTCGAGCCGACTGACACCGACAGGCTGCGTCATGTGGCCCACATTGGCTACCGGGCCCTCCCCTACGCCTTCCGGAGCCAAGACGTGGAACAGCCGGCCCCACTGTCAGAACTCCGACTGGAGCTGGTGTCCCCATCGGGTCAAACCTGGACCTACGGCGACGACCACGCCCCTCAAGCCATCACCGGCTCGGCGTCCCACTGGTGCCGAGTCGCCACCCGACGAATGTCTGCCGCTGATTCCGATCTCGTCGCCGACGGCTCCCTGGCCCAGGCTGTTTTGACTGTCGCCCGCGCCTACCTCTCCGATGGGGCCCCTGCCTGAGCCCGACAAGGAACCAGCAGGAATAAACGTGGCACACTAGGGCATGGCCGCAACGCGAGAGCAGATCCGAGTAATCGACGTCGATACCCACCTGACCGAGCCCCACGACCTTTGGAGCAGCCGGGCGCCGGCAGACTACGTTGACCGCCTCCCCAAGGTGGCCGATGTGGACGGACGGCCCCACTGGATGCTCGACGGAGAGCCCCTGGGCTTCGCCACGGCCAGCGGGGTTGTGCGCCCCGACGGCTCCAAAGCGCTGGGCACCGACTTCATGGGTTGGACCATCGAAGACGTCCATCCCGGCGCCTACGACATGGACGCCCGGGTGGAGGTCATGGACCAGGTCGGGATCCACGCCCAGATCATCTACCCCAACCTGGCCGGATTCGGAAGCCAGAAGTTCGGCCAGATCGAGGACGTGGAGCTAAAGCGGCTGTGCGTGTCGGTGTACAACGACGCCATGGCCGAGATCCAGGAGAACTCCGGTGAGCGGCTGTTCCCGATGGGGCTCGTCCCGTGGTGGGACATCGAGGGCTCGCTGGCCGAGGCCGAGCGCATCGTGGGCCTGGGCTTGCGGGGAATCGTGATGTGCAGTGATCCCCAGCTCCGAGGTCTGCCCGACTTGGGTGAGGAGGCGTGGCGGCCGCTGTGGGAGTTCTGCTGCGACCACGGGCTCCCGGTGAACTTCCACATCGGGGCCAGCGAGAGCTCGATGGGCTGGTTCGGCACCTCGCCATGGCCCTCGCAGGGCGACGACGAAAAGCTGGCCATCGGCTCGGCCATGATGTATTTGACCAACGCCCGGGTGCTGGCCAACCTGATCTTCTCCGGGGTGCTGGAGCTCCACCCGACCCTCAAGATCGTGTCGGTGGAGTCGGGAGTCGGCTGGATCCCGTTCGTGCTGGAGTCGCTCGACTACCAGATGGAACAGCTCCGCACCGACGTGCAGGCGCAGTTCAGCCTGAGCCCCAGCGAGTATTTCCGTCGCCAGATGTACGGCTGCTACTGGTTCGAGGATCTGTCCCCCGACAAGCTCATCAACCAGGTCGGCCCCGACAACGTGCTGTTCGAGACAGACTTCCCCCACCCCACCTGCCTGTACCCCTTCGGCCTCGAGCAGGCTACCGACGCCCTGGCCGATGTGGGCGACGACGTAGCCCGCAAGGTGCTCCAGGACAACGCCGCCGAGCTCTACAAGATCGCGGTCTAAGCCCTATAGGTCTTCGTAATCGATCGCCGGGCTAGAAGTCCGGCTCAGAGGTCTTCGTAGTCGATCCGGTCGTTGCGGTGGGGTTGGCGGCCGGTGCGGAAGGGGGACAGGGGGGCGTCTACCAGCAGGAAGCGGTGCCAGCCCTCCACCAGGTCGTCCACCGCGGCCCGCCACCGGAGCAAGCCCTGATCGGTGCGCTGGGCCTTCTCGAAGTCGGCCCATGCCTCCCAGGTGGGAACGGCCCACAGCAAGAAGGCCTCGTCGTCGGCCACCATGGCTGTCTCCCACGCTCCGGCTAGCTCCCAGCCGAAGGGCTCATAGGCGGCAATGGCGTCGGTGCGCACCCGCTCCAAGAACTCGGCTGAAGTGCCCCGCTTGAGGCTCACCTGCTCGTGGGCGTAGCACTCGCCGGTCACCCCGTCGGCGCACAGCTCCTCGATGGTGCGGGTCCACGGCGCGGGCACCAGCAGCCGATCAGTGCCCGAGCGCCGGTAGTTGGCCGCCTGGGCCCACCACTTGGCCAGCTTGGGATCTTGGGCGCCGGCGCCCTGGCACTCGAGGCGGAACGAGGTGGCCATGCCATCCCAACCGTCCTCCTCCCACAGGTTCAGCACCTGGGGCCAGCCTCTGGTGGTGCCGACGATGGCCCACACCCCATAGCAGAGCTGGTCGCGCTCGTCTTGGGCGATGGGCGACCAGTTGGCCGTCATGTGGTGCATGTAGTTGGCCCGGTGGTGGCCGATGATGTCGATGAACTCGTGGATGTAGAGCTTGTGGTTGGCCACGATCAGCCCTTGTCACCGCGGTCGAAGTTCGGAGTGCGCTTGTTCAAGAAGGCGTCCACCGCCTCCCGGTGGTCGTCGGTGTCGAAAGTAATGGCCTCCAGGGCGAAGGCCAGGTCGTAGAGGCGGTTGACCCGGTCTTCCAGCTCCTTGTTGCACAGCCGCTTGTTGAACTCAATGGCGAGGCGGGGGCCAGAAGCCAGCCGCTGGGCCATAGCTGTGGCCGACGCCAGCACCTCGTCGGCCGGCACCACGTGGTTCACCAAGCCGAAGCGCTCGGCTTGGGCGGCGTCGAGCAGATCGCCGGTCATCAGCAATTCCTTGGCCCGGTTGAGCCCCACCAGCAGCGGCCACAGCACCGCTCCCCCGTCGCCGGCCACCAGCCCGGCGTTGACATGGGGGTCGCCGATGCGGGCCGCATCGCTCAGATAGACGATGTCGCAGAACAGGGCCAGCGACGCCCCCAGCCCGATGGCGTGGCCGTTGACCGCGGCCACCATGGGCTGGCGGACCCGCAGCGCCCCCCGGGCGATGTCGATGCCGTCGTCGAGCAGGTCGGGACGGCCTTCGGGATAGCCGGTTTCCAGGTTCTCCTCCATGACCGCGAAATCGGCCCCCACGCAGAACGACCGGCCCGCCCCGGTCAGCACTACCGCCCGCACGTCGGAGTCCTCAGCGATACGGCGATACAGGTCCCGCAGGTCAAGGTGCATCTGCTTGTTGAGGCCGTTGCCCCGATCGGGCCGATTCAACGTGGCGATGAGCACCCCGGTGGAGTCGAGCCCGGTGGCTATGGTTTCCAATCCATACCGGTCTGCCATGCAGGTAGCTTGGCATCTAGCGGGCCGGGTGGTGGATTTCAGGCCGGGTAGGCGAAGCTATGCAAATGCGAGCTTGGGTGGTCGAAGGTACGGGGGCGCCAGGTGAGGTGCTGCGGTTGATCGACAAGCCCGCGCCCGGTCCTCGGGAGGGGACATTCCTGATGGAAGTGGGCGCGGTGGGTGTGGGCCTGCCCGATGTCTTCATGTGCAAGGGGACATACCCGCTCGCACCGAAGGAGAGCTCGTTCACATCCGGCCAAGAGGTGTGCGGGACGGTGTTGGAGACCAGCGACGGGCTGGGGTTGGAAGCCGGCCAACGGGTGATGACCGTCACTTCCTTTCAGACCGGCGACGGCGGATTCGCGGAACAATGCCTGGGACTGAGCCACTCGTGGTTCACCGTGCCCGACTCTATGGACGACGCCGCCGCGGCCGGATTCTTGATCCCCTACCACACTGCCTGGATCGGCCTGGTGCGCCGGGGCGGACTGAAGGCGGCCGAGACCCTGCTGGTGCTGGGGGCAGCGGGGGGCACCGGCGCCGCGGCCTGCTCACTGGGCGCCGCGCTGGGCGCCCGAGTGATCGCCGTGGCCGGTGGGCCTGATCGGTGCGAGGCGGCGGCGGGTTTCGGCGCGCATCAGACCGTGGATCACCGCGAGGGCGACATCGCCGCTGCGGTCATGGAGCTGACCGATGGGCGGGGCGTGGACGTGGTGTACGACCCGGTGGGGGGCGACGCCTACACTGCCGCCACTCGCTGCGTGGCCCGCGATGCCCGCATCGTGATCATCGGGTTCGCCAGCGGCGAGTGGGCGCCCGTCAACGTCCGCCATGTGGTGCAGCGCAACTACTCGGTGGTGGGGGCCATTCCGGCCCGCTACAGCCGGGAGGAGCGCCTGGCCGACCATCGCGAGCTGAGTGCGCTGTGGGACGCGGGCAGCATCAACTCGGTGGTCAGCGCCTCCTATGAGTTCGAGGAACTTCCCGAGGCCATGAGGGCCCTGGAGTCCCGAGAGGTGATCGGCCGGGTGGTGCTGGATTTGGGGGCGTGAGCACACCGGGCTGAGCCTGTACAAGACCAGGCGAGTAGTCTGCCAACCGCAGTCACCAAGGGAATACAGGGAGGAAAACCGTGGAGTTCGCCATTTTCTTGCAGGGATCGCCTCGCCGAGGCGGGGCCCGCAGCCCCTACTGGGAGCATCAGGCCTTTGAGAACGAACTGGAGATGGTGCGGGTCGCCGACCAGAACAACTGGAAGTACATCTGGGTGAGCGAGCACCACTTCCTGGAGGACTACTCCCACACCTCGGCCAGCGAGGTGTTCATGGCCCATTCCTTTGCCCAGACCTCCCAGATCCACATGGGATCGGGCATCTTCAACCTGAACCCCATCGTGAACCACCCCATCAAGCTGGCCGAGCGGGTGGCCATGCTCGACCACATGAGCAAGGGCCGATTCGAGTTCGGCACCGGCCGAGGGGCGGGAAGCCACGAGATCGGCGGTTTCGGCATCGACCCGTCGGAGACCAAGGCCAACTGGGACGAGGTGATCTGGGAGTTCAAGAAGATCTGGGGCAGCACCGCCTACTCCCATCCCGACGGTGCCGCCTTCCAGACGCCCGAGACGGGCACCTGGGGCACCTTCAACGTGCTGCCCAAGCCCTATTGCCACTCCCACCCGCCCATGTGGGTGGCGGCGGGCAACACCCCCACCTATGAGAAGGCCGCCCGCCACGGCCTCGGCGTGCTCGGCTTCAACGTGGCCGCCATCTATGAGATGGCCCCCCATGTGGAGGCCTACAAGAACGCCATTCCCCATGCCGAGCCCGCCGGCGAGTACGTGAACGACAATGTGATGATCGCCAACGGCCTGGTGTGCTTGGAAGACGGCCAGGAGGCCCGTCGGGTGGTGGTGGAGCAGATGCAGCTCAGCTACCTCCAGTCACTGGTGTTCAAGTACCACGACACCTTCCCCAAGCCCGAGGAGTTGCCGGTGTACCCCGAGCTGGTCCCCGAGCCCACCATGGAGGACGTGGAGGAGCGCATCGCCGCGGGGTTCCTGCTGTGCGGTGACCCCGACGAGGTGCTGGAGCAGGTGAAGAAGTACGACGAGATCGGCTGCGACCAGGTGTCGTTCGGACTCCCCATCCAGCTCAGCCAAGAGCACGCCTTGGAGACCATCCGGCTGTTCGGCACCCATGTGATCCCCAAGCTGGACAAAGACCCGCTGCACCGCAGCACCCGCCAGCGGATCGAGTACGGCGGCCCACTGGAAATGACCCCCGATCCGCTGTACGAGGTTCCCCGCCCCGAGGAATTCAAGTAGCGGCGAAACTCATTTGGCGATGAGCGATCAAGGCCCCGACATCCTGGGGGCGAGGAGCGACCGGTCGGAGTTGCGAGAACCGCTGGCCCGATGGCTGGCTGAGCGGCTCGGAGCGATCAGCGCGGACATCGGGTCCTTTGAGGTGCCGTCGGGGGGGTACTCGGCGGAGACGCTGTTGTTCGACGCCGACGTGGATCGGGGAAGCGGCCCGGCGGTCGAGCGCTATGTGCTGCGGCGGGAGTTACCCGAGCCGCCGGTGTACCCCCAGCAGGCGCCGGGGGAACAGGACGTGGAGGTGGACATCCAATACCGGGTCATGTCGGCGGTGGCCGGCCATTGCGATGCCCCCATCGCCCCGCAGGTGGGGTACGAGGCAAACGAATCGGTGCTGGGCGGGCCGTTCTTTGTGATGGGCTACGTGGGCGGCGACATCCCCCGGGAAGACCCCATCTACACCAGCGCGGGGTTCTTTTTCGACGCCCTACCCGATCAGCGCCGCCAGCTGGTGGACCGGGGTCTGCGGACCATGGCCCAGATCCACTCCATCGACTGGCAAGCCGCCGGACTCAACTGGCTGGTGGCCACCGGCGACCAACCGGGCACCGCCACCCAGGTGCGGATTTGGCGGGACTACTCCAACCGGGAACTCAACGGCCGCGACCATCCCGTTCTCGAGGCGGGCTTCGACTACCTCTTCGAGAACATGCCCGCCGACGACGGACTGTGCCTGAACTGGGGCGACGGCCGACCTGGCAACATCATCTGGCAAAACTTCGAGCCGGCCTGCGTCACCGACTTCGAGGCGGCCTGCATTGCCTCGCCCCTGGTCGACTTGGGCTGGTGGCTCATGTTCGACCGCTGGTCGCACGAGCACATGGGCAATCAGCCCCGACTGGAAGGCGAGCCCTCTCGAGCCGAACAGCGCGACCGGTATGCCGCCCACTCAGGGCGCGATCCCGGTGACACCACTTGGTATGAGGTGTTCGCCGCGGCCCGCTACACCGCCATCGTGGTGCGGGTGATGAACCGCACCGTGCTTAGGGGCGATATGCCGGCCGACAACCCGTTCTGGCTGGAGAACCCCTCGTCTGACTGCCTCAGAGCTCTGCTCGACAAACTCTGAACCCAGCGCCCCTTTTGCTAGCTGCCCACCACCCGGTCGGTCTGCTCGCGGTACTCGTACACGAGGCGAACCAGCCAGTAGCGCATGAAGCGCTTGAAGGAGCTGACGGCGATCATCACCAGGCCGATGAACGTGAGGCTGAGCCCGAATATGGCCGAAACGATCAGATCCAGGTGGTTGGACTGATGGAGGTTTCCGCCCTCGGTGTCATAGGGCTGACCAGTGAGGATGTATGAGGCCACGGTGAAGGCCATGCCGGCAATGGTGAGGAGCAACCCAATGCGAAACACCCAGCGATCGGGGTTGGCCTTACCACCAGAAGCCCGGAGCTTGGCTACCTCCTGGTGGAAATCCTCCAGGCGGCTGCTGTCGCCGGTGGTGTCGCCAGCGGTGTTATCTGTCTCACTCATGGTGTCTCCTCAGGACATGCCTAGATAGGCGGCGGTCAATTCCTCAGCGATCTCATCGGGCGGCCCAATGCGCAGGATCTTGCCGTGAAGCATGATGGCGGCCTCATTGGCCACTCCCAGAACCGCCTGGGCGAACTGCTCCACGATCAGAATGGACAGACCAGATTCGGCCAGGTGGGACACCTGCTCGTAGAGCTCCTCCACGATGATGGGGGCCAAACCCATGGACAACTCGTCCAGCATCAACAGAGCTGGGTCAGTGGACAGTGCCCGGGACATGGCCAGCATCTGCTGCTCGCCCCCCGACAGGGTGCCCGCCATCTGGTTGCGTCGCTCCTGCAAGCGGGGGAACTGGGCGAATGCCCGCTCCTGCACATCCTTGTAGGAGACGCCGGCATAGGTGGCCATCCGCAGGTTCTCGGCCACGGTGAGGTTGGGGAAGATGCCCCGCCCCTCGGGAATCAGGCATACTCCGGCCCGAGCCAGGCTGTCGGGAGAAACTCCGTTCACCTCGTGGCCGTCGAGCAGCACCGAGCCGGCGTGGGGCTGGATTTGGCCGCTGGCCACCCCCAAGGTGGTGGTCTTGCCCGCCCCGTTGGGCCCCAACAAGGCGTACACCTGACCGGGCATGACCCGGAGGTCCACACCGTGGAGCACATCGATGGTGCCGTAACCGGCCCGGATACCGACCAGTTCCAACAGGGGGGTTGCCGACTCTGTGCTCATTCGTCGAGCTCCGCATACGCCCCGCGAAATTCGTCGCCGCCCAGGTAGGCGGCCCGCACGGCCTCGTCGGCCTGCACCTCGATCGGGGTGCCCACCGCGATGATCTTGCCGAAGTCCAGCACATGGATGCGGGCGCACACTCCCATAACGAAGCTCATGTCGTGCTCCACCAGCAGCACCGCGAGATCGTCGTCCTTGTCGGCCACCAGCTCCAAAAGCAATTGGCCGATGGATGAGGTCTCCTCTTCGTTCAGACCCGACGACGGCTCGTCCAACAACAGCACCCGAGGCCGGCAGGCCAAAGCTCGGGCCAGCTCCACTAGGCGGGCGCTGCCGGTGGGAAGGGTGCCCACCGTCACGTCGGCCACCTCGTCAAGGCCCACTTTGCCCAGCATCTCATGGGCCACATCGCTGACCCGTCGGTGCTTCCACTTGGCCCGGTGGTTCTGCTCCACCGCCACCCGCACATTATCGAACGCGCTAAGCGTGTTGAACGCCTCCAGCTTCTGGAAGGTACGGGCGATGCCCATCTGCGACCGCTTGGCCACGGTGGCCCGGGTGATGTCGACGCCGTCAAATTTCACCGTTCCGCTGGTGGGCGGCAGCAAGCCGGTGACCACGTTGAACAGCGTGGTCTTGCCCGCGCCGTTGGGGCCGATGAGGCCGGTGACCAAACCGGGGTCGACGTCCACCGAGGCGTTGTCGAGGGCCACCACGCCGCCGAAGCGCATGACCACCTGCTCAGCTTCGAGGAGTGCCATAGCCCTCCTTTGGTACCACGTCGTCCAAAATCCCCAACCGCCGGTCGATGGCGATCACCTCTTCGGGAGTGAACGGCCGCTCGATGCCCAACTCGCCAATTTCCGGCTCCCGTTTCTGGGCGTTCTCGGCGGCGATCTCGGCCCGGGCGTCCTTGCGCCACGGCAAAATTGGCGAGAATCCCCGCCCCATCTCGAAGATGGCCCCCCGCGGGTTGAACACCATGCCCAACACCATCAAACCGGGTCCATATGTCGTCATGATGTCGAGCAGCGTGACCAAATAATCGACATTGCCGGCATCCTCAAGCCGGTGGCCCAGCCCGGTGAACAGCGGGATGAAAATCAGGAATATCCCGGCCATAGGGATGGATACCCCCGCAGCCGCCACCAACAGCACGATGTTGAACCCGATGAGCAGGTCGAACCCCTGGACACTGTCGACATTGCCCGAGACCGTGGCCCAGAACACTCCGGCGATTCCAGCCATGGAGGCCGAGACGGCGTACACCACTACCTTGGTCCACACCACCGGTACCCCCAGAGTGGCCGCGGCCGCCTGCGAGTCGTTGATGGCCATCCATCTTCGGCCGTAGCGGGATCTTCGCAGCAGCACCAGGGCGTAAACAAAGATGGCGAAGACGCTCACCATGAGCAGGAAGAATCCCCGGCGGTCGTCAAAGGTGACACCAAACAGCTCGATATGGGGGAATTGACGACCGACACCGATAGTGGGCATGACCCATGAATGGGGGAAGAAAATCAGCGACATGGCTTGGGCAAATGCCATGGTCATGAGAGCCAGGTACAAGCCCCGTAGTCGAGCGGCCGGCAGGGCGACGAGCGCGCCCAGCGGAGCGCACAATAAGCCCACCATGATGATCCAATAGCCATTGCCGGTGTCGCCGGCCAGCTTGAGGTAGACGAACGCGCCGAATCCGGCAAAGGCCAAAGGCGCGAAGTTGATCTGCCCCGCCCAGCCGATCAGAGGCACCAACGACAACCCAATCAAGGCGAAAGCCATGGCCTCGTTGGCCGAGTTCAGCTCTCGGCTCCCCCAAGATCCCGGATCCCAGACTCCGAAGTCCAGCCAACCACCGGAGAATGCCACCGCCAGCAAGATGACAACACCGCAGCCAATGAGTCCCTCCCACCATTTGGTGTAGCGCTCGTGGCGGCGAAGGTGGTGGGCCAGCCGCCCCACCTCCAAGCGGGCCTGGGGCAGGGCGACGACCACGACCAACAAGATCAGCGGCGCAACGGCGAGGTGGGCGAAGCGGAAATCGGGTCCGAAGTCCAGCCATGCTCCGGTGTGGGCCCGCAAGAGACCGATCAACATGGCACCGACCACCGCCATCGGCAGATTTCTCAACGCGCCGAACGCAGCGGCGGCAAACGCGATGATGACCACATTGTTGAGTGTGGCTGGATCGAGCCCAAGTTCTGGAGCGATAAGGATGCCGCCCAAGGCGCCGAGCATGGAGCCCAGCGCCCAAGACGTGGACGACACCACGTTGGGACGGGCGCCATTGAGAGCGGCCAGTTCCCGGTTGTCAACCACCGCCCGCATGGCCGTCCCAATGCGGGTACGCCGCAATAGGAATCGCATGGCCACCGCGATGGCGATTGCCGCCATGAACACAATTAGCCGGTGCCAGGGAAGCTGGGACGGCCCCAAGTCGATGCCATTTTCAATCCCGAACAGGTACGGAACCCGCCGAGGGGTGTCGGCCTCCCAGATGTCGCCCACGACTGACAACAGCAGCACCATGATGGCCACAGTGACCATGAGCTGAACCACCAAAGACGCGGTACGCAAGCGCCTCATGATCACGATGTCCAGCATCACTCCCAGTGCGGGGGCGAAGAGGCCGACCACCACGAACAGAGCGAGAATGGAGTGCCATCCCCGATTCACGTGGAGTTCCCAATAGAGGAAGGCGGCGAATACGCCGATGGCCCCCTGGGCAAAGTTGAACACCCCGGTGGTGGTGTACACCACCACCAGTCCGGTGGCGTACATGGCCCATAGGGCACCGAGGAAGAGCCCGATATAGGTGGTGACTAGAAAGGTCTCGCTGGTGACGGGCGCGCCCTTCCAATTGAAGACTGCGATTATCACCGCGGCGACCGCCGCCAGTAGCGCAGCAAGCGCCACTGGCGGTCGGAGTCCCAAGATCATGGGATCTAAGCCTCTCCGGTCAGCTCCCGGGTTCTATTGCCTAGCCGCCGAACTCCGCGGCCCAGTCGAGCGTCAGCTCTACGACGTTGTCGGCGTCGCAGTCCAGCTCGCCAGCCGCTTCGGGATACACCCGCACGAACTCGTTGTTCTGCACCTGCATCACCATGAAGCACGGCATGATGTTCTGCGTGGTGGAGTAATCCGCTGGGCTCCACCAGCCATTCACGTCGAAGGACGTCAGGCCTCGGGCACCGTCCAATACCGCTTGGCGGGTCAGACCGTTGGGTCCGGCTTCGGCCACGATGCCGTTGATCACATTCTCGAACAGCACACCGTCGGCCCACGAGCCCGCGGCCCAGGCTGCTGGGAATGGGTTGTCAATGGCCTCCATGAAGTCGGCCAGTTCTTGGTTGTGCTCGGCCTCGTGGAACGGCAGGAACCAGATCCACGTATAGGTACCCTCAATCACGTCGCCGGCTTCCAAGAAGCTGGGGGTGTAACAGGCCAACTGGCACATCCAGATCGCGTCATCGGCATCGAATCCCTGGGCCTCGGCTTCGCTGCGCCATTTGATCATCGACTGGTCGTCCGAGCCGGAATAGGCGAAGTTGGAGTTGTTGTCCCGCATGATCTGGATGAATGCGCCGTACTCCGACTGGGTGGTGAAGCCGCTGATGCCAGGCTCGCCGTCGATTACAACTCCGATCTCCTGGAAGGAGCGCAGCTGGGGCATCGATGTAGCGACGGTGGACGGCAAGTCAGAAGGAATCAAGTACACGCCGTTGAGGTCGGCAGTCACGTTTTCAAGGAGGTATTGCACGTGACCGACCTGGCTCTGCGCTGTCCGTGGGCCGCTTCCGCTGTATGGACACTCGCTGTTAGGCCGGCTGGTGGCAAAGGTCACAACCGAGCACTGGTGGGGCGGCTCAGTGGTGATGTAGGCGAAGTCGGGCACCCCGATGTCGTTGCCGTGGGCATCGGGGCACGACTGCAAGTCGGTGGTGTCAAGGGCGAATAGTGCTGTCGTGCCCACCAGGGCAAATGCGCTCTCACAAGCCACCAGGAATCCGTTGGTGGTCTCGGTGGGGTTGATGGCCGAGTCGTGCTCGAGAACCTCGACCTGGCGGCAGGCCAGCCCGCCCTCGGAGTTCACATGTTCGGCCCAAGCCTTGACGCCGTCTATGGAGCCCTGGAACAGTCCGGGCGCCAGCGGGGAGCCGACATCGGCCATGACCAGCACGGTGATGGTGTCGGAGGTAATGCCGATATCGGTGGCTTCGAGGTCGACGTTGGCGCACGGATCGACTTCTGGCTCCTCAGTGGCCACCGGCTCGGCGTCGGAGTCATCCATGTCGTCATCCATGGAATCGTCCATCGAGTCATCGCCCATGTCGTCATCCATCGAGTCATCGCCCATGTCGTCATCCATGGAATCGTCCATGGAGTCATCGCCCATGTCGTCATCCATGGAATCGTCCATGGAGTCATCGCCCATGTCGTCATCCATCGAGTCATCGCCCATGTCATCGGGCGCCTCGGTCGGCGCGGCATCCGGCGCGGCCGCTCCCGAATCGTCGTCGTCGTTGCCGCCACACGACACCGCGACAAGTGCCAAAACAGCCAACAGACAAATGAACCAGCGGAAGTGTTTCACGTTTCCCCCTTCAGTGGACCCGGCGCGCAACTCTTGCGACGTGCCGGCAATACAACGCGGCAGACAGTCTTACTCATGCCGCCTTCCTTGTGCCACCTGCAGCAGCACCTGGCTCGGGAGGGAGGACTCGAACCCCCAATATCGGGACCAGAACCCGGTGTGTTGCCAATTACACCACTCCCGAAGGCAGCGGTCAGTGTACCCCCCTACCCCTGTATAGGAGCAACGCTTTAGAGGCGGGACCGGGCGTTGCCGAGGCGGCGGAGGACTTCTTCGCGGGTGAGATGGTGCACCATGGGCTCAAAGAGCGGAGGGCCAACCGACCGGCCGGTGACGGCGACTCGGACGGGGGCCTGGGATTTGGAGCGGTTGACGCCGTGGATCTCACCCACGGCGAACACGGCGTCTCTCACGGCGTCGGGATCCCAGGGGCAGTCGGCCAGGGCGGAGATGACACCGTCAAGAATCTCGGTTGAGGCCTTGCCCTTCACCACCGCCTTGTCCCACGACGCCTCGTCCATGGGCACCTCGGGGCAGAAGAGCCAGTCAACCTGGCGTTCGATGTCCGACAGGGTGCGCAGCTTCTCCTGCACCAGCGGAACCATGGCGGCCACCACATCAGGTCGATAATGCTCCGGTGGCCACGGCACTTCGTCGGACTCCAGGTATGGGGCCAGAGCCTCTAGCAGCTCCTCCTGGCTCAACTCCCGGATGTAAACCCCGTTGAAGTGCTCCAGTTTGGCCAGGTCGAAGAACGCCGGGGCCTTGTTCACGTCTTCGAGACGGAATTGCTCGACGACTTCAGCCATAGGCCTGATCTCCACGCCATCACGCGGTCCCCAGCCCAATAGAGCCAGGTAGTTGGCCATGGCCGCAGCCAAATAGCCCCTTTGCCGGTAGCTCTCCAGCGACACGTCATCGCGACGCTTGGACAGCTTCTTGCGCTGCTCGTTTACCAGCAGAGGCAGGTGGGCGTAGATCGGCGGCGTCGCCCCCAGCGCCTCGGCCACCAATACGGCCCGCGGGGTGCTCGAGAGCAAGTCCTCACCTCGGATGGCATGGGTAATGGCCATGTCGGCGTCGTCCACCGCATTGGCCAATACGAAGGTGGGCGACCCGTCGGAGCGCCAGATCACAAAGTCGCCCAGTTGAGCGTGGTCCACGGCCACCTCGCCCCTCACCACGTCGTCGATCACCGTGGTCCCTTCCGGCGTTCTGAACCGCACCGCCCGGCCGTCGGCCATTTCGGTGCCGGCCACCTCGTTGTCGTCGGCGTCGCACAGGTAGGCCCGGCCGTCGTCCAGCAATCGCTGCACCGCCTCACGGTGACACTCCCGAAGCTCCGACTGGTAGTACGGACCCTCGTCGTAGTCGATGCCCAACCACGCCAGATACTCGAAGATGGCGTTGGTCAGCTCGGGGCGGTTGCGACTCTCGTCGGTGTCCTCGATCCGCAACACCATGGTCCCGCCGACAGATCGGGCAAACAGCCAGTTGAACAGGGCCGTTCGAGCCGAACCGACGTGGAGGTATCCGGTGGGCGACGGCGCAAACCGCACCCGGGGCGGTTGAGCCAGGCTCACTGGCTCTGCACGAACAGCTTGGTTCTGTCAGCGGCGCAGGCGGCCTCAACCTCGCTGGGGGACTGCCGAAGTACTGCCTCCGGAACCAGATCCACCAAATGCCGGGCCTCGGCATAGTGATGGGGGTGGCTGACACCAGCGAACAACTCCTTGCGCCAGGCCACCAGCGATTCGTCAGCGGCGGGGGCCAGAAACCCGAACACCCGAAAGGCCACCTCCAGATCGCTAGCCACCGGTGCCCGTCCGAAGGAGGCTGCCCGTTTCAGGGCCACGCCAACACAGCCGGCAATGGCGTCGGCGGCCTGCTCGCCAGGGGTCAGAAGCAATTCGCCTTCGAAACGACGGGCTAGCCGCAGGGCGTATCCCTGATCGGGTCCGGGCACGCCCAATCCGGCGCCCGTGGGCTGACCGGCGGCCAGCTCTGCGGGTCGGTCGGCCAGCCACGGCTGGGGCCGGCGAGGCGGCGAAACATAGTGCCGGTCTGCTGCCGCGGTGTCGTTGGGTACGTAGTCGGGTGCAGCCACCGCTACTCCTTGCTTTCTTTTTTGGCTCCGTCTTCGCTGTGAAGCAGCCCGAATACCAGGCTGTCCACCAGGGCCTGCCAGCTGGCCTCCACGATGTTGGTGGACACGCCGATGGTGGTCCAAACCCGGTCGCCGTTGGACGAGTCGATGATCACCCTGGTCACCGCCGCGGTTCCCGCCGCGGTGTCCAACACCCGCACCTTGTAGTCGATAAGGGAGATCGACCTGAACGCCGGGTAACGGTCGCCAAGAGCCAGCATCAACGCGGCGTGCAAAGCATTCACCGGGCCGTTGCCCTCGCCGGTGGCCACGATGCGCTCGCCCCCGACGTGCAGCTTCACGGTGGCCTCGGTGTCCATCTCCACCGCCACCTCATTCCAAGCCCGGGCCCCGGTGCCCGACCGATGCTCGGTGGACACTCGGAACGACTCCAGCTCGAAGTACGGGTGCGTCCATCCCGATGCAGCCCGCATCAACAGCTCCAAAGAGGCATCGGCCACCTCAAAGTGGTACCCGGCGTGCTCCAGCCTCTTGAGGGTGTCCACGATCTCGCCCACGGCCTTGCCGTCGAGGTCGAGGCCCAGTTCCTCAGCCTTGAGCTCCACTGTCGAACGCCCAGCCATTTCCGACACCACGAAACGGGTTCCGTTTCCCACCGCGGCCGGATCGATGTGCTCGTAGGCATCGGGACGGCGAGCGATGGCGCTGGTGTGGAGGCCGGCTTTGTGGGCGAAAGCCGATGACCCCACATAAGCCTGTTGGGGGTCGGGCGGGAAGTTCACCAACTCGGCCACGTGGTGCGAAACCGCGGTGAGCCGATCCAGCCGATCGGGGGGAACGGTCTCCACCCCCATCTTGAGGCTGAGGTTGGCGATGATGGGCACCAGGTTGCAGTTGCCGGTGCGCTCGCCGTAGCCGTTAATGGTGCCCTGCACTTGGGTGGCCCCGGCCCGCACGCCGGCCAAAGCGTTGGCCACCCCGCATCCGGTGTCGTCGTGGAGGTGGACTCCCACCGGGGTGTCCAGGTAGTCGACCACCTCACCCACGATGTCTTCCACCCTCGTGGGCAGCGAGCCCCCGTTGGTGTCGCACAGCACCAGCCGGTCGGCCCCGGCCACCGCGGCGGCCTCCAGCACGGCCAGGCTGTACTCCTGGTTGTGGTGAAAGCCGTCGAAGAAGTGCTCGGCATCGAAGAACACCCGCATGCCGTTCTCCTTCAAGAACCGCACCGAGTCGGCCACCATGGCCACTCCCTCGTCGAGGGTGGTCCTCAGGGCCTCAAGTACGTGGTAGTCCCAGCACTTGCCCACAATGCAGGCCACCTCGGTGCCGGAGCCCACCAGATTGGCCAGGGTGAGATCCTCGTCGGTGCGCCCCTTCACCTTTCGGGTGGAGCCGAATGACACCAGCGTGCTGGTCTTCAGGCGCAGTTCGTCGCGGGCCCGGGCAAAGAACTCATCGTCTTTCGGGTTGGAGCCGGGCCAGCCACCCTCGATGTAGTGGACACCGAGGTCGTCGAGCTGGCGGGCGATGCGGAGCTTGTCTTCGACAGTGAGGGAGATCCCCTCAAGCTGGCTCCCGTCGCGAAGCGTGGTGTCGTAGATCTCTACGAAAGGAGGCAACGACCGAGAACCGGCCGCGTCAACGGTCGACATGCTCGTTCCAATGCCGATACTGGGCCTGCCGCCCCCTCACCGCGTCTTGGAACACCTCTTGGATTTTGCGGGTGATCGGGCCAGGATCGCCGATTTCGCGGTCGTCCACCGACCGAATGGGCACTACCTCGGCCGCGGTGCCCGACAAGAACGCCTCGTCGGCCAGATACAGATCGCTGCGCAGCAGGTTGTCAGACACATAGGGAATGCCCAGATCGGAGGCCATGGTGCGGATGGCGTCTTGGGTGATCCCCTCCAGCGCTCCCACCGAAGTGGGCGGGGTGACGATGGTGCCGTCGCGCACCACGAACAGATTCTCGCCGGTGCACTCGCTCACATAGCCCTGGGGCGAGAGCAGTATCGCCTCGTCATAGCCGGCCTTCATCGCCTGCACCTTGGCCAGCTGGCTGTTGATGTAGTGCCCGCAGCCCTTGGCCGCAGTGGGCATGGAGTTGGGATCGTGGCGCTGCCAGGAACTCACCATGAGCCGCACCCCGTTGCGAATCCCCTCATCGCCTAGATAGGCGCCCCACGGCCACATGGCGATGGCCACATTCACCTGGCAGGGCAGCGGGTTCAGCCCCATCTCGCCATAGCCCAGATAGGCCAGCGGGCGGATGTAGCCGCTCTTCAAGTTGTTGACCCGCACGGTCTCCTTGGTGGCGGCCACCAGTTCGTCCACGGTGTAGGGGATGTCGATCTGAAGGATCTTGGCGCTGGCGAACAGCCGACGGATGTGGGGGGTGAGCCGGAACACCGCGGTGCCATCGTCGGTCTCATAGGCCCGGATGCCCTCGAAAACACCGTTGCCGTAGTGGAGCGTATGGGTGAGCACGTGCACGGTGGCGTCGGCCCAGTCCACCAGCTCGCCATCCATCCACACCTTCTCCGTGGTCTCGATTGGCATCGTGCTCAGATCCTTTCTGCGGTCGCTGCTTCGTTACTTTTCGGGCTCACACCCGCTCGGCGATGGCATCGCCGATTTCGGTGGTCGTCCCGTATTGAGTTGTCGGGTCGGCGCAGGCCGTCCGAATCCGGTTTGCGGCGGCGGTCTCGCCGAGGAACTCAACCATCATTGCGGCCGACAAAATCGCCGCGGTGGGGTTGGCCCGGCCCGTCCCAACAATATCGGGTGCCGACCCGTGAACCGGCTCAAACATCGACGGCCCGGTGCGATCGGGGTTCAGGTTGGCCGAGGCCGCCAAACCGATGCCGCCCGAGACAGCTCCGCCCAGATCGGTGAGGATGTCGCCAAAGAGGTTGTCGGTCACGATCACGTCGTAGCTCTTGGGATCCTCCACAAAGTAGATGCAGGCCGCGTCCACATGGTTGTAGGCGGTGGCCACGTCGGGATACTCCTCAGCCACTTCGTTGAATGTCCGCTCCCACAAGTCGCCGGAAAATGTCAAAACGTTGGTTTTGTGCACCAGGGTGAGATGGCGTCCCGGCCGATTGCGGGCCAGTTCGAAGGCATAGCGCACACAGCGCTCCACGCCGAACCGGGTGTTCACTGATCCCTGCGTGGCCACCTCGGCGGGGGTGTGGCGTCGCAGGAAACCCCCCTCCCCGGCGTAGGTTCCCTCGGTGTTCTCCCGGATCACCTCAAACTCGAATGCGCCGTCGGGAGCCCGGAACGGGCGGCGGTTCACATACAAGTCGAGCTCGAAGCGCATCCGCAGCAGCAGCCCCCGCTCAATCACGCCGGGGGGCACATCGGGGGTGCCCACCGCCCCCACATACAGGGCATTCAATCCCCGCCACTCCTCCAGAATCTCGTCGGTCAACACCGTGCCATCCCGCAAGTAGCGGGCACCTCCTAGGTCGTAGGGCACTGTGTCGATCTCAACCCCGGCCGCGTCCAGCACCTTCAGGCCCTCAGCGACAACCTCGGGGCCGATACCGTCGCCGCCAATTACTCCGATGACGTGGGCCATGGCCCATCAGAATACGAATACGGCATCCCTGAAAGCGAAACACTTAGCGGCGAACCGTCGGTATTCCACTAAAATGGCCCGCTATGCCAGAAACCCATGAGCTGTCGCAGACGGCCTTCGACCGTCTACAGGCTGAATTCGAGCAGCTCACGACGGTCGGACGGGTGGAGATTGCCCGCAAAATTGAAGCGGCCCGGGAATTGGGCGATTTGAGCGAGAACGGCGACTACCACGCGGCCAAAGACGAGCAGGGAAAGATGGAGACCCGTATCGCCCAGATCGGGGCCATGTTGAGGAACAGCCGCATCGTGGAAGCAGGCGAGGGAGACACCGTTTGCGTGGGTTCAGTGGTGACTGTGGCCTACGACGGCGATCCAGACGACGCTGAGACCTATTTGGTGGGGTCGATTGAGGAACGCCACGACGGTCTCGATGTGATCTCGCCCGCTTCCCCGATGGGGGCGGCCATCATCGGGGCCAGCGTCGGGGACTCCTTGTCCTATGAGAGCCCCGCTGGAGGCACGCTGACTGTGCAAATCGTTTCCATAGATCAATAGCTTGGCTCGTTCCCTGCGATCAGGTCGGAAGGTCTTCATTGAGCAGTAGCGGCGCACCCATTGGCCCGGCCCTGCCGCCGGGTGAGGAAATTGAACTGCCCGAAGTCGGCCGTCTGTTCGTCCGCCGCACCCATGGGCCGCCGGGTTCCCCCACTGTCGTGCTCCTACACGGCTGGACGGTGACCGCCGATCTGAACTGGTACCCGGCATTCGAGCCGCTGTCGAAGCGGGCCTCAGTGGTGGCGTTCGACCATCGGGGTCATGGATTGGGGATTCCTACCCGAAAATTCAAGTTCTCCGACTGCGCGTCCGACGTGCTGGCCGTGGCCGACGCCTTGGGCATCGACCGCTTCGTGTGCGTGGGCTATTCCATGGGCGGGGCCATTGCTCAGATGGCCGCCCGGGCCGCCCCCGACCGGGTTACCGGTTTGGTGCTGGGCGCTACCTCTACCAGCTTCCGGGGCCGGGGGCTGCGGGCAGTGCGCTTCGCGCTGCTGCCGGTAGTGGCTTCCGCATCCCGCTTGGCCCCGGTGAAGCTGCGGTATTGGGGTTGGGAGCAGACCGTGTTCAACGTGATCGGCACCAACATCGGGCGATGGGCCCAGGCCGAAGTGCTGAAGGGCGATCCGCAGGCCATGTTGGATGCCGGCACCGAGCTGTTCAACTTCGACTCGTCGTCGTGGATCGCCGAATTGCCGATGCCGATCGCCCAAGTCCACACCCTGGGCGACAAAGTGGTGCCCGACTATCTCCAACAAGAGCTGGCCGACGCCGTTGAAAACATAAGCGTCTACTCCTACCGGGGTGGCCACGCATCGGTGGTCACCGACTTCGACAGCTTCTGGGACTGCTTGAGCAAGGCCCTCGACTCAGTCGGGGTGCCCGCCTGGAGCGAGCCGAACAGCGCTCTTGCTCCTGATCCATCCTCAGCCGAGGCCAGCCGATAGCCTCAGCACTACCGCAGAAAACGCAAGAAAACGGAGCGCCAATGGGCCGAACCCTCAGCGAAAAAGTCTGGGACCGCCACCTCGTCCACCAAGCCGACGGTGAGCCCGATCTGCTGTTCATCGACCTGCATCTAATCCATGAGGTGACCTCGCCGCAGGCATTCGACGGACTCCGCATGAACGGCCGGACGGTGCGGCGGCCCGATCTCACCGTGGCCACCGAGGATCACAACGTCCCCACCGACAACATCGCCTGGCCCATCGCCGATCCCATCTCCCGCCAGCAGGTGGAGACCCTCCGGGCGAACTGCGAGGAGTTCGGCATCACCCTGTATCCGATGGGCAGCCCCGGCCAAGGGATCGTGCATGTGATTGGGCCCGAGATGGGCCTCACCCAGCCGGGCATGACCATCGTGTGCGGCGACAGCCACACCTCCACCCACGGGGCGTTCGGGGCGCTGGCCTTCGGGATCGGAACCAGCGAGGTGGAGCATGTGCTGGCCACCCAAACCCTGCCCCAGCAGCGACCTGGCACCATGGCGGTGACAGTGGACGGCACCCTACCGATCACCTGCACCGCCAAAGACGTGATCTTGGCCATAATCGGGCGCATCGGCACCGGGGGCGGTATCGGCTCGGTGATCGAATACCGGGGATCTGTCATTCGGTCGCTGTCGATGGAGGGGCGCATGACGGTGTGCAACATGTCCATCGAGGCCGGCGCCCGGGCTGGACTCGTTGCCCCGGACGACACCACATTTGACTACCTCCAGGGCCGGCCTTTCGCACCGAAGGGCACAGCATGGGATACCGCGCTGGAGGATTGGCGCAGTCTGGCAACCGACGATGACGCCGCCTTCGACAAGGAGGTGGTTATCGACGGATCGCAGTTGGTTCCCCATGTGTCGTGGGGAACCAATCCTGGCCAAGTGGCCCCCATCGACAGCTCCGTGCCCCACCCCGACAGCTTCGCCGAGGCCAGCGGGCGAGATGCGGCCGCCCGGGCGCTCGACTACATGGGCCTGACTCCAGGCACTCCGCTGAGGGATGTACCGGTGGACACTGTGTTCATCGGCTCATGCACCAACAGCCGCATTGAGGATCTGCGAGTGGCAGCTTCGGTGGTGGAGGGTCGGCGGGTGCGTCCTGGCGTGCGCACCTTCGTGGTCCCCGGTTCCGGCGCGGTCAAGGCCCAGGCCGAGTCTGAGGGGCTCCACGAAGTGTTCAAGGCCGCCGGGTTCGACTGGCGAGAGCCGGGTTGCTCTATGTGCTTGGCCATGAACCCCGACAAGCTGGCCCCTGGCGAGCGCTGCGCCAGCACCTCCAACCGCAATTTCGAGGGTCGCCAGGGCAAAGGAGGGCGCACCCACCTGGTGTCGCCCGCGGTGGCCGCCGCTACCGCAGTGGCCGGCACCTTTGCCACCCCAGGAGATCTGTCATGAAACCAGTGCGAGTGATTACAGCCACGGCGCTGCCGTTGGATCGAAGCGACGTGGACACCGATCAGATCATCCCCAGCGACTGGCTCAAGCGGGTGGAGCGCACCGGCTTCGAGCAGGGTTTGTTCTCAGAGTGGCGCGAAGACCCCGATTTTGTGCTCAACGATTCCCGCTTCGCCGATGCCCGCATCCTGGTGGCCGGACCCAACTTCGGCACCGGCTCCTCCCGGGAGCACGCGGTGTGGGCCATCCAGCAGTACGGCTTCGAAGCGGTCATCTCTCCCCGCTTCGGCGACATTTTCCGCAACAACTCCACCAAAAACGGCCTGGTCCCGGTGCTGGTGAGCGAAGACGTGGCCCGCACTCTGCTCGACGCGGTGGCCGACGATCCCTCCATCGAAATCACCGTCGACGTCGAGCAGCTAACCGTGTCGGCTCCTGCCGCCGGTGTGAGTGCAGCGTTCCCTCTTGACGGTGCCGTTCAGCACCGCCTGCTGGAGGGCCTCGACGATATCGGCCTCACCCTGGCCCACACCGACGCCATCGCCACCTTCGAGACCGCCCGCCCCGCCTGGATGCCGTCGCTGGCCTAGCCTGAGGAATCCTGGGAACCAGACGGCGCGGGGGCGTCGTCTAAGGGGACATGATGAAGTTCACGAGGATCGTTCCATTCTTGATCGCGCTGGCCTTGCTGGCCTCGGCCTGTTCGTCTGACGCTGGTGATTCGCCGGGAATCACCGGAGGGGTCAGCGGTACTGCCACCGGCGAAACCCCTGGTGAGGTGACGGGCGAGACTGACGACACGTCCGAGCCGACGGTAGTGCTGGACGACATCGAGCTGTTGTCGGCGCTGCGGAGCTTCGGCGATTGCAGCACCTTGCTCGACTACCTGCGGACCGAAACCGTTAGCCGGGTGGGCCCTTATGGCCTTGACGACGGCCCTCGTTTCGGGATTCCCGAACCACTTGCGATCGAAGAAGCCGAGATGATGGCCGACGACTCCGCGGCCCAGCCGGCCGCTCCTGCCGAGTCGGCGCCAACCAGCGGCAGCGACGGAGGCGACTTCTCCAGCACCAACGTGCAGGTGGCCGGGGTGGACGAGCCCGACATCATCAAGACCGACGGAAACCGCATCCTGGCCGTGGCCCAGGGGCGGCTGCACTATGTGGACGTGTCCGGCGACCAGCCCCGGTATTTGGGCAGCGTGGACCTGACCTCGGAATCGTCCTGGGGATGGGGCCAGGAGATATTCATCCGGGGCGACCGGGCCATGGTGTTCTCCACCAGCCACTCCGAGGGGCTAGAGCCGGTGGCAGCCCGAGACCTCGAAGGCGACCATGTCATCGCCGAGGACGTGATCTTCCGGGGCAACCCGGTGGCGCTCATCCAAGAGATCGACTTGTCCAACCCGGCATCCATGGACGTGGTTTCCGAACTCCGGGTGGAGGGCAATTACCTGAGCGCCCGCTCGGTGGGCGATGTGGTGTGGATGTCTATGTCGAGTTATCCGCTTCAACTCCAGTTCGTGTACCCCAGCAGTCCCGCCGCTGAGGCCGCAGCCGAAGCAGCCAATAAGCAGATCGCGGCCACCGCCAGCCTGGGCGCTTGGCTGCCGGCCTACCGCTTCGACGGACCCGACGGCACCCGAGCTGGACTGCTGCCCGAGTGCGACCAGCTCTACACCCCTGCCGAGTTCGACGGGTTCACCGTGCTGTCGGTGCTGAGCTTCAACTTGGACGAGCCGCTGGGCACCGGCGACGCCGCCTCGGTGCTTGCCGATGGCCACACCCTGTACGGCTCCGGCCAGTCGCTCTATCTGGCCTCCAGCACGCCGGTGTGGGCCGAGCCCGTGGTGGATGGAGACTCCGTTAGCATTTCGGCCCCGACGGAGTGGACCACCGCCATACACAAGTTCTCGGTGTCGGTTGACGGGCCGGCCCGCTACGAGGCCACCGGCACCGTGGAGGGCCACCTGCTCAACCAGTTCTCCATGGACGAGCACAACGGCTATTTCCGGGTGGCCACCACCATCGGTGAGCCGTGGGACACAGAAACCTCCGAAAGCCAGGTGGTGGTGCTCGAACAACAGGGCCGACGGCTTACCGAGGTGGGCAAGGTGGGCGACCTGGGCCGGGGCGAGCGCATCTTCTCGGTCCGATTCGCGGGCGATATCGGCTACGTGGTGACCTTCCGCCAGGTTGACCCCCTCTATGTGATCGATTTGGCCAATCCCACGGCCCCGTCGGTGGCCGGCGAGCTGAAAATCCCCGGTTTCTCCACTTACCTGCACCCCATAGGCGACGGCCTGCTCATCGGCGTGGGCCAAGACGCCGACGACACCGGCCGCACTCAGGGCACCAAGGTTTCGCTGTTCGACGTGAGCAACCTGGCTGCGCCCTCTGAATTGGACGTGATCGTGTTCCCCGACGCCCACAGTGAGGCAGAGTGGGACCACCGGGCCTTCTTGTACTGGGCCCCCGAGGAGATGGTGGCCATCCCCCTCACCCGCTACGACTACGAGGGCGACGACGACTTCTTCGGGGCCGTGGCCCTGCGGGTGAACCAAGACGGGATTGCCGAGTTAGGCCGAGTGTCACACCGTGAGCAGCAGTTCGTGTTCGAAGGCTGCCGTCCGGTGGACGACGCAGATGTCAATCGGTATTTCGGCGGCGAAAGCGAGATGCGTATCTGCCCCCTGGACGCCCCCGACAGCTACGCCGGACAAGACTGCTCATCAGAGACCAAATGGGTGCAGCAGGAGTTCCCCTCCCTCGACATTGGCGACGACGAGAAGCTGATCGTCTGCTGGATCTGGACCCCACCCATCCAGCGCATAATCGTGATCGGCGACACCCTGTGGACCATGTCCGAACAAGCCCTCCAAGCCAACGATCTGACCACCTTCACCTACCAAGACCAGTTCGAACTCTCTTCTTCAAACTGAGCGAGTGACTTCAACCTAGCTGTGAGCGGTGCAACCTAGGTGGGTTGGGGGGTGGCGCCGGTGGCGGACCTGGCCGCTCCGACGGCCAGGCCGCTTCCGGTGACAGGACCCGCCAACCCACCGGGGGATCATCCCAACCCCGCACAAGCCCGGTTCAACGCACTCACGATGGCCCGCATGGATGCCGTGGTGATGTCGGTGTGGATGCCGCAGCCCCACAGCTCGCGGCCCTCCACTAATAGCTCGATATAGGCCACCGCCTCGGCGTCGGTGCCGCCGCCCCGGGCGTGCTCGTGATAGTCCACCACCTTGATGGGCGTGTCGATGATCTCGTTGAGACCGCTCACGAATGCATCTAGCGATCCGGCGCCCTCGCCGTGAACCACCACCTGGTCGGCCCCGGCGGTCAGCCGGGCGGTGACCACGGTGCGGTCGGCCCCCCGGGCGTTCTGGGCCGACTCATAGCCGTTCAGCCGGTAGGGCTCGTCGAGGCCGAGGTACTCGGTGGCGAACTCGCTGTGGATCTGATCGGCGGTGATCTCCTCGCCGGTCTCCTCGGCGATCTGCTGGATGACCCGGCTGAACTCGATCTGCATCCGCCGGGGCAGATCCAGCTGCACCTCGGTCTGGAGCAGGTAAGACACCCCGCCCTTGCCCGACTGGCTGTTCACCCGCACCACGTCTTGGTAGGTGCGGCCCACGTCTTTGGGGTCGATGGGGATGTAGGGCACCTCGAACAGGGTCTGGCCAGTCTCCTCCATGGCCTCGAACCCCTTTTTGATGGCGTCTTGGTGCGATCCCGAGAAGGCGGTGTACACCAGATCGCCCACATAGGGGTGGCGGGGATGGATGGGAAGCTGGTTGCAGTCCTCGGCCACCCGACGCAGCCCGTTGATGTCGGAGATGTCCAGCTCGGGGTCCACCCCCTGGCTGAACAGGTTCATGGCCAGATTCACCACATCCACATTGCCGGTGCGTTCGCCGTTGCCGAACAGCGTGCCCTCCACCCGGTCGGCCCCGGCCATGAGCCCGAACTCGGCCGCGGCTACCGCGGTCCCCCGATCGTTGTGGGGGTGCAGGCTCAGCACAATGCGATCCCGGCGGGCCAAGTTGCGGTGCATCCATTCGATCATGTCGCCGTAGATGTTGGCGGTGGACATCTCCACGGTGGCCGGCAGGTTGATGATCACCGGCTTGTCGTGGCCGTCGGCCAGAATCTCCACCACCTCGTCGCAAACCCGCTTGGCAAACGGCAGCTCAGTACCGGTGAACGACTCCGGTGAGTACTCGTAGAACACCTCGGTGCTGGGCACCTGGGGCTCAAGCGAGCGACACCACTCCGCCGCCTGGGTGGCGATCTTGGTAATGCCGTCCATGTCGAGGCCGAATACCACCCGGCGCTGGACGGTGGAGGTGGAGTTGTAGAGGTGGACGATGGCGTCGGCCGCCCCGTCGATGGCCTCATAGGTGCGCTCGATCAGCTCCTGGCGGGCCTGGGTGAGCACTTGGATGCGCACGTCGGAGGGGATGGCCTTCTGCTCGATAATCTCCCGAACGAACCGGAAGTCGGTCTCCGACGCCGACGGGAAACCCACCTCGATCTCCTTGAAACCGGCCTCCACCAGGGCGGTGAACATCTTCCACTTGCGCTCGGGGTTCATGGGCTCGATGAGGGCCTGGTTGCCGTCGCGCAGATCCACCGAGCACCACCGGGGCGCGCCGGTCAGCACCGCGTCGGGCCAGGTGCGGTCGATCAGCTTGACCGGCTCGAACGCCTGGTACTTGTGGATCGGCATTCCCGACGGCTGTTGGGGGTGTAATCCGGTTTTCATCACATGGCCTCTATTGGAGTTGACTCACGAAAAAACCCCCTGCCCTTGCGGGATCAGGGGGTCGGGGCGGGCACCTCTGGGTGCTCGCCCTACAAGAGCAGCAGGTGGGTGTTGATGCGGCTCATCGGTTTAACTCTACGCCGAACCACAGGTGTTTACCAAACATGTCGAGGCTGCTAGTTGGCCGGGGCCAGGCCCAGGTAGCGGGCCGATTGCACCCCGTCGATGGCCACCAGGGCGTCGGCCACCTCCTTTGGCACCGGCTGGGGGGTGGCGATCACCATGGAGGCGCCCTCCCCGGTGGGGGCCCGGCCCACGTTCATGTCGTTGATGTTGATGCCGGCGTCGCCCAAAAGAGTGCCCACCGCGCCGATCACGCCGGGGCGGTCGTCATTGGACAGCAAAATCATGTGGGCGGCGGGCGGCATGTGGATGGCGTGGTCGTCGGCCAACACCAGCACCGGCTCTTGGCGGGCCCCGGTCAGCCGCCCGCCCAGGCTGTGGCCCGCGCCCCGCAGAGTTAGCAGGTTCACGTGGTCTTTGGAGGTGGGCGTGCTGATCCCCCGCACCTCCATCCCCCGCTCCTGGGCCATGGTGAGCGCGTTCACGTAGCTGACCTGCATGTCCGACACCGCGCTCAACAAGCCCTTCACCACCGACATCACCGCCACCGTGTTGTCGGGCTTGCCGATCTCCCCGATGAGCTCCACTTCCAGAACTTCGGGCAGCCGCTCACACAGGCTTCCGAACAGGCGGCCAAGCTGCTCGGCCAGCGGCAAATAAGGCCGCAGCACGTCGGGAACGTTCTTGGCCGGCACGTTTACCGCCGCAGGCACGAACTCCCCGCCCAGCGCCAACATCACCTGCTCGGCAATGGCGTCGCCCGCCTTGCTCTGGGCCTCCTCGGTGCTGGCCCCCAGATGGGGGGTGACCACCACCGAGTCGAGTTCGAACAGCGGCGATTCGGTTATGGGCTCGCCGTCGAACACGTCCAGGGCGGCGCCGGCGATTCGCCCCGAAGCTATCGCCTCGGCCAAGTCGGCTTCGTCCACGATGCCACCCCGCGACACGTTCACGATCCGGAGGTTGGGCTTGGCCAGTTTCAACAACTCAGAGTTGATCAGGCCCACGGTCTCGGGAGTGCGGGCCACGTGGATGGTGATGAAATCCGATTGGGCCACCAGTTCCTCCAGCGACACCAGCGACATCACGCTGTGAAGGGCCACTTCCTCGGACACGTAGGGGTCGCTGGCGATGACCCGCATGGCGAAGCCCAGCGCCCGCTCGGCCACCAGCCGGCCGATGCGGCCCAGCCCGATAATGCCCAGCGTTTTGTCGCTCAGCTCTATGCCCTCCCAGCGGCCTCGCTCCCACCGCCCGTCGACGAGGGCGGAGTGGGCCTGGGGGATGTTGCGGGCTTGGGCCAGCACCAGGGCCATGGTGTGCTCGGCCGCCGAGATGATGTTGGACAAGGTGTCGTTCACCACCAGCACGCCATGCTCGGTGGCCGCGTCCACGTCCACGTTGTCGAGGCCGACCCCGGCCCGGCCCACGATCACCAGATCAGAGCCCGCGTCGAACACCTCAGCAGTGACCTGAGTGGCCGACCGGATGATCAGCGCTTGCACGCCGGCCACCGCCTCCAACAGCTCCTCGGGAGACATGCCGGTGCACAAGTCAACCTCATGTCCTGCATGGCGGAGCTTGGCCACCCCGATATCGGCGATCTTCTCAGCTACCAGAACCTTGGCCATCGGCTCTCAGAATAAACCGAGCCCTGTGGCTCGCCGGGGACCAATTGTCAGGAACAGGCTTAATTCTTGCCCTAGCGGCGGATGGGCACCGGCGAGATGTCGTCGGCTAAGTCGAATCCCAGGATTTGGGCGAAGAATGAGAGCTCGGCTTCCAGGGCGGCCACGATGTTGTCGGCCTGGCGGAAGCCGTGCTGTTCTCCCTCGAACAGCAGGTAGGCCACCGGAATCGAACGCTGTTCCAGCGCGGCCACGATCATCTCGGCCTGGTTGGGGGGCACCACCACGTCTTCGGAGCCTTGGAGCACGATCATGGGAGCCTCGAAATCATCAACGAAGTGGATGGGAGAGCGGGCCTCGTACACCTCGGCTTGCTCGGGGTACAGCCCCACCAGGCTGTCCATGTAGCGGGCTTCGAACTTGTGGGTGTCGGTAGCCAGAGCGGCCAAATCGGCGATGCCGTAGCGGCTGGCCCCCGCGGCAAACACATTGTGGAAGGCCAGCGCGCACAGGGTGGTGTAGCCGCCCGCGCTGGATCCCCGGATGATGAGCCGGTCGCCGTCTGCCTCGCCCGTTTCCACCAGGTGCCGGGCCGCGGCCACGCAATCATCCACGTCGCTGACGCCCCACAGCCCCCGGAGCGCCTCCCGGTAGGCGGTGCCGTAGCCCGTGCTCCCCCGGTAGTTCACGTCAACCACCGCGATACCCCGGCTGGTCCAGTACTGGATACCCAACTGGAGCTGGCTGCGGGCTGCACCGGTTGGCCCGCCGTGGCCCAGCACCAACAACGGGGGCCTCTCGTTGGTTGGAGCTTTGGCGGTGGGGTGAGCAGGCGGGTAGTACAGCCCATGGGCCTCCTCCCCGCCAGTGCTGGGAAAGCTGATAGGGCGGGGATTGGACAAGTACCGCTCGTCGACCGCCGCCCGGGCCGGAGGGCGGATGACCTCGTGCGACCCGTCGGCCATGTCGATGCGAACCGCGGTGGGCTGCTGCGTGGGCGAGGCGACGATGGCGCAGACGGCATGAGGTCCGGCGGCGCGGACGCTGGCGTACGACGTCCAGGGCAGATCGAGCAACTGCGGCTCGGAGCCGTCGGGGGGAACTGCCCACAGCTCGGCCAGCGACCCCCGCATCGCCGCCACCGCCACGGTGTTGTCGTCGCACACCGCGTAGCTGGGATCGTCGAACACCCAGGCTGGGCGGTGGGTCTCGGCGTCGAGCTCGAACACGGGAACCAGGTCGGCGTCGTCGAGCCGGTACAGGTTCCACCAGCCCTTGTGGTCGCTCACCACATAGAGGCGGCCATCGAGGCTCCACTGGGGCTCCACCACCGAGCCGATACCCGACACCGCGCACTGGCCGTCCACCCAAAGCTCGGTTTGGTCCCAGGGCATGTTGGGGTGGTTCCACTGGACCCAGGCCAGTCGCTGGCCATCGGGGCTGGGACGGGGCCAGCCGTAGAAGTCGGCGCCCGTCGCCACCACCTCGGGCTCGGATGCGCTGTCGCCGCCGAACCGGACGATCTCGTTGGCCTCCTCGCCACCGCTCTGGCGGGCAACCAGGTGGTTCTCCCGCACGCAAACGGTGCCGTCTCCTTGGGGTCGGCCATCGGCGTAGCGCAGGCCGTGGGCAAACGCCGGCTCAGGCGACACCGGCCGAGCCCCTCCCCCAGCCGATACGTGCCACAGGCGGCCGTCGGCGTCGTCACAGGCATACACCCCATCGGCACCGTCGGGCCACCATGCGCCCCCGCCGTAGCTGTGCACTCGGGTCCGCACTGAGACCTGCGACCAGAGATCGGTGCCGTCGCACACCAGTGCGTTGCGGCCCGATTCCGCCGGTCGCGACTCGGTCCACCACATTCGACCCCGCTGGTGCCACAGGCTGATCGGCAGCGCGGCGTCGGCCACCATCGACCGCGCCGTGATCGGCGAAGGCCAGCTGCCGTAGGGCGTGGTGGTGGAGTCCGTCACTCGTCACCCGTGGCATTGGGGGCGGCCACCACGACTAGTCAACCACCCAACAGATCAGCGATGCGGCCGATGCCCTCGCCCAAATCGTCGTCGCCGAGCGCGAACGACAGTCGGGCATAGCCGGGGCCGGCGAACGCCTCGCCGGGCACGATGGCCACCTGGGCCTCGTCCAGGATCCATCCGGCCAACTCGGCGGTGGTGTCGGGGATTCCGGCGCGGCCCAGCACGCCCTCGAACGACGGGAAGGCGTAGAAGGCCCCCTGGGGCTCCAGGCAGGTCACCCCTTCTATCCCGTTCAGCATCTTGTGCATGGCTCGCCGCCGCCGGTCGAATGCGGACTGCATCTCGGCCACCGCGTCCAGCGGACCGCTCACCGCGGCCAGTGCGGCCCGCTGAGCCACGTTGGACACGTTGGAGGTCTGGTGCGACTGGAGGCTCACCGCCGCGGAGGCGGCGTCGGGGGGGCCGATCAGCCAGCCCACCCGCCAGCCGGTCATGGCGTAGGTCTTGGCCACGCCGTTGAGCACCAGGCAGCGATCGGCCAGCTCGGGCACCACTACCGGGATGGAGCTGAACTGGTTGTCGTCGTAGGTCAGGTGCTCGTATATCTCGTCGGTGATCACCCACACGTCGTTGTCGGCAGCCCACCGGCCGATGGCCTCCACCCGGTCACGGGGGTACACCGCCCCGGTGGGATTGGACGGCGACACGAACACCAGCGCCTTGGTGCGGTCGGTGCGGGCGGCCTCAAGCTGCTCCACGGTCACCATGAACCCGTCATCGGCGGTGGTGGGCACCTCCACGCTGGTGCCGCCGGCCAGGGCGATGGCCTCGGGATAGGTGGTCCAGTACGGCGCGGGCAACAGCACTTCGTCGCCGGGGTCCAACAACACCGCAAAGCCGTTGTACACCGCGTGCTTGCCCCCGTTGGTCACCACTACTTGAGACGGCTCCACCTCGTAGCCCGAATCCCGCAGGGTTTTGGCCGCGATGGCCTCCCTCAACTCGGGCAGGCCACCGGCTGGGGAATAGCGGTGATTGCGGGGATCGTCCACCGCGGCTCGGGCCGCGTCCAAGATGGCCGCCGGAGTGGGGAAATCGGGCTCGCCGGCACCAAAGCTGATCACCGGCGCCCCTTGGGCCTTCAGGGCCTTGGCCTTGGCATCCACCGCCAGGGTGGCCGAGGGGGCGATGGCGGAAATGCGCTGGGATATGCGAGCCATGAGCGCAGCTTTCCACACCGCCGCGGGGAAGTTGGCGTTCAATTTCCGGTGGGCCGATCAATGCCGGTTCGGTGCTCAGCGTCGGTATCGTGGGGCTTCGTGAGCAGTGTTGCCCAAACCCCCGCAATTACCATCCCCCCGGACCTGTTGCCCGAAGACGGCCGCTTCGGCAGCGGGCCTTCCCGAGTGCGCCCGGAGGCCGCCGCCGCCCTCGCTGAGGCCGCTGATCACCTCCTCGGAACCAGCCACCGCAAGTCCACCGTGAAAGACGTGGTCCACCGGCTCCGGGCCGGGGTGGCCGAGCTGTTCTCGCTGCCCGACGGCTACGAGGTGGTGCTGGGCAACGGGGGCACCACCGGGTTCTGGGACGCCGCCATCTTCAACTTGATCGAATCCCGCAGCCAGCACTTGAGCTTCGGGGCCTTCTCGTCCAAGTTCGCCACCGGGGTGGCCGCCGCCCCCCATCTGCAAGAGCCGGTGATCATCAGCTCCGAAGTCGGCACCCATCCCGATGCGGTGGCCGACCCAACGGTGGACGCCTATGCCCTCACCCACAACGAGACCTCCACCGGAGTGTCGATGGAGCTGCGCCGCCCCAGCGAGGACGGCCTGGTGCTGGTTGACGCCACCTCGGGCGCCGGCGGGCTGCGCTTCGACCCGGCAGAGACCGACGTGTACTACTTCGCCCCCCAGAAGTGCCTGGCCGCCGACGGCGGGCTGTGGCTGGCCTGCTGCTCGCCCGCCGCGGTGGAGCGCATCGAGCGGATCGCCGCGTCCGACCGCTGGATCCCCCCGTTCCTAAACCTGGCCATTGCCGTCGGCAGCTCCCGCAAAGACGAGACCTACAACACCCCGGCGCTAGCCACCATCTTTTTGGCCGTACACCAGGTGGAGTGGATCAACGAGAACGGCGGGTTGGAGTGGGCCGCCACCCGCTGCGACCAGTCGGCCGACATCATCTACGCCTGGGCCGAGAACCGCGGCTTCACCACCCCGTTCGTGGCCGACCCTGCTGTTCGCAGCCACGTGGTGGCCACCATCGACTTCGACGGGGTATCGGCCGACGAGGTGGCGGCCGTGCTGCGGACCAACGGCATCGTCGACGTGGAGTCGTACCGGGCGCTGGGCCGAAATCAACTCCGGGTGGCCCTGTTCCCGGCCATTCCCCCATCGGACATCGCCGCGCTGTGCGGCTGCATCGACTACGTGGTGGAGAATCTGTAGCAGTGGATTCGGGGGCCGACACCACTGGGAAGCTGTTGGTGGCCACCCCGCTCATTGGCGACGGGAACTTCGAGCGGACCGTGGTGCTGATGCTGGCCCATGAGGAAGAGGGCGCCGCCGGTGTGGTGCTGAACCGCCCGTCAGGCCTGCTGGTGAGCGATGCCCTCCCCCATTGGGCCCCGCATTTGGCTCCGCCCCCCACCATGTTCATCGGCGGGCCGGTGTCCAACGAGTCGGTGGTGGCCCTGGCCCGGGTACGCCAAGACCCCGACCAAGGGTGGTGGACCCCCGTGCTCGGATTGGTGGGCACCCTCGATTTGGAAGCCGATGCCGACGAAGTGGCCGGCACAGTGGACGGCGTCCGCCTTTTCGCCGGCTATGCCGGGTGGTCGCCCGAACAGCTCGAGGGCGAGATCGAGTCCGGCGCCTGGTTCGTGGTCGACGCCGACCCCGCCGACCTCCTCACCGAAAACCCCAGCCAACTCTGGCCCGCGGTCCTCGCCCGCCAACCCTCCCCCATCTCCTGGTTCGCCCACTACCCCACCCACCCCAGCCATAATTGACCAAGCTGGAATATGTCAGCCCAGACGCAACCGGAGGTCGGCGGCTAGGCGGCCGATCTCGGGGGAGGGATTGAGGGTGTCGAGGTGGTCGAGGTCGGCTTGGGCCTGGTCGGTTTGGCCTAGGCCTATGAACAGCCAGGCTCGCCACAGGCGGGCTTCGGGGTGGTTGGGGGCGACCACTACGGCTTGATTGATGCGGAGGGCACCCTCGGCGGTCTGGTCGTCGAGGCCGGTCTGCGTGAGCATCACACCGCTGTAGACCAGCGCTCCGGGGTGGCCGGGAACGTCAGCCAGCACCGCCTCATACACCCGCAGCGCCAGTGCGGGGTCGCCTTGGGCGGGTGAGGTTGGATCCCACAAGGTGAGAGCCGCGGCCACCGCGTCGTCAGCGGAAAGGCCGAGGTCAGACAGGGTCTGGAACTGCCCCTGGTCCTGCAAGACAATCTGACAGAGGGCGATGTTGGTGCGCAGGCCCTGGGTTTGCACTAGCTGGCTGATGAACTCAGGGGGATTGGTGGCGTCGAACGCAGCCAGCTCCCCCGCCGCGCCAAAGCAGTCACCGGTGCGGTAAAGCAGAATCGCCCGAAACGCCCGGGCGTCGGGATAATCGGGGGCGACCGCCACCGCGTCGGCTAGCACATCGACGGCCTCGGCCTCCTGGCCTTGCAGGGCCAAGAACCAGCCCTTGTAGGCCAGCGCGGTGGGATTGGTCGGCGACCGCTCCAACACCCGGTCGTAGATGGCAATGGCCTCACCCAGGTCACCAGCCGCGGC
This sequence comes from Acidimicrobiales bacterium, assembly GCA_965116535.1. Taxonomy (GTDB): domain Bacteria; phylum Actinomycetota; class Acidimicrobiia; order Acidimicrobiales; family Bin134; genus Poriferisocius. Next base: position 2,965,411 of record OZ220703.1, read on the forward strand.
CGACTCCTCGGCATTTCTCAAAAGGCTAGGCACGCTGGAAACCGCGTCGTTGCCGGTGATGGTGTCCCCCGAATGCCGCGACCCCACCGCCCGGGCTAGAAACACCCCGGCGAGCACCCCCACCACTACCAACCCCGCCACCACCGCGATCAGCTTCCCCCGCCCCCGGCCGTCTGGTTCTACGGGCTGTTCCTTCCCTGCCCGTAAGGCTTCAACCGCCTTGTGGGTGTAGCTCTGACTCAAGACCCGATGGTCCTCCGGGTCCAGATCGCCCGCGGCCAACTCCTCGTCCAGGTCGATCAGCGACACCAACCAGAATCGCTGCTCATCGTCGCGAGGATCATTCATCGATCTCATCCAATTCGGGTTTGGACCGCTGAGCTAGCTGCCGGATGCGCTCCGACTCAACCCCTCCCGCACTTGGTCGATAGCGAATGGCGCGCTTGCCCAATACTCGGTCGCGCGCCTCTTCCACCAACACCAGGTCTTCTTCCGAAACCTCTTCACCAGCCGTGCTCGCCCGACGCCACCGATTCAACGTCACCCCCAACAGCCCCACTCCAACCACCAGCCCTACCACGGGAATGACCCAGACCAGCCCGCTCACCCCTGACGTCGACGGTGTCAGCACCACCCAGTCGTCGTATTGCTCGGCGAACCGGGCTCGGATCTCGTCGTCGCTGTAGCCGGCCACGACAAGACGGCCGATCTCTGCTCTGATCTCCCGGGCGATGGCCACGTCGGACTCGGCCACCGATTGTCCAACGCACTGGGGACAGGCGACGGTCTCGGCGATGTCTTGGGCGCGCTCGGCGTTGGTGCGGTCGTCTCGCCCGTCCACCACCCCGAACGCCAACATGGTGGCCACCGCTACTCCCACCAGAAGCCACGACAAGAGCACCTTTCGGCGGCGGGAGATCATGTGACCGCTCCAGCCCGGGCCAGCTGGCTTTCGAGTCCATCCAAGGTCACGCCGCCGGTGAACTTGGCCACCACCCGTCCGAAGGGATCCACCAGATAGGTCTCGGGCACGGCGGTCACCCCGAAATCGATGGAAATCCGGCCGGTGTTGGTGATCACCACCGGCCAGTTGCCGCCCCGCTCGGCAAAGAACTGGGCGATGACCCCCACATCGTCTTGGAAGACCACGCTCACCAGCCGAATGTTGGGATCACCGCGGTAGCGGTCGTGGAAGGCCACCAGCTCGGGATGCTCAACCACGCATTGCACGCACCAGGTGGAGAAGAAGTTGACCACCACCCATCGGCCTCGCTGCGCGGCCATGTCGAAGCTGCCCCCGTCGAGAGTCTCACCAGAGAACTCGGGGGCGAAATCGGGCACCGGCGGCCCCCTCCGGTCACGCTCAGACACCGCCAACACCACGATGAGAGCCACGGCCAGAACGCCGACGACCAGCACCACCCAACGAACCGTTCGCAGCCGCGGCGGCTGGCCAGACTGATCGGAATCGACTGCCTGATCGGGTTCGACCGGCTGATCGGCGGGCGGCGACTGCTCAGCCAACTGGCACTCCGCCGTCTCGAAGGGAGCCGTCTCGCAGCGGAACTCCTGGAACCGGCGCCGACACCGGCTGGGTGGGTGAGCGGCGGCGACCGGGGAAGGCCGAGAACACCGCCCCCAGCAGCATGATTCCGCCGCCGATCCACAGCCACAAGGTCAGCGGCTGCACGGTCACCCTCAGCCCGGCCGGACCGCCGGGGCCGTCGGGCAGATCGAGAACCGCTACCTGGATATCGCGCACCGGCGAAGACTTGGTGCCGGGAGTGCGCACAATGCCGCCGTTGGCAAACCGGCTCACCCCCGGCCGCACCACTGAGCCGTCCACCAGCACCACCGCCTCGACCTTGGTCTTGTTGTCGAACACCTTCTCCTGGGTGCCCACAAAGACGATCTCATGGCCGCTGACGTAGGCCGTCTCCCCCGGAGCGACGGTCAGCTCGCTCTGGTGCAGATAGCTGTTGCTAGCCGCCAGCGCCACCGCCACCACCACCACGCCGATGTGCACCACCATGCCGCCATTGGCCCTCCCCACCAGGCCTCGCCATCCTTGGCGCCGGGAAGCCAGCGCCAACTGGCGTACCGCCGCGCCCCCCGCGAACCCGGCCAGGGCGAACGCCAGCAGCGGGGCCATCCCCCGGGCCCCCACCAGTAGGGCAATCAACAGCCCAGCCGCCGCCGCCCATCCCGGCCACATCAGCCGTTCCGACAGCCTCTCGGCGGTGGTCTTGCGCCACGGCAGCACCGGGGCCACCGCCATCAAGAACAACAGCAACAGCCCGACGGGCATGGTCATCCGGTCGAAAAACGGGGTGCCCACGCTGATCCGATCGCCGTTCAGCGCCTCCACGATCAGCGGGAACACCGTGCCCAAGAGCACCACGAAGGCGAAGACCCCGAACAGCAGGTTGTTGGCCAGAAACGATGCCTCCCGGGACAAAGCCGAGTCGATCTGCCCTGGCGAGCGGAGTCGGTCGCCCCGCCAGGCGATGAGCCCCACGGTGAACACCACCACGATGGCGAAGAACACCAGCAGGGCGGGGCCCACCGCGTCGGCCGAGAAGGCGTGAACCGAGTCGACCAATCCCGAGCGGGTCAAGAACGTGCCCAAGATGGTAAGAGCGAACGTGGCGCACACCAGCGACAGGTTCCACACCCGCAGCATCCCCCGGCGCTCTTGCACCATCACCGAGTGCAAATAAGCGGTGCCGGTGAGCCACGGCAGCAGCGAGGCGTTCTCCACCGGATCCCATCCCCAGTAGCCGCCCCAGCCCAGAACGTCCCACGACCACCACGCTCCCAGGATGATCCCCGCGGTGAGGAAGGCCCAGGCGAACAGGGTCCAGCGCCGGGTCTCCACCAGCCATCCTTCCCCCAGCCGTCCAGTGGCCAGCGCGGCGATTGCGAAGGCGAAGGGTACGGTGAATCCCACATAGCCCAGGTAGAGCATCGGCGGGTGCACGGCCATCAGCCAGTGGTTTTGCAACAGCGGATTGGGGCCGGGGCCGTTGTAGCCCGGTGGCACGTCTACCTTCCGGAAGGGCTGGGCCAGATCCAGGTTGGGCCAGTTGAACATCAGCACGAAGAAGAACAGGCACACGATGAACAGCACCGCCATGGCCCATCCCACCAGCGGATCGCCGAGCCGGTGGCGGAACTTCACCGCCACCAGCACCAGATACCCGGCCAGGATGAGGGCCCACAGCAGGATGGAGCCCTCCAGCGCCGCCCATAGGGTGGCCACGTTGAAAAGAGCGGGGGTGGCATGGCTACCGTTCTCGGCCACGTACGACACCGAGAAGTCCCGGGTGATGAGGGCCCTTTCCATGGCGAACACCGACAGCGCCGCCCCGCCCAGCACCAACCAGGCGCAAAGCTTGACCCGATGGAGTTGGCGGGCAGCCACCATGAACACCCCGATGGCCGACGAGGCCATCGCCACCGCGATGCCCAAGACCCCGAGGGTTATGTTCATCGCCTCAGGTCACCACCATCAGGCAACCAGAACTGTTCACTCGTACTGCCCGCGCTCTTCGGCGTCGTCGATGCGGTCTTGGTTATCCACGCGGTATTCGTTGTCATGCTTGACGAGCATCCGGTCGCTGGCGAAATACCACCCATCGTCAGCCACCCGGGCATAGTTGCTGCTCTCTACCCAGTAGCCGTCGATCACCACCGGCACCTCGGGCTGGAATTGGTCGGACACCCCGCCGGTGTGGACCACGTCGGCCACCACCCCGTCGAGGATCACCGAGAAGGCCACTGCCGGGCGGCCGTCGTCCAATGTCACCTCTTGCACCGACCCGCTCACCGGCGAGCCGATCATGCGGAATCGGTCGTCGCCCAGCTCCTCCCGGCGCTCCACCGCGTCGTCCACCTCGCGAAACACCAAGGTGGCATCGGCCAGCACCCGCCACAGAACGATGGCGATCACCACCGCCACCAGGGCCACCACCAGTATCGGCCCCCACCGGCGGATGCCTCGGCGGGCTGGTCGGCCTGGTCGGGGGCTGAGGTCCATGGGCTCGCCCGGATCAAACAGTTCTTCAGCGGGGGTGTCAGTCATCGGGCATCATCCAGCGGCGGCGGTTTTCGGGCACCCGTCGGCTCAGCGACCGGCCCCGCAACAGCACCCACCCGGCATAGGCCACCACCGCGGCCACTGAGATGCTCCAGCCGGCAATCAGATATCCAACATGGGTCATGGCCGTCCCCCCAACTCATCCGCCTCCGCTCGGCGTTCCGCCAAAGCCTCGTCCACTTCAAGCTGTTCGATCTGGCTGCTCAAGTAAGCCAGCCGGAAGCGGTGCAACAACAGCCAGGCGAACAGCGCCATGCCCACCGCGAATGAGAACGACAAGGTGAATAGCGTCTCGTCGCGGATTTTACGGGCGATGATGGTGGACTCCTGGTGCAAGGTGCGGTTCTCCCACCAGTCCACCGATCGGTTCACGATCACGATATTCACCGCTCCCACCAGGGCGATCACCACCGACCGGCGGGCCTTAACCGCGGTGTCGGCGGGAATCCGGCGCACGGCCAGATAGCCGATAAACACCAGCACCAGCACCAGGGCGGTCACCAGCCGGACATCGCCCCACTCCCACCACGTTTGCCAGGTGGGACGGCCCCAGATGGAGCCGGTTACCAGGGTCAGCACCCCGAACACCACACCGATCTCCGCCGAGGAGTGGGCCATCATGTCCCACCAGTCGGTGCGCCAGCGCAAGTAGGCCAAGCTGGCCAAGAAGGTCAATCCGAACCCGGTGTAGGCCAAGATGGCCGACGGCACATGCACGAACATCAGTCGCACCGCGTCGAACTGGCCCACCACGTCGCCCTCCTCGGTAATGCGGGTGTCTTCAGGCACCCAGGCGAAAGCCAACGCCACCAGCACCGCGAAGCCAGCAAGCGTCAACCAGCCCAGAACTTTGGTCGCCCGCGACGACGTTGTCGCCGGGACCGCGGCTCTGTTCGCCGGTGACGAAGTGACGGCTGTGCTCACGCTTCCTCCAAAAGAGCCCCGTAGGTGAGGGCCCCGAATACCCCATAGATTGCGGCGAATCCGGCCAAGAGGCCCAACCAGGCCCAACCTTCGGCGCCGGCCATGCCGAACGTGTCCTGAAATGCCCGAGTGGCTCCAATGAGTACTGGAGCCACCACCGGCAGCAGCAGCACCGGCAGCAGGGTTTCCCGCATCCCGAGACCGGCGACCAGCGCCCCATAGAGGGTACCGGCAGTGGCCACCCCGGCGGCCGCGGCCAGCCCGGCGCACACCAGCAGGCCGTAGCGGTGCACGGTCACGTCGAACAGAAGCACCACGCCCGCTCCCAACAGCACCTCCAGCACCACAAGCTGCACGGCGATGGCCAGCGCCTTGCCCCCGAACACGGCGATGGGGTCGATTCCCGACAAGAGGAGCCGGTCGGCGGCCCCATCGGCCAAGTCCACCGCGAATGATCGGCCGATGGCCAGCAGCGAGGCCAACAGAACCGTCACCCAGAACAGCCCGGGGGCATAGGTGCGCAGGGCCTCCTGGTCGGTGTCGAGCGCAAAGGCGAACAGCACCAGAACCGTCACCGCAAACGGCACTATCTGGTTGAGCCCTACCCGAGAGCGCATCTCGATCCGCAGGTCTTTGCCCGCAATCAACCACGCGTCACGAAACACGGCGGTCACCCCCAGTGGGCGCATCGTCTTCAGGGTCGGCCCCGTCGCCGTCGGAGCGCACCACTCCCCCGACCACGCTCAACACCCGGGGCTCTAGCACCGCGATGCGCTCCAACTCATGGGAGGCCAGCACCACGGTGGCCCCAGCCGCCGCCGCGCCCCGCACCAGCGTGTCCACGGTGTCGCGGGTCTGCTGGTCCAGCCCGGCGTGGGGCTCGTCCAGCAGCCAGAGCTCGGGCCGGCGCACCACCAAAGAGGCGATGGAGGCCCGGCGACGCTGCCCGGCCGAAAGTCGGCCCACCCGGGTGTCGGCTAGACGCCCGGTAAGCGAGAGCCGCTCCATGGCCTCGTCCACGTCGGCTTGGTCAGCCCCGGCCGCTTGAGCCCAGAACCCCACGTTCTCGGCCACGGTGAGATCGTCGTACAGCCCGGTGCGGTGGCCCAGCAGCGCCACCCGGCGCCGCACCATTCGGCGTTCTTCACTGAGATCGTGGCCCAGCACCCACCCTTGGCCCGAGGCCAGCGAGCACAATCCGGCGCACAGCCGCAGCAGGGTGGTCTTGCCCGCCCCGTTCGGACCTTTGAGCAGAACGATCTCCCCCGGCGAGATGTCGAGATCAACTCCGGCCAAGGCGGGAAACCGCCCCAATAACGTCACAGCGGCCCGGAGCCGGACAGCAGATTCCACAACTCCATTCAGGCTACAGGGGCACCCTCAAACGGCAGAAACCAAGAAATAACCGGCCGCAATTCACCGGGTGGGCACGCCAACAATTTCGCCAGAAAATCGCTTGTCCGGCGGTAGCTGTCCCGCTAGGTTTCGCGACTAGCCCTGTCGGCCGGGGAGAGTGGACCTCCCCGGCCTAAGGCTTGCCCTAGCCAGGGGCAAGCCCTGCTCGGATTATTCCAGTGGGGCTTGCCTAAGTCAATAGTGAATGAAATTGACTGAAATAGGCGTGATTCTCTGCCATCGCTCCCTCGCTCGCAGATCAATGCCATAGCATCGCCCCCATGTTCGCGCTGGTGACCGAGAAGGCCTATGGGCAACACCGGTCCCATTTCGATGCGCTGGATCGGGAAGGGCACGGCATCGAGTGGCTGATTCTGGATGACGAAGGCGCCCTCTACGGTCCCTCCGATGCTCATCCCGAAGTGGCGTGGCTTTCAAGCGACTTGTTCTTTGGAGGGATTCTGGACCGGTTCTTCGAGATTGTGGAGGGCGCACCCGATTTCCGCTGGCTTCAGTCGGCCGCTGCCGGGGTGGATCTAGGCGGGTACCAGCGATTGATGGACCGAGGTGTGCGGATTTGCAACGCCCACCTCACCGCCATCCCCATCGCCGAGTTCGTTCTGCGAGCTGTGCTTGACGAGTTCCAAGACGCCGGGCGCTGGAGAACAGCCCAACTCGAAGGCCGATGGGAACACCACAATTTCCGGGAAGTCTGGCGATCCCGCTGGCTGATCATTGGATTGGGGGCCATTGGCGCAGAAACCGCTCGCCGGGCCCGGGCCTTCGAGGCCCATGTAACTGGAGTCCGCCGTCACCCCACTGGGGAAGAGCCGGTGGACGCCATGATCGAACCAGCCGATGTACCCGCGGCCCTGCCCGAAGCCGACGTGGTGGTGCTGGCCGCCCCGGCCACAACCGAGACCGAGAACCTGGTGGGCGACAGCTTCCTGTCGGCCATGAAGCCGGGGGCAATGTTAGTGAACATCGCCCGGGGCAAGCTGGTGGACGACGAGGCCCTGCTGCGGGCTTTGGACGGCGACCGCCTGGCCGCCGCCATCCTGGATGTGTTCAATACCGAGCCTCTCGATCCAGCCCATCCCTACTGGACCCATCCCAAAGTGGTGATAACGCCCCACTCCTCCGGCGGGGGCATGGGCAGGTGGGATCGAGGTGCCGAGCTGTTCTGCGACAACTTGCGTCGACTGCTGGCCGGTGAGCCGCTCGTCAACGAAGTGACCTCCATGCAGTTGCCCACCGACCTCCCCTTCGTCAAGGGCAAGGACAAGCAGTGAGGCCGACCACGGGGGCATTGGCCGGTTTGCGAGTGCTGGACATTTCGTCCTTCCTGGCCGCTCCCCAAGTGGCCACCCTTTTAGGCGACTTCGGGGCCGACGTCATCAAGATCGAACCACCCTCGGGCGAGGCCTTGCGCCGCATCGGGGCCAGCCGCAAGGGGGAGTCGCTGGTGTGGGCCATGGTGTCGCGCAACAAAAGGGTTATCACCTGCGACCTGAACCAACCTGCGGGCCGTGACATCCTGCGCCAGCTGGTGGCCGAGGTCCATGTGCTGGTTCACAACTACTCCCCGACCATGCTTGAGCGATGGGACTGCACCTGGGAGCAAATGCGTGAAATCAATCCCGGTCTGGTCATGGTGTCGGTCAGTCCTTACGGGCACACCGGCCCGCTGGCCGACCGCCCCGGCGCGGGCACCATGGCCGAGGCCTTCGCCGGGCTCACCCACATGACCGGAGAGGCCGACGGCCCACCCATGCTCACCTCCATTCCCTTGGGCGACACCCTCACCGGGATATTCGGCCTCATCGGCGCCCTGGTGGCCTGCTACGGCCGGGACGTGAATGGTCTCGGTGGCCAACACGTAGACGTGTCGATGTACGAGCCCATATTGACCCTGATGGGCAGCACCCTGGCCGCCTGGGATCCCGACGGCGACGACCCTCCTCCGATGAGGTTCGGCTCCCGCCTGGAGACCGGCGTCCCCCGCAACATCTACCGCACTGCCGACGACCGGTACTTGTGCCTGTCGGGCACCACCGATCGTCAAGTGGAGCGCATCTTGACCCTGACCGGGCGAGACGGCCCCGAAGACCAGGCCAAATTCGCCCGCATGGCCGACCGCCTGGCCCACAACGACGAACTCGACGCTCTGGTGGCCGACTGGATCGCCCAGCGTCCGCTGGAGGAGGCCGTGGCTATCTTCGTAGACGCCCGCATCCCGGTGGCCCCGGTCCACGACTTGCCCGGCTTGCTGGGCGACGCCCAAGTCCAGGCCCGCAACAGCGTCACCCTGGTGTCACACGACGTGCTGGGGTCGGTCCCCATGGTCACCCCCTCACCCATCCTGAGCGAGACCCCCGGCACCATCGACCACCCCGGCCCCCCCATCGGTGCCCACAACGCCGAGGTCTACTCCGAGCTGCTCGGCTGGGACGCCGACCGCCTAGTCCAAGCCCAAGCCGACGGCTTGATCTGACTCCAGCGTTCTTCTAGATAATAAATATATTTCAATATTTTTTATGCTATTGGATTGTGGCTATGTCGAATGTCCGATAACGTTAGGGCGTGGACATCGACGTGATTGTTCAAGCAGCGACGCTGGCTATGGCCGTGCTGGCCATCATTTGGCACCAGACGCGAACAACCGACAAGCTCCGCGACGAAATCAGCCGACTCGGCGACAAGGTGGACGACAACGGGCAGCGCCTAGCCCGGATCGAGGGGTTCCTGGGCATCGGAATGCCAACAGAAGCAGCTGAACGAGCTGCCGGCACTGCCATCCTGCCCGCCGACAAATAGGATTCGGCACCATGCACCCTGAAGGAACCGCGGCAGCGACGGCAATCCCGATTGCAGCCATGGGGCGCAGCTACTTCTTTGCCGATGTTGTCCGGGAGACGATGGCCGAATATGGATTCACCGGACTGCCCGGCTATGTGGGAGGCCGAGGAGGCGTGCTGGGCGACGTGGACTCCGATGTGGTGGTCTCGGCGTTCGCCCTGTTCAATCCTGCCATCATCGAGATGGGCTGGAACCAGACCAAAGAGCAGGGGTCGCCCCCCGACGCCGCCGCAGCCCTCGCGGTGGGCCTGGGCCGGTGGGGAGCCGATACCTTCGGACACCTCGACGGATTGGATGACTTTGCCGCTGCGACCCGCACCGTGTTCGACGCCGCGGTGCCGATGAGCCAGGCGCTGTACGCCGGGTGGCGAGCCATGCCGGTGCCCGATGACCCCGCGGCGGCCACCGCTTTGGCCCTTCAAATTCTGCGAGAGCTGCGATTTGGGTTCCATATCCATGCGCTGAGCGCAGTTGGGATGGCTCCAATGGAGGCAGTCGTGGCCCAGTCCGGTCCCCAGCAGGCCCAGATGTTTGGCTGGAGCGAGCCGTTTCCCGACCCCGAATCCCTAAAGGCCATGCACCGTCAGGCCGAGGAAATCACCTCAGCCCGAATGAACGAGGTCTACGAGGCCATCGACGCCGACCAACGGGCCCATGTAGCCGCCACCGTCGGCGCCATAGCCGAAATCGCTCTCGGCTAGACGTCAAGCACCGAGAGGCGGCCCCGGGCTTCGAACTCAGCTCTGATTGCCCCGGCGTCCTCCGGGTGCAGCAGCCGGTAGCCCTCGCCATCGCGCACCCAGGTCTCGTCGTCCGATTCCCAGCGCTCTCGGCGAAGGGTCCGCTTGAGAATTTTGTTGGTCTCGGTCTGGGGCAGGTTGTCAGCCCAGCGCACATAGCGGGGCGTCCACTTGGTGCCCAGATCGTCTTGGGCGGCCAAGAATTCGACGAATTCCACAGGGTCGAAAGCCGCTCCCGGTCGGCGAATCACCGCGGCCATCACATCGTCGCCCACCGATGGACTGGGTACTGCGTAGACCGCGGCCAAGTCGATGTCGGAGTGGCGCACCAAGATGCGCTCCACTGGGGCGGCGGCGAAGTTCTCCCCGTCCACCCGCAGCCAGTCGAAGTTCCGTCCGGCAAAGTACAAGAATCCCTCGGCGTCGCGGTAGGCCAGATCGCCCGACCAGTAGATGCCACCGTGGGTTCGCTCCTCATCGGCCTCGGGATTGTTCCAGTAGCCCTCAAACGTGGGCGCCGACTCCATCGACACCAACTCGCCGATGGCCTCATCGGGGTTGAGCAGCTTGCCGGTTTCGTCGAACACGGCCAGCGGCGCCTCCTCCCCGGTGTCGGGGTTGAGGATCTTCACCGTCTCGTCGGTCCGCCCCAGGGCATTGGGCGGGGTATCTGGCGTGCGGCTCACCGCCACACCTCCCTCAGTGGAGCCGTAGGAGTCCTCCACCGGTACCCCGAAACGGCGGGAGAACCGTTCCAGGTCGTGCACCGCGCCCTCGTTGCCGAACACAATCCGCAGGGTGTTGTCGGCGTCGTCGGGCTGCTCGGGGGTGGCCAAGATGTAGGTCAGGGGCTTGCCCACGTAGTTGAAATAAGTGACGCCGAATCGGCGCACGTCGGGCAGAAAGCCCGACGCAGAAAATCGGCGCCGGAACGCCCCGACACCCCCCGCAGCCAGACACGGCACCCACCCGGCCATCAACGCGTTGGAGTGGAACATGGGCATGGCCTGGTAGAACACATCTTCTGACGTCAGCTTCCGCATCTCGGTGATGACCTCGCCGATCCGAGCCAGACGGGCCTGCGAGCAGATGGCCGCCTTGGGGTCGCCGGTGGTGCCTGACGTGAACAGCAGCAGGTATGGGGCCAGCGGGTCGATGTCAGCTTCTGGAGGCTCAGCCCCGGCATAGGGAGCCAGCGCGGCAGCCCACTCCGGCGAGTCCACGTCCAACACCCGGCCGTTGGCCGCGCCCAGATCCAACCCCTCCAGCAGGTACCGGTGGCGGCTCTCGGTGATGATGATGCCGCAGTCGGCGTGGGTGATATCACGGGCCAACTCGGCCCCTTGTCGTGTGGGGTTGATGCCCACCACTGCCGCTCCGGCCACGGCCGCCCCGCCCAACAGCATGGAATATTCCGGACCGTTGTCCAGCAGCGCACCCACGTGGAATGGCCCCTTCCCTCGACGGTCTGTCAGCAAGTGGGCTCGGGCAATGCACCCGGCGGTGAACTCCCGGTATGTGTGCTGCTCGTCCTCGAACAACATGGCCAGGCGATTGTCGTCGGCCCGGCTCAGCACCAGATCCCTCACGGTGGGCAAAGCTTCGGCAGGAGTATCCACGAACGAGGATCGTAGACAGGTCGGGTCAGCCCGCTAAAACGCAGACGGATCAAGCGGTATGGGATCGAAGGGTATTGCCCCTCCAGAGGCGGAACCGGTGCCCATCCGAGCCAGCAGGGAGCGGCCCACGGCCACCGGCTGACTGGACTCGACCAACAACGCGTAGGAGTCGCCGTCGGTCAGCCGGTCCACAGGCACCAGTAGACGGTTGTGGGGGGCCACCTCCAGGGGATTGAGCTGGGCAATTGGAACCACCTGGCCGTCGGCGACCTTAGACACGGTGACGAGGGCAATGGCGTCGGACGAGGGATTGACCACCGACAATGCCACCTCGGCCCCTGAGGCCTGGTTGCCCGCGATCAGATGGCGGACCGCGGTTACTGGAGTCCCCGCCGAAGTGGCCACCCCCGCCGGCGACGAAAACGCCGACGCGGCAGCCACCCGCTCGGCCACAATGGGAACCCCGTTGTACACCTGCACCGCAGTCCAAAACCCCACCCCGTCGGGCAACGAGCTCGCGGCGCCATAGGCGAACGGCGCGGGGGGAAGCGGGTAGGCCCCGAATTCTCCAAAGACCAGGGCAATCTGCTGGCGGGGCGGCACCGAAACCTCGAACGGAGGCGGTGATTGATCGGAGTCGGCGGTATCCAACCGGATGCCCACAAAGGCCGATGCCTCCTCTTCCGACGGGTTGTACAACACCATGTGCTCCACCATGGCGGAGTCGGTCGGTCCGGTGGGAAATACCCACTGCGTTTGGGGTTCTGGGATCCCGGGACCCGCAGTCAACCCCTCCAGACCCTCAGTGCCGTCGAAGAGCTGGAGCCGACCGGCAACGATGCGCCCGGTCTGTGACTCAATGGTGGTGGACACCGAAGAGAACCGGGGCACCACATCGGTGGCATTGATCACCACCAGCGACCGGGCCGGCACCAGAACCCCTCGAAGTGATTGAGGCTCGCGGATTCCCTCATCAGTGGAGAAGGTGAACTTCACCACCGCGCGGTCGGGAAACGGATTGAACAGGGTGAACGCCAACCGGGCATCTCGCCGGGTCGAACCGGCGGCGAAGTGCCAAACCGCCGACGAGCGTGTCGCACAGGGCATGACATCCACGCCGGTGGGACCCTGCACCCTCTGCTCGACAATGGCCTGGCCCGAGTCGATCTCTACCAGTGCTGCGGTGTACTGCGACTCCACCACATCGGCCAGCCGCAGGGATGCCTCCGACCAGGCCGCCACCGTCAGCGTCACCTCTCGGGGCGCCGCCGAGGGCGACACAGAGCCTGCTGGCGTGGCCGGGAACACCGACACCGCGGCCGTGACGGGCGCGGCAGCGGGGTTGGCCACGATCACCGAGTGGTCGGCGAACTCACCCGGCGCCGATGTTCCCTCTCCGCAGTACCAAACTCCTCCCTCTGCTTGTGTTCCGGGCGCCGCGCTGGTGACCCCCAAGTCCACCAGAAGAACCCCAGCCGATGACTCCTCGTCCCCGCTATCTGCCACCGCCAGCCCGACCAGCGTCGCCAGGGCCAATAGCACCAACGGCCAGCGCACAGGCCTGCCCCGCCCTTCTCTGGCGCTCCCCACTTCGCTGCTCACGGCGTCTCACCTCGGGACGCTCTCCGGCGGCGATTTTCGTCGGTGCTGAGACGGGCCAGAACGATCAGGGCCGCTACCCACAGGGCCACCTGCACCGCGAGCAACAGCCGTGTCTGTCCAGAGGCGCTGTCGTTGGGTGCCGCGGCAACCGAGAGTGCAGCCGCACGCGGATTCAGGGCAGTGTTGTCGTAAGTGGCGATACCAGCAGTCAAGCTGCCCGGCGCCAAATCAAGCTGGCCGTCGAGCGTGTCGAACAGCCACGCAGGCGCGGGCTGCGACAAGTCTCCATAGGGAAGGGGCGCCAGACGCTCAGCCACCAGAATCGTGCCTATGCCCCACTGGGACAGCTCGGCGCCCAACCGCCTGGTGCCCGCTGTTGGTGCTCCAACGACCGCTTCTCCCACTTGGCGGGTGCGATCGTCCAATTCACCAACCCAACGTTGGGCCACGGTGGGGAAGGTGCCGCCGTCAGACACGGCAAACGACAAGTCATCGCCCAGCTTCCAACTGCCCAGCGGCAGCACGTCGGGATGGCCAATCCACAAAACCCGCCCCTCGCGGCCGTCGCCATCTCCGGCAGCGTCGTCGGAGAATGGGGCGACATAGGTGTAGTCGTCGTCGGTCGCATTCCAATGACCCTCAGAGACAACCGCCAGCAGCGGGAGCATTGCCGCCACCAAGGCAACCAGTGCGGTAAGCGGCACAAACTGTCGCCACCCGAATCGGTAGCGGCGCACATCCACTTGAAATGCGGCCACTCCCATGGCCGCGGCGATCGCCAGGCCCACAGCACCGGGCACCTGAATTACCTCTGGTCGGGGCAGCGACACCGGCGACCAATCCTGCTCGGCGGCCAAAGCCACCGCCGCGGTGCCCAAGTACAGCGTCCACCCTCTTACCGCCCATACCAGGCGAGAATCGTCGGCCAGTGCCAGCGGGAGCACCGCGGCAACCGGCAGTGCCCAGCCGAGGCGATCATCGCCAAAAGGCCCGGTGTCAAACCGGAGGAGCTCCGCCCAGGAGTTTTGACCACCTCCTCCTGGCCGGTCGCCAAACAGCGACGGAAGGCCGTCCAACAGCCAGGGCAAGTTCAGCACGGCGGCGAATGCGGCTCCGGCCACCGCCACCATCACTATCCGAGTCGCTCCCTCGGCTGTCCCGGCCAGAACTGATCCCAGAAGCAGGCCGGCCAGCACCAGAGCCACCACCGTCAATGCGTCCGATACCATGGCAACGACCAAGCCAAGCAGCAATCCGAGGGTCAGGACTTCTCGCAAAACCAAAGGCCGCTGGGTTGACTGCCACGAGCTGGGAAGCCAGGTGCGGGCCTCCCTCAAGAACGATGTTCGGCGCGAACTTGGCCTGGGGATGTCCCCCGACGAGCCAAAGGGAGTGAGTCTCGCCCCGGCGAGCACAGCCCGCATCAGCCAGGGGACTGCGCCATACAGCAGCAACGCATCCCAAACCCCATTGGCCAGGGCGTTATACGGGACCGGATTGGCCAGATACACGGCAAGGGCCACCACCCGGATCCACATGGTGCCGAAGGGACGCATGAGCCGCCACATCCCCAGCCCCCCCAGCGGAACCATCCCGACGATCAGCACAGTGCGCAGAAGACCGGTCTCTCCGAAGAACAACCAGCTCAGCAGGGTCAAAATCCCCAATCCGGTGGGAGCAAATCCTTCTTGGCCCAGCCCGACAGGGCGGACTTCGCTCCACCATCCGCTCAAAAGGTCGGCGCTGGATCCCAGTCGGACCAATCCGCCCGCCGCGGGAATACCTCCGGTAATGAGGCCACGGGCGCCGAGCAAGACCAAGACCAAAACGGAAATCCACACCACCACCGATGCCCGTGAGCGGCTCAGCCGGGAGAGAAAGACGCTCCGAGTCGACAGCCCGCGACCGAAACCAGTTCTGCCTGCCGCCCCACCGCGGTCGGTCAAGAACGAGGCCAGCTCGGCGTAGCCCCTAGCCTGGGACAGCCGAATATGGGCATCTCCAACGTGGCGAACCCGGTTCACCTCCCGCCGCCGGTGCCCGATCGACCTTGGGCGCAGCAGGTTGTATCCCCACGATGCTGCAATCTGGCGGGCTTGGCTCAGATGCCCAGTGAGCACCGCCGCCAGTAGCCCGACCGCGGCCAAGGCCATGGCCTGGGGAACCACCCGCAGCGAGTGCCAGAACCCGTAGACCGACAGCAGCGTCCTTACTCGGTGACGGTGGTAGAGCCGGCCAACCAACGAGGGAGGAAGGCGCTTGTGCAGCCGCTGGCGGTGGCGGACTGCCGCCGAAGGCACCACCATTACCCGTGCTCCCACAGTGCGGGCCCGCCAGCAAAGGTCGACATGCTCGTAGCAGAACGACATCTTCGGATCGAAGCCGCCGATGGCCCGAAATAGGTCTTCGCGCACCAACACGCATCCTCCCGGCACCGCAAAGATGTCCTGAACGGCATCGTGCTGCTGTTGGTCGAGCTCTCCCGCCTCCACTGTGGAAACTGGAGTCCCGGTCTTGTCCACCAGAAGGCCCACCTGCCGAAGGGCAGACGGGTCATCCCAGTCAACATATTTGGGACCGACTATCCCGGCATTGGAGCGAACTGCCTCTTCAGCCAGCAGTCGCAGCGCGTTGGGTGCCAACACCACATCGTCGTGGCATACCGCTATGAATCCTGGAGCAGGATCAATGTCCAGCACGCAATTGGCCGCTGGGCCGAAACCGGGATTGGAATCCAGCCGGAGGACATTGGCCTGGGGCAATAGGCGGTGGACCCGGGCCGTGGGGTCGGCCTCGCTGCCGGCGTCCACCACGGTTACGTCCACAATGCGATGATCTTGAGCGGCAACCGACTCCAGCATCTCGTCGAACCACAGCCCCGGATCGTGGCTCACGATCACGACATGGATTCTGATGTCGGACTTGGCTTCCATCAGGTTTCAGTGCGGCTGAGGAATTCTCGGAGGGCGGCCGCGAGGGCGGGAGCCTGCTCGACGGCATCAGACAACACGGTGCGAACGGAGTCGGGAAGCTGCCGAGCCAGGTCGGCCACGGCGTATCGGACATCATCGGGGATCTGATCGGCTAGATCGGCGAAGGCATCCCGCAAGTCGTCGGGCATTTGCCCGGCCAGGTCCCGCCGAGCGGCCTGCAAGCGGTTGATGGCCAGCAAGCCGAGGCCCACCGCGGTGTAAATGCCGTTTTGAATGCATTCCACCAGGGGATCGTCCTCGATTGCCGAGTGCTCATCTGGCCGCGCTTCGCCCACCTCACCACCGTACCGGCCCGCCCAACAGCAGAAGGGGCATGGGCTTTCCCCTCCATTCGTGGAGTTGCCGCATTCGAGGATCGGTGCCTCGGGGCTGTCGTCGACTGGTCACCGAGTACGGCAAAAGCGCGCCTGGAGTGGCACACTCATGGCGATGCGAGCCCTGGTCACCGGGTCGCGGGGTTTTGTGGGAACTCACCTCGTCGCTCATCTGAACGCCTGCGCTGACGACGTGATCGAGGTGGACCGCGTCATCGGCAGTCCCCCCATCGAGGACGCCGGTGCGGTATCCGAGCTGATCGCGGAAGCAAAACCAGACGCGGTGTACCACCTGGCCGGCCAAAGCGACGTGGCCGCCTCGTGGGACGATCCCATAGGCACGTTCCAGACCAACGCCAACGGCACGCTGCATGTGGTTCGGGCCTGCATCGACTCGGGTGTCGAGCGGCTCCTGTCGGTGACCAGCAGCGACATCTACGGCATGGTCGAACCCGACGAACTGCCCATCACCGAGCATGCCCCACTGCGGCCGGTCAACCCCTACGCCGCCAGCAAGGCAGCCGCCGAAATGGTGTGCATTCAGGGATTTTTGGGCCATGGACTCGGAGTGATCCGAGCCCGGGCATTCAACCACTTGGGTCCGGGCCAGAGCGATCGTTTCCTGGCCCCCGCGTTGGCCGCGCGGATCGTCGGCAACGAGCAGACCGGCAGTACCGAGGTCCCCGTGGGCAACCTGTCGGCCCGGCGCGACTTCACCGATGTCCGCGATGTGGTGCGGGCCTACCGCCTGCTGGTGATTGACGGGATTCCCGGCGAGGCTTACAACGTGTGCTCCGGCCGGGATGTGGCCGTATCTGACATTGCCGAAACCCTGCTCAGTCTGGCCAAAATCCCGATGACCCTCGAGCAGGACGAGCGCCTGTTCCGCCCCGTCGATCTGCCGGTGCAGCGGGGCGACAACGCCAAACTCCAACAGGCCACGGGCTGGACTCCGGAAATCGCTCTGGCCGACACCCTGGCCGACACCCTCAAAGATGCCCGCAGCCGCTTAACCGACCAAACTGGTGATTCCCATGGCTGAGCGGCGAGCGCTTATCACCGGGATCACCGGACAAGACGGCTCATATCTGGCCGAGTTTCTGCTCGACAAAGGCTACGAGGTGGTGGGCTTGGTTCGGCGGTCCAGCATGGTGAGCTTCGAGCGCATCGCCCATCTCCAGAACCAGATCACCATTGTCAGCGGCGACCTGCTCGACGAGGCTTCCCTCATCGAGGCCTTGCAGCAGCACCGTCCGGTGGAGGTGTACAACCTGGCCGCCCAGTCGTTTGTGCAGACCTCCTTCGGCCAACCGGTGCTCACCGGCGAGACCACCGCCTTGGGTGTGACCCGCCTGCTTGACGCCATCCGCATCGTCGACCCCAGCATCCGCTTCTACCAGGCTTCCAGCAGCGAGATGTTCGGAAAGGTGCGAGAGGTACCCCAAACCGAGAACACCCCCTTCTACCCCCGGAGCCCCTACGGCGTGGCCAAGGTGTACGGCCACTGGATCACGGTCAACTACCGGGAGAGCTACGGTCTTCACGCCAGTTCGGGCATCTTGTTCAACCACGAGTCTCCCCGGCGGGGCCTGGAATTCGTGACCCGCAAGATCACCCACGGGGTGGCCTCCATTTTTCTGGGCCGCCAAAGCGAGCTGCGCCTAGGCAACCTCGACTCGAAGCGCGACTGGGGCTTCGCCGGCGACTACGTGAAGGCGATGTGGCTGATGCTCCAGCAAGACGAACCCGGCGACTACGTGGTGTGCTCGGGAGAGACCCACTCGGTGCGGGAGTTCTGCGAACTGGCCTTCGCCCACTTGGGTATGGACTACCGCGACTTCGTGGTTATCGATGAGGCCTTTTTCCGTCCCGCCGAGGTCGACATGCTGGTTGGCGATCCCGGCCGGGCGACCGCGCAATTGGGGTGGCACCGGGAGGTGGGATTCCAAGATTTGGTGGCCATGATGGTTGACGCCGACTTGGACCTGCTTCAGGGCAAGCTCAAGGGCATCTCTTGACCAAACCTGCTGGCCGCTTGCTCGAGGGGACTTCTTGACCCCAAGTGTGGTCACGCTGGCCGGAGGGGTGGGAGCAGCCAAGCTGCTGGTTGGCCTGGTAAGGGCTCACCCGCCCGGCGACCAGCTCGCGGTGGTGAATACCGCTGACGACACCGTGCTTCACGGCCTCCACGTAAGCCCCGACTTGGACACCGTGGTGTATACGCTTGCTGGGGCGGTCAACCCCGACACGGGCTGGGGTTTGGCCGGGGAGACTTGGCAGGCCATGGACGCCTTGGAGCGCTACGGCGGCGTCACCTGGTTCCGTCTCGGCGATAGAGACCTGGCCACCCACCTGTACCGCACCCACCGCCTCGGCCAAGGGGCCGACTTGGCCACCATCACCGCAGAGATCGCGGCTGCCTGGGGCTTGGAACTGGCCGTGTCGCCGGTGACGAACGACCGGATCGAAACCAGGGTCACCACCGTGGACGAGGGCGAGATCGGCTTTCAGGACTACTTCGTGCGCCGCCGCCACGATGTGGCCGTGACCGATATTCGGGTCGCCGGGTCGGATGAGGCACGGCCTGCCCCCGGCGTCATTGAGGCGCTGGCCACCGCCACTTCGATCATCATCGCCCCTTCCAATCCCATCGTGTCCATCGGGCCCGTGTTGGAAGTGCCCGGCATCCGGGATGCGTTGGCCGCCCGCCGCGACGCGGTCGTGGCGGTTTCGCCCATCGTTGGCGGCGCTGCCCTCAAAGGCCCCGCCGACCGGCTTATGAGAGAGCTGGGCCACAAATGCTCCGTGGTCGGTGTGGCCCGCCTGTATCGAGACGTGGCCTCCACCTTGGTGATCGATGAGGCCGATGCCCACCTGGCCAGCGACGTGGAATCTGCTGGTGTGACCTGCGTGGTAGCGCCCACCATCATGGACAGTGTCGAAACGTCCATTGCGCTGGCCCGAGTGGTACTGGGTTGTGCATCCGACGGAGACCGCCCATGAGTCTCGAGATTGTCGGCGTGGAGGGTCTGCCCGAGATCAATGCGGGCGACGACCTGGCCAGTCTCATCGCTGAAACAGCCGATCTGGCCGATGGCGATGTGGTGGTGGTCACTCAGAAGATTGTGTCCAAGGCCGAAGGGGCCATGGTCGCTGTCGACCCCGACGACCCCCTATCGCACAAGCCGGTGGTGGAGCAGGAATCGGTTCGAGTGCTGCGGCGTCGGGGCGATCTGGTTATCAGCGAGACCAAGCACGGGTTTGTGTGCGCAAACGCGGGAGTCGACCGATCAAACGTGGACGCCGACCAAGCCGCGCTGCTGCCCGACGATCCGGATAAATCCGCCCGACGCATCCGCGACGGCATCAAGGCCAAGGCCGGACTGGACGTGGGGGTGATTGTCTCGGACACATTTGGGCGTCCTTGGCGGCGAGGGGTAGCCGACGTGGCCATCGGCTCAGCTGGGGTTCGTCCAATCCTCGATCTGCGGGGCACCGAAGATGCCTTGGGCCGAGAGCTTCAAGTTACCGAGGTTGCCATCGTCGACGAATTGGCCGCGGCCGCGGATTTGGTCATGGGCAAGGCCGAAAACATCCCGGTGGCAGTCATTCGGGGTGGGAAAGCTGCCTGGCTCGGCCCCGGCAACATCCGAGCCGACCTGATCCGACCCCCTGGCGAGGATCTGTTCCGCTAAGCAGTGATGTGGTGGTCGGGACTGATGATGGCTCTCTGTACTTCAGCGTCGGCCTGAACCCTGCTGTGAGGAAGCAAGACGGAGTCCGCAACCCGGGCACCGGCAGCCACGACGACGTGGTCCATTATCACTGAGTTGGTAATGCGGGCACTGGGATCGATTTCGGCGGTTGGATGGATGTGGGTTCCGCCGGAAAGGTCGAGTTGGACCTCCAAATAGGCGGCAGGAGTGCCGGCGTCGACCCAAAAGCCGTCATTGGCCACGGCATACAGCAACCCCTCCTGCACGAGAACTGGGAAGGTCTCCCTCTCGATTGACGCTGGTCGGTCTCCAGGGATCAAGTCGAGCACTGCGAGATCGAGAACGTACATCCCGGCATTAATCCACCGGCTCGGTGCCTCGTCGGCAGGCGGTTTCTCGACAAAAGCCTGGACCCGACCATCGGGGTCGCGCACCACTACTCCATAGCGGGAAGGATCTTCCACAGGGGTAAGGGCGATAGTGGCTGCCCCGTCGTTTCCTTTGTGGGCGTCTACCAGCTCGACCAATGGGAAGTCGCTGATCACGTCGCCATTCACAGCCATAAAGGTGTCTTGGATCTCGGCCATTCGGGCGGCAAAGGCAATGGCTCCCGCGGTATCCAACGGCTCGGGCTCAACCGCATAGAACAGCTCAACTCCGGCACATCGGCTCTCGGGGTAGGCGGCTTCGAAGGCGTCGGGCCGGTAGCCCAGCGACAACACCGCCCGGGTGATCCCCTGCTGTCCGAGCCTGCCTACCACATGCTCGATCATGGGCCGGTCTACAACCGGCAGCATCTGCTTGGGACGGGTCAGGGTCAATGGCCGCAGCCGGGTGCCGAAGCCGCCGACCAGTACAACCGCATCCACTATGGGTCTTGCACTCCGGGGATCGGAACGTCGCCTTCGATACTGTCGTCGAACTCGACTGGCCCCTCAGGCTGGGAGAGATCGGCCACTAGCGATGGCGACACCGCGAGCAGATCGTTGACGGTGGGAGGCAGGGGCACCACAGCATTCCGGGGCGCCAGAGCGATGGTAAAGGCCTCGCCGTCCTTTTTGAATCTGACCTTGTCGAAGTCTTCGTAAATCCGCTCGTCGGGCTCTTCGGCCACCGCAGTAAGCGCACTTGACCAGCGCACGATCTGCATGACTGCTGGCTGCCCGTCGCACACCGCGCCCACTGCGCTTATCACGCCGAACTCTCCCGCGGTGATGCCGTTTTCGTCCATGGTCACGAACATCGACTCGAAGAACTTCCCCATGACGGCGTCTTCACCAGCGGCGTTGGCGGTGAACGGGTGGATGTGGATCAAGCCATCGGAATGGGAGTGGATGCCCTCGGGATCGTAGGGATAGCCCTGGGGGTTCAACCGGCCTTCAAAGATGGGCTGGTGAGCCCCGCCCTCGCCGTCAGTGCAGTCCCATACCGTGTAGGCCGAGTGCCAGTGGTCGCTGAGACCAGGGCGGGCTTCGGCGTCGCGCAGGGTGCGAGCAATAGCCACGACTGCGATGCCTATCAGGATGATAAGCACCACGACGGCGGGAAAGCCGATGATCCGACGCTGCTGTCCGGCCCCGCCCATCGACGCGGCCCGCGCTACCTTTCGAGAACCAGAGGTTCTTGCCACGGCTTACAACGCTACTGGTCTGACGGCGCGATCAGCGCATCAATCGCCGGAACAAATCGAGATACAAATCGGCAATCTGTTGTGGTCCGACAGCCTGCTCAGCGTAGGCCCGAGCCCGCTGACCCATCTCGACCAGGCCGTCGGGATCGTCGACCATCTCAGCCACCACTGTGCAAAAAGCATCGGTGTCTTCGGGATCGACCGCCCGGCCGGCCCCGGAGTCAGCGAGCAGCTGCTCCACCTCGCTGCCACGGTCGACGCTGGCCAGCACCGGGCGACCCGCAGCCATCACTGTGTACACCTTGGATGGCACGCTGGTGGTGCCCAGCCCGGACCGCAGCAGCACCAAGTGCAGATCGGCACTGGCCAGCACCTCCTCCAATCGCTCCGGGGGTTGCCAACCCACCAAATGCAGATTGTCCAGCCGATCGGCCGCCGCCGCCACCGATGACCGGGCTACTCCGTCGCCGTTGACCACAAACTGGACATCGGCCCGCCCTTGATCTGCGAAACGCTCTGCTGCGGTCACCACCAACTCCAAGGGCTGGGAGTGCCCCAGGTTGCCGGCGTACATCACCACCTTGGATTCGGCGCCGTCCAGCCCCAACTGGGCCCGATACCGGTTGTGCCTATCCGCTGGGGCGATGCAATTCGAATCTGCGGCATTGGGGATCACCACCACCTTTTCCGGGTCAATGTGAGGATCCAACTTGGCCCGCACGTTGGCGGCCATTCCCTCCGACAGCACGGTCACCGCCGAGGCCCGCCGATACACCCAGCGCTCCAGCCGGGAGGCCGCGGCAACGACCTTGGCGTTCTGCAAGACGCCGGTGCCCACCGCGGCGTCGGGAAACACATCCTGCACGTTGAACACCAGCGGCACCCGACCCCGCCAGGCGGCGGCCCACCCCGCAGCCCCCAGAGTGAGCGGAGGCGACATAGCGAACACAACATCGCAGCGGCCTGCCGCGGCTACAGCATCGGCACCCGCCAGTACGGTGAACCCAGCAAACGCCGCCGCCCGGGCCAGCAGCCGCCCCTTGTCGGCGGGAAACGGATGCCAGCGCCTGATCCGTCCCCACGGCTCCTCCTGGGTCCGAACTAGTCGCCCCGACCATCCCTGGGCCACCGCGTGGTCTCGATACCACGGGAGGCTGGTGACAACTTCCACCCGATGGCCGCGGGCCGTCCACCGCTCGCAGATGGCGGTCATCACTTCTCCGGTGGGAGCGGTGTCCGGTTCGAAGTGCGGACACAATACGAGGATCGTGAGCTGAGCCATTACCCAGCTACCTGGTAATACAGGCGGCATAGGTTCGCTGCTGAGTCGACTTCGGCAAGGGCTCGAACCCTGGACTCTCCTGCCTCACTCAACTCGCGCCGAGCATCAGCATCAACCACCAACTTGGCGATTGCGTCAGCCCACAGGGAGTCGTCGTCGGGGTCGAGAAGCCGGCCTCCTGCTCCCACCACCTCGGGCAGCGCCCCGGCGTCGGCGGCCACCACCGGACAGCCCCGGGCCATGGCTTCGACCAGGGGGAGGCCGTATCCTTCGTATTGCGACGGAAACACCGTGGCCACTGCCTGTCTGAACAGGCCGTCGAGCACCGTGCGGGGAATGCGCCCCAGCCGGTGCCAGCGTCGCCCCACCCCCAGGTCCACGGCCAGCTGGTCCAGCTTGGCGTCTCGGGGGCCGCGCCCTCCAGTGGCCACCAACTCCACATCCACACCGTCGGCAGCTAGTCGAGCTAGCGCCCGCAGTAGCACTTCGTGGTTCTTGTGGGGATAGGACACCGCCGGATAGAGCACGAACGGGTGGGACAAATCCGGCACTGCGGCCGCCAACGGCATCTCAGCGGTGCCCGAGGAGACGTCCACCGGTGCGGGCAGCACCGCCACTCGCTCGGAATCCACCCCTAATCGCTCCACCAAGCGGCTCCGGCAAAACTCGCTCACGGTCACGATGGCCTCGGCCCGGCGCACCGTCCAGGGCAACATCGCCTTAAGGTACAGCCGCTTGACCAAGCTGAAGTGCTTGGGATGGTCCAAGGGCTGCAAGTCGTGGATGGTCACAATCGAGGGCCGGAGACCCACCAAGGGCGCAGTCCCTCCAAAATGGTGGACCATCGCCAAATCGCGGCGACGACATTGGGCGACCAACCAGGTGTTCTCGATGAGTACCCGCAGCGGCCGACTCCACGTCGGTGGCGACGCCACCATCTCGTGTCGATCGGCCAGGGATGGATGAGCCTCGGCAAACCCCCGCGGTACAAACAACGTCAGCTGCACCGGGGCATCGGATGGGATGGCCGACAGCAGCCTGACCGCATAGTCCTCGGTGCCTCCTACCCTGCCCGACCGCAGCCACAGGAGGTTCACACCCACCGAGATCATCTCAGCAGTCAACCCGCCAGCCCCTCATAGACCCGCCAGCTCCTCATAGACCCGCCAGCCCCTCATAGACCCGCCAGCTCCTCATAGATCTCCATTAGTCCCTCGGCCGTTCGCTGCCAGCTGAACTCGGCTAGCGCCCGCTCCCGGCCCTGCTTGCCCATGCGGGCAGCATCATCGGGAACGTCGAGCAGTCCGGCCAGCGCGTCGGCAATCTCCTGAGGGCTCGTGGGATCCACCAGCACCCCGGTCGGGCCAGCCACCTCGGCGGTGGCTCCTGATGCCGACGTCACCACCGGCGTCCCCTGCACCATCGCCTCCAAAACCGGCAGACCGAATCCCTCGGTCAGACTGGGATAGCAAACCGCCGCTGCGGCCTGCATCAGCGCCCGCTTGTCATCCTCAGCCACGAACCCCAGCCGAAGGATCGATTGGTCAGACGGGGCCAACGCCCCGCCCAAGTTCGACTTCCACCCGTCGGGCCCTACCAGGACCAATTGTTCGCTCGTTCGCCCGAGCATCTGCCATGCCTTCAGCAGTCCGGCCAGGTTCTTGCGAGGCTCGGCGGTACCCACCCACAACACGAACCGATCAGCTAGGCCGAACCGCCGCCGCACCTCGTCGGCCTCGTCTGGCAGCACCAAGCAGTCATCGGCCCAGTACGGCACAAAGCGCACCCGGTCGGCATCAATCCCGGCTCGGAGGCAGTCATCGGCGGTGTGTCGCGACGGGCACACCACGATGTCGGCGTCGTTGCGGGTCAACTCCAGCGATCGAGCAAAAAAGCGCAAGCCCCGGGGCGTGAAGTGATCTGGATGGCGCAAGAACGCCAAGTCGTTGACTGTCACCGCCAACGGCGCCGACCGGGGAGGCACTGCCATGCCGGTCGCATGGATAGCGCTCACCGGCCCCGCCGCTCGCTCCACCGATGGCCTCCGCATCTCGTGCCAGCTCCAGTACAAGCCAGCTCGGGGCAATCGAAGAGCGGCCACTTCGATAGGCGGCTCGAACGGTTCTTCCGGCACGTTTCGGTGCCAGGCGGAAATGCCAATCATCTCCGGCGGTTCCTGTAGGCGGCCCAGGGCCTCAACGCACCCCAGCGCAGCCGTTGCCGTCCCCCCTGGCACCCGGTGCCAGCATTGCTCCAGAATGATCGCCACTCGCACTGTCCCGATTCTGCCAGCCCGAACTCAATGTGTACGTCGCGGACCACTAGTGTGAAGTGCGATGAGCGGCTTTTGGGCAGACCAGCGAGTCTTGGTCACTGGCGGCACCGGCTTCTTGGGCCAAGCAGTTTGCCGGCAGCTCAACCAACAAGAACCCACCCTGTTGGCCGCCCCATCGAGCGCCGACTACGACCTGCGTCGGGCCGATGACGCCCAGAGACTCTTGGCCGACATCCAGCCCCATACGGTGATCCACCTGGCCGCCCGAGTGGGGGGCATTGGGGCCAACCAGGAGCGGCCCGCCGACTTGTATCTCGACAACCTCCTCATGGGCACCAATGTCATCGAGCAGTGCCGACTGGCGGGAGCTGACCGGCTGATTGTGGTGGGCACCATCTGCTCGTACCCCAAGCACACGAAGGTGCCGTTCACCGAGGAGTCCCTTTGGTCCGGGTACCCCGAAGAGACCAACGCCCCCTATGGGGTGGCCAAGCTGGCCCATCTCGTACAGCTCCAGGCCAACCGCGACCAGTACGGCCAGCAAGGCATCTATCTAATGCCCACCAATCTGTACGGTCCGGGCGACAAGTTCCACCCGTCGGTGTCCCACGTTATTCCCGCACTCATCAAGAAATGCGTGGACGCCGTCGAAGCCGGCCACGACAGCATCGAGGTATGGGGCACCGGCACGGCCAGTCGGGAGTTCCTCTATGTGGACGACGCCGCCCGCGGCATCCTGCTCGCCGCTGAGCACTACCGGGGAGCGGCCCCGGTGAATCTGGGGGCCAACCATGAGATCGCCATCAAAGAGCTAATTCACGACGTGGCCGAGATCACCGGATTCGCCGGCCGCATCGAATGGGATGCGTCCAAGCCCGACGGCCAGCCCCGCCGTTGCGTCGACGCCAGCCGGGCCAAAGAGCTGTTCGGCTTCGAGGCCACCACCCCGTTTCTAGAAGGCCTGCGGCGCACTTATCTCTGGTTCCTGGCCAATCGTCAAGAAGCGGAGACCCTCGGGCTGTCCAGAACCTCGCCATAGTCGCTGCCCACCACCAGCTCCAGATCTGCGCCATCGATCTCGGCTACCAGCTCTAGCCTCGGCGCGGGCTCCAAATACCGGGCCAACTGATCTGCTTCGTCCTCAAATGCACTGGTATGGCGAACCAACGTCGTGCCCACATCGAACCGGTCGGCGTTGCCCCTTTCCACCACCGAGAACCCGGCTCGCTCCAACGCATCCTCCACCCCGGCCACGGTTCCCGACGGGGTGCCGTTCAGCACTCTCACTCGAACCCCGGCCAGGCTTCCAGCCCGGAATAGCTCCAGCACCGGCTGGGCCTGATCCTCCGCCAGCAAGAGCACCTGCTTGCCGTCGATGGTCGCATCGACCACCGGCAGCTTGTAGCGCTCAATCTGATCTACACGGAACGACCGGAACTCATCGCCCAGGTCCACAATCTGGCCAATGGTGATGCGGTCGTCCAGGGTGATGCTGGGGTTGTCCTCGTTTAAGAGCTCATTGGCTACCCGTCGCAGGGTAAGCGGATTGCGGATGCCCTTCTCAACCGCCCGCTTGAGGGTGGCCACCATGAATTCCTGCTGGCGCTGGTTGCGCTCCAGGTCATTCCACACGCCGAGCCTCACCCAGTGGTCATCGTTGGCTGGATTTCCACCTTCGACCAGCGTTAGCGGCCGGCGGGTCCGCACATAGGCCAGCGCCGTGTCGGGGTCGAGGACAACCACCCCGGCCTGCTCGATCCTCAGGCCCACCGCGTCGTCCCGAATGGGCTGGGCGATCTCCACCGGCACCCCGTCTACCGCCTCCACAATTTGGAGAAATCCGGCGAAGTTGATCTCCACATAGTGGTGGATGGGCACGCCCAGGTAATCCGACACGGTTTCAATGAGGGTGCTGGCCCCGCCGATGCCCCGAGCAGCGTTTACCCGTTCGCTCCATCCCTTGCCAGCAATCGGCACCCAGAGGTCGCGGGGAATGGACAGCATCGCAACCCGGTCGGCTTCGGGGTCGATGCGCACCAGGATCACTGAGTCGGTCAGCAAGGTGTTGATGTCTCGGTCGATGTGAATCGGGCTGTCGGGATCAACCCCCTCAGCACTGTCAATGCCCACCAACAAGAAGTTCTGGGCCTCTGAATCGCTCTGCTCCTCGGAGGAGAGTGACAGGCCAACCGACACACGGGGAATCTTGTTTATCTGCGACTTCACCGTGGCCAACCCGGCCGCACCGCCCACCGCCGCGGCGAACACCAGCAATCCAAACAGCACCACCATGAGTTGCCACCAGGTTCTCTTGCGTCTCCGCCGCCTGCCGCGCCTCATTCACCGCCAGTGTAAGAGGCCGATCAATTGATTTGAGTTCAGCCACCGGTACCTGATGAGTGCGAATAGAGCCCGAAACCTCAATGGCTGCCACTCTGGTGAAAGCAATAAGTACACTGCACCCGATGGAGATGGCGGCTGTTGCCGTGGTGGGACATCACCTTTGTTCGCGGCTGGTCGACGTCACCGACGACTTGGGAGCCTTGGAGTCCTCCGGCTTCTGGGCAGTGACCATCGACTTCACCGGTAAAGCAGTGTGCGCCCGCTTCGACTCGGTTCGCCCTGCCCGTCCTTGGCAGGGGCGTCCCTGGAAGGGCCTCCCGGCCGACACTTGGTCTAGTTCTCTAGACCGCGCCGGCTTCACCGCCGGAGTTTCGGCCATCCGGGAGATGATCGCGGCCGGCGACGTCTACCAGGTGAACCTCACCCGCCGGCTGAGCGCTCCTCTCATCGATCCCGACACCGACATCGCCGCGTTGGGGGCGGCACTGGCCGAGGGCAATCCTGCTCCCTACGCGGCCGTGCTGCGTTTGCCCGATCATGGGGTTCACATTGCATCGGCCTCCCCCGAGCGGTTCTTGGAACGCAACGGCAGCTGGGTGGAGTCGTCTCCCATCAAGGGCACCGCGGCCGAACCGTCGGGGCTGACTCCCAAGGACCAAGCAGAGAACCTCATGATTGTTGATCTCGTACGCAACGATCTGGGGCGGGTATGCGATTACGGGACAGTGAGCGTGCCCGCCCTCTTCTCCTTGGAGCACCATCCGGAACTGGTGCATCTGGTGAGCACCGTTCGGGGGCGACTGTCCCCGGGCTGCGGATGGCCTGAAATCATCGGTGCTGCCTTCCCTCCGGGGTCGGTCACCGGGGCACCCAAGCTGGCCGCTTTGGACGCCATTGCCGCTCTGGAGCCGCTGCCTCGAGGGGTGTATTGCGGAGCGGTGGGCTGGGTTGACGCCGACCGCAAGAGGGGCGATCTGAACGTGGCCATCCGCACCTTGTGGATCGAAGACGGTCACCTCCATCTCGGAACCGGTGGGGGCATTACCTACGACAGCGACCCAGTAGACGAGTGGCAGGAAACTGAGCTGAAGGCCAAGCGGCTCTTGGCCGTGGCCACCGGGGAGTACGTGCCCTAGTGACTACCCGCATCGTGTGGATCAACGGGGATCTGGTTCCCGAGGACGAGGCCCGGATCTCGCCCTTCGACCACGGATGGCTGGTGGGCGACGCCGTGTTCGAGACCCTGATCATGGTGCGGGGCATGCCGTTTGCCGCTCGCCGTCACCTAGAGCGGTTGGCCTATTCGGCCGAGCACCTAGGCATCACGGTTCCCGATGCCGACGAGCTCCGGGATGCCATGATTGCGGTGGCCGCGGCCAATGGGCTCGAGGAAGGGCGACTGCGGGTCACCGTCAGCAGCGGCACCGGCCCGCTGGGCAGCAGCCGGGGCGACAGCCCGCCCACCGCTACGGTGGCTGCCACCCCCCAGTCGCCATGGCCAGCCACCACCGCGGTGGCCACCATGCCCTGGACCATCAACGAGCAAGGCCCCCTGGCCGGCCTAAAGACCGTGTCCTACGGCGCCAACGTGAGGGCGCTTGCTGAGGCCAAAACGACGGGGGCCAGCGAGGCCATTTTCGCCAACACCCAGGGCCAGCTGTGCGAGGGCACCGGCAGCAACGTGTTCTTGGCCCATGAGGGCCAGCTCATAACGCCGTCGCTGGCCTCTGGATGCTTGGCTGGGGTAACCCGCCAACTGGTGATCGAGCTCACCGGAGCGCTCGAGAAGGACGTACCCCTCAACGTTTTGGCCCAGTCCGACGAGGCGTTTCTCACCTCCACCACCCGAGACGTTCACCCCATCCACGCCGTTGACGGCCGTCCGCTGCTCGCCGCCCCCGGTCCCCTCACCCAGGCCGCTGCCCAGGCCTTCGCCCATCTGAAGGCGACTCAGGTTGACCCCTGAGGTGCACAACATCTCCGACTACAACCCGCACCCCACCCTCCAACACCAAGGCCCCATGCTCGTCCATGTACTCAGCCCGGCCCTCTTGCACTGTTCCGTCTCCTAACTCGACCGAAACTCGGCGGCCCAGGGTTGCCGACTCTTGGCGAACAGCATCTAGGAGGGCAGCTTGTTTGGCCTGGGTCTCAATACCACCCATCCAGTGCGAAAATCGGAACAGTATGCCAGCCAGCAATCTCTCTCGATCCACGACCGCACCGCACAAATCCTCCAAGGCAACTGCCGACTCAGCAGCTTCAGGGGGCGCCGCCCCCGTCCGCACATTGAGGCCCATACCCACCACAACGGCCTCGAGCCTGTCGCCAGCTACAACCGATTCGGCCAACACACCGGCAAGCTTGCGATCTGCCACTACCAGATCATTGGGCCACTTCAATCCTGGCCGCACCCCGGCCAGCGAGTCGCAGGCCTCCAGCGCACCCATTGCCAGCGCATTGGTAACCAGATGGGCCGCGGCAGCGGCAATTTCGGGCCTGGTCAGCACCGAGAACAGCAAGCTCGATTCCGGCGTCGCCCCCCAGGATCTCCCCCGGCGGCCTCGCCCAGCGCTCTGGTAGTTAGCCACCAGAACTCGATTGGATTCTGAACCCCGGCGAGCCACAGCCAGGAGATCGGCATTGGTCGAGCCGGTTTCGGATACCCATTCCACCTGATATCCGGCAACCTCATGCCTGTCCACGCGCCAAACTCCAATCTGCTGAACCGCCATTATTCGCGTGCTTGAGAACCCGTCTGCCACCATATTGCCGTGTTAACCAAGGTGCTGGTGGCAAACCGGGGGGAGATTGCCGTACGTGTGATCCGAGCCTGCCGGGAGATGGGCATCGCCACCGTGGCGGTGTATTCCGAACTCGACCGCAATGCTCTACACGTGCGCATGGCCGACGAGGCCCACGCCTTGGGCGGCCAAACCGCAGCGGAGAGCTACCTGAACACCGAGGCCATCCTCGAGATCATCGAGCGCACCGGGGCCGACGGCGTCCACCCCGGTTACGGCTTCTTTTCCGAAAACGCCGACTTTGCCCGGGCCATCACTGCTCGGGGAGTGGCATTCATCGGCCCCAATCCTGAAGCGATAGAGATCATGGGAGACAAGATCTCCGCCCGCCAGGCCGCCGAGCGGGTGGGGGTCCATGGCGTCCCCGGCACCACCGAGCTCATAACCGACCCCAGCCAGGTGCGGACCTTCGGTGCCGAGCACGGCTACCCGGTGGCCATCAAGGCTGCCTACGGTGGCGGAGGTCGGGGCATGAAGGTGGTGGCCGACGAGGGCGCGGTGGAAGAGGCCATCGAGTCGGCTCAGCGGGAAGCGCTCAGCTACTTCGGACGCGACGAGATCTACATGGAGCGCTATCTGGAAAAGCCCCGCCATGTGGAGGTACAGGTGTTGGCCGACAACCACGGCAACTGCGTGTACCTGGGCACCCGCGACTGCTCGGCCCAGCGCCGCCACCAGAAGCTCATCGAGGAGGCCCCCGCGGCGGGTATCGACACCGATGTACTCGCCGCCATGGGCGAGGCCGCGGTCAAGGTGGCCCAAGGCTGCGACTACGTGAATGCCGGAACGGTGGAGTTCCTGTACGAAGACGAAGCGTTCTACTACCTGGAGATGAACACCCGACTCCAGGTGGAGCACCCGGCCACCGAGATGGTTACCGGGATCGACCTAGTGGAACAGCAGATTCGGGTGGCCTCGGGCGAGCCCCTGCCATTTGCCCAAGACGACATCGCCATCTCCGGCCACGCCATTGAAGTGCGCATAAATGCCGAAGATCCCGCCGAGGGCGCCTTTCTTCCGTCACCGGGGCCGATCACCGGCCTGAGCCTGCCCAGCGGCTTCGGCACCCGCTGGGACGGCGGATACGAGGCCGGCGACGAGATCAGCCAGTTCTACGACAACCTGGTGGGCAAGCTGATCTGCTGGGGCCGGGACCGGCCCACCGCCATCGCCCGTACCCTGCGGGCCCTCGACGAGATGGAGGTGAGCGGTGTGGCCACCACCATCGGTGCGGATGTGGCCATTCTGGCCCACCCCGATTTCGCCGCCCTGTCCCACTCCACCAAATGGGTGGAGGAAACGCTGGACCTCACCGGAGTCGGCGGCACAGCAGCCGCTACACCAGCCACCGACGAGGAACCCCGTGTACAGCGGGACATCGATGTGGAAGTCAACGGCCAGCGCTACGCGGTGCGGATGTGGGTGCCAGAATCCGCTTCCACCGCGGCCTCGGCTTCCGGCACAGCCAAACGCCCCAAACGGGCGGCTGCCGGCAAGAGCGGGACCAGCGGGGGTAGCGGTGACGTCGTCGTTCCCATGCAGGGCACCATCGTGAAGGTGATGGTGGCGGAGGGCGACACAGTGGAGGTGGGCGACCCCATCGTGGTTCTGGAAGCCATGAAGATGGAGAACAACGTCTGCGCCGAGAAGTCCGGCACGGTGGTTGAGATCAAGGTGCGCGAGGGCGACGCGGTGGGCGGCGGCGACGTGGTTGCGGTTATCGAATAGCCCTGGCGTCGTGCCTCATGGCCGTGCTCAAAGCCATCGCCCACAGGCAACAGCGATCAGACTTCATGGCCGCGTTCAAAGCCATCGCCTGCAAGTAACATTGACCAAGCTTCATGGCCGATTCCGCAACGCTTTCACAGGCCCGCACCTCGATTGTCATTCCCAGTGCTGGTCACGTCCTCCCTGGCGCTGAAACCTCGATGCTGGACCGCTGCCTGACCACGCTTGCCCGGCTCGAACCCCTGCCCAAAGAAGTGATCGTGGTCGTGGGCGACGAATACCAGGGCAAGCCACCCCAGCAAGCTTCCGAGCTGCCCTTGAGGGTTATTCACCGGGGTGCCGGGTCGTTCGACTTCTCCCGAGCGGTGAATTGCGGTCTGCTGGCCAGCCGCGGCGAGTTGATCTTGTTGCTCAACGACGACATCGAAGCAGAATCCTCCGACTGGCTCAGGAAAATGGCAGCCCACCTCGACGATCCCACTATCGGCGCGGTGGGGGCGACGCTGCTGTACCCCGACCGGTCGATACAGCACATCGGCATTGAATTTGAAGGCCCCCATCCCATCCATTCGTTCCGGGGATGCCAGAAATCTGAATCCGCAGCAGCGTGGGACGACACAGTCCGCGACGTGGACTGCGTCACCGGGGCATGCATGCTGGCCCGACGCCGGGATCTGCTGGCGGTAGGGGGGATGTCACTGGTTTTTCCTGCCTCCTATGGCGACATTGACCTTTGCCTGCGACTCACGCGGTCGGGTTTGCGGGTGGTGGTGGCGCTCGACGCCACCCTCATTCACCACGAGAGCGCCAGCCGACCGCCGGTAATCGAGCCGTGGGAATCAGAGAGGTTCGTCGCCCGTTGGGGCGAAGCAGCCAGTACTTTGTCCCGCTCCATCAGCCCAGAGACCGACCACAACTACCATTCAGCCATGGCTGCCGACCTGATCGATGGCGAGGACCACGAACATCTTCGCCATGAAGTTCTCAATATGCGAGATCGAACGATCGGGGCTGAGGCGCAAAATCAATACCAACGCGACCTCATTGCCAATCAGAAAGACCGAATCGCAGAGCTGGAAGAACGGGTCGCAGAACGGGATGCCCATATCGAAGAGTGGAAAGACCGCGTTCGCGAGCGTGATGCCCGCATCGCCGAGCGTGATACCCGCATCGCCGAGCGTGATACCCGCATCGCCGAACGGGACGCCCGCATTGCCGAGCAAAATGCCGAGATCCTCAGCCTGAACCAAGATCTGGCCCGCCCGGCCATAATCCGTCTGGCCCGACGGCTTGCCCTGGGACCGCGCAAAAATGCCCCGACCTGATCTCATCGATACCAAACGGATCAGCGCCACAATCGAAGCTGAAGCTGAGAAGCAGCGCCGTGAAGACGGCACGATCGCCCAGTTCGAACACGAGATTTCGCAGGCTTGGGCCGACATCGCCCCTTCAAAGGCGGATATCGAAGAGCCGGACGATCTCTTGGGCCAAACCGCGAGCCTGGCTGCTCTTGATCCTCACGTACCCATCGGATCGCGTCGGGGACTGAGCGGCGTCAAGTGGTTGGTTCGCAAACTGACCTACTGGTACATCCGATTTTTGACCGACCAGTTCAACGTGTTCGCCGGAATGCTGATACGGCACCTGCGCAGCCTCGAAGCCCGCCTTGGGCACCTGGAAAGCGCCACCGCCCAGCCAGTAGACAACTCTGATTCATCGGCCTCGGACTGCCTCGATGATCCCCCCGAGCCATCGCCCGCAGTGGCGTCGCAGGTGGCAGAATTGGCGGGCTTGGGACCGTGCCTAGTGCTTTCCGGGGGGGAGGGCACCATCATCCAGGCCATTGGCGACCGGGGCATTCGCACCCGTGGCGTCGAGCAAGATCCCGATCGTGTCCTCGTTGGCCTGCAACGCCAGGTTGACATCCGACCCGGCGATGAGGCTGCCTATCTGGCTGGTACGGAAGACGAGGGATTCAGCACGATTGTTTTGACGGGATTCGTGGAAAAGCTGCCCCTGGGTAACCTGCTCGAAGTGATCGACCAAGCCGGCCGAAAGCTGATGAAGACCGGCCGGATTATCGTGGCGGTAGCCGATCCGGCCCACCGGAGCCGAGTCGAATTGGAGTTGGGAACAGGACTTGGCGTCTCTCCGATCACCTGGCGACACCTATTGGAGCGGGCCGGCTTCGACGCCCGTCTGGAGCCTTGCTCCGACTCTCGCATCGCGGAGATTGTCGTGGCCCACCGCACCGAGAGCCGGTCGGACGATTCCTGCCAGAGCCAATCATGAGCCCCGCTGTCGATATTCTGGTTCCGCAGATGGCCTCTGGCGACGCCACCAGCAATCACACCCGGCTGATCCAAGACCTCCTCGAAGAGAAGGGCATAGAGGTTCGCATCGTGGTAGAGCGAAAATCCCGGTCAGGCAGTGGCACCGTCTCTATCGATAAGTGGAGAGCTGATGGCCGGGTGTCGATACTCCAGCACTCCATCGGATCAGAGGTGGCCCAGCAGGTGATCCGGCGCCAGATCCCGGTCGTGCTGAACTATCACAACATCACACCCTCGAGTTTCTTCGATACATGGCAACCAGAGTTGGCCAAGAGCGTGGCGCGGGGGCGCCAGCAGCTCGAGCAATTGGCTCCCCTCACTGTCCGAGGCATCGCCGACTCTGAATTCAACGCCCAAGAGCTCAGAGATCTGAGTATCGACGACGTGGTGGTTTCTCCCGTGCTGTGGCAGATATCCGATGGAGCGGTCAAGGCCGGGCCGAGCACATCTGGAGATCCCAGCTCCGGATCAAGCGATGGGGTGGCAACTAAAGACGGGGGGACAGTGCTATTCGTGGGCCGGCTGGTTCCCAACAAGTGCCAGCACGACCTCATCGCCGCCTTCGCAGTCCTTTGCCGGTTCCGGCCCCGTTCGCGGCTCGTGCTGGTGGGTGATGCATCCCCGCCCCAATACCTGCAATCTCTAAGAGATCTCGCCCGCCAGCTTGATGTTCACGACCAGACTGTCTTCGCCGGCAAGGTCTCCGACAAGAACCTGCTCCAGTGGTACCGGGATTCCGACGTCTTTGCCTGCACTTCGGAGCACGAGGGATTCGGCGTGCCTCTGGTGGAGGCCATGGCCAACGGCTTGCCGGTGGTGGCCTTTGACGCGGCCGCGGTGGCAGAAACGGTCGGTGAATCCGGCATCGTGCTCAATGACAAGCGGCCATTGACAATGGCTCTGGCCCTAAATCGAGTGCTGGGCGACAACCAACTAAGCCAGTGTCTGCGCGATCGCGGCATCCAATCAGCTCAGCGGTTCGATATCTCCGTCACCCGCGAGCAGATGTGGATCGCATTGAAAGACCTGCTTGAAAGCGGGCCTTAATCTGCTTGGCGGCCTTTCCGCCCACCGAACCGCCGAATCAGCTTGCCGATCTTGTTGTGGATCCGCTCCCGCCAAGCCACTCGGGCCAGTCGCGCTCGAGCCGTAGCCAGCTCTGATCGATTCTGGGCCAGCTCTGTCTCGGCTTCAGCCAGGCGGGCTTGGGCCTCTTCCAAGTCCCCAGCCATCTGTTCATTGGCAGTGAGTTCGGCAATCAGATCCTGTTGCCGGTGGACTAAGTGCTCCAAGCGCCGATATGGGGCCAACGGCGAACTCAGGAGATCCATCCGGGAGCGGCTTCCGGCATCGTGCAGTTCTGCCAACCGCACCGCAGGCTGGCGGTAGATCCGGCGAATCAAATCCTCCTCGGCCTCCCGCCACTGTTCCATCAAGGAGTCATCGATTTCCTCGCCGATCAGCCCGCCCAAGTGAGCCACCACACGGTCGTTGCTCCAAGTGACAGGCCAGGGCAGATGGCAGCGGGTGCTCAACATGGCCGACACGGCCTTCCAGAGGCCCCTGACCACGGCCAACCGAGCATCCACTCCCCCCGCGGCCACCCATTCCCGGTCCACGAACTCGAGGCCGTCATCGGTCACTACAAAATTGTCAGGCCCGGCATCCAGCCATTCTGGAGGCAGCACCCGAGCGGCATCGGCCAGCAGATAGGGGTGGGGCTTAGAAATCGAGTCAATCGGCGCCTCATGAGCAGCCAACGCGGCCCGCCACGCCCCCAACAGCTCGACTATTCCGTCGGCATCGCCGTCGCGAGCGCAGTCCAGCAGGCACTGCTCAAGATTGCGGCCTGAGACATAGGCCTCTTCGGCCACCTCGACTTGCCCGAGCCAGCCTTCAAAATCGTCAGCTCTGTCTTCGTCCAAGAGACGCCGTCTCATGGTCAAACCCTGGTCCGAGCAGACCACAACAGCCTGCTGTCCCCAGCGGCGACGACGGTCAGGCGCCACCCGCCACGCCAGCACCCGCTGGTCTACCCGCTTGACCACGGCATCGGAATCCCGACCAGCCACAATCAAAAACGAATTGGCTATATCGGGTCCCAGGCCCGCGGTGAGCAGCGCCCGATGGGCAGCCCGATCATCGGCCACCAGCACCGGGCGGTCATACTCAGTGCTGGTGGGGTGGCCCACAATCTGGTCCACCATGTCAACCCCGTCGGCCCGGCCATAGATCTCCTCAGCCAGCACCGCGGTGGGCAGCTTGTAGTCGGGAAACGGATACAGCCACTTCTGGCCTGTCAATCCTGCGTCGGTCAGCATCTGAGAAAGCTCTCGTCGCGACCACGTGGTCGGCTCGTCGGCGCGGTAGCCCTCCCAACCCACCCAGGGCAAGCCCAGATGGTCTTCAGGAAAGCCCAGTAGATACTTGAGACCCAAGCGATTCTCGATGGCCAGCACCACCACCCCTTCGGGGGCCAGGGCATCCACTACCAGATTGAGAAGTGCGGTAGGCCCACCGCTGCCGCCGTGAGTAGTTCCGGCATATTCCAGCACCCCTACCAACAGAACAACGTCGTAGGCCCCCAGCCTGTCGGCCCCCAGCCCTTCGAGTGGACCGCACAAGACATCGACGCCTTCAAGTCCGGCGCAGCGGTGGGCAATCAGCTCTGCTCGGGCCGCGCTGCCCTCCACCGCGGTCACCGCCGCCCCTTGGTCCGCACATATCCGGGTGTTGACCCCCGAGCCCGCTCCCACGTCCAGCACGTGGTCTTCCGGACTGATGTTTATCGGGGCCAATAGGACGCCCCGCTCGGGGGCCAGATGATAGGCAGTGGGCCAATCTCGAATTGCGCCCGCCAATTCTTCAGACCCCACTCGGCGGTCCTCAGCGGAGCGCAACAGCGCCAACAGCTCAGCTTCGGCCCCGTCGGCGTAGGCCAGCGAGTCGCCAATTGAGGTCACTGGGCGGGGCTCAGGATTCACCGGCGCATCCCAAGCTCAGCTCCCTGCCCGCCAGTCGCCGTCCAGATTCAACAGCCCATTGGCCTGCGGGTCGGGTTCGCCGGAGATTTGCAGCCAGAATTCCCGGGCCCGACGGTCGTAGAGAAAAGATGCGTCAGAGTCCTGCACGGCGGCATTCAAGTGGAAAGCTCCCGAACGGAACGGGATGCGGGGCAAGCGGAACTCAACCCACCCTTCTCCGTCCAACCTGCCGGGGCGGAACCCGCCGACATGGGAACGGGGGCCGGCCAGATGGAGGTTGTTGTGGTCGTAAAACCCGAGCGAGAACACCGGGTCATCGATCGGCTCGGAGGCGAGGTAGTGGATGCGCACGATCAGCGGGTCGCCGGACGCAAATGTCTTGGGTCGGTGCCCGGCTTCGTCATAGAACTCCAGGCCGATGATGCGCAGCGGAGTTTCCCTACCGTCATCGGGTCGGGGCCGATGACCTACCGACGACGCCGCCTCGGTGTCGATGGTATCGAGGTAGGCGTTGATCACATCCTGTGGCTCGCCTGCCGCGGCCACCAGGCCTCGATTCAGCCATGCCATCTGATCGCAGTTGGCCCGCAACATCCCCAGGTCGTGGCTGACCAGCACGATGGTCACCCCCTCGGACCGCAACGTCTCCAAATGACTGAGGCACCGAAGCTGAAACTCTTCGTCGCCCACGGCCACCACTTCGTCGACAATAAGGACCTCCGGATCGACGTGGACGGCTACCGCGAAGCCAAGCCGCACGTACATGCCGCTGGAGTAGATCTTCACCGGGCTGTCGATGAACTCCTCCAGGCCCGCGAACTCCACGATTTGATCCACCCGGTCATCGATCTGGGATTTGGGCACCCCGAGCACCGACGCATTTAGGTAGATGTTCTCCCGCCCGCTCAACGCGGGGTGGAACCCCGCCCCCAGTTCCAGCAGGGCCGATGTCCGGCCTTGGACTTCAACCCGACCCTCAGTAGGGCGATAGATGCCAGCCATGACCCGCAACAAGGTGGACTTGCCTGACCCATTGCGACCGACCAGTCCATACATCGACCCTTGGGGCACCTCCAAGCTGACATCTCGAAGGGCCCAAAACGGCTCACTTCGTACCCGGCGGAACCGGCGGCCCGAGCCGAGACGCATCCCCGTCCACGCCTCCTTCAAGCTGAGAGGCCGATCTGAGATCAGCTGGAAGCACTTGGACACGCCGTTGACCACCACCGCGTTCGCGCCCATCAACTACAACTCCTCGGCGATGTCGCGGGTTCGGACCTTGAACATCAGCCATCCGCCCATGCCCACTACCAGCGAGATCAGGGCCATAAGCCCCAATCGAAGCACACCGGGCCAGTCCAACCCATACAGCAGCTCGCGGGAGGCCTCAGTGAACTGGGACAGCGGGTTCAGCCGGATGATGTCCCGTGCCGGCAGCCCCATGGCCCGTTCGGGAATGATCGACAGCGGATAGACGATCGGGGTCACGTAGAAGAGGAACTGCAAGGCGATGGTGGCTAGATAACCCACGTCGCGGTAGCGGACGTTCCACACGCTGAGAATCAGACCAATCCCGAGGGCGAAGACCGAGAGAAATAGCAGCAGAACCGGCCACAGCAGAAAGGTCCAACTCACGTTCACCAGGCAGATGAGGATCAGCATCAGGATGGACGCCTCAATAGCTGCTTGGAACAGAACTGTGAACAGAGCGGCGACCGCGGGCGCCTCAGGCGGGAAATACACCTTGCCCAGAAGCGAGCCCAGATCCAATAGCGCACTCATCGCTCCGGTAATCACTCCGTAGAAGGCGTTCCACATGACCAGCGCGCAGAACAGGTACAGGGCAAAATTGTCGAAGCGCCCATTGCCCGCCCGAGGGGGATCGAACTTCAACAGCACCCCAAAGACCAGGGCATAGATGGCCAAAGTGGCCGCTGGATTGAGCATTGACCACAGCCAGCCCAGCACCGACCGCTTGTAGCGGGCCCCCAGTTCCCGCTGCACGAGCCGCCCGATCAACTCCCGATAGCCCCAGATCTCCAATACGCCGCCCCGGCCGGTTATCTCAGCCATGAGCAGACTCGGGATCGCACGGGTAGTCATACACACCGCCCCGGCCGGTTATCTCAGCCATGAGCAGACTCGGGATCGCACAGGTAGTCATACACACCAGCCAGGTTCTGGTCCCAGTGGGCGTGGTGGGCAGCGATGTCGGCCAAGCCCTGTTCAGCCAAACGGTGGCGTCGGGCAGGATCCCGTACCAAAGCGACGATCTCGGCGGCCAGCCCGTCGGCGGTCTGAGGCGATTGCATGCAGTTGTGGTCGTGGCGCAACAGCCAGTCGCCTGCCGGGTTCTCAAACGACACCACCGCGGCACCGCTGGCCATCAATTCCAGAGGCAGATAGGAAGGGTGCTCTGAGGTGGTGAGGGCCACGCCGATGTCGCAGGTGCGGTACAGCGGTCCGGTCTCCCGGTAGTCGAGTTGGCCCACGTGAGTGATGAGGGCGTCCATGTGCTCGGGAAATGTCCACGAACCGGCGGTCACGATGCGCACGTCGTCGGCCAACTCGTCTTTCACCAACCGCACCGCTCGAGCAGCCAGTTCCCAGCAATTGCGGAGATGACCGGGGCGGGCATAGATGAACACAGTCACCGGACGGTCGGGATCGGGCTCTATGCGACCGCGGGGGTGGAACACCGACCCGTCTACTGCGGGCCAGAAATGGTCGGCAGCGCCGCCGTAGCGGTCCCGGTAGAGGTCGGCCAAATGCCCGGTATTGCACAGCCCGTACAGCCCTAGCCGGTAGCTGTGCTCAGCCAGAGCATAGAGCGTGCCCGCCGGGTAGAACATGGGCTCGAAGTCTTGGATCAGATAGAAGCGGCGAGCCTGGCCGGGAGTGCGGGCCGCGAAGTATGCGGTGGTCCACATGGTGGCAACGGCCGCATCGGCCGGAGGCACATCGTTGGGATCAAAAGCAAACGAATCGTGGTAGACGATGGGGCTTTCGGCCAGCGACGGGAAGGCGGCGGTGATTCCCGACCGATACCACCGCTCGTCGTGGTCCACCGGACCGGTCATGACCATGAACCGGCTCTGGACACCGTGGCGAGTGGCCAGGTGATCGGCCAGGCGGAACACAGTGTGAATGCCCCCGTAGAACGGACTCTGGAACTCGGGCACGAACCAGTTGACGGCCTCAACCTCTCGGCGACCCTTGACGGCTTTGTGACCACGGCGCACTTCCTCGGCCAACTCCCGGTCGGCATTGGAGGCGAGCGACAGTGCGTGAGCCTCCCCCGTCTCATTGCGTTGGTAGAAGACCTCCATCGACCGGCCCAGCATCTCGGTGAGCTGTTTGAGCACGCCCGACTCCTCCTCGCAGTGCAGCACCGGCTCGGAATGGGCCGCGCTGAGGTTCGGCGAGAAGTAGGGGTCGCCTCCCATCAGCCAGCGTTGATAGGCCCAGTAGCTGGCGAACACGTCGTTCTCGGGCACGCTTGAGCCTCGGGTAGCCGACTCCTTATGGGTGATCGGGGTGGCTGCGGAGACCACATTGCGGTAACCGGCCTGGCGGGCCCGCAGTCCGAGCACCACGTCGCTGCCGCACAGCTCCAAGCGCTCGTCGAATCCGCCGACCTCCTCGAACACCGAGCGGCTGATGGCGAGGCAGGCCCCGGTGACTGCCATGGTGTTGCGAGTCCAGTCGGTGGGCCCCAACAGGGTGTCAGTGTGAGGAGCCATGCCTTGGAACAGATGGCCGGCCAAGCCAGTCATCCCGATAACTGCCCCGCCAAACTGGATGAGGCCGCGGTCATCGATTAGCTGGAGGCCGGCCACCCCGATCTCCGGGCGCTGGGCCCACCCAATCAGGTTGTGAAGCCATTGGGCGTGGCCGGGCGAAGTGTCGTCATTCAAGAACACGAGTACTTCGCCGGTGGCCTGCTCTACAGCCCGATTGTTGACCGCGGAGTAGTTGAACGGCTCGTCCCACCAGATGACACGAGGGTGTAGATCGCCAGCCCGACTGTGATACCAGGCCTCGTTTTCAGAACTCTGCCCGCCGTTGTCCACGATGATTAGTTCGAGGTCGGGGTAGTCGGCTGAGCGGATCAGGTTGAAGGCGCCTTCCAGCAGCTCTCGGTTGTGGCGGGTGGCAATGATGACGGAGACACACACTTCTGGTTCAGGCGCCCACACGAGATTCACGCCGCGTTCGCCCGCCTCGGCTCGAGCCGGCCATCCCAGGCTGGTCAGCTTGCGATTCACGAGCTTGAGGTGGTGAGGCTCGATGCGATCGTCGCGACTGCTGAGCGTTTGCAACACGGCTGGCAAACGGCTCACTTGCTGGTCATTGAGTTCGAGGCCCAGCAAAAGATCCCACCACAGCGAATCGTCGCCGACCCCGGCCGACTCATAGCGGCGAGCGGCATCTGGTTGCAGACTGCGGGCCCGCAACGCAAAGGCCCTCCCGATGTAGTTGGCGCCCACCAAGAGGTCGGGAGACCAACCCGGCTTGAGGCGAGGCTGGCTCAAGCGGTCCAGATCACCGTCGAAATACACGCCGCCGGGCATCCCGTCTTGGTGCCACTCCCACACCTGGGCCAGGGAATCGAGATCGTCGTCCCAATACACCAATTCGAGCCACGGGTCGCGCCATACGGCCTGGGCGATCTGAAATGCCGCATCGGGTCGAAGGCGGTCGCCGGCCCGCAACAGCACCGCCAGGTCTTTCGGGGAGTCCTGCGACAGCCGATGGAACTCCTCGGCCAGACCGCTGGGCTCCACCTTGACCACCTCGACCGACCCCCAGGACTGTTTTCGAAGCGACGCCTCGGTGGCAGTCACATCGCCGCCGTCGTCCACCACCAGCCCCCAGACCCTCGGTGGCCGCGGCCACTCCTCGAACCACTGACGCTGAACGGCCAAGATGCTGGAATCGGCAGGCAGGCGGCAGTACCAGTCTTGATAGGTAATCCCTGCCGGTTCGGGCGACGGCTCTGGCCGCGATTCCTGCTCGGGCTCATGATTGGAATCATCCCGACGTCGCTGCCATTCGACTCGAGTGCGAGCGGCGGCATTGCGGCCCTCTCGAACAACCACCATAGCCCCGCTGATCAGCCCTCGGCGACGGGTCCCCGGAGGCAGAACTCGCTCGAGAAGGCGCCGGACCACTACGACACCCTACCCGGACGCCAAAGGCTGACTTTCACCCACGGAACCATTCTCCAAGCCGCCGACAGCCCCACCACACCGTTTCTGGGCGGGGTGTACTTGATGAGAGGGGTCGAAACTGGGAGCATTGCAGGGCGGGCGGCCAACCGGTTTTGGACGTTCTATGCAATGGCAGCGGTCGGCGTTGATGAGACGCCTTCGCTTATCTTCGATACTCGCCGCATCATTGGTTCTCGCAATCACGTCAGCGATGCTGGCGGGGGTGCCCGCTTCGGCCCAGGACAATCCCGATCCCGAACCAGTGCTCGTTATCGATCCCGACGCGGCAATCACCTTTAGCGGAAGCGGCTGGGGCCACGGCGTGGGCATGAGCCAATGGGGGGCCTATTCCCGGACCCTTGCCGGGCACACCGTCCCCGACATCCTGAGCTTTTACTACGAGGACACTGAGCTGGTTGACGACTACGGCCGGTCGGCAACAGCCGAGCCGACACCGACGCCCTCTCCGACGCCGGTTTCGACACCGACACCAACACCGACTTCAACCGGGGATTCGACGCTTGTCTTGCTGGCCTCCGCGGAGACCACCACGCTGGTTCCCGAGGGCCTCAACCGCATCACCATCGATAACGCCAATATCGCCCGCGACGGCCAGGATGCGACCCGGGCCCCACCGGGCACCCCCATCACCGTTACCCGAGCCGGCAACCGCTGGAACATCACCTACAACGGCATCAACGTCTGCCCCAGCGGCTGCGAAGGCCAAACCGCCCAACTCCACTTCGCCACCGACACCGCCGTGGCCGTCTCCAACACCGGCCGCTCCTACTCCCACGGACGCATCAACCTCATCGCCACCGACCAAAACCCCACCCGATTCCACATCACCCTCGACTCCCTCACCGCCTACAAATACTTCACCGACCCCCACAACGAATCAGCCTCAGAACTAGAGCAGCCGGAAGATGTAGTAGGGGTGCTGTTGGCCTCCGCGGAGACCACCACGCTGGTTCCCGAGGGCCTCAACCGCATCACCATCGACAACGCCGACATTGCCCGCAACGGCCAAGACGCTACCCGGGCACCGCCGGGCACCCCCATCACCGTTACCCGAGCCGGCAACCGCTGGAACATCACCTACAACGGCATCAACGTCTGCCCCAGCGGCTGCGAAGGCCAAACCGCCCAACTCCACTTCGCCACCGACACCGCCGTGGCCGTCTCCAACACCGGCCGCTCCTACTCCCACGGACGCATCAACCTCATCGCCACCGACCAAAACCCCACCCGATTCCACATCACCCTCGACTCCCTCACCGCCGAGAGCTACCTCACCGACCCCCACAACACCATCCCCGGGGCCTCCGGGACAGAGACCGTTGACCCGTCGGAACCGGAGCTCGTGACGCCGCCCGAACCGGCGCACCCCACCGACGCCATCCGCATTCTGTTGACCACCGCCACTGGCACCACGCTGACCCCCGAGGGCCTCAACCGCATCACCATCGACGGCCAAGGC
Source organism: Acidimicrobiales bacterium (assembly GCA_965116535.1). Classification (GTDB taxonomy): domain Bacteria; phylum Actinomycetota; class Acidimicrobiia; order Acidimicrobiales; family Bin134; genus Poriferisocius. The sequence goes on from OZ220703.1 coordinate 3,009,744, forward strand.
GACATCCGAGTGCCCGCGGGAACCCCCGTTGCCATCACCCGACACGCCGACCACTGGCACGTCGTCTATGGAGGAACCGACGCCTGCGGCACCGGGTGTGTGGGAACCACCGCCCAACTCCACTTCGCCACCGACACCTCCGTGGCCGTATCCAACACCGGCCGCTCCTACTCCCACGGACGCATCAACCTTGTTCCAACCGGCGCGGGAACCAGCGAGTTCTACATCATCCTCGACACCCTCTCCATTGAGAAATATCTGCGGGGCATCGCCGAAACACCAATGAACTGGCCGCTGACCGCCCACGAAGCCCAGGCCATCGCGGCGCGCAGCTACGCCACCGCCACGCTCCAAGAGCGGCGAGCGTCCTCGTCGTGGACCAAGCCGTTCGACCTGTACTCCACCGTCTGGGACCAGGCATTCGTGGGCGACACCCGAGAGAAGCACGCCGACGCCGGAACATGGCTCCAAGCGGTGGCCAACACCGCAGGCCAGGTGCTGGTCCATGAGGGGACACCGATCCGGGCGTTTTACCACGCGTCCAACGGAGGCCACACCGAGCGAAGCGGCTACGTATTCTACGCCGAACTCCCCTACCTGCCGTCCAAGCCCGACTCGTTCGACCCTCAGCACAGCCCCTATGCCTCCTGGGAACGCGTCTATACCGTCCGTGAATTCAACCAATGGCTGAATAACCACCCCGACACCGCTGTGGGCCGGCTCCAGAACATTGAGATAAACGGCGGCATCGGAGCGTCGGGCCGAGTAGACGATGCTGATATACGGATCACCGGCACCAGCCGCACCGTCACCGTCAGCGGCAGCCGGCTTCAAAGCCGGATCAACACCGCGGCTCGAGAACGCGGGCAAGGGCAATTGCTGTCCACCAAGTTCGTGTTCAGCCTCCCCGAGGAGGCGCTCGTTTCCGACACATCCCAGCCGGATTCGCCCGATGAGGCACAGCGCGATGACGCCCTCTTTTATTCGGGGATCATCGACGGTCCCGACTTCTGCTTCAACCGCAGCCTGGGCGGACCCACCACCTACCCCCATGACAGCAACGGCGACGGCGTGGCCGACGTCTGCTCGCTCCCCCGAACCCGCCGAGAAGCCGCCGCCCGCCAACAGGCCTTGGAGAAAATGGCAGTTCATCCCAGGATCCGAGAGCACTTCTACGCCCACTTCGCCGAAGAGTGCCTATCGGTGCCCGAGACCCTGGGTGAACCCGACAAAGAGCCCGCTGACGAATGCCAGCAGTATCGGGAGCGTTCGGCCAACGCATCGGCCGACACGGGGTCGCCGCCTCAGCCCACATCGCCCACGCCAGTGCCACCCGACGCAAACGGCCAATCGCCGGGCGAGATGGGAGATGATCTGTTCTTTTCGGGAGTGATCGACGGCCCTGACTTCTGCTTCAACCACAGCCTGGGCGGACCCACCACCCTCCCCCACGACAGCGACGGCGACGGCGTGGCTGATGTCTGCTCGCTCCCCCGAACCCGCCGAGAAGCCGCCGCACGCCAGCAAGCCCTAGAGCGTTTGGCGGTCGAATACCCGGACGAATTTTCCTTCCTCTTCGAACTGGCCTGCACAGAGGGCCCGATAACGCTGGGCGAACCTGAGAAGGAATCCGTCGACGAGTGTCAGCCCCATATCGTGGCTCAATCGACCTGATGCCGACAGTCAGCCCAACAGATCGGTCACCAGGCGCCTCAACGGCGCCCTGAAATCGGGCGGGGTGTCCAGGCCGGCGAGAGCGAGGGCCCGGTTTTCCAGTACCGAGTTGGCCGGGCGCGCCGCCGGACGGGGTGGTTGCAGATCGGCGGTGGCAATGGGCACCACCCGGTCGGGGTCTTGACCAGCGGCAACCAAGATCTCTCGGGCGAAGTGGTACCAAGACGCTTCACCCTGGTTGGTTACGTGATACAGCCCCGGGCGGCGGTCGGCCACGAGCTTCTCGATCACCGCGGCCACATCGGGGGTGAATGACGGAGATCCCCGCTGGTCGTCCACAAACTGCATCGGCCCGCCCTCTGCGGCCAGCCGGAGCACCGTGGCAACCATGTTGGAACCGTGGCGGCCGCACAACCAGGAAGTCCTCACCACCGTGGCCTCCTCGCCGGCCTCCCGTTCACCGGCCAGCTTGCTGGCCCCGTAGACCGACTGGGGATCGGGCCTGTCCCACTCGTGATAGGGCCCGCCCTTGTCGCCGGAAAACACATAGTCGGTTGAGACATGGCACAAGTGAGCGCCGAATCGGTGGGCAGCCTCAGCCAGATTGCGCACCGCCAAGGCGTTCACGAGATAGGCCCGGTCGGCGTCGGTTTCACAGGCATCCACGGCGGTGTAAGCCGCGCAGTTCACCACGACATCGGGGCCAACGCTGCCGACAGCACTCATCACTTGGTCGCGCTGGGCGATATCCAATTCTCCACGTCCAGCGGCAATCACCTCGTGACCTGAGGCGGCAAAGCGCTCGGCTGCGTCCCGGCCCAACTGCCCACCAGCGCCGGTAATCAAAACCCTCAAGGCATCGCCCTCTTGAGCGGTTCCCACCACCAGCGGTTGTCCCGGTACCACGCAACCGTGGCGGCCAGCGCCTCATCCATCTCCCGAACCGGCCGCCATCCCAACTTGTGGATTTTGGCGGTGTCCACCGAGTAGCGCCGGTCGTGGCCCAGCCGGTCGGCCACTGGTTGGATGAACGACTCGTCCCGTCCGCACAGCGCCAGCAGGCGGGCTGCCAAGTCGCGGTTGGCCAGTTCGTTGCCCCCACCGATGTTGTAGATCTCCCCCGGCAGCCCCCGGCGCAGCACCAAGTCGATGGCCGCGCAGTTGTCCCCCACATGGCACCAGTCCCGTACGTTCATGCCGTCGCCGTACAACGGGGCCGCCAGCCCGTCAAGCAGGTTGGTGGTGAACAGGGGGATCACCTTCTCCGGGTACTGGTAGGGGCCGAAGTTGTTGGACGACCTGGTAACGGTCACCGGCAGTCCGTGGGTCTCCCAGTAGGCCAGCGCAATCAGGTCGGCGCCGGCTTTGGATGCCGAGTAGGGCGAGCGGGGCGCAAGCTGGTCAGCCTCGGTGAACGATCCCTCCTCGATCGACCCGTACACCTCATCGGTGGAGACGCAAACCACTTGACCCAATTCCAGCTGCCTGGCGGTATCACACACCACGTTGGTGCCGCCGCAGTTGGTGCGAACAAAGGCGTCGGGGCTGACAATGGAGCGGTCCACATGGCTCTCGGCCGCGAAGTGGACCACGGCATCGCAGCCGGCCATGGCATCGGCCACCCCGTCGCGGTCGCACACATCGCCTTTCACGAACACCAGCCGGCGATCGCCTTCCAGGTCCCGCAGGTTGTCCCGGTTGCCCGCATAGGTGAGGGCGTCGTACACCACCACGTCGTCGTCGGAGTGGGACAGCACCCATCGGACATAGTTGGAACCGATGAACCCGGCGCCCCCGGTGACGAACAGCCTCATGTCATACCCGGGGATCGAACTGGGGACGCAAATGGCCGGGGATGTCGGCGCGGAGGGGATTGGTGCGGTCTCGGGGCGACAAGATGGGATTGTCCACCCCCCAGTCGGCGGCAATCTCGGGGTCGTCCCAAGCAACGCCCAACTCATCGGCGGGGTTGTAGTAGCCGTCCACCAGATATGTGATGGTCATGTCTGACAGAGCGGCAAACCCGTGGGCCACTCCTGGTGGGATATACACCCCTCGGTGGTGGTTTTTACCGTCGGGCTCCGTACCCAGGGGCAGCGCCATGGTGCTTCCGTCGGTGGGCGAGCCATTCCGAAGGTCGTGGAGCACAACCCGGGCCTGGCCCACCGGTACATACCAGTAGTCGGCCTGATGCAGGTGGTAGTGCAGGCCCACCACCGCTCCGGCCCTCCGGTCGCCCCGGTTGGCCTGGATCATCTCACCGACACCGGGAATCCACTCCCGTCGGTACGTTTCCACAAAAACGCCCCGTTCATCGCCATGGACGTCGGGGGACACGATGAACACTCCCGAGATCGCCTCACAGGGGCTTACCTGGGCCATTGTCGCTAGTCCCGTTGCCCGGTCGAACTCTCAAACAGCGACATGTCCTTATCCCAGTTGCAGATCGGAATGGTCGCCCAGTGTCAGCCTGACCACCTGGCGGCGCTCCGGCGAGCGGGACACCTGTACCTGCTGGCCGATCAGCGAGTCGGTGATGCGGCTAATACCGGCGATTTGGCTGCCATCCATCACTACCGAGTGGTCTAGTTCGGCATCGGTGATCACGCAGTCGGCGCCAATCGAGGTGTAGGGGCCGATGAACGCGTTCTCAATGCGGGCATCGGCGCCGATCACCGCTGGCCCCCGCACCGTGGAGTTCACGATCTTGGCCCCCTCAGCCACCACCACCCGCCCTTCGACCTTGGAAGCGTCGTCAACCGCACCGTCCACCCGGCGGACCACGGTGTCGAGCACCAGCCGGTTGCATTCCAGGAGCGGATCCTTCTTGCCGGTGTCGATCCACCAGCCGTCCAGCATTTGGTGGCTCACCCGGTGGCCGTTGCGAATGAGCCAGTCGATGGCGTCGGTGATCTCCAATTCGCCCCGGGCCGATGGCTCGATAGCCGCTACCGCCTCATGGATGGCAGAGTCGAAAATGTAAACCCCCACCAACGCCAGGTCAGAGGGCGGATCGGCGGGTTTCTCCACCAGATTCACCACGTCACCGTCGGGGCCGATCTCGGCCACGCCGAACGAAGACGGGTTCCGGACCGGGGTCAGCAGGATCTGGGCCCGACACGGCCCGCGGTCAGAGTTGTTCGGCGGTCTGGAAGGCGGTTGGCGCTCCTGTTCAAACCGCTCGACGAACTCGCCCAACCCCTGCTCCAGCATGTTGTCGCCCAAATACATGACAAAGCAGCCGTCGCCCAAGAAGTCGCGGGCGACGAGCACGCAGTGGGCCAGCCCCAGTGGAGCATTTTGGCGGATGTAGGTCACGCTTACTCCAAATCGCGACCCGTCGCCCACTGCGTCTTGAATCTCACGGTAGGTGTCGCCCACCACGATGGCGATGTCGGTGATCCCCGCAGCGGCCATGTCCTCGATGCCGTAGAACAGCACCGGCTTGTTGGCAATGGGCACCAGTTGCTTGGCCCGAGTGTGGGTCAGCGGGCGCAGCCTTGTCCCCGCACCCCCCGACAAGATGAGTCCCTTCATCGACCGCCCAGTGTACGACTCGCCTGCCGATACCGCGACACCAGCTGTCGGAGGCTACTGCCCAGTGGGACCATCTCTGGGATCTTCAATGGTGACGATGCTGACATCGGAGAGGCGGGTGCTCACCAGATCCAGGGCGATCTGCTCGAGGAACTCCCTGGGCATGACGCACTCCCGGCATTCGGCGCCTTCAAGGATGAGGCGCAGAGCCACGGTGTTGCCGGTGGCCGACACCAACTCCACTTCGCCGCCATCGAGGGCAACTAGGGCCCTCAGTTCGCCGACGGCCTCGTCTAACAGGGCTTGATCCATCTTCTTGCTCCTAGCTGACGTCTTGGCCGAGGTTTGGCGGGCGGGTGCGAGACAAGAACGCCCCAGCGTCGGCCAAGATGAGCTGGCCGGTGGTGCAGCGGGCCAGATCGGACGCCAGATACACCGATAGGCGGCCCAACTCTTCGGGCAAAGTCTCCCGGCGCAGCGGGGTAGCGGCCACGATCGCCTCGTAGTGCTCAGGAGGAAACGCCTCCCGAATCAATTCGGTAGGAGTAGTGCCGGGAGCGATGGCGTTGACCCGGATGTTTTGGGGGCCGAGCTCCACCGCCATCGACCACGTGAGGTGATTGATGGCCGCTTTGGCCGCGGCATAGCTGCTCATCATGGGCGATGGCCGGGTGGTCTCCCCCGAGCTGACGTTGATGATCACGCCACCGCCCTGCTCCATCATCACCAAGGCCTCAGCCCGGCCGCACAGCGCGGTCAGGACCAGGTTCTGATCCACCAGGTCGCGCCAGAACTCCCCGTCCATGTCCACAAACCGAGTAGGGGAACGCCCGGCCATCATCCCGACGTTGTTCACCGCAATGTCCAGACTCCCGCCCCAAGCCAATGCATCGGCCACCAGCTGCTCGATGGCGGCATCGTCGCGCAGATCGGCGGCGAACGCTTTGGCCGTGCCTCCCTCTCCGGCGATAAGAGCCACCGTTTCCTCGGCAGTGTCGGCCCGGAGGTCATTCACCGCCACCGATGCGCCGGATCGGCCCATCCACCGGGCGATCTCGCGGCCGATACCCGCTCCCGACCCGGTGACCAGCGCCACCTTGCCGGAGTGGTCGATCTCTACGCTCATCGCTTCACTGGGGCTAGCTGTGGCGGAGCCCGACCCGGACCGCGTCGTGATCGGCGGTGCGCTGGAGCAGCGCCATGGCCTGGTCGATTTGGTCGATGCCGAACACCTCGCCCAGCAGCGGCTCGGTGGGGAACTCCCCGCTGTTCAAGATCTCCACCGCCTCCCTCATGGAATTGGGGGTGGAGCCGCTACCGCCTTGGACGGTGAGGCCCTTGAGCACGATCATGTCGCTGATCAGCTCCACCGGCGCCAGGTTCTTCAATCCAGCCAGCTGCACCTTGCCCCCTTGGCGCACCAGATCCAGGCACAAGGGCACGGTGGCGGTGACATCGGCCAGGTCCACCGCCACATCGGCCATGGCCCCTCCGGTGAGCTCGGCCACAAACGCCACCAGGTCGGTAGCCGTGACGTCAACAGTCACATCGGCGCCCACCTCACGGGCCACTCTCAGGCGCAGGGCGTCGGCACCGGTGCCGGTGACTATCACCGTCTCCGCGCCCCGGCGCTTGGCCTCGGCGGCGTACACCAAGCCCATGTGGCCCGGCCCCTGCACCACCACGGTCTCGCCCTCGCCCACCGGCATCCGGCTCAGCCAATTGCACACGTTGGCCAACGGCTCGAACACGGTCAGCTCAGCGGCATCGATGTCGTCGGTCAGCTTCACGAGGTGGGTGCCGGGCAAGATCCCCATGTACTCCCCGTAGCCGCCCCACAGGCCGTGCTCGTCTTCGATGCCCAGGGTGTACCCGTACACCTGACCCAGGCCGAACGGGTTGTCGTCGGTAACCGGAGCCCTGACAACCAGGTCCACTGCGACCCGGTCACCCACTGCCACGCCCAATTCGGCGTCGTCGGCCAGGGAATGCACCCGCCCGACGATCTCGTGGCCGGGCACCAGCGGGGATTTCTCTCCGGGGACGTGCTGGTGGCCATGGAGCTGAGCCACATCGCTGCCGCACATGCCCACGGCTTCTACCTTCAGCACACCGCCGCCGGCGGGTGACTCGGGAACCGGGAAATCGTCGCGAAGCTGGTAGGTGCCGTCGCCGCTGAAGACCACGCCCCGACAAGTGCTGCTCATGATTGCTGCCTCTCCTTCGGGGCTCTGGGAATCAGCTGATTCCGCTCTTCTCCAGGATGTGAACACCGCAGCTGGAGCCGAGGCCGATCACGTGGGCCAAGCCCACATTGGCGCCCTCTATCTGGCGATCGCCGGCCTCGCCCCGGAGATGGGTGGTCACCTCGTACACGTTGGCCACACCGGTCGCGCCGATGGGATGGCCCTTGGAGATGAGGCCGCCGGAAACGTTCACCGGGGTGTCGCCGTCGCGCCACGGGGCACCCCGGTCGATGAAGTCGCCAGCCCCGCCCGGCTCGCACAGCCCCAGGTTGTCGTAGTGGATGAGCTCGGCGGTGGCGAAGCAGTCGTGCAGCTCCACCAGGCTGAGATCCTCGGGGCCCACGCCAGCCTGCTCGTAGGCGGCGGTGGCGGCGTTGCGGGTGAGGGTGTTCACATCGGGCTGCATCTGGCCCGACTCCACATAGGGATCGGTGGTCAGCACCGAAGCGGAGATCTTCACCGCCCGGGACTGCTGTTCACGGCTGAGGGTGGCGAACCGCTCCTCCCCCACCAGCACGCAGGCGGCGGCCCCGTCACCGGTGGGACAGCACATGAGCAGCGTGTTGGGGTACGACTGCATGGGCGAGCCCATGACCTCCTCAAGGGTGAACTCCTTCTGGTACTGAGCCAGGGGATTCAGGGTGGAGTGGGCGTGGTTCTTCTGGGCCACTTTGGCGAATTGCTCGAAGCCCACCCCGTCGTTGTCGTTGGCGTACTCCATGCCGGCCTGGGCGAACACCCCGGGCATGGTGTCGGTGCCCAAGATGCCGTCGATGGGCATGACCGCCCCATAGCGGCCCGACGGCTCGTACACGTTCTTCTCCTTGCGGGCGCCGCCGGCCAACAGTCCCATCTTGCCCATCTGCTCCACGCCGATGGCCAAGCCCATATCGGCCTCTTCGGCCCGGATGGCCATGATCACCGTCCGCAGGGCGGTAGCCCCGGTGGCGCAAGCATTGGACACGTTGTACACCGGGATTCCGGTCTGGCCGATCTGCTTCTGCACCTGCTGACCCATACCGGCGTTGGCCTGGAAAAGGGTCCCGCAGGCCAACAGGTCCATATCGGAAATGTTCAACCCGCCGTCATCCAGCGCACCCAGTGCTGCGGTAGTGGCTAGATCCACCGCATCCTGGTCGGGGTAGCGGCCGAACGCGGTCATGTGCGTTCCCAATACCCAAATGTCTTGTGCCATTTTCGGCCTCCTATCAGCCAAATAGGTCAGTTGGTCATGCCGGGGCGTAGCCGAAGGCGACGGCCTCCTGGCCGTCGTCGTCGGTGCCCACGACATAGGTGTCGAGCTTGACTTTCATGCCGAGCGAGATCTTGGACGGATCAGGCTCGATGTTGATGAGATTGGAGCGCACCGAGGTGCCGTCGTCGGTGAGCACGATGGCCGAGACGTATGGCGTGGGAATGGTGGGGGCAGCTCGGTAGACGATGCTGAAGGTGCGCAGCGTGCCGGTGTCACTCACCCTTACTGCGTTGAACTCCCGGTGGCCGCAGTTGGCGCAGGCGTTGCGCCGGCCGAAGAACCGGGCCCCGCACTTGGCGCACTCGTTGGCTTGCAGGTGGGGCTCATCGCCCAAAACGAGGTAGTCCACAAGTGGGATTTGCACGACGGGCAGACTACCTCAGTGCCTGATGCAGCGGCCCAACTGCGCCCGGCAGGCTAGCCAGAAACCAGCTACTGGGGAATGTCGAACCCCTCGGGGAACCCGCCGTCCATGTAGCCCCCGATTTCCACCTTCTTGACGATGCGGAAGCCGTCGGGGGTCCGGGACACGGTGTCGTGGTACCAGCCGCCCACGTAGAACAAGTGCAGCCCCGATCCGTTGGGGTCGAACTTGCCGTCGTCGTCAACGGGCATGCCCATGGGATTGTGAAACAACGTCGTGCACTGGGCGGTGTCGCCGTCCCAGCTGCGGATGTAAGTCTTGCCCACCATGTGCTGGGTCATGGGGAAGATGGACAGGGCCATCTGGAGCCAGGCCTTGACCGTGGGATAATCGCCTTTGGCGTCGTCCACTCCGGGGGCCGACGAGGAGTAGTCCAGATGGGCGTCGGGGGTGAAGACCGTGTCGAGAAGGTCCCAGTCCTTCTCGTCAATGGCGATGGTGTAGCGGACGATGACGTCTTCGATGGCCAGGCGGTCGACAGGGTCAGGCATGTTCATAGCGGGTCACCGTAGTGGATGACCTCGTCCAAGGGCCTACGGGGGCGCTGTGCAGACGAACTCGGGCGGTCAGGGGCTGGGTGGCCGAGGGCTGCCAATCCGACAATTCTGTGAGACTTGGGGATGTTGAGGCCGTCGATGACCGCGGGCTCGTGTTCGAAGGCGCCGAAGAAGCAGGAGCCCAGGTCGGCGGCGGTGGCGGCCACGAGGAGGGCTTGGATCGCCATGCCGGCGTCCACCCACCAGTAGGGCACGGGCCAGGCGTCGGTGCCCTCCCCCAGGCCGGTGTGGGCCTTGTCGGCCTCTGCATAGCGCTCCACATAGCGCTCGGGGTTGGTGAGCACCACCACCAGCACCGGGGCGGCTAGCAGGCCAGGCCAGGGAAACTCGGCCCGGCGCTGCGGGGTTAGGGTCAGGCGCCAGTACTGCTCGGGATCGGTGACCACGCAGAACTCCACCGCTTGGGTATTGCCCGCCGACGGGGCCCGACGAGCCTGGTCGAGCAATTCGCTCAGCAGACCATCGGGCAGCGGATCAGGGAGAAAGTTGCGGCACATTGGCCGCCGAGAGGGCGTTTTGCTGCTCAGGCGTACTTCAGCAGGTCTTCGGCCATGATCCAGCCGAAGGCAATCATGGTGTCGCCGCCACCGCGGTCCACCTTGTCGAACAGGCCGGCCACGTCGGGGTCGATGCTCTCAGGCTTGACTGTCTCGTAGTCCAGCAGGCAGGCCTGGTTGTCGTTGCCCACCACGCGGAAGTCCCGGTCGAGATATCGGGAGGCGCTGATGTTGAACCGCTTGGCCAGCCGGCGACCCCAGGCCCGCTCCTCGCCAGAAGCCTTGTGCCCCGGACGGGGGACGATGTCCACCAAGGGCTTGAAGGTGTCGAATCCGCCAGGGTTGTCGAACTGGGTGCCCATAAGCACGTCTTCGTCGGGGAAGGCCATCAGCGCCCGATGGAGCTGGGCCTCGGTGATCTGGCGGAGAACGGTGCTGCGCTTGGAGGTGCGGGCCACCGATGCCAGCCCCACCAGCACGCTCGGCGTCCCGCCGATGCGCTCCAGCGTGGAGAAGGAGAAGCCTCGGAGCTTTCCGTTCTCCCGAGCGGTGGAAATCAGCACCCACTCCTCGGTCTGCTTGGAGAGCAACCCCACCGAAAACGGGTTGGGGCCGTCAGCACACATATCCGCCATCTCGGCGAGCTCAGCGTCGGTGACCGCTGTGCAGTCCTTGGTTTCGACGTCGATTGCCATGCGCTGCTCGTCCTCCTCGTTGGCTGCTCTCCCACAGATTCCCCCCGTGGGCACCCCTATAGTCCATCAATCGCCCCGGTAGGCGTGCAAACCCGCAGGAATACAAGGGTTTCACTGGGAAGGCCGCTTCCGGCAAAGTGCCAGCTTGTCGGGTTACACAGCGATGGCGTTCTCGCCCAGCATCTCTCGCAACTCACCTATCAACCCGCTACCCGTGTCCACCCCGTAGGCCGAAGAAAGCTTGATGCCCTTGTCGGCACCGAGCACAAGAATCACCTCGGATTTGCCAGGATGGCCAGCAAGAGCCGACTTGAGGGAGTCGATGCGATCAGGGGTCAGCTTGCGGGTAGTGAGATTCAGCCTCAGTGTGGCGTGACCGTTGGCAACGGCAGGATCGATCGGCTCCACCCCAAAACAGATCAAGCCGGGCTCGTCATCGCGTCGGTCTAGGCGCCCCTCGAGCACCACCACCAGATCGTCTTCCAGCTTGTGCCCGTGCTCCTCCATGGCTCGGGGAAAAAGTGTCACCTCCATGCTCCCGTACATGTCCTCTAGATCGCACGACGCCATCTGGTCTCCCTTGCGGGTCCAGCGCTTGCGCATGTTGCTCACCACCCCGCCCACTTTCACCGAAGTGCCCTCCTCGATATCGGACAGCTGATCGATCCGATGGGTGGTCTTTCGGGCCAAGAACTCCTCCATGCCCATGATGGGGTGGTCGGACACGTAGAGGCCCAGCATTTCCTTCTCCGCCGCCAGTCTCCGCGACTTGTCGAACTCGATATCGGGGATCTCGATGCGCTCGTCGTAGCTGGCTTGGCTGTCTTCGCCGAACAGGCTCATCACCCCCTGCTCGCGCTCTCGCTGCTGTTGGATGCTGCGACGGACAATGGTCTCCGACGCGTTCAGAAGCCCCTGCCGGGGGTGTCCTAGCGAATCGAAGCTGCCCGCCTTGATAAGGGCCTCGACCACCCCCTTGTTCAGCACTATCGGATCCACCCGTGAGCAGAAGTCGTAGAAGTCGGCGAACGGACCGTTCTCGGCTCGCTCCTCCAAGATCATCTGGGCGGTGCCCGCGCCCATGTGGCGGATGGCGGACAACCCGAAGGAGATGGCCTGTTCTCCGTTGGGCGCGCCGATGGCGGCAAAGTCAGACTCCGACACATTCACGTCGGGCAGCGCCACCTTGATGCCCATCTGGCGGCACTCGGCCAGATACACCGCCGCCTTTTCCAGTTTGTTCTTAACGCTGGTCAACAGCGCGGCCATGTATTCCACGGGATAGCAAGCCTTGAGGTACGCGCCCTGGTAAGCGATGAGGCCGTAGCCGTATGCGTGGCTCTTGGTGAAGGCGTAGTCGGCGAACTGCTCGATAATGTCGAACAGCTCTGTGCCTAGTTCGGTGCCGTAGCCGCTGTTCTCGCACCCCTGCACAAAGCTGTCCCGCTCTTTGGCCATGAGCTTGCGGTCTTTCTTGCCGCAGGCCTTGCGGAGGTTGTCGGCCTCGGCCAGCGAATACCCGGCAAACCGCTGGGCCACCCGCATGACGCTTTCCTGGTAGATCATCAGCCCGTAGGTATCGCCCAGGATTCCGGCGGCGTCCTCGTGGAACACCTGGACCGGTTTGCGGTCGTTCTTCCGGTCGGCGTAGTCGTTGTGCATGTTGGCCGCCATTGGGCCCGGCCGGTACAGGGCTACCAGGGCGGCCACGTCGTCGAAGCAGGTGGGTTTCAGCGACCGAATCAGCGATCGCATCGGACCGCTCTCCAACTGGAATACCCCAATCGTCTCTCCCCGGCCCAACAGCTCGTAGGTGGTCAGGTCATCCAGCGGCACATTGTCGATGTCCACCCGCTCGCCGCGGGACTGCTCGATCAGCCCGATGGCATCTTCGATGACGTCGAGGTTCCGAAGCCCCAGAAAGTCCATCTTGAGCAAACCCAGATCTTCTACGGCGTGCATCTCGTATTGGGTGACGATGGGTGCTTCTTCGAGAGTCTGTCCTGGCGAGGCCTTGCGCTGGATGGGGAGGTACTCGGTGAGGGGCTCTTTGGTGATCACCACCGCGGCGGCGTGGATGCTGTCTTGGCGGCGCAGTCCCTCCAAGCCCCGAGCCACGTCCACCACCTTGCGGGCGTCCTCGTCGTCGTCGTACATCTTCCGCAGATCGGCGGCCGCGATGTAGCCGTCGGCGTGTTCCTCGCTCTCTTCCAGACACGCCCAAAGCGGTGTGTCGCGGCCCAGAACCAGCGGCGGCATGGCCTTGGCCAGCCTGTCGCCCAGGGAGTAGGGAAAGTCCAGCACCCGAGCGCTGTCTCGTACCGCGGCCCGGGCCTTGATGGTGGAGAAGGTGATGATCTGCGCCACGTGGTCTTCGCCGTACTTCTGGGAGGCGTAGCGAATTATCTCGTCGCGATATCGGGAGTCGAAGTCCATGTCGATGTCGGGCATGGAGATCCGCGACGGGTTGAGGAACCGCTCAAAAAGCAGGTCATAGCGGATCGGGTCCAAATCGGTGATGCGCAGGCAGTAGGCCACCGCGCACCCGGCCGCGCTGCCCCGGCCCGGACCCACTCGGATGCCCCGCTCCCGGGCGTAGCGGATCAAGTCCCAGGTGATCAGAAAGTAGGAGGAGAACCCCATGTCGGAGATGACCTTCAGCTCGAAGGCCAGCCGGTCGGCTACTTCTTCAGTCAGCGGACTCCCCCATCGGGCTTTGGCCCCCTCCAGAGTCAGGGCTTGGAGGTATTCGTCGGCGTTTTCGTATTCGTCGGGAATGGGAAAGTCGGGGAGCTGTGGCTTGCCAAACTCGATCTCCACATTGGCCCGCTCCGCAATCCACAGTGTGTTGTCGCAGGCCGGGATGAGGTCGGAGAACACCTGGCGCATTTCCGCCGCCGACTTGAGATAGTGCTCGCTGCCGTCGAACTTCAATCGGTCGGGGTCTTTGACCAGCGAACCGGTTTGCACACACAGCAGGGCGTCGTGGGCCTCGGCATCGTGTCGATGGGTGTAGTGGCTGTCGTTAGTGGCCAGCAGTGGGGCGGCAATCTGTTTGGCCAGCCGGATCAGTTCGGGATTTGTGCGCTTTTGCTCGGGAATGCCGTGGTCCTGGATCTCCACGAACAAGTTCTCCTTGCCGAATATGTCCTGGAGGCGGGCGGCCTTGGCCACCGCATCGTCGTAGTCGTTGCGCAGCAGGGCTTGCAGCACATGGCCCCCCAGACAGCCGGTGGATGCGATTAGCCCATCGCTGTGCTCGGCCAGCAAATCCCAATCCAACCGGGGCTTGTAGTAGTAGCCCTCGAGAAAGGCCCGGCTGGAAAGCTGAATGAGGTTCTTATACCCGGTGTTGTTCTCGGCCAGCAGGGTGAGGTGGTAGTAGATCTTCTGCCCTCCCTCAGTGCTGCCCCCGCTGTCGTCGAGCTTGCCCCGTCGTGGCGGCCTCTCGCTCCGGTTCTCGTGAGCCATGTAGGCCTCGGTACCGATGACCGGCTTGATGCCCTCGTTGAGACAGGCCCGGTAGAAGTCGATAACCCCGTACATATTGCCGTGATCGGTCATCCCCAGGGCGGGCTGACCGTCGGCCGCGGCCGCCTGGACCAACTCCCCCACCCGGGAGGCGCCGTCGAGGATGGAGTATTCGGTATGAACGTGGAGGTGGGTAAACGAACTGGACACAGCGCTCCTGTGGATGATCTGTGGTCTGCGTGTGGATAACTACAGGCTTGTGGTTTGGCCTCTGCCCCGACCATACCAAGACAGAGGGACACATGCTCGCCTCCCCAAATTCTTGATGTTTCCCCTGGTTGGGTGGGGTTCAGAGATAGGTGCCCGGTGCCCGGTCGGGGCCCGGGCGAGGAGCTCCGGGGGGAAGCTCGGCCCGGATGTTGGCTAGCTGCTGCTGCGCGGAGACCTGTTGGGCGAACAACGCGGCCTGTATGCCCTGGATGAGACCTTCAAGCCATCCCACCAATTGGGCTTTGGCCACCTGGAGCTCGGCCTGGCTGGGGGGATGGTCCTCGGGAAACGGAAGTATCAGGCGGTCCAACTCCTCGCGCAGATCGTCGGACAACGCTGAGCCCAGCTCCTCGATCGAGGTGGCGTAGATCTCCCGCAGTCGGTCGCGGCTGGATTCGTCCAACGAAGACTGGCGGACCTCGTCCAAGAGCTGCTTCATCATCGTGCCGACCCTCATCACCTTGGCCGGCTGCTCAATGGCCTCCTTGGCCATCTCCGGCCCTGTCGGTGCGCCGTCGGGATGCACCCCATCGTGAACCACCTCGGCAGGTTCGACGGGCGTCGGCTGACGGGTGTCGGACATGGCTGGAAATCTACCCGCTGCTACCAAGATCCGGGCAACGCCGTTCAGCCTCTGGTTCCGCAGGCGGCCAGACAGGGAACCAGCATCTCTGCCGATGTCAGCGACCCATGCCGAGCAATCAGTTGGAAAGGAGGTTTGCCATGAGAGCTCTTGGGTGGCGGCTTGGGCTCGACGAACGCCACCGGATCGCTGGGCACCAAAGCCACGTCGCCCATCCGCGACCGGGCTTCTGGGCTCACATAGGGGCCGAACCAACCCTCGTCAAGCACCTGCTGCCTCCCGGCTGCCAGCCCGTAGCGGCCATAGTGCTCAGAAGCCGCTTCCAGTAGATCGCCAGCCCGACCGGGACGGGCGTGAAGCCAGCGGAACCGGGCCTCCCCAGAAACTACCGACGACAATGACAAGACGTCGCGGGCCAACTCGACCGTGGCATCACCTACCATGACCTGGCCATGGTCTGAGACCAGCAACAACGCGACTTCAGGCGGCAACACCGAAATAAGCTGGGCTACCAGGCGGTCCACCTCGGCGTATTCGGCATCCAGATACGGGCCGAATCCGTACTCATGGGCGATGCGGTCGGGACCGTCGTAATAGGCGTACACCAGCGGCGCCCCGCCGTCCACCAGCGCCTGCACCTCCACGGCAATTGAACTGGTCAGCTTGTACCCATGGTGATCTACGCCGTCGAGGTGGGCCCGGGTAAAACCGGTGCCTTGAAACTCGCTCCGGCCCACCGCCGACACCCGCCGGCCGAAGAAGGCCGACCGAGACTGCACCTGTTCGGGAACGATGGTCTTGCGGGCGTCAGTGGGCTTGTCGCCCGCGGTCCACCGCAGAGCATTCAGCACCTGTCCCTGAATGTATATCTGATAGCCGATCAAACCGTGTTCACCTGGAGCGGCCCCAGTCACGAACGAGGTAAGCGCAGTAGTGGTGGTTGAGGGGGCCACCGTGGTGATGGGACCACCTTCCATTGCTGATATCACCGGCGTCAGCTCGGCCCGCTCCTGAAGCTGCTCCCATCCCATGCCGTCCACCAGCAACAGCACTACCGACTTGGCGCTGCGGATTGGATCAGGCAGCCACTCTGCAATCTCCGTAGGGCCGAGCAGGGCGGGCACCACGTTGCTCAGACAAGCCCCCCGATAGTCGGGCAGCACCGGGAAATCGATCTCCGAATCGCCAGTGGCTGGCCTGTCGTTGTCGCGGTGGGTATCCATCCGACCTTCAACCTAATCGGAGCTGCGTGGCTGACTACTAGGGTGAGAGGCGGTGAGAGTATCGACGCGGGGGGACTACGCCAGCCGGGCGCTGCTGTCGCTGGCTCTGCACGCCGATGAGGCCGGCCCCACCTCCGTGCGCGATATCGCCGAGCGCACGGGGCTTCCCCAGCCCTACCTGGAGCAGATCCTCCAAGCCCTGAAGGGTGCCGGGCTGGTTCGCTCCAAGCGGGGGGCGGGAGGCGGCTACGCCTTGGCCCGCCCTGCCGAGGAGATCAGGCTGAGCGAGATCGTCAGCGCGGTAGACGGACCGATCGTGTTGGGCGATTTCGGGGAGCCTCACCAAGACGGAGCCTGCGACCACGAGGGCCAGTGCGTGCTGCTGGCCATCTGGACCCACGCCGGCGACATCATGCACGACCTACTCAGCAACTACACCCTCGCAGACATTGCAAAAACCGCCAACGGCCTACTCCCCTGGCCAGGAGCAGACTGACGCTTCGCCAACGGCCTACTCCCCTGGCCAGAAACAGCCTGACGCTTCGCCAACGGCCTACTCCCCTGGCCAGAAACAGACTAACGCTGGCTACCCGCAGAGCAGTTGGTAGAGGCGGGTGAAGTCTTCGGGCGGATTTACTTCGAAACGCTGTTGTTCACCGGTGTTCGGATGGGCAAAGCCCAGGGTTTGAGCATGAAGGGCGGGCCGGCTGATGCCCGGAGCATCGGGGCCGCCGTAGAGGTCGTCGTTCAGAACCGGGTGGGCTATGGCGGCCAGATGCACTCTGATCTGATGGGTGCGACCGGTTTCCAGCCGCAGCTCCAAATGAGCCGAGTCGTAGGGCACCGCGCCGCTAGGCAACTCGGTCCGGGCGGGCATACGCGTCATCACCTGGTAGTGGGTTCGGGCCTCGCGGCCGTCGGCGGTTACGCCCATCTTGACGGGATGCCGGGTCGACCGGCCCACGGGGGCGTCGATCACTCCCCGGTCGTCGGCCGGCATTCCCTTTACCAATGCGGCATAGCCTCGGTGTACTTCCCGACGTCCCAACGCCGCCGTCAACGTCTCATAGCTGAGCGGGGTGCGAGCCACCATGAGCAGCCCTGAGGTGCCTTTGTCGAGGCGGTGAACGATGCCGGGGCGCTCCGGTGTGCCCACCTCGGCAATCTCGGGATATCGAGCCAGCAAGCCATTCACCATCGTGCCTGTCGCATTGCCCAATCCGGGGTGGACCACGAGATCAGCCTGCTTGTTCACCACAATCACCTGTTCGTCTGCGTACACCACCTCTATGGCCACCGAGGGATCGGGCCTTGGTGGGAGCTGGCCCGGCGCCGGCGCCGCCGACAGCGTGATCCGGTCGCCGGTCTCCATTCGCCGGGACCGTTCGGTGACGGGAGCGCCGTTTACCGCCACCTTCTGGGCATCGACGAGGCGGGCAGCCTCGGCTCGGCTGCATTCCCACACCAACGCCACCACCCGGTCGAGGCGCTCGCCGGCCAGCGCTTCGGGAACAACCTCGTCAGCACCCATCAGGCTCACCGGGACTATCAAGGTCATCGGGCCCACCGGATTCATCCACAGCTTGGGTTTGGCGATACCGGGGAGCGATCAGAACCAGGGCGATCCCAGCAACCACGATGGCAGCGTCGGCCGCGTTGAACACCGGCCACCACTGAAGATCGATGAAATCCACCACCGCGCCGCCCAGGAATCCATCGCCAGCCCGCACCGCTCGGTCGGCGAGGTTGCCCACCGCGCCGCCCAGCACCATGCCCAATAGCGCCGGCGGCAGCGACAGGCGGCGGCCCCCCCAGCTGGCCCAAGCCACCACCGCCACGAACAGGAGGGCGACCACCGCAATCACGGTTTCGAGGCCCTGGCCCAAGCCGAAGGCGGCCCCGGTGTTGTGGACCAAGTTCAATCGCAGGGTCCACACCAAGTCGATGTCCCGGTCGGCCAGAGTCTCCAGCGCCCACCACTTGGTCAACTGGTCGACAGCCAACACCAGTGCGGCCACCCCCAATAGAACCAGGTTGTGGCGACGGCGAGACCAGGAGTCTGTCTCAGGCTGAGATGCGGCCCTAGAACCCACCGGCTTTGTGCTCAACCCGCTCAGCCGCCCATGGGATGGCGTTGAGCCGCTGACGGGGTATCGGCTTTCCCGACACCTGGCAGATGCCGTAGGTGCCGTTGTCGATCCGAACCAGGGCGGCGTCGATTTGGTCGACCGCGGCCCGGGCATGGGCGCTGAGAGCCAAGTCTCGCTCCCGCTCTACCGCGAGGGTGTCGCCCTCGCCCGACTCCTCGTCGAACTGGACATCTCCGGGTTCCCGCTCCTCTACTAGCGAATCGGCCTCGGCCTTGAGCCGGGTTGCTGAGGTGATGTAGCGACCCCGCTCTTCCAACAGGAGACGGCGCTGCTTTTCCAGGTACTTATCGTCAAACAGCGGTTTCTTGCCCGCGGGCTTCTTCGCCGCGGGCTTTTGCGCCGCGGGCTTCTTCGCCGCGGTCTTCTTCGCCGCGGTCTTCTTCGCCGCGGTCTTTGTCGCCGGGGGCTTCTTCGCCGCGGGTTTGCTGTCCCCGGCCTTCTTGGTCGCGGTCTTTGTCGCCGCGGGCTTCTTCGCCGTGGTCTTCTTCGCCGCGGTTTTTTTAGCCGCGGGCTTCTTCGCCGCGGGTTTGCTGTCCCCGGCCTTCTTGGTCGCGGTCTTCTTTGCTGCCATCGCAGGCGGCAGTGTAGCCGCCGCTGCCGCCAATTACTTCCAAATGGTCTAGGCAGGCTTAACAATGTCTGAACTGGCCCCAAGACGGGCTATTTTGTGAGTTCCCGCCATGCTTGGAGGCCCCTTGTCCGATCCGCCTGCCCACTACCCCGAGGTCGACTCCAAGCCCTTCTTCCCCGATATCGAGAAAAGGGTGTTGGACTCGTGGGCCAGCGATTCCACCTTCATGAGATCGGTCGAGGGACGGCCCGCAGGCGACAACGGGCACAACGAATACGTCTTCTACGACGGTCCCCCGTTCGCCAACGGACTCCCCCATCACGGTCACCTGCTCACCGGCTTTGTGAAAGACGTGATCCCCCGGTATCACACCATGCAGGGCCGTCGCGTAGAGCGGCGCTTCGGATGGGACTGCCACGGTCTACCCGCCGAAATGGAGGCTGAGAAGGATCTCTCAGTTTCAGG
Source organism: Acidimicrobiales bacterium (assembly GCA_965116535.1). Classification (GTDB taxonomy): domain Bacteria; phylum Actinomycetota; class Acidimicrobiia; order Acidimicrobiales; family Bin134; genus Poriferisocius. The sequence goes on from OZ220703.1 coordinate 3,029,362, forward strand.
TCGAGCCGCCATCACCGCCTACGGCGTCGACCGGTTCAACGACTACTGCCGCCAATCGGTGCAGCGCTACACCCAGGAGTGGGAGGGCACCGTGACCCGCCAGGCTCGCTGGGTGGACTTCGACAACGACTACAAGACCATGGACCTGCCCTACATGGAGTCGGTCATGTGGGCGTTCAAGACGCTGTGGGACAGGGGCCTCATTTATGAGGCCTACCGGGTGATGCCCTATTCCTGGGCGGCCGAGACCCCGCTGTCCAACTTCGAGATCCGTTTGGACGACGCCACCCGGCCCCGGCAGGATCCAGCCATCACCGTGGGCTTCGACCTGGTGCCCGAGCCCGGCGATCCCGGGCCGATGCGCATGCTGGCTTGGACCACCACGCCGTGGACACTTCCTTCCAACCTGATGCTGGTGGTGGGTCCAGAGATCGAGTACGCCATCGTGGAGCACGACGGCGGCCACGTGGTGCTGGCTGCCGAAACACTGGAGGCTTACGGGGACGAGTTGGGCCAAGAACGGGTAGTGGGCACCGTGGCCGGGACCGAGCTGATCAGCCGGCACTACCAACCCCTGTTCGACTACTTCGCTCCCTTGACCGACAACGGTGCCTTCCGGGTGGTGGGCGCCGACTTCGTGGACACCGCAGAAGGCACTGGCGTCGTCCACGCCGCCCCCGGTTTCGGCGAGGAAGACCAACTGGTGGCCGAGGCCAACGGCGTGCCGGTGGTGGTGCCGGTAGACGACCAGGGCTGCTTCACCACCGATGTGGCCGACTGGTCGGGAATGAACGTGTTCGAGGCCAACAGCGGCATCATCGCCTGGCTCAAGGAGCGGGGGCGCATCCTGCGCCACGCCACCTACGAGCACAACTACCCCCACTGCTGGCGTACCGACGAGCCGATCATCTACCGGGCCCTCAGCTCGTGGTATGTGCGGGTTACCGAGATCCGCGACCAAATGCTGAGGTTGAACCAGCAGATCAATTGGGTGCCAGGCCATGTGCGCGACGGCCGGTTCGGAACCTGGCTGGAGGGGGCCCGGGACTGGTCGATCAGTCGGAATCGGTTCTGGGGCTCTCCCATCCCCGTGTGGCGTTGCGACAACCCTGACTATCCCCGGGTCGACGTCTACGGCAGCCTGGATGAGATTGAGCGGGATTTCGGCGTGCGTCCGGTCGATCTGCACCGGCCGTTCATCGACGAGCTGACTCGGCCCAACCCCGACGACCCCACGGGCAATTCCACCATGCGGCGAGTACCCGAGGTGCTGGACTGCTGGTTCGAGTCGGGGTCGATGCCCTTCGCCCAGGTCCACTATCCGTTCGAGAACAAGGACTGGTTCGAGCACCACTTCCCGGGCGACTTCATCGTGGAGTACGTCAACCAGACCCGGGGCTGGTTCTACACCCTCCATGTCCTTGCCTCCGCCTTGTTCGACCGGCCCGCGTTCAACAACGTGATCTGTCACGGCATCCTGCTCGACGCCAAGGGCAGAAAGCTGTCCAAGAAGCTGAGGAACTACACCGAGCCCGAAGAGATCTTCGCCACCAAGGGGGCCGACGCCCTGCGCTGGTACTTGATGGGCTCTCCCATTGTGAGGGGCGGCGATCTCCGCCTCGACGACTCAGGCATCGACGACGTGCTGCGCCAGGTGATCATCCCCATCTGGAACGCCTATTACTTCTTTGCGTTGTACGCCAACGCCGATGGGATTCAGGCCAAGCCCCGGACCAGCTCGGAGGAGCTATTGGACCGCTACATCCTGGCCAAGACCCGCCAGCTGACTGAAGCGGTCACCCGGCGCATGGACGCCTACGACCTGCCCGGCGCCGCCGTCGAACTAGAGGGGTTCATCGACTCCCTCAACAACTGGTACATCCGCCGCAGCCGAGACCGATTCTGGGCTCCCGCCCGCCCGTCGTCAGCCGACGACAAGCAGGACGCCTATGACACCCTCTACACGGTGCTCACCACCCTGACCCGGCTGCTGGCCCCGTTCTTGCCCCTGGTGTCCGAGGAGATCCACCGGGGCCTCACCGGGGAGTCGAGCGTCCATCTCTGCGATTGGCCCGACCCCGCCGAGCTTCCAGCCGACCCCCACCTGGTGGCAGCGATGGATCGAGTGCGTGATGTGTGCTCCACCGGCTTGCGGGTTCGAGAGGACGAGGCGATACGGGTTCGCCAACCCCTGCTGTCGCTTACTGTGGCCGGCCGGGAGGTCGACGCCCTGGCACCGTTCACCCATCTGATTGCCGATGAGGTGAACGTGAAGGAAGTCCTTCTCAGCGACGACCTGACGGCCTATGGCCACTTCGTGCTCCGGCCCAACGGCCAAGAGTTGGGCCCGCGATTGGGCAAGGACGTACAAGAGGTGTTCGCCGCCGCCCGCAAGGGCCGCTGGGAGCACAATCCCGACGGCTCGGTCACCGTGGCCGGTCACACGCTGTCGGACACCGAGTTCGAACTGGCCCTCGACCCAGTCGAGGGCACCACTGCCGCCGCTTTGCGCTCCAACGACGCCCTGGTGGCCCTGGACACCGCCATCAGCGCTGATCTGGCCGCCGAGGGGATAGCCCGAGACGTGGTCAGGGTGATCCAGGCAGAGCGGAAGAGCCAGGACCTAGACGTCACCGATCGGATCACTCTGACTTTGACCGCCAGACCGGAGATCATCGACGCGGTGGAAACGCACCTCACCTACGTCTGCGAGCAAGTGCTTGCTATCGGCGACCCTCAGCTCATAACTGCCGATGCTGAAGCCGAGATGGCCTCAGTCGTCTCCATCGACGCCGGTCGCCTGGCTGTCCGACTGGCCAAGGTCGAATCGCAGTAGTCAGCCGTTCTGGTAGTCGTTCTGCTCCATTCGGCGCCGTTCCTCGGCCGACACTTCCACATTGGACGGGGTTAGCAAGTACACATGGTCGGCGACCCGCTCCATTCGGCCGTCTAACCCGTAGCAGAGTCCGCTGGAAAAGTCGATGAGCCGCCGGGCCACCTCCCGACTGCCGTGCTGCAAGTTCACGATGACTGCCTGCCCGCCTCGAAAGCAATCACCCACATCCTTGGCATCGTCGAACGAGGTGGGGGTCACCACTGACGGCTTGGAGGAGACAGAAGGTATGGGACGGACAAAGCCGGTGTGGGGCTGGTCGGCCTTCCCCTCGGCTTCAGACGGCTCGCTCGAGGGTATCGGTCGGACCGAGCCGGTATCGCCTCCCGGCGAATACTGGTCCTCGGGTGTCTGCGCCACGAGGCGCATGTCGGGCTCCTGCTCCATGTAGCCCCCGGGGGGGAACTCCTCCTCAGTCCCGAACCCGAGCCAGAACTTGGTTTTCTGCCACACGGATGACATATGCACATCCCCCTCTCGGCAGTGAATCGCTTGGTCTTTCCGATGGTACAGGAATCGGCCCCCAATATCGGGGACGGGGGCCGCGGTAGTTCAAAGACCTTCAGCTGGGGCGGGAGCCGAACAGCGCGGTACCCACTCTGACCATAGTGGCCCCCTCCTCCACTGCGACCTCGATGTCGGCGCTCATTCCCATGGACAGCTCAGGAAGCCCGAGATCAGCAGCCTGGGTCGCCAGCAGCCGAAAACCGCCACGGGCGAGTTCCGGGGGGCCGGGGGGTCCGACGGCCATCAGACCGACAACCTCTAGACCTGCATCGCGGCACTGCCCCACCAGCCGAGTGGTTTCCGACGGTGAGCAGCCGCCACGGCCCACCTTCCCGGCGATGTCCACCTGCACCAGCACGGTTGCGCCCGGTGCCCGCCGGGCGATCTCGCTCGCCACCTCAAGACGGTCCACGCTTTGCCACACATGCACGAGCGGGGCGATCTTGCGGATCTTGTTGCGCTGGAGCCGGCCGATGAAGTGCCAGCGGGGCTGAATGCCGATGCCGGGCTGAGCGCTGAGGCTGTTCGCTTTCGAGAGCAGCTCTTGGGCGTAGTTCTCACCTAAGTCGGCCAAGCCTGCACTCAGCGCTGCGGCAACCGAATCGGGACCGAACCCCTTGGCAACGGCCACGACCTTGACCTGATCGCCCCCGGCCCGGGACAACCGTTCCCGCAATGCACCCAAGCGATCGGCTACCTCTGCGGGGCTGATCATGGTCTCAACCGGGTGGGGTCGGCCGCCCGACACCTTCACTCAGCATTGCGGGGCTGTTCAATGCAATGTCTCGGCTGGGCGTACTACCGAAGGAAGGAGGGGATGTCGAACTCGTCGTCGACATCGGAGGACAAGAGGTCGTCGTCGGCTCCACCGAACACATCGGCCACGTCCGACGGGTCCCGAGATTCGGAGACCGACATCCGGGTCGCCCGCTCACCTTCCCACCGGTCGAACCCGGCAGCGATCACCGTCACCCGGATGTGGTCGCCCATCGAGTCGTCCACCACCGTTCCGAAGATGATGTTGGCGTCGGGGTGGGCTACCCCCTGGACGATCTCGGCCGCCTCGTTCACTTCGAAGATGCCCAGATCTGGACCGCCGGAGATGCTCAGCAGGATCCCACGGGCACCCTCGATGGAGGCTTCCAGCAGCGGGCTGGCGATGGCCTTGCGGGCCGCACTGGCCGCCCGCCCCTCGCCCGAGGAAATGCCTACACCCATGAGCGCAGACCCTGCGTCCTGCATCACCATCCGCACATCGGCGAAGTCGGTGTTGATAAGCCCGGGTGTGGTGATCAGATCCGTGATCCCCTGCACCCCGTGCAGCAATACCTCGTCGGCTTTGCGGAACGCGTCCACAACCGAGGTGTGGTCGTCAGAGATGGTGAGCAACCGGTCGTTGGGAATGACGATCTGGGTATCGACCTTGTCCCTGAGGGCCTGGATTCCGCCCTCGGCCTGCACCGAGCGGCGGCGGCCCTCGAAGCCGAACGGACGGGTAACCACCGCAATGGTGAGCGCGCCGAGGCTCTTGGAAATCTCCGCGATTACCGGAGCGGCCCCGGTTCCGGTGCCGCCGCCCTCGCCCGCGGTGATGAACACCATGTCGGCGCCGCCGAGCGCCTCTTCGATGTCCTTGCGGTGATCGGTGGCAGCCTGGGCGCCGACTTCGGGATCGCTGCCCGCGCCCAAACCTCGAGTCAGCTCTCGACCAATGTCGAGCTTTACCTCAGCTGAACTCATGAGCAGAGCCTGAGCATCGGTATTGACGGCTACGAACTCGACGCCGCGCAAGCCAGATTCGATCATGCGGTCGACCGCGTTCACACCGCCGCCGCCGACGCCGATGACCTTGATGACTGCCAAATAGTTCTGGGGTTCACTCATTGGAATTCCTCACTCCAAAGCCAAAACCTTCACTCTCAACAAACGGTTTATCTGAATGAAAGCTTGAGGCTTCAAAACCTATTCCTCTAGTTGAGGTATATCTAGCTTAAGAGCAGGCATCCTTTGGGGTCAAGCTCGGAAGCTCCGGAACACTCAGATCGATTTTCTCCACCTCTTCCCAGCAGTTCGCCTCGGCGATCTCGGCCAACATCGTGGCGAGCGCTATTGCCTTACCACGAGGATCGTCTCGACCTCCCCAATAGACCTCCCCGCTCCCAGGAAGATCCACCACCACTTGTCCGCTCATCAAGGAAATTGATCCGATGGCACTCCCCTGAAGAGGTATGAGGGCCTCGCTGACTTCCAAGAGGGGTAGGGCCTCGTCCCGCAGCCACCCCCCTGGCTGAGGAACCGGGCTGAACAGCACCTCCGGCAGAAGCCCAGGATTAGGGGTCACCTGGAGCACCCTCCCCCGGTCGTCGGCCAGTGCCCATCCCTCATCGACTGGGATCTGGGAAATAGCTTTTCGCTCGGTGATATCGAAGGTGACGTTTCCCCCCCATGTCCGGGTAGACCTAACTTGATCCACCCAGGGCAAGGCGGCGATGGATTCCCGGGGACCCGACAAGTCCAACCCCAAAAGCGGGGTTCCCACCTCAACACCCGCGGCTTCCAAAACTTGGGCGGCGCTGGTGCGTCGGGCCCCGATGACCTCGACCTCATCGACGTCCATGAGCGGACTCTGGGTTACGCCGAATGCCGCAGCCGCCAACACGGCGATGACCCCAATGGAGATCCATACTCGAAGACGCCGCCGGGAGCGAACGCCACTGCGCCGGGCCTGGATACGGGGATCGACCTCGGGCTGGGGGATATCCGGCTGTTCCTCGGTCGGATCGACCAGGGGCCGGGGGATCTCCGGCTGTTCCTCGGGCGGATCGGCTGTGGGAGAGGTGCCCTTCGACTGCTCCTCGGGCGCATCGCGGGTCGGCTTGTCCGAGGACATATCAGGTGGCCTGGCTCTCCCATGGCCCAGCCTCGAATCCCACGAGGCGAGTCTCGGGCCGCAGCGTCAAGTCGAACTCTGCTCGGACGCGCTCAAACACCTCGCCCATCAGCGCGTGAACGTCGTCGGCAGAACCGTTCCGATCGGCGACAAAGAAGTTGGCGTGCTTATGGGAAACCGTGGCGGTCCCCACCCGGTGCCCCTTGAGTCCGGCTGCTTCGATGATCCGGCCCGCGCTGTCACCCACAGGATTGGTGAACACCGAACCTGCGTTCTGTCCTCCCGGCTGATTGTCGCGCCTCCACGCCACGATCTCGGCAATGGTCGCCTGCGCAGACAACACATCGCCCGCGGCCAATCCCACTTCAGCTGCCAACACCAAATGGTGATCGGCCAACGCCGAGTACCGATAGCCCAGCTTCAGACGATCCGGCCCCCACTGCTCGACGCAGCCGCTTCGCAGATCGAAGACTTCGGCCTGCACCAACGACGCGGCCATGTCAGATCCATGGCCGCCGGCGTTCATGCGGACAGCTCCCCCCAGCGAACCCGGTACTCCCACTGCCCATTCGAATCCGGTCAAACCGGCAGCGGCGCTTTGGCGGGCAAGTACCGGCAGCCCTGCCGCCGCCCCGGCCCTGAGTTGCAAGCCATCGATATCCACCCAGTCGTATCCCGCGCCCAGCCATACGGCAACCCCGTCAAAACCGGCATCGGCCACCAACATGTTGGAGCCTTTGCCCACCACCAGAACGTCAGCGCGGTGGGCAGCCAAAACCTCGCCCATTGCTACAAGATCGACACCGGCGGAGAGGGTCACACCGATCCGGGCCGCGCCTCCAACTCGATAGGTGGTGTCGGGTCCGATCGGGCGTTCCCGGCTGATCACCTGCTCCCCCAGAACCCTGGCCAGATCGTGGGCCAGCCCATCCCAGCGAAGCTCGTTCATCGCCGCCCAGCGAGCATCGAGATTACTTGGTCGGGCACCTCAGCAAGATCACCGGCACCCAGGGTCAAGCACAGGTCTCGCGGCTGCAGTGTCTCGGCTAACCGGTCGGCGACATCGTCGAGGCGGGGCACATAGGACACATCGCCTTCCGGGTGGGCCTCAGTCACCGCTCGCCAGATCAATTCACCGGAAACGCCGGGAATTGGTGACTCGCCAGCGGAGTAGATGTCGGTGATGATCACGACGTCAGCAGCCTCGAAGCAATGGGCAAATGCCGACCACATTTGCGAGGTTCGGGTGTAGCGGTGGGGCTGGAATACGCATACTACCCGGCCCCACCCTCCTTCCGATGCTGTCTTCAGCGAGCTAGCCACTTCGGTGGGCAGATGGGCATAGTCGTCGATGAACTCGACTCCGGCGACTTCACCTCTTCGCTCGAACCGCCGGGCCACGCCCGCGAAACCAGCCAATGCCGCAACCGCGTCAGAACCATCTACTCCCAATTCACAAGCCATGGCCAGCACCCCTGTGGCGTTGAGGGCGTTGTGATCTCCCGGCATGGGCACGGTCACCGGGCCCATTACTTCTCCGCGCAACGACATCTCTCCAACGATGGATCGCCGATGTCGCCTCAGAAGTCGCCAGCGGTAGTCAGCCTCAGGGCCGTTGCCGTAGAGGACACGGTGGCACCCTTGTGAGGCCTTCATGGCTCCGGGGTCGTCGGCGCACACCACCAGCCCATCGGACACACCGGCGCTAAACCGGACGAACTCGGCCTCCAGCTCTTCCACCCCACGATCCCGGCGCAGGTGGTCGGGTTCCACGCTGGTCAACACCGCCCGATTCACGTCCAGCTCGCCAAAGGTGCCGTCGCTCTCGTCGGCCTCCACCACGAACAAGGGGCTGTTCGACCACCGAGCTCCGATGCTGCCGTCGGCCATCACCGCGCCGACAACAAAGCCGGGATCGGCGCCCACCGTCAATAGCACATGGGACAGCATGGCCGCAGTGGTGGTCTTGCCGTGGGTTCCGGCCACCGCCACCGTGGACCTCATCGCGGTGATCGCCGTCAGTATCTCAGCCCGGCGATAGACGGGGATGCCCGTCTGCCGAGCGGCAACCACCTCAGGATTGTCGTCGCCGACTGCGGTGGATCGGGCCACCAATTCGGCACCAGAAATCTGGACCGCGTGGTGGCCGACAAATACGTCGACCCCGATGTCCCGCAGACGGTCGAGCACCGGAGAATCGGCCGAGTCGCTGCCGCTGACATGACACCCCAACCCGCGCAACACCACGGCAATGGCCGACATCCCCGCACCGCCCACTCCCAGGAGGTGGACCCGAGTTGTCGGGCATAAGTCGACCATGGCCCTAATTTTGCTTCCTCTGGTAACCCTGGTGGGGTCAGCGGGCATACTGCTCGAGAAGATCGGCTACCCGATTGTCGGCATCGCGGCGACCCACACCGGCCGCTTCTTGTCCCATGGCACCAAGAAGTCCGGGCACCTTCAGCAAGCTGTCCACTTCCTCAACCATGCGGGTTCCGTCCATCTCGGCATCGGGAACCATCACAGCTCCTCCGACAGCAGCCAGGTGGGAGGCGTTGGCCGTCTGGTGATCACCGGGCGCACCCGGCAGCGGAACCAGCACCGACGGAAGCCCGACCACAGCCAACTCGGCCACGCTCGACGCCCCCGCTCGGCCCACCACCAGATCGGCGGCGGCATACACATTTGGCATGTCCATTTCGTATTCCACCGCCCTGTAGTTCAGTGTCGCATTGGACAAGTCGGGGCGCAGGTGGGCTAGTTCCTGCCAGTCCCTCCGACCGATCACATGGTGTAGGGCCAAATCTTGCCGATCGGCCCAATAGCGAACAGCCTCGAAAGTGGCCCGATTGATTCGAGCCGCGCCCAACGACCCACTGGCCACCACTATCAGATGGCACTCCTCACTAACGCCGAGGGAGGCCCGGGCCGCCGACCGGTCTTTGTTTCGATTGACCCTTTGGACTTCTTCGCGAACTGGATTCCCGGTGAGCACCGCCCGGGGCAGCTTGGTGCCGGGGAATGACACCGCGGATGCCCGTGCCCAACGCCCAGCCAAGCGATTGGCCAATCCAGGTACGGCGTTTTGCTCAGACACGACCAAGGGAATCTTGAGCATTCGAGCAGCCAAGGCGCAGGGCACGCTGGCGTAGCCGCCCAACCCCAGCACAACCGCCGGTCGCAGGCGCCGCAGCAGTCTTCTGGCCTGAGCCACAGCCTGGGCCAGCCCACCGGCTGACTTGAGGTTCTGCCACGAGAGCTGACGCTTGAAACCACGTCCGGGCAGGAGGGTCAACTCGAATCCGGCAGCCGGAACCAGATCTCGCTCCACTCCCCGGGCCGAGCCCACAAAGTGGATGCTCTCGGGTTCGTGGCCGCGCCGAACCAAGGCGCGAGCCACTGCCAGCCCAGGGTGTACATGGCCGGCAGTCCCACCTCCGGCAATCACAACCCAAACCGGAGAACTATTGGTCACGTCCACAGGCCTCCCCGTTGAGAATGGCCTCCGCTTGCCTACGAACCACCGCAGCTCACGGCTCGGTCCGGATCTGGCGAGCGATGTTCAGCAGGACTCCGCTGGCCACCATGCTGGTTAGCCGGGCGGAGCCTCCCACCGACAAGAACGGGAGGGGCACACCGGTGATCGGCAGCACTCCGACCACTGCGGCAATGTTCACAAATGCCTGGGCCCCCACCCACACGGTGATGCCGGTTGCCAGAATCTGGCCGAAGCGATCGGGACTGTGCAATACGATCCATATTCCGCACAACACGAAGCTGGTGAAGAGTCCGATGACGAACATCGCGCCCAGCCAACCCATCTCCTCGGCGAGAACCGCGAAGATGAAGTCGGTTTGGGCCTCGGGCAGAAATCCCCATTTGATCCGGCTCTCGCCTAACCCCACCCCGGAGGCCCCTCCCGATGCGATACCCACCCACGATTGGATGGTCTGCCATCCGGTGTCGAGGGGGTCGGACCATGGGTCGAGCATGGCGGTGAAGCGGTCGCGTCGATAGCCCGATCCCCAGGCGGCCAAAGCGGCGGCGGCTCCGCTGATCAGCGACCAGCCGGTCAGGGGGAGCAGCGGCACCCCGGCCATGAACAGCGCGGCAAAGGCGATCATCGCGATGATGATCGCGGTCCCTAGGTTGGGCTGGAGCAAGATGAGCCCAGACATGAGGCTGCACACCACCAGCACCGGGCGGATCGTGGTGCGGGTATTGCGCTCTTTGCCGGCCTTGTCGGCCAGCCACGCAGCGGCAAAGAGGGCCATGGCCAACTTGGCCAGTTCGGAAGGCTGGAAGCTGATCGGCCCGAAATATATCCAGCGACTGGCGCCATTCACCGTCGTTCCGATTCCGGGAATCAGCACCGCCATCAGCAGCAGCATGGTCAACGCCACCAGTGCTTTGGAGTACTTCTGCCACTGCCGGTAGTCCACCCGCATGACCAAGATCAGAGCCAAGAGCCCACCCACGCTCCAGACCAACTGGCGCTGGAATGTGTACCAGGTGGATTGGCCCACATAGAGGCTGGTGACCGACGAGACCGACAGCACCATCACCAGTCCGATGGCGTTGAGGGTGAGAACCATCCCGAACAGCAAATAGAACGGCATGGTGGCCTGACCCACCGGCGCCGACCGGAGTGCCGCCACCAATCCCCGGCGGGGAATCTGAGGAGCGAAAGCAGTCATGGTGATCCTCCGATAAATTCGCGCACTAGCTGGGAGAAATGGTCACCCCGCTCGGCGTAAGAGCCGTACCAGTCAAATGAGGCACATCCAGGTGACAGCAGCACTGCGTCACCGATTCGGGCCATTCCGGCGGCCTGCCCGAGCGCTTCCTCCATGGACTCGACAATGACCACCGGACAACGGCGGGCAAACACCTTCTCAACCTCGGCGGCAGCCTCCCCGATGGCCACCACCGAGCGGACTCCGTCGGCAATCTCGGCCAGCGGTCCCAGGTCGAGACCTTTGTTGCGTCCCCCAGCGATCAGAACCACTGGTGCTGCCGACCGCACTGCGGCACACACTGCGTGGGGGGTGGTGGCTTTCGAGTCGTTGTAGTAGCGAATGCCGCGTTGCTCGGCTACCAACGCCATCCGATGGGGCAATCCGGTCCATTCCCTCAAGGCCGTCCTCACTCCCTCCAAGTGGGCGCCCCCTGCCATGGCCACCGCCGCCGCGGCCAGCTGATTGGACAGCTCGTGGGGCTGGACCCGGCTTATCTCTTCGATGTCGACCAGCTTTTCCGACCCCGCCCACAGCGCCCCGCTTCCTACCTGGTAGTCGCCTTCGCTGAGCCCATAAGCCACCACTCGGCCTTTGTCGGGGGTATGGGCGACGACCACCGGATCGTCTCGGTTCACCACCGAGACGGTGTGCTCGTCGGCTCTGCTCCACAACGCGGCTTTCGCCGTCTGGTAGCTCGCCAGGGACACATGAACGTCGAGATGGTCGGGTGCGAAGTTCAACCATGCACCCACTGCGGGGCGATAGCAGCGGCTGTGGGCCAGTCGGAACGAGGACGCCTCCACGACAAAGGCCGCAGCCCGATCGTCTCGGATGGCCTCCACGAGCGGAGTTTCGGTATTGCCAGCCACCCTCACATCGATGCCGGAAGCAACCAACATGGCTGCGGCCAATAGCGTCACCGTTGTCTTGCCGTTTGTTCCGGTTACCGCCAAGGTGGGTCGCGCATCCCACCGCTGGGCCAAATCGAACTCAGAGGTGACGGGCGTGGCCGCGGCCTCGGCGGCGCTGAGCGAAGGGTGTGACTCGGGAAGCCCCGGGGTGGGAATCACCACTCGGGCGTCCGCCACCAGAGCAGGCCAATCTTCGGGAGCAGGGCTCTCAATGAGGACGACATCCATTGCCGCGGCCCGGCGGCGAGCCTGGTCGTCGGGGGCATCATCAGCCGCCACCACCGCATGGCCGCGCTCGGTCAACTGAGCACAGACCGCCTGGTTGGTGACGGCGAAGCCCACCAGAAGAACGGGTGCCCGGCTCAATCCGCCCCTCCAATTGAAACAAAGTCGGCATAAAAGAGCCCGAGAGCCACCGCGGTGGCGAACCCGGTCATGATCCACAGCCGGATGATCACCGTGGTCTCGGGCCAGCCGCCCAATTCGAAATGATGGTGGATTGGCGCCATGCGGAACACTCGTGTGCCGAACACTCGGAAGCTGAACACCTGGATGATCACCGACAGCGTTTCCATCACGAACAATCCGCCGATGATGGGCAGCAACAGGTGGGTGTTGGTGGCAAGTGCCAGCGCGGCCATACCCGTTCCCAGGGCCAGCGATCCGGTATCGCCCATGAATATGCGGGCCGGCGCCGCATTCCACCACATGAATCCAGCACTGGCCCCCAGCATGGCCGCGGCCAAGATGGCCAGGTCTAGCGCATGGGGTATGCCATAGATGTCCTCGTTGCGGAAGGCCCAGAAACCGATCACCACGAAGGCGGCAAATGCGAACACCGACGATCCCGCGGCCAGGCTGTCAAGCCCGTCGGTCAGGTTCACCGCATTGCTGGTGGCCAGAATCAGAAAGACCGCCCACAGTCCCCAGCCCCACGATCCCAAGTCGATGTTGAGGGAGTCGTATCGGGTGAAGGAGAGCTCGGTGCGGACATCGGTGAGATTGATCATCAGCAGCGCGTATCCCACCGCCACGATGAGAAGGCCCAAGATCTTGGTTTGCTTTCCCAATCCCAGATTGCGCGCCCTGGACACCTTGAGCCAGTCATCGACAAAGCCGACAACGCCCGAACCGATGATGGCCAGCATCACAATCAAGCCAGTGCGGGTAAATATGCCGTTATAGAGGTCGCTGATGCCATAGCCGGCCAGCGCGCCGAACACGATGGCCACTCCCCCCATGGTGGGCGTCCCCGCCTTGCTGACATGGCCTTGAGGCCCGTCCAAGCGGATTGGCTGGCCTATGGAGTGTTTGCGCAAGAAGGTGATCAGAAACCGGGTGCCGATCACCGAAACCACACCGGCAATGGCAACGGCGAACAATAGGCGGATCATCGGGTTGCCCCCCTGGCGGACAACAGCTCTCTGGCCACTACTCGGTCATCAAACGGGATCACCCTGTCGCCCACCGTCTGGTTGGCTTCATGGCCCTTACCGGCTACCACCACCACATCGCCATCGGATGCGTTGTCCAGGCACTGGGCAATGGCGGCCCGGCGGTCGGGCTGGGTAGAGACGCCGTCTGAGTTCTCCGGCACCCCGCTCACGATGTCAGCGATGATGGCCTCGGGATCCTCGGAACGAGGATTGTCGGATGTGACGATGACTTGATCGGCCAATTCGGCCGCCACCCGGCCCATCATCGGACGCTTCCGGGAATCACGATCGCCTCCGCAGCCGAACACCACCCGAAGGCGCCCCGAGCCGCCCACCAATTCGCGGGCGGCGGACAGCACTTGGGCCAAGCCATCAGGAGTATGGGCGTAGTCCACCACCACCGTGAACGGGCGCTCGGATTCGATGGTCTCGAATCGACCCGGCACCGGGGCAGCCGAATTCAGCCCAGCAATAACCTCGGACGAGCTGGCGCCCAGGAGAAGGGCGGTCTCCGCTGCGGCCAAGGCGTTGGCGGCGTTGAAACGGCCGGCGAGAGGCAAGCGGACATCCTGTCCCCTCCACCTCAAGCCCAGATCCCGGGGCCCAACCCGGACCGGCACGTTCTGAGGGTCATAGCCCACGGTGGGTATACGGGGTTCAGCTGCCAGCTGCCTGCCGTGGTCATCGCCCCTATTGACCACTGACCGGTCAGATAGCTGGGGCGTGAACAATCGGGCCTTGGCTGCGAAATACTCCTCAATGGTGCGGTGGTAATCCAAGTGGTCGGGGGTGAGGTTGGTGAACACAGCAACGTCGAAACGGCTGCCATCCACCCGGTGCTGGTCAAGCGCGTGGCTGGATACCTCCATCACCACCGCATCGATCCCAGCCGATCGCCAACCGGCCAATTGATGCTGCAAATCCACAGACTCCAAGGTGGTTAAGACACCCGTGAGCGTGCCGAGTACCTCGGTTTGCAATCCTGCGGCCTTCAGCACCGAACCCAGCAAACTGCACACCGTTGTCTTGCCATTGGTGCCGGTAACCCCAACCACAACCATGGAGCGGGATGGGTGGCCGTAGAACGCCGAGCTGACGGGACCCATGGCTTGACGCACTGAGTTGGTGTGCAACTGGGGACAGTCCAAATCCAGCAGGCGCTCCACCACCAGCCCCGTTGCCCCCCGAGCCAGCGCGTCGGCTGCGAAGTCGTGTCCATCGTGATTGGCGCCCGGCACACAGAAGAACAGATCGCCGGGTTTCACGACCCGCGAGTCATGGGCCAATCCGGAAATCTCTGCATTGCCGCTCCAACCCACTAGCCCGGGGGCCGCTTCAGCCAAGTCCGGCAATGCCATCGAAGGGGCGGTCATGGCGTGTTCTTTGTTGCAGGAGCAGGAGCGGGATCGGGCTCAGCCGCGGGTTGGTCGGCCGGCTCAGCAATGGGATCCGACGCTTGGTCCGACAGAGGCGTTGTCGATGGTTCGGACTCAGCTACCGGCTCGAGCGTGGGCTCGGGGGCGGGGGTGGGCTCGGGCGTTGGGACAGGAGTAGGGGCGGGGGTTGGGGCAGGCGTTGGGGCAGGAGTGGATGTGGGAGCGGGTGTGGGGGCCGGTCCCAGCTTGGGTACCACGGTGATGTAGTCAACGGGAGGAGCGATGCGGAGGCGTTGCAATGAGTACTTGGCCAATTCCGCGAACAACGGGGCGGCCGACTGACTGGCGTAGAAGTTGGTCACCGGCTCGTCGATCACCACGATCATCGAGAGCTGGGGATCCTCCGCGGGATAGAAACCGGCAAACGTGGCCGTGTATCGCCTGCGTCCCTCGTCGTCCTCATAGTTGCCGCCAGTCAGCACCTTCTGGCCGGTCCCGGTTTTGCCGGCGACGGAATAGCCCTCCACTTGGGCATTTCGTCCGGTTCCCTCCCGCACAACGGTCATCAGCATCTGGGTCATCTGCTCGGCAGTGCTCTCCGACACCACCCTCACCGACTCGTCCCGTTCCAGTGGAATCTCCTGGCCATCAGCCCCGACGACTGAGCGGACCAGGGTGGGTGGCACCCTTATCCCGCCGTTGGCCAGGGTGTTGTACACCATCAGAACCTGCAACGGGGTGGCCAGAATGCCCTGTCCCAGCGCGAAGCTGGCCACGTCGGTGCCGCTCCAGCTCAGGAGCTGCGGTACCAGTCCAGACGACTCGCCCTTGAAGTCCAGCCCGGTAGCTGATCCCAATCCATACCGGGACAGGTAGGCAGCCAGCCGGGTAGAGCCCAAAACCAGCGCCCACTCGACGGTTCCGGTGTTGGACGAGCGGGCCAGGATCTCCTCCATGCTGTAAAGCACAGTCCCGTACTCGGTGTGATCGGTGAACATCTGATCGTAGAGCTGAAGCCAATGATTGACTTCGCGCACATGATGCGGTGCTCCCAGCCCCTCCTCAATCACCCCGGAGAGCACAACGCTCTTCATGACCGACCCAGGCTCGAAAGCCCAAGTTACCGCCCGATTCTCACTGAGCGAGACTGGAGTTCCCTCTTGGTCTCGACCCACCGAAGCCATCGCCAGGATCTCGCCAGTGTCGGGAACCATGATGACAACGGTGCCACTCGCCGCATTGACCTCTTCGATCTGACGCTTCAACGCCTGCTCGGCTTCAAACTGCAAGGAGCGGTCGATGGTCATGTAGACATCAGCACCCGACTGTGCCGGTTTGATATGGCGGGCACCGGTGGGGATCGTGCGCCCATCCTGGCTGCTCTCCAACACCATCTCGCCAGGAATGCCGCCCAGAAATTCGTCGTATTGGTATTCGATGCCGCTGATGCCCGTTTGATCCACGTCTACGATTCCCACCACTCCCCGTGCCAACCGAGAACCGGCGGGATTGAAACGGGCGGACTCCTCCAGCCGGAACACTCCTTTGATATTGAGCTCGGCCACCGACTGGGCAATGTGATCGGGCACGGTTCGAGCCAAGTAGGCGTGTTGGTCGGGCTCGCTCAGCAGTGAGAGCAGCCGACTCTTGTCCATATCCAAAACAGGGGCAAGAGCTGCCGCGGCCGCAGCCGGATCATCTACCTTGCTGGGGTCGGCCCAGATAGTCCATTGAGGTACCGACAACGCTAGCTCCACGCCGTGTCGGTCAAATATCTGGCCGCGATCAGCGGTCAGCTTGACTGTCCGGGTTCGCTGCTGTTGGCCGTACTCTACAAAGGCGTCGGAGCGGAAGAGCTGAAGGTCGGCCAGCCGAATTCCCAGAACCACGGCCAGCAAGGCGAAGACCACCGCCATCGCCGTCCCGCGGCGGCGCCGCGACTTTTTGCCGGCAACCCCCGCCGAGGAACTCACCTCGTTCCACCCTCGTCCAATTTCAGCGGGGTCAGGTAAATCCGGCGTTCGGGCTCCACCATCCCCAACCGGTTCACAGCCTCGGCCACAATGCGCTCGGGCGATTCTGCTCTGGCCACATTGAGCCGCAGCCTGTCGTTTATGGCTTGAACCTGCTCGATCTGCTCATTCAGATTGTCGAGAGTGGTTTGCCGGTCCACGATGATGGCATGAAGGAGGGCGAGGGCGAACAGGGCGATGACCACGGTGATGGCCGCCGCCCAGCCCAGCGCGGGCATAAGTCGGCGGCTCGGCCGAGGCGCCGCCCGGAGGTGCCTC
This sequence comes from Acidimicrobiales bacterium, assembly GCA_965116535.1. Classification (GTDB taxonomy): domain Bacteria; phylum Actinomycetota; class Acidimicrobiia; order Acidimicrobiales; family Bin134; genus Poriferisocius. Next base: position 3,046,405 of record OZ220703.1, read on the forward strand.
TGGGGACGATCAGCAGGTGTGGCCGGAGAACGCTGCGGGTGGGGCTGTGGGTGGTGTTGCGGTGCGACCATTACCAGGCCCCTTCACCTTGCTCGGCCCCCAGCTTGCAAAAGGCCCGATAGCGGGCGCTGGAGGCTCGGGGGTTGTCCGCGATCTCCGCAGGGCTGGGCCGGCGACTCCCCCGGGGCAACAACTCGATTGTCGGCGGGGCTTGGTTCGCCGCGCGGGGCAGTCCCCGAAAGCGAGACTCGTCGGCAAGTCCGGCTCGACGGTGGAGAACCTGTTTGACGATGCGGTCTTCTCCACTGTGGTAGCTGAGGACCACTCCCCGGCCTTCTGGCTCCATCAGGTCGATGGCGGTCTCCAGGGCGGGCTCGATCTGGTTCAGCTCATCGTTGACCGCGATGCGGATGGCCTGAAAGGTCCGCTTGGCCGGGTGGCCGCCTCGGCGGCGGGCAGGAGCGGGAATGGCATCGCGAACTACTTCGGCCAATGCGGTGGTAGACGCGATCGGACGAGCCGAACCGATGGCAGCGGCAATGCGGTTGGCGTAGCGCTCGTCGCCGTATGACCGCAGGATTCCAGCCAGCTCGTCCGTCGACCATGTGTTCACCACTTGGTCGGCTGAGAGCATCTGGGCGCAGTCCATCCTCATGTCCAGCGGTCCGTCTTGGCGATAGCTGAAGCCGCGCTCTGCAATGTCCAGCTGTGGAGAGCTGACCCCGAAATCAAACAGCGACCCCACAATGCGAGAGACACCCAGGGAATCCAGAACGTCGCCCAACTGTCCGAAGCTGGCGTGGCAGATCTTGGCACCACGGCCAGCCAAAAAGGTGGTGGCGGCCTCGACCGCGGAGGGGTCACGGTCGAGGCCTATTAGCGAGAGGTCAGGGCGGGCGTTCAATAACGCCCGAGCGTGACCTCCCCCGCCCACGGTGGCATCGAGAAAGGCTCCCGATGGGACCGCAGACAGGTGCTCCACCACTTCTGTCACCATGACCGGGCGATGGACAAAGCGACGTTCAATCGCTGTCGGTGTCCCCCCGCTCATGGTTATTCACCTCCCTGACAACTCAGATGACGGATGGGTGAAGGGTCTTTTTTTGCGCCCGATGTGATCGGACGGCAAGAATGTCGCCCATCGGCAGTCCTCCGCCCGGCGACCGCACTCCGGGATTTCTCCCCGGTTGTGTCAGATGGCAAGCGGGCGGAGTAGGGGCCTTCCATCTCGTCGGACGGAGGACTGCCCATGAGCACACTCCTATTTCCTCTGCAATTCGTTCCCCGGTGACTTTCTCCTTTCGTCAAGACCCATCACAGCCAGCGTCCGATGTCGTCGCTGCTCCGTTCGCTGAGAACCGATTCCCATTCGTCGGCGTCCCACACTTCGCCCCGGTTGAACACGCCGACCAGCACCACGTTCTTGTCCAGGCCCAACACTTCACGCTTGGAGGTGGGGAGATTCAACCGGCCTTGGGCATCCACGGTCGCCGGCTCCAAACTGGAAGAGAACCGGCGGAATTCATCGCCCGTGGCCTCTCCAGCCCGAACGGCTGCCTCGAGCCGTTCCAGCGCGCTGCGAGCCTCCTCGGCAGTCCAGATTCCGAGGCACTGCTTGTAGATCGCTACGTATGCCCCTTCGGCCAGCACCGAGCGAAAGGCCGGCGGCAACGAAAGCCGGCCCTTGTCATCCAAGGATCGAGCGTGCTCACCGGTGAGCACGATTCCCCCCAACGGGTCCCGAGTAGTTCCCCTTCTCTCCCACTTCGCCCCACATTATCCCCCACTGCCCCACAAACGCAACTCAATGCCGTGAGCTGAAGTGCTGGGGTACCACCGCGGCCGAGCATCTGCTTATCGAGGCAAGCAGGCAAGAAACGCGGAGCGAATCTCCTCGGGGTGAGCGTCTACCGGCCTAGCGGCCGACAGGAGGGCGTTTCGAAGCTGTTCCGATGACTCCGCCAGGCACGCAAACAGCTCCTCAGGATCCCATCGGCGGTACAGGAGGGTTTGGAACCGTGCGGTGGCCCGAGTGCGCCTCTGAGTGATGCCCACCGCTTTGGACCCACTCACGAGCACCTCCCCCGGTCCGTGGCTGGCGAAGCAGGCCAGTCGTCCCCACGGGCCGGGTTCATAGCGGTCGAGTACCTCTCCATGATCTACACCGAGCTGCACAAGCGCGGCTGTCCACACCCGGCCCAGCCACAGCGGGGCCCGGTTCACATCGTCCTCCCAAAGCGGGTCGCTCCGGCTGATCACAATGTCGATCCAAACCGTGTCTTCCGGCACCACCAGCACTGCGCCCCCTGCACTGCGGCGCCGTACCACTGCGGGCCCTTCGGTGATCGCCTTGGACGCGGCCTCATCGGGTTGGGCTGAGCCCAAAACCAGAGCGGAGTCGCCAGGCGACATCAACCACACCTCCCGATCGACATCAGGATCAGGGTTGAGGCCGTGCAGCTCTTCAACTGTTCCGCTCAAACGACGGATTGTCCACCCGCCGCTGGCACTCATGGGACTAAGCAGTCTGAGCGACGGACTCGGCCGTTGGGTCGAGGTAGGGCAGCCAGTCGGATGGCACATGGCCGACAGCGGACGCTACCCAGGCCGAGCGGGGGGGCTCGGCTGGCGGACGCATCAGCCGCATCGGGGTCTCAGAGAGCAGCCGATCTCGCTTGGCCATGTTGCACCGCCGGCAGGCGGCGACCACGTTCTCCCAAGAGTGGGTGCCACCCCGACTCCGGGGCTGAACATGGTCGATGGAGTCGGCGTGGCGGCCGCAGTACTGGCAGCGATACCCGTCGCGTGCGAACACCCCTCGGCGGCTGAGCCCTCCGGCGCGGAAGAACGGCACCCTGACGTAATAGCGCAGTCGCACCACTGACGGCACCGGCAAGTCCAATCGCTCAGAGCGGTACCGCTCGCCGGACTCCAGCACAACCTCCGCCTTCTCGGCCATCACCAGCACCAGGGCGCGCCGGGGGGACACCACGCTCAGCGGCTCAAAGGAGGCGTTCAGCACCAGCGCCCGGCTCATGAGGGAAACCATAGTGAACCCGCCGGACCGCCATGCGCGGAATACCGAGAACGCTCCCCCGGTTCGACCGCCCGCAAGGGGCGGTTCAACGCCCCTTTACCTGCTGGTGCGCTCCCAAGATCGGCACCATCGCAGGTATGTGACCAAATCGTCGGCGTGGGGCTGGGCATCGGCATCCCCATACATGGTGACCATGCGGAACCTCAAATATGTCGGGGCGGGGACGAGCCTCAAACGCCACCCCAGACGAATCGCCGTGGTCCAGAGGCCAGGGCGCAAGAGTAGTTTTCCCAGCGATCGAGCCATCTCTCCAGGCTACGCGTTGCGATGCTCGGACAGTACGATGAGCCGATGGGAACACTTGCCGTCACCGGCGACCACGACGCCGACCAACTCCTCATCGACGACCCGTTTGCACTGCTGCTGGCCATGATGCTCGACCAGCAGGTCCCCATGGAATGGGCGTTTAAGTCACCCATGCGTTTGAAGGAGCGAATCCCCGACGATTTCTCGGCTGAGCGGCTCGCCGTGCTGGATCCTGAGAAGGCCGAGGCTGCCTTCAAGGAGAAGCCCGCGCTGCACCGGTTCCCCGCATCGATGGCCCGTCGAGCCCAAGAGCTGGCCCGCCACCTCGTGGACAACTACGACGGCGACGCCGCCCGAGTCTGGACCGAGGCTTCCACCGGTCCAGACCTCCTCAAGCGGCTCAAGGCTCTACCCGGCTACGGCGATGAGAAGGCCAAGATCTTCCTCGCCGTTCTGGCCAAGCGCTTCGGTATAACTCCCGATGGCTGGGAAGCCGCCGCCGGCCCCTTCTCCGACCCCACCCCCCGCACCGTCGCCGACATCGACAGCCCCGAAGCCCTCGCCGAAGTAAGAGCCTGGAAGAAAGCCCAAAAAGCCAAAGGCAAAACCAAGCAAGACTGACCAGCGGCCCCAATGATCGGCCCGTCAGGGGATGAGGGTGATTTGGGAGTCGAGCCAGCCTAGGAGGATGGCGATACAGCGGGGGTCGGAGTGGAGGCGGTGGCCAGCACCGCTGATGATGCGCAGGCCGGCGTCGCCGTGAGCGTCGGCGATGGCCCTGGCATCCAGGGGGGACACCTCGCGGTCGTCGGAACCGTGCAGCACCAGCATGGGCCGAGGGGCAATTTCGGCAGCACACCGGTCGACCCGAATCGATCCCGCTGCTTTGGTCCAGGAGTCCAGTGAATCGGGGAAGCCGGGCGTGGAGATGATGCCCAGCGATCGGGCGTACTCCACCACCCCGGAGGCACCAAGACCCCAATGAGTGAAGTCCACCGGCGCGCCCATGGTGGCCACTCCTCTGACCCGAAGATCATCCTGAGCTACGTGGGCGGCAAGGGCACCGCCGATGCCGAAGCCAGCCAGCCACACGCCCTCCACCTGCTCTAGCCCGCTCATGTAGTCGATTGCGCTGCGGACGTCGTCCGACCATCCTTCTAGCGAGAAATCACCCTCGCTGTCGCCACACCCCCGGTAGTTGAGCACCAACGCGGCCCACTCCATGTTCTGGGCAATCCGGTTGGCCAATGGATAGATCCGCTCCGCAGCCCTCGAACCCCCATTGGCCGCCGACGGGAACCCCGGACACAACACCACCCCGGGCAGCGCCCGCCTTTGCCGACTCTCCGGCTCGGTCAGATGCCCGGCGAGCTTCAGCCCGCCGGTGGTTTGCCAGTGCGTCACACTGTGCGGGGCCGATAGCCGCGGTTTCGGGCTTCGGCGAGGGTGTCGGGTCCAAACACCAGGAACTGCTCTGATGCCACCAGCTCCTCGATGACCGACTCATCGCTGATGTCATCCAAGTCATAAACCAACTGGGATCGCTTGTCTCCTACGTACCGGAAGCCCTCCAACGACCGCGGCCTGTCCATTCCTAAACCGTACCGCCTTGTCAGTCGGTTTCTTGGGCTGGGGGGCCGAGGGCGCCGATGGTCCGAAGGTACTCACTTTCCAAGTCAAGCACCACCACCACATCCAAGGCGTCGAGATCGCGCCCAGAAACCGCGGCCTTGGCCAGTACATAGTCCACCGAGTCATCGTCGCTGGTCACCACCTCGGCGTTCCGACCCTCCGCCTCCGTAGCAGTGACATCGCCCCGCCCATATGTGGCCGAACCCTGCAATCGCAGGTGGTCCAAACGCCAGAGCAAGATTTCTTGAACATCCTCGTAACTCAATTTGGCCGACAGCGCGTCAGGCAGGCGATCGGCCACGAAGTCCACCGCCTCGAACAGGTCGTACACTGCCCGGACTCGGGTGTGGGCCAGTCGAGACGAAACCCGCATCACCGAGTAGGCGGCCAGCCCGACCACCAAGACCGCTGCGACTATCAGTATGAGGGTCAGATGCCGATGCGCTGAGCCAGCAGCTCGCGGTGGTAGGTGGGGTCGCCGAACAGCAGCTCCGACGACTTGGCCCGCTTGAAGTACAGGTGGGCGGGGTGCTCCCAGGTGAAGCCGATCCCACCGTGGATCTGGATGTTCTCCGCCGAGGCGTGGAAGTAGGCCTCCGAGCAGTAGGCCTTGGCCAAGCTGGCCACCGAGGGAAGCTCGTCGTTCAGCTCCGAGGCGCACCAACCGGCGTAGTAGGCAGCCGACTTGGCCGACTCCACCTCCAGCAGCATGTCGGCGCACTTGTGCTTGATGGCCTGGAACGATCCGATGGGCCGGCCGAACTGCACCCTGTCTTTGGCGTATTGCACCGACATGTCCAGGCACATCTGGGCCCCGCCCACCTGCTCGGCGGCCAGGGCCACCGCGGCCAGGTCGAGCACTCGCTCCAGCACGGCCCAGCCCCCGCCCTCGGCACCGACCAGCGTGACCGGGGTGTTGTCGAAGTCCAGGCGGGCTTGTTTGCGGGTCTGGTCCATGGTGGACAGCGCCGTGCGGGTCAAGCCGCCAGCGTCGCTTGGACACCAGAACAGGCTCACGCCGCCAGCGGTGCGGGCGGCCACCAGCACCACATCGGCGGTGTGTCCGTCGATCACGAACATCTTGGTGCCGCTGATGCGCCAGCCGTCACCGTCGGCAGTCGCCTCCACGGTGATGCCCGACTCATCCCAGCGACCGTTCTCCTCGGTGAAAGCCAGCACCGCCACTGTCTCCCCGCCAGCGATGCCGGGCAATAGCGCCGCCTTGGCCTCTTCGTCGCCGCTGTGGATCAGAGCATTGGCGGCCAACACCACGCTGGAGAAGAACGGAGCGCACAGCAGAGCCCGGCCCATCTCCTCCAGCACCACGATCAGCTCGATGTAGCTGAACCCGCTGCCCCCGTATTCCTCGGGGATGATGAGCCCCTGCAAACCGAGTTGCTCAGCCATCTGGTTCCAGACGGCTTCGTCATACCCCTTCTCGGTGTCCATTTGCTCTCGGACCGCCGATTCGGGGGATTTGTCCTCCAAGAACTGCCGGACGAAGCGCCGCAGTTCCTCTTGTTCCTCGCTGAAGGCAAAGTTCACGGCTCTGTTTCTACTAGACCACACTCCAAGTAGCCACGCTCGAACCTGTCACTGATGCGATTGATGGGGCACAATCGGAGTTACAACACAAGGCATCAGCGAAAAGAGTCGCCATGACCCTGCACTGGCAAGACACCCAGGCCGAGATCCACAAGGTGGTGGTGGGTCCGATGGACAACAATGTATTCGTCGTCCGCTGCCGAGAAACCGGCGATGCGGTGCTGATTGACGCGGCCAATGAGCATGAGCGGCTGCTGGAACTGTGCTCATCGCTCGGGGTTCGCACCGTTTTGGAGACCCACGGCCACTGGGACCACATTCAGGCCATCCCCGCGGTGCGCGACGCCGGCTATGAGGTGGGGGTGACCGCGGAGGATGCCGCCATGCTCGACTCCTACGACTACCTGTTGGAAGACGAGTCGGTTGTCGAATTGGGCCGGCTGCGCCTGCACTGCATCCACACGCCGGGGCACACCCCGGGTTCGATGTCGTTTCGCCTGGAGGGCTCGCCCATCCTGTTCTCCGGCGACACCCTCTTTCCCGGCGGGCCTGGTGCCACCGGCTTCGAAGGCGGCGACTTCGACACCATCATCGAGTCGATCGAGCAGCGGATGTTCTCCCCGCTGCCGGCCGACACCATGGTGCTGCCCGGCCACGGCGATCAGACCACCATTGGCACAGAGACTCCGCACCTTCAGGAGTGGATCGACCGGGGCTGGTAGACGTATTCGTCGGTGCGCCATACCGCTTTCCGGTGATAGGGATCACAGGCCCTCCGACGTAGACTGATCTGGTGAGCCAACTCCAGGCCCCACTCTTTGAGGTCGAAAACCTGCACGTCGCCACCGCGGAAGACGGCATCCCGATTCTGTCGGGCATCGACCTCACCGTTCGTGCCGGTGAGGTACACGCCCTCATGGGACCCAACGGATCGGGCAAGTCGACCCTGGCCAGCGCCCTTTTGGCCAGTCCCGAGTATGAGGTGACCGGGGGACGGATCCGCTTCAAGGGCGACGACATCACCGAGTGGCCCGCTGACGTTCGGGGCAAGGCCGGGCTGTTCCTGGCCTTCCAATACCCCCAGGAGTTCCCCGGCGTGTCGGTGATGAACTTCCTGCGCCAGGCCCTGTCGGCCCGAAAGGGTATCGACTTGTCGGTGCTCGAGCTGCGCTTGGCGGTGATGGAATGGATGGAGCGGTTCGACATGGACCCCTCATTCGCCGACCGCTATCTGAACGACGGATTCTCCGGGGGCGAGAAGAAGCGCAATGAGGTGCTCCAGCTGGCCATCTTGGAGCCGGAGATGGCCATCTTGGACGAGACCGACTCCGGTTTGGACATCGACGCGTTGAAGATCGTGGCCAGCGGCGTGCAGGAAGTGATGACCTCCCGGCCGGAGATGGGGGTGCTGGCCATCACCCACTTCCGCCGTCTGCTCGACCATCTGAAGCCCGACCACGTCCACATCCTCATGAACGGGAAGATTGCGGCCAGCGGCGGCTTTGAGTTGGCCGCGCAATTGGATGCAGAAGGGTACGAGGCATGGCGCTAGACACTGGGGCCATCCGGGCCGACTTCCCCATCATGTGCCGGCAAGTACACGGTCGCCGCATGGTGTATCTCGACTCAGCCGCCACCTCACACAAGCCCAGGCCGGTTATCGACGCGGTCACCGACTACTACGAGCGGTTCAACTCCAATGTCCACCGGGGCTCATACCAACTGGCGGTAGAGGCCACCGAAGCCCTTGAGCAGGCCCGGGCCAAAGTCGCCCAGTTCATCGGGGCCACTCGGGATTCGGAGATAGTCTTCGCCAAGAACGCCACTGAGGCGATCAATCTGGTGGCCCGAACCTGGGGCCGGGCCAATCTGGGCCCGGGCGACCCGGTCGTGATCACCGAGTTGGAGCATCACGCCAACATCGTCCCCTGGCACATGCTGACCGCCGATCAGGGCATTGAGCTGCGTTGGATTCCCATCCGCAGCGATGGCCATCTTGATCTGACCGACCTCGACCGCCTGCTCGACGGCGCCCGGCTGCTGAGCGTGGCCGCGGTGTCCAACGTTTTGGGCACCATCAACCCCATCCGGCAGCTGGCCGACGCCGCCCACGATGCCGGTGCGCTGATGATGGTGGACGCCAGCCAGTACACCCCGCATCTGCCCACCGATGTCGGAGAGATGGGGGCCGACTTCGTAGCCTTCACCGGCCACAAGATGTGCGGCCCAACGGGAATCGGGGTGCTGTGGGCCAAGTCCGAGCTACTGGAGGCCATGCCGCCGTTCTTGGGTGGGGGCGAGATGATTCTCAACGTGACCAAAGAGGGGTTTAGTACCGCCGACGTCCCGTGGAAGTTCGAGGCTGGCACCCCGCCCATCGCTGAGGCGGTTGGGCTGGGAGCGGCGGTGGACTACCTCAACGGGTTGGGCATGGAGCAGGTTCGAGAGCACGAGGTGGCCCTCACCGGCTACGCCCTGCGGACCCTGAATCAGCGCTACGGGGACGACATCACCATCCACGGGCCTACCGAGCCAGCCGAGCGGGGCGGGGTGCTGTCGTTTGAGTACAAGGGGATCCATCCCCATGATGTGGCTCAGGTACTTGACCGATCAGCGGTGTGCGTGCGGGCCGGCCACCACTGCGCCAAGCCGCTCATGCGGGTGCTGGGCTGCTCCGCCACCAGCAGGGCCTCGATGTACGTGTATAACGACGAGTCGGACGTCGACGCCTTGGCCGATGCGCTCAGCGACGCCGACGCCTTCTTCATTGAGTGAGGCCATCCAATGAAGAATGACTGCATATCGCTGAGCCTTCGCTCGTAAACTGGTGAACCGCTGCCATGCCTGATCTTGAAGACCTCTACCGCGAGATCATCCTCGACCACTACCGCAATCCCCGCAACCGGGGAGAGCTGGACAGCCCGCCCGCGGTTCGGGCCGAGGGGTTCAACCCCCTGTGCGGCGACGAGGTGATCGTTTACGTGCGGGTGCAAGACGGGGTCATCGACGACATCCGGTTCGGCGGCCAGGGCTGCTCCATCAGCCAGGCTTCGGCTTCGATGATGTCGGCCACCGTCAAGGGCCGCACCACCGAGGAGCTGCACCGGCTCAACCGGGCCTTCAAAACCATGATGTCCATCGAGCCCGACCCCGACGACCCCTCCCCCGCCAACGGCAACGGCGCTGACATCAAGCTCGGCGACTTGGAAGCCCTCAAGGGCGTGGTCAAGTTCCCGGTTAGGATCAAGTGCGCCACATTGTCCTGGCACACCCTCACCCAGGCCGTCGAAGAAGCCCAAACCACCGCCTGATTCGGCCTAGGCCGCTCGATCTTGAACGGAAGTCCAACGCTGTTAGCTTGAGATCCGTGCTGCGGGGCCGGATTCGAATCAGGGGTTTCTCCAAATGAGCGGAGAATCCGCAGTCGACATCGGGCAAGGGTGGCACACTGACCCCAGTTCGTCGCTCTCACTGCATGCCGATGCCTACACCAAGAGGCGATGGTTGGACGCCGACCAATCGGCGATCATCAGTAGGACCTGGCAGTGGATCTGTCATGGCGAGAAACTCCGCGAACCAGGCAGTTTTGTGGCCGAAGCCATTGCCGGACAGCCGATTTTCGCCATCCGCGGGCTCGACGGCGAGCTGCGGGCGTTCTACAACGTGTGCCAGCACCGGGCTCACGAGCTCGTCGAGGGCGAGGGTCGGCTAAAGAATCTGGTGTGCCCCTATCACGGATGGTCCTATGACCTGTCGGGCCAACTTCAAGCCGCTCGTCACACCAATCACCTGGTGGACTTCGACCCTGCTCAGATCTGCCTGGATCCGGTGCAGATCACCGAGTTCGGCGGGTTCGTCTTTGTCAACCTCGACACCGAGGCCGCTTCCCTTCAAGAGCAATCGGGCGACCTGGGGGCCGAGATCGCTCAGTGGGCTCCGGATGTCAGCCAGCTCACTCACGCCCATCGCCTCTCCTACACGATCAACAGCAATTGGAAGAACGTGGTGGACAACTTCTTGGAGTGCTACCACTGCCACAACGCCCACAAGGACTTCGTGTCGCTGGTTGACATGGACACCTACATGGTGACCACCCACGGCATCTATTCCAGCCACATGGCTGAGGCCGGGAAGGCGGCCAACACCGCGTATGAAGTGAGCGAGGCCACCGTTACCGATCATGCCGTGTGGTGGCTGTGGCCCAACACCTGCATGATGCGGTATCCAGGCCGGGGCAATTTCATCGTGTTGAAGGTCATCCCCGCCGCACCCAATCTGACTTACGAGACCTACGACTTCTTTTTGGAGACCCCCGAGCCCAACGATGCCGAGTTGGAGTCGATCCGCTATCTGGACGAGGTTCTCCAGGTGGAGGACATCAACTTGGTGGAGAGCGTGCAGCGGGGCATGTCAACCCCGGCATTTGAGCAGGGCCGCATCGTCAACGATCCGAGCGGGTCTGGTCTCTCCGAGCACGCGGTGCACCATTTCCATGGACTCGTGCTGGACGCGTACCGAGGTGCCGCATCATGACTGGGACGCTGGAAGGCAGGGTGGCCCTGGTGACCGGAGGTCGGGGCGGCGCTGGGCGGGCGGTGTGCCGCCGCTTCGTGGACGAGGGAGCCTATGTCTATGCGGCCGGACTCAGCGACGATTGTCCAGCTTACGAGGCGCCCGCCGCCGGGGAGTTCCTCCGGTTCGATGTGACCTCCGAAGACGAGGTGGTGGCCGGCATCGCCGCGGTTGAGTCGGCTCGGGGCCGCCTCGACATCGTGGTCAACGCTGCCGGCATCGAGATCGAGAAGACGGTTGAAGACACCTCGCTTGAGGAGTGGAATCGCATCTTCGCCATCAATGTGACCGGCACTTTCCTGACCTCTAAGCACGCCCTGCCGTTGTTGCGGCAGTCGGATCATGCGGCCATCGTGAACTTCGGCTCCTACGACGGCTTCATCGCCGACCCAAAGCTGGCTGCCTACTGCGCTACCAAGGGGGCCGTGCACGCCCTCACCAAAGCGATGGCCTGTGACCACGGGCCGGAGGGAATTCGAGTCAACGCCATCTGCCCCGGCTACATCGACACCCCGATGCTGGAGCAGTTCTACCCCGATCACGTCGAGTTAGCCGATGCCTACACCGAAGCCGAGCGAATCCACCCCTTGGGCACCATCGGCACCCCCACCGACATGGCCAACTTGGTGCACTGGCTCGTCTCCGACGAGGCCCGCTACGCCACCGGCCAACTATGGGTGCTCGACGGAGGCCTCTCCGCTCAGATCCAGCAAATGCGGTTCTAATGGTGACCGAGCTGCTGGCCATAGGTGATTCGGGATGATCGGCCGCGGAGAAGTTGTGATTGTGTCGGGTCCTCCGGGTTCGGGAAAGACGACCGTGAGCGCCGCTCTCGCTTCGGACTATGAGCGAGGCGTCCATCTGGAGTCGGACTGGTTCTTTCGTTCCATTCGATCGGGCTTTGTTGAACCATGGCTACCAGACGCGCACAGCCAAAATGCCGCGGTAATGGTGGCCGTCGCAGACGCTGCGGCAGCCTTTGCCGATGCCGGCTATGTGGTCGTGTGGGACGGAATTGTCGGTCCGTGGTTCCTAGATGGGATTGCCCGACGCCTCGGTGCCCGCGACATTCGTGTGCAGTATCTCGTCCTGCGACCTGGGCGCGGTACAGCAGCGCAACGTGTACAGGGGCGTGGCGACACGCCCGAAACCTCTGGCGCCGAAACCATGTACGACCAGTTCGCCGACCTGGGAGATTTCGAGCCCCATGTCGTCTCTTCGGACGCACCCGCCGAGCAAGTCATCGAGGCATGCAGAGCCGCTCTCGCCGATGGCACCCTCGAGGTGAAACACGACCCGTAATCTGCCAACCCTTGTCCAGCCTTGGTGAAGGCAGGGTCGGCTGAAAGACTGGGCGTTGACGCGGGCACCTTTTTGTGTATTGGGATTGATGTTGCTGTTGGTTGATTATTTCTAAGGATTTTACTGTTTTTACACGATATTCGGGGGTTGTTGTCACTGGTTGTTGGTATGCTTACAGCCATGAGATTTGCCCTTGACCAGGCCGAATGCGCCCAGGCGGCCCATACCGCTGGGAGGGGTTGCGGGGCGGCGGTGTGCGTGGTGTCTGTGGACGTGGCCGGTCTTTCGGAAGAGGGGTTGCGGGCGCGGATCAATTTGATCGGGCGGGCTGAGTCGAAGTTGGCGGCGATGAAGTCCCAGGCCGTGGCCGAGATGGCCCGCCAGCACAACGCCGTCGCCGCCGAGCGGGTTGTCCGGGAGGAATTGCAGTCCTCCAAGCGGGCCGCCCGCCACGACGTCAAGGCAGCCGAGAGACTGGCCGCGCTGGATGCCACCTCGGACGCATTGGCTGCCGGCGAAATCCCCCAAGACCATGCCCGGCTCATCGCCCGGGCCTCCTCGGACGGGCCGATTGACGAGCAAGCGCTAGTGGAAGCAGCCAAAGAACAGGGCTACGACGAGTTCGAGAAGACGCTGCGCCGCCAACAGCAGGACCTGTCCGGCGACGACGGCATGGCCATCTTGGACCGCCAGAAGCAAAACCGCGCCGCCCGCATGTTCAACAACCGTGACACGGGCATGTTCATCCTCTCTGGAGAGTTCGACCCCACCACCGGCCAGCACATTGCCGCTGTCATGGCCGAAAAGGAACGCGAGCTATGGAACCAGGAAGACCCAAAGGCCCGCCGCACTCCCCAACAGCGCATGGCCGACGCGCTGGCGGAGTTGATCGTGGAACCGGAGAAGGGCAAGGCCAAAGGCATCGCCCTGGTGTTGGTGGCCGACTACGACGCCGCTAGCCGGGAACTGGTCAACGCCCGGTTCTCCGACGGCAGCCCACTTCCCATGCAAGAACTGGTCCGCTTGGCTCTAAAAGCCGACATCTTCCCCGCAGTATTCGACGCCAAAACCCAAAACCTGTGGCTCGGACGCACACGACGAACTGCCACCGACGCCCAGCGCATCGCATTGATGGTCCGCGACCAGGGCTGCATCGGCTGCGGCACAGTCCCCAACCGATGCTTCTCCCACCACGTCGAATTCTGGAGAAACGGCGGAACCACCGACTACCCCAATCTTGTCCTTGTCTGCAACGACTGCCACCACCAAATCCACGACCACGGCTACCAGACCACCCAAGACCCAAACTCCGGCCGCTGGAAGACTCATCCCCCACCCGACGCATTTCCCGACACCGGATCGACAACCTGGCAGCCCGCTCACGTCAACTCCGTGCTCTTGAATTGAGGCTCAGGAAGATTCAACCCCGCTGGGATGGCCAGCCAAGAAGACTAGGCAAGAAGACCAGGCAATTCTGACTACGTTCTGGGTGTGACCTTCACCGCCCAAACAACGATCAATGTCGGGGCGAGCAAGTAGCCAGCCGGCTTGGCAGAATCAGAGCAGGGCGTTGACGCGGCGGGCGAATTCGAGGTCGAGCTCAGTGAGGCCGCCGGCGGCGTGGTTGGTGATGGCGATCTCGACGGTGGACCAGACGTTGGACCACTCGGGATGATGAAACAGGCGTTCGGAGATCAGCGCCACCCGGGACATGAAGCCGAAGGCCTCGGAGAAGTCAGAAAAGCTGAACGTAGCGGCGAGCTTGTCTCCCTGGCGCTCCCATCCGGGCAAGTCCTCTAGGGCAGCAGCAATCTCCTCGTCGCTCAGCAGTCTCTTGGCATCGGCTGTCATATCTTGCTCCAAGTCATCGCGTGCTCAACCCAGCCTATTCGCACTCAGACGCCACCCCATTAACTCCTAGAGCCATGGGTCACTGCCTCCAAATGGTTCAGAAACTTCTAGGTGAGAGTGTATTTCAACCGGCGATTCGGCCCGGGTGTCGATCCAGGGATCGTACCCAGTCTCCTCCAGCTGGGCAGCCAACTCTGGGCCTCCGGTCTCAACGATGGCACCATCGATGAGGATGTGGACCACATCGGCATGAAGCACGGTCAGCAAGCGGCTGAAGTGGGTGATGGCCAGCACGCCTAAGTTGTCCTGATGGGTGGCCTGCTCGATGCGATGGCTCACCGCGGCCAGGGCATCCACATCGAGGCCGCTGTCGAGCTCGTCCAAGATGGCGATTCGGGGGCGGAGCACGCCGAGCTGCACCGCCTCGCTCCGCTTCATCTCGCCCCCGGACAAGTCGACGTTCAATGACCGGTACAAGAGATCTAGATCGAAGCCCACCAACTCGGCCTCGGCAACCACTTGGGCCTCGACGGCGCTGCGGTCGCCCCCAACCGCGGCCACCGCCTCTTCCAGCATGTTCTCCAAGCCCACACCCGGGACTTCGGTGGGGTACTGCTGGGTGGAGAACAGCCCGGCGTGGGCCCGCTCCCAGGGCGATAGATCCAACAGGTTGACGCCGTTCAAGGTGATCGACCCCGCGGTGACCTCGTAGCCGGGGCGGCCCATGATGGCGTAGGCCAGGGTCGACTTGCCCGAACCGTTGGGCCCCATCACGGCATGGACTTCGCCCGAAGCCACCCGCACGTCTACCCCATTGAGCACCATTTGCCCGCCGACTCGGACATGCAGGTCTGAGACAATCAGCTCGCTCATGGCTGGCTCACTCATCGTGTCCAACCTCCAGCCAGACCTGGCCGTCTTCCACGCCCACGTCGTAAACCGGCACCGGACGAGTGGCGGGCAGGGTCTCGGCCTCGCCAGTGGTCAGCGAAAACAGGCTGCCGTGCTTCCAACACTCGATGGTGCCCTCTTCAGGGTCAACCTCACCCTCCGCCAGCGAATAGTCAGCATGGCTGCAAATGTCGCCCAGGGCATAAAGATCATCGCCCAAGCGGATGACCGCGATCTTGTGGACCAGGCCGCCAGCTTCGACGTCGAACCGCCGAGCCCCCCCATCGTCCAACTCGTCGAACGGGCATAGCGCAATCCTCGTGATCCGCTCAGCGCTCACGAGCTGCTCCCATTGCCGGCATGGTGGTGGCTCAGCCCCGCGATCTTTGATAGGAGCCTTTCGCGCACCGCGGGCACGGCCCCAGCAACGGGGAACTGGTCCAATACCTCATCGAAGAACCCGGTCACGATCAGCCGCTCTGCGGTTTCGGTGGGCACCCCCCGGCTTTCCAGGTAGAACAGCTGCTCGTTGTCGATCGGGCCGACCGCGGAGGCATGGCTGCAGTGCACCTCGTTGTTCTCGATTTCCAGGTTGGGCACCGACTCGGCCCAGGCATCCTCCGACAATTTGATGTTCCGGTTGGTCTGGTAGGCGTTTGTACCCCGGGCATCGGGCCGCACCCGGATCAGCCCGGTGTATACCGACCGAGACGAATCATCCACCGCACCCTTGAACAGCAGGCTGCTGGTGGTGTCGGGAGCGGCGTGATCTTGGAAGGTGCGGAAGTCCAGAGTCTGGTCGCCATCACCGAAGTACAGCGAGATCAAATCGCCGGTGGCCCCCCGCCCCGACAGGTGGGTGTCGAGCCGCATCCGGGCGTACTCACCGCCCAAGGCCGCCGATGACGCCCGCAGGTGGGCCTGCGCCCCGATGTGGCTGACCTGCGAGCCGATGTGCCACACCTTGGGCCCCAGGTCTTGTACGGCCAGGTAGCCGACCCGAGCCGCGGCGGCCGCCCTGATCTCAATCACCGGGCTCACGAACGCGGCCACGTCGGCCGAGCTGTACAACTCCAACACCTCTACCGAGGAGTCAGCCCCGGCGTCCACGATCAGCCGGGGGAACACAGCGGCACCGTCGGCATCGAGCCAATGGCGAACCACTAACGGCCCGTCCACGCTTACACCCGGCGGCACCCGCACCAGCACAGGCTCGACCGCAAACGCCGCGTTCATCAGGGCGAACAGGTCCACATCAACCGTCGCGGCCAAGTCGGCGTCGCCTTCGGCCAGAGTTCGGATCTCCACCCCCATGTCAGCCAGATCTGGAGCCAACTCCACCGCACACAGCCGCCCGTTGCTGGTGTCGGCCATGGCGCTGTGATCAGGCACTGAAGCCGCAGACTGCGCGCCGAGGTCAGCCGCCAGCTGATACCGGCCGAGATCCAACTGCCCGATTGGGGTATACCGCCACACCTCTTCTTCCACCGAGGGCATGGGCGCGGCAGCCACCTGCTCGGCAGCAGCAATCCGTCGCTGGACCAGCCAATCGGGGCCGGGAATGGCTCCGGCCGCCTCGGGGGTGAATTCAGTTTCGATCACGAACGCCGACGGCGCTTTCGCCGCTTGGCCTTTCCGCCGCCTGCTCTTGACCGCCGCCGGGGCTTCTCCTTCTCCAGTTCGGCCAGCACCCGGGGACCCGCTTCATTCACAATGTCCTCGGCGGCGTCCAGCAGGGCGCCGATGCTGTCGTCGCTGCCCACACTGGCCGGGGCGTCGGGCGTGGGCGGGGTGACCAGCGTGCCGTGCGACCAATTCACGTCCACCATCCGGCGCTCATAGGCCGAGCAGTCGTCGGGACAGCGCCATGGGGCCTCGGGGGCCAAATCCAAATCGCACTTCCGCACGGTCTCGCCATTGGGGTACGACCGGCTCTCGAAGAACTTGCAATCCTGCCGCATGGGCATTAGCCGACAGATCCCTCCATCTGCAGCTCGATGAGCCGGCTCCACTCCACGGCGTATTCCATCGGCAAGGTACGGGTGATGGGTTCGATGAAGCCGTTGACGATCATGCCCATGGCCTGCTCTTGGGTCAGCCCCCGGCTCATCAAATAGAACAACTGCTCGTCGGCCACCTTGGAGACAGTGGCCTCGTGGCCGATCTCCGCGTCCCGGGTGCCAACCTCCATGTAGGGATAGGTGTCGGACACGCTGTCTTCGTCCAGGATTAGCGCGTCGCACTGCACATGGCTGCGGCATCCGTAGGCGTCATCCTCCACCCGGACCAGGCCCCGGTAGCTGGTGCGGCCGCCACCGTTGGAGATCGACTTGGACACGATCTTGGAGGTGGTCTCCGGGGCGGCGTGGGTCATCTTCGCCCCGGCGTCTTGATGCTGGTCGGGACCGGCATAGGCCACCGATAGCACCTCGCCCGAGGCCTTGGGGCCAACCATGACCACCGCGGGGTACTTCATGGTCAGCCGGGAGCCGATGTTGCCATCGATCCACTCCATGTGGCCCTCAGCCTCGACCTTGGCCCGCTTGGTGACCAGGTTGTACACGTTGTTGGACCAGTTCTGGATGGTGGTGTAGGTGACCCGGGCCGACTTTTTGACCAGGATCTCCACGACGGCGGAGTGCAGCGAATCGCTGGTGTACACCGGGGCCGAACACCCCTCGATGTAGTGAACCTGCGAGCCCTCGTCGGCGATGATGAGGGTCCGCTCGAACTGGCCCATGTTCTCTGCGTTGATCCGGAAGTAGGCCTGAAGCGGCATCTCCACTGTGACCCCAGGCGGGACGTATATGAAGCTGCCCCCCGACCACACCGCGGAGTTCAGGGCGGAGAACTTGTTGTCGCCCGGCGGGATGATGGTGCCGAAGTGCTCCTTCACCAACTCGGGATACTCCTTGAGCGCGGTGTCCATGTCGCAGAACAGCACCCCTTGGCGCTCCAAGTCCTCCCGGTTGCGGTGAAACACCACCTCGGACTCGTATTGGGCGGTCACCCCGGCCAGGTACTTGCGCTCAGCCTCGGGAATGCCCAGCTTCTCGTAGGTGTCCTTGATGGCGTCGGGCAGATCCTCCCAGGCGTCCACCTGCTCCTCGGTGGGCTTGATGTAGTAGTAGATGTTGTCGAAATCGATGCCCGACATGTCGCCGCCCCAGTTGGGCATGGGCCGCTTCTCGAATCGGGAGAGCGACTTCAGGCGGAAATTCCGCATCCAGTCGGGCTCGCTCTTCATCCACGACATCTCCTGCACGATGTCGGTGTTCAGGCCCCTTTTCGGCTTGAAGACGTAGTCTTCTTCGTCGCTCCAGCCGAGCTTGTACCGGCCGAGATCTAAAGCGAGGGCTTCCGACGACATATCCAAATCCTAGTTGCAGGGAAGGCGTGGTTGATTTAAATACTACCGGCGGTCAGCCCAGTAAGCGCATCTCAGCCCGATATCGGTGGCAGCGATCCACATAGCTCTGGGCGTCCTCCCGATTCTGCCCCTCAGCCATGTGCCCCTCGCGAATTTTGGCCGGCACACCGATGGCTAAAGCCAGCGGAGGAATCTTCATGTGATTGATGACCACCGCGCTGGCCCCCACCAGCGCACCCCGGCCTACTACTGCTTCGTGCAGCACGACTGCGGCGACGCCTACCAGCGCCTCATCCTCGATCGTGCAGCCCTCCAAATGGGCCAGATGGCCGACGGTGACGTCGTTGCCCACCACCGTGGCCAGCTCGTCGGTGTTGTGGATGACTGCGTTGTCTTGGATGGAAGTTCGATCGCCGATGGTGATTCCCGCTCCATCGCCGCGCAACACCGTCCCCGGCCAGATGGTCGACTCGGCACCGATGCTCACCCGGCCGATGATCACCGCAAGCGGATGGACAAAAGCCTCGGGATGAATGTCGGGCTCAATCTCTCCCAATGCGTAAATCGGCACGGCTCTCTGGTCCTAGTGCTCAGCCCAGCGGGTCGAAGGAGCCGTACTTGCCGGCCAAGAACACCAGCGGCCCCACGTCGTCTCGCTGGACTCCGAGATCCAACACCCGGCCCAAGACGATCCAGTGGTCGCCGCCCTCCACGATCTGGTCGATTTCGCAATCGATCCAAGCCAGGGAGGTCTCGAATATGGGAGCACCAGTGATCTTGGTCGTCCACCCCAAACCGGCGAACTTGTCCTCGGCCTTGGAGGCGAACAAGTTGGACATGTCCACCTGGTCCTCAGCCAGGATGTTCACCCCGAAATGACCGGCGCCCTCGATGGCCGGCCAACTGGTGGACGTCTTGCCCGGCATGAACATGACCAACGGCGGATCAAGCGAAACCGAGCCGAAAGAGCCGATGGCCAACCCGGCGGGTCCGTCAGCCCCCGCGGCAGTGACCACGGTTACACCGGTGGGGAACTGCCCGAGCACTTGGCGGAAAAAGGCCGAGTCGAACGGCGGACTGTCAGACACTAGGACTCCTCGGGGAAAGGGCAGACTTTGCCCCAGTGAGCAGCAAGGTTAGTGCCTTCCTCCAATCGATCCCGCTTCGGACCCGTCCTGAAGCAGGCCTGCGACCACTACATCCACCCCGTAGCTGCGAAGGGTGGTCGCGGTCCGGGCCAACGACTGCTCGAGTTGCCCGGCGAGCTCGGGGCTGGATCCGGCAGCCAACGCGGCCCCCACATCGACAATGGTAAAGGTCCGCCGATCCACCCAGGTCGGCACCGCGCTGATCTCGGTAATTTCGAGGTCGCCAAACTCCCCTTCCATCAAATCGACCAGCACGATCACACCGTCGGTGCTTTCCGGCGGGCACGATCGGCATGACTGGGGCGACTGGTTGGATAGGAAGTTCCCGAGGCCATAGATCACGAGGTTGCCGCCCAGTCGCTCTACCGGCTGGATCACATGGGCGTGCGTGCCGACGATTAGGTCGATCTCGTCGCCGGAGAGAAGCTCTTTGGCCAATGCCCTCTGCTGCGACGTCGGGGCAATCTGATATTCCGCGCCCCAATGGATGCTCAACACCACAAACTCAGCCCCCAGCTCGATGGCGGCCTGGGCCTCTTCCAGGATGTCTTCTACAGAGTTGACATTCACAGCCCAGGGCTTGTCATCGGGGAGCACGAGCCCATTCAGGCCGTAGGTATAGGACAAGTGGCCGATGGTGACGCCGTTCACCGAGTACAACCTCGGGAGCGCCGCTTCCAACGCAGTGCGGGCCATGCCGGCATGGCCCAGCCCCGCCTGGTCGAACAAGTCGAGAGTGTCCTCGACTCCATCGATCCCCTGATCCATGGAGTGATTCGAGGCGGTCGAGCAACCGTCATAGCCCACTTGGGCAATGGCGGCAGCCAGGTCGCCGGGGGCGTTGAACAGGGGATAGCCGGAAAGGCCGCGGTTGTCGGGCGAGAGCGGGGTTTCCAAGTGACAGATCGCCAAATCAGCATCGCTCAGGGCTTGGCGCACCAGCTCGAACATAGGGCGATAGTCGTAGGCCAGCTCGCCGCTGCCATTGGCCTGGGCCTGCCGAAACACCGGACCGTGCGACAGCAGATCACCAGTGAAGGCCAGCCGGGCGCGCCAGGGCTCCGGCTCGGCAGTAGGGGTGGGATCGGGCGGCGGTGAAACCTCGGGGACTGGCGTGGCAACAAGAGTCGGCGCGGCCGAAGGGACCGGCGTGGCAAGGGGAACGGCAACAGGAGTCGGCGCGGCCGAAGGGACCGGCGTGGCAACGGGAACGGCAACAGGAGTCGGCGCGGCCGAAGGGACCGGCGTGGCAACGGAAACCGGCGTTGAGATGGTGAGGGTGGGATCAGCAACGATCTGAGGAGCCGTACCGCCACCACCGCAGCCGCCCGCCACCACGACGACCGCAGCAAGCAAAGCCGCCGCCCGACGCGCGGCACAACCGCTCATGCGCGTACCGATCAAATGGCCGCGCAGAACAACTCGGGAACCACCGGACAGTCGGTGCTCGAAACCGCCTCAGGCACCGAAACCAGCCCTTCGGGACCGGCGACCCGATCCACCAACGAGAGGGGCACGATCTCCTCGTCAGCCTCCCACGCATGCACCATTCCCAGCGCTCGATCGATAAGCGAGTCCCACATGGGACCAGGCAACACCGTTCCCTTCCCGGCCACCAGCCATACCGGCACATCTGCGGCATGGGCGACTGCGGCTGCGGCTCGAGACCCAGAAACGGCGAGGAACTCCTCAGGGCCGACCGCAGCTGTCTCCAACAGCACCACGTCGGCTGAAGCCGCCGCCGCTCCCAGCCCGCTCTCGGCCACTTCATCCACCCAGCCATCCTGCTCCGATAAGCGGCGCACCAGGTGATGGCCCTCCCCCAGCACATCCACAACCAGCACTCGGGCATCGCCCCGTAACCGCAAAGCCCGGCCAATCAGGTCGGGCCATCCGAGTACGCACACCGCCACCTCCACGGGCAGTTGGCGAGACAGCAGCCGCGAGGTTCTGTCTTCGGCAATGGCCTGCATGCACTCCCGTACTTCAGAACGGGGATCAGCGGTGGTGAGAACCCGTGAGGCCAGCCACATGAGCGGACCCGAAGACGGCTGGCGGGCGAGCATCCGTCGACAGGTGGTAACCAGACCCGCCGGGTCGTGGCCGAAACTCATCAGTGCCCCAGCCGTCTCCCGCACCAGCGACTCCTGGCCTACGCCGGTCGAACGAGCCACGTAGCGCAGATGCTCGATCGGATGCACGACATGAGGTTATGCCACCCTCCTGGGGTAACTTCGAATGCGATGTCCACCACTCTCGACGCCGATGTGAACCTGACGCCGCTGAATGGCGAACCCCGCCCGATTGGAGATTGGGTCACCGTCTTCCATCTGGTCATGGTGGTGCTCGACCCCTACACCTACGAAAGCTCATGGCTCATCGACACCACCGGGCGTATTCTTCGCAACTTTGTCGGCGCCGACTGCCGGGTGGCGTTCTTGGTCACCACCTCGTCCCAAGAAGCAGAGGAGTTTCTGGGGCCGTGGACCCAGGAGATCCTGGCGTTCGCTGACGAAGACCGCTCGGTGGTACGGGCCTTGGGGCTGGAGTCGCTGCCGGCCATCGTCCATCTCGACCACCAGCTCAACCTCCGTGCCTCGGCCGAAGGCTGGAATCCCCCGGACTGGCGGGAATTCGCAACCCAGCTCGGCGAAGCAATGAGCTGGCACCCCCCGGTGATCCCCGACGCTGGGGATCCGCCGCCGTTCGGCGGAACCCCGGCGTTAGGCTGAGCAGAACCCCCGTTGAACGAACCAAGCGCATGGCAGAATTCGCCTACACCGAACTGCTCCCCAAAGGGCCTGACACCACCACCGAGTACCGGCTGCTGACCACCGACCACGTATCCACCCTCACGCTCGGCGACCGCCAGTTTCTCCAAGTCGATCCCGAAGCCCTCCGACTGCTCACCAGCGAGGCCATGCGCGACATCGCCCACCTGCTGCGGTCTGGGCATCTGACCCAGCTAGCCGCCATCTTGGACGACCCCGAGGCATCGGCCAACGACCGATTCGTGGCCACCGAACTGCTCCGCAACGCCAACATCGCCGCCGGTGGTGTCCTGCCCGGCTGCCAGGACACCGGAACCGCGGTGGTGGTGGGCCACAAGGGCGAGCGGGTGCTCACCGACGCCGACGACGAGCGGGCTATTGCCCGAGGGGTGTTCGACACCTTTCAGACCTCCAACCTCCGCTACTCCCAGATGGCCCCGCTGACCATGTTCGAGGAGCGCAACACCGGCAACAACCTGCCGGCCCAGATCGAGATCTACGCCACACCAGGAGACTCCTACTCGTTTCTGTTCATGGCCAAGGGCGGCGGCTCGGCCAACAAGTCGTACCTATTCCAGGAAAGCAGAGCACTGCTCAACCCCGAATCGCTCACCCGCTTCATGGACAAGGAACTGCGCACCTTGGGCACGGCCGCCTGCCCGCCCTACCACCTGGCCGTGGTCATCGGCGGCACCTCGGCGGAATACACGCTGAAGGTGGCCAAATACGCATCGGCCCACTATCTGGACACGCTGCCCACGCAGGGCTCGGAGACAGGCCACGCCTACCGAGACCTGGAGTGGGAGGGCCTGATCTTGGAGTTGACCCGGAAATTCGGCATCGGAGCCCAGTTCGGGGGCAAGTACTTCTGCCACGACGTCCGGGTGATCCGACTGCCCCGCCACGGTGCTTCCTGCCCGGTGGGGGTGGCGGTGTCATGCTCGGCCGACCGCCAAGCCCTGGGCAAGATCACCTCAGAGGGAATCTTCCTGGAGCAATTGGAGACCGACCCGGCCCGCTTCCTACCCGAGACCACCGACGACGAGTTGAGCGGTCAGGTGGTGCGCATCGACTTGGACCAGCCCATGGCCGACATTCGCGCCGAGCTGTCGAAATACCCGGTGAAAACTCGACTGTCGCTCACCGGCACCCTCGTGGTGGGCCGCGATCTGGCCCACGCCAAAATCAAGGAGCTCCTCGACTCCGGCGAGCCCATGCCGGAGTACCTGCGCGACCACCCGATTTACTACGCCGGTCCGGCCAAGACTCCCGAGGGCTATGCCTCCGGATCATTCGGACCCACAACTGCGGGGCGCATGGACGCCTATGTAGACCAATTCCAAGCGGCCGGGGGAAGCCTGGTGATGCTGGCCAAAGGCAACCGGTCCCGGCAGGTGGTCGATGCCTGCGCCCGCCATGGCGGGTTCTATCTGGGATCGATCGGCGGTCCGGCCGCCCGACTGGCTAAGGATTCAATCCGCAAGGTGGAGGTGTTGGAGTATCCCGAGTTGGGCATGGAGGCGGTGTTCCGCATCGAGGTGGAGGAATTCCCCGCCTTCATCGTGACCGACGACAAGGGAAACGACTTCTTCACCGAGGTGGCTACCCCCGTCTCTCTGGGATAGCGCCACGGTTAGTTGATTTGCCGCTCGTGGCCAGACCAGTAGGGCTCGCGTAGGCGATATTTCTGGAGCTTGCCGGTGGCGGTGCGGGCTAGTTCGTCGCGGAACTCCACCGAAGTGGGGCATTTGTAGTGGGCCAAGCGGTCGCGGCAGTGCTCAATCAACTCAGACTCGGAGGCCGACTCCCCCGGCGATAGCACCACCAGGGCCTTCACCGTCTCGCCCCACTTCTCATCGGGCACGCCGATGACCGCCACCTCGGCCACTGCCTCGTGGGCGAACAGCGCATCTTCCACCTCGATGGACGACACGTTTTCCCCGCCGGAGATGATCACATCCTTTTTGCGGTCCGACAGGGTGAGATAGCCCTCCTCGTCGATGATTCCGCCGTCGCCGGTGTGGAACCAACCCCCCGCCAAGGCCTCAGCCGAGGCGTCGGGTTGCTCCCAATAGCCCGCCAGCACGTGGTTGCCACGGGCCAGCACCTCGCCGCTGCCGTCTACCCCCAGTGAGATACCCAGGGCGGGAACACCCTGTCGGGAAAGCTTGACAGCCCGATCGGCTGGGCTCAGGTGATCCCACTCGGCCCTACGGCGGTTCATGGTCAAGTAGGGCGCGGTCTCGGTGAGGCCGTAAAGCTGCATGAACTCCCAGCCCAGCTCGGTCTCCATGCGCTCGATGGTGCGGGTGGGCGGTGGCGCACCGGCCACCGTCATGCGCAGCCGCCCTGCGCCGGGGATGTTCCCCTCCCAGCTCTGGGCTGCATCGAGCACCGCAGCCACCACCGCCGGCGCTCCGCACATATACGTCACCCCGTGGTGCTCGATCCGGCGCAAGATCTCCGCGCCGTCCACTTTGCGCAGCACGATATGGGAGGCCCCCGCGCCGGTAATCGCATAGGGCATGCCCCATCCGTTGCAGTGGAACATGGGCAGCGTGTGGAGATAAGCGTCCCGGTCGCTTACTCCGGCCGCCCACCCAAAGGTGGTGGCGTTGAGCCACAACGAACGGTGGGTCATCTGCACGCCCTTGGGGCGGGCAGTGGTGCCCGAGGTGTAGTTGATGGTGGCGGTGGCATCCTCATCCGGAGTCCACGGCTCAGGATCAACATCGAACCGATAGAGAGAGTCATCTGCCTTCGTCCCCAGCACATAGCGGTAGCGACAGTCCACGTCGGCCAGCGTGTCAGCCAGTTCCGGGTCGATCAGGAGCATCGATGCGCCGCAATGCTCCACGATGTAGCCGATCTCCTCCCGGTTGAGCCGGAAGTTGATGGGCACACACACCCGGCCGTAACCGCTCACACCGAACAACGAAACCATCAACCGGGCGGCGTTGTGGGACACGATGGCCACCCGCTCACCGAATCCGATCTGGTGCTCGTCCAGTGCCGCCGCCTGAGCCCGGGCCAGTTCAGCCATCCGGGAATAGGTCAGCTCCCCCCAGCTATCGGCCGGCTGATCCGGCTCGTCGACGATGCCCACCCGGTCGCCGTACACCGCCTCGGCCCGCGCTAGGAAGTCCCCCACACACAAAGCAACCTTCATCCCCCCACCGTATCCACCCCACTGCGCTAAGCGCCTGCTGTGGGTTCGCCGCGACCCACTCGTACAATTTCGGATGTGAGGGTTGCGCGGGTCTTAGGAACGCTCGGCAAGACGGTCATTGCGATCGGGCTCGTCATCCTGCTGTTCGGAATCTTCCAGCTGTGGGGTACCGGCGTCATCGAAGCCCGGGCCCAGCAAGACCTGGAGGGCGAGTTCTCCGATCTACTGGAGGCCTCCGACACTCTGCGCCCCCCGGCCCCCAACCCGGTGGTGGCCGCCACCCCCGAGCCCATCGCCACCCCCGAGCCCATCCCGGAGCCAACAGAAGAACCTCTAGCCGTCGAAGAGGCAGAGCCGGTCGAGACGACGCCGAGTCCCACACCGGCACCTACTCTCCAACCCAACCCCGAACCAACCTCCGGGCCAACTCCCGAGTCCACCCCCGATCCTGCCTGGTTGGAGCTGCTCTATCCCGACTGGGGATCGGCCATCGCCCGAATCCACATACCCAACCTCGGGGTATCCAAGACCGTGGTTGAGGGGGTTCGGGTGAGCGACCTACGCAAAGGCCCCGGCCATTACCCCAACACCCCCTTGCCTGGCCAGGCCGGGAACGCGGCCATCGCCGGACACCGCACTACCTACGGTGCGCCCTTCGGGGATATCGATGAGCTGGAGCCCGGCGACCAAATCCTCATCGATACCATCCAGGGGAGTTTCGTCTACCAGGTGATCGCCCAGGGAGACGGCCACGGCCACCTGATCGTGGCTCCGAGTGCTGTTGAAGTGCTCGACCAGGATTTCAGCCAACACCCCAACCGCCTCACGCTTACCGCTTGTCACCCCAAGGGCTCTGCCCGACAGCGCATAATCGTGGTAGCCGAATTGGTGGGAGAGCCGGTTCCTTCCTACCGCCAACTCGGCGAGGAGGGGCAGGCCGACGTGCAGTTGGCCGATGAGGATGTGAGTGAAACAGCCGATCCCACGCAGACGGTCTCCCAGACCCCGACGCCACCTGCTGTCGACGACGCGACGTCGGCGGCCGCCAACGAAGCAACAGCTACACCGATGCCAACCGCTGCTCCCACCGAAGAAGCCCCCGCCGGAAATCCGACTCCGGAGGCGGCCGATGATGTGTCCGAGCAGGCACCGATAGCCGCCGCCGAAGACCAACCGCCTACAGAGCCGCAAGGCCCTGTCGCCACCCAGCCAGCATCTACTTCAACAACCTCATCTTTTGGCGAAGGCCTAGACGGTGACGCCGATGCATGGCCGCCAGCCATTTTGTGGGGTTTGGCGGCTCTGGCCATCTGGTTCTTTGCCCTTTTCGCGGGCCGCCGGTGGAGGAAGCTGCCCGCCTACGCCCTGTCGGCTCTACCCTTCCTGGTCGTGATGTTCATGGCGTTCTGGCACATCGACAGGATCCTCCCCTCCTACTGACCAATGGACTGACTGATGGACCACAACTCGCTGGGAGTGAACCGCATCTTCATGACAGTGGCGCTGGTGCTGGCCTTGACGGTGGCCGGCTGTGGCGGCGACGAATCCGAGGAGTCCCGGCTCGACGAGGTTTTCGTCGAACCCACGGCCGAACCCGATCTCTTACCCACCGAGGAGGACTTGCGAGACAGGTTCGAAGGACTCGTCACCGAGCCCTACGACCTTCTGGTAGGGACATGCTTCAACCAGTACCGGTATTTGGACCGCAACGACCTACCGGCCCAGCTGACCACTGCCATCGGCTGTACCCGACCTCACAACGCACAGGTGTACGCCATCGTGATCTACGACGCCCCGCCTGGCGCCCCCTACCCCGGGGAAAAAGCGGTCAACGATTGGGGCCTCATGCAGTGTTACGACAAGTTCGAGCCATTTGTAGGTCTTGTCTACGAATTGTCGGAACTCGACATTGGCATGATCACGCCCAGCCGAACCGACTGGGAGGGCGAAGACCACCGCCGCCGAATCTCCTGCTATGTATTTGACCGCAATCGGTGGCTCCTGAAGACCGACGTGGAGGGCATCGGCCTCTGAATCCTCGTTCAGAGCCAATGGAGGAGTCACGCCATCAGCGCGGCCAAGGCCGTCCACGACTGCGGCACGGCTCCGCCACCAGTGCCGTCGTCAGGGTTCCAGTACTCGGCAAATCCGCTGCGCATCGCGCCCCTGACCGTGGCTGAGGCCACTGCCCCAGCAGCCTCATCCCGGCCGTGTCGGCGCAATCCCACCCACATCAAGTAGCTGAGCTGGGGCCATGCCGGCCCTCGCCAGTAGGAACGGGGATCGAAACCGGCTTCCTTGCGGTGGACGCCCGCCGGCCCGCAGCTTCCGCCATAGGCCGAGGGATCGGCCAAGTCTGCGGCCACCGCATCAACCCGGTCGGGCTCGGCGGCGACCAGCATCGGCAGCAGGCCGTCCAATGTGCGCGCCCGCCCCGACCCCCACTCCGCCGAGCCGGCATCGGCCCAGGTCTGGAGGGACTCGTCCCATCGGGTGGCCAGACGTTCAGCCAACTCGTCAGCCCGTTCGGTGACTTCTGACCGCCCGGCCACTTCGGCCAACTCCCAGGCGTTGAACACCACCAAGGCGTTGAATCCCGCCGATGCCGCCTCAAACGCGGGATTGGCCAGCGGAGAACCCGCCGGACCGCGCTCGATTGACGTCACGAGTTGGTTCTTGATCGGCCGCCACGCTTCCAATGAGAATCCGCCGAGACAGAAGTCATCCCAGCGGGGGCTGTCATCAGCACCGCTCTCCCAAGGATGGCACAGCGCCACCAGCCCGTTGGAAAGACGACGGCGATTAACGAGCAGGAATCTCAGGCCCCGCTCGGCTCGGGCCACGGTCATCTCGTCGACATCAACGCCCCGCCGCACCAGTTCGGCCACGGCATGTCCGTACATAGGGGGCTGGGTTATGGACGAAGCATCATCACGCCCCCACAGGTCGGCTGCCACACCGGGACTGCGCACGTAGTTCATGTGAGGGACAAATCCGTCGGCGGCCTGCACCGACAGCGCGGTCTGAAGCTCGATCAGGCCGCGATCGTCGCCCAGCTCGGCCCAGCACACCGCGTGAAAGCATGAATCCCACAGCCACTGCCAAGGGTATGTAGCCGGATTCGGCACGGCGTACCCCTCGGAAACCCAGTGGGCCTCCAAGACCGCCCGAGCCGCCTCTCGCACCGCTGAGCGGTCAGATTCCGCGGGCCCATCCATTTCTTCACAGTCTCGCGGATGAAGCTGACCTGACTACCCCATGGCAAATCTGGTTACCTCGTGGGAATGGCACGGGGCGCGATCGTCTCATTTCGACTGGGATTGAGCGACGGCGTATCCATCGTCGCCCGCCTTTGGCAGGAGATGCTCACCGACATCGGCTTCGAGATGGTGACCGTAGCCGCAGAGGGTCCGGTTGACAGACTGGTTCCGGGTTTGGGCATAAACCAGCTTGATGGACCCGACCCCGACAAGTTTGCCGCTGCGGTGGCCGACGTCGACTTGGTGATAGTGGAGAACCTCTGCACGATCCCGCTCAACCTCCCGGCCTCCCGCACGGTGGCCCGAACACTGGCCGGTCGCCCCGCCATCCTCCATCACCACGACCCACCTTGGCAGCGGGAGCGGTTCGCCTCAGTGACCGAACTACCCGCCCATGACCCCTGCTGGCGCCATGCGGTCATCAACCGGCTCACTGCCGAGCAGTTCGCCCAGCGAGGCCTCGAGGCAACCGTCATCTACAACGGATTCGACACCCACCTCCCCGAGGGCGACCGAGCAGCGATGCGGACCAAACTGGAGGTGGACGAGGAGACCCTTCTGGTAGCCCACCCGGTGAGAGCCATTCCCCGGAAGAACATCCCCGCGGCCATCGCCATCGCCGAACAATTGGAGGGCACCTATTGGCTGATGGGACAAGCTGAGGAGGGGTACGACGCCACCTTGAGCCAGCTTCTGGCCGATGCCCGCTGTCCAGTTGTTTATCGACCGGTGGCCCGCACCCCCGACATCTACGCCGCCGCTGATCTGGTGGTGTTCCCCTCCACATGGGAGGGATTCGGCAATCCTCCCGTGGAGGCAGCTATTTGGCGGCGTCCTTGCGTGGTGGGCAACTATCCGGTGGCCGACGAGTTGGCTGAGTTCGGATTCCGCTGGTTCTCCCCCGAACACCTCGACGAGGTGCGTGGGTTCTTGGACTGCCCCGACACCGATCTGCTGGACCAGAATCAAGCCATCGCCCAACAGCACTTCTCCCTGGAGCGGGTCCGAGCAGACCTGGTCGCACTCCTGGAAGACGCCAGGTGGCTCCCATGAGCACAGATGAACTGGCCGCCCGCCGCCGACGCATTGCCCAGGTGACCGTGATCGGCCAGCGACTGGGCTATTTGCTGTATCTGGCCGCCGTCGCCCTGTTCTTCACCGGCTTCGCTTCCAGTTTCCGCAGCCCTCTGGTCGCTGCCATCATCGTCTGTCTCCTCGCGGGCTCCCTCGTCCTAGCCCCCGCCATCATCTTCTCCCACGCCGTAAGAGCCACCAACCGCGAAGATCCTCTCCCCCCTCAATAACAAGTAAGAGGATTGTGCCCCAACGGTAGGCGTAATGGGGGGTGGCCCGGCTCAGGGCGCCCGCCGCCCGGAGCTCGTCGAGGACGGCGAGCTGGGCCGGGACAGGACCCGCCACTACGCCGGTCCGCTAGGGGCTTATGTCAATCGGCTCATCAGGTAGCCGCCCAGCAACTACATCGGGCAAGAACTCCCGCAGCCTCTCGGGCAACACCTTCTCATCAGAATCCAGCAGCTCTTCCAGCGTCCACCAGCGCGCCTCCTCGAACGCCGCCGCCTCCAGCGCTTCAAGGTGCTGGGGATTCCACTCGCCTCCGTTCGGGCTCCAGGCCACGTGGATGCGCTCGTTGGAATCGAAGTGGATGCCGGCAAAGTCAAACTCCACATGCTGGGTCCAAATGCAGGGGCCGACCTCCACATCGGTGAACCCAGCCTCCTCCCAAAGCTCCCGACGGGCACCGGCGGCTGAATCCTCGCCCGGCCCCAGCCCGCCCCCGGGTATCTCCCACCACGGCTCTTTGTGCGGATCAATGGGGTCGCTGGCCCGCATCAGGAAGATGCGCCCTTGCCTGTCTAGCAGCACCACTCGGGCGGCGGGGCGGCGCAGCGTCCAAGCCATGGCCGCCGACCATACCCGCCCGAATGGATAGCTAGCAGCAGGTTTCCGGTACAGTCCCGCTCGAAAAGCCAACACCCGGGAGTTACCCAAGATGGAATTCGGATATTTTGCCCAGTGTTTCGTGCCTGACTTCGGTTACAAGGACAATCCCGACTGGGAGGCCGACCGCATCCGCGACAACTTGGAGATCTCCCAGCTCTGCGACAAGCACGGTTTCAAGTACATCTGGTCGTCTGAGCACCACTTTCTGCGGGAGTACTCCCACATGTCCTGCCCCGAAGTGTTCTTGTCGGCAGTGGCGTCAACC
This sequence comes from Acidimicrobiales bacterium, assembly GCA_965116535.1. Classification (GTDB taxonomy): domain Bacteria; phylum Actinomycetota; class Acidimicrobiia; order Acidimicrobiales; family Bin134; genus Poriferisocius. The sequence continues at coordinate 3,077,486 of OZ220703.1, forward strand.
ACCGAGAACGTGCATCTGGGCTCGGCCATTTTCAACATCACCGCTCCGGTGAATCACCCGGCCCGCTCGGCCGAGCGGGCGGCCATGATCGACGTGCTGTCCAACGGGCGCTTCGAGCTGGGCACCGGCCGGGGCTCCTCGTCTACCGAGGTGATGGGATTCGGGATGCCGGGCTCGCCTCGCGACCCGGAAACCGGTCTTGCCGATACCGAGATCACCCGGGGCCTGTGGGACGAGGCCATTCGCCAGATTCCCCACATGTGGCGCGAGGGCGCCTACAGCTACGAGGGCGACAGCTTCTCCATGCCAGCCCGGGAGATCTTTCCCAAGCCGGTTACCAAGCCCCATCCTCCGCTGTGGGTGGCGTGCGGCAGTCCCGGCACCTTCGAGAAGGCCGGCAAGCTGGGCATCGGAGTGCTGTGCTTCACCATCGGCACCCCCGACGAGATCGCCCCGCTGATCGAGATCTACAAGAACGAAGTGGCCAGCTGCAAGAACCCGGTGGGCGACTTCGTCCACGACAACGTGATGTGCGTGGGCTTTGGCATCTGCCTGGATGACCGCGAGATGGCCATCGACCTGGCCACCCGCAGCCACATGTACTACTACCAGTGCCTCGTGTACCGCTGGCTGGACACCTTCCCCAAGCCCGACGGCATCCCCGAGTGGCCGGCGGTCATCCCCGAGCCCACCCACGACGAAGTCAAGATGGCCATCGAGGGCGGGTCGCTCGCCGTGGGCAACGCCGAGGACTGCATCCACGTGTCCCGCCAGTACGAGCGGGTGGGCGCCGATCAATACGTGATCAGCCCGCTCACCTCCACCCTGCCCATGGATGTGGTGCGCGAAACCATCGTGAACTTCGGCAAGCACGTCATCCCGGTGATCGACACCGACCCGGTGCATCGTTCCACGCGCCAGCGTGAGGCGGCTCTGGCCGCAGCCGGGTAGCCAATTTCAAAAGGGGCACAGGTCGGGCCCCAGCAAAATGTCTCGCGGGCCTAGTCAAGCCGCGATTCAACCGCTAGCGTCTTAGCCGTCCCTTGAGTCCAACGTTGGGAGCAAAACCATGCAAAATACCGTTCACCGCCTGCTGGCCCTGCTCGGGTTAGTGCTGGCCTTCTCGCTGATCGCCGCCTCCTGCGGCAATGACGACGACGGCGACGGCGCAGCCCCTGCGGCCACCGAAGCGCCAGCGGCGGCTACCGAGGCCCCGGTGGCCACTGAAGCCCCAGAAGCCACTGTCGATCTCGTACAAGACGGCGGAACCCTCCAGGCTGTGCTGGATCGCGGCCATGTGCTGTGCGGTTCTCGCGACGACGTGCCTGGCTTCGCGGAGCTGAACGAAGACGGCGAGTACGAAGGGTTCGATATCGACATGTGCCGGGTCGTGGCCGCCGCCATCTTCGGCGATGCCGATGCCGTTGAGATCGTGCCGGTTACCAGCGCCGAACGGTTCACCGCCCTGGCCTCGGGCCAATTCGAGGTGATGAACCGCAACACCACTTGGACCGCCACCCGCGACGGCACCGAGGGCGCCAACTTCTTGTTCACCACCTACTACGACGGCCAGGGCCTCATGGTGCCGGCCTCCACCGGCTTCACCACTCTGGCGGACTTGGAAGACGCCAACATCTGCGTGAGCACCGGTACCACCACCGAGCTGAACCTCACCGCGGTATTCGCCGCACGAGGTATTCGGTTCAATCCGGTCACCTTCGAGGGCTTCGACACCTTGGTACCGGCTTACCAAGAGGGCCAGTGCGAGGCAATGACCGCCGATAGCAGCGTGCTCGGCGTGTTCAAGTTCGAGATCGAGGATGATGGCGGTCCAGAACAGCACATCATGGCTGAGCTCATCTCCAAGGAGCCTCTCGGCACTGTGGTGCGTGACGGCGACACTGAGTGGGCGCAGGTTGTGAACTGGGCCACTATGGCTACTGTTCAGGCCTGGGAGTTCGGGCTCGACTCCACCAACATCGGCAGCTATGACGGCACCGATCCCAACATCTTGAACTTCCTGGGCCGCGACGGCTTCGATCCCGGTCTCGGCTTGCCCACCGACTTTGCCATCAACGTGGTGGAGCAGGTTGGCAACTACGAGGAGATCTTCAACCGCTACCCGCAGTTGGGTGTCCTCGCTGGGAGCGTCAACGACCTCTGGTCCAACGGCGGGCTCATGTACGTCCCGCCCTACCGCTAGGGAAAGCCCCGCTCGTCTCGTGACGGGCAGATACTGAAACGATGAGCGGCCCACCGGTCGATGACCGGTGGGCCGCTCTCGTCTAGAGTTCAAGGTCACACTGCTATGAGCAGCACCGCTGAATTCGCCAGCACACAAGCTGATCTGACCGCAGTACCGTCCGCGTCTCCCAGTCGGAGGATGCTGGCGTTACTGGCCGACCTGCTGATTCTGGTCCTGGTAGGAGTCATATCCGTTTGGCAACTGGGCTTGCGGCTGCTCGACAACTACAGCGATCTTCCAGAGCTGGCGCTCGCCTGGGTGTTTCTTGTGCCAGTGCCTGTGGCAATCGTTGCCATCGTCGTTGTTGACGCAATACGCATCGGGCAGACGCCGGGTATGGCCGCTATTGGAATCCGCTCCATCCACGATGGGTCGCGGCAACGGGTCGTGCCTTCCAGCGATCCGCGGGTGCCAGAACCCGGTATCCCGGCACTGTGGCGCGACGTTCGAGTTTTACGTCTAGCCGCACAAGTGTTGGCTGTCGTTGTGGTGGTGGCCCTCATCCGATGGATGTTCCACAACCTCATCTCAAGCATGGACGAAGTCGGCCTGCCCAAAGACTTTGACTTTCTCGACAAACCCTACGGTGTGGCCGTCCGTGATGCCTTTGGCCTGGGCGTGCGCGATCCAGTTTGGAAAGCGCTGCTCGTCGGTCTCCAAAACACTGTCGTGGCATCGGTAGTCGGGATCTTCATCGCAACCGTGGTGGGCGTGTTCGTTGGTATCGCCCGTCTGTCATCCAACTGGCTGGTGGCCAAAGGGGCAAGCCTCTTTGTTGAAAGCTTGCGCAACATTCCACCGCTGGTCGTGATCATCTTTTTTGGCGCTGCCCTGTATACCTACGGACCACTTCCTCTTTTCACCGCCCAGAACCCGCCTTGGCAAGGGAAATTCTTCGGCTCTGACAGCAACTGGATCATCATCAGCAAGGACCGGTGGGCCATACCCTCGCTCTCGGCAGAAAGCAATGTCGGGTTGCTCTGGCTGCTCGTGCTGGTCGCCGCCTTAGTTGCTGTGGCCGTCTGGAGATGGCGGACTCAGCACAACAATGCTACCGGCCAACCCCACCACCGTGTGTTGTGGTCGCTGGGTGTCTTCGCGGTGATCGTGCTTTTGTGTTTCGTGGCCTTGGGCTTCCCTTACTCATGGTCTTGGCCCGCGGTGTCGGAAAGCGGGCGAACAGTAGATGGAGGGTTCAGCACCAACTCCGGCTACATGGCGCTGACCCTGGGCTTGGGACTGTACACAGCCAGTTTCGTGGCTGAGATCATACGTGGGTCTATCCTGGCCGTTCACAAAGGTCAGACCGAGGCGGCGATGGCCGTAGGTTTGAAATCCGGTCAACGCTACCGCCACGTTGTGCTGCCTCAAGCCCAGCAGATTGCCATACCCCCCTACATCAGCGAGTGCGCCAACCTCATCAAGAACACTTCCCTTGGAATAATCGTTGCCTACCCCGACCTCACGCTCATCGTCATCACTGCGTGGGGCATCAACTTCCCTGCCCCGCAGTTGCTTCTGATTCACATGACCGTGTACTTGATCATCAACCTCCTGGTCTCGGGGCTGTTGAATCTGTACAACCGATCGATTCAGCTCAAAGAGCGATGAGCCGATGACCACCACCCTGCCTCCCCCCGAGACAAGCCCGCAGGGCGATCCATCCCGCCTGCCGCCCGAAATGCGAGTCTCACCCAGCACCTGGCTGCGCAAGAACCTGTTCAACACTTGGTACAACGGCCTAGTCACAGTGATCGCGGTCGTGGTCGGAGCGATCCTTGTCTTCTACGGTGGGCGCTTCATCCTCGTAACCGGGCAGTGGGAGGCGGTGCAACGGTATCTCACGCTGCTTATGGTGGGCGTCTTCCCTCGCAGCGAACTGTGGAGACTGGTGGCCCAGATGTACATCGTGGCGTCAGCTCTGGGATTGGCCTGGGGGACGGTCACCGCCAGAAGCCAAGACCGGGCCGAGGACACTGGCGTAGTTTCCAGGCGCCCCACTCCCCTCGAGTTGTTGCGCCGCTACTGGCCCATTCTCTTACTGCTGCTGGTAATCCTGGTGTTCACTCGCACCATCTGGCCGACCTTGTTCACCATTTCAACACTTGTTGTGGGGCTGGCTGTGCGGTCAGTTTCCATGCGGCTGCCCCGCTCGGCCCGGCGGCCGTGCTGGTACGCGGCAGCCTTCATGGCCATCGTGTCCTTCCAGGTGGTATCGGGCACCAGCGGGAACGCCTGGTGGTGGATGAGTGGGCTGTTCGCATTTGTCGCCTTCCAGCTCGCCAGCTCGAGAGACTTCTCCAGGTATTTGGGAACGACGATGGCTTGGCCAATTTCTGGTTGGACGCGGCTAGTCACACCCGGAGATCTTGTGTGGCTCAAGCGAGCAGTCCAGACCGTGGCCGTAGTTGCCGCAGTGGTTGTGGTCCGCATCGCCTACTGGCTCATCGGCGACACCTCTGGCGTTAGCTGGGACCATTGGTCGGGCCTTTACCTCACATTGGTTGCTTCAGGAGCGGCCATCATCTTGTCGTTCCCACTGGCCTTGCTGCTGGCCGTGGGACGCCGGTCCTCACTTCCGGTGGTTCGTTGGCTCTGCGTGGGCTACATCGAGATTTTTCGGGGGGTACCGTTTATCGCCCTGCTGCTCGTAGCCAAGACCTTCATCGACTTCTTTCTCAATGTTGATACGCCTCTCTCACTTATAACCCGAACCATCATCGCCTTCACGATCTTCAGTTCGGCCTATGTGGCCGAGGTGGTACGCGGCGGGCTACAGGCCGTGCCTAAGGGCCAAATCGAAGCGGGACAAGCCGTTGGCCTCCAGCCATTGGGAGTAACCCGCCTCATCGTGCTACCTCAAGCCCTCCGGGCGGTCATACCCGCCATGGTGGGCCAGTTCATCAGCCTGTTCAAAGACAGTTCGCTGTTTGCCATCATTAGCGTGAGGGACTTCTATAGAGCCCGTGAGCTAATCCACGGGCCTGGAGAGTTCTCGACCAGCGCCATTGCGGAAACACTGGTCTTTGTGGCCTTTGTCTACTGGGCCATCAGCTACACCATGTCAAAAGAAAGCCAACGCCTCGAGCGCCACCTCGGAGTCGGAGAACGATGACAGACACAACGACCACAACATCCAACGTCAACAGCGACGCCACCCAGATCGGCGGCCGGGACCTCATCATCGAGATGACGGGCGTGGACAAGTTCTTTGGGTCCTTCCAGGCGCTCACCAACATCGATATGAAGGTGGGCACGGGCGAGGTGGTGGTGGTGATCGGGCCATCCGGTTCGGGCAAGTCCACCCTCATCCGCTGCATCAATAGGTTGGAGCACCACGACCGGGGCCGCATATTGGTCGACGGGATAGAGCTCACCGACGACGTGCGCAACATCGCCCTCATTCGCCGGGAGACCGGCATGGTGTTCCAGCAATTCAATCTGTTCCCCCACCTCACCGTCATCGACAACATCACCCTGGGGCCCCGCCAAGTGCTCAAAATGCCCAAGAAGCAGGCCGAAGACCGGGCCATGGAACTGTTGGAACGGGTCAAGATCCCCGAGCAAGCCCGCAAGTTCCCCGGTCAGCTCTCCGGTGGCCAGCAGCAACGGGTGGCCATCGCCCGCTCCTTGGCCATGCAACCCAAGATCATGCTGTTCGACGAACCAACGTCAGCCCTCGACCCTGAGATGATCTCTGAGGTTCTCGATGTGATCTTGGAACTGGCCAAAACGGGCATGACCCTGATCGTGGTCACCCACGAGATGGGCTTCGCCCGAGAAGCCGCCGACCGGGTCATCTTCATGGCCGACGGCGAGATCGTCGAAGTGGGCGAGCCCGAGCACTTCTTCACCAACCCCCGAGAAGAACGCACCCAGCTCTTCCTGTCCCAGATCCTCTGAGGGTCTAGCTGCCCGTGTAGCGGGCTCGGAAGCGGAAGCGGAGCGGGTCTTCGTCGTATTCCTCTAGGGCGTGGGCGATCCAACCCGCGGTGCGGGCGATGGCGAAGACCGTTTCGCCTGCTTCAGGACGCATTCCGGCCAAGAAAGTCATGGCGCCCAATGCGAAATCAATGGTGGCGGGCGCATCAGTACGCTCCGACGCCAGGCTCTGCACCGTCAATACCAAGGGAAGATGCTCGTGCGTTGCCCATGCCCCAGCAATGGACTCCATGAGTGCGCTGTATCGAGGATCGTTCCGGCGGTAGATCGAATGGCCGAATCCGGGGGTGCGGCCCGAGCGGCGCTGGGCCTCCCCCAGCGCCCCGGCTGGATCGCCGCTGTTAGCCGCCTCCTGGAAAATCTGATGAACGGGGGCACTGGCCGCGCCGTGCAGGCGTCCGCCCAAGATGCCGAGACCAGCGGCCGCCGCCGAATAGGGATCAGCTCGTACCGACGCCGCCACTCGAACGCCGAGGGTGGAGCTGGCCAGCCCGTGATCCAGCAGCAGCACCAATGCCCGGTTGAGAACCGCCCGTTGGCGGGCACTGGACCGTCCCGGAGCCAGTCGGCACCACAGCCTGTCAGCCAGATTGCCATCTCGTTGACCGGCAACCAAGGGCAGCGAATCGACCATCAAGTCGATCACCCGTCTGCCCACACCCCGAACTGACGACGGCGAGAGATCATTGCGAAGGGGGTCGGTGGCCGATGCAACACTCACCGCGACTCGAAGCCGATCAATCATCGGTGAGCTGTCCGGCAATATGTCCTGGACACGGCGGGCAACGTCACCAGCCTCATCGGCCTTGGACCACTTGCCGTCAGGCTCTGCGCCCCAAACCCAATCGACGGCCTCTTCAAACCGGGTTTCGGCCGACAGACTGATCAGATTGCGGCCCCGCACTCGCAGTTCTCCGTCAGCGACATGGGTAATGCCAGTCGAGACCTGAACGCCGACTTCACCTTCACCTCGACTTCTTGAGCGAATACGAAGGCGATCCACTCCTTCGGGGTCGAACCGCGAGCTGCGTCCATCCATATCAACTGCTCGCTCCAGCAGGCCACGGCTCACATAGGAGTAGAGGGTGGCCCGCTTGACGCCCAGACGGGCGGCCGCCTCAGAACTGGTCAGCCAATGGTCCATACCTAAGGCCCCTATATTGACTAATCAATGTAGATATTGATCAATGTAGTCAATATATCAATACTAGTGGATAATGGGCGGCATGAATGCCGTTGCCCCGTTGGCTGAGAACATCGCTCCCCCCGGCCTCAAGGGCTTGATCGTGGCCGACACAAAGGTGGGCTCAGTTCGCGGGGATGAGGGGTGGTACCACTACCGAGGCCACAGTGCCGCTGCTCTAGCTCGAAATCATTCCTTTGAGGCAGTGGCCCACCTGCTCTTGAACGGCGCTCTTCCCGATCGGGCAGCTGAGGAGGGTTTTCGGACCGAGCTGGCTGCCGCCCGTCGTCTGACGCCGGAAGCCGCAGAAATGGTTGCCACTCTGGCCAAAACCGATCTGCCGCCAATGTCGGTTTTGCGAAGCGTGCTGGGGGTGATTGTCGATCCTCGCCCCACTTTGGATCTCACCCATGAAGAGCGGCGGTCTGCCGTCATGCGGGCTATCGGCATCACCCCTACCGTCCTCGCGGCAGTCAATCGCATCCGCGCAGGGGCTGAGCCGCTGGAACCCGACGAGTCGCTCTCCCACAGCGCCGACTATCTGCGAATGACCTTGGGCAAGACGCCGCTCCCAGAGCACGCCCGGGCGGTGGAGACCTACTTGTGCCTGACCGCCGATCACGGCTTCAACGCCTCAACCTTCACCGCCCGGGTCATCACCAGTACTGGCACCGACGTAGCCGGGGCCATGGGCGGAGCACTCGCCGCGCTGGCCGGACCATTGCACGGCGGAGCGCCGGGCCGGGTGCTCGACATGCTTCACGCCATCGGCCATCCCGATAACGCCGTGCCCTGGATCGCTGCCGAGCTCGACGCTGGCCGCAAAATCATGGGCTTTGGCCACGCTGTGTACCGAGCGGCAGACCCCCGCTCTAAGACGCTGAAGGCCGTCGCCATGGAATTGGGCGGCAAACTGGTGGAACGGGCCCTGGAAATCGAGAGCCGCATCCTGGCCTATCTGGCCGAGTGGAAGCCCAATGCAGTGATCGTCACCAACGTGGAGTACTACGCCGGCGTTGTGCTCCACCTCGCCGGACTCCCCCAGGAGGCCTTCACCCCCACCTTCACCACCAGCCGGGTAGTCGGATGGGGCGCCCACCTGCTCGAGCAAGCCGCCAACAACAAAATCATGCGCCCCAGCGCCCGCTACACCGGGCCACTCCACAACGGCGGCTAGCGAGACCGGTTACTTCGAATTGCTCAAGCCTGAAGAGCAGCTTGTATGTGGTGCCCTTCGATGGTTTCGTCCCCCGCATCCACCGCTTCCTTGAGAGCGATGTGGGCGAGTTGTAACACCCTTCGCAACGACGCCCCTGCCTCGTACGCCCTAAACAACTCTCCAATTGCAGACGCATCAACCAAGTCCCCAAAGGCCCAGTCATCCGATTGTTCACCAAGATTCGATTCAATCCGGCGTTCGAGAATCCGGCGCAGCTGGCTGGCTGAAGGGACTCTGGGTATTTCAACTCGCGTATCTAGATACTCCAGAAGCGTCGGTGCGTCCATAGATTCCAGATAGCGAGAATGAGTCGCAACCACCACCGATGCCGGCATCTCGGTCAGCCAGCGAATGGCCTCCCCGAAGAACCCTGCAACAATCTCAGACTGGGTAGAACCAACCCAGCGGTCTGTGTCATCAAACACAAAGACCGGCATTAGCGAATCGGCATGAAACGCCTGAAGCACTTGAAATACTGATTCGACCTTCTCATCCAATGGAACGTGCTGTGATGAACCGATCTGCAATTCGACCTGTCTGGCGACACGTCCCTTGAGCCAACCGGGTCCAACTTCAGCGCTACGACCTCGGCCTTGTCTCTCCACAACCTCGCGTCTTTCCCCTACTGCCGACGTTGCTGGTCCCGATGTGCCGTGGATAGAACGAACTTGTCGACCAAGGTGTTGGAGGATGGCATCAGCAACCGATCCTGCGCTTGCCGCTTCAGCCCCGAGGCCGTGTATAGGAACGACCATGGGTGCGACCCGTTCTACCGTCGGACCTAGCACATGCGACACCAGGCTCGACTTCCCGCATCCGCTCTCAGCGATCAGGGCGACCCGCTCTCCTCGTACAGAGCAATCCCGCAGCTTGGTTTCGATACCGGCGTTGCCAACCATTGATTCGAACGGCACGTGGTACACCCCCAAGTCGAAGAACCGGGGGGTGCCATCAAATGCGTAGCGATCTGCCAGCTGCTGGAGCAGCTTAGAAGCCACTATTGGAGCTCCTGGGAAGCGCTAAAGCTATCAGCGCTCGCCTCTTCCGGTATCGCCGGCTTCGGAAACAGTCGGCCCGGTTGTCCTCGGCCGAGGCGGTCGCTCGCCTCTTCCGGTATCGCCGGCTTCGGAAACGCGGAGTAGAGCTTTCTGCGTCCGACTCGCTGTGCAGTTACCAACCCTGCTGATTCAAGTTCTCCTAGCAACTGAACTACACGGCTCCGAGTAACTCCAACCTCCGAGAGCAGCTGGTCATCGCCTGCGTGGGTTGGCCCATGGACCATGAGACCATCGAGCACTCGGGATGCCGATCCGGAGAGATGTGAGCGGAGTTCCTGCATCTCCTCGAGCCGATTGCTTGCCCCCATCGCATCTTCAGAAAGAAATATGTCTCTTGCTACTGAAAGCGCCTGACGCGGCGTGCACGGGGCTATCGAAGCTGACACAGCATCGGCGATGTCCCGCAATACAGCCCTCTCGTCAGCGGTACCCGACAGAGCGCGTCGATACAACAACTGCCGAATAGTCTCGTGTTCCAGATTTTCTAGTTCGATAGCAGTCTCAAAGAACGCGTCCACTGGAGCGTCTAGATGCGAATCGGTTCCCGACACTACCCACTGGATTGGAAGCTCCCACATCTCGTCGCGCAAACGACCAAAAAGCTCTTGGCGCCCCGACGATTCAAGATCATCCACGAGCAACACAATCCGCATCTGGTCAGGATCCAGTTGCGCTGCTCGCCTCAAGTTGACAAGTGGGTCGCCAGCGACTCTGACCTTCCTCGTTCGTACCGGAAACTCAAACTGGGGAATGACGCTTTCCTTCTTGATGCGGTAGAGGGTTCCCTCGCCTTGCACCACCCGTTCGATTTCAACCAGCTTGTCTTCCAGAGATTCCAATCCGTTTAGACGGACATAACGAGCTTCTTCGCTGTTTCTTTGGATCTGATGAAGAAACGACGTCCTCCCACTGCCTGGTGGGCCAGAAATATAGATATTGAGCCCAAGTTGCAGAGATCGATTCGCTCGGTTTAGCTCGCTGTTACGATCAACAAATAGCCGATGGTCGGCATCGGAGGAACTCAGCGGACGCTGGCTCAGGGAGAGCATTTACACAATTTACAGTAAATAGTGTAAGAACTGCAAATATCCAGCCCAATTAGCTATCGAAAGCAGCCAAGATCTGGTCAGCAGCAACCGCGGGGGTGGTTTGGCCGGCGGCTACTTGGTGCTCTAAGTCGGAGGCAAGGTCGGCAATGGCTGGCGAGGCCTGAAGGCGGTCTCGGAGGCGGTCCTCCACCATCGCCCACATCCACCGCACTTGCTGGTCGGCTCGGAGGCTGATTAGTTCTCCAGCGTCGGTCAATGCCTGGAAGTAGGCCTGGATCTGCTCCCAAACTTGGTCGAGGCCGGTGCCCTCGATGGCGCTGACGGCCAGCACCGGGGGAACCCAATTGGGATTGTCCGGGGCGGTCATGGCCAGCGCCGCCCGGTAATCCCGTACCGCCCGCTGGGCGGCGATCTCGTTGCCGCCGTCGGCCTTGTTCACCACCAGGGCGTCGGCCAACTCCAACACGCCTTTCTTGATGCCCTGAAGCTCGTCGCCAGCACCGGGCAGCATCATCACCAAGAAGAAGTCCACCATGTCGGCCACCGCGATCTCCGACTGGCCCACCCCCACCGTCTCCACCAGTACTACGTCGAATCCAGCCGCCTCCACCACGGTCATGGTCTCGCGGGTGGTGCGAGTGACCCCGCCCAGCGATCCAGACGACGGTGACGGCCGGATGTAAGCAGCATCGTCTATGGCCAGGTTGGGCATCCGGGTCTTGTCGCCGAGGATGCTGCCCCCCGACACCGACGAAGACGGGTCCACCGCCAGCACCGCCACCCGGTGGTCCTGTGAGGTGAGGTAAGTGCCCAACGCATCGATGAAGGTGGACTTACCCACCCCGGGCACCCCGGTGATCCCTACTCGCCGAGCACCGCCGGTGTGGGGCAACAGCCGCTGAAGAAGCTCGGTTGCCGACTCACGATCGTCGGCCTTGGTGCTTTCCACCAGAGTGACGGCCCGACCCAGCCAGGTGCGATCGGCCCCCAGCACCCCCTCGACACAGGCGTCGAGGTCGATCACTGGCGGTCGCCCAAAGCAGCCAGCAGTTCAAGGGCCGCTTCGGCGATCACGGTGCCGGGGCCGAAGATGGCTTCGGCCCCCGCGGCCCTCAGCTCGTCGTGGTCGCTGGGCGGAATCACCCCGCCGACAACGATCATGATGTCGGCCCGACCCAGCTGCTTTAGCTCAGCCCGCAGCTCGGGCACCAGAGTCATGTGCCCGGCAGCCAGCGACGACGCCCCCACAATGTGCACATCGGCCTCCACCGCCTGGCGGGCCACCTCGGCCGGCGTCTGGAACAGCGGACCCACGTCCACGTCGAACCCGAGGTCGGCGAATGCGGTGGCAATCACCTTCTGGCCCCGGTCGTGACCGTCTTGGCCCATCTTGGCCACCAGAATGCGGGGCCGGCGTCCGGTTCGGGACGCGAAACCGGCTACCGCTTCCCGCACTTCGCCAGTGCCGCTGCCGTTGCCGTCGCTCTGTCCCATCTCAGATTGGTATACCCCGGAGATCGTTCGAATTCGGGGCGCATGGCGACCATACACCTTCTCCAGCGCGTCGCTGATCTCCCCCACCGTGGCCCGGGCTCGGGCCGCGTCCACGGCCAGGGCCAACAGATTGGAGTCCGCGCTGCCCACCGGCCGGCCGGCACCCGCAGTGAGCGCATCCAAAGCCCGGCTGCAGGCCTCGTTGTCCCGCTCGGCCCGCAGCCGCTCCAGCCGGGCGATCTGGGAGGCCCGCACCTCGGCGTTGTCCACCCTCAGCACCTCGATGCTCTCTTCACCCTCTACTTGGTAGCGGTTCACCCCCACCACGGTCTGAGCGCCGGAGTCGATGCGAGCCTGGGTGCGGGCGGCGGCCTCCTCGATGCGCATCTTGGGGATTCCCGCTTCAATGGCCTCGGCCATGCCTCCGGCGGCCTCCACCTCGCTGATGTGCTCCCACGCCCGCTGGGCCAAGTCGTGGGTGAGCCGCTCCACGTAGTAGGAGCCGCCCCAGGGATCGGCCACCCGGCAAGTGCCCGACTCGTGCTGCAACAAAAGCTGGGTATTGCGGGCGATGCGGGCCGAGAAATCGGTGGGCAGGGCCAGCGCCTCATCCAGGGCATTGGTGTGCAGCGACTGGGTGTGGCCCTGGGTGGCGGCCATGGCCTCGATGGTGGTGCGGACCACGTTGTTGAAGACGTCTTGGGCGGTGAGGCTCCACCCGGAAGTCTGGCTGTGGGTGCGCAGCGACAGCGACCGGGGATTGGCCGGGTTGAACGGGCGCATCAGCTTGGCCCACAGCAGACGAGCGGCCCGCAGCTTGGCCACCTCCATGAAGAAGTTCATCCCGATGCACCAGAAGAAGCTCAGCCGGGGAGCGAAGGCGTCGATGTCCAGGCCGGAGTCCAGGCCGGCCCGCACATACTCCACCCCATCGGCCAGGGTGTAGGCCAGCTCCAAGTCGAGGGTGGCCCCGGCCTCCTGCATGTGGTAGCCGGAGATGGAGATGGAGTTGAACTTCGGCATGTTGGCCGAGGTGAAGGCGAATATGTCGGAGATGATCCGCATCGACGGCGCCGGGGGGTAGATGAAGGTGTTGCGGACCATGAACTCCTTCAAGATGTCGTTCTGAATGGTCCCAGCCAGCTTCTCGGGCGCAACCCCCTGCTCCTCGCCGGCCACTATGTACATTGCCAGAATCGGCAGGACCGCGCCGTTCATGGTCATCGACACGGTCATCTGGTCCAGCGGGATGCCGTCGAACAGGATCTGCATGTCGGCGATGGAGTCGATGGCCACCCCGGCCATGCCCACATCGCCGCTCACCCGCTGGTTGTCGGAGTCGTAGCCCCGATGGGTGGCCAGGTCGAAAGCCACCGACAGGCCCTTCTGCCCGGCAGCCAGGTTGCGGCGGTAGAAGGCGTTGGAGTCCTCAGCGGTGGAGAACCCGGCGTACTGGCGAATGGTCCACGGCTGGGTGGCGTACATGGTGGCGTAGGGCCCCCGCAGGTACGGCTCCAGACCGGGAAAGGTGTCGCAGAAGTCCAGCGGCGCCCGGTCCTCGGCGGTGTAGAGCCGGCGCACGCCGAAGCCCTCGGGGGTAGCCCAGGTGAGGCGGTCGGGACTCTCCCCGGTTTGCGCCGCCACCAGATCGGCCCAGTCCTTGCCATTGGCGCCGGAAGCCGGCGGAGCGTGAAGGTCCACGCGGGAGAAGTCGGGCACGGTCATAGCCCCAGCCTCTCGTGGATGGCGCCCAAGGCCTCCAGCGCGTCGCAGCCCATGTAGATGTAGCCGTCGGCCCCCCACCGATCATCGGGACGGCCAGCCAGCAGCACATAGCCGCATCCGGCTTCTCTCAGGGCGGCCACTGCGGCGGCGGCGTGCTCTTCGTACATCTCGTCAGAAGAGCACACCACGGCGATAGGCGTGCCCGACTCCTTCCACGCCGAGGCCGCCTCTGCTGGGGTGTCGAAACCACTGCCGCCGATGGTGCCGATTCCCCCGGCAGCCAGCAGATTGGAGGCAAACGCCGACCGCGCCGTGTGGACTGCGATGGTGCCCAGGCTGGCCAAGAACGCTGTTGGACGCGACGAGCTGGCCTCGGCGGCATCCCGCAATGCCTCAAACGGCTCGGCCAGACGGCGCACCCCTGTACCGCAAGCTACTGGCGGCCGATCTATTGCCGGCTCATCCAAGTCGGGGAACTCGCTCACACCGGTGAGCGGCAAACGGCGGGTGGCCACGTCCCGGCTGCGGGCCTGGTGGGCGGCATCGATGCGCTCGACCAAGCTTGCTCCCGCCTCCAGTTCCTGGAACAGTCCCCAGGCCGTGTGCGTCAGAGCATCGGTGAGCGACTCGATGTAGTAGGAGCCGCCCGAGGGGTCGATCACCTGATCGACATGGGACTCATCCCGAAGCAGCAGCTGCGTATTGCGAGCGATTCGCAGCCCTAGAGGGTCGGGTACACCTATGGCCGAGTCATAGGGGCTGACGGTGATGGCATCGGCGCCGCCCGCCGCGGCGGCGAAGCAGGCCACCGTGGTGCGGATCATGTTCACGAACGGGTCGCGGCGGGTCATCATGGCCCCGGAGGTCACCGCATGCTGGCGCTGAGCGACAGGCTCGATGCCGCACGCCTCGGTCACCCGAGCCCACAAGCGGCGGGCGGCTCGCAGCTTGGCCATGGTCAAGAACTGGTCCACTCCGGCGGCGTAGCGGAATTCCAGCCTGGCGGCCGCCGACGCCAGGTTCAGTCCTGCCTGCTCACAAGCCCGCAGGTAGGCAACACCGTCGGCCAGTGATCCAGCCAGCTCCTGGGCTTCGCTGGCGCCCTGGTCGGCCAGTCCCGCACCGTTGACAACCGCCACCAACACGTTGCGGTAGTTCCGGTTCAAGGTGTTGGCCACTGCCTCGGCCACCGCAGGATCGCGGGGGTCCATCCCAAAGCCGCCGAGAGCCTCGTCCCTAGCCACTCCCCTGGCATCCCACAGATCGACCAGGTGCCAGATCGCAGCTTCGCTCCCCGGCGCCAGCATGATCGGGACCGTGGCAGGAACGCCATCGAGCAGCTCTTCGAGTTCTTCCAAGCTGGTTTCCCCGTCGATGTGGAGCTCTATTGCATCAGCTCCCCCGCTCAAGTCGTCCAGCACAGCACGGTTGCCAGTGGCACGGCTATGGGCCTGGCGGACCTGCCACGCTTCGCCTGCGACCCTGCTGCCCCGGGTGAACGGCGCCGCACCGGGGATGCTGGTGTCTCCGGGGTGGTCGGCGCCGGTATAGAGCGGCTGAATCCGAATTCCGTCGTAAGTGGTGCCCACCAGCTTCTTGTCGAACGGCGCCCCCCGCAGCACTTGCTCCACCAGCTCCATCCACTGGTCCCGCCCAGCCAGGCCAAAATCCCCAGCCAGACTCATCACGGCATCGCTCACCCCATAATGGTACGCCTACCCCCCGTCCCATCCCCCAACCATTCCCCGTCATCCGCCCGTACCAGTCTGGCCCGAGCGGATTGGCGAAAAAGGATTGACATTCATTCGATTTGATCTAAAGTGTCGATATGGCCGAGGTAATCCAGCAGGAGCCCCAGAGCGACTGCCCCATATGTTCCTACCGACAGTACTTGGCCACAACTGCATCGCCCGCAGACGACGAGGCCCGCGTTGTTGAGGATGCCGCCAAAATCAAGGCCGGTATCGCCGCCATGGAGGAATGGGAGGCGGAGCACGGCGCCTTCACCGAAGAGGAGATAGCCTGGGCGGACGAGGTACTAGACCGTGGGCAGCGGTTCTATGAGAATCAAGAATTCCATTGTCTGGAATCACCTACGACACCGGGGCACTGATCGCCGCTGAGCGCGATGATCGCGAGATGTGGGCTCTCCACAAAAGAGCCCTTGGTCGCGGCCTCATCCCCATTGTTCCAACGGCAGTTCTCGCCCAAGGGTGGCGAGGTGGCCCGCAGCCGCTGATGTCCAGGCTGCTTGCCGACTGCCGCGTGGAACCGCTCGACGAACAGCTAGCCCGATCTGCCGGGGCTGCGTGCGGGCGAGCAGGCACTTCTGACATCGTCGATGCTGTAGTCGTGGTCGGGGCTGTCGCGCGAGGAGATCAAGTCGTCACCAGTGACCTGGACGACATCTTCCACCTCGGTCAAGCCAACGGCCACACCCTCGAAGTTCAGGAACTTTGAGCCGAGCACGGCACTCATCTACCTACATGAGATCTCTTCACGACAAGGATGAGTGAACCTCCCAGGCGTATCTGAAGGGTCTGTGTGTGCTCTGTGTGCTAGTTAGGGGTTAGTGGAAGTAGGTTCTGGCCCGTGAAGCCCAAGGTTCCTCTGGTTCTGGCTGGTTGGGCCCTGCTGGTTGGGTTGGCGGCCTTTGCCAGCCCGGTCTCTGCCCACGGTCCAGCCCAGCAAAGCGCAGCACAGCAATGCTTCGAGCGCCACCAGTTCGGGGCCCAGCCTGTGGACGTCGCCAAAACCGCCGACGGCCAAACCGTCCTCGCCCAGACAAGCTGGAACTGGCACGACGCCATCGGTTGCTACCTCACCCTCGACGACCAGGCACTGGCCATTCTGCAAGCCGCCCCTTCGCCCCAGAGCCTGCCCGAAGCAGAAACCGCGGCCTCGCAGCGGTGCTTCGACAGCCACCACTTCGGCGCCAAACCCGTGGACGTCGCCAAAACCGCCGACGGCCAAACCGTGCTCGCCCGCCTGAGCTGGGGCTATCACGGCACCATTGGCTGCTACCTGGTACTCGACAACACCGCCCTCGCAACCCTCCGCAACGCCCACACGGCAATGGAGGACACCGACGACGGCGACCCCACCGGCCTGGTCAGCAACAAGATTGTTGATCCCCCCCAAAAAGTTCAAGCTGTAGTAGGTCGCGTGCCTTTCGTCTGGTGGACAGCGCCAAGCAGTACCGGGGGATCGCCGATTTCCAGCTACACCGTGGCCTACAAGGCAAAACCCTACGATTCCAATACCCAGATCTGCCCCACCGAAATAGACAACAGTTGGACCGTTCGCACTACACCGCGCACCGACATCAGGCTCGGAGGCACGAATTTGTGGACTGACTACAGCGTTTGCGTGAAAGCCAGCAACGACCTCGGTGATAGTGACTGGGCTGGCGTCTCCTTTTGCACGCATACACATTCAGGTGCTGGTTTTGTTGGGGTGCCGACAGAACTCAATGTACCCTGCAACAAGGGCTATCGACTTCAACGCTGGCTCGATTCTGACTATCCGGCCTGGTGGTATCCATTGAACAGTCTCCGGGTGAAACTCCATATCTGTGTGGATCCTGCACTGGCTCACCTTGTCAATGCTGACGACCTAGATGCGATAGCCGATCTCTGGAACGAACACGCGGCTCCATTCTATACCTGGCAGTCATCTGGCCTTCTGGATATGCACATGGAATCTGGTCGCATCATCGAATTGCTTCGCCAAGGCCGAGGAAACGCTTACACAAATTGGAACTCAGATGAAGTTGTGCCACCGGATTGCCTCAAGGAAGCGGTCGAGCAAAGGGACATCATTCATCATTTCTTGGTCTATGGCCATGAGCATATTGCACCCCTTGATCGATTGCCGCCTGGTTCAGCAATACTTAATGGCCCTCAAAGTGCTTTATATCTAAAACATGAACAAAGCAGGTCTGGAGTTCTTGCGGACTTTACTTGGACTAGTCTGATGAACTCGATATCATCGTTTGATCCATCCCGAAGCAGGTTTGTCAATGGATTCTTACGCGTCATAAATCACGAATTGGACCATACATTGGGTATTCGCCATGAACTCAACTTTCTGGGGTTCGCAGACACAAGACACTATGAATACCTTCCAATTGACACCGGTCCGCTGTATTTAGGAGAATTCAAGAATGGTGAAATCATTTATGGCAATTTGGCTGGCGAAAGAGAAGCCTATTTTTGCTATGAGCTGCGGAGGTTGGGCTGGCCTACCGGTGACGATGACCCGGCTTGTGTCAGGCATCCTCCGTCTCCCAGAAGTAGCTTCTATGCATATCCGTCGACAGAAAGAAGCTTCGAATTCGTCTGGGGGGGAAGCAGTTGGCCGCTAGTAAATGAGCCAGTGACGGGCCAGCGCATCGACGTTGATCGTTGGACGGTTCAGGATGATGGAACATTTGGGTGGAGCCGAACTGTTTCCTACAGCCTCGTTGCGGATGCGACGTCATTCATTCTGCCGCGGCAACCCATTGGCCTTTACCGCGTCAATCTACGACTAGCTTGGGAATTCAGCGATGGCGTTTTCGGTGGCACATTTGATGTAAGTTTCGGACCCGATGTCGAAGTAATTCCGGTTGTAGATCACTCAACCGTTCCCAATGGGTCTGGTGAGGGCATTGAACTATCACTCCTTCAGTGGGAAGCTGCACCGGGTGCTAACCACTATCTCGTCTCAGGTTTCGAAGGGTGTTCGCTTAGCTTTGAGACGGGAGACAACTCCGGCCAAGTATACGGATGCGGTGCCCGTACCGAAGATACCACAATGGTCCTATGGGAGTCGATGACTTCATACCCTCGAATAACAACAGGAAAACGCTACGATATCGTCATCGCTGCTTGCTACCTGACGGTTGAGAACAACTATGAGGATCCAGTCTACGAACCATATGAAATTGCATGGCACGATTCCTGTTATAAGTGGGCAGCCGTCGCAATAAACGACGAAGCGTAGAGATCCTTTTACACCGTCATAACATTATGCTCATCTACTTGCCGAATTCGTCTCCTCGAAGAGGGTGGATCTTCCGATGACGACAACTGGGATCGCGAGGGTGCTGTGGGCTGGGGTAACGGTCTGTGCGCTGGCCGCCGGCCTGGCCTTTGCTGCTGCTTCTCCGGCCGCGGCGCAACCGATCACCAATGCCGTGGACTGCGCCGCGTCGTTTCGCTTTGCTGAGGATCCGGTCCCTGTGGTCAAGACCGCCGACGGCGAGACCGTGCTGGCATCGGTCGAATGGGGCTACAGCGCCGACCACAACCTCTGCTACCTCGCGCTCGACGACCGGGCCATAGCTGTTCTGCGGGCCAACGAAGACAAGATCGTCGGGACCACCCCGCCGCAGGACGCAGCTGCGGCCGCCCGCTGCCACCGCGCCTACAACCCCGAGCGCGGATTTGCCGCTGAACCCGTCCCCGTGGTCAAGACCGCCGACGGCCAAACCGTCCTGGCCACCGTGCGGTGGGGTTACAGCGCCGACCACAACCTCTGCTACCTCGTGCTCGACGACCAGGCCATCGCCGTCCTGCGAACGGCGGCAACACCGCCTCCCGCGCCCGAAGAACTCGAGGTCTTGGTCCAGCGGACAGTCGGGGACGAAGGGGCGGAGTTAGCTGCGGGGCAGGTGTCGGTGTCAGTGCCCGCGGGTGCGGTTGATGGGGCGTCAGTTGTGATCAGGGAGGCTTTGGGCGAATTCGGCTCAGGGGTGGGCGGCGAGGTTGTCAGTGTGGAGCACCAGGGCCCGGTAAGGGCGCCGATCACCGTGGCATGGGACGTGGGACACCTCAGCGAGGCCGAACAGGAACTGCTGGTGCTGGTGCGCTGGGACGATGGGGCCGCCAGCTGGGTGCGCGACGATGCCGACTTTGAGATTCAAGAAGGGGTGCTCACCGCCCGGATACAGCAGTGGTCGGTTAAGGGGTTAGTGGCCTGCCTGGCGTATCCACTCGTCCCCTTCTGCCCGGTAGCAGCGGATTTGATCTTGGATTCTGTGGATCTGTCGGATCTGTCCCAGTCGTTGCAGGAGCTGCTGGGTCGCCGGGTTGACGCCCCTAAGTGCAACAGCGGAGCGCTGCCGGAATGGGTGCGCGATGCCGGCGAGCCCTTTGGCGGCGACAACTCGGCCCCGATCAGGCTTTGCTACGAACGAGGCCCAGACGAGTCTGTCCGGGTGAAGATGGCGAACAACCGGGTCTACACCCAGGTCGTCAGAATCACTCAAGGCAGCAGCCTGGCCAACAGCGAGCCGTTGGCGTTCGATCCGGTCCGGATGGACGGCCACGACCTAAGGACACCGGCGGGGTGGGTACAGCAGGGCGGGTACCTGGTGCTTACCGACCGGGACGAGGGGGTGGTTCTCATCCCGCCGTTGCGGACGGTCCAGTTGGACATAGCCCCGTCAAGACAAACCGTCTGGTTCCGCTCAGAAGTCAACCGGGACACACTGCTCGTCGACTTATTGATCTATGCGGCCGACGTCGGCGGCGAATTCGCCCCTCCTGGCGCGGGGAACACTCTTGAAATTGGCGCAGAAGTGGTCGCGATCTGGCGGAAATGCGCGCTCAACAAGCTGCACGCCTTCAAGATGACCGGCGACCTTGCCCAAGATCTTCTCGAAGTTCAATTCGCCTTGATTTCGTGCAGCACAGAGGCCTTCAACCCGCTGACAATTGCCAACCAATTGATTGCACGTGAGGTGGAAGACCTTTTCGCTGGGATCACTGCTCGGTTGCCGAAGCGATACACGCTCTACACGAAGATCATCGAGGCCGTCGGTTACGCCGCCGACCACGTTCTGAGAGGAACAGCCCCCGACCCCGGCTGGTCCATCAGTGTCGTTCTCGGGGGTTATCGCCCATCAATCAAACCGACGCCGAGCGAAGACTCCAACATCGCCGCGGGCGACTACCACACTTGTGCCCTGAGAAGCGACCGGACCATCGCCTGCTGGGGATCGAATCGCGACCGCCGAACTGACGCCCCCGAAGGACGGTACACAGCAGTCTCGACGAACCTCGGCGGCCTCTTGGGTCAGCATTCGTGCGCCATAAGAGAAGACAACCGCACCATCGACTGCTGGGGCAAGGACGACCGAGGGCTGCTCAATCGTCCCATATGGGTCAACAGGCCCGACCGCTATACCGCCCTCGCCGTCGGCGGCCGCCACACGTGTGCCATCAGAGCAGACCGCTCCATGGCCTGCTGGGGCGACAACAGCTATGGCCAGGCTGAGCCGCCCTCCGACCAGTTCGCCCGCGAGTTCGTCTCCGTCGCCGCCGGCACTTGGCACACCTGCGCCATCACGACCTACTACGACATCGCCTGTTGGGGCGACAGCAGCCTTGGCAAAACCGATACTCCCCCAGGCTGGTTCACCGCCGTCGCCGCCGGCAGCGATCACTCTTGCGCGATCAGGGACGACCGCACTATCGCCTGCTGGGGCAATAACGGCAGCGGCCAAGCCGACGCCCCCGCCGGCGAATACACCGCCGTGTCAGCCGGCGACCAGCACACCTGCGCCATCAGAACCGACCGCACAATCGCCTGCTGGGGATATAACGGCAGCGGCCAAACCGATGCTCCCGCCGGCACATTCGCCGCCGTCTCTGCCGGCCTCTACCACTCCTGCGCCACCAAGACCGACCACGCCATCGTTTGCTGGGGAGACAACGAATTCGGCCAATCCACGCCTGAACTGGATGACGGATTTGAAGAGCCAAACGAAATTGGCAACACGTTCAAAGCCATCGCCACGCAATTCATGCATACCTGCGGGATTAGAACCGACAACACCATCACCTGCTGGGGTGCCAACGACAGCGGCCAAACAGACGCGCCCATACGCCAGTTCGCCGCAGTTGCGACAGGCCAAGACCACACCTGCGGCATCAAGACCAACAAGACCATCGCCTGCTGGGGCGCCAACATTCACGGGCAAGCCACCCCGCCCTCAGGTCAATTCACCGCCATCACCGTCGGGAGCAGGCATTCCTGCGGCATCAGAGCAGATCGCACAGTCGACTGTTGGGGCTGGAATCGGTACCGCGAAGCCATCCCGCCCTCGGGTCAATTCACCGCCATCACCGTCGGGAGCAGGCATTCCTGCGGCATCAGAACCGACAAGACCGTCGCCTGCTGGGGCAACAACGACAACGGCCAAACAAATGCGCCCTCAGGCCAATTCACCATCACAACCATCGGATATGAATACAGTTGCGGTCTCAAGGTAGACAAGACCGTCGCCTGCTGGGGCAACAACCACGACGGCCAAACAAATGCGCCCTCAGGCCAATTCACCACAATATCTAGCGGCTCGTACCGCACCTGCGGTATCAAGGCAGACAAGACCATCGCCTGCTGGGGCCTTCTGGCCAGCACTAAGCAGCCGGGCGCGGAGGGTCAGTTCACAACCATCACCAGCGGGGGCAACCATTTCTGCGGCATCAGAACCGACGGGACGATCTCCTGCTGGTGGGGAAACTATTTGATCGCATCGAACGTCCCTCCGGGCCAGTTCACCGCCATCACCAGCGGGAGCAGTCATTCCTGCGGCATCCGAGCTGATAGAACCGTCGCCTGCTGGGGCAGCAACATGTACAGGCAAACAGACGTGCCTTCGTGATGAGGCAGTGGCTGGTGCCTGGCCAAGCGTGAGGGAAAACCGAAATATCAGTTGACATGCACCCATCCACCCCTCAGTCGGTTTCCACCGCTTCGACTGGCGATAGCGATTCCCCTGCTCGTGACGACGCAGCGATCATCAAGGCCGGTCTCGCCGCGGTAGAGGAATGGGAGGCCGAGCACGGCGCCCTCAGCGATGAAGTTCTAGCCTGGGCTGATAAGGCACTCGACGACGCGTTGCGTTCTTCTGAGGACCCATCAGACAGGTGAACAGAGTTACCTAGTGCACCAAAGTCTAGTCGCCGCTGGGCCAAAGGCCGTCTAGCTGCACCGGGATTTGTGGGCCTCGGCTGGAGAGGGCGAAAATCAAGGCACCCTCTCCCCCGCCTGAAACCCCACTCAATCTGACGAGGTAGCAACATGGCTGATTTGCCGTTCAAGGTGTTCGACGCCGACAACCACTACTACGAGGCCACTGACGCCTTTATCCGCCACATCGATCCGGCGATGAAGAAGCGGTGCATGCAGTGGGCCAACATCGACGGCAAGCAGCGCTTGCTGGTCGCCGGCAAGGTCAACCGGTTCATCCCCAACCCCACCTTCGACCCGGTGTCCAAGCCGGGCGCGCTTCAGGACTTCTTTAGGGGCCGCAACAAAGATGGCGTGGACGTCAAGACCATGTTCGGCGAGCTCGACCCCATTTCCGAGCGGCCCGAGTACCGCGACCGCGACAAGCGCCTCGAGCTCATGGACGCCCAGAACATCGAGGCCGCCCTGTTCTTCCCCACTCTGGGTGTGGGCATGGAGCAATCCCTGCGCCACGATCCTCCGGCGGTGGTGGCGGCCTTTACCGCATTCAATCGCTGGATGCTGGAAGATTGGGGCTTCGCCTACCAGGAGAGGATCTTCGCCGCACCGGTTATCTCGATGATCGATGTGGACTGGGCTGTCTCCGAGGTGGAATGGGCCTTGGCCAACGACGCCCGCATGGTGGTGATGGTGCCCGGGCCGGTGCCCACCGCCGACGGGGGCAGCCGCTCGCCGGGAATGCCCGAGTACGACCCGGTGTGGGCCCGCATCGCTGAGGCCGGCATCACCGTGGGCATGCACGGCGGCGACGGCGGCCTGCACGAATACAACGAGATGTGGGAGCCGACTGAGGACTTCCAGTCGTTCCGCACCTCCACGTTCAAGCAGATCACCGGCCACGACCGCCAGATCTTCGACACCATGGCGGCCATGGTGTGCCACGGGCTGTACGACCGGCACCCCAATCTGCGGATCGCCTGCATCGAAAACGGAGGGATGTTCGCCCCCCGGCTGGTGGAGGAGCTCAAGATCGCCTACGGCAAAATGCCCCAGGAGTTCCGCACCGACCCGGTGGAGCAGTTCGTGAACCACGTTTGGGTGTCGCCCTACTACGAGGACGACATCGACCTGATCAAAGAGACGATTGGCCCCGAACACATGCTGTTCGGCTCCGACTACCCCCATGCCGAGGGGCTGGAAGTGCCCACCGACTTCATCTACGACATCCCCAACTTCACCGACGCCGAGGCCAAGGCCATGATGCGGGACAACGCCTGGGACGTGATCACCCCCCGCTCCGCCCTAGCCGCCTAAGCACCGCCCGCCTGATCCCCTCTCCGATCCGATAGCTGCAAAGGACTACCAACATGGGCATGCCCGCTGATATTCCGATTATCGACACCATGGTCGGGTTCCCCAAACCCGACTTCTCCACCTACGACTTCATCCGGGCCCAGACCAAGGACTCCCAGACATCGGAGGAATTCGACTTCCCGGTGGAGTACATGTTCAAGGGCGTTCCCAAAGAGCTCTACGGCACCGATGATGATCCGGTTCAGGTGGTGCTGAAGGAGATGGACCGGTTCAACGTCGAGATGGCCCTGATCTCCTGTGAGGACGAGACCGGCCAACGGGCGTTGAAGGACTACCCCAACCGGTTCATCCCCTCCATGAACGTGGATCCCAACGACGTAATGGGCGAAGTACGCCGCATGGACCAACTCCACCGGGAGTGGGACGTTCGAGCAGTAGGGGCGTTCCCCGCGGGATGCTTTCCCCAGGTGCCGATTGACGACGCCAAGTTCTATCCGATCTACGCGAAATGTGTGGAGCTGGATCTGCCCATGTTCGTGTGCGCCGGCGTACCCGGCCCCCGGTTCCCGTTCTCGCCCCAGCACGTGGAGCGTATTGACCGAGTCATGTACGACTTCCCCGAGCTCACCTTCGTCACCCGCCACGGCTGCGAGCCGTGGGAGGACCTGGCGGTGAAGCTCATGCTGAAATGGCCCGGCTTGCACTACTCCACCTCGGCGTTCGCCCCCAAGCACTACCCCGAGGCCATCATTCGCTACGCCAATACCCGAGGCGCGGAGAAGGTGATCTATGCCGGCTACTTCCCCATGGGCCTGTCGTTGGAGCGGATCATGACCGATATGAAGGACGTCCCCTTCCGGGACAAGGTGTGGTCCAGCTTTTTGCGGGAGAACGCCCGCCGGGTGTTGAAGCTGGACTGAGTATTCGGCTGAGTAGACCTGAGTAGAGGAGACAACCGATGAGCGATCAACGAGTGGAACAAGACTGGGAGACCCCGTCGCTGGAGGAGATTCCGGTCATCACCAAGATGCATGTGGAGGCCATGGAGTCCAGCGACGACCCTGCCGTATGGGGCGTCGCGGGCATGCATCATGTGCTCATCCGCACTATCGGGCGGCGCTCGGGCAATGAGCACAAGGTGGCGCTGCCCTACTGGCGCGATCCCGGCGGCCACCGCATCGTGGTGGCGTCGTACGCGGGAGCCAAGGCCCACCCGTCGTGGTATTTCAACCTGGCCGACAAGGAGGCCAATCCCGAGCTGCTGATCACCGAAGAGGGCCAGCAGTTCTGGGCGGTGGCCGACATCTGCGATGGCGACGACTACCAGACCACCTGGGACGGCCTGGTCGCCGACCGAGCCTGGTACGCCGACTACCAGGCCAAGGCTCCCCACCGCCGCATCCCTCTGGTGCGCCTGGTCGAGCAGCGCCCGGCGTAGCTCCGTAGGGTTTCTGCCATGACCGACCGACCAGTCCGCACCCTGCCCCCCGCCGGGGCCATCCAAGACGAACGCGAGATCGAAGCCGTATTGGAGGTGCTCCGTTCGGGTGACCTGTTCATCGGCGAGAACGTGGCCCGCTTCGAAGACGAGGTTTCCACCGTGCTGGGCAAGGAACGAGGAGTGATGGTCAATTCCGGCTCCTCGGCGCTGCTGTTGGCCATCAGCCTGCTCGACCTGGAGCCGGGCGACGAGGTCATCACCTCGGTGCTCACTTTTTCCACTGACGTGTCGTCGATCGTCCAACTGGGCCTGGTGCCGGTTTTCGTCGACGTAGAGCCTGACACCTTCCAGATCGACGTCAACCGCATTGTCGAGATGATCGGACCCCGCACCAAAGCCATCATGACCCCCAACCTGATGGGCAACTGCCCCGACTGGGACGTCATCCGGGCTATCGCCGACGAGCACGGGCTCAAGGTGATCGAAGACTCCTGCGATGTATTGGACACCCGGCTGCGAGGCACCCCGATCGGCGCCCGCAGCGACATCAGCCTCACCAGCTTCGCCATCTCTCATTCGCTCACCTGCGCGGGCAACGGCGGCATGGTGGCCATGGACGATCCCGAGCTGCACGACAAGTGCTTGACCCGGCGCCGCTGGGGACGGCGCTCAGAGTCGTATTTGTACGGCTCCCGCCAGGGGGAGGACACCCGCTGGGGCCCGTTGGACGACGGCACCATGTACGACCAGATCTTCATCTTCGACGATCTGGGCTACAACTTCGAGCCCTCCGAGCTCGGGGCGGCCTACGGGCTGGTGCAACTCAGCAAGCTCCAAGAATTCAACGCCCGCCGCCGTCACGCCTTTGATCGCTACAACGACCTGCTGGTCAACCACACCGACAAGGTGATCCTGCCCCGAACCACACCCGAACTGGAGACCACCTGGATGCGCTATGGGTTCATCCTTCGTCCCGAGTCGGGCTTCGACCGCACCGATGTGCAGAACTTCCTGGAGGACCGCAACGTGCAGTCCCGCATGGTCTGGACCGGAAACATCCTGCGCCAGCCGGGGTTCTCGGGCATCGAACACCGGGCTCCGGCCGACGGCTTTCCCAACGCCGACTTGGTGATGAACCATGCCCTTTGCATCCCCACCCACCATGGTCTGGGATCAGACGATGTCGGATATGTGGTCGATACCCTCTCCGAGCTGTTCGGGGGCTGAACCGCCTAGATGGGCAACTTGACGAGCTCAGCCGCCGACGAGCTTGCCCATGTCGAAATAGTCCGACCAGCGGGCGATTCTCCCGTCGCGAATCTCGAACACGCCGCACACCGGCAAATCCACCTGGCCATCGCCGGTGGTTATGTAGTCGGTCCGCTCGTTCATGACCACGTTGCCGCTGGCCACCTGCACATGGGTCTCAAACACAATGCCCCCGGAACTGGGGAAGAACCCCTCCAAGAATGCCCGGATGGCCTCTGCGCCCTCCAAGGGATCCATCGGCACGTTGTGATACACGGCGTCGTCAGTGAAATAGGCCATCAGCTCATCGGCATCGCCGTTGGCCCACGCGGCACAAAACGCGCTCACCAGCTCATCGGGATCGGTTGGCAGGTCGGCCATCGCATTCTCCTGTGATCGGGGACACCCAGCATGGCCCGCCCCAGCCCCGCTCTGCCAAATGCGAAGAGGCTCTAGCGCACGGCTGGACGATGTGCTATCTTACAAAACAGTCCAGCTAGCCTGTTTTTGGCCATTGAACTTAGGGGGAACCCATGCGGACAGACACGACCAAATCGACCCGAGGCTGGAAGGTAATCGCCTTGCTCCTGGCTGTATTGGCGCTCGTTGCCGTCAGCTGCGGCAACGACGACGACTCCCGAGGCTCGCAGACGACTATCACGCTGGCCGTCAACCCCTGGAATGGCTCAGCGGCCAACGTCGCGGTTGCCGCTCAGCTGCTGGAGAGCGAGCTGGGCTACTCCGTCGAGTTGGTTGACATCGACGAGAACGCCCAGTGGGCCGCGATCAATACCGGGGACATTGACGCATCGCTCGAAGTCTGGCCCTCGGGCCACGCCGACAATGTGGCCGACTACATCGACAGCGCTGACGGCAACGTTGACAACGCCGGCTTGATCGGCCCCGTCGGCGAGATCGGCTGGTTCATGCCCTCCTACATGGTGGACCGCGAGCCGGCGCTGGCCACTTGGGAAGGCTTCGCCGATCCTGCGCTGGCCGGACTGTTCGCCACCGCCGAGACCGGCGACAAGGGCCAGTTCCTCAGCGGCGACCCCAGCTGGACGATCTACGACGAGCAGATCATCGCCAATCTGAATCTGCCCTTGGAGATCGTCTACGTCGGCTCTGAGGCCGGCATCCTGGCCGCATTGGACGCCGCCTACAGCCGCGAGGATCCGGTGCTGTTCTACTTCTGGACACCGCACTCGGCCTTTGGCTCCTATGACCTCACCAGGGTGGCCCTACCCGCCTACAGCGACGAGTGCTACGCCCGGGATGCCGACGGAGGCATCGATTGCGACTATCCCGAGGATGCTCTGTTCAAGATCGTCAACGCCGACTTGGCTGAGAACGCTCCTGATGCGGATCACTTCCTGCGGGCTATGAGCTACTCCACGGCCGACCAGATCTCGATGCTGGCCGCTATCGAAAACGACGGAATGTCAGTGGACGATGCCGCAGCCCAGTGGATCGAGGCCAACGAAAACGTCTGGAGCGCTTGGCTCCCCTCCTAGGCTCCAGCTGAGAACCGGTGTCGGCGGCTTGCGGGAGTTGCCGACACCGGTTCTCTTTTCCTCTCTTTAGGAGCAGTCGTTGTACGACTTCATCATCGTCGGAGGCGGCTCTGCCGGCTGTGCGTTGGCCAACCGACTCAGCGCGGACGCTGAAACCAGGGTTTTGGTGCTGGAGGCGGGGCGCAAGGACCACAAGTGGGATGTGTTCATCCACATGCCCGCGGCCTTGGCCTTCCCCATAGGAAACCGCTTCTACGACTGGAAGTACGAGAGCGAGCCCGAGCCCCACATGGGAGGCCGTAAGGTCTACCACGCTCGGGGAAAGGTTCTCGGGGGTTCCAGTTCCATCAACGGCATGATCTTCCAGCGGGGCAATCCCGCCGACTACAACAAATGGGCCACCGAACCCGGCATGGAGAACTGGGACTACCCCCACTGCCTGCCGTATTTCAAACGGATGGAGACCTGTCTGGCGGGGACCGACCAATGGCGAGGGGGCGAGGGACCGCTGGTGTTGGAGCGGGGGCCGGCTGACAGCCCCCTGTTCACCGCCTTCTTCAAGGCAGTACAGGAGGCCGGATACGAACTGACCAACGACGTCAACGGGTACCGCCAAGAGGGATTTGCTGCGTTCGACCGCAATGTCCACCGGGGTCGGCGGCTCTCGGCATCCCAGGCCTACCTGCATCCGGTGATGGGTCGCAAGAACCTCAAAGTGGAGACCGGAACCCTCATCAGCCGGGTTCTCTTCGAGGGCAACCGGGCAATTGGCGTCGAATACCGCCGACGAGGACGAACCCACACCGCCCGGGGGACCCAGATCCTGTTGTGCGCGGGGGCGTTCGGGTCAGCCCAACTGCTCCAGCTCTCCGGTGTGGGGCCGGCTGGCCTGCTGGAGTCCCTGGGCATTCCGGTAGTCGCTGAACTGTCCGGCGTGGGAGAGAACCTCCAAGACCACCTGGAGGTGTACGTCCAGTACGCCTCCAGCCAGCCGGTGTCCATGCAGCCACATCTAAAGCTGTGGCGCCGGCCCTGGATCGGCCTGCAATGGCTGGCCCGGATGGGTCCGGGAGCCACCAACCACTTCGAAGGGGGCGGCTTCGTCCGCTCCAATCCCGAAGAGTCGTACCCGAATCTGATGCTCCACTTCCTGCCGCTGGCCATCCGCTACGACGGCTCGTCGCCGAGCAGCGGACACGGCTACCAGGTTCACGTCGGCCCCATGTACTCAGACGCCCGGGGCCATCTGCGGATTAAGTCCCGCGATCCCCGGGTGAAGCCGGCGATTCAGTTCAACTACCTCTCCACCGAGCAGGACCGACGTGAATGGGTGGAGACCATCAGGGTGACTCGCAACATCATGAGCCAACCGGCGTTTGCCGCCTACAACGCCGGCGAACTGTCACCCGGCCCCGATGTGTCCACCGATCAGCAGATCATGGACTGGGTGGCCCACGATGCCGAGACTGCGTTGCACCCGGCGGGAACCGCCCGCATGGGGACTGACGAGCAATCAGTCGTGGATCCCGCAACGATGCGGGTTCATGGAACCGAGGGTCTGATGGTGGTAGATGCCTCAGTGATGCCCACCGTCACCAACGGCAACATCTACGCCCCGGTGATGATGATCGCCGAGAAGGCGGCTGACCTCATCTTGGGCAATGAGCCCTTGGCCCCCCAGGATGCCCCGGTCTATTCCGCTAAGCCGATCAGGTCCCGAGCCGCTCCATGATCGCCAATCAAGTCGGAAACCAAGTCGATCACCTTACTGCGTTCCTCCGCGGAGGGCGGTGCCAGTCCGAACAAGTCGATAAGCCAGAGACCGTCGCCCACGATCCGGGCCAACAGCGCCACCACATCGTCGAGACCGTCGTCGTGGCGCAGGCGGTCTTGCCAGAGTTCAAAGGTCGCCCGTGTGCTGTCCAGCAGATCGTCGTCCACTGCGGCTGCGGCCAGGATCGAAACCGCGGTATCGGTGGCCGCCTGGGTCGGCTCCCGCACGTAATCGAGATAGGCCAGTGCGAACGCTCCCCGGCGGGCGTCAATGCCCTCGGCCAGCACATTGAGTTCGTTGTCGAGGACTCCCATTACCTGGTTGAGCAGCCCGATGACCAACGCGTCTTTGGAGCCGAAGTGGTAGAGGAACCCGCCCTTGCTCACCCCGGCGTGGGCCGCCACCTTGTCAAGGGTCAGCGACGAGACGCCCTCTTGTTTGATGACCTCGGTGGCTGCTTGCAAGATCCGGTCGCGGGTCAAAACCGCCCGCTCTTGCACCGGCAGATTTCTGGGCCGATCTTTCGTCTCTCCCATTGCCGGGTCAGGGTAGCCCAACCCAAGACCCGTCTGTACGGACGGTAAAGTCGATAACCGGGGGCGGCATGGACAAAGCCAGCGAAACAGCCCAGGTAAGTGTTGAGGGCGTTTGGAAGGTCTTCGGCCGAAAGCCCGGCGAGGCCAGGGAAATGGCCGAGGCCGGTGCCACCCGCGAGGAAATCCAAACCGCCATCGGCAGCGTGGTGGCCGTCCGCGACGTCAGCTTCCAAGTGGCCGCCGGCGAGACGTTCGTGGTCATGGGCCTCTCCGGGTCGGGCAAATCCACCCTCATCCGGTGCGTCGCCCATCTGGTGGCGCCAACTGAGGGAAGAGTTGAGCTGTGTGGCACCGAGCTCACCCAAGCCGACGGCGCCAAGCTGCGCGAGCTGAGGCGCCAGAAGATGGCCATGGTGTTCCAGCATTTCGGGTTGTTCCCCCACCGAAAGGTGGTGGACAACGTGGCCTACGGGCTCGAGGTGCAAGGCGTAGAGCGTCAAGATCGCCAAGAACGGGCCCGGGAACTATTGGCCACGGTTGGTTTGGAAGGTTGGGGAGACCACTATCCCCAACAGCTGAGCGGCGGCATGCAGCAGCGGGTGGGATTGGCCCGAGCCCTCGCAGTCGATCCCGAAGTGCTGTTTTTCGACGAGCCGTTCTCCGCCCTCGACCCCCTCATCCGCCGGGATATGCAGGACGAGCTAATCGACCTCCAGATGAAACTCCAGCGGACACTGGTGTTCATCACCCATGACTTCGCCGAAGCCCTGAAACTGGCCGACCGAATCGCCATCATGAACGACGGCGCCTTTGTTCAGGTGGGCACCCCGGTGGAGATATTGACGAATCCGGCCAATGACTACGTGCGGGCGTTCACCCAGGACGCCCCGGTGGCCAAGGTCTTGCAGGCCTGCACGCTCATGAGGCCACTCGACGGTGCTGTTATCGACTCCGACTGGCCGCGGGTCTCGTCAACAACGCCGCTGGAGGCTGCGCTCCCCCACCTGCTTGGATCCACATCCCCTGTGGTTGTGTGCGACGACAACGGCGCTCCGGTTGGTTTGCTCCAAGGGGACGACGTTGCGAGTGTGATTTCCGAGAACCGCCCATGACAGCGGTGCCATGACAAATGTGACCGAGGCCCGCCGCAAGGCCAACGGGCTTCGAACCACGACGGACAGCCGGCTGGCACGCTTCATATTGGCTGTCGGCGCCATTGTCGTGTTGGTTCTGGTGTTCCGGCTGTTTACCAACTTCAGCGTCTTCCCGGTCTCCTGGGACGTCGGATTGGCCGACCCCATCGACCGGGCTCGGCGGTGGCTGATCAAAAACCAGACATCCCACTGGCTGTACACCGTGTTCCTGAATCCCATCACCGATGCCATCGACTGGGGCATCCGCCGACTGGAGTCCATCCTCAAGTGGTTCCCCTGGTACTCCTACCCCCTGTTCACCGGCATCGGGTTGTGGTGGACTCGGGGACGAGTGGCCGGCGCGCTGGGTCTGGCCAGCGTGACTCTGATCGGTGTTATCGACCTTTGGGAGGAGTCGTTCGCCACCCTGGCCTTAATGGGAGTGTCGGTTCTCATCGCCATGGTCATCGGCATTCCGCTGGGCATTGCGGCCTGGCGCAGCGATGCCGTTGCTCGGATGGTTCGGCCCACCCTCGACGCAATGCAGACCATGCCGGGGTTCGTCTACCTCATCCCCTTCGTGCTGCTGTTCGGGTTCGGCCGAGTCCCAGCCATGATCTCAACGGTGATATTTGCGTTGGCCCCAGTGGTCCGGCTCACCGAGGTGGGGCTGCGCAACGTGCCCCAGGTCACGGTGGAGGCATCGGAGATGTTCGGAGCCACTGAGCGCCAAACCCTTCGGCTGGTGCGCCTGCCCCAGGCCCGGCCAGCCATATATGCCGGCATGAACCAAACCACCATGCTGGCCATGAGCATGGTGGTGATCGCCGCCTTCATCGGCGCCGGGGGGCTGGGACAGGTGGTGCTTCGGGCCATGCAGAGCATCAACGTGGGGAAGGCCTCTGAGGCGGGCATCTCCATTGTGATCATGGCCATAGTGCTCGACCGCTTCTCCACCGGCATCGCCACTGCCGATCCTGGCCGCGACGCCCGACTCATCCGCTGGCTGGCTTCGGGCATCTCGGTTGTAGCCATCGTTGGGGGAATAATCGGCTGGAACGAGTTCCCCGAATCGCTGAACTGGCAATTTGCCCCCTACATCAACGATGCCACCGATTGGGCTCGGGACAATCTCTACGACATCGGCGGCTCGGGCATCGGAACCGGCCCATTCAGCGACTTTGTCACCCTCGAGTTTGTGACCCCGCTACGCGAGCTCCTCTCGTCCGACATTCCCTGGCCAGCCATGATCGGCATCGGTTTCGTTCTCGGCCTGTGGGCTCGGGGCATCCGCTTGGCCGTCGGCATAGGGGCCGCGCTGTTCGCCATTGGGTTCTTGGGCATGTGGGCACTGTCCATGGACACCCTGGCCCAGACCATCGTGGCTGTAGTCGCCACACTGGCCATAGGGGTACCGGTGGGGATTCTGACCGCCCACAACGATTTGCTCCGAGCAGCCCTCAAACCGGTATTGGACTTCTTCCAGACCATCCCCAGCTTTGTGCTGCTGGTTCCAGTGATCACCCTCTTCCATGTCGGCCGCATTCCCGGCATCATCGCCTCGGTGATCTACGCCCTCCCCGCTGCGGTCCACTACACCGACTTGGGGTTGCGCAGGGTACCCGCCGAAGTCCACGAGGCGGCGGAGAGTTTCGGCGCCACCCGCGGTCAGCGGCTGCGCCGGGTGGAGATGCCGCTGGCCGCCCCTGAGCTGATGGTGGCGGTAAACCAGGTGATCATGCTGATCCTGGCCATGGTTGTGATCGCTGGACTAGTTGGTGGGGGTGGGTTGGGCCTGGAAGCGGTTCGGGGGCTGCGGCGCAGCGATGCGGTGGGCCAGGGATTCGAGGCGGGCATTGCCATCGTGCTGCTGGCCAGCATCCTCGATCGCCTCACCCGGGCTATTGCCGACCGCCTCCGCCCCCCGGCCGCGGTCTGAGCTCCACAGCGGCACAGTTCCTCTTGATTTGATCAGCGAGTGTCCTCAATCCACGCCGCGGTGGCCGCGGCCTGCTTGGTGCCGTCGAAGGAGATGCGCTGGGTGGGCTCCACTTCGAGGATGACCCGTCGCGGCGAGTCCAAGAACCGGGCGAAGTGCTGCCGCACCTCTTCATCGCCATGCAGAGCGGCGGCCAGCTCGGGGTAGAACCACGCCTTGGTTTCATCGTCGTCGTGGAGGCGGCATATGCCCTTGTAAGTCACCGTCTGTCGGCTTGGCACCCCGGCCGCACCTGTGCTGGTTACCACCAGGCACACCCGGGGATCCCGGCGCACCGCGGCGATCCGGGCCCGCTGGCCGCTGGCCGTGAGCCAGAACCGTCCCCGGCGCCAGATGAAGCTCATGATCACCCCCACCGGCCACCCCTCCTTGTTGGCCCAGATGAACGTGCATTCTGTTTGCGCGGCCAGCATGGCCTCCTCGGCCTCGGTGTCCAGCCACCACTCCGTCACGTCCTCGTAGTCGGCCTTCCCCGGCTCGGTGGAATGCTCATCGCTCATTGGTTCCTCCTTGTTTGGCCATGCTTTTCACTTGGGATCGAGCGATCTTGCCCAGAGGACTGCGGGGAAAGGCATCCACGAAGCAAATCTCGCTGGGAATCTTGTAGGAGGCCAGTTTGGCCCGGCACTGCGCCAGCAATTCGTCGGCCGTCACGTGGACGCCGTCAGCCGGCTGCACGAATGCCACCACTACCTCGCCGAGGCGGTCGTTGGGTCGGGCGACCACACAGCACTCGGCTACCCGGCTGTCAGCCCCCAACACCCGTTCGATCTCAGCGGGGTAGATGTTGTTGCCGCCCCGGATAATCAACTGGCTGCGGCGCTCCACGATGTAGAGCTCGCCGTCGGCGTCGAATCGGCCCAGGTCGCCGGAGTGGACCATGCCGCCTCGCAGAGTTTCTGCCGTGAGCTGGGGTTGGCTCCAATAGCCCAGCATGGTGCGATAAATCCCAGCCCAGGGTCCGTCCCGGCGTGGGCCAAAGCAGATCTCCCCCACTTCTCCCGTCTTCACGGGCTGGTTGTCGTCGTCGAGAACTTCCACTTCGATGTGAGGCAGAGGCCGTCCGCAGCTGCCCTCTATGATCGGCCGATCCGTGTCTTGGCGGGTAACCAATGTCGGCCCTTCGGTCAGGGCATAGCTAGTGGCCGGCTTGATCCCGAACCTCTCTTCAAACAGCAGCTTCACCGGCTCGGCCATCGCCGCTCCCCCAACCCTGGGTTTGGTGAGGGTGGCCAGATCGTCGGGATGCACCTCGGGATGGGTCAGCAGGTCGTAGGCAACGGTGGGAACCACCGCGAAATGGGTAACCCGCTCCTGTTTGATCCAGCGGGCCAGCGACACCGGATCGTGGCGGTTGGCAATTGAACAAGTGCCGAGAGCCTGAATCGTGGTCAGGGGGTTCAGCACTTGCAGGTTCAGAATGGTCAGCGGCTGGACGCACAAAAAAACGTCGTCGGCGTCGTAGCTGCCCCGGGCCACAGCCACCGCCCCCGGCAACAGGGCATTGTGCTGGCTGTGCATCACCCCCTTGGGGTTGCCGGTGGTACCCGAGGTGTAGGCGATGGCCGCCACCGCCAACGGATCGCACTCAGGCCATGGGTCCAGGGGATCCGACCCGGCCACCCTCTCACGCCACTCATCCAGGCAAACCACCAGCGGTGCGACTACATCTTCTTCGGCATCGGCGCTGAGATACAGCGAGGGCTGGCAGTCGTCGATCAGATAGCGCTTCTCCGGTGGGGCCAGCACAGTGTGAATCCCCACGAAAACCGCTCCCTGAGTCCAGATGCCCAAGAGTGCAGTCACGACGTCGACGTCGTTGGCCAGCGAAACCGCCACCCGATCACCAGCACGCACCCCCGACTCGTCCAACGCTGCGGCGGTTCGAG
Source organism: Acidimicrobiales bacterium (assembly GCA_965116535.1). Taxonomy (GTDB): domain Bacteria; phylum Actinomycetota; class Acidimicrobiia; order Acidimicrobiales; family Bin134; genus Poriferisocius. The sequence goes on from OZ220703.1 coordinate 3,113,210, forward strand.
ACACCTCGTCGGCCAATTCTGCGTAGGTCAAACGCCCGCTGGCTCCGACCAGCGCTGTCTTGTCGGGCACTGCGGCCACTGCCCGTTCCAGCAGCGGGCCCAGCGACAGGGGCTCGCTGAAGTCGATCGGGGGGACATCCAGCACCGGCCCACTGTAGGCGGCGAGCTCGAGGAGCGGCCTCTATCCTCGGGCCATGAGCACATCCATCGCATTCGGCACCGGCAAAGTCCCCGAAGATCTCACAACCTACGGTGCTTGGGCTCGCCAAGTGGAGAGCTCCGGCTTCTCCATGGTGGTGGCGGGCGACTCCCAGTCGCTGTGGGCCGACCCCTTTCTCACCCTCTCAGTGGCCGCCAACCACACCGACAAGGCGCTGCTGGCCACCACGGTCACCAACCCCGTCACCCGCCACCCGGCCGCGGCCGCCTCCACCGCCATGGCGCTCCAACAGATCTCCGGTGGGCGCTTCCGCTATGGGATCGCCTCAGGCGATAGCGCGCTGCTCAACATCGGGGAGAAGCCGGCCTCGGTGGATTACCTAAGGGACTACACCGCCGCGGTCAGGGCACTCAGTAATGGCGAGACGGCCCGTTGGCAAGGCAAAGACCTACACATGCGCTGGGGGCCGGCTCCAGTCCCGGTGTGGATCGCCGCCGAGGGGCCCCGTACCCAGTACATGGCCGGGCAGATTGCCGATGGGGTGATCCTGTCCAACAGCCTGCCCGCCGACGTGTGCGAGATCGTGCTGGACAACATCGCCCAAGGCGCTCGCTCAGTGGGCCGAGACCCCGACGAAGTCGAGGTGTGGTGGTTTGCCAACCTGCTGTTCGCCGAGTCGGAAGAGGCCGGCTTGGAGCAGATCAAGTTCCTAATCGCGGGCACCGCCAACCATGTATACCGCTTCCACATGGACGGCAAAGGCCTGCCCGAGGACATCAAGCCCCGGGTGGCCGCCATGATGGCCGAGTATGACAGCCGCCATCACGCCTTCGCCGACGGCGCCAACGTGAACGCCGGGCTGGCCGACAAGCACGGACTCACTGAGTTTCTGGCCAGTCGAGGCACCATCGCCGGCCCGCCCGAATATTGCATCGATCGATTGACAGAGCTGGCCGAGCGGGGCGTCAACAAGATGGTGCTGGCCCAGTTCATGGAGGACAAGGAAGGCTGGATGCGCACCTTCGCCGACGTGGTCGCCCCCGTTTTCTGCCGCTGAGGGCTAAACCAAGTCGAGAAGGTGGCCGAGGCGCTGTTGTTTGGTGCGGAGGTAGTCGACGTTTTCGGTTCGGGGGGGCACCTCTAAGGGAACACGACGGGCGATCTCCAGACCGGAGGATGCCAGGCCGTCGTGCTTGGTGGGGTTGTTGGTCATCAGCGCAACCCGCTTGACCCCCAATTCGGCCAGGATGGCGGCGCCGATTCCATAGGTGCGGTCGTCCACCGGCAGGCCCAGTTCCAAGTTGGCGTCCACGGTGTCGCGGCCCTCGTCCTGGAGGGCATAGGCCTGAACCTTGTGGCCGATTCCGATACCCCGTCCCTCATGGCCCCGCAGATACACCAATACGCCAGTGCCGCAGTCGGCGATGGCGTCCATGGCGGCGTGTAGTTGGGCCCCGCAATCGCAGCGCCAGGAGCCGAACACATCGCCGGTGAGGCACTCGCTGTGTACCCGCACCAAAACCTCGTCGGCACTGTCTATGTCGCCGAGCGCGAACGCCACATGCTCCTCGCCGTCGTCCATGGATTCGAAAGCGTGGCAGGTGAATCGGCCCCAGTTCATGGGTACCTCGGTGGTGGCGATCAGCCGGATCTCGGGTTGGAGTCTCATGAGACTGCCCTGAGAGTACCGCCGCCAGCCGCCAAACAGTCAGCCCAAGCGACATACGCTTTGGCCATGCGGTTTGGCGTGATGATGCAGACCACCGACCGGTCCATGTCGCCGGTGCAACTGGCCCAGGAGGCAGAAGCCCGAGGCTACGCCTGCATCTACCTGCCCGAGCACACCCATATCCCCACCAGCAGGCGCACGCCGCCCCCCACCGGCGAGGACGAGCTGTCCGAGACCTATTACCGGACTCTCGACCCCTACATTGCTCTCGCCGCCTGTGCCCAGGCCACCACAACCGTGGGATTGGGAGTGGGAGTGGCGCTGCCCGCCCAACACGATCCCATCACCTTCGCCAAGCAGTGCGCCACCCTCGACTGGATGAGCGGAGGACGTCTCGTACTTGGCATCGGCTACGGCTGGAACCACGAGGAGATGGAGAACCACGGCATCGATGTGCGGCGACGCCGAGCCCGGGTGCGCGAGCACATGCTCTGTGCCCAGGCTCTGTGGGGAAACGAAATCGCCGAATTCCATGGCGAATTCGTCCAAATGGAACCTTCGTGGAGTTGGCCCAAGCCCATTCAACAGCCCCGCATCCGAACCATCGTCGGCGCCGCTCCCGGTCCCACCACGTTTGCCCACATCGCCGAGTTCGGCGACGGGTGGATGCCCATTGGCGGTGCTGGGATGCGAGCCGCCCTCGCTGATCTGGGCGAAGCCATGGCCGCGGCGGGACGCAGCCTTGACGAATTGGAACTCATCACCTATGGGACCCATCCTGACCCCGGCAAACTGGCCTACTACCAGGACATCGGCATCACCGAAGTGGTGCTGCGGTTTCCCCATGGCGGCTCAGCCGACGAGGTCTTGCCGGTACTCGACGACTACACCCGCTGGATCGAGGAATTTAGGGGCTCTGTCTGATAGCCCGGCGATAATCCGCCGGGCGGGAGGTGTCTGATAGCCCGGCGATAATCCGCCGAGCTATTCCTGGCCTATGTCCAGCACTGTGCGGACTACGCCGCCGGTGTCGAGCTCGTCGAGGGCGGCGGTGACGTCGTCGAGCGGGCGATGCTGGGTTATCAGCTCGTCCAGCAGGAGGTCTCCTGATCGGTAGAGGTCGAAGATCCAGGGAAAGTCCCGTGCCGGCGAGGAGTTGCCGTACATGCTGCCGGTGAGCGCCTTCCCGAAGTAGATCTCGGTGGCATCGATATGGAATGGCGTCCCGGCTGGCGGTCCGCCCACCATCACGGCCAAACCGCCCATGCCGATGGAGTTCCAAGCGTTCATGTACGTTTCCCCGGTGCCGATCACCTCGAAGGCATACTCAGCGCCTCGACCCCCGGTCAGCTCCATCACCGTGGCCACCGGATCATCGTCAGCTGCGTTAACTAGGTGGGTGGCGCCAAACTTCTCGGCCAAGGCCAGCTTGTCGGCCAGCAGGTCTACCGCCACTATCTCAGCAGCCCCCATCAGGCGGCAGCCCTGGATCACGTTGAGCCCCACCCCGCCGCAGCCGTAGACCACACAAGTGCTCCCCCGGCGGACCTGGGCAGTGTTGACGGCCGAGCCCACGCCGGTGGGCACTCCGCAGCCCACCAAACAGGCCACATCCAAGCCCACATCGTCGGGTACGGGCACCGCCTTGGAAAAGTGGACCACGGCGTGCTCGGCGAACGACCCCACCGTGCAGAATGAGTGGTAGACCTCGCCGTTGCGCTCGAAGCGGTGACCGCCGTCGTAGTAGGTGCCGATGGGAAAGGCGGGTAGCACCTGGCAACGGTTGGCGAAGCCCGAAGCACATGACCGGCACCGCCCACAGCTGGCCACCAGCGACAGCACCACTCGGTCGCCAGGCTTGATCCCGGTAACGCCCTCCCCCACCCGCTCCACTACACCAGCCCCTTCGTGACCCAGGATCATGGGGGTCTCCCAATCCCGGATGCCGTGATACACGTTCAAGTCGCTGTGGCATATGCCGCTGTGGGTGATCCGCACCAGCACGTCCTGGGCGGCCAGGTTGCAGATGTCCACCTCGACGATGTCCAGCGGCGCATGCGGCTCCCGGTACACCGCGGCCCGTGTCTTCATGCCTCTGCCTCCCTGTTGCTTTTTCTGATGTGATTGTTCTTCTGAAGTGACTGTTCCTATCGGCGTGTGGCGAGCCAGTCCCGCAGCTCCCGGACGCCCCAGTGCCAGCGATACTCCCCTATGCCCGGCTCGCCCTCGTAGCTCCAGTCCACGAATCCGTTGCACGAGAAGGCGTTTGTCGACACCTTCTCGATGGTGCGAGCCACCCGACCGTCGAAGCGGTGGTGGCGGCCCCGCTCGTCGGTGATCTCATAGACCAGAGCCGTGGTGCGATATTCGTCCAATTCGAACCTGCCCGAACCCTCGGCGATGCGGATGATGTCGGCTCCGTCCAGCAGATAGCCGTGGGTAATGACACAAGAATCGGGAGCGTCATTGCGAGTCTGAACCAGGAAGTGGAAATCGTCGCCCCAGTGGCCGTCGTCAAAGTTGCCGCATCCCAGTTTGGCCACCGATTCCCGACGAGGGCCCCAAGAGTGATCGCGATTCACCGCGCAGTCCACGTCGAACCGTTCCCCGTTTACCAGTACCTCTCCCGAAACGTGCAGGGTCTGGTCGATGTGACCATGAGATAACGCCGCATCGGAGCGCTGGATCGACCCGTACCCCTCCCCGGCGCCTGCCACCTTGATCTCGCCCACTTCCACCGGAGGCATCAATGCGTTGTACTCCAAGTCGAACACCGTTCCGTCGATACCGTCATATCGCACTTCCCAGCGTTGGAATGCCTCGGTCTGGCGCACGGCAATGCCGTTGTCGAGGCGGTAGTCGTCAAGGTTGTGGGGCGGCATGGGCATGGCGAAGCGATCTTCGTGCATGTCGTTGGCCAAGGCGCCGGCGGCGCCTAGCCCCCGGTTTGAATAGACAAAAACGTTGGCCCCCACGATTCCAAGCGTGGGCCGCCACAGCGAGCGCAGGTGGCCGACCATGGCCTCTTGGGGCACGAAGAAGCAGAACCAGTTGGTCTCCGCCCAGTTCCAATCCCGAAATCGGGGCTCGTGCAAGAACCGGTCCCGTCGGCTCAGCAGCGATCCGGGGAGTTGGCTGTTCGCATCCATTGCCCTTCGACCGTACTCTGCTGGCGTACCTCCACGTTGCGGGGTCGGGCTCACTGGGGGCCGCGATCAAGACCGGCGAAGCCGTTGGACCGAATCGACGCCAGGGCCCAGAACACAGCCAGCAGTCCCCCATACAGCAACAGCACGAACCGCATGGAAACCAGGTCGCCCAAAAAGCCGCCGACCAGCGAGCCAATTGGCAGCCCAGCCAGCACCGACATCAGCCACACCGACATCACCCGGCCCCGATATTGCTCGTCAACCTGCACTTGCAGTGAGCTGTTCACCGTCACCCCATGGGCCATATGGGCGGCCCCGAATACGAAATAGCCCAGAAGTCCGAACGCCAGCCATGGAGTGGCCCCCACCATAAGCACCCCCAGGGCATAGACCCCCACCGCGGTCATCTCAACCCTAGAGCGAGCATGGCGGTCGCCGTGGCGGGTCACATAAAGCCCCACCACCAGCGACCCGAATCCGAAGGTTGCCGTCAGCCAGCCCAAGCCGCCATCACCCAGTGTGAACACGTCGTCGGCCACGCTGGCTACCAGGGCAAAGGCGAACACGGCTCCGACACTGGCCACGACGAACGACGTCACCACCACCAGCCGCATCTCCGGACGGCGCCATATGTATTCCAAACCGTGGCGGAACTGAAGCCAAAACGGCTCTTGCTGAACCGGCTCAGACGGTCGAAGCCGGATCGGGACCATGAAGGCCAAACCGAGCGCGAAGCCGACAATGGTCACCGCAAACGCCGGCCCCGGCCCCCAATAGAGCAGCGTGAGCCCAGCCATGGCCGGGCCCAGCGCCCGTCCGGCGGTGAACGACAAGGAGACGAAACGCACCGCTGACAGCAGATCCTCGGGTGGCACCAGCAATGCGGTCATCGCTTGGGTAGGCGCCCACTGGAATCCCGAGGCCACACCCACCACCAACTGGAGTCCGATCATCAGCCACGGAGTCAGCAGATCCCCGGCGTACAGCGCCAAGAACACCACCGAGCAGACGAGTTGGAGGAAGAACGATCCGAACAAGATGGCCTTGCGGCTGATCCGGTCGCTCCAGATGCCGGCTACCGGAGTCATGATCAGCGACGGGACCAGCACGGCGAATGCCGAACTGCCCACCCAGAAGTTCGAGTCGGTTAGCTCGTTCATATAGAAGGGCACGGCCAACGACTGCATGAACTGCCCGGTCGTGGCGATGGACACGCCGATGAAGAACAGCATGAACGATCGGTGAGACAGAGCGCGAAGCGCAGATGGCTGGGCGGGCACGATCAGCCGACAGTACTTGCCCTGGCGACAAAGCTGGTCGTCCGGCATCTGTATGCGAACATCGACCAGTGCCTCAGCGTGAATCTCAGTCCGAGCTGGTTCGCAATCGCCACGGCAGCGGCGCCTTCCGACGACGGCTGCGCATGATCGCCCCCGATGACCGGACCGTGGTGGTAGGGATCGAGGACGACATGCACCACTACGAGGCAGCTCTGATACACGATGGCACCAGGATCACCGGCACGGAAGCGACCGGACCGCGAATGCCTTGGGAGCCGTGCGCGGGAGCGCTCGACCAGCTCCAAGTGCTGGTGGGCTGCCCGCTAACCGTCGCCGCTTCTGAGGTATTCGCCTGGACCGATGTCCGCCAGCAGTGCACCCACCTATACGATGCCGCCGTCCTCGGAGTACTTCACGCCGCCCGGGGGGAAATCGGCACCCGCCAGTACGACGCCACTGTCCCGGATTGGAATCAGCCTCCATTCGACGCCTGGATCGAGCGGGATGGCGTCGAGGTGCTCCGCTGGCGGATGGCGGCCAGACTCGAGATCGAGTCACCCGACCCCTTCTCCGGCCGCGCCATCAAGGGCGGCTTCGTCCGCTGGTGTGAACAGGTTCTGGATCCTGAGGGGGCCGAGGCGGCGTGGGTGCTCCAGCGCACGACCTGGCTCTCCGGCGCTCGCTTCAGCGAGCTGGAGGACTGCGATGACGCAATGGAATCGGGACTGGTGGCCAACGTCTGCTGGACATCTCAGCCCAAGCGATTCCACGTCGCCTTCCGCCGTCGCGGCACGTTGCGCGACCACGGCCCCAGCCCTGATGGGATGCTCGTAGACATGCCTACCCGTTGGCCGCAACTCCGCGACACCTGAGAGACTCGACGTTATGGCGATGAGAGAAACTCACGTGGTCTCACCCCTCCCAGAAGCAACGAACTGAGAGACTCGACGTTATGGCGATGAGAGAATCAGAGGAACTCCTGTTCGCTGAGCAGTTCCAATCCATCGTTTCCAACATCGGCAAGGCCATCATGGGCAAGCCTGATGTGCTGGAGTTGGCCGTTACCTGTCTGTTGGCCGAAGGGCATTTGCTCATCGAGGATGCCCCTGGAGTGGGCAAAACCAGCCTGGCCAAGGCGCTAGCCATCACCGTGCAGGCTGAATTCGGCCGCATTCAGTTCACTCCCGATCTGCTCCCTTCCGATGTGGTGGGCGCCACCATCTGGAATCGGGCTGCGAACTCGCTCGACTTTCAGCCCGGACCAGTGTTCTCCGGCATCGTGGTGGCCGACGAGATCAACCGAGCCTCCCCGAAAACCCAATCGGCACTATTGGAGGCCATGGCCGAGCGGCAGGTCACGGTGGACGGAACAACCCATCCGCTCCCCCGGCCGTTCATGGTGATCTCCACTCAGAACCCGCTTGAGCACGAGGGCACCTATCCGCTGCCTGAGAGCCAGCTCGACCGGTTCATGATGCGAATCGAGGTGGGCTACCCCTCGAAACAGGCCGAGCTTGAGATTCTCGACGCCCACGGCACCGACAACCCGCTGGACACCCTTCGACCCGTGGTGGACTCCCAGGCAATCAGCACTCTGGCCGACCACGCCAGCGCAATGTTCACCGCGCCGGGAATCAAGCGCTATTTGGTTCTGATCGCCAACGCCACCAGAAGCCACCCCAGCCTCATCTTGGGGATGTCCACCCGGGCCACCCTCGCGTTGCAACGGGCCAGCCGGGTGCGGGCGGCATCCCAAGGGCGGGACTACGTGCTCCCCGACGATGTGAAGCAGCTGGCCGTACCCGTATTGGCCCACCGACTTCTGTTGAACCCCCAGGCCCGGGCCCAGGGCACACCGCCTGCTCAAATCGTGGACGACATCATGAGCTCGGTTCCGGCCCCGGTCGACTGATTTCCCGCGACCGATGGCAAACCACTCCCTCATCTCGCTAGGGACGACCTCCCCGGTCGACTAGCTCCTGGCCAACCATGCTCACCGCAACGGGCTGGCTGCTTTTCATTTGCTCCGCGCTCTTGGTGGCGGCAGGTCGGGTGTTCGGCTCCAGCGAGCTGCTGGCTGTGGGCATCGCCGGCGCCGCGGTGGCCATCCTCTCGGTGGCTTACGTCCGAATCCGCCAGCCCCTGCGGGCAACAGCCCGGTCGCTGCGACCCCTGCAAGTGCATGTGGGCGACGACTGTCAAGTGCGCATCGAGCTGTCCAACCCAAGCCGTCTGCGCAGTCCGGTGGTGCGATTCGCCGACAGCCAGACCTTCTCCACCGAGAGCTCCTCGGACTATTTTCAGTCGCCCGACATGCTGGTAGCACCCATCTCGGGCCGAGACGAGATGACAGTGGCCTATCGGCTGCCCACCGTAAAGCGGGGGCATCTGAAAACAGGCCCGCTCGCTTTGACTCTGACCGATCCTCTCGGCATTTCCACTCGGCGCTTCGAGTCTGGCGAGCATGCCGAGGCTCTTGTCTACCCCACCGTGTTCCCCATCAAACCCCCTCCTCGCCTGCCCGGGAACACATTCGACGCAGTAAGGCGCAGCCCTATGGCTCAAAGCGGCGACGAGCTATACGGACTGCGCCCATTCCAGAGGGGCGACGATCCGCGGCGTATTCACTGGCGGTCGTCAGCCCACCACGACGAGCTCATCGTTCGCCAGTTCGAGGAGTTCTCCCATACCCACACAACCGTTCTTCTAGACACCAGGTCTGTGTTGTTGGACTTCGAGTCACATGTAGGTGACGGGGAGCGATTCGAGGCCATGGTGTCGGCCGCGGCCAGCATCTGTCGGGCCAGCCAGCACCGGGGAGACCAAGTCCGCTTGGTGACCACTGCGGACTTCGACAGCGGCTACGGGTCGGACTCTGCCCATCTGCACAAGATTTACGGGCACCTGACGTTGGTCAGTCCCGACGTAGGCAGCCTGTTCGGCGCCGTCGAATGGCTCAGCCGAGGCCAAGGCGGCGGATTGGTGGTGCTGGTGGCTGCTGCGGTGGACGGAACCGAGCCGGGGTCGCTGACATCGCTGGGTTCGCATTTCAGCTCCAAGACGGTGGTGCTGTTCGCCGGCGGCGAGCGAGCCCAGCCGGAGCAGCCGCCTCCTGCGTTCATCCCCGGCACGACCCTGCTAATGGTGGAAAATCCCCTGGGATTCGCCGATGCGTGGGGCACCCACACTGCCTCAAGCGAGGATCCCTCGATCGCGCCCATCTCGGCCGACCAAACCGCCCCCAATCGCCGACCATGATCGACTCTCAGGGTTCGAGCAACCGATGGCCAACCGGATGGGAATCCGCGTTGGAAATCACCGGGCCCATTCTGACGGCGGCTACCGCCTTCAGTCTCATCCGAGTCTTCGAAGGGGACGCCTGGATACTGCCGGTATTCGGGGCCGCCGGGTTGAGCCATGCGCTGGCACTGGCCGTTCGCCGCATTGGGTGGGGAATGCTCATCTCTACGCTGGCCACCGGCGTGGGATTGGTGCTCACGGTCACCTGGTCGTACTACTGGGACACCACCCTTTGGGGCCTTCCCGCCGGAGGCACCCGGGCGGCGCTGGTCGATGATCTCGAGCAGGCCTGGTCCTCATTCGGAGAGCTCAGTCCTCCGGTAGAGCCGGTGGACGGTTTCACCGTGAGTGCCATGGCCGCGGTGTGGCTGCTCGCCTTCCTCAACGACTGGACCGCGATGCGATCGCGGACCCTGTTCGAGCCCATGGTTCTGCCGATTGCCGCCCTTGGTTTCGTTGGACTGGTGGGGGAAGATCAGCATCGAATTCTGACCATCGGGGTGTTCACTGCGGCCCTGTTGCTGTTCGCCTCGGTTCACCGGCTTATGGCCCGCACCGCGAATGCCGTTTGGTCGGGAGGCGAGAGCCGGGGGTCGGTTGGGCGAAGGGCGCTGTTGTCGGGAAGTGCCGCTATTGCCGCAGTTGCTCTGGCGGCAGCGATCGCCGCTGGACCGGTTCTGGGCAGCGACGAAGATCCGATTGTCGACCTGACCGAGGCCGTCGAGCGGGGCAGAAGAAGTCCGGGGAGAGTGGTGATCAGCCCTCTGGTGGATATCAGAGGCCGACTGGTCAGCCAGGCTGAGACGGTGATGTTCCGCGTACGGGCAGAAGAGCGTTCGTACTGGCGGCTCACATCTCTGGACAGATTCGACGGGCAGGTATGGACCTCCCGCGCCGACTACGCCGCCCGTCCCACCCAACTGCCGTCGCTGTTCCAGTCGGGCTCCACCGTGGAGGAATCCGTCCAGGAATTCAGCATCGAACAGCTGAGCGCGGTTTGGCTGCCCGCCGCATTCGAACCCCGGTCCCTAGTGGCAAACGCCGGAGTTGCGACTACTGGCAACCCAATCACTGGCGACTTGATCGCTGATGGCATGACCGCTGGCGACATCAGCTACGAGCCCACCTCGTCGACCCTTATCGTGGGCCGCTCGCTGGCCAGCTCCAACGGGCTTACCTACACCGTTTCATCGGCGCTGCCCCGATTTGACCCCGAAGTGCTCAAAGACATCTCCCTTGATGCGGCCGCGATTCCCGAGGTAGAGCCATACACCGCGCTCCCGTCCGACTTCAGCCCCCAGGTTAAGGCCTTGGCCGACCAGTTGGCCGCTGAGGCCGAGTCAGGCTACGAGCAGGCTCTGTCTCTTCAGGATTTTTTCCGCAACGGGGGCTTTGTCTACGACGCCAATGTGAACCCCGGCCATTCTGAAAACCGCATCGAGGAGTTCCTCAACACACGTAGGGGATATTGCGAGCAGTTTGCCGGGACGTTTGCCGCGATGGCCCGGTCGCTGGGTCTGCCGGCTCGGGTGGCGGTGGGCTTCACCGTGGGTGAGGCCGATCCAGGCGATTCCGATCTCTACGTGGTGCGAGGAAAGCACGCCCACGCCTGGCCTGAGGTCTATCTGTCTGGTGTGGGCTGGGTGGCCTTTGAGCCCACGCCGGGCCGAGGCGCACCCGGTGCCCAGAATTACACCGGGATGGCCGAGAATCAGGCCATCGGCGCAGTCGAAGTCGCTGCTGACGATGAAGGCCCTGCCCTGGATTCCCCCGGCGCCCCCGAAGCCCCAGTCGACTTTGACAGTCTCTTCCCTCCTGAATCCCCAAGTCTCAGCGACTTCCAGTCCGAGGCCGGGCCTGGCGGGAGCGGAATGACCTGGAGGACTTGGATTGCGATATTGGCCCCGTCGCTGGTCGCGTTGTTCATTTTGCTCATTCCCCAGCTCAAGAAGCTGCGAAATCAGCGTCGATTCCTCAGGATCACCGGCAATCGGGGCAAGATCAGACTGCTGTGGGCGGAGACGGTGGAGTCGCTGGCCCTAATCAACATGACTCCCCGACCAGACGAAACTTATGCAGAATTCGCTGGTCGGGCCATTGAGCAAGTCCCCCTGCACAGCCCTGATCTGCGCCAGTTGGGCGAACTTGCCGCGGCCGCCACTTTCGCTCCCTCAGAGCCCAGCGACCGAAATCAGTGGCTGGCCCGGACGTGGTCGCTTTCGGTGCGGGCCGAAGTCAATTTCCGGGTGAGCCGATGGCAAAGGCTGACCGCAGCATTCAACCCACAGCCGCTCTTCGGCTGGAGGCGGCGGGGACGGCGCGCCCCGAGTTGGACAATTGGACCCTGAATATCTAGAGCCCCTAACCGTTTGGGGCTCAGCGATTGGCAGCCCAGATTGTTCGAGATTGTTTTGAGCTAGTCGCGCCCGGTTTGCTCAGCACCGCCACGGCGCAGGCGGTTCACGATGCGGCGACCCGGTGACCGCAGATAGTTGCTCACATCGCCCCGGTTGATGCTGTCGCTGATCTGTTGGAGCCCGAACCGGCCCAGCTGTCGCAGGTTGCTCCAGCCCCAGAGCGACGCGCCCAGCATGACCAAAAACCCCAGGAACGACAGCCAAAACGAGGTGGAAAGAGTCAGAATCATGTACACCAGCCCGGCGACGAAGGCCAAAATGGCCAACCGCAGATTGCGGGCCGGGTGGGTGAACACCGTGGTCCGGCCAACCTCGCGGGCCAGCGCCGGATCGGTTTCGTAAAGCTGCTCCTCTATTTCGCTGAGGATGCGTTGCTCGTCCTCGGAAAGTGGCACCTGTTTAGTGTCTCACAGGCCGACTCGTGAGACAATGCCAGTCGATCTGTGATGGCCTGCTCGAGGCGGTCTCTGAACTCAATTGAGACCCAATTGAGTCTCAATTGGGTCTCAATTGGGCCGGTTCCAACCGGTTGGTTGAGGGCCAGCATCGCCAACGCCCCCAGTTTGAATTGCCTCGGATCCGAAGCGATCCCTGATGCGGTCAATAGCCCGATCCACCTCGTGCCATGAGGGCGCGCTGGCGTCTTCTCCCTCTAGATTCAATGCGAGCTGGCGCTGACCAGAATCCTCCAACTCGGAAACGCCCACACCAATCAAGCGCACGCCAGGGGCCACATCAACTTCCTTCAGCAATTGCTTGGCTTCTCGAGCTATGACCACGCCGGAATCGACCGAACTGGCCAGAGTGTGAGATCGGGTGATGGTGGTGAAGTCGCCGAAACGCACCTTGATGGTGACCGTCCGCCCGGCAACGCCGGCTCCTCTGAGGCGGGAAGCCACTGAATCGCTCATGGCCACCAGCTCCACGCCGAGGTCCTCGTGGGTGCGCAGATCGCGGGGAAACGTCTTCTCGTGGCTCATGGTCTTGGCGGCCGTCTCGGGAATCACCGGACGAGGATCGATCGCGTTGGCCAGGCTGTGCAGGTGACGGGCGTGGGCTTGTCCGACAACTTTCTCCAGCCGCTCCAAGGGGAACTCAGCCAACTCGCCGATGGTGGCGATCCCGATGCGGTTGAGATGGCCCAGCGTGGCCGGACCCACCCCCCAGATGTCGCTGACCGGGCGCGGGCTCAAAAACTGCCGCTCCTCGCCCACCGGCACCTCGAACACGCCGGCGCCGCCCGACGGACCCGACGGGGTGGGCTCGGGCTTGGCCAGTTTGGAGCCGAGTTTGGCCAAGAACTTGACCGCAGCCACCCCCACCGCGCAATTTATGCCCTCCTCGTTACTGACTTGCCTTCGGATCAAATGGCCGATCTCCACCGGGGGGCGATGGGCGCCGGACACGTCCAAGAACGCCTCGTCCACCGACAGGGGCTCCACCAGCGGCGTGAACGACCGCAGGATGCCCATGATGCGACTGCTCACCTGGGAATAAAGCTCGTGATCGCCGGGCAAGAACACAATGTCGGGACACAGCCGTCGTGCCCGCCCTGAGGGCATGGCCGAATGAACCCCATAGGCCCGGGCCTCGTAGGAGGCCGACGCCACCACTCCCCGGCTTCCCGCTCCGCCTACTGCCACCGGCAGGCCCCGCAGCTCGGGGCGCCGAAGCATCTCCACCGAAACGAAGAAGGCGTCCATGTCCACGTGCAGGATCGACCCTGACTGAACCTGCCCGCGGTCGCTCTGAGTCTTCCCCGCCATCGCCGACTCGACCTACAACCGAGTCACCGTGAGGCCATCAACCTCAGCGCCAGTCACCTGATAGCGATAGCTCAGCATCTGGCTAGGCCGCTGGCGACACCAATCCAACAGCGGCTCGCGTACCCAACGGGGGCTCTGCACCAAGTGAACCTCGCACTCCTCGAGGCCGTAGAAGTCGGCGTGCTCCACGATGCCGTCGGGATCCTCCAGCACAATCTCGCCGTTCCAGCGGAGCGCACGATGGGCCTCCACTCGAAGGCGCCAGCCCAGGTCGGTGAAATCCACGGTTATCTCATACAGCGGGCCTTCCCAGTGATCAACCTGGATCCCGGTCTCCTCAAGCACTTCCCGGCCCAGAGCCTCCAACAGGGTCTCCCCCGGATCCACCACCCCGCCGGGAGTGCTCCACTCCACCGAATCGTTTCGACGCCGGTTTCGCACCAACAGCATCTGCTCCCCTCGCAGGACAATCCCCCCAGCCACCTCCCAGTCCCGCACTTGCCCCGGCACCCCCCCAGTATGGCCCGCCCCGGTGACATGGCTCCCCTGAACTGTTCCTGCCTCAACACCTAGGCTGACTGAAACTCCCCCGTAACATGGGCGGATGGTCGATCCGGCTTCGCCTGAGGAGCGCTCGGCGCTTCCCCCGAAGGGGGCTCGCTGGTTGGCGTTTGCCGCCATTGTGCTGGGAGGGCTGTGCGGGGGGCTGATCGGGTTCGCCTATATCGACCTCCAGTGCGAGGGCAACTGCAGCTTGTGGACCGGGCTCGGTGCCTTGATTGGCGCGGTGGCTGGGGCGGTGGGATTGGCCGTGGTGGCTGTTTTGACCCTGCGGGCTATGGAGGAGTGGCGCCGCTTCGGCGGCCGCCGCCAAGACCGGGGTAGCTACTAGGCCGGAGCAGAGGAAAGCGCGGCGACGGCCCGGTCGATGTCGGGGTCTTCCACGTCCAAATGGGTCACGAAGCGGACGATTCCAGGCGCAAGCAGCCCAGCTCGGATGCCAGCCTGCCGTAAGTGGTCCAGCAAGCCTGGGGCATCGGGATGGCGAAAGGCCACCACGTTGGTGAAGGGGCGCCCGCAGGCCGCTTCCGCCTCGCCCAGGCGGGCACCAGGCCAGCGCTCGGCGACCACGCCGCCCAATCGTTGAGCCCGAGCGTGATCGTCGGCCAGCCGATCGACGTGGTGCTCGAGCGCGTACAGCCCGCCGGCGGCGATCACCCCGGCCTGGCGCATGGCCCCGCCCAAGCGCCGTCGGTGCAGTCGGGCTTCGGCCATAACATCGGCAGGTCCAGCCAAGAGCGAGCCCACCGGCGCCCCCAATCCCTTGGACACACACGACATGACAGTGGTCGCCGTGCTGGCCAACTCCTCAGCGGCGGTTCCCAATGCCACCGCGGCGTTGAACAAACGAGCGCCGTCCAGGTGTACCGGCGGTCCCAGCTCAGCGGCCGCGGCCATGTCCGCAGCCCCGATCGCCAATCCACCGGAGGACAAATGGGTGTTCTCAAGACAGATCAGCGAAACCGGAGGCCAAAACCCATCGCTACCGGCCGCCACCGCCTCGGCGGCGACCTCGATGTCGATGACGCCGCCAGTGTCGTCCACGGCATAGATCTGGAAGGCGTTGTTCAGACCAGCAGCACCGCTCTCATACGACATCAGATGCTGCCGTCTGCCCACCACCACGTTGCTTCCCGGCGCTCCGTGCAGCCGCAGAGCGATCTGATTGCCCATCGTGCCCGACGGCACGTACACCGCGGCCGGCTTGCCCACCAGTTCGGCGAACCGCTCCTCTAGACGGTTGACCGTGGGGTCCTCCCCATAACGGTCATCCCCGACCGGTGCAGCGGCCATGGCCTTCCTCATGGGCACGGTCGGCTTAGTCAGGGTGTCCGACCGCAAATCCACCACTCCACGAGATGCCACGACGACCAGCGTAGAGTTCATCTGTGCAAGAACCATTTACTGAGTCCGGAATTCCTGCCTGGGATCACCTGGAGAAGCTGGCGGCTGAGGCCGCCGAGGTGGCGGCTTCGCTGCTGCGAGCTGAAGCCGGGAACCAACTCCAGATCTCGGCCAAGTCGTCCCGCACCGATCTGGTGACCGACATGGACGTGGCCTGTGAAGCCGCCATCGTAGATTTCCTCACCTCTCACCGGCCCCACGATGCCGTGATGGGCGAAGAGGGCACCGGCCGCGACGGCACCAGCGGGGTGCGATGGATCATCGACCCCATCGACGGCACGGTGAACTTCGTCTACGGCCATGTCGGCTTCGGGGTGTCGGTGGCTGCGGAGGCCAATGGCCAGACAGTCGCCGGCGCGGTGGTCGACCCGGTGCTAAACGAGACGTTCACCGCCCACCGGGGCGGCGGTGCTCGGCTTAACGGCCGTCCGATCCATGTACGCCCCGACGGAGATCCCGCACTGGCCCTAGTGGCCACCGGGTTCTCTTACGCCCACGAGCGGCGCCCCCGCCAAGCCGAGGTGCTGGGCGATCTGCTGCCCAACATCGGCGATATCCGCCGGGTGGGGGGCGCCGCGATCGACCTCTGCACGGTGGCCTGCGGGCGGGTGGACGCCTTCTTCGAAGTAGGACTAAACCCGTGGGACTACGCCGCTGGAGCCCTCATTGCTGAAGAGGCTGGTGCCGTGGTCCAAGACCTCAGCGGCGGGCCTCCCAGCCCCGATTTCGTATTCGCGTCCGCTCCATCGGTGGCCGACGCCCTCCTAAAGCTGCTCCAAAGCGCCGAAGCCGACCGAATATAGGCCCCCTGCTACCCATAGGGGCCCAAAGTCGGGCACCATTTAGGGGTGGAAACCCGCATTTTGGCCATTGAGGACGACGAGAGGATTCGTACCGCGGTCCGCTTGGCCCTCGAAGACGAGGGCTGGGACGTCCTGGAGGCGGCCAACGGGCAGGAGGCGTTGACCGCATTCTCGGAGACGCCCGCCGATGTGGTGCTGATCGACATCATGCTTCCCGACATCGACGGATTCGAAGTGTGCCGCACGTTGCGCCGGACCAGCGACGTGCCCATCATCATGGTCACCGCCCGGGCCGACACCCACGACGTGGTGGCCGGCTTGGAGGCAGGGGCCGACGACTACCTGACCAAACCGTTTGCTCCCAAAGAGCTCTCCGCCCGCATCCGCGCCCTGCTGCGCCGAGTGCGGATCACCGACACCGCCATGAGCGATCTCCGCTTCGGGCAACTGGAGATCATGCCTGAGCAGGGGATGGTGACCATCAGCGGCGAAGAGGCCCACCTCACCAAAACGGAATTCCGCCTTCTGGTTGAGTTGGCCACCAATTCCGGCAAGGTGCTCAGCCGAGAAGTGCTCCTCGAGCGGGTGTGGGATCTCGGGTACTTCGGCGACGGCCGTCTGGTAGACGTCCACATCCGCCGGCTGCGCACCAAGATCGAGACCGACCCGGCCAACCCCCGCTACGTGGTCACTGTCCGCGGCCTGGGATACAAGCTCCAGGCATAAGGACGAAGCTGATGCCGGCACAGCCGGGACAACGTTCCCGCATCTGGCACCGAGCGGGTTCACTGGCCCGACGACTAGGGCTTCGCACCCGCATCATCCTGGCCTTCGTGTTCACCACCCTTCTCCTGTCGGCATTGCTCAGCGTGACCGTTTTCGCGCTTACCCGCCAAAACCTGCTCAACGGGCGGGAGAACGACGCCCTGGCCACAGTGGGGTTCAACGCATCGGTGGTCAACCGCCGTCTCAATCCCGACATCGAGTCGGAAGCCCTCCAGAACCTGATCAGCACGCTGGCCACACCGGAAGGCTCCCGCCCGGTTCTGCGGGTAGGTGGCGACTGGTTCCAGCAGTCCTTCGAGTTCGAGTCGGGTGACATCGACGAGCGCCTGCGTCGCACGGTGGAGGGCGGAAGGCCGGCCCAAATGCGCTACCGGGTTAGAGGCAAGCCCTTCCTCGTGGTGGGCATCCCCATCCCCGACCGCAATGCCTCCTACTACGAGGCCACGCCGCTGGACGAGATTGAGGACACGCTGGGTTCGCTGGGATTCATCCTGGCCAGCGCCGGCGGAGGTGTGACCCTGGCGTCGGCCGGAGTGGGCTTTTGGGCCAGCCGACGCCTGCTGCGCCCACTGGTGAGCATCGGCGAAGCTGCGCAATCGATAGCCCACGGTGATCTCAGCACTCGACTGGACGCCGGGGCCGCCCGAGAGCTGGTTGCGCTCACCGACTCGTTCAACGACATGGTGGGCGCACTCCAAACCCGTATCGCCCAAGACGAGCGGTTCGCGTCTGAAGTGAGCCATGAGCTGCGGTCGCCCCTCATGACCCTTTCCGCCTCGGTGGAAGTCATGAACACCCGCCGAGCCGAACTACCGGAGCGGGCTCGGACTGCGCTCGACCTGCTGACCGAGGACGTCAACCGATTCGAGCACCTGGTCGAGGATCTGCTGGAGATCTCCCGATTCGACGTGGGCACCGCCGAACTGGATCTGGACGTGTTCAACCTGCTCGAGTTCGTCGAGAACGCGGTGTCGGCCACCAGCCCGGAGGCCATTCCCATCTCTTGCGATCCGACCACTGCCCAGGTGCGGGTCCAGGCCGACAAGCGCCGGCTGATGCAGGTCATCGACAACCTCTTGAACAATGCTCAGAAATACGCCAGAGGCGCCACCAGCATCGTGCTCAGGCATTGGGGAAGGAACATCGAGATCATCGTGGAAGACGCCGGTCCTGGCGTTGCCGCCGACGAGCGGGAGCACATCTTCGACCGGTTCTCCCGGGGCCGGGAGGCAGGCGAGCGAGGAGCCAGCACCGGTGTGGGATTGGGACTGGCGCTGGTAGCTGAGCATGTGCGGCTACACCAGGGTCGAGTTTGGTGCGAGGACCGGTTCGACGGCGTTTCCGGCGCCCGCTTCGTCGTACACCTTCCCATCGCAGTGCTATGACCCGGCCATCCCCACTCCGGCGCTTGTGGGTGGGTCTCGCCGCAGCCGCGCTATTGGCCGCGGCGGCCTGTTCTGTGCCCGAAGACAGCCGTCCCCGGGCGCTGGACTACTCCCAACTCCCCGACGACCTGCTCGCAACCACCGAGCCTCCAGAGCCGACCCCGCTTGTCACCCAAGAGGTGCTCATCTATCTGATCGACGAGAGCAACCTGTTGTCGGCCATCGCCCGTGATGTGGCCAGCCCAGCCCGACCTATCACCGTGCTGGAAACCTTGTTCTCCGCGCCCAACGAAGCGGAGTCCGAACAGGCCTTGTCCACCGCTCTGCCAGCCGACGCCGAAGTGGTGTCCGTTGAAGTCGACCGACCCAACGACCTCGTGACCGTGGCATTGGAATCGGAGGTGTTCGAAGAGCGTCTCGAAGGCGAGAACCGCCAACTGGCCGTGGCTCAGTTGGTGTTCACGGCCACCGAAACCACGGGGACCGCCCGCTTCTCCTTGCTCTTGAACGGCAACCCCGTGCCGCTTCCCACCGACAACGGCGAGAGCGATGTTCCGGTGACGCGCGATGGTTTCCGCTCGGTCGACCCCGAGTATCAGCCCGAACCCACACCTGAGCCCATACCGACCGAGACCCCCACGCCAACGCAGGTCCCCACGCCGACGACGCCGCCGGAGACGCCGACGCCCACGCCGACACCCACCGTCGTGTTGACACCAACCCCAGAGCCCGGACCCACCCTGCCGCCCGGACTTCCTCCCGACTTCACCCTCGACTTCTCCTGAGGTTGCGAACCAGGCGGCTAGTGCCAGCTAGGGAAAGCTGACTAGGGGAAGAACGTCCTGGCCACGTCGTATAGTGCGGGGCTCACCGGCTTCAGCTCGGCTACCGCATCAGCCAATCGCACCCGGGCCATCTCCCCACCGCGGAAGGCCACCATCGACCCCCAGTCGCCGTCATGGACGGCATCAATGGCGGCGATGCCGTACCACGAGCACAGCACCCGGTCGAGCGCACTCGGGGTACCACCCCGTTGGATGTGGCCTAGCACCGTCACCCGGGTGTCGTATCCCGTTCGAGCCTCGATCTCGGTCGCCACCACCTGGCCGATACCCCCCAGCCGAACATGACCGTATTGGTCGATTTCCGGCTCGGGTAGTTCAATGGTGCCCTCCTTCGGCTGGGCCCCCTCGGCTACCACCACGATGGAGGCCCAGCGTCCCCGTTGGTGGCGCCTGATGATGGCATCGGCCACGGCCTCTATATCGAACGGCTCCTCGGGAATCAGGGTGAGTGTGGCCCCTCCGGCGATGCCAGCCCAGGTGGCGATGTGCCCGACATTGCGACCCATCACCTCAACCACCATCACCCGGTCGTGCGACTCAGCGGTGGTGTGCAGCCGGTCGATGGCGGCGGTGGCAATGCCCACCGCGGTGTCGAACCCGAAGGTGAGCTCGGTGAGCCCGATGTCGTTGTCGATGGTCTTGGGCACGCCGACCACATTGGCGGCCCCGGCCTCAAACACCCCCACACCTGCCGAGAGAGTTCCCTCGCCCCCGATCACGATCAACGCGTCGGTACCCGTGGAATCCATCGCGGCCCGCACCCTCTCGATCCCGTCTTCGTACATCCGGGGCGACATCCGGGAGGTGCCCAAGACGGTGCCGCCCCGAGGCAGGGTGCCCCGCATGTGCTCCACGTCTACCTCGATGAACTCGCCCTCCAGCACCCCGCGCCATCCGTCCAAGAAACCGATCACCGAGTCGCCGTAGTGGCGCTCGGCCTTGCGCACGATGGCCCGGATAACCGCGTTCAGCCCAGGACAGTCGCCGCCCCCGGTCAGCACCCCGACTCTCATTTGTGGCTACGAATCCAGCTTGTTCAGTGATTGGCGGAGCTGGCGGACAGCCTGAGCTGTGCGCTGCTCGTTCTCAATGAGGGCGAACCGCACGTGGCCCTCTCCTCCGGGACCAAAGCCAACGCCGGGCGACACCGCTACCCGGGCGTCTCGAACCAACCAGGAGGCGAACTCCACCGATCCCATCTCCCGGTAGGGCTCAGGAATCTTGGCCCACACGAACATGGTCCCCTTGGGCGGCTCCACCTCCCAACCCATGCGGTTCAGCCCCGAGCACAGGGCATCTCGGCGGCTCTGGTAGATGTCGCACACTTCTTTGGGATGGCCAGGGGCCTCATTGAGAGTCACCGTGGCCGCGATCTGGATGGGCTGGAACGTGCCGTAGTCGAGATAGGACTTGAGCTTGGCCAGCGCGGCCACCACTTGGGGATTGCCAACCATGAACGCCACCCGCCAACCGGCCATGGAGAATGACTTGGTCATGGAATAAAGCTCCACGGCCACATCCTTGGCCCCTTCCACCTGCATGATTGACGGCGGCAGATAGCCGTCGTAGCCCAAGTCGGCATAGGCGAAATCATGCACCAGCAGAACATCGTGCTCTTTGGCAAAGGCCACCACGCCGGCCATGAACTCCAGGTCCACACATGCGGTAGTGGGATTGTGGGGAAACGACAGCACGATGATGCGGGGCTTGGGCCATGAGTACTGCCAGCGCTCCTGCATGGTGGCGAAGAAGTCGGTTCCCGTGCTCAAAGGGATCTCCCGCACTTCCGCACCGGCGAACAGCGGCGCATACAGATGGATCGGATACGACGGGGAGGGAACCAAAGCCGCGTCGCCGGGCTGGAGCAGTGTCCACATGAGGTGGGAGAACCCCTCTTTGGCCCCGATGGTGTTGATCACCTCAGTGTCGGGATCGAGATACACCCCAAACCGGCGGGCGTAGTACCCGGAAATGGCCTCCCGCAGCTTGGGGATGCCTCTGCTGGCCGAATAGCGATGATTGCGAGGGTTCTGTACCGCCTCGGCCAGCTTCTCCACTGCAACCGGTGGCGAGGGAAGATCGGGATTGCCAAACCCCAGGTCGATGATGTCGTGGCCTGCTCGGCGGCCCTCCACCTTCAGGTCGTTGATGATGGTGAAGACGTACGGGGGAAGGTTGTTGATCCGGCGGAACTCCACAGTCCTAATTTACTCCCAAGCCAGGCGAATCTAAGGAAGTTTCCCAGCGCCGGATTCTGCCCGGTGGCGCAGGTCTTCGAGCGCGGTCTGCATGATGCGGGCCTCGGCCCGGCGCTTCACGAAACCGGGAAGAGGCATCACCATCTGAACGGCAAGGTGGTAGGTGACCTCGGTGCGATCCGGCTCGCCGGGCACCGGGTTGAAGCAGTACTCCCCGTCGAGGCGCCGGGTGAGGTCGCCCTGCACCAACCGCCAGGAGACCCGCAGCGGGTTGGATCCGTAGTAGTACTCCAGCAGGTAGTTTGTGCTGCGACCCATGGCCGCGGCCCGAAACGACACCAATCCACCCCGGCCGTCGTCGTCCCGACGGACTATCTCCACCTGCTTCACTTCGGTGGCCCATTCGGGATAGGACTCGAAATCGCACACCACTTCGAAGCACCGCTGGGGCGATGCCTCGATGGAAATGCTCTTTGTGGCCTGGTCAAACATCGTCACCATTCCTGCTGGGATCGCCGCGTTCTGAGATGTTGCTGTCAAGGGGCCGAGGTGGGAAGGTCCCGTGCCTGGCCCCCCATGCGCCAGACAAGCCCAACGCATAGACAGGTACAAGGATACCGAATGCCGAAGCGGTAAACGGGCGGATGGAGGCTGCGGCCAGCGCCACGACAACTTCGGTGGCCAGCGCGGCCATCATCGAGAACTGCACTGGGCGAGGAGCGCAGCCGGCCAAGAAATACAGTCCGCCTACGCCGATGAGCTCGTAGCGGCTGCGCTCCAAGGCCCGTCGGAAGGCCCAGAGCATGGCCACGCACCCAACCGCCAGCAGGCCAAGCGACACCACGGCAATGGGAACGGCCATCGGGTCGGGAAACATCGTGGTGACCACCGCGACCGCAATGAACACCGCAGTACCCGCCCAACACCCGCGAAGCAGATCCTGGCCCTCGACTCCCGATGGAACCAAGCGCTCGGCCCATGCCATCAGCGGCTCTTTCCCCGGGTGATGACCTCAGCGATCACGGTACGGAGCCGTTCGGCCATGTGGTCATAGGAGAACTCAGCCACTGCCCTCAATCGGCTCTCCAGCCCCATTCGCTGGAGGCGGACCCGGTCCGACAGCAGGGCATCCAATGAGGCCGTCACCGCATCGCGATGGCTGGGCCTGTCCACCACCAGGCCGGTCCTCCCATGCTCCACCGCCTCGGCTGCTCCGCCGCTGTCTCCGGCCAACTGCGGCACCCCGGCGGCCGCTGCCTCCAAGAACACGATGCCGAAGCCCTCCTGCTCCAGGCCACCCCAGCGCTGGCGGCACATCATGGCAAACACGTCGGCGCAGCCATAGAGGTCGGGCAAATCCGAGTCAGCTACTCGGTCGAGGAGGCGGGCGGGTGCGCCGGTGCGTCCAATGAGGCGGTCTAGCCGGGCCCGGTCGCGCCCGGCCCCGGCCACCGCCAGGGTGAGCCCGGGATGCCGGTCGGCTAGCCGGGCCGCCGCCGCAATCAACACGTCCATGCCCTTGCGAGGCACCAGCCGGCTGATCGACACCACCACCGGGGCGTCGGCAGGCAGTCCAAACCGAATTCGGGCTTCTCGCCGCTGGGCTGCATCCAAGGGCTTGAAGCGCTCGATATCCACGCCGGGGGGCACAATGACTGCGGGCAGCGGTCCTCCCGCGGCTCGTTCGGCTTCGACCACCGAGTACCGGCCAGCGGTGACAACCACCTGCGCGCCCCGCAGCACCTTGGCCAAGACCTGCTTGGTGCCCGGCAGTCGTCCGGGCACAGTTACCTCGGCACCGTGGAGAATCACGCCATAGGGGTGGGGCAATCGGGGGGCAAGCGCACCCAGGGGAACGGCGGGGTCATAGAGAACCAGCTCCGCTCCGACATCGGTAACCAGTTCTGTGATCTCTTCGGCCATCTCCCGGGTGGGAAGAAGGAATTGGCGGGGAGAACGAACAATCTGGTGGCTCTGCCGAGCATCCCATTCTGCATCTCCAGGATGGGCGCGGGTCAGCACGCAGACATCATCTGGAGGCAGCCGGCGCCACAGCTCCCACAGGTAGTTCTGAATGCCCCCGAGTTTGGGGGGGTAGTCGTTGGTAACCAACAAGTGCCGGGCCATCGCTCAAACCGGCGCCACTGCGCCAACTCCGAGGCGACGGGCGGCCCATTCGGCGTGGCGCACCAGCATGGGGTCGGGGTCCGACAGATACTGATGCAAGATTTCAACCACATCGGAATCAGTTCCCCGCCCGGAGTTCCCCAAAGCGACCAATGCGTTGCGCCGCACATAGCGGGGCTCGCGCCGGGGGATGTACCAACGGCCGTAGCGGGCCATCAGCTCGTCGTCGTCCGATTCCAGCAGCTCCACGAGGTCCACCCAGGCGGTGTCATCGTCGGGCCCCTCCCCCGCGGTGCTGTGGTTCGACTCGGCCTGTCGATTGGGGGGACAAACCTCTTGGCAGTCGTCGCAGCCGTAGATCCGATCGCCCAGAGCTTCGCGAAACTCGAGGGGGAAATCTCCGTCAGCCTGCACCAGCCACGCCAAGCACCGCCGGGCGTCGACCACGCCGGGGGCCACAATGGCACCGGTCGGACAGCCGTCTATGCAGCGGCGGCAAGGTCCGCACTGATCGGGAACCGGGGTAGACGGTTCGAGCGCGGCGGAGGTGATCACCGAACCCAACACAAACCAGCTCCCCTGGCCGGGCAGCAGGATATTGCTGTTCTTGCCGTACCAGCCCAGCCCGGCCCGTCGGGCCGCCTCTCGATCCACCAGCGCGTTGTCGTCGGCCACCACTTCGGCTTTGTGTCCGGCGTCGCTCAGCATCTCAGCTACCTGGCCCAAGCACGCTCGCAACTCGGCATAGTGGTCGCTTCGGGCGTAGGCGGCCACTCGCCCCACTGGCCGGTCGGGCGCCGCCCGAGCGGAGCTGCGGTAGCCGAGCGCGCCAACCACCAGGGATCGGGCGCCTGACACGGTTCGGGCGGGATCGGTGGATCGGTCGGGGTTGCGGTAGGTGAAGGCCATTCCCCCATGCAGCCCTTGCTCCCGCCGTTGCACAAGCGTGGCCCTAGTGGACTCGAACGGCTCAGCCGAGGCCACCCCCACGGCGTCGAGCCCCGCCGCCAAGCCAGCGGCAATCACCTCTTTTGCGACGAGTGTGCTCACCGGCCCGCGAATTCGAGAGCGCCCGGATTCATGCCCTCTCCTCATCGGCATGGGCTTGGTTGGACGCCGAGACGAAGTTCTCTAGAACTTGCCCGGCCAAACCGTCGTCGATGGATGCCCCGGCTGCCTCCAACCCCTCGCCCAGAGAGTTGGCCACCTCGGCCACTACCAGGGCGGCGGCCGCGTTCAGCATCACGATGTCGCGGTGCGCCCCAGAGCGGCCCTCCAGCACCCGCCGCAGGCAGTCGGCGTTGACAGACGCATCTCCTCCCCTCAAGTCATCGAGGGATGCCGGGGCCAGCCCGAGCTCAGCCGGGTCCACTGTGTGGCGGAGGGTATCGCCCTCCCTCAGCTCCCAGACATCGGTTGGGCTGGTGGTGGACAGCTCGTCCAGGCCGTCGTGGCTGTGCACGATCATGGCCCGCTCCGAGCCGGTGGCGGAAAGCACCTCCAGCATGATCTCAGCCATCGCCCGGTCGCTGGTTCCCACCAGCTGGCGCCTGACGCCAGCCGGATTGGCCAACGGCCCCAGGAAATTGAAAACCGTACCCACGCCCAGCTCGCGGCGGGGTGGACCAGCGTGGCGCATGGCCGGGTGGAATCGAGGGGCCAGACAGAATCCGAAGCCGGCTTCTGTCACACACCGGGCCACCCCGGCCGGGCCTAGATCGATCACCGCACCCAGCTCTTCCAACACATCGGCTGAGCCGCACAGAGACGAGGCCGACCGGTTGCCGTGCTTGCATACTCTGGCCCCTGCGCCCACCGCTACTAGCGCAGCAGCGGTGGAGACATTGATGCTGCCGCTGTGGTCGCCGCCGGTGCCGCAGGTGTCGATAAGGCCTGCGGCATCCAGCGGAACCACTTCCGCAGCCTCCCGCATCGCCGATAGCAGTCCGACAAGCTCCTGTGCAGTCTCCCCTTTGGTGCGCAGGGCCATCACGAATCCACCGATCTGCGCCGGGGTCGCCTCCCCTTTAAGGATTTCGGTCATGGCCGCCTTGGCGGCGTCGGCGGGGAGGTTGCCTCCTCCGGTCAGTTGCCGGAATACCCCGGTCCACCCCCCGTACTCGTCCAGGCTCACCGCCTTAGTGTGGACCATCATCTCCACCCTGCCA
Organism: Acidimicrobiales bacterium; assembly: GCA_965116535.1. Classification (GTDB taxonomy): domain Bacteria; phylum Actinomycetota; class Acidimicrobiia; order Acidimicrobiales; family Bin134; genus Poriferisocius. Next base: position 3,139,228 of record OZ220703.1, read on the forward strand.
CAATCTCTTTCATGAAGATCTGCGTTGTCGATGTTGGCACCAGCAGCATCCGGTCGGCAGTGACCGATGGGCACCGGGTGATCTGCTTTCGCCAGCAGCGCACCCCGCCCGACATGCCCGAGCCGGGACTGGTTGAGTTCGACGCCAACGAGATGGCCGCGGTCATCCTCCAGACGGCCACCGAGGTGATCGATGAGGTGGGGGGTGTGGATGCCGTGGCCGTGACCAACCAGCGGGGAACGGCAATGGTGTGGGATCGCAAGACCGGCGAACCGGTGGGTCCGGCGCTGGGGTGGCAGGACCTCCGCACCGTGGGCAAATGCCTGGCGTGGAAGGCCGAGGGTCTGGAGCTGGTGCCCAACGAGTCGGCCACCAAGCTGGCCTACCTGCTCGATCACCACGACCCTGACCGAAGCCGCGACCTCTGCTTTGGCACGGTGGACACCTGGACGGTGTGGTGCCTCTCGCAAGGCGCCCATCACGTGGTGGACCCCTCCAACGCGGCGATGAGCGGCATGCTGTCCGACGATGGCAGCGCTTGGTCAGACGAGATCGTAGACCGGCTCGGCGTTCCTCCCGCCTGTTTGCCCGAGATCGTGGACTCCACCGGGGTGGTGGGGGCCGCGGTTGCTCTGCCGGGGTCGCCGCCGATTGCCGGGATCATCGGCGACCAGCAGTCGTCGCTAATCGGTCAGCGCTGCGTGCTGGAAGGGCTGGCCAAGCTCACCTTCGGCACCGGGGCCTTCTTGGACGTGTGTACTGGCCCGGGAAGGCCCATTGCCGACAAGCGCAGCGACCGGGGCACGTTCCCCATCGTGGCCTGGCAGGAAGATGGGGCCATCGTGTGGGGCGTGGAGGCCTTTATGATTGCCGCCGGCTCGAATATGAGTTGGCTGATCGACGATGTGGGGCTGCTGGGCGACCCGGCCGAGTCGACCGAGATGGCCGGCACCGTGAAAGACGCCGGCGGAGTGGTGTACGTGCCTGCCTTGTACGGGCTGGGCACCCCCTACTGGGACTTTGGGGCCCGGGCTGCATTGTTCGGCATCACCGGGGGTACCACCTCAGCCCACATCGTGAGGGCGGTGCTCGAGGGTGTGGCCCACCGGGCCGCTGATTTGCTCGAAGCGGCCGAGGCAGACAGCGGCTATCAGATCGAGCGGATTCGAGTGGACGGCGGGATGTCTCAGAATCCGGTGTTCAACCAGATACTGGCCGACACCCTGGGCCGGACCGTGGAGTTGTGCACGGTGCCGGAGGGCACGGCGCTGGGCGCGGCGGTACTGGCCGGGCGGGCGCTGGGCCAGTGGTCGAGCTGGCAGGAGGTGGCCGACTCTTGGACGCCTCGGGCGGTGGTGGAGCCGCAGGGCACTGTGGACCGCGACCGCTGGCACGAGGCAGTGCAGCGGGCTTCCCGCTGGTACCCCGAACTCTCCGACATCGGCCTCTAGGAATCGGCCAGCAAATCCCTCTCGCCCTGAGATGGCAAGACTGGCAGACTGGAGTCGACGGTGAGTCGGCCGGGTGGCCGCGGCGTCGGGGTCTCGGCCCCGGTGTCGAGGAAGGTCGGGACTCCGCAGGGCAACGGTGCTGGCTAACGGCCAGTCGGGGCGACTCGAAGGAAAGTGCCACAGAGAACAGACCGCCGATGGCTTGGATTTCCGGGCACAGGCAAGGGTGAAAAGGTGCGGTAAGAGCGCACCAGGGGCCGGGGTGACTCGGCTCGCTCGGCAAACCCCACCGGGAGCAAGGCCAAGCAGGGGACACGGTGGCCCACCGCCCCGTCAGGGGCAGTCCCCGGGTAGGCCGCTTAGATGGATGGCCACCTACGGTCCGTTAGGACCCGGACAGAATCCCGCCTACAGGCCGACTCACCGTCCAACCTCATTGATGCCCCCAGAGATCAGCGCCGCCGCGGCCGATCCCGGCCCATTTGAGATCGGTCGAGCCGGCCCTGGCTACAAAACAGGCGCAGGCGATCCCGATCAGCCAACCCGTAACGTCGAAACGCCCACGCCCCCACGGCCAGTCCGATCAGATCCAGCGCGATCAGCACGGCCAAGGGCTTGAATTCAGGAAGGTCGCCGCCGTCCACCTGCGCCCCCAACACCGGCCACCAAAACAGCTCGCTACGCAGCCACGCGCCGTCAAGCACCAAGTAGAGGAACAGCCCGATGGGCAAGCCCAGCCAACGGCGGCGGGCCAATCGGCGGCCCCGAGTGGCCAGCATCACCGCCGTCAGAACCACTAGCGGCGCCAGCAGCGTGTGCAGCGCCCACGGACCGCTGGCCAGCAGCTCGATCATGGGGAGCACCGAGCCGAGCATCACCATGCGGTAGTCCAGCGCCGGGCTGTCGAACACCAAGGCCACCAGCACGAAGCTGAGGGCCAAGAACCAAAAGAACACGGGTGATCCGCCCGGTCAGGTCCGCACCAGGATGCGGCCGCACTCCTCGCAGTAGCAAACCTCGTCGGCCGGGGCGTGGCGAAGGCGGTCGAGCTCCATGGCCGACAGCGCCAGGTGGCAGCCCTCGCAAGTGCCGTTGCGGAGCCGGGCCACCGCCACCCCGCCCATCCGAGTCCGCAGTCCCTCATAGCTGGTCAGCGCCGCCTCGGGAATGTCGGTGGCCGCAGTTGAGCGGGCGGCATTCTCCTGTTCAATCTCAGCCTGCACTACCGCCTCCGCCTCAGCCAGCTGCTGTTGGGCATTCGCCACCTCGCCATCGGCGGCCTTGAGGCTGGTCTCCAGACCGACCACCTCGGCCTCGATTTCTTCGATCGCCTCCATTAGCTCCAAGGCATCGCTTTCCATCTCCGAGCAGCGGGTCCTCAAGCCGTTCACCTCTTCCTGAAGGGTCAGCAGCTCGCGGGTGCCGGTGACCTCCCCGGAATACAGCCGGTCGTTCTCCCGCTTCACCCGATCTTCCAAGGCGGCTATCTCGTCTTCGTTGCGCTTGAGATTTCGCTGAAGCTCCAAACGCTGAACCTGTTTCGCCTCCCGCTGGTGGTGAATCTGCTGGCAAGCCTGTTGGGCGGCCACCAGGGTGGCCCGCTCGGCCAGCGTGTCGAAGCGATGCCGGAGCTGATCGATCCGAGTGTCGTGGTCCTGCACCGAAAGCAGGCGCTGGAATTGATCGTCGATCACGGCTCGATATTAGGTTCGGACGGACTCTCAGCTTCAGGGTCGACGGCAGAATCAGGTTCGACGCCGTCCTCAGCTGGAGAGCCTGTAGCGGAACCGGGTCCCACGCAGGTGTCGGCCACGCCGTCATCGTTTGAGTCCAACGGGAACTGTCCGGCCTGACAGTCCACTTCGATGGGCCTGGGGGTTCCGCAGAACAGCGGAATGGGCTCCCCGCCCTCGACCGCGAACTCGCTGAACCCGCACGGCTCGACTCCTTCGGTAACCAACAAGTCGACGCAGGCGTCGTGGGTGCCGTCGTCGTCGGTGTCCACCGGCACGATGATCGGCACAATGATCTCGGGGTCTTCGGGCTCCAACGGCGTCGCGCAGGGCACGCCCACCGTGAACACATCTTCCAACTCGATCAGATCGCCGATGCGGGGCTCGCCGGGACAATTGGGAAAGTCCACCACCTCAAGGCCCTCGTGGTAGCTGGTCATGAACCGGCCCCACGCCACCGCCGGATAGGAGCTGCCGGTGACCTTGCGCATGGGAATGCGCTCGTGGGGGTTCCCCAGCCACACCGCGGTGGCCAGATGGGGGCTGAACCCCACGAACCAGGCATCGGCCGACTCCTCGGTTGTGCCGGTTTTGCCCGCCGAGGTCTGGAGTGGCAGCTGGGCCCGACGCCCAGTGCCGTTGATCATGTTGTTCTCCAACACGTCGGTGGCCCAGCAGGACGAGCGTTCCGACACCACCCGCTGGCCCGACAGCTCATGCTGGTAGAGCACATTGCCCTGGCGATCGACAATCCGCTCGATGAAATACGGGTCATAGCGAAATCCACCGGTGGCCATAACCCCGTAGGCCGACGCCATGTCGATGGGGTGGACCTCCTCGGAGCCAAGTGGCAACGACGCCACCGGCTCCAAAAGCGTCGTTATGCCCATCTTGGCTGCGGTGTCTATGACCGGCTGAATGCCCGCCACTCGGCCCAAACGCAAGAACGCACAGTTGGAGGAGACCCGTATCTGATTGGTGATGGTGTCCACCTGTCCGGGCGAACTGGCGAAATTGTTGGCCACATAGGGATCGGGGACGCCGCCGGGGTTGGGAATCTGGCAGGGACCCCTGCCGCTGATTCGGTCGCTGGGCAAGTACCCCTGCTCGAACAGGGTCATCATCACAAACGTCTTGAACGCCGACCCCGGCTGACGGGAGCCCTGGGTGGCGAGGTTGAACTCCTGCTCGTCTTGGGCGAACCCCGGACCACCCACCACCGCTCGAACCGCCCCGGTGTCGGGCTCGAGTGCAGCCAACGCCATGGTGGCCTCGACACCACCGTGCTCGCCCTCGTTGTACTCCACCAGCGTGGCGGCCACCGCGGCCTCGGCCTGCTGCTGGGTCACAGGATCAAAGGTGGTGTAGATGCTTAGGCCGCCGTTGAACACCAGGTTGAAGCGATCCTCGGGGCTCCCGCCCAGATACCGGGGATCGTCGAGGAGCTGCTGCTTCACTTCCTCCACGAAATAGCTCTTGGGAGGCAGCTCAATCTCGTTGACCTCGGTTGGCAGCGGCTGGAGGTGGAACAGATCGGCCTGTTCTGCGGTGATGTAGCCCAGCTCAGCCAGCCGGTTCAACACGATGCGCCGCTGGCGCAGGGCCCGCAAGGGGTTGTTGATGGGGTCATAGCTGCTGGGGTTGCTGATGAGCGCAGACAGCAGCGCAGCCTCCCCCCAACCCAGATCGCCTGCGTCCAGCCCCCAGTACACTTCGGCCGCGGCTTGCACGCCGTAGGCACCCTGGCCGAAGTACACCGTGTTGAGATAGAGGTTGAGGATCTCGTCCTTGCCCATCTCCCGCTCAAGGCGCTTGGCCATAGACATCTCCTGGAGCTTGCGCTCGGCTTCGACCTTGTTGCCCACCACCAGATTCTTGATGAGCTGCTGGGTGATGGTGGACCCGCCCTGGGTGATGCCGCCAGCCCCGACATTCTCCAGTCCGGCCCGGAATACTGCGCTGAGGTCGATGCCAGTGTGCAGGTAGAAGTTCTCGTCTTCGATGGCGATCACCGCGTGCTTCACCTCATCGGAGATGTCGTCGAGATCCACCAGCACCCGGTTCTCGACATAGCTGAACACGTCGATGATCTCAAGGTTCGAGTCATAGACGTAGGAGCGAATGGCCAGCTCGTCCAGGCTCACATCCTCAGTCAGGTTCACTTCGACCGGGGTGGACTCCCACGACCTGAGCACGTCGGCCGTCGGAGGCCATGCCACAAACAGGGTGGCAGCCAAGGCCAGCGCCAGCATGGGCATGAGCACGGTCAGCCGGAGCAGGTGAGACAGCCACCTCAACAAGTCCTTCACCAGACCCCCGGCGGTTCTGAAGGCAAAGTCAACAGCGGGTGTACCCTTCCCGCAATATCAGCGATCACCAGACCCCCAACGCTACCGGCCGCGAGACGGGGGCAAGTGCGCGCTCAGTAAGAGCCGCCCAGCTTGGTGTGGTCCCAGCTGATGGTCTTCTCGGCCTTGATCACCACCGCGGTGCGCTTCAGGGCCATGCTCTCGGCTGCCTTTGACAGCATTTCCCGGTCGATGTCGGGATTGTTGCGGGCCATCACCTCCAAGGCGTAGCCGTGAACCACCTCGGGATCGGTGTGTAATTCGGCATGCCCGTTGATCGCCACCCCGCGGAGCTTGTCGTACTCAAGGCCGTCCTCCAGCAAGAGAGCGATGCGGTTGTCGCGCTCCAGGTTCTTGATCTTCTGCGACTTGGTGTAGGTCTCGAACACGATGTCGCCGTCCACCACCGCGAACCACAGGGTGCTCAGATGGGGTGTGCCATCTTGGTTGATGGTGGCCACTTGTAGGCTCTTCTGCTCTTCGATGAAGACCTCGAGCTCTTCGGGAGTGAGGCGAATTTTGTCTCGACGCTTGGCCATTTCCTCAGCTTCTCACACCGTCTGGTGCGGCGATCATTCGTCCAGCAGTGCCCGGGCCCGACGGGCCAGCGGCTCGTCGATCATCTGGCCCTCGAAGGCCACCGACGCCTCGCCTCTGGCCTGAGCGGCGTCCCACACGGCCAGCAGCGCCCGGGCCCGCTCCCGCTCCTCGGGGGACGGGGAGAAGCACTGGTTGGCCAGCGGCACCTGAGCGGGGTGAATGCACAGCTTGCCGCTGTAACCGATGGACCGTCCCACCGCGGCGTCGGCCAGAAAGCGCTCATCGTCGCCGAACGCGGTCACCACCTGGTCAAGCACGGGTACTCCGGCCAGGCGGGCGGCCAGCGCCACTTGCGAACGGGCATAAAGCACCTCAAGGCCGTCGTCGGTGCGGACACCGCCCATGTCGGTGATGAAGTCTTCGGCTCCGAAATAACCCCAATCAACCCGGGGATGCCCCAACACATCGGAGGACTGAGCGACGCCGGCGGCGGTCTCGATTCCGGCCACCAACCGGAGATGGTCCCGGCCCGCCAATACCATTGCCCGTTGCACCACATCGACTTGGGCCGCGCTCTCCAGCTTGGGCACAACCACCCCGGTCAGTTCTTCGGCCAGGCTCTCGGCCATGTCTTCGTCGAACCACCCGGTGCTCGGCGGGTTGACCCGCACGAAAATGACCAGATCGGGGTTCTGTGGGCGGAGTTCAGCTGCGGTCGCTCGGGCCTGGCTGCGAGCCTCGGCTTTGGATGTCGGGGCCACGGCGTCCTCCAAGTCGAGCACCACGCCGTCGGGGCCGCTGCGGGGGAGTTTGGCGCACATGTCGGGACGGCTGGCCGGGGCGAACAGCAGACTCCGAAGCCGGGGCAGCGCGCCTTCCAACGATTGTTCCTCGGTCATGCCAGCTCCGGTCGGTTGCGGAAATAGTCCAACGCCTCGGGATTGGCCAACGCCTCTATGTTGGCGATAGGCCGCCCGCAGATGGCGTCGCGCACCGCCAGCTCCACGGTCTTGCCGCTGCGGGTACGGGGTATGTCGTCTACCGCGCAAATCACTGCAGGCACATGCCGGGGGGTGGCTCCGGCCCGGATGACAGCCCGGATCACCGTTTCCAACCGGTTATCCAACTCGACTCCTTCTACCAGCTTTATGAACAAGACCACTCGCGTATCGCCGTCGACGGGCTGACCTACCACCACACTTTCGACTACTTCTTCCATGGCATCGACCAAGCGGTAGATCTCAGCGGTGCCTATGCGGACTCCGCCGGGATTCAAGGTGGCGTCGGACCGGCCGGAGATCACAAACCCGCCGCGCTCAGTGCCACAGATGTAGTCGCCCTGGTGCCATTGGCCTTCGAACCGCTCGTAGTAAGCGGCTCGATATCGTTCGTCGCCACCATCGCCCCAGAACCGGAGGGGCTGCGACGGGAACGGCGATGAGCACACCAGCTCGCCGAATTGTCCGCTTTCAAGCGGGGTACCGTCGCCGCCGAGCACTTGGATGTCGAGACCCAGGGCGGGCCGCTGGATCTCCCCCGACCACACCGGGGCGGTGGGATCACCGGCCACCAGACAGCCGCACAGGTCGGTGCCTCCCGAGATGGAGGCTAGATGGACTTCGGCCTTGACCTCGCGGTACACGTAGTCGAACCCGTCGGGCGACAGCGGGGAGCCAGTTGAGCAGATGGTGCGCAGCGTGCTCAGGCCATGGGTGTTGCGGGGGGAAACGCCGGCTTTGCGCAGCGAGTCAATGTAGCGAGCTGACGTGCCGAACAGGGTTACACCAGCCCGATCGACCACGTCGAACAGGGTGTCCGGGCTCGGATGCACGGGATTGCCGTCCCAAACCACGGCAGCGGCGCGCGAGGCCAGAGCCGAAGCCAGCCAGTTCCACATCATCCAGCCGGTGGTGGTGAAGTAGAACACCCGATCGCCGGGACGGACGTCGCAGTGGAGCTGGTGCTCGCACAGATGCTTGAGCAGGATCCCACCGGCCCGGTGGACGATGCACTTGGGCCGACCAGTGGTGCCTGACGAGTACAGCACGTACAGCGGATGGTCGAAGGGAAGCTGCTCGAACTGGATCGCCCCGGCGGGATGGGGCCCAATCCAATCGTCAAAATTCAAGGTGCCCTCGGGCAGGGAATCACCCTGTGTGCGGTTCAGAACCACGGTGGCCTCCACGGTGGGCAAACCGGCGCTGATTTCTTCCACCCGTTCCCGGCATTCGAACCGCTGGCCGCCATAGTCATAGCCGTCCACCGCTACCAACAGCTTCGGTTCGATTTGGCCGAAACGATCGAGCACCCCAGCGGTGCCGAAGTCGGGCGAGGTGGACGAGAACACCGCCCCCACCGAGGCCGCGGCCAACATCACCGCATAGGCCTCGGGCACGTTGGGCATCCAGCACGCCACTCGATCGCCGGATTCCACCCCTTGGGCCCTCATGGCGCTGGCCAACCGGGACACCAGCGCCCGCAGCTCGGCTCGCCTGGTTTCGGTGTATGTGCCGGATTCGTCGGCGAACACGATCGCAATGTCATCCTCGCCGCCAACCAGCATGTTCTCGGCAAAGTTGAGCCGGGCGCCTTCAAAAAACCGCACGTCGGCCATGTGCTGGGCATCAGCGACCGCGGTAGTCCCCCGATCCGAAGCCACCACTCCGCAGAAATCCCATACCGCCGACCAGAAAGCGCCCGGATCGCGCACCGACCACCGGTGCAGTCGTTCATATCCCCCGCCGGCGATGATGTCGATACCCACGCCCGCGGCGAAGCGGGCCAGGTTGGTGTGGGCAGCTTGATCCCGGTCGGGAGTCCAAAGCGGGTGGCTGCTCATGGTCAGACGATATTGGGATCGGCCACCCACCACCACCAAGCCACGGCTGCGACCGCTCCGGCAACTAGGGCGACAATGAAGGCCCGCTTGACCAGCTTGTACAGGAACACCAACGTGGCCAGCACGGCGACGATCACCGCGGCCAGGGCCAATTCGGGATTGGCCGTGGCGAAATCGATCAGCTCGTCGGGAATATCGTCTCGCACATTGGGGGGCACGCAATCGAGGGCGCGTTCGGGAAGCTTGTCGATCACCCCATTCCGCGGGTCTTCCAGCAGATTCGGGTCGACGCACTCCGGCCCGTCGGGCAGCCCGGGCGTTTTGCCCTGCGATTGCATCCCGACATTCTCCCCTGTCAGCACCCTGATTCCGCGCACCCCTCCGGCAACGGGCAAAGTATGGAGATGCCAATTCAGCTGATGATCTCTGCCGACTGCCACGCCAGCGCGCTGCCCGAGACCTACCGGCAGTACCTGGATCCCGGCTACCAGGCGGCCTACGACCAGTGGCTGGGCGACACCGAGACGAAGAACAAGCGAAAGGCCGATCACACCGGGGCCGCCATCTACAGCGACCAGGCTCTCGAGGAGTTCGGCGAAATCGAGGAAGTGTCTGCCGGCGGGGTAGACGGGGGCTGGGACTCAGCCCGACGGCTGCGGGAGCTCGAGGCCGACGGAACCGTCGCCGAGGTGTTGTATCCCGGCGCCGGCGGCCCGACCGTCACCCCTTTCGACGTGGGATTGATGACCTACCAGTATGAGCAGGATCCAGCCCTTTGGCTGGCCGGATGCCGGGCCTATAACCGCTGGCTGGGCGACTTCTGCAATGACGCTCCCGGACGCCGCGCCGGTGTGGGCCTGATCACCGTCGACGACATCGACACCACCGTGAGCGAGATCCAGCAGATGCGCCATCTGGGGCTGTTCGGAGGCGTGTTGTTGTGCAGCGGCACGGGCGACAATCCCCTGTACAACCACCCCCGTTACGACCCGATGTGGGCTGCCTGCGCCGATGAGGGCCTGCCGGTTCACACCCACTCGGGCTGGACCCCCAACTACGGCGACTTCACCGGCTCGCTGGGCATCTTCCTCACCGAGATCTCCTGGTTCGCCCACCGCCCGTTCTGGCTACTCATGTGGTCGGGAGCCTTCGAGCGCCATCCCGGCCTGCGCATGGTGATGAACGAGCAGGGTTCCACTTGGGCTCCGGCGACGCTCGACGAATTGGACCACTTCTACGAGCTGCGGATGTTCGACCAGCTTCGCCGAGACCTGCCGCTGAAACCCAGCGAGTACTTCCGCCGCCAGGTGTTCTTGGGCGCGGGGTTCACTGACGCCGACGAGGTGGACGTGGTGGACCAACTGGGCCCAGACCATCTCATGTGGGGCTCCGATTACCCCCACATCGAGGGCACTTGGCCCCGATCACAGGAGACGCTGGACCAGCAGTTCGCCGGAAGGTCCGAAGGCGAGGTGGCCCTTCTCGTGGGGGGCAACGCCGCTGATCTCTACGGATTCGACAAGGACGCTCTCACCAAGCTCAGCGCAAGCCTGGCCTAATCGGAGCCTGGATAACTCAGCGCAGGTCGGAGAGCTTGACCAGTTCGGGCTCGATGCGCTCCACCGGCCCGGTGGGCAGGAAGAACCGCCAGAAGATGCTGCCCGAGGGGCGCCCCTCGGAGTCCAGCCAGTTGTACACGCCGGGGTCTTCGTGGGCGATGACCATCTTGAACGTGCCGTCGGCCTCAAGGGTGGTGTTGGCCCGGTTGCGGCTGGTGGTGCGGTTGCCGTAGTCGTAGGTCTGGCCGGCTGCGGTCCACAGGCACACGTTGCCGAACTTGCACTCCGGCCACCGACCGGTCATCACCAGGGCCTCGTCGGGGGCAAGTACGTAGCGCCCCATGGTGTAGTAGGCATCGAAGGCGGCAAAGCCCATGGTGCCGGGCGGCTGGGGATCGGGCAGAACGTTGGGCTCACGGCTCACCCAAGTGGGCAAGGGATAGGTGCCGGGAATGGGCTGCTGGAGGGTCTTGCCCAGCACGTGGTTGGACACCCGGTTGATGGCCGCGGCCACCGTCTCGTCGGTCCACAGCGTGGCCGGGCCCACCGGCGACAGGCACTCGATGCTAAGGGGAATGTGGAGCGACTCATCGGCTGCCGCAGGCTCGGGGACCTCGAAATAGTGGCGGGTGGTGATCCGGCCCGCATCGGGGGGCAGATCCAGCCAATTGCGATCCCGAGGCTCGCCGCCGAGGAACACCTCGTAGTTGCCGTCGGCGTCGACATCGATGTCGTCGTCGTTGAGCACGCCGCCGGTGCCGGTGGCATATCGCCCCTCAGATGTGCCCAACTCCACCGTGAACGACGTGTAGACCGCGCCGACCAGATTGCCGGTAACCCGATAGGCCATATCGCCGCGCACCGGGGCCTCGAAATACACCGCATCGGCGTTGTCACCGGTGAACTTGCGGGTGGGCGACACGATGCGCCGCCATACCGGACGCTCGGGGTCGAACTCGGCATGGGCGAACAGCGCCGATTGGAGGATGTGCAGCACCAAGCGGTGGCTGTCGGCGATGTTCTGGTCGCCAGACACCCCCCACTCCTCGCCGCAGAAGCGCTCGCTCACCTGCGATAGGGCCTCAACCATTTCCGCCCATGCGGCCTGGGTCTTGGTCTGAGTTGCCATTCTGTTTCTCCCCCTTGGTTTTGGCCGGACGTTACCGCAGCGGCCCCAACCCGCCACCATCCACCAAATTGTCACCCCTCGTCGGTATGGTCGCGTGATGGGTTCTACCCTTCTGAACACGGCATTTGATGCCGCGGCCAGCACCGCAGTCGACGTCGCTCCACCAGCGCCGCCGCTTCCGATCCGTGTCATTCGCAGCCCCCGGCGGCGCAAGACGGCCGCAGCCAAGCTCCTACCCGATTGCATCGAGGTGCGGGTTCCCGCGGGGATGACCCCCGACGCCGAGGCCGAGATGGTGGCCAGCCTGGTTGCCCGCCTCGAGCGCAAGCGAGCCGCCGAGGCAGGCGGGGTCAACCTGGCAGAGCGGGCCGCCAAGCTGGCCCGCCGCTACGGGCTGCCCCAACCCGAGTCGGTCACCTGGGCCGAGCAGAACGACCGCTGGGCGTCGTGCACTTCCACCCGGGGCACCATCCGCATCTCAACCCGCCTGGCCCGAGTACCCGATTGGGTGGTCGACGCCGTGATCGTCCACGAACTGGCCCATCTCATCGAGCCCAACCACAGCCCCGCCTTCTGGGAGCTGGCCAACCGCTACCCCCGCCAAGAGCGAGCCTCGGGCTTCTTGGAGGCCATGTCGGCCGGCCACTCCGACCCCTGCCACACCGTTTGAGTACAACAGAACGCTCAATCACCTCTCGCACTGACCCGGCGCTCTGATCGCAACTCTTCAACGAGGCTGGGGCAGACTGAGGGCCGATGGGCGAGCGGATCTTCTATGCGGCCAGCGTGCACGATGATGCCGAGATCGATGCCGTGGTGGAGGTACTGCGGAGCGGGGCGGGAGCATTGTGGCCGGGGCGTAACGTCACCGCCTTCGAGTGGGCGGTGGCCGAGCGGTTCGGCAAGCGGCGAGGGCTCATGTGCAACTCCGGATCGTCCGCGCTTTATCTCGCGGTGGAGTTGGCCAACCTGCCTCCGGGCAGCGAGGTGATCACCGCCGCGGTGACCTTCTCCACCGATGTGGCCCCGCTGGTGCGAGCCGGGCTGGTCCCGGTGTTCGCCGACGTGGACCCCGACACCTACCAGATCGACGTCGAGTCCATCGAAGCCCTCATCGGCCCCGAGACCAAGGCCATCTTGGCCCCCAATCTCATCGGCAACGCCCCCGACTGGGACGCCATCCGATCCATCGCCGACCGCCACGAACTGTTCGTCATCGAGGACAGCTGCGACGCTTTGGGGCCGACGTTGCGGGGTACCCCCACCGGCACCCGCAGCGACCTGACCGTCACCAGCTTCGCCTCCTCGCACATCATCACCTGCGCGGGCAATGGCGGCATGGTACTGCTCGACGACGAGTACCTCCGGGACCGGGGCCTGCTGCTGCGCCGCTGGGGGCGCCGCTCCGAGCTGCACTTCTACGGATCCAAGCGCCAGGACCGGAACTTCTGGGAAGACCTCGACGGCATCCACTACGACAATCAGTTCATCTTCGACGAGCTGGCCTGGAACTTTGAGCCCTCCGAGATCGGGGCCGCCTTTGGGCGCCAGCAACTCGACAAGGTGCCGGCCAACTTCGACCGGCGCACCCGCAGCTTCGACCTCTACACCGAGTTCTTCTCCGCCCACACCGACCGCTTCCGCCTCCCCCGCCAGACCGAGGGGCTGGACACCGCCTGGCTGTGCTACCCGCTCACCATCGCCCCTGACGCTGGCTTCGTGCGCGCCGACCTGCAAGCCCATCTGGACGGCAACGGGGTGGACACCCGCACGGTGTGGACCGGCAATGCCACCCGCCAGCCGTTCATGGCCGGGGTGGACTACCGCCAGCCCCCCGGCGGTCTGCCCCACGCCGATGCCATCATGGAACGGGGCGTGGTGCTCCCCATGAACCACTCCCTGGACGACGAAGACATCGGCTACGTGATCAGCCTGATAGAAACGTTCCTTACCACCATCTAAATCCCAGCACTCAAGGAGAACCCCATGCGCGGCGCCGTTTTGCACACCAGCCCCGGCGAGTTGGTCGTTGAGAACCTGACCGTCGACAAGCCCAACCCCAACGAGGTGCTCATCAGCACTACTCATGCGGGGCTGTGCCACTCCGACCTTCATTTCATGGACGGCCATTGGCCGGTTGCGGAGTCGATGGTGATGGGCCACGAATCGGCCGGCGTGGTGGCCGCAGTGGGAGAGAACGTGACCTACGTGAAACCCGGCGATCACGTCATCACCTGCGTTTCGATGTGGTGCGGGGTGTGCCGCACCTGCCTTCAGGGCAAGCCCTACCTGTGCCTTGACGCCGACTCCATGCGCTCAGGCCGCCCCACTCCTTCGCTGAAGTTCGACGATGGCCGGGGCTGCATCGCCTTTGCCGGTTTGGGCTCGTTCGCCGAGGAATTGCTGGTGCACGAGCGGGCGGTGGTCAAGATCCGCGACGACATGCCCCTCGACCGGGCCGCGCTGATCGGCTGCGGTGTCACCACCGGTCTGGGCGCGGTTATGCGCACCGCGGCGGTGCCGGCCGGATCGAGCGTGGTGGTTATCGGCTGCGGCGGCATCGGGCTGTCGGCCGTGCAGGGGGCCCGCATCGTGGGGGCCACGCCGATCATCGCGGTGGATCTGGTGGCCTCCAAGCTGGAGATGGCCCGCACCCTGGGTGCCACCCACACCGTCAACGCCTCCGAAGTCGATCCGGTGGCCGCGGTCCACGAGATCACCGGGGGCGGGGCCGACTTCTCGTTCGAGGCCATCGGACTGTCGGCCACCGCCGAGCAGGCCTGGGCCATGATCGGCATCGGCGGCACGGCCACGGTCATCGGCATGCTGCCCATGACCAGCCAGGTGACCATCCCCGGCGGAGAGATCATCTTGAGCGAGAAGAAGCTCCAGGGATCGCTGATGGGCGGCAACCGTTTCCGCCTGGACATGCCCAAGTTCATCGACCTCTACCTCGACGGACGGCTCAAGCTGGACGAGATGGTGTCGGCCACCATCGGCATCCACGAGGTGAACGACGGCTATGCGGCCATGAAGGCGGGCGAGACCTTGCGCTCGGTTATCGCTTTCTGACTCCTGTCCACTGCGAATTCGAGACCGAAAGGAAGACACCAATGGGACAACTCAACGACCGAGTAGCAGTAGTCACCGGGGGCGCCGACGGCATCGGCTACGGCATCTGCCGCCGGTTCGCCGCTGAGGGGGCCAAGCTGCTGGTCACCGACATCGACGGCGAGGCGGCCGAGCGGGTGGCCGGCGAGTTGGGTTCGGAATTCGGTGCTGACACTCAGACGATGCGAGTGGACGTGGCCGACAAGGACGAGGTGCTGGCCATGGTGGATGCCGCCGTCGACCACTGGGGCCGCCTGGATGTGCTCATCAACAATGCTTGGGGCGGCGGCGAGCTGAGCCGGGTGGAGATCAAGACCGACCAGCTCATGAACGACGCCATGCACGTGGGCCTGTACGGGCCGCTGTGGGCCATGCAGGCCGCCTTCCGGCCCATGCGCGACCAGCAGTACGGCCGGATCGTGAACCTGTGCTCGCTCAACGGGGTGAACGCCCACATGGGCACGCTGGAGTACAACTGCGCCAAGGAGGCGCTGCGGACGCTGAGCCGCACCGCGGCCCGGGAGTGGGCGCCCTACGGCATCGTGGTGAACGTGATCTGCCCGGGGGCCAAGACCGCGTCGGCCCGCCGGGTGGAGCAGATGATGCCCGAGCTGATCCGCAACGCCGAGGCAGCCAACCCCATGGGCCGGATGGGCGACCCCGAAGGCGACATCGCACCGGTGGCACTGTTCTTGTCGACCGAGGACGCCCAATACCTAACTGGCAACACGCTCTATGTGGACGGCGGCAGCCACATCAACGGCGCCAGCTGGGTGCCTGACCTGCCTGAAACTGTGTAGCGCTGTGACATCCCGACGTCGCAAACGTCGGACCGAAGGATCGTTATGAGCAAAGACCATTCTATGTTTGGCAAGGTGGCCATCATCACCGGCGCCGGGCCGGGGGTGGGGCGGTCGTGCGCATTGGCGCTGGCCGCCGACGGCGCCGACCTGGCTCTGGCCGCCCGCCGGGCAGAGCCATTGGAAGCGCTGGCCGCTGAAGTAGCCGAGGCCACCGGGCAAAAGGTGCTGGCAGTGCCCACCGACATAGCCCACCACGACTCAGCCGCGGCCCTAGCCGACACCGCGGCTGCGGAGCTGGGACGGGTAGACGCGGTGGTCAACGTGGCCACTGCGGGCGGCGCCCGCGCCGCGGTGGCCGACATCGACTGGGGCGACTACCGCTATTCGTTCGAGCTGAATGTGATCGGCACCCTGGAGGTGAGCCGCCGGGCCGCCGAGCACATGAAGGCGGCCGGCGGGGGCTCAATCGTGCAGATCAGCACGCTCAGCACCCACTCGGTGCCCGAGAAGATGGCCATCTACACCTCCACCAAGTCGGCCATGCAGACCGCTTCGATGGTCATGGCCCGAGAACTGGGCCCCCACAACATACGGGTGAACATCGTCACGCCGGGCTATATCACCGGCGACAACCTCGACCGGCTGTGGTCCAACATCGCCGAGCAAACCGGCCAGACCGCCCAGCAGGTGTCGGATCGAGCCGCTCGGGCCGCAGCTCTGAACCGCCACGTCGACCCCAAAGACATCGCCGAGGCGGTGTTGTTTCTGGCCTCCGAACGGGGCCGAGGCGTTACCGGCCAGGAGATCCGGGTGGACGCCGGCCAGGTAATCGGCTGAGGGAGGTCGCCCCGGGCTAGCTGTTCCCGTTGGACAGCACGTCGGCCATGGTGTCGAAAAGGGTGCCGATCTCGTGGTCGGTGATGACCAGCGGCGGACAGATGGCCAGCCCGGTGCCGACGGGCCGCAGTACTACCCCGGCTTCCAGCAGCCGCATCCGCGCGGCCGCGGCGTCGTAGCCCAGTTCCGCGGCGTACACCGCCCCGGCCCCCCGGTAGCTCTGGATGATTCCGTCGGCCTGAAGGGCGGCGAGGCCCTCGGTGAGCTTTTGGGCCAAGTGCGGTACCCGCTGCACCAACTGCTCCTTCTCCATCAGGGCCAGGTTGGCCACTCCGGCAGCCATACCGGCGGGGTGGCCGGAATAGGTGTAGCCGGTGCGCAGTGTCCAGTCGGGCTGCTCCAGCACATCGCACACCGCTCGGCTGCAAATCACTCCGCCCACGGGCTGGTAGCCGGAGGTGACCCCCTTGGCGAACGTCATCAGGTCGGGCGTCACGCCGTAGTGCTGAGCCCCGAACCACTGCCCGAGGCGGCCGAACCCGCAGATGACCTCGTCCAAGATCAGCAGCGCGCCGTGCTGATCGCATAGCCGCCGCAGTCCTTCCAAATAGCCGTCGGCCGGTGGGAACACTCCCCCCGCCCCTTGCACCGGCTCGGTGATGACGGCGGCCACCCGGCCCTCGTTGGCGGCCATGGTGGTGCTAACCGCCTCGATGTCGTCGCGGGGCACCTCGATGAAGTGGGGCACCAGATCGCCCCACCCCTCCCGGTTGCCGGCAATGCCCTGGGCGGAGGTGCCCCCAAAGTTGGTGCCGTGGTAGGCATCGGTGCGCCGGATGATGATCTGGCGGTCGGGCTCCCCTCGGAGTTGGTGTACCGCCCGGGCGATCTTGAGGGCAGAATCCACTGCTTCAGATCCCGAGCCGCCGAAGAACACCCGTCCGTCGGGATGGGGCGAGCGCTCGACCACCAGGGAGGCCAATTCCTCGGCGGGCTGGTTCGTGAACGGGGCGAACGTCTGGTAGGCGTCCAACAGCCGCATCTGGTCGGCCACCGCGTCGATAATCTCGGCCCTACCGTGGCCAACCTGGCAGTACCACAGGCTGGCTAGGGCGTCCAGATAGCGATTCCCCTGGTCATCCCAGAGCGTGCAGCCTTCAGCTCGCACGATGGTGATGAAATCGTCGGCCGCCGGTGGGGCGAATCCATGCAATAGCTTCGTAGGCACCGCCGAATTCTACATTCCGCCAATTCACTTGCCGACCACCGGGAGTGGGATAGTCGGGGCCTATGAAGCTGGGTATCGGGGTGGACATTTGGAACCAGGCCAGGCTGGACACTGCTCTGGCCCAAGAGCAGCTGGCCAAGGTGCAGCTGGCCGAGCGCCTGGGGTACGACTCGGTGTGGTCGGCGGAGATCTACGGCATCGACGCCATCACCCCGCTGGCCTGGATCGCGGCCCACACCCGCCACATCCGCCTGGGCACTGCGGTGTGCCAGGTGGCCGCCCGACCGGCGGTGACCACCGCCATGCAGTTCGGCACCCTGGAGGCGCTGGCCGGGCCGGGCCGGGCCATCTGCGGACTGGGTCTGTCGGGCCCCCAGATCGTGGAGGGGTGGTATGGCCAGCCGTGGGGCAAGCCCAACGCGCTGCTGCGCGACTACGTGTCCATCATCAAAAAGGTGTTCGCCCGGCAGGGGCCGTTGACCCACGACGGGTCGCAGATCAGCCTGCCGTTTGCCGGGGAGGGCGCCCTCGGCGTCGGCAAGCCGCTGAAGTCGATCTTGCACATGAACCCCGACATTCCCGTGTTTTTGGCTACCGGGGGGCCGGCCAACACCTCGCTGATGGCCGAGTTGGCCGACGGGTGGCTGCCGCTGGGCTTCACCCCGGGCAGCGCCCACCTCTACACCGAGGCCATCCAAAAGGGGCTCGACCGGGCCGGACGCACTTGGGACGATATCGAGATCCAGGCCGGCGCCCGGGTGTCGATCACCGACGACGTGCAAGGGGCCATCGACCAGGCCAAGCCCCAGTTCGCCTTCCTGGTGGGGGGCTATGGCACCCGGGAGTACAACTTCCACCGCGACGCCATGGTGCGGCGGGGATTCGGCGACGCCGCCGAGCGCATCCAGGAGCTGTTCATGGCTGGGCGCCGGGACGAGGCGGTGGCCGCAGTCCCCGACGAGTACATCGACGACGGAGCTCTGATCGGCTCCCGCCAGCGCATCAAGGAACGCTTTGCCCGCTGGTGCGACACCCAGGCCACCGGCCTCACCATTCGGGCCGACACCGACGAGGAGCTGGCCTACATCGCGGAGCTGGCCGAGGCCCGGCCTCGAACCGACTAGGCCTGCTTGGCCTTGAGCTTGGCCGGGATGGGCAGGTGCGACATGCCGCCGGGCAGCGGCGGATAACTCGCCCCATCAACTACTGACATTTCCGCCACCCGGTCGCACAGCACGTTTACTGCGCACGTGGCCTCGATGCGGGCCAGGGTGGCGCCGGGACAGATATGGGGGCCGCCGCCGAACCCCAAGTGGTCGCGGGGGTCGTCTCGGTCCAACCGGAACACGTCGGGGTCGTCATACACCGTCTCGTCCCGGTTGGCCGAGCCGATACCCACCTCCACCCAGTCGCCGGCCTGCATCTCCACCCCGTCGAGCTCTACCGCATGGGTGCAGCGGCGAGTGGTGGCCTGCACCGGGGCATCGTGGCGCAGCGACTCCTCCACCAGCGGAGCCACCAGATCTCGATCAGCGGTCACCCGCTCGAACAGCTCCCGGTCTCGTAGAAGCCGGTGGGCCAGATGCACCAGCAGCGCCCGGGTGGTGTGAACCCCGGCCATCACCATGAATTGAAGCTGGATGACGATCTCGGTGTCGCTCAGCGGCACGCCGTCGATCTCAGCGTTCATCAATCCGATGATCACGTCGTGGGGCTGCTCCTCGCCCGCAGCCAATGACGCCCGGCGCTCGGCCAGGGCCTCCCGGAAATAGTCGAGTATCGGCGGCCCCGTCGGCTTGATCCCCGGCGTGCCCGGGCGCTGCATCAGGGTGCCGTCGAACGACCAGCCCATGAACTTCTCCCCTGCCTCAGGGGGCAGCCCCATCAGATCGGCCAGGGTGGCGCTGGGGATGGGCATGGCATAGCCGGCGTGCAGATCGCCCTCACCGGCGGCCAGCATCGGGTCGAGCAGCCGGTGGCAGGTTCGGGTGACGAACTCCTCGGTGTTGCGCAACCGGTGGGGGGCGAAGTTGGAGTTGTAGAGCCGGCGGATGCGGCCGTGGCGGGGTTCGGGAATCTCGCTCAAGAACAGCTCTTCGGACGGAACCACCTCGGTGCCGGGCAGCCCGGCCATCGGGGCCAGATCGGCCACAAAGGTCTCAACCTCTTTGAGGGCGGTGTCGATGTGGCGGCGGGACGAGAGGTACCAGCCGCCTTTAGGCGATGGGCAGATGGGCTGTTCGGCACGGATGCGGGCCAGGGTATGGAATGGGACTCCATCGATCTCATGGGCCGGGTCGCGGGCGTCGAACTCCATGGGGGCACGGTAGTGCAAGCGGCATAATGTCGGGCCATGCCCCATCCCCCCTATCTGTGTACCGGGACGCTGGGCCGAGTGCCGTGGGACGAGAAAGCCCGGGCCGCATCGGCTGCCGGGTTCGCCCGACTCTCGATCTACGGGTGGGAGCACCGCAAGCTGCACGAGCGGGGATGGGGAGATACAGACATCGTGAACTTGTTGGAAGAACTGGAGCTTCGGGTCGCCGAATACGACGGGGTGGTCATGACGATGCGGTCGCCTGAGGGCGCCGAGAACGCGGTGGCTGCGGCCGCGGCCCTGGGGGCTCGATCGATCACCGTGCTCGAGCATTCCGACTGGCATCCGGGCGAGCACTTGGATCAGGCCGCGGCCACGCTGGCCGAGATCGCCGATCAGGCCGCTGAATACGGCATTCTGGCTTTGATCGAGCCGTTCTCCTGGTCGCCATTGGACGACCACCGGGTGGCGGCTGAGATTGTCGAGCGGGCCCACCGGACCAACGCCGGGTTGCTGTTAGACACATGGCATCTATGGCGGGGACCGGAGCGGGGCCAGCTGGATCCCGCCATCAACCCGGCCATGATCAAGGCCATCCAAGTCGGCGACACCGGCCCCGACCCCGTGGGCCAGCCGACTCCCGAAGAGATAGCCCACGAGTGCATCCATCATCGCCTGATGCCCGGGGAGGGCCACGGAAACATCGCCGGGTTGTTGGCCGACCTGTTCAGTCGCGGCGTCGACGCCCCTCTCGCCATCGAAGTCTTTTCCGACGAGTTGAATGCCCTCGAACCCGACATAGTTGCTCGCCAGTCGATGGCCTGCTTCAAGGAATTGAAAGCTAGATTGGCCTTGTGAGCACCGACGCCATCCCCCAAGAAGTCGACGACGCCATCGACGCCCTTTTGGCCGAGCATGATCCGACCACCATGTCGGTGGAGGAGTTCCGCGGCTACCAGTACGACGCCGGGCTGGCCTGGGTCCATTTCCCGGTGGGATTCGGCGGCCTTGAACTCGCACCCCGCTACCAGCGCCACATCGAGGCGCGGCTACGAGACGCTGGAGCGGGACCGGCCGATCCCGGTGCCTTCTTCTTCACCCTGGCCGGACCCACCGTGGTGACCCACGGCACCGACGAGCAAAAGCGGAGATTCTTGCGACCCATGTTCACCGGCGAAGAGCGCTGGTGTCAGCTGTTCTCCGAACCGGGCGCAGGCAGCGACTTCGCCGGACTGGCTACCCGAGCGGTCCGAGACGGCGACATTTGGACGGTGGACGGCCAAAAGGTTTGGAACACCCTCGCCCACCTGGCCGACCGGGGCATGCTGGTGACCCGCAGCGATCCCGACGCTCCCAAGCACAAGGGCATGACCTACTTCGCACTGGACATGCACGCTGAAGGGGTCGAGGTTCGCCCGCTGCGCCAGATCACCGGTGAAGCCGAGTTCAACGAGGTCTATATGACCGGCGTTCGGGTGCCTGATTCCGACCGCATCGGCGAAGAGGGCGAGGGTTGGCGGGTGTCGCTCACCACGCTGATGAACGAGCGCACAGTGATCGGAGGCGGCAGCTCGCCCAAGCGGGGCTCGGGCAGCATCGCCGAGCTGGTGCAGGTGTGGGCCGAACTGCCCGACGAGCAGCGCACTTCTGCACGATTAGACCGGGTGATGAAGCTGTGGAGCCAGGCCGAGACCCTGCGGCTCACCAACATGCGGGCCTCTCAGAACCGCCGAGCCGGCAACCCCGGCCCCGAGGGCTCGGTGGCCAAGGCCATCCACGCCGAGCTGAACAAGGACATATTCGAGGAGTGCGTCAACCTTCAGGGACCGGCCGGATCGGTGGAATTCGACTACACCTTCCGGCGGCCAGACGTAGTGTCGGAGACCGGGGCCGAGAACGGCCTGGGCCACGCCTTCTTGCGCTCCCGGGCCAACTCCATTGAGGGCGGCACCACCGAGATCATGCGCAACATCCTGGGCGAGCAGATACTCGGCCTCCCCGGCGAGCCTCGGGTTGACAAAGCCATACCCTGGAACGAGGTCCCCCGCAACTAGCGGATCGCCCGTGCCCTACTAGACGCTGGCCTCGACCTTACGGCCATCGAGCCAGCTGATCACCACATTGGCCACGGCTTCGGGCTGTTCGGGCAAGAGGGCGTGGCCCGCGTTGGGGAGAACCACCACCTGAACTCGATCGCCGACGGCCTCGACGAGGGCATCGGCGTTGGCGGGCACGGCCAGTTGGTCGTCGGCGGGCTGCACCGCCAGCATGGGGGCGGTGCCTCCGGCCCACCAGTCCCCAACCGGGGTGGACACGGTGGCTTGCTCTTGGGCTCGGGCCAGCGAGCCGTACCAGCCGTCGGCCCACACGCTGGCGTCGTTGCCGGGTGCGAAGAACGCCCGAGCCACCGCGTCTAGGCGAACCTGGGGCGGGTTGCGGGGATCAAAGATGGTCCGCAAGGCCACGCCCATCTCCTCGGTAACCGGAATAAACCCGCCGCAGGCCAAGAGCACCAGGCTCTCCACCAGCTCGGGGTGGTTGGTGGCGGTCATGCGGGCGATCCGGTTTCCGTAGGCGTGGCCAACGACTGCCGCGGGACCGCCTCCGAGCCCGGCGATCACCGCGGCCACGTCGGCAGCCAGCGTCGCCAGAGTCTCCTCCCTATCCGACACCGCGCTGGCACCTAGGCCCCGGGGCTCAGGGCAGGCCACCTGATAGCCCGCCGCGGCCACTTCAGCGGCCAGTAGGTCGAAGTCAGCCGCCCCCCGGCCCATTGACGGCAGCATCACAACCAGCGGCCCCTCGCCACAGACGTGTACCTCAATCGGCCCATCGTCGGCGGGCGCCATCACGATCTGGGACATAGCCATGCATTGTACCTCTAGGTCGAATCGAGAAAATAAGGGTAGCCTTACATTTTCATGACCCTTGTCCCCCCGGTTCCGCTGCTGTCGGTGCAGGACGTGTCCAAGTCGTTCGAGGGCGTCACCGTGATCGAAGAGTGCAGCCTCGAAGTGGGGTGGGGCGAAATGGTGTCCCTGCTGGGGCCAAGCGGGTGTGGCAAGACCACGCTGCTTCGCATCATCGCCGGTCTGGAGCGGGCCGACCGGGGGACGATCCACATTGCGGGTACCCAAGTGGCTGGCAACGGAATCTGGGTCCGGCCTGAAGACCGGAATGTCGGCATGGTGTTCCAAGACTGGGCGCTGTTTCCCCATCTGGATGTGGCCAGGAATGTTGGCTACGGGGTCCCCCGCGCCAAGCGGTCGGCGGAGGTGGCCAAGACACTGGAGCTGGTGAACCTTCCGGGAATGCAAGACCGCATGCCCGAAACCCTCTCTGGTGGCCAACAGCAGCGAGTGGCACTGGCCCGGGCGCTGGCCCCCCAGCCCACCGCCTTGCTCCTGGACGAGCCGTTTTCCAACTTGGACAGCGCCTTGCGCCGGGAGGTTCGCACCGAGGTGCGCCAACTCCTTCAGGCCACGGGCATGACCGCGGTCTTCGTGACCCACGACCGGGAGGAGGCGCTGGTGCTGGGCGATCGAGTGGCGGTTATGGATGCGGGGCGTATCGTGCAGATCGGGTCGCCAGCGGAGGTCTACCAGCATCCGGCCAACCCATGGGTGGCATCCTTCATCGGCGATGTTTCTATGTACCCCGCCGACGCCGACGGCCCTGTCGCCCATTCCGACTTCGGACCCATTCCCCTGCTCGAACCCTGCCAAGGACCGGTCGATGTCACAGTACGGCCTGAGGACGTGGACTTGCTTCCTGATGTAAGCGGCACCGCCACCCACACCGTGGAGGACTTCGAATTCCAAGGGGCCGACTCCATGGTCACCGTGGCCAACGCCGTCGGTATCCGGCTCCTCGCCCGAGTAAGCGGGACACAAAGCCTCGCCCCCGGCGACCGGGTCTGCCCTGCTTACACCGGATCACCGGCGGCGGCCTTCCCCCAATCCGACCCCGACTGAGCCGCTCTTCGTGCAATCGACCACCACCCGATCCTCGGTGTTGCTGAAAGTGGTCGCCATCGTGGTGACCGTTGGCTTCGCCTTCCCCGCGGGCTATCTGGTGTGGCGCAACTTCACCTTCCACAGTGACCCGTTGGGCGTGCTGTTCTCCCAGCGCACGCAGGGACCGCTGCTGCGCACGCTGCGCCTAGCCGTGCTGGTGTCGGCCTCCACCGCGGTGTTCGGCACCGCTCTGGCCTGGCTGACCACCCGCTGCGACGTGCCCCTCAGGCGCATGTGGCAGGCACTGTTGCCGCTGCCGCTGGTGTTCCCCACCTTCATCGGTGCTGCCGCGTTGATCCGCACCCTCAATCCTGGAGGCCTGCTGTCCGACTGGCTAGACAACCTGGGGCTGGTGTGGGACGTGGAGGTGCGAGGCCTGTTCGGCGCTTGGCTGGCGCTCACCCTGTTCACCTACCCGTACGTCTATCTGCCGGTGGCCGCCCGGCTGCGGCGCCTGCCCGGTTCGGCGGAGGAAACCGCCCGGCTGCTGGGCGACAGCCCGCTCACCATCATCCGCCGTGTGGTGCTGCCCCAAACGGCCACCGCCATCAGCGCCGGCACCCTGCTGGTGTTCCTGTATGCCATCAGCGACTTCGGCGCGGTGCAGCTCATGCGCTACGACACCCTCAGCCGGGCCATCTACACCACCCGGCTCAACAACCAGGCGGTGTCGATGGCCCTGAGCGTGATCCTGTTGGTGCTGGCCGCCGTGGTTGTTTTGGTAGAACGGGGGGCCACCCGGCGCTTCGAGCACACCGCACCAGTGCGATCCCGAAGTCCGGTGATCTATCGGCTGGGCCGGGCCAAGCCGATTGCCGTGGTGTTCCTGGCCGGGTCGGTGGCGCTAGCCCTGTTGGGGCCGCTGGCCTCGCTGGCCGACTGGAGCATCGACGGCATCAGGCTGGAAGCATCCGGAGGCCGGGAACTCCTGGTGGGATGGGACGACGTGTGGGCACCGACATGGCACACCGCCTACGGCAGCATTCTGGCCGCGGTGGTGTCGGTGGCCGTGGTGCTGCCGGCTGCTTATCTCGTGGTGCGCTACCGGTCGCGAATCGGCACCGTGGCCAACGCGGTGATCGTTTCGGCGTTCGCCCTGCCGGGGATCCTCATCGGGCTGGCGCTGCTGTTTTGGACGCTCAAGACCGACATCGGCAGCCATCTCCGCAACACCCTGGTGTTGCTGGTGTTCGCCTACATCGTGCGGTTCGGAGGCCAGACCATGCGCACCTCCCAGGTGGCGGTGGCCGCGGTTTCGTCCCGGCTCACCGATGCGGCCCGCACCCTGGGGGCCAGCTGGGTGCGCCGCTTCCGTTCGCTGGAACTGCCGCTGATGGCGCCGGGGCTTTTGGCCGGGGGCGGGTTGGTGATGCTGTCGGTGATGAAGGAGCTGCCCATCACCCTGCTCATCGCCCCCTTCGACTTCCCCACCCTCACCACCAAGGCGTTCAACAGCATCGAAGAGGCCTTCGTGGCCGAGGCCGGCATCTGGTCGGGCGTGCTCGTGGTTCTCTCGGCCGTGCTCACCTGGTTCTTCGTTGTCCGCCGGGCCGATCATTTCGACTAGCAGTGCCGACTCGGGTGTGTGACACGCTGCGGGAATGAGCATCGAGCCGTTCGAGATCGACATCCCCCAGGCTGAGTTAGACGACCTGCACCAGCGCTTGGCCATGACCCGGTGGCCCGACACCGTGCGGCCGGGGTGGACCGACGGCGCTTCGGTGGCCTACATGCAGGAGCTGTGCCAGTACTGGGCCGACGGCTACGACTGGAGGGCCCGGGAGGCCCATCTCAACGCCTTTCCCCAGTTCACCACCACCGCGGCCGGTGAGCGGGTGCACTTCTACCATGTGCGCTCGCCGGAGCCCGACGCGCTGCCCATGGTGATGATCCACGGCTACATGGGCTCGGTGGTGGAGTTCCGGGAGATGATGGGCCCGCTCACTGATCCGGCGGCCCACGGCGGCGATCCGGCCGATGCCTTCCACATCGTGGTGCCGTCGCTACCCGGCTACGGATTCTCCGGCCCCACCGCCAATCCCGGCGTGGACATGCATCGCTGCGCCGAGGCCATTGCCGGGGTCATGGAGCAGCTGGGCTATGAGCGCTACATCGTGCAGGGAGGCGACTGGGGGGCGCTGGTCACCCGGCGCATGGCCGAGGCCTTCGGCGACCGGCTCATCGCCGCCCATTTCAACATGCTCTTCGCCCAGCCCACAGCCGAGGAGGCCGCCGACCAGGCCAAGATGATGGAGGGGGTGACCGAGGCCGAACAGGCGGCCATGGCCCGGTCGCTGGAGGTGATCACCGGCGGCACCGGCTACATGGCCATGATGTCCACCAAGCCCCAGACCCTGGCCTTCGCGCACAACGACTCCCCCGCCGGGCTGGCCGCGTGGTTCATCGAGAAGTACCAACACTGGTGCGACCTCGACGACGGCGACTTGGAGAGCGTGTTCACCAAGGACCAGTTACTGGACAACGTGATGCTGTACTGGATTACGGCCACCGCGGCGTCATCGGGGCGGCTGTATCTGGAGTCGGCCCGCGCGGGCACTTCGGCGGTGGACTCGTGGGCCGGTCGGGTGGAGGTGCCCACCGGCCACGCCGTGTATCCCCGGGAGCTGCTGCAAACCCCGCGGGTGTGGGCCGAGCGCCGCTACAACATCGTCCACTGGGCGGTGCAGCCCAAAGGCGGCCACTTCGCCCCATTCGAGCAGCCCGAGCTGTTCACCGACGACCTGCGGATTTTCGGCCGCCTATTCCGCTGAGGGCTACGCGAATCGGGCGGAGCGCATGGCCAGGATGTCGTCCTCACCTTGGCCGTTGCCCTCCATAGCCTCGAGTGCTTCTTCGGGGCCCTTCATGCGCAGTGGGCAGGAGACCGACACGTCCATCACCTGATTGATGCGGCCGAAGGCGATCCAACAGCCGATGGACAGCGTCATGTCCACCATCAGCTCGTCGCCGTAGTGCCCCACCATGCGGTCCATGAACGCCTGGTCGATGGCTAGGTGGTCGGTGGCGTACTTCTCGCAGTACTCCAGCGCGTCCCGCTCGGCCTGGCTGTAGCCGTCGTAGTTGTCTCGGTCGCCGACGTGGAGGTAGTCGTCTTCGCTCAGATCATGTTGCGCCAACGACGCAACCCGGGTGTCCAGTCAAACCACGCAGTGGTTGATCTGGGCAATCCTCATCCGCAGCAGCTCCCGCAGCCGCACCGAGAGCTTGCTCTTGTTGTACACCGCGGCGCTGAACGCCGACGCCGGAGCAGTGAGCTCCGGGCACATCATCCACAGCCGATGGAGCTCCTCTGCGGGGCCATCGGGGATCTTGATTCGGGCCATGCCTCCTCCTTGGCTGGGGTGCCCACACAGTACCCCGCTCGCCGCCGTAGATCAGAGGCGGCTGCGGGGGCCGGCCTCGGCCCAGTCCATGTGGTCGCGCACGTACTGGTCGGCGGCGTCCTGGGCCGGGGAGTAGTCCCATGAGATGCGGCCGCCGTTGCTTGCGGCGTGAACCGCCCGCCGGGCCCGCTGGGAGGCCAGCACTTGGTCTC
Organism: Acidimicrobiales bacterium; assembly: GCA_965116535.1. Classification (GTDB taxonomy): domain Bacteria; phylum Actinomycetota; class Acidimicrobiia; order Acidimicrobiales; family Bin134; genus Poriferisocius. Next base: position 3,166,695 of record OZ220703.1, read on the forward strand.
TGATGGCGTCGCTGTCCCAACGCTGGACCACTTCGGCGGCGAATTCCGCGGCCACCTCGGCATGGGCCGGGTCGTCGGCCAGGTTGGTCCGCTCCTGCGGATCGTCCACCACGTCGTAGAGCAGGGCCGGGTCGGTGTCGCAGTGGATGTACTTGTAGCGGCCTCGCCGGACCATGAACATCGGGTGAGAGGTCATCTCCGCGGTGTACTCGGCGAGGGCCTCATCAATGGGATCGCTCCCCCCGGTGGCGCTCTCCCACAGGCTGCGCCCAGCCAGCGGCCCAACCGGTTCGACTCGATTGCCGCCGTCGGCGGCGATGTCCAGAAGAGTGGGGAGAAGATCAACCAGTGAACAGGCGTTTCCCACCGCGGTATTGGCCACACCCGGTCCGGCCATGACGAATGGCACCCGCAGTGACCGCTCGAAAAAGCTCATCTTGAACCACAGGCCCCGCTCGCCCAGCATGTCGCCGTGGTCGCTGGTGGCGATCACCACCGTGTTGTCGAGCTCGCCGGTCTCTTCCAGCACCCGGACCATCCTTCCCAGCCACCCGTCGATGTAGCTGGTGTTGGCGTAGTAGCCGTGGCGGGCGTTGCGGCACTGCTCCTCGGTGTAGCCGACGGTGTCGGCCTCGATCCCCCGACGGACTCGCTGGCTGTGGGGATCCAGCGAGTCGAGGTCTACCGGATCAGGCAGGTCGATGGCGTCGTGGTCGTAGAGATCCCACCACTCGGGACGGGCCACGTAGGGATCGTGGGGGTGGATGAACGCCGCGGTCAGAAAGAACGGGCGGTCGTCGCCGTCGCGGGCGAAGTCGTAGAGCTTGCGGATGGCGGCAAAGCCCACTTCCTCGTCGTAGTCCAGCTGGTAGGTGGCCAAAGCCTGCCCAGCCTCCGCCAGGCTGTCCATGTTGTGGTACCACTTGTGGATTCGCTCATCGGCGTTGTCCCAATCAGGGGTCCAGGCGAAGTCGGAGGGGTAGATCTCGGTGTTCAGCCGCTCTGCGAACCCGTGGTGCTGGTCGGGCCCGATGAAGTGCATCTTGCCGGCCAGCACCGTGCGATAGCCGGCCAGGTTGAGGTAGTGGGCCAGCGTGGGGATCGACGCTGGGAACTCAGCCGCGTTGTCCCACGCCCCGATGGCCGACGCCAGCTGTCCCGACATCATCGAGAACCGCGACGGCGCACAAAGCGGAAAATTGCAGTAGGCCGCATCGAACCGCGCGCCCCGCTCGGCCAGCGCATCGAGCGCCGGCGTTTTCACCAGCGGATGGCCGTAAGCGCCAGTGAAATGCGGCGCCAGCTGGTCGGCCATCACCACCAAGATGTTCGGCTTGGCCATAACCCGAGACGCTACTTCCCAAATCCCCTCTGGGATAGAGCCTCTATTGTGCTGTGGCGGCTCCGGGTCGGGTGGTGGCGATGGTGCCGTAGAACACGCCGACCAGCACGATAACGGCGCCCACTGCGGCGACGGGGCGGGGGTACTCGCTGAAGAACGCGGCGGCCCATATCGTTCCGGCCACGGTCTCGATGGGGGCAAACAGGGCCACGTCGGCCACCGGGGCGAAGCGGGGTGCGTTGGAGAGCCCCAATCGGCCGAACGGGTTGAACACCAGCCCCATGGCGGCGATCGACAGGTAGGCCCGCAGGTCCAGCGAGAGCGGCGATGCCGAGTACACCAGGGCCACCACAGTCATCACCCCGCCGATGGACAAACCCACCAGCCGGCTCATGTCGGGATATCGGCGCCACATGGTCAGGCTTACCGAAAAGCCCACAATGGCCAACACACCAAGCAGATCGCCGGAGAGGGTGGGCTCGCCCACCGAACTCGACACAATCGCCCCTATTCCCCCCATGGTGATGGCGATGGCGATGGCCGTGGCCCGAGAGATTCGCTCCCTTAGCCATATCCAGGCGCTTATCGCGGCCAGCAACGGGACCGCGGCCACGATAGCCACCACATTGGCCACCCGGGTCTGGGTGACGGCGATCACAAAGCAGAGTTGGCTCCCCCCGGTAAGCACCCCGATGATCAGTTGCTGCCAGGGGTGACGGCGGAACGCCTCCAGCGGCCAGCAGCCGTCCACCCGATGGCTCAGCGCGGTGTAAAGGGGAATCGAGCAGCACGCCACCCAGAAAGACACGTCGATGGCGTCGGCCTCCGAGAGCCGGATCCACAGCGAATCGGTGGAAACCGAAAGCATCCCCACCCCGGCGAGCAACCAGCCCAGCCGCCGTCGATCACTGGACTGGACGACATCCATTCGGTGGGAGCGTACCGAACCGCGCCCTTGCCGCCATGATGCTGGTCGCATGCGATCTGATATCATTAGATATCAAAGGAGGTGACCGTGACCGACATCTTGATCCGAGGCGTCCCCATTGAAGTTCTCGCCGCGATAGACGCCAAGGCGAAGCGAGTCGGGCTTTCACGCAACGAATACCTCTGCCGGGCACTGGAGAGCGAACGCGTGGCTGCCACTGGCCCAGTCAGCATCGAGGACCTCGATCGGTTCGCCGTCCTCGCCCAAGACCTCGGAGATCCCGATGTGATGTCCGGCGCCTGGTCGTGACGACCTGGCTGATCGACAAGTCGGCAATCGAGAGGCTGCACCTCGCCGAGGACGCAGCCGAGTGGGTAGAGCGAATCGAGCGTGGTCTCATCCGCATCAGCACCGTTACCCGACTCGAGGTCGGTTACTCAGCCCGCTCGGCTGGGGATCATCGCTCGCTGGTTTCAGAACCACCAATGGTGTTGATGCCAGTGGAGTACCTCACACCCAAGATCGAAGACCGTGCCATCGAACTCCAGTCGGTGCTCGCGGAGAGCGGCCAGCACCGGGCGCCATCCATCCCCGACTTGCTGATCGCCGCGACAGCCCAACTCGCCGGGCTAACCGTGCTCCATTTCGACAAGGACTTCGAGCTCATCGCACAAGTCACCGGCCAGCCGACTGAGCGCATCTCCGCGGCATGACTGCCCGGCCAGCACCGCGCAGGGCGGCCGGAAGGGTGGGCCGTAAGGGACTCGAACCCCTGACCCCCTGCGCGTCATGCAGGTGCTCTAGCCAACTGAGCTAACGGCCCGGAATGAGTCAGGCTAGCAGGACAGGCGAGGCGGCAGTTAACGGCTTTTAGGTGGCTTGAGCGTCGTCGCCGGTAGGGGGCTCCGGAGATTGGCGCAGATACCCCTCGATGTGGGACAAGCGCTCTCGCACCTCTCCGAGACTGCTGGTCAGCTCCGAGTGGTTTTTCTCAATCAACTCCCGGTTTTCCTTGATCAGCTCTCGGTTTTCCCGGTTCGATTTCTCGATGAGCTCCCGGTTCTCTCGGATCAGCTCTCGGTTTTCCCGGTTCGACTTCTCGATGAGCTCCCGGTTCTCCCTGTCCGACTCGTCGATTCGATCGCGTATTTTGATTATGCCGACGTGCTGATAGCGCATCATCGCAAACATGACCGCCAGCATCGGGCCGACCACCGCGGCCAATATCGGCGCCAGATCGCTTAGCGTCACCACCTGCACAGCCCCACCCTACCGCGACGCTCCGCCCAACGCAACGATAATATGTTTAGATAACTTTCACTGTCTTTCCATCACCTCGGATCCGGACCCAGCCACCTCGATCCACAGCCGGCAGTGGTCGCTGCTCCCCCACTCCTCGGGTTTGTTCAAAGCCTGGACGGTGATGCTCTTGTGGAAGCCGCGGGAGGCGAAGGCGTAGTCAAGTTGAATGTAGGCGGTTTCTGGAGACTTCTTGGTGGCGTCATAGGTGGGGACGTTCAGAGTGTCGGGTGGCAGGTCTGTCGGTGTTGGGATTGCCTGTCTCCCGGCAGGGTATTGAGGGCCGAGAAACTCCAGTCCGAGGGTCTCCATGCGCAACCACACTGTTTGCTCTCGAACCGTGGTCGATTGCCAACCCTCGTAGGTCGTCCCATAGATCATGTTCAGATCGCCTGCGGCCAAAATGCGATGGGTGCTGGGATCTGTGTTTCCGATGAAGTTCGAAAGGTCCGAGATGATTCGGTGCGCTGAGCCGTCTGGGTACCCAACCTTCCACGGGCTTTTGGTAGACGGATGGGGCTTGATCCATCGTGCGTACATCGACACGACGATGAACGGCGTCCCGTCTTCGTCTTGTGGAATGACCCTGGCGGCAGCGATCGTGCTGATGCCGCTTACGGCGATCTCGTCTTCGGCTACCTCGCCAATTGGGCTCACCTGCTTAAACCACTCGATTTCCACCCGGTCAGACAGCTTCACCACCATCGGCCAACGGTCGTACAAATTCTTGAAGCGACCCGAGTACCAATCCGAGTTCCACACGTGTGAATCCCAATGCTCTCTGGTGCCGGTATCGACCCTGTCGGCAACGTCTTCTGGAACCTGACCCGCTTCTTGCAGCAGAGCGACATCGGCATCCATGGCCACCAGCTCACGCCACGGCTCGTGGCGTTTTGCGATGTTCCAACAGACAATTTTCGTGGCCAACCCAACCTCCAAACGATTCATGTTTGGCCAGAACGGTAACTCGAATCTGTCAGTGAAGCTCTGAGGAGTGCTCAGAAAGATCCCCAAGACCCCGCCTGTTCGCCTTGAACCCCCGACTTCGGGGAAATTCAGCTAGCGCGTTGGTGACCAGCGGCGGTTGCGGAGCCGTTCCGCGAGGCGGGATTTTCGCTGCCACCGGGCGCGGTACGACTCGCTTGGGGTGTGGAGGGTTATGGAGTCGGAGTACTGGTAGAGAACCGCGCCTACGAGGGTAAGGATGATGACGTAGGTGGCGGCGAGGGCGCCTAGGTCGCTCTCGCGGGAGATGCCGAGTTCGGCGATGACGATGGAGAACTCGCCGTGGGCGATGAGGGCGGCTCCGGCTCGGGCCCGGCCGGGCCTGCCGATGCCGGCTCGCCCCGCGGCGATCCAGCCGGTGGCGACCTTGGTGGCGATGGTGACGGCAGCGATGACCACGGCGGCCACCGCGACATCGGGGACGAGGTCGAGATCGACTTGCAGGCCGAAGAACACGAAGAAGACGGCGGCGAAGAGGTTGCGCAGCGGCAACAGCAGTCCGCGGGCATGCGAGACGATGTCGCCCGACAGTGCGACGCCCACCACGAAGGCCCCCACCGCGGTTGACAGGTTGAGGCGTCCGGCGATGCCGGCGAACAGAAGCGTGCCGCCCAACAGGGTCAACAACAGCGCCTCGCTGGACTGGCTCAACGCAATGGCGCTCAACCGATCGCCGAACAGGTAGGCGGCGCCGAGCACCCCAACAACCACGAGCAAAGAGACAATCACCGTGATGGTGGTGCTCAGGGCGGAGCCGCCGAATAGCACCCCCGACACGATGGGCAGATAGAGCACCATGGCCAGGTCTTCGATCACGAGCACGCTCAGGACCACCGAGGTCTCGTGGTTGCCGATGCGGTCGAGGTCGGCCACGAGCTTCGCCACGATGCCCGACGACGAGATGTAGGTCACGCCGCCGAGCAACACGGCAATGATCGGGTCGAACCCGAGCAGCAGGCCGGCCACGAATCCGGGCGGGAAATTCAGGACGATGTCGACAATCCCGGCCAGTGTCGACCGCCGCACATTGTCAATCAGCTCGTGGGCGGAGAACTCGAGGCCCAGCATGAGCAGCATCAAGATGACGCCGATCTCGGCTCCCACCTCGATGAACTCTTCCGAGGCCGGCAACTCGACAAGGCCGCCATCGCCCAAGGCCAGCCCCACCAGCAGGTACAGCGGAAGTGCAGGCAGGCCGATCCTTCGAGCCAGGCGGGCGACGATGGCCAGAACCAGCACCACCGCCCCGAGCTCGATCACAAAGAGATCGCCGCCCGTGTGCATGGGCTAGCCCGAGTCGTTCAGCAGCTTGGTGGCCGCCTTCACTGCGGCCGGGATGCCGACGACTACTGCGGTGTGGCCGGGCTCAAGGCGGTCGGTTCCACCGGGGATGGGTACAGAGCCCGAGTCGGAGACGAGCGCCACGATGCCCGCTCCGGTCTGCGCTCTGAGACCGGCCTCGGCCAGGGTGAGCCCGGCCAGAGACGACTTCGAATCGATCGTCACCCACGAGATCACGAGATCCTCCAGGCGGTGCACAGCGTCGTCCAGATGCTCCAGCACCGGGTTGCCGCCCAGCAGCTCCCCGAGGGTATGCCCCTCGTCCTCGGTCAGCACCACGCTCTCGCAGGCTCGGTCGACGTCCCGCTCGTCGTAGATCACCAGATCGCGCCGACCGGTCTGGTGTACGACCACACCGACGGATCGGCCTGCGTTCGTCTCCAGGTCGAAGCGAACCCCCACACCGGGCAAATCAGTCTCAGTTGCCTTTCCCACTGGTCTCTCCTTCCAGTCGTCGTTGAGGTGGCAACCGCCATATTGACAGAACAGCACCGCAAATGGGGCCGGGAGTTCGCAGTACAGTGCGATTGGCCCACCAGGCGCTTGCGCCCGCGCAAAACGCCCGTCCAACCAACGAATGGTGGCAAGAAGGGAGCTGTCCCATGAGCACCAGGCGAGTCGTCATCGTCGGCGGGGGCTTCGCCGGGCTCAGCGCCGCCTATGAGCTGATGAAGCGGGGCATATCCCCCATTCTGTTGGAGGCCAATGACCGTGCGGGCGGGCGCGGCAAGGGCGAGGTGGTGGACGGGTTCTCGGTGGACAACGGCGCATTCGTCTTCACCACCACCTACGACACCGCATTCCGCATCTGCGAGGAACTGGGGCTGCCGCTGGTGGAGTCGACCATGATCTTCGGCCACCACCGGGGCGGGCGGTGGGTTACCACCACGCCCGACCAGTCGATCAGAAATTTCCTGCGGCAGCTGCCCGCGGCCAAAGCCATGGGCTTCCTCTCGCCTTCGGGCCTGCGGGCCGGTTCCAAGGTCATGCGCCACATGTATCGCCAGGAGGAACTCCTGAGCTTCGCCAGCGACAGCCGCCTCGCCGAAATCGACGACGACGAGACCTACGGCGAATACCTCGATCGGCACAAAGTGCCCGACAAGCTGCGGGTGTCGCTCAGCGGCCCCCTGAAGATGGTCTTGGGCGATGCCGAGCCCGCCGGCCAAGCACTGATGCGGGCTTATGTCGGCGAGACGATGCTGAGCGGCGGCAAGGTGTACATGCCCGAACGGGGCATCGGCTCCTTCAACACCGCCCTGGCCGCCGCCTGCTCCGATGCGATTCGCCCGTCGACCCCAGCCAGGAGAATCGTGGTGGAAGCCGGGGCTGCGACTGGCGTGGTGGTGGACGGCGAGACAATCGAGGCAGATGCGGTCATATGCGCGGTGCCCGGCACGCATGTCTCTAGCCTCATCCCCGAACTTCCGGCCGAGACTCACGCCGCCCTCAGCACGGTCAGCTACTCCACCGGTTGCCGGGTGGTGATCGGACTCGACCACCCTCCGCTTCCTCCCGGCTGGCACGGCGCGCTCTACCCCGAAGACGACGACATCCCGCTTCTAATGGACCGCACCACCTTCCTGCCCGCCTGCGCGCCTGAGGGAAAGAGCATCCTCGACCTGCTAATCGGGCTCGACCGGGCCAAAGAGCTCATCCCACAAGACGACGAAGATGTGAAGCGCCAGATGCTGGGCGCCGCTCGCCGCAACGCACCACCCGGCTCCGCCCTTCCCGGCGACGACGAGGGCCTGTTCTACCGGGTGTACCGCTGGGAGGAGGCCCTGTGCATGGGCAAGCCCGGAATGCTGGCCGAGATGGCCGAGATCCCCGGCCAGCTTGCCGGAAATATCGACAACCTGTTCCTAGCCGGCGACTACATGGGCATCCCGTCAGTCAACGGCGCCCTTTCCAGCGGCCACCGCGCCGCCACCCAGGCCTCCGATTTCTTGACCTATCGCTCTACCTAGGCAGGGCAACTCGCCGCCCAGTGTCAACTCTTGTTGGCGTCAATCCAATGGACCGTTGCCTTCAATGGCCGCTGCTCGCTTCCGGGCGTTCAACCAGTGAGGGCTTCCATTTCGGGGGGAACCCAAATTGGCCAGGCAGGGATGCCGACGGGTACTCCCCGGTCGAGCTCGGCCACCAGCCTGAACGGGTTGCGGGCCGATGTGTTGTCGTAGAAGAAGGCCTCGTCACACAGACCCGCCGCTTCTGCCACAAGTCCCCAAAGACGCCGGTACCGGCCCCGGATCTTCTCCTCGGGGACACTGTGCCCCCCGGAGCGCACACGGGTGCGGACCCGCAAGACAGCGAGGTCCTCCGGCACCATGACGATGTGCATGCCCACCGTGTAGCCAACTTCCAACGCGGCACGGACGAAGTCGACTTTGGAGGGGTGGGAGAACACAGTCTCGGCCACAAACGACCGCCCGGCTGCGATCAGCTCAAATCTCCGGTCCGCGGCCACAGAGGCAGCTTCATAAGCACGGGATTCCTCATCGCCGGGCCACCGCTCAGCGGCGATCAGATCGGCGTTGACGAACTCAAGGCGGGACTCGGCTGCGAACCGACCGGCCAACAAAGTCTTCCCAGCGCCGTTCGGCCCGACCACCACGATCAGCGACTGGGCGCCGCCCACCCGCTTAGCCCACCGCAGCAGACGGCCCGGACGCCACGATCAGCGTCCGGGCGTTGACGGCGGGACAGCTGGCTCGCGGACGACAGCTTCACCGCTCTCGTCCAGCTCGGCGAAAGGGAGGCCCTTAGCAACGAATTCAGCCTCCAAATCGAGCGATTCGCGCCAGATCTTCATCTCCTCGGCCCATACGGCCCGCACGATCGCCTGGGCGCGGGGGTCGTCGAGGTCGTCGTAGTGGGTTTCGCCTCTGAGGACGGCGGTGATCTTGCTGTGGGGGATTTCGCGTGACCTCTCCAATTCGCGCCCGATCCGAGCCCAGTGGGATACCTGCTGGGCAGCGCTGCGGTCCATGGACGGGGCCGCTGCCTTGGCCGAGGCGTAGATGCCTTCATCGATGCGGATGGGAATGCTCAGCGGCATGCCAATACCTCCTAACCGCATCGTAGCAGACAGCTACAGCAACAAACATCAGATATTTCGCCCCTTCGCAAACCAGATGGAAAGGGCATTGGCGCGCCCAAGAAGATGGAACCAAATCCACGGATCATCCTGGCTCGACGGTGGTCCGACGTCTGCGTCGGAGGGCCGGGTGTAGTGTCGAGATGGTGGGAGCCACCCCTGCCTTCAAGATCCGTCTCTACACGAACGAGAAGAAGCAGGACTACACCAACCTTCAGCACATCGACTACCAGGTCTACTGATCCTCAGATGGCCTACCCTCGCAAGCCGCAGGCAAAGGTCACCGACTTGTTTGTGGTCTGCGACCTTGCCAGTGAGACGCCGGGCGAAAACGGCGGCACTTGCCTCCACTTCAAATTTGGAGAATTTGCCCGACTCAACAACGGCATGAGCGTTCTGTTGCGAGAGGACCGCGGCTTCACCTCCGGGCCACTGACAATCGCCAACATGCTCACCGGCAAATACACCATTCCCGACATCGACCCGTGGGCACACGAAACCGCCGACCGCCTGAGGCAAAGCGTTCTGGCGGCCATCGACCCAGACGATCCCGAACAGGAAGCGCAGGACATAGCCGACAGACTGCGCTCTGCTGGTTTCATGGTTGACCTGGCATCAGTGCGGGCTGCGCCGTGGAGCGTCGAGTTCGGAGAGCGAGTCCGACAGAAACTCGACAAATAGGACAAGCTGCATTACCGGCGTTGGCGCGAACCCCCCCCGGTCAGAGGCTTGTGATTTCGGGTCCTGGAACCGATTTCGCCGGTTTCTGGAACGGAATTCGGCGTTGTCGCCGGTCAGCGTTTGAGCTTGATTCCGAAGGCAGATGGAACAGACATGTCATCGCAGCTTCCGCGATTGCCAGTCGTGTCAACGGTGAACGCGATTTTGCCGTCGATGTCTTGTGCCACCAGCTTCGGGGGCTTTGAGCAAACAGCGTCCCAGTAGTTGGCGATCACGTCGTACCCCATCACGTCGGGCAGAAACAGCGAAGGGCAGTCCATGTCACCGGTGTAGACGAGATGGGCAACGTCGTCTCGAACAATCTGCGAGCAGTCAAGCTGATAGAAGTCGCTTGCCTTCGGGGAAGCCGGGGGCCCCAGATAGTCAGCAAGAGCCGGAAACTCCCTAGCCTCCATGTAGGGCACCTGCGTGACCGACTCGACCCTGCCCCTGGCATCACCCTCGACTCGCAGCCCGCCGCAGCTCCGGACCCATAACACGGCCACAACAATCGCTGCGACTACCAGTAGCAACCCGAGCGCATTCCGCTGGTTGAAGACCGGCGACACACAGCCACCCTACGAGCTTTGGGGTGAGTCGCCGGCTAGGAATACATGCTTGCTCTTCTTCGAACGATCTGGGTTCCGCAGTTGAGAGCGTCACTGGGCAGGTTGGGAAGGCATGGGCTGAAGGGCGTGAGGACTAGCCCCAAGCCCCGCGTCTCTGGAGTAACTGCTATCGCTTAGGCGCAGGATTCTCCTCTATCGATAATCCAAGTGCCGTCCGATAGCTGCAAGGCGTGTAGCACAACCTGCGCGTTCCCTTCGCCGTCGCGGAACGCGACGGTGTCGTCTCGGCTGGAGTGTTGGATGAGGTCTTCTGCGCTGATGGAGTACCTTCCATCGCGGCCTTGCCACCAGCGGCCTATGGATTCCCTCGACCACCAAAGGGCGGCGGCTTCATCCAATGTGGGCAACCCGACTACCTGGTCAGGGTCTATGCCCCGCGTCCAACTGGTCGAGTACTTCCCGTAGCAGGCCAAGCCTGAACTGTGGACGTTCAAAGTCGGTTCGGGCTTCGGGGCCGGTGTGATTGTGGGTGCTGCTGGCGTGGGGGTGGTGGGAACAGGAGCAGCGGTTGAAGGCTCGGCAGTCACCTGGACAGCGGTAGCAGCGACAAGCTCAGCAGTCGGATCGGGAATGGCAGTACCGCCATCGGTTCCACAAGCCGCAGTGAACAGCGCAGCAACGGCGACGCAGGCAACTGCACGCAACGCTCTCCCCACAGCAGAAAGCTACAACGACTGTCGGATGCTGGTGCGGGCAGGCCAAGTTGGCGCGTGGCGGTCAACATCATCGTGGCTGAATGCGGCCCAATAAGCCTCAGCCGAGGCGGTTGGCCAACAGCCCCGCGCCGTCTCCGCTCAGATCGCCGAGTGCCACGGGCCGGTTGGTTACCGCCAGCAAGATCGCCTCTGCCGGTCCCACCACCAACGCCCCGTCACCGGCTGACCAGTCCAAATCGGTTGCCTCGAATCGAAGCTCTTTGGTGCGCTTTCCGGGCACAAAGCCGAAGGCTCGACCACCGCAGCAGTAGTCGAGAGCGGCGCGCAGACCCACTTCTCGCACAACGACTGCGTGTTCCACTGCTCGTCGCCCAAGTCGTCGAGAACGCCGATCAAGCGGTGGCGCTGGGCGGTGGCGACATCGAACATCGCCGCCTTTTCCATCGCCGAACCATACTCATAGAGGGCCTACCAAGCCTTCCAATCTGCGGTGCTGAGCGTGAACTGCGTTGTCCAAGTGTATGTATAGTAGGCGTATGCCACGCATGCAGGTGTACCTGCCGGACGAACTCTACGACGCGCTCAAGGCACGGGAGCTCTCGCCATCGGAGCTTCTTCAGGCATCGATACGCGCCGAGCTCCGACGAGAGGCGCTGCTTGAGGAGACTGGCCGATATCTCACCGAGCTTCTTGACGATGTCGGCGAACCCTCCGAGGAAGCCATCGCCAAGGCTGAGGCCCTGTCGCAACGCATCCAGGCAAACGCCTCGGCGACCGTGGCGCGTTGACCAGGCTCGTTCTCGACTCGGGCGGCATCAGCCGTCTCGCCAGGCGGCGCCAGGATGCAGCGGCATTGATTGCAGTGTTTCAACGCGATGGGCTGTGGCCGCCGCTCGTTCCCTCTGTCGTGCTCGCCGAAACGGTCACCGGCCGACAGCACAACGACGCAAACATCAACCGCTTCTTGAAGACCTGCAACATCGTTGAAGACGTTTCTGAGGGTCTCGCCCGACGAGCAGGCGCCTTGCGCACCCTCGCGGGCCAGGGATCGGCTATCGACGCCCTCGTGGTGGCCATAGCCGACCCCGGCGGTGCTGTGCTCACCAGCGACCTCGCCGACCTTCGCGCGTTGGCCAGCCACAGCGACGGAGTCCACGTATACCGGGCCTGAGAATTCAGATCACCCTGGTTCGACGACGACCGGACGGATGTGCCGCGGGGCCGGGGGCAGTAAGGCGGGGCAGTGCCAACCCACCCCCTATCGAAGAGTTGACGGGTTGACGGTTGACGGGTTGACGCATAAAGTTGCTTTGTGGCTACCTCCCCCAAGGCCAAGTTCACCCCTACATCAGACATGCAGGCCCAGGCCTCGTCTGACCACGGCCCCTTCGTCATCGACATTTTGGTGAAATTCATCAGCTCCCGCCCCCAAGACGAGGGATGGGCTGTCTACCGAGGCGACCAATTGCAATCCAACGAAGGATCTGTCAACGAGCGCGTTGCACTGCTCGTCGACGCGTTTTTGGAGCGTCTGTCCCCCGCTCGACGTGAAATCGACGAGATGGACGCTGATGAAGCTCGGGAACTCGGGACTAGGGCAGCCGAGGAGGCCATCGCCAGTGCCAGGTGGTCACGAATAGTCGGCGACCGCATTGATACTTCTGAAGCTGCGGAGCTTCTCGGTGTCACCCGCCAGGCTCTGTCGAAGCGACAAACCTCGGGGTCCCTGCTGGGCCTCCCCGGACGAGGCACCACTTGGTATCCAACTTGGCAGCTCAATGCCGACAAGAAGGAGATCCGTCCCGAAGTCCGCGACATCATCGAGGCTTTCCGAGATGCCCTTGGCGAAGGAGCCGATCCGTCCCTCATCGCCTCATGGGCCTCAACAGCACAGCGCGAAGACCTCGACGGCCTATCCCCCGCTGAGTGGCTCGCCCAGGACAAGGAAATAGAGGAACTCCGCCAAGCTGCCCAACGAGCCGCAGAACGCCTGGCTGAATGACCGACTGGTCTCGAGAGACCCCCTCTCCTAGGTAGTATGGCTTTGGTGTGGGTTCTGGCGCTTGGTTGCCTGATCCCACCGGCCGTTTCCAATACAGGTGGTGGAACGGCAAGATGTGGACTGCTCAGGCAGCCTGGGGCCGTCAGTTGGGAGGTGCGCCATCCCCTTCGGGCACGTCATCGTCCCTGTGCTCGGCGCGCTCGCCAGCTTGGCCTGCTACGCCTCGATCACCTGGGACGCCAACCGGCAGGGATGGCACGACAAAGCAGTCAATACACTCGTCATCAACAGCTAGCCGCCCGAACAGCCCAACGGCTACCGGCTGACAGCCCCCTGGTTTGGTTGGGAGCGACCTGTTATCTGCTCCCGCTGATCGTCGGTACCGGCAATGGAAATCTGAGGAATCACGCCTTCCATCTCTGCCGCTTGTTGGATCAAGGCCAGCAGATCCTCTCGGGTGTCGGCTCCCGCGTAATAGCCGGCATCGCCCAAGTCTCCAATTGCACACCAGGCGGGTCCCGCCTCGTCGTTCTTGTAGATCTCTATTCTGGACATCGCTCCACCTCCGCGAATCTCCCGGCTCAGAGCAAAGTGTCGATCTCTTGGTCGGTCAATCCGGCCTTGTTCACGAGCATATCTCTCAGATGCCGGGGCGGAACCTCCTTGCCAACATGTGTCGAGAAGACAATCGGCTGCCTGCCGTGGGCTTCCAACCGAATGTGCGAACCCGCCTGTCTGACCTTCACATAACCAATTCGGCGCAGAATGCTCAACACCTTGCTGACCTTGAGTGCGGGAAACTCCGAGTCTGACTTCGGCACGACTCTGAGCATGCCGGGCCACGACTAAGTTTCAAACAGAATTTCCTATATTTCTGAATGTTTTCCAGATATTCCAATTGCTACCCTTGGTGGGTTGGGGTGTTTTTGGGGGTGGGCTTGGTCAGCGAGGATCTGGCGGCAGCCATGCCTCTACGGAGACGAGCCTGATGGGTCTGGTGAGGTCCTAGCCACCTCTTCTGAGCTGGGCCTACCCGACCGATATTCGGGGACTCCACCTAAGAGAAGGGGGGTACTCCACCTAAGAGAAGGGGGGTACTCCACCTAAGGGCTGGAGGATAGGCGGACAGTGCTGGTGCCGTGGGTGGATTTCGGGCAGGTGACCATGCCTGAGCTGGGAAAACAGCACTATAAGGCCGGGATTCTGGATGGGCGAAAATCCTAAATCGGCGAAGATTTAGTAACGACGCCTCAACGGGCTGGGATTCAGGGCAAACGGAAAGGGCCCAGAAGGCATTGGCGCCGCCATCGGTAGGATAGATCGCACAACCCAAACGAAAAATTCCATTCCCGATCTGACTACATCTTCCCCGCGAGCTGCATCCATGCCGGATTTCTCGGCAACCTGTTTAGCGTTCTGCCGACTGTGGAGTGGCTCGACCAAGGTGAAAGCTGTGAAGGGGTTTGGTGCGACGTGACCAGCACGACAGAGGAGGCAATTTCCAATGCAGAAGCCGCCCGTTGATTTTCTGGCTGAAGCCCTGCGGGCAATCCAAGCATTAGATGATGTCGAATTCGGATGCAGGTCCTTTGGCTCATTCGATCCTTCGTCACCTGCCGCCAGAGAGAACACAGCCGCCAACCGTTCAGGCATTGACCCGGAAGCCGATTTTGTCTCTATCCCAGGTGTCCACTTGCACCTCCACTTGAAGCTCTTTGCAGCACGAGAGCACTTGGTCGGTTGCCTTGCGCTTCTTGTGTCCAATACCGAAAGAACGCTTGTGAACCCGATACAAGCCCTGGCGCGAAGTGCGGTGGAGTCTTCCGCTACCTGTCTGTGGCTGTCTAGCAACAAGATCACCCCAGAAGAACGCCTACGGAGGTTCAGCCAGCTCCACCTCAAGTCTGCTTACACCAGCTTGCGCGAATGCGGGATCGACCCCACCAACCCGCCCGATCCCTCAAGCATCCCCCAGGACATCGCCCTCACATTGGCCGAGTGCCACACCCTCATCGATGAGGTGAAAGCCCGAGGATGGTTGTGCAGGAGAGGAAAGAACAAGGACAAAACACCGACGGTCAGCAGATGGGTTCGGGAGCTGCCCACCCATTCCGACTTGATGATGAGTGCATCCTCCATAGTCCCGGTCCCACCCGCAGCGCTGAGGGGCATATATTCGAGAACCAGCAGGTCCGTGCATACTGATCCAGTCACGGTGGCCAGCGGGTCCGCCGACGGAGACGAAACCGCCCGCCTGGCCTACGCCCTCAGCACGACCCATGTGGCCTTCATGTTCTACGCAATAGCTCTGAAGCTGTTCGCAAGCTGGTGCTCCACCCCATACCCGGAAGAAACCATCCGAGACAGGTTCGCCGACATGAACCAGCAGGTGGAGACTCTCTGGCAGCGGGCCGAAGACCTAAACCCCGCACTCCGAAACGCACTCAACCATGTCCCCGACCAAGCCGGAGCCTCCTAACCGTTGCCGTTGCCATAGAGAAAATTGAGTTGAGGCCCGATCCCAGATGGAAGGGTCAATCGTCGCTTTCCACGACACACATGGACTCCTCTTTCGCGCCAACACCAATCGAGACGTGCGGCTCCCTTGGCTCTCGACCATGGCTGTCGTTGTTGCATAAGCTCCTGCGGTTCCTCCGTTCACCTCGATCCGCGAGCAGCGCCTTTGGCTCTCGACCGCGGCTGTCGTCGCCGCCATCTACGCCACGCTCGGCCTCACAGGCCGCCTGGCCAGTACTCTGCGAGAAGCAGGACTGCTGTCCGCATTATTCGCGCTCGGCATGGTGCTGACCGGAGTGGCCATCGTTGTCCAAGGGCTGCGGTCGCGACCCGGAAGCGCCGAAATCGCTGTCGCTCTGGGAGTCGCGACCGTCTATTTCATGGTGTTCGTTCGCATGGGCATGGTCGAAGAACGCACCCATCTGATCGAGTACGGCATAGTTGCACTGCTCATCCACGGGGCCCTTACCGAGCGAGCGATGCGGAGACCGCACGTGCCCTCGCCCGCGGTCCTCGCTGTCGCACTTACGGGCATCCTCGGCGTGCTCGACGAACTCATCCAGGCGCTGCTGCCCACCCGGGTCTTCGACCTGCGAGACATCCTGTTCAATGTCCTGGCGGCCCTTATGGCTGTGGTCGCAATCAAGGCGCTCCGGTGGGCAAGGAAACGCGCCGGCAAATGAGGTTCGGCCCGCTATCTGAATGCGCTTGAGCGGTGTCCGCCACCATTTCTTATACGGGCCTACTCAGGTGGTCTTGCGAAGCTCCACCCAAAGTTCGCGGAATCCGCTATAGGTCTTTGCTGGCTGTAACACGAGTGGAATCTCAGCGGTTCATTTTGGTGATGACCACGGTGTCGGATTCAGGGGAAGAAGACTGGACAGTGATGCTGTAGCCACGGACATTGATGCTCTCGCCAACGACGAGAAGGGGGGAATGCCCGATATGCCCGGCCCCGGTGTCTTCGCCGATTGTGATCGGCAACTCGCCCGACCCAAGCGATGCATCAACGGTGTAAACGAACACGCCCCCACCGAGAAAGTTCCCAAACTCCTCGGCGTCATACCCGATCTCTCTTCTGCTCTCGATGACAATCACTTCAGTATCCGACAGGGGCACTGCGGCCATGGCAATACCGCTGCCGGGACTCGCTACTGGAGCCAAGGTGACGATGGCATCGTCTTCGGTCATGCAGCTGACCTGTTCTGGTTGAAGCCAGCCCAACTGCCACCTGCTCCACGCCAACATTTCAAACGCGTACGTATGCGAGAAAGACGAAGCGTCAGTCGGGAAATTGACGTCGAGGCCCATCAGACCGAACTCTGCTTCGGTCCACCTCTTGCTCTGAGGCAGGTCCTGAGGCAGGCCGGGCCTGGAGACGATGTGGGCGTAGAGGTCGTTCAGTCCCAGTGCGTGTGCGAGTTCGTGGGCGGCGACGTATCCCCAGAACTTCAGCCCCTCAGGACCGCCGATGACATTCATGCTGTTGATCGCCGGCATCCAATAGAAGTCTCCAACTTCCGTCTGGTTTCCCCCTGCGCCGCTGTTTCCTCCCCCGAAGTGCTTGCTGGGCATGACCACCAGGATCGAATTCACTCCTGAGAAATCGAATTCCGGAGCCGCCAAGCGGACGGCTTCGCTTTGGATCGTGACTCCAACCTTCTCCCAGCCGTCCGGCCCAAACCTGCTTGTGCCATCGATGTTGTAGTAGTCGCGACCGTGCTCAGCCCTCAGCCATTTGTGATGCGGAACGAAATCGATGTCGAGCGTCCCGTGGCTGTTTGACTCCAGGTACTCCTCCATAAACGGCAAGCCCTGCTCGGCCTCTTCTTCTGTGGAGTAATCCGCCGCCGCTTCATCAAAATCGATGAAGAGCACCGCCATCCGCAGCTTTCCAGTCGCCGGCAATGCCACTGGCGCCAACGGAAATCCCGTTTTCCCCCTCGGCTGGCAGGGCGTGTACTCATTCTGTGGAATCGCAACCGGTGTCGCAATCGGAGTCGCCTCCACGGTGGCAACCGGCGTCACAACCTCGGCTTCAGTGGGCATCGGAGTTCCGGCATTCCTCTCCGTAGGGGTAGGCACTGAAAATGCGGTAGGTGTCGCCGCCGGAGTCGGCACCTCAGTGGAAGTTGGAGTCGACGCTGCTGAGGCTTCCGGTTCTTTGACTTCCACCGCAGCCTGCTCGCTTCGGCCGCAGCCCCAGGCAGACAACAGCGCCGCCACAACCAGAACCATGCCGAGCTTTCTCATAGCCATCTCACCCTAGGAGCAGGCAACCGCGACACCCACAATGGCCATTGAAACGTCGTGCCCTAGCAACTCTGTGAAACCCACCTCGCGCCAATGGCCGACGATGCGGACGTCGACAGGGACGGCGGCTCAACCTCACTACAACAACGACGCTAGGGGGGTGTTGGCCAATTATGGTCTCCCAGGTTGCGCTCCCCGTTTCCTGAGTTGCCCGAGTGGGCTCCACCTAGGGTCTGGATAGGCTGTCAAACCCTTTGAGGTTGACCCTGCAGATGCGAAGGATCGAAGAGCCTATGACGGAACAGGACGTCCAGACTTGGCTAGACGAGTATGGCCGGGCCTGAATCAATGGCGACCCGGACCATGTGGTGACGCTCTTCTCCGACACCGCCACTTACCGTGAGACGCCCTTCGATGATCCGATGAGGGGTCGACACGAAATCCGAGAGTATTGGCAGAATGGCGCAGCAGAAGCACAAAAGGACGTTGAGTTTTCCTCGCAAGTTTGGGCGGTCAAAAGCGACACCGCGATCGCTGGCTGGCAAGCCCGCTTTATTCGAAAGGCCTCCGGAGTGCGGGTCGAGCTCGACGGAATATTCAGACTTGTGTTCTCAAAGGAGCAAGGCAATCTACGGTGCACAACTCTCGAAGAGTGGTGGCACAGCAAAGAAACCTGAGGCGGGTAGCGTCGAGAGCGTGGGAGCCACCCCTGCTGTCGAAATCCGTCAGGCAGTAGGAGCAGATGAGCCTGGAGTGCGCGCCTAGGTGCCTTTGGCAAATAGGGCTCAAGCGCTCGCTTCTATCAGCTGCCAAAGCTCTTTGATGTGGGCTTGGGTTGACCAAATTGCGCCAATTGCGACGCGGATGTAGTGGCGCCCTTCGGCAATGGAACCAGCAACATAGAAGCGGCCGTCGGCGTTGATTTTGGTTATGAGGGCGTCTGTAGCCAGGTTGCCGCCGCGGTGGGCGAACGAAACGAGGCCAAATGGGACGGGGGTGAGCTTCCCCCCTTTTCGTGGAGAGGTTGGTTGTGGGGGTTGGGGGTGTGGGTGTGTTCGTATTCTACCGGTGGGACCATCCCAATAGCTGAGTGGAGCCGGCGCTGGTTGTACCAGCTGTGGACCCACAGCGATATTTCTTGTCGGGCTTGGGCTTTGGTCGCCCAGGAGCGCCGGTCGACGAGCTCGTGCTGGAGGGTGGAGAAGAACGACTCTGCGGGGGCGTTGTCCAAAGCGTTGCCGGTGCGCCCGGAGGATCGGTGGATTCCGAGGCGCTGGCAGGCGGCGGCGAAGGCCCCTGCGGTGTATTGCGACCCCTTGTCGGAGTGAAAAATCACGCCGTCGATGTTCCCGCCCCTGGTGGCCACGGCGGTGTTGATGGCGGCTTTGGCCAGCTCCGCTGTCGGATAGTCATCGGAGGTGGCGAACCCGACCATGCGCCGCGAGCACAGGTCCAAAACTGTCGCCAAGAACACCGGGCCCTCTGAGGTTTTGACTTCTTTGAAGTCGCCGCACCACTTCTGGTTGACTCCCGAAGCGCTGAAGTCCCGCCGCAATAGATCCTCTGGGGCGTTGTGGGCGGGGTTCTGGCTGGTCAGGCCCTTCTTCTTGTTGGGGCGGGCGGACAGGCCCTGGCGGGCCATCGACGCCTCCACCGTCTTTTTCGACACCGGTATCCCGTCCCGGCGCAGCTGGGCGCGCACCCTGGGCGACCCGTAAGTCCCCCGAGAGTTGCCGAAGACCTTTTTGACCTCGGCGTCGAGGGCCTGGCGGCGGACCTGCATCTGGGTCAGCGGACGGTTGAGGTGCTTGTAGAACGTCGAGGGGGCGACATCCAGCGCCCGCAGCGACACCGCGTGAGGCACGCCGTGATCGGTCCTCTGGGAATCGATGAACCCAGCCATCTCAGCTGTCATCGAGTGGCCTCGTTCACCCACAGGACCACGGATCGTTTGAGGACATCGCGCTCCATCTCCAGCTCCGCCACCCTCTTTCGGAGCCTCGCCAGCTCTGCCCGCTCATCTGCCGACAGCCCGCCGGACCGCTCGGCCTGGTCTTGGCGCACCCAGTTCCCCAGCGTGCCCTCGTTCACACCCAGCTCCCGGGCCACATGGGCCACCGGCCGGCCCGTCTCCTTGACGATCCGAACAGCACCATCGCGGAACTCCCGGTCGAAATTTCTTCGCGGTCTGGACATAGCTCCTCCTTATAGAGCATGCCTCCACGAAAAGGGGGGAACCTCAGGGGCGATGAGATCCAGGCTGTGATGCCCATCGATCTGCTCGGCTAGCCCTCGGGCCCAGTCCACATGGGACCGGATCACGTTACGCAGTCCTTCCGCTCCGAAGGATCGCAACACGAACCACAACTTCAGTGCGCTGAACGGCCGGCCGAGCTGCAATTGCCAGTCCCGATAGTCGATGACCTGACCGGATGCGGACGCCTCGGTGCGGAGGTAGGGCGCGTTCACGCTCAAAGCGTCGATGAGCGGGCAGCGGTCGGCCACCCACATGACGGAGCAACCCACGTTGGTGGCGAGCCATTTGTGCGGGTTGAACGTGTAGCTGTCCACCAGCTCCAATCCGTCTTGGTGGTGGCGGAATTCCTCGCAGATCATGGCCGAGCCCGCATAGGCGGCATCGACGTGGTGCCATATCTGCTCAGAATCCGCGATTTCGCCGATGCGGCGCACCGGGTCGATTGCGGTAGTGCCTGTCGTCCCCACTGTGGAGCAAACGAAGGCGGGCACCAAACCCGCTTGGCGGTCAGCGGCAACTGAGGCAGCAAGTACGTCAGCCCGCATAGAGAACTTCTTATCGGTTTCGAGGAGTCTGATGTGGCCATAGCCAGCGATCCTGGCCCCTTTTTCGACCGAGGAGTGGGCTTGACCGGAGGTGTAGGCCACCATATGCTCGCAGGCCACGCCGGTGCGCTTGCGGCAAAGCTCACGGGCTGCGACCAGCGCGGTGTGGGTGGATGAGGAGGCACCGGGCTGGAGGACTCCCCCGCCCGGGCCGGTGGTTTTCCAATCCTGGGGGACGCCGAGCAGGTCGACCAGCCAGTCGAGGACGTGCGACTCGATCTCAGTGGCGGCTGGGGAAGTCGACCACATCATCCCAACGACCCCGAAGGCCGCAGCGGCAAACTCCCCCAATATCGACGCTGGCGACGACGTGGCCGGAAAGTATGCGAGCCAGCCGGGGTGTTGCCAGTGGGCGAGACCCGGGACCACCACCCGGTCCAAGTCGGCGAGTAATGCATCGAATGGCTCGGGGTGCTCCGGCGCCGAGAGCGGGAGTTTGGCTCGCACGTCGCCCGGCTCTGTTTGTCCACACACGGTTCTTTCGCTGAGGCCTGCGAGATAGTCGCTGGCCCAGTCGACTAGGGCATGACCGTTACGGCGGAAGGCTTCGAGATCGAGGGGGTCGGGCTCTGATGCCACCTCATTCGGCAATTCACCGCCCACTACAAGGCTCTATGAGGCATTGCGGCGTTCAATGGCCCGGGCGGTCGCTGGTTCAGCCTTTGGGTGGCGGGGGCATGTAGGTCTTGCGGCTGGGTTTGAGGCCCATCGACTGGAGCGTCAATAGCAGTCCCAGTGAGGCACCGGTGGGATCGACTACCGGAACTCGGACGAGTTCCCTTTCAAGTTCGGTTTGGAGAGTGGCTGCGACTCTGAGCATGCCGGTACAGCCCAATACCAGAACGTCGGCACCGCCGGTTTCAACCGCCCGGCACGACGCCTCGAACAGGCTCTTCAGAAGCGCGTCGCTGTCGTGCAGCTCAAGCACGGGAGTGTCGATCACCTCGATGGAAGCGAGGCGAGTGCTGACTCCCATCCGAGAAACGAGACCGGAGATCATCGGGACCACGTTCTCCAGCACGGTTACAACGGAGAATCGCTCGCCAAGTGTCAGCGCCGTAGCGATGGCAGGCTCGAAGCCCCCGACAACGGGGATGTCGACGATTTCCCGGGCAGCGGGGACGGCGGGGTCACCAAAACAGGTGATGAACACCGCATCTGCTCCGCGGTCTGCCGCCTTGGCCACCTCGGCGACTATGGGCGGCCCAGCGAGGACTTCGTCGTAGAAGGATTCGATCGAGGCAGGCCCGGATTCAAGGTGCGAGATCTCCAGGTCGATGTCGGATCCGAGAAAGGCGCGGGCCTCCTCCTCGACTTGATCGTTGAACTGGTCCGATGTGATGGGGATGACGATATGGACTTTCACGGAATGCCCTTCATTGTTGGGTGGGAATCATGTGCGGCGGTGTCGGGACCAAGCGTCGGCAGCGACTGCGACCAGGATCACGACTCCTTGGATAATGCGCTGCCAGATGGGGTCGATCTGGTGGAGGTTGAAGCCGTTGACCATGAAGGCGATGAACAGGGCCCCCAATAGCGTCCTCCACACGGCCCCGGTACCGCCTGCAATGGAAGTGCCGCCGACGACGATCGCGGCGATGACTCCGAAAACGAAACTGAAGTCGTCAGACGGAGTGGCGCTGATGGACCTCGATGAAGCGACGACGCCGGCGAGACCCGCGGCCAATCCAGACAGTGCGAAGACCAAAACGATGATCCTGCCAGTACGGACACCAGCGAGCTTGGCCGCCTCAAGGTTGCCGCCGGTGGCGTAGACGTGACGACCGAAGCGGGTGGCTGAAAGTGTGATCCAGGCGATGGCCACCACCCCGAGCGAGATCCACGTCGCGGTTGTCAGCTCGGCGACACGGGTACGTGCGATGTCGCGGTATTCCTCGCTTTCGGGTCGCATGATGCTCCGATCGCTCACGAGAAATCCGATCCCGAACACGATGAAAGACGTTGCCAGCGTCGTTATAAAGGAGTTGATCTTGGCGAACGACACGACCGACCCGTTCACCACCCCGACAAGCAGGCCGAATACGCATCCTGCCAACACCGCCAGGACGACCGAACCGGTGGCGTTCTCTATCCGTAGGGCTACGAGTGGGGCGGCCACAGCAACGGCTGAGATCGACACATCGAAGCCGCCGGCGATCATGGTAAGCGTGGCCACCGATGCAGCGATCAGCAAGGTGGCCTGCTGATCCAGCACATTGCGGAGGTTGGGTCCAGTCAAGAACCCGTCCGTAGTGAAGGCCAGCGCCAAGAAGAGCGCCAGCGTCACCCAAACGATCCCGTATCGGGCCAACGCTGCGAAGGGCTTGGCGTTCATTGTTGCCCTTCGGTCCGACTTGAAGATGTCTGGGTTGGGTCGCCACCAAAGGCTTCGCGCAAGATCTGTGCCTCGTCGAGATCGGGATGGTTGAACTCGGACACGAATTGGCCAGCTCTCATCACGACGATGCGATGGCAGATCCCGATCAGCTCCTCCAGCTCGGATGAAACAATCAAAACGGCCAGCCCCCGGCTGGCAGCGGAGGCGATCAATTCGTAGATCGACCGTTTGGACCCCACGTCCACACCTCTGGTCGGCTCGTCGGCGATCAAGACTTTGAGGCCGGGGACCATCCAGCGGGCGAAGAGGCTTTTCTGCTGGTTCCCGCCCGAAAGCAGGTGGATGGGAGTCTCCAAGCCGCCGCCTCTTACCTCAGCGCCGGCCACTGCGGCGACAACGAGGGTGCGCTCGACACGCCGGACGACAATGCCAGCTCTTGTGGTCCGCTTTAGGTGGGGAAGGCTGATGTTTTCTCGCAGGCTTCTGTCGGGTAGCAGGCCTTGGTCCCGGCGAGACTCTGGGATGAGGCCCAGACCGTGCTGGATCGCATTGGTCGGCTTCAGCCGATTCCGCCACAACCCCCTGCGTAGCACCGGCCTGGAGGGTCGGAGCAACGGGTTTCCTGCAATCTGAATCTCACCCTCGACCCTCGGGTCTGCCCCGTAGACAGCCCGCACGAACTCAGTCCTGCCTGCTCCGACAAGACCAGCAATCCCGACGATCTCGCCGTCATATACATCGAGGTCAAGCCCCTGTTCTGATCCGTGCCCGGGCCGGCGCAATCCCCTGACGCGAAGCGCAGGAGTGTGATCCTCGCCAGCATCACCTGATTGAGCGCGCAATGCCTTTGGGGGGTAGTTGCTGGCCAGCTGACGGCCGATCATGGCCTCGATGAGAGAGTCGGCCGTCTCGTCGCCTGCGTTAGCGGTTCTCACGATCCGGCCGTCGCGCATCACCGTGACAGCGTCGGACAAGTCGAGCACTTCTTGGAGGAAGTGGGATATCAACAAGACCGTTACCCCCCGGCCCCGCATCCCCCTAAGAAGCCGGTGAAGCTGGTCTCTTTCGGTGCCTGAGAGGCGGGCAGAAGGCTCGTCCATGATCACGAACTCGGCACCCCGGGCAGCTGCCCGCAAGATTTCCACAAGCTGCTGGTCGGCCACCGAGAGGCTCCCCGCCGTCGCCGCGGAGTCCAAGCGAATCCCAGTGTCCGCAGTCAACTCTGCAAACCGGCGACGGGTCTCGCGGCGGGAAATGAACCCGAATCGAGTGGCTTCCACACCGCAGAACACGTTGTCGGCCACGCTGCGACCCTTCAGGAGCGACAGCTCCTGGGCGATGGTCGTGATGCCCGCTCCAAATGCCTGACGGGGAGAGCGGAACGACTCAGGCTGCCCGTTCACCAGCAGCGAGCCGCTGTCAGCGGAATAGACACCCGAGATGATCTTGCCGATCGTGGATTTCCCCGCGCCGTTCTCACCGACGAGGCCATGGATCGAACCCCGCTCGATGGCCAGGCTGGCCTCGTCGACTGCCTGAGTCGTCCCGAACCGCTTGGAGATTCCCCTTAGTTCGACGTGAACGGCGCTGTCAGCCATCCCATTCGGCAGTGAACTGGTCCACGTTGGCCGAAGTCACCATGCCATCGTCGACGAAATCGGCATTGGGATCAACACCGCCGGTGTAAGTGCCGTCTTCTAGAGCGGCGATCATGGCCTCCATCGCCAAGCGCCCCTCGCTGGCCGGCGCATAGAACACGGTTGCGAACCAGCGCCCGTCTCTGACGCCCTCGATGGCCGGGGAAGAACCGCCAAGGCCGATGAGCGCGACGCCATCGAGTTTGCCCTCGTCGGTCAGCACGAGCTCGACGCCCTGAAGCGACTGATCCGCGCCGACGACCACATCGAAATCGGGCTCGGCTTGGAGGATGTCCTGAATGGCGTTGATGCCCCCTTCTGGCCCGAGGTACTGGCCCTCGCCCTCGGCGACGACCGTGATATTGGCCTGGCCGGCGGTGGCATTGTCGAATCCTTGACGAAGCGCAACGTCGAGCGGGAAGCCCTTGATGCCGTAGAGATACACCACACGGCAGGGATCCAGATCGGCGCACGCAGCAATGGTGAGCTGCCCAGCCCGCTCTCCCGTCACCACGGGAGGGGCCATGATCGAGGCAGCCACGCCGTCGACTTGCGGTTCATTGGTGGAAAGGTCGTCGCCGACGATCTGGTTGAACAGCACAACTTCAAGCCCGGCATCCAGAGCAGCTTCGACGTCGGGAACCAGGCCGGGACCATTCAACGCGACCAAGATGATGCCGTCGTACTGCCCGCTCGTAATCGCATCTTGAAGCTGCGTGGTCTGAAGGTCGGCATTGAATTGGGCGTCGAACTCCACCATGTCGATGTTGTTTTCATCGGCGAGCCGCTGCATCTCGCCCACCGACGCCAGCAGGAACGTATTCGCCGAGCTGGCCGACAGGTAGGCGATCTTCCACGGCTCAGGGGCAGCCGTCGGCTCGGGTGCCGGCTCGACGGCGGTGGGCTCGGGCGCAGCAGTGGCCTGAGTCGCTTCGGTGGGCTCGGGCGCAGCCGTTTCCTGCGTCACTACCTGCGTCGGCGCAGGCGCAGTGTCGGAGTCGTCGTCGTTGCCGCAGGCCGCGGCAAAAAGCGATAGTGCGATCACCGCACCGAGAAGTCGGGTTGCGCATTTGGCTGTTAGCGCCTGCATCGGATCCCCCTCAATCTGGGCCTAGTTGCTCAAGAAAGCACGGTAAGGGTCTGGCATACAGGCACTCAATGGGCAGATCGCTGACAAATCGCCACCAGACAGTGCACATCATGCACTGCTCGTCGCCCTGCCGTTGGGCCTGCGAGAGCTGTCAAATGAGCTCTTACGAGAGTGGATTCGAGGACCTGGGGGCGACGGTGAATCGCTCAGGGCTGATCTTGGGAATGAGTAAGCCAAGGTCAGCCTGCTCAGCCCAATCGGATGACTCGGAGCTGATCAACGCGGCAGTTAACCAGGCAACAGCTGGCGAAGTCTGGATACCAGTACCCCCCTGGCCAGCACACCAGAAGAAGCATTCGACCTCGCGGTCAAATCCCACGACGAGATCGCGGTCTGGCGAGAACGTCCGCAGACCGGCCCAAGCGGATTGGATGGAGCGAATTTCGAGCAGGGTCGCCCGGTTGATCGCTTCGATCCCGGCTGCAACGTCGAACTCCCGGGGCTTGGCATTGCAGGGCGCTTCGGCATGCTCGTCGGCTGGCGACCCCAGAAACTGGCCCGCGCCCTCCGGCTTGAAATAGAAGCTCTCGTCGGCACCGACCACCAACGGCCACTTTTCGCTGTCGTACGAGCTGGCAAATGTGAATATCGTGCGGCGGTAGGGAATCAGGCCCAGGCGGGACGCTCCGGCCATCTCCGCAATCTCGTCGGCCCATGCCCCCGCGGCGTTCACCACAATCTTGGATCGAATGACGGAACCATTGGTTTCCAGCTCCCACCCTGTGCCTCGACGGGCTAGGCGCCGCACTCCGCTGTGGCGCTTCAACACGGCGTTCGCACTACGGGCAGAGCGAATGAATGCTTGGTGCAGTTCGGCCACGTCGATGTCGAAGCCCCCGTACTCGACAACCCCCCCATGGATCCAAGACGGGTCGAGTGCCGGACAAAGAGCCCGGGCACCGTCGCTGTCGAGCCTTTCGCAGGCTGCACCAATCGACTGGTTGGCTGCGGTGATGGCGTCAAGTCGTTCATCGCCGTCACCGGCCGCGGCCCACAGCACTGCCCGGGGCACCATGAGCCTGTGGTCAGCCCATCCATCGGCATCGTTTTCCAGAAACGGCTGGGATGCCGCGCTCAGAGCTCGGTTGACCGGCCCGGAGTAGGACAACAGGAACTGGGCTGCTGATCGGCCAGTGCTGTGTGCGGTCATTGATGCCTCGCGCTCGACAACGACAACTTGATGTCCTCGTTGGGCCAGGGCCCAGGCCGCGGATGCACCCGCGATGCCTCCCCCAACTATCGCAATCTCAAAGTGTTCGGCTGTGGTCATCGTGGTCGAGTTTGTGCATTCGGACAACGAGCTGAAGAGCGAGACGCTGTTCAGGATCGAAGAGATTCACCTCAAGTGTGCTTGCGACCCTGTCGATTCTGTTCATGACAGTGTTGCGGTGGACACCCAACAATGCAGCCGCGTTCGTGGCCGACGACTGGCAGTCCAGATACACCTCCAATGTGCGCAACAGCGTGCCGTCGGCGTCAATAGCGCGGAGAGGCTCGAGAAAGGCGTCAGCCACTCGGCTGAAGTCGGCTGATCCGTACCAACCCAGCATTATCCGCTGTATTCCGAGCTCGTCGATATGGCGAACCGTGGCACCGCGACTTGGCGCCCCTGCACCGGCGAGAGCCGCGGCTTGGCGGGCCTCCGCGAGGCTTGATCGCAGGCCGGGCAGCCCTTGGGCGGGACGCCCCACGCCAGCGTGAGCAGCGATGTTCTCCGGGCTGTCGACCAGCTCGGTCAAGGCGCTCCGCAGTTGGCGCGCAATCTTCGGATAACTCGTCACGGCAGGCTCTTCTGGCAAGCAGACCCAGCCCGACCAACCGTCTGTTCGTTCGATGAGCGGTCCTTCCAGACCGACGGAGCGAAGCAGGCCAGAGAAGGCATCGGTGCTTACCAGTACCCAGGCAGCGTCCACCTGCCCCGATAACTGGACATGGAAGGCGGTGACCCAACCGGTCGCCGACCAGCCAAATGTGGCCATTTGGGCCAAGATCGTCTCGTCGGGCAGCTCTCCGCCACCGACCACTTCGTTCAACAGAGCCAGCCGGTGCCGCGCATCGCGTTCTCCGGAGAGACGATCCCGAACCAAGTAGGAGCCCACCGCCCAAGAGGCCACGCCGAGCAGATCCAGTCCAGTTCCCGAGATGGCCTCGTCGCCATCGGAAAGGATGCACACAAGCCAGAAACGGGCTGGCTCTCCCGGCACCACGATCACCGGGCACACCATCCCCGGATCACCTGAGACGCCAGTTTCGGGGTGGATCACCGAATGCTCGCCTAAGACGTCGGGGTTCACTGGGTTGTCTGGGCCAGCCACTGCTGCACCGCTGGCTTCTACCAGCGAGCACGGCCGTCCCAGAATCCGGCTAACGAGCGTCAAAGTGTCCTCCACCGTGGACACGCGGGCCATCCCCCGCAGCAGCTTCTGCATCATGGTTGCCTGGTGCAAAGCAGGTTGAAGCAGAAGCTCCCTGGCCGAAGCGGCCATCGCCAGCAGGTCGGGGACATGCGATTCGATCAGCACGGTTTGGAAACGCTCAGCCAAACGCCGGGTGGCGAGGCCAGCCGGCGATACCGCATTGACGACTACGAGCCCGGCGCCCCCGCCATCGCGCACTGCTCTCAAACCGATGTCGAGGGCGTAGGAATTAGGGCGGAGGGCGCTCCCGTCCAGGATGACCAGTTGATCCAGAGACACCGGGATGGTCTCATCACACCGGTCGGTGACGGCAATATCGGAGACTTTGCGGTTGATGCCTTGGCCTCCGGCGACAACTTTGCAGTCACCAAGCACACCGGCCGCAAACAACTGCTTGATCGTCAAGGGTTTGGATGGGGCGGACACCGCCTCGATCATCCCACTGATTCGACGGTTCCGGGGGGCAGAGACGCCGTCAGGAAGTCGATCCAGCTCTCTCCGGCCACGAGACGGGCCTCTTCCACCCCGAGCCTGCTGGCCAGCACCTCCGTGAACCCTTTGAGATCTGTCGGGTCGCGCATGCCGTCGACAATCGGAAGGTTTGACGCATCAACCAAGCCGCCCCCCAGGATCGGGTCGATGATCTGCAACAGATCGTCCATGAAGTCGCATCCCAGGCCCACCGAGCGCGCTCCGACGACCCGGACCGCGTGCTCAATATGAGTCGCATAATCGTCCAATTTGGGCTGATCGGCGGCCAAGAATCCGCCGAATGAGTTGATGCCGACCACGCCGCCTGAATCTCCAATGGCCCGCATTTGGGCGTCGGTGAGGTTGCGAGGGTGAGGGTGCAGAGCGTGACACGACGAGTGGGTCGCCACAAACGGCCGGGTCGCGATTGCGGAGACGTGGTCGACGCCTGGGTTGGACAAGTGGCTGACGTCGACGATGATGCCGAGGCGCTCCATCTCGGCGACAGCCTCGACCCCCAGCGCCGTCAAGCCCCCGCCCGTGGCTGTCTCGCCCACGCCGTCAGCCATCATCGTGCGGCGGTTCCAGGTCAATGACATGCACCTCACGCCCAGGCGCCACAGAGTGTCCAACACGCCGAGGCTGTGGCCTACGGGCTCAGAGCCTTCCACGGCTAAGATCAATGCGATCTTGTTCGTTGCCAGCGCATCGGCCAATTGCAGCGATGTCTCCACGATCGCCACATCTGAGGAGTGGACCGACGCGATGTCCCTGGCTTCTTCCAGCATGAGCAGCGCCCGCCGCAAAGCTCCCTCTCCGAGGTGCTGGTCTTCGGTGAACACCGGCAAGAACTGCACGGCGACGTCACCGGTGCGCAGCCGAGGAAGCCAGAAGTCGCCGAAGGGGTCGCTGAATCCCCGCTCCCGCTGGTAAAGCACTGCGCACAGCAGGTCGTTGTGGGCATCGACCACACGCATCTGCCCGGACATCTCTACCGACCTGTCGCTCGCGACGCCGCCCGAGCCCGGTAAAACACCTACTCGGCTAGTGGGCCGACGGCTTTGACCATGACTCTGCAACCCCCTCCGGGCACATAGGTCATGGGAATCTCGGCCACGCTAGTTATCCGCACGCTGGCTTCCTCGGCGCCAGCCCGGACCGCCGCGTCCTTTGCCTCCTCGCGGGCGCTTTCAAGGCAAGCCTCCCGGCTCGATGCGTCGTAGCTGTACACCTTGTCGACAGACCCAGCAGCTTCGGCGATGGCTGCACCGAAGGCATTGGCCACGGAGTGGTGTGGGGGCCAGAGCACCTCGCTGACACCGGCGATCTGCTGGGGCACCAGATGGGCGCCGCCGCCCACAGCCATCAGGGGAAGTGGCGTGCTGGACGCCTTCATCCTCTCGCAAAGCACCGCGATACGGTCGTCGACCCAATCGATGGCGGCAGCTACCGTGTCCCGGTCGATTCTTTCGGTCAGCGACCTATCGCCGAACCCGTCCATCCGGCCCGAAACCAGCGAGACGTCGGAGAGAGTCAGGATTTCCCCGCCCATGCAGATGGATTGAGTGATCACGTTGTAGCCCACCGAGTCGGGGCCAACCCTGATCTCCCCATTTCCATCGACCTCTCCGGTGTGGATGACTGTGCCGCCTCCCAACCCCATCGAAATCAGATCGGGCATCCTGAAGTTGGTTCGAACGCCTCCGACTTCGACTGCGGCGGTGGAGACGCGGGGAAACCCGTCGACGAGGATGCCCACATCAGTCGAGGTGCCCCCGACGTCGATGACAAGGGCATCGGCGAGTCCGGCCAGAGCGCACGCACCCCGCATGGAATTGGTGGGGCCGGAACCCACCGTGAGCACCGGGTACCGGTCGGCCTCCTCAACGGTCATCAGGGTGCCGTCGTTCTGCGTCAGATAGCTGTCGACCTCAAGTCCGGCTTCGGCCATGGTGTTGCGAAACCCATCGACCACCCGTTTGGCCACAGTCAGCAGCGAGGCATTGAGGATCGTGGCGTTCTCGCGCTCCAAAAGGCCGAGTGATCCCACCGTGTGGCTGAGGGATACCGTCATGTCGGACCCGCATTCCTCAGCTAGCAACTCAGCTGCTCGCAGTTCATGGTCCGTGGCAGCAGGGCTAAAGGCACACGACACGGCAATCGCGGCCACACTTCCCGCGCATTGCGCCCCGAAACGCCGCACTGCATCCTCATCCAGCGGAGCGATAGGCGACCCGTCGTACTCGAACCCCCCTTCTGCGATCATGCTGGGGCCGATCACGATTTGGCGCAGGTCCTCGGGCCAGGCCGCGCTGGGCCGCACTCCGAGTGAAGAAGGGGCGGCTAGGCGCAGCACTCCTACCCTGTCGAGGTCTTGACGGCGGATGATGGCGTTGGCCGGATGTGTCGTGCCCAACATCGCCTTGCCCAAGGACTCGGGCTCGTCCACCTGGTCTAGGACGGCGTCCACAGCAGCCTTTATGCCGTCAATCGGGTCGGGTGTTGTAGCAGCCTTGGCCTCAGCAATGACCGCCCCACCCGGTCCGACCACCACGGCATCGGTGTTGGTTCCGCCCACATCCACACCGATTCGCAGATTCTTCATCGCCGGTCCTTCCAGCTGTCTACATAGTCGATGTCGTAGCCGAAGGCACGGGGACCCACCAGTTCGAGCATCCCATCGCAGTGCCACTCAGGAGCGCACGGCATGGCCAGAACGTCGAGGCGTTGGCCGAAGGCCAAACCCTCCGTGGTGATCGGATCTGCCGACTCGTGATCCAGCAGGCAAAGCAGATCAGGAACCGTCACGACCGCCTCCCCGTCTTCGAACGCGATGAGGTTCTCATTTTGGATCTCCACTCGCAGGGTGCGAGAGGGATCATCGAGATGCTCGAGAACCACGGTGCCTCGGGCGAAGCCCTCAGTGGTGTGGCGATCGATGTCGATGACCTTTCCGCTGAAAACCAGCGCCGCTTCTGTGTAGGCCAGCAGCTCATCCCAAGCTCCGGGCGCGCCCTTTTGGACCTGGGAAAGGCGCCGCCCAACCTCGGTGCAATATGTCATCGAACCGTGGATGCCGCTTCGGCGGACATCGGCCACCGTCATGGGATAGCAGCTGATGGCGTTGGCCAATCCAAGCTGCACCACGGCGGCCCGTGCCAATGACTCGGCGATCTGATTCGTGTTTGCCTCAAAAACACACATGTTGCCCTTTTCGTCGGCAATCGACATGGGCGCCGCCTTCAAGCTGTGCAGTGTGAACACTGTCATCTCAATCTGGGGAAACGCCCGGCGCATCCCATCCGCGTCGACGATCGGGATCCCCATCTCCACCGCTGTGGCAATCGGAACCAGGGTGTTCACGCCACCTACCTCGATAGGCATCAGGGCTACCGGATCTGAACCCAGATAGGCGGCAAGAGCCCCTATGCCGGATCGAAACTCGGTGCCAGCCGGGATCTTCTCCAAAATGACCGTGGGAGCCCCGATGATGGCGGTGGTCATGATGAAACCCTCATCAGGCAATTCATCAACGTCTACAACTCGAGCCGGGCCGAAGTCCTCAATCGCCTGCTTGACGAGGAGCTTCCCCACATAGGGGTCCCCTCCGCCCCCAGTGCCAAGGAGAGTTGCCCCCATTGCCAAGTCATCGATGTCGTCGATTGTGAGTTCTCTCAATGCGCACCTTGTTCTTAGATTCAAGAGAGGCTACGAGCGCGGGAGAATATACGAACCCCGGCCACCAAGATCGATAGGCATCTAGCTGCAAACAAAACACCGAAGTGAGCAAACTGCCCAGCACAGGTGACTGGCCGAAACGGTGGTGGAGTCGGCACCCGCCCCTCCGCACTCCTCAGGAAACACCAGCCCAAACAAGCCCGATTCGCCCATTGCCAACACCGTGTGAGAGGGAAAACACGGTCAAGGTCATGCCTGCTGTCTTCGGGAGGCCTTTCCAAGCCCGAATTCGCCGATGGAAATCCCCTGCGCCCATAATCCTGGACACTGCCGGCGATCCTCATCAGGAACTCGATGATCAACCTATTCAGTGAGTGCACTTCCTGGAATGGGCTAACTGGCTAAAGTCGTGCGCTTTGTTGTCCATCGCGCCCTGCCTTGGCCAGTTGACGAAAGAGTTCAACGCCGACGCGGTGCCGCCGGTATCCGATGCCGACAACCCGACGACTGCATCCAAAGGCCGGGGATAGTCTCGAGTCCGTGGGAGGCACCCCTGGTGTCGAGATCCGTCAGGCAGTGGGAGCAGATGAGCCAGGAGTGCGCGCCTGTGTCGATGCGGCCTACGCCCCATATGTCGAGCGAATGGGCAAGCCACCAGCACCCATGCTCGATGACTACACGAACCTGATCGATAGTGAGGTCGTCTATGTCGCCACTCTTGACGACCGGCTCGTTGGACTCATCGTGTTGTGGCCGAAGGAGGACCACCTCTACATCGACAACGTTGCCGTCCTCCCCGAAGCGCAGGGCGCCGGAGTCGGGGCCGCCCTCCTTGGCTTTGCCGATGCACAGGCCCAGCGATCTGGCATGAACGAGATCCGTCTCTACACAAACGAGAAGACGACCGAGAACATCACGTACTACCCAAAGAAGGGATATCGCGAGACACACCGCGCCTCCGATGCCGGCTACCAGCGCGTCTACTATTCACGCTTCCTCGGTCCCCAATAGACATAGCGAGATTCAGTCGACGAAGAAGGGAGCCGGCTCAGCCATGAACTCACGCAGTCCAGGTAGATCCTGGGCGGGACGGTCATGGAGGGCCTCCCAAGCCTCCCAATCTTCGAGGCTGAGCGTGAACTCCGGGCGATCAGCAAGCACCGTCCCAGACGCGTCCTCTTGAAAGGTCGCAACAAAATCGGAGAGACGCGAGGACCCCTCATTTGCCTGCTCACCGCGCTTCCACTGCTTTTCGGCGCCCATAGCTCCCACCTCCGATCTTGCCCGGGTATTGGTGCGGCCACCGTACCGCCATACAGACTGAAGTGCTATGAATTATCACAACAGTCTGGGAATAGTTGGTCAGACTTCAATCCAGATTGTCTCAGATGTCCCGCACGCTTCGCAGTCGCGGAAGTACGTGTCCTTGTCTTTGCGGACCCGCACTCCGTTGTCACGCCCTTTCTTGGCTCCGCAAGTGGGGCACACCGCTGGCATCGCCGTGTTCTTGTCGCACGCACCACATTTCCAGTAGTAGCCGTATTGGCCGGATCTGGCGGCGAGGTCTTTTGAGCCGCAGTACTTGCAGGACGCATTCTGGGAGCGTTCAGCACTGGCGGGCTTGTCCCGGGGCCTCTTGTGGGTTTGCCTGGGTGCACTCCCCTTGCGCCGAGTTGTCGGAGGGCCGGAGTGGGCCACATGTGCATCAGCGAGAAACTCGGCCACCCCCCTCGCTTCTCCTGCTTCCATGCTCCACCTGCCATAGCCACTGCCCGTGGCCTTGCGATGAGCCTTTAGCTCTTGGCTGATCTTGTCCCCGACAAGATCAGCCTTGGCCACGAATACGCGAAGCGGGTCGCTGGGCTCCTTCCAGCCGCCAACCCTTTTAATTCTCCCCTTGTCCGAGACTGCGACAATCAACTGGATCGGTGCGTGCTTGAAGCCGCGTTGGTCGCTTCCTGTTGCGACTTTGGCGATAGTGCGCGTTCCCAAGGGCATCTTTCCCAGCAAGTCTTCCCTGTGTCGCTGTAAGAATGTACGCAGGAAATTTGATTGTCGCTGGGCCTGCTGAATCGGCGACGGCATTCCCGTCTCTTTGCCCCGATACACGCGGGTCCACTCGTCTCCTCCCGAGCCATCAGGCCGGACGCGAACCTCCCTCGAAACCGACTTGCTCTCTACGATGAATAACCCCCAGCGGTGCACAACGAGATGGTCCATTTGGCATACCCCTGGAGACCCGTCTTGCTCCGGCTGCTCGCGATCTTCGAGCCGTATGCCGCTCAGAACAAAAACCTGCTCGTCGTCTCTGAAATCCCGATTCAGATAGTGCGCCATCTGCTCTTCGGCGGCCGCACCCGCCCGCTGGCGGCGATCCCTGTGGCTCGCCGTCTGCTCGTATGGCCTGACGATCATCGTGAAGTCCTAATCGAATACGGCAGCGAACAGAGCATTCAAATTCTCCCAGCGAAGATATTCCGGCGAAGCTGACCAAGAGTAGGAGCTAGGAGTTGCTCCCACCCGCATCCCTAGGAGCACTCTCGCGTGCTTTGTCGGAATCGCGGATGGCGTCGAGCAACTCCCGGTGGCGCAGCTCATCAACTTCGGACTTGAGCTGCAAGCGGCGAAACAACCGGAACGGAATCAGAAGCACTCCCCAGACTAGATACCAGAAAAACACCCCAACCCAAACCACTGAGATCAATAGCGCGACCACCACGGGGGCCACAGGTACAGCCCAAGGCCTCCTGGGCATCTTCCTGTAAACGGCTGGGATGATTCGCCTGGCCGACCCCGCGAAGCTCAACGGGGATTCCAAGATGACCTGCTCGGAGGGAAGAGGCTCCTGTGTGCTCACGCCCTCAGCATAGGAAACTCGATTCACCAGACCAACGGAGGCAGCGGGACCGACTATTCGCAACAGCCGAGCACCAACAGCATCACGCCATTGTCGATCTCCCCGGCGGTGTGATCTGGCGGAACGGCAATTGGACCAAATGCAGCTCATCGACTGTGAGAGCATCAGCCTATGACCGAGGTGAAGCGCAACCATCATCTGCCCCGCTTCTACCTCGACGGATGGGCCGACAACGAGGGGAAGGTCGCGCTGCGGCGACGGGGTGAGGGGGAGGCGCGGCTGACCACTGTGCAGAACGTCGGGGTAAGAAACCGATTCTATACGCCGGAGGCAGAATCGCAGTTGGGGCGCACAGAGACAGCGGCGGCCCCGGTCATTAAGAGCGTCTTGGACGATATGAAGGCTCTGGACAGCCGAAAGAACCGGAGTGTTCTGGCCCGGTTCATGGTCGAATTGATGGCACGCCAGACCTACATGGCCACTTTCAAGGGCCTCTCCCAGCGGGCGTATGTCGCCATCCTGGAAACATCAGGGGACGAAGAATTGATCTTTCAAATCCTGCGCGGGGAGCACGGCCCCTACGTCCAGCGTGAAGATGCCGGAGAGATATGG
Source organism: Acidimicrobiales bacterium (assembly GCA_965116535.1). Lineage (GTDB taxonomy): Bacteria > Actinomycetota > Acidimicrobiia > Acidimicrobiales > Bin134 > Poriferisocius. The sequence continues at coordinate 3,202,509 of OZ220703.1, forward strand.
GGCGCAATCCAAGAAATGGGCCGGACGCTAAGCGAGAACTACCCAGACCTGACCGACGACGAGATCAATGAGGGGATTCATGCGGTGGCGGTCGACCCTGATGCCTCCCGGTCGCTTCACTCGACGGTTGTCGAGTACGAAGAGAGCGCTCGCCTGATTGAGAGTCACAGCAGTGACCTGCTCTCGCGGGGGTGGCTCTTGTGCGAATCGACGGGAAAGGAGTTCATCACCTCCGACCAGCCCGTGTTCAAACACCCGACCTGGCTAGACCGGAACGGGATAAGCCCTCAGGACACCTTGTGCTTCGTCGTTTCCCCAACGATCTTGCTGAAGATGGGAGACGAGGCAGGCCATCGCCAGTGGGGCGAGAAAGAAGTACATGAACTCAACCTCTACATCGCCGAGCACTGCGACCACCAGATTATCTCCACCTCGCCCAACGCGGAGTACCTCAGCCGAATCCGAATGGGAGAGCACCGTCCCTGGGGGTTCGCCCGGTCCCCACAGCCTCCTCGGGTGCCCCGCCGCGTTGCCAATTAGTTCTCGCCTGTTCGCTGAGATTCCTCAGAGGTGTGTTCCCCACCCCCGCTGAGCTGGGGCTACAAGACGAGGTCCCGCCAAAATGAAGGGGGGCTCCATCCAGTCGTCCATCGTAACCCGGGGCTTTGAGCTTCCGAGGTGCCGTAATCCAATGGGCGGCAGTCCCCCAGCCAATGGGTCCTGATTCTCGGGCAAGCGAGCTGCCTCTATGTGCCTGTTGATGGATTGCGCGGCTCAGGCTGGGAGTCCGGTGGCGACATGTATGTCGGGGTTGGCGCTTTAGCCACTTTCTCTGACCTGGATCCGCTCTGCCGACTTCCGGAGACTCCACCCAACGGGAGGGGGTATTCCACCTAAGGATCAGAGCCTTGCAAACACCTGAAGTGCCCGTTAGGCGGATCTTGGGCATTTGAGGACTGTGAGCGGGGACGACATCTTGGGTCGGAGGGCTCTCTGGCCCTGAGGCCCGCTCGGGTCGCCGGGAATTGCAGGTTGAATCCTCTAAGACGGATTCAGAGAACGGGCATTGGGCGGAAGGGGTGGCGAATTCTTCGCTACCCCTCAATGCTGCTTGCGACCTCTAAGGTCATTCCGGCTGTTCCCGAGAAGCCCTGCCCGCCAACGGCCCACCACTCGCCGATCTTGCTCCAGCCAATGTTGCCCTGGTTACCTGCGTTGCCGGCAATGCGATAGACGCGTGGGCCATCCGTGGGCCGGTCACATCGGACTACAACTCGCAGGTGCCCCCGCGCGTTGGATGGGTGGGCTGGGTACGCCTCAACTTCGCACTGGTCTGTGCCGATGAGCGACATGACGCCCCTCACCGCTTCAAGGTTGGCGAGCGTCTGCCTTGGGCACCTCGGCATAGCTTGCGCTTCCGTGAATTTCGCTTCAGCGAGATCAAATCGCCCCAGGGCAATGCAGGTGTTGCCCGCGTTGTAGGCCGCCACCGCGTAACCTGCACAATCCTCGAAGTCGGTGAGGGCTTCTTGGAATTTCCCCAAGGCGAAATAGGAATTGCCTCGATTGAAGTGCAGCATGTCCTTGAGGTCGTCGCTCACTAGCTGAAACGAACGCGTGTAGTCCCCAACAGCGCCTTCGTGGTCTTCAATCGCTGCTCTCGTGTTGGCCCGATTCGCATACAGCATCCAGTGCTGCGAAGAAGGGATCAATTTGATGTTCTGCTCAGCCGCTTCCAGAACGCTCAGCGCCTCGCCATACATCTCTTGATCAACACAGGCGTTGGCCAGAAGTATTCGGGCCGCCCAGTCGTCCGAATGTCTCCTTATGTAAAGGGCCAACTTGTGATGCGCCCCGGCGGCATCACCTCGGTGATAGGCGCTAATACCCTGGTCCAGCAGGTCTTTGGCGCCTACCTGAGTCATGGGATGTTCGACGCCGTTAGAGCTTGCGAATCCGTGCAGGTCCGGGAATAGCGATGCTGCGTCAATCCCCATCGCGGCGAGTTCCCCCCTCAACCGCTTCTTGTCGGCGCACGGCACCGGAATCTTCCTGATCCTGGAATCACTGGGATTTGATGCCATCAAGGGTCTGCCCAACAGCAGGACGCTGTGCTGGGCCACGACCCTTTCACGGGCGCTGGCAACAGCCGGCGGCCTCCATGCAAGAAGGTCATGCGGGAAAATCAGTCGTTGGTCCAAGATCTCTTCGAGGCTTGGCTCCACACCGTCGTCAAGTCGGCCTGGGTCGTTGTCCAGGCTGTAGGTAATGTCGACCCTGAATACCGCCCCGTCCTGCTGCGAGGTTGCAGGTGCGATTGGGTCGTGGGGTGCGTCTTGGCACGCGAACCACAGGGCAACCAATGGATTGAGCGAGAAGTCGATCAATGCCGTTGCCGCGCCCAAGTGCTGAAGCTGGCTCAGCGCTTCCAAGTCGGTCAACCGGGCGCCATCCGCAGTGTCGAATCTGCGGTTGCGGAAACTGGAGATCAGATCCTCGTTGTACTCGACCAGGCTGTCTTCGGTGACCTCACTCCCGTTACTAGGCTCTAGTCCTGCGGATCGACTCAAGCGGCGGTACGCCGAGGACTGCAAAGGCCATCCTGCGTCGCTTTGCCCTCTATAGGCAAACGAGCGCACATCCTCCGACTCGCCATCATCGCCCAAAAGCCGATTGAGGTAATCGGCAAGCAGGGTGCCCATCGGCGGCTGTTGGATCGTCATCGCTCCCACCCTACGAGCATCCATATCGTGCCCTACGTCAATCCGGCGAACCCCAGACAAGCTGTCGGAGGACATCCGGATGGAACCCAAACCCAAATGGCCAAGCCGCTGCGACCCCAGCAGCAACCCTTGCCTCCCACCACGGCGGTGCTTCTGCTTGCGGCGGCCCGGCAGACTAGAGGCCCGCCGTCTCACAGGGGGAATGACATGAACGCAAATCCCGGCATGGCCAACGACCGGGAAGGGTCTTCTGAGTTGAGGACATGGGTTGTGCGAGCCGGCAGGAGGGAGAAAGGGTCCAGCACAATCTCAAACACGATGTCGTGACGATTATGTGGGACAAGTGGGATGCCCCCGACCGCTCGCGGTTCGAGGACAGAAGTGCTTACGGGGAGTACATCGAGCAGACATTTCCACATCTGTCTGTTCACCAACAAAGAAATTCCTGCGATCAGATTTGGCGCTTCTATCACGACATCCGCATTGGCGACCTCGTGATTTTGCCGTTGAAGAGATATGGCACCGCCGACGATTGGATCGCAGTCGGAAGAGTAACCAGCGAAGCGACCCGTGGCGCGTCCCATCAGGGGGGAGCGCTGCACCGCCGTTCAGTACGGTGGTTGGCATCGAAGGTTCCGAAGTCCGCTGCGGCCGACCCCCACCGCGACTCAATCAACTCCCCATACATCGCTGTCTTTGAGCCAAGAACCGACCAAGCGCCCCAGTACATCCTTGGCCTCGCCAACGAGTTCTACGACGCCCAGCCGCCAAATGCCCAAATCAAGGAACAAGGCCCGAGTGGAACCGTTTATCTTGCTCTTTCAGGCGACGAGGCTGGAGTAGCCGGCGAGGACGGCAACTACGTCGAAGGCGTTGAAGAGATGGTTGCTGTGCTCGCCTACGAGCGCAATGCACAGGCGCGCCAGAAGTGCATCGACTTCCACGGTACGCGCTGCAAGGTGTGTGGCATCGACTTCGGCGAGGAGTACGGGGGCTTCGCAGACGGCTACATCCACGTCCACCACGTCATCCCGCTGGCCCAAGCAGCCAAAGACGGGCAATACGAATTGGACCCGATAGATGACCTCGTGCCGGTGTGCCCGAACTGCCACGCGATGCTCCACCGCCACGACGACAAACCATGCACCGTTGAAACGTTGAAAGAGACGCGGGAAGCGCGGATGCAGTCCGAGTACACGTGATTGGCAGCATCGCGGACGGCCAGCGATTGTTCCGAAGGGGCAATGCGGCCGACTGGTGGAGCCGGGATCAATTCCGAGATTCCCTCTCCTAACCCTGTTGGTGCCTTCTAGTGGCGTCGATCAGCTAGCGGGTTGCACAGTGGCTAAGTCTCCATATAGCAGCTGCCATAGGACGATCCCAGCGAATGCAAGAGTCGCAGCCGCTTGAACTGCAACAATCAACTTCACATAGAAGAGGCGCTCCCTGTTGGTCTCATATTGGTCGATGAGAGACTTGAACAACTCTTCCTCCAAGTCTTGCCCCTGATCAACGCCGTCTTCGTAGTACTTCTTCAGCATCTTCATTTTGGGACCCGGCACCCATTTTCTACAGAGAACTTCGACCAACGCTGCAAGAACAACCAGGATCAACAAGAGAAGGAAAGTCACCGCTGCATAGGTGTCGCCCAACCTCCCTGCTGCCGCGATGACGATTGCCCCAGCCGAGACCACCCCCGCAGCAATGCCCTTCGAGAGCAACTTCCACGATCGCAACTGGTCGTCCTGCTTCCGGCACAGCTCCCTTGCCTCAGACAAGATCATCCTGCGATCATCCTGCCCATTTTGGCCACAGTTAGCCATTTGCGCACTCCCTTCCCATGTCAGATATCGCGTGTCCTAGCTGGAGAGTAACGAGGGGCGCGAGGTCCGCATCCGCTGTGTTCGTGGCGAGCCGAAACGTCACAGACCGATGGGACTTGCCAGCGGTTGCTCTGACCCTCCTGGCCCTCGCCTACTAGGTAGCGAATCTCAGGGACCCACCCAGCGAGCGCAGCTCAACGCACGAAGCCGAGTGAGATCGGAAACCCCTTCGGACTGCGAGAATGGCATGGGGTCTTCCCCACCTGGAGGCTTGGAAGCCAATCTGGGATTCCTCGTGGACCTCCACGAGGTTGGAAGGTGGGCTCCACGTGTGATCCCGCTTGGCATCGCGGTCTGGATTGCGGGCCGCACTCCCTGATCAGCAATGCAAGGGGAAAGGTTCGCCGGATACGACACCAAGCGGACGCGTGAGTCCAGATGAGAGATGCCACCGGTTCCTGGCTAATGTCCAACGGCTAGGTCTCGGCCTCTAGAGGAGGGTAGGCACAGTGGCTGATTTTGACGGCAATCCCGCCTACACCTTGTGGTGGCCGCTAGATCTGTTTGCTCGGGAAATCGAGGACATCTACTTGCGCTGCGCGGACTCAGGCATCAGTCAGGAACTGGGGTCGGAACTCACATTGCTCCTGCGCCAGGCATTCACGACAGAGGTTCCCGCCAACGAGTTCGGGAGAATCCAACGCGACCAGGAGGCGCCAAATGAAGATGCAGACCCTCGATGGTCTTGGTTGGGTGAGCTGGTAGACGCCACAAGAAACCAGGCATTGGGACCCAAACCGTACTTCTCCCAGCGCCACCAAAAGCCCCGAAGCGAAATTGAGTTTTCTCTGCCGTTGGTTGTCAATGAGATTCGCTCTTTGGCGCGAACGTTGTACAACACCGACTACTTCGGAAAGGTACTCGGGGTTGATTGTGGCGCCTGGTACGCCGAAGCCCGGATACCGCCTGATTCTGAACTGGACCGACTTGTCGGCAAACCACACCTATGGGATGCGAACCCAAGCACCTGGGGGGGAAGAAGACCTCTTTGACTTCATCGAGGTCTTCCACGATCTTGCTGCGCGGCCGACGAAGGTCAGATACTGCGGGGACTACTGCCAAGTTTGGCACGCCATTAGGTATTCAAGGGAATCTGGTCAGGCGCTCTATAGGGGTCTTGTCAACCAGCTGCTCGATAGGACCACCCTCGGATACCGGATCGCCGAGGCCGGCGACGACACCGGGCGCATTGTACGTGCCTCGCCCGAAGGGTTAAGACTGCTAATGGACGAGACGCTCAATAGGGAATCGCCCGCCCAAGAGCAAGATAGACATGCGATCGCGACCTTCCGCCAACGAGAAGGGACCACTGAGCAGCGCCGATCAGCCGTGGTCTCTCTCGCCGGAGTCCTGGAGGAGCGACAGGAGTTCCTCGATGAGGAACTCCTGTCAAGTGACGCGAAAGACCTCTTTCACATTGCCAACAGGTTCCACCTCCGACACCAAAACGAACAGCAGAAGAAGGACTACAATCCGGAGTTCCTCGACTGGATCTTCTACTGGTATCTGGCGACAGTGCAGCTTACCGACCGGCTGCTTGACGGCAGAGGGGAGTCTCGGCCCGCTCAGCATTAGAAGCTGATCTGGGTTGATGCGGGATTTACCGGTGCCCGGTCTCAGCCCTTTGCACAGTGTTCGGTGCTTCCGCTGGACCGGGTCTTGCTAGCAGTTGCTGTGATGGTTCTCGCCCAGAGTGTTCGGTCTGACTATCCGTGGCTGCCAGCGGCGAGGGTGGTTTCGTTGCCGCGGCTGGCAGTCTTGTCCTTTTCCCAGTCCAATTCGGCTCCCAGTGCCTCTTGGATCCTGTTTGGTCGGCGCTTGAGGTATTTATAGATGGCGTCGGCTTGTTAGGAGTCGTCGGTGCTTGAGGCCCTCTAATTTCATGCAGGCTGCTCCGTCCGGACCTGTCGTGCTAAGTCCAAGGCGACGTCGAGGATCATGTCTTCTTGGCCTCCGACCATTTTGCGTCGGCCGACTTCAACGAGGATGTCTCGGGTATCGATGGCGTATTGCTCCGATGCCCGCTCGGCGTGGCGGAGAAAGCTGGAGTACACGCCGGAGTATCCCAAGCTCAGTGTCTCGCGATCGACGCGGACAGGGCGGTCCTGCAGCGGGCGGACAAGGTCTTCGGCGGCATCCATGAGCGCAAACAGGTCGCAGCCGTGGGTCCATCCTTCGATGTTGGCTACTGCAATGAAGACTTCGATTGGGCAGTTGCCTGCGCCCGCCCCCATGCCTGCCAAGCTGGCGTCGACTCGGTAGCAGCCTTCCTCAACGGCAGCGACGGAGTTGGCCACGCCGAGAGCCAGGTTGTGGTGGGCGTGGATCCCGATCTGCGTAGTGGGCGCCAGCACTTCTCTGTAAGCACGAACTCGCTGCCGGACATCGCCCATGGTGAGGCGTCCGCCTGAGTCGGTGATGTAGATGCAGTGCGCGCCCGCGCTCTCCATGCGCCGGGCCTGTTCTGCGAGGGCCTCAGGCCCGCTCATGTGGGACATCATCAAGAAGCCGGCCACGTCCATTTCTAGTTCGCGGGCCTTTTGGATGTGCTGGTCTGCGATGTCGGCCTCAGTGCAGTGGGTGGCGATCCGGACGGACTCGACGCCGAGGTCTCGGGCCCGGACCAAGTCCTCGGTCGTTCCGATTCCGGGCAGCAGCAGGGTGGTCAGCTTGCAATTGGTGAGGACCTCTGCGACTTCGGCGAGCCATTCCCAGTCGGTGTGGGCACCGAACCCGTAGTTGAACGAGGAGCCTGCTAGGCCGTCGCCGTGCGCTACCTCTATGGCGTCACAGCCAGCTTCGTCGATAGCGCGGGCGATGACTCGCACATCGGTAATGGAATATTGGTGGCGGATGGCGTGCATTCCATCGCGCAAAGTCACATCTTGGACGTAGATCGATGTCACGCCGCGATCTCCTTTGATCGGGCGAGGCGCTCAGCCGTCTGAAGCGCCGCCGACGTCATGATGTCGAGGTTGCCGGCGAATGATGGCAGATAGTGAGCCGCGCCCTCGACTTCGATCAGCACAGAGATCTTCCAACCGGTGAATTTCCTGTCGAGTTCGGGGATTCGGGTTGGGTTGATCTCATCTAGGCGCTCAAATTGCACTTTTTGGCGAAGCCTGTAGCCGGGGACGTACTCGGCGACTTTGGCGACCATGCTTGTGACCGCAGCTTCGAGCTCGGCCCTATCGCCGCTTTCGACAAGACAGAAGACGGTATTTCGCATAAGCACTGGAGGTTCGGCCGGGTTCAAGATGATGATTGCCTTACCCATTTGCGCGCCACCCACTGTCTCAAGTGAGCGCGCGGTGGTCTTAGTGAATTCGTCGATGTTGGCGCGGGTGCCGGGACCCGCTGAACGCGAGGCAATGGATGAGACGATCTCGGCATACACCACTGGCGAGACGCGATCTATGGCTGATACCACTGGCACCGTCGCCTGCCCACCGCAGGTCACCATGTTGATGTTCAGAGCATCGAGGTGGTCATCGAGGTTGACCGACGGGACCACATAGGGGCCGACCGCCGCAGGGGTCAGATCAATCGCCTGCTTGTCGGCGGTTGCCAGCATTTCCGAGTGTCTTGCGTGGGCACTTGCCGATGTGGCATCAAAGAACACATCTACTGTGCATCGATCCTGTTCCAGAAAGACTGCGAGCCCTTCAGAGCAGACCTCCAAGTCCATAGTATTTGCGAGGGCTATACCGTCGGACTTGGGATCGATTCCGATCATCGCCACCACCTCAATTAGCTCTGAGGTTCGAGCCGCCTTGACCAGCAGATCAGTGCCGATGTTGCCGCTTCCGATGATGGCGCAGCGCAATGAGCGTCTCATCATGTCCCCTCAACGAAGTCGACAGTCACCGATCCCAGCCCGTCGATGGCTGCACTCACCCTGCAGGGCTCTGTAATGGGCACCATCGGTCCCAGCGCCCCGGTCAAGATGTAGTCGCCAGCGGCAATGGGTGTGCCCATCTCCGCCATCTTGTCTGCGAGCCACACCGCAGCATTCATGGGATGCCCTAGGCAGTTTGCGCCGATTCCAATGGACGACAATTGGCCATTCACCGTCAACTCCATTTTGGCGTTAGGCAGATCCGTGTCGGCTACTTCCACCTGTTCGGTCCCGGTGACGAACAAGGCTGAACTGGCGTTATCGGCGATTGTGTCGACAATGGTGATGTCCCAGTCCCTTATCCGAGAGTCGACAATCTCGATTGCGGCAGTAACAAACGCGGAGCAATCGAGAAGGTCCGAGACGGTGTGCCGCTCTTTGTTGAGATCTTGGCCCATGACCAACATCACCTCGACCTCCACCCGAGGCTGCAATAGCCCAGCCAGTTCAACTGAAGCTCCATCGGTAAGGCACATGTCCTCAAGCAAGGAGCCATAGTCGGGCTGGTCGACGCCAAGCTGCTCCTGAACTGCTGATGCTGTGAGGCCTATCTTCTTGCCGATTACGCAGCGCCCATCCTGCACTCGCGCGTCGATGTTGATCTGCTGGACGGCATACGCGTCTTCAACCGTGGAAATTAGGTCCCGGACTGGTATGCACGGCCGGGCATGGGCGCCAGCCTCACGAAGCCGGTCGGCTGCCTCTTGGACTCTCACACCGTCACCTCAGACGATTGTCGGGCAACATGATCAATCTTCAGGACCAGAACCCCCCGCTTCAAGAATGACGGGGTTCCGGTATAGCTGCACACGCTAGAGAACCAGCGCTTCGCGAGGCGTGGAGGGGAAACGCCCCGCGAAGCGCTTCATGAGACGGCCTGTCCTCACCTGATCTATCGCCGCTAGTCCGCCATTGGGCCCGATCAGTCGGACATCCAAGTCCGGCCGCGAGGAAGCACGTCGCATCGCCAGAACAAATTGCCTCGCAGCCATAGCCCCCCTCATTCGCTGCTCCCCCTCTTCTTGGGTCTTGGATGTTGAGAGCGATCACACCCCGTTGAGCCAGCGGCATTTATGATACATCTTTCTGAGGATATTACTCTAATATTTGTATTATGTTTGCGAGTTGGGAGGACCAAATGCTCCAGCTAGAGAGCTTCGTCTTGGGGAGTTGGCACGCCTCACCCGAGACTGGCCAAGCCTTTGTCGATGCATCAACGGGTGAGCCCATCGGCACGATGTCAACGACAGGTGTCAACTTCGCTGAAGTAGTCGCATATGGTCGCAGCGTCGGCGGGCCGGCTCTGCGAGAGATGACGTTTCACCAGAGGGCCGCGATCTTGCGTGGCCTGGGAAAGCTGCTACTCGACGACGCCAGTCGGGAGAGCCTCTACCCGCTGTCTGCCAAGACTGGGGCGACGCGCTCTGACTCCTGGCTGGACATCGACGGGGGGGCCTCGGTTCTCCTTTCCTATGCGAGCCGAGCGCGTCGCGAACTTCCTAATGCCAACCTCATATTGGATGGGCAAATTGAAAGCCTGAGTCGTGACGGGTCGTTCGTGGGCGTCCACGTGCTCACTCCTCGTGATGGCATCGAAGTTCAGATCAACGCATTCAATTTCCCGGTCTGGGGGATGCTTGAGAAGTTTGCGCCAGCATTTCTGGCAGCCGTCCCCACGATTGTCAAACCAGCACCTGAAACCGCGTTCCTCGCAGAGGCCACTGTTCGAATCTTGGTCGAAAGCGGCCAACTGCCGCCTGGCTCGCTGCAACTAATTTGCGGCGACCCAGGAGACCTTCTCAACCACCTCAATGGCCAAGACAGCATCGCATTCACAGGATCGGCAAAAACCGCGACCCACCTCCGCTCTCATCCTGCTGTAGCTGAGAGATCGGCCCGATTCTGCGCCGAAGCCGATTCGATCAACACCGCCATCCTCGCACCGAGTGCAAGTCCGGATACTCCGGAGTTCAGTCATTTCGTGGCCGAGATCGTCAAGGAAATGACCGTGAAGGCCGGGCAGAAGTGCACAGCCATACGACGGGTGTTAGTCCCGGAGCAACACCTCAAGACCGCCGAGAAAGCACTCCAGCTGGCGCTCGAAGGCCTAGTCGTCGGAGACCCTGAAACGGCTGACATGGGCCCTCTGGTGAACACGGCGCGACGGGATGAAGTGACTCGGTCGCTGGCAACTCTCTCAGCGGTTACCGAGCCAGTTTTGGACACTTGCACCTTTCAGGAGGTCGACAGGGAATTGGGGGCTTTCCTCGCACCGACACTCCTACGAGCCACTGACCGCTTCTCCCCGCTAATCCATACCACAGAGATCTTCGGGCCAGTCGCGACCATTGTCGGCTACGGGTCTGTCCCAGAAGCGGTCGAGCTCGCGGCGGCAGGCCAGGGAAGCCTCGTCGCCTCGGTATTCGGATCGCCCACGGATGAAGTCAGCGAAATAGCTCTGGGCATCGCATCGCATCATGGGCGAGTGCTGATCGTCGACGACACAACAGCACCAGTCAGCACGGGGCACGGGTCTCCCCTCCCCCACCTGGTTCATGGCGGTCCCGGACGCGCCGGAGGAGGAGAAGAACTTGGTGGAATGCGCAGCGTCCATCGACATCTTCAGCTGACCGCCCTCCAGGGCTCGCCAGACCAGCTCACTGCTATCACCGGTCAGTTCATTTCGGGGGCATCGACAAACGAGAAGGGAAGACACCCCTTCCAGTGCACGTTCGACGAACTAGCGATCGGCGACTCGATCACTACCGAATCCAGGGAAATAACCCACCAAGACATTTCCACGTTCGCCCAAACGACTGGCGACACCTTTTACGCCCACATGGATGACGAGGCTGCAAAACGGAATCCTCTTTTTGACGGCCTTGTGGCTCACGGCTACCTAGTCCTCGCCCTTGCTGCTGGACTCTTCGTGTGGCCTGACGAAGGGCCTGTCCTTGCCAACTACGGAATCGACCGGCTCCGATTCGCGACCCCCACCTACCCCGGTGACGAGATCCACGTCGTGCTTACATGCAAACAGAAAAAGCAGCTGGACGGCCGCGGCTATGGAGAAGTGGCTTGGGACACAAGGGTCATAAACCAGCGCGGCGAAGTCGCCGCTGCGTACGACGTTCTCACAATGGTGGCGAATTCACCCGGAGTAAACGGCGCGCCTCCACTGACCGACGAGGGCTCATAATGCCCCGTTCTTGGTCGTCAATGGAGTCATTTGAAGCATTCCTTGATGCGGGCGGGATCGTCGAGGTGGACGACGACATGCCCTACCCGTATCGCATAGCGGTCTTCTCCTTCATTGAGATGCATGCCAACAGCGAGTTGATGGGAGGCCTCACTGAACGGGACTGGATACCCAAGACCCCCGGGCTTCGGCACAAGATGTCCGTCTTGGCCAAGACCCAAGATGAGATCGGACACGGCCACCTGCTCTACATGATCGCCGCCGACATGGGCATCAAGACCCGAGAGGAGATGCTCGAAGACCTGTTCGCAGGCCAAGGGAGGTTCCACAACGTCTTCCACTATCGAGCCGAGTCCTGGGGCGACCAGGTTGCAATCGCATTCCTGGTCGACGCCGCAGCCCTCGCCAGCCAACAGGCCGTTTTCAAGAAGTGCTCTTACGGGCCGTACAAGCGCATCCTCAAGCGGATCATCGCTGAGGAGGGGTTTCACATGCGCCTAGGCGAGGACCGGATGATGCGGATCGCTCAAGGCACGACACGTCAACGCCAGATGTTCCAGGATTCCTTGGACCGCTGGTTCTGGCCTGCGCTTCAACTGTTCGGCCCAGACTCCAAGCCCCACGACGAACTCCTCCGCTGGCACATCAAGTCCGAACGCAACGAGGTCCTACGAGACAGGTGGGTTCAAAAGTTCGTTCCCCTGCTCCAAGACTACGGCTTCGCAATCCCCGCCCCGGAGCTTCACTACGACGAAAATGAGGGCCGGTGGGATGTCGGTCCTATCGACTGGGAACCGCTAGAGCGCACCCTCCGCCAGGGCGGCCCCGACTCGGCGCGGCGGATCGGGGAAGCGGCCGACAACTGGCACCGCACTGCATGGGTTCGGCGGGCACTGGCCGATCCGGTGTCCCCATGAGTAATCGGTCCACTGGAGACATACTGCTCGACAAGATCCGCGAGGCGATCGGGCGAGTTGAAGACCCCGAGTATCCGGGCCTGTCAATCGTCGATCTTGGAATCCTGGAGTCAGTCCGACTGACACCTACCAGTGTAACGGTCGGCCTTGTCCCCACGTTTTCGGGCTGCCCGGCATTGTCAATGATCGCCGAGGATGTCCGCCAGGTGGTCGGAGGAGTCGACGGCGCCGAGGCAGTGGAGGTCGTCTGGTTAAGGTCCCCGTCTTGGTCCACCAAGCGCCTCACTTCGCGTGCTCAGAAGGTTCTTGCCGACACCTACACCGTTGGTGTGCAAATCGGGTCAGATGCCCCGCTCTGCCCACGCTGTGGTGGCGCAACCTCACTCCAGTCCACATTCGGCCCCAGCCGGTGCCGCTCGATCCATGTCTGTAGCCGCTGCCAGGAACCGGTCGAAGTGTTGAGAGGTTGACATGGCGACCTATGAGGTGTTCCTCAAGAGAGAGGGCCGAGAAGAGTTTCGCCACGTCGGCGCGTTAGACGCCCCTGCGGACAACCTAGCCACGGTGTTGGCGAGAGAGAGTTACGCCCGCAGAGCTGAAGGCGACCGCATTTGGATTGTGCGACGCGAGCACATCATCGACCCTGGAGACAGCTTCGTTTCGCCAAATGCAGACAAACCTCACCGGCACCACGACGGAGCAGCCGTTGCCGCACGGCGCAAAGCAAGGCGAGGAGAGTCGACATGACGCTTCGCGCCGACACGCGCTCCTATCTCTTGGCCTTCGCCGATGACGAACATCTAATGGGCCAGCAACACACCGAGTGGATCGGCGTCGCACCCTTCTTGGAGGAGGACTTGGCTTTCTCCAGCATCGGGCAGGACGAATTGGGCCACTCGGCCATGCTGTACGAATTCATCCTGGAGTCCGACGGCATTGCCCCCACCGATCCCGCTGTCGACGCCCTCGCCTACCAGCGGGATGCGTCTGAATATCGCTCTTGTCGGCTGGTCGAGGCCTGCACCGACGATTGGGCAGTAGCACTGGTGCGTCACTGGGTGTACGACACTGTTGAGGAGGTGCGTTGGGGGCTGCTCGAGGAGTCATCACTCGAGGGTCTCGCCGACCTCGCTCACCAGGCCGCTCGAGAGGAGTCGTTCCACCGACTGCACGCCAACGCGCTGCTCGATGTGCTGATGGGGGATGCCCATGCTCAAGAGCGCATCCAGGCCGCGCTGCTCTTGCTGCAACCGCAGATCCTCGATCTGGTGGCTCCAATGCCCGGCGAGGCTGAATCCGTGTCAATCGGGGTTGCCAGTGGCCGGCTGTGTGAGTCCGTTCCCGATTTCGAGGCCGCAATCTCTTCTCGGTTCGAAATTCAGGTGAGTCTTGGAACTTGCTTGGACCGAGGAGACGGTCGGCTCGCCCGCTCTTCTGGCTTCTCTCCGCTGATATCGCGCATGCGCGAGGTCCTCGACTTCGATTTGGACGCCACATGGTAGAGACGAGCACCCTCCACGCCGTCGAGTCTGTGTCGGTTGATGAACTCCGATCGCTCCAACTCTCCCGATTGCAGACCACGCTGCGCCATGCTTACGAAAATGTAACGCACTACCAAGATGTGTTTGCCGAAGCAGATGCACATCCCAACGACCTCAATGGCCTCGACGATCTGGCTGAATTCCCCTTCCTCTCCAAGGACGACTTCCGCCGAAACTATCCCTTCGGGATGTTCGCGGTGCCTCGCAAGGAGATCGTCCGACTGCACGCTTCATCAGGAACAACGGGCAAGCCGACGGTTGTGGGCTATACGAGAGCGGATATCGAGACTTGGTCGCACCTGATGGCCCGGTCCATCTTTGCAGCGGGAGGGCGGCCTGGGGACATAGCCCATATCGCCTACGGCTATGGGCTGTTCACCGGAGGGCTCGGGGCTCATTACGGAGCTGAAAGGCTCGGGTGCACGGTTGTCCCGATGTCTGGAGGCCAGACAGAAAAGCAGGTCACCCTCATAAAGGACTTCCAGCCGCGGATCATCTTGGTGACGCCCACATATTGCCTGAACCTGATCGACGAAATGAAGCGCCAGGGCATGGAACCATCAGATTGCTCTCTCGAAGTCGGCATCTTTGGAGCGGAGCCCTGGACAGACCGACTGCGCTCAGAGCTTGAGACCCGCCTCGGTCTTGATGCACTCGACATCTACGGGCTATCGGAAGTCATCGGCCCGGGAGTCGCTCAAGAATGCATTGAAACAAAGGACGGGCCCACCGTTTGGGAAGATCACTTCTACCCCGAGATCATCGACCCGATTTTTGGCAATCTGCTGCCCGACGGGGAATTCGGTGAGCTCGTATTGACGTCACTCACCAAAGAGGCCCTCCCAGTGATTCGCTATCGGACGCGCGACCTGACCCGGCTGCTTCCAGGCACCGCCCGCCCAATGCGCCGGATCGACCGAATAACTGGTCGAACAGACGACATGCTCATCATCAGAGGAGTGAACGTCTTCCCTTCCCAGATCGAGGCCGAAGTGATGAAGGTCGACCAATTGAGTCCGCACTTCCAGATAGAACTCGCAGCGACCGGGCACCACAACGCTATTACTGTGCATGTCGAACCGCGGGAAGGGGCTGTTGTGGATGTCGACAAGATTGCTGAAGTACTTGCCCGCCACATCCAACACAACGTAGGGCTGAACGTTCCAGTAGTGGTCCGCGAGCCAGGTTCGCTGCCGCGGTCGCTGGGCAAAGCCCAGAGGGTCGTCCGCTCCATTCCTGCATGACTCTCGACATGACCGCGCGCGTAAAGGGCTGGCGCACTGCGCCGCACATCTCAGCTCGCTCGGTGATTGTCACAATCCTCGGCGACACGCTCTTGCCCGTGTCCAAGAGCGCGTGGCTTTCTCAACTCTTCAAGCTTGCCATGCCCTACAACTTCAGCTCGCGACTAGTCCGAACGTCTCTATTCCGGCTGGCAGACGAGGGCTGGGTTACAGGTGAGAGGCACGGTCGGCAGAGCAAATACGCACTCACACCCTTTGCTGAAAGGGAGTTCGCCGATGCCGCATCCCGGATATACAACAATGATCGCCCGGCTCTAGATGGTCAATGGACTCTTGTGCTCTTCGACGGCACCCGGATGTCCCCAAGAGAGCGCGACAGACTTGCCCGCTACCTTGGCTGGCATGGCTTCGTTGCACTCGAACGAGGCGTTCTGGCATCTCCAATTTGCGGCGTAGAGACCGTCCGCCAGATTCTTGCCGAAGCCTTTCCACAGGTGCTGTCCGCAGTTGCGAAAGCCGATTTCCCCGACATAGACGTCCTCGTCCAGGAGGGGTTCTTTTCCACTGCCTTCGCTTTCGACGACATCGAGAAGGCCTACAAGGGCCTCTTGGACACTTACGCGGAATTTGATGGCGAACTTACGAAGTTGTCACCAATGGATGCCTACTGCGCCCGAACGATGCTCATTCATGACCTTCGGCGGGTAGCTTTGCGAATGCCCCCTCTGCCAGGGGAATTGTTGCCCACTCCTTGGCCTGGCGATGAAGCCTATGCCTTGGCAGCCCGACTCTACCCTCAACTTTGCACGGCAAGCGCCCCAATATTGGGAGAAGTTCTGGATCTCGACTACCCGGAGCTGATTCCTTCCAGATTCTCCGATCAAGCAACGCACGGCAGCACCGGGGCTGCCAGCTCATGAACCGATGAAGTTAGGAATTCGCTTTTGTTGGAAGGCAGAAATTCCCTCTGTGTAGTCGGCTGTTGCGGATGCTGCCCCCTGGGCTGTGGCTTCAGCGTCCAAGATTGCATCGAACGCGGTGCTCCCGTCTTCCAAGCGCTGCACAAGCCGCTTTGACTGCGAAAACGCAGCGGTCGGCCCTAGCGCAATCTGCTGGACGACGCGATCTACTTCTTCGGTAAGCCGCTCGTCCTCGACGGCCAAATTCACGAGCCCCATATCGGCCGCTTCAGCCCCAGAGAGCAACTTCCCCGTATAGATCAACTCGAGGGCGCGGTGCGGACCAACCCTGTCAACCAGATATCGATGTCCGCCGCTGTCAAGCACCGCTCCAATACGGGCAAAAGGCGACCCGATCCTTGCAGAAGCGGCCGCATAAACGATGTCGCAAGCCATGGCGAGGCCAAGTCCGACTCCGAGCGCAGGACCGTGAACGCGGGCAATGGTTGGCATAGGCAGGCTGCGAATGCCCAGAAAGAGCGGGTTGAATGTCTCTGAGAGGATGGCTTGGGCGTCTTCATCGGCTGGATCGGCATCGTCGAGGTCGCGACCTGCACAGAAGCCTCGTCCCGCCCCCGACAACACGACCGCTCTGGGAGTCTCACTTGCCAAGCGATTGATGGCAGCCAGTAGATCGGCGGCCATAACCGAATTGACCGCGTTGAGCTTGTCTGGCCGGTTGAGGACCAACCGGGCAATTGACTCATCGGTGGTGAGTTCGACGGTCATCTACTCCTCCAGTGGTGGGATTTCTTCGTGAAAGTTGGTTTCTGACTGGAAGGCTTCTCCGAGAGCAGCCAGCGTGTACTCGGACAGGGGCGGCCCGATTAGCTGGAAGCCAATCGGCAGGCCGTCAGCCGCGAACCCTCCGGGCAAGGCAATGGCCGGAAGCCCTGCTCCATTGACTGGGAACGTGAACTGCGTCGTCGCAGGAATTAGCGGTACTCCTTCAACGTCAGCGCAGCCGTGCGCCAGCGGCTGATTGGGATTGACCGGTGCAATGACGACGTCGACACCTTGCTGCTCAAAGACGTCCAAGTAGGAACGCTCGATACCCATCCGCTTTGCCTGCGCCATGGCAAGGGCTGTTCCCGGTATTGCCGAACCTCCTTCTAGGATTGAGCGCACCTCTTCGTCGAGAAGCTCGCCCTTTGACGACAGTAAGTCCCCGAGCAGAGCTGCCGATTCGGCAAAGACGATGGTCGCGCCCGGGTCGAAGTGCTCCGAGCAGTTGGGAAGGCGTGCCGTGCGCACCTGTGAGGCGATAGTGCCGATCACATCGACGGCCTCCTCCATCACGGCCCGGACCTCTGGATCGGTCTTGAATCCCTCGAAGAACGACTCGTCAGGCACCCCCAGAGTGAGTGTCTTCGGCAGGTTCATCTCGTGGAGGCTGGCCATTGAAGAGAACGGGTCAGCTGGCGAGAATCCAGCAATGACGTCGAGCAGCACTCGACAATCCGCCGCCGTTCGCGCCATTGGCCCTACCGTGTCATACGTCCAGGAAATCAGGTGCACTCCGTCACGGGGCACGGCTCCCCGCGTGGTCTTGATCGCCGTAGTTCCGCAGTAGTTGGATGGGATGCGCACAGAACCACCGGTGTCTGTGCCTAGCGCGCCAAAGACCTGCCGAGCGGCAAGCCCAGCTGCACTACCCCCCGAAGACCCCCCTGTCATCCTCTCGTAGTTCCAGGGATTGCGGGAGGCAGGGCACGAAACCCCATAGGCCAGTTCGTGGGTGTTCGTCTTCCCAATGATCACTGCCCCTGCATCTCGGAGGCGGCCAACAACCGCTGCGTCCCGATCGGGAGTAAAGCCATCGAGAGCTCTGCAGTTGGCCTCGGTTGCGACACCAGCGGTGAAGAACAGATCCTTGAGAGCAATGGGCACTCCGTGTAGTGGTCCAGTCGGCTCGCCAGCATCTAGGTCCCTCGCCACTTGCCGAGCTAAATCGGCTTGCAGAGATGCGAACGCCCCCACTTGTCCTTCGGTCGCCTCGATTCGCCCAAGACAGGCATCTACCAATGCCGCCGAGCTGGTCCTACCCGACCGGACTGCTCGCGCCGCGTCGGTCATGCTCAACGTCAGCAACTCATCCATTGTTGTAACCCTTCAGATAACGAGCCGTTTGGCTATGCGGTCATGTATGCGCTCTTCATCAGCGCTTCCTTCGTCGACTATTTCTCCCTTTTCCAAAACGATGAAGCGATCGGCCAGGCGCTCGGCCAAAGCGAGGTGTTGTTCGATCAGAAGCACGCCTGATCCCTTTGATCGAGCGTCTTCAATGTGCCGTCCCAGCAGATCTACGTTCGACGGCTGTAGGCCTTCCGACGGCTCGTCCATCACGATCAATGGAGCGTTCGAGACCAACGCACATGCCGCTGCGAGCATCTTCTGCTCACCACCTGACAGCGTTCCGGCGCGCTGGGATTCCCGCCCTTCCAGCGAATCGGGAAACAGCCCAAGCACTTGCTGGTGCTTTGACGGGGCAAACCCATTGAGGCGAAGGTTGTCGCCGACGGGGAGCTCTTGAAACAAGGCCCTTTCCTGATAGGTGGCCCGCAGGCCCGCCCGTACTCGATACGAAGGTGGGCGCCGGGTCACGTCCTTGGCGTCTAGGACGATCCGCCCCCCGGTCACCGGGAGTACGCCCATCAGTGCTTTCACAAGGGTCGTCTTACCGACTCCGTTGCGGCCAACAATGGCTACGATCTCACCCGATTCAACTGCCATCGAGATGCCGTGCAGGACAGGCACCGAGTCATAGCCCGCAAATAGGTCCCGAGCATCCAGCCTCATCAGAGTTCAACCCCCAGATAGACGGCCCGAACATCGCGGTTTGCCTCGATCTCTTGGACTGTTCCGTCGGCAAGAAGCCGCCCGCGTGCCAAGACCGTCACGCGGTCCGCAACTGCACGAATGAATGCCATGTCGTGCTCAACGATCAGGATGGGTAGTGAGAAGCGGGTGTGGAGTTCTCGTAAGAGCGCGGCTGCCTGAGTGCTCTCGGCTGCGGTCATTCCAGCTGTGGGCTCATCGAGCAACAGCACGCGGCACCCACCAGCCAGCGCCATGGCGATCTCAAGCCACTGCTTCTCGCCGTGCGAGAGATCGCCTGCCGGTGTTGCTCGTCGGCTGGCCAGGCCGGTTTCATCTAGGACGTCAAGCGCTCCTTCTGAGACATCCGCTTCCCATCTGGACCGGGTCAGCTCCCAGGGAGAAGGGTGTTTGGCCCATGCCGCCACGGCGATGTTCTCTGCAACCGAAAGTGACTGAATGACCTGGGGCGCCTGGAATTTGCGGCTGATTCCGCGACGGGCGAATGCCCACGCCGGGCTTCCAGTGAAGTCCTCGCCAAACAGAGTGACTTCTCCGCCCTGGTGGCTTTGTTGACCGCAGAGGATGTCAAGCAGTGTGGATTTTCCTGCCCCATTTGGGCCGATAAGGCAGCGCAACTCGGCAGGTTCAATCGAGAGAGAGACGTCTTCAAGAACCTCGAACGATCCGAAGCTCTTATCGATGCCATCTGCCTCCATGACAGATTCACCGAAGTCCTCCTGAAGGGCATCACCATTCGGCCGGATCCGGAGCTCACGTCGGTCTCTTGAGATCCGCCCGATTGCCCTCAGGACCGTTGGAACCAGCCCGTCAGGAACGAAGATCGCCGCCGCGAGGAAAATGACTCCTGTCGCCAGAACCCAGTATTGGAGCCACACATCGGCAAGCTCGGCTGAAGCGAAATTGATGGCCAGGGCTCCGACGACTGGGCCGATGACAATGCCGCGTCCGCCGACAAGTGTCCACAACACGACATTGGTGGCGAGGGCGAAACCAAATATGCCTGGAGACACGAAGCCTGTCCGATGCACGTAGAGCGAGCCTGCGATGCCGGCCAAGGCGCCGCCGATTGTAAAGACCCAAACCTTGATGGCCGTCGTGTTGTAGCCGAGTGCTTCAACCCGTCGTTCGTTGTCGCGGATTCCCACTAGGACGGCTCCGACGGGGCGGGATAGGAGAAGCCAGACGCCCGCGATGATCACTACAGCCGCGATGGTGATCGTGAAGTTCTGCCATCTCTCAGAGAGCGCGGCCCCAAATGCACCAAGCCGCGGCACATCGGTGAGACCGTTGAATCCGCCGGTCACCTCGCGCCACTGCTGGGCGATCTGCTCGAAGGTGAGGGAGAGCATGAGGGTCAACAGGCCGACCACTACCAAAGAAAGCCGGCGCCAGAACGCGGCCATTGCCACTATCGCTGCTATGGCTGCACCGGCGAGCCCCGACCCGATAAGCGCAACCACCGAGAGGGACGGATGAGGGACCGTTATCCGCGCCGTCAAATAGGCGGCCAAGCCGAATGGGAGCAGTTGCCCGAGCGAGAGGATTCCCGCATATCCCCATACGAGTCCCAGGCTGACCGCCAAGATGGCGAGGCTTAGGAATAGGGAAAGCTGGCCTGAGCGGAAGTCGCTGAGGAGCAGGCTCGCTGCGGCCGAGCCGCCGAGGGCGAGCGGGAAGTAGACGAGTCCCCTTGTCACGCCACCGCTCCAGTCACCGATGAACGACGCATTTGCAGCATGGCAACCGCGAGAATGTGAGTGACTATGAGCGCCCAAACGGCGTCGTAGTAGTGAATGAGTGCGGTTTGGAGGACGGCGACTATGAATGCGCCAACAGCAACGCCCCACAGCCGCGTGAAGCCCCCAACAATCACGACTAGAAACGCGCTCGGAAGATAGAACAACCCCAGATTTGGCTCTACCGCGCCAAGAGGGGCAACGAGCGCTCCTGCAACACCTGCCGATGCCGCACCGAGGCCAAATGCGAGAAGGTTGGTCACTCCGGTACGGATGCCGGACGACTCTGCTAGATCGCGGTCTGCGACAATGGCCCGGACGACCATCCCGAACTTGGAGCGCGTAAATCCGAGCAGCGTGAGAACCACGATGCCAAGCGCAATGACGATGACTATGTACCGGTACGTGGGGAATAGCACGCCAAATGCCTCCGTTGCCCCGGGCACGGGATTTCGCACACTCTGGAAGTCCTTGGAGAACACAAGTTCTGCGAGTTGGCGGAGCACTATCGAGAGGCCGAATGTGGCGAGAATTGTCAGTTCAGGCTTCCGG
This sequence comes from Acidimicrobiales bacterium, assembly GCA_965116535.1. Taxonomy (GTDB): domain Bacteria; phylum Actinomycetota; class Acidimicrobiia; order Acidimicrobiales; family Bin134; genus Poriferisocius. Next base: position 3,224,002 of record OZ220703.1, read on the forward strand.
TAGATGCGGCGGATCAAGGTGATCTCCATTAGTCCGCCCAAGACGAACAGCACACCTGCTGCCAGGGGGATAGAAGTCCAATGGCTCCACCCCGCTTCATGCACTACGTAGGCCACGTAGGCGCCGATCATGATGAACTCGCCGTGAGCCAGGTTGATTACACCCATGAGGCCGAACACGATGCCGAGACCCAGGGCAACTACAGCGAGCGTCGCAAAAAGGCTGAGGCCGTTGAGAAGCTCTAAAGTCAGCGCGTCCAGGCGGGCCCCCCGGTGTATCAGTACTTATTGACATACTGGCATACTGCCTGTTGAACGTCAAAGAAGGGGGCAGCTACGCGCTCCAAGAACGAGCTGGTAGCTGCTGTGCTGCTATCGACGCCGGGAGAATCCCTGCCAAGCTTTCTTCAGAGTTTCGCCTGGCCCCGTCCCACTGCTGCTAGCAGCACCCTCGCGAAGGCTGTTGCGGTTGCTTCCAGCGGCACATTTCCATCTTCAATGACCTCGACTTTGGAAGCATGGAGACGCCTTGCCAGAGTCTCGGTGTGGACTCGGGCGAACGGATCTGCTGAGTGCTCTACCACGGTCACTGGGCAGCGGACGAGCTCCGCAGCCTCTTCCATTTTGAATGTGCCCACCGCCCGATGGCCTTCTATCGGGGACATTGTGCTCAGCGCATCACGGACAAAGCGCGACAGGTGGTTGGTATTGCCAGAATAAAATGGCGCCCGCTGATCCCACAGCGCAAGAAGGTGCGACCCGTCGGGTTTCGGCTCTGCTGTGTCGATCGGCTCTTTCTTGGATCGCAACGCTCGTTCCTTCGCGTCGATCCACGGCGTGGATGACAAGATCAGACTCTCCACAAGATGGGGATGTGCGGCTGCGAGAGCTATCGCGACTACTCCTCCGGTGTGGTGTCCGCATACTGCCACGGGACCCTCTGCTGCTTGTTCAATGACGGTTGCGGCGGCAGCCGCGTAGCCCTCGATTGAAGGGCCGGCTGGGTGTTGCTCTGATGCCCCCATTCCTGGAAGGTCGAAAGCGATCAGCCGGAGCTGTTCGCACAGGATCAGCATCACCTCGCGGAACTCGTCCCAGCTTCGAGGCGTCTGATGAATCAGCAGCACCGTGGAACCTCGTCCTATTTCGGCAACGTGGATCTGTCCTGATGGCCCGTCCAAGTAGCGCCTCACTATTCGGTCAGGGGGCACTGGCGAAAACCGGGTAGGGATTCAACTTGGCCATTTGACGGGTAGACCTGTGACCTGGTCTCGAGACTGGCACCGAAGCGGTCACAGGTGGGATGAGATGAATTCGATGCTGAGGCGGTTGTACTCCTCTGCATGCTCGTGCTGGGGCCAGTGGCCGCAGTTGTTGAATATCTGCAATTCGGCTCCCGGCATGCTCTCTTGCATGGCACGGGCTTCGGGCACGTCACCAAATGGATTCTCGCTTCCCCACACAATGAGCGTCGGAGCGGTGATGCGCTGCAAGCGTTCAGGGCGCAAGAGGTTTCGCTGTCTGATCTCCATTTCCTGAAGGCACAGCAAATTGTGGAGGTTCTCCTGGAAGTCAGACTGGTGATAGATGCGATGGCGGATCTCGACCAGCTCATCGGAGACGTCTTTGGGGCCGTCGTACATGAGAAGGTGGAGGCGATCGCGGGTGAGCGACATGTCGTCGCCGAGCACCGCCTCTGTGGTGCTGGCCTTGATCCTTGCCATCACTTCGGGATTGGCCTTAGTCCCGCCCGCTGCAACTAGTTGGAGGGTGCGGACGCGCTCTTGTGCTTCACTTGCCAACCAGCCTGCCGTCCATCCTCCTAAGGACTCCCCAACGAGATTCGCTTCGTGGATTTCCATCGCGTCCAGGTAGCCAATGAGGTGCTCGACATAACGGGGGATCTCGTAGGGATAGTCCGGCTTGCCTGTATAACCGTGGCCTAGCGCGTCGATCGCGTGGCAGCGCAAGCCGGCTTCGACATGGGGCACGAAATTCCGCGAGAAGGCTTCAAGGTGCCCACTGGTTCCGTGGAGAAAAACAACGTCGGGCCCATCCCCTGCAACGAGGGCCCTGGTCGGGATGCCTGCTACGTCAACCGTCTTGACCTCGAAGTCGATTCCCGAGAGATCGGTCCAAATGGTCATAGTGGTCCTCCCTGATGGTCAATGGGCGCGGTCTTGCCACCGCACGGAATGGGCCGATTGCAGAGGTTCATCTTGCCGTCCGTTCGGCTGGCGCGAAGGTGGCAACGGCCATGCCGGTCAGCCACTCTGGCATCGCCGAGTAGGTGAGAACCTCGCCCCTAGCTGCATCAGCAGCGGTACACATGGCCAGCCAGGACCGAATCTCGTTGCCGCCGTTGCCCGCAATGTCAACCAGTTCACTGTTGCTCAATCGCTCTGCAAACTCGTTGTGCTCGCCGGCGACCAGTGCGGCAAGAAAGGCTTTGTCGAATGTGCTGTTGATCTCCGGGGACGCACCGAGGATGATCCCTCGCCTGCGCTGCTCATTCGACGACCAATCGGCTCTGCTCTGTCGCCACGACTCGACGAGGAATTGGTCGTCGTCGGAAATCGGATTGGCCCAGTACGGGAAGGGCAGCGAGTGGCTCAGACCGCCCGTGCCGATCACGCCTACTCTCCTTTGGTTCGGAAGTTGGCGGACTCCCGATCCGAGCGCGTCTCCAAATTCGCTCGTTCTTCCCAGAGTCGGCAGCGGCGGTGCAAAGACGTTGACCACCACCGCTACTACGGGAACGTCTGGGGGAACCAGGTATTGGATGGCGTGGCTGATGCCGTGGTCGACTTGCAGGTCCGTGGAAAAGGCAACATCGAACCCGACTTCAACGAGATGCTCGCAAATCATCAGTGCCGCGTCGGGATCTGTGAGCTGCGGGCCGGTGGGAGTGCCGTGCTCGCCCGCGGAAATCACGTCTCCAACTCCGATTGTGAACGCGGGCATGAGATCAAGCCCAAAGCCGCGGAAGTGGTTCGAGCCTATGATCACGACAAGGTCAGGGGATTCCTGCTCTAACCGATTGCGGGCCTCGGCAAGGGCGTCGCGAAATCGACATGCTGGGTCGAGGTGCGCTACCTCGTCCCACCGAGTGTTCATCAGTGTTGTATGCGAAGCGCCAATTCCGAGCACAACCCGGCTCATGCATCGCCTCCCAGATAGCCAAGAGCTGTCCGAATGAGCTGTCTTGCCAATGCGGTTTGATCCTTGGGGTTGACTGCGTTCATTCCGTATTGGAAGTCAACATCGACGCCAGAAGCTGAGACTTTGGGCAATCCGATCCGCGCTGAGGGAATGCCGTTCTGCCTGAGGATGTTGGCGTCAGTCGCCCCGGACATGTCCCGAGCAGGTTGATGGGCCACTCCGCTCTCGGCTTCCCAAGCCGCAATTGCAGCACGGACAACTGGTTCAGACGGGTCGGTGTGCGATCCCGGTATTGCGATTGTTCGAGAGACTGTTGCTTCAGCCCCGATCTCGGCAGCGCGTTGGCGAATTCGAGTAGTAAGGGCACTCTCGGCGACTTCGGCGTCAACGCCTGGGGGAAGGCGAAGGTCGATGGTGAACTCGCATTCGGAACCGGTGAACGCTGTTGCTCGGGATTCACCGCCGGTGACCGAGGCGACGATGCCCTGTGGCCGGTTGATGCCGTCTGATCGCGTTTCGGCCCATTCCTGAAACCAAGTTTCCAGGTCGAGGATCAGCTGGGATGCATCGGCGACCGGGTTGCGGTAGTTGAGCAGATGACGGCTACCGACATATGTGTGTGTGCCCTTCACGCAGACCGTGAACCAAGCGAGTCCGACTTCGGTCCAAGAAACCGACCAGCCTGACTTGGCAATGACCGCCGCATCCGGATGCACAACTTCTATCAGTGCCGCGCACCCCGTTCCGTGCCCATCCAGCAGGTGCGCTCCCCGTCGATTGACTGGCATACCCAGGCATCCGAACCCCGCAATGACCTGCCCTTGCAATTCGATTCCTGTTGTTGCAAGTGCTTCAGCCGCCATGAGCACACAGGCTGCGTGGCCCTTGGGATTGTGGGCGCCGAGCCCGACGAGCCAGCCGTGTTCCCTGCGGAGCGCAGGCTGTAAGTCACGCCGCAGAGAATGATTGCCCAATAGGGGTTCTTGCGCAGAACACCCTGCTGTGATCGTGTCGATTGGCGAGTACAACAGCAGGGCCTGCCCCCTGTCGGCTGATCCCAGTGTTCCCCACGCATTGGCCGCGTGTGCATCAAGCCATCCGGTGTGAGCCTCTATCCCTGCGGCTTCCATCTCCTGGGCGACCTGCACGGCCAACGCTCCCTCCTCCCCAGTCGGAGAAGCCGTGTTGACCAGCATCTCGGTCAGTTCGCACAGGCGGGACTCGGTTACCTGAAGCAGGGCGTCGTCAAGCTTGCTCATGGCTCGCGACGCCGTCGCACCGACCCAATCCACGTGCCCGTTGTCTTAGTGAGCAGGCGCACAACCAGATGCTTTAACCAACGGATGACTCTCATCGGCCGTCTTTCTCGGATGTTGTTGCGCGCCCTTGCCCACACCGACCCTTGGTCTCTCCCACAGAGTTCATACGGCGTCCGTAACACCAGGCCTGTCGGCTTGATTGAGAAATCCCGTAACCACGGAATGGAAGTGCTGGGGACGTTCCTCCTGAAGGTGGTGCGAAGCCTTGTCCATCACGTAGAGCTGGCCGTGCTCGATCATGTTGGCAAGCATCAGGGGATAGTCCGGTGTGAGAAAATCGTCATACATGCCCCACGCAAACAGCACCGGACACTTGATGAGACCGAGTTCCTTTGTGAGGTCCTGCCAATCGCCGCGTGGGCTGTCGTCGCGTGCAGCCAGACTCATCTCCTCAGGTTCCACTGACTGCTTGAAGCGGAGCGCGACAGTCTCTTCGGGTATGGCTTTTGCGTCGTACCACTCGAGTGCGCCCATCAATGAGCGCATCTTTGCCATTGTGGGTCCTCCGCCGCCGAAGTAGTCATCCCGGGCTCTGCGTCCTCTTCGCCCACCTTCTGGCAATGGTGCGAGAGGACCCGTGAAGACCGGCATCGAGCCCGTAACTACTAGCGAACGCACATTCTGCGGATACTTGGCCGCCAAGTTAAGGGCGATTGATCCGCCCCAGGAGTTGCAGACGAAATCGGCTCGCTGCACATCCAGACAGGCAAGCAGTTCTGAGATCGTGCGAGCATGGAAGTCCCACATTGGGCCGCGGATTGTGCACTTCTGCGATTTCCCGTATTGAAGTAGGTCCACTAGGAAGCAGAGCCGCTCGGTGGCAAAGAGCGGCGCCACTGCACCAAAGTCAGTCCAAGCCGTGCAACCAGGGCCGCCACCGTGGAGAAAGACTGTCGGAGGCCCCGCCGTGCCTAGTTCGATCACAAAGTACTCAAGGCCGTTGACGTTGACCGTGCGGCCTTCGGGCTCAGGACCGATCACGGCTCGATGCCTCCTCCACAAGTCGACGCCATTCGATCAATGAGATGTCCGGCCGGTAAAGCCGCTCAGGTGGCGCGTCGGTCTCTGCCACCATCCAGTGGTCCTGGCTCGAGAACTGTCCGTGGAATAGCCAGCGGATTCCAATCAGGTACTTCAGATAGAAGAAATACTTGGCAAGACCTGTCTTGAATTGGACCATCACCCCCACGTACTTCGTGCGGCCTGCCTCAATCGGGACGTAGAACTCGTAGTGGATGAATTGCGGATATGCGATTCGGAGCATTCCCGGCACGGCTAGCGAGGCGAAGCCAGGTAGCCCTTGAGCCTTGATATAGGAATCGTTGCGCCTAGATCCCCCTGTGTTGCCGAGCATGGATCCCTGGCGTTGCTTCGGCTTGATCTTCCACCATCGGCTATTGGACCACGTGCCCAACCCCGGGTATTCGGCCTCCCAGTGCCTCTCGTCCTCAACCCGATAGAGCCACCTTCCGTGGCGTTCGATGTGGATCCTGTTCCACGTTGGCATCACTTTGAACGCCCTCCACCACGATGTGCGATGCAGGAATTTGGCGTGGCCCTCGTCAAACCCATTTTCGGCGAACAAACGCCAGTCCCCGTCGCGGTCCTCGATGCGGCCGCCCACCGCGTAGTCAGGTGGATCGACCAACTCCTCGGGAAGCTGTTCCTCTATTGGGTGGGGGTCGCGGTCTCCGACAAAGACCCAGATCAACCCGACTGCTTCTTCGGTTGGGTAGGTACGTACGGCTGCCTTGCCGCACATAGGCGAGTCAGGGCCGTCGGTGATGACAGCAACGAGCTCGCCGTCCCTCAGCCGATAGGTCCACCCGTGATAGGGGCAGGAAACCGTCCCTGGGAACTCCCTGGTTCCCTGGCTTAGCCTCACGCCACGGTGCAGGCACCGATCATGCAAAGCATGGACAGTTCCTTCCTGGTCGCGCTGAAGCATGATGCTGTGGCCGCACACGCGTCTCGCCAATGGCGAGTCTTCGACCTCTTTGGACCAAAGCACGGGGTACCAATAGTTCTCGAGACCTGATTCGGCCCCGTCGTAGGCCGGCCACGAAGACCAGTCAGCTCGGCCCAGAGACCTCTTTGCCTCTTCAGGGCTCCGTCGGTTGGTGGCCATCAGCCGGGTTGAGGACTCGTCCATCGCAGCGCCGGCCCAGCGAGCCACTGAGAGGCATCGGCCTCGAGGCACGACATCAGCCGCTCTTCTCTGGCGAAACCGTCATCTGCTCAGCGAGCCGGTGTGGGCGACGCCACCTGGCGCCGCCCACACTGACTGCCCTGGAAGGAGGACCAAGGCCTCCTGGTTGGCGGCTATAACGGATCGCAAGTCTCGTCGGGTTCGACCGACTCGAATGTCTTGACGATCAGCTGCGAGCCATCGGGCTGGATCTCGGCAACATAGATGGGTTGCGCCAAGTGGCGGCTGCTGGTGATTGCAATTTCGCCGGTGGGAGTTGACATCGACAACCCCTCCATGGCTGCAGCCACAGCCTCAGCCTCTGTGGATCCGGCGGCGTTTGCTGCAGCCGCATACAGGAGCGCTGCGTCGTATATGTGGGAACTGAAGGTCATGTGGGGCGGGGCATCAGAGCCGAACTGCTCGAAATACCGGCCAACAAACTCGGCGTTCGCGGCATTTTCGACTTCCTTGAAGTAGCCCAAGGTGACTCTCATGCCGGCAGTAACCGCTGGCCCCATAGCACCGAGTACATTCTCCTCATAGATGTTGGCGAGCCGCGGGATGGCTTCCTGGCCGATGCCGAAGTCAACGGCCTGAGTTTCGAAAGCGATGGCGTCACCGCCCACAAGCGCGGGGAAGATCAAGTCTGCGCCTGAGTTTGCGATCTGTAGGGCAACGGAGGAAAAGTCCTGCGTTCCCAGTGGGACGTATTCCTCCCCGACGACTTCGCCCCCCGCCGCCTCAATGTACTGGCGTGCCAATTCGAAGCTGCGGCGAGGCCACACATAGTCGTTGCCGAGCAAGAACCACGTCTGTCCGCCTGTCTGCTCCATCATCCACGGGATTACGGGAGCGAGTTGCTGGCTCGGGACCTCACCCGTGTTGAACATCACGGAGGAGCACTCCCCTCCTTCGTACAGTGCGGTGTAGATGTAAAGGACGTTTGCGTCTTCGGCAAGCGGTTTGGCTGCTTCGCGGGTCGCGCTTGAATGGGTGCCGAGCACCACATCCACCTGATCAGAGTCGATTAACTGCTCCATCGCTTGACGGCCGATTGCGGGATCGGTGGCGTCGTCTGCGAGCACGGTTTCTACAGGACGTCCGTTGATCCCGCCTGCGGCGTTGATGTCCTCTTCGATGAATTGCGCGATGTTCGCTGTCGGGGGCCCGAAAACACCGGCCGGTCCGCTGTTGGAGAACAAGATCCCAATCCGCACGGGTTCGCCGGAGGGTGCTGCGGGTTCCTGAGCTGTAGTTTCGTCGGGTTCGGGGGCGTCCTCTGTCGGGGGCTCCTCAGGCTCCGGCTCATTGGCTTGGTCACCCTCGTCCGCATCGCTTGGCTCGGGGGCGTCAGGTTCGGGGGCGTCAGGTTCAGGAGCAACTGTGGCGGGCGGAGGGTCCGGGCTGGAATCGTCGTCGTCGTTGCCGCCGCAAGCCGCTGCGACGAGAGCAAGCAGGACCAAGACCGAGACCGGTAGCCACCATCGAGACCGCGCGCCGGCCTGCAATGTCTTTCTCATGGGGAGCCTCCTAGTTGTTGGCATATCTCCAGTATGTGAACAAATAATGACATACTGGCAGTAGGTGGGCAAGGTCGGCCTTGAGCGACAACGGGAAAGCCGGCTGCAGATGACTGCTGAAGCGGTCAGGAAACGCTTGTCGCCGCTGGCAATTCGTCAAGCACTTGCACTCCTGACGGCGTCGCCTCGCCGAGCAACAAGGACTTCAGCGACCCGCCCCTTTGGCAACGCCGGGGGCCTTCGAAGCAAGCAGTGCGCAGCCCGCTTCGCAGTGCGATCGGATCTACTCCCCTGCCGACGCCGCAGGCCCGCGCCCAAGTATGAATCGCTTCATACACCCCCTCTGCTGCTGCAGATATCGGTGGAGAGCATGTACCGAATCGGTTGAGATAGCGCTGCAAGAACTCGCGGTTCTCACCAGTATCGAGGCTTTGAAAGTAGCCCAATACGTTCCAGATGCCCTCTGCGGACTCACCGAGATGCTCTACCACGGCGTCGTCCATCAGCGGAGCAAAAGTGCGGATTCCAGTTCGCATTCCTGATGCAGCAAAGTCTCGCTCGAATCGGATGTGGTCTTGTCCGATGAAGCTCGACACGACATGGTCGACTTCGCATATGTCGATTGCCGACAGGAGGGGCTCGAATTCCTGTGCTCCAATGGGAAGGTAGCCTTCACCCGCCACCGTTCCGCCCATTCGCTCGATCACCTCCCTCGCCGTGGCTCCAATGGCTCGCGGCCAGGAGTAGTCGTTGCCCGCCAAGAACCAGCGTGATCCTCCAGTCTGTGCCGCCATGCGGGGGAGGGCGCTGTGGAGTTGATCTTGGGGTGTTTCGCCAAAGCGCACGAGCAGAGGATGTGAGGCTGTCGGCTCACTGGTCGGCGTGTACAAGTAGGGGATGCCTTCGGCGACTGCCATCGGACTGGTCTTGGCATACGTGGCTGACGAGTGCATCCCAACGATGGCTGCAAGACGGGGGATTCGGCACAGTCGTCGCATGGCAATTGCCCCAATGCCGGGATCTGTGGAGTCGTCAGCGACAACGAGCTTTACCTGGCGGCCCAATACGCCGCCGTCGGCATTGATTTCCTCAACTGCGAGTTGGGCGCAGTTGACCGTTGAACGACCCAAAATGCCGGCGCTCCCTGACAGTGATGTCAACAAGCCGAGAGGCACTTCCCAATAGTCAATGTGGACGTCGCTTACGAGCCCAAGTTCCCCACCCAACCGCACAATTTCACAGTCGTCGATGGTGACCCGAACCCTCAGTCGCGTACCCCCTCCTCTGATGGGGTCGAAGTAGCACACAACGCGACCGGCCCACGGGGACTCGTGCGCCAAGTCGATGCGCCGGTTGGGCCGCAAGGACAGAACACGCGCGGTGCCAGTCGATCGAGCTAGTCCACCGAGAGGAAGCGTCAGCCGAACCAGCGATCCTGGGCTGAGCGCCATTGCCTCGGCACCAATAAGCCAGCCAAGTGAAGGGTCGCCCGTCCCGAAGAGGGCGAACAACTCGCTGGGGCAGGCTTCTAGCCGTACCTCGTTGTTGAGAACGAGTTCAGCCATGACATTGACGCTAGGCGCTCTGTTCGTCGGCTTGCGTTGCCAATTGGCCGCCCTCAATCGAGGCGTCTCTAACGGCTGTTGCCAACTGGTCGAGGGAGTTCTGGTACAGCGACGTCAGGAACGTCACTACAGCATCCGCTGGGGAAGACGTCACCGAATAGTGCCTGAACTGCCTGTCACGGCGCTCTGCGATCAACCCAGCGAGTCGGAGGATGCGAAGATGCGACGAAATCGCGGTCCGCCCCACAGAGTCGAATCGTGCTGCGATCTCTCCAGCAGTGAGCTCTTGGTGCTCTCCGATCAAACTGAGGATCGCGCGTCGGGTTGGATCCGCCAGCGCGGCAAAAACGGCATCACTGTCGGGAGTGTTCATTTCGATTCCTGTGTCGTTTTGTCAACAATTACTCACACATGCTGCCATATCAAGCGGCAGCATGTACTTTTTCACCTTGCCCAAGGAGGTTCGCGGCAAATGCTCCATGAAGATCCACTGGCGCGGCATCTTGTAGCGAGCGAGCCGGTCCGCACACCAATTGTTGAGGAGGGCCTCATCGATTGGCGCCCTGTCCCTTGGAACCACAAATGCCAAAGGCACTTCTCCCCAGTGCGGATCAGGTCGTCCGACGATAGCCACCTCGGCAACCGACGGATGCTCGCCGACAACGCTTTCCACCTCAGCGGGATAAATGTTCTCCCCTCCCGAGATGATCAGATCGCGTCGGCGACCGGTGATAAAGATGAAACCTTCTTCGTCGGCAAACCCGAGGTCCCCAGTCGCATACCAACTTCCGGAGAATGCCTGCTCGGTATCTTCCGGTCGATTCCAGTAGTGCGTAAATAGATGAGGGCCGCGAAGCCATAGCTCTCCCGTTTCCCCAGGTGAGACATCTGTGCCGACATCATCGACAATTCGCAATTCGCTGTGCCTGGCCGGCTTGCCGCACGAACCAACCCGGCCAGCGTCTGCGTATCTGAGCACCACAGCCGTAGGGCCAGTCTCGGTGGCTCCATAGACCTGCACCACTCGCACACCAAGACTATTGAATCGTCGGATCAGCTTCTCGGGCACCACTGACGACCCGCAGTTCAGTGCGCCGAGGGAACTTAGGTCCTGCGGCGCAAGAGTAGGAGCGTCTAGGAGAGCTGACATGGCTGTGGGTACGAGCAGCATGTGGGTCGGGCGGTGGCTGCGAATCATCTTGAGAAGACTCTCGGGGACGAACCTTTCGGCCAATACAACGGTGCCGCCTGCGTACAGACAGGGGATTGTCTGAATGTTGAGCCCGCCCACATGGAACAACGGCAGGACGGAAGCGACAATTGAGTCGCTGTCGAACCCTTCGTGATCGATTGCGTTCAGGACCGTATACAGCAGCGATCGCTGCGACAGGACGGCACCCTTGGGCGTCCCTGTTGTACCTGATGTGTAGACCAGTAGCAGGGGGCGTTCTAGGTCTTCAGGGACTTCGGGAATCGAGGCAGCATCTTGCCGTTCCGTGGAGTGAGCCATCGATGCAAAATCGTCAAGGTCCGTTGGTACAGCCCCAGCTTCGACAATCAGGACTGACCGCGGCGCATCGGTAAGCACCACCACGGGTTCGCAGTCCTCAATCTGGAATCGCACTTCGGGCGCGGTGAGCCGGTTGTTGATAGGCACGAGAATCGCCCCAAGACGAGCGCAGCTGAAGAACAGTTCCAAGATCTCGATTCGGTTCGTGGCGCAAACTGCAACGCGGTCTCCGGGCTTCACGCCCAAGCTGCGAAGACGTGACGAGACGCCTCGAATCCGGTCTTCCAAATCAGCGTAGGAAACTGCCATGGCGTTGAAAATGACAGCCGTCTTCTCCGGATCGCAATTGGCCCAGCGGTGAATCCACTTGGAAACGTCAATGTTCGGGTGAATGTCACGGGTCGAACCTGCCTCGTCACACTCCGTCTGCTGGTTCCCTCCGGGGACGTTCATGGGCTTGCAGCAGCTTCCGGAGGCCTCCCGGCCCGACGGGACTGCGCCACGGACACGACCGCCTCGATGATCTTGCTGTAGCCCGTGCAGCGACAGAGATTGCCTGCCAGCCCCTGGCGAATCTCGGCCTGATCAGGTTCAATGCTGTCGCGCAGCAACTGCTCCGCGGCAAGCACCATTCCCGGGGTGCAGAATCCGCACTGCGTCGCACCGTGGGTCACAAAAGCCTCTTGGAGATCGTTCATTACTTCACCACGGCCAGCCAATCCCTCGATGGTCGTCACCTCTGCCCCCTCCATTTGCCCCACCGTTTGGAGGCATGACACTGCTAGCTGTCCATCAACAATCACCGTGCAAGCACCGCAGTCCCCGGTAAGGCATCCCCATTTGGTTCCGGTGAGATTGAGTTGCCCGCGCAAGACCGCTAGCAGCGTCTCCCGCGGATCTGCGTGAACTAGTACTGCGTCATCATTGACCTTGAGGCTGGTGCTCATACAACATCTCCTGACTTGTGTGCGGGGTCGACGGTCCCTCGCGAACCTGGATCCTCCTCCGGTTTTGCTGTTGCCCCATTCCGAACTAGCCCATGCACCAGAGCCACATTCCCCTTCCATGTACCGTTAGCGCGGGCGTACGCGATCGCCAAAGCCCTCGCCGCCAACACGCCTGCTACATGTCGACGGTGCTCCGCAGTTCCCCGGACATCGCTAATCGGCGAGCAGGAAGCCGACGCGGCATCGCGAACCGCGTCAAGTCGATCCGATGACAGGCGGCCCCCAAGCAACAGGTGATCGAGCCCCGGGACAAGGATTGCTGTGGGAGCGACGGCGTTGAGTGCCACTCTGACCTTTTCGATCGTGGCGTTGGTTCCCTTGCCGTCGGTATGCACCCATGCGGCTGCGCCTACCCCCGCAAGGTCCATGGCCCATCGGACGGTCTGGCGCACGTAGCAGCTTCCGCTGTTGGCGAGAACCTGAAATCGGACTCCCAGGAGCAGTTCGTCGTTGGCAAGACTTGTGGTCCGTGGTCCTGTCGCGATCGCGCCCACTGAGAATTCTCGTTCACCATCAACACCATGGACAGAGGCCACCGCATCATGCACGAGCAGCGGGGGAAGCATCTCTGCGGCGGGGGAAGCGTTGCAGAGGTTTCCCCCAATCGTTGCCATGTTGCGGATCTGCACTGATCCAAGGACCCGGGCGGCCTCTGTGAGCGCCGGGGACTTTGACCTGATCCCGGCGTCGCACTCGATGGCTCGGATGGATGTGGCTGAGCCTATGCGAAGCGAATGTTCGTTCCACCGGACGAGTTGGAGCTCTGAGATCGCGGTGATATCGACTAGTGGAGCATCTGGATTCACTCGGCTGAGCCGGCGGTCGATCACTAGGTCAGTTCCGCCGGCAAGGACGAGCGCGCCGGGATTGTCCCTCAGGATCTGCACAGCCTCCTGTATCGAGGCAGGGCGATAAAACGAGCTCATCTGATCGTCTCGACTGACGAAACCAACTCCTGCTTTTCTAAGCGCGAGTGCTCTCCAGACTCGATCCACCTTCGCAAATGCCACGGTCGCATGGGATAGGAGCGGGGCCGCACTCCGATGGCGTCGGCCACCGCGTTGGCGATCGCTGCTGGCGGAAGGATGATGCCGCCTTCGCCGATTCCCTTGGCGCCGAACGGCCCCAACTCGTCGGCTGTTTCGACAAGAGCGACATCGATGGGTGGGACATCCACAGCTGTCGGCATTCCGTAGTCGTGCAGGTTTGGAGCCGGGAATCGACCCTCTTCCGCTGGCAGCTCCTCGCTGAGGGCGAGGCCAATGCCCATGACAGCGCCTCCCTCGATCTGCCCCTCGCAGCTCATGGGGTTGATGGCGCGTCCTACGTCGTGGGCGGCCCATAGCCCGAGAAGCCGCACCATACCCGTGTCGGGATCGACCTCGACTTCAGCCACGTGGGCTCCGAATCCATAGGTGGCGGAGATGTTGCCTATGTAGCGCTCATCTTGACGCTGCGTGGGCGGGTCGTAGAAGGCGGAGGTCATGATGATGGAACTGCCTTCTTTGAGCAGCCTCCGCCGCACTGCCTTGTCGTATCGGAGCATCACCTCGGGTTCGTCAATCGGAGAGATGACCCCGTCGTGGATTGCCAGCGACTCAACCGGCCGGTCTAGCAATTCGGCCGCTCCAGCAAGGAGTTCCTCGCGTGCCTTCTCTGCGGCAATGCGAGCAGCGTTGCCAGCCACAAATGTGGTCCGGCTTGCGTGCACTCCCACATCCCAGGGCTTCACGTCGGTATCGCTGTGGCTAACGCTTACCGCCTCAAGGGGAACGCCGAGCGTCTCAGCCACAATCATCGCAAGCGCCGTCTCCGATCCTTGTCCGAGTTCCGACGACCCTGAGATGAGCGCGACCCGTCCGGAATCGTCGATCTTGATCATCGCTCCACAACCGTCTGATCCGTATATCCGAGCTCCGCCGCCCACATGGACATAGGCAGCGGCTCCAAGCCCGCGGTTGGCGCTACGCATTGCTCCGCGACGCTTGTCCCAGCCGGATCGCTGTCGCACAGTTTGAAGACACTCGCTGAGCCCGCAGGATGTGATTCTCAGACCCTGAGGAGTGGTGTCGCCCGATCGATTGGCGTTCTTCAGCCGGAAATCCATGGGGTCGATTCCCAACGCGTCTGCCAGTTCTTCCATCTGCTGTTCGACGGCAAAGGTGGCCTGGGGATTGCCGAAGCCGCGGACGGACCCCCCGTAGTTCTTGTTGGTGTAGACCACTTTGGCCTCTAGTTTCGACGTCTCGACCCGGTACATTGATGTGACCGTGTTCATGGCCACCAGCAGCGCATGTGAGCCCCAGGCGTTGTAGGCACCGTTGTCGGACACGACCTCTGCCTGGCGGAACTGCAATTTGCCGTCCGCTGAAGCGCCGGTTCGCAGCTTGAAGTGGATCGGCTGGCGTGTGCGACTGCCGATGAACTCCTCTTCCCTGGTCATCGCCAGCTTCACTGGACGCTTGGCCGCTCTGGCAAGCATCACGGTGATGAAGTCATGGGCATCAATATCGATCTTGCCTCCGAAGCTACCGCCGACTGGCGGTTGCCTTATGTTGACCCGCCGCCAATCCAAACCGAGGCAGTCAGCGAGCTCCTTGCGATACATGAACACCATGTGCACCGGGCTGATCACCTCTAGCCCTCCCTCGGCGTCAAAGTTCGCGATGACCACATGCGTCTCGATCGGAGCCGGTGCAGCCTGTGGACTCGAGTAAGTGCCGCTCACGATGACCGCCGAACGGCGCTCTGCTTCTGAGAGGTCCCCCGTCTGGAAGTTCCATTCCATCGAGACGTTGCCTTCTATGTCGAGATCGTCGTGGATCCTGGGAGCATCGGGTTCTAACGCCTCAAATGGGTCGTCAACGGTTGGAAGCAGCTCGTACTCCACCTCGATCAGTTCCACTGCCCGTCGCGCGGTAGCTGAGTCAACCGCTGCTACTGCGGCAACCTCGTCTCCGACACACCGAACAACTTGCCCTTTGAGCGGGATGTTGTCGTGGCCGAATCCGAAGGGCCGTTGGATCACATTTCCCGCATGAATGATGGCATGGACTCCTGGTAGCGCTTTCGCCGCCGAAACATCAATCCCCAAGATCCGCGCGTGGGGATGAGGACTTCGCTTGATAACTCCTGTCAACAGGCCGCTCATTCTGAGATCGTCTGCGTAAACGGTCCGTCCAGTCACCTTGTCGGGCGCGTCGAGTTTGGGAATGCGTTTTCCGATAATCGCGAAGCCCGGTCTCGACTGGATTTGCTCGGCCATGATGGGCTTCCTTGCTCCCTGCCCCAATCAAGTGTGTATTGGAACTCCGGGCACTTCGTTCCTGGTCATGGAGTTTGTTCCAGTATGTCATTACATGTCAAACTACCGAAATAGTGGGATTCCAGGGCGCATTGCGCCAGTAGCAACTTGCTATGAGTCGTGAAAGAACCGACTTGGGGGCGCTCTTTCGTCCTCGCTCTGTAGCCGTCTACGGTGCTTCCACCCGCGACCCCTCCAAGTTGGGCAATCACCTCCTGAGGAATGTCCTCAACTCGGCCGTAGGGGACGTAGCTGCGATAAGTCCAACGCCTGGGAACGCCGAAGGGCTGCCGACCACGTCTTCGTTGGCCCACCCTGTCGACCTGGCCCTAATCTCGGTGCCGGCGGCCACTGTCGAAGAAGCGATGATCGACGCGGCCAACGGGGGTGCCCAGGCTGCCGTCGTACTCACCTCCGGCTTCGGGGAGACCGGTGCAGAGGGAAGGGCTGCACAGGAGCGAATCCGTGCCATAGCTGCCGAAGCTGGGATGAGGTTCCTCGGACCGAACTGCATGGGCGTCATCAGCCGACAGGCAAACGAAGCTTGGCTGAACGGCTCCTATTTCTGGGATGTGGACCTCGTTCCGGGCGGCGTAGCGATGCTCAGCCAGTCGGGAGCGTTTGGCGGCATGTTCCTAGCTGAAATGGGCAGGCGGGGCTTGGGAATCTCCCGGTTCGTGAGCCTGGGGAACTGTGCAGACCTCGACGAGACGCAAATTCTTCGGTGGTTGGCCAGCGACGACGAAACCGAAGTCATCGGGTTGTTCGCCGAGGCTCTGATCGGCGGACGGGATTTTGTGGAGGTTGTGCGCTCCATCTCCACAGACCGGCCGGTAGTAGCTCTGAAAGCCGGAAAGACGAACTTCGGTGCCCGGGCAGCTCTAAGCCACACAGGATCTATCGCTGGAAGCCACGGAGCCGTATCAGCCGCGTTGCGCCGAGCCGGCGCACTAGAGGCCGAAACGGCTGACGAGTTTTTCGACCTGCTATCGCTGACCGCTTCTCCTATGCGAAAGCCAGGCTCGCCTCGGGTCGCTGTTCTAACCGTGTCGGGTGGGCCGTCGGTTCTCGCTGCCGACGAAGTGGAGCGACAAGGCCTCACGTTGGCCCACCTGGCCCCATCAACGCTTCGCAAGATCCGGGAGGTTGCCCCCCTCTTCGCCGCGACGGGCAACCCCATAGATCTCACTCCACAGTGCCCAGCTTCCGCATTCGCGCCAGCTGTTGACGCGCTATACGACGACCCCAGCGTTGATGGTGTAATCATCATCGACTGCGGCCTTGACGTCGCACCTTTTGCAGATGCCGTCGCCGCGGCCTCCCAGCGAACCCACACGCCGACTGTCGGCTTCGTGGCCGACGCTTCAGGGGTTGAGCAGACGCTGGCAGCCGCTGGTGTGCCTCTATTTCCTTCACCAGAGCGCGCCGTGAGGGCATATGCGTCGCGAGGGCGAAACCTCAAGAATCACCAGGGAGCGCGACTAAAACCACCGACGGCCCAGCCAGCCAAGAAGGCCGAGGCAACGCCTGTCGTTGGGCCGTCGGAGCCTCCGGAATTGAAGGCGCTATCGGAGTGGGATTCCAAGCAGAGATTGCGTGGGGTGCCATTAGTACCCGAACGCCGCACAGAGTCGCTCGAAGAGGCCATGGACGCCATCGCCGAGTTACGCGCCCCGTTGGTTGCCAAGGCTTCAGGTATAGCCCACAAATCCGAGCAGGGACTGGTTCGGTTGGCCTTGACTCCCGAGAAATTCCTGGTCTCATGGTCAGAGCTAGCGGCATCCGGCGACGGATCTGTTCTCGTGAGCGAATTCATTGCAGGCGAACTGGAGATAGTCGTCGGTGGATTTCGAGATCCCCATTTTGGGCCCGCGGTAACTGTCGGTCTTGGCGGAGTAGCAGCCGAGGCCTTCAGGGACACCGTCACCATTCTCGTCCCACCCGAACCCGGGGAGATCCTGTCTGCCATTGGGCATTTACGTGGTTCTTTACTGCTCCAGGGCTATCGAGGAAGCAAGCCAGTTGATCTTGAGGCACTGTCGGCGATTGTCGAGTCCATTTCGGCGCTTCTTGAGGAAGATGACGACGTCATGGAGATCGATTGCAATCCAGTTATGATCAGCAATGGAACACCTACAGTCGTGGATGCCCTCATAGTGGTGCGGAACAGCTGAGCCTGCTAGAAGCAGAGATCTGCGCGAGCCAAGCCAAGGGCGCCAAAACGCCTCTGCACCGTCGGGCAGCTGCTGTTGTTGCTCGGGGCGTTGATCTGCCGGGATGGCCGACATGCGCGAAACCACGGAATGGGAAACGCTCACAACCGCCGTCCCTGCCTTAACGCCTCTCCGTCAGGCCTCTCTTCCTAATCTCGTTGGGAGTTGAGCCATAGGCCTCGGTAAAGCTGCGGGAGAAATGGGCCGATGTCTTGAATCCGTTCATGTGGGCGACCTCGGTGATTGTGCGTGTTGCCGCGCTTGGGCTCAGGAGGTCGTCGCGGCATCGGGCGAGGCGCCGTTTGATCAGATAGCGGTTGACCGTCATGCCGTGTTCTTTGAATATCGCGTGGAGGTAGCGGACCGATATCCCCACTGCTGAGGCGATCGTCGCTGGGGCGAGGTCCGGGTCGGATGCGTATGCGTTGATGTAGGTGCACGCTCTGAGGAAATGCTGGGTGTGCTTTGCCCTTGAGTTGTCGCTGCCGAATTGGTCGGCGAGCGCAACTCCTAGGAGGTCTAGTGCACTGGTTGCGAGTTGGCGGGAGACTGCGTTGTCCTCGCCGAGGGCGATTGGCTCCAGCGACCGCAAGAACGCGGACACAGGTGCTGTCACCTTGCTGTCGTTGGCCATCCGGATGGCGGTCAGGTGCTCGGGGGAAGGGCAGCGCTCTGTCAAGAATTGGCGGTCGAACTGCAGTACCAGCATTTCGAACTGCTCCCTCATGATGAGGTCGTAGGGGCGGGTGGTGTCGTACATCGCGAAATCGCCAGGTTTCAATATGGCTTGTCGGTCGTCTTGCTGCACGACTGCTTCGCCGCGTAGTTGGACTGACACGAGCACTTCTTCCCGGGGTTCTGCGCTGATGAGCGCCGGGGAGCGTTGCACAGCGTGGGGTTCGGACCGAACTCGGCTGAGGGTTAGCGGGCCCATCTCTGCTACCGCGATCTCTGCGTGGAATGGATTCTCTGACGGCAGCGCCTCTGCTTCCAGGCGCACGTAGGCGGTGCAGATCACTTCATGCCAGAAGTCGAATCGCTCTCGGGGGGTTACGTCGTCAGTGTTGGCCGAAATGCTCACGTCTAGTGTCCTCTGTCCTCCACCTTTGTCGAGTAGTGCGCTGAGAGACAAGAGACTACACGCTTGCAGGGAAGCACTGAGGGGGACTTGGCCTTACCTTCAACGCGATGAGGGGCAATGAGTTCGCTCGTTTTTCTCGCGCGGGCTGTCGATGTCGGAGGAACTACGCATGACTACTCCCGAGCCGTTTGTCGCCGCAGCTGTGCAGTCTGAGCCCTGTTGGCTGGACGCCGACGCCGGCGTCGAAAAAGCGGTGGCGCTGATCTCCGAGGCTGCTGGCAAGGGAGCCAGGCTCTTGGCTTTTCCGGAGATCTGGATTCCTGGGTATCCACACTTCATGTGGCTGGGTCCGCAGGCGTGGGGTATGCAGTTCGTCCCCCGATACCACGAGAACTCCCTCGTGGTCGGCAGCCCTGGGTTCGACCGGCTGGCGAGGGCGGCGGCTGACAACGAGATCAATGTGGTCGTCGGGGTCAGCGAGAAGGACTACGGGTCGCTCTATATGGCCCAGTTCGGGTTCGGCGCGACCGGAGACATCCTGTTCACTCGCCGCAAGCTGAAGCCCACCCATGTGGAGCGCGCGCTGTTCGGAGAAGGAGACGGCAGCCACTTGCATGTCGGTGAAGTCGAGGGGATCGGACGGCTAGGGGCGCTCAATTGCTGGGAACACCTCCAGCCGCTGACCAAATTCGCAATGTACAGCCAGGGCGAGCAGGTCCATGTCGCCTCTTGGCCTTCGTTTTGCCTCTACAGAGGCGGGGCGTATGCGCTGGGCGAAGAGGTCAACATGGCAGCTACCCAAATCTACGCGGTCGAGGGCTCGTCGTTTGTGCTCGCGGCCACCACAGTGACCGGGCCTGCGGGAATAGAGCTGTTCGCCCAAACCGAGGAGCAGGCCGCTCTGCTGGGGGGCGGGGGCGGGGGGTGCAGCCGCGTCTTCGCACCCGACGGCCAAGTCATCTCCAATCTGCTTGATGAGCATACAGAGGGGATCGTCTACGCCGAGGTCGACCTATCGCTGATCCCCTTGGCCAAAGCGGCAGCTGATCCCAGCGGCCACTACTCACGCCCAGATGTCACTCGACTGCTGCTGGACAAGCGGCCGCAACCCGCCGTCGAAATGATCGGCGCCAACGACGCCGCACCGAGCGCTGGACAGGACAGCGACGACCTCGAAGATCAATGCCAATCCAATTCAACCGACTCTGGGAGGAATTCATGAAGAACCGTTCAAAGCTGCTCATGTTGCTGGCAATGATGCTGGCTCTCGTCTTGGTGGCCTCAGCCTGCGGCAACGACGATGACGACACTGATGCGGCCGCGGCCGTCCAGCGGACCGCGGCCGCCACCGAAGCTCCGGATGCGGCTGAGGCCCCCGCCGCGACCCAGGCGCCCGCGGCGACCGAAGCCCCCGCCGCGACCGAAACGCCGGCTGACGCACCGGTGGAAGCAACCGGCGAACCCATCAAGGTGGGCAATGTGAGTTCGCTTACTGGTGGTGCTCTCTTTCCGGAGGCCTCCGTGGCGGCAAAGGCGGTTTTCGACCGAGTGAACGCCGCTGGCGGCATCGACGGGCGTCCGATCCAGCTGATCATCGAAGACGACGCGGGCACTCCCGAAGGCGCTGCTACCGCGGGTCGCAAGCTGGTAGAGCAGGACGATGTTGTTGCCCTGGTCGGTTCGGCCAGCACGCTGGAGTGCGCGGTCAACTCGGCCTTCTATGCCGAAAAGGGGGTTTATTCGATCCAAGGCACGGGGGTGGACCCGCTCTGCTTCCTGTCATCGAATATTTCCCCGGTCAACACCGGGCCGTACGCCGGGATCACCGTGTCCCTCTACTACGCGTCCGAGACCCTAGGGCTCGAAGACGTCTGCAACGTCAACCTGTTCGTCATACCCGATTTGGCACCGGCATTCGATGCCGCAGTGGAGCGGTGGGAAGCGCTGACCGGCAAGAGCCTCACTTTGAGGGTCGGAGCCGCCACGCTGGAAGACGACCCCACGCCGCTCATGCTGCAAGCCCGCGATGCCGGATGCGATGCCGTGGTGATCGACGGGGTCGAGCCCCACGCCCTGGCGGTGGGGAGGGCCATCGAATCCCAGGGCCTGTCCGACATCATCTGGATCGGCCTCACCTCGTATTACACCGACTCGATCGCCTCCCAGCTCGGCAGCGCCGGCAATGGGCTGCGGGCCAACTCGGAATTCGAGCCTTACGGGTCGGACTCGCCTGCCTTGGACGATTGGCGTTCGCTAATGACCGACGCTGGGGTGCCGCTCACTTCGTTCGCCCAAGGGGGCTACATCGCGGCGACTATCTTCGTCGAGGCATTGCGGGGCATCGACGGGGAGATCACCAGAGAGTCGGTTGCCGAGGCGATGCGGAACCTGGAGCCGTACGAGACTCCCCTTTTGGGGACGCCCTACACCTTCGGCCCGGGAGAGACCCACGCCCCCAACCAGGCATCCAAGTTCGTTGAACTGAGAGATGGAGAGTGGGTGACCGTGGCCGACGACTGGGTCATCCTCCCCGGCTGAGACAATCTGGGAGCGGCGGATGCTCACCTTGGTGGTAGCCGGGCTTGCGGCGGGTGGCGCCTACGCGATCTTCGGGGTGAGCATCGTCGTGCTCCACCGCATGGCCGGAGTCGTGAACTTCAGCCAAGCCGTCGTCGGAGCGTTCGGCGCCTACTTCGCCGCCGTCCTATACGACCGCGGTTGGGACTTCCTGCCGGCGGCAGCTGCGGGAGTGGCCCTGTCGGCGGTGATCTCTGTGGCAATAGGGCTGATGTTCGCCCGGCTCTTCAGCGAGGCCGATGGAGCGGTCCGCACCGGCGCCATGATCGCCGTCACCGTGGGACTGTTCGCCGTCGGCTTCCGCTTCTTCAGCGACACTCCCCGCAGCGTGCCGGTGATCTTCCCCGGCGCGTCCCTCACAGTGGGCGGGGTTGTCGTGACAGCGGGAACGGTGATCGTGCTGCTCGTAGCCCTGGCCACTGTCTTGCTGATGGGATGGGTTCTGTCATCCACCCGAGTGGGGACACAAGTCAGAGCCATCTCCGAGCTGCCGGTGGTGGCCGAATTGCTCGGCGTTCCGCTATTCGCCCGCACAGCGCTGGTGTGGGGGTTCACCGGCCTGGTGTCAGCAGTGGGAATGATCGTGGTGGCCTCAAACTTGCCGGGGAGTTTCTCCAGCTTGGGCTTTCTCATCTTCCCCGCCATGGCCGCCGCGCTGATAGGTGCGTTCCGAAGCCTGACATTGGCGCTGGTAGGCGGCGTATTGGTCGGAGTCGTCGAAGCGGTGTCCTCATATCGGCCGACCTGGGCCGAATACCGGGGAGCAGTCCCGTTTCTGATCGCGCTGGTCGTGTTGTTGTGGACCCAGCGCCACGAGGTGTGGGATGCGGCGCGCTGACTCTCCCTGGTCTGCGCCACTAGGAATCCGGCGCGCCGATCTCGCCGCTTCCGCCCTTTATGTCGCGGCTGCCATTGCAATAGCAGGGTCGGCAAATCCGTTCTGGCTGTTCTTACTCACCAGCGCGCTCATCACAGCAGTAGTAGCAGTGAGCGTCGGGGTGATCTACGACAATGCCGGGCTATTGTCGTTGTGCCAAATGTCATTCGCGGGGATGGGCGCGTGGACGGTCGGATGGCTGAATCTAAAGGCATCGCTTCCCTATCTGGCCATGCTTCCCTTCGCCGCTCTCGTCCCATTCGCCGTGGGGATCATGGTAGGAATCCCCGCCTTGCGGCTACGCGGGCTCAACTTGGCCGTGTTCACACTGGTATTCAGCGCAGCAGTGGCCCGGGTCGTGTTCGCCGACGGATTCCCCGGCCTGATCGAGGGGAACCGAGTGCGCCCACCGAGCTTCGCCAGCAGTGAACCCGGATTCTTCCTTTTCTGCGCGGCCCTACTAGGAGTTGTCGGCATGGCGGTGGTCGCGCTGCGCCGCTCCCGTACCGGGAGATGGTGGTTCTCGGTACGGCGCAGCGAGCGGGCGACCGCTGCCATGGGCCGCAGCGTGGTACGAACAAAGCTGTCCGCTTTCGCAGTCAGCGCGGCCATTGCCGGGCTCGGAGGTGCTCTGCTGGTCGCGCTCCACGGGATCGTGAGCGCGGCCAGCTTCCAGCCGATCGAGTCCATGACTATCTTGACGTCGGCACTCATGTTCGGCGCCGGCCACTTTGAGGGCGCATTGCTTGCCGGGCTGTTCGGCCGGCTGATTCCCAATTTCCTGAGCGATCTCGGGCTTCCCCAAGACATCGCCCCCATGATTTTCGCCGTCGGAGGCGTGTTGGCGCTGAGCCAGGGCGAGGGCGGCCTGTCGGCAGCCCTGCGGACCCTCGTCAGCCGGCTGGGCCGTCCCCGCGAAACACCTGAACGCAGCACGGTCGCCAGCCCCCTCCCGGCGTGCCGGCTGTCGCGACTTCGCGGGGACGGCCCAATGCTCGAAATCCAGAACATCTCCGTGTCCTATGGCGCGGTCCAAGCCCTCGACGATGTCAGCTTGACGGTCACCGAGGGGCGGTTCGTCGGTGTGATCGGCCCGAACGGCGCCGGCAAGTCCACCTTGGTCGATATCGTGAGCGGCTTTCTTGCCGCCAGCCATGGGCGAGTGCTTCTCGATGGGATGGACATTTCCTCGCTGCCCCCTCGCAAGCGAGCCCGGATGGGAATGCGGCGGACCTTCCAGCAGGGCCTTACCCCCCGCGACTTGACTGTGGGCGGATACCTGGACCTCGCGTGTTCCGGGTCCGGGCTGCCGGTCGAAGAGGCGATCTCGTGGTTTTCCCTACCGTCCGCCTCGACTCCGGTTGGTGCTTTGGATGTGGGCTCTCGGAGGGTCTTGGAGGTGTGCGGAGCGATCATCTCCCGGCCGAAAGCCGTACTGTTGGACGAGCCAGTCGCCGGGCTGGCCGGACACGAAAGGGAGCGATTTGTCGATGCCCTCGCCCGGGTCCCGACCACACTGGGCACCGCAGTGTTGTTGATCGAGCACGACTTGGATGTGGTGGCCTCGCTGTGCGACACCGCGATTGTGTTGGACTTTGGCCGGGTCATTGCGGCTGGCACCCCCTCGGAAGTTCTGTCCAACCCCGAAGTCGTGGCCGCCTATCTGGGACGGGCATCGTGACCCCGCCAGCGGCTCCAGCCCCAGAAGCGGTGTTAAGCGTCGAAGAACTGCAGGTCGACCGCGTGGGACAGCCAGTCATCCGGGGAGTCGACCTAAAGGTGAATGCGGGAGAGGTGACGGTGTTGTTGGGCGCGAACGGAGTGGGAAAGTCCACCTTGTTGGACGGCATCAGCGGCGTCATCCCCACCAGCAAAGGCCGGGTTCTCATGGGCGGGACCGATATCACTCGGCTATCTCGGCGGCGGCGGGTGGCACTCGGACTGTCTTATGTCCAGCAGGGCAGGACGGTGTTCCCCAACCTCACCGTGGAGGAGAACCTCCTCGTTGCTGCTCATCGGCCGCTTCAGGCATTCCAGCTGTTTCCGGAATTGAGGAGCCGCGCCACAGTCAAGGCGGCAAGCCTGTCGGGGGGCGAGCAGCAAATGGTCGTGCTGGGGCGGGCGCTATTGCAGCAGCCTCGAGTGCTGCTGATCGATGAGCTCTCATTGGGCTTGGCGCCAGCCATCGTCGATCGGATGCTGACCGCGGTCGCAGATATGGCAGCGGACGGAATAGGGGTGCTGCTTGTTGAGCAGTTCGCCGACCGAGCTCTGGCCTTGGGCCAATACGCCACCGTTCTTGCTCGGGGATCGGTGGCGCTCCAGGGTAGGGCTTCAGAAGTGCGCCGCCAGCCTGATCGACTTCAAGCAGCCTATCTAGGTGAAACGGAGGAGACCCCTCCCCGGGCATTTGGCTCCACCGATGAATGCAAGGAGGATCCATGACAGCTAACAGACCTGAAGGACACACACCACAAGCCCCAGCATGGACCGCCGTTGGGCTTCCCAAAAAGACGGTCTACTCCATGTTCTTCGCTAGAAATCCCCGAGAGACCTCAGCTGCCCATGGCCTTTTGACCGCACTGACTTCGGGCGATAGCACTCCTGCCCACTTGGAGCGGGCCAGAGTGGTCAACGATGACGATCCGGTTGCTGTCTTTCTCGGCTACTGGGATGACCCTGCCGCCTATGTGCTATGGCGAGATCGCCCTGATGTGAAGGCTGTCATGGCTTTACCAGGAATGCTTGAGGAGTCTGCGCTCATTCCCTCAGATCGCTGGGAGACGCTTCATTCCACCGACCAAGTTACCCCGGGAGTACGCAACCTCAGCCCAGCCGAACCCACTGACGTTCATGAATATTGGGGGGCCGCTCGAGATCGAATACCGGCAAGCGCCCATTCAGACCTGTCCTCTGAACCCCGAGCGGCGGTACCCGCCAATCTCTGTCTCATCCGATCAGGGCAGATCTGGCATCACTGCGGCAATGATGAGCGGACCCTGTACTTCGAGCAAGTAGTCCCCAACTTGACCGCAGGGGTCGAGTTCCTCGCTCGACACCTCGAGACCGGCTGCATATCCAGCCGCTTCCTACGAGAACAGAGCCTCGACGGGGAGGATTTGGAGTCCACGAGCTTCGTCGGATGGTTCCGAGACTTGGCTTCGCTGGAAGCATGGTCCCGCTCCCACCCAACCCACCTGGCTATTTTCGACTCGTTCTTGTCCATGGTCGACGAGCTGGGTGGCCAGATCCAATTGCGACTGTGGCACGAAGTCTCCGTAATCCCACAAACCGGCGTCTCGGTCCGTGGAACCGCGCGGTCCCCTCTTGCCGTCGCCTTGAATCGCGATTCTTAGCTACTCAGCCTCCGGGCCGATCTGGCTTCCGGCTTCCAGAGCTTGACGTGCCGGCACCCGGCCGTAGAGCCGAGGGGCTGGATTGGTAGGCCTCCGAGAACTTTCGGGTGAAGTGCGCTGCCGTTTTGAAGCCATGGGCATGGGCAATGTCAGTGATCGAGAGGTGCCTCTTCGCCGGATTGACGAGATCGTCGTAGCACCTGGCGAGGCGTCGAGAAATCACGAACTTTGCGACTGATGTTTCGTTCTCGCGAAACAGCATGTGCAGATAGCGAAGAGACAGGCCCACAGCCGACGCGACTTGAGATGGATTCAACGATGGGTCGTCGGCATTTGCATTGATATATCCGCACGCCCGAAGGAAGTACTTCTTTCTCTGCGTTTCCGTTGCAGTCTCTGCTCCGAAGTGCTCGGCAATCGTCACAGCGAGGATGTCAAGAATGCTTGTGCCAAGCTGTTTTGAAAGAGTCGTCTCATTGCTTAGAGCAGCTGGCTGGAGAGAGCGAAGCACTGCTGAGACGGGGGCAAATGCGGGCGCGTCCGCAGGCAAGAGCGACGCAGTCAATTGCTCGACTGCCGGACAACGCTGCAGCAGAGCGGCCCGATCGAACTGGAGGACCATCATGTCGAAGCGCTGAGGGAGCGCCAGCGCGAAGGGCTGCGACCCGTCGTAGAGCGACGCGTCTCCCGTCCCCAGCTCTATCTCCCGGCCATGCTGAGCAAGGACCCCAGCGCCGCGAAGCATCAGTGAAACCATAAAAGTGTCGTGCGGTTGACACTCGATCAACTCATCCGAACGACGCACGCAGTGGGGCTCAGCCCAAACTCGGCTCAACGTAACCTGACCCAGGTCCGACGCTGCCAACTCCGCCCGGAACTCGCATTCTGACGGCAAGGCCTCCGCGTCAATATGGACATAGGTCCGGCAAATGACATCGTGCCAATAGTCGAACCTCTCGTCCTCTTGAACCCCGGCAGTCGTCTCAGTGATCGCCACACTCGTCTCCACAGAACAGTGGCCACATAATTGCGCCCTCAGACAAGAAAGCTTTCGCGAAGCGGGAAGCCGTCCCGCTTGTCCAATCCTATATTCACGATTTCACGAGCGCAGTCGTGGACGAGGCTCCGGCCCACCAGCAGTTCCGAAATTCCAAGAAGGCAAGGCAGGCGATGAGGACGAGATTCACAGATGAATACCAATTGGAGATTCCAGTAGCGAGTGCAGGAATGGCTTTCGTGGCTCGAGCCGACCTTGTTGTCGCAGTATCGGCGTCGGGCGGAATCGGAGTGCTCGGTGGAACCGCCATGCCACTTGCGCTGCTGGATCGGGAGATCGCGGCGATTCGGGCATCCACTGATCGCTGCTTCGGAGTCAATTTCATCCCCCGATTCGGCGTGTCGGAACAGATCAGACTGTGTGCGGAGCTTGAGGTCCCTGTGGTCTCATTCTTCTGGGACTCACCCGAGAGTGTCTGGGTCGAAGAGCTCCACTCAGTTGGAACAAGAGTCTGGGTGCAGGTCGGATCCGTTGATGAGGCTTTGCACTCTGTGGAAATGGGCGCAGATCTCTTGGTTGTGCAGGGAATCGAGGCAGGCGGGCACAACCGCTCTACTGCTGGGACATTCGCCTTGGTGCCTTCCGTTGTCGATGCGATAGCTCCCATTCCGGTTCTTGCCGCTGGGGGCATAGCCGACGGACGCGGGGTCGTAGCGGCTGTCACGCTCGGCGCCGAGGGCGCCTGGGTCGGCACTCGCTTCGTGGCCAGCGCCGAAGCCGATGCCCACGCCCATTACAAGGCAAGGCTTGTGGAAGCCGGGGTGGACGGAACGAGCAGGCATTGGACTTTTGGCTTTGACTTCCCCAATGCCCCGGTGAGGGGGCTCAGGAACAGCATTGTTGCCGAGCACGAAGGAACTGACCAGCCGCCGCCCTACGAAGGACTCGATCCGACTGCATTGCCCGAGGTCGGCACCACTGAGCTGTTTGGCCAGACCACTTCCCTCGTCAAATACACAGGACTGCCTCCAACCTCAGGGGCAACCGGGGATTTCGAGCAGATGAGTCTGTTGGCAGGCGAGTCCGTGGGACTCGTCAAAGATGTGCTTCCAGCTGCGGGGATTACTCGACGGATCGCAGAAGAGATCGATATCGCAGTCCGTCGAATCAGCGGTGAGGAAGCGTCCCAAAGGGACGTCTAGACCATAGGATGCTGAAGCCCTTATCTCGCCTTGCAGCACCCAGCGGCGTCGATCCGGCCCAAGAGCGCTGTCAGGTCGCGAGGTTGTAGCTGGCGATGGTGCAACTTACAGCGAAGATCGGGATGGGCTCGCAGAAGTGGACTGTGCCGGGGGCGCCTGAGGCTGCTGCGCTGATGCAGATGAAGGTTCTGATCTCGAATCCGCCTTGGCCTGCGTCGGCGTATACGGTCAAGTCGTCGTAGGCGAGCAGTGCGTCTCGGTCGTTTCGGCACCATCGGTCGAGGAAGTCGCGGTCCCAGGCCTCGTTGATCTTGCCGGAGTCGGGGGTGGCGGGCCAGTGGGATATGCCACCGGTGCCTACGATGGCGATCTTTTCGGGAACGGCGTCGGCGGCTCGGCGTAGCGACTCCCCGAAGGCCCATGTTCGGTGCAGGGGGGTGAGCGGCGGTCCCTGGCAGTTGATGTTGGCCGGGATGACGGGCATATCGAAGTGTGGGGTCAGGAAATGGAGGGGGACGGCGATGCCGTGGTCGAATTTCCACTCTTCGGCGTAGGCGACATCGGAGGTCTGCATTACCTCGGTGATGATCTGCTGTGATAGGTCGCGGTTTCCGGGGGCGCGGAATTTGTCGATGCCCAGCCACGCGGCGTCTTCGATGGGACCGTCGTAGAAGTCGGCCATGCCGATGGCGAAGCTGGGCATGTTGTCCATGAAGAAGTTGGCGAAATGCTCGGCGGCGACCACGATCAGCGCTTCAGCACCGCTGGCCTCGATGTCTTCTCGCATTCGGTGAAAGGCGGCGTAGAACTCGTCGCGTACTTCGGGGTCGGCCTGGTCGGCCCGTCCGGTGATGCCCGGGGCATGGCTGCACACTCCAGCGTAAACGAGCGCCATCAGGCCTCCCCCACTCCCTCGTAGCCGGTTATGGCGTATACCCCCTCGCGCACTGGGCCGTGCTTGGCGATGCCGTCCCTCATGTGCTGGAGGTAGTCGGCCCACTCGATCTGATGCAGCGCCGCGAAGTGCATGAGGATCTGGCCGTTAACTCCGAGGTGGAACAACAGCCCGATATCGGGCTCCACCAAGGCCTCGATCTCTTCATCGGTCAGTTCGTACCTTGCGAGCACGCTGCGCCGGTCGGCGCGGTAGCGCTCTTGCAGCGCTTCGTCGCGGTTGAGCTCGTAGAGGAACTTTTGCACGTAGTACAGGCCCATAGGCTCTAGCCCCCCAGCCTGGGGATGTTGTGGGTGTCAAGAGCGATGCTGATGTTCTTGGTCTCCATATAGAAGTCGAAACTCCAGTCGCCGCCGTCGCGGCCGATCCCCGAAGCCTTGGTCCCGCCGAACGGGGTGGGCAGGTGGCGGACGTTTTGCGAATTCACCCAGATCATGCCCGCATCCAGCGTATGTGCCACCCGATGGGCTCGCCCGACGTCGCAGGTCCACAAGTAGGCGGCCAGCCCATAGGGAACGTCGTTGGCAATCTTTATCGCGTCGGCTTCATCGGAGAACGGAATGGCGGTAAGCACCGGGCCGAAGATCTCTTCTTGGGCGACGCGCATGTCGGAGTGGGCGCCGGTGAACAGCATGGGGGCCACCCAGTTTCCCCCAGGAGGGGCGTCGGACCAGCCCTGGCCCCAGATGACGTCGGCCCCTTCGGCGGCGGCTACGTCTGCGTAGCTGCATACTTTGTCGAGGTGGTGAGGATGGATGAGGGGGCCGATCACCGAATTCGGATCTAGCGGATGGCCGACAGGCACCTTGGCCATCTTGTCGGCGAGCCGAGAGGTGAACTGGTCGTAGATCGACTCTTGGATCAACACCCGCGACGAGCTCGTGCAGCGCTCTCCGTTGAGGCTGTAGATCATGAAAACCACCGAGTCCAGTGCTCGCTCCAAGTCGGCGTCGTCGAAGACGATCACCGGGTTCTTACCCCCCAGCTCGAAATGCACCCGCTTGAGGGTGGCCGCCCCCTGAGCCTGGATGAGAGAGCCAGTGGCCGACTCGCCCACAAATGCGATGGCCTTGATGGCTGGGTGCTCAGTAAGGCTCTTGCCCGCGGTCTCGCCCATCCCGTGGACGACGTTCAGGACCCCGGGGGGCAGTCCGGCTTCGAGCGCTGCCTCAGCCAGCAGCTGAGCGGTGAGCGGACTCCATTCGGCGGGCTTGTGCACGACGGTGCAGCCAGCAGCCAGCGCGGGGGCGATCTTCCAAGTCGAGAGCATGAAGGGGGTGTTCCACGGGGTGATCACACCGACCGGCCCGATGGGATGACGGGTGGTGTAGTTGACGTGGTCAGCCGAAGGCAGCGACAGCCCGTCAGCCGCGAAAGGGGCCTGATCGGCAAAGAACCGGAAGTTCTCTGCGCCACGAAGCGCCGCGGAGGACATGAAGCGGATGGCCTGGCCGGTGTCCACGCACTCGGTGACCGCGATCTGGTGGGCTCGCTGCAAGATCAAGTCGGCAACTCGGTGGAGGATCTGCTTGCGCTCGGTGCCCGGGGTGGCGCTCCATGCATCGAAGGCATCGGCGGCGGCCCTGGCCGCGGCGTCAATGTCGGCAGCGTTTCCCGAAGCCACGTCGGCGAGGTGCCCGCCGTCGATCGGAGAGGCGTTGGCGAAGGTCTCGCCCGAGCTCGAGAGCGGAGTATCGGCCCCAACTATGTGGGGCAGCGGCGCTTCGGCGAAGCGGGCCAAGTGCTGGGTAGCCGCCTCAAGGTTTTCCTCAAACGTGTGGGTAGCAGCGGCCATCATCTCCGCTCCAGCGCGTCACGGACCCGGTTGCGGTTGATCCGGAACTCAGGGTCGACCTCTGTGATCTCAATCGACCAGGCGATATACAGCGGACAACCCTCTGAATTCAACTGGGCCTCGGCGGCGTCAAGTACCTGCTTGAGGAACGACTGCTTTGCTTCCGCATCTCGACCTGGAGCAATGCGGCAAGCAATGGCCACAAATCCGAACCCGGGATCACCGGTAGAGATGCGGTAGTGCTGTCGAGACACTGCACGAGTCCGCAGAGAGGGCAGCGAAGGCAGCCCGTTCTCCAGAGCAGCCGAATGCACCGCGGCGACTAGAGCGTCGATGTTGTGGTGCTCAGCCACGTTCGCTGAATGCTCGATGGTGATGTGAGGCATGAGCCTGTCCCCGCAACGAATGTCCGGTGTTGTCCCCATCCTAGCCAAATGGTTAACATGTTCACTATCCCGCGCGTCGCAGTTGGATCGCCGATCCCGATCGGAGTCTGATGACCCGTCTCCTGTCATATTCGATCAACGGCCAAGCCACCTTCGGTGTGATGGGCAAGGACGGGGTTGTAGACCTTGGTCGCCGGATGCCCGACATCGCCGACCTCAAAGAGTTGGTAACCGTCGATCGGATCGACGAGGCCCGTTCCCACGCTGGTGACACCGGAGACCACCCCGCGGAGGAGATCACCTTTGAACGGCTCATTCCCTGGCCGAGAAAGATCCTTTGCGTCGGCGTGAACTACGGCGGAAGGGCCGCGGAATACACCGACCGGACCGATGCCGCCTATCCATCGGTGTTCATCCGGTTTCCCGACTCATTCACCGGCCACCAGCGCCCACTGGTCCGCCCGCCAGAGAGCCACCAACTCGACTACGAAGGGGAGATCGTGGTGGTGATCGGCAAGGCCGGGCGCCGGATCCCTGTCTCCGAGGCCCGCAGCCACATCGCCGGCCTCACCCTGGGCAACGAGGGCACCATCCGAGACTGGGTCCGCCACGCCAAATTCAACGTCACCCAGGGCAAGAACTGGGAGGCGTCGGGCGCGCTCGGCCCGTGGTTGGTTCCCATCGAAGAAGTCGGCGACCTAGAGCAGCTCCACATCACCACCCGGGTCAACGGAGAACTGCGCCAAGACGACACCACCGCCACCATGAAGTACTCCATCGCCTATCAGGTCCACTACCTTTCCACTTTCACCACCCTGCGCCCCGGCGATGTGATCTTCACCGGGACCCCCACCGGAGCCGGTTCCCGCTTCGACCCTCCTATCTGGCTGGAACCTGGCGACGTGGTCGAGGTGTGCGTCCCCGAGATAGGGATCCTGCGCAACACCATCGCCGACGAGTTCCCGACCAGATCACCGAACGCGGCCCTAAGCCTCCCGCAAACCCAATGAGCCGTCTCTCTTCAGTACCCGACCTCGCTTCGCTGCCTATGCGGCCGTTCTCGGAGTCGCTTCCCATCACGCTGCTTCGGGCCCGAGAAGCCACCATGCGACTGTTCCGGCCCATGCTGGCCGACTACGGGCTGACCGAACAGCAGTGGCGAGTCCTCCGCGCCCTAATCGCAGCTTCCGAGCCGCTCGAGGCCAACGAGCTGGCCGAGCGCGCCATCCTGCTGGCCCCCAGTCTCTCCCGAATCCTGGCCAAGCTGGAAGACGACGGGCTAATCGACCGCCGCCCCCACCCCTCGGACCAGCGCCGGTCTCTCATCACCCTCAGCTCAGAAGGCGCTGCGTTGGTCAACGCCATTGCCCCCGAGTCCGAGCGGCGATACAACGCCATCGAGGCCGAGTTCGGCTCCGAACGCCTTGCCCATCTGCTGCGCGAGCTCCACGACCTGGCCCAACTGGAAGCGACTGTGGATGACGTTCAAGAGGCTGCCTCATGACCAACTCTGCACCGCTCACTCGAGATCAGATCGAGGCCGAGGCCGCGCTGCTCGACGAAGCCGAGGCCACCGCAACCCAGATTCGCCAGACCACCTCGGTCTACCCCGACATGACCATCGACGAGGCCTACCTGGTGCAAGCAGCATGGCTCCAGCGCAAAATCCAACGGGGAGAGCAGCTGGTAGGACACAAGATCGGGCTCACATCACGGGCCATGCAAACGGCCATGAACATAACCACACCCGACTCGGGCTTTTTGACCCGAGACATGGTCTTCCAACCCGACTCCACCATTCGGGCCTCCCGCTTTTGCGACCCCAAACTGGAGATCGAGCTCGCCTTCGTACTGGCCGTCGATCTCGCCGGGACCAACCTGTCGGTTGAAAAAGTGCTTGACGCCACCGATCACGTGCGCCCTGCGGTCGAGCTCCTTGCCGCCCGCTCCTATCGCACCGACCCCGAAACCGGCCGAACCCGCACCGTGATCGACACCATTTCCGACAACGCCGCCGACGCCGGCATCGTCTGCGGGGCCAACCCCGTGGGCCCCCGGGAGATCGACCTGCGGTGGGTCGGCGCACTGGGCTACCGAAACGGCATCATCGAGGAGACGGGTATCGCCGCTGGCGTGCTCGACCACCCCGCGGCCGGCATCGCCTGGCTGGCCCGTCGCTACACCGAACAAGGCCTCGCCCTCGAAGCCGGCCAGACCATCCTGGCCGGCTCGTTCACCCGCCCCATAGACATCCGCCCCGGCGACGAGTTCCGCTTCGACTTCGGCCCCCTCGGCTCGTTCGAGCTGGGCTTCGACTAAAGGCACGCAGAAGGCCCGCCATGTCTGACGACGAAAAGCGCAGCTACCACCAGCAGCGCACCGACGCGCCCCAGCCCCCGGCAGGCTGTCCCCGCCATGCCACCTGGAGCCCCCTCAACGCCGACTACCTCACCGAGCCCTACGCCATCGCCGCCGCGCTCCGAGACGAGCACGGCGTGTTCTACGCCGAGTCCCTCGGCTACCTGGTGGTGACCCGCATGGAGGACATCGAGCGGATCTTCACCGACCACGAGACGTTCGCATCGGCGAACGTGCAGGACCCCGTCTTCCCCCTCGCCCCCGAGGCCCAGGCCATCCTCTCCGCCGAGGACTTCAACCCAGTAGCGGTCATGTCCAATCGCTCCGAGCCCGACCACGGCCGCATCCGGGTGTACACCCGAGCCGGATTCTCCAACAAGCGGATCAAAACTCTTGAGCCCTACATCCGACGCCGCAGCCACGAACTCATTGACATCATGCTCGAAGCTGGGCCGCCCGCTGAGTTCGTTCAGGCGTTCGCCTTCCCCTGCCCGGCGAGACGGTCTTCCGCTTCATCGGCTTCCCCGAGGGCGACGACGAGACCCTCAAGCAGTGGTGCGGCGACCGCAAAGCCTTCTCCTGGGGCAAGCCCACACCTGCCGAGCAAGCCGAGATCGCCGAGCAGATGCTGGCCTACTGGCGCTACTGCCGCGACTTCACCGCCTCCAAACAGGAAAAAAGGGGCGACGACTTCGCCTCCGAGCTCATAGACGCCCACGAGGCCAACCCCAACGACATGTCATACCGAGAAGTGGAGTCAGTGGTCTACGGCCTGTCGTTCGCCGGCCACGAGGCGGTCACCGCGCTGATCTGCAATTCCCTGCTGTGTTTGCTTCCCCGCAGAGATGCCTGGGCCGAGGTCTGCTCCGACCCCTCGCTTATCCCAAACACAATCGAGGAAGTGCTCCGCTACAACTCCAGCCAAATCTCCTGGCGCCGCATCACCACCCAAGACACCGAAATCGGCGGCTACAACGTCCCCGCCGGCACCTCCATCTTCATGAACTTCGCGTCGGCCAACCGCCAAGGCGACATCTGGACCGACCCCGACGGCTTCGACATCCACCGCCCCAACGCCAACCGCCACATCTCTTTCGGCAAGGGCGTCCACTATTGCCTGGGGGCCAAGTTCGCGAAATTCGAGACCCAGCTGGTCATCGAAGCACTGGCGGAGCGGGTGCCGTCACTGCGCCTGGTAGACGACCAAGAGCTGAGCTACTTCCCAAACATCACCTTCCGCGGCCCCACTGAACTCCAAGTGGCATGGGACTGAAGCCGGACAGCCAGGTCAGATGGCCCATCGACATGTACCCAGTGGTGAAATGGAGATGGACAGGCGGACACCGGCTTCTTGCCCAAGTTCGGTTCTTGGTCAAGGCGTCGGATGATCTCCTTTGCCTTGGCAGCCGGCGTCGCTCCCGTGGGCACCATCAACTACTCGGGCAAGAATGCTCACCATCAGCGACGGACAACCGGGTCCCAACACCATCCAACTACGACAAGCGCTCGCGAATACCCGAGCATTATTTGAGACCGATCTATTCGGCTGGCGCACACCAGTGCCCAGCAGCGGACAGGACGCAATTCCCTCGACGTCTGTGGTTCGTTCGCGATCTCCTGCGAACTCGTGGCGGTCGATTTGAGGCAATTGCGATCATCATGAAGCTCGTGGACCGCGGATCGCATGGGAGATCAGCGTCGTGAAAGGTCACTGGAGCCTGCCCGAGCCGCTGGCGACAGCCGACGTCCGCACCGGGGATGGCACCATCATCGTGCTCCGACGCCACGGCAACCCGGACGGTCAGCGACTGGTCTTGAGCCATGGCAGCGGGCTTGCCACCGATGTGTACTATCCCTTCTGGTCGCTGCTGACCGAGCGTTTCGACCTCGTCCTGTACGACTTCCGCAACCACGGTTGGAGTGCTCGGAGCGACATTCTCAGCCACAACATTGCCACCTTCGTTGCGGACGACCGGCATGTCTTCCCGGCCATCGACCGCCACTTTGGGGCCAAGCCCAAGGTCGGCGTATTCCATTCCCTGTCGGCCACAACCGCCCTCCACCACGACCCGCCCGGTGAAGGGTTCGCCGCTCTCGTGCTGTTTGACCCAGCCATATACCGGCCCGGCAGCGATTTTGCTGAGATCGACAAGCAATGGGAGAAACTTGCGGCCAGCACTCGAAAGCGGCAAGAGCGTTTCAAGACGCGCGAGGAATTGGCCATGATCATCCAACGGGCGGCGGTCTACGAGCGCCTTCAGCCGGGCGTTCCGGATCTTGTCGCGCACGCCACCCTGCGCCCCGCAGCCGGCGAAGAGGGCTACGAACTGCACTGTCCAAGCGCCTACGAGGCGCAGATTTACGAGTACGCGTTCGGCTACACAATGGAGCCTGAACCAAGCGCAATATCCTGTCCGGTCAAGGTGATTGGCAGTGACCCGACGGCGCCGTTTTCATTCCTGCCGCGCCGGGACCTAAGCGGACTGACCGGCCTCGAATATGACTTCGTCCCCAACACCACTCATTTCCTCCAGTTGGAAGATCCAGGCGCGTGCGTCGCCCTCATGCTGGCGTTCTTGGAGCGACACGGACTGGCGTAGCAGTAGCGGCACCTGGCTAGCTACCACAGTTTGGATTGCATCGCGCAAGAGACAGGTGGTCGAACAGGAATTGTCTTCATGATCTCCCTCCCAACCGTTTCTGAGATCGCAATCAGCGCTTCAACCAAGCCACCGGATGCGACAGAGGCGGATCCCCAGAACCCGCTCCACAGTGAACCTCCCCAGGGACACCCACTCCGATCCTTGGGAGGCTGGAGCTATGTCAGATCAGCGGAGTCCTGGGATATTCGATTGGCAAGACCCTCAGTTCAACTCCCGATAGCTATCACATTGCCGACAGCGCCCACCCACCTGAACAGCGGCCACCTCCCTAACCTTCCAAACACCCCCTAAACACCAACCACCGATGCTGACGGCCTAATGCCGTCAGCATCAGCGCGCCCCCAAACGCCCCCGAATCCCAATCCAACCCAGCTCGCCGGCCGAACCACCCCAAAAAGCGCAGCGCAACCCACCAAGACAAGCAAACAAGCCCGAAAACCCGCCCCATGCGGCTAATCGGCGAACCCAGACGCCGAAAAACGGCGAAGATGCCATGGAGCGCCGGACGGGATTTGAACCCGTGAATCATGGCTTTGCAGGCCACTCCCTTAGTCCGCTCGGGCACCGGCGCAGGTGTGGCCGCCGGAGCGGCCAGCGATGACAGTGTATGGGATCGGGCTGACCATTCCACATGGGGTTTAGGGTGTCGGCCATGAGTGATGGCGGCGTCCGTTCTCCACTGGAGTTGCTGGATGTGATGGGGATCGTGGAGGCAGAGTCGGCGCCCGGGTTGCGGCACTTGGAGGTGTACTGCCCTGATGGGCTTCTGACGCTGCTATGGCATGGGCCCCGGGAGGCGACTGATGTGGTGGTCACCCTCGGTGGGGCTATTGGGGGGTTGTTGGGGCCGGCTCGGGCGCTGTATCTGCGGTTGGGCGAGAACTTGGCCGAAGACGGGATTGCGGTGATTCGGGTGCACTACCGGCGGCCGGGGATCATTGAACGCTGCTTGTTGGATGCGGCCGCGGCAGCCGATTTGGCCGCTCGGGAAGAGGGGCGGCGGTTCATCTTCATGGGGCACTCCTTCGGGGGTGCGGTGGCGGTGCAGGCCGGGATCGCCCTGGGGGAGCACACCGCGGGGGTGGTGGGGTTGGCCACCCAATCGGCGGGGTGTGAGAACGCCGCGGCCCTCGGGGGCACTCCCCTGCTGTTGATGCACGGCGGCCAAGACCAGATCCTGCCAGTACACGCCAGCGAGGCGGTACGGGCTTTGGCCGGGGCCGGCGAGCTCGTGGTGTATCCCGACGCCGACCACGGGCTGGCCTCGGTGGCCGATGAGATCGCCGCTACGCTCGCCCAATGGATTCCCGCTCGGTTCGGCGAGCACGCGGCCAGATGAACCAGATGAAGGAGCACATTCGTGGGAGCAGCTGAAGACGCCCTAGTCGGGCCCGACGACGACAACTTCCATCCGCATTCGGATCACCCGTGGGAGACCGAGACCTGCTGGTACGCCTTCTGCGTGCCCGAGCGCAATCTCATGGGCTACCTCTACACCTGGATCCGCCCCAACCTGGGCATCTGCGGGGGCGGCACCCTGGTGTGGGACGACACCGCCTATCTGCCGTGGGAGGTGCCGTTCTTCGACTACAACCACAGCATCCCGCTGCCCGAGGGCCTCGACCTGCGAGACGCCACCCTGCCCACCGGGATGCGGGTGAAGGTGATCGAGCCGCTCACCAGCTACGAGCTGGGCTACCGCTACCCCTACAAGGACATGTTCGAGGCCGAGCTGCGCTTCGACGCCCTCACCCCGCCGCATGTGTTCACCCGGGGCGAGCCCCCGTTCACCATCGCTAGCCACATCGACCAGCCCGGCCGGGTCACCGGGCGCATCCGCCTCCACGGGGAGGACATCGACGTGGACTGCTGCGCCATGCGAGACCGATCGTGGGGACCCCGCTCCGACCTCCAGGGCTTTCGCATCGGCTACGCCTTCGCCACCACTTCATCGCAGAGCGCGTTTCTGTGCTACTCGCTGCCCAAGGCCGACAGCGACCCGATCAGCGCCGGCTACTACCTGCGCGACGGCATCCGGGCCGACATCAAAAGCGGTGAGCGGCGGGTGGAGCGGGATCCCGTCCACGGCTACGCCACCGCCTTCGAGATCGAGGCGACCGACGAGTTGGGCCGGGAGCTGCGGGCTGTCGGCACCCCGGTGAGCCGCATCATCTTCAACCCCTATCCCAAGATGCTCACCTGGGTGAGCACCACCGCCTGGGACTTCGACGGCGGCACCGGCTGGGGCGAGGACCAGGACTGCTGGCGCCCCGACCAGTGGTCGGCCTACCGCCGCAGTCTGCGTTCATAGGTTCTGCACAACTACGGTCTGCGCCATGTTCACCTGCCGATTCGAGCTGCGAGTCCCGCCGTTCGCCGATGTCACCCACGCCCAGCTGCACCGCGAGTACCTGGACATGGTCTCGTGGTGCGACGACAACGGCATAGCCACTGTCATTGTGTCGGAGCACCACGGCGCCGACGACGGGTTCATGTGCTCCCCGCTGGTGCTGGCCAGCGCGGCGTTGGCCCGCACCGACAACATCATGGTGGCCATATCCGCGCTGCTGCTGCCGTTCCACGACCCCATCCGCATCGCCGAGGACATCGCCACCATCGACCTGATGGCGCCGGGCCGTCTGTCGGTGACCATGGGGGTGGGTTACCGGGAGTTCGAGTTCGACATGTTCGACAAAGACCGCACCCGCCGGGGCCGAGACACCGAGGAGGCCATCGAGTTGATCCTACGGTGCTGGAGCGGCGAGCCGTTCGAGCACGAGGGCCGCACCATCTGGGTCACCCCCAAGCCGGTCACCGAGCCCCATCCGGTGCTGATGGTGGGCGGTTCGGTTAAGGCGTCGGCCCTACGGGCGGCCCGGCTGGGCCTGCCCTTCTCCCCCTCCACCCCCGACCAGTCGCTGGCCGACCTCTACTACGCCGAGGCCGCCCGGCTGGGCTATGAGACCCCGTTCGCCATCGTGCCCGACGGCCCGTCGATGGTCATGGTCACCGAGGACCCGGAGCGCACCTGGGCCGCCATTGAGCGCCACGCCCTGTACGACGCTGGGCTTTACAACAGCTGGCAGTACAACGACCACCACAACCTCACCGCGGTGGATGCCGACGACGTGGCCGGGCTGGCGGCCAGCGGCCAGTGGGACGTGCTGACTCCCGAGCAGTGCGCGCAACTGGTGCGGGAAAAGGGCAGCGCCATGCTGCACCCGCTGGTGGGCGGCATCGACCCGGCCATCGGCTGGGAGAGCCTGGAACTGACCAAGAACCGGGTCATGCCCTTGTTGGCTGCTGATGGCTGATGGCAGTGCCGCCTAACGAGGACACCGCCGATGGCTGATTCCGGCGAGCGCCTGTTGAGCCCCGAGGAGCTGGCCAAGCTCGGCCAGTCGCCCCGGGCCGATCTGGTCGACGCCCTGGCCGAGGGCCCCGAGGCCGCCATCGAGGTATTCCGGCGCATCGACCGGGCCTACCGGAACTTCATCGACGGATTCGGCGCGTGGATCGCTCAAACCCAGCGCTTCGTGGACGACCGCTATGGCGCCGACGGCTTAGCGCAGATCGGCTCGGCTGACGACGCCTACCGGTCGACGCTGCTGCATGGGCTGACCGATGAAGACGTCACCGGCCGCCACCAACCCGACCGGGCCGACCACATCGTCGGGCTCATCGAATCGGGCGATCACAAGGCCGCTCTGGCCGCCTTCGACGCCCTGGAGGCCAGCTATCGCCGGATCCACGATGTGGAGCGCGACCGGGTGGCGTCGGTGCTGTCGCAGGTGTACCGGGCCTGGGGACCCGATGTGCTGGAGGAGGGCATCCGCTTCGCCGGCGAGCAGACCCTGTTGGGATGGATGCCCCACGACGTGGTCCGGCCAGCCGAGGTGAGGGTACGCCAGTGGGCCGGTATGCAGAAGGGCAACTTCGCCGACATCACCGTGGAGGAGACCGACGACGCTTTTGTGATCACCGTCCACATGTGCGGCACCTGTGGCCGCCAGGTGTCCGACGGCTGCTATGGGGAGACGCTGGACTTGGCCGTGGTGGCCGAAGACCATCCCCTCACCTACGGCAAGGGCCCCGCACCCATCTACCGCACCCACGTCTCGGTGATGCACTTCTGGGTGCCGATGGAACAAACCGGGGTGCCATGGCCGGTGATCCAGTGCCCGGCGGGTATGGACGCGGGACCGTGTCGGATCACGCTTTACAAGGACCCGGCGGCCACCCCGCCAGAGGCCTACGAATTCGCGGCCAGCGCGTTCACTTCTGGGAGCGGATGACCGGGCTCGAACCGGCGACCTACACCTTGGCAAGGTGTCGCTCTCCCAACTGAGCTACATCCGCAGGACGACCCAGCATAGCAAGCCCCCGCCGGGACACTCACAGCAATAGGTCAGCTGCCGGCCGCCTCCAGCAGCGCTGCGGCCCGTTCGCTCAAATCCAAGTCCTGGGCGATTCGGCGGGCAGCCGGGCTCATCTTGGCCAGGGTCTTGGCCAGCACCTCGGCCATGTGGTCGTCGCCCAGCTTGTCGGCCAACTCTTCAAATTGGGTTTGGAGAAACACCAGGCAGAGGGCGTCCTCATGGGTCTGCACCCGGGGGTCGTTGGCCAAGCCCCTTTTGGCCACGATTGCCGACACGTCGGCGGCGAAGGCGTCGTCGTAACCCACTGCGGTGACGATGTCGGCCACCTCTGCGGCGTGGCGCTTGGCCTGGGCGGTTCGCCACCGCAGGTAGCCAGCCCGGCCCTCGGGATAGTCGGATCGGGGCAACGCCCAGCGCCGCAGGTGATGGGCTCGAGCCGCCACCAGCTGGGCATCGTGGGCATCGGGGTCGAGGCGATGCACCCACTCGGTCATCATCTCGGCGTGGGCCTGCTCTTTGGGCCGGAGTTGGCCGTCGACTTCGATGGTGTGGGGATCGTCGGCGTTGGCCGCATCGATGGCCGACAGCGCGGCCGCCAGCCGTTCGCTCCGGGCTGTGGCATCGGCGGCCATGGCCGTGGTCAGGAATCAGCGGGCGGGCGCAAATCCACCCGCAACACGAGAAACCCGTCCTCAATGGCCCCAGTGGCGTCGCCGATGATGGCGAAGTCCTGGAAGTCCTCCTGGGCCCGGCGGATGAACAGGGTCCGCTCCTCGCCTCCCACTGGCGGCAATGGGCGGTTCCTTACCGCCTCGGCCCGCTCCCGAAACCGGGTGATCATCGCATCCACGTCCAGTTCGTCGGCCATCAACCGAGCGTATCTTCTCGCTCGGGGCTGCTCGGCGAATCGCGATTTCTCGACCGATGACTGTCGCCGGTGCGCACCCAATAGACGAAGGTACCCAAGAGGGCGACGGCAGCCACTGTGATCAGAAGGGCCATGGCCAGCCTGATCTCATCGTCGGAATCAGACGGCGACGGGACGGCCTCGGTGTCGGGCTGCTCAGCCTGGGCGACCGAATCAGCCGGCTCTGAGGCAACAGCCACCGATCCCAAAGCGACGGTGCCCCCCAGAACAGCCAAGACAAGGCTCAATCCTGCAAGCCCCTTAATCAGCACAAGATCCAGTCTCGCGCGCCGTTTGGGCGCGGCGGCGCCGGTCAATGCTGATGGCGAGGGCACGAATAGGTGGTGCGTCCCCCGATGGTGCGCCGGTCCAGCAGCTCAGCGTCGCGAGGACATGAGCCGCCCCGAATTCGGGCCTCGTGGAGATCGCCGGTGTGCGAACCACCCCGCTCGGCCAGCTCAGCCACTGTGAAGCGGATGGCATCAGCCAGCCGCGCATGCTCGACGTTGTCCAGCGTGCCCGCATCCCGGGCCGGGTCCAGGCCCGTGCGCCATAGGATCTCGTCTGCCAACAGATTGCCCAGCCCCGCCACCCGCTGTTGATCGAGCAGGCGGGCCTTCAGCGGAGCGCGGCTGCCTTCCAAGGCCGCAGCAAGCTGATCCGCGGTCAGGTCGAAGGCATCGGGTCCGAGGCGGGAATCGTCGGGGTCGAGCTCCACCCCGCCCAAGCGCCGGGGATCGATGATGGCCAGTGTTCCGCCATCGTTGAAGCGCAACTCGAAGCGGCGCCATTCGGGAACATCCCGTTCGCTGGAATACTCCAGCTTCTCGATCACCGCATGGTCATCCACCACCAGCCTGCCGGTCATGCCGAACCGCAGCCCGAGCACGGCGCTTGGCGAGCCATCGGGGTCGCCGAAGTCCATCATCAACAGCTTTCCCGTGCGGCGCAGCCCGAAAACGGCTCGCTTCTCCAGCGCCAGCGCCAGAGCTTGGGCGTCGGCGCCTCCTTTGATGAACCAGTCGTCAGGGGCATGAACTTCCGAGACAATGCGGCCCACCGCAACTTCGGCGGCCCGTCGGTAGAACTCGACCTCGATGACCTCAGGCAGCGAAGCCAGCCTCTACGCGGTGGCCTTGTCGGCGGCGTGCAGCATGTCGGAGACCACGTCGTCGCTGTGCTCCAAACCCACCGACACCCGGATGGTGCCCGGCCCAATGCCGGCCGCCTCCAGCTCCGCAGGGGTGAGGCCGGCGTGGGTGGTGGACGCCGAGTGGGTGACCAGGGTCTCGGGTCCGCCCAGCGACGTGGCGATCTGGGCCAGCTTCACCGCGTCGACGAACCGCTCCCCCGCCTCGTGTCCGCCGGCGAGGTCGAAGGCCAGCAGTCCGCCGAACATCTTCATCTGCCGCTTGGCCAACTCGTGCTGGGGATGGGAGTCCAACCCGGGATACCGCACCGACTCCACTCCGGGATGACCCGACAATGCCTCGGCCAGCTTCTGGGCGGTGGCGCTTTGGCGCTCGAGGCGAACCCCGAGGGTGCGCAATCCCCGCAGGCCGTTCATGGCGTCGAACGGAGCGGCGTTGGCCCCTTGCAGGATGGCAAATCCCCACAGCGAGGCGATCAGATCGGCGGTGCCCGACACCACCCCCAAGGTGGCGTCGTTGTGGCCGCCGAGGCCTTTAGTGGCCGAATGCAGGCTCAGGTCCACGCCGTAGTCCAGCGGCCGGGTGATGCTGGGTGGGGCGAAGGTAGCGTCAACCGCCTTCAGCGGGCCGCTAATCGCACCCAGCTCCTCCAAGTCGACCAAGTCCAAACAGGGGTTGGCCGGGGTCTCAGCAAACACCAGCATGGTCCGTCCCGGCCGCACCGCGGCCTGAAACGCCCCCGGCTCGGTGCCGTCCACGAAGGTCACGTCGATTCCGAATCGGGGGCACACCGCCTGAAGCAGGAACTGGGTGCCGGAATAGAGCTGGCGCTGGGCCACGATGTGGTCGCCGGCCGAGCACAGCCCCAAGATCACGCAGCTCACCGCCCCCATTCCCGACGCGAAGGCCCGGGAGGCCTCCGCTCCTTCCAACTCGGCGATCGCCTCCTCGAAGGCCGCCACCGTGGGATTGCCGTTGCGGGTGTAGTAGTGGCTTTCGTCGGGATCGAGCGCCATGCGCCGGCCCTCGTCGAGCGACGGAATGCGGAACGTGGTGGTGGGAAAGAGTGAAGGGGCCAGCTCCGCCCCGCCGATGCGCCGGCCGGCTAGAACGGCCAGGGTGTCGGGGTGGGAGAACCCTGCTGGATCGGGAGCGGCCACGGCCTTGCGGGCGGCGGCCGCCTCGTCCCAACCAGCCTCAGCCGACATAGCTGCCCACTTTCTCCAAGAAGTCCTTGATGGCCTGGCCCACCGCTTCCACTTCCAGCAGGAACCCGTCGTGGCCATGGGGGCTCTCCACCACGGTGTACACGCAGCGCCCGCCGGCGGCCACCACGGCGTCGTGGAGCTCCACCTGCTGACGGGGCGGATACAGCGTGTCGCTGGTGATGCTCAGCGACAGCACCGGCGCATTGATGCGGGAGACGGCCGCGGCGATGCCGCCCCGGTCGCGGCCGATGTCGTGCAGATCCATCACCCGGTTGAGCACCAGGTAGGTGTTGGCGTCGAACCGGCGGACCAGCTTCTCGCCGTGGTAGTCGAGGTATGACTCCACCTGGAAGCGGTCCCAGGGGCCATACACCGAATGGATGTCGAACAGCTCCCGCCCGAAGCGGTCTTCG
The DNA here is from genome assembly GCA_965116535.1 of Acidimicrobiales bacterium. Lineage (GTDB taxonomy): Bacteria > Actinomycetota > Acidimicrobiia > Acidimicrobiales > Bin134 > Poriferisocius. Next base: position 3,268,097 of record OZ220703.1, read on the forward strand.
AACACCTCGTCGGACCTATAGGTGATCTGGGCCAGCGAGCGGGCGATGGCCAAACCGGCATGGGGGCCATGGCCAGGCGGACTGTCGTAATAGTCGCCGCCCTGCCAGTTGGGATCCAGCGCCAGGGCGGTGCGACCCACCGCCGACCAGCCGATCTGCTGGGCGCTGGCCGCCATGCACCCGGCCAGCGAGCACACCGAGCTCACCCGGTCGGGGAACATCACTCCCCATTCCAGGGCCTGCATGGCCCCCATCGAGCCGCCCACCACGGTCAGCCACCGCCGCACGCCCAGTTGGTCGGCCAGCCGGCGCTGTGTGCGCACGATGTCGCGCACCGTCACGGTAGGGAACGACGAGCCGTAGGGCAGGCCAGAGTCGGGGTTGGGAGACGACGGCCCGGTGGTGCCCTGGCACCCTCCCAACACGTTAGCGCACACCACGAACAGCTCGTCGGTGTCCAGAGCCTTGCCGGGACCCACCATCTCTCCCCACCAACCGGGGGTGGGATGGCCGTGGCCGGCGTCGCCCGACACATGCGAGTCGCCGGTGAGGGCGTGACAGATCAAAACCGCGTTCGACCCGTCGGAGGCCAGCTGCCCCCAGGTTTCATAGGCCACGGTGACATCGCGAAGCGATCCACCGCCCTCCAACTCGAACGTGTGGGGCCGGTCGACGGTGAAGAACTGGCGGTTGCCGGGGGGATCGCCGGGACGCCACGCGCCAGTCACCGGCAGATCGGCGCTGTAGCCCCGAGGATGATCCTGCGGAACCCTGGCGTCGGCAACTTCAATGGGAGGACTGTCCACGCGGCTGCGCTTCTTATCTGCTCGCATGGATCCTCCCTTCGTCTGTTTAGGGGAGGGCCACCGCTGGCACAGCGGCATCGCACGGACACTTGGTTGCCTCCGCCTTGGCCAGAGGCCACATCCCCCGCCGAAGCGGGCGAGCACCTTGGGTGTCCCTCCCAGGTTGCTGGACTCCCCGCCCAAACACGCCGTGCTGGACGTTGAGCCGCTCTTGATGTACCCCACCAGGGTAGCGGGGCGCAGCTATTATGCTCAACCTTTTAGCCGACGACCGGCTCAGCAGCCTCGGCGACCGGGTCCCATAGGTCGAGGGCACTCAGCCTGTCGTCGTTGGAGAACATCTCCACGATGGGCATGTCGAGCGACAGGCGGCGCTGGAGCCGCTTGACCTCCAATTCCTCGTTCCAGAGCGACAAGGTGACGGCCATACCCGTCTCTCCGGCCCGGGCGGTGCGCCCCGAGCGGTGCAGGTAGGTCTTGTGCTCGGGCGGAGGGTCGTAGTGGATCACCACGTCCACATCATCGATGTGCAGGCCCCGAGCGGCAACGTCGGTGGCCACCAGCGCCTGAATCTCTCCAGACGCGAAACGGGCCAGCGAGCGCTCTCGGGCCTTCTGGCGGAGGTCGCCGTGAATGGGCTCGGCTCGCACGTTCTCTGCTTTGAGCTTGCGGCTGAGACGGTCGCACCCGTGGCGGGTGGCCGAGAACACCAGGGTGCGCTTGGAGGCCCGGATGATGGCCGCGGCCACCTTGACCTTGTCCATCTCATGGACGGCCACAAACCGATGCTGCATCTCATCCACCGTCACCTGCCGGGACTGGACCTCATGGCGAACCGGATCGCTCTGGTAGCGGCGAACGAGGGCATCCACCGCACCGTCGAGGGTGGCGGAGAACAGCATGGTCTGGTGGCGCGACTCCACATGGCGCAGAATCCACTCCACCTGGGGCAAGAACCCCATGTCGGCCATGCGGTCGGCCTCGTCCACCACCACGATTTCCAGCTTCGCCACCGAAACCGCCTTGCGGTCGATCAAGTCGATGAGCCGTCCAGGGGTGGCCACAATGACGTCGAGGCCGGCCTTGATCTGTGAGATCTGGTCTTCGATGGGCGCGCCGCCGTAGACCGGGGCCAAGTCGAGCCCCCGGCACCGGGCCAGAGGGCGCAGTTCATTGGCCACTTGCAAGGCCAGTTCCCGGGTGGGAACCAGAACCAGACCCCGAACCCAGTGGGAGTCGGCGTGGGAGAGGTTCTCCACCATGGGCAGGCCGAAGGCCAGAGTCTTGCCCGACCCGGTTTTGGCCTTGCCGCAGACATCCCGGCCAGCAAGGGCGTCGGGGATGGTGAGGGTTTGTATGGGAAACGGGGTTCGGATGCCCCGTTCTTTGAGCGTTGCCACCAGATCTGAGGCCACGCCCAGAGCGCGGAATTCTTCTGTCATTTGTGATTCGGGCTGCGGAAGGAAGCGGAATGTTCGCTAGCCCGGTGATTAAGGATACCGGGTTTAGGTCTCCAAGGAGATGTTTTCAGGCTCCTCGTCTTCTGACCCTGCGGGATCCGGCGCATCAGCCGCTTCGTTATCGGGCTGCTCGGGATCCGCCTCATCAGCCGCCTCGTCTTCGGAATCGTCGCCTCGACCCAAGAGCAGATAGGCCACCGAGCCGATGATCAGAGCCAGCATCACCCAGATGTTCACCCGCACACCGGCCAACTCGCTGGCGAAGTCCACCCTGATGAACTCGATCCACAGCCGGCCCAGGGAGTACCCCAGCACATATAGCCCGAACAGGCGGCCCGGCTTCAATGTGAAGCGCTTGCCCACCCACAGCAAGGCCCCGACCAGGGCCAGATTCCAGATGCATTCATACAAGAACGTGGGGTGGAAGGTTTCGTCGTTTGGGTAGTCAGCACGCGAAGCAGGAACCGGATCGATCTCCAGCGCCCACGGTAAGTCGGAGGGACGTCCAAACAGCTCCTGGTTGAACCAGTTGCCCCACCGTCCTATGGCCTGGGCCAGCGGGAGGGCAGGGGCGGCGGCGTCCGCAACGTGGGAGAACGGGATGCCCCGCCGACGGGCAAGCAACGCGGCCGCGGCCGCGCCGGCGACTACACCGCCGGGTATCCCCAGACCCCCCTCCCAGATCTGCCACGCCTCACCCCAGTTGCCCTGATACTTCTTCCAGTCGGTGATCACGTGGTAGATCCGCGATCCGATCAACCCGGCGATCACCGCCCACACGGTGATCGAGCTGGCCAACTCGGGGGAATGGCCCAAGCGGGTGAACCGCCGGTGGAACAGCCAAGCAGCGGCCAAGACGCCGAGGGCGATCATCAGGCCGTAGGCCCGCAGTTCCAAAGAGCCGATGTCCAGGCTGTCGGAGCCCGGGCTGGGGATGGACATCCATGTCACCGCCCTACTCTGCCACGCGACGGACCCCGCCACTTATCCCAGGCCGTGGGCGATCTGATTAGATTCTCCCCATGATCGACAGCGCGAGACAGATCGAGAACCTCATGTACACCTACGCCGAGCGGATCGACGCCGGGAATCTGGAGGGGGTGGCCGAGCTCTTTGCTCATGGCCGGATCGTGGCCTCCCCCGACGCACCATTGGAGACGGTGGTGGCTGGGCGCGACGAAGTGCTGGGGATGTACCAGGGCTCCACCCGTCTCTACCCCTGCGGCACCCCCCGAACGAAGCATGTCACCACCAACGCCATCATCGAAGCCGACGACGACGCGGGGACCGCTTCGGCCCGCTCCTACTACACCGTCTTTCAGCAGCTTGACGACTTCCCACTCCAGCCCATCATCACCGGCCGCTACCACGACACCTTCCACCGTATCGACGGGGAGTGGTGGTTCGACCAGCGGACCATGCTGGTGGACCAGCTCGGCGACCTCAGCCGCCACCTGCTGTTCGAGTTGAAACTGTGAGCACGGCGGCGACTTCGATCATCGACGAAAGGCAGCGCCCATGACCGACCTCACGCCCGCCAGTCTGTTCGGCCTCGACGGGAAGACTGCCCTGGTTACCGGAGGCGGCCGGGGCATCGGCGCCATGATCGCCGAGGGCCTTCTGGGCGCGGGCGCCCGGGTGACCATCTCCTCGCGTCGACAAGAGCAACTCGACGAGGCAGTGAAGGAGCTGTCGGCCATCGGATCCGTGGAGGCCATCGCCGCCGACTGCTCCACCGAGCAGGGCTGTTTGGGCTTGGCCGAGGCGATCGGCGAGCGCACTGATCGGCTGGACATCCTGGTCAACAACGCCGGGGCCACCTGGGGGGCGCCGATGCGGGAGTTCCCCGACTCGGCGTGGGACAAGGTGATGAACCTGAACGTGAAGGGGGTGTTTCAGCTGACCGTGGCGCTGCTCCCCTTGCTGGAAGCGGCGGCCACTCCCGACGACCCTGCCCGGGTGATCAACTTGGGCTCCGTTCAGGGCCTCCAAGCACCCGACATCGAGAACTACTCGTATTCGGCCAGCAAGGCCGCGGTCCACCACATGACCCGGGTGCTGGCCAAAAAGCTGGGGCCCAGCCACATCACCGTCAATGCCATCGCCCCGGGGGCGTTCTACACCAAGATGATGGCCTACACCCTGGACAACTTCGGCGACGAGATCGCGGCGGCTACCGCTCTGGGCCGGCTGGGCCAGCCCCAAGACATGGCCGGCACAGCCATTTTCCTCTCCGGACGGGGCGGTTCTTACCTGACCGGCGCGGTCATCCCGGTGGATGGCGGCTACTCCACCACGCTTTAGAAGGGGAAGATCGCTTTGTCACCCGTGTTCATCGAAGTTCGGGCCAACGAATACACCGGCCGAGAGGCCAACCCCAACGTGCCCTGGTCGATTGACGAGCTGATCGCCGACGCGGTGGCCTGCGCCGAGGCCGGGGCGTCGATCTACCACTTCCATGGCCGGGATCCGGCCACCGGGGCACCGGTGTGGGATGCCGGTACCTTGGGCTCGGTGATTGCCGGGGTGCGCGATGTTTGCGATCTGATCTTGATGCCCACGCTCGGCGCCTCTACCGTGCCCGATCCCCACGCCCGGCTGGCCCCGGTGCTGGAGCTGGCCGCCGATCCTGACACTCGGCCCGAGTTTGCCCCTATCGACCTGGGCAGCTTCAACATCGACCCCTACGACCCAGCCACCGGCGCATTCGGCAACCCCGACATCGTGTATGTGACCCCGCTGCGGGCGCTGCGGGAGATGGTGGGCAACGTCGCGGCGGCTGGGATGAAGCCGATGGGCGCGCTGTGGACGGTGGGATCGGCCCGACTGCTGTCGGCGTTCTTGGATACCGGGGACATGGCCGCGCCGGCCTATGGCGAGGTGACTTTGTCGGACTCCTGGCTGTCGGGACATCCGGCCACGGTGGAGGGCCTAGACGCCATGACCCGCTTTTTGCCCTCTGACGGCCGAGTGGTGTGGGGCTGTTTGGCCTACGGGGCTGATGTGCGCTCCTTGGTGCCTGAGGTGATCGACCGGGGTGGACATGTCATCGCAGGTTTGGGCGACTATCCCTACCTGGAGTTGGGCACCCCCACCAATGCCGACGTGGTAGCTGCCTTGGCCGGATGCATCGCAGAAGCAGGGGCGGAGCTGGCCACCGTCTCTCAGACCCGATCAATGCTGGGTTTGGACTGACCGGCGTTTCTAGTCAAGCGGCGTCTGGGGCCCGCACCAACAGCACTCCTTCGGGGGCGTCGACGGCGATAGCCGACCCCACCACATCTCCGGGGCGTCGTTGTGATGAGAACGCCAGCCGCCACTGGCCCGGCGGAAGCTCGATGTCGGCCGGTGCGCTGCCGGCGTTGAGCACACACACGGTGTCGCCCCGCCGGAAGCTGATCACCGGAGAGGACCGCTCGGTCAGCCACTCCAATTCGCCGGCGTGGAGGTCTTCGAGCTCATGGCGCACCGCCAAGAGCTCTCGGTACTTGTGCAGGATCGAATTGGGGTCGTCCCGCTGGGAGGCCACGGATTCCTCGTCGCCCCGCTCGATCGGCAGCCACGGTTGGACGCCATCGGTGAAACCACCGGTGGGCCCGGGTGACCACAGCATTGGTGTGCGGCATCCGTCTCGGCCATCGGCCGGGTTCTGATTGCGGGTGGCCACCGGATCGCGGCACCGGTCGAGGGGCACGTTTACATCGCCCAGGCCCAGCTCGTCGCCCTGGTAGAGGAACGGCAGGCCGGGCAGGGCGAACAGCAGCACGCAATAGGCCAGCGACCGCGATTGGCCCAGCTCACCTCCTCCCAAGCGGGTGGGCGCCCGGGGATCGTCGTGGCTGCTCACTGCCCAGGACAAGTCCCGGGGGGCGGCGTCGAGCGCATCCCGGAACGTGGACCACATGGCCGACGGTTCCCAGGGGGTGTGCATGGGGGCGAAATAGAAAGCCCGGTGCAGCCCATCCTGGTTGGCCACATACCGGCTGACCAGGTTGGGATTGTTGTCTCTGAGGTAGACCTCTCCCAGAAGCAGCGCATCGTACGGTTCGACGATGGACCGCCAGCGGCGGTAGATGGCGGAGTTGCCCGCTTGGTCGAGGTCGTAGCGATGGTCGTAGCAGCCGAACGCCTGACGGGGGCTCATTTCGGGAGTGACCGGGAAACGCTGCGGGTTGTCGGGCATGAGCATGTTCTTGACCAGGCCATGGGCAACATCAATGCGGAAACCGTCCACATCCCGGTCGAGCCAGAACGCCAGCACGTCGTCGAACTCCCGCACCAGATTGGGGTTGGACCAGTTCAGGTCGGGCTGCTCTGCCAAGAACAGGTGCAGGTAGTACTGCTCGGAGGCTTCGTCGAACGTCCAGGCCGACCCACCGAAGTGCGATATCCAATTGTTGGGTGGCCCACCGCCCAGAGCCGGGTCCCGCCAGTGGTAATAGCCCCGCATAGGGCCGTCGGGGTCGGCCCGGGAGGCCTGGAACCACTGGTGCTGGTCGGAGGAGTGGTTGGGAACCAAATCGATGAGCACCCGCAGTCCCAGCCGATGGGCCTCAGCGATGCAGACATCGAAGTCGTCCAGCGTGCCGAAGAGCGGGTCGACCCCGGTGTAGTCGGATACGTCGTAACCGAAATCAGCCATGGGCGACGGGTAGAAGGGGGTGATCCAAACGATGCCCGCTCCCAGCCAGGCCAGGTAGTCCAGCTTCTCGGTTAGGCCGGGGAAATCGCCGACCCCGTCGTTGTTGCCGTCGGCGAACGACCGGATGTACACCTCATAGCCCACCTCGCGGTCCCACCAACGGAGGTTGTCGGGGGCCATGGTCAGGGATCCTCTTCTGTCCGCCGGTTGCCCTTGCTCAGTTGAAGCCGATGACGCTGCGCACCACGTCGCCTGCCTTCATCGCGGCAAAACCGTCGTTCACGTCGTCAAGGGTGATGGTGGCCGAGACCATCTCGTCAAGCATCAAACGCCCGTCGAGATAGAGGTCGACGAGACGGGGCATGTCCACCCGGAACACGTTGGAGCCCATCAGCGATCCCTGGAGGCGCTTGTCGGACATGAACAGCTCCTGGCCCTCGATCTCCACCTTGGACCCCGGAGGAATCATGCCCATGACCGTGGCCGTTCCTCCCCGGCGGATCATCCCGAACGCCTGCTGGGCGGTGACGGCCAGACCAATGGCCTCGAAGGAGTAGTCCACCCCGCCGCCGGTCAACTCCAAGACCTGTTCCACCGGGTCGCCGTCGGCGGGATTGACCGCGTGCGTGGCGCCCAAGCGCAGCGCGGTGTCCAGCTTCCGGGGCTCAAGGTCTACGGCGATGATCGCGGTCGCGCCCGCGATGCGGGCGGCCTGGAGCGACGACATGCCCACCCCACCACAGCCGATGACCGCCACCGAGGAGCCGGGTCCTACACCGGCGGTGCGGAAAACCGCTCCGGTGCCGGTGGTGACCCCGCAGCCGATGAGCGCGGCTCGGTCAAGCGGGATCTCTTCGCGGACCCTCACCACCGCGTTCTCGTGTACCAGCATCTGCTCGGCGAACGACGACAGGTTGGCGAACTGGTTTACCGTTTGGCCGCCTCGGCTCAGCCGATCGGGCTCGTCTTCGGAGCGGACACACTCGGTCCGGCTTCGCACGCACAGGTAGGGCCGTCCGCTCAAACAGACTTCACAGCGGCCGCAGAACACCGACAGGCAGCAGATGACATGGTCGCCGGGCTGTACCTCTCGCACATCGGGGCCAACCGCCTCCACCACCCCTGCTGCCTCATGGCCAAGAACGATCGGGCGGGGCACCTCCCAGCCCTCGGTCTCCATGAAGTGCAAGTCGCTGTGGCATAGCCCCGAGGCCGCCGTTTGAATCAGCACCTCGCTGCCGATCGGGGTGGCGACGTCCACGTCGTCCACCACCAACTCCTCATGTCCGTCCAAGAACAGCGCTGCCTTCATTGCTTCCTCCCCGGCCTGGCCCCTTGACAAGCCCCGCCAAACTACCAACGCGGGGGGCTTCTGTGCCGAAGCTGGAGCCGAGGTTGATCAGGAGCAGCCGGAGGTGGAGCCGCAGTCGGGGCAGGCGTGGCAGCTACCGGCCCGGATCATCAACACGCCGCAGTCGAAACAGACTGGGGCGGACGCATCTCGAGGGATTTGCTGGGTGTACGGCGACGGCGGGTCGGGTTCCACTATGTGGCCGGGCACGGTCACCGGCACCTGCTCCTCCACTCCGGGAAGAGTGGGCTGGATCCTCTCGTCGGTTGTGTAGACCCCCAGGCCGTGCCGCTCCTCAGGCTCGAGATACTCCACCGCCATTCGGCGGAACAGATAGTCGATGAGGCTGGTGGCGATCCGTATGTCGGAGTCGTCGGTGAGCCCGGCCGGCTCGAAGCGCATCCCGGTGAAGGCGTCCACATAGGCCCGCAGCGGCACCCCGTATTGCAGTCCGTGGCTCACCGCCATTGCGAACGAGTCCATGACCCCGGCCAGCGTTGAGCCCTGCTTGGAAACCCGGATGAAGATCTCTCCGGGGCTTCCGTCTTCATACTCCCCTACAGTGGCGAATCCCTTGCAGTCGGCCACCCGGAACTCGAAGGTTCGGCTGGTGCGGGACCGGGGCAGCCGGCGTCGCTGCGGGGGCACCGACACGTCTTGGCCTGCTTCGGCGGCCGTCGCATTGTCGGCCACCGAGAGCGGCTGGCCCAGCTTGCAGTTGTCTCGATACACGGCCAGGGCCTTCACGCCCATCTGCCAGGCATCCACGAAGAGCTGCTCGATGTCGCCTGCGGTGGTCTCCTCGGGGACGTTCACCGTCTTGCTAATGCCCCCCGAGAGCCAAGGCTGCACCGCGGCCATCATCTTCACATGGCCACTGGGAGAGATCACATTGTCGCCCATCGAGCAGGCGAACACCGGCAGATGGGCCGGCTCCAAGTGGGGCGCCCCCACCACCGTGCCCCGGGCGTGAACATGGGCCTCGATGTCGTCGACCTGCGATGAGCTGTAGCCCAGGCGATGCAGCGCCCGATCCACCGTCTGGTTGACGATGGGCATGGTGCCGCCACCCACGAGCTTTTTGGTTTTGACCAGACCCAGGTCGGGTTCGATGCCGGTGGTGTCGCAGTCCATCATGAACGAAATGGTGCCGGTAGGCGCGAGCACCGTGGCCTGAGAGTTGCGGACCCCGACCGTGTCGCCCCACTCCACCGCGGCGTCCCAAGCCTCCCGGGCGGCGTCCAGCACGTCTGGGGGAGCCGGTTCGCCTTCCAGTCGACTTAGCGCGTCTCGGTGCATGCGCAGCACTCGCCGGGTGGGTTCCTGATTCTCGGCGAACCCCTCGAAAGGCCCTAGGCGGGCAGCCATGCGCCCCGAAGTCTCGTAGGCCACTCCGGTCATCAGCGCGGTGACCGATGCGGCCAGGCCCCGGCCCTCATCGGAGTCGTAGGCCAAGCCCAGGGCCATGAGCATGGCCCCCAGGTTGGCGTAGCCCAGGCCCAGTTGTCGGAACCGGCGGGTGTTGGCGCCGATCTGCTCGGTGGGATAGTGCGACGGGCCCACCAAAATCTCCTGGGCCACGGTCATCACCCGAACTGCGGCGCTGAAACCCTCGGTATCGAACGCGCCGTGTTCATCGACGAAAGACAGCAGGTTCAAGCTGGCCAAGTTGCAGGCCGAGTTGTCCAGATGGAGGTACTCCGAACAGGGGTTGCTAGCGGTAATCCGGCCGGTTTCGGCCGCGGTGTTCCATCGGTTGATGGTGGTCTCGAACTGGACGCCGGGATCGGCGCACTCCCAGGCGGCCTCAGCGATCTCGGAGAGAAGCGACCGGGCCGACACCGTGTCCAAAACATCACCGGTAGTGCGGGAGGTGAGCTGCCAGTCTCGATCGTCGACTACCGCCGACATGAACTCGTCGCTGAGCCGCACCGAGTTGTTGGCATTCTGGTATTGGATGGAATGGACGTCAGCGCCGTCCAAGTCCATGTCGAATCCGGCATCCCGCAGCGCCCGGGCCTTGCGCTCTTCGATGGCCTTGCACCAGATGAACTCGGACACATCGGGATGGTCGGCGTCTAGCACCACCATCTTGGCCGCCCGCCTGGTCTTGCCCCCCGACTTAATGGTGCCGGCGGATGCATCGGCGCCTCGCATGAAGCTCACCGGACCGCTAGGGGCGCCCCCTCCGCTCATCTTCTCGCGCCGGGACCGGATCCGGCTCAGGTTGACTCCGGCGCCCGATCCGCCCTTGAAGATGCGCCCCTCCTCGCCGTACCAGTCGAGGATCGACTCCATGGTGTCGTCTACCGACAAGATGAAGCAGGCCGACGACTGGGGCACCGCGCCGGGAACCCCGAGGTTGAACCACACCGGTGAGTTGAACGCTGCCCTCTGGCGGACCAGCAGCCAGCGAAGCTCATCGGCGAAGGCCTCAGCCTCCTCTGGCTCGGCCAGATGCCCCGATTCGGTTCCCCACGACACCAGCGTGTTCACCACCCGATCGATTACCTGACGCAGGGAAGTTTCTCGCTCTGGGGTTCCCAAGCCGCCCCGGAAGTACTTCTGAGCCACGATGTTGCCGGCATTGACCGACCAGCTCTTGGGAAACTCAACATTCGTCTGTTCGAATGCCACCTCGCCGTCTGTGCCAGTGATCCGAGCGTCGCGATGATGCCAATCCACCTCGTCGTAGGGATGGACATCGGCGCGGCTGTGGTAGCGGCTCAGGCCGATTCTGGTGCGGTCAGATGCCAGAGCCATCAGCACTCCTCAAAGGAATGCGGCTCTGGTGGGCGCATTCCACCTTCATATTCTATCGGTGTCGAATGAGGCTGCGGCGTGAGCGGCCAGGTCAAAGGAGCCTCATCATGAGGCACGCCAACCCGCCTGTGCAGCGAGCTGAACTCCTCAAGGAGTCGCCTGAACCCCACTATGGTCGTCGGCGTCAGCCACCATTCCGGCCCCCCACGCCGCAGCAATAGGCCACCGTAGAGCATGAAGCCTGTGGACGGTAAGGAGGACAATAGGGATTCCCTGTGGATTTCAGGTGAATATCTGGAGACTCGCCGGATCGGGTCGCCTGCTACGGTCGGCGACAGGTGGATCAGCTGCTTCCTCGGTTTGTATCCGACGTCGACCCGGTCGGTCTGTACGCGTCTGACAGCCGCGATCCACACCCTGACCGCCCGTGGTTGATGCTGAACATGGTCACCTCTGCCGATGGCGCAACATCGACCGACGGCCTGTCGGGCGGCTTGTCTAGCCCTGAGGATCGCCAGGTGTTCGCGGCTGTCCGAGCAGTGGCCGACGTGATACTGGTAGGGGCAGAGACCGTGCGGCGTGAAAAATACGGGCCGCCGAAGACCCGCCCTGAGGTGTCCGAGAGCAGGGCGAGCCGGGGCCAAGCGCCAAGACCGCGCGTGGCTGTGGTGAGCCGCTCTCTGAATCTGGATTTCACCGCCCCGCTGTTCGACGACCATCCTCCGCCGATGCTTTTCACCGTGGCCGACCCGCCCGCTGACCGGCTGGCCCAAGCCGAAGCGGTGGCCGAAGTCCATCGCCTGGGCGCCGACAGCGTGGAATTGGCCGAAGTCTTGGGGAGGATTGGCCAATCGGGCGCCCGAGTGGTGCTGGCCGAAGGAGGTCCTAACCTCAACGGTCAGCTTCTGGCCGCTGAACTGTTGGACGAGCTGTGCTGGACAATCTCGCCGACGCTGGCCGGAGGCGACACGCCGCGGATGGTGCAAGGCACTCCTCCCCGCATTGACCGTCTCCGGCTGGAGCGGGTGCTGGCCCAAGGCCACACTCTCTTCTTGCGCTATCTCGCCCATTGACCGGCCCTACATGTCCCGCTGATCAGCGGCTGTCGGACCCCACTGGCAGGGCGGTGTCGCCCACGATCACGTAGGCCGGTTCGGGCGAGCCCAGCCTCGCGGCGGGAGCCTCGGGGGACAGCGACCAGTGGAGCTTGGCGGCTAGGAACGAGCTGGCCCACAGCACGAGAAACAAGGCGGACACGGCCAGCGCCCGTCGGAACCAGTACACCTTGGCCGGCAATCGCCGGACTACCGGTGGCTTGCGGCAGTCGTCAGACACCAACACCAATGCGGGTCGGGCCAACGGTTGATCAAACATGGGTAGAGCCATGCAACCATTGTCCAGACCGCGGTGACAGCTTGTGCGAAAACCCTGGTTGAAATGGGGTTTTGCGAATTTCAGTAGCGTATTTTACGCGCCGGTGAGCAGTGCTTGGAGCACGGCGTGGTACGTCTCCAGCGCAGTCCGGTCCACTCGCTCCTCGGCGGTGTGGGCCAACGTGGAATCGCCGGGCCCGAAGTTGGCCGCAGGTATGCCTCGCTCGGCGAAAAAGGCCACATCGGTCCAACCCAGCTTGGCCTTGACCTCCAGGTTGTTGTCTCCGATAAGCCGTTGCAGCACGGGATGGCCCAACCCAGGCAGGGCCGCCGGCGCATGCTCGGTGACCTCAAAATGGTCATCGTCTCCCAGCACGGGAGTCAGCAGCTCTCGCAAGGCGTCTTCCGCCGCGGTCCCGCTTTGATCGGGGGCGTATCGGTAGCCCAGGGTGACCTGGGCCCGGTCGGGCACCACGTTGCCAGCTATCCCACCCTCCACGGCAACCGCTTGGAGCGACTCTCGAAACTGACATCCGTCGATCACCGGGGTGCGGGGTTCGTAGGCGCCCGCCAACGAAAGCAGCGATCCCAGTCGATGTATGGCATTGGTCCCCATCCACGGTCGGGCGGTGTGAGCTCGCGCCCCGGCCAGCGTAACCACCGCCCGCATCGACCCTTGGCAGCCAGCTTCCACCTCTCCCCCGGTGGGCTCGCCCAGAAGGGCCACGTCGGCGGCCAGCAGATCGGGACGGACATCGAACAGCTCGCGCAGCCCGCTGTCGACAACTCTGACCTCCTCGCGGGCGTAGAACAGCCACGTCAGGTCTACCGCCGGTTCCTCAATATTCGCGGCCAGCTCAAGCATGACCGCCAACGCCGACTTCATGTCGGCCGCTCCGAGGCCCCACACCACATCGCCATCGATTCGGGCCGTGGCATTGCCGTTGGGGGGCACGGTGTCGATGTGGCCGCCGATGAGCACCCTCAGGGGTCGGCCCAGATCGGTGCGGGCCACCACGTTGTCGCCCACGCGTTCGGTGGCCAGTGTGGGCACGGACCGCAGCCGCGATTCGACCAATTCGGCGATGACCTGCTCCTGATAGGACACCGACGCCACGTCGATCAGCTCGGCCGTTTTGGCCAGCCAGTCAATGCTCACGGCTCACTCCTGGAACGGACGCCAGCCTGTGGACAACCGCGGTGCATCAAGTGGCTGCGCCGTGCTCACGCAACACATCGTTCAATTGGGCTTTGTCGTGGCGCTCTCCGGCTTCCAGGTGCTTGATTACCAGTACGCAGGGCATGCCGAACGTCCCCCCGTCGAAGGTGCGGGACCGGGTGGCCGACACCGCCACACACCAGTCGGGCACCACGCCTCGGCCCAATTCGTCGCCGGTGGCCGCGTCGATGACCGGGATCGAACCGGTGAGCACGCAGCCAGCGCCGAGCACCACGCCGTTGCCCACCCGGGCTCCATCGGCCACGATGCAGCGGCTACCGATCAGGCAGTCGTCGCCCACGATCACTGGGGCGGCCTGAGGGGGCTCCAGCACCCCGCCGATGCCCACCCCGCCCGAGAGGTGGACGTTGGCCCCGATCTGCGCGCACGACCCCACGGTGGCCCAGGTGTCGACCATGGTGTTGGCCCCCACCCGGGCGCCGATGTTCACGTAGCTGGGCATCATGATCACGCCCCGGTCCAAGAACGATCCCCACCGGGCCGACGCCCCCGGCACCACCCGCACGCCGGCGGCCTGATAGTCGGTCTTGAGGGGGATCTTGTCGGCGTACTCGAACGGGCCCAGCTCCATGGTCTCCATCTCGGCGATGGAGAACAGCAACAAGATGGCCTGCTTCAGCCATTGGTTCACCACCACCTCGCCGTCGCCGTTCACCTCGGCCACCCGGGCCTCGCCGGCATCGAGCAGGCCGATGGCCTCGGACACCGCCGCTCGGGCCTCAGCATCGCCCTCGGTTATCGGTGTCCGGTCGGCCCACAGCGCCTCAATCCGGGTTTGCAGATCGCTCATGGTTTTGCTCACTTCCCCAAGGTATCGCCGCTCCGGGCGGCCATACGCTGTTCAAGCAGGTCGATTCGAGCGTCGGGGGCCACGGCGGCCACCCGCAGGTGGCCCTGGCCCGATGGGCCGTAGAACTCTCCAGGGCTGGCCAGCGCCCCCATCTCCTCAGCCACTCGGCGGGCCAGCGTCCAGCCGTCGCCGTCGGGCGATGCCACCCACAAGTACAGCCCCCCGCCGGGCAGGGCCACCTCGGCGTCATAGTTCGAGAACAGCTCCCGCAGGCGGTTCAGCCGAGCGGTGTAGACGGCCCGCTGGGCATCGACATGGGCGTCGTCATTGAACGCGACCACCGCAGCAGCCTGCGCCGGAGCGGGAACCATCATCCCGGCGTGCTTGCGAACCTCCGACAAGTAGTGCACCAGATCGGGGTCGCCGGCATAGAAACCGGCCCTGACTCCGGCCATGTTCGACCGCTTGGACAGCGAGTGCACGGCCAACACTCCCTGGGCGCCGTGGTGCAGGATGCTGGCACCGGCATCGGCGCCCCAGGTGAACTCGATATAGCACTCGTCGCTGATCACCGGCACGCCTCTAGTGCGGCCCCACTGGGCGATGGCGGCCAGATCTTCAAGGCCTCCGGCGGGGTTGCCCGGCGTGTTGACCCAAAGGCACAGGGCGCGGGCGGCATCGTCGGGATCTATCGAATCGAGTTCGAGGCACCACTGGTGATCCACAGCCACCGGGACGGCCCGGCACCCGGCTAGTTCCGCTCCCATGGCGTAGGTGGGATAGGACACGGCCGGGTAAAGCACGGTGTCGCGGCTGGGGTCCCTCAGCCGCAGGTAGTGGGGAACCGAAGCCACGAACTCCTTGGTGCCCACGCAGGCGGCCAGCGCCGTTTCGCCGGGGTCGATGCCGAATCGGCGGTTCAGCCAGGCCAGGGCGGCCTCCCGGTAGGCGGGCGAGCCGACCGACGCTGGGTAACCCCGCTCGGCGTTGGAGGTCGACAAGGCGACCACCACCTCCGGGGGAGGCGGATCAGACGGCGCTCCTACCGACAAGTTCACGCAGCCGCCGTCGAAGCTATCGGCCACCGCCCGCAGCTCGTCGAGACGGTCGTAGGGATAGGGGGGAGGAACAAAACCGTCCACTACCCCACCACCCATTCAGACAGCCGAGAAGCCGAGGCTTCGTCGAGGCGGGCCTGGATCAGGTAGCCGTGTTCGTCGGTGTCGGTGGCCAGCACATGGCCGGCCCGCTGAATCGCCGCCAGCACTTCACCTCGGGCGTAGGGCACAACCAGCTCGACGATGAACGCACTGGAGCGCAGCTCATCGGCCATGGCGGCCAGCAGCTTGTCGGTGCCCTCACCGGTGGCGGCCGACACCACAATGGCATCCTTGTCGGCGCCCAACGGGATGTCGCGCCCACCCAGCAGGTCGCACTTGTTGTACACCATCAGCTCGGGAACCTCCCCGGCGCCGATCTCCCGCAGCACTTGGCGCACCGCGGCAATGTGGGTGTCGGGGTCGGGTCCGGCGGCATCCACCACGTGCAGCAGGAGGTCGGCATCGGCTACCACGTCGAGGGTGGATCGGAACGCCTCCACCAACTGGTGGGGCAGCTTCTGGATGAACCCGACGGTGTCGGTGAGCAACACCCGCTCCCCTCCGGGAAGCTCGAGCCGGCGAGTGGCCGCGTCGAGGGTGGCGAACAGCCGGTTTTGCACCAGCACTTCAGAGTCGGTGAGCAGGTTGAGGAGCCGGGACTTGCCCGCGTTGGTATAGCCCACGATGGCCACCGTGCTCTGGGCCGAGCGGCGGCGGCTTCGGCCCTGCACACTGCGGGTCTTGGCGATGTCGCGTAGTTGAGCCTCCAGCTTGTGGATGCGCCGCTGGATGCGTCGGCGGTCCACCTCCAGCTGGGTCTCGCCTGGGCCCCTGGTGCCGATCCCACCAGCCTGCTGGCTGAACCCTCGGCCCCGGCGCAAACGAGGCAGCCGATAGCGATGCTGGGCCAGCTCGACTTGGGCCTTTCCCTCCTGGCTGCTGGCGTTCTGGGCGAAGATGTCGAGGATCACCGCGGTGCGGTCGATGGCGGTGCGGCCGAGGATCTTCTCCAGGTTGAACTGCTGGGCCGGACTCAGCTCGTCGTCGAACACCACGGTGTCTGCGTCCACCTGCTCGCACACAGCCAGAATCTCTTCGACCTTGCCCTTGCCGATAAAGGTGGACGGATCGGGGGCACTGCGGCGCTGAACCAATCGGCCCACCTCGTCGGCCCCCGCGGTGTCCACGAGTTGGGCCAGCTCGTCGAGGTCGGCGTCGGTCTTCGCCGGGTCAGCACCGCCAAGGGTCACGCCCACCAGCACGATCTTCTCCCGAAACGCCCGCTCGATGAACGCTCCAGACTCCCCTCCGTGGGTGCCGAATCCGCCTCGGTGGGTTTCGTTATCTGCCATAGTCCACCGTCGCGATGAAGGCCGCGGGTCCGATAAGAACCGCGGTGTCGCCCAATTCCACCATCACTTCACCGCCGGGCATCGACACCTGAACAACCGTACCGGTCAGCCCCCAGTCGTGGGCTGCTCGGGCCGCAGCACACGCTCCGGTCCCACACGCCTCAGTCACCCCCACGCCCCGCTCCCACACCCGAAGGTCGATGCCGCTACCGTCGGCTCGCGGGCTGATGAACTCCACGTTCACGCCGCCCGCGAGCTGAGACAGCCCAGGGCCGTCGGCCGCCGGGTCTACGGCTTCGGCATCGGCAACCTCCACCACCAGATGGGGATTGCCCACATCGGCGGTGGCAAAACGCAGCCCGTTCGAGTAGTCGATGCTCTCCAGCACGGGTCCGGGGCTCACCGGCCCCATGTCAACCCGGACGTGGGCGACAGCGTGATCATCGCCGAGCTCGACGCACACGGCGCGGGTGCCGGCGTCGGTGCCAACCGACAGGTTTGCGCTCTGGCCTTGGTGCTGGACCGCTGCCTGGGCCAGACAGCGGATGCCGTTGCCGCTCATTTCGGCCCGGCTGCCGTCGGCGTTGAACAGAACCATGGTGATGTGGGTGCCTACAACGGCGTCACCGGGCAGGCCGAAGATCAGGCCGTCGGCGCCCACGCCTCGGGTGCGATGGCAGAGTGTTCGGGCCAGATCAGGGGCGTCTTCGGGCAGCGCATCGGCAAACGCGACGAGAAAGTCGTTTCCCAAGCCGTGGTGCTTGGTCAGTTGCATGGGCTCCAGTCTGACAATTTCAATGCCCTCGGCCGCGCACCATTTCGATCTCCGCTTCAATACCCTCGGCCGCGCACCATTTCGATCTCCGCTAGGGGACGTTCGCTATGAGACGCTGGACAGCACCTGATCGGCCAGCGAATCAGCTCCGGCTTCGGCATTTAGCCACTCGATGCGGGGGTCGCGGCGGAACCAGCGCTCTTGGCGGCGGGCGAATTGCCGAGTGCGGGTGATGGCCAGCGCCAGCGCCTCATCCAGCGACATCTTGCCTTCGAGATGAGCCAGCAGCTCCTTATAGCCCAGAGCCTGAGATGCGGTGCGCGACAACGGTGAATGCAGAGCGGCCAGGGCTTCCACCTCAGTCAGGAATCCGGCTTCCATTTGCTGGTGGTAGCGCTGTTCGATGCGACGGTCGATCTCAGGCCTCGACAGTGACAAGCCGAATTGGGTGATATCGCGGGGCGGGTACTCGCCCAAGCCCGGGCCGTAGGAAGAGAATGGTCGGCCGCTGCCCACCGTCACCTCTAGGGCTCTCACCACCCGCCGTCGATTGGTCGGCTCCATGCGAGATGCGGCCATCGGATCGAGCTCGCACAAGCGGCGGTGCAGGGCGGCGGTGTCGGGCTCCTTTTCCAATTCCGCAGCCGTTTCCGGAAAGCGGCCGGGTATGTCCAGGTCGTCAATCACCGCCCGGTGATACAGCCCGGTGCCCCCCACCAGCACCGCCTGCCGACCTCGAGCTGCGATGTCAGCCCGGGCCTGGCGGGCTGCTTGTTGGAACTTGGTCAGGGAGTAGTCCTCAGTCGGGTGGGCCACGTCGATGAGGTGGTGGGGCACCTCGGCCCGCGCTGCGGCGGAAGACTTGTCGGTGCCGATATCCATACCCCGATACACCTGCATCGAATCCACCGAGATGATCTCGGCATTTCCCAGTCGTCTGGCAATGGCCAGCGCCACCGCCGACTTGCCGGTAGCGGTGACCCCGACGATGGCCAGTGTGCTCAGAGCGCGACCAGATGCGGGGGACGACAAACTGCTCAGAGCGCGGCCACCGGGATCCGGGTGCGCCACCGGGGCGGCGCGGTCACCTCGGCCAGTTCTCCCCGCAGGTGATGGGCGCCAGCCTCGGTCACACCCACCGTCGCGAACGTCCCTGGCTTGAGCTTCTGCGTCGAGGGGAAGTGGACCAGGCGGTTCTGGCGGGTCCGCCCGGTAAGGATGCTGGGATCCTTCTTCGAAGGCCCCTCCACCACCACCTCCTCACGGCGACCGACCCGGGCCTGGTTGCCCCGGCGGCTGGAGCGTTCCACCACCGCCCGCAGCCGCTCGAAGCGGTCCCGCACCTCGTCGGGATCGCAGAACTGATCCACCATGTCGGCGGCCTCGGTGCCCGGCCGGGGCGAGAACACGAAGGTGAATGCCGAGTCGTATTCGGCCTCGGCAGCCACCAGCAGAGTCTGCTCGAAGTCGTCCTCGGTCTCGCCAGGGAAGCCCACGATGATGTCGGTGGACACGGCCAAGTCGTCCACCGCCTCGCGAGCGGCCCGCAGCCGCTCCAGGTATCGCTCTGCGGTGTAGCCCCGGTGCATGGCGGCCAGCACCCGGTCGCTGCCCGATTGCAGCGGCAGGTGCAGGTGCTCGCACACCGCGGGAACCTCGGCCATGGCTTCGATGGTCTCGGGTCGCAAGTCTTTGGGATGGGGACTGGTGAATCGGATCCGCTCTATGCCTTCCACCGCGCCGATGGCCCTCAGCAGGTCGGCGAATAGCGGACGCAGCGGTACTCGCTCACCGGCCTGGCGGCGGTCTCGCTGGAGATCGCGGCCGTAGGAGTTGACGTTTTGGCCCAATAAGGTGATCTCGGTGACTCCCCCTGCCACCAAATCGGCGGCCTCGGCAGCCAGCATCTCCAGCGGACGGCTGATTTCTGCTCCTCGCACCGAGGGCACGATGCAGAAGGCGCACGAGTTGTCGCAGCCCACCTGGATGGTCATCCACGCGGCGTAGGGGGCTTCCCGGCGCACCGGAAGCGCAGACGGGAAGCTGTCGCGGTCGTCTTCGACCGCCTCTTCGAGGATCTCGACGACTGGGCCGTCGGCCGCGGCGCCGATCAGCTCGGCGGCCCGGTGCACGTTGTGGGTGCCGACCACCACGTCGACGTGATCGGCCCGCTCCCGAATCAGGTCGCGGTCTTTCTGGGCCAGACAGCCGGCCACTGCGATCTGCATGTCGGGGCGGTCTTGCTTGAGCCGCTTGAGGTGGCCGAGTTGGCCGTAGAGCTTGTTATCGGCGTTCTCGCGGATGCAGCAGGTGTTGAGCACGATGACGTCGGCCGACTCCATGGCGTCGGCCGATGTCATCCCGTCGGCTTCCAGCAACCCGGCGATGCGCTCGGTGTCGTGCTCGTTCATCTGGCACCCGTAGGTGCGGATGAAATAGCTGCGGCTCACCCCGTCAGGCTACCTGTCGGCTGCCAACAGCCTCCTAGCCGGTTTCGCTGCCGACCATGCCGGCTAGCCGGTTTGGGCCACCGGCTCCTCGGTTTCGGCTGCTGTTTCCTCCTCGGCTGGAGGGTTCACGGTATTCCAGACCCGGTTGGTGATCTCCACCATGATCTCCGGATGCTCGGCCAGAAACGCCTTGGCCTTCTCCCGGCCCTGGCCGAGGTGCTCGCCCTCGTAGGTGAACCAGGCCCCGGACTTCTCGACAAAGCCCAGATCCACGCCCACATCCAGCAGCGAGCCTTCCCGGCTGATGCCCTTGGAGTACATGATGTCGAACTCGGCCTGCCGGAACGGCGGGGCCACCTTGTTCTTGACCACCTTCACCCGAGTGCGGTTGCCGATCACATCCACCCCCTGCTTGAGGGATTCGATGCGGCGGATGTCGAGGCGGACCGAAGAGTAGAACTTGAGCGCCCGGCCACCCGGCGTGGTCTCGGGCGATCCGAACATCACGCCGATCTTCTCCCGAAGCTGGTTGATGAAGATGCACACCGTCTTGGACTTGTTCAAGTTGGCGGTGAGCTTGCGCAGCGCCTGTGACATGAGGCGGGCTTGGAGCCCAACGTGGGTGTCGCCCATATCCCCCTCGATCTCGGCCCGAGGGGTGAGGGCGGCCACCGAGTCGATGACGATCACGTCGAGCGCGCTCGACCGGATCAACATGTCGGCGATCTCCAGGGCCTGTTCGCCGGTGTCGGGCTGCGAGATCAGCAGCTCGTCCACATCCACACCGATGGCCTTGGCGTAAATCGGGTCCAAAGCGTGCTCGGCGTCGACGAACGCGCAGATCCCCCCGTTCCGCTGGGCCTCGGCCACCGCATGCAGCGCCAGGGTGGTCTTGCCCGACGACTCGGGGCCGAAGATCTCAACCACCCGGCCACGGGGAAGCCCCCCGACGCCCAACGCCAAGTCGAGGGCGAGCGCCCCGGTGGGGATTGTCTCTATGGCCATGGCGCCCTTCTCGCCCATCTTCATGACGGCGCCTTGTCCGAATTGCTTCTCGATCTGGCCGAGGGCCATCTCTAGTGCCTTGTCTCGCTCCACATCTCCTCCTTAAGGTCATGGGTATCGCGGCTGCGAGTTACTGGGGGAATGTCGAGGCACACTCTAAAGACGACCAGTGACAGTTTGTCCCCGATGAATGACATCAGCGTAGTTACGACACCCGAATTTCACAAGTACCCCACCGCGCCTGCCTGCCTGTTTCTCGCATAAATCCGATACGGTGAGCGCCATGGCAGAGCAAACCTTCACCGACGAGGAACTGCGCCAGCGGCTGACCGCCGAGCAGTACCACATCACCCAGCAAGCCGGCACCGAACGGGCCTTCACCGGCGAGTACTGGGACTGCAAAGACGAGGGCATGTACCGCTGCCGGGTGTGCGACGAGCCGCTGTTCTCCTCCGAGACCAAGTACGACTCGGGCACCGGATGGCCGTCGTTCTATGAGGAGGTCGGAGAGGGCAAGGTTGACCGCCACACCGACCAGAGCCACGGCATGGTGCGCACCGAGGCGGTGTGCGCATCGTGCGGCGCCCACCTGGGGCACATCTTCCCCGACGGCCCCCACCCCACCGGCGAGCGCTACTGCATGAACTCGGCGTCGCTTAGGCTCGACCGCGACACCACCGGAGAGGAGAACTGACATGGGCAGGCTGGAAGGCAAAGTGGCCATCATCACCGGAGGCGCCCGGGGCCAGGGCGAGGCCGAGGTGCGGCTGTTCGCCGCCGAGGGCGCCAAGGTGGTGTTCGGCGACGTGCTCCACGATCTGGGCGAAGCGGTGGCCGCCGATGTGGGCCCCAATTCCCACTACATCCCCTTGGACGTAACCGACCCCGGTGCGTGGCAGAAGGCGGTGGACGAGACCGTCAGCCGCTACGGACCTCCCAATGTGCTGGTGAACAACGCCGGAGTCCTCATTTTCGGGGTGTCCATGGTGGACACCTCCCTGGACGACTACATGCGGGTGATCAACATCAACCAGGTGGGTGTTTTCCTGGGCATGAAGTACACCGTGCCGGCCATGATCGAGGCCGGAAACGGCGGGTCGATCGTGAACATCAGCTCCACCAACGGCATGGCCGGCTACGGCGGCACCGTGGCCTACACCGCCTCCAAATTCGCGGTGCGGGGCATGACCAAAAACGCTGCGTTGGAATTGGGCAAGTACGGCATCCGTGCCAACTCCATCCACCCCGGCGGCGTGGACACGCCGATGACCTCCCAAGACAGTCTGGGCGACGCCATCACCGAGGAGGAAAAGGCCGCGGTCTACGCCATGCTCCCGTTGGGCCGGGCCGCCCAGCCCGTTGAGATCGCCCGCCTGGCCCTATATCTGGCCTCCGACGAGTCGTCCTACAGCACCGGTGCCGAGTTCATAGCCGACGGAGGAATGCTCGCCGGCGCCGTAAACTCCGAGGTCTAGTCGCCCACCGCTTCCAAGAGAGCGGCCTACTTTCCGGCCAACACCCTCATGCGGAGGTTGTTTAGGACTGAGACGGTGGTGAACTGGCGGGTGCGCTCGCGGTCGAAGGGGAACTTGACCCTGGTGGCCTCCACTTCGCCGTTGACCAGGGTGGCCATCCACACTGTGCCGGGGTCTTCTCCGTCGAGGGGGTCGGGGCCGGCCACGCCGGTGACGGCGATGGCGCAGTCGGCGTCCAATAGCTTGGCGGCTCCGTGGGCCATGGCGGTGACGGCCTCCTCGCTCACCACCGGGCCCTCGGGCACCTCCAGCAGGTCGAACTTCACGTCGCTGGCGTAGGACACCAGCCCGCCCCGGAACACATCGCTGGCGCCGCGCACGGCGGTGAGCCGGGAGCCGATCAGCCCGCCGGTTAGCGACTCGGCCAGCGCCAGGGTCCAGCCCCGCTGGCGCAAGGCGTCGAGCACGGCCGACTCCATGGTCTCATCGTCTATGCCGAACACGATGTCGCCGATGATCCCCCGCACGATCTGCTCTTCGTTGGCCAAGGCCTCGTCCACCTCGGCCTCGCTGGAGGCCTTGGCGGTGAGCCGCACCTTGAGACCCTCCATGCCGGAGGCCAGAAAGGCGATGGTGCACTCGCCGGTCTCGTCCAGCCGCTCGATCTCTTGGTGCAGCTTCTCGGCCAGGCCCGACTCGGAATCGCCCCAGGTGCGCAGGGTGCGGCTCTTGATCACCGCGGTGATTCCGGCCCGAGCCTTGAGATCGGGCAGCACGCACTCCCCCACCATCTGCTGCATCTCCCAGGGCACGCCGGGCACGGCGTAAATCGCCTTGCCGCCGGTCTCCACCTTGAAACCGGGCGCGGTGCCGGGCATCACCGGCAGCACCTCGGCCCCGTGGGGCACATCGGCCTGGCGCAAGTTGTTCTCGGGCATGGCCCGGCCCCGGCCGCCGAACACCCGAGAGATGCGCTCCACGATGTCGTCGCGGCGCACCAGCTCCACCCCGAGGGCCGCGGCAATCACGTCGCGGGTGATGTCGTCTTGGGTGGGTCCCAGCCCGCCGCACATGATCACTGAGTCGCTGCGCTCCAAGGCCTGGTTGAGCACCGCCTGCATGCGTCCGAAGTTGTCCCCCACCTTGACCTGGTGGTGCGAGTCAATGCCGGCCAGCGCCAACTGCTCGCCAATCCACGACGAGTTGGTGTCGACAATCTGTCCGAGCAAGAGCTCGGTTCCTACCGCGATGACCTCACAATTCACGCCCGGAGGCTATAGCCCAGAGGATGACTACTCGTTGTCGGTGGCCGCAATGGCGCCAGCCCGTCCGTCGGCCCAGTAGCGCCATCCGGTGTAAACGGTGATGGCCACCGCCAACCAGATGGCCAGCGACACCGCCCAGTCAACGTTTTCCAGCGGGGGTAGCGCAGCCACAGTCAGTGCTCCACCCTGCATCAGGGTCTTGAGCTTGGCCGATTGTCGGGCCGGAAGCGAGAGTCCGTCTCGAGCCCACCTCGTGCGAACCGCGCTCATCAGCAGCTCCCGCACGGTAATGATCAGCACCGGCACCCAGAACAGGCGATCCACGGCCACGAAGCACCAAGCCGCGCCCAGGATCATCACCTTGTCGGCCAACGGGTCCAAGAAGGCCCCCCAGCGGCTGACGCTGCCCGAAGACCGGGCCACCCACCCGTCGTAGTAGTCGCTGGCCCCCAGCACCCAGCCCACAGCCACCACTGCCCACGAGGTGCCGGCGCTGTCGGAGGCGAGAAGGATCAGCGCAAACAGCAGGGGCGAAACCAGAATCCGCCCTAGCGTGATGAGGTTGGCCGTCAAACGCAGATCGGCCCAGGAATAAGCCCCGACCTGGCTCATGGCGACACCGCTTCGGCCACCAGGTCGGGACCCAAGGCATCAGTCACCCGCACGGTGTGGAATTGGCCGACGCCCAAATGCTCGGGCACCGAGACGATGCCGTCGATCTCCGGGGCTTCTCTATAGCTGCGGGCAATTCCGGGGGAGTCCACCAGAACTTCGACTTCGCGGCCGATTAGTTGGTCACGCTTGGCTGCGGTAACCGAGTCTTGGACCTCGGCCAGCTCCCGGCGGCGCTCGGCGGCCAGCTCGGCGGGCACCTGCCCATCAAGGGTGGTGGCGTAGGTGCCGGCCTCGGCGGAGTAGGTGAAGAACCCACACCAGTCGAGGCCCACATCGGCCACAAAATCCAACAGGGCGTCGTGGTCGGCCTCGGTCTCGCCGGGATAGCCCACGATGAAGTTCGACCGGAATACCGCCTCGGGTCGGCGCTGGCGGATGTCGGCGATGCGGGCGGCAAAGCGGTCGCCGTCGCCCCATCGGCGCATCCGGGCCAACAGCGGCCTAGACACGTGCTGCAGCGAGAGGTCGAAGTAGGGCACATCGGTGGCGCAGATGGCGTCGATGAGCGGGTCGGTGAGGTCGGACGGATACAGATACAGCAGGCGCACCCAATCCACCAGCTCACGAAGCGACCCCACCAACGGGATGATGCCCCGCTCCCCCTGGCCCTGATCCCGCCCATAGGAGGCCAGGTCTTGGGCCACCAGAACCGCCTCCCTCACTCCGAGCGCCTCCACCTCGGCCACGATGGATTTGGCCGACCGGGAGCGTTGGGGTCCCCGGAAACTGGGAATGGCGCAGTACCCGCAGCGCCGGTCGCACCCTTCGGCGATCTTCACGTAGGCCCACGGCGCTTCGGCCGGCGGCCGGGGCAGGTTCAACAGGTCGAACTCCGGAAGCTCGGCCGCAGAGGTCGCAGAGGGCTTCACCCCGATGCTCACCGGCACGCCGAACCCGGCCACCCGGTCGACCTCGGGCAGGGCTTCGGACAACTCGGCGCCGTACCGCTCGGCCATGCACCCGGTGACCACCAACTCGGCCTCGGCTGCCGTCGAGCGCAGCGCCAGCACCGTGTCCACCGACTCCTGGCGGGCCTCTTCGATGAAGGCGCAGGTGTTCACCACCACTAGATCGGCGTCTTCAAGGGCTTCGGCCGCGGCCATCCCATCGCGAACCAGCAGACCGGTGATCTTGTCAGAGTCCACCTGGTTCTTGGGACACCCCAGCGTCTCTACCCAAAACCGGCGCACAGGGCCGAGACTACGCGGAGTCGAGTCCCGGGCCACCACTGTCGGCTGCCGTCAGCACAACCTCGGCCGCCAGGGCGGAGTGATCCCGCTCCTCTTCGTGGTCGGACACCAAGAACGGCAGCGACACCAAGTACACGGCCAAGAGGAAGGCACCCTCCCACCAGCGCTCCAAGCCCTCTCCCCGGAACATGAACAGCCATGCGGCCACGGAGATGCCCATCATGATCCACACCGCCAAACCCGAGAGGTTCCCGTCGACCAGCGGACCGGGGCCGGCCAGCGCCACCACCGCGCTCACCAGCAGGCTGTTGAAGGTGTTGGAGCCCAAGATGTTGCCCACCAGCAGATCGGCTTCGCCCCGGCGGGCAGCCTGCACCCCGGTGATCAGCTCAGGAAGCGAGGTGCCGAACGCCACCAGCGACAGTCCGACGAATCCCGATCCCAGGCCCACCTCGTGGGCGATGTCCACCGCGCCCTCCACCGCCATCTGGGCACCGACCACCGTGGCCGCCAAACCCACGATGGTGCGGATCAACTCGGTGCGCTGGACAATCGGCTTGTCGGCGTGGACGACACCGGGAGCGCTGTCGTCGTAGGCCGGTCGCCACAAGATGGCACCCATGGCCACTACGAAGGCTCCCAGCAACACGAAGCCCTCCCAACGCTCGAAACCGTCCTGTACCAGCACCCAGAACAAACCGGCGGCGGCCACCGACACCACACCTTCCCGCCACAGGGTGCTGTTGGCCACCCGGATGAACCGTCCCCCTACGGCAACCGCCGCCACCAAGGCAGAAACTCCCAACACCAGGCTCAAATTGGCCACGTTGGAGCCGACGATGTTCCCCACACCCAGATCGGAATTTCCGTCGGCGGCGGCCAAGCCCGACACCAGCATCTCCGGCGCACTGGTGCCGAACCCGATGACAAGCGCACCGATCACGATGGGCGAGATGCCCCGGGCGAAGGCCAGCCGGGATGCCCCGATCACCAATTGGTCGGCGCCCATGGCGAGCACGAGGAGACCCCCCGCCAAGAGCACCGCTGCTAACGCCACAGAAGGAGACTACCGATGCTTAAGCAGAATGAATCAGGGAAGCTCGTCGGGGGTCATTAGCACCTCTCGGGCTTTCGACCCCTCCGAAGGGCCGACCACGCCCCGCTGCTCCATCAGGTCCATCAGCCGGCCAGCGCGGGCGAATCCCACTCGGAGCTTGCGTTGAAGCATCGATGTGGACCCGAGTTGGCTTTCCACCACCAGCCTCATTGCCTGGGCCAACAGCTCATCGTCATCGTCTGCCTCGCCCGTAGAGGCAGACGACGGGGCGGGGGCCAACGGATCGTCGTCGCCGTCTCCCCCGTCGGAGGTAATCGGCGCCGATGTGCTGGCGTGCCCCATGGATGCGGCCTGACGGCGCCAGGCGGCCACCACACTGCGAACCTCCGACTCGGTCACCCATGCCCCCTGGATGCGCTGGGCCGACGTGGATGTGGGACTGAGCAGCAGCATGTCGCCCTGGCCCACCAAGCGCTCGGCACCCTGCTGATCCAGGATCACCCGGCTGTCGGTTTGGCTGGACACGGCGAAGGCCAGCCGAGCCGGGATATTGGCCTTGATCACGCCGGTGATCACGTTGATGGACGGCCTTTGGGTGGCAATCACCAGATGGATGCCCACTGCTCGGGCCTTTTGGGCGATCCGACAGATGGAATCCTCCACGTCGCGGGGGGCCACCATCATCAGATCGGACAGCTCGTCTACCACCACCAGTATGAGCGGCATCCGCTCCTTGGGCTCGGAGTCGTCGATCCCCAGATTGCGATCGTTCTCGAATACTCCCCGGTCGCAGGCGTCGTTGTAGCCGTCGATGTCGCGGACGCCCACCGAGGCCAGAACCTCATAGCGGCGGTCCATCTCCCGGCACGCCCAGGCCAAGGCGTTGGCCGCCTTCTTGGGATCGGTAACCGGCTGGGTGAGCAGGTGGGGCACATGCTCGTATTGGGCCATCTCAACCATCTTGGGATCGACCAAGATCATGCGCACCTGGTCGGGGGTGGAGCGCATGAGCACCGAGGTGATCATGGAGTTGATGCACGACGACTTGCCCGCTCCGGTAGCCCCGGCGATGAGGATGTGGGGCATCCGGGACAGATCCATCATCACCGGCTTGGCGTTGATATCCCGGCCGATGGCCACCTCGAGGGGATGGGTGGCCTTGCGAGCCTCAGCCGAGGCCAGAATCCCGCCCAGCGATACCACTTGGCGGTCGCGGTTGGGCACTTCCACGCCAATGGCCTGACGCCCAGGGATCGGAGCCAGGATGCGGACATCAGGCGAGGCCAGGGCGTAGGCGATGTCTTTGCTGAGGCTGGTAACCCGGCTGACCTTGACTCCGGGAGCAAGTTCCAACTCGTAACGGGTCACGGTGGGACCGACCACCATCCCCACGAGTGTGGTGTCCACATCGTGGGCGGCCAAGGCCTGTTCTAGGGCGGCACCCTTGCGGGATGCCTCCTCCTCGTTGATCTGTCGGGGGTCGGACCCAGTCAGAAGATCGAGCGAAGGGAGCTTCCATTTCGACGACTTGGACTTGGAAGATTTGGGTTTCTTGTTGCTGATGATGGCCGGGGCTTCCCAATGGGGCTCGTCGGAATCAGCAGGGGTCGGGCTGGGTTCGGGTACAGAGAGACTGGGCTCCGGCTCAGGAGATGGAGGGGGAATGAGCACAACCTCTGGTTCGGCCGGAGCGGCTTCCGGCTCGGCCTTCGGGTTGTCGCCGGCAAGGGGCTCAGGCACTGGGGACTGCTCCGCGGTGCCGGTCAACATCTCAACGAACTGGCCTAGAGCGGCCTTGAGCTTGGCGCCGTCCACCTTGCGAGCCCACGTCCGCAACGAAATCCGAGTGAGCACCACCGACCCCAACAAACCGAACGCGCCCGCCACCAGACTCGCCCCCCACACACCCATCACCGCGGCAAGCGAGCCTCCAAAGGCCAGTCCCAGCGCTCCGCCCGCCCCCATCAGCCCGTCTAGGTCTTCGATGCCCGGTCGGTTGAGGGTGATATGGAGCAGGCCGGTTACCGAGAGGAGCGTCAACACGGTGCCGATGCCGAGGCGGACGGCCAACACCAGATCAGCCCGAGCCGGATCGGTATAGGGATTGTTGTCGAAACCGCTGGAGGTGCTCTCTGCTAACTCGTCTTCGGGGCGAGGACCTCGCAACAGCACTATCCCGATGGCAACCAGCACAATGGGAACCGCGGCCCTGGCGGTGCCGATAAACGCACCGATCGCCACTCTGAGTCCCGAGCCAAACACCCCGGCCACATCAGCCCAAATACTGCATGCGGCCACCAATCCAGCGAGGATGAAGCCCACAGAGACGATATCGATGCGATGTCGAGTCCAAACCGCGCCCGCGGCCTGCTTCAGCCGACCCTCAGGAGAGGCACCGGCTTTGGATTTGGGCTTGGCGCTGGGCTTGGCAGGGGTTTTGCGAGCGGTTTTCGTAGCCACAACAACAACAAACGTACCATTGACAACACCAGCAACCAACGGTTTGCAATTCGCCCGGATCGCGGCCGGCTTGGTCAGAACTCGATGATGACAGGGAGGATCATCGGACGGCGGCCCGTGTTGTGATTGACAAACTGCCCTGCGGCCCGGCGCACTAACCTCTCCAAGTCGTCTTCTTCACCTGAGGCCAGGAACTCCTCCACGACGACCGCTACCTCGTCGGCCCCCAGCGATTCCAGATCCTTCAACGTTTCTGCCCCTACCCAACCCCTGCTCTCAAATCGGGGCTGAGCCAGCAGGCGGCCCTCGGCGCGATCCACCACCACCACCACGTTGACCACTCCGTGACCGCCGAGGATGGACCGCTCTCCGAACAACTCCCGGTCGCTCTCGATCAACCGTCCATTCACGAAGTAGTAGTCGCCGGATGTGACCTTTCCCCGATTGCCCAGACCACCGTCGCCCAGCTCGATCTGCTCGCCATCACGAGCGAGGACCACTCGATCGGAGGTCATGCCCATCTTCATGGCTAGATCGGCGTGGGCGACAAGGTGGCGAAGCTCGCCATGAACCGGCACAAAGAATTCTGGGTCGGCCACCGTGTGCAGGGTGCGGAGCTCGTCCTGCTTGCCATGGCCGGTGGTATGGACGTCCAGTTGCCCGCTGTGGACCACTTCGGCTCCCCGATCCATCAAGTTGTTGATCATGCGCGCCACCCGAGCTTCGTTGCCGGGGATGGGAGTCGAGCTCAGTACCACGGTGTCGTCGGCGCCGATGCTTATCCAGCGGCTGTCCCCGGTGGCGGCCATGGCCAGCGCCGAGCGGGTCTCCCCCTGTGAACCTGTGGCCACCACGCACACCTCACCAGGCGGATAGCGATCGACATCAGACACGTCGATCACCGCGTGGTCGGGCAGTCGCAGCAGGCCCAGCTCCCGGGCCAGAGCGAAGTTGCGCTTCATAGACAGCCCCAGGGTGGCCAACTTGCGCCCGGATTCCACCGCCGCATCAGCCACCTGTTGGATCCGGTGAATGTGGCTGGCGAAGGCCGCCACCAACAGGCGTCGATCGGGGTGGGCGGCAAACACCCCTCGCAGCACCTCACCTACCTCGGTCTCGGATCGGGAACTTCCAGGAATCTCCGAATTGGTGGAGTCGCACAAAAGCAGGCGCACCCCCTGGTCCCGGGCGATGGCCCCAATGCGGGCTAGATCGGTACGCCGGCCGTCAACCGGATTCAGGTCCAGCTTGAAATCGCTGGAATGCAGGATCACCCCCTGAGGAGTTCGGATGGCCGAGATCAGCCCTGAGGGAACCGAGTGGGTGACAGGGATGAACTCGCAGTCGAACGAACCGACGCGAATCCGGTCGTGGTCGCCAATGGGGATGAGGGAGGTTTGGTCGAGGACGCCGCGTTCTTCGAGGCGGTTTCGAATCAATCCCAGGGTAAATGGTGAGGCGTAAATCGGAAACGACAGCCATTCCAGTGCGTGGGCCAGCGCGCCGATGTGATCCTCGTGGCCGTGGGTGCAGATGCAGCCCACGATGCGATCAGACCGATCCCGCAGGTACTCCAAATCTGGAAGAACGAAATCTGCGCCGGGCATGTCCTCATCGGGAAACAGCACACCGCAATCCAGCAGGAGTACCTCGCCCCGGCACTCGATGGCCGCGCAGTTCCTCCCTATATCGCCCAAACCCCCCAAAAACGTGATCTGGACCGGGTCAGCCATCGGCGCGAATCCTCAATGTGCCTGCTGAATCAGCTATCGGCGCCGAGGCGTGTGCCGGCCAGCACTTGGGCCGCGGAGTCGGACAAGCCATCGGGCTCAATATCCAACGGAGGGCGGCAGCGGCCAACTGGAATCCCGATATGGCGCATCATGGCCTTGGCCGGAATGGGGTTGGGGGCGGCCAATCCTGTCTCGTAGTTGAACGATGGTTGCAGGCTGGCGTTGATCTGTCGGGCCGCCTCGACGTCGCCCCTCTCGAAGGCCGCGATCATCTCGGCGTGCTCGGTGCCGGTCCAATGAGTGGCTACTCCGATCACTCCAACCGCTCCAACCGCGAGCAGCGGCAAGGTGAGGCTGTCATCGCCGCTATACACCTCGAAATCATCGGGGGTATCGGCGATGAGTTGAGCGGTTTCCGCGGGGTCGCCGGCTGCGTC
Organism: Acidimicrobiales bacterium; assembly: GCA_965116535.1. Lineage (GTDB taxonomy): Bacteria > Actinomycetota > Acidimicrobiia > Acidimicrobiales > Bin134 > Poriferisocius. The sequence continues at coordinate 3,299,496 of OZ220703.1, forward strand.
TTTGATGCCAACGATGTTGGCCACACCATGGGCCAGTTCGAGCAGTGTGGACGTGTCCACCTTTCGCCCGGTACGGACGGGAATGTCGTAGATGAGAACCGGGAGGTCGGTTGCCGCAGCCACGGTGGAAAAGTGCTTGGCCATGCCCGCCTGGGAGGGTCGGTTGTAGTACGGGGCCACCGACAAGATGCCACTGGCACCAACCTCGGTGGACCGCTCGGTGAGCTCAACGGCCGCCGCAGTGTCGTTGCTGCCTGCTCCGGCCACCACGGGGACATCCACCGCTGAAACCACCGCAGCGATGAGATCGATCTGCTCTTCGTGGGTAAGAGTCGGCGCCTCGCCCGTGGTGCCGGCGATCACCAACCCATCGCTGCCGTTGTCGGTCAGCCACTTGGCAAGCAACGCGGCGGTGCCCAAATCGAGTGAGCCATCTTCTCGAAATGGGGTGACCATGGCGGTGAGCACCTTGCCGAATCGGGCCATGGGTTCTCCTTACGCGTCAGCGGAATCGGCGGTCAGCTCGGATGCCCGATCAATTCCCAGAGTCACCAAGAGATCCTCGTGCAGCTCGAACCACACCTCATGGTAGGAATCCAAAGAGGGCTTCGTAAACCAGTTAATGTCTCCGCTCTGCACCTGGCCCAGCGCGTAATCCAGCCGCGGTCCATAGTGGCCGAAGCGATCGAATGCCTCGGCCAACCGAACCAGAATCGGCTGGACCCTTCGATTGATTTCCGCCAAGCGGGCGATGACCTGGGCGTCATATTCCGAATCGGAGTGGTCGTTGAGGGTTTGGTCTGCCTTGACCTGAAAGTCGGTACAGGCTGTTTTCAGTTGCGGGTCGAGGACCCGGAAAGACTCATAGAGCCCCTGAACCAGCGTCCGCAGGCCTGATTCCTCAACCTCAGCGGCTACCAATCGCTCGGCTTCCTCGCGGCCCTCGCCCAGCAGCATCCAACCCTTGACCCGGTTGCCGTCGCGGAATCGCACCCAATTCCGCTCTCCCAATTCGGCCAGTACGGTGGCAACTTGTTCCGACTTCAGGCCAGCTGCCTGGGCCAATGCCTCGACGTCGGCCATGCCTTTGGTCCGCAGCCCATGGAGCACCCGCATCACCTGATCAGCTGCCTCCGGCAAACGGCTCACCGGCCCACCCTATCCCAGCCCTTTCTCCCATCCCGCCCCCATCGCTGGTCGACAGCGCATTTTTGACCTAGCTGACAGGTCGGTAGCGTTATGAGGATGACGGCGGGGGTCAGACAGGCCTCCAGGCAGAAATCGAGGACCGATCCAGCTGTGAAGACTGCGGCGGGGGCTCCAAGCTGGGCCGACAATTGATGGGGCCTGAACTGGGCATGGTGCAAAAGCTGCTGGCCGCAGTTCTCGCGGTGCTGTTGGCGACGTTTGGGCTGGCCGCATTGTCGGCAGGCCCTGTGGCCGCTAGCACAGCGGCCGAAAGATGCTCTGAGGTCCATCGGTTTGGCGCCTCCCCAGTTCCGGTGGCCAAGACCGCTGACGGCGCCACCGTGCTGGCCTATGTCGAGTGGGGCTATGACTCGTCTATCGGCTGCTATCTGTCTCTCGATCAAAGTGCCATCAGCACGCTTCGAGCCGATGCCGTCGCCTTCACACTCCCTACTGGACCTGTCGATCCCATTTCCCAGCGATGCTCAGCGGTCCACCAGTTCGGTGAGACCCCGGTGCCGGTGGCCAAAACCGCTGATGGGGCGGCCATATTGGCGTACATTAGATGGCTGCCCAATGACACTGGAGCCTGCTATCTCGTGCTCGACAACCAGGCAACAACCGTATTGCGAGCCAGCGTTGCCGATCTCGTGCCCGAGCCCGAGCTTGATGTCCAACAAAGCCCCTTGTCTGTCGGCACCTGGCACTCGTGCTCCATCCGGGAAAGCGGCACCGTCGATTGCTGGGGCAACAACTGGGCCGGGCAACTTGACGCCCCCAACGGCCAATTCACCGCCGTCTCCGCTGGCAGCGCCCACACCTGCGGACTGCAAACCGACGGCACCGTCGAGTGCTGGGGAAGCAACACAACCCGGACAAATGTCTACAGCGGCCAAGCAGTTGCCCCCCGCGGTCGGTTCACATCCATAACCGTCGGCGCCTGGCACTCGTGCGCCATCCGGGAAGACGGCACCGTCGATTGCTGGGGCAACAACTCCGACGGCCAAGCCACCGCCCCCGACGGCCGCTTCACCGCCGTCGCCGCCGGCAGCGCCCACACCTGCGGACTGCAAACCGACAACACCATCAAATGCTGGGGCCGCAACTGGGCCGGACAACTCGACGGCCAGTTCACGGCCGTCACCGCCGGATGGGCCCACACCTGCGGACTGCAAACCGACAACACCATCAAATGCTGGGGCCGCAACTGGGCCGGACAACTCACCGCCCCCGACGGCCAGTTCACGGCCGTCACCGCCGGATGGGCCCACACCTGCGGACTCCGCCAAAACGGCATCGCCCAATGCTGGGGCAATAACAGCAACCAACAGGCAAGTGCACCCGGAGGCCAGTTCACTGCTGTCTCTGCCGGCGGCTATCACACCTGCGGACTCCGCCAAACCGGCGCCCTCCAATGCTGGGGCAACAATTTCTACGGCCAGTTGGACGCGCCGGCGAATCCCGAGATCCAGTACAGCCCAATCGCCGTCGGTGCCGAACACTCGTGCCGTATCCAGGGCAACGGCGCCGTCCAATGCTGGGGCAACAACGCCGACGGCCAAACCACCGCCCCCAACGGGCAGTTCACCGCCATCGCCGCCGGCAGCTGGCACACCTGCGGACTCCGCCAAACCGGCGCCGTCCAATGCTGGGGCAACAACGCCGACGGCCAAACCACCGCCCCCAACGGCCGCTTCACCGCCATCGCCGCCGGCACCCAACACACCTGCGGACTCCAAGACGACAACACCGCCCAATGCTGGGGATCCGACTACTACGGCCAAACCACCGCCCCCGACGGGCAGTTCACCGCCATCGCCGCCGGCAGCTGGCACACCTGCGGACTCCGCCAAACCGGCGCCGTCCAATGCTGGGGCAACAACGCCGACGGCCAAACCACCGCCCCCAACGGCCGCTTCACCGCCATCGCCGCCGGCACCCAACACACCTGCGGACTCCAAGACGACAACACCGCCCAATGCTGGGGATCCGACTACTACGGCCAAACCACCGCCCCCGACGGGCAGTTCACCGCCATCGCCGCCGGCAGCTGGCACACCTGCGGACTCCGCCAAACCGGCGCCGTCCAATGCTGGGGCAACAACGCCGACGGCCAAACCACCGCCCCCGACGGGCAGTTCACCGCCATCGCCGCCGGCACCCAACACACCTGCGGACTCCAAGACGACAACACCGCCCAATGCTGGGGCGAATCCTCCCCTCCGCCCCCTCCTGGACTAGTGACCCAGTACAGCCCTGTTACAGCCGGACAAACCCATTCATGCAGTCTGCGGACCGATCAGACCGTTTTGTGCTGGGGGTCTGACTACTACGGGCAACTCCAAGTTCCCAACGGCCCGATCCTGACCGTGTCTGCCGGTGGATACCACTCCTGCGGGATACGAGGCGACGGCACAGCCGTGTGCTGGGGCAATGACAGTGACGGGCAATCGACTGCACCCCAAGGCCGATTCATCGCGATTGCCGCCGGTACCTGGCATTCGTGCGGGGTCCGCGACAACGGTGCCATCGAATGCTGGGGCAGAGACGACGACGGGCAAGCTGACGCCCCCGGCGGAAAATTCACCGCGGTGTCGGCGGGCTGGGCCCACTCATGTGGCATCCGCGACAACAGCGCCGTCGAATGCTGGGGCAACGACTGGGCTGGACAGCTCGACACACCTGAGGGACAGTTCACCGCGGTGTCGGCGGGCTGGGCCCACTCATGTGGCATCCGCGACAACAGCGCCGTCGAATGCTGGGGCGATAGGCGCGGAGAACGGCTGAACGCACCGGGAGGACCTTTCGTGGCCGTCTCTGCGGGTGAGCTGCATTCGTGCGGCATCCGCGAAAACGGCGCCGTCGAATGCTGGGGCAGCAACGCCGACGATCAGTCCGATGCCCCCGATGGTCAATTCACCGCTGTTTCCGCCGGCATCTGGCATTCATGCGGGTTGAGAACCGATCAAACTGTGGAGTGCTGGGGAAGGTACGTGAGGCCACTCATGGGGAATTTTGATGTGCATGTTCACTATTGCGCGTCAAATTCTGCAGATTACACAGAAGAAGATCTGCTCTACGAGATAGACAGACTCAACAGGGTAGTGTCAACCTTTTATACAGAACAGTCATCTGATTTGGTAAGACTAAACTTCATGTTGGGCGATATAGTCTCCCCAGACATCAACTGGAACACTCTGCGCATTGGGGACTGGTACAAGAATAACGTGAACTTATGCTGGCCAGAAGTCCAGAAATCAAACCACACCAACAATTTGATTTTGGCAGATATTTCTCCTGGCAATGGGGCGTCTGGCCTCGCCCCTATAATTGGCGACTGGGCATTATCGGCTACTGTCGAAAAGTATTTTTCCTCATTGCCAGACTGTACATTCGAGGAATCCACCGACCGAGTGCGTGAACAAACGAGAGACAATAGTTGTCGCAACATGGCATATATTCAATATTTCTCTATCATTGCGCATGAACTTGGACACGCCCTATTCGGTTTCGGTCACCCCCGAGACTGCTCAATCATGGACATCGTTCGTTTGCCCTTGTGCGAAAACCAGCAAACTATCGAAGAAAGTGGAATAGGGTGCATGGACCGTAGGCAACTGGGCTGGCCGGAAGCAGACCAGTGTTCGAGCGAGCTTGTCAGCGTTTCTGAAAGCTGAACGCCCTCACGACCCTTGCTGCTGCGTACCTCGTGGTCTATTGCGACGCATAATCAGGGGGTAGCCGATGGCGGCAATGGTGGCAAACACAAACCACTGCACCGCATAGGCCAGATGCGACCCTTCCCCGAGGTCGGGGGGCGGGATGGGAATGGGCAGACTGTCCACCGGAGGACTCTGGACTCGGAGCTGCACATAAACCGGGAGCAAGTCGACCTCGAGTTGCTGGGCCAGGCGAGCAAGGTCGGGACGGGCCATTTCGGCGAGCACGCCGCGGGGTGGATCGGCCTGTTGGAGTCCCTGGGCGGTAACCGTGGATCGCAGCAGTCCTTCTACCTCCACCTCCCCAGCGGGAGGTGCGAAATCCGCCGGTGAAGTGCCCGTTCCCGCCCCGTGGGGAATCCAGCCCCGGTTGACCGCCACTGCCTCCCCGTTTCGAAGCCGCAACGGGGTGAGAACCCAATAGCCAGCCGAGCCCTGGTACGTGCGGTTGCGGATCAACACCTGATCTGCCCGCTGGTAGACGCCCGTGGTCCGGATCGGGCGGAACTCAATCTCGTTTCCCCGATCGTAGGAGTCGTCGGCGTCCACCAACTCCAGGATCTCGGCAATCGGCATCTCGCTGCGACTGGTGACGACGTTGTTGCGATCCCGGCGCTCAGACAGCCGGTGGAGCTGCCAGAACCCCGCAGTCACCATGGCGGCCACCGCCAGCAACACCGCGATGTTCAGCAGCTGGCGTCGGAGTGACACACCACTAGATGTCCAGCAAAGCGTCGAGGCCGACAATGAGCCCGGAGCGATCCGAGGCCGCCTTCACCGCGGCCAAAACTCCCGGCATGAAGGAAGACCTTTCGGTGGAGTCTTGACGAATGGTGAGCGTCTGTCCCTCGGCCCCGAGGATTACCTCGTGGTGGGCCACCATCCCTCGCATCCGCACCGCATGCACCCGGATGCCGGCGGGACCCTCAGCGCCCCGCACGCCAGACAGCATCTCGTGCTCGGTGGGATCAGGGGCCCAGGTGCCCGACGCAGCGGCCATCTTCTCCACGGTGAGCCGGGCCGTGCCCGAGGGGGCATCGATCTTGGCGTCGTGGTGGAGCTCGATCACCTCGGCGGTGTCGAAGAAGGGAGCGGCCAGCTCGGCGAACCTCATCATCAGCACCGCGCTGATGGCGAAGTTGGGGGCGATGATGCAGGCCCGACCGGCACTGGTGAACGCGGCGTCAAACCGCGCGAGATCTTCATCGGTAAACCCCGTCGTCCCCACAACGGCGTGGATTCGCTGCTCGGCCAGCCAAATCAGGTTGTCGCGGGCGGCCTCCGCAATGGTGAAATCCACCACCACATCTGCCTCGGCATCGGCCAGGGCCTGGCGGTCGGCAACGGCGACGGCACCCCCAGCGGTAGCGCCCACCCGGTTGGGGTCGACGGCGGCAACAAGCTCCAAATCAGGGTCGGCGGCCACCGCCTCGCAGACGGTGGTGCCCATCCTGCCTCCCGCCCCGAACACCCCTACTTGAAGCATGAACGAGACGATATAGGCCCGGCCGCGGCAATACGGCTTCGAAATCTAGGAGTGAAGCTCCCTAGCTCCTAGCGCGACGAGCGATCCCGGTCGCGGCCGCGGCCCCCTCCGCTTCGACGGTGAGAACCCCCGCCTGGTCCGAGATCACCGAATTCATCGCGCAGCTGAGCCTCGAAGTCGGCCTCAAATGAAGCCGCCTGCGCAGGCTCTCTCCAATCATCGCGATCTCGACTGCCCCGATCGTCGGAACGGCGATTGTCGCGGTCGCGGCGGTCATCACGGCGGTCCCGACGATCGTCACGGTCGCGGCGGTCATCACGGCCCCGACGGTCATCTCGGCCCCGGCCGCCCCGGTCGTCAGAGCGGCGATTGTCGCGGTCGCGGCGGTCATCTCGGCGGTCGCGGCGGTCATCACGGTCGCGGCGGTCGCCACGGTCGTCGCGGCCACGGCCACCCCGATCCTCAGAACGGCGCTCTGAATCGCCGTCGCTGTCGCTGTCGTCGCCGGTCAGCTTGAGACTGATCTTGCCGTTGGGATCGATGTCCTCAACGACAACGTCGAGGTCATCACCCAGAGACACAACATCCTCCACCCGATCAATCCGGCGGCCTCGTCCAAGCTTGGAGATGTGTACCAAACCGTCTCGACCCGGAAGGATGTTCACAAATGCACCGAACGATGTGATGTTCACCACTTTCCCGCTATACACCTCGCCAACCTCGGCAGTGGGCGGGTCGAGGATCAAGCGGATTTGGCGCTCAGCCTCATCGACGCAGTCCCGATCGGGCGAGGAGATGGTAACAATGCCCGCGTCCTGAGCGTCGTCGACATTGACCTCGGCCCCGGTCTCAGCCTGAATGGAGTTGATGACCTTGCCCTTGGGCCCGATGACCTCGCCGATCTTGTCCAGCGGGATCTCGAACTTGACGATCTTGGGAGCGGTTGGGCGAACGTCGTCCCGCGGAGCATCAATGGCTCCAGCCATGACCTCCAAGATCTTGAGTCGGGCGTCGCGGGCCTGGTTCAACGCATCAGCCAGCACGTCGGCGGGAAGGCCGTCGATCTTGGTGTCGAGCTGTAGGGCGGTCACGAACTCAGACGTTCCCGCCACTTTGAAGTCCATGTCGCCGAAGGCATCCTCCGCACCCAAGATGTCAGTGAGCGTGATGTAGCGGCCTTCGTGGAACACCAGCCCCATGGCTATGCCAGCCACCGGCGCCTTGACCGGAACACCGGCATCCATGAGCGACAGCGTGGACGAGCACACCGAGCCCATAGAGGTGGAGCCGTTGGAAGAGAGCACTTCCGACACGAGGCGAAGCGTGTACGGGAACTCGTCCATGCTGGGAATCACCGGGACCAAGGCTTTTTCGGCCAACGCCCCATGGCCGATCTCCCGGCGCTTCGGCCCCCGCATGAAGCCGGTCTCCCCCGTTGAGTAGGGGGGGAAGTTGTAATGGTGGATGTAACGCTTCTTGTCGATGGGGTCGATCCCGTCGATCATCTGATCCATCCGTGCTGTGCCTAGTGTCGTGATGTTCAGCACTTGGGTCTCGCCCCGCTCGAACAACCCGGAGCCGTGGGCGGTATCCACCACCCCGACCACCGAGGCGAGCGGACGGATATCGGCTGCTTCCCGGCCATCGATGCGCACACCGTCTTGCACGATCCGGGAGCGAACGATGCTCTTGGTTAGCGACCGGACAGCAGCGGAGATCTGCTTGTCAGCCCCTTCGACCTCGGCAAACCGGTCGGCCAAAGCTTCGCCGATCTCCTCTTTGGCCTGCGACTCGGCCTCCAGGCGCTCGGCCTTGTCGGCAATGGACATGGCCGCGGCCAGCTTGTCGGAGCCGACTTCGGCCACTGCTGCTTCAATCTCGGGGGTGTAGTCCACCTGGAGTTCGTACTCCATGGGGGGCTTCACTCCTGCGGTGGCGATCAGCCGACGCTGGAGCCCCACCGCTTCTTTGATCCACTCCTTGGACCGCTCCAAACCCTCGGCAAGAGCTGTTTCGTCCACCTTGGGGGTGCCGCTGCTGTAGAGCTCCCACCCGGCTTCGGTGCCGTTGGCCTCCACCATCATGATGGCCACGTCGCCGTCGTCGAGAACCCGTCCGGCCACCACCATCTCGAAGGTGGATTCGGCGCCCTCGGAATAAGTGGGGTGGGGAATCCACTCCCCATCGGCATTGTGGGCAACTCGTACTGCGCCGATCGGGCCTGCGAACGGAATGCCTGAGATGCTCAGAGCGGCCGATGCGCCGTTGATGGCAATCACGTCATAGGGATTCTCCTGGTCGGCGCCTAGAACGGTTCCGACGACGTGGATCTCGTTGCGGAACCCGTCGGGAAACGAGGGCCGCAGCGGCCGGTCGATCAGACGGCAGGTCAGAATGGCCGATTCGGGCGCCCGACCTTCCCGCCGGAAGAACGACCCGGGGATCTTGCCCGCGGCGTACATCCGCTCTTCAATGTCAACGGTGAGCGGGAAGAAGTCCGCCCCCTCCCGCACCCGACGAGCCGCGGTCGCGGTCACCAGGATGGTGGTGTCGCCCATGCGGGCCACAACGGCACCGTCGGCCTGCCCGGCCAGACGACCTGTCTCAAACGACAGGGTTTTGTTTTCCGCGCCGCTTACAGCGGCTGAAACGGTGATGGCTTCCGCCATTTTTGCTCCTCTCCGGACCACGCGAGGTCCGAGCGGGCCGGAATGGAGCCAGTTCCCAGTTGGAGAGGCCCAGCGCAACTCGGCCCCTTCAACTGGCAGCTGGCCTCTCTTGTGGCCCGCTTATTTATTTTCCATAGTCGCCAGGGCGATGCCCGCTTCTCAGCGGCGCAACCCACTCAGCGTCGTAGGCCAAGCTCGGCAATAATGCCGCGGTAGCGCTCCACATCGTTGTCCTTGACGTAGTCGAGCAGCCGTCGCCGACGGCCCACCATCATCAGCAGGCCTCGCCTGCTGTGGTGATCCTTGACATGCACCTTCAGGTGCTCAGTGAGGTGGTTGATTCGCTCAGATAGCAGAGCGATCTGTACCTCGGGTGAGCCTGTATCGGTGTCATGCAGGCGGTGCTTCTCGATCGTCGCGGTTTTGGACGCTAGCTTCTCGGCCATCCCTACTCAGTGTGTCCGTCGGTCAGAAAACGGGCGGCTGCACAACTCCTTGCCGTGCTTGTGCCCGGGGGACCCAGTAAAGCTACCACTCCGAACCCCCGAACACCTACCTGAGAGCTTTTGCGAAATACTGGTGACGTGAGAGTTGTGTCCTTCGGGAGCCTCAACTACGACCTGTCTATATGGCTCGACCGGCTTCCCGGCCCCGACGAGACACTGAGGGTCCAGAGAATGGAGGCGTTTTCCGGTGGCAAAGGTGCCAACCAGGCCACCGCTGCGGCCCGCCTCGGGGCCGACACCCACATGGTGGGCTGCGTAGGCGACGACGACCGGGGCCGCTGGCTGTTGGAAGTGCTCAATGACAGCGGCGTGGACACCAGCCACGTCCGCACCGCCGAGGAGCCCACCGGCACTGCGGTGCCGCTCATCACCCCGGCCGACGTCTCCATCGTGATCGTCGCCGGGGCCAACGCCAGCACTGGGGTCGCCGACGCTGAAGCAGCCGCCGCGGTCATAACCGCCGCCGATGTGCTTCTGCTGCAAGGCGAGGTAGGTGCAGCCGGGGCCCGCCGGGCGGCCCAGGCCGCACGGTCGGGTGGGACCACGGTGTTGTTCAACCCTGCTCCGGTAGATCCATTCCTCGTAGAGGCTGTCGTGCCGCTGACCGACGTGTTGGTAATGAATCGAGCTGAACAAGCCCAGATTCACTCGATCGGCCCGGAAACCGGCCAATGCGACACAGTCGTTACTTTGGGAGGCCGAGGAGCCCAGATTGACGATGTCTTGGTCCCCTCCTACCCCGCGGAAGTAGTGGACCCCACTGGTGCCGGAGACGCCTTCTGCGGCGCGCTGGGCGTTGCTCTAGCCGAAGAGCGACCCCTGATCGAGGCCGTCCGATTCGCCAACGCTGCCGGCGCCCTCGCAGTGCAAACCCCCGGCGCCCAACCCTCCATGCCAGTTCGAAGCGCGGTGGAGTCCCTGCTCGACAGCCACCGCTAACTGCTGAGGGCGGGTATTACGTGGGTGGCGGTGAGGCGGAGGCTTTCCATGACCTTGTCGTGGGGGATGGCGTAAGGGTTCATCATGCAAAGCAGCAGATCGACACCGAGGTCGGCGAAGCCTTGGCATAGCTCGATGCACTGGTCGGGGTCGCCGGCAACGGCCACACCTTGCTCCACCAAGTCCTCGATGTTGAACGTGGTGTCCCAGTCGGCATCCGCGGTCATGCCGGGCAGATACCGGAGATAATTCCAGTCGCCCAGCTCGGCGCCCTCCTCTTGGAGCATCTCAGCCACGCTGCCCACCAACTTGAACGCCACGGTGGGGTACCACCAAAACGACTCCCGGGCATTCTCGTATGCCTCGGCCGTGGTGGGGGCACAGTGGAACATGGCGAAGGTGGCCACCCGGTTGTTGACGTAGCCGCCCACCGGGTTCTGGCAAGCCTCCACTGCCTCGCGGTAGAGCTTGATCCGAAGCTCCAGTTCCTCCAGCGAAACCCCGGCGCTGAACGACAGCAAACCCAACCCCATCTCCCCCACCAGTTGATGAGTCTCGCGGCTGCCGGTAGCGGCCCATAGGGGAGGGTGGGGCTTTTGCACCGGCTTGGGCAGGACCCGGCGGCGGGGCATCGACCAATACTCACCTTGAAACTCGTGCTCGTCGTTCAGCCAACAGCCTGCGATGTGCTCAACCGCCTCAGCCCACATGGCCCTGGTCTCGCGGGGGTCGATCCCGAACCCCTCGAGCTCGGCTCGGGTGGTGGAACGGCCGGTGCCGAACTCCACCCGACCCCCGCTGATCACGTCCAGGGTGGCCGCCGACTCGGCGCTGCGAACCGGATGGTTGTAGGGGCGGGGGGCGAGCCGCACGCCATATCCCAGCCGTATCTGCTCGGTGAGGGCAGCCACCGCACCGTAGAGCACCTCAGGATTGGAGCTGTGCGACATCTCCTCCAAGAAATGGTGCTCGACCGTCCAAAAGCTGTGATATCCAAGCTGGTCGGCCAGCACGGCCTGCTGGATCAGCTCTCGATAGCGGAGCATTTCGCTGTCGGCATGCCACGGCCGAGGTACCGGGATTTCCGAGAAAAGGGCTAGCTCCATAGACAGCTAGCGGGGAGGTTCCGCGCTCAAGATCTCCCGGGACAAGAAAAAAAGCTCCATGGCGTCTAGCGGGAGGGTTCCGCGCTCAAGATTTCCCGGGACAGGGCAACGTCGATGCGGAGCTGTTTCACCAGAGATTCGATGCCGTCGAAGCGATGTTCGCTTCGCAGCAGCTCCACAAACTCCACCCTGGCTTCCTCACCGTACAAGTCGCCCTCGAAGTCCAGAAGATGCGCCTCCAACAGCGACTGCTGGGCGTGCTCATAGAAAGTTGGGCGTCGGCCGATATTGATGGCCGCCATATGCCTTGAACCGTCGGGACGGGTGTACCAGCCGGCATAAACCGCATCGGCAGGCCAGGCCATCACCATGGAAACCGGAATATTGGCGGTGGGAAACCCGATGGTCATCCCCCGCCGGTCCCCCAGAACCACCTTGCCTCTGATCTCGTGGTAGCGCCCCAGCATGGCCGCCGCAGTGCGGACGTCCCCGCCGGCCAGCGCGCGGCGAACGGCAGTAGAGGACACTGGCTCGGGCCATTTCTCGTCATGATGGAGAAGCTCCACCGCGTGAACCTCGAAGCCCATCTCCATGCCGAATTTACGAAGCGTGTCGATATTTCCCAACCGAGCCCGCCCAAAGTGGAAGTCCTCCCCCACCACCACGCTCCGCACCCGCAACCGCTTCACAAAGACTTGGCGCACAAACTCCTCGGGCATCGTGTGGGCTCGGTCGGGAGAGAACTCGATCAGGTACACGTATTCGATGCCCGCCGCCTCAAGCAGCTCCAACTTCTGGTCGAGTGAGTTCAGCAGCTTGGGGGCATTTTCCGGTCGCAAGACCAGGGCCGGGTGGCGGTCAAACGTAACCACTGCGGGTGCCACCCCCAGCCGTTCCGCTTCGGACAGAAGCTGATTGATCACCGCCTGATGACCAACGTGGACACCGTCGTATACGCCGATGCTGGCCGCGGTCTCTTCACTGCCGGTTAAACGGCCGTAGTCTTCGATGACCTGCACCACGCTGCACGGTAGCGGCCGCAGCCTCAAACTGGACAATCCCGGCGGCCTAGATACCAGCCGATCAAGTGCTCACTGAGGAATGACCACCGCCGGTTTGACCAACCCGAGAGCATGGGATTCATAGACGGCCAGGAGCTCGCCCTGCGACCCGAGCACAGCCCATGGGCCCTCGCCTTCCACGGCCAACTCATCAACCGACAGCACCCGTCCGTTGCCCACTTTCCGGCTGAGTTCGTCATCGACAGATACCGCGGGATAGTCACGCAGAGCCTCGGCCATCGACAACAGCGATGGAGCGCCCACCGGTCGGGCCTTTTCGACTGTGAATGAACCGATGGCCGTGCGCCGCAACGCCCGCAGGTGCCCTCCTCCTCCCAAGGCAGAGCCGATGTCGGCGGCCAGCGAACGGATATAGGTACCCGAGGAGCAGCTCACCTCAATCTGGTACACCCCGGCATTGGCATCCACCGGTGCAACCGCCAGCTCATGGACGGTCACCGGGCGGGCTTCGCGCTCGACCTCGATTCCTTGGCGGGCCAACTCGTGCAGCCGGCGGCCGCCGACTTTGACCGCCGACACCATGGGGGGAACCTGCATGATGTCGCCGACAAAGCCGGATGCGGCTTCAGCCACCTGGCGTGGGGTCACCCCCTTCATGTCGTGGACGGCGGTGACTTCGCCGGAGGCGTCCAGCGTGGTGGTCTCAATGCCCAAGACCACTTCACCTTCGTATTGTTTGGGGAGCGAGGTGAGGAATCGCAACAGCCGAGTCGCTCTACCTACCCCCAGTAACAGCACTCCGGTGGCATCGGGGTCCAGCGTTCCGGCATGCCCAATTTTTCGGGTGCCGAATACGCCCCTAGCTTTGGCCACCACGTCGTGGGAGGTCCAGCCAGCCTCCTTGTCGATAACGGCTAATCCATCAGGGGGATTCACGGCCGACAACCGCCTACCCGCAGGTTGCTTCCATCGTCATCAACGGCTAGCCCGTCAACAGCGCTCACTCCTCTGCCCCCTCAGCCAGGTCGCGCAGAATCTGGTCGATCCGCTCGCCAGCTGAGATAGAAGGATCGAGGGCAAATGCCAGATCGGGGACTTTGCGGACGGCAGAAGAACGGGCCACCGCCTGCTTGAGATGGAGACGATGCTCCTCCAATGCCTCCAAAGCCGCGGTGGCGGCCTCATCGTCGAGAGCGCTGATGTACACCGTGGCCTGACTCAGCTCAACGCTGGTCTCCACGCCGGTAATGCTGGCCAGCTCCAAACGGTCGTCGTCCAAACGGGCCAGCTCGGAGGCCACGATCTCCCGCAACAGCTCGCCCAGCCGAGCTGATCTGGAGTAATGAGAGGGGCGCGATTCCCGGCGGCGAGCCATACGTGCCTCTATTCGTCGGTGTTGAGCCAGTGGGTCGTGGAGCCCACCACCTCGATCTCAGGTATCGACCACATATACCGATCCAGTTCATCGGCCAGCGTACGGCACTGGCTGGATTGCCCCGACACCACCGCCACCCCTACTTCTGCTCGCTGCCAGAGGTCGTTGTGACCGGTTTCGGCCACCGAAACGCCGAATCGTCGGGTCACTTCCGATAGAACCGGACGCAGCACCGAGCGTCGTTCCTTCAGCGACTGACAACCTGGGATATGCAGGTCGTAGACCACGGCGAGTACGTGCATCGGACCGCTTAACCCCTTGTGCTGTCAGACCCGGGCGACTTCTCGCTCCTCGAACGTTTCGATGATGTCACCCTGTTTGAGGTCTTGGAAGTCAGACAGCCCGATACCGCACTCGAACCCAGACTGCACCTCGCGTACATCGTCTTTAAAGCGCTTGAGCGATGACACCGTGCCCCGCCAAATGACCGTGCCATCGCGCAGGAATCGGACTTTGGAACCTCGAGTGATGGCTCCGTTGAGCACGTAGCAACCGGCCACTGCGCCCACCCGCGGTACCCGGAACACTTCCCGCACCTCGGCATCGCCGGTGACCACCTCTTCGAATTCCGGCGCCAGCATTCCCACCATGGCGTTCTCAACATCTTCGATCAGGTTGTAGATGATCTCGTAGGTACGAATCTCCACCTTCTCCAGATCGGCCAGCTCTCTGGCTTTGCGGTCGGGACGGACATTGAAACCAATGATGGTGGCGTTGGACGCCGCCGCCAATTGGATGTCGTTTGCGGTCACGCCCCCCACCCCTCGATGGACGAAGGCCAGCTTCACCTCGTCGCGGCCGAGGCGCTGGAGGCTGTCTACCACCGCTTCCAATGATCCGTTCACATCGGCTTTGACAATGAGGTTCAGCGTCGCAGTCTCGCCGGCTTGGATCTGGCTGAAGATGTCTTCGAGGCGAGCTCCGCCAGCAGTGGCTGCGGCATCCCGGCCCAAGCTGGCAATCCGCTGGGAGTGCTCACGGGTCTGGGCAACCTTGGCCGCTACCTTCTCGTTGGGGGCCACCACGAAGGCATCCCCGGCGTTGGCCACGTCGGAGAGCCCCAGCACCTGCACTGGCTTCGATGGCTGGGCCTCCTGAATTTGGTTGCCGCGGTCGTCAAGTAGGGCGCGGGCCCGCCCCCACGAAGCTCCGGCAACAACCGGATCGCCTCGCTTGAGGGTGCCGTGCTGAACCAAGAGAGTGGCTACCGGACCCCGTCCGATGTCCAGGTTGGATTCCAGCACCACGCCCCGGGCCCGACCCTCCGGGTCGGACCGCAGGTCTTCCACTTCGGCCACCACCGCCAACTGTTCGAGCAGATCGTCGATCCCCAGATTTTGAAGCGCGGAGATCTCAACCATGATGGTGTCGCCTCCCCACTGCTCGGGCACCAATTCATGCTCCGAGAGTTGCTGCATGGTGCGATTGGGATCGGCGTTGTTCCGGTCGATCTTGTTGACAGCCACCACGATGGGCACCTCCGCGGCCCTGGCGTGGTTGATGGCCTCCAAGGTCTGGGGCATCACGCCGTCGTCGGCCGCCACAACCAGAACCACGATGTCGGTGGCATCGGCGCCCCGGGCCCTCATTGCGGTAAACGCCGCGTGGCCCGGGGTGTCGATGAAGGTCAGCGTGCGCTCGTCTTTGTCCACCTGATACGCGCCGATGTGCTGAGTGATGCCGCCGGCTTCGCCTTCGGCCACGTTGGCGTTGCGAATCTGATCCAACAGCTTGGTTTTACCGTGGTCCACATGGCCCATAACGGTGATGACCGGTGGCCGAATCGGGTAGTCATCCTCTTGTTCTTCGTCTTGGATGTCAGCCTCGAGCAGCTTGAGCAGCTCGTTCTCCTGCTCTTCGCCGGGATCCACCAGGCGAATCTCGGCAC
This sequence comes from Acidimicrobiales bacterium, assembly GCA_965116535.1. Classification (GTDB taxonomy): domain Bacteria; phylum Actinomycetota; class Acidimicrobiia; order Acidimicrobiales; family Bin134; genus Poriferisocius. The sequence continues at coordinate 3,315,454 of OZ220703.1, forward strand.
CGATCTCCGCAGCAAAGAGCTCGATCATGTCATCGGTCAGCGACTGGGTGGCGGTAACCATCTCTCCCTGCTGCATCAGGAAGCGGACCACATCAGCCGCCGTCTGGTTCATTTTCGGGCCCACATCCAACGGGGTCGAGGCTCGCTCGATCACCACCACACCAGTGGGCGCAGCCGCATCTGTTGGGGTGTAGTCGGGGATGTTCATGGGCTGGAGGTCTTCGGCCACCCGCCGACGCCGCCTGCTCTTTCGCCGCCTTTGCTGCGGACGCTGAGGGCCGCCTCGGCCTCGGCCCCCTGGAGCCCCCGTTCCGCTGGGGGGCCCACCGAGCGCACCGGCAGGACCTCGGGCTGCTAGAGGCGCAGGAGCTCGTCCTGGCGAACCGCCCCCTGGCCCCTGCGTGCCGACCGACGGCCGCACAGGACCGCGAGGACCTCTTCGGGGACTTGGCGCCGGACCCCGCCCACCCCGTCCGGGAGGCGGCGGAATTGGCTTGCCCGAAGAGGACGTCGGCGGTCTGCCGGGGGGCGGCGGAATCGGCTTGCCCGAGTGTGAAAGCGGAGGGCTGGGTCGAGCAGAAGCGGCTGGCTGAACAACCGGCGGGTCGGACGCTGGTCTCGGCGCCGATCTTGGCGGTGCTGGCGAAACATCGGGGGGAGGCTCGACCGACGTTTCTGCTGGGCGAGTGCGCGGAGGCATTCCCCCGCTAGAAGTAACGACCCGCGTCGGCTTGGGTGGCTCCGGCTCAATGGGATCGGGCTTAGCCTCAGCCACGGCTGGCTCCGCCTCGGGCTCGGGTTCGGGCTCCGGCTCAGGCTCCACTGCAACCGGCTCCGGCTCCGGCTCGGGCTCGGGTTCGGGCTCAGGCTCAGGCTCCACTGCAACCGGCTCGGGCTCCGGCTCCGGCTCGGGCTCGGGCTCCGGCTCAGGCTCCGGTGGGCGAACCAGGCCATCACGATGCGCTCGACGGCGGACGCGGTCCGCTTGAGCATCCACGATGCTCGAAGAGTGGCTGTTGACGCCGATACCCAGCGTCACACACAGATCAAGCGTTTCCTTGTTGGTGAGGCCGAGCTCGCGGGCAAGCTCGTAAACCCGAATTTTCGCTGGCAAAAAGCTCTTTCTTGGTCCGTCCGCGGTGCGCGGCCAACCCATTTGGGCCGGAATTCCATTTTCTCACGCCCAGCCCTCAGATTTCGAAGCCAATCCGAGGCACGGGCAATTACTCCAGGGAAGGAACGCTCTCTGAAGCTTCCTCCACCTCCTCAGCCGAGGCTTGATCGCTGCCTTCCGCAGCCCAATCCTCCGCCGACAGCTCTGGCCCCCCCTCAGCAGGACGCCACACCTGCTCGCCAGTGGCCTCGTCCACTACCCATTCACCCTCAGCCCACTCCATTTCTTCGTAAGCGGCTTCTTCAGCCAATTGGGTCTCGCTCTTGATATCGATTCGCCATCCGGTCAGCCGTGCCGAGAGCCGGGCATTCTGGCCTTCCTTGCCGATGGCCAGCGAAAGCTGGTAGTCGGGTACCACCACCTCGGCCACACCAGACTCCTCATCGATGCTGACCTCTTTGATCTTGGCCGGCGACAGCGCCTTGGCCACAAAATCAGACGGGTCGTCGGCAAAGGGAACAATGTCAATCTTCTCCCCCCGCAGCTCATTGACCACCATGCGCACCCGAGCGCCCCGAGCGCCCACGCAAGCTCCCACCGGGTCCACGTTCGGATCGTTGGAAGACACTGCGATCTTGGTGCGATGACCTGGCTCTCGGGCACAGGCTTTGATCTCCACCACTCCGTCGGCGATCTCGGGCACTTCCAACTCGAACAGCCGCCTGATCAATCCGGGATGAGTGCGGCTGACCACGATTTGAGGTCCCTTAGCCGTCTTCCGCACTTCCACGATGTACGCCTTGAGGCGGCTGTTGGCATCCGGGCGCTCGAAGGGTACCTGCTCGGCCTGGGGCAATAGAGCCTCTACCCGTCCTAGGTCCAACAGGGTGTAGCGGGCATCGTTCTGTTGGATGATGCCGGTGACGATGTCACCCTCGCGGCCCGCGTACTCCTCATACTTGAGCTCCCGCTCCACCTCGCGGATCCGCTGCATCATGACCTGCTTGGCTGTCTGCGCCGCAATTCGGCCAAAGCCATCGGGCGTGACGTCGAACGGCTCCCCGATTGGCTCTCCATACTCATCCAGCTTCTGAGCGAAAACCTGGATGTCGGCTGTCTCGGGATTGATGGTGACCCAGGCGTACTCCTCGCTGTCGGGCATACGCTTGTAGGCCGACTCAAGGGCATCGGCCAGCGCGGCCAGCAGAGCATCTACCGAGATGCCTTTGTCGGCGGCGAGCGCTTGGAGGGCTTCCAGCATGTCGGGGTTCATCGGTTGCTCTCTTCCTTGATCTGCTTCTTTGGCAACGGACCCCATTCAAAAACTGTCCTGGCCTTGGTTATGTCGTCGAAAGACATGCGTTGAGGAACTCCGTTGTTTTCAATGGTAATTCCATTATCGTCGCATTCCATCAGCAATCCCTGAATCCGGCGCTGCCCGTCGACCTGGGGGCCGAGCTTGATGCTTATTGTCTCGCCCACGGCCCGGGCATAGTGCTCGGGGCAGCGCAGCGGCCGCTCTAGACCGGGGCTGGTGATCTCCAGGGTGTACTTGCCGGGAACGAGATCGCTGTCATCCAGCAGGCGAGAGGCAACCTTGGAGGCGTCGGCTACCTCGTCCAAGCTAACTCCCCCGGACTTGTCCACGATGATGCGCAGAACCCCGCCCCCATAGGTGAGGTCGTAGACTTCCAAGCCTCTCCCCTGAAAGAGGGGCGTGAGCAGGTCACGCACGCTGTCGGCCACTGACATCTCGCCCCTTTCCTGACTGGTGGTTTTGCTCCCGGTCCCCAAAGTCAGAAGGCGTGGGCACCAGCCCACGCCTCACTCGACTAGAGAGATCGACGATTCAGCGCCAATCTTACCCGGTGAAACCGCTCATGTCGCCGTATAGGAGGCCCGTTTTTCAGTAGCTTCGGCCACAGACAGCCACTAGATCGGTCTCGTCACCACTGTGGGGCAAAGACCCGTCGGGGCGCTGCAAGCACCTCACGGTAACGGCATCTTCGGCCAAAGCGGCTTCCCCCTCGGGGCCGAGCTCAGCCCACGGTATCCGGGCGAATCCCGTGGTGGTCGCTTCTTGCACGTCGGCCACAGTGGCTGCCTCGACAATCCGAGAGTCCCGCCAGGCCATGGCATCGTCGTAGATCTGCCGTTGGATATCGTCGAGCAGCGATTCCACTTGCTTGGCCGCGGTCGAGAGGCCGACGGTTTGCTTGTCGCCACCAATCCGGGACACCAGCGTTGCCTGACCGTTCTCAAGATCCCGGGGACCGATCTCCACCCGTACGGGTACCCCCTTCAACTCCCAGTCGGTGGCTCTTCGGCCAAACCCGGTTCCCGTCCGATCGTCAACCTTCGCCCGAATCCCCGAAGCAACCAAGGCTCCAGACAATTGGTGGCAGGCATCTACCACCCCCTCGGCGTCGCGAACGGCAATGACAACGGCTTGAATGGGCGCCAACCGGGGCGGAACGACCAGCCCCTGGTCGTCGCCGTGGGCCATGATCAGCCCGCCTACCATTCGGGACGACACTCCCCACGAAGTCTGCCAAACATGGGCTTGGTTCCCTTCGGCATCCAGATAGGTGATGTCGAACATGGTGGCGAAGCTCTGGCCCAGTTCATGGGATGTCCCCATCTGAAGCGCCTTGCCGTCTCGCATCATCGCTTCGAGGCACATGGAGTTGATGGCACCGGGAAATCGCTCGGCTTCGGTCTTGTAACCAATGAGCACCGGGATGGCCAGCACCGACTCCATGAAGTCGCGATACACCTCATGGAGGATCATGGCCGCGTAGTCGCGGGCCTCCTGTCGGGTGGCGTGGGCTGTGTGGCCCTCTTGCCACAAGAACTCAGTGGTCCGCAGAAAAATCCGAGGGCGCATCTCCCAGCGGACCACATTGGCCCACTGGTTGATCAGCAGCGGCAGATCGCGATGGCTCTGCACCCATTTGGAGAAGTAAGCGTTGATGATGGTCTCGCTGGTGGGACGCACCACCACCGGCTCAGCCAACTCCCGGCCCCCGCCCTGGGTGACCACGGCCAATTCGGGGCTGAAGCCCTCGACGTGGTCGGACTCCCGGTTCAAGTAGCTCTCGGGGATAAACAGGGGGAAGTAGGCGTTGTCGGCCCCTGCGGCCTTGATGCGCTGATCCACCTCGGCCTGCATCCGCTCCCAAAGGGCGTAGCCGTAGGGGCGGATCACCATGGTTCCCCGCACTGGCCCGTTGTCGGCCAACTCCGCCTTGTTGAGAATGTCCTGATACCAGCGGGGGAAGTCCTCCTGCTGCGGGGTGAGCACCCCCTTTTTCGCCATCGTCACGCTCTCCTGCGAATCAACTCGATCTTCTCGCCAGCTTGGTTGGCATCGTCGCCCTGCTCGGCCAGCAGGCGGCTCCGGTCCCGTTCGGCCTCCCGAGCAGCGGTCACTGTATCGGCTCGGGCCAGCGCCGCCTCCGCACCTTTCTCGTGGATCAACTCGGCCCACTCCACCAAGGAAGGAACCATTTCCTCCTCGGCCACCACGGCCACATTGCGGCCTTTCACAAACAAATGACCCCGCTTGTTGCCGGCCGCGATGCCGATATCGGCGTCGCGGGCCTCGCCGGGTCCGTTGACCACGCAGCCCATCACCGCCACCTGAAGGGGGATCTCCCGATCGCCGAACGCCTCCATAGCCTCTTCGGCCACGGCATACACGTCGATCTCGGCCCGACCGCAACTGGGACAGGCGATGAGGTCGACGTTCTTCCTCTCCCGCAGGCCCATCGACTCCAAGAGTTGACGTCCGGCTTTCGCCTCTTGCACCGGATCCGCAGTGAGGCTGTAGCGAATGGTGTCGCCAATGCCCTCGGCCAACAGCGTCCCAATGCCCGCGGTCGACTTGATCAACCCGACTGGCGGCGGCCCCGCTTCAGTCACCCCCAGGTGCAAGGGGTGATCGGTGACCTCTGACAACTGGCGATACGCCTCAATCATCAAGGGAACGCTGGAGGCCTTGACCGAGATCTTGACGTCGTCGAAATCCACTTCCCGGAAGTAGTCGAGCTCCATCTGGGCCGACTCCACCATTGCCTCTGGTGTAACCCGATCACCGTATTTGCGGTACAGGTCAGGGTGCAGTGATCCGCCATTAACTCCGATGCGGATGGGCACCCCTCGGTCCCGGCATTCCGAGGCCACTGTCCGAATATGCTCGGGTTTGCGGATGTTTCCGGGGTTCAGCCTCAAACACTGCACACCTGCATCCAACGCAGCCAGCGCCATCCGGTACTGGTGGTGAATGTCGGCCACGACGGGCACCGGTGAGCGGGGCACAATCTGGGCCAGCCCCTCGGCGGCTTCGATCTCGTTGCAGGTGCAGCGCACAATGTCGGCGCCCGCCGCGGCCAGGGCATATATCTGCTGGAGAGTGCCCTCCACATCAGCAGTGCGGGTGGTGGTCATGGACTGGACAGTGATCGGCGCGCCGCCCCCGACCGCGACATCTCCCACATGGATCCGGCGGGTTCGACGCCGCTCGAAAGATGCCTGAACTTCCATGCCCTCAGCTTGACACGCCCGGCCCGTGACGTTCGCAATTGTTAGCGGCCATCACGTTGCTCAACTGGGGAGCTCTACCGGATCAGTGAAGTCCAGATAGACAGACCCGATGAAGACGAATCCCAGAATCAAGACCACGGCGTAGGCCAACGGCACCATCTTGGAAACGTCGGCAGTGTATCGACGGCCTCGCCAGGACCGGAGGCGCTCGTAGGTGGCAATCACAACATGGCCTCCGTCGAAGGGCAGAAGCGGAATCATGTTGAAGACTCCGATGAACACGTTCAACAGCGCCAAGAACAGCAGCAAGTTCCCGTAGCCGTTTTCTGTGAGGTCTGCACCGATTTTGAGCGCGCCAAAGATCGAAATCACGCGATCTTGATTGTCGGCGGGTGCCGCAGTGGTTAAACCGCTCTCGACGGGGGCAGTCACCTGTTGGGAAGGCTGGTCGGCCACGTCACGGAGAAAGTTGTTGAGCCCGCTAGGTGAAAAGAACCTGCCGATGCCCAAGACAGACTCTTTGACCAGGAAGCCGAACTCCTCCAGCGTCTCGGGAACTGCCTCTAGGTAACCGACATCAAACGACTGGGACAACCTGGCCGTCTCAGAGACAATGCCCACATACCCCTGGCTGGAGTCTTGAGGATGGAATCCGAGCGTCAGCGGGCGGACTAGAACGTCGCCGCTGCGCTCTATACCCAGGCTTACCGACGACCCCGGTCCAGGTAGAAACTCCACCAGGTCGTCCATGGTGGTTACCGGTCTCCCGTTGACCGACACGATTCGATCACCCGGCATCAAGCCAGCTTGATCCCCTGGCGTACCCGGAGTCACCCGGGTCACTGTCCAGTCTGAGGAGGGAACGGCCTCCGTTTTCCCAAATACCACTAGGAAGGAGAAGATCAATGCCAGCGCCAATAGGAAATGGACGGTCGATCCGGCCACCGCCACCGACATCCGCCGCCAATAGGGCTTGCTGCGATAGGTGCGATGCTCCTCGGTTGGGGCAACCTCTTCCAGGTTGTTCATTCCGATGATCCGCACATAAGCACCGATGGGAATCGCCTTGAGGCCGTAGACCGTCTCCCCCCGGCGCACAGACCACAGCCGGGGCCCAAACCCCAAGAAGAACTCGGTGACCTTCATGCCAGAGGCCCGAGCAGTGAGGAAGTGGCCCATTTCGTGCATGAAGATCATGGCAATAACGGCCAGTACCACAATAAGCATTGGCACGCCCCACACCACTTGCACCACAGCGAGTAGACCCACCACCAGCGCCAAGCCTCCCCAGCGGTCTCTAGTGGCCTGCAAGCCGGCGAGCGGAGAATTCAAAGGCTGCTCACTTCGAGAGTGACGCGAGGGCATTGTTCAAAAAAGGCGGGCGATGGTTTGCTCAGCCTCGGCTCGGGCTTTGCCGTCGATCTCCATGACCGCCTCCAGGGAGTCGGCCTCGGTGCCGTCGTGGTCGCCTAAGACCGTCTCCAGAATCTCGGGTATTGCCGTCCATCGTACCCGCTCATCCAGAAATGCCTGCACGGCCACCTCGTTGGCGGCATTCAGCAAAGCCGGCGCGGTCTCGCCCATGCGCCCGGCGGCATACGCCAGCTCCAAGCAGGGAAATGCCTCGGTATCGGGGGGCTCGAAGTCGAGGCGGCTCAATTCGGACCAGTCGATGCGGCCGAACGGGGTGGCGATGCGGTCGGGGTAGGCAATCGCATAGCCGATGCACAGCCGCATGTCGGGCAGGGAGAGCTGGGCGATGGTGGCGCCATCGGTGTACTCCACCATGGAGTGAACCACCGACTGGGGGTGGACCACGACCTCGATGCGGTCATAGCCCAAGCCGAAGAGCTCGTTGGCTTCGATCACCTCCAAGCCTTTGTTCATCAGCGTGGAAGAGTCCACTGTGATCTTGGGCCCCATGCTCCAGGTGGGATGGGCCAGCGCATGCTCCACCGTCACTTCGGCCAACTCGCTCCGTGTTCGGCCCCGAAACGGTCCCCCGCTGGCCGTGAGCACGATGCGATGGACGCGCTCCATGCCCGCGTCGGAGGTGAACACGTCGTTGGCCCGCAGGCATTGGTGTACGGCGCAGTGCTCGCTGTCCACCGGCAGCAGCTCGGCACCGGGAGTCTGGCGGGCCCTCTGCACCACGGGCCCGGCGGCAATCAGCGACTCCTTGTTGGCCAAAGCCAGCCGCCGCCCAGCCTCCAGGGCCGCCAGAGTCACCGGCAAACCGGCAAAACCAACCACCCCGTTCACCACCACATCTCCCATGGCAGCCGCCTCAGCGAGAGCCGCGGGACCACTGGCCACGTTGATCCCTGGCAGTGCATCGCTAACCTCGGAAACCCGGTCTGCTGCGCCCACCACCACGAATCGAGGGCGGAACTCTCGAGCCTGGGCGATGAGTTGCTCAATGGAGCGGCCGGCTCCCAAGGCCACCACATCCCAAGCGCCGGGCTCTGCCCGCACCACATCCAGCGTTTGAACGCCGATCGAGCCAGTGGAACCTAGAAGCGAAAGGGAGACCATAAGCCGGTTACCCCTGCTCAGATCACCTCGAGCATAAGGGCAGTGAAGTAAGTGGCCGGCAGCACGAGCAGCAGGGCATCGATGCGGTCCAGCATGCCACCATGGCCTGGCAGCAGAGAACCCATGTCCTTGATCCTGAGGTCTCGCTTGATGGCCGATTCCATGAGGTCGGCCAGCGGAGCCACAACGGCGACCACAATGCCCAAGACCACGCCGTCGGAACGAGATCCAGCTCCGTCACCGAAGGGACCGATTTCCAGAATGGAGATGAACACCAAGGCGGCTGCGATGGTGGCAATGGTGCCGCCGATAAGACCCTCGACCGTCTTGTTCGGGCTGGCCTGTGACAGCGGAGTGCGGCCCGCAGCCCGCCCGACGATGTAAGCGCCGACATCGTGGGCCACGGTCAAAATCACCGCGCTCAACACCAACTCCCGACCGTCGGGCATGTCCAGAAGCAGCCCGCCGAAGGCCCCGGCCACCCCGATGTAGACAATCCCAAAAAGGGTCACCCCGAGATTGGCTAGGGGCCGTTCGCGCCCCACGCCAACCACATACCACACCCCGGCGCCGAATAGGGCGAATACCAGCACCAGCAGGATGCCGTCGGCACCTCGCCAATAGGCAGCCAGCGGCATAGCCACCACTGCCACAAAGCCCAACAGCGCTGGCGGCTGGTAGCCGCCGTGGCGCAGGCTGGTGAACCATTCGGCCGCCGCCAGTAGCAGGGCGATGGCGAGAACGGCGAGGGTGGCCTCCTCACCCGCGGCGATCGCACCGAGAACGATGCCACCCAGCACCAACCCCACCACGATGGCGGTAACCGTATTGCCCTCACGGGCGAGGGTCCTCGTGTCTGCCATCGGAGAAGGCGGTGTGGACAGAAGCGAATCTGGGGGCTCGACGATTCCGGGCATCTCGGGAGACTCGGAAACGTCCAGCGAGAGGACCTCGTCAACGCGGTCAACCGAGGGGAATTCCACTGCCTCGGTGGGCTCAGGATCCTCGAAGACGCTTGCGCTCTCGGTTTGATGGCTGACCGAGACCATCTCCGGCTGGTCTTCGGATGGGGAATCATCGGAGTCGTCGCGCCATCGTGGGGCTGCGTCGGCCAGGCTGTCCCAGCCCTCTTCAGCGACCGCCTCATCGGAAGCGGACTCATCCCAATGAGGAAGGCCGGAATCTTCCTCTTCCTCATCGAACAATGAAGTCAGGTCGTCCAGGAACATTGCCTGCTCGTCGTCTGGCGACTCTTCGGAGCGGTCTCCGGGTTTGTCGAATGGATTGTCGTCGTCCACTGGCCTCTCCAGGTGCTAGGCAGATTAGATCTCGAGCAGCTCTTGCTCTTTGACGCTCAACGCATCGTTGACGAGTTGCTCATGGTCGTGGGTAAGGCGGTCGAGCTCTTTGCCAGCTCGGGCCGCAATGTCCTCGGATACGTCGCCCCCCTTGCTGAGCTGGTCTACATCGTGGCGACCGCTGCGACGGGCGTTCCGAATCGCCACTCTTCCCTCTTCGGCCATCTGCTTTACCACCCTGACCAATTCGCGACGGCGTTCTTCGGTCAGCGGTGGAAACGTCAGGCGCACCACATTCCCATCATTGCTGGGGTTGAGCCCGAGATCAGCCTGGATGATTGCCCGCTCTATCGCCGCAATTGAACCCTTGTCAAAGGGGGAGATCACAAGAAGCTGTGCCTCGGGGACACTGAAGCTGGCCAGCTGTTGAAGCGCTACCTCAGTGCCGTAGTAGTCCACGAGAAACCTCTCGAACAGGGCAGGGGAAGCTCGGCCGGTTCTGACGGTGGCGAACTGCTGGCGAGTGTGATGGACAGCCGAGTCCATGCGCTCTCCGGCTTCGGCCACCACCAAATCAGTCAAGTCATCGCCAGTCGTCATCCCAGCAGCATCCCCAGAGATCCCTCACGACACCAGAGTACCGATCGACTGGCCATCGAGTATGGCAAGAACGTTTCCTGGCGCCATGAGATCAAACACCACGATAGGCAGTTCGTTGTCCATGCACAGCGAAACCGCGGTGCTGTCCATCGCCCTCAATCCCTGGGACAGAACATCCAGGTATCGGACCTCGTCCAGTTTTTCTGCATTGGGATTCGTCCGAGGATCAGCGGTGTAGATCCCGTCGGTGCCGCCGTGGGTGCCTTTCAGCAGAACCCCAGCCTCTATCTCTACGGCCCGCAGTGCGGCGGCGGTGTCGGTGGTGAAGAAGGGGTTGCCGGTTCCGGCGGCAAAGATAACCACCCGGCCCTTCTCCAAATGGCGGATAGCCCTTCGCCGGATATACGGCTCGGCCACTTGGGCCATGTGGATTGCGGTTTGCACTCTGGTGGGCTGACCTAGCCGCTCAAGGGTGTCTTGCAGCGCAAGGGCGTTGATGACGGTGGCCAGCATCCCCATGTAGTCGGCCTGGGCCCGGTCCATGCCCGCGCCCGCTCCGGTCATTCCCCGCCAGATGTTGCCCCCGCCCACCACGACGGCCACATCAACGTCAAACTCCGACCGGACTTTGACGATCTCGGTCGCGATCTGAGCGGCTATCTCCCCGTCAATGCCGTAGCTCGACTCTCCGGCAAGGGCCTCTCCAGAGAGCTTCAATACGATTCGGTCCCACCGGCCCGAACGCCTGGTATCGCCGCCGTCGATCACCGCTAACTGCCGATGGCCGCCAACTCGAACCGAACGACGGCACCGTCTCCCAGCCGGGACTGCACGGTTTCCTTCTCGCCGAACATGCCTTGCTCCAGCAGCACCCGCTCGGCGTACCACGCCCGCAGACGGCCGGTGACGATCTTGTCCCAGGCCTGCTCGGGCTTGCCTTCGGCCTTGGTCATCTCGGTCAGCGCAACCCGCTCTCGCTCAACTTCTTCGGCATCGACATCGTCTCGGTGCAAAACCGCTGGCTTGGCAAAGGCGATGTGGAGGGCCACTTCATGGGCCAGTTCCTGGCTCACACCGCGAGCCTCAACCACGACTGCGCTGGTACCCCTGCCGTCCTGGGTGTGCAAATAGCTGTCCAAGATGTTGCCCTCGGCAGCCTGAATTCTGACCACCTTGCCCAACTGGACGTTCTCCTTCTTGGCCAAGCCCAGATCGTCGATGGCGGCTTGGCGGGCGCCCACTGCTTCCTCACCCTCGACCAGCACCAGCTGGGCCAGATCGTTGGCCAAGGCAGTGAAGTCGTCGGCCTTTGCCGAGAAATCGGTCTCACAGCGCAGTTCCACTATGGCCGCGGCATTGCCATCCATCGCCAGGGCCACCGTGCCTTGGTCGCTGGCCCGGTCAGCCCGAGCAGCAGCTTTGGCCATGCCCTTCTCGCGCAGCCGCTGGGTTGCCGCCTCCATGTCCCCATCGCTCTCGGTAAGCGCGCGCTTGCAGTCCATCATCCCAGCACCAGTGGCCTGGCGCAGAGCCTTGACATCTTGAGCTGTAAATGAACTCACACCTGCTCCTCAGACTCTGCTGGCGCTGATTCCGCCGACGCCTGCTCTTTATCTTCGATTGGCTCAGCTGGCACAGCTTCCACCGACGCCTGCTCTTCATCTTCGATTGGCTCAGCTGGCACAGCTTCCACCGACGCCTGCCCTTCGGCTTCGATTGGCTCAGCTAGCACAGCTTCCACCGACGCCTGGCCATCGGCTTCGATTGGCTCAGCTGGCACAGCTTCCGCCGACGCCTGGCCATCGGCTTCGATTGGCTCAGCTGGCACAGCTTCCGCCGACGCCTGGCCATCGGCTTCGATTGGCTCAGCTGGCACAGCTTCCACCGACGCCTGGCCATCGGCTTCGATTGGCTCAGCTGGCACAGCTTCCACCGACGCCTGGCCATCGGCTTCAGCTGGCTCGGTTTCCACCGATACAACATCGGGAGGGGACTTGGCGGTGGCATTGCCGCGGGCGATGAACCGGCCCTCAAGAACGGCATCGCTGATAATCCGACACATCAGCTCGCCAGCGCGGATGGCATCGTCGTTGCCGGGAATCACATACTGGATCACATCCGGATCGCAGTTCGTGTCCACCACGGCGATAACCGGCAGCTTCAGCTTGTTGGCCTCTGCGACCGCAATGTGCTCCTTCTTGGTGTCAAGCACGAACACCGCGTCGGGCGGGCGAGTCAAATCCCGAATGCCGTTGAGATTGCGCTCTAGCTTGGCCAGTTCCCGAGTGATGAGAAGAGCCTCCTTCTTGGGCATAACGTCTAACTCGCCGGAACTGCGCATCCGCTGAAATTCCTTCATCTTGCCCATGCGCTTGGAGATGGTCTCGAAATTGGTCAGGAGACCCCCCAGCCAACGCTCGTTCACATAGGGCATGCCCACCCGCTCGGCGTAGCTCTGGACGCTGTCTTGTGCCTGCTTCTTGGTGCCCACAAACAGAACTTGACCGCCTTTGGCCACCAGATCGCGCACATAGGTGTACGCCGCTTCAATGTAGGCAAGCGTTTGGGTCAGATCGATGATGTAAATGCCGTTGCGCTCTCCAAAGATGAAGCGCTGCATCTTCGGATTCCATCGGCGAGTCTGGTGTCCGAAGTGGACTCCGGCATCGAGCAGCTGACGCATGGTCACGACAGGCGCCATGGTGATTCTCCTCTCCCAGCGGTTCAGCGAAACCCGGGGTCAGCACCTGACGGCGACCGTGGGATGCCCCGGGCGGTGATTTTCTTGAGCCTGAAATTGCTTCCGGGCCGGGTCAAACGATAGCCGCTTCAGCCTCCATGGCCATAGGCAGAAAGCCGACTTCGACCGTCGGGCTCGCTATGAGGCACCAGCCGCACGCGGCCGGTAGTCAGCACCGCACCCGGATCGATATAGGCATCTCCAGCCCTCACGCTGAAGAAGAAGCGATCAGAGGTGGCGCCCAACAACTGCCCGGCCCCCACCCAGTCGCCCTCTGCGACCGCAATCCAACCCAGATAGCCGTAAGCGGTTCGTAGCCCATCGGGGTGCAGCACGGTGACAAAGCGGTTGTAGGCCACCACCCCGGCGAACACAACCTCTCCTTCGGCGGAAGCCCACACAGGCTGGCCGGGCTCGGGATCGTACTCCCATCCTCGATTGCCCGGTGCCCCCACATGGGCTGGGAGCCGAAAGTGATCCACCACCTCTGCATCAACGGGAGGCAAGTACTTCTCCGTCGCCTCCATCGGCACTCCGGCGCGCACGACAGAATGGCCCCCAGATGGCGAAGTCGGCCCGTGCACTGTCGGGCCGACCAGAAGACCCAGCCCAACCGCGGCCACCCAGCCAATCCGCAGTCCCCACAACATCGTGCTTCCTCACATAATTGGAGTGGAGGGGGGAAGCAACAAGAAGGCTATCAAGCCCGCGGATGGGTTCCTTCCACCACATTGCGGAGCCGTTCCCGACTGACGTGGGTGTATATCTGCGTGGACCCCAGATCGGCGTGGCCCAACAACTCCTGCACATGCCTCAAGTCGGCTCCACCGTCGAGCAGGTGAGTAGCGAAGGTGTGGCGCAGGGCATGGGGGTTAGTCTTGACGCTGGCCCGACGATCCACCAGCCGGCGGACAGCCTGGGCATTCATCGGGCGACCGTGCAGGTTCACGAATACCGCGTCTTCGGCAACAGACGGGTCGGCCATCTCCTCTCGGCCATCGGCCATCCACTCTGACAGAGCAGCAGCGGCAGGCTCGCTCAGCGGCACGATCCGCTGTTTGGACCCCTTGCCATTCACGGTGAGGCATCGACGGTCCCAGTCGATATCTTCGGCGCGGATGGCGCACACCTCACTGACCCGGAGGCCACTGCCGTAAAGCAGCTCCAACACCGCGACGTCGCGTTGGCAGCGAGCGCGGCTATCGTCAGCCACCGCTGGCCGGGGCTGGTCCAACAGGGTCCCTAATTCTTCAGAGTGAAGCACTCGGGGCAGTCGGCGCTCCCGGATCGGCACCATGGTGCCGATTGTGGGGTCGGCGGAAACCCGTCCAGTGCGCTCGGCCCAACGGAAGTAACGGCGCAACGACGAGGCCTTCCGGGCCACCGTCTTGCGGGCATAGCCCCGAGTGCTCAGATGGGCCAGGTACCTCCTGATCGTTCGGATATCGACCTGCTTTGGATCCGTTTGCTGTACCGAAGCCGGAGAAGCACTCCCTCGGGATTGCCCAAACCACTCAGCGAACGCGGCCACCTCTCGGCGATACATTGCCACAGTGTCGTTGCTGACCGACGAAGCTGAGGCCGCAAAGGCGTCCAGATCCCACCCCATCAAAGCACAAGAATACCGGCGAGCGGCCCGGCTCCGGCGCCACCTCATCGGGGAGCGCCAACCCTCTCGATCCATCGTCCCGAGACCGCCACCCAGCCCGCGGCCCGCAACCCTTCCACCGCTCCAGCCACCTCGGACATTTCCAGCCCGGAGCGAACTCGGATCTGCTCGGCGTCTGCGGGCTGCCAGCCCAGTACATCCAATACCTGTTGGCCGACAGTGCCAGGGCTCGTGCGGGGATCAAGAAGCTTTGCCTCCGCACCGGACATCCCCAGAGCCAGCAGAACATCGTCGGCATCGCGACAAGGGGCACAGCCGTCGGCCAACAATTCGAAACAGCCATCGGATGCCGAGCTGCGAACCGGCCCGGGAACGGCCAATACAGGTCTATCTCGAGCCGCCGCCTCAGCCACTGTGTGCATTGCCCCGCCCGAGGCGTGGGACTCCACTACGACAATTACGTCGGCGAGGGCCGCGATGATGCGGTTCCGAGCGGGAAACCGCCATCGCTCAGGAGGGGCGCCCAGTGGAGCTTCGCCCAATAGCACACCCTGATCGGCCACCGCCCGCCAAAGATGCCGGTTGCGCTCGGGGTAAATCCTGTCCATTCCATTGCCCACAACTGCGATAGGCGCAGCGCCCTTGGCCTCAAGTGCGCCGGCATGGGCGGCGGCATCGATGCCCAAAGCCAAACCCGACACCACACCTACTCCAGCTGAAGCCAAGTCGCGGCCCAGCTCAAAGGCAAGGTCACTGCCATAGCGGGTGCATCGACGAGTGCCGACGATTGCCACTCGGGGGCCGTTAACAACCTCGGGATCGCCTTGGTGAAACACCACCGCGGGTGGGTCTAGGTCGTTCGACAAGGCGGACAGGTATCCAGGAGCGCCCAGAGCAGCCACGCCAATGCCGTGCTCGCGGTGCCGAAACCACATCTGGGCCACATCGAAGCCGGCGGCAGTGCGGCGCCACTGCTCATACAATTCTTGCTTCCCGGCTATTCGGACAAGCTCAGGCAACGGCGAGCCCTGAAGGCCGTCCCATACTTCAGCTGGCCCATCGACAGCGAGCAGCGCCCGCAGTCGAGCCGGCCCCACCGCGGGCAGTGAAGCCAAAGCCACAATCCATGCCTCCACCGGGAGCCTCCCCAATTCATCGGCGGTCATTGGCGAACTTCCAGGGTTCGTGGGCAACCGTGACCGGCTCAGTCCGCATAAACAGGGCCTGAGCAACGACCATTCCGTTCAAAGGGGGCGGCTGCTCGGCCAGATCGGCCAGCGTTAGAGCAACCCGCCGAATCCGCTGGAACCCCCGGGCGGTTAGCCGACCATCAGCAATCGCCTTGGCAAGAAGGTTCTTGGCTTCAGGATCCAGCGGAGCCACTTGGTCCAAAATGTCGTCCTTCAGCGCGCTGTTGGAAGCCACTCCCCGATCGCGGGCCATGGCTCGTGCCCGATCGACCCTTTCTCTAACCTCGGCGGAAGACTCCCCTGGTGGGGCGTCGAACAAATCGCTCACCTCCGGGCGCCCCACATGGATTCTCAAATCGAACCGGTCGAGGAGCGGACCGCTCAGCCGTCGGGCATAGCGCAGTCGGGCCAAGGGCGTACATCGGCACATGCCCGGCTGTCCGAGCTCGCCGCACGGACACGGATTCATCGCCCCCACCAAGAGGAATCGAGCGGGAAACGAGGCCACCGCTGCGGCTCGATTGACTCGAATGACCCCCTCCTCAAGTGGCTGGCGCAGCGAATCGAGGGCTTGGGGCGCGAACTCGCCCATTTCGTCCAAAAACAGCACACCGCCATGGGCACAGCTGATTGCACCGGGCCTCAATGTCTGGCTCCCTCCACCCACAAGAGAAATCATCGAAGCCGAGTGATGAGGCGCCTGCCATGGGCCCCGGCGAATCAGTCCTGATGTGGGCAGGTCCAATCCGGCCGCCGAATGCACCATGGTCACCTCGATGGCGGTGGTCTCATCCAAAGGGGGAAGGAGTCCTGGCAGCCGACGGGCCAGCATGGTCTTGCCCGCGCCAGGAGGCCCGATCATCAGAAGGTGGTGCCCGCCAGCTGCGGCCACTTCCAATCCCAAGCGAGCCATGTGCTGGCCTCGCACATCGGCCAGATCTACCCCCTCTTCCAACCGGTTTTCGCACCCGGCAAGGGGTGGGTCGGGCCAACACTCGTCGCCTTGAAGCGCGGAGACGAGTTCCCGCAGCGTGGACGGTGCCCGGACGACGGGGCCATTGGCCAGAGCAGCCTCTGCCGCACTCTCTGGGGCTACCACCACCGCGGCGGCCTCCAGACAGCGCACTTGGGGTAGCACGCCGGGCACCGACCGAAGGCGGCCATCCAACCCTAGTTCTGCCAAGAAAGCCATGTTGGCCAAGGCCTCAGCAGGTAACTGCTCGTCGGCAACCATCACCCCCATGGCGATGGCCAAATCCAGCCCCGGTCCCTCCTTTCGAAGTCCAGATGGCGCCAGATTGACGGTGATACGGCCCGGGGGCCAATCGACCCCGCTGGAAAGCAAGGCGGCACGAACCCGATCCCTGGCCTCTCGACACGCGGCATCGGGTAGGCCCACAACGGTGAAGGTGGGCAGGCCAGTAGAGACGTGGACTTCAACCGAAACGGGATGTCCGGTAATGCCAGCGAGAACGGAAGCTGGGATGGTGGCGAGCACGAATGGTGCTTTCTCGAGGATGGCTCCTCGTGCCTGGGGAGTGACCCGCAACGCTGGTCACACGCGTTCCCAAGACCATAGCGAAGACCAGTGACAACTAGCCCAAAAACCCCTTAGAGAACCTCGTTGATGTAGCGAAGCACGGCGTCGATTTCGTCGGCGGTCAGCAGTCCCCCGAATGCAGGCATGCGATTGCGGCCCTCTGACACCACGGCAACGGCATCGGCAGGATCGGAGTAGGCCTGCAACAGCCGACCGCGGTTCAGCCGGGGACCGTCGCCGGTCCCGCTTCCATCGGCGTCGTGGCACGACGAACACCGGTCGACGTACACGGCACGACCGGCTACCAGCACGGGATCGGGGGTGCCTTCGGGCCCTTCCCCCACCTCTGGAGAAGATCCCGTTCCACAACCGGCCACAGTTGCCGAAACCAAGGCGATGACTATCGACCAACGAGCAATGGCTTTTCTTGTCACCACCGGTGGGAACATACTGGGATATCGGCTTTGATCCCACACGCAAGCAGCGGCGCACCCGGTTCGATTACTGGTATGTGGCCCTCGGCCTGCTCGTTTGCATAGGACTCATTCTGTGGGCAGTGCTGGGCTAATCGCCATCTAGAAAGCCGACTCGATAACCCGGATCTCGCGGCCCATCACCTCGGCCACATCAAAGCGAAGCTGCACTGTTCCTCTGCGCTCCTGCTCAGACAACCACTGGGCAGCTAGCCGGCGGATTCGCCGCTGCTTCTGCCAGCCGACAGCCTCGGCTGGCGTGCCAAAAGCATTCGACGATCGGGTCTTCACTTCGCACACAGCAACCACAGGCCCACGCCGGACGATCACATCCAGTTCGCCATGGCGACACCGCCAGTTGCGGTCCAGAACTTCGAACCCGTGGCGGCGATACCACCGGACCACGCGGTCTTCGCCCCAACGGCCCAAAGCCTGCTTGTATGTCACGCCTCCACCGTAAACACGGGGAGTGACAGTTTGGCTGGAAGCGCAGGCTAGAAGCGCTTCTCCTTGACCCGGGCGGCTCGGCCGATGCGATCGCGCAGGTAATAGAGCTTTGCCCGGCGCACATCGCCGCGGGCCCCTACCTCTACCTTGGCGATGATGGGAGAATGGGCCGGAAATGTTCGCTCCACTCCCACCCCGAAACTCACCTTTCGAACGGTAAAGGTCTCCCGGATTCCGCTGCCCTGACGGCGGATCACCACACCTTCGAAGATCTGGACCCGCTCGCGGCTGCCTTCCACCACGCGGACATGCACCTTGACCATGTCGCCGGGGCTGAACTCGGGAATGTCGGTGCGTCTTGTGTCGCGGTCAACGATGTCGGTGGGATTCATGGCACGTCTCTTCTAACTGCTTCTGCACCCAACTCAGGCTTTGGGGCGCGAAAATAAATCATACCCGCGCTGATCAGATAAGGCCGAACTCTTCCAGCAGGGCATGTTCCTCGATGGTGAGGCCGCCACGGGCTTCGAGGAGATCGGGCCGCAAAGCCGCCGTCCGGGCCAGCGATTGGGCCCTTCGCCAGCGATCCACGCGACCATGATCTCCAGAACGCAGCACCTCGGGTACCGGCCAGCCCCGAAACTCCGCCGGTCGGGTGTAGTGGGGATATTCCAATAGCCCATCGCTGAACGACTCGTCGGTGGCCGACTGCTCGTTGCCCAGAACGCCGGGAACCAGCCGTCCCACGGTTTCGATGATTGCCATGGCTGCGACCTCGCCACCGGCCAGAACAAAATCACCCAGTGAAAGCTCACCGTCGGCCAAGTGGTCCCCCACACGTTGATCCACTCCTTCGTAGCGACCACACAGCAAGGAGAACCCATCTCCTTCGGCCAATTCCCGGGCAATGGTCTGATCGAAGGGGCGACCGGTGGGACCCAGCAGAAAGAGAGGCCGAGGGAGGTCCGCTTGTTCAACCGCGTTGAACAAGGGCTCAGGCATCATCACCATCCCTGCTCCGCCCCCAAACGGCGAGTCGTCCACGGAGCGGTGGGGATCGCCCGCGCCCATTCTGAGGTCGTGGATCTGCACCGACAGCCGGCCCTGCTCGATTGCCCTTCCGATCACCCCGTAGTCCAAGAACGCTTCGAGCATCGAGGGGAAAATGGTTAAGACGTCGACTCTCATGGGATGTCGAAAAGACCGTCGGGCACGTCCACAATCAATCGGTCTCCCGCTTGCTCCACCAGAAAGGCAAGGGGCACCAGAACCTCGGATTCCAAAACCAGCAGGTCGCTGGCCGGGTTGGCCTGTACCGCCTCGACCCGTCCCCGCTCGGTGCCATTCACTTCGTACACCTTCATACCGATCAGCTCATGAACCCACAGCTCGTCGGGATCGGATATGGGCTCGGCCTTGAGCACTTGTCCCCGCAACGACTCAGCCATGCTCCGGTCACCGATCTCGGCGAATTGCACAATCCACCGCCGCTGAAAGGCTCGAGCCGCGGCCACCGTGAGGGAACCAGAATCGGTACACAACACCGACCCGGCCTCAAGCCGCTCGGCGCGATTGGTCCAAAGCGTGACCACCATCTCCCCCCGGATCCCATGAGCCCGGTCGATAC
Source organism: Acidimicrobiales bacterium (assembly GCA_965116535.1). Taxonomy (GTDB): domain Bacteria; phylum Actinomycetota; class Acidimicrobiia; order Acidimicrobiales; family Bin134; genus Poriferisocius. Next base: position 3,335,172 of record OZ220703.1, read on the forward strand.
GGCCAACCTCTAGCAGAGGAGGCACGCTTGGCGCTTCCGAATGGTCAGTCGACGAATTCGACGTCGACGAAGCTGCCGTCTTTGCTGGCTGCGGCCCGCACGATGGTGCGGATTGAGTTGGCCACTCGACCGCGGCGCCCGATGACCCGGCCCATATCGCCTTCGGCCACTGTTACTTCCAATGCAACTGAGCCCTGCCGTTCGACCACCTCAACCTTGACCTCGTCGGGGTTCTCCACCACCGACTTCACCAGATATTCCAGAACATTGCGGGCTGTAGGGACTTCGATGGTGTTGATGTCGCCGTTCTCGTCGAAGTCGTCGTCGTAGTCGTTGTCTTCGTATTCCTCGTCCTCAACTCCCAAGTCAGTGTCGCTCACGATTCTCCGCCCTCGGCTTTCTCGGTGTCTTGCTCCGCAGCTTCCTCGGTGTCTGTCGCGGCGTCTTCGGTGACTTGTTCCGCAGCTTCGGTGTCCGTAGCGGCGTCTTCGGTGACTTGTTCCGCAGCTTCGGTGTCCGTAGCGGCGTCTTCGGTGACTTGTTCCGCAGCTTCGGTGTCCGTAGCGGCGTCTTCGGTGACTTGTTGCGGGGCTTCGGCCGATTCTGCGGTGGTCACAATCGCTGGACGCTTCTCAAGCTCTTGGGCTGGCCCAGCATCACCGGTGAACTCAGCCCACGCCCCGGAGATCACCAGAAGCTTTTGCACTCGCTCGCTCGGTTGGGCGCCATGGCGCAGCCAGTGGAGCGCCCGGTCGTTGTCGATCTCAATCAGCGAGGGCTCCTGGCGGGGGTTGTAGGTGCCTATGTTCTCGATGAACCGCCCGTTGCGGGCTTTGCGAGAATCAGCGGCTACGACGCGGTAGGTGGGCTGCTTTTTCTTGCCCATCCGCATCAGTCGGAGTCTTACTGCCACAAGGAGGAAACTCTACCCGCCGAAAATCCCTGCGGGCTACCTCAGGGATGAGAGATCGAATTCCCCATCCTCCAAGCCTGGCAAGGTCAACTTGGGCTTGCCCGGCTTCTTTTGCTGGCTGCCCGGCGGGGTCACCCGACTCCCCCTGCGGCCCTTCTTGGACTTTCGTCGACCCGAGCCAGACCCCTTGCCGCCGCCCATTTTCTTCATCATCCGCTGGACCTCGCTGAATTGCCGCAGAAGCTGAGAGACCTCAGAGGGACGGGTTCCCGAGCCGGCGGCGATCCGCTGGCGACGAGAGCCGTCAATGATGCGGGGGGCAGCTCGCTCTTGGGGAGTCATCGAGCAGATGATGGCCTCCACCTGGGCGATTCGCTCGTCTTCGATCTCGGCTTTGCGCAGTTCGGGAGGCGTCCCCGGGAGCATCCCCACCAAGTCTTGGAGCGACCCCATCTTCTTGAGCTGGCGCATCTGCTCCAAGAAGTCCTCCAGCGTGAACTCCCCCTCCAACAACTTGGCTGCGGCCGCTTCGGCTTCGGCCTCTTCGTATACCTGCTCGGCCTTCTCGATCAGGGTAAGCGCATCGCCCATGCCGAGTATCCGGCTGGCCACCCGATCGGGGTGGAACAGCTCGAACTCGTCAAGTCTCTCGCCGGTGGAGGAGAAGGCGATCGGCCGGCCCACCACCTCTTTCACCGAAAGGGCCGCGCCTCCCCGGGCGTCCCCATCCACCTTGGTGAGAATCACCCCATCGAGTTCGAGAACGGCATGGAACGACTCGGCTGTGGCCACCGCGTCCTGGCCGGTCATGGCATCGATCACCAAGAAGGTGTAGTGAGGTTCGATGGCGTCGGATATCTGGCCGACCTGTTCCATCATCTCCTCGTCAATGGCCAACCGCCCGGCGGTATCGCAGATCACCACATCCCGGCTTGAAGCCACCGCCTCGGCCACGCCCTGGCGAGCCACCTTGACTGGATCAGACGGTTCGCTGAACACCGGGATCCCGATAGAGGCGCCCAAGGTTCGGAGCTGTTCCACTGCGGCCGGACGCTGCAAATCGGCGCCTACCAGCATGGGGTTGCGCCCCTGCTGCTTGAACCAAGAGGCCAGCTTGGCTGCATTGGTGGTCTTGCCCGATCCCTGAAGCCCGGCCAGCAGCACCACAGTGGGGGGCTTGGCCGGGTGGGTGATCTCCAAGGTCTCCCCGCCCAAGGTGGCGATCAGCTCCTCATGGACGAACTTGATCACCTGCTCGACCGGGTTCAGGGCCTTGTGAACCTCAGCTCCTACACACCGCTGGCGGACTCGCTCTTGGAAGCCACGGACCACGTGGAGGTTGACGTCAGCCTCCAGCAGGGCCAAGCGGATCTCCCGCAGCACCTCGTCGACATCGCTCTCCCGCAGCGTGCCAAGGCCCCGCCAGCGCTTGAAAATGCCTTCGAATCGGTTGCTCAGCGAGTCGAACATCGGCTGCCTACCCTAGTGGCCCGGTCTTGAATTCGAACATTGGGAGATCAGGAGAAGAAGGTCTCGGCAAACTTGACGGCAGAGTCAATCCTCCCTTGTGGATGGCGACCCGTGACGAATTGCGGAGCAACCGAAGGCGGTTGATCATCACCGCGGCATGATCGTCGACTTCGGTGTACTAGGAGAGTGTTCGAGTGTCGCTCTTGTGGTCGGGTTTACCGCTATTCGCCGGTGACGGTTTCCCCCAAGACCGAACTAGATGGGATCGGCGCTACCGTCACAAAGCCATACAAAGACCGGAGGGTTGACGGTCAAGTATCCGGGGTAACACTGGATTATGACTGGCGGAGGGGGTGGCGGCGGTGGCGGGGGTGGCGGCGGTGGCGGCGGAGGTGCGATGAACGGCGGGACGGGCCAGCAGTTCTCTCCCGTGCATGACCCGTCGGGTGGGGGCAGTGTGGAAGTCTGAGCGGTAGCCGTCGCGGCGATCAGCGAGAGAAATGAGACGAGAACGATAACAACGGCGATTCTGGGGATCCTGTAGGCCATGCACGGGAGACTAGCGGAAAGCAACCCTTAGTGTGGCTTGGCTTGCCATGGCGGATAGCGACCCCCAGAACTACTTCTGCTCGGCCAGAACGTTCTCCACTAGATGGTGGGACTTGCACGTTTCTATATCCAGTGAAATGACTAGTTCCCTCTGAGCTTCGCTCAGCATTTTCTTTGTCATGGGCCAATTGCTAGCCGAATTCCTAGACAGCATCTAGTGGCTCGGCTTGGATTTCGAGCATCGGGTGGTTACGAGAACAGAGCCTCGACGAATTCGGCGGCGTCGAACTCCATCAAATCACCGATACCCTCCCCGAGGCCCACCAACTTCACCGGGACGTCCAACTCATTCTGCACTGCCATCACAATGCCGCCTTTGGCCGACCCGTCAAGCTTGGTCAGAACCACCCCGGTCAGCTCGGCCGATTCAGCGAACCGGCGAGCCTGAGCAAGTCCGTTTTGGCCGGTGCTGGCATCGATCACTAACAGCACCTCTGTGACTTTTCCCGGTCCTTTACCAGCAACCCGATGGATCTTGGCCAACTCCTCCATCAGATTGGTGCGGGTGTGAATTCGACCAGCGGTGTCCGCCATCACCAGTGGAATTCCTGCCGCCGAAGCATGCTGAATGGCATCGTAGACAACTGAGCTCGGATCAGCGCCTTCAGTCCCGCATACAAGCTTGGCCCCAGATCGGTCGGCCCACTGACCCAGCTGTTCGGTGGCCGCCGCCCGAAACGTATCTCCCGCGGCCAGCACCACTTTACGCCCGCCGCGCACCTCCCGAGCAGCCAGCTTGCCGATGGTGGTTGTCTTTCCCACCCCGTTCACGCCCACGAACAACCACACTGCAGGGTTGCCCTCGACCCTCAACTCCAAGTCACGGCCACCGAGATCGGTGGCAATCTGAGACTTGAGCATGCCCACCAGAACCTCAGCATCGGCGACCCTCTCTGTCTTGGCCTGCTCCTTGAGCCGATCCAATAACGAGGTGGTGGTGCTGACACCGGCATCAGCCAGAACTAAGGCATCTTCCAACTCCTCCCAAGTGGCGTCGTCTACTCCCCGGGAGGCCACCGAGGCCAGGAACCCCGAGAACGTGCCTCGCGCTATGGCCAGCCGGTTTCGGAAGCTGGCCTTCTCGGTTTCCGGCTCAGACTCGTCCCCCTCCTCAACTGGCGCCGACCCAGCCTCCTGTTCAACAGCAAGTTCAGCTTCCAGCTCAGAATTTGCCTGCTCATCCTTTTTTCGCCGTCGGCGGAGCACCACTATTCCTCAGACTCCTCATCCGGCTCTTCAACCGAGAGAGCACCAATGATCACGCTGAGCGTGATGTGCTCTGTGTCGCGCAACACCTCCAGTTCCACCTCGGTCCCCGGCGCCCGGAACTGAACCTTGGCAACCAACTCCCCCATGGTCGAAACCGTCTCATTGTCAATGAGCACGATCAGGTCGCCCACCATTACGCCGGCCCGGCCGGCAGGGGAATCGGGCGTTACTTCCACTACTTCGGCACCTGGATGGCCCGTCTCCGAAGTGATACCGGTGATCCCCAGGAAACCCAGTTCAGTGCTTTTGCCACCTAAGATGCGGTGGGCAATGTTCAAGACGGTGTCCGAGGGAATGGCGAAGCCCAAGCCAATGCTTCCCACCGTTGAGCCATCGGTTTGGATCAGCGTGTTCATACCGATGACGTGGCCAAAACGGTTGGCCAGTGCACCACCCGAGTTCCCGACGTTGATGGGAGCGTCGGTTTGGATCATCTCTACGAGAGCCCCCCTTCCATCTCCTCTTACCGGCCGCCCAATAGCACTGACAATCCCTGAGGTGACCGACTGCTGAAAACCGAATGGACTGCCCACGGCCACTGCTAGCTGTCCTACCTCAACGGTGGACCGGTCGGCAAAAACGGCTGGTGTGAGCGCAATGTCGGTGTCAACCCTTACCAGAGCCACGTCGATAGCCGGTGCGGTGCCCACCACAATGCCCTCCGCTCGGGTGCCGTCGGCAAACTGAACCCTTACGACCTCAGCCTCGTCAACCACATGGGCATTGGTCAGAATGAGCCCAGAAGCGTCGTAGATGATTCCTGATCCCAGCCCGAAATCGCCGACCTCAATGAGCACCACCGAGGGTATAACGGCGCGGGCAACCTCCACTACGGGGTCGACAGGAACGACGGGAATAGCCGGCTCGGCAAATTGATCCGAGGGCGGCTGGACCGTGGGCGGCACGACCAGCGGAGCCTGGAGCGCGGGCGATTGGCCCGGAGAGGCGCTCACCACTTGCGGTCCGGAAACCACCACAACCTCGGGCGGCGGGATGTCTTGGTTGAAGAAGACGCTGCCAACGCCGATGCCGATGCCCACCAGCCCGAATACCGCCAACAGCACCGATGCCACCAGCATGGATGTGGCGGGATTGCGAGACCGGTACGGCGGAACATCGGGCGGCACCCAGGCGACCACCTCCGCGGCGCGGGGTACCGGCAAATCGCTGGATTGCTCGGCTGGGCCTTCCAGTTCCCATCCCAAGGGATCCCACTCCGACCGGGGATCGTCGGGCTCGTTGTTCATCGGGTGCGCTGAGTCCTCAGCTCTGTTGGAGAAGTACCTTCGCTTGCGAGGCTACCACCACTTTCTCGGAAAGCACCTTGGAGCTTCCCCCCGATTTCATGGACACACCGTAGAGGCAGTCGGCTGCCTCCATGGTGCGCTTCTGATGGCTCACGATCAGCAACTGGGCATCAGCCCGGAACTCGTCGATGAGCTGGAGGAAACGGTGCAGGTTGACATCGTCGAGCGCGGCCTCCACTTCATCCATGACATAGAACGGCGACGGTCGGCTGCGGAAAACTGCGAACAGGAATGCGAGCGCGGTGAGTGAGCGCTCTCCCCCCGACAAGAGGCTCAGGCGCCGGATGTTCTTACCCGAGGGGCGGGCCTCGATCTCCACCCCGGTATCCAGCAGGGCATCAGGCTGGGTAAGCCGCAGTTTGCCCTCACCGCCAGGGAACAGCGTCTGGAAGAGGACGGCGAAGTTGCGCTCCACATCGGCAAAGGCGGCCGAGAACACGCTCACGATCTCCTCGTCGATCCTGCGAATCACCTTGCGGAGCTCACGGCGGCTTTGGCGGATGTCATCGATCTGACGCTGGGTGAAGTCATGGCGCTCTGACAGCGCCTCGTACTCCTCCAGCGCCAGGGGGTTCACCGGTCCCATGATGCGCAGTTCTTGTTCCAACGCCCTGATCCGATCGGCGGGAGCGACACCGGGGTCCAGGTGCGGACACTCGGCGGCCACCGCTTCACCGGGCTCGCAGTCCAACTCCCGACGGCACCGGTCGATCGCTGCCTCCAGCCTGATCCCTGCCTCGGCCAACTCAATCTCTGCGCTGCGGTCGCGCTCCTGGCACTGCCCCAGCTCGGCCTCGGCCTGGGCCCGCTGGCTTCGCAGGCTCTCCAGCTGCCGCGCCGCCGAAGCAGCCGCTTCCGATTCCTCAGCCCGTCGACGACGCAAGTCCTCGAGCTGCCCACCCACCGCTTCGAGCCTTTCGGCTACCCAATTTGCCATCTCATCGACAACAGCCAGCCGCATGTCGAGGGCCTCTCGACGAGAGGCGGCCTCAGCGCGGCCTTCGGTCATACTGCTCAGCCTGCGTTCGATTTCGCCGCGTTGAGCGGTGAGCAAACGGCGCCGCTCCTCCAGCCCAGCTGCCCTAATTCGGAGGTCGGAGCGACGGCTGCTCACCGCCTGCGACTGCTGGGACAGCTCGTCGCGGGCCCGATTCATGTTTTCGGCCTGCTCGAGCTGCTCTGCTTCTCGGGCCTCGTGCTCAGGCAGCTCTTGGCGCAGATCCTCAGCCCGTCGGCTGTCCTCGGCGATCTTGTCCTCCAACTGGCTTCGGCGCGGGCCGAGCGCGGCGATCTCCACCTCAATGTCCCGCAGCATTCGTCCTTCGGCGTCGGCCCGACCCCGGGCAGCGGACACCGCCCCAGCCTGCGTCTCTGCGGCCTGTCGGACGCGGGCTGCGTCTTGGTCGGCCTGCTCAAGGCGGCTATCGGCCAAGCGCTGCTCCTGCTCCGCGGCGCCAACCTCTCCAGCGGCCCGGGCCGACTCCCGTTCGGCCTCCTCAAGCAATTCCTTCGTGTACCCAGAATGCCGGAGACCGACCCTCCAGCCCGAAGGGGAAAACCGGTCACCGCGGCGGGTGACCACCACAGCAAACGGATCGACAACTGCTGCTGCGACCGCCTCCTCACTGGTGTCCACCACGCCGACCCCGCCGACCAACACATCCAGCAGGCGATTCACACCCGCCGTCGAAGAGCGCACATGGGAGCGAAGGGGAACGCCGACGACTGGAGCGGCATGTGGCGCGCCCAACGCGCCCAGGGCCAGCACCGCGCCGCCCACGCTATCGGCCTCCAGCGTTGCGACCGCCCGCATGGCGACCTCGGTGTCGGTGGCCACAACCGCGGCCACCGCTTCGCCAGCCGCTGCCTCGAAGGCCGCCTCCCAGCCCCGGTCTATCTCCACAATCTCCAACAAGGTGCCGACGATGCCCTCAATGCCAGCCAGTCGCTCGGCACCGGACCGATCGCGTGTCTCGTCCAACGCCAGCGACAGCGCTTCTCGCCGAGCCCCCCACGCCTGATGCTCGCCAACGGAATCAGCAAGAGCCGCCCGGGCTTGTTCACGTGCCTGTCGAGCCTCCTCGCATCGCCGCTCGGCAACCGCCAACTCCTGCTGGCCGATCTTGTGAGCCGCCTCGGCACTAGCGGCCGCAGCCCATGCTCGGTCCAGCTCTTCAACCAGCTCTCGGCGGCGCGATTCCAATTCACCCAAACTCCGGCCCAGCCGGTCGGCTTCAGCCTGGTCTCGCTGAATCGATGCCTCCAAGGCTCTCATCTCACCCCTCAACCGGGGGGCATCCGACCCGGAGGCCGGCGGGGCTTGGCCACCCCACTGCTCATCGAACGACAGCCGGAGCTGCTCCAACTGCTGCTCTGCATCGGCAACCTCGGCGGCATCAGGCTCCAAAGCAACCGACTCAGCCTCCACCTCGCTCAGCTCTCGGCCCAGTCGGTTTGACTCGGCTTCCAGCGTGGCTACAACGTCTTCGTCCACTCCGGCGCTGCGGTCGCGCTGCAAGCGCAAACGCCGCTCCGACAACAGTGCATCCAACCCCCGAAGGCGCTCGTTGAGCCCTTCGAACCGCATCAGGGCGTTGCCGATGTCCTGACCATCTGCGGCAGACAGCCGGGCCTCGGCCGCGGCCACGTCTCGATCCAAGGTCTCCGCCTGCACCGACAGCTGCTGAATCTCCCGGCGATTAGCGGCCTGGTCTTGGGTCAGCTGGCCAACCCTGCGACGGAACTGACCTATTTCCTGCCCGGCCAGAAACCGTCGAAGACCGCTCAACTCGGCGACCAGGCCGCCATGGCGCCGAGCAGCCTCGGCTTGGCGCTCCAAGGGCCGCAGCTGGCGACGAATCTCCCGCACCACATCGGACAGCCGAGTGAGGTTGGCCTCGGTGGCCACCAGCCGCCGCTCGGACTTCTCCTTGCGGCGGCGATACTTCAGCACGCCAGCCGCCTCTTCAATGACTGCCCGACGGTCTTCAGGCCGGGCGCTCAGAACTCCTTCGATCTGGCGCTGGGAGACGATCACATGCTGTTGGCGGCCAACGCCTGAGTCGCTAAGCAGCTCTTGAATGTCCAGCAAGCGGCAGGGCACCCCGTTGATGGCATAAGTGCTGTCGCCGCTGCGGAACAGCGTGCGGGTGATGGTGACCTCTTCAAACTCGATGGGCAAGATGTGGGCGGTGTTGTCGATGCTCAGGGATACCTCTGCCCGACCCAAGCTCGGCCGGGAGGCGGTCCCTGCAAAGATGACATCGTCCATCTTGGTCGACCGCACCGCCGTGGGCGCCTGAGCCCCCAAAGCCCAGGCCACCGCGTCCACCACGTTCGACTTTCCGCTGCCGTTGGGACCCACAATCACCGTCACCCCCGGCTCGAAAACCAGGGTGGTGGGATCGGCAAAGGATTTGAACCCTTTGAGGGTCAACGCCTTCAAGAACACTCATTCGACCCTACCCATCGGAGGGCCGCGATTAGCGGAACTACTTGCCCAAATGCACTTCTGAGGTCAGATCTGGCACTGCTCGCAGTAGTACGTCCAGCGACGGCGGAAACGATACTTCTGGATTGGGCGGTGGCAGCGGGGACAGGGACGCCCGCTCTTGCCCGCTTGTTTGAACACGTTGAGGTACTCCTCATACCCGCCCGGCTGACCGTGCACATCCACGTAGTGCCCGTCATCCAGCGTGGCGCCTCGATGCTTGGCCGCATCGTGCAGGGTCTCCACCATCGCCCGGTGCAGTCGGCGAACTTCTTGGGGCCCCAGCGAGTTGGTCAGACGGTCGAACCGCAGGCCGGCCGCAAACAGAATCTCGTCGGAATACATCTCGCCTAGTCCGACCACCACCCGGTCATCGGTCAGCACCGCCTTCAGCTTGGCATCTTGAGCCAGGAGAATCTGGCCGAACATCCGCCACGGCACCGGCTGATCAAGAGGGTCGATGCCCAGTCCTTCTAGCTCGGGGACCTCTTCCACCAGCTTCTCGGCACTGGCCAGGAACAACTCGGCATCACCGACCCCGTCTACTAGCCGAAGCTGACCACTCTTGGTGAACGTGATGGACAGCGCGGTGTCGGGCTCCACCTGGTCTCTGTTGGCATGACGTCGCAACTGCCCGCCACTTCCCAATTGAGCCACGATCACTTCTTCGGTGTCCATGCCCATGATCAAGTGCAGGCCACGACGGCGCACACCGGTGATCTTCGCCTTCTCCAAGCGGCCGGCGAACTTCTTTGGCCCCCCTGAACGCTTCGCCAATTGGTTGTCCATGACCTCTACCGATTTGATGCGAAGACCAGACAGCTCTCTGTCCAAATCACGGCGGATTGTCTCGATTTCCGGCAAGGCGATCATTGGATGGCTCCTGTCACTGGGATCATGGGGCTGATCCGGTTGTCGCGACCGTCAGAGTTTGCCAAGCGCAGGCGGCCGCGGCCTGCTCGGCTTGCTTCTTCGAACGGCCCTCGCCTCGCCCCCTCTCGGTGCCATCCACGTGCACAACGGCATGAAACCGCTTCGCGTGGTCGGGACCTTTCTCAGTGAGACGATATTCGGGGGCATCTTGCTTGTTCTGGGCGCAGTACTCCTGCAACCGGGTCTTGAAGTCATGGACGCCGGGGCCTTGGGCAGCAATGGCAATCCGGTCGGCCAGCCATCCCCGGACCAGATCGATCAGCACCTCCCAAGGTGCATCCAGATAGACGGCACCGATCACCGCCTCCATGGCATCGCAGAGAATCGAAGGCTTTTCCCGCCCGCCAGATACATCTTCACCACGCCCAAGCCGCAGGGCCTCCCCCAACTCAAGCTCAACGGCGAGATCAGCCAGGGCCTCGGCTCGAACCACCTCGGCCCGCAGCGGAGCCAGTTGGCCCTCGGCCATTTCCGGGTAGGCGGCAAAGATGTGGTCGGTCACTACCAGAGACAGCACGGCATCGCCCAGAAACTCCAGCCGCTCGTTGGACGATTCTCCGGCATGGTCGGCGCACCATGAGCGATGGGTCAGCGCCTCGACAAGAAGGCTCGGCTGCGCAAATGCGTAGCCGAGGCGCTCGGCCAGAGCTGCGAAGTTGGCTTCGGAAGTCAGGAGCTTCGGCTCAGCCGGCCGTGGACGTAGTCGACGGCGTCGCGCACCGTCTTGAGATCCTCCAAATCTTCGTCGTCGATGCTGAACCCCACGGTCCTCTCGCTCAACTCCTCTTCCAAGGTCTCCACCAGCTCAATAAGGGCAAGTGAATCAGCGTCGAGATCGTCGGCAAAGGCCTGGCCCTCGGTGATCCGATCTGGAGAGATCTCCAAAATGTCCGCCAAACACTCAGTGACGAGGGTCAAAACCCCGTCGCGATCCAGCGGACTCTGCTCGACATGGGTTTCCGATGGCACGTCATCTCCGGGGCAGCTCAGCAATACGGCGCCTGGCAATTATAAGCCAGCCCGTTGCCCTTCCCACCCACCGGGGACGGGAGGAATCCCTATTCGGTAGACAGAACCTGGCGCAGAGAGCCCACGGTGTGGCGTTCGGCCAGCTCATGGGCCACTTGTATGGCGTTGGCCAGCGCCTTTGGAGATGAGGCTCCGTGGCTAATGATGCTCACACCATTCACCCCGAGGAGAATGGCGCCGCCGACGGAGTCGGGGCTGAACTCCTCGTAGAGCGGGGCCAGTGCCGGCGCCAAAAGTCTGGCCCCCTCCCGAGCCTCCTCGGATGACTCGAACGCACCCAACAGCGCACCGATCAGCTGCTTGGCCACCCCCTCGGCGGTCTTCAGAGCTACATTCCCGGTGAAGCCGTCGGTGACGATCACGTCCACCAGGTCTTCCAGCAGATCCCGCCCCTCCACATTGCCGGCAAAAACCGCGCCGGTCCGAGATTGCCAATCCTGATCACCCAAAAGCTCGAATGCCTGCTTCACCAGCGGTGAGCCCTTGCCAGCCTCCTCACCATTGGACAAAAGCCCCACCCGGGGCTCTTGAACTCCCCAGCGGTCGCGGCAATACACCGCGCCCATTTGGGCAAACTGCACCAGCCACTCGGGGCTGCACTCCGTGTTGGCCCCCGCATCCAACATCACGTTGGGCCAAGCCCGACCGGGCACAATGATCGGAGTGGCGATGGCCGGACGGGCCACCCCCCGGATTCGCCCCATCCTCAGCAGCGACGCGGCCATGGCCGCTCCGGTGTTGCCAGCGCTGACCATGGCCGAGGCCCGCCCGTCGCGCACCGCTTCGGCGGCCCGCACCAGCGAGGAGTCCTTCATTTTCCGCACGCTGGCCGCGGCCTCGGCCCCCATGTCGATTACCTGAGACGCGCCAACCACCTCGAAGTCGCGGACATCGGCCAACTGCTCGGGTTGACCCACCAACAAAACGGGAATGCCCCGCTCAGCGGCGAGGCGGGCACCGGCAATCACCGACCGAGGGGCATCGTCGCCCCCCATTGCGTCTACTGCAACCGGAAGCGATGCCAAAAAGCGCCCTTCGAAAGGTCCGAGTAGGGCGGCCTATGCAACCTCAACGGCCTCGCGCCCGGCGTACCAGCCGCAAACCTTGCACACTCGGTGCGGCCGCTTGACCGCTCCACACCGAGGGCAGGTGCTTTGCGCCGGCGCAGACACCCGCCAAGCCGACGCCCGGCGGCTGCGGCCTTTGGCCTTGGATGTTTTCTTCTTGGGTACAGCCATCGGTCAGTCCTACACGTTGAGAAAGAATGCCGCGCCCTGAACAGAAACGGCGCGAACGCAACGAACAAATCTACTTGCCAGTTCGCAGCGCGTCTAACGCAGCCCAGCGGGGATCTTTGGGACGGTCTTCGGGAGAAGGCTCGGGCTGGTTCATGGGGTAGGCATCTGGGGCCGGCCCGACGCAATCCTCAGAGCACAGGGGAGCGATGGGCAGGGCGAGAACAAGGCAGTCGCGAACCATGGGGGTCAGATCTACTTCACCGTCTTGTATCGGATAGGTCTCATCATCGCTCGGGGCGGTGCTGAATATCTCACGCAGATCCTGCTGCACAGTCTGCTCAATTGGCTCTAGACACCTCCGGCATGACCCGCGCCAACCTGCCTCCAGTGAGCCGGTTACCTCCAATCCGCTGACAGCCGACTCCAGTCGAAGCTGGATATCGACCGGCCCGTGAACCGCGGCATCAGAGTTGGCCCAGCCATCAACCTCCACGTGAACCGAAAGCTCCCGGAGCGAACCAGGACGACGCAGCAGTTCCGCAACCGGCACTCTCAGCTGGCTCGTCATGGCAGCTGGCTCGTCATGGCAACCGGCACTCTCAGCTGGCTCGTCATGGCAGCTGGCTCGTCATGGCCTCTCCTTTCGAAGATCAGCCTGAGGTGTCCTGATCGAAGAAGCCATCGTCGGGTTCCGGTTCCGGCTCGGGACCGTAGGCCCGAACCAGATCGGCCAACGGGTCGCCTTGAAGCCGGGTCCGGGCCTCCTTGACCGTGTTCAGAATCCGCTCAAGGGCGTTTTCGAAGCTGCCCAGCTTGGTATCGCAGTAGTCCTCGGTCTCAAGCCGCAGTCGGCGAGCGGTGGCCTCAGCTTCTTCCACCATGCGCCGGGCCCGCTGTTCGGCCGCCTTGACTACCTCCGTGCGCTGCACCATGGCCTCAGCCTGCGATCGGGCAGCCACCAATATTTCGTCGCCCTCCCGGTGGACCCTCTTCAGGAAATCCTCTCGCTCCTTCAACAGCCAACGGGCTGCCCGCATCTCCTCGGGCAGCCGGTTCAAGCAGTTCTGAAGCAACTCCAAAACCTCGTCCTTGTTGATCATGGAGGAGGCCGACAGCGGCATGGGACGGGCCGCGTCTATCAGCTCGATTGCCCGCCGCAGCAGCAGATCGAACTCGGGATCTACGAACGTCCCCGCGACCGAATGGTGGGTTGCTGAGGTGCTGGGATCGGTGTCAGTCATCTCGATACCTCTCGATAAGTCGTTTGGCCACCGGTGCGGGGACCATGGAGTCAATCTCCTGTCCGAATCGGGCCAGCTCCCGGATCAGCTTGGAAGCCAAAAACGAGTGCTTGCTGGCCGAGGGGATGAACAGCGTATGGACCCCGGAGATGGCCTGGTTCATCTGGGCCATCTGTAGCTCATTCTCGAAATCGGATACCGCACGGAGGCCCTTGACGATGAAGTCGACCCCCTCCTTCTTGGCCAAATCCACCACCAAGCTGGCAAACATGGTGGTGCGCACGTTGGGCAGGTGGGCAAAACACTCGTCCAACATCGCCTGGCGTTCATCCAATTCGAATAGCGAAGACTTCTGGGGATTGTGTACCGCAGCCACGATCACGTCTCCGAACAGGCGCGCCGCGGTCTCCACAATCTCCATATGCCCGTTGTGTATGGGATCGAACGATCCGGGGAACAGGACACGCGTCACTGAGGATTCTCCTGGGGTCTGTCGTTGCTATCGCCGGCTGGCAATCACCACAACGGTACCCGCGTAGCGCTGCTGTTTGATGACATCCCAATCGGGTCCCAGAACCACTGCCTGATCCGACTCAGCCACCAGCACTTCTGCGGGGATTCGGGATACCAGCTCGGCCCATGCGTCATAGCGGTAGGGCGGATCACACAAGGCCAGGCCATAGTCATCGCACAGCCGAGGCAGCTCCTCCAAGACATCACCGGGCACTACCCGGCAGCGGTCGTCGAAGCCCACGGCGGCGATGTTGGCCCTCAATGCGGTCAGCGCAGGAGGCGCAGACTCCACAAATGTGGCTGAAGCCGCTCCCCGCGACACGGCTTCCAACCCCAACGCACCTGTTCCGGCAAACAGGTCCAGCACGTCGGCGCCTTCCAGGCGACCCTGGCTGTGCAGAGAATTGAACACCGCCTCTCGAACCCTGCTGGTGGAAGGACGCACATCAATGCCTTCGGGAGCCATCAACCGACGGCCCCGGGCTTCCCCAGCGATGATCCGCAGCGACACCGGAATTCAGCTTTGTGGAGGAATGGGCTCTCGGGACATCGGGGTGATGAGCACTCCTTCGCCCAGGATGAATTCGTTGTGGGGAACAAAGCCGTGACGCCGGTAGAAGGCCACATTGGCCGGATTGCTGGACTCCAAATACGCCAACATGCCAATTCGGTCGCAGCGCTCCAGCATCGGTGCCAATACTCTGCCGCCCAAGCCTTTGCCTTGCTGGTTCGGAGACGTGCCCAGCACCGCCAGATACCAGTGCGGCTCGCTCAAGCGGGCTTGATGCATCTTGCCCAGGGCTTCCATCCGAGACGGGGCCAAGTCGCCCAGCAGCTCGGTCATCATGGCCACAAACGCCACATGGCCATCTGATTCACCTCGATCAGCTTTATTGGTTTCCGCCGACGAGTCGTTTTCGCTTTGGGGCGGCTGCCAATAGCCCACGCAGCCATCGGCCCGGGTCCCGTGAAGCTCAGAGCCGGGGGGCTGATGGTCCAGCGTGAACCCCCACCAGCGCCTCAGCGACTCCAAGCGGGTGGAATCATCGGGGAACACCCATTTCATCAGGGGATCGGGCTCGAAGGCACGGGCCCAGATGGCCGCGATCTGGTCCCGTCTCTCCAATCCCATGCGAACAATTTCCAACATGATTCCTCAGCTCTTCATCAGGTAGTCGGCGTCGTCGTCCACGAGAAGCAATTCAACCTCAGCCCGCAGTTCAGTATGGCTTTGAAGATCGGGATCGTCATCGAGCATTTCCCCGGCGGCTTCACGGGCCCACACAACCCAATCCTTGTCCCGGCGCAAAGAAGCCAGCTGCAAGTCGCTTCGGCCCTTTTGGCGCTCACCCAAAATGGTGCCCTCGCCCCGCAATTCCAAGTCGGCCTCGGCCAGCTCAAACCCGTCGGTGGTCTCCACCAATGCCCGGAGCCGCTCAGCGGCAATCCCCACCGCATCCACGGCCAGCAAGCAGCACGAGGACTCCTGATCTCCCCTCCCCACCCGGCCTCTGAGCTGGTGAAGCTGGGCGATACCGAACCGATCGGCGTCCACGATCACCATGATCGTGGCGTTGGGCACATCCACCCCCACCTCGATCACGGTGGTGGCCACCAACACGTCGATGGCCCCGCTTCGGAACAGTTCCATTACCGATTCCTTCTCGGCCGGGGTGAGCCGGCCGTGAAGCAACCCAACTTTCAGCCCGGCCAGCTCATCGGCTTGCAGGCGCTCGTAGGTCTCGGTCACCGAGCGGGCTTCGATGGTGTCGGACTCCTCGATCAGCGGACACACCACATAGGCCTGGTGGCCCTTGTCAACCTCGGCCCTCACCTGCTCCCACACCTCAGCTTCTTCGGGCGCGGTGCGGGCCCATCGAGTGGCGATCGGCGTTCGCCCCGGGGGCATCTCATCGAGCGTGGACACGTCCAGGTCGCCGTACACGGTCATCGCCGCAGTTCGGGGAATGGGAGTGGCCGTCATCACCAGCACATCGGGTGATGCAGCATGTGAGCCCTTGGCCCGCAGCGCGGCCCGCTGCTCCACGCCGAATCGGTGCTGCTCGTCCACCACCACCACTCCCAGCGATGAGAAATCCACCCCCTCCTGAATGAGGGCGTGGGTGCCGATTACGATGTCGATCTCGCCCGAGGCCAACGAGGCGTTGATCTGGGTCCGCTCGGCGCCAGTCGTTTGGTTGGTGAGCAGTGCCACCCGCAGAGGCCGCTCGGGTAGCAGCGAATCGGACGCGGGCACCACCAACCCGTCTAGCAGAGCCCGAATTCCCAAGTAGTGCTGGGTGGCCAGCACCTCGGTGGGCGCCATCAGGGCGCCTTGGTGGCCGCCTTGCACCGCAGTGAGCATGGCCGCCACCGCCACCACGGTCTTGCCCGCCCCCACGTCGCCCTGCAAGAGGCGGTGCATGGGCACCGGGCGGGCCATGTCGGCCACCACCTCGCCGATCACCCGGCGCTGGGCGCCGGTCAGGGGAAACCCCAGCGTGCTTGTGAACCGATCCACCAGCACCCCGACGGTGTCGTGGCTGATTCCCACCGCCGACCGCTCCACCGCCCGCTTGCGCATGATCAGCTTGAGCTGGAGACGAAGCAGCTCGTCGAACACCAGTCGATTTCGGGCGGTGTAGCGGGCGTCCATGGTCTCGGGGCGATGGATTCCCTCAATGGCCTCATGTCGCCCGATCAAGCCGTGGTGGGCTCGCAGAGCCTCGGGAACCGGGTCGCTTATGCCCCGCTGCTCTGAGCGCCGCAGCGCTTCGTCAACCCACCTCCTCATCTCCCGAGTCTGAAGCCCGGCCTTGCCCGATTGGGGGTACACCGGGACGATTCGCCCGGTCTCATCGCCCACCAGATCCACTATGGGGTTGGTCATCTGGTGCTGGCCCCGGTAGCGGTCCAGCTTCCCAAACACCACCACCTCCTGGCCTTTCGACAGTTGGCGATCCCGCCACGGCTGATTGAAGAACACCAGCCGTAGCCGCCCGGTCTCGTCGCTCACCCCCACGGTGACCAGCGAGCGGCTGCCTCGGAGCTTCTTGGAAAACACGCTGTCCACCCGGGCCATCACCATGGCCTCCACCCCGTCTTCCAAGTCGCTGATCGCCGCTTGGTTGGTCCGGTCGATATAGCGACGGGGGTAATAGGTCAGCAGATCCAACACCGATTCCACTTCAACAGAGGCCAGGGCCTTGGCCTTGGCCGGGCCCACTCCGCCCAGCACGTCCACGCTCATACCGGCAAAGTCGATCATGGTGAGCGGGGGCCGACCTGCGGCTTGCTGGTCAGCGTGAGCCTGCGAAGAAGAGGTCACTCCACTCCGAAATAGAACGGGTAGAGCGGTTGGCCCCCCTCGTGGACCTCGATCTCGATTTCGGGATGATGCTCGGCCAGCCAGCCAGCCACCTCTTCGACATCGGCCGCAGTGGCGTCGGCACCAGAGATCACCGTGACCAGCTCGTGGCCGTCGTCAATGAGCTCGGCCAACAGATCGGTGGCCGCCTGGGCCGTGCTTGGGGCCACCACTCGCAATCCGCTGCGATCCAGACCAAGCCACTGCCCTGCGGCAATGGGTCCCAGCTCGCTCTCGGTGTCGCGCACCGCTTGGGTGATCTCGCCGGTCACCACGTCTTCGGCGGCTTCGGCCATGGCCGCCAAGTTCTGGTCGGCGCCAGCCGACGGGTCGTAGGCCATCAACGCGGCCAGCCCTTCGGCAATACCCCTGCTGGGCACCACTCGTACGGTGGCGTCGGTGCATTCGTCCACCCGCTCGGCCACCGGGACAATGTTCTTGTTGTTGGGCAGCAGCACAATCTCATCGGCCTCGAGCTGCTCGACAGCCTGCACGAAGTGCTCGGTGGAAGGATTCATGGTCTGGCCACCGGCGATGACCGCTCGAACTCCCAGCGATTCGAAGATGCGGCGCACCCCCGCTCCCACCGACACCGCCACAACCGCGGTGCGGACCGGATCGCCCTCAACTGTGGTCACCGTTCCGCCGATCTCAGTCGCTGTCGCCGATTCCATCAACGACTCGACGTGCTCCACCTGCTCGAACAGGTCGGTCACCCGAATGTCGAACGGACGGCCCACGCCGATGCCCGCCTCGATGCTGCCGCCGATGTCGTTGCTGTGGATGTGGCAGTTCCACAGGCCATCGCCGCCCACCACCACGATCGAATCGCCCAGAACCTCCCACGCGGAGCGGAATTCTTTGATGCGCTGGTCTTCGGCCTCCAAGAAGAACATCACCTCATAGCGGGTGCCATCAGCGTCGTCATCGACTCCGTGGGGATCGTCAGCCCCGGCCACCGTGGCCCCCACCCCCGCGGTGGGGTCCACCGGTGGCGGGTCGGGCAGCGGACGACCGTCCATGGCGGTGGCCAGCGCATCCAGAAACAGCAGAAACCCCGCTCCCCCCGCGTCCACCACGTTGGCCCGGGCCAACTGGGGCAGCAGCTCCGGGGTGCGATCCAGCGACGCCCTTCCCGCCTGTTGGCACCCCTCCACCATTTGGATGAGGCCATCGACCCCCTGATCAACCGCTTCGACAGCGGCGGCCGCCACATCTCGCACCACGGTCAGAATGGTTCCCTCCACCGGGGTGGACACCGCCTCATCGGCCGCGGCGGAGGCCTGCTTCAGCGCCCCGGCCAACACCGGCGGATCAACATGGCCGGCGGCCGACACCGTCTCGGCCAGGCCCCGCAGTATCTGCGACAGGATCACCCCGGAGTTGCCCCGAGCGCCCATCAGCGAACCGTGGCTGATGGCGTGGCACACCTCAACCATCTCTTCGCCAGCACCGGACACCTCGGCTACCACCGTTTCCAGGGTCAGCGCCATGTTGGTGCCGGTATCGCCGTCGGGAACCGGATACACATTGAGCTGGTTGATCACGTCTCGATGCAACGCCAAAGCATCCCGAAACCACGCCATCGTGGCCCGCAACTCCTCAGCACCTAGACGGTCTGCCGTCATGCCCCGCGATGGTAGTGAGGACAGCGCTTGAGGTCAGTGACAAGCCACGGCTATTTCCAGTGCGCCGCACACTTGGCGCATTCGCTCATCGCTCAACCGGCCCAGCCGTTGTACTAGCAATCCCAGCGGAGCGCTCTCAACCAAGTCCAGGTTGACTGCCGACACCGCCGGCACCGGATCATCGCCGGGCTCGAGCACAACCTCGGTGGGCAGCCCCCGAATGGTCGTGGTACACGGTGCGACAATCGCGGTGTTCAAACGTTCGAGCGCGGCGTTGCGAGACAGAACGACCACCGGGCGTTCTCCGGCATGGGGAGATTCCCACCACCAAACCTCACCCCACTGAACACGGCCAACCATCGCTATTCGGCGCCCGGCTCAAGCCGTGCCCTGTTGTGCGCGCGCAACTCCTGGCGGTGAATGAGGTTTGCCTCATGAAACGACGCCAAGTCGCCCCACTCATCGGGCTCATCAAGGGGGTGACGGTCGTATGCCTCGTACGCGGCGTCGATCTCCGCTTCTCGATACAGGCCCACGAGCGCATCAAGCGCGGCATCCATCATCGCCGCATCATTGGGCCATTCCTCCAGATTGCGGGCCCGATCCAACAGGTCGTCGTCCACCGTCGTGCTCACCCGCCGCCTACTCATGCCACAAATGTAGCATTGAATTAGCACTACCAGCGACATTATTCACGACTCGCGAACCGCCCAGACCACCCGTTACCCTGCCCATATCCCTTTCCCCGGTCACTGGCAGAAAGAGTCCCCGTGCAGGGTGTGATCAAGGCTTATGATCCCGCAACCGGCCTCGGCGTGGTTGTGCGAGACACCGACCTGGCCGAGTTCGATCTGGCCGCCGATGCGTTGGAGGGGTCGGTATTCCGAATGCTGCGCCAAGGCCAGCGCGTGCTGTTCGAACTGGAAGAAGGACAGGCAACGCGTCTCCGGCTGGGCTCAGAGGTGGACATGGGCACGCCATCATTCCTCACACCCGCCGGCGACACGGAGAACCAGTGAGCCGCTCGGTTACCGAAGAGCTTCGCAACCGCTTCGGCTTGGACTCGGTGGATGTCCGGGCAGGATTGACCCAAGACGAGCTGTTCGACGCCGCCATTGCCGGAGACCGGGGTCGTACCCGCATCGACGGAGGCGAGCACGACCAGAAAGCGTTCGCCACCGCGCTGGGCGCTGACGGACCGCTGATCTTCTATTCCGATCCAACGTGTACCGGCCGCCCTGTGCAGGACACCTTCGCAGTGGCCTGGCCCGAGGTGGTGGACGATGTGTGGTGGAAGTCGGACTTCAGCCAGCTAGACGGCGACCACTACTCGGGACTGCTTGATCGGGTTCTTGCCCACCTGAACGAGCGGCAAGCCACGCTGTACACCGCCGATGTGTTCTGCGGCTGGGATCCCGAGTTCGCCATTCCCTACCGGCTGATCAGCGAATACGCCACCCACGCCTACTTCGCCAACATCATGTTCCCCAAAGAAGTGCGCGACGACGCCGACCGCGATGCCGTCGGCTGGACCATGATCAATGTCCCCAGTTTCCGCTGCGATCCCGAACGCGACGGAACCCGCACCGACCGGGCGGTGATCATGGACCTGCGCAACCGGCTGGGACTGGTACTAGGTCGAGCCGACTACTGCGGCGTGGTCAAGAAGACCATGTTCACGGTGATGAACTTTGTGCTGCCCGATGCCAAGCAGCTCACCATGCACTGCTCGGCCAATGTGGACGACAGTGGCAACAGCGCCATTTTGTTCGGCTTGTCCGGCACCGGGAAGACAACCTTGTCGGCCGATCCCGATCGCAGCCTGATCGGCGACGACGAGCACGTGTGGACCGAATCGGGGATCGCCAATTTCGAGGACGGCTGCTACGCCAAGCTCATCGATCTGGACAAAGAGGCCGAACCCATCATCGCCGCTGCTCTGTCGATGGGGGGAACCCTCATCGAGAACGTCCCCGCCCTGCCCGGACGGGATCTGGCCGACACCGACCCCCAAGATCTCGACCTCACCGACCACTCCATCACCGAGAACACCCGGTTCGCCTATCCACTGTCGTGCAACCCCCATGTGGCGCCGGGCGCCAAGGGGCCCCACCCCCGGACCATCGTGTTGTTGACCGCGGATGCCTTCGGCGTGCTGCCCCCGGTGTCGATCCTCGACCGGGATGAGGTTATGTACCACTTCGTGATGGGCTTCACCTCCAAACTGGCCGGCACCGAGGTGGGCGTGGTGGAGCCCCAGGCCACGTTCAGCTCCTGCTTTGGCGCGCCATTCATGTCGCACAAGCCGTCGGTGTACGCGGAATTGCTGGCTCACCGCATCGATGCCCACCAAGCCCGGTGCATTCTCTTGAACACCGGCTGGTCGGGAGGGCCCTACGGCGTGGGCGATCGCATGTCCATCGCCCACACAAGGGCTCTGCTAAACGCCGCTCTCAACGGCGACCTCGACACAGTTGACACCGTCATGCTCCCTCTATTGGGGCTTCGAATCCCGATCTCGTGCCCGGGTGTCCCTGATGAGGTCTTGAATCCCCGCAATACCTGGAGTGACCCCGAGGCCTACGACGAGGCCGCGGTTCGATTGCGTGATCTGTTTCGCCAAAACTACGAGGAGCAGGGCTACGCCTCGCTGGGCATAAAGGCGATGCTCTAGCAGTCAATCCGCGAATTGACAACAAGGCGATGCTCTAGTCCCGATAGCCCTGCGGATTTTTCGACTGCCAGGACCAGCCGTCTCGACACATTTCAGCAAGCGTACGAGTAGCCGACCATCCCAACTCCGAGCGGGACTTGCTGGGATCAGCCCACAGCTCGGGTACGTCACCAGGACGACGCTCGAGCTCTTCATAGGGCAGAGGGTGGCCGGTAGCTTCTCGCATGGCCGCGATCACCTCACGAACCGAGGCGGCCCGGCCGGTGCCCAGGTTGTAGGTGTGGACTAGTCCGGCTGACGACCCCAGGGCTTCCAAGGCGGCCAGGTGGCCTTCGGCCAAATCCATCACGTGGATGTAGTCGCGCAATGCGGTGCCGTCGGGAGTGGAATAGTCGGTGCCGTAGAGCGGCAACACAGGATGGCGGCCCACCGCTACTTGGAGCAGATACGGCATCAGGTTGCCGGGAATGCCCTCGGGGTCTTCTCCGATCAATCCGCTGGGGTGAGCTCCCACGGGATTGAAGTAGCGGAGCAGCGACGCCGACCAGCGGGGATCGGCCCGAACCACGTCAGCGATCATCTGTTCGATGAGGAGCTTGGTCCAGCCGTAGGGGTTGGCCGGGCGGGTGGTCGCCGCCTCCGATACCGGCAGCTCGTCGGGCAGCCCATAGACGGTGGCCGAAGAGGAGAAGACTATGCGGTGCACACCGCCGCGCTGCATCTCCGCCAGCAGCACAGCGGTCGACTCCAGATTGTGGCGGTAGTACCGAACCGGATCGGCCACCGAATCGGGCACCGACTTGAGGCCCGCAAAATGCAACACCGCGTCGGGCCTCACCTCGGCCATCACCTCGGCCACGGCGGACTCGTCCCGGCAATCACCAACATCTAAGCGAAGGCCGCGGCCCGTGATCTCGGCTATGGCGTCAACCGCAGCGGCCGAGGAGTTCTCCAAGCTGTCCAGCACCGCCACCTCGTACCCGGCCTCGAGCAGGGCGACGCAGGTGTGGCTGCCGATATAGCCCGCTCCCCCGGTCACCAACACCGTCGCCATGATGGGGACGCTAGCGGAGCGCTCTCAGCTCGGAGTCTTCCCTGGACCTCGCAGGACACGGGTTTTGCCGTACATGGAGCCGAACAGCAGCCGGCCGTCGTCGTCCACGGTCACCCCCGCGCCGATGGTGTTGAACTTGGATCCACCCAGCACGTAGTGGAACCGCGACTGGCCGGTGGCCCAGTCGGCGGCCTCAATCGTCCAGCGCTCGTCGCGGACCCCGCAGGTGTAGACCAGGCCGCTCTCCTCGGCCACAAAGGGAACCGAGTTTGGAGAGGAGATATCGAGGTTGACCCATGCCTGCTTCAGTTCCCGGGCCACCGGATCCCACTCGTACTTGTGGAGGCCGTGAGGCTGAT
Organism: Acidimicrobiales bacterium; assembly: GCA_965116535.1. Taxonomy (GTDB): domain Bacteria; phylum Actinomycetota; class Acidimicrobiia; order Acidimicrobiales; family Bin134; genus Poriferisocius. The sequence continues at coordinate 3,358,266 of OZ220703.1, forward strand.
ACTCCGGCTTGTGGCCAAGCATGAAGCACAGCATCCGAGCCGCCTGAGCAGGAAAGCCGTCGGGAATCGAGGCCGGCTCGTTATTCACCGTCATAGCCCCGTAGCCCGACACGGTGATCGACTGCTCAGTCTTGATCTCGGCCAGATCAGGATTGCCCATGTTGGCCGGTCCGATGCCGGCGATGCGGCGGTCGGGAGCGTCGGGCAGCTGCTCCCAGTCGTCAGGAATCTCATCGCGCCACAACAGCGTGATGTTCACCACCTCGTCTCCGTCACCGATGACCACGAATTTGTCCTCGTCGGGGCCGAAGCCCATGAGCGACGGCGTGGTGCCGGAGCCGTAGCCTCCGCCATTGCGATAGGGCACCATCCAGCAGCCGTGGGCCGGGTCGTCGGTGAGCTCAGAACCGGTCCAGCGCAGCTTGTGATGATGGTCGTTGGACGACACGTAGATGCCGTTGTCCTGGTCAACGCAGATGCTGGTGCGCACCCAGCCGTAGCCCGTATTGCCCCGCTCCGCGGCCCGCTGGGCGCAGTATTCGGCGGCAACCTCGGCCCCGCCCGCGATCTGGAGGGCGTGGTAGGCGCTGAAGTCGCGCTCCAGCACAACGACCCAGCCATGATCGGTGGACATGACGAGCTTGCCGTCGAAGGTCATGTTCATCCCCACGAAGAAGCCCTCAATGTGGTCGGGCTTGTTCCACCGGTCCCGCTCCACAATGGGCGACGCCGGGTCGGTGGGGTCGGTCTCCACATAGGCCACCGCGTGGTCTTTGCGGCCCAAGAAGAGGGTGTGGTCGCAGTCCAGCAGCGCGTAGACCCCGTCAATGCCGGTCATGAACTTCATCGACAGCTCGATGGCGTGCTCGACCGCATCCCAGCCATCCTTCTTGTCGAGGTCGAGCAAATTGACTTCCAACTCTTCGATAGGAGTGCGCCCCTCCCCGCCGACGATCTCATGGTCGGCGAGGATCTCGAGGGTCTCATAGTCGAGCTTGGCGATGTTTTGACGCCCGTTGCTCCACACCACCCGCCTGCCGTGGGGATATGGCCCCGAGGTCAGGTGACCGAAGTGGCAGGGACCCAGCCAGGCGTATTGCAGGTCGATCGCCTCGTCAAGCACCTCGGTGGGGCCCTCTGGCCCTCGCCAGGGCACGTTGTCCTGCTGATCACACCGGCCATGGGCTATGGCGTAGGAGGAATCGGCCAGATACGGATTGGCGGGAGCCCGGTTCATAGCCCTACATCTTTGCGCTGCGTCCAACCCGCCATCCCATCGAAGCCGAGCTTTGAGTACGATGCGGGTTAACCGACCGGAGGTGTAGTCACGTGGGTGTCAGCTCTTATGTTTTGATCCAAACCGAAATGGACAAGGCCCGTCAGGTGGCCGAGGCCATCCGCGAGATCGATGGCGTGGTGATCTCTGAGATCATGACCGGCCCCTATGACGTGATTGCCAAGGCCGAAGCCGAGTCCATGGACCAGCTCGGCCGCTTGGTAGTGAGCCAAATCCAGATGGTGGAGGGCATCACGAGGACCCTCACCTGCCCCGTCGTAAACCTCTGACTTAGCGGTCCTCAATCAGCTGAGGATCATGGCCCGGATGGCCAAGCCGGCCAAAAAAAAGCTGCCGCCGGCATAGAGAAGCTCGCGTCGGTGGGCCAGCTGCATGCGGTAGGCGTAGACGATGGCCACTGCGGCAATGGCGGCGAAACCGTAGAGGCGGTGCAAGTCTCCCGGATCGGCCCCCGAGCGGTTCTCGTACACAACGCCCACGATCACCTGGGCGAATATGGTGCCTTGGGCCACGGCAATGAACGCCCACATCGGCCAGCCACGCAACCGCGGTCGAAAGTGGGCGCCCAGAGCCCATCCCCCCGCGGCGGCATTGGCCAGCATCACCACCCACGAGAACCAGTCGTGGAACCCAGCCAGCGACGCGGCCACTAGGCCCGAGCCTGAGCTCACCTGAACAGGTCGGTGGCGAAGTCGCCGGTGCGGGGTGGTCCAGGGGCCACAAACCACTCGATGCCGAACGCGTCGGCAAACTGCTCGTTTGTCATGGAGCCGAAGAAGGAGTCCGCAGTGATCTGGCTGGTATGGGCCAGCATGGCCTCTCGCTTGCGCCCCAAATAGGCGCTTACGTCCACCGCGTGGGTGATTTCCGCCTCTTCGGTGCCAAACTCCCCGTCTCTAATCCGCTCAGCCTGCTCGATATCGATATCGATGTCCTCCATCGCCTCAGCGAACGACTCCACCTCGGCCATCTGCCGCAGGACCTGGGTGCGGTTCATGGTGGCGTAGAACACCCTTTCCACCCCCGCCTTGCGAGCTGCATCCACCCCCACCCGGTGGACCTGAATGTGGTCGGGATGGCCGTAGCCACCGTGATCGTCGTAGACGGTGAGCACGTCAGCAGACTCCTCGGTCAAGATCTGGGCCAAACGCTCCACAGCCTCGTCGAAATCAGCCTGCCAGAAGCTGGCCGGATTGTTGTTGGACTCCTCGCCGGCCATGCCCGAGTCCTCATAGCCCAAAAACTCCACCCGATGCGCGCCGATGATTTTGGCCGCATCCAGGGTCTCTGCCGCCCGTCGCTCACCCAGCGTCTCGCCCGGGCTGAGCGCATCGGGCTCCACCTCGCCCTGCTCCCCCTTTGTGGCCACCACCAGTACCACTCGATGGCCCTCGTCGGCCGCCTTCATCATGGTTCCCGAAGTGGCGATGGCCTCATCATCGGGATGGGCATGGAAGTTCACCATGGTGGCCACTACTTGATGGCCCCCAAATCTTGAAGGGCAGCCACCGTGGCTGCCTCGATTCCCCAGTCGGCCAGTGCCTCGGCAGTGTGCTGGCCGGGGTTGGGGGCGGGGCGGGCAACCTGGGCCGGCGTGCGGCTGAAGCGAGGCGCCGGTCCGGGCTGAATGGCGCCGCCCACGTCCACGAATGTTCCCCGGGCAATGTTGTGGGGATGCTCGGGCGCCTCAGCCAGGCTTAGCACCGGCGCGAAGCAGACGTCGGAGCCGTCGAGGATCTCGCACCACTCGTCCCGGGTCTTGGCTTTGACCGCTGCGGTCAACCGGGCTCGCATCTCCGGCCAGGTGGTGCGGTCGTTTTGGTCGATCCCGCTGGCGTCGATGCCTGTCTTCTCCACCATCTCGGCAAAGAACTGGGGCTCCAGCGAGCCCAGCGAGATGTATTCGCCGTCGGCGCACTCGTAGGTGTCATAGAACCAGGCACCGGTGTCCAGCAGATTTGTGCCCCGAGGCCCCCACGCCCCCAGCGCGTGGAGGCCGTAGATCATGGTGATCAGCAGAGCGGAGCCTTCCACCATAGAAGCGTCCACCACCTGTCCCTGACCCGAGGTGCGAGCCTCCAGCATTCCGGCCAGCATCCCGAGGGCCAGCAGCATCCCTCCCCCGCCGAAGTCGCCGGCCAAGTTCACCGGGGGCACAGGGGCCTCCCCCTCTCGGCCGATCGCCCCCAGCACGCCCGACAGAGCGATGTAGTTGATGTCGTGGCCGGCCATGGACGCGTAAGGGCCATCCTGGCCCCATCCGGTCATGCGTCCGTACACCAGCTTCGGGTTGCGGGCCAGACAAGCGTCGGGGCCGATGCCCAAGCGCTCGGCCACACCGGGGCGGAAGCCCTCGATCAGCCCGTCGGCGCTCTCCACCAGCTTGAGCACGGTCTCCGCACCTCCGGGGTTTTTGAGGTCGACGCCCACGCTGCGGCGACCTCGGTTCAACAAGTCGGGATGAGGAGTGTTGGGAACCTCGTCTCGGACCCGGTCGGCCCGGTCGATGCGCAACACATCGGCCCCCAAATCGGCCAGCATCATGGCCGCGAACGGCCCTGGCCCAATTCCGGCAATCTCCACCACGCGAATGCCCTTTAGCGGTCCCATACTGTTTCCTGAGTTCTCCACCGCTGGGACAGTACCCGCGTTCTCTGCTCACGGGGCAGCCCAAATAGTCGGTTCTCAATCCTCTGGTCAGGCCCAACCCAATTCGTCGAGGCGGTCGTCTTCGATGCCGAAGTGGTGGGCAACTTCGTGGATGACGGTGACCCGCACTTCCTCCACCACCTCGGCCTCGGTGCCGCACCCGTCGCAGATAGGAAGCCGATAGATGTAGATGCGATCGGGGAGCACCATGGCACCCCCGCCGTAGTCGACTCGGTCGGTGAGCGGCACCCCGTCGTACAGACCCCAGATGTCGGGATCCTCACCCTCATCCTCCACCAGCACGGCCACGTTCTCCATGAGCTCGGCCAGATCGTCGGGAATCTCATCCAACGCCTGCGCCACCAGAGATTCGAATCGCTCCCGCGACACCGCAACCATCCCCGTCATCCTCCCACAAGAAGGAGGCCACTTGACCTGGCGCAATAGAAGTGTCACCGGCGTCGATACCGTGGTGGAGTGAGCGAATCGGGCAGGCTCCTTGAGGGGCTGAACAATCGGCAGCGGGTCGCGGTGGAAGCACCGGAGACGCCGCTGTGCATCCGGGCCGGAGCGGGCACCGGAAAGACAAGGGTGCTCACCCGTCGCATCGCCTACCAGGCTGACGTCGGCGCAATCGACCCCGCTCGGACGCTCGCCCTCACATTCACCCGCAAAGCGGCCGATGAACTTCGCGAGCGCTTGGCTGGATTGGGGCTGCGGGACTCGGTGAGCGCGGGCACCTTTCACAGCACCGCATATGCCCAGTTGCGCACTCGCTGGGCCGAGAGGGGGATCAAACCACCGGAATTAGTGCAGGACAAGAGAGGCCTGGTCGCCCGGTCGGCCAGTCAAGCAGGATTGCGTCTGGCCAAGGCCGAGGTGCAGGATGCGGTGGCCGAAATCGAGTGGGCCAAGGCCCATCGCATCACCCCCGATGATTATTGCGAAAGGGCTGCCGGTCTCCGCCGTTGGCCGGCACTGGACCACGGTGTCGTCGCCGACCTCTACCAGCGCTACGAGAGCGAGAAGGCCAAGCGACGAGTAGTGGACTTCGACGATCTGCTGATCCTGGCACTGAGGGACTTGACCGACGACCCCGACTACGCCGAGGCCCGCCGCTGGAGCTACCGGCACTTGTTCGTCGACGAATTTCAAGATGTGAACCGGCTTCAATTCGAGTTGCTCCGGTCTTGGCTGGGGGACCGCAGCGATCTGTGCGCGGTGGGCGATCCCAACCAGGCCATTTACAGCTGGAACGGCGCGGACTCCGGTTACATCGAGCGGTTCGCCACCTGGTTCACGGGTGCTGAGGTGCTCGACCTGCTGGACAACTACCGCTCCACTCCCCAAATTCTGGCCGCGGGCCGGGCGGTATTACCGGCGGGGGCGGCCAAACTGACATCCCACAGCCTGGACGGTCCCCGGCCGACGGTGAGCACCCATGCCGACGATTTCGACGAGGCGACCACCATCGCTCGCGCCCTGCGCGACGCCAAGGGCCCCGAAATTGCGTGGTCGTGCATGGCCGTGCTGGCCCGCACCAACGCCCAGACCGCCAAACTGGCCAACGCACTGGAAAGAGCGCAGATCCCCTGTCGCGTTCGCATCGACTCCCACCGCACCGGTGACGGCGCTGGAGCGGTCCCGACTAGTGACCCCGACGCAGTGGACGTCGCCACGTTCCATGCGGCCAAGGGGTTGGAATGGCCCATCGTGCATTTGGCCGGCCTAGAGCAAGGACTGGTACCCATCAGCCGGGCTCAGACGCCAGCCGAAGTCGCCGAAGAACAGCGGCTGCTCTATGTGGCCATCACCAGAGCCGAGAGGGAGCTGCACTGCCACTGGGCTGCTAAGCGGGCTTTCGGAGACCGGAAGTCGGACCGCTCTCCCTCGCCCTATCTGAATGCCATCCTCAGTGTGCCGTGAGCCAATCGCTAAAGATCAAAGGGGATGAGCACCACCACCACAGTGGCGTCGCAGTCTCGGAGCACCTGCTCCACCCGGTGGCCAAGGAACGGGCGATCTCCCACCCGGCGGAGGTTGGCGCCCATGACCACCAGATCAGCTTGTATGTCCCGTGACAACTTCAATATCTCGTCGGCCGGCGATGTGCCTTCCATGACTACCGTTCGGACAGTTGCCCCCAATTCAAGGGCGAGTGTCTCGGCTTGGGCCACCACTTGCACGCCGACGATGGATCCGCTGCGGGCGATCATCCGGCGGCTGAAAAGCGACGGCAGCCCTGCGGGCTCGCTCCGAACGGTGCTGACGTGGGTGAGGTGCAGTTCGGTGCCGAGTTGGGCGCTGAGATTGAAAGCCACCTCTTGGGCCGCCCGCGACACCGGGCTGCCGGTAACCGGCACCACCGCCCGGCTGTATGCCCCCGGCAGAGGCCGGTCCAGGTTCCTAGCCCGGCGCACCACCACCACCGGAATGGGGCTCTCCGAAAGCACCCCGTCAACCAGAGGTGAGATCACCTGCATGGTGTCGGCGTAGTCCAAGGCACCCAGCCCGATAACGCCGAAACCCAGCCGGCTCTCGTCGATGATGGCTCGAACCGGGTCGTCGTTGCGCACCCGCCGATGCTCCAAAGAGCGGTCGTGCAGAACATTGCGCAACGGGGTGATGTCCACGTCGGCGTCGCGGTCGCCCACCGTGAGCACGGTGGCGCCGGCTTCGATCGGCCAAGCGAAATGCAGAACCTGAGCCGCGGCGATCGACTCCGGACCGCCCCGACTAGGCAGCAGGAGCCGGGAGGTTCGCACCACCAGATTGCGGCTCAGCGCCTGCTCTCGGCCCAATCGCTCCTGCTCATCAGGAGTGCCCTGCCAGTTGTTCACCACTCCTCGCAGGGTGGCCGAGGCGAACAGCGAGGTCAGCACCGGCACCAGCACAATCACCGTGAAGGCGGTGGGGCTGAACACCCCGACGCTCAACCCCACCGTGGCAATGACGATCTCCAGCGTCCCCCGGGCGTTCAGCCCGGCGCCCAAGGCCAGTCCCGCCCGGTGGGTGCGGCCAGCAAGGCGGGCGCCCCCATAGGCTCCGGCAAATTTGAAGACGATGGCCACCGCCAGCACGATCAAGGCCCACCACAAGGCCTCGGCGTTGTTCAACAGGCGGAGATCTACCTGTAAGCCAGCAGTAGCGAAGAACACCGGCGCAAACAGGGCGTTGGTCAGTCCCTCTAGGTGGTGGAGAACGTCGTCGTGTTGGAATCGGGACCGGTGCAGCACCACCCCGGCCACAAACGCCCCCAACACCGCCTCCACTCCCAACCACTCGGTGGCCACTCCGAATCCCAGCATGGTCACCATGGCCACGCCCAATGCCGCGGCCAGGCTGCCCCCCATGCGCCGCACTTGTCGCAACAACATGTCCACCAAGCGCTGGCCCACGGTCAGCGCCAGCACTCCAAAAGCCGCAATCCCCCCCAGCGTGGCCAGCACTTGCCCAGCCGACACTCCCCCCGATGTGGCCAAGCCAGTGAACACGCCCAACAAGATCCAGCCGATCACGTCGTTGGCCATGCCCGCGGCCACGGTGATCTGGCCGAAGTCCCGGCGCATCAGCCCCAGTTCGCTGAGAATCTTGGCCACCACCGCCAGAGACGACACGGCGAGCGCCAAGGACACGAACAGCGTGAACGTGAGCCGCTCGGCGTCCTCGGCCAAGAACAGAGAGGGCAGCAACAGGCCGACCACAACGCCGCCGATCAGCGGCACCACCAGGCTGCCCGCGGTGACCAGCAGGGCAGGCCGCCCCAGCTTGGTGATCAGCCCCAAGTCGGTCTCGAACCCGGTCACCACCAACAGCAGAGCCACGCCCATCCAGCTGACCGCGGCCAGCAGGGTCCACTGCGCGCCCTGGCCGATCTCCGGCAAGAACCACTCGAAGCCCGACTCCCACACCACTCCGAACACCGACGGCCCCAGCACCAAGCCGGCTAGAAGCGCACCGACCACCGAGGGCATCCCCACCCTTCTCATCACCAGCCCGAAGAGATGGGAGACGGCCACCAGCACCAGGATGTTCACCCAAAAGACCAGCAGGTCGTGGCCGTGGGCCGCTGAATCAGCTGCGGCCAGCATCGTCCCAGTCGAAATCCACCACCACCGGCGCGTGGTCCGACGGCTTCTCCCCCTTGCGGGCGTTACGGTCCATTAGCACCGTGCTCACTCTCTGGGCCAGCGGCTCGGTGGCCATCACCATGTCGATGCGCATGCCCTGGCGCTTGTGGAACCGCCCGGCCTGATAGTCCCAGAAGGTGTACAGGCCGTCGTCGGACCACCGGCGGCGGAACACATCCACCAGGCCCCAATCCTCCACTGAGGCAAACGCATCACGCTCGGGGCCGCTGACATGGGTGAGCCCCTCGAATGCGGCGATGTCCCACACGTCGTTGTCGGCCGGGGCCACATTGAAGTCACCGGCCACCACTACCGGCGCCCCGGCATCGGCGTTGGCCTCCAGGTGGGACCGGAGCCGGCCCAGCCAGTCGAGCTTGTAGTGGTAGTGGTCGTGACCCAGTTCCCGGCCATTGGGGATATACGCGCTGGCCACCCGCACTCCGGCACAAGTGGCCCACACGATGCGGGCATCGGGATCGGGCTCGCGTCCATCAGCAAATCCTCTGGCGGCATCGGCCAAGCCCACCCGGCTCAAAATGGCCACCCCGTTCCACCTTCCCTCACCATTGTGGACCCACTCATACCCCATCGACTCGAAGGCCAAACCAGGAAAGGCGTCGTCGGCCATCTTGGTCTCTTGCATGCACAGCACATCGGGGTCGGCCAGCTCCAGCCACTCTTGGACTCGGGGCATGCGGGCATTCAGCGAATTCACATTCCAAGTAGCCAGCCGCACCAGCAGAACCATAGTGCTTCACTTCTACCTAGACTCTCCCTATGGCCCCTGACGCTGAGTCGATGGTCGGCCAGAACGCCTGGCTGGTGGACGAGATGCACCGCCAGTATTTGGCCGATCCCACGTCGGTGAGCGAAAGCTGGCAGGACTTCTTCTCCGACTACCGACCCGACCGAATTCTACCCGAGTCGCCTGTCTCCGAGACCCGACTCCGCTCGGTGCCCGACCCTTCCGAGGCCGCGGAACCCCTGCCGGGAGATCCGCTGCGGGGAGCGGCGGCCCGCATTGCCCGCAATATGGAGGCCAGCCTGGCCATCCCCACCGCCACCAGCTTCCGGGAGATCCCGGCCAAGCTGCTAGACGTCAACCGCCGAATCGTCAACGGCTACCTGGGGCGAACTGACGGGCGCAAGGTGTCGTACACCCATCTGATCGCCTACGCCGTGGTACAAGCCATCGCCCACCACAGGCCGGTGATGAACTCCACCTTCGTCGACACCGACGACGGCCCCCGGGTAGTGCGCCACCCCCACATCGGACTGGGCATCGCCGTGGACGTGGAGAAGGCCGACGGATCTCGCTCGCTTCTAGTGCCGTGTATTCCCGAGGCCGACACCCTGGACTTTCCCAACTTTGTCGAGACCTACGACACCATGATCCGCAAGGTGCGCAGCAATGATCTGAGCCCCGACGACTTCGTGGGCGTCACCGTCAGCATCACCAATCCCGGCACCCTGGGCACTGTGCAGTCGGTGCCCCGGCTCATGCCCGGCCAAGGGGTCATCGTCGGCGTGGGCACCATCGACTACCCCACCGCCTATCAGGCCGCGGATTCCCGCACACTGGCCGATCTGGGGGTGTCGAAGGTGATCACCTTGTCGTCCACCTACGACCACCGCATCATCCAAGGCGCCGAATCGGGAATGTTCCTCGGGGCGGTCCATGAGCTGCTGTTGGGCAAGCACAACTTCTACGAAGACATCTTCCGAGCGGTGGGCGTGCCCTACGAGGCCGTTCGATGGCGGCCCGACATCTTGCCCCTCGACCGGGAGCAGGCCGTGATCACCAAGCAGGTGCAGGTGAACGCGCTCATCAACATGCACCGGGTGCGGGGCCACCTCATCGCCGATCTCGACCCACTCTCGGCCAGCGAGCCTGAGATGCACACCGAGCTCGATCCGGCCACCTACGGCCTCACCATCTGGGACCTCGACCGGGAATTCCTCACCACCGGGCTGGGCGGCATCGAATTGGGCCAGCCCGACGGCAAAATGCCGCTGGGCGAGATCTTGCATGTGCTCCGAAACGCCTATTGCCGCACTGTGGGCGTGGAGTACATGCACATCCAGGAACCCGATGAGAAGAAGTGGATCCAAGAACAGGTGGAAGCGATGGGCAACCCGGTGGGGTTCGACGAGAAGCTGCACATCTTGGATCGGCTGAACGCAGCCGAGGCCCTGGAGCGGTTCTTGGACACCAAGTACGTGGGCCAGAAGCGATTCGGGATCGAGGGGGCTGAGAGCGCCATCGTGGTGTTGGACACTGTGCTGGGAAAGGCCGCCGACCTGGGGATGGACTCGGTGACTATGGGCATGGCCCACCGGGGCCGGCTCAACGTGCTGGTGAACATCGTGGGCAAGGACTACGGCCAGCTGTTCGGCGAGTTCGAGGGGAATCTGGACGAATCGTCCACCCAGGGATCGGGCGACGTGAAGTACCACCTGGGCATGACCGCGGAGTTCGAGAGCATGGCCGGCAATCGCATCCCCGTGGAGCTAGCGGCCAACCCCTCGCACTTGGAGGCGGTGAACCCGGTGGTCGAGGGCATGGTCCGAGCCCGCCTGGATCGCATCGGCCATGAACAAGGCGAGCACAGCCCGGTCAGCGGGCTGGTTAGAGGTCGTGCCGCCAGCGAGGACGACCTTTTCCCGGTATTGCCCGTGCTGGTCCACGGCGATGCCGCCTTCGCCGGTCAGGGGGTGGTGAGCGAGACGCTGAACCTGTCGCTGATCGAGGGCTATCGCACCGGGGGCACAGTGCATTTGGTAATCAACAACCAGGTGGGGTTCACCACCACCGCGGAGTCGGCCCGCTCCAGCTACTACTGCACCGACGTGGCCAAGATGATCCAGGCCCCCATCTTCCACGTCAACGGCGACGATCCCGAGGCCTGCGCCCGAGTGGCCCGGCTGGCCCTGGCCTACCGCAACCACTTCCACAAAGACGTTGTGATCGACATGTGGTGCTACCGCCGCCAAGGGCACAACGAGGCCGACGATCCCAGCTACACCCAGCCGGAAATGTACCGGCGGATTGAAAGCCACCGCTCGGTGCGCAAGCGATACGTGGAATCACTGGTGAAGCGCGGGGACATCACCCTGGAAGAAGCGGAACAGGCCATGGACGAATTCCGGGCCAAGCTCCAACAGGCGCTGGAGGAGACACGCGACGAGATCCGAGACGAAGCCGCCAGCCATCCTGAGGGAACGGCCGAAACCGCCAGTAGACCGCTTGAGTTGTCGATTTCGAGGGCGTTGGCCGATTCCACTCCTCACGTCGCACCACTGGTGGACACCGGCGTCTCGGACAAGCAGATCAAGCGGGTGTTCGACGCGTTGACATCAGTACCCGACGGGTTCGTACTTCACCCCAAGCTGGCCCGCCAGTTCGAAGCCCGCGACGCGATGATGGCGCAGGGGATGGTGGACTGGGGCCTGGCCGAGGCACTCGCCTTCGGCACCCTTCTCGATGAGGGAACTTCGATCCGCTTGGCCGGCCAAGATTCCCGCCGGGGGACGTTCTCCCATCGCCACAGCACCTTGGTATGCAACCAATCAGCCCGGGAGCACTGCCCGCTGGCCGGATTGGCCCGTCGCGATGCCCAGCTATGGGTGTACGACTCGCTCCTCTCGGAATACGCGGCTCTGGGCTTCGAATACGGCTATTCGGTGGGCGGCACCGATGCCCTGGTCCTCTGGGAGGCCCAGTTCGGTGATTTCGTCAACGGCGCGCAAATAATAATCGACCAGTTCGTCATGTCGGCGGCGGACAAATGGGATCAGCAGTCAGGGCTGGTCATGCTTCTGCCCCATGGCTTCGAAGGGCAAGGGCCCGAGCACTCCTCGGGACGGATCGAGCGGTTCTTGCAGTCGGTGGCGGAGAGCAATGTTCGAGTGGCCAATCTGTCAACCGCGGCCCAGTACTTCCACTTGCTCCGAGACCAGGCCAAGCGCTCCCCCCACAAGCCGCTCGTGCTGTTCACTCCCAAGTCGCTGCTGCGCCACCGCGACGCGAGATCCCCGATTACCGACCTGACCGAGGGCTGGTTCTCCCCATTGCTTTCCGATCCGGGCGGTCCCGAGCCCAACCAGGCCACCGGTGTCGTGCTGGCATCCGGCAAGATCACCCACGAGGCCATTGCCGAGCGAAACCGGGTGGGCGCCCCTGTGGTGGTGCTGCGGGTTGAGCAGCTCTATCCCTGGCCGGACAGCGCCTTGGCTGAGGCTCTCGACCACTATCCCAATGCTGAAAAGATCGTCTGGCTCCAAGAAGAACCCCGGAACATGGGGCCGTGGAATTACGCGAAGGGGCACCTCCACGACGCCTTCGGCGATCGCTGCGAAATCCTCAGAGCAAGTCGCAACGAATCATCCAGCCCGGCCACTGGCAGTGCCGCTGTACACGCCCGAGAGCAGGCCGAACTCGTCGCTCAAACCTTTGCGCTGCTCAATTCCTAAGACTGACCTCGGTCAGTTGATGTCCAGATTGAGGAGGCGGGCGGCGTTGCCCCGCACCAGCTTGTGCACCACGTCGGGGGGCAGGTGGCCCATCATGTCCTCGGCCACCTTCTTGGTGTGGGGCCAGGTGGTGTCGGTGTGGGGGTAGTCGGTCTCGAAGGTCACGTTGTCCACCCCTACCTCGTCCAACGACTTCAAGCCGTGATTGTCGCGGAAGAAGCAGCCGTAGATCTGCCGGTAGTAGTAGGTGGATGGCGGCTCGGGGACGATGTCTCGCACCCCGCCCCAGGCCCGGTGCTCGCTCCACACATCGTCGCAGCGCTCCAGGATGTAGGGGATCCACCCGATCTGGCCCTCGGAGTAGGCCAGCTTGAGTTCGGGAAACCGCACCAGCACCCCGGAGAACAGGAAGTCGCTCATCGACGCGATGGCGTTGTTGAAGCTGAGCGAGGCTGCCACCGCAGGCGGGGCGTCGGGTGAGGCCGCGGGCATCTTCGACGATGAGCCAATGTGCATGCACACCGCGGTGGAGGTGTCCTGGCAGGCGGCGAAGAACGGATCCCAGTAGTCGGTGTGGATGCTGGGTAGCCCCAGATTGGGGGCAATCTCGGAGAAGCACACCGCATGGCAGCCTCGGGCGGCGTTGCGCTCCACCTCGGCCCGGGCCAGCTCCACATCCCAGAGCGGGATAATGGCCAGGGGGATGAGCGCACCGTTGGAGTCGCCGCACCACTCCTCGATCATGAAGTCGTTGTAGGCCTGCACACAAGCGAAGGCCAGTTCCTTGTCGTCGGCTTCCAGGAAGGTCTGGCCGCAAAACCTGGGAAACGTGGGGAACGACAGCGACGCTTCCACATGGTTCATCTCCATGTCCTCTATCCGGGCCTTGGGCTCGTAACACCCGGGGCGCATCTCGTCGAAAGTGATGGGCACGGCCTCCATGTCGTCCCGGTCAAAGCCCACCGCGGCCACATGGCGCTTGTTGGGATAGACGAGGTCTTCGTAAAACCAGACATCTCCCCATGGCCCGTCTTCTACATCCAGCTCGTAGGTGTACATCTTGGCCCCGCCGATAAAGGTGATCGGACCCACCCGGCGTCGCTCCACCCGCGGCCCCCGCTCCTTGAACCGCTCCGGCAGCCAGCTCTGCCACAAGTGGGCGGGCTCTACAAGGTGGTCGTCGACGCTGATGATCTTGGGAATCTCGGTGCGCACGCCCGAAAGCCTACCGGCTCCCCGATTAGTCAGCAGCAGCCAGGGCGGTGGCCACCTCGTGAGACAGGGAGGTCTGGGAGAGGGGAACGTGGTGCTCTGCGGCCCAAACCACGGTGAGTTCGGCGCTGCCTGCGTCACGCAGCATGGCCGCGCCTAGACGAGGGTGATCCTGATAATCGGCCCACCGACCTCTCAAAAGACCAGGTAAAACGGCCCCTACCACGGTGGCGCCCACCCGGGCCCAAGTCCCCAAACCGGCCTGGATTTTCCCCACGTCGTGGAGGGCGGCGGCCACCCGCTGGGCGTCGTCGGCCAGCACGGGGCACTTGGCCGATCTCACTGCGTGGCTCCGGTCGGCAGCGCTCATCTGCCGATACAGATTGGCCTCAGCACTTCTGAGCATTCCGAGCAGCCAGGCCTCTTCGGCGGATTCGGGACCTTTATCGACAATCGACTGGAAGAAGCGCCGAGCCAGATGGATCAACGGTTCAGCACCGCCCGGGGGTGAGCGGCCCTATAGGCCTCCCATAGCTTCTCCTTCGACACCAAGGTGTACACCTGCGTGGTGCTGATGGAAGCATGGCCCAAGAGCTCTTGCACCGCTCTGATGTCGGCGCCGTGATCCAACATGTGGGTGGCACAGGAATGGCGGAATGCGTGGGGGGAGACTCTTGCGCCCAGCCCCACCTGCTGGGCCCTCTTTTTCACCACGCCCCAAGCTCCCTGCCGCGACAGCCGTCTACCCCTCTGGTTGAGCCACACCGCGTCCTGGTCGTGCTGGGACGCCCATCGCTCCGGCTCCATCTCTCCCCGGCCCGCTGGAACCAGCCAGGCAGTTAGCGCCTCATGCGCGCATCGGCCTACCGGCAACACCCGTTCCCTTTGACCTTTTCCGAGAACCCGTACGGTGGCCTCGCTCATGCTTAGGTCAGTCAGCGACATCCCAACCAACTCGCTGATGCGCATCCCGGTGCCATAGAGCACCTCCAACAACGCCCTATCCCGTCGAGACACCCGGTCGGCGCCGTTCACCGCGTCCAAGATGGCGTCCACTTCAGTCTGGCTCAGCGCCTTCGGAATACCGGTGGGCACCCTGGGAATCTCTACGTGGGAACTGGGATCATCGTCGCGCAAACCATCTACCACGAGAAACTGGTGAAATGTCCGCACTGCGGTCATCGCCCGTTTTATCGTCGCCGGGGCCATCCCCTGGCTTTGATGGTGGCGCATGAACGCCAAGATGTCCTTTTCGCTGGCATTCTCGGGACTGCAACCCCGGGTGGCCAAGACCTCGCAATAGCCGCTCAGATCCCGGCGGTAGGCCTCACAGGTGCGAGGGGCGCGGCCCCGTTCCAACACCAGCCAATCCAAGAACTCCTCAACCCCGCTCTGGGCGCTCACCCCAATCGCTCTCGGGCCAGCATCAGACCGACGATCGACTTGGCATCGGCCAACTCTCCGGAAGCCACCAGGTCGGGCACGTCGGCCAGCCTGATTCGCTCGATGGCCATGTGCTCCTCCTCAACGCCGTGGGGTTGGCGGTGAGTGTCGGTCAACTCGGTGGCCAGATAACAATGGGTAACCTCATCGCAGAATCCCGGTGAGTTGTGGAACACCGCCAACAGCTCCAGACGGCCGGGGCGCTTGCCGATCTCCTCTTCCAACTCCCGCCGCGCGGTGAGCTCGGGGGGCTCATCCTCGGAGTCCAGCTTTCCGGCGGGGATTTCCAACAGCTCCCGATTCACCGCCGGTCGATACTGGCGGATCATGATGACCTCTTGGCCGTCTAGGGGCACAATCACCGCTGCTCCGGGATGGCGGATGATCTCCCGCTCATAGATTGAACCGTCGGGTGCCCTGATCTCCGCAACCGTGAGAGAGACCACCCTCCCCTGCCACCCCTGGCGTTCGCCGACCGGGGTGAAGCCGTTTTCGTCGCTCACCTTTGTGCTGCCTCTCAACGGTGGGCTGCGGTGGACGCCTCGCTTGACGTCTCGGCCTGTTCTGCAAACTCAGTCTGCGAATCCGAAGGGCCAGCCTGGTCGGCAGTCACTCCACCTTCTCGGCGATCCAACGCGGCCTTCACCAATCCGCAGAACAGCGGGGCGGGCCGGTCGGGGCGGCTCTTGAACTCGGGATGGGCTTGGGTGCCCACCCACCAGGGGTGGCCGTTTAGTTCGATGAACTCCACCAAGAGGCCGTCGGGCGACTCGCCGGCGAGCACGAAGTCGGTTCCCTCGAATCGGCCGCGAAGCTTGGGGTTGAACTCATAGCGGTGGCGGTGGCGTTCCGAAACCACTTCTGCTTCGTACACCTCGGCCACTTGGGTACCCGGTTGAAGTTTGGCCAAGCATGCTCCCAGCCGCATTGTGCCGCCCTTGTCGGTGATGCCGCGCTGCGATTCCATCAGGTCGATCACCGGCCACGGAGTGCTGGGGTCGAACTCGCTGGAATGGGCGTTGGCCAGGCCCAATACGTTGCGGGCGTAGTCGATGGTCATCACTTGGAGGCCCAGGCACAACCCCAAGCAGGGAATACCGTTCTCCCTAGAGTAAGAGGCGGCGTTGATCTTGCCTTCGATGCCCCGCTCGCCAAACCCGCCGGGAATCACGATGCCATCCAGCCCTTCCAGCAGGCTCTCAACCATCAGGCCTTCGACGCTCTCGGCTTGAATCCACTCGATCTCCACCGAGGCACCCTGATGAATGGCGGCGTGGTTCAGCGCTTCGACTACCGACAGGTAGGCGTCGGGGAGGGTCACATACTTGCCGATGAGGCCGATGCGCGCGGTGCGCTGAGCCATTTCGATTCGCTGATTCAGCATTTGCCAGTCGGTCAGATCCGGCTCGGGAACGTCCAAGCACAGGATGTCGCACACCACGCCGTCTAGGCCCTCGTCGTGGAGCACCAGGGGGATCTCGTAGATGCTCTCGGCATCGGCCGCGTTGACCACCGCCGACACGTCCACATCGCAGAGGCTGGAGATCTTTCGCTTCAGCTCATCGGAGATGGGCGACTCGCTGCGGCACACAATGGCGTCGGGCTGGACGCCGCGGCTGCGCAGCTCGGTAACCGAGTGCTGGGTGGGCTTGGTTTTCTGCTCGCCAGTGGGGCCGATGAAGGGCACCAGCGTGACGTGGACATAGCACACGTTCCCCCGTCCCACGTCCAAGCGAACCTGGCGGATGGCCTCCAGAAAAGGGAGGATCTCGATATCGCCGACGGTCCCGCCGATCTCAGTGATGACCACGTCGATATCGTCGGAAACCAGGCTGGAGATGCGGTTCTTGATCTCATTGGTGACGTGGGGGATCACCTGCACGGTCTTGCCCAGATACTCGCCTTGTCGCTCGGAGGCGATGACCGAGGAGTAGATGGAGCCGGTGGTGGCGTTGGAGAGCTTGGTGAGGTTCTCGTCGATGAACCGCTCATAGTGGCCGAGATCCAGATCGGTCTCGCCGCCGTCGTCGGTGACGAACACCTCTCCGTGCTCAAAGGGGTTCATAGTGCCGGGGTCCACATTGATGTACGGGTCCAGCTTCTGCATGGTCACCCGGAGTCCCCGTTGCTTGAGCAAACGCCCTAGGGAAGCGGCCGTGAGCCCCTTACCCAATGAACTCGCTACACCGCCCGTGACAAAGATGTGTTTGGTCACGCCTGCCAATCCTAGCGGGAAGGAGCGACAACTGGCGGACCGTCAGACACCTTGAGACGTCTCTAGAAGCTCTAGTGCCATCAGCTCTGAGACATCTCGAGGAGTTCGGAGGCGTGGCGGCGGGCGCTCTCGCTGTCGGGCGAGCCGGAGAGCATGCGGGAGAGCTCGATCACCCGTTCCTCGCCGTCCAGGGGCTCGGCGGTCACCGACGCAGTTGAGCCGTCGTCGTGCTTGACAATGCTCACCTGGTCGTCGGCACAAGCGGCCACCTGGGGCAAGTGGGTCACCACCAGCACTTGATGGTCGGCGGTCAGGCGGGAGAGCGATCGGCCCACCGTCTGGGCCACTTGGCCGCCGATGCCGGCGTCCACCTCGTCAAACACCAGCACTGGGGGCCCGGCGCTGACCACCAGACGCAGGGCCAGCATGACCCGGGCCAGCTCTCCCCCGGACGCGGCCGAGGTGAGCGGCAGGCCGGGGGCCCCGCTGTTGGCGGACAGAAGGATGTCCACGTCGTCTCCGGGATCGTCGCCCACCTCCACCTGCACCTCGGCTCGGGGCATGGCCAACTCCCGCAGATTGGCTGTCACCTCTTTGCCCAACGCCTGGGCGGCCTGCCGTCGAGCCGCACCGACTACGGCGCCGGCTTCGACCACCGCGGCGCTGCGGCGATCCAGTTCCCCATCCAGGTCTTTGGCCAGTCGGTCGAAGTCCTCCAACTCGGCGAGGCGGGCCGACAAATCGCGGTGGAACTCCATGACCTCGGCCACGGTCTCCCCGTACTTGCGGCGCAGATCCACCAGCAGCTCTCGGCGCTGGCGGACCTCGGCCAATCGGGCCGGGTTCTCATCAATGGAC
Source organism: Acidimicrobiales bacterium (assembly GCA_965116535.1). Classification (GTDB taxonomy): domain Bacteria; phylum Actinomycetota; class Acidimicrobiia; order Acidimicrobiales; family Bin134; genus Poriferisocius. The sequence goes on from OZ220703.1 coordinate 3,376,543, forward strand.
TCGGCCAGACGGCGCAACTCGGTCGACAGGTCTTCGACCTCGGCCACCAGGTTGACCAGCCGCTCATGCTGGCCTTCCAGCGGCAGGCGGCTCTCCAAGGCCGAGGCAATCTGGGCCAGCCCCGCCCCCACTGCGCCATCGGCACCCAGAGACATGGCCGCCCGCCGGGCCGCATCCCGGCTGGCCGCGGCGTCGGCCAACACCGCCTCTTCGGCCTTGAGCGACTCATCCTCGTCGGGGCTCTCCAGGCCGGCCTCATCCAGCTCGGCCAGCTGGAATCGGCACAGCTCGATCTCCCGCGCTCGGGACCGCTCGTCGCCGCCCAGCTCATTACGGCGGCGATTCAGGTCGGCCAGCGCGGCCCGAGCCTCCATCAGCGGCACCAAGTCCACATCGCCGAATCGGTCCAACGCGGCCCGTTGGTGAACCCGGCGCAAAAGCGACTGGTGCTCGTGCTGGCCGTGGAGATCCACCAGCTCTGCACCCAGTTCGGCCAGGGTGGCGGCCGACGCCAGCCGGCCGTCGACATAGGCCCGGGCCCGGCCTTCGGCGGGCACCACCCGGCGAAGCACTACCTCCTCGCCCTGGTGCTCGAAGCGGCCCTCGACGACGGCTTCGCTGGCGCCGAACCGCACCAACGCTGAGTCGGCCCGGCCGCCCAAGAGCAGGTCGACGGCCGTTACCACCAGGGTCTTCCCTGCCCCGGTCTCCCCAGTCAGCGCGGTCATGCCCGGTTCCAACACCAGATTGAGCCGCTCGATCACCCCCAGGTTCTCTACTGCCAGCTCAGTCAGCATTGTCTCGGGCCGACGTCAGCGATCGGACAAGCCGAAGGACGACTTGAGGGCTTGGTGGAAGCCTCGCTGGCCGAGGGTGACAAGGCGAGCGGGCTGATCGGAAACCGAGACCGTCAACGAGCCGCCCTCGCCCAAATCACCCAGCGAACGGCCGTCCACCGCTACTGCGGCCGGACGGTCGCCCAACACCTCCACTACCAGCTCGCTCGACGGCAGCAGCACCAGGCTGCGGTCGAACAGCGTATGGGGGGCCACCGGGGTCAGGATCACCGCATTCATGGTCGGAGCCAAGATGGGCCCGCCGGCCGACAACGAGTAGGCCGTAGAACCGGTGGGAGTGGCCGCGATAAGCCCATCGGCGGCGTAGCTGGTGAAGAACTCTCCGTCGATGTGGACGGCCAGATTGACAGTGCGCCCGCTGTCCACCTTCTCCACGATGGCCTCATTGAGAGCGCTCACCTCGGTGCCGTTTCCCAGCCGACAGCGCAGCCGGATGCGCTCTTCAATGACGTAGTCGCCGGCCAAAAACTGCTCGACTGCCACCGAGGCGGAATCCGGCTCGATCCCGGTGAGGTAGCCCAGTGAGCCGTAGTTGACTCCCAGCACCGGCACACCGTCGTCGGCCACCGCGGTCACCGCCCGCAGCATGGAGCCGTCTCCCCCCAAGCTCACCGCCAAGTCCAGTTTCTCGCCAATGTGATCGTCGAGGTGGGCCAATTCGGTGCGATCCACCGCCTCAGCCGACTCGGGCGGCAGGCGGATTTCGTGTCCGTCGCCGTCCAAGCGGCCGATGAGCTCGGCCGCCAGCTTCAGAGCTTCCGGCCGATCAGCGTGAACGAAAAAGGCAATTGCAGCCACGGAGTCAGGCTATTCCTCTTGAGTGACAACTTGGGTTACTACTTGGGAAGAATCCACCGGGGCGGGGACGCCGCCCTTTTCCAGGTGCAAGAAGAACTCCACGTTTCCCTGGGCGCCCTTCAAAGCTGATGGGGCGGCGGCTTGAGGGGCAAGGCCCGCGGCGGTCGCCGCATCCAGCACCCGGTCGATCGCCGCTTGCCATTGCTCAGGGTCGCGGATTACCCCCCGGCCCTTGCTGGCTTGCTTGCGCCCTACCTCGAATTGGGGCTTGACGAGGACCACTGCTGGGGCGCCGGTCGCCACGAGTTCAGCCAGGCATTCCATAACCGAAGTCAGAGAAATGAAGGACACGTCGGCGGTCACCAAGTCGAACGGAGCCCCGATGCTGGTGGGATCGACATCTCGGATATCGGTGCGCTCGCAGAGCGTCACCCGAGGGTCGGCAGCTAGGCGCTCGTGCATCTGGGCTCGACCCACATCGACAGCCACCACATCGGCCGCGCCGCGCTGCAACAGGCAATCCGTGAACCCCCCGGTGGACGCGCCCACGTCACAGCACCGCAAGCCGGCGACGTCCAGGCCAAAGGCGGCCAGCGCCCCCTCGAGCTTCTCACCCCCTCTGCTCACATAGCGGGCCGGCGGGCCGGCTATCTCCAAGGCGTCGCCAGGAAGCACGAGCCGGGCCGCCTTATGCGCAATCACTCCGTTTACGGTGACTTGGCCTGAGGCCACAGCCTCCCGGGCCCGATCCCGGCTCGCGACCAGGCCGCGGCGAACCAGCTCTGTGTCCAGCCTCCGGCGCGACCCCTTCATCCCCCCTATTCAAACCCCAATTGGTGGACCAGGGCAGCCAAATCTGTGGCGCAATACTGCGGCTCCGGGGTTACCGGCAGGTCGTTTGGACCGATCACGCCGCTCAGCACTAAGGCGAATTCGTACCCCAGGGCCTCGGCGAATAGGCCGTCGGAGTCGGGACGGTCCCCCACTACCACGCCGGATTCGCCGATTCGGTCGAGTACGCAATCGACGATGGGCTGGTTGGGCTTGCCCGCCATGGTGGGCTCTGCCTCTGCGGCGGCGGCCACCGCGGCGAGAAGCGATCCACCCCCCGGCTCCAGCCCGCGCTCGGTGGGGTAGCTGGGGTCGTGGTTGGTTCCGATAAGCCGGGCGCCGCCCCGGATCGCCCGCATAGCTCGGCTGAGGGTGTCGTAGTTGAAGCTGGGGTCCATGCCCACAACCACCACGTCGGCAGGTTCCGTTGAGCACACCTCGGCACCGGCCAACTCCACCGCCTCATTGATGCCGGGACCCCCAACCACCAGCACCCGCTCGCCGGGGCTTATGAGCCGGCCAGCGGCCGTGGCCGATGTGATCACCGATCCAGCGGCGTCGATCCCGCAGGCAGCCAGCTTGGCCTCCTGGTCGGCCACCGTCAGGGCCGACATGTTGGTGACAAACACCACTGGTGCGCTCGATTGCTGCAATCGCTCCACGGCCTCCGCCGAGCCGGGAACGGCAGTTCCCCCTACCCAGATCACCCCGTCCAGGTCCAGCACCCAACCGCCGGGTGCGGGACGAGAAGATGATTCAGAGGCGTTGCTCAGGAGACTTCCCAGGTGGGCCGGGAATGCAGCAGGGTCTCGAGGTCGCCGGGGCCGGACTGCTCTTGGGCCATAGCCAGTTGCTTGCTGGCCTCGCCGGCGTACTCAGCCCGCTCGACCGCCCGGTAAACCCCGATGGGGGTGGGCTCGAACGGTCCGGCCGAGAGCCGGGACAGGGCGAAGGCCAAGCTGGGATCCTGGCGAGCCTCGTCGTGTACCAGCAGAGCCGACTCGCCGACATCGGCCACATCAACCACCTCGGCGCTGCCCTGGGGGTTGATCACCACGCCCTTCTCGTTGTTCTCGCCGAAGCGGATGGGCTGGCCGTGCTCAAGGTGAATGAGCATGGAGGCCCGCTTGTCCTTCTTGGTGATGGCCCCGAACGCCCCGTCGTTGAACACGTTGCAGTTCTGAAAAACCTCCACGAACGACGCGCCAGGGAAATCGTGGGCCCGCCGGAACATGTCCATCATGTGCTGGCGGTCCATGTCATGGGTGCGGGCCACAAAGCTGGCCTCGGCGCCAATGGCGACGGAGATGGGGTTGAACGGCTCGTCGATGCTGCCCGCCGGAGTCGACTTTGTGACTTTGCCGATCTCGCTGGTGGGCGAATACTGGCCTTTGGTGAGGCCGTAGATCTGGTTGTTGAACAGCAGAATGTTGAGGTTCACGTTGCGACGCAGCGCGTGCAGCAGGTGATTGCCGCCGATCGACAACATGTCGCCGTCGCCGCCCACCACCCATACGTGCAATTCAGGACGGGCCATGGCCAAGCCGGTGGCCAGCGCGGGGGCCCGACCATGAATGCCGTGTACCCCATAGGTGTTCATGTAGTACGGGAATCGGGCCGCGCAGCCGATGCCGGATACGAACACGGTGTCTTCTCGGCGAACGTCGAGCTCGGGCATGAGGAGCTGCACCGCGGTCAAAATCGAGTAGTCCCCGCAGCCGGGGCACCAGCGGACTTCTTGGTCGCTGGTCCAGTCGGCCTTGGTGGTGGTGGGCACGTCAGTCATCAAGGGCTCCGTGGTGGTGGTCGGCCCGATAGGCCGTCGTTGAGGTGAGGACATCAGCCATCGAGGGCTCCAACGATGTGTGAGTGAAGTTCGGCGGCGGTGAAGGGAACCCCCTCCACCTTGGCCACCGATTGGGCATCGACCAGGAACTCAGCCCGGATGATGCGGCAGAACTGGCCCAGGTTCATCTCCGGCACCATCACCTTGGGATAGCGCCGGACGATTTCCCCCAAGTCCTTGGGCAGCGGATTCAAATGAGTGACGTGGGCGTGAGCCACCTTGCGGCCCTCATTTCGAGCTCGCATCACCGCGCTGGTGATGGCCCCCCACGTCGACCCCCACCCCAGCACCAGCAGGTCGGCGTCGTCGATGTCGCCGTCCATCATGGTGGGCTCGATGTCGTTGGCGATGTTGGCGACGCGGTCCTCGCGCAGCCTCACCATGTAGCCGTGGTTGTCGGGCTCATAGTTGATGTTGCCGCTGCCGTCCTCTTTCTCGATGCCGCCTATGCGGTGGGTGAGGCCGGGGGTGCCCGGTACTGCCCACGGCCGAGCCAAGGTCTCGGTGTCACGCAAATAGGGCCAGAACACCTCGGTGCCATCGTCCTCGGTGTGGTTGGGCGCGGTGGCGAACTCAACCGTCAGGTCGGGCAGCGTGGCCACGTCGGGCAGACGCCAGGGCTCACTGCCGTTGGCCAGATAGCCGTCGGACAGCAAGATCACCGGAGTGCGGTACTTGAGGGCGATGCGGGCCGCCTCAATGGCGGCGAAGAAGCACTGCGAGGGGCTGTATGCAGCCACAATCGGCACCGGCGATTCGCCGTGGCGTCCGTACATGGCCTGCATGAGGTCGGCGCTCTCGGTCTTGGTGGGCAGACCGGTGGACGGGCCGCCCCGCTGGATGTTGATCACCAACAACGGCAGCTCGAGGCTGACCGCTAAACCGATGGTCTCCCCTTTGAGGGCAATGCCCGGCCCGCTGGTGGTGGTCACGCCCAGATGGCCTCCGAAGGAGGCTCCAAGAGCGGCGCACACCGCGGCGATCTCGTCCTCGGCCTGGAGGGTTCGCACGCCGAAGTTCTTGCGCTGGCTCAGCTCGTGGAGGATGTCGCTGGCCGGGGTGATGGGGTACGACCCCAAAAACAGGGGTACTTTGGCCTGCTGGCTGGCAGCCACCAAGCCCCACGACAGCGCGGTGTTGCCGTTCACGTTGGTGTAGGTGCCCGGTTCCAGCGCGGCCGGCTTCACCTCGTAGGTGAAGTCGAACAGCTCGGCGGTTTCTCCGAAGGCCATGCCGGCCTTGAACGCGGCGGTGTTGGCATCGGCGATTAGCTGCTGGCGCTTGAACTTGGCCGAGATCCAGTCGAGGGTGGGCTGGGCCGGCCGGCTGTAGAGCCATGACAGCAGGCCCAGGGCGAAGAAGTTCTTGGACCGCTCGGCGTCGCGTGGCTTCACCCCCAGGTCCTTGCAGACCTCTTTGGTGATGGTGGTCATGGGCACCTTGAACAGGGTGTAGTTGTCCAGGCTGCCGTCTTCCAGCGGATCGCTGTCGTAGCCAGCCTTGGTCAGGTTGCGCTCAATGAAGGCGTCCTGGTTCACGATCACCGTCCCGCCCATCTCCAGGTGGATCAGCTCCTTGCGCAGAGCAGCCGGGTTCATGGCCACCAGCACGTTGGGGGCGTCGCCCGGAGTGGTGATGTCGTGGTCGGAAACCTGCACCTGGAAGGCCGATACACCGGCCAGCGTTCCCTGGGGCGCCCGGATCTCGGCTGGGAACTCCGGCAGCGTGGCCAAGTCGTTGCCGAACAATGCGCTGGCGCTGGTGAAGCGGTCGCCGGTGAGCTGCATCCCATCGCCGGAGTCGCCCGCAAAGCGAACCACCAAGCGGTTCAGCTCGCGCGTCCCGACGGTGCGCGGCACGGTGTCAGTCACGGAATCCTCCTTGATCCCAGATGGCTACCCGCTTAAGCGATGCCGAACTCCGAGGTTACCCAGTGGCGAGCCTCAAGTGGCACATCCTCGCCCGAAACCAGCCCGGCCGCGCGGCTACGCAACCGTGACCGAGTCGGAGAGGTAGACGTCTTGGATGGCGTTGAGGAGTTCCACGCCCTCGGCTACTGGGCGCTGGAAGGCCTTGCGGCCGCTGATGAGGCCGAGTCCGCCGGCTCGCTTGTTGATCACCGCGGTGCGCACCGCCTCGGCCAGATCGCTCGCCCCCGACGATGCGCCGCCGGAGTTGATCAGCCCGATCCGGCCCATGTAACAGTTGGCCACCTGCCAGCGGGTGAGGTCGATGGGGTGGTCGGTGGTGAGCTCGTCGTAGACCAGCGGGTGGGTTTTGCCGAACCCGAGGGCGGTGTAGCCGCCGTTGTTCTCGGGGAGCTTCTGTTTGATGATGTCGGCTTCGATGGTCACGCCGATGTGGTTGGCCTGGGCGGTGAGATCGGCGGATGCGTGGTAATCGGTGCCGTCCACCTTGAAACCGGAGTTCCGCAGATAGCACCACAGCACGGTGAACATTCCCAGCTCATGGGCCCGGTGGAAGGCCTCGGCCACTTCTTGGATTTGGCGGGTGGCCTCGTCTGAACCGAAGTAGATGGTGGCACCCACGCCGGCCGCGCCGAGGTCGAAGGCTTGGTCCACCGATCCGAACATCACCTGGTCGAACTTGTTGGGGTAGGTGAGCAATTCGTTGTGGTTGAGCTTGACGATGTAGGGGATGCGGTGGGCGAAGCGGCGGGAGGTGGCCCCCAGCACGCCGAAGGTGGAGGCCACCGCGTTGCAGCCTCCCTCGATGGCCAACTCCACGATGCCCGCGGGGTCGAAGTATCGGGGGTTGGGGGCGAAGGAGGCCGCTCCCGAGTGCTCGATGCCCTGGTCTACCGGCAGGATAGAGACGTAGCCGGTGCCGCCCAGGCGACCGTGATCGAACAGCGACTGGAGGTTGCGCAGCACCTGGGGAGACCGGTCGGTGCCGGCCATCACCCGGTCGATGAAATCTGGGCCGGGAAGGCTCAGATCCTCGCGGGGAATGGTCTTGGATTCATGCGATAAGAGCGACTCTGCTTCTTCGCCCAACAGTCCTTGGATGTCCACGGTCGCCTACTCCCTCGAACCAACTGCCGACTGTCCTCACGATAGCGGCGGGCCGAAACCTTCGGGGGCATTCCCCCCGAGGATTTGCTACCGAAGAGAAGACAGCCTCTCGGCCACGTCCACATAGAGCTCATCTTGGTCTTTCAACCAGCCAAACAGCTCCCTCGCTCGAGGGATCTCACCGGCCTGCTCGCACAGATCGGCCAAAGCGTAGGCCTGGCGCATGTGGTGCTCTTTGGCTCGTCGAGGGCGCTGGAAGTTGGCAGACAGCAGACGAACCGCCTCCGTCAGCTCTCCTCGATCGCCCAGAGCGCCGGCGGCCACAATTCTCCCCTCGGCGAGCACCGCGGCGCTCTCGCCAGAGGCCCTCAATTCAGCCCACAACGCATCAACGTCGGCCCAACGGCGCTGGGCCCGGTGACAGTCGGCCAGAACCGGGTGGAGATCGGTGCGACCGGTGAGCTCTCGGAAGGCCTCCAACTCTCTGGCGGCCAATTCCCAGCGCCCGAGGCGGTACAGCGTCAGGCCGGCTAGTTCCCGAACCTCGGGCACCTTGGGGGCGTCCTTGGCCATGCCGTCCAACGCCCGCCACGCCTTGTGGTAGTCGTCTTGTTCATAGGCCACCTCGGCGCGCTCCAGACGCTGCCGGTATCGAGGAGCGTCTCTGCGCCCCACCGCCTCCTCCAGATCCTGTGCTTTAGACGATCGGCCGCCGTCGGGCAACGGAGCGCGCCTTCGCCCTGGCTGGGGTTTGCTGGGCGAACTGCTCTGAGCGTCGCTCAGAGCACCCCGTTCGACAGCCTCTTTGGCCTCGGCGCGAAGCTGTGCAGTTCGGGCTTGGCGAGCCTCCCGCCGCTCGGCCCGCAAGCGGACCTCTTCGGCCTCTTCTGGCGTCAGCTCCTCGGTGGGCTCTGGACTCTTGGACTCGGGCAGAGGCTCTTCGTGGAGCTTTGCCGCACCCTTGCGGGCCACTGCACCCATCCCTCTCGGCCCCTTGGGTAAAGACGACTCGGGCTTTCCCCTGTTCTGAGATCCCCGGCGATCAGGCCCTCCCCTGTTCTGAGATCCCCGGCGATCGGGCCTTCCTCTGCTCTGAGATCCCCGGCCATCGGGCTTTCCCTTGCTATGGGATCCTCTATTGGCCCCCTTGGGCCCTCTTGGCGGACCAGCTTTTCCTTTGCCCTGGTGCGCCCTTTGCTGGGGTGGCCTCCGGCGATTGGGAGGCTTGCGGGCAGAACCTCCACCGGAAGACACCGAACAAGCCTACCGAAGCCGCAAACGTAAACCTGCGGTTAACGAAAGCGGGGAGCCAATTGGCTCCCCGCTTTATGCGAAATCCGGCGGCGACCTACTCTCCCAGGGCGTCTCCACCCAAGTACCATCGGCGCTGGTGGGCTTAACTTCCGTGTTCGGAATGGGAACGGGTGTGACCCCACCGCCATCGCCACCGAAACCTTTATGTTCTTGTCAACGAGGCGGTGCCTCAAGAACTCCACAGCGAGCACGAACATCGGATTCGACATCGAGTTGATGATGTAGAACCAAGCCCTCGGCCGATTAGTACCGGTCAGCTGAACATGTTGCCATGCGTACACTTCCGGCCTATCAACGTGGTGTTCTGCCACGGGCCTTACCCGGTTTACCCGGTGGGTGATCTCATCTTGGAACAGGCTTCCCACTTAGATGCTTTCAGCGGTTATCCTTTCCGCAGGTCGCTAACCAGCCATGCCCTTGGCAGGACAACTGGCACACGAGAGCTGCGTCCGTCCCGGTCCTCTCGTACTAGGGACAGCCTTCCTCAAATCACCTTCGGCTACAGAGGATAGGGACCGAACTGTCTCACGACGTTCTAAACCCAGCTCGCGTACCGCTTTAATGGGCGAACAGCCCAACCCTTGGGACCTGCTTCAGCCCCAGGATGCGATGAGCCGACATCGAGGTGCCAAACCTTCCCGTCGATATGGACTCTTGGGGAAGATGAGCCTGTTATCCCCGGGGTACCTTTTATCCGTTGAGCGACGGCGCTTCCACACGCAACCGCCGGATCACTATGCCCAACTTTCGTTTCTGCTCGACCCGTCGGTCTCGCAGTCAAGCTCCCTTGTGCCATTACACTCGACGCCTGATTGCCAACCAGGCTGAGGGAACCTTTGGGCGCCTCCGTTACTCTTTGGGAGGCGACCGCCCCAGTCAAACTACCCACCTGACACTGTCCTCAACCCGGATAACGGGCCCAAGTTAGATGCCCAGCATGAGCAGAGTGGTATTTCAAGGTTGACTCCACACAGACTAGCGTCCATGCTTCCCAGTCTCCCACCTATCCTGCACAACACATACCAAACACCAATATCAAGCTGTAGTAAAGGTCCACGGGGTCTTTCCGTCCTTCTGTAGCTAACGAGCATCTTTACTCGTACTTCAATTTCGCTGGGTCTATGGTTGAGACAGTGGGAAAGTCGTTACGCCATTCGTGCAGGTCGGAACTTACCCGACAAGGAATTTCGCTACCTTAGGACCGTTATAGTTACGGCCGCCGTTTACTGGGGCTTAGGTTCAGAGCTTCGCCTTACGGCTAACCCCTCCCCGTAACCTTCCAGCACCGGGCAGGCGTCACAGCGTATACAGCGTCTTACGACTTCGCACGCTGCTGTGTTTTTAGTAAACAGTCGCTTTCCCCTGGTTTGTGCCACCCAATCAAGCTCCGGACGCGAAGTCCTTTACTTTACTAGGGTCATCCTTATCCCAAAGTTACGGATGTAATTTGCCGAGTTCCTTAACCATAGTTCTCCCAATCGCCTTGGTATTCTCTACCTGCCCACCTGTGTTGGTTTGGGGTACGGGCGCTGTGAAAGCTCGCTAGCGGCTTTTCTTGGCAGTACAGGATCAGTGACTTCACCTCATGCGGTTCGGTATCACGCCTCAGGCTTTTTGGGGACCGGACTTACCTGGGCCCCACCCTACACGCTTACCCCAGGAACTACCGTCGCCTGGGTTCACCTACCTCTCTGCGTCCCCGCGTTGCTGGCCGCTCCGGTGTGGGTCGGTTTCTCCTGTCCCTTTGCGGGACAGGCATCCCCTTAGCAACACCGGTTAAGCCTGGACGCGTTCACAGCGGTACCGGAATATCAACCGGTTGTGCATCGACTACGCCTGTCGGCCTCGCCTTAGCTCCCGACTCACCCTGGGAGGATTAGCCTTCCCCAGGAACCCTTGGGCTTTCGGCGGAAAGGTTTCTCACCCCTCTCTCGCTACTCATACCAACATTCTCACTCGGACTCGGTCCACGTCAGCTCACGCTGCCGCTTCACTCCAAGCCCGACGCTCCGCTACCACTCCTGCCAATTGGCAGAAATCCGCAACTTCGGTTTCTAGCTTTAGCCCCGTTACATTGTCCGCGCAGGATCACTCGACCAGTGAGCTGTTACGCACTCTTTCAAGGGTGGCTGCTTCTAAGCCAACCTCTTGGCTGTCTGTGCAATCCCACATCGTTTACCACTTAGCTAGAAATTAGGGACCTTAGTTGGCGGTCTGGGCTGTTTCCCTTTCGACCCCGAAGCTCATCCCCCGGGGTCTCACTGCTGTGCTCTGGAACCATGGCATTCGGAGTTTGGCTGAGGTTGGTAAGCTTGTCGGCCCCCTTGCCCATCCAGTGCTCTACCTCCATGGTTGAACGCACAACGCTGCACCTAAATGCATTTCGCGGAGAACCAGCTATCTCCGGGTTTGTTTGGCCTTTCACCCCTATCCACAGGTCATCCGCCCAGTTTTCAACCTAGGTCGGTTCGCGCCTCCACGGAGTCTTACCCCCGCTTCACACTGCCCATGGATAGATCACCCGGCTTCGGGTCTACGGCATGCGACTGTACGCCCTATTCAGACTCGCTTTCGCTCCGACTTCCCTTCACAGGTTAATCTCGCCACATACCGTAACTCGTTGGCTCATTCTTCAAAAGGCACGCCATCGCGATCTCAGATTGACGATCCGAAGATCATCGGGTTGAGACGACGCTCTGACTGCTTGTAAACCAACGGTTTCAGGTACTATTTCACTCCCCTCCCGGGGTACTTTTCACCTTTCCCTCACGGTACTAGTTCACTATCGGTTGCCTACATATACTTAGCCTTACGAGGTGGTCCTCGCAGATTCACGCCGAATTACACGGCAACGGCGCTACTCGGGGACACTCAGCGAAGTGTGCAGCAGTTTCGTGTACGGGGCTCTTACCCCCTGCGGCTCGCCTTTCCAGAACGATTCCACTACCACGCACGTTTGTAACTTCGTGGAGGATCTGGCGCTCCTCCTCTGAGGCCCCACAACACCGAACCGGCAACGCCACCAGGCTATTCCACCGGCACGGTTTAGGCTTTTCCCATTTCGCTCGCCGCTACTAAGGGAGTCGCGGTTGCTTTCCTTTCCTACAGGTTACTTAGATGTTTCAGTTCACCTGGTTCCCTCTACCGGTGCTATGTGTTCACACCGGAGTGATACCCCTTTACAGGTTTCAGGTTTCCCCATTCGGACATCCCCGGATCAAAGCTCAGTCGGCAGCTCCCCGAGGCTTATCGCAGCCTCTCACGTCCTTCATCGGTCGTAGGCACCAAGGCATCCACCGTTGGCTCTTCGTAGCTTGGAAGATTCGTACATCGAAGAACTCTAATTTCGATCAGATGCTCGTGCTCGCTATGCAGTTCTCAAAGAGCACAGGAGGGTGCCGGCAATTGATCAAATTGCTCGACAGAGCCTCGAGCGTGAAATTCACGCTCCCTCAAAACGGAAGAGAGGACAAAAGAAACCAGTGCATCAACTGGGAGTGTCCGAACCTGATGCCACCATTTGGCGGTATCAAGTGGAAACGGAACTCCTTAGAAAGGAGGTGATCCAGCCGCACCTTCCGGTACGGCTACCTTGTTACGACTTCACCCCAATCGCCAACCCCACCTTCGGCAGCTCCCTCTCAAAAGAGTTAGGCCACTGACTTCGGGTGTTGCCGACTTTCGTGGTGTGACGGGCGGTGTGTACAAGGCCCGGGAACGTATTCACCCCGGCGTTGCTGATCCGGGATTACTAGCGACTCCGACTTCATGGAGTCGAGTTGCAGACTCCAATCCGAACTGAGACCGGTTTTCAGGGATTCGCTTCACCTCGCGGTGTCGCTGCCCGTTGTGCCGGCCATTGTAGCATGTTTGCAGCCCTGGATATAAGGGGCATGATGACTTGACGTCGTCCCCACCTTCCTCCGAGTTGACCCCGGCGGTCTCCTACGAGTCCCCACCTTTACGTGCTGGCAACATAGGACGAGGGTTGCGCTCGTTGCGGGACTTAACCCAACATCTCACGACACGAGCTGACGACAGCCATGCACCACCTGTGTACAGCCCCGAAGGACACCATATCTCTATGGCTTTTCCGTACATGTCAAACCCAGGTAAGGTTCTTCGCGTTGCCTCGAATTAAGCAACATGCTCCGCCGCTTGTGCGGGCCCCCGTCAATTCCTTTGAGTTTTAGCCTTGCGGCCGTACTCCCCAGGCGGGGCACTTAATGCGTTAGCTACGGCACGGAACCCGTTGATAAGGCCCCACACCTAGTGCCCAACGTTTACGGCGTGGACTACCAGGGTATCTAATCCTGTTTGCTACCCACGCTTTCGCTCCTCAGCGTCAGTACCGGCCCAGAGTGCTGCCTTCGCCGTCGGTGTTCCTCCTGATATCTGCGCATTTCACCGCTACACCAGGAATTCCACACTCCTCTACCGGACTCTAGTCATAGCAGTATCGGATGCAATCTTAGGGTTGAGCCCCAACCTTTCACATCTGACTTACCAAACCGCCTACGAGCTCTTTACGCCCAATAATTCCGGACAACGCTCGCCCCCTACGTGTTACCGCGGCTGCTGGCACGTAGTTGGCCGGGGCTTCTTCTGCAGGTACCGTCAATTTCGTCCCTGCTGAAAGGGGTTTACAACCCGAGAGCCTTCATCCCCCACGCGGCGTTGCTGCGTCAGGCTTTCGCCCATTGCGCAAGATTCCCCACTGCTGCCTCCCGCAGGAGTCTGGGCCGTGTCTCAGTCCCAGTGTGGCTGATCGTCCTCTCAGACCAGCTACCCGTCGATGCCTTGGTGAGCCGTTACCTCACCAACAAGCTGATAGGCCGCGAGGCCCTCCCGAAGCGCCGGAGCATTTCCTCCGCCGATCATGCGATCAGCGGAGGGCATCTGGTATTAGCCACAGTTTCCCGTGGTTGTCCCAGTCTTCGGGGCAGGTTCCTCACGTGTTACGCACCCGTTCGCCACTTGGTCATTGCCCGAAGGCGACCTCGTTCGACTTGCATGTGTTAGGCACGCCGCCAGCGTTCGTCCTGAGCCAGGATCAAACTCTCCGTCAATATCTCCAGCTGATCTTCCCCGAGGGGAATCACTGCCTTCGATCAGATGCTCGTCTCACGTCAGAACCTCGGCGAGACAAAGCGATTTTCGGAAAGTCAAAAGGGCCGAAACCCTTCCTGACTTGGTTTCCTTGGAATTGTGTTAGGTCGACGACTTCGACGCGAGGTGCGCCAAGACGTCGCCCGCACTGGCTTTTCCGTCCTCTCTTCCGTTTTCAAGGAGCGTGAGGCGGTGACCCGTGTCCGGGAGAACCGCATCGGCCTAGACGAACCAGACCTTGCTCTGCCCCTGCGTGCAGCCCGAGAGCTACCCGTTTCAGAGGCGGGTTGTAACGCTACCGGCCTAGGCCATCAGCGTCAACTCAATCAGGGGTTTTGTCTTGAGGAACCCGCAGCAAATGATATCGGCGCTTGCCCCGGCGAAGCAGCAGGTAGCGGCCGTGCAGTAGACGATCGCCAGCCACCGCGATCTCCTCTCCAGAGACCCGCTCGTTGTTCACGTACACCGACCCCTCGGCCAGCCCCCGACGTGCGTCGCCCTTGGAGGAGGCCAACCCGGTAGAGGCCAGCAGTTCCACGAGGTCGAAGCTGTTCGAAGAAGTATCGAATGCGCCGTTGGGGACATCGGAGGTGGGCACCTCGGCGGCGACTGCCTCCAAAGCGTCCTCGTCGATGTCGTGAACCGGGGAACCGAACAGGATTCGGGCTGCCTTCTCGGCAGCGGCGGCGGCACCAGAGCCATGGACCAGGGAAGTGACCTCATTGGCCAAGGTGTGCTGGGCCTCCCGTCGCCCGGGATCGCGCTGATGGGCCTCAACAACCTCGGCGATCTCCGCTACGGGAAGCATGGTGAACTGGAGCAGGCTGCGCTCCACGTCTTCGTCGGGAATCTGCACGAAGTACTGGTGGAAGCGGTAGGTGCTTGTGCGGTCGGGATCAAGCCAAATCGCTCCCTCGGCGGTCTTGCCGAACTTGGCCCCGTCAGATCGGGTGAGCAATGGCCAGGTGAGACCGTGGGCCTGTGCGCCGGAGCGACGACGAATGAGGTCCACCCCCGCGGTGATGTTGCCCCACTGGTCAGAGCCCCCGATCTGGAGCTCGCATTGGACATTGTCGTGCAGCCACCAGAAGTCGTAGGCCTGCAACAGCATGTAGGTGAACTCGGTGAACGAGATGCCGGTCTCGCTCTCCATTCGGCTGCGCACTGAGTGCTTGGCCGCCATCTGGTTCACGGTGGCGTGCTTGCCGGTGTCCCGCAGGAACTCGATGAGGGTGAGGTCGCGAGTCCAGTTGTAGTTGTTCACCAACTCGGCATCCCCATCGAAGTCCAGCAGCCTCTCCAACTGGCCTCTGATGCCCGCAAGATTGGCGGACAGGGTTTCGTCGTCTAACAGGCTGCGCTCATCGGATCGGCCGCTGGGGTCTCCCACCATGCCAGTGGCCCCACCCACCAGAGCGATGGGCCGGTGGCCGGCCTCTTGGAATCTCCGCAGCACCAGCACCCCGATCAGGTTGCCCAAGTGAAGGGAGCTGGCCGTAGGGTCGATACCGTGGTACACGCCAATGGGACCGCTGCTCAGTCGTTGAGCCAACAGATCCCGGTCGGTGGTGTCCTGCACCAGGCCGCGGGATTCGAGTTCTTGAAGCACCGAGCGAATGCTACGGGAGTCGACGCCAAAGGGAGAATGAGTACGTGACGGGTAGGCGACTCGGCTTGACGATTGGCATTGCGGTGATAGTGCTGTTCGCGGTGTTCTGGATCGGGGCCACCATCTGGTTCTTCGGCAATGAGAACCCCGATCGCCTCAAGGATCGGGAGTGGGTTGCCTACGCCGAGGCCCGATGCGCCGAGACCCGAGACGAGTTGGAGCAGCTGCCTCAAGCTCGCAACGCGGCGGATATGGCCGACCGGGCCGACCAGATCGAAGCCTCGACCGCGGTGCTGGCTCAGATGACAGCCGACCTAGCCGTCTCGGCCCCCGACGGCGAGGACGGAGAGCTGGTGGGATTGTGGCTGAACAGCTGGCAGACCTATATCAACGACCGTTTGGCCCACGCTGACGCCCTCCGGGCCGGCGAAGACCGCCAGTTCCGAGTGGGTGTGGAGTTGGGAGAAGGGGTTGACGCCCTCTTGGACGCCTTCGCCGACCGCAACCGGATGCCCTCTTGCGGCGACCCGCTGGATATCGGCTAGGGCTTCGGCAACTCTGCCAGGGCCTCGACCCCCAGTTGAGCCAGGTGAACCAGGCCGGAGTCGCAGCCGAAGTCGGCCAAGCCGTCGAGCGGCACCCAGCGCAAGTCCCGAGACTCGTGGTTGCCCTGGGGCTGGGCTCCGGCCGGAGCCTGCACCAGAAACCGCACGTCGAAGTGCAGATGGGGGTCCTCGCCGGGGGGATCCACCTCGTGGATGTCGAGGTGCAGAGGCCGAGGCCAAATTCGCAATCCGTCGATGCCGGTTTCCTCGGTTGCCTCCCGCAGCGCCACCGCAGCCAGATTGGCATCGCCGTCGGCATGACCCCCCGGCTGTAGCCATCGATTGAATTTGGCGTGGAGCAGCAGCAGGGTGTTTTCGCCCGCGTGGTCAACCACCAGCGCCGACCCGGTGAGATGGCCCGGTCGGCATGTTCTCAAGGCGGCGTCGGAGTGTCCCTCGATGAGCGCCCGATAGCGGCCGCACAGTGCGTCGTCGAACCCGGCCAACAGCTCGTGGGCCACGGCCAAATCGTCTGTGGAGACAAGCTGGGCATGCCCTTCCTCCAACCAGGTCAGCTCTTCTGCGCCTCTCATCATCCTCTCCGAGAAAGGTCGGGACAGCCGGGAACGTACCAGCGCCACGGTAGGTCGGCACCGGCGCTGAGCCCGATGCGAACCGAGCGGCCCGGCTCAGCAGGGGGCGCAGTCCCATCGTCGATGACCTTGATCCCCAAATTGCCGGTCACCAAGTCGGCGCCGTTGGCAGCACCATTGATGTCCAGCGCGGCAGCCAGCTTGGCCGGTCCGCTGCACAAATCCCGATCCCGGCGAGCCTTCGGCCGCCGTTCCCGCATCTCCTCCAGGCCGCTCAGAGGGGTCACCGCTCGCAGCAGGACCGCAGCGCATTCCCCATCGGCGCCGCACACCACGTTGGCGCACCAGTGCATGCCGTAGGTGAAGTACACGTACAGCCGTCCCGGCGGACCGAACATGACCTCGGTGCGGGGAGTCATCCCCCGATAGCCGTGGCTGCCGGGGTCGTCGGCCCCGGCGTAGGCCTCCACCTCCACGATCCGGCCCCAGCATCCCCCGGACACCAGCACCTTGTTCAACAGGTCGGGGGCCACTTCCCGCGGGTCTCGGGCGTAGAACCCCCGCTCCAGAATCATCGCCGTCACAATAAGGCAGCCAGAGGGGCTCCCTGCCCATACTTGAATGGGCAAAGGAGAGGTACATGTCGAGAAGAAGAATGCGGGCTCCGCTGCTGGGGGCGCTGCTGGTTGTCGGCCTGCTGGCCGGGGCCGCCGGATGCAGCGACAACGTGGAGGCCCCACAGTCGGTGACGATCAGCTTCGGCCATCCCTTTCCGCCAACCCATCCAGTTCATGTGCAGGTCTTCGAGCCGTGGGCCAACGAGGTGCTCAAGGCCACCGGCGGCACGGTGACAATTGAGTTCTATCCCAGTCAGGCATTGAGCCCTCGAAGCGAGGTGTACCAGAACACCGCTGATGGGGGCCAGGGCATCGGCTGGGCTCTCCAGGGGTACTCAGCGGGCCGCTTCCCGGCCGCTGAGGTGGTGGCGATGCCGTTCGTCTTCGACAGCGCGGTGGAGGCCACTGAGGTGCTGTGGACCCTCCACGATGAATTCCCGGCCATACGCAACGAGTACGCCGACGTGAAGCTCCTCGGGCTGTGGACCCATGATGTGGCCGACTTGTGGCTAGCCGCAGATCAGGCCTCTGATGCCCCCGATCTCTCTGGGCTGACGGTACGGGCGCCAACGCAGATCCAGGTTGAGGTGATCGAGACGCTGGGGGGGAATCCGGTAAACCTGCCCGTTCAGGAAATTCGAGCCGCTCTAGGCCAAGGCCATATTGACGGGGTGATGATCGCCAACTCCGGCCTGTCCAGCTATGACCTCTACGGAATGCTGGGCAGCGGTGTGCAGTGCAATTGCTACGTGTCGGCCAGCTTCTTGGCCATGAACCAAGACCTTTGGGACAGCCTGTCGGTTTCTCAGCAGCGGGCCATCGAGCGGTTATCGGGCCGGGAAGTCTCCCTGGCCGCGGCGGGGGCCTATGACGCCTCCTCACAGGCGGTTGACGAGCGCTATCCCCAAGCAGGGATCAACAAGGTCGTGCTGGATGGAGCCCAGCTAGCCGTTTGGCGCGAAGCCACCCAATCTGTGGTGGACGGATGGGTTGGCAGGCACGCCGCTGATTTCCCCGCCCGAGAGATGTACGACCGCATGGTGGAACTCGCCGCCGAGTAGCGGTTGGCTCATTCGAAGCGGCTGGAATCCGAGTTCAGCTGGGCGCGGAAGCGCTCGATCTGAGCAGCAACCGGGTCGGGGCCGGCACCGCCGGGAGTGGTACGACGGGTGACGGGCACGCCAGAGGCCAACAGCTCGACGGCGTCTTCTCCCAATCGAGGGTCGGCCCGCACCAGGTCGGCCAGGGGGGCCTCGCCGTCCAAGCTGCGGCGTACTAGGTCACCGACCGCGGCGTGGGCTTCGCGGAATGGCATGCCGTTGGCCACCAGATGCTCGGCCAGATCGGTAGCGGCCGCGGTGGGAGAGTCGGCGGCTGCCGCCATGGCCTCGGTGTTGAAGGCAATGGATGACATCAGACCGGTCATGGCCCGGACGCCCAATCGCACTTGGTCGAGGGCGTCGAACAGTGGCTCTTTGTCCTCTTGGAGGTCGCGGTTGTAGGCCAGCGGCAGCCCTTTGAGGGTGGCCAAGAGCCCGGTGAGGTTGCCGATTAGCCGACCGGCTTTGGCCCGGGCCAACTCGGCGATGTCGGGGTTCTTCTTCTGGGGCAGCATGGAACTGCCGGTGGCGTAGGCGTCGTCGAGGGTGGCGAAACCGGCTTCCCCTGAGGTCCAAAAGACGACCTCCTCGCCGAGGCGGGACAGGTGGACTGCAACCATGGTCAGCGCAAACAGGGATTCGGCCGCGAAGTCCCGGTCGGACACCGCGTCAATGGAGTTCTCGAACCGACCAGCAAAGCCAAGGTCGGCGGCGGTCATGTCGGGATCCAAGGGCAGGGAAGAGCCGGCGACCGCGCCCGCGCCCAGCGGGCTGACGTCCAAACGGCTGCGGGCGTCGGCTAATCGGTCCACATCTCGGGCCAGCGCCCAGCCGTGGGCCAGAAGATGGTGGGCCAACAGCACCGGTTGGGCCCGCTGGAGATGGGTGTAGCCGGGTAGGTAGGCATCGCCGGCGGTGACAGCCCGCTCCAGCAGCACATGCTGGAGGGCGATCACGTCGGCGGCGATGGCAGCCAACTCCCGCTTTGCGAACAAGCGCAGGTCGGTGGCCACTTGGTCGTTGCGGCTGCGACCGGTGTGGAGCTTGGCCCCAGCAGGGCCAGCCAGCTCGGTGACCCGGCGCTCGATGGCGGTGTGTATGTCCTCGTCCCCGGGGGCGAATTTGAAATCACCGGAGACCAGCTCTTGTTCGGTCTGGTCGAGGGCGGCCAGCACCTCGTCAACTTCGGCATCGGCGAGCAAGCCGACGGAGCCCAGCATCCTGACGTGGGCCCTCGAGCCAGCGATGTCATCGGGCGCGAGGCGGACGTCGAAGCCGATGCTGGCGGTGTAGGCCATCAGCTCATCGGCAGGACCGCCGTCGAACCTACCGTGCCACAGCGTGCTCATGACGGGCCAGCTCTTTGAGCCAAGGTGCGCAGCCGCAGGGCGTGGAGCTTGATGAACCCCTCGGCGTCGGCTTGCTGATAGGCACCTTGATCTTCTTCAAAGGTGACCACCGCCTCGTCGAACAGGCTGTCGTCGGATTGCCGTCCGGTGACGATCACGTTGCCCCGATAGAGCTTGAGCCGCACGGTGCCATTCACCCGTGCCTGGGAATAGTCGATAGCGGTCTGGAGCATCTGGCGCTCGGGGCTCCACCAGTAGCCGTTGTAGATGAGCTGGGCGTAGCGGGGCATTAGCTCGTCTTTGAGGTGGGTCACCTCTCGGTCGAGAGTGAGGCTCTCCATGGCCCGGTGGGCCTTGAGCATGATGGTGCCGCCGGGGGTCTCGTAGCAGCCCCGCGACTTCATGCCCACGTAGCGGTTCTCCACCAAGTCGAGCCGACCAATGCCGTTGGCCCCGCCGATGCGATTCAGCTCGGCCATGACCGAGGCCGGACTGAGGGGCTGGCCGTTGATGGCAGTGATGTCGCCGCCACGGAATTCAAGCTCGATCTCGGTGGGAGTGTCGGGAGCGTTCTCCGGTGCCACCGACCAGCGCCACATCTCTTCGGGAGGCTCAGTCCACGGGTTTTCCAGCGGACCGCCCTCATAGGAGATGTGGAGCAGGTTGGCATCCATGGAGAACGGCGAGCCGCCCTCCCGCTCGGCTTCGATGGGGATGCCGTGCTCGCCGGCGTAGGCCACCAGCTTCTCCCGTGAGCCCAGATCCCAGATGCGCCATGGGGCCACCACCGAGATGTCGGGGTTGAGGGCGTAAGCGCCCAATTCAAAGCGGACCTGGTCGTTGCCTTTGCCGGTGGCGCCGTGGGACACCGCATCAGCGCCGACCTCGGCGGCGATCTCCACCAGCCGCTTGGCGATGAGCGGTCGGGCGATGGAGGTGCCCAGCAGGTATTCCCCCTCATAGATGGCGTTGGCCCGGAACATGGGGAACACGAAGTCGGCGGCGAACTCCTCGCGCAAGTCCTCGATGTAGATCTCCTTCACGCCCATGGCCTCGGCTTTGGCCCGGGCCGGCTCCAACTCCTCGCCTTGGCCCAGATCGGCGGTGAAGGTGACCACCTCGCAGCCGTAGGTGTCTTGCAGCCAGCGCAGGATCACCGAGGTGTCCAGACCGCCGGAGTAGGCCAGCACGATCTTGTTCAGGTTCTGGTTCACGAGCTCTCCTCCAAAAGGGCGGAATCGGCCGGATCGTTGAGTCCGGCCTGGGAGCGGAAGAATTCGGACACCCTTTGACCACCCGCATCTTCGGTGGCCACCACCAGCACGGTGTCGTCGCCGGCCACGGTGCCCAGCACACCGTGGACCGCGGAGCGGTCGATGGCCGAGCCGACCACGTGGGCCGACCCCGGCGGGGTGTTCAACACCACCAGGTTGTGGGAGCAGCCCACGGCCACCACCCACTCCCCTAGCACTCGCTTGAGATGATCGTCGGGAGCGACCTGCTCGGAGGGCAGCTCGGGGATGGCGTAGACCGACCCGCCGCCGGTGGGGACCTTGACCGCGCCCAGGTCGTCGAGATCACGCGACACGGTGGCCTGGGTGACGGCCACCCCCTGGTCGGTTAGGAGCTCCACCAGGTGGTCCTGGCTGGACACCGACTCCTGCCGGAGAATCTGCGCGATCCGATGCTGGCGCTGGTTCTTGCCCAGCCTCATGTCGACCCCAACAAGAACGCGAGCAGGCCCCGCGCCGCGTGCATCCGATTCTCGGCCTGTTGCCAAATGCGGCTCTGAGAGCCGTAGAGAACGCCTTCGGTGGCTTCGAGACCGGGGCGGGCAGGCAGGCAGTGCAAGAAGATGGCGTCAGGGGCGGCTTGGCCCATAAGCGCCTCATCGACGGTGTAGCTGGCAAAGGCTTCCATCTTCTCGGGGGCCTGATCCTCTTCGCCCATCGACACCCACACGTCGGTGTACACCACATGGGCATCGGCCACGGCTTGAACCGGATCGTCGACAATTTCTGCTGTGCCGCCGCCGGCGGATATGCGATCGATGTCCGCGCTGCTGAAGTGGTAGCCGGGGGGGCCGGACAGGACGAACTCGGCACCGGCCATGCCGGCGCCGATGGCCAGCGACCGAGAGACGTTGTTGGCGTCGCCCACGAATGCGATGCGACGGCCGCTGATCTGGCCAACCTCCTGTTGGACGGTGAGAAGATCGCCCAGAGCCTGCAAGGGGTGGGACTGGTCGCTCAGCATATTGACCACCGGAACCGGGCTTACCGCGGCCATGCGCTCCACCCGGCTGTGATCGAACACCCGGGCGCCGATGGCGGCGTGGAAGCAGGCCAGGGTGCGGGCGATGTCCTCGGCCGACTCCCGCTTGTCGATGCCCACCTCGCCTCCGGCGATTGACACCGGATGGCCACCCAGTTGCACCACGGCCATCTCCATGGAGTGCCGGGTGCGGGCCGAGGGCTTCTCGAACAACAGGGCCATGCCCTTGCCCTCCAACGTTTGTGGGGGAGAGGGGTAGGCGGAGAGTTCCAGCACCGTGGCCAGCTCTTCGGCAGTGAGATCATCGACCTCAAGGAGATGGCGTACCGGGTTCATGACTTCAACACCTTGTCGAGCACGGCCACGCCGTGGGCGATCTCGTCGTCGCTGATGATGAGAGGCGGGGCGATCCGCAGAGAGGTGGTCCCGGCTGTGCCCAGCACTAAGCCGGCGGCCATAGCGGCGGTCACCACCTCGGCGGCGGGACGTTCGTCGGCCAGTTCCACGCCGAGTAGCAGGCCCCGGCCCCGCACGCTGGTCACGCCGTCGAGCGCCTCCACGGCGGCGCGCATTGTCTCTCCGGCCGCGGCGGCCCGGGCGGGCAGGCCCAGCTCTTGCATCACCTCGAGGGTGGCCTTGGCCGCCGATGCCGCTAGGGGCTGGCCGCCGAAGGTAGTGGCGTGATCACCGGGTTTGAAGGCAGCGGCTACGTCGGAGCGGGCCCAGCAGGCCCCGATGGGCATGCCGTTGCCCAGTGCCTTGGCCATGGTCACAACGTCGGGCACGACCCCGTCGTGGTGGTGGGCGAACCAGCGGCCGGTGCGGGCCAATCCGGTCTGCACTTCGTCGAGCATGAGCAGCAGTCCCCGGTCGTCGCACAGCTCGCGCACCGCTTGGAGGTAGCCGTCAGACGGAACGTTGATGCCGCCCTCGCCCTGGATGGGCTCCAACAGCACCGCAGCAGCGGTGTCGTCGATGGCCTTCTCCAGCTCCGCGATGTCGTCCCAGGGGACGTGGCGGAAGCCCTCGGGCAGGGGTTGGAAGGCTTCGTGCTTTTCGGCTTGACCGGTGGCGTGCAACGTGGCCAGGGTCCGGCCGTGGAACGACCGGCCCGCGCTGATCACTGTGTAGCGACCATGCCCGGCCCATTTGCGGGCCAGTTTGATGGCGCACTCGTTGGACTCGGCCCCGCTATTGGCAAAGAACACCTGGCCAGAAGGCCCGCCCACCAGGCGGTCGATGGTGCGGGCCACGTGCATCTGGGGCTCGGTGGCGTACAGGTTGGACACATGGCACAGGGTGCGGGCCTGCTCGGCCACTGCATCGGCCACTCTGGGGTGGGCGTGGCCCAGGCTGACCACCGCGATGCCGCTGAGAAAGTCCAAGTAGCGGGTGTCGTTGCGGTCCCAGAGCCAGCACCCCTCGCCCCGCACGAACATGACCGGGGGCGGGCCGTAGGTGGGCATCAGCGGGCAGGAGCCGGTGTCTGTGCCCACCGCATCGGTGTGGGTGCTCATGGGGTGGCCTCCTGACCTGGCGAATCGGGTTGGGAGTCGGGGTAGACCATGGTGCCCACCCCGGAGTCGGTGAACAGCTCCAGCAGCAGCACATGGGGCGTGGCGCCGTTCACCATGTGGGCCGAGGCCACGCCATGGCGCACGGCGTGGATGGCCGCCGCGGCCTTGGGGATCATGCCGCCGGTCAATTCCCCGGCGGCGATCATGGCGTCGAGTTCGAAGGCGGTGGTCACACTGATGAGGGTGGACGGATCGCCGGGATCGGCGTACAGGCCCTCCACGTCGGTGAGGAATACGGCCTTGGCCGCGCCCAGGGCGCCGGCCAGGATCCCGGCCACGGTGTCGGCGTTGATGTTGAGCGCTTGGCCAGTGGGGTCGGCCCCGATGGTGGATACCACTGGGATCAGGCTCTCATCCAGCAGCCGGTCGATGATGGCGGTGTTGACCGTGTCCACCGTGCCCACATAACCCAGCTCGGGGTTCTCGGCCCGGGCCTGGATCAGGCCGGCATCCTCCCCGGAAACTCCGACGGCGAGGGGACCGTGGACGTTTATGGCCGAGACGATGTCGCGGTTGACCCGGCCCACCAGCACCATTCGGGCGATGTCCAGGGTCTCGGCGTCGGTCACCCGCAGCCCGTCGACGAAGCGGGGCTCTAGGCCGAGCCGCTCCATCATCTCGCCAATCTGCGGGCCGCCACCGTGGACCACCACGGGGCGGATGCCCACCGACTGCATCAGCACGATGTCGGCCGCGAATCCGGACAAGTGGTCGCTGTCCATGGCGCTGCCGCCGTACTTCACCACCACGGTCGAGCCCGAGAACCGCTGAATGTAGGGCAGGGCCTGAGTGAGGATTGCCGCGGTGTCCTCGGCTTTGAAGCTCATGACGTCCCCATGTTCTCGTCGATGTAGGCGTGGGTGAGGTCGGTGGTGATGATCCGGGCCGAGCCGTCGCCCATGCCGAGGTCCACGTGGAGGTCGAGGCGCCGGCCGGTCATGTACTGGGCCAGTTCGGGGGGATGAGCGGGCTCGCCGTACTGGTACACCACGTGGGGGCCGTACGCGATGGTGAGCTTGGTGTGGTCGAAGGCCACCCCGGCTGCGCCCATCTCCGACGCGATGCGGCCCCAGTAGGGGTCTTGGCCGTACCAGGAGCACTTCACCAGCTGGCAGTTGGCGGTGTCCCGGGCCGCTTTGGCCGCCTCGGCGTCGGAGGCCGCACCGGTGACCCGCAGGAATACCGTCTTGGTGGAGCCCTCCGCGTCGTCGGCCATCTGTAGGGCCAGGCTCTCGCAGGCATCGGCAATGGCCTGGGTGAGGGCTCCGGTATCGACAGGGCCAGCCTGCCCGTTGGCCAGGATCAGCACGGTGTCGTTGGTGGACTCGGCGCCGTCCACGGTCAAGGTGTTGAACGTAGTGGCCACTCCGGACCTGAGGGCCGCTTGGAGGGTTTCGGGATCGGCGGCCGCGTCGGTGACCAGCACCGCCAGCATGGTGGCCATGTTGGGCTCCAGCATGGCCGCGCCCTTGGCTATGCCCCCGACGGTGAAGCCGTCTCCGGCAACCACCACCTGCTTGGGAACGGTGTCGGTGGTCATGATGGCCTCGGCTGCTTGGGGGCCACCTTGGGGGGTGAGGGATTGGGCCGCGGCCGTGATTCCCGATGACACCGCGTCCATGGGCAGGGCGTATCCGATCAGCCCAGTGGAGCACACCAGCAATTCCTCAGGGGCAACGCTCAGGGCGGCAGCGGTCTCCTGACACATCTGGCGGGCGTCGGCCATGCCCTGCGCCCCAGTGGCTGCATTGGCATTGCCGCTGTTGAGCACCACTGCGGCGGCCTTCCCGCCGGTGGCGGCCAAGTGCTCCTGGCACACCAGCACCGGGGCCGCGGTCATCTTGTTGGAGGTGAACACCCCGGCTGCACTGACCGCGGCGCCGTCGGCGGTGGCCACGATGGCGAGGTCGGGCTTGCCGCTGGGCTTGATGCCGCAGGTCACCCCCGCGGCGGTGAATCCGGGGACGTCGGTCACGCTCATGGATACACCCCCACCGCAGTCAGCCCGGTGGCCTCATCCAACTCGCTGATGAGGTTGGCGCACTGGATGGCTTGTCCGGCCGCGCCTTTCACCAGGTTGTCAATGGCACACAGCACCACCACCGTGTTTGTGCGGGCGTCGTAGCGGGCGGTCAGATGGGCCGCATTGGAGCCCAGCGTGGCCTTGGTGGAAGGTGAACGCTCGGACACGACGATGAACGGCTCGTCGGCGTAGAACTCGGCCAGCGCGGCAAGCAACGAATCGGTGGACGCCTCCCCTGCGGGTTTGGCGTAGCAGGTGGCCAGGATGCCCCGGTTCATCGGGGCGAGATGGGGGGTGAACAACACCGTCGCACCGGCGGCCTGTTCGATCTCCGGGGTGTGGCGGTGGTCGAGCAGCCCGTAGGCGGTGAAGTCCTCGTCAACTGCGCAGAATGTGATGTGGGCCTTGGGAGGCCGCCCCGCGCCGGAGACCCCGCTGGCCGCGTCCACGATGATCCCCGCGGGTTGGATGAGTCCGGAGCGGACTAGCGGGGCGATGGCCAGGGCGGCGGCGGTGGGATAACAGCCGGGAACCGCTACCGCGCTGGCACCGGCCAATTCATCCCTGAACAGCTCGGGAAGGCCGTAAGCGAAATGGCCGAGGAGTTCGGGAGTTTGGTGCGGCTCCCCATACCACTGCTGGTATTGCCCAGCGTCCTTCAGTCGGAAATCTGCGGCCAGATCGACGGCAACCTTGCCCCGATCTAAGACTTCTCCCGCCAGGGCCATGGACTGGCCGTGGGGCAGCGCCAAGAACGCCAACGCCACCTCGTCCAACAAATGGGGGTCGTACTTCACAAACTCCTGGTCGGCACCAATCGCAGCCAAATGGGGATAGAGATCAGCAACCGGCTGCCCCGCCTGGGTATCGCCGGTCACAAACTCCACGTCGAAGCCCGGGTGGCCGGCCAACAGCCGCATCAACTCCGCGCCCACATACCCCGACGCTCCAATGATCCCTACGGGGATCTTCTCTCCCATGCCCAAGAGTATTCATTAAATTGCATATTCATGCAAGTCGATTTACTGCGTTCTCGGAACGGTTGTCCCCACTCTCCATTGTCGTCCGACCAAAGCTTTCACTGTACGTAGAAACCTTGCCGCCCGTGGCAAGAGGCACCCACCCCACGCTGGGCTCTGAGAATCGCTCGGCGGAGGGTCTGAGGGTGGGTCTCTCAGACTCGCTTGCCGGTCGAGGGATCGCTAGCGGCTTGACCGTAGTGGCTTTTGCCTCAGGAAGTGTCTTTTGGTTGCTGGTCAGCCGGCGTAGAGGCGGGTGCCATTTGGGAAGTTGCTGGATTCAAGACTTGGAAACCAGCTGAATCCAGGTCCCTTGATATCGTTGTTTCCCCAGCACACGGCGGTCTTGTCGGTTTTGAGTCCGCATAAGTGCCCGCCGCTGGCTGAGATCGCGGTGAATTGGCCTTGGGGTGTGTTTAGCTCTCCCCATTTGTTTGAGCCCCAGCACACGATGGCCCTGTTGGTCTTGATCCCGCACGAGTTTTGACTGTCGGCTAGTACGGTGATGAATTGGTCTTGGGGAGCGTCTGTTTGCCCACTGGCGTTGTAGCCCCAGCAGACTGCGGTGCCGTCGGTCCTGATCCCGCAAGAGTGCTGGGTCCCGGTTGAGATGGCGGTGAACTGTCCTTGGGGCACGTCTGTTTGACCGGCGCGGTTGTCGCCCCAGCAGACTGCGGTGCTGTCGGTCCTGATTCCGCATGAGTGGCTACCGCTGGCTGAGATGGCGGTGAACTGGCCTTGGGGTGTGTTTATTTGCCCTTCGTTGTTGGAGCCCCAGCACACAATAGTTTTGTCGGTTTTGATTCCGCATGGGGTTGAGATGGCGGTAAACTGGCCTCTGGGAGCGTCTGCTTGACCGGCGCGGTTGTAGCCCCAGCACACGATGGTTTTGTCGGTTTTGATTCCGCATGGGGTTGTTCTAACGGTTGAGATGGCGGTGAATTGGCCTCGGGGTGTGTTCAGCTGTCCGTAGTCGTTTGAGCCCCAGCATATGATGGTCTTGTCGGTTTTGATCCCACATAAGTGGAGAGAGCCAGCTGAGATGGCGGTGAATTGGCCTCTAGGCATATTTGTGCCTGCGCATATGCTGGGTATGATTTGGTTATCTGCGCTGAACTGGCACCAGTAGGTGATTCGGCGTGGACTGTTGTATTGCGGTAATTGGTCTCGGCTGATATCTGGATGAAGTCGACTGTGTGATACTAGGTATGCTAATATATTATTGACTTTTGGGTGGCTGTGGTGGTAGCAATTGGTATTAGGATATGTTTGTATGCTTGTTGCGTTGTAGGAGCGGTCATAATTGACTTTGATTCCGATTTCTAATGTGTTTTCGTTGATTGTTTCGGCGAGCCACCCGGTGCCGCACAAAATTTGATGTAGCAGCCACGTTACGGCTGGTGAACTCCAGCTACTGCCGGGGTTGCCCCAGCTTTGTCTGGTACAGGGTCTGCCCCAATTGTTGGTTAGCTTATAGTCGCATTGCAGTGCTTCTCGGCCGAGGTGGGTGGCCTTCGCATTGTTTTCGGCTTCGCTGAAGGCTACTTCGCATGAAGTGGCGAGTCCAAGATTGTCATATTCGCAGTCGTAGGTTGGTTTGCAGGAAAAAGACCAGCCGTCGAAGTATCCGCAGTCTTCTAGAAACTGGGCGAACTCGATTCGCTTTTGCCAGATTTGTTCTCCGGGGTTGATGTTGGCATCGCAACTGAATTGGGTCATGCTGTCGCAGCTGTAGAACTCGCTTATTCGGCGGCTCAACTCAATGGTTTCAACGTAGTTCTTTCGGCCGCATCTTGCATCGTCCCAATCACCAGTGGGTTTGCACTCGAGTGAAATGGTCTTGATTATGTCGATGTATGTGTTTAGAGCTTGTTCGTTTATAGGTCTGGGGCCGAGGTTGGTGTTCTCTTGGTCGGTTTGACTTGTGCACCCTTCGGGTACGAGCTGGGTATCGATGTCGAATTGGCAGCGGTATACATTCAGCAGCGCTTCCTGGTCGGCGATGAGACGGTCACGCACCTCGAGGTCTGAAGGTGTTGGCTGGGTCGGGGCTGGCCCGGGTTCGATGGTCGTGGGATCGGCGCAGCCGCCGGTCACGAGTTCGGTGTCGGTCTGGAATAGGCACCGGTAGGTGTTGAGCAGGTTCTCTTGGTTGGCGATGAGCTGGTCGCGCTGAGCGATGTCCTGAGGCGTGGGTTGGGTCTCAGATACGGGCTGCGCGCTGGCCCCAACTACGCCGAGAAGCGAGACCAGCAGACCCACCACAATTGCGAGGGCAATGTTCGCTCTCCGTTGCCGTCGCCGGCTGAACAGATTGTGAGGCGCGGGCATAGGGCGGCAGGCTAAGGGCTGGTCAGGTAGCTAGCAAACCTCGCAGCGAGCGAACTGCCGCGTGCTGGCAAGGGGCCTCATGGCAGTAAGCCGCCCTAGGGTCGATTCACCAAAAGAACACCTGCGGAAAGGTTCGTCGTCCAGTTCTGGACCGGCAGAACGCCGACGGCACATTCGGGCCTGACGCTGCCACAGCTGAAGGGGTGGGACGGAAACTGCTCGGCTGGGCGGTAAGTGATTTCCCGGCCACAGGGTCGAGTGCGACTGCGGATCCGATGGAATTAGGGGCCCGCTCTTACTCAGCACGTCGCTCCCTGCCGACACCGTTATCGGCGCAGCCAGCTGCCCGCGTGGACCGGAGGATGCGCTCAACGCATGTCGCCTAAGTGACTTTTTCGCCACGAGTGCCCGCATTCCGCTTCGAGTCGGTCCCGACGAGAACGGAGGCAAGCGTGACGGCACCGGGCGCAGAGGAAATGTTCAAGGACCAAGAGGAGGTGGCGATAAGCGCGTTGAGGGGGCTGTCAGGAATTTGCTGCGGCGACGTTAGAACAGCGATTGTTCTTCTTCCACGTCTTGTTAGTCGGCGGTTTGGGAGGCGAGGCGGGTGGCTTGGTCGTGGGTTTGGTTGCCTTGGCATCTATTCCCGCCGGCCGTCAGTACCGAGGATGAAAATCCGGGGGACAACGCCTTCCATGTCTGCCGCTTCCTGGATCAAAGCCAGCAGTTCGTCACGGGTGTCGGCTCCTGCGTAATAGCCAGCATCGCCCAACTCTCCCATCGCGCACCAGGCGGGGCCTGGCTCGTGGTTCTCGTAAATCTCTATCTTGGACATCGCTCCACCTCCTTGACGTTCCCGGCTGTCAGGTCACACCTTGATGACTCGGACAACGACGTTGAGAGCAGATAGCAGCAGATTCATATCCTCGACGTCTGATGTGAAGAGTACAACGTCACTTCTGCGGGAGGCTTCAGCGGCTTCAAGGGCAACGGATGCATCAATGACATCAACCGTGCCTGTCCGTCCACACAATTCCCCAGCGGCGCGGGCTAACTCCCCGTCCAGTGCCGATTCTTGACAGCTGTTGAACGCTCGCGCCAGCAACACTTGACGCCGGCCATCCCGCCAGACCTGACCGATCACTCCTACGGGAACATAGATGTCGTTGCCAGCATCGATGGCGGAATCGAAATCAGCCCAGACTGAACGCGTATTGCGGTCTAGGGCAATCAGGGCCCCAGCATCCAAAACCAGTGCGGTCAAAGCCCGAGCTTGGCTCTGGAGGCGGCCTTCTCCTCTTCGGTGAACGCCCCGTGCTCGGCTTCCCATTCAGTAATGAGCTGGCGGAAGCCCAGATTCTTCAGCCGATTCTTGGCAGCTTCTGCCATCCACTGTGAGAGACTCTCAGAGCATTCTTGGGCCGCCCCTCGAACAGCGGCAGCCAACTCAGAATCCAATGAGACAGTTATTCGCTCCGCGGGCATTTATGCAGAATATCAGTTCATTCTGAATAATCAAGAGTTTTTTCCATCTTCTCGATGACTTGCAATTGATTCAGCCGCGGAGGGTGGCGTTGTGGGTGGTGGTGACGGCTTCAATGCAGGTCTGGCGGGCGGCGGCGACTTCGGCGTCGTTGAGGGTGCGGTCAGCGGCTTCGAAGCGGAGGGCATAGCCCAGGCTGCGGCGGTCCTCGCCGAGCTGCTCGGAGCGGAACACGTCAAACAAGGCCACGCTGGCCAACAGCTCGCCGCCGGCTTGGGCGATGGTGGCAGCTACCTCATCGGCTGAGACCTCGTCGGGAACGGTGAAGGCCAAGTCGATATCGCTGGACGGGTAGCGGCTGGGGGCTTTATACGAGGCCAGTCCCCGATCGGCCCCCAGCAGGGCACCGAGATCGACTTCTAACCAGGCCACCCGCTCGTCGATCTCGTAGGCGTCCAGCACCTGGGGGTCAATCTCTCCCAGCGCGCCGACCGGCTGGCCACCGGCCAGGACTTGGCCGGATCGGCTGGGGTGCAGTCCGTCCACCGGGCCGTTGACCACACCGGGTTGTGTCACGGCCATATGGCGGGCCAGTCGGCGCCACAGTGCGGTGGCCGCAGTGGCCTCTTGGCCGGCCAGGATCACGGCCAAGTGCTCGTGTTCGTCGGGGAGGTCCCCTCCCCCGCCGGGATTTATCCGACCGATCTCGAACAGCGACACCCCGGTGGTGCGTCGGGCGGCGTTATAGGCCACGGCCTTGAGCAATCCTGGCCGCAGCGAGGTGCGCATGATCGATTCCTCGGCCACCAGCGGGTTGGTCACCGTGATGCCGTCGTCGCCCAAGCCGGCTTGGGCCAGATCGCCGGGAGCCAAGAAGGGAAGGGGCATGGCTTCGGAAATACCCATGCCGGTGAGCAGCGCCCGGATGCGGCGGCGGTCTTGCTGTTGGGATGTGAGGGTGCCGGCTTGTTCGGTCACTGGCACGGTCCGAGCGATCTTGGAATAGCCGTGGAGCCGGCCTACTTCCTCGATCACGTCGATCTCGGTAGCCGAGTCGAGCCGCCACGAGGGAATGCTCACTTCGAATTCCTGGCTATCGCCGCTGGTTTGGCAGGCGAACCCGATGGGCTCCAACAGGTCGGTCATCTCGTCGGTTCCCAGGTCGGTTCCCAAGATGGAGTTGACCCGCTCCGGCCGGACCCGGACGGTGATGGGCTCAGGGCGATTGCCGATGGCATCGATCATGCCCGGACTGGCGGTGGCCCCCAGCGCGGCGGCCAGTTCGACGAAGCGATCCAGGGCCATGGGGATGATCTCGGGGTCGGCCCCCCGCTCGAATCGAGCAGAGGCCTCGCTGCGCAGGCCCAATCGGCGGGCGGTGCGGGCGATGGTCATGGGATCCCACCACGCGGCCTCCAGCAGCACCGAGCGGGTGTCGGCGGATATCTCGGTGGAGGCCCCACCCATGACCCCGGCCAGACCGATGGCCTCGTCATCGCGGTTGACGATCACGCCGTCGTAGGTGGTGAGCGTTCGGGTCGTGCCGTCCAAAGTGATCAACTGCTCGCCCCGATGGGCCATGCGCACCCCTAGCTCTCCGCCGGGTACCAGATCGAGGTCGTAGGTGTGGTTGGGCTGGCCCAGCTCGAACATGACGTAGTTGGACAAATCGACCACCGCGTTGATGGGCCGCTGCCCCACGGCCAACAACCGGTTGGCCATCCACCGGGGCGACGGTCCTGAGGGCACACTGTCGAGCACCCGAATGCCGAAGCGCCGACAGAAGTCGGGAGCGGCGATGTTCACCGCCGCCCGCTCGGATGCTGGCTGGCCGGTCTCGTCAATCTGGGGGGCGGTCACCGCGAAGGGCACACCGAGGCGGGCGGCCAGGTCGCGGGCCACCCCCATCACCGACATGGCGTCGGGCCGGTTGGGGTTCACTTCCAGGTCGAACAGCACGTCGGGCTGGATGCCCAGCGCCTCAGTGAGAGGTACGCCCAAGGAGAGCCCCTGGTCCAGGATCAAGATGCCCTCGTGATCATCGCCCATGCCGATCTCGGCCCCCGAGCACAGCATTCCGTTGCTCCACTGGCCTCGCATCTTGCGGCGGGCGATTTCAATGCCACCGGGCATGGTTGTACCCACGGTGGCCAGCGGCACCAGGTCACCCACCGCCATGTTGAAGGCTCCGCAGCACACCTGGAGGGCCTCGCCGTCGCCGGCGTCCACGTCCACCAAGTGGATGCGGTCGGCGTCGGGATGGGGCCGAGTGGCCAGCACCTCGGCCACCACGATGCCGTCCAAACCCTGCCCGATGTGGGACAGCTCTTCCACCGCGAGGCCCAGGTCGGACAACACTTCGGACAGGTGCTCGGGATCACCGTCGATGTCGGGGGCGAATTCCCGCAGCCAGCTCAACAGCACCTTCATTGCGCGGCCGCCTCAAGCATCGGTGTGCGTACCATCAGAACTGCCCCAGGAAGCGGACGTCGTTGGTCCACAGCTCGCGCAGATCGTCTATGCCGAAGCGGATGAGGGCCAAGCGGTCGATGCCGAAGCCGAAGGCGAAGCCCTGCCACCGCTCGGGGTCGATGCCGCAGGCCTTGAACACGTTGGGATGGACCATGCCGCAGCCCCCCAGCTCCAGCCATGTGCCGTCGGGGCGCTGGATGTCGAACTCCGCCGAGGGCTCGGTGAACGGGAAGTAGGAGGGGCGCAGCCGAGAGGTGAAGCCCGGGCCGAAGTAGGCCGCGGTGAACGCCTCGATGGTCCCGGCTAAATCGCCCAGGGTGGTGTCGCGGTCTACCACCAGGCCCTCGATCTGGTGGAAGACCGGCATGTGGGTGGCATCGGCGGTGTCCTGGCGGAAGCACCGGCCAGGGGCCACCACGTAGATGGGGGGCTCCTGGTTCTCCATCACCCGGGCCTGCACTGGCGAGGTGTGGGTGCGCAGCAGCGTGGTGCCCGGTTCGCCGTAGTCCACATACAAGGTGTCGTACATGTCCCGGGCCGGATGCCCGAGGGGGAAGTTGAGGGCGCCGAAGTTGTACCACTCGCTCTCAATCTCGGGGCCCTCGGCCACCCGGTAGCCCATGCCCACAAATACGTCCTCGAGTTCCTGCCAGGTCTGGGTGATGACGTGGAGATGCCCGTCGGCAGGCTTCTCAGTGACTTCGGTGAGGTCGAGCCGCTCGGCGGCCAACTGCTCGGCCCGGGCGGAAGCGGCAAGCTCGTCTTCGCGGGCGCTCAGGATGTCGTCGATGGCCTCCTTGGCCTCGTTCAAGGCCTGCCCGGCCTGCTTACGGGCCTCGGGCTCAAGATCGGCCAAAGCCTTGCGAGCCGCCACCAACGGAGAGCGCTTGCCGGCCACTGCGGTCCGCACCGCGCTCAGTTCATCGAGGGTGGTCGCGGCCGCTGCCTGCCGTTGGGCCTCGACCACCAACTGTTCTGGCTCAGCCATCGGACTCCACTATGGCAACCCCTGTCCTTCAACACCGCATCAAATGGGCTCGGTTCGGTCTGTCAATTCTTCCAAAGAGCCGAGTCGGGTTTGGGTCAATTTTCCTCCTATTGTTCTGGCATGGCTTCAGGAGATTTGCTGGTTCGCGGGGGAACGGTGGTGGACGGCACCGGCGCACCCTCATTCCATGCTGACGTGCGGGTGCGCTCGGGGAAGATCGCCGAGGTGGGGCCGGGATTGCGGCCCGACGGCGAGCCGGAGGTCGACGCCGGCGGCGCGCTGGTGACACCGGGATTCATCGAGCCCCACACCCACTACGACGGGTCGCTGTGGTGGGATCCCCATATCGACCCCATGCCGTCGCACGGCACCACCAGCGTGGTGCTGGCCAACTGCGGGCTGGGCCTGGCCCCGCTGCGGGAAGCCGACCGCAACCAGCTCATCGAGCTGATGTGCTTCATCGAGGATCTCCCCACCGACGCATTTGAGACGGCCATCCCGTGGACATGGGAAACCTGGCCGGAGTACCAGGCCGCCAACGACGAGCACCCCACCGCGCTCAACGTGGCTGCCTTCTTCCCCCACCAGACCCTGCGTATGTGGGTGATGGGTGCCGATGCGTGGGAGCGGCCCGCCACCGAGGCCGAGCGGGCCGAGATGGCCCGAGTGCTCGAAGAAGGACTGGCGGCTGGGGCGTTCGGGCTGTCCACCTCGCTGATGGACTTGGACCGCCACAACCGGCTGGTGCCCAGTCGAATGGCCGACGACCAGGAGTGGGGCGATCTGCTCGACGTGGTGGCCGCCCATCCCGGCACCACCTTCCAGTTCGTACCCCGGGCCTTTGAGTTCGAGCATTTCCCCGGCGACATGGAGCGCATGGCCGCGCTGTGCCGGGATCGGGGGATTCGAGCCAACTGGGGCGGCTTCTTCGCCCAGGAGAACCGGGCCAAGGAGCGCAAGATCTCATTGGATCTGGTGGAGCGGCTCAACGCCGAAGGCGGTGAGATGGCCACGCTGTTCTCGGTGAGGCCCGGCTATGTGAACCTCCACTTCGAGCGCTCCATCATGTGGAGCGGGGTGGAGGCATGGCATGAGCTGTGCAACATCGACGGCGACGAGGCCAAGATGGCCATGTTGCGGGACGAGGCCTGGCGAGCGCGGGCCCGGGAGGACTGGGATGCCTGCACCTACACCCTGGCCCCCATCAACCGCCCCCACATGATCCTGCTGGCCTCCGACGAGCCCCGCAATGCCGAGTGGACCGGCCGCTCCATCGCCGATCTGGCCGAGGCCCGGGGCGTACATCTGTCGGACGCGGTGGCCGATTGGCTGCTGGACAACAACATGGGCACCCACCTCAAGACCCAGCCCCAGCCGGTAGACAACGAGACGCTGGCGGAGATGGCCCGCTCGCCGATGACGGTGAACGGGGCATCGGACGCCGGCGCCCATATCCAGATGTTCGTCGGTGCCGGCGATGCCACCTACTTCTTGACTTCGATGGTGCGCGATCTCGGTTTGCTCACCACTGAGGAGGCGGTGCACTCGGTGACCGGCAAGCAGGCCGCGTTCTTCGGGATTCGGGACCGCGGAGTGGTAGCCGAAGGGGCCGCCGCCGACCTGGCCGTGTTCGCCCTCGACGAGATCGATCTGGGCGATGAGGTACGGGTGGACGATCTCCCCACCGGCAGCTGGCGCTACAGCCGAAAGCCGGCCGGATACCGGGCCACCGTGGTCAACGGCGTACCGACCTGGGCCGAAGACCGGTCCACCGGAGCGCTGCCCGGCGAATTCCTGCGCAACGCTGCGGTCGGCTAGCCGTCGTCTGGCTCGGCCTCTTGGCTGAGCTCGGCTAGGTAAAGGGCTCGGGTGGCCAGCACCTCGCGGGCCTCATGGGCCATGTCGTCGTAGAAGTGCTCCCTATAGGCCTTGTCGATGATGGTCGACACTGCGAATTGAAGTGCAGAGAGAGTGGCGATGAAGCCCGACACCGCCAGCAACTCCCAGGTGAGCACCAGCTCGTTGCCGAACAAGCCGAAGCGGGCCAGAGGGTCAAGAGCGTCCGACGCCACCCACGACAAGATGGTGGCCTCCCTCACCGCCAGCAGGCCGAAGGCCACGTAGAACGCCCCGATCACCACTCCCACCAACACCACCCGCACCGCTTGGGCCACGAACATAAGCAGCCCCAGGTTCACCCGATCCATGCGATCGAGGGGCGGCACAGCCGAAATTGCGAAGTCCAAGGGTGTCTTTGCTGGAGCCAAAGGAGAGTCACAGCCGTCGACCAACTGGCCTACCTGTTCCCAGCTTTCGAACCGGGAAAGGCCCACCAGCTCCGACGGGATTCGCGCCGCCACCGAGCCGAAGGCGATGAGACCGACTACCCCTAAAACGATGGCGTAGAAGGGCCAGGTGAAGTCGTGGGCCACCTGCCACACTTCGGCATTCAGGAACAAGAAGGCGCTGAACACCAGAAGCAGCGGCAATATCCGCCCCACCAATCGTCCGATCAATGCGATCTGGTTGACAGAGTAGGCCCCGGCCCAGAACAGCATGGGGAGCAGCCCGAAGCTCACCACCACATAGGCCACCGCGAGCAGGGCGATGTTGATCACCGCCAGACCGGCGGTATCCGACAACCGGTCGTCGGAGAACAGGGCCGGCAGCACGGGGGGAATCAGCACGAACACGGCCAGTTCGATGGAACCCACCCGGTCGGGCACTTGAAACAGCCGGCGCCTCCTGAGCCCGTTGACCGCCGCCACTGCTCCCAGGGCAATGGCCGCCCCGGCCCAGAACACCCCGAATTGGGCCCAGCCGTCGAACCGATCGCCGAAGGAGGCGAAAATCTCGATCAGGAATACCAGCGCCAGGAAAGGCACCGCCCGGGTGAAAACATCGGTGGTGGCCCGGTAGTCGTGGATGACGTGGGGAACGCCCCGACGGATGAACCAGCGCTCGACGGCCTCGCGACGAGAGGTCATAGCCTCCGCCGCCCGTCAGTCCCCTTCGGGAATGGTGGGAACCTCGACGCCGGGTCCGTAGTAAATGAACAGGTTGGCGATCAAGTCGTCGATGCCATCACGGGTGCCGCCTTTGGCCAGATCCACGGTAATGATGTTGCTGTTCACGTGAATGGCGTCGATGCCGCCCCGATCGAACAAGCGGCGGGCCAGCTCGTCCACCGGCCGCTCCCCGGCGACTTCCCGTCCAACCGAATAGTGCTCATGGCCGGTACCGGTGATGCTCCGGTTGATCTCATAGCGGATCACCCCCGGACGGCTCGTCGCCCTCTCCACAACAGTCACCGGCTGCCCCATACGCCCCGAGATCGTACCCCCTCACCCCAACCAAACCGACATCAACCTGTGCGCCAAACCGGCCTCAACAATTGTGCGATTTCGACAACAGTGCCCGTGGACTTGATATCTTAGGCTTATGGCTAAGACATCTGTTTTTGTAGATAGAGATATCGCCCAGCAGGCTGCGGAAATCTTGGGGACGAAGACGCTGCGTGAGACCATTCATGCTTCTCTTCTTGAGATTGTCAACGCCAAGCGGCGCCTTGAGTTGATCGGACTGCTCAGCCAGCCTGAGCGCTTCGACTTCGATGCCGTCGAATCTGCTTGGGGCGGAGACAAGTAGTTGTCGCGTGCCCTCTATCTGGCTGACACCAGCGCCCTATCCCGCTTGTCAAAGCCCATTGTCGCCTCCGCCGCTGCTCCCCTGATCGCCGAGGGGCGCATCGCGGTTTGCGCCCCGGTAGCGTTCGAACTCGGATTCAGCGCCCAACGTCCCGCCGATCACCGAGAACTCATGGAGGTGTTGGCCGCTTTCCCCCATATTCCAACCACTGATGCCGACCAAAGGCGGGCAGTCGAGGTGCAAGGCATCTTGGCTCAATCAGGCCAGCACCGATCGCTCTCACTGGTAGATGCCCTCGTCGCGGCAATAGCAGAGGCCCGACAACTTACCGTGCTCCATTACGACGCCGACTTCGAGCGCGTCGCCGCCATCACCGGCCAACCCCACCAGTGGATAGTTGGGCGCGGCACTGCCGACTGACCCATCAGAACGGCAGGGCGGTGTTGGGGCCGGAGGGGATGCGGAGGTGGGACCAGCCGTGGGTGTCCATGAAGGCCCAGGAGCGGCGGTGCAGGGGGGTGGGGCCTTGGGCGGCCAGGGCGGTGCGGTGGCGGGGGCAGGGGTAGCCCTTGTTGGAATCGAAGTTGTAGTCGGGGTAATCGCTTGAGGCCGCTCTCATCATGCGGTCGCGGGTGACTTTGGCCAGGATGGACGCGGCGGCGATGGACAGGCAGATGGCGTCGCCTTTGACCAGCGCAAGGGTCTTGCCGTTGCCCACGAAATCCCACCGACCGTCCACCAGCACCGAGTCGGGCTCTAGGCTCAGACCGTCCAGCGCCCTCCGGGCCGCCAGCCGCTGGGCCGCCGACATGCCGAGCTGATCGCATTCGTCGTTGCTGGCATGGCCCGCCGACCAGGCCACGCACCAGTCGGCGATCCGGTCGAACAGCCCTTCCCGCTCGTCCTCGGTCAGGAGCTTGGAATCCCGCACTCGGTAGACCCGCCGATCGGTGGGCAGAACCGCGGCCACCAGAGTCAGGGGTCCGGCCCACGCGCCCTTGCCCACCTCGTCGATGCCCACCACCACCTGGTGGCCCTCGGCCCACAGACGGCGCTCGACCTCCAAGGTGGGGGCAGCCGACTTGAGTGCGGCCCGCATGCCTTCACGGTAGCTAGCGGTGTGCAGCCAACAGCGCTTCTCCGGTCGGTTCGTCGCTCGACCAGCTTTGGTCCAGCGCCGGGGCCCGCAAAGTGACCGGTCCGTGGTCGGGTCTGACATCCAATTCCCACAGCAGTGCCGGTCGGGCGCCGTGCCAGCGCACCGCGTAAGACAGCGACCCGAATCGGGTGGGCAGCCCATAGACCGCCAAGGATCCGCCCTGCCAGGCCGGTCGAAAGCCAGGGGCAAACAACAGGTCTTCACCGTCATCGGCAACCAATTCGGCCCGCAGCCCATCGGAGGGAGGGTCAGCCGGACTCAGCTTCAGACGGCGAAGGTCCTCGGCGGCCCGACCCTGGTCTGCGGCAACCAGGAGTCGCTCGACCGGTTCTAACGGCACCTCTGCTCCCGTACGGGCAGCAGCCTCAACCGCTTCGGCCACCGCCTCAACAAATCG
The DNA here is from genome assembly GCA_965116535.1 of Acidimicrobiales bacterium. Taxonomy (GTDB): domain Bacteria; phylum Actinomycetota; class Acidimicrobiia; order Acidimicrobiales; family Bin134; genus Poriferisocius. The sequence goes on from OZ220703.1 coordinate 3,415,517, forward strand.
AACCGCGGCCTGTTGGTCGCCCGTGAGGTCGTGATGGACGGTGAAAGCCCTTAGCCGCTCGGTGGGCGCCTCGGTGGTCCAACGGGCGGCAATCTCATCCAGCACCAGCGCGGCGTCATCGTGGTAGCCGTGGTGGTCGAGCCGCACCGATAGGTCGCAGAGGTCGGCAGCGTCGGCCGCTTCCATGCGGCCGGTGCGTCCCAGCCATCGGCGCCGATTGCGGTCGATGCGCCGGGCCAAACCCTCATCGGGCACCTCGATCCGTGCCCCCCGGTCCAAATGGGCCTGCCAGCCCCGTCGCACAGCATCGGCATCGGGCAAGTCCGATGGCGGCGAGGGCATACCTCGGCCTAGTGAAGCACTTGCTGCCAGCCGAGCCGAATGAGGCAGCGGCCACACCAGGGCAGCTACGTCGCGGCCCTTGTGGTCCAACCCGGCGGCACCCCCGCTTTCGACCTCCAGCAGAGCTTCGACCGCGTCATGTCCGACCGCGGCCCCCGCCGGAGGACGATCCCACACCAACGCCGGCTGGCCGCCGACGGCCACCCCGGCTTGATTAACCGTGATAACCGTCCCCGGCGACTCCACCACCATTGCCACCGCGAAGGCGGTGGCGGCCTCATTGCCCACTTCCACCACTGCCACCGCCGGTCCCCCACCGGCGGCCACCGCCCACACCCGCTGCACTGCATCGCCGTCAGGCACCTTCATGCGGGTCTCCACCACAGCACCGGCCCCCGTTTCGCTCTGGCGTACCGCGGCCTCCTGCGATGCCCGATGCCAGCGGTCGGATGCGCCCACCCACCAATCCAGCGTCCATTCCTTGGTGCCCGGTTGAACCACACCGCGGGCATCCACTTCCCCCCAACCGGGGGCACCGAGAACGTCGAGGGGTTTGCTCACCGCGAGTGGAGTTTGCTGATCATCGAGAGGCGCGGGTGACGAACCGCCAGATTTGGCGAAGACGCGACTTCCTAAAATTGTTGTTGTCCTCCGGCTCGGGCCGGGCTTGGCGCCCCATCAGCACCCTTGTCGCCTTGGCGGCGGTTCTCGTGCCCTTGACCACGGCGAACACCTCGGCGCTGATGGGCATCTCCACGCTGTGCTCAGCGGCCAGCTCCACCACCACCCCGGCGGTGAACACCCCCTCGGCCACCTGGTCCATCTCGGCCAGAACCTCTTTGAGCTTCCGACCCCGCCCCAGCTGCTCGCCGACATGGCGATTGCGGCTCTGGGGGCTCATACAGGTGGCCAGGAGGTCGCCCATCCCGGCCAGCCCGGCAAAAGTGTCGGCCCGGCCTCCCATGGCGGTGCCCAATCGTCCCATCTCCGCCAAGCCCCGGGTGATCACCGCGGCCCGGGTGTTATCCCCGGCCCCGAGGCCGTCCACCATGCCCGAGGCCAAAGCGATCACGTTCTTGAGGGTGCCGCCCAGCTCGCAGCCGACCACGTCGTCGTTGGTGTACACCCGGAACAGGTCGGTGGTAAACACCCCCTGCAAAGCGGTGGCCACGGTGTCGTCAGCCATGGCGATGACCGAAGTGGCGGCGTGGCCGGCCAGAATCTCCTTGGCCAGGTTGGGACCGGTGAGCGCCCCCGCCGGATGAGCAGGAGCCACCTGGTTGATGATCTCGGTCATGCGCCGACGGGTGCCCTGCTCCAGCCCCTTTGTAAGGCTCACCACCGGCACCCACGGGCGCAAGTGAGGAGCCACCTTCTCCATCACCGATCGGAACACCGACGACGGGACGCCCATCACCACCACCTCGGCCTCGGCCACGGCCTGCTTCAGGTTGGTGGTGGCTCGCAGACTGGGATGCAGGTCGAAGCCAGCCAGGTAACGGGGATTGGCGTGGTGCTCATTCACCGCCGCGGCCGTCTTGGGATCCCGGCACCACAGAACGGTGGGCTCATTGTGCGCGGCCAAATGGGCAACCGTGGTGCCCCACGAGCCTCCTCCGATGACCGCCACCCTATTGGACATAGACAATGAGCGTAGACGGGCCGGAACAAGAATCAGCCAGCGGTACCGCGTATGGGCCGACAGAACAGATGGCCATAGACTCCTGCGGGTGAGCTCGGTGGCGGTGCTGATCCCGGTGAAGGCGTTTGCGGAGGCCAAGTACCGTCTGGCACCCGCGCTGGGGGCCGCCGAGCGGGCTGATCTGGCCCGCGACATGGCCACCCACGTAGTTCAGTCGGCCGCCCCGCTCCCGGTAGCGGTGGTGTGTGATGACGCCGGTGTGCGCGATTGGGCCAACGTCGTTGGGGCTGAGGTGGTATGGCGTCCGGGCACCGGTCTGAACGGTGCGGTGCGTAGTGGGGTGGACCACTTGCGGGATGCAGATTACGACCGGGTGATCGTGGCCCACGGGGATCTCCCGCTGGCCGGGTCGCTGGCCCCGCTGGGCGACTGGCCCGGCATCACCCTGGTTCCCGACCGCCGCAACGACGGCACCAACGTGATCGCCCTGCCCAGCGACTGCCCCTTTGAGTTTTCCTACGGTGGAGGCTCGTTTGCCCGCCACCTCGAAGAGGCCCAGCGGCTGAGGCACAGCCTGCGCATTCTGCGCGACCCTGCATTCGGACTCGACATCGACCTTCCCGCCGACCTCACCGAACTGGCCGTAAGGACGTGAAATCCCAAGACCTGGATGTCCCCGATCGCGCGCTGGCCATTGGCGCCCACCCCGACGACGTCGAGTTGAAGGCCGGGGCCACGCTGGCCAAATGGGCCGCCCGAGGCTGCGAGGTGAGCCTGCTGGTGTGCACCGACGGCTCTAAGGGAACCTGGGATCCCAATGCCGACCTCGACAAGCTTGTTGCATTTCGCCAAGATGAGCAGCGCGAGTCGGCTCGGCGACTGGGGGCGGTGGGCGAGGTGGTGTTCTTGGGCTGGGTCGACGGAGAGCTGGAGTCTGGCCCCGAACCCCGCCGACAGGTGGCCTCCTGGATCCGCACCCTGCGTCCAAATGTGGTTCTGGGCCACGACCCTTGGCGGCGATGGCGGCTACATCCCGATCATCGCCACGCCGGTTGGCTGGCTGTCGACGGCATCGTGGCCGCTCGCGACCCTCACTTCTTTCCCGAACTGGGCTTGGCCCCCCACCGCCCCGACGCCCTGCTGCTGTTCGAGGCCGACGAGCCCGACCACGCTGAGGACACCGCTGGATTCGAGGCGACCAAGGCCAACGCAATCGAGGCCTTCGTCAGCCAGTATGAGACCACTCTGGATTTGCCCCCCGATCCCAGCGACGCCGATTTGGCCCGACTCCACGGGTGGGTGGCGGGCAGGTTGGCCGAGGCAGGATCAGAGGCGGGACTGGCCTCGGCCGAACTGTTCAAGCTGATCGACGACCTGTAAGGAGCCCAAATGCTGCAAGACCAGAAGATCCTCATCACCGGCATGACCGGCCAGATCGCCTTTCCCATGGCCGCTTACCTGGCCGAGCACAACGAGGTGTGGGGCATCGCCCGATTCAGCGCCGAGGGCAGCCGGGAGATGGTGGAGGCCGCCGGTATCCACACCGAGTTCGTGGACATGGCCGACGGGGACTTCTCCATGCTGCCCGACGACTTCGACTACCTGGTTCACATGGCTGCCTTCCAGAGCCAGGGGCTGGACTACGACTGGGCCATCCAGGTGAACGCCGAGGGCACCGGGCTGCTCATGGCCCACTGCCACAAGGCCAAGGCCGCCCTCATCGCCTCCACCTGCTCGGTGTACCACTCCCACCCCGACCCGTGGCACCTCTACACCGAGACCGACCGCATCGGCGACTGCCACGCCGTCCATGCCCCCACCTACTCGATGTCGAAGATCGGCGGAGAGGCGGTGGCCCGCACCATGGCGCGAGCGCTCAACCTGCCCACCACCATCGCCCGCATCAACGCCAGCTACGGGCCCAATGGCGGATTGCCGGTGTACCACATGGACTGGCTCATGAACGACCTCCCGATCCGGCTGCGGGCACCGGCACCCTCGCCCTACTCCCCCATCCACCAAGACGACATGAACGCCCAGGTCGAGCCGCTTCTGGCCGCGGCCACGGTGCCGGCCACGGTGGTCAACTGGGGCGGGGACGAGCACGTCAAAGCCGAAGACTGGGTGATGCTGCTGGGCGAGCTCTCGGGAAAGATGCCCGAAGTCATCTACGACGACTTCCCCGGCTCTCAGCCCGGTTCGGGCGCCGATCCTGCCAAGCGACTGTCGCTCACCGGACCGTGCCAGGTGAGCTGGCGGGATGGCCTGGCCGGGGTCTACGAAGTGCGCTATCCCGGTGGCCAGCCCGCCCCCGGTATCGGCGGATACAAGCGCCTTTCCGCCGCCTACGGCAACGACTAGTGAGCAGTCCTACACCTCCCCCGCCGCCTGGCGCTGGCGACTACCAACCTCTCCGCCGAGGGCGGCAGGTGACTGTTTCGGGTAGGTCCCTGGTTGTCCGCGGCCGCAGGATAAAGATCGCAGGACAAGATGTTGAGATCGCTTCTCCACTAAGGCGTCTTGGGGCACGGATCATCGATATCGTCATCGTCTTGATCCCCTCCGCCCTCATCTCTTGGGCTGTTTTCGGCTTCAATTGGGACAGCGCAGACTTGGACGTCTTTTTCGCATCTGTGGCAATGGTGGGCGCCATCGATTTTCTTTATGAAGTCACGTTGGTAGCCAAGAGGGGCCAGACCGTCGGCAAGATGGCAACTGGGATTAGGATTCTCCAGGCTGACAGTGGCCAACTGCCCGGTTGGAGCAGGTCGATGAGACGCTGGGCCCTCCCCGGTCTGACACAGTTCATCCCCAGCAATTTCGGGGGATCCGCAGCGCTCATCGTCTGCTATCTCTCTCTCACTTGGGGTCGCAACCATCGGGGATGGCACGACATGGTTGCCGACACCCTCGTGGTGAGGCTGCCCACAACACCACCCCCGTCGGAAGCCCCCGATTCTGACCCTCATTCCTCCGGCTAGCTTGTCCGTCGTATGACCACGCCCGCCTGGGAGTCCGACCCGACGACCCGTCACGAATATCGATGGTGGAACGGTGAAGAGTGGACGGACCACGTGGCCGATGATGGCATCCAATCCCTCGATCCACTCACCGGAGCAGAAAACCTCGGGCCCCCGAAAGCCCGGCCCGCTCCTGCGGCACGTGCACAAGCCGAAAGTGCCAATCAGGCCATGTTCGCCTTTGGCCAGCCGGTGCAATTGGCGCCTCGAGCCGCCCGGTTCGGCGGCCGGCTCATCGACATGGTCGTCCTCGTTGGGATTGCGGTTTGCTTGCTGTTCTTACTCCATCTTGCCGATATCAAGCCCTTGCCCACAGACGAGACAGACAGCCTTGAAGCCTTTGAGGACTATTTCGAAGGCTTGGACGCAGTGCTCTGGATCTTCTTCGCGGCAACTGCTGTCTACGAAGTCGGGTTGACTGCAACGAGGGGACAGACTCTTGGAAAGATGGCGACCAGAGTTCTGGTGGTCCGGGCCGCCGATCTCTTCCAGGAGGAATTTGGCCGACCCCCGAGTTGGGGACGGTCGTTTGTGCGTTGGGCCTTCCCTGCCATCCTGGGCCTGCCGACACTGATCGTTCCGTTTATTGGGAATCTTTTGTGGCTGCTTTGCTATCTCTCGCTTACTTGGGACCGAGAGCGCCAAGGGTGGCATGACAAGGCGGCGGACACATTCGTCGTGGGAAAACCGTGAATGCCGCCAGCCGTCCTTAGGCGCTTATCCCAGACGTGCCGCCAGCAGGCGAGCCAGCTCCAGCGGCTGGTCGCCCTGGATGCTGTGGCCAGCATCGGCCACCACGAACACCTCGGCATCGGGCTGGCGGCGCAGCAGCTCTTCCACGTCCTCATCGCCCACGACTCCCGAATTCCCCCCTCGGTACAGCACCATCGGACAATCCAGTGCATCTACTGCGCTCCACAGGTCGGAGAAATCAGGGCTGCCCCCGCCCAGCTTGTCCGGGTCGGTGAGCTTCCAGTCCCGCACCGGGTCCCACCGCCAAGTCCAGCTGCCGTCGTCCTTTTCGAAGGCGTTGTGGATGATGCCCCGCCGCAGCGACGACTCGGTGCGAGTGGGATTGAACTCCATGGTCCGGCCCAAGATGTCGTCGAAGCTCTCAAAGGTCTGGGGACCGGAGATGAACTCCACAATTGGTTCCGCCTTGGCATGGTCGGTGCCGGGAGTCACGTCCACCACTGCCAGCGAGGGCACCAGCTCAGAGTGGCGAGCACCTAGGCACAGCGCGGTCAACCCGCCTAGCGACATGCCCACCACCAGCTCAGCTTGCGGAGCCAGCTCCCGGACGGCCACCGCCACCTCATCGGCCATCGACAGCGGCCAATAATCGTGCTCGGGCCGCCAGTCGGAATGCCCGTGGCCGGGCAGATCTATGGCCACCGCGGGCTCCCCCAGCGCCAGCACCACCGTGTCCCAGGTGTGGGCGTTCTGGGCCCCTCCGTGGAGAAAAACCACCCGGGCCGGGGCATCCCCCCACACAATGGCGCTCAATCCGAGCCCGTTCGGCAACTCCACCCGACAGCGCTCAACTGGAGGCGGCCCCCTCCAGTTGAGCCCCACCTCAGCGGCGTTGTCGCCCAACATGGAGAACTCGTCATAGCCCGTCATCCCCATCACCCTGCCGGTATCGGGTTGTCGCTGCCAAACTACTAACCTGCTCTCAAGTGAGCATGTCCTCCTGGGAGCCCGACCCAACCGGCCGCCACCAATACCGCTGGTGGGATGGTGAGCAATGGACCGACCAAGTAGCCGACGACGGCGCGCAGGCAGTCGATCCAATCACTTCTAGCGAGGCGAACCTCCCCCGCGATGCGCCACCATCGCCGCCTCCTCCTCCGGGGTCGGTCCCGGGAGTGTCAATGCCCGATTCAGGGTCAGGGACCCCCGACCCACTTTCGATGCTCTGATCGAGAAAACGGCGTCTCGGTGCCCGGCTGCTCGAGATTCCACTGGCAATTGTCACCTTGGGAATCGGCTACCTCATCTGGTCGCTCATCGTCTTTTCGCGAGGCCAGACTCCGGCCAAACAGCTGCTAAAGATGCGCGTTGTGCGGTTGGAGGAGCGGAGAACCGCCCACTGGGGATGGATGGCCTTGCGTGAGATTGTGCTGATAGGTGTGATCGGCACCGTCCTCGATTTGATCTTCTTTGGCCTAAGTCTTGTTTGGCTCTTGGCCAACGGAATTACCATGCTTGCCAATAGCCGGAAACAGACGCTGTGGGACATGATGCTGAAGACGGTGGTGGTTCACGACCCCAACTACGTTGGTAACTATATACCTGGCTAGCCGGACGGTCTGAGCAGCGTTTTCGTTAGTCTCACGCCGCCCGATCCTCCAAGAACTTCGACACTCCCTCAACGATGGCGTCGGTCCAGTTCTCGAAGCCCTTCTCCATGTCCTCGCGAAGGGCCTTGGTGTCCGCCCGCGCCTCTCGTATCTCTCTGCGGAGCGCCCTGTCGGCCTTGTCGTGCTTCTTCAGCTTCCTGTTGAGCTTCTTGAACCGCCTGTCCAGCCAAGCTCTGACCATCCATACCAGCGCGGCTGCTCCGATCAGCAGACCCACGATATCAACTAATACCACGAAGACCTCTCACATATATTTTAGTGCTGCCCCCTTCATCTCCCATGAAAGCACACGGTCCCTGTGGTTCCAAACATCGCGTTCCTGGGTAACTCATATACCTGGCTAGCCGGAGCCGGTTTCAGCAGAGGTTTCGTAAGATTCGCCCGCGCCCGTGGATCATCTCCCCTTGCGTCTTTTCCGCTCGGTATTCCTGGCCTTCTGGTCCTTCTTCCACGGCTGCACTTTGTGGTCTGGGTCGTACCAGACCAGGAACGCTACTCCGCTCTCGTCCGGAGGGACGGCCCACAGCCGCCGCCTCCCCGCGATCTCGATGTGCGCCAGCGTGGGCGTGTCTATCTTGCGCTCCCGCAGCCTGTCCCGTGACGCCTTCGAAAGAGTGCCAACGTCGTACTCGTCGTAGGCGGGATATTTCGGATTGTTGAGCGCGGCGACGGACCTGTCTTCCAATGCCTGCATGCGCTTCAACAGATGCTCGTCAAAGTCCTCTCCGAAAGACCTTCCGCCTGGCGGGTAGTCGGGGTCGAACTTGGACCACCGCCACGATATCCGAATGTCCTTCTTGTCTTTGGGCGGTGTCTTGCCCGCGGCAGATGGGGGCTGTTGGCCGGTGTTCTTGCCGGCCTTTCTGGTTTTCGCCACAGGTCAGTCGCGCTGTTCCTCTAGCAGGCCGCAGAAGTAGTTCTGCATGACATCCAAATCTATCCGCTGCGTGCTTTGATCGGTTGCCGCCAAACCGTCTCTCGCTATAAGCCAGGGCAGTTCCCTGTGTGTCTTATTGGACAACTGGTCTGCGGTCCACGATCCGTAGGTGTCCAGCACGCACGTCACGGTTTCCTGCTCGTCGTGGCTCAGCTTGTTGGCATTGCCCTTCTTGGGCCACGGATGGGCGAGCCGGAACTGGCCGCGGTGCAGATTGTAAATCTCCCTGACCACAGGGCCGTTTGACCATGCCTCGATCTCGGCCTTGAACAGCGGCACGCCGTCCCACGCCAAGTGCCAGCCCTGGCAGTAGTAGAGAAGCTTCTGCAACTTCATCGTGGTGCAGTCACCCACCGATTCCATGATGGCCGCGGCCACGTCTTTCACATCAGCCATGGGCGTTTCCCAGCCAATCGTCTCTTCGTGCCGAACGGCCTGCTCTTGACCGCCCGCCCCAGCATACCGTGCCCGTTCGGCACCGCACGGGCATTCGTCCGGATTCCCTTTACATGTATTATAGTATGTTGTCCAACTAATGCAAGATCAACTGAAATATACTGAAGATAAACTGTCACTCCCTCGTGCCACGTTGTGGCCGTGGATGAGAAGAGGCACAGCTTCAAAGCGCCTGGCAGGGCTGACAGGCGCGGCATTTCCCTGGTGGAGTTCTTCAACCGCTTCTCCGACGATCTCGCCGCTGAGGCGTGGGTTGAGTCGGTGCGCTGGCCGAACGGCCCGGTCTGCTACCACTGCGGCAGCATCAGAGTCTCGCGGGTGAAGTCGCGCAAGCCCATGCCGTTCCGCTGCAAGGACTGTCGAAAGCATTTCTCAGTGAAGTACGGGACGATCATGCAGGGTTCGCCCCTGGGAGTGCAGACCTGGATCCTGGCCGTCTACCTGCTGACCACGGGCCTGAAGGGCACTTCGTCCTTGAAGCTACGGCGCGACTTGGGAGTGACGCAGAAGACCGCGTGGTTCCTGGCCCATCGCATCCGCGTGGCCATGGACCGCGACGGCGGTCTGTTCGCCGGTCCCGTAGAGGTCGATGAGACGTTCATCGGCGGTAGGGAGATCAACAAGCACGCCGACAAGAGGATCAAGGCGGGCGGGGGCACGGTCGGCAAGACCGCCGTGTTCGGGGCCAAGGACCGCGCCACGGGCAAGATATCGGCCAAAGTAGTTCCCGACGTGAGAGCCGCCACGCTGCTGGACGCGGTGTCGGAAGTGGCCGAGCCTGGGGCCGTCGTCTACACGGACGAGTGGAACGGATACGCCCGCCTGAGACGCAGGGGCTACGACCACGAGAAGGTCAAGCACAGCGTGTCGCAGTGGGTGGACGGCATGGCCCACACGAACGGGATCGAGTCGGTGTGGAGCCTGTTCAAGCGTGGCTACCACGGCACCTACCACTCGATGTCGAAGGAGCACCTGGGCCGCTACGTGTCAGAGTTCGAGTGCCGACACAACGACCGCCTCAGCGACACGGAGCACCAGATGGCCGAAGTGGTTCGGCACATGGAGGGCAGGCTTCTCCCGTACCAGCAGTTGATCGCGAGCGGCCCCCACGCCAAGGCTAAGATGGAGGCGTGACCGAAGGTCAGATTACGCCTGAGGACTGGCCCGACATCGAGCCGGTGGAAGAGACGTTCGAGGAAGCGGTCGCCAAGCTGATGGGCAAGGAGAGGCCGGTCAGGTCGCCGTTCGACGGAGACGACAACAGGCCGCACCCGCCCGATAGCGGCTGATTTCTACTATTATCTATCGGTGGAAATTGTCGAGATACTGAGCGAAGACAACAGGACCAAGCTCGCTATAGTCTCCCTTGAATCTGCCATTAGTATTCTGAATCGCACAACTAAGTCAAAGATATCCGTTCAGCATGCCACTACCAGCATATATTGGCACCTGGTAAATCTGGCCGGTGTGGGCAATTTAGATACGTGTGGATGTCCAGGCTGTATGAAGGACCGATCTACTCAGTCGGATGGCGAAAATACTTCCCAGGATTCTGAATCGAATCTCCGATAGTGTCGTAGTCCAAGTCCTCTAGGGACCCGCGTTGCATCAACCTACTTGCAACCTTTTCAGCAACTTTGTCAGCGAATTCTTCCATAACTGCTGTAACAATGGCACGAATATCAGACTTGTCCTGTGGTGTCATCTGTTTCTCCTTTTCTTCAGCCGCACTCTTGTAGTGCGGACATCGTGAGATCGCCAATTCGGACTAATGGCAGACCCGCGTCTCAGGACTCCACCGCAAGTTCGAGTACTCGCACCACCAGTCGTCCTCCCGCAGGTTGTCGATGCTGATGTCGCAGGTGTGCGCGTTCAGGAACTCTTCGACGTTGGCCGGGGTGTCGATCCTGGCGTAGTCACGCAGGTTTCCGAGCGTGTCGTTGTCATGCACGACTCTGTGCCAGTGTCCCGACTCGTCCACTGCGTACACCAGGAACTCTGACCTGAGGTCGAATTCCGCCGTCTCGCCCGGAGCGGGTGCCTCGTGCGGGAACCGCGCCCAGCTAAGCCCGCTGGGGCGCGTGGCCTAGTTGTGCGACTGAGGTAGGCGGCTGACATCAGGGTCGGGTTGTTTTCTGTCTCAGTCTTTCATAGGGGGTCTGGCCGCCCAAGGCGCCGTGGGGGCGGTCGAAGTTGTAGTAGTCCTCCCATTGTTTGAGCTTGTCGTTGAACAGCTCGGTGTCGTCGATGACGACTCCGTCGAGCATGCGGTAGAACTCTTCTGAGTCGATGCGGTGGGACCGCTCGACCTTGCCGTTGAGCCTCGGGGTGGCGGGGGTGATGTAGGTGTGGCGTATGCCCCGGTCCAACACGTGCCAGTGGAACCCGGACTGGAACTCGGCGCCGTTGTCGGTCTGGATCGACTCGACCCGGAACGGGAGCCGCTCCAGCACATAGTCCAGGAACTGGATGGCGGTCTTCTGGTTGTTGCGGGGGTAGATGCGCAGCACCCGGATGCGGGTGCAGTCGTCGATGGCGGTGAACTGGTAGTGCTTTTTTGCGGTGACCCTAGGGATGGGGGCGATGAACTTGACGTCGATCTGGACCTGGTGGCCGGGCTGGGGCTTCTCGTAGCGCTTCCAGCGCTGCGTGTGCCGCTTGTAGCGCTGGTTGGCGGGCAGCCGGCCCATGCCCAGGCGGTCCAGCACCCGCCACACCCCCGAGTTGGACATCCCGATGTCGTGGTAGCGCTTGAGGTACATGGAGATCTTCAGCGGTCCGAATTGGTAGTGCTGGCGCAGATAAACGATCTTGGCCACCACCTCGGTGCGGGTCGCCCTCGGGCTGTGGTGCGGTCGCGACGACCGATCCCTCAAGCCATCCTCGCCCAGTTCCTCGAAGCGGTTGCGCCACTTGTAGAACGTCGGGCGGCTGATGCCGTAGTAGCGGCACGTCGCCGCCACGCTGCCGGACACCTCCTCGGCACAGCGAAGCACCGCCAAGCGGTGCCGGATCTTACGCTGCTGGTCTCTCTCGTCCATCAGGTCTTCCTCTCACGAAAGACCCCGACTGTCAACAACCTCCGTCAGTTTTAGAACTAGGTTGTATTCGGGCACCTTGAAGGAAAGCTCTGACACGACCTCTTTGCTGGTCATGGCGATGTAGTGGGTGTCGAAGCTGACGTACTCCGTGTCCGTGGGGTTGGTGAGCGTCCACAGGACCTCCATCCACACATGTCCATCGCCCTGCACGAATCGGCACGAATGGACATCGGTGGGCCACGAGTCCAGCGGATTGGCCGGTTCTGTCAATGGCGCTTCATAAGTAACTGTGTCCTGTTTGTCCGCTCCGATGGCGTTGGTGTAGTTGATGTCGGGGGACAGCAGGACCGTGACATCACACTCAGGCTGGGTGGTGACATCTGGCGGCTCGATCTCGGTCCACTCAGACTCGGACAGGTGGTAATCCGGATGGTATACGTGCCACCAGCGGTCTGGCAGATCGGCGTCGTCGCGCGACTCTTCGTAGGCCAGCGACTCTTCGATGTAGCCGTTGAAGAACCCTCCCACAAGGCGGATTCCGTGCTGGTACACGGGCGGTGCCGGAGGATCGAAGGTGTGGAACCGCACGGTCCCTTCTGGGTTCAGATAGAACGCCCAGTTGACCTCGTAGCTGTAGACGTGCTCGCCGCCGACGGAGCAGTCGATATGGAAGTCCGCCCCGTGGGCCGTCTGGCCCGTGGTGTTGGTTAAATAGCCGTCCACGGCGATTCTGTAGGCAGTGTTCATGCGGTGGCCCAGTTCATTGGGATATGTCAGGGACGCCTCGTTCCACAAGCGGTCTGTTATCCACTTGGTCTTGATATGGGTCCACTCGGCCTCGTATCGGCCGTCGATGCCGGGCACATGGCGTCGCACCACTCGCCCGCACATGGCGTCGATTGCGTCGTTCTCGCCTTCTATGTCGTCGCCGTACACGGCGATGTCGTAGGAGATCGCGTGGTAGCGCCGCGTCGTGTTCTTGGGGCAGACAATCTCGCGCTCCTGGGGGATGATCGCCCCGCAGTAGAGGTTGATCGCAACCGAGTCCGCCACGAGCGTGTTGAACCGGCGCACTTCACCGGCGTCGGTGCGGGTGTCGGGGTAGGTGACCTCGAAGTAGTGGTCCTCTGGGTCCTCGGTTGGCACTGGGTCGGGTTTGGCCGTCGGCACTGCGGTCGGCGTCGGCGTTGGCTCTTCGGTAGGCAGCGGCGCAGAGGCAGCCGCCAACTGCTCGCTGCTGATGATTCGGCGTCCGCAGTGCTCTTCTTTGATGGGACGGCGTCATTGCCGCTCTGTGTCGGAAACATGTAGCCTCAGCGGCCATGAGCGAGCAAGCAGTGCCCCAGATGAAACAGCCCAACGGCATGGCAACAGCGGGATTCGTCCTAGCGTTCTTCACGCTGATCCCGTTCGTCGGCTTCGGAATCTTCTGCCTCAGCGTGACGTTCTGCGCCATCGGCTGGCGGCGGGCCAACCTCCACGACCTACAGGGCAAGGGACTGGCAATCGCCGGAATGATAATCAACATCTTCACGATGATCTTCACGATAATGATCGTCGTGGCGATACTCGACGCCGCGTCCTGACAGATGGAAGACGAATTCATGTCAGACGGATGGCAAGAGCTAGAGGTCGTATTTCCCGACCCCGTATATGTGGGCGATGAGGTCTACGCCAAAGACTGCGACGGAATCGAGCGATGGCTGGCCGTAACCAACGTTGACGAGAACAGCGGGACGTTCGGGACCGGACCATGCACGTCCATCATCGCCTCAGACCGGAATTACGGAATAATGTACGGGTCGGCGCGCAGCAAGCAGTTCATTGAGCATGTGGAGAAAAGCGAGAACGCGTTCCACTCATTGCGGATACGGCGGAGAATTTAGGACTGCACAAGCTGTCGGGCCGAGGTTCCCCGGCCTGCTACTCTGCCCCCGATGGGAATAACACAGCATGACGTTAGCGAGAACTACCCAATACACAAGGCCGAGCCGACTGAGAAAGAGCGGATAGCCGCACTGGAACACGAAGTCAGGTCACTGAAGGAAGAGTTGAAAATCCTCATGGATGTCGTCAGATATCTGTTGGACATTGCCGCCGAAGAGAGCGGCGATCTGTCGGACAAGCACCGCAGGATGGCTGCGGGTGTTCGCAGGCTCGCAGGCGACAAAGCCGGGATAGCGGACGATATTTAGCCGAAATTCTACTACCATATATATATATGGACGACCGCCAGGAATTCGACGAAGAGCAGAGTTGGAAGGACCATATAGCCGTCTGGCGGCAGGCCGCGGAGAACCTATCGGACCTGCCCCGCGGCAAGGTGTACGCCGAGGTCGCCGACTATCTCGAAACCGGCGTGAAGACTTGGTGAAGCGGTGCTTAGCTAGATCACGATTACACAGATGTAATCGTGATCTAGCTAAGTAGTATAAGTCCCATATATTGGAGCATGATGCGACAGTTGTTCGAGGCGCTGGCGTATCTGGTCATGGCCGGGGGCGTGGCGTTGGCGCTGACGGGGCCGGTGTGGGCTGGGGTCCTGCTGGCGGTTGTGGGCGGCGGGAGCGTGCTCGCTGCGCAAGCGTCCCGCTGACAGCCCCGCTGTAAGATTGCTACAAGTCCCCAGAAGGAGAAGCAGTGTTGGAAGAGCTAGATCGCAAGATCGAGTATCAGGGCGAAACGTTCGTCGTAGAACTGTCAGAGGACAGGCGCAGCGCTACAGTGACAAGCGAGAAGGGGGAGACGGCGAAGATCACCATTATACCGGACACCCCAGGCCATGCCGCTTGTTACAGGGTTCACTATCAGCAAAGCAACCCCGTCACTGCTAGGTCTACGGACCCTCCGAGTGCGGCTGTGGACTTGGCGATGTCCGAAATCGTGAGGCAGAGAAAGCCGGTGAGGTCGTTTGAAGAGGCGCGTCAAGAGTTGGTTGACTACGTAGAGGACAAGGACGGCGAGTCCGAGTAGTCACCGGCACTCCCCGCAATCAGCGCGATATGAACTGGTCCGCCCGATACATAGCGGCGATTATCCTGGGAATCGGTCTGACCGTCGGCTTGCCGCTGCTGGGAGTGCTGCTAGTAGACGCGCTCACCTGACGCTGACTCCATCTGTCCGGCCATGCGCGGGCGCAGCGATGTTTGAAACTCCGGGGGACGCGTGCTTGCATAGGGACAGAAGGGGGAATCACTAAAATACCTATGAAAGGCTTTTGATGCTTGTAGGAATCGTGCTGATACTGACCACGGCGTGCGTGAGCGTGCTCGCGTGAGTTGCGAAGAAAGTCGCCGCTCACGACGTGAGCGACGCGGTGCTGCTAGAGAAGGTGAGCGGGCTGGACGAGCGCATCGACAGGGTCGAGTCCGATGTGGGCGAGATCAAGGCCGACGTGAGGGACATGGGCGGGAAGATCGACCGACTGCTGGGAGCGCAGTCGGCGCTGATCCAGCGAAACCTCTGCTGAAACCGGCTCCGGCTAGCCAGGTTTATAGTTACCACTACGTTTTCGACCGCCCGCGCCCCTCGCCGCAGACTAGGACAAGCGATTAGTTGGACATTGGGGCGTCCCCATCTGAGCTGTGAGCACCCCAGCCTGGCAGCCTGACCCCACAGGTCGCCACCAATACCGATGGTGGGACGGCGAGCGATGGACCCACCACGTCGCCAACGACGGCGTTGCCGCCAGCGACCCGGTTGCCGGCCTCGACACCCTGCCCACCTCTTCAGATACAGGGACCACCGAAGCCGGACAATTCCTTTTCGGCGGCCGGATGGCCGAGTTCGGCGACGGGCGAAACGTAACGCTGGCCAGCCCCGGGGCCCGGCTCGGGGCCAGGATCATCGATTCATTCCTGGTCTCGTCGCCAATTGCTTTCCCCGCATTCTTCACAACAGAAGGCGACGTCAACTGGGGCGATTTCGCCGGAATCTTCTTGTCGTCACCGACCGTAAGAGAGTGGATTAGCTTCGGGGTGGCGCTACTCATCGGCTTCACTTACGAAGTCGCATTCACTGCTACCAAGGGCCAGACCCTGGGAAAGATGGCCGCCGGAATCAAGATGGTGTATACCAAAGACGGCAGCATCCCCACAGTCGGCATGGCGCTGCGCCGCTGGTCTGTCCCCGGCTTGTTGGGCCTTGTCCCGTTCGCCGGGTTGATCTTGCCCCTTCTGTGCTACCTCGCCCTGACCTGGCATCGCGACCGCCGGGGATGGCACGACTTGGCCGCGGGAACCATGGTGGTGAGAGTCAACCGGGCTGCTTCGCCCAAGGCGACTTGGGCTCGAACGAAGACCGGCCAAGCGGTGCTGCTGGCCACCCCCGGCGCCCGGCTCGGTGCTCGGCTCGTGGACTTTGGAGTCATGGCTGTGATCTGGCTTGCCTTGCTTTTCCCCACAATCCTCGTATTCCATGCCCTGGGCTTTTGGGACTATGAGTC
The DNA here is from genome assembly GCA_965116535.1 of Acidimicrobiales bacterium. GTDB lineage: Bacteria > Actinomycetota > Acidimicrobiia > Acidimicrobiales > Bin134 > Poriferisocius. The sequence continues at coordinate 3,431,762 of OZ220703.1, forward strand.
GTGGTCTGGGTTGAGGTACTACTGGCTCGCCATCACTCCGGTGTTCCTAATGGGCCTGCTGTATGAGGTCACGATGATCTCGGCAGGAGGGCGAACCCTGGGGAAGATGGCCACTGGAATCCATGTCGTTCGCAAGGACAATGGCGACAGACCAGGACCCATACGATCGCTCCAACGTTGGGTCATACCGGGACTGTTGCTGCTGATCCCCTTCGTCGGTTGGCTGGCAACGCTGTTATGTCGCCTGTCCCTCACCTGGGGCAAAGACCGTCAGGGGTGGCACGACATGACCGGAGGCACCCTCGTTGTGGTGAAGCAGTCCCGGTAACCGACTCCCAGACAGTTGAGCACCAGCCCGCCGTCACCCCCGCTAGCCTGATTCCGCCATGAGCGTTTCGTCCTGGGAGCCCGACCCCACCGGTCGCCACCAATATCGCTGGTTCGACGGCGAGGAGTGGACCGACCAGGTGGCCGACGAGGGAGTGCAGTCAGTCGATCCAGTCAGCACCGACGAGGCGAGGCTTCTCCTTGAGCCTCTTCCAACTGTGCCCCCACCGTCGGTACCGTTGTCAGAAGACTCCGACAGAGAACAACAACTCTCAGACGCCCCTGATCCTCTCCTGATGCTGTCTTCCCAGGGAAAGCGTCTTGGAGCCATATTGCTGGAGATCCTGTTGTTTGCGGTCACACTTGCCATCGGTTGGCTGATCTGGGCGTTGATCGTCTACTCCCATGGACAATCCCCAGCAAAACAGTTGCTCAAGATGAGAGTGGTCCGCCTGGAAGATCGCCAGACACCCGGCTTCGCCTTGATGGCACTGCGGGAACTGGTATTGAAGGCGATCCCGTCGTTCTTCCTCTTGGGCCTACTTTGGGTAGCCATCAACGGAGTCGTCTTGCTGACCAACGATCGACTCCAAACGCTGTGGGACAAGATGCTCAAGACCGTGGTAGTCGATGACCCCGAAAACCAATTCCGACCTCTGAATCGCCCTTGGAACTACTAAACGAGGGTTGGCACAAAGTCTGACTACAGACGTCTAGCCACCTATCAAGTTCCTTAGACGGACGACCAAATCTCCGTGGCGGTCGAGCTGGTCGCGGATGTAGGCAGGTGACAGGCCGACGACGTGGATGCGGATGTTGATGGTGTTGGTGCCGGTGGCTTCCATTTCGGCGTGCAGTTGCTCGGCGGCTTGGGTGCCGTCGGGTGCCAGAACGGTGTTGGCTCCTTGGTCCCAGCGGGCCATGGTGCCCTCGGTGGTGTAGGTGCGGTAGAGGTCGAGTTGGTTGTCGACGGCCTCGCCGGGCGGGCCACCGATCCACACCCGGCGGATCAGGATCTTTGGACCGGTTCCCCCGGCCTCGTCATAGGCATCAGACAGCGCCCGCACGTGTTCGACGGCCTGGAGGCTGTCATAGAGGATGCCGAGGTCGAGGCGGGCCGCACGGCGGACGGCCGCAAGCGACTGGGCGGCGGCCACCATGGGCACCGGGTGCTCGGCACAGGCGGCGATGGCTCGGTCGTCGCCCAGTGGGGCGTCGGCCTCGCCTCGCAAGGCGGCTACCACCAGGGGGAGGGCCTGCTTGAACCGGGGGGTGATCTCATCGAAGGGGACCTCGGCCAGATCGAAGTCCACCGGCAGCGCCCCAGATGCGAATCCCGCTCCCACCCGACCAGGGAAAGCGGCGGCCAGCCAGGCCACCTCCTCGGCGATGAGCGCGTAGGGCTTCATGGGCAACAGCAGCGGGCACGGCGCAGCCCATCCCGATGGCATGGCCGCCAGCAAGAACCCGGCCATCTGCTGGGGACTGGGGAAATAGCCCGGGAAGCCGGCGTGGTGCTCCGACACCATGACCCCGTCGTAGCCCACCTCCACCGCCCGCCGAGCCAGTTGTCGAACCTCGTCAAGCTGCTCGGCGGCCGGTCCGTCGTGGGGGTACAGCCGCAGCGACACCGAGCCCTTGGCCAGCGGCAGCGAGCTGTGGTCGGTCACGAGACTCAGCGCCGTATGAAGGCGTCGGCGAAGCGGCCCAGAGCGTCGCGTTTGGCCTCGATGGAGGCGTGGGACGGGTCGCCCGGGTACCAGGGCATGGCGATGGTTGAGGTGACCCCGTGCTCGTTCATCTTGTCGTGCAACCGGGGTGAGGGATCGGCGTTGGGGATGACCATCGTCTCGAACGCACGATCCTCATTGCCGGCCTCTTTGCCGGCTTCCTCGCGCAGCTCGCTTAGCCGGTCGAGCAACTGGTGGATCTCGGACAGGTCGTAGTTCATGCCCACCCAGCCGTCGTTGCGCACCGCACGGGCCAGCGCCGCCTCCGACTTGCCCCCCACCCAGATGGAGACCGGCGCCTCGGGCTGGGGGTACACGCCGGTGGGGCCGAAGTCGAAGAACTCGCCATGGAACTCGGCGGTGCCGTGCTGCCAGAAGCGGCGGCAGATCTCGATCATCTCGTCGGTGCGTCGCCCCCGCGTGCGGGGATCGGCGCCCAGCAGCTTGATCTCCTCCCGCAGCCAGCCCACTCCTATGCCCAGCCGGAGCCGGTTGCCCGACAGCAGCGACAGGGTGGCCACCTGGCTGGCCACCGAGAACGGATCCCGCATGGGCAGGATGTACACGTAGGTGAGCACCTCCAGCGAGGAGGTGGCACTGAGCATGGCCGACGCGGTGATCAGGGGGTCGGCAAACGGCGAGGTGTGATCGAAGGGGTTCTCCCCCGAAGGATGCACCGATGCGAATCCGGCGGGCACGGCCACATGATCGGCCAAGGCCACCCCGGTGAACCCCTCCGCCTCGACAGCCCGGGCGATATCCACCAGCTGTTCGGTCTCCTCGAACATCACCGCCGCGTAGTACTTCACTGGCTCCCCCTTCTCGTTGCGACCGCTGTCTTGCCCCTGCCGATCAGGCTTCGGGCAGGGCGCCCAGCATCACGTCGGGGCCCAGTGCTGGGGCGATGAACGGCCCGAAGTCGGGACCCCGCCGCAGACTGTGGCCGCCGTCGACGTTGATGCACTGCCCGGTGATCCACCGCGACTCCGGCCCGATCAGGAACCGGGCCAGGTGGCCCACGTCCTCGGGCAGCCCGACATCAGCCATGGGGGTGTTGACGATGTAGCTCTCGTACACGTCCCCATCGCGGGGGATGCCCTCCATGATCTCTGTGGCGATGAATCCGGGGCGGATGGCATTGAACCGGATGTTGGCCGGACCGTACTCGTCGGCGGCGTTGCGCATCATGGCCTCGATGCCCGCCTTGCCGGGGGTGTAGGCCCCGAAATAGGGGTGGGTGATCTGGCCGGCGATCGACGACATCCCCACGAACGACCCGCCCCCGGCGGCTCGCATCAGTGGCACCGAGTGCTTGATGGAGAGCATGGTGCCCAACACGTTGAGGTGCAGCACCCGTAAGAACTCGTCGGTGTCCTGCACATGGTAGGGGCCCATGCCCCCACCGCCCCCCGCATTGGCCACCACGCCGTTCAGCGTCCCGGTGGGCTCGGACGCGGCGGCAACGGCGGCGGCAATCGATGCCTCGTCGGTCACGTCGGCCACCACGTAGGCCACGCTGCCTCCGTTGGCCGCTACCTTCTCAATGCGTTCTGCTGAGTCGGCCAGTTTCGACTCGGTACGACCGCAAATGGTCACCGCAGCGCCGTCGGCGGCCAGTGCAGCTCCGCAGGCGTGGCCGATTCCCGTGCCCCCACCTGTCACCAGCACTCCATATCCCTTCACGCCATCTGCCATGATTGCTCCCTGATGAATCGCACAAGGCTGTTTTTCTTGTGCGGTTGATTGATCTCAGCAGCCGCAAAGGTAACAGGAGGATCAGATGAAGGCAGACGCGCTGGACGCATTCCGGCTAGATGGCAAGGTGGCGGCAATTACCGGAGCGGCTTCAGGCATCGGTGAAGCCACCGCCGAACTGTTTGCCGCCGCAGGAGCCAAAGTGGTGTGCGGCGACCTCGACGTGGAGGGGGCGGAGAACACCGCTAAGCGAATCCGCGAGGACGGGGGCGAGGCCACAGCCCAAGCCTGCAACGTGACCTCTCGCGACGAGGTGGACGCCTTGGTGGCCCGTGCGGTGGACGCTTACGGCGGACTGGACATCATCGCCAATGTCGCCGGCGCCATGTTTCCTGGTTTGATCGAAGACCTCACCGACCAGGACATCGACGCGGGAATCAACTTGAACCTCAAGGGAGTGCTCTACGGCTGTCAGGCCGCCATCAAGGCCATGAAGGACGATGGCGGCGGGGTGATCCTGAACGTGTCATCGGGAGCCATCGACCTGGCCTATGAGGGCATCGGGGTGTACGCCTTCACCAAGGCCGCGGTGGCCATGCTCGGTCGCACTTTGGGCCTTGAGGTGGGGCGCTACGGCATCCGGGTTTGCACCCTGGCCCCGGGCAGCACCCTCACCCCCTTCACCACCTGGCGCCTCCATAACGAGGACGGGTCTCTCAACCAAGAGGCCTACGACGAGTTCTTGGACTACGCACGGGACTTGTCCCCCATCGGCGCCCTCGGAGAACCCATCGATCAGGCCTATTTGATGCTCTATCTGGCCTCCGACGCCGGCAAGTTCACCACCGCCAATGTCTTCCGCTCCAACGGCGGCCAAACCACCACTTTCTAACCACCCCCAAACCCAAAAAATGGCAGTGGTCTACCCACTGAGGTGGGGCGGGGGGTGGCCCGGCTCAGGGCGCCCGCCGCCCGGACTCCATGGAGGACGGCGGGCTGGGCCGGGACAGGACCCGCCGCCCCGCCGGACGCGCGCAAAACCCGCTAACGAGGCGACCTCGGAAGACCCATCCCAGCCGTCGCAATGATGTCCCGCTGAACCTCATTCACTCCCCCGCCAAAGGTCCCTACCGGCGCTCCCCGATAGGCCTGCTCAAGCTCACCAGCGAGGATTGCTTCCGGCGTCCCCTTCACCAAGTAAGACCGCTGCCCCAGCACCTCCATTAGCGCCTGAAACGACTTCACCTTCAACTCCGTGCCGAACACCTTCATGGCCGAGGCGTCGGCCGGCTTCAACTCGGTGTCCTCCAGCGCGGCGGCCACCTTCCAGTTGTACATCTTGAGTGCCTCATTGCGGGCGTACACCTCGGCCAGCGCCAGCCGCACCCACTCCTGGTCGATAACCCGACGGCCGTCGTCCAGGTTGGTCTGGCGGGCCCAGTCCACCACTCGTCGCAGCGGCCCGTCGATGTTGCCCGCGGGGGCTAGGCCCACCCGCTCGTGGTTTAGCTGGGCGGTGATGAGCCTCCAGCCCCCGTTCACCTCGCCGATGCGGGCCCAGTCGGGCACCCGGATGTCGTTGTAGTAGGTGGCGTTGGTGTGGCCTCCACCAAGGAGCCAGATGGGGGTGTGGCTGAAGCCGTCCAGGGTGGTGTCCACCGCGAAGATGGTGATGCCCTTGTGCTTGGGCACATCGGGGTCGGTGCGGGTGGCCAGCCATATCCAGTCGGACTCATGGCCACCGGTGGTCCAGATCTTCTGGCCGTTGATAATCCACTCGTCGCCGTCGCGCACCGCCTTGGTCTTGAGCGAGGCCAAGTCGGTGCCTGCGGTGGGCTCGGAGTAGCCGATGGAAAAGTGCAGCTCGCCAGCCAGGATCTTGGGCAAGAAGAACGCCTTTTGCTCCTCGGTGCCGTAAACGTTCAAGGCCGGTCCCACTGTGTTGAGGGTCACAAACGGCAGAGGCACACCGGCCCGATTGGCCTCCTCGAAGAAGATGAGCTGCTCCAGCGGGGTGTAGCCCTGCCCACCCCACTCCTTGGGCCAGCCCACCCCCAGCCAGCCGTCCTTGCCCATCTGGCGGACCGTTTCTCGATATACCTCTCCCGCCCGTCTGCCTTCCATGGCGTCCCGCCGCTCAGGGGTCATCAGATTCTCGAAATAATTCCGCAGAGTGGCCTGCAACTCGAGTTGGTCTTCGGTGAGGGCGAGGAACATCGACGGCAACCCTATTGCGCTCTCGGCAATGACCCTCAGCCGGGCCAGGCTGTCAGCCCCAAGCGGTGGGGCGGGTGCCGATTACTTTGGCCTCGGCCAGGCGGGCGATCTCGGCTTCGTCGAGGCCGAGCACGTCGCCCAGGATCTCCTCATTGTGCTCTCCCAGAGTGGGGGCGGGGCGGCGAAGGCGGTGGTATTTGCCGTTGAACCGGCCGGGGAAGCTGGGATAGGGCACTCGCCCAACCACCACGTGGTCCATCCACTGTTGGTGTCCTCGAGCCACGAGCTGGGGATTGTCAATCGACACCCGGCCGTTGATAACCGGGGCGGCGGGCACACCGGCGTCCAGCAGCTCAGCAACAACCTCGTCGCGGTTTCTGCCCGCCGTCCATTCGCCGATAGCGGCGTCGATCTCGTCGTGGTGGGCCATGCGATCAGCCCGGCTCGCCCATCCGGCCCAATCACGGTGTCCGATCAAGGCCGCCAGCGCGGGCCATTGGGAGTCCTCGTCTACGGAGACAACCACCCACTGATCCTCACCATCGGCGGCGTAGATGCCCTGGGGTGCGGCATAGGGCGAGCGGTTCCCCTGGCGTTGGAGGAGCTGGCCGTAGGCCGTCCACTCGATCACTTGCTCGGCGGCCGCGTTCAACCCGGCCTCGATCAGCGGGACCTCCACCAAGATTCCCTCGCCGGTTTGGGCCCGGTGTTCCAAGGCCAAAAGGGTGGCGAACACCGCGTGCATTCCGCCCAGTTGGTCGCACATCCCCCGCGGCACCAGCGGGCGGCCATCGGGGTCTCCGGTGAGGAAGGCCAAGCCGCTGGCCTGCTCGATGGTCATGGCGAAGCCGGTTCGGTCGCGCCATGGCCCAGTAAGGCCAAAGGCCGGCATCCGCACCATGACGGCGTTGGGGTTCAGCCGGTGAACCTCGTCCCAGTCCAGACCGAAGTTCTCCACCACCCGGGGGGAGAAGTTCTCGATCACGATGTCGGACATCTCGATGAGCCGCTTCACCTGAGCCAGGCCGTCGTCGCTGGAGAAGTCCAGCGTCACCGACCGCTTGCCGGTGTTGGCCCCATGGGTCACCGGGCTCCACTCCCACAAGTTGTCGCGCTTGAGCCCGCTGGCATAGCGCATGCCGTCGCAACGCTGAATGGACTCCACTTTGATGACATCGGCGCCCAAGGCCGAGAACAAACACGACGCCACCGGCCCGGCCCAGAACGTGGCCAGATCGCATACCCGAAGTCCGGCCAGCGGAAGCGAGGGATCGGTGCGGGCGGGCAGTGGGCTTGAGGCTCGACTCGCATCGCCGCTGGCCCCCAGCAGTTCATCGTCGGCCTCCCCCAAGGCGGGGGCCGACGGCACCGGACGGGCCGATCGGCCGCCGAGCTGATAGGGCACTCGAGGCTGGGTGAATCCTCGGGGATTCTCCACATACACGCCTCGCTCGGCGAAGTGGTCGATCTGGGCTACCCGGCTGCCGTCGCCGATGGGAGCCACCGGCACCCGCAACAAGGTGGCCTTTTCCACGATCTCGTCCACGGTGTGGGCTTTGGTATAGCGGGCAATGCGCTCCCACACATCGTGGCGGTTATCCATCCGACCGTCGCCGCTGGCCAATGTCGGATCATCGGCCATTTCGGGGTCGTCGATGACCACGCAGAAGTCTTTGAACTGCTGGCCGGTGATGGTGCAGAAGCCCACCCAGCCGTCTTTGGCCTGCTCGACGGAGGGGATCTCAATGGAGCGGGTGGATCCGGTGCGGGATTCGGGGGCATAGGTGGCGTAAAGGTGGGCATAGACGATGAAGCTGGTGGTCATGGCCTCATAGGCCGAGATGTCCACATGCTCGCCCTGGGCGTCGCCCTTCCGGGCGGCCATCAGAGCGGCCAGCCCCAGAGCACCGGCGTTGGCTGCCGTCAGGAACTCCCCAAGTTTGCCTCCCACCCCGAGGGGCATCTCATCGGGAATGCCCCGGCTGTGGGTGGAACCGACCCAGGATTGAAGGGTGAACTCGTTGGCCGGGCGGTGGTCCCACGGTCCTCCTCGACCCCACGGCGAAATCGACAGCAGCACGATGGACTGGTTGGCTTTGACCAGCTCGGCGTGGCCCAGCCCCATCGACTCCACGGTCCCGGCACCCAAGTCCTCAATCACCAGATCGGCGGTGGCAGCCATTGATCTGAACTGGTCCCGGCCCTCGGGTTCGTCCAAGTCGATTGCCACACTTCGTTTGCCGGCGTTCAAGAACTGGAAGAAGGCGCCGTCGCCGGCATCGCCCCCTGCGGGCGAGCCCGATGCCGACCACGACCGCAAACGATCGCCGCCGGGGGGCTCGACCTTGATGACCTCGGCGCCGGCGTCGGCGAACAGCTTGGCGGTGTAGGCCCCGCCGATGGTGCGGGAGATTTCCAGCACCCGCACCTGGTCCAGCACCGCCCCCTCAGGGGTGCCTAGCAGACCTCCCGCGACCGTCTCGGGCATGGGCGGCAGCTAGCCGATGACCACTGGGTTGATCGGGCTGCCGGTGGCCCCGGTCACATTCAGCGGGGACACGGTCATGAAGCCCTCGTGGCACCCGTCGGCGGCCATCTGGGAGAAGTTCAAGAACTCCAGCATGTAGATGCCCGCGCCCACCAGCAGGATCTTGTGGACGGTGAGGAAGTCGTTCTCGTCGAACGGAATGACCTCGATGGCCGCGTTGTCGGACCCCACGGCCACCACGTCGTTGGCCATCAGCCACTCGGCCCCGTCGTTGTTGATGCCAGGCTGGGCGAAGGGCTGCTCAGCGGTGGGGTCGGCCTCGATCGACCACCACATGTCGAGGTAGCCGGTGCGGATCAACACGATGTCTCCGGCCCGCACCGGGGTGCCCTGCGCCTCGGCGCAGGCGGCCATGTCGGCTCCGCTGATCGGCGTGCCCGCCTCCAGCCACTTGTCGGCACCCATGTGGGCCACCATGTCCAACAGCACGGCCCGGCCTGCGATGGCACCAACCTTCTCGATGCCCAGCCGGGAGGCGCCGGTATGGGTCTTCATGGCCTCCTTGGAGAACCCGTTGTAGTGCTGGTCTTGGCCGTACACATGGCAAAGGGCGTCCATGTGGCTGGTGGTGTGAGAGGCAAACACCAGCACGTCCTCATGTGCTCCAGTGCCAGCGTGGCACCCGTAGGCCTCGTAGATGCCTTCATCGGAGGCGTTCTGGAGGGTGAGCCGCATGGGGGTGCCCCGGTAGTCCATGATGGGCACGCCCTGCGACTGAATCGGAATGCCCAGCGGGTACACCTTGCCAGAGGTGATCGAGGCACTGGCCTGTTTCACCACGTCGGGGGTGAGCAGGTTCAGCGCCCCTCGCTCGTCATCGTCGCCCCATCTTCCCCAGTTGTTCTCAGTCATGGCCGAGACTCTAGTTACGCCAGGGCTGGCCGGTCACCCCGGCGAATCAGTCACCCTTCGGATTTGGATGGCGGGTTCATTCCGAGATCGCCTAGGCGGCGCTCCACCAGGGGCATCATGCCGGGAAAGCCGGGGATGCGGCGCAGACGGCGGTCGAGGTACAGGCCCATGCCCAGGATCGTGGCAATGGATGCCCCCCAGTTGACGCCCAGTCGAATGAGCACGAACTTGTTGATTGAGGCGTTTTGAAGCAGCCAGATGTCGAATCCGACGCTGGCGAACACGATCAATGCCACTGCTATGGAGACTCGCCGGGTGGCGGCTCGGTATTCCGGGTGGGATTTGGTGTCGCGGTCGATGGGCACCAGATACGGCAGGGCGTAGCCAGTGGCGTTGCGCCTCATGGCCGCCGAAATCAGCAGGGCCAGCGCAGCCAGGGCCTTGGCTCCGATGCCAATGCCGAAGTACACGTCCTCGCTGTCGTAGATGATGCCCAGCGTGCCCCTGACGAGCAGGTACACCACGATGATCGGCATCACCCGCCCGAGCGGCAGTCCTCGGCGGTACCGGCTGACCTGGGCCTTGACGGCCCACAGCGTCATGGCCGCAATGGCAGGGACCAAACCGACCGCGCTGTTGAGCACCAAAAACAGCACGATGGGCATGTACTGGTCGAACACATCGGCCCGGGTGGGAACCGACGGCATTGGCGCCGGGGGGGATGCGTCGTCGCTCATGAGGGGGTATCTAGGCGGCTCTAGCGGGATAGGGCGAACCAGGCTCGGGCTGCGTCGGCATCACCGAAGGTTTCCACGCCCGGGCTGTCCAGCCCGATGCGCTCCCACGACAGCAGCAGCAGGTCGGTTCCGCTGGCTCGCACCGCGGCATCGCCCTTGGCGTGCTCGAAACTCATCTTGATGCGACCGCCATCGTTGACAAGCAGCCACTCCCCTTCTCCGTCGGTACGGTGCAAGTGCAAACTGGCGTCGGGCAGGGTCATTTCCCAGTTGGCCACCGCGAACGGCAACACCACTTCGAACAATTCGCTCACGCCGTCGGCCCCCAGGTCGGAGTCGATTGGTCCGGGGTTGCCGAAAGCGGCCTCGGCGTCCCACCGGTGCACGGCAGTCTCATGGGCCATGCGCCGGAAGTAGAAGGCCATGGTGTTCTGGCCGGCCCAGCTCCACACCGCCTCGTCGGGGTCGGCACCGGCCAGTGCCTCTTGTACAAACTGATGGCCTTCTTCGAACCACTCCACGATGGCATCGCCCTCGGGGGGACGGGGGATCTCGTCGGCGGGAATCATCTCGGTGGCCCGCTCGGCCACATGGCGTCCCACCGAGCGGTATACCCGGCCCACGTGGGCCAGCAGCTTGTGCATGGTCCATCCGGGACACGACGGCACCTCGGCTTCGATGTCCCGCCGCCCGGCGGCGGCGATGGCCTTGCCGTCGGATCGCAGGGCCTGCTGATAGACGGCTCGGTCGATGCTCATGGCGCGACGGTACCAACCCCAACCAGGCCGACCACTAAGTTGAGCCCATGATCGAAGCCAACTGGGACATCGACACCCTCCGGGTTTTCCTCCACATCCTGGGGGCCGCGGTGTGGGTCGGTGGCCAAGTCATCGTCGCCGCCCTGGTGCCGGCCCTACGCCGGATCGGTCCCGAGGCCACCCAGGCCGCCGCCCAGCAGTTCGCCAAAGTGGCGTGGCCGTTCTTCTGGCTGGCAGTGCTGTCGGGGCTGTGGAACCTGCTCGAGGTCGAATTCGAAGACGCGGCCAACAGCTATCACATCACCCTCACGATCAAGTTGGTGCTGGTAATAGCCACTGGCGTGACTGCCTGGCTGCACACCAAGGCGACCGACCGCCGCCGCATCGCCATGATGGGCTCGCTATCGGGCGTGACCTCAATTGGTGCTGTGCTGGTGGGCGTGGCGCTCTAGCCGCCTCCCAGAGCTCTCCCACTCGTCCTTCGCTCTATCTCCCGGACTTGATGAAGTCGGGAATGGCGGTGGCCAAGCCCATCGCGAACTCGCTCTGGGCCTCGAGTAGAGCATCGAGCGCCGAACTGGCCAGGTCGTATGCGGCCCGAGCCTCGAGAAGGGCATCGGCGCCCACTGCGGCTCGGGCCTCGATAAGGGCATCGGCCGCCACAGCGCGTACCTCGGCCAACACCCGTTGGACGGCGACGTAGGCGTCCCGGCAACGAAACAGGTCATCGGCGACTTCGGCGACCGCATCGATTGCAGTGTCATAGGTTTCGGGGGAGGTTTCGCCGGGATTGCGGAGTGCGGCGAGCATGGCCGAAGCGCCGTAGGGATCCCGGGCCTCTTGATTGGCGCCGACTGAAGCCTGCACTTCCCTTATGCTGGCACCCGCTTTGGACAGGGATATCCGCACATCAGCCATGAGATCCCAGACATGGTTGGTCATGCTGTCGTTGTAGGCCGACCGCACCACTCGCAGATCGGCCAAAGCTTCTCTGACCCCACTGACGCGGTCTTTCTGCGCAACGTCCACCAGATCGGCCTGAATGTCGGCCGCGAGGGCGGTTTGCGAGTCGTAATCGAATTCTTGCCGATAGGCCTCTTGCTCCTTCAACAGCGTGTCCAGGGCGTCGGCCACATCGCGGTAGGAGTCGTGTGCTTCAGTCAAAATGTTGAGGGTTCCGGCCATTTCGACGTAACCATCGTCTGCGGGTCGGCGATCGACCATGGCTGCTTCGTCTCGCCGCTCTTTCGCCAGGGAATCCAGGGCCAGCATGACCGCATCAAGGGCGCTGTTTGCTGCGGCGCGAGAGGCGGAGGGTGGTACGCCCGGACTCTTGTCCTGCATGGCCTCGGTGCTGGAGGACGATGCTCCATCGGAGGTGACCGACCCTGCGCTGTCGCCCTCCTCAGCGGGGAAATATGCGGAGGCGATCTCTGCGACGGTGCGACGGGCGGCTTCGCGATATACCTCGGTTTCCCGACTCGCCCTCCGGGCAGACACCGAAGCCCACACGGCAGCCTGCTCGGCTTCAAATGCCGCGGCATCAGCCTCGTCGGCCCAGTTGGCCAAACGGGCAAAGAATCCAGCCCGCTGGGCCGCGTCGGCAGCCTCACCTACAAGGGTGCATGCGTGCCGAATGGCATCGACTGCCCTGGCGTAGAACCTTGTGTCGCCCATGACGCCCCCGGGCGGCAGCTCAAAGCTCGGCACCGGGTCAGGCATGGTCTAGAAATCGCTGAAGATCTCGGGAAGGGTGAAGTCGAATCCCACCTCGAAGGCCGCCCGAGCCCCAAATAAGGCATCCATGGCGGTGCTGGCAGTGTTGTAGGCAGCCCGGATCTCCACCAGGGCCCCGGTTCCGACCACCGTGCGGGCTTCAATCAAGGCGTCGGCGGCCACCGCCCGGTTCTCTACCAGCAGCGCGTCCACCAAGTCGCAGGCGCTTTGGGCCCGAAGCCGGTATTCCTTGGCTTCGATGACGACATCCCGGGCTGCATCGTAGATGTCGGTGGGAGTACCGGAATCGCTGAACGAGTACGCCAGGGCTGAAGCGGCGTGGACATCGTCAGCCGCGCCGTGATCACCAGCGGCGGCCTGGATCTCAAGCACCGTGGCGGTGGCCGCCTCCAAGTTGGTCCGGGCCTCGGCCAAAGCTCCCCACAATTCGTCGGCGATCTCGGCGTTGTAGGCGGTTCGAGTTACCGCCAAGGTGGTCAACGCCGAGCGGAACTCGCCGATAGACGTCGCCCGGATGTCGTCAGCCACCGCGGTCTTCAGATCGGCAGCAAGCGCGGTTTGCGCCGCGGCGAGCGACTCCTTCAGGTAGGCGGCTCGGGCGTTGGCCAGCAGGACCAGCGCGTCGTCGACTGCTCTATAAGCGGCCCGAGCCCCGGCCAACACCGACAGGGTCTGGGCTAGTTTGCCGTAGCCACCGTCATCGCCATTGTCGTCTTCCCGCTCCCGCTCCTCGGCCAGCGCCACCAGTGCACCAGACAGGTGTTCAGAAAACGACCCCTCTTCTTCTGCCCCATCTGCGACGTCTGCTGCCTCCTCGACACCGGTATCGTCCGCTGCGCTGTCGGGACTCGCGGCGGCGGCAAAGGCCGCAGTCACCTCGGCCAGCGTGGTGCGGGCCGCATCAGCATAGGCAGCTACCGCCTCTTTGGCCCGCAGGGCCTCGGCCATCGCCATGACCGCGGCCTTGTCGGCGTCGTGGGACGAAGCATCGGCTTCGTCGTTCCAGTCGGTTATGCGGGCAAAAAACCCGGCCCGCTGGGCGGCGTCGGCCGCCTCCCCAATCTGCGCACAAGCACTGCGCAAGGCCTCAACGGCACCGGCATAAAAGCGGGAATCGGAGACTACGCCCCCGGCAGAGAACTCCGTGTCAATTGCCGGCTCAGCCATGGCCTACACGGTAGTTGGAACTGTCAAGAGATACGGGCAGATCGAGATGACTTCATGCCGTCGATTGGATACGCCACCCCGGGGGAATCGAAATAGTACGGTTTGATTCAATAGGAACCAGGGACGGGGGAGCGGGAACATGTCAGAAGCCTTGACGCCGGAGGAGATTGCCCGAAAGATCAAGCGGGCCGGAATTGGCAAGGCCAAGTTCGACTTCACCCAGACCTCCATTCTGGGGATCATGGCGGGAGCGTTCATCGCCTTAGGCGGCGTGTTCGCCCTCACCATTGCGGTCAGCCCGGAGCTGGGAACCGGACCGGCCCGGCTGCTCATCGGGGTGGGTTTCTCTTTGGGGCTGTTTTTGGTGGTGGTCACCGGATCGGAGCTGTTCACCGGCAACAACTTGATGGTGGCCAGCTTCTTCAGCCGCCGCATCAGCGGCCCCGAGCTCTCCCGCAATTGGGCGTTGGCCTTTGTGGCCAACCTGGTCGGCTCACTGGTGATCGTGTTCTTGCTGTACTTCAGCCGATGGTGGGCACAGGCCGACTACGCCTTCTCGGTGCGAACCATCCAGATCGCCAACGACAAGGTCAACCTGTCCTTCGGCACCGCATTCGTGCGGGGGCTTTTGGCCAACATGCTGGTGTGTTTGGCGGTGTGGATGGCGGTGGCCGGACGCTCCCTGGTGGACAAGATGATCGGGATCATCCTGCCCATCACCGCCTTCGTGGCCGCCGGCTTCGAACACAGCATCGCCAATATGTTCTTCCTGCCCTTGGGCTGGCTGGTATCCACCGACGCCGACGCCCTGGCCGCCGCCGGCCTCACCGCCGATCAGGTCGACCGCCTCAACTTCGGATGGGTGGCCCACAACCTCGTCGCCGTCACCCTCGGCAACATCGTCGGCGGCGCCCTAGTAGGCCTCACCAACTGGACTGTTTACCTGCGCAGGCAGTAGCCGGAACACCGTGCTCTGCGCACGATACTCCTCTTCTACAAGCCACACCCTGTAGAAATTGGTTGATATGACAGGCTAGCACCTGTATTTTCATCCCTTGTGAAGACCTCGGACCTGGCTCGCAGCCGGCTTGACGACCGACTAAAGGATTTCCCTCCTCCAGACGACTTGCTCCGCCCACATAAGGGGTGGATCCGAGCAATCCGCGACGCCTTGGGCATGAGCTCTAGGGAGCTGGCCTTCCGCATGGGAGTGCGCCAACAGACCATCAGCGACATCGAACGCAGCGAGCAGCACGACACCATCCAATTGAAGACCCTCGAGCGAGCTGCCAGAGCCATGAACTGCCGGCTGGTCTACGCCCTCGTCCCCGACTCCACCCTCGAAGAAACCGTCAATGCCCAGGCAACGCGGAAAGCGGCCCAACACATTGAGGCAATCGCACACCACAGTCGGCTCGAAGACCAGTCGGTCGGTGACACAGATCTAACTGACCGAGTCGATGAGCTTGCTGCCCGCTTTGCCGGACGTCGCGGTTTGTGGACTGCGCCGGAGGGCTCTCCGTGACTCCCACTGATTCGCAAGGCTAACCGCCCCACAGCTCAATGCCAGCGCCTTCGTCTGCACACTCGACCCGGTAGCATCGAAATTGTCTTGGGAGGAGGTGAACGTGGATCAGCCAGCAAGAAGACCCATGATGGAATTGCTAACGAGCGGGAGGCTCAAGGGCCTTGGTGCGGCAAGGAAGACTAAGGCTGGCCATCCCGACAAGTTCTTCCCGGCAGGCAACCGTCAATGGCAAGAGACTTTCGCTGATCGGTTGGAACGGATCATTTCGTGCTACAAGACCCCCGAAGAGCAGATACATGCTTCTCGATTGAGGACTGAGACCAATCGAATCGTTGAGCAAGTCAAGAATGAAGTGACAACGCGGGGTGTTGACTGGCACAGCGTTGCCCCGCCTCGTCCGGTAGGAGTGGACAGCGGCGGAATTGTACTGGCTTGGGACGAGCCGACATGGGGGGCCGAAATCGAGATCGAAATACCTCCTGAAGGTGAATCTGCCGAGGTTTTCTACTGGGCCGACCTCAAGGCTGAATCCAACCAAGAGGGCGCCGAGGGCCCTTCAGGTAATGAGCCACTGGAAGAACTCCAGGATTTCTATTTCCGGCGGCTCATCCAATTGCTTTGCGACGAGCCGGTCGCATAGCCCCCCAAGCTCCAAGCCCCAGTGAACGAAGCGGCCAAGGACCACATTGCCGGCAATCGGGTGGTGTACAGGAGAGGTTGGCTAGACCCAAAAGAGATCGCGGGGACCGCAGAGGAAGACCTTCGACCCGACAAAGCAGGATTTGTCCTTGACGACGAACCTGGAGAGGGGGGTGGGCGGCGGAAAAGGGACAGGTTCTCCGCCTACATCGACGATGAAGGGGTGACCCCACGCGTAGTAGCAACAGCCCCACCCCCTCTAGGCCAAACCCGCAGACCCCGTAATGATGCCATCGTCTGGGAGATACCTGTCAGCCTGATCCGGCGACACGGCATGGATGTGGTCCGATCTCCACAGCCGCATCCGCGTGGCTTGGGTGCTTCCCACGTCGACGTTGTCTGCTCTCCAGACCTCAATCTGACCCAAAGAAGACACCAGCGGGACGAGCTCCTAAGGCACGTCGGGCTAGCCAAAGGGGAATATCAGCATCTCCCCAGCTTCGAGGATGGCAGCGATTAACCCAGGCCGTTTCTCAGATACCGCAAGCGAGTAGCTGCAATTCGCAACCGGGGGCGTTTGTGGCCTAATCGGCGAACATCGAGGCGATTTCCGAGATGAACTGGTCGAATTCGTCGTTTCGGCGGGACAGGGACTCGTAGGTCCAGTCGGGGATGACGAGCTCTTGAGCGCCAGCCCCTTGGAGTTGTCCGACTTGATCGGCCACCGCATCGGCGGAACCCATAAGCGTTGGCCGCCTTCCTGCCCGACCGAGGAAGTCGCGCTGCACTTCTGGATCCTGGCTCAAGCACAAGAACGCTTGGGTGGAACAGCTCACCTCATCGGGGTTGCGCCCGACCTCCTCGCAGTGCTGGCGCAGCACATCCCGCTTGTTCCGAAGAGCCTCGGCATCAACCCAAGCGTTCCACCAATCGGCATACTTCGCTGCCGTCCGCAGCGTGCGGCGTTCCCCCCTTCCTCCAACCAACAGTGGAAGCCGCCCCTGGACAGGCTTCGGGTACCGGGAAGCAGCGTCAAACTCAAAATGCCGAGACCGCATAGTCCAGCTCTCCTCGTCGAGTAGTCCTCGAATCGCCTGGCACCCGTCTTCGAACCGATCTGACCTCGTCTTCAGGTCGCCCAAATCGAACCCGTAGGCCTGATGCTCGTTCTCCTGCCATCCAGCGCCAACCCCGAGGACGAAACGCCCATCGCTTATGTGGTCGCAAGTCACCGCAGCCGACGCCAACACAGCCGGATGGCGATAGGTCACCGAGCAAACCAGCGACCCCAAGGTGATCCTGCTGGTCGCCGACGCCAACCCGGCCAGAGTGCTCCACACTTCCAGCACTCCGGTTGGACTCTCACCAGGCTCCTGCGCCATGAAGTGGTCCGCCACCCAGAACCCATCCCACCCCGTCGCTTCTGAGCGCCGAGCCAACTCAAGAACCTCGCCCCAAGTCCGCTCCAACGCCGGCCAAACGCTAAACCTCACCCAAGATCCCCTCAGTCTTTGATCCTTGAAGGAGAGTATTTCGATCTGGAGAATTCCTCATCGCTGATTTCTTGCATCTGGGTACTGGGCGTTCCAATTCCGTACTACAGCAGGGCAATTCCTTGCGGCGGCTACTGTGCCGACCATGGCGAAGAGGCTTGATGGCAAGGCGGCGATGGTGACGGGGGCGGGGAATGGGATTGGGCGGGCTATTGCGCTGTTGTTGGCAGAGCATGGGGCTCAGGTGGTGGTGAATGATCTGGGGACCGATGAGCAGGGGGACGGGACTGATGCCTCGCATGCTGCTCGGACGGTGGCCGAAATCGAGGCAGCGGGGGGGACGGCGGTGGCCAACCACAGCGACGTGGCTACTTTCGAAGGGGCCGGAGCGGTGGTGCAACAGGTGGTGGACGCTTACGGCCGTATCGACATTGCGGTTAACTGCGCGGGGGCGGCCATCGAGGGGTCGATCTATGAGATGGCGCCCGAGCTGTACCACAAGACCATCGCCCTTCAGATGTCCCAGAAGTGGTTCATAGCCCGCCACGCCGTGCCGCTGATGGTGGCCCAGGGATGGGGCCGGGTGGTGAACACCACCTCGCATGGGGCAATAGGCGACTTGGGGCAGCCCGCGTTCGCGGCGGCCATGGGCGGGGTGATCTCCATGACCAAGGCGTTGGCCACCGAGACCGCGGGCACCGGTGTGACGGTGAACTGCCTGGCCCCGGGGGCGGCCACCCGGCTGCACGCCAAGACGCACGACGACTTCAAGGCCTGGCACGAGCAGGGCATCATCGACGACGAGATGTGGCAGAGCTACCTCACCACTCCCCCACCCGAGTACGTGGCCCCCGCGGTGGTGTGGCTGTGCACCGACGCGGCCGACTACGTGAGCGGCCACGTGGTCCACGCCGCCGGTGGCCAGGTAGCGGTGTGGAACGAGCTCCGAGAAGAGCGGGCCATCTACCGGGGCGACCACGCCCAGATCGACCCCTGGACCCTGGACGAGCTTGACCACCTCTTTCCCCGGAACTTGCTGCCCCGGCCTTGAGGCCGGGCGGCGCCTCCCAGTAGTTAGAGGGCGTGCTGGCAGACCCAACGGTGCATGGCAATGCCCGAGGCCACCCCGGCATTGATGGAGCGGGTGGAGCCGAACTGGGTGATGGCCAGTACTGACTCGCACGCCTCAACCGCCTCTGGTGACAGGCCGGGACCCTCTTGGCCAAAAAGCAGCACACAGCGCTCGGGCAGTGGATGGCCCTCGATGGGCTCGGTGCCGGGGCCGTTGTCGATGCCCAAAATCGGCAACTGGGCCCCGGCGGCCCAGGCGACGAGGTCGTCCAGTTCGGGGTGGTGCAGCACATGCAGGTAGCGGTCGGTAACCATGGCCCCTCGGCGGTTCCAGCGTCGCTTGCCGACGATGTGCACCGCGGCGGCCCCGAAGGCGTTGGCGTTGCGGACCACGGTTCCGATGTTGAGATCGTGTTGCCAGTTTTCCACCGCCACGTGGAATCCGTGGCGGCGGTCGTCGAGGTGGGCCACGATGGCCTCGTGGCGCCAGAAGCGGTAGGCGTCCACCACGTTGCGGGTGTCGCCGCCCTCAACCAACTCGGGGTCGAGGTGGGGCGGGAGGCGCTCAGCCCAGCGGCGCGGCGTGCCCAAGTGGATCTGCTCCCACCATGCTGGCGATTCGCTCGGCGTGGCGGTCCAGCGATCCGAATTGCGGTGTGAGCGCCCAAGCCCGCTTCAAATAGAGGTGGGCGTCGATCTCCCAGGTAAAGCCCATGCCCCCGTGGACCTGCACGCAGTCTTTGCCGTTGTGGTCGGCGGCTTCCGCGGCCAGGATGCGGGCGCCAGACACCGCCCGGACCAGTTCCCGGTGCTCACGATCGCCCAGCGGGTCACCAGATTCGATCGTGCAACCCTCGAAATACAGATAGCCGCGGGGATCGGCGGGCAGGCCGGGGCCGTGGGTGGCGTCCATCACACAGCCGGCGTAGTAGAGGGCGGCCCGGGCCACCTCTTCTCGGCTGTACATGTCGGCGCACTTGTGCTTGACGGCCTGGAACTGCCCGATGGGCTTGCCGAACTGCTGGCGCTCCTGGGCGTAGGCCACGGCCAGCTCCCGGGCACCGGTGGCCAGGCCCACCTGGAGGGCCGAACTCAAAAACACCGCCCGGTTGGCCCAGCCGTAGCAGAAGTCCATCACTTCGTCGCCCTGGGGCAGCTCAGCCACCCGGCCCACAGGTGTGAGCGGGTCCACCGAACGAGCCGCCTCAAACGACAGATCAGCGGCGTCCACCCGCCACACCCCGCCTTCATCGAGCACCAGCAAGGCGTCGATCACTTCGGGGTACTCCACCAACGCAGGCCCGAGGGGACGCTCAATGAGGCCAACCACCGCATCATCGATCACCTCAGCGGCCAAAAGCGTGCCCACCAGCGGCCCGGGCACCAAGGCCCGGCCAAGCTGCTCGAACACAAAGCCGGCCTCGGCCCAGCCCAGTCCGACACCGCCCTCATCCTCGGACACAACTAGCGAGAACACGCCGGTGTCGGCCAGCTCACCCCACAGGCGACGGTCCACCCCGCCGCAATCGGCCAGGCCCCTCACGGTGTCGATGTCAAAGCGGCCCTGGCACAGATCCCAGATGCCGTCGCGAAGCGCCACCTGGTCATCAGAAAGCTCGAAGTCCATCTCTACCGCTCCTTGGGCAAGCCCAGAATCCGCTCGCCGATGATGTTTCGTTGGATCTCAGATGTGCCCGCGGCAATCGACAGGCTGAGCACATACAGCCGGCTGGCCACCATGTCGCCTCCGGTCTGCTCGTCACCGGATTCGTCGCCAAACACCAGGGCCTCCCGCTCCAGCATGCGGTGGGCCAAGTCGGCCATGCGCTTCTTCACGTCGGCGTAGTAGAGCTTGAACACCGAGCCGCCCGGTCCGGGCATCCCGGTGCGCTGGGCCTGCGACACCACCCGCTTGGTGAGTGCCCACAGGGCGTCGTATTCGGCCTGAAGACGGCCGATTTCCCGGCGTATTTCGTCGTCGGCCCAAGCAGTAGAACCGTTGTGGGAGGTGTTGCGGGCGATGTCGGCCATATCGGCCAACTGGTTCATGGTGCCCAAGAGTTCGCTGATGAAGGCGGTGCCCCGCTCGAAGCTGAAGGTGACCATAGCCACCCGCCAGCCGTCGTTCTCATCGCCCACTCGGTTCTCCACCGGGATGCGGACCTCGTCGAAGAACACCTCGCAGAACTCGCTGGAGCCGGCCACGGTGGTGATGGGGCGGACCTCGATGCCGGGCAGGTCCATAGGGCAGATCAGCCAGGTGATGCCCCGGTGCTTGGGCGCCTCTTGATCGGTGCGTACCAGCAGCTCGCAGAAGTCGGCCACATGGCCGAACGAAGTCCAGATTTTTTGGCCGGTCACCACGTAGTGGTCGCCGTCGCGAATCGCCCGGGTGGACAGCGAGGCCAGGTCGGACCCGGCGTTGGGCTCGGAGAACCCCTGGCACCACACCTCCTCGCCCTTCAACATGGCGGGCAAGTGGCGAGCCCGCTGTTCCGGGGTGGCCTCAAGGATGAGTGTTGGCCCGGCGTGGAGTTGGCCGACAAAATTCATCCCCACGTAGGGGGCGCCCATCCGGGTGGTCTCCTCCAGGAAGATGAGGTGCTCGGTGGGAGTGGAGCCCCGTCCGCCGAACTCCGAGGGCCAGTTGATGCCCGCATACCCGGCGTCGTACAGCATTCGCTGCCAGCCGGTGTCCCACTCCCGCCGGGCGGTCCAATCGTCGCTGGCTGGCGGGTCGCCCAGCGTGGGCAGCACCTGGCTGAGCCAGTCGCGCAACTCGTCGCGGAACGCGATCTCTTCCGCCGAATATCGGATGTCCATCGGCAGCGATGGTATCTAGCTCTGCAACAGGGGTATTAGTCGATCCATCAGGGAGTCGATCTCCTGGGCACAGGTGATGAAGACATCGTCGTCAAAGCCACCGGGGTCCACCACCTCCTCGCCCCAGGGCACGTCAGCGTCGGCCAGATTGAGGGCGGCCACCCGCTGGGCCAGCGACTCCGAGCCGGGGGCCAACTTGTTCACCAAGCGCTTGATGGTGGCGGTGCGGGCGGCGGCCTCGGGATGGACTCGGCGCACGTAGTCCACGTGCTCAGGGGCGAAGGCCACGATGAGGTCGGCGCCTCGGGTGTCGGCCGCAGTGAGCTGGTGGCTGCGGTGGCTACCATCAGCCAGACCCAGAGATTCCAGCGCCTGCCGGGTCCGGCCGCTCATGGGCAAGCCCTCAATGCTGTGGGTGCCGGCGCCCACAAACCGCACCGCGTCGGTGCGGGCCCGCCCGATGACGGTGGCCATCACTGAGCGGGCGGCGTTGCCAGTACACAGCATCACCACCACCGGCCTGGTGTCCGATTCAGTCATGACCTCACGGCGGCGGGGCGAACGAACAGGGCCTCGGCCTCAGCGGTGAGCACACCATCGGCATGGCATTGGCCCGCGGCAATGACCCGACGGCTGCGGGCGGTGGTCAACCGACCGGTTAGAACCAGTTCGGTATTGAGCGGGGTTAGCGACCGGTAGCGCACGGTGAGGCGGCCAGTGAATGCCCCCTTCTGCCCGGTCAGGCGGTAGGGCAGCACCCCCAGCAGGCTGTCGAACATGGCGGCCAAATAGCCGCCGTGCACGCATCCAGGCGGCCCCTGGTAGGCGTCGTCCAAGCAAACCACCGCGGTCACAGTGGGATGGCCGATGTCGTCGACGTCGTAGCTGACTTCCAAAGCGGGGGGCAGCACAGCCGGCGCTCGCATGCTTCCCGACGAGCTCACGCCGAATGGGCTCGGCTCTCAGCCTCCTCGGCGATGCCGGCGGCGAACTTGGCCACTGCCGAGGCCATGAGCTGCCTCAGGATCCCCCCGGTAAGCGGAATGATGACTTCGAACCAGGAGTCCCAGTGCAGGTCGCAGCTCTTCCCGTCCTCGCTTCCCACCAGCACCATCTCGGATCGGTAGTTTCGTATAGGCAGAGGCGCATTCAGCAGCCGGTAAGCCATGCGGTGGGGTGGGTCGAAGGCGGTGACCTCCTCGCGGGTGCTCACCGGGCCGGTACGAAACGCCCGAACCGCCCCGACGCCGTTGCGATCGGGCGATCCCTCAACCTCGAGGTCAACCCGAGAACTAGGCGACCATCGAGAGTAGAGCTGGTGGTCGGTCATCACCTTCCAAACGATTTCAGCGGGGGCTGAGATTGGCGTGGAGGAGGAAAAAGTCTGCATATGCAACAGCTAGCCCAGGTAGGCGTCTCGCACGGCCGGGTTGTTGCGGACTTCCTCAGGCGAGCCCTCGCCGATGACTTGGCCCAAGTTCAGCACCGTGATCAGGTCGCACTGGGCCATGACGAAGGCCACATCGTGTTCAACAAGCAGTACGGAGCACTGGTCTTCAGCCCGGATGGTTTGGATGATCTGGCCGAGCTGTTCGGCTTCCTCGTGTTCAATGCCGGAGGTGGGCTCGTCTAGCAGCAGGAGCTTGGGGCGCGACACGATGGCCCGGCCCAGCTCTACCATGCGGGCCCGGGCGATAGGCAGTTCCCCGGCCGGGGTGTCTTTGATGTCAGTGAGCCCGCACAGCTCCAGCACCTCGTCAACCCGCTCGCGCCGCTCAGCCTCGATGCGCCGGCGGGCGGGGAGAGCTACGAGATCGGCGGCGATGCCGCCACCGCCCCCCTCCCATTCCAGGGCCGACAGCACATTGTCGGCCACCGACAACCAGCCAAATGGCTGTTGGCGCTGGAAGGTGCGGCGGATGCCCATGCGAGCCCGCGTGGTGGCCGGACGCCCGGTCAGCTCCTCGCCTTCCAGCCGGATGGACCCGGCCGTGGGGGTATTCACCCCGGTGATGCTGTCGAACAAGGTGGTCTTGCCTGCGCCGTTGGGCCCGATGAGTCCTCTGACCTGACCCGACGGCACCGACATGGTCACGTTGTCCACCGCCACCACGCCGCCAAAGCGAACGGTAACCCCCTCGACAGCCAGGAGGGGCTGGCCCGAACCGGCGGGACGCTCAACCACCGCAGTGGCGCCTTCGGTGCTCACCTCCGCCACGCTACTCGTTGGCGCTCAGAGGCGGGAGATCACCGATTCGGCGATGGCCGCCATGGTGTCTCGCTTGAACTCGATGGAGGAGGTGGCCAGTCCGTGACTGAACAGCCAGGGCACCACGTTCAAGTCGGTTACCCCCAGCTCGGTGAGCCGTTCCACGTCGCTGAGCGTCGGAGCCTCGTTGAGCGCCATCATGATGCGATAGTCGTCCCGGTCGGCAGTACCGGCCTCTTGGCGGGCGGCGTTGAGCTGGCCCACCATTTGCTCGAGCTCGTCGATTTCGAAATTGATGCCCAGCCATCCATCCCAGCGGGCCGCCCGGCGCAGCGCGGGCTTGGACACACCCCCAATGAGCACCGGCACCGGCCCGGTGGGCACCGGCTCCATCTGCACCGGCGGGAAGTCGTAGAACTCCCCGGAGTGGCTCACCATGCCATTGGTGGTCAAGAACTTCCTCAGCACCTCCAGCATCTCGTCGGTGTGGCGACCCCGGCGGTGGAAGTCCTGGCCGGTGAGCAGGAACTCATCCTTCATCCAGCCCACGCCCGCGCCCAGCTCCACCCGGTTGTTGCTGAACACCGCGGCGGTGGAGATCAGCTTGGCCACCGAGAACACCTCCCGCAGCGGGGGGATGTACACCAGGGGCATGAACCTCAGCGTGGTGGTGTGCTGGGCCAGCACTGCCGCGGCCATCCACACATCGGGGAAGTCGGTGTTGGGATCCCACCAGATGCTGCCGTCCTCGGAATAGGGGTAGGGCGCCTCGATGATCTGGGGGGTCACGAGGTGATCGGCGGTGGTCAGCCCGGTGAAACCCAGCTCCTCGGCGGCGATGGCAATGTCGACCAGTTGCTCAGTTTCCGCGAACGCAATGCTCTGCCAAACGCGCATGGATCCCTCCCGATTGCTTGTCGTCGCCGCAGCGTAGTCGGCCAGGTGACCGGGCTAGCCAGGTTGAGAGCGTCTCGCGGCCGCGGCGACTCAGATGCCCAGGGCGGCGGCGATGCGGTTGCGGTGCCAAGCGGCGTCGCCCCAGGCGGCCGACAGAGCCCAACCCCGCTTCATCCACAGGTGCAGGTCGTATTCGAAGGTGTACCCGATGGCACCGTGGCACTGGAGGGCGGTGCGTGCAGCCAAGTCCACCGCCTCAGAGGCCAAGGCCTTGGCCAGCGACACATCCCGGCTGCGGTCGGGATCGCCGGAGGCGATGCACCAGGCGGCGTGACGAGCGGCGGGGCGGGCGAATTCGATCTTGAGGGCGGTGTTGGCCAGGTGGTGCTTCACCGCCTGGTAGGTGCCCACCGGTTTACCGAACTGGTAGCGCTGGGCCACGTACTCCACGGTGGCGTCCAGCAGGTGCTGGGCCACACCCACGCACTGGGCGGCGGCCGCCGCCACCGCCCGGTCGAAGGCCAGGGCGGGGTCGGCGTCGAGCACGACCGCGTCGCCTTCAACTTCGAACAGTCGGCGGGAGCCGTCGACCGACCGGTGCTCGACCAGCGATGCTCCGTCCACCGGCACAGCCCTCACTTGCTCACCAACGAGGAGCACCAAATCGCTCGCTGCCGCCCCCACTGCGTAGCCGTCGTCGGGACCCGCGCCCAGGGTTGCCTCCCCGGCCGCGGCCCGCTCCAACCAGGCTTCGGCAATCGGTCCTCCCGCCTCAGCCAGAGTGGGGATTCCCACTGCGGTGTGCTCCAGCAGGGGTTCGGGTAGCGCGGCCCGGCCCGCCTCTTCCAACAACAGCACCAAGTCGGTCTCGTCCATCCCCAGACCGCCGGCCGACTCGGGGGCGGTCATGCCCACCACGCCCATCTCAGCCAGCGCCGCCCAAAGACCGTCGCTGCGGCCGGTGTCGTTCTCCCAGGCCGATCTCACCACCTCCGGTGGACACTCGTTGGCCAAGAGATCGCGCACCGCCTCCTGGAACATGACCTGGTCATCGCTGAACGAGAAATCCACGCCTACCGCCTCGGGAGTCCCAGAATCGGAGTGCTCGACCTGTTCGGGAAGCTCACAGTCATCGGCGGGGAAGTCCTAATACTCGCTCGGAAATGATGTTTCTTTGGATCTCGTTGGTGCCGGCGTAGATCGGACCTGACAGCGCGAACACGTAGCCGTCCATCCACGAGCTGTCGGCCCGCTCTCCGTCGCGGCCCAATAGCCGCAAAGCGGTGGCGTGCAGCTCCACGTCGAGTTCCGACCAGAGCACCTTCATGAAGCTGGCCTCCGAGCCGATGGGGGCGCCGCCTCGCAGGCGGGATTCGGTGGCGTAGGTCTGCCAGCGGTAGGCCTGGGCCCCCATCCAGGCGCTCACCACCTGGTCGCGGCGGTCCATGTCAGGCCCCCGGCTGTCGGCCATCTCCTTGTACAGGCCCACCAGTCGGTCGGCCGCAGCCATGAACCGGCCCGGCGCTCGCAGATTCAGCCCCCGCTCGCTGCCGGTGGTGGCCATGGCCACCGCCCAGCCCTCGCCCTCGCCTCCCAGCAAATGGCGCTCATGCACCCGGGCGCCATCGAAGAACAGCTCGGCGAATCCGGGCTCGCCGTCCAAACGGCCAATAGCTCGGGCCTCCAAGCCCTCGGTGTCGCCGGGAATCAGCAGATAGCTCAGCCCTGCGTGGCGCTCGGAGTCGGGATCGGTGCGCACCAAACAGAAAAACCAGTCGGCGAACGCCCCCCGAGAGCACCAGGTTTTCTGCCCGTCGATCACAAAGTGCTCGCCGTCGCGGGGGGCCTTGGTCTTGATCCCGGCCAAGTCCGACCCAGCGTCGGGCTCCGACCAGCCCTGGGCCCAGACCTCGTCACCCCGGGCCATGGGCCGCAGGAAGCGGTCCTGCTGCTCGGGGGTGCCGAAATCGAAGATGGTGGGAGCTAGGAGGCTCACCCCGTTGGAAGAGACCCTCCCCGGAGCGCCCGACGCCCAGTACTCCTCCTCGAATATGAGCCACTCCACCAGCGATGCCTCTCGGCCGCCGTACCGCTCGGGCCACGACACCACTGCCCACCCGGCGTCGAACAAGATGTGCTCCCATGCCCGGTGCTCCTCGAAACCCTCTGGGGTGTCCATTGAGGCCAGCGGCTCCGCCGGCACGTTCTCGGCCAGCCAGGTGCGGGCCTCCTCCCGGAATGCCTCCTCGGTGGGCGTGAACGACAGATCCATCAGCGCAGCACTCTATGTCCGGTTTGGCCCAGCCAGACGGTCCAAGACCTCAACAGCCTCGGCGACGACTGCGTCAATGATCTCCTGGCAGCTGGGGAGGGCGTCGATATTTCCAACCACTTGGCCGGTGGGCAGGATGCCGACCTCGGGGTGGCCGTCCACTATGGCGGCCTTGGTCATCATGGGGGCATTGGCGGCCATGGCCATCTGGGCCCAGGTGAGGTTCAGGCTGCGGCGCATGGCCAACCCCTCAGAGAGCAGCTGGCGATAGCCCACCCCGGTGAGGGCTCGGAACTTGAGCGCGTTGCGGGCGGCCCGGATGAACGACAGCGGTCCTGACCGCTCCAGCCGGGAGATCACGTTGGTGTTGATCACCCGCTGGGGCACGCCGTCCACTGCGGTGGTGACCACCGTGCCGGTGAGCTTGGTGTCGAGGTAGATGGCCTTGATGTGATCCGGCACATCGCTGTCGGACGACAGGAGAAAGCGGGTGCCCATGGCGATGCCGTCGGCCCCGAAGGCCAGAGCGGCGGCCAGTGAGCGGCCGTCCGCCATGCCACCAGCGGCAATGACCGGAATGTCAACCGTGTCGATCACCGCGGGCAAAAGCAGCGTGGTGGCGATGGGGCCGGTGTGGCCACCGCCCTCTGCACCTTGGGCGATCACCGCGTCAACGCCCCAGGCGGCCACCTTCTCGGCGTGGCGGGGGGCTCCAATGGTGGGAACTACCACCACCCCGGCATCCTTCAGCTTCTTAACGATGGCCTCGCCCGGGGCCTGAGCAAAGCTGGCCACTGGGATCCCCACGGCGATGATGTGGTCCACCCGGCGGTCAATGTCGGCGGCGTCAGTGCGGAGGTTCACCCCGAAAGGGCGGTCGGTGGCCTCGGCCACGGCGTCGATGGTCTCGACCATCTGTTCGAACGTCAATGGCGCGGCGGCAATGATGCCCAAACCGCCGGCGTTGGAGGTGGCCGCCGTCAGCCGTGCCCCCGACACCCACCCCATGCCGGTCTGCACGATGGGATGTTCCACCCCGAACAGCTTGCACAGCCGGGTATGCAGACGGGGGTCAGCGCTCATCGGGAGGTCAGCGGAACTCGGCCTTCCGGGCGTCGCCGGAATCGAGTACCTCGCGGATCAGGCGCAGTTCTTCTTCGGTGGGCAGACGGGTTTCGGCCACATCGTCGGTGCCGGCCAGTTCGAAGGCGGTGGCCTCCTGCACCTGCTCCAGGGTCACGCCGGGGTGGGTCGAGGCGATTCTCATGCGATTGTCCTCGGTCTGGAAGTCGAACACGCCAAGGTTTGACACCACCCGTCGCACCTCGTGGTCGCGGTTGCCCGGCGCGCCCAGCTCCCGCATCCGGTCGTACCCCGGACCCGACACCACGTCCACCGACGCCACAAACGAGCGGGTGGAGTGATTGGGCACCCAGTAGCTGGTGGTGTGGTTGATCAGATTGCCGGGCGCGCCCCGCAAACCGAGGAGTTGGGCCTTGGGCTGGCGGAAGTCGCCGATGGCGGCGATGTTCTGGTTGCCCCACTGATCGATTTGGCTGGCACCCATCATCACATGCCGCTTGCCCGACCACACGATGTCGAACACGGTGCGGTACGGCACCCACGATTCCACCACCTTGGGGGCGTCGGGGTCGCCCACCGGGAAGTTGTTGGCGGGCAGCACCGACACGGTGTCGGTGTACACCAGATCGGGCTCGAAGGTGGCCCGGGCCAGGCGCCCGCCCACGATGGGCACCGTGCCAATGGGGTTGCACAGGATCTCGCCATCGCCCCGGAAGGCCTCGGCGCAGGCCACCACGCAGATCTCGTCGATGGTTGCTTCGGCCTGTGTGCTCATGAGCGTGCCTCCAGCGCCTTCAGGTACTCAGCATGGGAGGGGGCGTCTAGGTAGGTGGATCGGAATGCATCCCAGGCTTCCGGGTCGCGGGCAGTGGCGGCGTACTCCCGCTGGAAGGCTTCGTCGCGCCCGTAATCGGGCGGGCACTCGGTGAAATGCGCCCCCTGGGGTGCTTCGACCACACCATCGGTGAAGATGCGCTGGATGCGCAGCGTGTGGACCGACCCCTCATCCAGCAAGTTCTCGGTGGGCACGATCTTCTCGGCGCTCATATAGGTCTTGTCGGCGGCCATGGCGAACAGGTCGTCGAAGTACAGATCGGGACCCAGAAACTGGCCGTTGCCGGCCGCGTCGGCCCTGTTCATGTGGATCAGCGCGGCGTCCAGCTTGAAGGCGGGGATGGCCACCAGTTCCTCCCCGTCGTCATACGGCGAGGTCACCGTGCGCAGCTCGGGATTCATGGTCAACATGTCGGACCCCAATCCGGCCCGAGTGGGATAGAACGGAACTCGGTGGGATGCGGCCAGTAGCCCCAGGTAAAAGGCGCCCTCGTCCAGCTCGGTGAACTCGATGGCCCCGCTTTGGCGAGCCTGGCGGAAGTGGGGCTCCAGCGGAATGGAGTCCAACGACACGAACCCGTACACCGCCCGGCGCAGCTTGCCCGCCGCGCACAGCAGACCGATATCGGGTCCTCCGTAGGCCACCACGGTCAGATCTTTGAGATCGGAGCGCAAAATGGCCCGAACCAGCGACATGGGCTTGCGCCGGGACCCCCAGCCGCCGATGCCGATGGTCATTCCGTCTTTCAGCTCGGAGATGACTTCGTCTTCGGTCATCCGCTTGTCGACCATGGCGGCGACGATAGCCCGCTGCTGTGACCCGACCCACACCGGCAGCAATGGTCTCTGTGAGCCGGTGGGATGCCTGCCACAGTCTCCATAGGGCACACTGGCAGCAATGGATGATCTCGATTTCACTGGCAAGACCGCCATCATCAGCGGCGGCACCAAGGGGCTGGGCCGGGGGATGGCCCTCCGCTTTTTGGCCGCAGGCGCCGACGTGGTGGTTTGCGCCCGCCGCCCGCCGGAAGAACCGGTGGCCGCCGATGGCCGGGAAGCGCGGTTCGTGGCTGCCGATGTGCGTGATCCCGAGCAGATCGCCGGGGTGGTCGAGACCGCGGTGGA
Source organism: Acidimicrobiales bacterium (assembly GCA_965116535.1). Taxonomy (GTDB): domain Bacteria; phylum Actinomycetota; class Acidimicrobiia; order Acidimicrobiales; family Bin134; genus Poriferisocius. The sequence goes on from OZ220703.1 coordinate 3,461,504, forward strand.
GAGTACCGGGCGGGTGGACACCCTCATCAACAACGCCGGCGGGGCTCCTCCGGCCGACTCGGCCACGGTGTCGCCCCGGTTCAACGAGAAGATCGTGGCCCTGAACTTGATGGCGCCCATGGCGTTCAGCCAGGCGGTGTATCCGGTGATGCAGAACCAGGACAGCGGCGGGGTGATCCTCAACATCTCGTCGGTGTCGGGCATCCGGCCCAACCCGATGGGCATCGCCTATGGGGCGGCCAAGGCCGGGTTGGTGAACCTGAGCGAGACCCTGGCGGTGGAGTGGGGGCCCAAGATCCGGGTGCTGACCGTGACCGTTGGCCTGATAGTGACCGAAGACGCCTACCTCTACTACGGCGACGACGCCGGCATCGCCGCGGTGGGCGAGACCATCGCCATGGGGCGCATGGGCCAGCCCGACGACGTGGCCGACGTGTGCCTGTTCTTGGCCTCCCCCTTGGCCCGGTGGATGTCGGGGGCCAACATCAAGGTCCACGGCGGCGGCGAGAAGCCAGCCTATCTGGGTGTCTCCACCGGCGAAGTGGCCGGCGAGGAAGGCTGACCGTCCAGCAATGGCGGTGGACATCCCGTTTGCGTTCGAACCGGAGGTGGAATACGGCGCGGTGGTTGAGATGGCGCCCGGCCTGCGCCGAGTGGTGGCCAACAATCCGAGCAAGTTCACCTATCGGGGCACCGGCACCTACATCGTGGGCCAGGGCCGGGTGGCCATTGTCGATCCCGGCCCCGACGACGCCGACCACATCAGCGCTGTACTGGATGCAGTGGACGGTGAGCAGGTGGAAGCCCTGCTCATCACCCACACCCATCGGGACCACTCCCCGGCGTCAAGGGCGGTGGGCGAGGCCACCGGCGCTCCCGCCTATGGGTTCGGGCCCCATCCGGCTGCGGACACCGACGACGGCAAAAGCGAAGAGCGGGGCGACCTCCAGTTCGCTCCCAGTGTCCCGGTGGTCCACGGCGATGTGGTGGATGGGCCGGGCTGGAGCTTCGAATGCCTGCACACTCCCGGCCACATCTCCAATCACATCGCCTACCGCTGGCGGGAGGCGGCTGGGGTGTTCACCGGCGACCACATCATGGGCTGGTCCACCACCATCATCCCCCCGCCCGACGGCAACATGACCGATTATCTGGCCAGCCTCCGGCTATTGGCCCACTTTCCCGACGACCAGGTGTACTGGCCCACCCACGGCCCACCGGTCACCGAGCCCCACGCTCTAGTGGAGGCCCTCTACGCCCACCGCCTCGACCGGGAGCGCCAGATCACGGAGTGCCTGGCTGGTGGGCCGCAGACCGTCGCCGAGATGGTGGAGGTGATGTACGCCGATGTGGCCCCCGAACTGCACGAGCCAGCCGCCCGCTCCGTGCTGGCCCACCTCATCGCCATGATTGCCGACGGCCGAGTTGGCACCGACGCCCAGCCCACTGCTGAGGCGGTGTACTACCAGGTCTAACGCAACGGCGGGACCACTGCCCCCTTGCGTAATTGCTCAACTACGAGACCGTTACCGGAGATGCGTCCAGGTAGCAGGCAGTAAGGGCTGACGCCACCTCGTCTTGTGCCGCTCCGAAGCCCTCTCCGGTGTCAACCACCATGGCATCCCTCACGACGTCTCGCAGCCCGTCAACCGAGATCTGGGAGGCAATGCACTGGGCTCGATCTATCGGCTCGCCCTCGGAAACCAACACCTGGACCACGAAGTTCCGCCAGTCGACGCAGCCCAAGGCCAGATTCTCAAGATCAAACGCCTCTCGATCAGAGATATCGAACCAGTCCCCAAACACAAACAACCCCGGTTCCCGATATGCCGCGGTGAACGAGTCGGGATTGAGTCCAAGTTCGCCAAGCCGTTGGTCGGTGAACACGGCAAATGCTCCCTCGGCCAGGCAAATGATCTCCGGCTGCGTCATAAAGGTCGTGACCAGCTCGTCGGCCAGAACCAGCTCTGCAAAGGTGTCGGCCAACTGTTGCCGGTCGGATGCGAGTGGATCGACTTCTTCGGCCTGCTCGCCGTTGTCCTCGTCGGAGGCGTCTGTGGAAGACGGAGTGGGAGCTTCAACTGCCTCAGTGGGTTGGACAGCAGGAGCCTGGGTGGCCGGCACCGATGGCGCGCTGCCCTCGCTTTCGCTCGAGCAAGCTGCGGCCATCAGTAAGACAAGGTAAATTGGGATGATCCAGCGACGGCGCAATATCCGGAGCCTCCGTCAGCCGCTTTCTTCATTGGTCATCGAGTTCATGACTACGGGAGGCTAACCGCCGAAACCGCCCATCGACTCCATTTCTTCTGGGGTAAGGCACCGGTTCTGAAGCGCCATAAGCTCGCCAATGAACTCCAAGGCGGCCTCCTCGTCTTCGGGATCTGGGCCTTCGAGCATTATCTCGACCAGCTCCTCGGGCAATCCGTCCGCTACGCACCGTGCGCTCTGCTCGGAAAGACCCTCTTGGACAAGTGTCTGGAAGAGCAGGGCTCGAACGTCGACGCAAGCCTGCAGAGCGGCCACGACCTCTTCTTCCCTCAGCCCCAAGTCGTCCTCCGACTCCAAGATGAGCGCATTCATGACCACAGCCCGGATCCCCTCATCGGAGATCTCAGAAGCAATGCAGTTGGCTTGATCCTGCGGGAGGCCCTCCGAGGCAATTTCCTCGGCCAGCACTCCTCTCCAATCGAGACATTCCAAAGCTCTATCCACCAACTCGGACGCCTCAGCCTCAGAGATCCCGAATTCGCTGAATAGCGCGACGTTTCCCAAGTCCTCGTACCTCGCGGTGATCGATGGGCCGTCTAGTCCTAGCTCACTGAGGCGTTTATCTGAGAATGCGCCAGCCAAATCGTCGGCCAAACACCGCACCTGTTCCTCAGACATGACGCTGGGCCGCTCGTCGTCTTCGATCATCGCGGTGAAGATTGCTCCGGCCAGATCCTGTTGAGCCGTCATGGACGGCTCAACAGTTTCTGTCGGCTCCGGTGCAGGGGTTTGGGCCGGCTCGGTGGGCTGGGCGGTCGGCGTCTGAGCGGGCTGCTCGGCGACGGCCTCGGTAGCCGTCGCGGGCGGGGCGCTGTCTTCGCTGTCGCTTGAGCACGCCGCGGCAATCAGGCAGACCAGGACCAAGGGCAAGACCAGTTTCAATATGCGCACGATGGCACCAACTTTCCAATCACCATCTACGACGCTTCAACGCTACGGGCAGTTCCAGCAGAAATTGCGGCTTTGCCGATCAGGCCACCGCACCCGATGACCGGAGCGCCTCCACCTCCCCGGTGGAATAACCCAATTCAGCCAGAACTGCGTCGGTGTCGGCCCCGGGCGGTTGCGATGCCATCGCCGGCTCTGAAGGGGTGCCCTCGAAGCGAGGAGCAGGCCTGGGCTGGGTCACCCCGCCGAATTGGAAGAACGAGTCGCGGGCCAGCGCGTGGGGGTGAGCCGGGGTCTGGCCCATGGTCAGCACTGGGGTAACACACGCGTCGGTGCCGTCGAACACGGCCATCCATTCATCGAGAGTGCGGGCGGCGATGATCTCCCCCACTCGTTGCTTCATCTCCGGCCATCGGTCCCGGTCCATCTGATCGGGCAGGTCGTCGGGGTCGGCCAGACCGATCCCGGCCATGAACTCGGTGTGGAACTGCGGCTCGATGGCCCCCACCGCCAGCCATTTGCCGTCGGCGGTGCCATATACCTCGTAGAAGTAGGCCCCGGAATCCAAGAAGTTGGCCCCGTAGTCATCGGTCCAGAACCCGCTGGCGTGAGCCGCGTACAGCGGCGAGAGCAGATAGGCGGCTCCGTCCACCATGGCAGCATCCACTACTTGGCCTTCGCCGCCGCGGGCCACCTCCAGCAAGGCCGCCACCATGCCCAGCACCAGAAACACCGAACCGCCCCCGAAGTCGCCGATGAGGTTGAGTGGCACCGAGGGGGGCTGGCCGGTACGACCGATGTGGGCCAGCGGTCCGGCCAGAGAGATGTAGTTGATGTCGTGACCGGCCCGGTCGGCCAATGGCCCGGATTGTCCCCAACCGGTCATTCGCCCGTAGACCAGCTTGGGGTTGCGGGCCAGACAGGCATCGGGCCCCACGCCGAGACGCTCGGCCACGCCGGCCCGAAAGCCCTCGAACAAGCCGTCGGACGCCTCCACCAACCGGAGCACTGCCTCCACGCCTTCGGGCTGTTTGAGGTCGAAAGCCACAGTGCGCTTGCCCCGCTCCATGGGACCCGACTGCGAGGCCACCGGGTTGCCCGAGCCGCCCACCCGGTCGACCCGGATGACCTCGGCGCCCATGTCCGACAGCATCATGCCGGCGAACGGCGTAGGACCGATGCCGGCCAACTCGACGATGCGCATTCCCTTAAGCGGACCCATGGCCCTACGGTATGCCTGCGAGTTGGAGCAATCGAAAGGCAGAGCGACACCGATGAGCGGAAACCAGCAAATGACCGCCCTGGTCACCGGGGCCAGCCGGGGCATCGGAAAGGCGAGCGCCATCGCCCTGGCCCGAGCCGGGTTCGACGTGGCTGTGTCGGCCCGCACACTGTCGGACGGCTCAGGCCGGGACATGTACGACCCCAATCTCACTATTCCAGGGGGCCTCGACACCACCGTGGCCGCCATCGAAGCCGAAGGCCAACGGGGAGCAGCCTTCGTGATGGACCTATTGGATCGAGCCAGCGTGGAGGCGTGCATCGACGACACCCTGGAGCAATTCGGCCACCTCGACGTGCTGGTCAACAACGCCATCTACCAGGGCAAAGTGAGCATGACCCCGATTCTGGACCTGGAAGAGCCCGAGGTTCACAAGCTGTTCGAGGGCAATGTGTTCGCCCAAATGGCGATCACCGAGCGGGTGCTGGCCGCAATGGTGGAGCAGGGCTCGGGCACCATCGTGAATATGATCTCGGCCTCGGCCTACACCGACCCGCCCGGCCCCATCGGCAAGGGAGGCTGGGGCATGGCGTACGCCATGAGCAAGGGGGCGTTCACCCGCATGACCCCCCACATCCACGTGGAGCACGGGCCCGATGGCATCCGGTGCTTCAGCATCGACCCCGGCTATGTGATCACCGAGGCCGCCCGGGCCCGCAACACCGCCGGATCGTTCCCCTTTCCCGGTGGGGAGCCTGCCACCATCGGCGCGGTGGTGGCCTGGTTGGCCTCTTCGCCCGACGCCGATGAGCACTTGGGCGGCATCGTGTACGCCCAGAGCGAGTTCAAGAAGCGGGGCCTTTCGGCGTGAGGGCGGTGCGCCACACGCCCGAGGGCATCCGCCCGGTGGAGGTGCCAGCGCCGTCCCGGGTGGCGGTGGGCGACGCCGAGGGGGTGCGGATCCGGCCCCGGTCGGTGGGCATATGCCAGACCGACCTGAACATGGTGGGTTTCGGACCCCGGGAGATGACCCTCGGCCACGAGTTCGCCGGGGTGCTGGACGACGGAACCCCGGTGGCCATTGAGCCGATGGTGCCCTGCGAGGTGTGCGAGTTCTGCGCAATGGGCGACTACCACTGGTGCGAGAAGTCGCACCAGATGATCGCTGGGGTGGCCTTCGACGGGGGCATGGCCGACCAGATCCTGCTGCCCGAGAGGTGTCTGGTGCGTCTGCCCCACGGATTGGACGTAGCCAACGCCTGTTTGTGTGAGCCGCTGGCGGTGAACATCCACAGCCTGATTCTGGGGCGGCTGGAGAGCCGTCACCGGGTGGCCGTGGTCGGCCCGGGGATCACCGGCTTTGGGCTGCTAGGCGGTGCCGCGGCCCGCTGGCGGGGCTGCGTGGTGGACGTCGAGCCCGACCACGATCTTCATGCCGTCGCCGCGGAACAGATGGGGCTGGGAGTCGGTCTATCGGGCACCTACGACGTGGTCATCGAGGGCGACGGCTCGGAGCGCTCCATCACCCGCGCTGCCGAAGTGGCCCGCCCCGGAGGAACGGTGCTGCTCGTGGCCGGCTACTACCAGAACAAGCTGTTCGAGGTGCTTCCCTGGGTAATCAAAGAGCTGACTGCGGTTTGGGGCACGTTCTACGGCCACCACGGAGCAGGCCGGGCCTTCGACTCCGCCGCCGCCCTGCTAGCCCACCGCCCCGAGATCGCCGAGGCCATGATCACCCAGCGCTTCCCCCTCGACGCCGCTGGCGAGGCCTTTGCGTTGGCAGCCAGCGACACACCCACGCTGAAAGTGGTGGTAGAGCCCTAAATAGGCCCAACTAGCAGGGTCAGACCAAGAATGACTCTCGTAGACGTTCGATGGTCTGACGCTGGACGCCGTATTCGAGGGCGAAGCCCTCGGGGCCGCCCCACCTATCGTCAACGATGTCCAACAGTTCGCTCATGGCGCTGGTCGGGGCAGTGGTGATGTCGTCGGGCAGCCTCTCCCAGACTTGGGCTAGGTCGGGTAGCTCGGACAGAGACCTCTCTCGGATGTATGGAACCGCAGGCGCGGTGGCGGCATAGTCGGCCACGATGTCTTGGCGGTCAACTCCCACCATCCCCAGGAGCAACGCAGCCAAACAGCCGGTGCGGTCCTTCCCGGCCATGCAGAAGAAGGCGGTCGGCCACCGATCGGGGTCGGCCACCAGCTCGATGGCGGCAGCAAACTTCTCGCCCCCGCTGCTGATCATGTTCTCGTAGAGCTGGGCGAAGGATCGGCTCATCAAGTCGGGATCGGGGCGTTCATAGGAGTGCATGTTCCGATCGGTCGTGCCCACGTGGTGCTCGGCAATGTCCAGGGCCGGGTCCATCACCCCAACCCGCTCCCGCTCGTCGGTTGCCCGCAAGTCCACGGCGGTGCGGATACCCAGTCGACCGGTGACCACCTCGGCGTCAGCCGGGCTAAGGCGGTGCATCGAGTCAGCTCGAAACAGCACCCCCCACTTGGTAGTGCCGCCCAGTGTGCTGGCGTAGCCGCCCAAGTCCCGGAAGTTCACGCACCCGTCCAGCGGAATGCGGCGCAGATGATTCATTGCCCTTGTTCCCCTCCTCGCTCCGGCCCGCAATCTAGAACACCATTAGCGTGTGGTCGTGGTCGGAAAGATCCACATTCTGGACGAGTTGACCGTCGAGCCGGAGAATTTGGCCGCGGTGCGGCGGCTGATGGCCGAGGGTTACATGGCGGGCGCCGCCGAGCGGGGCATGACGCTGGAGCAGACGTGGCTGACCCCGCCAGTGGAGCTGTTCGACCAGCCCAACACGCTGGTGTACTTGTGGTCGGTGCCCGATGCCCCGGCCTGGTGGGCAATGCGGGGCGCGGCCGGACGAGATCCCCGCGTCGCCGAGTTCTGGGCCGAGGTGGATGCCCACTGTGTGGAGCGGCAGCGGCGGTTCCTGGTCGACGATCCCCCTGCTGAGGTCGGGCCATGAGTCGCAAGCTGGCCCTGGTGACATTGGTTGATGGGGCCAACCCCAGCCGAGTAGACGATCTGGAGGCGGCGGTGGTGCTGGGCAAGCACCTGCCGGGAACGGTGGGCGGCGGGCACTACACCTGGGACGAGGTGGATGAGCCTGTCCCCGCAGGTTTCGAGGACGTGGCCGACGTCGACTTGGTGGAACTGGAGTTGATTGACGGCATGGCGGCCGACCCCGGATTCGCCGGCGAGATCAAACGCACCCTTCTGCTTCGAGTCGAACCCGACGCGCTGGCCGACCCGGTGGCCGCGTTCGAGCGGGATCTCATGGCCATGCCCGACCACATCCCGGCCATCGTGAACTGGGCCCTCAGCCGCGTCGTCGGTCCGCCCGGCACCCGGTGGACGCACTGCTGGGAGCAGGAGTACTACACCCTTGACGGGCTCAAGGTGGACTACATGATGAGTCCTCACCACTGGGGCCTCATCGACGGCTGGTTCGACCCCGAGACGCCCCGCAAGATCGTGGACCTCAACCTGGCCCACGTATACCACGCCACCACTCGCTCGGTTCTGGCCGCCGCTCTCGGCTAAGGGTGCTGGGAGCTGACCGAGACGATTTCGCCGGTCATATAGGTGGAGTAGTCGCTGGCCAGAAACACCATCACGTTGGCTACCTCCCACGGCTCGGCGGCCCGATCGAAGGCCTCCAGCGAAATCAAGCTGTCGAGGAATTCCTGGCTGGATGTCTTGGCCAGAAACGGGTGCATGGCCAGGCTGGGGGCCACGCAGTTGACCCGCACTCCGGTATCGGCCGCTTCGATGGCCGCGCACCGGGTGAGGGCCATCACCCCAGCCTTGGCCGCGGCGTAATGGCTTTGGCCGGCCTGGGCCCGCCACCCCATCACCGAGGCGTTGTTGACGATGACCCCCGAGCCCCGAGGCATCATGTGGCGCAGTGCGGCCCGGGTGGTTCGCATGGTGCCGTTGAGGGTGACATCGATCACTACATTCCACTGCTGGTCGGTCATGTCCACCAGATCTGCGGTGCCCCCCAATCCGGCGTTGTTGATCATCACGTCCACGTGGCCCAACTCGACCACCGCGGCGTCGAAGAGGGCTTGAACCTCTTCCTCGAAGGTGACGTTGCACATTTGGGTGGCAGGGCGCACACCGAACTCCTCGGCCAGGCGGTCGGCGGCTTCGCCCAGACGACGCTCGTGAATGTCGCTGATGAGCACCTGTGCGCCCTCGGCCATGCATCGCCTCGCGGCGGCGAATCCCAGGCCGGTTCCCGCTGCGGCGGTCACCACCACGGTCTTTCCCTCCAACAGCCCTCTGCCCGGCGGCTCGGGGGGCACTTCGCGGCTCACGGCGACACCGGTGCCGGCGGCAGGTCCTTCATGGCCTCGGCCAACTCGGCAATGGTCCACTCTCGCTCGTCGTCCAGGAAGTCTTGACGGAGCCACGGGGTATACCAGCGGACATCTCCGCCCTTGGCCATGAACACCCGGCCGGTCACCTCGCAGTCGGCGGTGGCCAGCCATCCCACCACAGGAGCGGGGTGGAAGGGGTGGTACACGTCGAACCCCTCGTCGGGCTTGGCCACCATCTCGGCCACGCCCGGAGCTCCCTCAGTCATGCGGGTGCGGCCCGCGGGTGTCACGCAGTTCACCCGCACGCCGTAGCGGCCCAGTTCCTGGGCGATGATCACCGTCATACCGGCGATGGCCGACTTGGCCGCTCCATAGTTGGACTGGCCCACCTGGCCGATTAGCCCCGAGGTGGAGCTGATGTTGATCACCGAGGCGTTCACCGCTTCTCCGGCCTTGGTCTGGTCGCGCCACCAGCCCGCACATACCCGGGTCATGCAGAACGTTGTCTTGAGGTGGCCGCGGATCACCGCATCCCAGTCGTCCTCGCTCATGCTGGCAAACATCTTGTCCCGCAAAGTGCCGGCGTTGTTCACCACCACATCCACCCCGCCGAAAGCGTCCAGCGCCTGGGCCAGCACCGACTCGGCCCCGGCCATTTCAGCCACATCATCGCTGTTGGCCACCGCAGTCCCCCCGGCAGCAGTGATCTCGTCCACCACCACCTGGGCTACCGCGGGGTCGGTGCCGGTACCGTCGGCTTCACAGCCCAGGTCGTTGACCACCACTTTGGCCCCCTCGGCAGCGAACAGCAGGGCGTAGTGGCGGCCGATACCCCTTCCGGCGCCAGTGATGACGGCGATTCGCCCCTCGAGCGCGCCGCCGGACATCAGCTGCTGCCCTGTGCCGCCTGGCGCTGGGCGGCCTGTGCCGCCAACAGAGCCATGGTGGGGTGCTCTTCCTCGCCGATGGTGCGCGGCAGCGCCTCCTCGATGCCCTCTGGCGTCCAGCTGCTGTCGGGCGCGTACATGGAGCGAACCTCGCCGAACTGAGCCCAAACGGAGATGCGGGGGCCGACCACGGTGTACACCTGGGCGGTGATGTCCCGAGCCACGTCGCTGAGCAGGTACACGGCCAGGGGCGCCACGTCTTCTGGGGCACCGGTCTCAATCTCAAACGGCACGTTCTCCGACATGCGGGTTTTGGCGCTGGGAGCGATGCAGTTGGCGTTTATGCCATAGCGCTTGAGAGCCAGCGCCGCACTCTTGGTGAGCGAGATGATGCCCCCCTTGGCCGCCGCGTAGTTGCACTGGGAGGTGGAGCCGGTGAATGCCCCCGAGGTGATCCCCACCAGCGATCCCCCCGTCTCCTGCTTGCGCATGATGGCCGAAGCGTGCTTGTACACGGTGAAGTGGCCCTTGAGGTGTACCCGGATCACATCGTCGAACTCTTCTTCGGTCATGTTGAAGATCATCCGCTCCCGCAGGATGCCAGCCACGCACACCGCACCGTCGATCGACCCCCAGGTGTCCACCGCAGCTTGAACCGCCGCTGCGCCGCCCTCCATGGTGCTGATGTCGGAGGCCAGGGCCACAGCGGTGCCGCCCGCCGCCTCGATCTCGCTCACCACTGCGTCGGCCACTTCCGAAGACGGGTCGGAGCCGTCTAGCGATACGCCGTAGTCGGCCACCACCACATTGGCGCCCGCCGCAGCGCAGCCCATGGCTATGGCACGGCCGATGCCGTTGCCCGCCCCGGTGACGACGATGTTCTTGCCCTCGAGATATCCAGTCACGGGGGGAAACCCTATCCCTCAGCCTGAGCCAGCAACTGGTCGAAGAGCCGGACTAGATCGTCGGGAGTGATCTGGCCGCTGTCCCAGAAGACCAGCCGGCCGTCGGCGCTGACCACAACCCAAAATGGAGTGCCAGACAGGTGGAATACATCCGACATGGTGCTGTCGGCATCGTCGAGCAGAACGGGAATCGACCAGCCCTCTTCCCTCAGCCACTGGCTAGGGGGATAGTTGTCCCGCTCGGAGTTGACCAGGGTGGAAATGCCGAAAAAGTCCACACCATCAGGCAATCGGTTGCCTTCGTCCAGCCAGTGGGTCAGCTCGGTCACCTCGGCCTGGCAAGCCGGGCACCAATGGGCCAAGAAGACGATGACCGTGGGGGCCGAGCCTGGTGTCCACTCAAACGAGGAGCCGTCCATCGCCGTGCCGGAGAAGCCGGGCACCGGTTGTCCTGGGGCCAATTCGGGCAGGGTCCCCGACGGGAAACCGTCGAATGAGACTGGTGCTGTTTCCCGGATCGGGGCTGAATCGTCGTCGTTTCCGCCGCAAGCAGCTGCCACTAGCAAGAGGGCAGCTGCCGCAAACGCCACCACGCGGCGAGCACTGCGCTTCGAGTTCATGACCACAGGCTACGGGCTGGCTAGAGCGGCATCACCACGCCGCCGTTGGGGCGCACGGTTTGGCCGGTCACGAAGCGCCCAGCGTCGGAGCACAGGTACAAGATGGCGTAGGCGATATCGGTGGGATCGCCCACATATCCCAAAGGGTTCATTTGGGCGATGGTGTCGAAGTGATTCCTCTGGCGCTCTGGATCGACCTTGCCGTCGTCGTCGAGGAAGTGGCGGTCGTAGATGGGGGTCTCGATGGAACCCGGGGCCACCGCGTTGACGCGGATCGGGGCCATCTCCAATGCCGCGGTGCGGGTGATCATCTTCACTGCCGCCTTGGTGAGGGCGTAGACCGAAATCATTGGGGCGGGCATGTCGGCCCCGGCGGAAGACAAGTTGACGATCGAACCGGACTCTTGGTCGGCCATTGCCCGGCCCGCCGCCGCAGTGCCCCAGTAGACGCCCTTGATGTTCACGTTCATCACCCGTTCGAGCTGCTCGGGGGTGGTGTCCACAATGAGGCTGTCGGTGATGATCCCGGCGTTGTTCACCATGATGTCGAGCCGGCCGTGCCGGTTCGCCGCATCGGCCACCAGCGCGTCCACCGCAGCCTTGTCGCTCACGTCGGTGGGCACCGCCGACCACGAGGCCCCCAGCGCATCTAATTGACCACCGGTCTCGCCCATCCCGTCGGCATCCACATCACCCAGTACCACCGACGCCCCGGCCTTGGCCAGCGTTACCGCCGTCCCCCGGCCAATCCCCGAAGCCGCCCCAGTGACCACCGCCACCCGGTCGGAAATGTCAAATGCAGCAATGATGTCGTCATGCATAGCCCCATCATGCCCCGCGCCAAATAGGGATCAGGAACCGTGATCGAGGTCTATTGGCTCGGCTCCCAGAAGACCATGGCGTGGGTGTCGTCGTAGGTGCGGGCGTAGGCGGTTACCGGCATGCCGATTTCGACGGCTTCGGGGTCGACGCCGGTGAGGCCGCCGAACATCCGCACTCCTTCGGGGAGGTCGACCATGGCCAGCACATATGGCAGTTCAGCGAAGGCGGGAACCCCGTACTGGCGGACGATGGTGTAGGTGTGGACGGTGCCGGTGCCAGCGGCTTCTATCCATTCGGGTTCGGCGGCGCAGGCGGTACAAAGCGCCCGGGGGTAGTGCTGGCGATGGCCACACTCTGGGCACTGCTGGATGAGCAGGTGGCCCTCGGCGGCGGCCGCGAAGAACTCCCCGTACTCTCCCTCTCCGGCGGGAACCGGGCCCTGCCACTCGAGGTCGCGAACAACCCTCATGACGGGCGGTCCTTGCCCAGAATGACGGTGCCGATGGCCGACAGCCAGCCGCCGGAGCCGCAGGCTAGGGCCACCTCGGCGTCGGGCACTTGGGCTTCGCCTCCATCGCCCCGTAGCTGGCGCACTGCCTCGATCAGCAAGAAGATGCCCCGCATACCCGGGTGGTTGGACGACAAGCCTCCGCCATCGGTGTTGGTGGGCATCGATCCGCCCCGGCGCAGATGACCCTCTTGTACGTAAGCGCCGCCCTCGCCCCGACCGCAGAAGCCCAATCCCTCCAGCATCAGCATCACGGTGATGGTGAAGCTGTCGTAGAGCTGGGCGGTGTCGATGTCGGCGGGGGTCACCCCGGCCTGTCCCATCGCCTCTGGCCCGCAGACTGCGGCGCCCATCTCGGTGAAGTCGGGCATCTGGTGGATGTTCCAGTGGGTCTGCGTGCCCGCTGCCCCGAGCACATAGACCGGGGCGTGACGCAGGTCGCGGGCGATTTCCTCGGTGGTCATCACCAGCGCCCCGCCGCCGTCGGTGATCACGCAGCAGTCCAGCTTGTGCAGGGGATCGGCGATCATGCGGCTTCCCACCACATCGTCCACCGTGATGGGGTCGCGGTAGCGGGCATCGGGATTGAGGCCGGCGAACTCCCGGATCCCCACGGCGATCTCGGCCAACTGTTCGGAGGTGGTGCCGAACTCGTGCATGTGACGGCGGGCAGCCAGGGCATAGGCCCCCACCAAGGGCAGACCGTAGGGAGTGGCCATTTGCATGGCCCCGGCCACCGGCTGGGCGTCGCGCTGGAATCCACCGGTGCCCAGCACCCGTCCCATGCGGGTGAGCTGATCGGAGCCGTAGGTCACCAGCACGGTGTCGCACAATCCCTCTTTGATGGCCGCCGCGGCGTGCTGCACGTGGAACTCGAACGATGATCCCCCCACCATGGTCCCGTCGATGTAGCGGTGGTTGACCCCTAGGTACTCGGCCATGGATACAGCGTCGTCCCCCGCTCCCGGTCCCCCGCCGCTGGTGCTGACGTACCCGTCGATGGCCGCCTTCGCGATGCCGCAGTCGGCAATAGCCCGGCGGGCAGCCAGGGCGTGGTGCTGGACCGAGTTCAAATGAGGTGCCACCGGATAGTCGCTGAGGCCGATGCCGCAGATGACTGGGTGGCGGGATGGCATCTGGGCAGCTTAGGCATACTCCATCCGGGCCGGCGGGTCCTGTCGCTCTACGGCGGCTTGGCGTGCTTCGCGGGCGCCAAGTCCGCCTCCGGCGCCACCCCCCCGGCCCTACCGGGGTTCTCCCCTGTCCTACTTGGGAGAAAGAAGGTGGTTGTGCTCGCCGATGTGGGGGGCTCGGTGGCGGACGCGGTAAGGGGACTTGGGGGCGATATAGGGCGCGCCCACATAGGTGAAGCTGCGGCCCAAGTCCTCGTGCTCCACCTCGACGGGAAAGCCCCGCTCCTGGAAGTGGGGGTCGGCCAACACCTCTTCAGGTGAGTAGATGACGCCTACGGCCAAACCCCGCTCTTGGGCGCCGATGAAGAACTCGTGGGCGGTGATGTTCTGGGCGATGAACCGGACTGCCTCCCGGGCGGCGCCGAACATGGCGGTCACCTCGGGATCCTGGCCGATCTGAGACAGGTGCAGGTCTTCTTCGAGTTGGGTGCCCATCTCCAAGAAAAAGAACTCTTCAAATTGGTCTTTCAACCCCAGGCTCTCCATCCACTCCACCACCACGGCGAAATCCCGGGCCGAGCGGGGCGGGAAGCCGGTGTTCACGTCGATGCCGTCCACCGACAGCGCCCGGGTGAACGTGGTGGGCTCGACGGCGGCATGGCGCCCGGTCTGGCGCTGCACCTCTTCGCCGGCTACCAGCCACTGCACCGAGGCGAACTCGGTGGTCACGTTGGCCGCGGCATGCAGGCTCACATCCACGAATTGACCTTGGCCGGTGCGGTCTCGGGCCAACAGCGCGGTCTGGGCTGAGAGCACCGCGAATACCGAGCCGGTCTGGTATCCCTGGTTGCCCCCGCCTCGCTGGGGCGGGATGGCGTGGTCGTCGTAGCCGCAGCTCCACACCGGCCCACCGGCGGCCAGCACGGTCAAGTCGATGCTCTCCTCTTGAGATCGAGGCCCGCTGCGACCGAACGGGGTGAGCGACACCCAGATCAACTCGGGATGATCGGCCCGCAGCACGTCGTGGTCGATGCCCAAATCGGCCAACCGCCCCGGACGCTCCGACTCCAGCACCACATCGGCGGTGGCGACCAGCGAGCGGAATCGGTCACGATCGCCTTCTTCCCCAAGATCCAGGGTCACGCCCAGCTTGGAGGCGTTGTAGTGCCACCACCACAGGCTGCGCTCTGGCCCGGCCTCGTCGTCCAGAAACGGCTCGAATCCTCTGGAGTGATGGCCGTCGGGAGGCTCCACCACGATGACCTCGACCCCCATGCCAGCCAACATCAGCCCGGCGTAAGCCGAGGCCTCACTGGCCAATTCCACTACTCGAATACCGGCTAGGGCTCCTGGCAGATCGTTGCCCGTCATCAGATCACCCCCTTGGCAGCAAGGTCAGCCAGATCGGCGTCCGAATAGCCGAGTAGGCCCCCGAGGATCTGGCGATTGTGCTGGCCCAGCAGAGGGCCGCCTCGCTCCAGCACCCAGTCGGTGTCAGAGAAGTGAGCGGGGATGCCGTCGACCCGCACCCGGCCCATCTCGCCGTGAGTGACGGAGGGCCACAAGCCCCATGCTTCGGTGTTGGCGTCGTTGTCCACCCGGTCGACCGGCTTGGCCACTCCGGCCCCGGGCACCCCGACGGCTTGCAACTCGGCGGCGGCTTCGAACCGGTCCCGCGTCGAGGTCCAGGCCCGCACGGCGTCGTCCACCTCATCTTCATGGGCAAGCCGTCCGGCCAGGTCGTCGAACCGGCGGTCGTCGATGCCCATGAGTTGGGCGATGGCTAGCCAATCGCGTTCATCTCGAGCGGCTAGGGCCAGCCAAGCGTCGTGCCCGTCCGCTTCGTAGATGCCGTGGGGAGCCATAGCCGGGAACTGGCTCCTGTTGGAGTAGGGCATGCCGTCGCGCCGCAGCGGCCGCCCGTTCACGGTGTAGTCCAGCACCGCCGGGCCGAGCATTGTGGCGCCGGCGTCGGTACAAGACATGTCGATCCACTGGCCCTCGCCGGTGCGGCTGCGGTGGATCAATCCGGCCATGATGGCCATGGCCATGAAGTTCCCGCCGTGGTGATCCATATAGGAGTAGCCCCAGCCAGCCGAGGGCATGTCGGGCAGCCCCGAGGTAAACGTGAGCCCACAGCAAGCCTGCACGATCGGCCCCCACGTCTTGTACTTGCGATAGGGGCCGGCGTGGCCGAAACCGCAGTTGGACACGTACAAGATGTCGGGCTTTATCTCCCGCAATCGCTCGTAGCCGAAACCAAGGCGCTCCAAAACCCCGGCGGCGAAGTTCTCGGTGACCGCGTCGCACTCGGCAATCAGCTGGGTCAGCAGCTCCTTGCCCTTGTCGGTGCGGAGGTTCAAGGTGATGCCCAGCTTCTCCACGTTGTGGTTGTTGAAGCACCCGCCAAACTCGTGACCCCGACGCTCGTCCACGAACGGCGACGTGCCCCGGAGAACGTCCCATTTGCCCAGGCGCGCCGGATCTTCCACCCGGATGATCTCAGCGCCGAAGGCGGCCATCCACCGGGTGGCCCCCGCCCCGGCCAGCTGTCCGGTGAAATCGCAGATGCGGATATGGGACAAAGCCTCAGATTTCACGGCCCGACCTTACGCGGCCCCGCCCGGCAATCCATAGGCTTCAGGCCGTGCGAGTGCTACACCACATGGAAGACGGGCGACTCGACCCGATCATCGCCCAGTTCCAAGACGTTGAGTTCATCTACGTGCCCCGCCAAGGCGACATTCCCGAAGATGCCTCCGGCGACGCCCTGCTGACCATTCCCCGGGATTACCCCAACCTGGCTGGGCTGCTGGATCGGGGCGTGGAGTGGGTTCACGTGACCAGCACCGGGATCGACGGGTTTCCGCTCAACCTGCTGGGCAGCCGGGTGATGACCTGCTCTCGAGGAACCGGGGCCATTGCCATCTCTGAATGGTGCCTGGCCATGATGTTGGCCTTTGAAAAGGATCTGCCCAACGTGTGGCTAGACGAGCCACCCGAGCGGTGGTTTACCGCGGAGTTGGGTGCGCTCTATGGCAAGACGCTGGGATTGATCGGCCTGGGCGGCATCGGCACTGCGGTGGCCCGCCGGGCCCTGGCCTTTGACATGACAGTGCTGGCCGTGCGTCGTACTGCGGCACCCTCCCCAATGGAGGGGGTGGAGATTGTCAGCTCGCTGAAGGAATTGCTGACCCGCTCCGACCACATCGTGGTGGCCGCCCCCGCTACTGCGGCCACACGCCATCTGCTGGATGCTGACGCATTGGCCGCCGCCAAGCCAGGGACCCATATCGTCAACATTGCTCGAGGCAACCTCATCGACCAGGACGCCTTGCGGGCCGCTCTCGATAGTGGACACATCGCCCGAGCCTCCCTCGACACAGTAGAGCCCGAGCCCCTTCCCGAGGGCCACTGGCTCTACAGCCACCCCCAGGTGCGCCTCAGCGCTCATGTGTCGTGGTGCATGCCCAAAAACTGGGACCTGCTGATCGCCCCCTTCGCCGACAATCTCCAGCGCCGCTTGGCCGGCCAGCCCCTTGAAGGAATAGTCAACCCCGACGAAGGCTATTAGCGCTCGGTTGACAGGATTGCCTCCAGCACTTCGCGGCGGCGGACTTGGCCGGTGGCGGGGGTACGGGGGATGGCGTCCATGGCCTCGATCCGGCGGGGGTGCTTATAGCGGGCCAAGCGGTCTTGCAAGTGGGCTTGCACGTCATCGGGAGTGGGCAGTGCCGCGCCTGGAGCTAACACGAACACCGCGCACACCACCTCGCCCCAGCGGTCGTCGGGGATGCCTACGACTGCCACCTCAGCCGTTCCAGGGAAGTCAGCCAGGTGGCCCTCAACCTCGGCGGGCGACACTGTCTCCCCGCCGGTGCGGATCACGTCTTTCACCCGGCCGACGATGGCGTAGAAGCCGTCGGCGTCCACTTCGGCCAAATCGCCAGTGCGGAACCAGCCATCGTCGGTGAACGCACTGGCGGTGGCCTCGGGATTGTCGAAGTAACCGTCGAACATGAACGGGGAGCGGGTCTGGAGCTCCCCCTGGTCGAGGCGCACCTCGGCACCGGTGTGGGCCTGGCCACAGCTCCCGGGCCGCGACGCCATGTCGGCGTCGTCG
This sequence comes from Acidimicrobiales bacterium, assembly GCA_965116535.1. Taxonomy (GTDB): domain Bacteria; phylum Actinomycetota; class Acidimicrobiia; order Acidimicrobiales; family Bin134; genus Poriferisocius. The sequence goes on from OZ220703.1 coordinate 3,479,227, forward strand.
AGCATGGTGACCGATCCTGCTTCGGTGGAGCCATAAAACACTCTCCGGTGGGCGTTGGGGAACGCGGCCTTCAAGTCGGCCAGCAGCTCCGGCGGAGTGGCCGAGGTGCCCGAAGTGGCGAACCGGAGCGAGGAGAGGTCTTTGTGCCGATCAGCTTCCAGCACTCGGCGCCATACCGCCGGGATGCAATTCATGAAAGCGGCTTGGTGGGCTTGGACTGCGTCGATCAGCACATCGGCGTCGGCCCGGTCGGTGAACACCACCTGTCCCCGGGCCTGCCAGGCCTGAAGGGCAATGGTCCACGCTCCCATGTGGAACATCGGGAACATGCATACCGTGGCACCGCGGGGCTCGAGAAGCGCCGGCGTGCGGGTACGCAGCCAGTTGCACCGATGCGACAACACGACGCCCTTGGAGCGCCCGGTGCTTCCACTGGTGAAGAACACCACGTGGGGATCGCGCTCCCCCACCCCAGAGGGGGATAACGCCGACATCGACGCCGAGGCAGCCTCGGTCACCAAATCGAGTCCCGGCCCGGAGCCACCCAGTTGAAGCAATGGGACTCCCACCGCCTCGGCCACCGCTTGGCCCGCCTCGGCATGACCGGCATCCACCACCAGCAGCCGGGGACGGGCCAGACCCACCATCTCGGTTGCCTCCTCGGGCGACAGCCGGGCGTTGGCCGGGGCGAACACCGCTCCTAACCGGGCCAAAGCCACGAACAACGACACCGACTCCAGGTTGTTGTCGCTCCATGTGACCACTCGGTCGCCCCGGCCCACCCCGAGTCCGGCCAGCACATGGCCCACCTGGTTGGCCTGTTCACTCATCTCCCCATAGGTGAGCGACTCCTCCCCCAGCGTCACCGCCGGGCGAGACGGGGCCGCGGTGGCCGCATTGTCGAACACTGAGCCGATCACCAACTCCATCGCCGGGCACACTACCGGCCCCATTCGGGGTCTACCCGGACTCGATCTAGGAGTGCCCACCAGCTAAGGCCTCCGACGGCCAACGTGACACCATGGGATCCATGAGCAGGATGTCGGCGGCGTGGAGGGAAGAGGTCGGGCTCGAAAGGGCGTACGACGTCAAGGGGCCGGAGGACAACCGGGAGCTGTATGCGGGGTGGGCAGAGACCTACGACTCAGGCTTCGTCGTCGACAGCCGATACGTGTATCCCCAGCAAGTGGCCGAGGTCTTCTGCCACGACTTCGCTCAACTCGACCAGCCGGTTCTGGATGTTGGCTGCGGAACCGGTCTCGTTGGAGCAGAGTTGGCCAAGGCGGGCGTGGCGGTGATCGACGGCATAGACCTGTCGCCGGAGATGCTGGCCGAGGCCCAAGCCAAGACCCATGATGGCCGCCCTTTGTATCGACAGCTCATCGAAGCCGATCTTACCGATTCAACTGAACTGCCCGATCGCTCCTACGCCGGAATAGTGAGCGCAGGGGCGTTTACCCATGGGATCTTCGGGCCGGAGACGATCACAGAACTGCTGCGGGTGGCCCAACCCGGAGCGCGCTTTGCACTCGGGATCAATTCGGCCCACTTTGAGGACGTCGGATTCGGCGACTGGCTAGAGGAGCGTCAGTTGGAGGAGCTCATCACCGGGCTGAGATTCGACCTGCGGCCGATTTACGAGGAGGCCGACGAGGCCGATCCCGACCAATGGACCCGCATCGCGGTATTCGCAGCCGGGTGAGCGAAGCCACACAACGAGCTTCAACGTGGCACCATTGAAACCATGAGCTTGACGTCTGATCCGCTCTCGGGCACCGAAGAGGACCCCGCATTCGACCCGTTCGCCTATCCCGAAGAGGTGCCCATCGACACGCTGGCCGAGCTGCGGTCGGAGTGCCCGGTAGCCCGCACGCCCACCGGGTGGTACCTGACCAAGTTCGACCATGTGCTGGCCGCAACTAGGGACGTTGAGACATTCGTGTCCAGCTTCCGCGACCCCGGCGTGGAGATCCCCGAAGAGGAGAAGCTGATCAGCGAGATCGCCGAGCCCCGCCACGGCAAGGTGAGGCGGATCATCAACGCCACCGTGGCCCACCACAAGTCGATGCGGGCCGAGCCGATGGTACGGGAGCTGTGCCATCAGTATCTCGATCCCGTCTTGGAGCGGGGCCGTGGCGAGCTGGTGGCCGAGTTCATCACCCCGGTGCCTATAAACGTGATCTCCCACCTCATCGGCGTGCCTGCGGAGGATTGGGAGCAGTTCCACATCTGGACCGACGAGGTGGTGCTGGGCACCTATCCCCGGACCAACCGCAACGAGCGCGGCGAGGGTCTGGCCGGGGCCCACCCCGAGTTCTGCGCCTACATCGACGGGCTCATTGCCGAGCGGCGGGCCAGCGACGAGGCCCCCGACGATCTGGTCACCCGGCTCATCACCACCGAGATCGAAGGCCATCGGCTCACCGACGTGGAGATCCGAACGCAGCTGGCCTTCCTCATCATGTCGGGCAACGAGACCACCCGGCACCTGATCGGAAACCTGCTGTGGCGCATCATCAGCGATCCCGATCTGTTCGCCACTCTCAAGGCCGACCGGAGTCTCAGCGAGCGAGCGGTGGAGGAATCGCTGCGGATCGACTCCCCCGCCCACATGCTCATCCGGGACTGCACCGCCGACACCGATGTGTTCGGCGCCCCTATGAGCCGCGGCGACAAGATCGTGTTCGGGGTGTCGTCGGCCAACCGGGACGAGGATTACTTCGACGCCCCCAACGAGTTCCGCCTCGATCGGGAGCGCCCCAAAGACCACATCGCTTTCGGCGGCGGCCCCCACATCTGCCCCGGCGCCAGTTTGGCCCGCCTGGAGGGCCGAGTTGCGCTAGAGGTGTTCTTGGAGCGGGTGGCGGCCGCGGAGCTGGCTCCCGGCTGCGTCCGCAAGAAGACCGAGGTTTTCTGGGCCAACGGCCCCGAACGCCTCGATGCATTTCTGACCCCCGAGCCCGTTGGCTGACCAACTGCCCGAGGGCGAGAAGTACACCCACGGTTACCACCAGGTGATCGTGGGCTGGCACTCGCGACGCACTGCCGAGTCATGTGCCGCCTTCTTGTTGCCTCGACTGCGGCCCGATGCCGAAGTGCTCGACTTCGGTTGCGGCACAGGCACCATCACCGCTGGCCTGGCCCGCCGCGCCGGCCGAGTGGTGGGCCTGGACCTTTCCGCCGACGTGGTGGACTCGGCCCGGGCCCACGCGGATGACTGCGGCCTGTTCAACATCTCCTTCGAGGTGGGCTCGGTGTACGAACTGCCGTGGGATGACGCCAGCTTCGACGTGGTGTACGCCCACCAGGTGTTTCAACACCTGTCCGATCCAGTTGGGGCGCTGAGGGAAGCCCGGCGGGTGCTGCGCCCCGGCGGGCTAGTGGCGGTGCGGGATTCCGACTACGAGACCATGGTGCACGCCCCGGTATTCACAGCCATCGAGCGCTGGCGAGACCTCTACCACCAAGTGGCCTCGGCCAATGGCGGAGAAGCCGACGCCGGGCGGTATCTGCTGTCATGGGCAGAGGAGGCCGGATTCACCGACATTGAGGCCACCGCCAGCACCACCGCCCACGCCGACCAAGAAGGGCGAACGGTGTGGGGCGAGATGTGGGCGGTACGGGTGGTTGACAGCGACTTCGCCGACCACGCGGTGGGCAACGGATTCGCCACCCGGGCCGAACTCGAAGAGATCTCCGACGCATTCCGCCAATGGTCCACTCAACCCGACGGCTTCTGGGCCTGGATCAACGGCGAGGTCATCGGGGTCTGCCCTCCCGATTGACGAGCTCCAGCTACTCGGGAGGCGGGCTTTCGATCAGCTCCACGCAGGTGCCGTCGGGATCCTCAAAGAACAGCGCCCGCAGATCGGAAGGCAGACCGGGACCCATCTCCAACGCCACTGGTGGTGAGTAGCAAGTCACCCCGGCATCCAACAGCGCGGCGTAGTCCCGGTCGATGTCGTCGGTGAGCAGCGCCATTCGGAAGATGCCCAGCTCATTGGCCCTCCGACGGGCACTGCCAGAGGGCTGCGGCTGCTTCCATTCCACCAGGTCGAGGATGAACCCGGAGGGGCTGGCACCGGGAGCACCGATGAACCAGGCATCCCAGGCCACGTCGCCGTCGATGCGAAACCCGGCTCCGGGCTGGGGCTCAGACGGGCAGGACCGAATCCACGGGTTCAGCCCAAGCACGTCGCAGTAGAAGTGGCGGGACCGCTCCAGATCGGAGCAGTTCACGTTGACATGAGCAAGCCGGGTGCTGTCGGCCTGCACGAACTGCACCGGAGTGCCGTCGGGATCGGAGCACAAGAACAACTCGGGCGCGGCCATGCCGTCGGCGCCAAGATCGACCCGGGCCGGAGGCGACCACACGTCGTGTCCCGCCTCGGTGAGGCGATGGTGCAGCCCGGCCAAGTCGTCAGTGAGGATGCACAGCCGGGCGAAGCCCAATTCGGTGACCGTCGCCGGCGGCGACCCCGACGGCTTGGGCACCTGCCATTCCAGCAGGTCCAGCACCGCCCCATCGGGAGCGTCGTCGCCGTTCATGATCCACGCATCCCACTGCACCTCGTCCAACCCGAACGCCCCACCCGGCTGGGGCCGCTCCGGACGAGTACGCACCGTGGGCTGCAATGCCACCAGATCCCGATAGAACGCCAACGACCGCTCCAATTCGGAGCAATTCACATTGACATGGAAAAACCGCAACGGCCCTACTGCCATGCGGGCCTGACTACCACACCGCTCTGCTGCGACCCCTACCGAGAGGGACAGCGGTACCTGCTCAGCCCTTGATGGTGAGGAGTTCCAGGAGGTTGCCGTCGGGGTCGCGGAAGTAGACGGACTGGCCGCGCTCGCCGTTGCTGGCCGGGCGGGGGGCGGGGCCTTCGATGACCTCTACGCCGCAGACGGCCAAATGGGCCTGGGCGGCGGCGATGGTGTCACCCCAGCGGAAGCACAGGTCTACCGAGCCGGGGGTGGGCAGGCGGGCGTGGGGAGAGGCGGGGGCGGCACCGGGGTGCACGTTGATGCGGTTGGCCCCCACCTGCATCATCACGATCGGCATCTTGCCGGCCCGGAACTCCTCCAGGTACATGGGCTCGGCTCCCAGCACTTGGCCATAGAAGGCCACGGTGGCCTCCACGTCGGCCACGGTGATGGCCAGATGGTCGAATCCCTCAACGCTCATGATGCCTACTGTCGCAGCGGGATGCCCGCAGTGGAGCCACCGTCGATGATGTACTCGTGGCCAGTCTGGTACGAAGCCGCGTCCGACACCAGATAGCAGGCCAGGTCGGCTACCTCGGCGGCCACCCCGGCCCGGCGCAACGGCACGTGGCCGAACAGCTCGGGGCGCCCATGCCGGTCGGCGGCCAGCATGGCGGTCTCGATCGGGCCGGGATGGATGGAGTTCACCCTGATCCCCATTGGGCCCAGCTCAATGGCCGCCACCTTGGTCAGGCCCCGCACCGCCCACTTGGTACCTCCATACGCCGCGTGTTGGGGAATCCCGTTCATTCCGGCAATGGAGGAAATGTTGACAATCCCCCCGCCGCCGGCCTCGGCCATGGGGTCGGCCACGCTCTGGATGCCCAGGAACGTGCCCAGGTAGTTCACCTCCCAAATGCGGCGCAGGCTCTCGGGGGTCTCGTCGGCAATGGGGGCGGTCCAGTGGATGGCGGCGTTGTTCACCAACGCCCGCAGCGGCCCCTGCTCCACTGCGGCAGCCACCACCCGGGCCCAGTCGTCGGGTGAGGTCACGTCGTGGTGGAGGTAGACGGCCTGGTCGCCGAGTTCGGCGGCCACCTCCTCCCCGTGCTCGTCGAGCACGTCGCCCATCACCACGAACGCACCTTCGGCGACGAACTTCCGGGCCTCGGCCTCGCCCTGGCCCCGGGCCGCCCCGGTCACAATCGCTACCCGTCCATCAAGACATCCCATGGCGAAGTTCTAGCCCAACCATTGCTCCTGCCACACCGTCGGGCCGGGGATAGAGTGGTTTTGTGGCGGCTTGGCTGCTGGCGTTCGCCATAGCGCTCATACACGGGCTGCTGTGCGGATTTCTCATCGTGGGAGCTCCCTTGGCCGCCCGTCGGCCCCGGTGGATGAAGTGGTACCTGATCGCGCTGATACCGACCGGCGTGGTGAACCTCACCGGTCAGCCGTGCCCGCTGACGGTGTGGGAGAAGCACTTCTGGCGCGTCGCCGGCGAGACCCCGTACCGGGGAGGATTCATCTCCCAGTACTTCATCGAGCCGTTCTATGCCCCTGGCCTACGACCCGGCGATGAGACCATTCTGCTGGTCAGTGTGGTGGTTTGGTGCCTGTTCTGGCTGGGATGCTTCGCCGTGGTGCGACTGCGGCCGCGCAACGGTTGATCCGAGCCACCAGACCCGCCACTAGGGTGCGGCCATGCCATACCCACAATCAGTTCTGGATATCGCCGCTCGCATCAACAACTGGGGGCGCTGGGGCGAAGACGACCAGATCGGCACGCTCAATTTCCTCACTGACGAGGTGGTGAAGGAGGCCGCCCGGTGCATCCGCACCGGCAAGCGCATCTCTCTGGCCTACCCCCTGCACAAAGACGGCCTTCAAACCGGCGTAATCCCCGGCCGAGTCAACCCGCTGAAGACGATGGTGTCGCTAAATCACGGCATGCTGGGAGACCCCGACATGTTCCACACCAGCGACGACGTGGTCACTATGGGACTGCAATGCGCCACCCACTGGGACGGGCTGTGCCACGCCATGTACGGGGGCAAGCTCTACAACGGCCACGACGCCTCCACCATCACCGAATGGGGGGCGTCGGTGTGCGGCATCGAGCAGGTCAAGAGCCTAACCGGGCGGGGAGTGCTGTTGGATATCGCCAAGCTCCACGGAGTGGACGTGCTCGAACCCGGCCACGCCGTCGGCTACGACGACCTGACCAACGCGGCCGAGGCCCAAGGCGTCGAGATCCGCACCGGCGACATCATCTTGGTGCGCACCGGTTTGTTCGCCTACGCCAAGGCAGGCGACCTCGACAGCTACTACGGCGAGCCCATACCCGAGATGGGGATCGTGCGCTCCGCGGGCATCGGCGTGACCGCCTGCGAGTGGTTCTTCGACAACAACATCGCCGCGGTGGCTACCGACAACATCGTCTTCGAGGTGTTGCCCTTCGACCCGGACTTTGAAGGGGCGATCATCGCCATCCACTGCCTCAACCTGGTGGACATGGGTCTCACCCAGGGTCAGAACTGGGATTTGGAGGAACTGGCCGCCGACTGCGCGGCCGACGGCCAGTACGACTTCTTCTTGGAAGCCTCGCCTCAGCCGTTTGTGGGCGGCCTGGGATCGCCGGTCAACCCAGTGGCCATCAAGTAACTCGTAATCAGGCCTCCGCAGGAGGCACTTGCCTCAGCGCAGCGGCCTCGGCGCGCTCCTCATCGGAACGAATCTCCTGGCGCAGGGGGATCTGGCGGACCAACAGAGCAGCCAAAATACCCACAGCGATGACCGGCGCTCCCACGATGAAGCAGCGCTGAACGCCCACTGTGAAGGATTCCAGCACCGCATCCACGATGGATGGATCCTGGATGGCGCGAATCTGCTGGGGACTGCCCAACAGTTTCTCGGGATCGGGCAGAGCGGCAAGCTGAGCGGGCGTGACCTTGGTCTCCAGTGAAGAGTTCAGCCCGGCGGCGTAGATGGCGCCCATGACCGCCGCGCCGATGGTGCCCCCCAGCGACCGCACGAAGTTCGTGGCCGCACTGACCATGCCGATGTCGCGGTGAGGGCTGGCATTCTGCACCACTAGCACAAGCACCGGCATGGTCATTCCCAGCCCCAAGCCGATGACGAACACCATGAGCCCCACTTGTACCTGGGAAGTGCCCCGGTCCAAGAAGAAGGCCAACAGCATCATCCCCGCGGTCATCAGCAGAGTGCCGAGCACGAGGAATTCCTTGTAGCGCCCGAATATGGTGAGCAGCTTTCCCGAACCCACCGATGTGAAGATGATGCCGATGAACATGGGCATCATGTTCAGTCCCGAACCGGTGGCGCTTACCCCGGTGACCACCTGTAGGAACACCGGAATGAACAGCGTGGCCCCGAACATCACCAGCCCGATGAGCAGCATCACCACCATCGACCAACGCACAATGTCGTTGGAGTACAGCCGGGGCGGAAGGATCGGATCGGCAGCCTTGGTCTCCCACCAGAAGAAGGCGGGCAGCAGTACGGCCGACGCCAACAGGACCAAGAACATTCCCGTCGACGACCATGCCAACTGGTTGCCTCCGAGGCTCAGGGCAATCAGCAACGGGGTGAATCCGGAGATGAGCAACCCCGCTCCCAGCCAGTCGATCGGACGGGACACGACGTCGAGCCGCACGTTGAACAGCACCGCGATGGCCGCCATCGAGATAAGACCCACGGGGACGTTGATGTAAAACACCCAGCGCCAGCTCAAGTGGTCGACGAAGAAGCCGCCGATGAGCGGTCCGACCACGCTGGCTGAACCGAAGGTGGCCGCGATATAGCCCTGGTAGCGGCCCCGCTCGTTGGGGGCGACGATGTCGCCCACGATGGCCATGGGCAGGGCCAAGAGGCCTCCGCCGGCCAAGCCCTGCAACGCCCGGAACAACACCAACTGCAACATCGACTGGGACAGGCCGGCCAGCGCCGAGGTGATGACGAAGAAGCCAATGGTGAGTTGGAACACCAGCTTGCGACCGTAAATGTCGCTGAGCTTGCCGATGAGCGGGGTGGCAATGGTGCCGGTGAGCAGATAGGAGGTGAGAATCCAGGCCACTTGGTCTTGGCCGCCAAGCTCTCCGGCAACGGTGGGCACCGCGGTGGCCAGCACCGAGTTGTCCAGTGCGGCCAGGAACATGCCGGTCATCAGGGCGGTCATGATGACGTGGACCTGGCGAGGGGCGAGCTCCTCGGGCTCCACCAACTCCGGGTTGAACAGGCGGGCCATCATCTCAACCAGCCCCCGCGTTCACCCCGTCCACCGCCTAGATGGCTCGGGTCTTGCCCTCCCAATAGGGATCCCGCAAACGGCGCTTGTAGAGCTTTCCATTGGGGTCGCGGGGCATCTCGTCGGTGAAATCGATGGAACGGGGCCATTTCTGCTTGGCGATCTGATCCCGGAGGAATTCCATGATGGCCCCACGGGTGTCGTCGTCGGGAGCCACGCCGGCGGCGGGCTCGATCACCGCCTTGATCTCTTCGCCGGTGTCCTCATTGGGAATCCCGAACACCGCGGCATCGCCCACCAGCGGACTCTGAAGCAGCGCTCCCTCGATCTCGGCGGGGTAGATGTTCATCCCGCCCACGATGATCATGTCGTTGGAGCGGTCGTTGAGGAACAGGTAGCCGTCGTCGTTGAAGTAGCCCACGTCGCCCACGGTGAAGAATTCTGAGCCCAATCGGGCCTTGTCGGTCTTCTCCTTGTCTTTGTAGTACTCGAAGGTCGCGCCGTCGGGCATCTTCATGTAGATGGTGCCGCTGGCACCAGGGGGCAGGCGGTTGCCGTCCTCGTCCACCACGATGACCTCCGACCCCGGCCAGGGGCGGCCCACTGTTCCGGGATATTGGCGCCACTCGTCGGGCGGAATGTAGGTGCCGCCCCCCTCGGTGGCGGCGTAGTACTCCCAAATGCAGTCGCCCCACCAGTCGAGCATCTTCTGCTTGGTCTCCACCGGGCAGGGGGCGGCGGCGTGGATCATGCGCCGCAGCGACGACACGTCGTAGCGCTGCTTCACCTCGTCGGGCAGCTGGAGCAGGCGGTGGAACATGGTGGGGACCATGTGGCTCTGGGTGACCTTGTAGCGGTCGATGCGCTCCAGCGCCCCCTCGGCGGTCCAGCGGCCCATGAGCACCGCGGGGTGCCCCATGTGCAGCGAGGTGGTGGTCCAGATGTTCACCGCGGTGTGGTACAGCGGGGCCTGAGTGATATGGACGTTGTCGGCATGGGGCATGATGCCCAGCAGCAGGAACAGCCCGCCGGAACCGGCCGCGGCCTCGTCGGGATGGACACCGGGCAAGGCCCTCCGCACGCCTTTGGGCCGACCGGTGGTGCCCGAGGTGTAGAACATGAATGATCCGGTGGTGAGGTCGTCGGGTCGGCTGGCGGGCTGGGAGTCGATCAACTCAGCCAGCGGGCGGAAACCGTCGATGCTGCCCACCGAGAATCGGTTGGCGGCGGGCACATCGCTTTCCTCGAGAACCCTGGTGGCTTGTTCGGCAAAGTCCTCGTGGACGATGAAAGCCTTGGTCTCACTGTCGTTCACGATGTAGGCGATCTCAGGGCCGGCCAGATGCCAGTTCACGGTGGTGAGGTAGAAACCCCCCTGGTAGGCGGCCAAAGAGACTGCCGCCTGTTCGATGCCGTTGGGCAGCACGGTGGTCACCTGATCGCCCACCTCCAGACCGGCAGCCCGCAGCCCGTGAACGATGCGGTTGGTGAGCTCGGCCAGCTCTTGGTAGGTGATCTCGTTGTAGTCGGGGTCTACTACTGCCAGGCGCTCGGGATCGGCTTCGGCGATCTTCCACAATCCCAGCACATCGGTCTCAGGCATTTGTCCTCCCGTCGGCGCGCGATTGGTGGATGGTAGGCGGAGGCCGTTCAAACGCCGAAACCGGGGCTATAGGCCAGTGAAATCTGGAGGGCGCTTCTCCATGAATGCGGCAATGGCCTCGACGTTGGCCGGGGCGCCCATGAGACGGCTGAAAGCAGCGTTCTCCCGCTCTCGGGCCGCGGCCACACCGTCGTGCCACCCGTGGGTGATGAGCGCCTTCGACTCCATCAGCGATGACACCGGCAGAGCGGCCAGCTTCTGGGCGTGGGCCAACGTTGTGTCCAGCAACTCGTCGGGATGGCACACCCTCCACACCAGGCCCATCTCCTGGGCCTCCTCGGCGCTGACCCACTCCGCGCTGAGCAGGGTCCACATGGCCTGCTGGCGGCCCAGCAGCACCGGGAAGGTGTAGCTGCTGGCCGCCTCGGGGGCGACGCCCAGGCTGGAGAACGGACACCGCAGCCGGGCCTCCGAGGACATAAAGACCAGATCGGCGAAGCCCAGCATGGTGGCTCCCACTCCGATGGCCAGTCCGTTCACCGCGACAATGAACGGCTTGGGGAACGAGTCCATCTGATCGATCATTCCGGGAAACCCGTGGACACCGGGTTCGACGCCAGCTCCACCGGGATTACGGGCGCCCATCTCCACCAAGTCGGTGCCAGCACAGAAAGCCCGCCCGGTCCCGGTCAACACGACGACAGCCACATCGGGATCGGCGGCGGCATCGATTAGGGCTTGAGCGGTGGCGTCGTAGAGGGCCTCGCTGAACGCGTTCAGGGCGTCGGGGCGATTGAGGGTAAGCAGCCGAACCCGGCCGTGGTCTTCGATCTCCAGCATCGGCCCGGCAGCCTATAACGGATTCCAGCGGGGCTCGCGGCCCTCGCGGAAGGCCTCAGAAGCCTCGGTCATGTTCCCGGTGAACGTGCCCAGCACCTGGGTGCGGTTCTCCAGTTCCATGGCATGGCGCAGGCTGGGGGCGTCGAGGGTGGCGTTGGCCCCGAGCTTGGTCATCCACACCCCGTATTCGTTGTTGGCCGCGATCATCCGGGCTACATCAAGGGCTGCCTCCACCACCTGGCCGTCGGGCACCACCTGCGACACCAGCCCGATGCGATCTGCCTCGGCGGCATCGAATATCCGGCCAGTGAGCATCAGCTCCCGAGCCCGGCCGGCTCCAACGATGCGGGGCAGCAGGTAGCTGTTGCCCACATCCAGCGACGACAAACCCACCTTGATGAACACCGAACCGAATCGGGCCGACTCCGCGGCCACCCGAACATCGCAGTGCAAGGCGATGGCGAAGCCTCCGCCCACGGCCGGACCGTTCACCGCGGCGATCACCGGCACCCGCAGCTCGTAGATCTTGAGCATGAGGTTGGCCAGGTCAAGCTGCATGTCGTAGATGGCTCCCAGCCGGCTTCGATCGGTCGGTTCCGAGAACTCCTGGTCGCCCCCTGCTTTCAAATCGGCACCAGAGCAGAACCCCCGTCCGGCGCCGGTGAGCACCACGACCCGCTGTGAGCGGTCTCGCTCCACTTCCTCAAGGGCATCATGAAGGTCGGCGATGAGCTCGGGGCTGATGGCGTTGAGCCGCTCAGGGCGCGACATGGTGATTTGAGAAATGCCCGACTCGGGCGTTTCAACCGTGACAGTGGATCCGTCGGTCACGGCCCTCACACTACGACCCGGCATCCGAAGGAGCGGAAATTATAGGCATTGGGAATGGCCAACTTGTGGATTTCGATGTGATCTAGTTGTGGACAGCAAGAGTCGGATCTATAGTGCCTGTTCCAGCATGACTTTGGGCATTGCAGTAGGGGCCTACCTCGTCGTGCATCTGCTCGGCGTTTACCTGCTGCGCGCGTCCGGTGTGGGTCAAGACCTGTTCGGCCGATTCCGCAATGTCCCCGATCTGCCCGAGCCGAAGCAGTTGGCTGAATTCACCGCCTTCGTGGAATCCCACTCCTTCTGGGACACCGGCGACGATGACGGCCTCGACGACATCGACGAGTTCGAGCTTCAAGCCGTCTTCTGGAACGAGAGGCGCCGCCGGACCGCCTGATCCCGGCCAGTGGTGACAATCAGTTGGACTTGGCGTGAAGGCCGCCGTCTACCAGCACCACGGCGCCGTTGATGAATGAGGCGGCAGGCAAAACCAGCGACAAGGAGATCTGGGCCACCTCTTCGGGATCGCCATAGCGGCGGGCCGGCACCCGGCGGCGGGCGTATTTCTGCTTGGCCTCTTCGGGGATGTCGCCGGTCATGGCGGTGCGTATCGGACCGGGGCAGACCGCGTTGGCAGTCACCCCCCACTGGCCCAACTCCACGGCCAACGCCCGGGTGAGGCCCACCACCCCGTGCTTGCTCACCGTGTAGGGCGAGGTATTGGGAGTGGCCATCACTCCCTCAGTGGAGGCCACGTTGACAATGCGGCCGTCGCCGTTGCGCTTCAGGTCGCCCAGGCAGGCCCGCACCAAGCGCATCTGCGCGGTGAGGTTCACCTCCATGGCGGTGGCCCACACATCCTCGTAGTCGGCCGCCTCCACTGGGGCACCAGCGGCCACCCCCGCGTTGTTGATCAGAATGTCCACCGGGCCCAGTTCGACCCGCACCTGCTCTACCACCGGTTCCACCACATCGGGATCAGCCAGATCGCAGGCCACCGCCAGGGCCGTGCCGCCGGTTTCGACGATGGCTGCCACCGTCTCCACCACTCCAGAGCGATTGACATCCAGTGCGGCCACCTTGGCCCCCTCGTCGGCCAGCAGCCACGCCGTGGCCCGGCCCATGCCCGAGGCCGCGCCGGTGACCACCGCGACTCGCCCGGCCACCGACCGGTCCAGTTTGGTGAGGCGCCCCATCAGCGGCGGTTGACGCGCTCGTGTTCGATGAGCCAGGTCTTTATCTCGGGGCGGCCACCGTATTCCCCCACCGATCCATCGCTTCGCACCACCCGGTGGCAGGGCACCACCAACGGGATGGGGTTGGTGGACATAGCCGTGCCCACCGCTCGAGCGGCCCTCGAAGAGCCAGACATTCGGGCCAGTTCCCCGTAGGACACGGTGGTGCCGTAGTCCACGGTCATCAGTGCGTCTAGAACCCGGCGATAGAAGCCCTGGCTCAGCCGCCAGTCCAAGGCCAACTCGAAGCGCTGGCGACGGCCCTCGAAATACTCGCGGAGCTGAGAAGCGGGCTCTTCCAACCAAGTGAGGCTGCCTTGGCTGATCGAACACCGCAGTTCGGCCATTTCGGCCACCATGTCCTCTTCGGCTTCCATGTAGCCGAAGCCGATCCTCACCAGCCCCCGCGACGTGGCCGCCAAGTTCAATTGTCCTATGGGGGTGTCTAGCGATCCCAGGGCCAGACCTAGGTCATCGGCCTCAAGGGAAGCGGTATCGGAGCGGGAAAGCAGCGCAGTTGGAGACATGGCACTGACCGTAGCGGAATACCAGACTGAGGCGGTGGAGTCATCGAGCATCGAAATACCCGGCATCGATATCACGCCGGTCACCGCTTGGCTGGCGGCCAACATTGCCGATTGCGAGCCCCCGTTCAGCTTCGACCTGATAGCGGCGGGCGGATCCAACCTCACCTTCCGGCTGGCTGATTCCGGGGGCCGACAGTGGGCGCTGCGGCGACCACCGGTGGGATCTGCGCTGGCCACCGCCCACGACATGGGTCGGGAGTGGCGCATCATGGCCGCGCTGGGCGAGGCCAGCGATGTGCCGGTGCCCGAAATGGTGGCCTTCTGCGACGACCACACGGTGAACGGGGCCGACTTCTACGTGATGAGCTTCGTGGAAGGACTCATCCTGCGAGACCAGGACTCCGCGGCCGCCATGACCCCGGAGCAGGCTGAGGTCGCCACCGAGAGCCTGCTTGACGTGCAGATCGCATTCCACACCCTTGACCTCGATGAGGTAGGTCTGGGCGACCTGGGGCGGCGAGAGGACTATGTGGGCCGTCAGCTCAAGCGCTGGCGCCGCCAAGTGGAGGCCGCCGGGGTGCGGGAGGTGCCCCTGCTCCTCGAACTGCATGAGCGGTTGAGCGCGGCCAAGCCTGCCGAGGTTGCTACCCCGGCGTTGGCCCACGGCGATTACCGGTTCGATAACACCGTGCTCGATGACCAGTGGAAGATCGCCGCCGTATTGGACTGGGAGCTGTGTACCACCGGCAATCCCATCGCCGACTTCGCCTGGTCGCTCCAGTACTGGGCCGACCCCGGCGACGAGATGAGCTTCCTCACCGATCCGCCCACGCTGATGGACTGCTTCGTCCGCCGAGACGAAGTGGCCGACCGCTACGCCGCCCAGTCGGGTTTCGACCTGTCCGACCTCCCCTACTACGCCGTGTTCAGCTGGTGGAAGCAGGCGTGCATCGTGGAGGGGGCTTATGCCCGTCGCCTTCAGGGGATGTCCGGGGGCATGGCCACAACCGGTGACGTCCACGACATCGCCCGCCGGGTAGACGCCATGCTGGCCCACGCCGCCGACATGGCCAAAGGCGTGCTGTAGCCCACCGAGGTCAAGCAGCGGCAGACACCAGGGCAGTTAGCAGCACCAGGGTCAGGATCGACATTGGCACACCAAGGCGCAAGTAGTCGGTGAAGCGGTAGCGGCCGGGGCCGTAGACCATGGTGTTGGTCTGGTAGCCGATAGGGGTCAGGAACGACGCCGAGGCGGCCACCGCCACTCCGAGTGCCATGGTGCGGGGATCCAACCCAGACTGCGCGGCCGCCTCTAGCGCCACCGGAAACACCAAGGCCACCGCGGCCACGTTGGTAATGAGCTCGGTGAGCAACATGGTGGCGATCACAATGCCCAGCACCACGCCGGCATCGCCTAAGAAGTCGAACCCGGTGACGATGGCGTCGGCCAGATCCTCGGCCAATCCGGCCTCCTCCAGTGCGGCGCCCAGGCCGAACGCGGCGCCGATGGTAATGAGCACGCTGAAGTCCACTGCGTCCCGGGCCTCCCGGGGGGTGAGCACCCCACCCACGACCACCGCGCCGGCGGCGATCAGTGCCGCCTCCAGCACGCTCAGCACCCCCGCCGCGGGCAGCACCACCAGCGCCACTATTGCGGCCAGTGCCACCGGGGCCCGCCGACTGGCCCGGGGCGGCGACCCGCCCAATCGAGACACCAGCAAAAAGTCGTTGTGATTGCGCCACCGCTCGTCGAAGCCGTCGGCCGCCAGCACCAAAAGCGTGTCGCCAACCCGCAGCCGCACTTGGCCGAATTTGGCCTCCACCGGGGCGCCTGAGCGGTGAATGCCCACCACGGCGGCCTGATAGCGGCCCCGGAATCCGGCCTCAGCCAACGTGCGACCGCTAAGGGGTGACGCCGCCCCCACCACCGCCTCGAAAAACGTGTGGTCGTGCGAGTCCACCGCCTCCAAGTGAGGATCCTCGGCCGACACCAACCCGGACATGGCCTGGAGGTCGACAACCAGATCCACCCGACCGGCGAAAGTGAGCCGATCACCGCCCCGAAGCACGAACGTGGGCGCCACCGGGGCGATCACCGTGCCCTGGCGCTCCACTTCCACCAAGAACACCCCTTGAAGATGACGCAGCCCACCAGCCTCCACCGACTGACCGTCGAAGGCTCCCTGCTCAGCCACATACATCGACACCAGATATGAACGGCCTTCACCTGCCGGTTCGGGATCGCGCCGCTCGGGCAGGACCCAGGGTGCGGCAACAACGATGAGAACAAGTCCGGCACCAGCCAGTGGCAAGCCGAAGCGGGCCAGTTCGAACATCTCCAATTCGTCGTAGCCCACCGACTGCAACAGGCCGCCTAGCACCAAGTTGGTGCTGGTGCCGATGGCGGTGATCGCCCCGCCCAAGATGGTGGCGTAAGACAGCGGAATCAGAAATTGAGAGGCAGTCCGGCCGTACCGCTCGCTCCAGCTCCGCACCGCGGGCACCAGCATGGCCACAATGGGCGTGTTGGCCAAAAACGCTGAGGCCGCGCTGGCCGGAGTCAGAAGTCGCAGCAGCGACACGCGGGTTCGAGCCCCCCGATCCAGCATCCGGGCAACAAGGGGCTGCAAAGCGTTGGTCTTAGTTACTGCGCCCGCCACCACATACAGCGCCCCGATCGTGAAGAATGCGGGGTTGGCAAACCCTTGGAATGCCTGGTCGGCGTCGATTACTCGGAGTAGGAAAAGGCCTCCGGTGGCGCCCATCACCCCGGCAGCAGGCGAGAGCCGATTGCTGATGAGTCCGGCGCCCATAATCGCCAGAACCGCAATCGTGAGCACCGCATCGCCGTCCATTCAAGGAAATGCTACGACCTCGGCCCGGAAACAGGACTTTGGCCCTGGTGCGGGCGGCGGGTGCTGTCGTGGCGTTCCGATGACTCAGCCGGGTTGAAATCGCGATATGAAATACCCCGTGGCTTCAAATCTGATCCAACCCCACGGCGGCGAGCTCACCGACCTGATGGTCGACGACGCCACCGCCGAGGAACTCAAAGCAGCATCGCGCGACCTCCCGTCGTTCACCCTCCAACCCCGCCACTTGTGCGACCTAGAGCTTCTGTTGAACGGCGGCTTCTCCCCCCTGCGGGGATTCATGGGCCAGGCCGACTACGAGCTGGTGTGCGCCGACATGCGGCTGGCCGACGGGACGCTGTGGCCCATGCCCATCACCTTGGACGTGGATGCCAAGACGGCTGAAGCGGCAGAAGCCGCCGGGCGACTGGCACTGCGAGACGTGGAGGGGGTGATGCTGGCGGTTCTCACCGTGAGCGACTCGTGGCGGCCCGACACCTTGGCAGAAGGCGAGGCGGTGTTCGCCAGCTCCGATCCCGATCACCCCGGCGTCGGCCATCTGATGCGAAGCACGGCACCGGTCTACCTCGGCGGCTCAATACAGGGCATCCAACTCCCCGTCCACTACGACTTCACCGAGCTGCGCCGCACCCCGGCCCAGCTCCGGGCGGCGTTTGATGCCGCGGGCTGGAGCCGGGTGGTGGCCTTCCAAACCCGCAACCCCATGCATCGGGCCCACGTGGAGCTCACCAGAAGGGCCGCAGTAGAAGCCGAGGCCAACCTGCTTATCCACCCGGTGGTGGGCATGACCAAGCCCGGCGACGTGGACCACTACACCCGGGGCCGGGTGTACCAGCACATCATCAAGCGCTATCCGGAGAACTCGGCCATGCTGGCCATGCTGCCGCTGGCCATGCGCATGGGCGGACCTCGGGAAGCCGTGTGGCACGCCATCATCCGCAAGAACCACGGCGTGTCCCATTTCATCGTGGGCCGGGATCACGCCGGGCCGGGCTCTGACGCCGCCGGGAACCCCTTCTACGGTCCCTACGACGCCCAAGACATGTTGCAGAACTACACCGACGAGCTGGGCGTGGCCATGGTGCCGTTCAAGATGATGGTGTACGTCCCCGACAGCGACAGCTACCACCCCGTAGACGAGGTGGACGACGGAACGGCCACCCTCAGCATCAGCGGCACCGAGCTGCGCGACCGGCTGGCGTCGGGCGACGACATCCCCGAGTGGTTCAGCTACCCCGAGGTGGTGGCCGAGCTGCGCCGCACCCACCCCCAGAAGTCCAAGCAGGGCTTCACCGTGTTTTTCACCGGGCTCAGCGGATCGGGCAAGTCCACCATCGCCAACGCGCTCATGTCCAAGCTGCTAGAGCGGGGCGGGCGGCCGGTGACCTTGCTTGACGGTGACATTGTGCGCACCAACCTGTCCTCTGAGCTGGGCTTTTCCAAAGAGCACCGCGACATCAACATCACCCGCATCGGATATGTGGCCTCGGAGATAACCAAGCACGGCGGCATCGCCATCTGTGCGCCCATCGCCCCCTACGCCGAGCCCCGGCGCCGCAACCGTGAGGCCATTTCGGCCAACGGTGGCTACGTGTTGGTGCACGTTTCCACTCCGCTGGAGGTGTGCGAAGAGCGGGACCGCAAGGGCCTCTACGCCAAGGCCCGTGCTGGCATCATCAAGGAGTTCACCGGCATCTCCGACCCCTACGAGGAGCCGATCGACGCCGACATCGTTCTGCCCACCGTGGATCAGACCCCCGATGAGGCGGCTCAGACCATCATCGACCACTTGGAGGCCGAGGGGTACCTCGACTCGATCGGCGACTGAGGTGTCGCGCGCCGACGATCTCAAGCGGATTTCCGAAGCGCTGTCGGCGGCCCAAGAAGTACTGGAGCGGTTCACGCCCGGAGAGATCGCCTCGGAGCTCAAGGACGGGGGCGATCCGCTGACCGCGGCCGACACCGCGGTAAACGAGGTGTTGGCCAAGGCACTGCGAGGGGGCGACGAGGGGTGGCTGTCGGAGGAGAGCACCGATGCTGGTGACCGGCTTGACAGGCGGAGGGTGTGGATAGTGGATCCCATCGACGGCACCCGGGAGTTCATCGACGGCATTCCGGAGTGGTGCGTTTCGGTGGGGCTGGTGGAAGACGGTGTGCCGGTGGCCGGCGGTGTGTTGAGCCCGCCCAACGGGCACCTCATTCTCGGATCGGACGAAACCGGCGTTGTGTGCAACAGCCAGCCCGCGGGCACCACAGACACCACCGATATTCGAGGCGCGCTGGTGCTGGCCTCCCGCAGCGAGGTGAAGAGGGGCGAGTGGGAGCGCTTCTTCTCCACGCCGATCGCGGTGCGCAACATGGGCTCGGTGGCCTACAAGCTCAGCTTGGTGGGGGCCGGATTGGCCGACGCCACCTGGACGCTGGTGCCCAAAAACGAGTGGGACGTGGCCGGTGGGGCTGCGCTGGTGATAGCCGGCGGTGGACAGGTGTTCGGAATCGACGGCGCTGAAGTGGTGTTCAACCGGGCCGACCCGCTGATGGACGGTTTCATCGCCGTTGCCCCCGGGTTGAGCGATCAGGTGATGGACCTGCTTGAGATCCCTTCAAAACTGTGAACGATCACCAGTTGGCTGCTCGGCTGGCTTCTGGGGCGGGTGAGCTATTGGTGGACCTGAGGGCCGAGTTGAGCGGACAGCGGCTGGCCCCGTTCGCAGTGGGGGCTAGAGGCGACTCCGCCGCCCACGACTTCATAGCCAAGGCCCTCCAAGAACACCGCCCCAACGACATGGTGCTGTCTGAGGAGTCGATGGACGACCGCCGTCGGCTCGCCCACGACCGGGTGTGGATTGTGGATCCGCTCGACGGCACCCGCGAGTTCTCCATCCCCGGCCGCACCGACTGGGCCGTCCACGTGGCCCTGGTTACCGACGGTGCACCGGTCGCCGCCGCCGTTGCCTTGCCCGCCCAGGGGATTACCTTGGCCACCGAGCCGGCCCCTTCCACGCCATTAGCCGCGGCTCAACCCCGGGTCATCACCAGCCGAAGCCGCCCCGGACGCCTGGCCCGCCGCATCGCCGAAGAAATCGGGGCCGAAATCGTCCAGTTGGGCTCGGCCGGCGCCAAGGCAGCCGCAGTGATCCGCGGCGAAGCCGAGGTGTACGCCCACGCTTCGGGCTTGCACGAATGGGATCTGTGTGCCCCCGCGGCGGTGGCTGCTGCCGCCGGACTGCACGTCTCCCGTCTCAACGGCGAAGATCTGAGGTTCAACGAGTCGGATACATATATGTCTGATTTCGTCATCTGCCACCCCGACTTCGCCGACGCGGTAGTCCATCAGTGACTCCTGTCGCCTCGTCCCCATAGATTTGGTACCGAAGTGCGGCTGGTAATCGCTCGGTGTTCGGTGGACTACGACGGACGGCTGGCCGCGCACCTGCCCGAGGCCGTGCGGCTCATCATGATCAAGGCCGACGGCTGCGTGGCAATCCACGCTGATGGCGGGGCCTACAAGCCGCTGAACTGGATGAACGCACCCAATCGGTTGTCGGAGGAAGACGGCTTGTGGACGGTGGTGAACCCCGCCGGCGAGAAACTGACCATCACCATCCATGAGTTGATCTCCGACACCGACCACGAGCTGGGCCACGACCCCGGCCTGGACAAAGACGGGGTGGAGGCCCATCTCCAAGAGCTGCTGGCCGCCTCCCCCGAGGTGCTGGGAGACGGGTTCCGGCTAGTGCGCCGGGAGTACCCCACCGATATCGGTCCCGTGGATTTGCTGTACCGAGACGCCGACGGGAACGTCATTGCAGTAGAGATCAAGCGGCGCGGGGAGATCGCCGGGGTGGAGCAGCTCACCCGTTACCTCCAGTTCTTGAACCAGGATCCGGCGTTGGCACCGGTACGGGGCCTGCTCGCCGCCCAAGTCGTGAGACCCCAAGCTCGGGCATTGGGCGCCGATCGGGGCATCGAGTGCGTGGAGATCGACTACGACTTGCTCCGGGGCATCGAGCCCGACCAGGCCAAGCTCTTCTAAATCCCGCCATGTGGGCTGAACCCGAACGGCGGAATGCTCCCACTACCATCCGGTAACCGGGATGGATCATCACACTCCGCTGCGCCTGCGCCGACCTCCTCGTCCCCTCTGGGTCTGGGCTCTCATGATCATCCCGGCCGTGCTTTTGGCTGTTTGGCTGATCGTCTGGTTGGTGGATTCCTCGGCCGGCGACGACAAGACTCCCAGAGGGCTGAAGCTCGAAAGTCAGGCCATTCCCGAAGTCAGCATCGACATCGGCGGTCTGAGCGAAGACGACGTGATCGAGGTGGTCGTCGAGTTGGCGGAGCGATTCCAACAGACCCCGGTGGAGATCGCCACCCCCAGCCACGCCCTCACGGTGACCGCCGCGGATGTCGGGCTGGCGGTAGACGTGGAGGCCACCGTGGCCGCGATCATGGCGTTGGACAGCGACGAGAGCAACCCCATCGGCTGGACCGCTTCGTTCTTTGAGACCTCGCGATCAGACCTGTTGCTTACCCTGTCGCCTGATGAGAGCCAGATCGCGAAGCTGGAGTCCGACCTGCATCGTGCTCCCGTCGACCCGGACATCGTGCTGGAAAACGGTATCTTCCAAGTCTCTCCCGGTGTGCCCGGTGAGATCGCTGCCCTCGGCCCGGCGCTTCCCCGATTGCTGGAGGCCGCCAGCCGAGGTGATGATCCCCTAAAGGTAGAAGCCGATGTGCGCCTGATTCCTCCCGAGCTGGGCGAAGAAACGATGGGCCGTACCGTGGCCTGGATCAACCAGCGCACGGGCCAAGGAATCCTGGTGACAGTAGAGGGGGTCACCAAGCGAGTGCAGCCAGCCCAGCTTCGATCGTGGCTGATCCTCTTGAACGACAACGACACGTGGAGCTACGACATCGACCAACAGAAACTGGTAGACGACCTGGCGGAGCTCTTCGTCGAGGTGGCCACCGTGGCCTCCGAGCCGGTGCTCACCGTGATCGACGATGTACCAGTGCTGGTGAGCGAAGTGCCCGCCCTCATCTGCTGCGACGAGTCGACATATCGCCAGGTGCGTTCGTCCTTGGACACCCCACAGCCCGCAGTAGAATTGGAGTTGCGGGAATCCGACAAGATCAACGACCAGAGCTGGCTGATCGAACGGGGCATCGTGGAGCTGACCGGGAGGTTCACCACCGAATACAACCCGGGTCAGGATCGTGTCTCCAATATCCATCGCGTCGCCGAGCTGATCCAGGGGGCGGTGGTTTATCCGGGGGAGACTTTCTCGGTCAACGAATTCTTGGGTGAGCGCACCGAGGAGAAGGGATTTGTGGACGCCGGTGTGATCTACGACGGTGTCTACACCTCTGATGTGGGTGGGGGCATCTCCCAGTTCATCACCACCCTGTTCACCGCCACCTTCAACGCCGGGATGGAGTTTCCCGAATATCAGGCCCACAGCATCGACATCGCCCGCTATCGAGAAGGGGTTGACGCCACCATTTCCTGGCCCAAGCCCGACTTCAAGTTCCGCAATCCCAACCCCTATGCGGTATTGCTGTGGCCCACGGTGACCGACGACAGCGTCACCGTCAGCGTGTACTCCACTGCCTATGCCGAAGTGGAGTGGACCGACCGCTACGACACCCCGCGGGGGTATTGCACGGTGCGGACCACCGAGCGCAGCCGAACCTACTCCGACGGCACGGTGCTGCGAGACTCGGTGTTCGCCCTCTACCAGCCCCGTGAGGGCATCAACTGCGACGGAGTGTGCACGTCATCGGTGCTGCCGCTGGACGCCGATGGCGATGGCGAGGTTGAACTGGACGACGACGGCCTGCCCGAGCAGTGCATCCTTCCTGAGGATTGCACCGACACTCACGCGCCGGTGGACATCGACGAAGACAACAGACCCGATCTCTGCACCATTGCCCCTCCCGAGGAAGATGGGGAGGGAGACCGGGGTGAGCCGGGCGAATCCCCCTCTGAGGAACCCACGTCAGAGGCGACTACGCCTCAAGGCCCCGACGTGCCGCCAGGTCAGCCCCAGGCGTTAGACCCGGAGCAGTCGTCAGAGCAAAGCGCATGAGCCAATCAAGCCGATGAGCGCTGAATGGGACGTTGCCATCGTTGGCGCCGGACCGGCGGGCTGCGCGGCGGCCATCACCCTGGCCCGGGCCGGGCAGCGGGTGGTGATGGTGGACAGGGCCAGTTTCCCCCGACCCAAAGCGTGCGGCGACGGTCTCACTGCCGGAGCGCTGCGGCTCTTGGAAGGGCTGGGGCTAGACCCGACCCCCATCTCCACGTGGATGCCGGTGGAAGACGTCTGCATTCGATCGCCCTCAGGACGCACCGTCGAATTTCCCTTGCCCCGCAAGGGTGGCCAATTCGCCGCGGTCGTCCCCCGGGCCGAACTGGACAACGCGTTGGTGGAGCAGGCCAGGTCGGAGGGCGCTGCGCTTATCGAGGGCGCCGCTTGCCAAGGGGCTTGTGAGGACAAGGGCCAAGTGGCTTTGGAGGTGGACAGCCACGCCACGGTTACAGCCCGCTATGCCATCGCCGCCGACGGCATGTGGTCGCCCACCCGAAAGTTCCTGGGCCTAGCCCACGATGGCTATCGGGGCGACTGGCATGCGTTTCGCCAGTACTGGTCGGGGGTAGCCCCTCCAGCCAGCCGGGCGTTGTGGGTGTGGTTTGAGGAGGAGATCCTGCCCGGCTACGTCTGGTCGTTTCCCCTGCCCGACGGCCGGGCCAACGTGGGGTTTGGCGTGCGACGCGGCGGACCGGTGGCGGTGGGCGACATGGGCAAGCTGTGGCGGGAGCTGCTGGAGCGGGACCACATCCGAGCGGTTCTCGGCCATGACGCCCAGCCAGAGACAACCCACCGGGCCTGGCCCATTCCCGCCCGCATCGACAAGATCTCCCTGACGGCCCGGCGAACCATGTTTGCAGGCGACGCCGCCGCGGCCACCGACCCGATGAGCGGCGAGGGCATTGCCCAGGCCCTGCTCACCGGCATCGGCGCGGCTAACGCCGTACTGGCTGGTGGCGGGGACGCCAACCGCGTGATGGCCCACTATCGCCGCTTCGTGCGCCGGGAGCTGTTCGCCGACCATCGCATGGCCCGTCGTCTTGGCCGGGTGCTGGCCACCCGTACCGGGGCCCGGGGGGCGGTGCGCATCGCCGGCCTCACCCCTTGGACCCGGCGTAACTTCGCACGCTGGCTCTTCGAGGACTACCCCCGGTCCATCATCACCACCCCCCGCCGCTGGTTCCGCAAACCCCTAACCACCCCCGGCGCCTACCGCTGAAGGCACAATTCGCCGTAATCTTCTGCCTATGGCATTGAGTTTCGACAACCGGGTGGCGATCGTCACAGGGGCCGGCGGCGGTCTAGGGCGCTTGTACGCTCTGGAGCTGGCCCGGCGGGGCGCCCGGTTGGTGGTGAACGACTTGGGCGGAGCGGCCGATGGCACCGGGGCCAGCGAGGGGCCGGCCCAGTTGGTGGCCAACGAGATCAACGAGGGCGGCGGCGAGGCGGTGGCCGACACCAATTCGGTGGCCACCACCGAGGGCGGGGCGGCCATCACCGCCACTGCGATGGAGGCGTACGGCCGGGTGGACGTCGTCATCAACAACGCCGGGATCCTGCGGGACAAGACCTTCCACAAGCTGGAGGACGATCAGCTTCACCCGGTGCTGGCCGTCCACCTTCGGGGGGCATTCAACGTCACCCGTCCGGCCTTCGCCCAGATGCGCGAACAGGGCTACGGCCGCATCGTGAGCGCCACTTCCAACGCGGGCGTGCTGGGCAACTTCGGCCAGTCCAACTACAGCGCGGCCAAGATGGGCTTGGTCGGGCTCACCCACACGCTGGCCTTGGAAGGGGCCAAATACAACATCAAGGCCAACTGCATCGCCCCGGTGGCCACCACCCGCATGACCGAGGCCATCTTCGGCGAGGAGATCAAAGAGGCCATGAATCCCGAACAGGTCACCCCGGTGGTGTGCTTTCTGGCCCATGAGGACTGCCCGGTCTCGGGCGAGGTTTACTCCGCGGCCGGCGGCACGGTGGCCCGGTTCTTCGTCGGCCGTACCCCCGGCTACTACAACCCCGACCTCACCGTTGAAGATGTGGCTGAGAACTTTGATCAGATCCGCGACGAGACCGGCTACAAGGTTCTGAACGACGCCAACCACGAGGTAGGCGTGGCCTACAAGACAATCCGGGCGGCCCAGGAATGACCGCTGACGAGGTTGAGCGTCCCGAGGACGTTTCCGACGCGAACGACACACTGGAGGACCTCGAAGACGAGGATCTCGAAGATGTGGCGTTCTTCAGCGATGCACCCGACTTCGAGGCACTTGACGACGAGGCGTTCGAAGACGAGAGCCCCGAGGACACCTCGGCGGCTGTAGAGGCATTCGACGAAGCTGCCGAACAGCTGTTCGACCGCCTTCGGGGCAACCCGGTGGCCGACCGGGTGTTCTACACCGCCTCGGAACTGGGCAACTTCAGCATCCTGTGGCATGCCTTGGCCTGGGCTGGAGCCACCTCCAAGCGGGGCCGGCGACGGGCCCTGCGGGTGTCGGTGGCCCTAGCGGTGGAGTCGGCGCTGGTTAACGGCCCGATTAAGTCAGCCTTCAACCGCTCCCGCCCTCTGGTTGATCACGACCACCCTCACCGATTGCGCCAGCCGCTCACCAGCAGCTTCCCCAGCGGACACGCCAGCGCCGCCGTGGTGGCCGCCGCCCTCTTGTCGGAGTCCCGACGCCGACGCTGGCCCTTCTGGGCCGCTGCCTCGGTGGTGGCGGCCAGCAGGGTCCACGTGCGCATCCACCACGCCTCCGACGTGGTAGTAGGCGCCCTGGTGGGGGCAGTGATCGTGCGCTTGTTCAAGAAGATCTGGCCACTGCGCTGAGAGATGGCCGATCGAGCCACCGTCGGCGTCTACGAGAACCGGGCTGTCGAATGGCGGGCCGAGCGCCAGCCCAAGTCCACCGCCGCGGTCGAGTCCTTTGCTGCCCTCGACCGGCCCGACGGGATCAGCGCCGATCTGGGCTGCGGACCCGGCTGGCATACCGCGGCGCTGCCCAGCCCCGCGTTGGCTATCGACGCAGCCAAGTCCATGCTGGAGATGGTTCCCGACCACGCCCCCGATGCTCTGCGCTGCCGGGCCGATCTGGCCGCGCTGCCCCTGGCCGCCGGATCGCTGGCCGGGGCATGGGCGTCGCGCAGCTATGTGCACCTCGACCGCCGCCACATCCCACTGGCCCTAGCCGACTTGCACCGGGCTCTGGCCCTCGATGCCCCCGTGGAGCTCCACATCTTCGAGGGCGACGCCGACTTCGAGCCGTTCTCCGACGACGACTTTCCGGGCCGCCGCTTCTCCCAGTGGCCCGAGGAGTGGATCGCGCCTCTAATGGAGGGCGCCGGATTCGCCCTCCATAGCGTGGAGCGGTTGGACCGGCCTCCCAAGGCGGCCACGCTCATTGTGAAGGGTCGCAGGGCCCGCACGCTGCCCGACACCGTGGGACCAGACATGCGCCTTTTGATCTGCGGGCTGAACCCCAGCGTGTACGCCGCCGACGCCGGCGCGGGATTCGCCCGGCCCGGCAACCGGTTCTGGCCCGCAGCGCTGGCTGCGGGGCTGGCAAGCACCGACCGCGATCCCCGGCGGGCGCTCATCGACCATGGCGTCGGAATGACCGACCTGGTGAAGCGGGCCACGCCTCGAGCCGACGCGCTAACCGCTGATGAATATCGCCACGGCCTAGGCCGGCTCGAGTGGCTGGTGGGGTGGCTCAAGCCTGCTGCGGTGTGCTTCGTGGGCCTCGCCGGCTGGCGGGCCGCGGTGGACCGAAAGGCCAAGGCCGGACCACAACCCCAGGAACTGGCTGGCCGGCCCGTCTACGTGATGCCCTCAACCAGCGGGGCCGCCGCTGGCTATCAGCTTCCCGATTACGTCAGCCACCTCCGGCAGGCCGCGGCGCTAACGACCTGACCGCTTCCCAAGGGTCGATACCTCCCAGGGGCATCACCATGAGCGACGAGGTGGTGACACCGTTGTCGAAATAGCGGTCGATGTGCTTTCGGCACTCCTCGGCGGTGCCGTGCACGATCAGGTCGTCCACCACCTGCTCGGGGATGGCCTCCAGGGAACCGGCCCGGTCGCCGGCCGCCCACCGCTCCCAGTGCTCGGCCAGCAGGTCTCCCCGCCCCAGCCACTGGTGGAAGGCCCGGTACACGGGCACGTTCAGATAGCCGGCCACCGCCCGCCGCCCGTGGGCGATCACCGTCTCCCGGTCGGGGTTGGGGCACACGAAGATGCGGGCCACGATCTCCTTGTCGGGCCCTTGGGCGTTGACGATCTCGCTCACTCGGGCGGTGTCATTGGCTGAGAGCCAATTGATGATGGTCCCGTCGGCCTCCTTGCCGGCCAGGGTCAGCATCTGTGATCTCAGCGCCGCCACCAGAATGGGAGGTGGCTCGGGGGGAACCAACCCCAGCCGGAAACCCTGCACCGAGAAGGTGTCGTAGTCGCCGCTCACCTTCTCGCCAGCCAACGCGGGCTTGAGGAACCGCACCAGATCCCGCACCCTCTGGTAAGGGGCCTCGAACGGGATCGAATTCCACCTCTCCACGATCACGTCCGACGAGCTCCCCAACCCCAGCACGAAACGGCCGGGGGCCAAGGTGGCCAAAGTGGCCGCCGACTGGGCCACCAGGGCCGGTCCCCGGGTGTAAGCCGGAACGATGGCGGTGCCCAAGCGCAGCGTCGGCGCCCATTGGGAGGCCAGCACCAGCGGGGTGAAGGCATCGTGGGAGTTGGACTCAGACGACCACACATCGGTGTATCCCAGTTCGACCAACTCAGCCATCTGCTCCGCCTGCTGGTCGAGGGGGCCGAACAGGGGAACCGTCATCCCGTCACGTCGTGGAGCCATGCGGCAACTCTAGGTGTGCACGGTGTCGGGTTACTCAGTTTTGCTTGATATAGTTCCCAGCCGTGAGCGACGACGTCGAAACAGGATCAATAGGGGCCACCGCCGGCGAGTCCGACGTTTTAGACCCCAACTGGGTCGGAGACCAGATCCTCGACTCGCTCGATCCCGTCTATTTCGCCCGGACCTTGGTGAACGCCGGCATGAAGGCGGCGGCCAACCCGGTGGGAGTGGGCACTGCTCTTTTGAAGGCCGCTGCCGGGGCGATGAAGGTGGGGGCGGCCACCATGGCCAAGGCGGCCAAGACCGCCGAACCCGATGCCCCCGCCCCCATTCAGCCCCAGCCCAAGGACCACCGCTGGTCGTCTGAGGCCTGGCAGAACAATCCCTATTTCTTCGGCCTCCAGCAGACCTACCTGCTCACCAGAAACCTGGCCGACGACCTCATCGACGCCGCCAATCTCGACGAGGCCGAGCATCGCAAGGCCAAGTTCGCCTCCTCATTCGCCTTCGACGCCCTCGCTCCCACCAACATGCTGCTCACCAATCCCGACGCTCTGGCCAAGGCAGCCGCCACCGGCGGAGCCAGCGTGGTCAAGGGCGCATCCAACATGCTCCACGACCTTCGCCACAATGACGGTTGGCCGTCCAAGGTGGACGACTCGGGGTTCGAGCCCGGGCTGAACATGGCCTTGACCCCCGGCAAGGTGGTTTACCGCAGCGACCTCATCGAACTCATGCAGTACGAGCCTCAGACCGAGCAGGCTTATGAGACCCCGATGCTGTTCTGCCCGCCGTGGATCAACAAGTACTACATCATGGACTTGGCCCCGCAGAAGAGCCTGATCGAGTGGGCCGTGCAGCACGGCCACACCTGCTTCACCATCAGCTATCGCAACCCCGACGGGTCGATGCGCGACATCAGCTTTGAGGATTATCTGCGCCAAGGTCCCCTCGACGCCCTGCGGGTGGTGCGGGAGATAACCGGACAGGAAAAGGTGAACACCGTCAACGTATGCCTGGGGGGCACGCTCAGCGCCATCGCCATGGCCCACGGGGCGGCCACCGGCGACCAGCCGATACACACCGCCACGTTTTTGAACACTTTGACCGACTTCTCCGACCCCGGCGTGCTCGGAGCGTTCACCGACGAGCCCACCGTGGCCGGACTCGAGCGCAAGATGGCCGACCAGGGGTATCTGGAAGCCAGCGAGATGGCCCGCACCTTCGACGCCATCCGGGCCAACGACCTGATTTTCCAGTACGTGGTGAACAACTGGCTGCTGGGCGAGGACCCCCCTGCGTTCGACCTGCTGGCCTGGAACAACGACAGCACCCGGATGCCGGCCCGCATGCACAGCAGCTACCTGCGCCGGTGCTACCTCCACAACGAGTTCGCCAACGACGCCTTCGAAGTGGATGGCACCGCGTTGCATCCAGCCGACGTCAAACAGGACACATACGTGCTGTCGGCTATCGACGATCACATCGTGCCGTGGACGGCGGCCTACAGCACCGCCACCCTGCTCGGCGGCCACAACCGATTCGTGCTCAGCACCTCCGGCCACATTGCCGGCATCGTCAACCCGCCCAGCCCCAAGGCTCGCCATTGGACAAATGACCAGATCGCGGAGTCACCTGAGGATTGGCTGGAGGGCGCCGAACAGCACCAGCAAACGTGGTGGGAGGACTGGGCCAAGTGGATAGGCGAGCGGGCCGGCGAGAAGGTCGATGCTCCCAAGCAATTGGGCAGTGAGGCTTATTCGCCGATGGAGGACGCTCCGGGTCTCTACGTGAAGATGCGCTCCGAAGACGGGGCCTCGGCCTGATCGATTCCCTCCAGAGAATTCCCCGAAAAGTCTCTCTTTGAGTTGCTGATCAAGCTTTTGCTAAGTAAAGTAAGCAACATGACCGACGTCAAAGAAATCACCGAAGCCGTGCAAGAACAGGTTCTGAGCGCCCTCAAGATGGGCCAGACCGCCATCGTCGAAGGTGTCCGCACCTTCACCGATACGGTCGGCAGCATCACCCCCGAGAGCCTGAAGCTTGATTCCGTGCCCGGCCTTGACACCCTCCCCGACCCCAAGGAGCTGATGAACGTCAGCTTCGGGTTCGCCCAGGAACTGCTCAACACCCAGAAGGAGTTCGCCCAGAACTTGCTGGCCGCAGCCACCGCCAACGGTGCGGCTCCGGCCCAGCCTGCTTCCAAGAAGAGCTGAATCCCCCCTCAGCTCTTTCCTGCAAACGGGGCCGGTCATTGACCGGCCCCGTTTTATTTTTCTACCGCTTGCGTACTATCCTGAACAACCACATGGGGTCGCCCGAAAGGGCAACGGGAGGGACAAATGAGCACGGAAGCTGGCTCGCAACCGCCACAAGAGTTCGAATCGCCTCTGGAGCCGATCAACAAGGTCGGGGTAATCGGCGGAGGAACCATGGGTTCGGGAATCGCCGAAGTTTGCGCTCGGGCCGGATTGGACACCTTGGTTGTCGAGGTAGACAAAGCAGCCATTGACGCCGCCCGCACGAAGATTGAGCAGTCGATGGAAACGGCAGTGGCTCGAGAGAAGATAGATTCCGCCACTCGAGAACTGGCTTTAGACTCGCTCAGCTTCAGCACCGACTTGGGTGACTTGGCCGACCGAGACCTGGCCATCGAGGCTGTCATCGAGTCGCTAGAGGAAAAGCTGTCGGTGTTCCGGGCTATGGACAAGGTGATGGCCCCCAACGCAATCTTGGCCACCAACACCTCGTCCATTCCTGTTATCACCTTGGGCTCCATCACCAGCCGGTCGGACATGGTGCTTGGTATGCACTTTTTCAACCCTGCCCCGGTGCAGCCGCTGGTCGAGTTGGTACGGTCGCTGGGCACCTCTTTGGAGACCATCGACCGGGTCGACCGCTTCGCAGTGGAGGTTTTGGGCAAGCGGGTGATCCGCTGCCGAGACCGGGCCGGGTTCGTGGTGAACCGGCTGCTCGTGCCCTACCTGCTCGAAGCCATCCGCATGTTCGACCAGGGCAAGGTGAGCGCGGCCGACATCGACAGCGGAATGATGTACGGCTGCGGCCACCCCATGGGCCCGTTGGCGTTGTGCGACCTCATCGGGCTGGACACCATTGAGGCGGTAGCCGATGTGCTCTATGAGGAGTTCAAGGGCTCCCACAACGCCCCGCCCCCACTGCTGCGGCGCATGGTGGCTGCCGGACATCTGGGGCGCAAGACCGGCAAGGGCTTCTACGAGTACGGGAGCTGAGGACAAGGCATGGAGCAAGCCGCCGTCGAAGCATTCGGAAATTACCTTCGCAGCCAGCGCAAACTGGCCCAGCTCACCCTGCGGGAGCTGTCTGATCTGGCCGAAGTGTCCAACCCCTATCTCAGCCAGCTGGAGCGTGGGCTGCACCAGCCGTCGGTTCGGGTGATCAAGTCACTGGCCACCGCCCTCAACTTGTCGGCTGAGACCTTGTTGGCCCAGGCCGCCGGCCTCGACGCCGACAACGGCGAGAATCCCGACGGCGTCTCCGACACTGAATCCACCATTCGAGCCGACGCCAACCTCTCCGACGAGCAGAAAGCAGCGCTGCTGGAGGTATACCGCAGCATGAGAGGCAGCAGCCAAGCCCCCTAAACCGCTGCTTTTCCCACTTCAGAGCGGTTTTCTGAAGAATTCCTTCCCTCCCCGGCCCAAACTGTCACTCCCGCCGGGATACTAGAAACATGAAGCAGCAGCTCACCCTCTTGGAGGCACCGCCAGACTGGCGCATCGATGAGCGAACCAAGGAAATCGGACGTCGGGGCCTGGCCCAAGCCCGAGCCGCCTTGCAGCGCCACTCCCCCGCCGTCCCGCAATTCACTCCTCCTTCAGACGATGTTCCCCGTGCGGCGTGAAGCCGATGGCAGCGGTCGGCGCCCCGTTGGTTGGCGCCTTGCTGGCTTTCGCTCTGATCGGCTGCTCCGGAAGTCTGACCAGTCAGCCCGACAATTCGCCTGAGTCGTCGGCGACCACAATTGGAGCGGCCGCCACAATTGTTGAAGTGGTCGACGGCGACACGGTGGTGGTGCAGGTGGCGGGCCAGACCGAGCGGGTGCGGCTCATCGGAATCGACACACCCGAGGCAACCGGCGGCTTCTTGCCGGTGGAGTGCTACGGCGACGAGGCCACCGCTTTCACCACTGCGCTGCTGCCGGTTGGCACTGAGGTTCGCTTGACCCGAGACACCGAGGCCCGCGACCGCTACGACCGCCTGCTGGCCTACGTGCATCGCTCTGAGGATGGGCTGTTCGTCAACCTCGAAATCGCGGTCCAAGGCTATGCCGAGGCCCTGGTGATCGAGCCCAATACCACCCACGCCAGCGCCTTCTACTCCGCGGCGGCCACCGCCCGCGACCAGGGATTGGGCCTATGGGGCCGCTGCGGCAATGCCGACGAAGTGCTTAAGTGAGCGCTTGGACCCTCTTGGGGCGGTAGTTTTCGCTCAGTGACCGAGCTATTAGAACGCCTAGGTGGTGCCCCGGGGGATCGAGCCCTGATCATCACCTGCGACAACCTGGGCCAGTCCCACGCGGCCAACGCGGCCATTGCCGAGTGCCTGGATACAGGTGTGGCAACCGCCGCCAGCCTGATGGTGCCGTGTCCTTGGGCCCGAGACGCCGCCAGCCGCTTCGCCCACACACAGGTGGGGGTCGACCTCACTCTGAACGCCGAGTTCGACAACTACCGATGGGGTCCGATCACCCAGGCGCCCTCGCTGCTCGACGGCGACGGCGGCTTTCCTCGCACCCCGGCCGATGCCTGGGAGCACAGCGACCTTGACGAAGTCCACCGAGAATGCCGGGCCCAGATCGAGCGGGCCAGCCAGTGGGGCAGCGATCTGACCCACTTGAGCCCCCACTTGGACACGCTGTTGATGCGCCCCGAGTTCTTCGACGTATACGTAGAGCTGGCCGCGGAGATGAAACTTCCCGTGCGCCTAGCCGGAAGCGACCAGGAGCGCCGGGCCGGATTCCCGTTCCGCCGCCTGGCCGGTGACGCGGGAGTGCTGGCCCCCGACCACCTGGTTCAGATCCGCGGCCGTCCCCCCCGTCGGACCCTGGAGGACGCAGTTGAGAACCTGGCTCCGGGAGTGACCGAGCTGGTGGTGTCGCCGGCCATCGACACCCCCGAGCTGCGAGAGCTGGACCCGGCCTGGCTCGCTCGGGTGGAGCAGTATCTGCTGGTGGCCCACGATCCAACACTACGTACCGCCATCGAGCGATCTGGGGCGCGATTGCTGAGCTACGCCGACCTGCGCGACGCCCAACGCTCTTAGAAGTCGGTGTGCTCGGCTAGAGCAGACCGGAACACATCGTACTCGTCCGAGTCCAGCAGCGGCCGCAAGCCGAAGACCCAGCGGGCGTAGTCGCCTTCCAATTTCATCCGGCCAGACATGTAAGCCAGATCGGGGTGCTGACCTTCGGAGACCTCAGCGCGCACGTCGGCGTACTTGTATGTGACGCTCACGTCGGCGTCGTCCAGTTTGCCCGAGGCCATCTCTGCCAGGCGGCCGTCGCGGATAACCGCGTGGTAGCGGACTTTCCCGTCGGGTGTGCCGGTCACCTCGAAATTGGCGGAGCAGTCCACGCCCGGTCGCTCCGGCCACCCCGATGCCGCCGTGAGGTTCAAACCGAACCAGTCATCGCTGAGAAACGGTGCTCGCTCCATCATTTTTCGATCCCCGCGAACAGGTCGGTTTCAGGAAGGTCGGTGTCCACCAAGCTGCGGCCCAGCATGTAGTCCTCCCACGGATAGGCGTCAGCCATGTGGTGGTCGGGAAGGCCGAACCAGAACTTGGAGTCCGGATCCACCTGGGTGCGGTGGGCCAAAAGCGCCTTGGACCGGCGGTCGAAGTACTCAGCGCAGTTGATGCGGGTGGTGATGGCATCGTCGTTGGAGGGACGGCTGAACCAGCGCTCGTCATAGGGCGACTCAAGATCCAGCTCGCCGAATTTCTCATGTAGGGCGGTGATCCGGTTCCGGGACCAGGTCACGTAGTACATCTTCAACGGCTGCCAAGGCTCTCCGGCGTCGGGATAGGCATCGGGGGCCCCGGCGGCGTCGAAGGCCGGGCCGCTGATCTCGGCCACCCGGAGGTGATCGGGATGACGGTAGCCCTGCTGGTCCTCCCCATAGGTCACCACCACGTGGGGGCGCTCGGTGCGGATGATGGCCACCAAACGGCCAACGGCCTCTTCCAGAGGGGCTTGGGCGAAACTGCGAGGGTCGGCGTTGGCATCGCTGTCGGGCATGCCGGAGTCGTGATATCCCAGCCAGTGGACGCTTTGATAGCCGAGCACATTGGCGGCCTCGACTAACTCGTCCCTGCGAACCTGTTCCAAATTCTCGCGAACTTCAGGACGGTCCATAGCCGGGTTCAAGATGTCGCCCTCTTCCCCGCCGGTGCAGCACACCAGCGATGCCACCACCCCCTGATCCGTGTACATGGCCACCGTGGCCGACCCCTTAGACGACTCGTCGTCGGGATGGGCGTGGATGGTGAGCAGTCGAAGGTCGCCGGTCATCGCTCGCTTAGGCTACCGCCGCCCCGCCCCGGCCAAGAACCCGAGCCCGACAGCTCTCGGTGGGTTTCCGAGTCCCGAGGGCAGGCGGGGCAGGCGTTAGTCTCCGAGGATGCCAAGCCCAGAATTCGAAGCTGTCCGGTCGATGCTGGCCGCCGCACCTGCGCCCGACCCTTCCGAGACCCCCGCCGAGCGTCGAGCCCGCTTGGACGCCAACGCCGCGGCCACGCCGCTGGCCGACGGAGTGGTCAAAGAGGGCGTGGATATTCCAGGGGTGCCCGGTGCTGCCTGGCTACGTCCCGAGGCCCACGACCCGAACGGCCTGCAGGCGCTGCTGTTCTTCCACGGCGGGGGCTACCGGGTGGGTTCGATCATCTCGCACCAGGGCTTCGGATCGCACCTGGCCTCTTTGATCCCGGCCCGGGTGCTGATGATCGACTACCGACTGGCTCCAGAGAATCCCTTCCCCGCAGCCGTAGACGACTGTCTGGCCGCCTACCGTTGGATGCTCGACACCGGTATCGACCCGGCCCGCATCGCTTACATTGGCGACTCCGCCGGTGGGGGGCTGGTGGGCGCGGTGCTGCTCGGGGCCCGCAACCAGGGGTTGCCGCTGCCCGGCGCCGGGGTCTGCCTGTCGCCTTGGGTCGATTTGACCAACTCCTCAGTCAGCCATTCCGAGCGAGATGAGCTCGACGTGATGTTCGGCCACGACGACGCGGTGACCGCGGCCAGCTGGTATCTGGACGGCCACGACCCCCGTGATCCCCTGGCCTCCCCGCTGTTCGGCGACTTAGAAGGACTGCCTCCCATGCTGGTGCACGCCGGCGACCACGAGGTGCTCTTGGACGATGCCAACGAGTTTGCCGCCGCGCTGGAGTCGGCTGGCGTCGAGGTGGATCTCCGTATCTGGCCGGGGATGATCCACGACTTCCAGATCATGTACCCCAACTATCCCGAGGCCATCGAGGGAACCGAGGCCATCGTGGCCTTCGTACGACGCGTCTTGGGATGAGGGGGTTGGCGGCGCCGCCTGAATGCGGCGCCAGGTCAGTGCGGTTGGCTCAGGCCGATTCCCGCTCGGTGCGGTGGCGCCGCAGACCGATGACCGGAGTTGAGGGGGCGAAGCCCGCCTCGGCCCGCTCGATCTCCGACTCGCCGCCCCAGAAACCGAGCTCGCGCTGGTCGCGGGCCCAGCTCCGGCACGCCCGAATCACCACGCACTCACCGCAGATGCGACGGGCTGCATTCTCCCGCCGCTCCCGTGCCGACGGACGCTCGCCGGCCGGGGGGAAGAACAGCTCGCTCTTCCCTTTGCAGTTCGCATTTTCCATCCACCAAGGACGAGGCTCCATTGCCATCTCCACCCATTGCCTCCCGTACGAGTCCGGGGGCCTTTCTCCGTTTGGCTATTACTTCAGCAACCAAATTCTCCAGCAATTGCTTAGATATTTGCTTGCTTCCAAGACAAAAAGTTAGACGCTCGAATAGCGCTCGTCACGATATCCTATATGAATAGTTTTGATAAATCTATCTCTATAAGTGATAGTGGTCCAGCAGGGAGCGGCAACCTGCCCAAACGCCAGGTGCTGATCATCATACTCACCCTGATGCTGGCCCAGATGATGGCGGCCATTGAGGGCACGGTGGTGTCCACCGCGCTGCCCACCATCATCGGAGACCTAGGCCGGCGGGATCTGTACACCTGGGTGTTTACCTCCTATTTCATCGCGTCGACCTCGACCACGCCGCTGTGGGGGAAGCTCTCGGACCTGTGGGGGCGCAAGAGCCTGTACCAGGCCGCCATCGTCATCTTCATGGCCGGCTCGGTGCTGGCCGGAGTTTCGGGCAGCATGACCATGCTGATTGTGTTCCGGGCCATCCAGGGTCTGGGCGCCGGCGGGTTGTTCACGCTGTCGATGGCCATCTTGGCCGATGTGCTGTCGCCTCGGGAGCGGGGCCGGTACCAGGGATACATGGGCGGGATCTTCGCTCTGGCCACCATCTTGGGGCCGCTGGCCGGGGGCCTGCTGGTGGACTACGCCCACTGGCGATGGGTGTTTTTCATGGTGCTGCCGCTAGGAGGGATCTCTCTGGTGATGTCGGTAACCCATCTCGAGTTGGCCTTCACCCGCAGGGAAGCCCGGGTGGACTACACCGGAGCGGGGCTGCTGCTGGTGTGGGTGGTAGCCATCATCGTGGCCATGGAGTTTGGGGGTGATTCCTGGGACTGGGCGTCGGCCCCATCGATCGCGTTGCTGGTGGTGGGAGTCGGCGGTATGGCTCTATTCGTTGCCCAGCAGCGACGGGCCACCGAGGCCATCCTGCCGCCCCGGCTGTTCCGGCTGCGGCTGTTCAACATCTCCAGTGCGATCCAGTTCATATCCGGTGCGGCCATGATCAGCGCGGGTATTTTCGGGCCGCTGTTCCTCCAAGTGGTCACCGATGTCAACGCCACCCGATCGGGACTGCTGCTGATACCCATGATGTTGGGAATGTTGGTCACCTCGGTAAGCGCGGGGCAGGTGCTCACCCGCACCGGACGCTACAAGCCGGTGCCGATATTCGGAGCTGTGGTGCTCACCCTGGGGGTGTGGCTGATGTCGACTCTTAGCAGTGAAACGTCGACGTTGACGGCCATGGCCTTTCTGTTCACGATGGGCTGCGGGATCGGCGCCATCATGCAGGTGCTGTTGGTGGCGGTGCAGAACATCGTTCCCCATGACGACTTGGGGGCGGCCACCTCGGCCTCCAACTTCTTCCGCTCCCTGGGGCAGACCTTCGGGTCGGCAGTGATGGGGGTTATGTTCACCGCTCGGCTCGACCACTATCTCCCCCGGCTGGTGCCCGGCGGCGATCAGCTCGACATCGAAAACCTCATAGCCGTGCCCACCCAGATCCATGCCATCGAGTCCGCGTCAGTGCGCAACGGCATCGTGGAGTCGTTCGCCAACGCCATTGCCGACGTCTACTGGTGGGCCATCCCGGTTACGGCGTTGGCCGTGATCTTGGCCGTGCTGGTGCCTGAGTACCGCCTGCGGGAGAAGGCCGCCATCGGGAACTAATCCTGGTCGGCTGCCTCGCGGGCCCGCAGGACGCGGGCATCTCTTTCGGTGATCAAACGCCCGGCACCGATCCCGGTTTCGCTCAGCGCTCGCATCACCCCCAGCAGGCTTAGGTCCCGCTGGCGCTCTAATTCGGCCATTGTGCGCCCGGCGGCTTGGGCCTCGGTGCCCGAGGCCACGGCTTCGATCAACTCATCGGTGAGCTCGGGGGCCTCCATGTGGGTCCAGGGCAGCTTCAGCGCCGGGCCGAACTGGCTCAACATGTGGCGCATCCCGCCTTCGCCCCCAGCCAGATGGAAGGTCAGATTGGTGCCCATGGCCGCCCAGCGCAGGCCGGGACCGTACGTCACGGCGTCGTCCAACTCGGCGGTGGTGGCCACCCCGTCGTTCACCAGATGCAGAACCTCGCGCCACAGGGCCTCCTGGAGGCGGTCGGAGAGATAGCCCTCGATTTCGTTTCGCACGATGAGGGGGTGCATAACCAGGTCGTCATAGTGCTCCACGGCAGCGGCCACTGCGTCGGGGCTGGTTGCCTCGCCGGCCACCACCTCCACCAGTGGCAGCAGATACACCGGGTTGAACGGGTGGCCGATGAGCAGCCGCTCGGGGTGGCGGCAGCCCTCGGCCAAGCGGGTGGGCAATAGCCCCGAGGAGCTGCTGGCGATCACCGTGTGGGGCGGAGCAGCAGCGTCCAAGCGGCGCAGCAGGGAGCGCTTGAGTTCCTCTTCCTCCGGGGCGCTCTCCTGTATCCAATCGGTCGATGCCGCCACGTCTTCGGGCGTGTCGGCCCAGCGCACGCGGCTGGGATCGGCCCCTGGAAACAGCCCCAGTTCGGTGGCCGCTGGCCAGGCTCGGTCGATGGCTTGGCGCAGCCGACCCTCGGCGCCGTCGGCCGGGTCCCAGGCCACCACGTCGTACCCCCGAGCCAGCACCCGCACCGCCCATCCCGAGCCGATGACCCCCGTGCCCGCCAGCCCGATGGTCTTTCCTGTCATCGCTCCTGGCTTTCTCCAGCTACCAGGTGGGGTTGGTGAGGATGCCGCCGTCCACCACTAGATCGGTGCCGGTGATCCATCGGGCCAGATCGGAGCACAAGAACACGCAGGCGTCCCCGACGTCTTCGGGGGTTCCCATTCGCCCGAGCGGGACGGCAGCCATCCAGCGCTCCACTCCCTCAGGCCAGTCGTCCGCCAGACCTGGTCGGTCGATCAGCCCCGGCGACACCGAGTTGACCCTGATGCCGTGGGGTCCCCATGCCAGCGCGGCTGCTTTGGCGTGCATCACCAGTCCGGCCTTCGAGGTGGCGTAGTGGCCATGCACCGGAGTGGGGTGCTGGGCCTCGATAGAGGCGATGTGGACGATGGATCCACCATCGCCTTGTTCCGCCATGGCCGACGCCGCCGCCT
This sequence comes from Acidimicrobiales bacterium, assembly GCA_965116535.1. GTDB lineage: Bacteria > Actinomycetota > Acidimicrobiia > Acidimicrobiales > Bin134 > Poriferisocius. Next base: position 3,518,082 of record OZ220703.1, read on the forward strand.
GGGTCAGTCGATGCACGGCAGTGAGGTTTGTGTCGATCATCTCGGCCCACTGCTGGTCGTTGAGATCGGTGAACAGGGCCACCGGCTGAATGCCGGCGTTATTGACCAGGGCGTCGATGCGTCCGTGGTGCGCAATGGCCTTGTCCACCACCGCAGCCGGTCCGTCGTCGGCAGTGAGGTCGGCCCGCACCTCGGTGATCTGTCCCCCAATCTGGTCTATCGGCGACGACCGAGTATGGGCCACCACCGAGGCCCCGGCCGCCGCCATGCGCCGGGCGATGCCCGTACCGATCCCCCCGCCCGCGCCGGTGACCACCACCACCTTGCCCGTGAGGTCAAGCAGTTCAGCGGGCGAGCCAGTCACGATCGCACCAGCTTCGCAATCTCGGCAACCACCGATGGGTACTGGCTGGCCAATTCGTCGCCGTCGCCCAGCTCGAAGCCGTCGTGATGGTACGGCGGCGCCATGGTGGTCCCCACCAACGACCACTCCCCCCGCGTCGATGCCCCCATCCAGGTATGGGCTGGCACCACAACGCAAGGCCGCTCCCCCGCCGCCAAGTCATCACCCAGCACCGGCCGCTCCACCGACCCGTCGGGCCCCAGCAGCAGCATCTCCACCGCCGCCCCCGCATAGTGATGCCACAACTCCGGCCCATCCAGCCGGTGCATAGCCGAAAAGTCCCCTGGCTGAATCAAGAAGTAGATGGCCGTGCTCTGCTCATCTCGCCAAACCTCCCGCCACATCCCCCCTTCCTCCGGCAACGCCTCCAACCCCAACATCGCCACCACGTCAGCCCCAGACAGACCCGCCAAGTCCTCCCTCTGCCCCATCACAAACTGACCCTACATGCCTCAGAAGAAACCGCTGGTCGTCAGGCAACCGGACGAATGACTGCGTGGCCTTTGCTCACTAGTTGGGCAATGGAGCGGTCCTGGCTCAGACTCTCGCCAAAGCCCACTACCAGTTCTTGGCCAACGGCAACGGCGAGCTTTTCGAGGGTCTCCAGCTTGGGCCGGGTCCCGCCACCTTCCATTCGTGCCACCGCCGACTGGGTGGTTCCCATGCGCTCGGCCAGCTCTGCCTGAGTCAACTCCGCCTCCGTGCGCAGCCGATACACCAATTCCTGGAATTCGCTGGTCCGCACCTCCTCCACATAGGCCCAATCCGCCTTTTCCGACCCCCGCCCCCTAATGTCTTTCCAAGCAACCCGCTCACCCATCGTCATCCTCCCATTCTGTACACCAAAGACCAGACACCAATCCGCTAGCTACGTTGTCCACTCAGAAAGTCAGTGGCAGCTCAACGACCACAAGAGAATAATGGAGATGCCCGCTGGTCCTGGTCCAGTGGGAAGACGTAAGCCCCAGAGTGCCAGGCCGAGGACCCTCCCAGGCGGGTCAACTAGGACGGGAGCCGGGGCTTCCGCATTCCTGCCGATGGTTGCTCAAGGGATGGCTGCATTCCCCGAATTTGTCACTGCCTAGAAGTAGGGTCGTGTTGTGGGTTCAAGAGGCGACTCCGGGGGCACTAAGGGCCATCAGATCCCCATCGCTGGGAACGAATCCGCTGCTGCTCCATCAAGACCTCAGCCAGGTCCGCGCACTCGACTGGACGTGGGGGTAGATGGCCCGTTGGATGGACTAGATGGCCCGTTGGATGGACTAGATGGCCCCGTACTGGTGTGTGGTCCTGCTATTGACGCGCTAGGGCTACTGCCGGATGGGTGTGTGCAGACGGTGGTGACATCGCCGCCCTACTGGTCGCTTCGGGATTACTCAGCTGAGGGTCAAATCGGCCGCGACGATGCCCTGGGGGAATACGTCAAGAGCATCGTGATGGCATTCGACCAAGTGCGCCGGGTCCTGACCGAAGATGGCACGGTATGGCTGAACGTGGGCGATTCATATACCTCGGGAAATCGCAGGTACCGGGCGCCTGATCGCAAGAACCGGGCTCGGGCTATGGCGGTTCGGCCTCCCACTCCGGAGGGGTTGAAGCCGAAAGACCTGATCGGTGTTCCGTGGCGACTGGCATTCGCCCTCCAGGATGCGGGCTGGTGGCTGCGCTCCGAGGTCATCTGGTACAAGCCCAACGCTCATCCAGAGTCGGTCTCCGACCGCCCTACTAAGTCTCATGAGACGGTGTTTTTGCTTTCCAAGAACCAGGACTATTACTACGACACAGCAGCGGTGAAGGGCCCCAACGGCCGCCGGCTCCGAACCATGTGGGACATCAACACTGAACCCCGAAGAAGGGACGCTGGTGGCGTCGAGGATCACCCAGCTGTCATGCCAATGACCCTGGCCCGCCGCTGCATTCAGATTACAAGCCAGCCAGGCGACACCGTCCTTGACCCCTACGCCGGCTCTGGCACCACTCTCATTGCCGCCCAGGAACTTGGTCGCAACTGGGCAGGAATCGAACTGAACCCCGCATATGTCGACCTGATCGAGCGCCGAGTAGCCGAGTGAACCAGCCCTACGACAAATCCATCGGCCAAGGCGATCTTCGGGCCAGCATTGAATCCCTTTCTCCCATGGAAACGAGGTTCGTCAGCAGGATCATCGACTCGCTCTCATCCCCACTCCAAGCAGAGCTCTCAGACACTTGGCTAGGTCAGACTCCGGGGTGGGCCGAGTACTTCGGCCTCACGATCTCAGTCCACCACGGAACCACCACCGAACCCCTGGGCTTAGTCAGCTTTGAAGTGGCGTTCCGCAATGCCTGCGAGGCAGTCGGCTGGACAGTCGACGAGCCGGGATCAGCCACTCAGCGCTTCGTGGACATGACGGTCCAAGCCGGTGATGGCGAAGAACGGAAGCTGTCCCTGAAGTCCACTGCCGCCCAAAGGATGTCCGAAACCACCGCCCATATTTCCAAGCTCACCGAGGCCGCCTGGGTCCAAGATGTCAGATCTGCCAGGGCCAGGAGAGATCACACCCTTGACCTCTTCCGTCAATATCGTTCCGCCGTAGACGCCATCATCATGCTCCGAGCCTTCCGCCCCGACCGCGCCGCTGCCCCCAACAAGTACCAACTCATTGAAATCCCCACCGAGATCTTTGCCTCACTCGAGGACGCACCCTTAGACGCCTTCGCTGCCGACGGCCCCACTATCGACTGCGCCTACCAGGATGATCCTGCCGCTGCCCGCATCTCCCTCGACCGCTCAGACGCCAAGATTACCGTCAAGCAAATCAAACTCTCAGCCTGCACCTTCCACGCCGAATGGAAAATGCCAACCTCTCAAATGCCCTCCCGATAGCTCTTGGCAACCCTTCCCTAGCTAGTCCCCCACCAGGGTCGCAATGTCTGATAGCCACGACCGTACATCTCCTGCCGGGTCAATGGCATCCAGCATCTGCGGAGTCATCACTTCAGGGCACTCCAAATTGAGTCGCTTCTTGGCTCTTGACCTCTTCTTTTCCTTTGTCGCATCATCCACATTCGCCCAAGGGGTCGTACTCTCGGACTTTTCGTGGATCTTCTGTGCGACAAGATCTGGAACATCATCGAAATCCCCAAATGACACATCAACATCAAGTGCTGCCTTAATCGCATCCGGGTGGATATAGTTTTCCATTTCTCTCTTTGATGTTGCCTTAGCATTGCAATCCGCACGGGTATTGAACGCATCAATCTCGTCCTGATATTTTGGAAGTTGAGGAGGTTGAGTATCCCGATCAAAAATGTAGTATTCCGGCCTTGCTAACCCTGCCAATCGCGAAACCCACAGACTTAAATTTGATCCGCCCAAAGGTACGAATACAAGTACTCCATCTTTCTCAAGCTGGGGCAGGTCTAGTTCACTGTCACCTGCATTCTTCAACATCGAAGATATTCCCTTTAGAAAACTTATGTCATTGTTTCCTTCGACCCCCACAAAGATTCTTATATCATGATCTGGAACGACACCCAGGCCAATAGCAATCTTCTTGTATGTGTCATCATCACCACCGAGAATTCGCCTATTTCCCTTGGCACCAATTTCAAGATAGCGAAGTGAATGAACAGGCAACAGCCTTCCGAGTGTTGGCGTATGAGTTGTGATCATGACTTGTGATTGATCTTCTGATGACAGCGCTTCTAGTGCAGAATATAGCATACGTTGATTGTCGGGATGCTGACTGGTCTCAGGTTCCTCAACGGCGTAAATGACTGATCGATCGTCAGGTACCGATTTTTCAGCTTGTGCTTGTAAGAACGCCAAGAGGACAATCCTTCTTACACCGCTACCTCTCTTGTTGATAGAAATACCGTCGTCACCTTTCAGAGCTACCTTGAAGACACTATTCCAGCGAGGGGGGTCGAATTCCGGAGCGAGTTGACCTGCCAACGCTTCATCAATATTCCGAACCTTAGCTAACGTTCTGTCGGCCGTACGACTGACTTCTTCCCTCACGAATATGGCAATTTCCTCCAACGCTTCCTGCCTTTGATCCAGAGCCAGTTTGATAGCCGCCTTCATTGGGTCTTGCGCTTCAGCATCTTGGTCTGTGCTTGGTCTATCGACTTTGAACAAAAAGAAAGCAGGTACAATTTCCCTTATTTTGTCCCATATCTTCTTCGCATCGCCACTTGCGCCTATCGGGACTTCCCACTCAGCCAATGCAAGATCATCGCAGTCATCCCTTATTGCTTTGCGCAACTCTGCGTTTTTGGATTGATTAACGTCATCTAAGTTGACGTTGCGTTGTTTGGCCAAAATCTTTAGTTCTGAGTTCTTCATTTGAATAAGGTCTTTCACCCCTTCAGCAGTGGGATGTAGAGCAATCGCGAATACACCAGTTTCCTTTGGTGCCTTCAAGGATCCATCGTATTTCCGACAGATTACGAGTCGGTGACTTGAATTTAGAAGGTGTTCTTGGTCTAGTGAAGTCTCATTGGTGGCATCTAAAATGAGATTGCTTGGTGGCTCTTCAAATTCACAAGTGATTTTTACTTCCCTTGTATTTCCATAGATTGAACCGTCATCGTTTTCTAACTTTGTATCATTGAAGAACATGTCTAGAGCTTCTAAAATGCTGGACTTTCCAGCATCATTTTTGCCGATAAGCGCTGTCAGGTCTCCAACATTTAGATCTATTGGGTCTCCAAAGCAACGAAAATTCTCGATTGTTACCCTTGCTAGCCTCACCGTTTTACCTTTCGTGTGCTGTGGGGACCCGTTGGATGCGCCAGAACAAACACCGTTACTGTAGCTCTGTAACATGACATCACAAAATTAAGACAAGATTGTAAATGTCTAGATCTAGATTTGACGGAGTTTGTAGACAGTCGAGGTCACTCCCAAATAGGCGGTTGGCAGGAGTTGTTCTCTTTAGGATTGCGACTCGGGCAAACGAGCCACTAGGGCTCCAGGACGACTTTGATGGCGCCGGATGCTCGGTCGGCGGCGGCGGCGAAGGCTTCGGCGGGGGCGTCGAGGGGGAAGCGGTGGGTGATAACGGCTTCGGGGAGTTCGGGGAGTTGGGCCAGGGCGGCGGCGGCCACGTCCATGTCACGGGTGGGGCCAGAGCGGCCGTACATGGAGGACGGCACCACGGTGATCTCCTTCATGCTCAGCACTATGCCGGGCATCTCGACCGGGTCCCAGTACGACCCGAGGATGACGATCTTTCCTCCGGGGCGGCACTTCTTGGCCGCATCGGCCAGAGCCGAGGCGGTACCAGCGGCTTCCACCACGATGTCGTAGGGCTCATCGGACAGCGGGACCGCCCCTAGGCGCTCGGCGGCCTCCTTTTGGGCGTCGTGGCGGGCGGAAACGGCCACCTCGCACCCGGCCAGCCGGGCCACGCCCAGCGCGGTCTGGCCGATCGGGCCGCCGCCGATGACGGCTACCCGCATGTCGCCTCGCAAACCGGCCAACCGGAAGCCGTGTACTGCGATCCCCAGCGGCTCCACCAGACAGGCGTCTCGGGCATCCACCCCGGCGGGCAACCGCACGATGGCCTCGGGCCACATGAGTACCTCGTCGGCCATTCCCCCGTCGCGGGAGATACCGGCAATGTCGGTCAGGGTTACCGGGCAGCGGTTGTAGTCGCCGGCCAGGCAGATCTCGCAGGTGCCGCAGCCGTGGATGGGCTCGATGGCCACCGGGCTGCCGTCCTCCAGCCAGCCAGCGAACTCGTGGCCGATGGTGAAGGTGTTGAGCATTCCCAGCTCGAGCATGTGCAGATCGGAGCCGCACACCCCCGCCGAGGCCATCTTGATCCGCACTCCCTCGCCCTCGGGACGGGCCACCTCCACCGTGGTGGGACGGCCGTCGACGCATCGCACTGCTCTCATCGCTTCATCCTTTCACCGAGGGCGCGCTCACAGGCCCTTGGGGCGCGTGCCGATAACTCCGTCTGCTTCCAGTTGGGCAATCTCGTCGGCCGACAAACCCAACTCGGCCAATATCTCGTGGTTGTGCTGGCCCAGGGTGGGCGACGGAGAGGTGATCCAGCGGTCGACCGAAGCGAACCGGTAGGGCATCCCCGGCATGGGGTGGGTGCCCACCGCCGGATGCTTGACCATCTCGAACAGGCCCCGATGGGCATGTTGGGGATTCTCGTGCTGGAGGCGGGGATCCCACGCCGGGGCAGCAGGCACACCCGCTTCCACCAACCGAGTCACCACCTCGTCGAGATCCTGCTCGGCGGCCCAGGCGTACAGCCCTTCGTCGATGGCGTCGTGACCCTCTCGACGCCCGGCGTCGGTGGCGTACTCCGGCCGGTCGGCCCAATCCGGCGACCCCAGCACGTCCACTAGGGATTGCCACTGCTCGTCGTCGGCTACCGCCAGGGCCAGCCACTGCTCGTGGCCCCGGCAGGGATAGAGCCCCTGAGGAGCAGCGTAGGGACCCCGGTTGCCAGCCCGCTCCATGACGTTGCCATATGCGGTGTACTCCACGATCTGCTCGGCCGAGCAGTTGAGCGCGGCCTCCACCATGGTGGACTCCACGAACACCCCCCGGCCGGTGTGCTCCCGCACGGCCAAGCCCAAGATCGCGGCAAATGCGCCGTGCATCCCGGCGATGGGGTCGCAAGGGCCCCGCATGATGCGGGGCTGGTCGTAGGGATGGCCGGTGACCCAGGCCATGCCGGTGAGCTGTTCCATGGTCTGGGCGAACCCCACCCGATCCCGCCACGGCCCGCTCAGCCCGAAGGCAGGCATGCGGGTGAACACGGCCCGGGGGTTGCGGGCCGAGACGGCCTCCCAGCTCAGACCCCACTTCTCCACCACCCGGGGGGAGAAGTTCTCGATCACCACATCGGCTTCCTCGATAAGCCGCCACAGCAGGTCCATGCCCTCCTCGGTGTCCAAATCGAGGGTGAGGTCCCGCTTGTTGGGGTTGATGGCCACAAACATCGAGCTCCACTCCCACCAGTCCTCGGTGCCGAACATGAACCCAGTCATGCGCATGCCGTCGGGGTGGCCGGTGGACTCGATATGGATCACATCGGCGCCCAGCATGGCCAGCGTGCCGGTGGCCGACGGTCCGGCCCACCAACTGGTGAGGTCCACCACCTTGATCCCGGCCAGCGGCAGATCGTGGGCGTCGTCGGCAGCCGACGGCACCGGTCGAGGGCGGGCTTCGATTGTCCCGGTGTGCTCGCCCAACCCTGGAGCGGGCGTGGCGGGCCTCCGCTCGCCGCCGTCGTCCATCAGATAGGGCGGTCGGGGCTGGAGGAACCCGCCGGGGTTGCGCACGAACACACCCCGGGCCGCGAACTGCTCGTTGTCGAGCACGCTGCGCCCGTCGTTCACCTCGGCCACCGGCACCCGCAGATCCGACGCCGCTTTGACGATCTCGGCCACTGTGTGGCGGGAGGTCCACGGGTGGACCATGGCATTCCACTCGTCCAGGCGGCCGGCCCGCTCTCCGATCTGGCTCCACTCGGTATCGATGAGATCGGGGCGCTCGATCATCAGCACGAACCCCTGATATTGCAGGGCGGTGTTGGTGTTGAACCCCACCCAGCCGTCGAGGGCGGGCTCGATGGAGGGTGCTTCCACCGACCGGGCCACCCGGTCGAATTCGTGGCCGCCGCCCCGCATGCAGTGGGCCAAGTCGGTGAACGTGGTGGCGGCAATGCCCATCACGTCGGCCACCGCCAAGTCGATGTGCTCACCCCGGCCGGTGCGCCGGGCCCGCAGCAGCGCCGACAAAACCGCCGGGCCGGCGTAGGCCCCAGCCGTCCACTCGGCGATGCCCCCTCCGGCGTGGATGGGGGGCTGATCGGGTCGCCCCCGGCAGGCGATGGCCCCGCACTGAGCCTGCACGGTGTACTCGGTAGATGGGTGGGAAACCAGCGGCCCGTCCTGCCCAAACGGGGTCACCGACAGCACCACTAGGTGGGGATGGCGCTCAGCCCAAGCCTGGCCCAGGCCCGATCCGGCTGGGAACGACTCCACCACCACGTCGGCGGTGGCCACCAGCTCTTCGATCTCAGGGTCGCCGGGGGCACCGACAACCCCCCGTTTGGAGGCATTCAGCAACTGGAACAGCGCGCTGTCGCCTTCGAAGTCGGCCCGGGTGGCCGACCAGCGGCGCACCGGATCGCCCTCCGGCGTCTCCACCTTGACCACATCGGCCCCGGCGTCGGCCAAGAGCTTGGTGACATAGGGGCCGGGCACCCCGGTCGAGAAATCCACCACTCGGATGCCGTCCAACATCGAGGCCTGCGTGTGGACGCCGTTGCTCGCACTCTCGCTGTTGAAGGCCTCCGTCATCGCTGCCCGCCTTTTTCACGGTCGGTTTGCACCTCGGTATCTTGTCGCATCAGGAGTTCCCATACACTGGCCGACACTCGCCAAACGATTGCAGCAAAGGACAGCCATCGTGAAGCTCACCGAAGTCAACCTGCTCGACCCCGACCGATTTGTGCGCCAAGAGCACCATGAGATGTTCAAGGTGCTGCGGGACCAAGCCCCCGTCTTCTTGCACCAGGACCCCAATGGACCGGCGTTCTGGAACATCGTCAAACACAACGATCTGGTGGACGTGAACCGCGACACCGAGCGCTTCTCCTCTGAGATCGGCGGCACTTCCATCCCCGATCCGGGCACCCGCGAGAACAGCGGCCCCGACTCTCGGGGGGTGATGATGCTCACCACCGATCCCCCCAAGCACACCCGCTACCGGCGGCTGGTGAACAAAGGCTTCACCCCCCGAATGATCGGCCTGATCGAGCAGTACCTTCGGCACCGGGCCATCCTCATCGTCGACAACGTGATCGAAAAGGGCGAGGCGGATTTCGTGGTGGATCTGGCCTCTGAGCTCCCCCTTCAGGCCATCGCCGAGATCATGGGCGTTCCCCAGGAAGATCGCATGATGCTGTTCGACTGGTCCAACCGGTTGATCGGCGTCGACGACCCTGAGTACGCCGGCGGGGCCGAAGACGGCGTGGCGGCTGGCGCCGAGCTGTACGCCTACACCAACCAGCTGGCCAAAGACCGGGCAGAGAACCCCCGTGACGACATCGTCACCAAGCTCATCAACGCCGAGATCGACGGTGACCGGCTGACCGAGCTGGAGTTCGACATGTTCATGCTGTTGCTCACCGTGGCCGGCAACGAGACCACCCGCAACGCCACCGCCCAGGGGATGCTGGCGCTGATGGACCATCCCGAGCAGTTCGAGATCATGAAGGAATCCCCTGATGGGGTGACCGACACTCATATCGACGAGCTCTTGAGGTGGTCCACCCCGGTGCTGCACTTCCGCCGCACTGCCACCGAGGACACCGAGATCAGGGGCCAGCACATCGACGAGGGCGACAAGATCGTCATCTGGCACATCTCGGCCAACCGGGACGAAGAGGTGTTCAAAGACCCGTTCACCTTCGACGTGAACCGCACCCCCAACGAGCAGATCGCCTTCGGCGGCGGCGGGGCCCACTATTGCCTGGGCGCCAACCTGGCCAAGATGGAACTGCGCCTCATCTTCCAAGAGATCATCGAGCGCATGCCCGACATCCACCGAGTGGGCGAGCCCGAATGGCTCCGCTCCAACTTCATCGGCGGAGTCAAGCACCTCCCCGTAGCCTGGACCCCCGGCCCCAAAGTCGACCCCGGCCCCGCCCCCGACCAAAACCTCTCAACCCTGGTCTGACTTGCCAGCGACCATGACGCCGCGGAAATGGCACGTTCCTAGCATTAGCTAGAATTCGTAGGTGGATACCCGGGCCCACGAGGCTGCTCTTCTGCGCAACCCTGAGCTCGTGGCCCAGATTGAACAAGACCTGGCCGACCCGTCGAAGGCCGCTCCATCTTCGGCCCGCCGCCCTAAACCTGACCAGACCTAAGGCGCTCTTTCTTGGCGCGGCGCTCCAGCTCGGCCTCTAGTTTTCAGTCGAGTTCGAATAGTTCGCCGGCCGCCGCATCAAGCTCGGCTTCGGTAATGGCAGCCATGGTGGCGTCGTCGGCCAGAATGTTTAGCGTTTCGAGCAGCGACTCGTATTCAGGCGTGATCGCGCAATGGTAGGAGATTTCCCTCAGCGGATTCTTGGAGCGACTCGCATAGCGACTCAACCAGTTCGGCGTCGCTCAAGATGTCCAGAGTCTCCTCAATGGACTCGAGTTCGTCGAGACTCATGAGGACAAAGGATGGCCGGCCGTTGCGCCAGGCGCCCAGCGAATTATCGGGAGGCGTCGATGCAATTTGCCGGGCCATCCCACAACAGCATGTGCTGGTCCAGGGTTAGCAGGGGGCACTCCTGCACTAGGGCGGTGGCCAAGATGAACCGGTCTGCGGTGTCCCCGGTGGCCAGGCCCATCTCCCCCAAATGGGCGGCCTGTTCTGCCTCCATCGATCCGATGGGCAGATCCCTGACCCCAGCGGCAACCATTCGCATCCGGAGAAGGGCCACGTTTAGCTCCACCGCCAAGCGCCGCTTGGCCTGCAAGAAGGCCAGCTCCCAGTAGGTGATCGCGCTGACCGCCGCCTCGCCGCGACGGGTGGCATGGTCTACCCGCGCGACCGCCTCGGTCCCTAGTTTGCCGTCAGCCACTCCCCAGCAGAACCGAAGAACGACATTGGTGTCCAACAGCAGCATCAGCCGTCTTGATCGGGTAAACCGACGATCAGATCGGGTTCTTGCCTCTCCCAGCTGGCGAGAACCTCCTCGCCGATCTCCTCATAGCCGGCCCAGACGCTTTCATTGTCGAAATCGAACCCCTCGGGCAGCTCGATGATGTCCCGGCAAAAGCCAAAAAGCGACCCGGTGAGCTCCTCCCGAGGGGAACGAGGAGGCCGAACCTCAGCTACTGGCCGACCGTTCTTAGTTATGACGATCTCCTGTCCATCGCACACCGCATCCAGAAGCGGCCCACAATTGGCCCGGAATTCGCTCACCGAGACGGTTTCGGAGGGCGGGTGGTCACCGCGAAGCTCCATTTCACCAGGGTAACCGCAAGAGTAGAATTTGTACAAGCATGTACAAATCATGCGAGTTCCATATTCGAGGGGCTGAAGGCCCACCGCCACCCCGACGGGTCCGAGCGAATTATCACCCGCCGCCTCGGGCGGTCTGGCCATCTGAGACCAGAGTGGCTAGATAGCCCGGCCGATGCCGTACTGGAAGTAGGTCGAGGTATGCCCCACCTCTAGTTGGATGTCTGCGGAGAGGGCGGCCGCCTGAAGCTCCTCGGGGTCGTAGAAGTTCTTGATGATCGTGAATTCTCGGCCGTCGTTTAGGAGCCGCTCCGTCAATTCCGAATCGCCGTCAGGCGGGACTTGATCGACCGCGAAACCAGTCAGCTCGGGGAGGATGTCCACGAAGAACACCGGCGCCCCAACGTGGAGAGCGTCACGGCATGACGAAAGAAGCTCGGCGAGTCGGCGCCGGGGCACATGGGAGATCCAAAAGCAGAACACCATGGCATCGAATCGCCGCTGCGGGGTCCACTCAAAGATGTCTTGTTGAACATAAGTGACCACCTCGGCCTTTCGGCCTAAGCGAGCGCGGTTGCACGCAATCATCTCCGGAGCACCATCTACAGCCGTCACTGATCGAGCCCTGTCGACCAAGAGTTCGGTCCAATAGCCAGTACCGGGTGCCAATTCGACAACATCACCTTCTAGTTGCAGCGAATCGAAGATCCCTCGAAGCTCGCTGATGTCCCGATTCCACCGATCGTTCGCCTCTGGCCCCCGGTCATGGCGGCCCAGCCGCTCCCACCACTCGTCGTACTCCCCAGCGCGAGCCCGGTAATAGGCCTGCTGCTCACCCAGAATTGCCTCTTCACTCTCCGGTCGCACTAGAGGCGACCCTAAAGGATGTCGCGGCCCTAGTAGGGGCTCAGGACTTCAGGAGTGACCACGGAGCCGTCGGGCCGGCGATACCCCCTCCAAACCTGGGTCCACCACTACAACCTCCTCCCCCACGACACCACCATCGACGGCACACCCGCCTCACATGAACACAACCACTATGCGTCTTGCAACTAGGGATACCGGATATGCCGCCGAGTCAACATACCTTCTCGGAACATCAAGGGCTTAAACACGATCAAGCTGATTCTCAATAGACACCGAGTTCCCCTTCGGCTAGGTGTTCTGTCCATAGAGGTTGTTAGCTCGGGCGGGTAGTTCCTCTATGAGGTGAGCCTCCGGTGCCAGTGTGGTGGTTGCGAACTACCGCACGAGGCAAGGGAGGCTCGATGTCGCACGCTAATGCACGCCTGACCCCTTTGGGGAGGTTGTTGGTTGTCCAGCGGATCCAGGGCGGGATGCCCCAGGCCCATGTGGCCGCGCAGATGGGTTTGTCGCGGTCCACGGTGGCGAAGTGGTGGCACCGCTTCCAGGCCCACGGCGAGGCTGGTTTGGTGGACCGGTCGTCGAGGCCGCACCGGTCGCCGCGCCGCACCGACTCCAAGACTGAGGAGCGGGTGTGCCGGTTGCGGCGCGCCTCCCGGCTGGGGCCGGCGCGCATCGCGGCCCGGTTGGGGGTGCCGGCGTCCACGGTGCACCGGATCCTGGTGCGAAACGGGCTGAACCGGCTCAGCTGGCTGGACCGGCCCACCGGGAGGGTGATACGCCGCTACGAGCGGCCCGAGCCGGGCGATCTGGTCCATTTGGACGTCAAGAAGGCGGGCAAGATCCCGCCCGGCGGCGGGTGGAGGGCCCACGGGCGCGCCGACACGGCTTCTCGGGGGACCAAGCGCCGTCCCAGGGTGGGCTACAGCTACCTGCACGTCGCCGTAGACGACCACAGCCGCCTGGCCTACGTCGAGGCCCTCGACGACGAGACCGCCGAAACCCTGTGCGGGTTCTTCGAGCGGGCCCGCTGCTGGTTCCGCTCCATCGGGATCGCCGTCGACGAAGTCATCTCCGACAACGGGGCCAACTTCAGATCCCGCAAATTCGCCGCCCAGCTCGCCCGGCACGCCATAGCCCACACCTTCACCAGGCCGTACCGGCCCCAGACCAACGGCAAAGCAGAGCGCTTCAACCGCACCCTCGCAGACGAGTTCCTATACGCCTACAAGTTCAGATCAGAGCCCGACCGCCGGCGCCGACTCCAAACCTGGGTCCACCACTACAATCTCCACCGCCACCACACCGCCATCAACGGCACACCCGCATCACGCGTACACAACCTCTATGGGTCCTACAGCTAGGAATGCCACATGACCACTTATGAGCAATTGCCAGGATCGCTTCCTGAGCCTGTGGCAGATGGCGCAGCAGATCATTTGCAGGGATTAAGAATTCCCTCAATTTCACTGCCTACAACCTCTGGCCAGCCAATAGACCTTTCTACAATCCAGACACATTGGACGGTTCTCTACGTTTATCCAATGACTGCTAGACCAGGCTTTGATATGCCTGAGGGCTGGGACAATATTCCTGGTGCTAGGGGTTGTACACCTCAATCTTGTGGCTTTAGGGACCATTATTCACAAATTGGCCAATTCGATGTTTCCATCTTTGGGTTGAGCGTCCAGGATACCGAATACCAACAGGAAGCTGCGACGCGTCTGAATCTTCCGTATGTGCTAATATCTGATTACAAACGCGATTTCGGCCAAGCACTTAAACTCCCCACAATGACTGCGATAGACTCACAAAATAATGAATTGACCTTGTACCGCAGGTTGACAATGATAATAGCGGGTTGCACTATCAAACATGTTATGTATCCTGTTTTCCCGCCTGACGAGAATGCAGCAAATGTATACGATTGGCTAAGTCGCCAATCACACTCCAGGAACCTCTAGGTCAAAAACTCTCCTGCATGAATAAACACACCAATCAGATGGGCCGGGATTCGTTGGACATGTATACCATTCGCAAAGCACGACTAGAAGATGCATCGACAGTAGTAGAAGCTCGACTAGAGCTGTTAAGGGCTACCCGATCTGCCGGATTTCAATTTCCGCCAGATTTTGAAGATATGACAAAAGAGTATGTCTTGAGAGAGTCGCAACTTGGCAAGATGCATTCTTGGGTTGCTGAGGATGCGAAAGGCCAGTGGATCGGAGTGATATCGCTCCTACTGTGGTCTAGGCCACCGCTACCTGAAGACGATCGAATGGTAGAGGCTTGTGTGGTTAACGCATTTGTGAAGCCAGAGCATCGACGGAAAGGTATCGGTTCTCGTCTCCTAAGTGAATGCTTGACATCTGCTGAGGAATTAAACATTCTGCGCTTTGTATTGCGTACGACAGACGATGGACTACCTCTGTACGCTTCAAAGGGTTTTGTACAAAATAGTTCATTGATGGAATGTAGAGTTGGATAGTGCTCCTTGAATGGGACTCATCTTATCCCGCCATAGCAGTGCTTAGTATGTGACTTTATCACATGGTGTTTTCACAACAGGAGGTGAGAGGTATGCCAACCAGCGCGGCAACCAACGCTACGGTCGCAGTTCTCGGACTTGGGGCAATGGGCTCTCGAATCGCGACAAGGCTTTACGAATCCGGCTACCGGGTCATCGGTTGGAATAGGACGCCAGATAAGCAGGTTCCTAAATTGGCCATTGCATCTACAATTCCTGAGGCAGTAAATCTAGCTGATATCGTTATTGTATCATTAACTGATTCCATTGCAGTGGAAGAGGCCATCAAGCAACTCCCCAGGAAGAGTTCCGATCAATCTACCATCATTATGGATATGTCGACCATAGGACCCGAAGCGGCCAGAAGTATTGCTTCTTCCATAGGAGAGCCCTACATTTATTTGGATTCACCAGTCCTTGGTACTACAACTGAAGCGAATAAAGGAGCGTTGAAGGTCTTACTTGGCGGATCTCCTGAAAGTGCTACTTATGTTAAATCTGCACTTGGCGAGTGCCTAGGTGAGATATATCATGTGGGTGGGGTTGGGTCCGGTGCAGCAGCTAAACTGGTAGCAAATTTTTGTCTGTTAGCTGCTGTTGTCTCTTTTGGGGAGGCATATGCCATGGGTACTGCACTGGGTCTGCAATCATCGACATTGCAAGAAATTATCTCAACCGGTCCGCTGGGTTCTCAGGTGGACCGGCGAATACCTGCCCTATTGGACGGTAGGTTTGAGAAAAGGTTTTCGCTAGACCTAGCCCTCAAGGACACCCGCTTGATTGTGAAACAACCACAGCTACTGGGCAATGACCTGCACGTCACTAAGGGAATTCAAAGTTGGTTGGGCCTCGCTGTGGACACTGGCCATGGTCAGCTGGATTACACTGCTGTGTTGGCCACCATACTTGCCACATTGGCACAGGCGGATTGAGACAGGGCAACTACGGTCATCTGAGGAATCCCATGGCGACCACTTCTGGCTCCCTGGCAGTGCTCAATGTGATAGTCCTATCTCTGGCGGCGGCAGCACTGCACCGTGGATCGATGGGTCACCTTCATTCCTTTGTAGGAGCTGTGTAGTCGAACACATCCTCCATCCAGCGTGACGCCGCACAATAAATTATCTTGTTGAAGTTCGAGAGGGCTTCACCTCCGCCAACTCCAACTCATGCAACTCCTGAGAGGACGGCCTCGTGGATGAGGGGGCGGAGTTGTTGGGCGGCTTGGAGCTGGCTGGTCAGGTTGTTGAGGATGCCCTCACGCTCCATGCGGATGAAGGCGGGGATTCCGGCGGTGGCCTTTCGGGCCACACTTCGGTGGCATCCGGCGATTACCTCGCAGACCATCTCGGGCAGGCGCTGCGCCTGCGACTGATCAAGGCGGTAACCGCGGACTAGGGCGGTGATGCGGGCGCCCCGGTCGGGTGAGGACGGCCATCGCTGGAGCCAAGCATCGTCGTTATCGCAGATGGGGGCGAACTGCCAGAGGGCGTGGCCGAGATCCCATAGCGCGGGAGCGACCCAGATGCCGTCCCAATCTATGAACGCCACCGCCTGTCCGTCCTCGAAGACGGTGTTGCGGGGGGCGATATCGCCGTGGCAGACGATGTCACCCTCGGCAACAGCCTGAGGGCCTTCTTCGAAACCAGCCTCAGGGGCAAATCCCCTCACGCTGTCGTGGTAATGGCGAAGCAACTGGCCCACCGACTCCAGCGCTCCGACATCGAGCTTCCACCCCTCGGTATCGCTCGGAACCCACCCCTCGATCCACGTCAGCTTCACCGCACCATCAGGCTCCGAACCCACCACCCGGGGAGCGCCCTCGAAGCCACGCTCCTCCAGATGGGCTAGCAGTTGCCTCATCGACTCGGAGTTGGCAGTGGCCGGACGCAGCACCTCGTCACCGACCCGGACGAATTCGGTCACCCTCCCGGCGACCACCTCTCCCTCATCAGACTCACTCCCCACGCCACAAGGCTAACGGGATGGCCTCCAGTGCCATTTGCCGCCGGTCAATCCTCGGGCAGGCGGCTCCACATCACGACATCGGGTTGGTCGTCTTTCATCTTCTGCCAAGCCCGTAGTACTCCTTCACGTTGAAAGCCACAGCGTTCGGCCACCCGTTGGGACCCCGGATTGTCGACATGGGTCACCAGATGAACCCGGGCCATGTGATGCTCGGAGAACGCCCAGTCGGCAATCAGGTTGAGGGCTTCGGAGGTGATTCCTTGGCCCCTATACCGTTGGTCGAGCCAATAGAACGCCTCCCCCCGCCGGAACTGGGGTTCCAGAAAGATGCCCATCTGGCCGATGCAGCGATCAGATGGAGGCAGAGTGATTGCGAATGCGAGTATTCCCCGCTCCCTCTGAGCCAGGCGTCGCTCTATCCACGCGCGAGCCTGCGCCTCAGACATCGCTTCCGGCATCATCGTGAATCGGGGGATCTCCGGATCCTGGCACGACTCAGCGATGGCAGGCGCGTCCGCAACTCGAAACGGCCGCAAGAACACTCGATCCCCGACCAGCGTCGTTTCCGGAACAGCCACAACCCCTAGTCTCCCAGAGCTCCAAGCCAGTCAATCCCTCAATTCGGCCATACACCACCAGCCGTTGCGCCAGGCGCCCACCGAGTCACCGGGAAGCGTCGATGCAATTCGCCGGGCCGTCCCACGACAACATGTGCTGGTCCAGGGAGAGCACGGGGAATCCTTCGCTGAATTCGGTTTGCTGGTTAGCTCGTCTCGGAAGCGAGGGCGTTGGCGATTGCGTTGACGATTCGCTCTGCTACGTCGGCTGCAGCCAGGACATGTGCCGCGTCGAGTCTTCTTGAGGCAAAGTCTCCGTATTCGGCGAGTGCGCGGTCTTGGCGAATTTCGTCTGCTTCAACGAGGTCTTCATGAGCGATCTTGTCGTCTAGGGCATGCCGCAAGTAGTCGAGGGCGATGCGATGAGCGCCCTCGCCGCCGCGCACCCGAAAGCCGTTGGCAGCCATGTGGGCGGCTGCGGACTTGCGGATGGCGTCGTGGCACGCGGCCATGGCGAGGGTTGTGTCGTCCTCGGCGAGCAGTCGAGCTGAACGACTGTGCCGTCGGGCATCGTTGACACGCTCGCCCGCTGCTCCCAAGTTGGCCTTGACCCGTTCAATGTCACGGGTCGCAATTGCCTCGACGAGCCAGTCAGATTTCACCTTCGGCCTCAAATGGGATGGGAACCAGCGGCTGTGCTTTGAGTTCGGCAATGAAGGGCTCTGATGTCGGGGAGTCCCAGCTCTGCCGGTCGATCACGACAGGGTTGATGTCGATTCGCAGGTCCTGCTCCACCATGCGGCATGCTCGGCGGATCTCCCTCAGCGGCGCCGTCCCGATGACGACGACATCGACATCATTTGGAAAGGGACCCGGCTCTCCCTGGTGGCGTGCCGCCCACGAGCCGAACACGAAGGCGCAGTCCACCCCCTGTACTTCCCTGAGCGCTTCGCCCAGGCGTCCCAGCACGCCGATGGTCTGCACCAGGATGGAGCGCAGCTCCGGTGCCCACGGGAGACGCCAATTGGGTCGGACGAGCCTGTTGCGGCCTATCGCGCGAGTCACCACCAGGCCGTGCTCTTCGAGGCGTGCCACTTCCCGGCTCGCAGTTGCCTGCGCGATGCTTGCGCGTGCTGCGAGTTCCCCGATGGTGAGTTCTTCCTCTGCGCCCGCGAACAGGACTCCCAGGAGGCGGAGCTGCTGGTCGGACCTGAAAAGCGGCACCAAAGCCGGCGCTGAAACACTCACATTCTCGATTATATCATCGAGAATGTAGATATAAAAGTCTCTGGCCGCACCTTGGCCACTGGCTTTTGGTCGATTTCGAATAGTTCGCCGGCCGCCACATCACGTTCGGCTTCGGCGATGATAGCCATGGTGTCGGCGTCGGCCAGGATGTTCAGCGTTTCGAGCAGCGACTGGTATTCAGATGTGATCGCGCAAAGGTAGGAGATTTCCCTCAGCGGATTCTTGGAGCGACTCGCGGAGCGACTCGACCAGATCGGGTTCTTGCCTCTCCCAGCTGGCGAGAACCTCCTCGCCGATCTCCTCATAGTCGGCCCAGACGCTTTCCTTGTCGAAATCGAACCCTTCGGGCAGCTCGATGATGTCCCGGCAAAAGCCAAAAAGCGACCCAGTGAGCTCCTCCCGAGGGGAACGGGGAGGCCGAACCTCGGCTACCGGCCGACCGTTCTCAGTTTTGACGATCTCCTGTCCATCGCTCACCGCATCAAGAATATACGAATTCCACGAATCCCCCTGTCGCCTGAGTCATCGGGCTATACCATCCTCCTGCCCGAAGGAGAGCCTGTATGACCGCCAAGCCCGACCCCCTTACCGTTCCGTTCGGGACCGTTTTCTGCGACTGGATGACCACGGCGCGAGCCGATGGTGGGCCGCTCGAGTATGGGGGCTCGCCGGAGCCGTTCGGCGAATTGACCATCAGCCCGGCCGCACACGTGCTGCACTACGGAAGCTCCATCTTCGAAGGGCTGAAGGCCCACCGCCAGACCGACGGGTCGGTGGCCATTTTCCGGCTGGACAGCCATGTCGCTCGCATGGTCACCAGCGCCGCTCTCTTGCGGCTGCCCGAGATCGACCCCGGCATTCTTCGCCAGATGATCGTCGACGCGGTCGCGGCCAACACCGATGAGGTGCCCGAGCCGCCCGGTTCGCTCTACATCCGTCCAACGTACGTGGGCACAGGCGCCGACATCGGAGCGGCGGCCCATCCAGCACCCTCGGCGCTTCTGTTCGTGCTGAACTCCCCGGTGGGCGACTACTTCAAGGGAGGAATACGGCCCCTCACGCTTCAGGTCGAATCCTCGACGCCGCGTACCGTCCCCCAGTTCGGCATGGTGAAGTGCGCCGCCAACTACGCCATGGCCCTGGGCTCCACCATGGACGCCATGGCCGGCAACGAGTCCATCGACCAGGTGCTGTTCGCCACCGACGGCGACATCACCGAGACCGGGGCCTCGAACTTCTTCCTCGGCGACGACGAGCGAATCATCACCCGACACCTCGACGAGTCGTTCCTCCACGGCGTGACCCGGGATTCGGTGATCCAACTGGCACGGCACCTCGGATACGACGTAGAAGAGCGGGCAATCGACCCCGAAGAGCTCATCGACTGGTCAGAACGGGGCGAGGCGTTTCTGTCCGGCACCGCAGCCGGAGTCGCACCAGTCGGCACCATCATCTATGACGGCAAGGCGCTCACCATCGGCACCGGCCAACCAGGCCCCAACACCCTGCGCCTGCGCCAAGCGCTAACCGACATGCAAACCGGCGCTGCACCCGACCCATTCGGCTGGCGCACCCCTGCCCAGAGCTAGAACTGCCCCACCATCAACGCCGTCAAAGTCCCCCACTCGATGGAGTCACCCTGCATCTGGTTGTGCCGAATGCCGATCGGGCGGTGGAAATATTGCAAATGACCCGAATAAGGGGCCTGCTCGGCTACCATGTGGGCTGCCGCTTTGTAGGGGGTTCTCATCCGAGAATTCGGGTTCGGACCAGGGCATGCGGATTTCAAGGAAGGCGTGGCGCTGATTTGGCGCCACGGCCCGATGAAATCTCAAGGAGCCCTCGTTGCGAGTCCCCATACGTCCGAGCATTAGCGGTTTGGGTAACCCGAGCGACGGCCAGACCCCCGATTCCAAGCGCACCTCAGCCTGGCGGGCGGCTGGGATCGTTGGCCTTGTCGCTTTGGCTGCGCTCGCAGCATCGTGTCTGCCGGTTGGCAACGCATCAACGAGCACCTACGTGTCTATTCCCGCCGGGGACGATTCTGTCCGTGATTCCGGCACAACGTCATCGGTTGCCGTTCTAACCGCAGCAACGACGCGGGGGGTCTCCTCAGCATCTGGGATTGAGATCGCATCGGCAACGTCGGAGATTCGAAGCGTCTCTAGGTCTGCCTCTGCAAGTTCCACCACCGAACAGGCCCCCACCGATCAAAAGGCCTCACTCTCGCCCCCAGAGACGACCCCTCAACGCGTATGGCTGGTGGCCCACGACGACCAGGTCGCGCAGTTGGCAGCCCTCGGCTACGAGGCTGGCGAACGGGTGATCGTTGCCTCCGGTGACCTACGAGCCCTCCCCTTCGAGGCAAGGGAGATGATCTCCTACGCCTCTGAGGTGAAACTGGCCCCGGGCCTAGGCGAGGACGCTGTCTGGCAGTTAGACGTAATCCGCCGGGGACATCAGATTCCCGGGGGCGGCCTGCTCATGTTCGGGTCAGGTTTTGACCGCCGCTTGGTGGCCATCTACGGCCATCCGTCGGGCCCCGGCCTAGGGGTGCTGGGAGAACAAGGCCCCGATGGGGGTGTCGAGCGCCTCCGCTCGATCGCCGAGGGCTATGGCGCCGACGGTTCAGTGATCTTGCCCGCCTTCGAGATCATCACCACCGTTGCATCGGCCAGCCCCGGCGGCGACGGCGACTATTCGGCCATGACCTCCCGGGATGCGATCAGGCCCTGGATTGAGACCGCGGCCGCCAACAACATGTACGTGGTGCTGGACCTCCAGCCGGGCCGAACCGACTTCTTGACCCAGGCCAAGGTCTACGAGGAGTTTCTCCGCCTCCCCCACGTTGGGCTAGCCCTCGATCCTGAGTGGAGGCTCAAGCCCCACCAGGTCCATCTGGAGCAGGTCGGCACCGTGGACGCGGCCGAAATAAATCGCGTCGTGGCGTGGCTGGCCGGCATAGTCCGGGAACAAGCCCTCCCCCAAAAGCTGCTGATCGTCCACCAATTCCAAACCTCCATGATCACTAACCGCGAGCTCATCCACACTCCCCCCGAACTGGCAGTGCTGATCCAAATGGACGGCCAAGGGTCGATGAGAGCCAAGTACGCCTCTTGGAACGCTCTGACCGGCAAGCCAGACGCCGAACAATTCCATTGGGGCTGGAAGAACTTCTACGACGAAGACCACCCCAACGCCACCCCCGAGCAAGTTCTGGAACTCACGCCCACGCCCAAGTTTGTGTCCTTCCAATAGAACCTACGGGAACGAAGGCTGCTCCGTGTTGGCTACCGGAACTTGTTCCACCGGGACCGCTAGATTGCTTCTATGACCGCTGTCACCCCCAATGCTGAAACTTCAGCCGGTGCTTTCACCAAGCCTCCGCCAGCTACTGAGGCGGATCCCCACAACCCGCTTCACAATGCCTTTTGGCGCCGGGACCGCCAGGTGATTGACGCCGACCTGAAGCAGGTGTGCGCTCGGCCCCTCACCTTCTATCCCGGGTTCGAATTCACCGGCGACCTGGAGAGCGTGTCCTCGCCGGGCGCGTGGTTCGTAACCCGTCACTCGTCCATACTCGAAGTGTCCCGCAACCCGCAGGTCTACTCCTCGTCTTCGGGGGTCACCATCAACGACTTCCCGCCGGAGTTCAACGAGTACTTCAACTCGATCATCGCCATGGACGACCCCCGCCACGCCCGGCTGCGGAAACTGGTATCGGCGGGCTTCACCCCTCGGATGCTGGCCCGGCTGGAAGACTCGGTGCAGGACCAGGCCAGGCTCATCGTGGACGAAGTGTGCGAGCGGGGCGAATGCGATTTCGTCACCGACGTGGCCGCCCGCCTCCCGCTGCGGATTGTGTGCGACCTCATGGGCATCCCTGCCTCCGAGCACGACTTCGTGTTCGACCAGTCGAACGTGATCCTGGGGGCGGCCGACGAGGAGTACGTGCCCGAGTTCGGCGACTTCGTCACCGCCATTCTCATGGCCGGCGAGGCCCTGTCGAACCTGATGGACGAGGTGGCCGAGTCCAAGGTGGGCATGGACACCGAAGACCTCACCACCCTTCTGGTGAATGCCGAGGTGGACGGCGAACGGCTCACTCGCGCCGAGTTGGCCAGCTTCTTCGTGCTTTTGGTGGTGGCCGGCAACGAGACCACCCGCAACGCCATCAGCTGGGGACTGGTGCATCTCACCGACAACCCCGATCAGCGCAAGATTTGGACCGACGACTTCGAGGGAGTGGCCCACAGCGCGGTGGAGGAGATTGTGCGGATTGCCAGCCCGGTCACCTATATGCGCCGCACAGTGCTGAGCGACACGGTGCTGGAAGGCCAGAAGATCGACGAGGGCGACATGGTGGTCATGAACTACCTGTGCGCCAACCGGGACGAGTCGGTGTTCGACGATCCCCTCAAATTTGATGTACTACGGGACCCGAACCCCCATGTGGGATACGGCGGACCCGGTCCGCACTTCTGCCTCGGAGCGCACCTGGCCCGACGGGAGATCAAGGTGATGTTCCGGGAGATATTCGACCGCATCGGCGACATCCACGCCACCGGCGAACCAGTGCCCCTCTCGTCGTCATTCATCCACGGCATCAAGCACCTGCCTGCGGAGTTCACGCCGTCGGAGCCGGTGGGGGCATCGGCTTAGAGTCGTCGGCGCCGGGCCGTCCTAGTCGGCGGTCTCTTCGGCATTAGGCCCCCGGCCTTGAGCGAGCTGGTTCAGCGTCTCGCGGTCGAGGTGACGGAACACTCCCTCGGCCAGCGCGGTGACCTGTCCGTCTTGCAGCGCATGGCCCTTAACCTCGGTGATGGTGCCGTCGAAGGTCTCCACCCACCCTTCGAATGCGGTCTCCACATTGAGCAGCGTGGGACGCCGGTAGCGCACCGACAGCATCATGGTGGGGCCACTGGCGTCGCGGGTGGAGCATGCACTGGTGAACACCATGTCGAATGCCGCGGCAATGGCCGCGCCGTGCACACAGCCGGGAGGACCCTCGTACACGGTGGTGAACACCGCCCGGCCCCGAGTCTTGGGGGGATCGGTGTCCATGTGAACCGTCATCTCCACCGGCAACGCGGCGGGATTGCAGATGCCGGTCACATAGTCGAACGGCGCCCGTTTGTGGGTAATGGGCGGGCCTTCCATTTCATGTCCACCGGGCCCGTATCGGGGCGGCGGCTCGGCGGGAACATGGACTTCGAGGCGGTCGGCCAAGGCGTTGGCCTCGGAGGCCAACGCAGCGGTGTCGGCAGGCGAGGCAGTGTTGGTAACGGTGGCGGCCACCAGCCGCCGCACCGCGTCGGCCAGCGCCCGCAGCTCCCGCTCCCGGCCGGCCACCGCCGGATGGTCGACGGGCTGGAATGGGCCGCCTGGCTGATTGATATGGGCCACGACGGCAACGGTATGGTGCGGACAGCATCACGGCGCAACCAGGCGCCCAAGAAACCCACTCCCCTTTAGGAGCCCCCCATGCCCATCGACCCAACTGCCGTCGGCGCCGAGAGCGAACCGAGCACCTCGAGCTGGAAGTCGAAAGACGCCCTCCTGTATGCCCTGGGCGTGGGTGCGGGCGTGAACAATCCCACTGGGTTCGAGCTGGAGTTCACCACCGAGAACACCAAAGACGTGGAGCAGAAGGCCCTGCCCACCATGTGCGTAGTGCTGGGCGGAGGCGTGGGCGGCGCCAACAGTCCGCTGGCCAAGATCGGCACCTACAACCCGGCGCTGCTGGTGCATGGCGAACAGGGATTCACCCTCCACAAGCCGCTGCCGGTGGAGGCCACGGTCAGCTCGGTGACCCGCGTCGCCGGTATCTACGACAAGGGCAAGGCCGCCCTGGTGGTGCTGGAGAGCGACGTAACCGACACCGCCGACGGCCAGCCGCTGTTCACCAATGTCACCTCGTTGTTCATCCGAGGCGAAGGCGGCTGGGGTGGCGACCGTGGTCCGGCCAGCCCGCCTAAGGTGCCCGAGCGCGACGCCGACCACGTGGTGACCTACCAGACCCGCTCCGACCAGGCGCTACTCTACCGGCTCAACGGCGACCGCAACCCGCTGCACTCCGATCCGTCGTTCGCTGCCGCGGGCGGGTTCGACACCCCCATCCTGCACGGGCTGTGCACCTATGGCTTCACCGGTCGGGCGCTGCTTCACACCCTGTGCGACAGCGATCCGGCCCGCTTCAAGTCGATGCAAGGTCGGTTCTCCTCACCGGTGCTGCCGGGTGAGACCCTCGACGTCCACATCTGGGACGAGGGCGGCGGATCAGCCCGGTTCCAGACCCGAGTGGGCGATCGGGTGGTGCTCGACGCGGGGACTGTGACTTTCGAGTAGGCGCCGGGGCCGCTGGTCCGGCGGCACCGATTTCGGCTATTCGCCGAAAGCGGCGTCGATGTGCTCATCGACCAGCGCGGTTATGGGCAGGTCGACGCCCAATTCCTCGGCCAACGACAGCGCACCCCTCAGGTCTTTGTGGGCGATCTGGGTGAAACTGCCGCCCATTGCTGGAGGCGGGTAGACGATCGGCCGGGTGAATACGCCCAGGTGGGGGCCGATGTTGCGGTCTGAGTAGCTCACGATCTGGGCGAACGCCTCCAAGTCCACTCCGGCAGCGGCGGCCAGAGCAATGGCCTCGTAGGCCACCGCAAAGTCGGCATAGCTGATGAGGTTGCGGGCCACCTTGGCTTTCAACGCCGAGCCCAGCGGGCCCACGTTGACCACCATGCCGCCGTAGCGCTCGAAGTGGGGGCGACCCCGCTCGGTGTGGGCCTCATCACCTCCACAGAACACCACCAGATCCCGGCTGCGAGCCGATGGCGTCCCGCCGGTGATCGGTGCGTCTATGAGCGCCACGCCCATGTCGGCCGCCTCTGCGGCCAGGTCGATAACCGTGGCGGGCAGCACCGTGGAATGAACGGCGACCAGCGCCCCCGACTCCGCCGCTCCGGCAATAGCCCCGTCGTCGCCGGTGCACACTTGGCGCACCTGGGCGTCGTCGATCACCACCACCGCCACCACATCCACATGGCGGGCCAACTCCCCCACCGAGCCCGCTGGTGTGCCGCCCAACTCAGTGAATCGGGCCATGGCCTCGGCGGAGATGTCATATCCCACCACGGTCACCTCATCGTCCCATTGGCCGGTGAGCACACCCTCGGCGATGGCGCCGCCCATGTCGCCCAGTCCGATGATTCCCAGTCGTGTCATGGCAATGGCCTCTCTCTTCTCAAGGGTTCTCAGCGAAGCGGTCGGAAGAAGGCCCGCACCTCTTCCACCAGCGCATTGGGGTTCTCCAAGGCCGGAAAATGGCCTCCGTCGTCAACCTCGGTCCAACGGGTGATGTTGTAGAAGGGCTCGGCCAGCTCTCGGGGCGGGCGGTTCTTCTCGTTGAACACCGCCACCCCGGTGGGCACCGAAATTCTCGGCGGCTGGTTGAACGCCGAGCCGGCCCCGAAACTCTCGTAGTACATGCGCATCGACGGGCCGATGGTGGCGGTGGTCCAGTAGATGGTGAGCAGGGTGCATAGCTCGTCGAGCGTGTAGCGCCGGGCCAAGTCCCGCCCGCCGGGGCCATCGATGTCGCTCCACCGCCACCACTTCTCGATGATCCAAGCGGCCAAGCCGGCAGGCGAGTCGGTGAGGCCCACCGCCGCGGTCTGCGGTTTGGTGCGCTGGAGGTGCACGTAGCCCCACTCCCGGTCGCGGTATTGCTTCACGCCTTCCCACCATTGGCGCTGTTCGGGGGTGAGGGCGGCCTCGTCGATGGGCGGGGCCACCATGTTGAGGTGGATTCCGACCATACGGTCGGGGTGCATGGCCCCCAGCGCCGCGCTCACCGCTGATCCCCAGTCGCCGCCTTGGGCGCCGAACCGCTCGTAGCCGAGTGCGGACATGAGCTCTGCCCACATGTCGGCCACTTTGGCCGATGACACCCCCGGCTGGGTCGGGGGCGAGGAGAACCCATAGCCCGGCAGCGAGGGGGCCACAACGTGGAAGGCGTCGGCCGGGTCGCCGCCATGGGCCTCGGGGCTGCTAAGGGGCCGACCACCTTGTGCATCTCCCAGAAGCAGCTGGGCCAGCCGTGGGTGATGACCAGCGGCAGAGGATCGGGGCCCTTGCCCTCGGCGTGGATGAAGTGGATGTCGAGGCCGTCGATTCTCTGGGTGAACTGTGGTAGCTCGTTGATAGCGGCCTCATGAGTCCGCCAGTCGTATTCGTGTCGCCAGTAGCGGCACAGCTCGGCGACATAGGCGGTGTCGGATCCGTAGTCCCACCCCACTTCGTCCAGGGTCTGGGGCCACCGGGTGGCGTCCAGACGTTGGTGCAGGTCGTCGATCACCTGATCGGGCACAGCAATGCGGAACGGCTTGGCCACGGCGACAGGGTAGCGAGAGTGGTTGCCCGCTCAGCTATCCCCGATGGCGTAGAAACCGCCGACGCGGTCGGCCACATACATAACGCCATTCCACACCGCCGGGGTGGCCTCCACGCAGCCCCCCAGCGAAATTCGCCACAGCTCGGGTGGTTCGACCAAGGGGAGCGAGATGTCGTAGGCGTAGATGTTGCCAGCACAGTCGCTTTGGATGAGCACGTCA
This sequence comes from Acidimicrobiales bacterium, assembly GCA_965116535.1. GTDB lineage: Bacteria > Actinomycetota > Acidimicrobiia > Acidimicrobiales > Bin134 > Poriferisocius. The sequence continues at coordinate 3,545,239 of OZ220703.1, forward strand.
TCGACCACCACCGGCGACGACCACACCGGACCGGTCATCCGCTTGGACCACACGATCTCGCCGGTGTCTCGGCTCAGCCCATACAGGAACCCGGCGTTGGTGGGCACATACACCATCTCGTCGGTCAGCGCCGGGGTGGCCCACACACCGTCGGTTGCGGCATTGCGGAGGTCTGTGCCCCATACCAGGGGGTCGGCAGCCGAGGGGTCGAGCTTGAGCATCTGGCCCAGCTCCTGGCTGCGGGGTGTTCCTCGCTCATATTCCACCCCGACATACAGAAATCCGTCGGCGTCGGCCACCACGGTGGCGTCCACATCGTCGCCCGCCCAGTAGCGGAACACCCGCTCGGGGTCCTGCCCGTCGGCCAGCCCGGAGATGTCCCAGCCCTGCACCAAGCCGCCGGAGTTGGCGAAGTACAGGGTGTTGCCCACTACGGTCATCCCGCCCTCGATGGATACATTGCCGTCGGCCACGGCGTTGAGCAGCTCGTCGTCCCAGCCGGGGCTGGTGAACACCATCTCGGGATCGACGGTTACCAGGCCGTCGGGGCCGTAGCGGCGGTTCAGCTTGGCGATGTGGAGGTGGCTGTTCTCTCCTCCTTGGAACAGATAGTCGTCCAAAATGAGGGCGGCACCGTCCCAGTCGTCGTTCCACAGCACGGGCGACACGTTGTTGGCGTGTAGGGACCAAAGCTCCACGGGCTCGTCCCGATCAAAGGCGATAATCCTGAAGTAATTGTCCCGCGACCCAAAGTACACGAGGGGGTAGCCGTCGGGATCCACGGTTACCGATCCCTTGATGAGGTCGCCCACCAAGAATTCCGGAAGGATCTGCTCGCCGGTGGCTGCGTCCAGGAAATGGACCGCGGGGGTATACATGCCTGCCACCACCCAGGTACGGTCGTCCCATTCGACCACCGCAGGCTGGCCGGTCCAGCCCGCGCCACACCACAGGGTGGTGCCCGCAGCCCAGGTGGTGAGTGAGCACAGATCCCGTTCGGGGGTGCCGGTAAACCGCCACAGCACCTGCGGCGACCGGGGGGCGGGGCCGGTGCCGTAAAAGGTGCGGGTTGGGTTGCCCCGGAACGTGAGAAGGCCGCTGACTAAGCCGTACGGCTGTCCGGCCGTTGTCGGGTCGACCCACCCCGGATAGGGCGTGGGAGTGGTGATGGGTGTAGGGGTTGGGGTGGGAGGGGGAGTGGGAGTGGGAATGGGAGTGCGTGCGGGGATGGGGTCGGACGATTGCGTCGCGGTGGAGGTCGGGGTGGTTGCGGGCGCCAGGGGAATAGAGACCGGAGAGGTGGTGAGCTCGGGGTCTTCGACGTCGAAGACTTGCACCTCGGCGACCACCGCCGCGATCCCGACGGCGGCGGCGACCGCAGCCACCACAGCCCATGCCTTCCACTGACTCACTTGCACTACCGTAGAGCCATGACGATCGAATATTTGGACCCACAAGCTGATCCGGGCGAACCAGTTACCCCCTACGACCTGTCAGCGGGCGGCGGCACATTGACCATCGGGCTGTTGGCCAACGGATTCCCCGACTCGGTGCCGTTCATGGATGCGGTGGGCGAAAGCCTTCGGCGGGTACGCCCCGATTTCGAGGTTCGGGCCTGGAACAAGGGCAACGCCTCGATGGTGGTCGACGACCAGATGATGGCCGAGATCACCGAGGCTTGCGACGCGGTGGTGGCCGCCTATGGCCATTGAGGCAGTTGCACCAGCGGCACCGTGCGTGACGCCATCAAAGCCGCCCGCCGCGACACGCCGGCGGTGGCCTTGGTAACCACCAAGTTCTCCCCCCAGGGCGACTTCGTGTCCCGGTCGGCGGGCATGCCCGACATTCCCCGGGTGATCCTCCCCCACCCGGTGGCCGGCACCGGGGAGAAGGCCATCAAGATGGTGGCCGACGACATCGCCGACGAGGTGCTTCAGGCCCTGGGCGCCACCGGATGAGCCAACGGCTGACGGCGCTCTCTGAGGAGGCCGCTCTCGAGCAGCTCCATGAGGCGGGCTGCACCGACGGCCTGCCCGTGGTGATACCGACCCCAGCCCGGGTGGAGCGCATGGTGTTGGCCTCGGGTCTTGACGGCGATGTCTCGCTGGGCCAGCTTGGCCCCAACCTGGGCGAGGCCACCGTGGAGAAGGCTGCCATCGCCGCGGTTATGGCCGGTTGCCTGCCCGATTACTTCCCAGTGGTGGTGGCCGCCGTGCGGGCGGTGTCCGACCCCCGCATGGACATGACCGAGGTGCAGGCCACCACCCACAACCTGGGGCCGCTGCTTGTGGTCAATGGCCCCGCGGTTGGCGCCTGCGGCATTGCGTCAGGGTTCGGCGCGCTGGGCCCGGGTCACCGGGCCAATGCCACCATCGGCCGGGCGGTGCGCCTGGCCATGATCAACATCGGCGGCGGGCGTCCGGGCACCTCCGACATGGCGCTGCTCGGCCATCCCGGCAAGTTCACGTTTTGTCTGGGCGAAGACGAGGAGGCCAGTCCTTTCCCGCCGCTGCACACCTCGCTGGGCTACGACATCGACCAGAGCACGGTGACCGTGGCCTGCACCGAAGGGCCGCATTCGGTGCTGTGCTTCCCCGACGACGACCCCGAGGTGTATGCCGAGCACCTTCTCAATGTGCTGGCCGCCTCGCTCTCGGGCCTGGGGGCCAACAACACGCATTTTGCCCGGGGCACCCAGGTGCTGGTGCTCAATCCCGACCACGCCATTGCCCTGGCCGACGTAGGCCACGACCGGACCACCATCGCCGAAGCGCTCCACCAGCGGGCCAGGCGAACCTGGTCTGAGCTGTCTGCGGTGCGGGCCCGAGGCTCGGGCATCGACCGCCACCAGCGCAGCCAGGGCGACAACCCCGACGTTGTGATCCCCGCCCTGAGCAGCCCCGATGACCTACTCGTCTTCGTAGCTGGCGGCACCGGCCTGTACTCGGCGGTCATGCCCTCCTGGGGCGCCGGCCCTCATGGCAACGGCCACATAACCGTAGAAATCGACCTCGACCAAGCCTGCGAAGTGCCGTTGCTAGGCTGAATCTCGTGGGCATCTTCAGCAATCTGAGGAACACTTGGAGGCGGACGAAAGTCCTTGCTTCGACTTCGTATGGGGTGCTGAAGCGCGACAAATTCCTCATGGCCTTCCCGGCCTTATCCCTGGTTGCGGTGGCGATAATCAACGTTGTCGTCTGGGTGGTGGTGTGGGTCACTACGACAGGACTCAGCGTCGGCACGGTGGACAACCCCGACCAGTGGGTGGCTGAGCCCATCGTGTGGATCGGGCTTGCTGCCAGCGTATTGCTGTGCACCTTTGTGACCATCTACTTCACTGCCGCGCTGACCTATGGGGCCTGGGAGCGGCTCCAGGGCAGAACTCCGACCTTCGAAGGCTGCATATTGGCCGCCAACGCCCGTCTTCACGTCATCGTGCCATGGGCCATCCTCGCCGGCATAGTGGGGCTGATCATCGAGCTGTTGTACCGGCTCCCCAGCATCTTCCGACACATGCAAGATGCCGGTCGCCACATCCCCGTGGTCGGTCAATTCGCTGCGCTCGGCGCGCTAATTGTGGCCTTTGTTGTGGAAACCATTTGGTATTTCCTGACCTACCTGGTGGTGCCGATCTTGGTCGTGGAAGAGACCGGCCCAGTCACTTCTTGCAAGCGCTCCTTCCAACTGTTCCGCAAGACGTGGGGAAAGAGCCTCATTGCCCAAGTGGGATTCGACCTCATCGGCCTCCTCATCGCATTACCCGGACTGGCACTTGCCGCCCTTGTGGTGCTGGCCGGTTGGGGAACCACGGCGGCGCTTGTTGTCGGAATCGGCATCGGTGTGCTGTGGCTGCTGACGGTGCTGCTGGCAATGTCAGCAATCGTCGGAATCTTCAAGATGGCGTTGTACCTCTACGCAACCACCGGCGAAGTGCCTGGAGAGTTCCAGGGAACAGGGCTCGAAGAGGCGTTCGCCAGCAAGAAGGCTCTCAAAGCCGAGCGAAAGGCCCGCCGGGCACGGCGAAAAGAGCTTGGGGCGAATTGGCGGAATCTATGGACCTATCCGTCTGACCGATTCGATGACTACATCGAGAGTAACTACGGCAGCTCTGGCTCACTCCGAGACAAGCACCAAGACCCACTCAAGACCTGACTGGGGCAGACCCGAAACTGTCGACGTTCACTGGTAGCGTTGCCCTCATGGGTCGATTTCGCCGGACAATGGACACCGCCAAGGCCTCATGGGCGGTGCTGCAACACGATCGGGAGCTGGCCGTCTTGCCGATACTGGGGGCACTGGCCTCGATCGCGGTGGTCCTTGCCATTGGCCTACCCATCTGGCTTTCCACCGATGGCATAGACGACGGGGGCAGCAGCGCGGGCAGCGACCCCATGCTGTGGATCGGCGGGATCATCATCCTTTTGGCCGTCACGGTCATCACCGTGTTCTTCAACGCCGCGGTGGTATCGGGAGCCCGGGAGAGGTTTAGCGGGGGCGACCCGACAATCTCTAGCGCAATCAAAGGGGCGTTTTCCCGGCTGCATGTGATCGTGCCCTGGGCGATCCTTGCGCTGACCGTCGGAATGATCATTCGACTGATACAGAGCTCGGACAACATCGTTGCCCGCATTCTTGGCAGCCTCCTCAACATGGCCTGGGGAGTGCTCACCTTCCTGGTGGTGCCCATCCTGGTGGTGGAGCAGACCGGACCATTCCAGTCGCTGAGCCGATCTGGCGAGCTGCTGCGCCGCACGTGGGGTGAGAATCTGATCGCCCAAGTGGGGTTCGGCATCATCGGTTTCGTGGCCGCCATCCCGGGCATCATCATTATTGCCTTGGGGGCATCAGCCGGTTCGGTTGGCGCTCTGGTTGCAATCGTCATCGGATTTGGATGGATCGCTTTGGTGTCGGTGGTGATCAGCACCCTGACCGCCATCTTCCAGATGGCGCTTTACATCTACGCCACCACTGGCCAGGTGCCCATGGGGTTCGAGCAATCCGGCATCAGCGACACTTTCAACGAACGGTCCCAAGGTCCACTTATGCGGGGCTTCGGCGGTGGAGGCCTCGGCGGCGGAGGTTTCGGAGGCGGACGCTTCTAGTCCTCAGAGGCTGCCAAGGCCGCCTTGGCAGCCTCAGGGTTGAGATACTCCCTGGTAAAGCAGACCTTGCCGTCCCGGAATCGCCATAGGCCGATATAGCGGTTGGAGTAGCGACGGCCGGTGGGGATCACTTCGCCCTCGCTGGTGTACTCGGCGATAACTAGATCGGGGTCGACACACGGGTATACCTCCGTGATGTGCAGCGTTAAGCTGAACACTTTGAATGCTTGTACCAACCGCTCGCGAACCACCTCTTTGCCTTCAGTTCGATCAGGGCCATCGACGCTCGCGTAGGGCAACTCCATCACGTAGTCGTCGGTGTAGTGGGCCACCACCGCGTCGGCGTCACCCATGGCGTCGAACACCGACTGGAGGATCTCAAGGTTGCTCTGCTGGCTCATCGTGCTAGTTGACCACGTTCTTCGAACCCGCGTGAATGCTGGGAGTAGTGTCGCGCTTCGTGTCATCCAATGAACTGCCGCTGAGCGGCCTGCGGGTCATCGACATGGCCGACGTCAAGGGCGAGTTAGCCGGGCGGTTGCTGGCCGACTTCGGCGCCGACGTGATCCGGGTGGAACCTCCTGGCGGAGCTGATTCCCGGCGCATGCCCCCGTTCACCCCCGACGGCGAAACCAGCCTGTACTTCGCCTTTCGCAACTTCAACAAGCGGGGCATCACGGTGGACGTGACCACCGCTGATGGCCAGGCCCAGCTGCGAGAGCTGTTGGCCAGCGCCGACGTGTGGATCGAGTCGACCAAGCCAGGGACACTGGGCCCGCTCAGGCTCGACCCCCGGGAGATCTCCGCCGAGTTCGAGCATCTCTTGGTGCTGTCGCTTACCGACTTCGGCCAAGAGGGGCCGTATGCCCAGTTCGAGGCCACCGACGAGGTGATCCAGGCCATGAGCGGCCATTTGGCCGCTTCGGGGATTCCCGAGAAGCCGCCGCTGCTCATTCCCGGTGCCTTCGCCTACGACGCCGCCGGTGTAGTGGGGGCGCTGGCCGTGGCCATCGGGCTGGTGGCCAAGGAGCGCACCGGGCGGGGCCAGCACCTGGACTTCTCGGTTCTAGAGGCGGCCATCCACCTCAACACCTGGCAGCTGGCCAACATGCAGCCCACCCTGGACGCGGGCGTGGACCCGCCCATCGTCCGGGCGGGCACCACGGTGGTGTATCCCCTGTTCGAGACGGCCGACGGCTATATCACCATGGTGATCCTCAGCCCTCGCCAGTGGTTCGCCATGTGGGAGTGGATGGGCCGTCCCGAGGCATTCGCCGACGAGATGTGGAGCCAGACCATCACCCGGATCATGAACGGCGACGTGTTGAACCCGGTGATCGCCGAGCATTTCGCCCCCATGATGATGGAGGAGGCCGCCGCGGAGGCCCAGCGTCGAGGCGTAGTGGTCACCCCCATGCTCAAGCCGTCCGACATCCTGTTGAACGAGCACTACGTGTCCCGGTCCACCTTTGTGCCAATGGAGGTGGCCCCCGGCGTGGATGCAGCCACGGCATCCGGATTCATGGAGATCAACCGCCAGCGCCAGGGGTTCCGCTTCGGGGCTCCGACGGCAGGTCAGCACAACGACGAGGTGGCCGCGGAGGCGGCTGCCGCCAAGCCCCGAGGTCCGGTCCCGGCCGCCGGCGAACTGGACCAACCGCTGGCCGGTTTGCGGGTGCTGGACTTCGGCCACGGCGGCGTGGGCGTGGAGGGCGGACGGATGCTGGCCGAGTACGGCGCCGACGTCATCAAGATCGAGACCCGCACATACCCCGACTTCATGCGGCTGGTCATCGGAACCGAAATGACGGCGTCGTTCGCCTCGTCGAGCCGCACGAAGCGCAGCTTCGGGGTCAACTCCAAGATGCCCGAGGGCCTGGCCGTGCTGAAGGAGTTGGTGAAGACAGCCGACATCGTGATCGAGAACAACTCCACCGGCACCATGGACGCCATGGGGGTGGGCTATGAGGCGCTCAAAGAGATCAACCCCAGGGTGTGCATGGCCAGCAGCCAGCTCATGGGCTCGACCGGGGCTTACGCCGACTGGATCGGCTACGGGCCCACCATCCAAACGGTGGGGGGCATCAAGTACCTGTGGAACTTCACCGATGGCGACCCGCCTCCGGGGTCAAACGCCATCCACCCAGATCACTTGGCCGGTCGGCTGTGCGCCCTGGGGGCGCTGGCCGGTCTGCTGAACCGAGAGCGCCGGGGCGAAGGGTCCCAGGCCGAGATCAGCCAGGCTGAAGCCCTGGTCAACACCCTGGGCGATCTGTTCATGGCTGAGTCGCTCAGCCCGGGTTCGGTGCAGCCGGTGGGCAACGACTCCGAACAGGGCGCTCCTTGGGGCGTGTTCCAATGCGAAGGCGACCAGCAATGGAGCGTGGTGTGCGTCCGCAACGACGCCGACTGGGCCGCCCTGAAGCAGGCCATGGGCAACCCGGCTTGGGCCGATCACCCGGCCTACGGAACCGCTGAGGGCCGAATGGGGGCCCGAGATGCGGTCAACGCCGGAGTGGCCGAATGGACCGCCGGCCTCTCACCGCTAGAGGTCCAAGAGGCCTGTCAAGCGGTCGGTGTCCCTGGATCGGCCATGCTCACTGCACTGGACCACATGACCGACCCCCAACTCACCCAGCGGGGCTTCCCGCTAGAGGTGTTCCAACCCGGCGCCGGCAACCTGGTGTTGGAAGGCCCCTGCTTCTACGGCAGCGAGATGCCCACGCCCCCAGTCCATGCCGCCCCCCTGCTCGGCGAGCACACCCGCCAGATCTGCACCGAAGAACTGGGCATGGACCCCGCCGAAGTCGACCGCCTGGTCGAAATGGGTGCCCTCGAAATCCCCCTGCCCGAGGACTGATCTGGCTGACCCATCTGGTCAGCCGATGACGAGGCCTCCGTTGGGGGTGATGGTTTCGCCGGTTACGAAGTCGCTCTCGTCGGAGGCCAGATACAAGGCCGCATAGGCGATGTCTTTAGGCTGGCCGATGCGGCCCGCCGGGGTGATCATCTTGAGGCCTTCGATCATGTCGGCGTCCACTCCGGCCACCATCGGGGTGTCGATCACGCCGGGGCACACTGCGTTGGCCCGGATGCCGTGGGGAGCGCAGAAACGGGCCATCGCCCGCACGAACCCCAGCAAGCCGGCTTTGGCGGTGGCGTAGTGAATCGGCCCCCATCCGGCCAGCCCTGCGATGGACGACATGCAGACAACCGAAGCCTTGAGGTCGGTGTCGATGACCCGCGACAGCATGGCCCGGGTGCAGTAGAAGGCGCCGTTGAGATGGATGTCGAGCATCCGCTGCCAGCCGTCGTCGCTCATGTCCACGATCTGGCGATCGCCGCCGGTGTTGCCCTCCCCGGAGCCGTCACCGGGGGTGCTGTCCACGCCGGCGTTGTTCACCAGCACGGTGACCGGCCCGAATCGGTCGTCGATGTCGGCGAACATGGCCTCGATGGCCTTGCTGTCGGACACATCGCAGGCCGCGCTCATGGCCTCGCCCCCATTGGCGATCACCTGATCGGCGGTGGCCGCGGCCGCGGCCTCGTTGAGGTCTTGCACCACCACCTTGGCGCCCTCGCTGGCGAACAACACGCTGATGGCCGTTCCCAGCCCTCCTCCGCCGCCGGTAACCAGAGCGACCTTGCCGTCCAGTCTTCCCATGAGTGTGTCCTCCTCGTCTTGGTCGTCGGCGAGACTCCGCCGACCGTCGGCGAAGCGGTGTGATTGCTGCCGTTCGCCGATAGGTTTCAGTTAGGCACCATGACACCCCGATACCGAAACCCACAAGCCGAGGCCGATGCCATCGTGGGCAACGGTCTCACCACCAGAGTGCTGGAGCCGTCACCGCCCGCCGTCGCCACCGGACCCTGGTTTGCCGACGACCCCGCTGCGGTGGAAAACGGCGGTCAAGTGACCGCCAGGGTGGTGACCCCGACCAGCGCCGGCGATCTCCGCTGGGCCGACCTGGCCGCTTCTGACGAGACGGTGGCCGCCTTCTGCCAGCCCCGGTGGCTGGCCAACTACCAGCCGCTATCGGCGGTGCCCGACCACTATCCGGTGCGGCGGGACGACCTTCACCGACTGGCCTACGGCGTGGTGTCAAACGCCCGCAAGGCGGCCAACGGGAAGTTCGGCCTGCGCTGGACCATGGGCGGGTTCGGCACTCCATTCTTCGGCAATGACACCCAGGTGCGGGTTGAGCGCAACCTGCTGGTGGTGCAACAAGGCGACAAGATTGAAGCTGAGACGATCACCACGCTGGGTGCGGCAGCCGAGTTTTTGGGCGTGGAGGCCACCAGCGACCAGGCCGAGCACGACACTGTGGCCCTGGGCGACCTCGAACGCCCGCTAACGGTGGACCAGGAATTGGTGGCATTCATCAGCGACTGGTTTGGGATGGCCACCATGGCGCTGGAAGAACTGCGTTGCACGCCCAGAGCCCCTGATCCCAGCCGGGTGCAGTTGTGGCCGGGCCACTTCGACGTGGCGGTGGAGATCGGCGACGCCGAGTCGGAGCGCATCACCCGGGCAACTTATGGGGCATCGCCCGGTGACGCCGCCCACCCCGACCCCTACCTGTATGTAGGACCATGGGGGCCGGTGGATCCATCCGACCCATTCTGGAACGACGCAGCTTTCGCTGGGGCGTCGCTGCCCTACGTGGCGATACAGGGCGACCCCAACCCCTGCGGTGTTGCCCTCGGCTTCTACCGTCAGGCCTTCAGCCGGCTGATTGGGAGCTAGTCCTTCGCCAGCGAGGCCAAGACCGGGGCGAAGCTAGTGATGGTCTCGGCCAATCCCTCACCCGCACTTGAACGAGCAGTAGCCGCCAGATTGAGACTGGCGCTGGTGAAGTCCATGTCGAGCACGGCACCCAGTTGATCGGCGCATTCGTCCGGAGTGCCGACAACGGTGAACGCCTCCACCAGCCGGTCGTCGATCAACGTGTCCAGTTCAGGATCATCGAATCGATTGTGGTCGAAGTACCAACCCCGGCTGCGGCCCAGAGCAGCTTCGATGGCGGCCATGCGATCGGGGGATACACCGAGCTCAGGGGGTTGAATGATGGTCAGATAGTGGGCGGCGTAGCGTTTCACGCTGCGTCGGGCCAGGTCGCCGTCGGGCGAGCAGCACAAAGTAAGTCGGGGGGCGGTCTCGAAATCGTCCAGCGTACGTCCAACCCGGGCCGCACCCTCGGCCAGCCACACCCGGTAGGTGTCGGCCAGATCAGCAGACAGGAAGCGGCCGCCGACTAGCGCGATGTCGGCCACCTCGCCGGCCAGGCGCATCACCTGGGGACTGCGGGTGCCGATGGACAGGGGAACCGGATGGGTGGCCGGGCGGATCAATCGCTCGCCGCCCACCTCTCCCCCATCCAGCAGCGTGCGGATGTCCGCCACGGCCTGGCGAAGGGCAGCCACCGGCTTGGGGTAGTTGATGCCCAGCGGCTCCAAGCCCGCCCCCACGCCCAGCCCGCAGAAGGCCCGATCGGGGGCCAAGTCGTCCAATGTGGCCAGAGCCCCGGCCAACACCACCGGATGGCGGGTGTAGGGATTGGTGACCATGGCCCCCACCGCGATCCGGCTGGTGGCCTGGGCACAAAGGGCTTGGAGCATGAAGCAGTCGGGCCAGAACGCAACGTCAGAGATACCCAGCCGGTCGAACCCGGCCTCTTCCACCAGTTGAGCCAACCCCACCGCCTCAGCGGTGCTCATCCCCGGGCTGATCTCGGCTTCGAGGGTGATACTCATGACGAGCGGGAGTCGCTTACTCGCACCAGGTCGGACGACTGGTCGGGGTCGGTGGATACCTCGATGAGCATCGGGCCGCCTGTCGCCAGCGACGAGGCCAAGGCGTCGGCCAAAGCAGCGTCGTCGTCCACCCGGTGGCCTTCCATGCCGAAGGCTCGGGCCACCGCGGCAAAGTCGTGGTCGCCTATATCCACGGCGGTGCGGCGATCCGGCCCCTGGAAGTCGTAGACGTTGCCCAGCATCCGGTTGTTGAGCACCAAGAACGTCACCGGCAGGCCGTACTCCACCGCGGTGGCCAGGTTGTGCAGCGACATCAGAAACCCGCCATCCCCGCTGATCGACAGCACCCGCTCTCCGGGACGGACCATGGCTGCGGCCAGTGCGGCGGGCGGACCCCAGCCCATGCCCAGGTGCCCGCCGGGCAGGTGCAGCCGTCCGGGGGTGCGGGCGGTGAGGTAGTGATAGGCGAAGATTCGGTTGTTGCCCGCGTCCAGGGTGATCCGGCCGTCGGCGGGCCACACCTCGTTGAGCACCTGCATCACCCGCTGAGGCGGCACCGGGCTGGCCGACTCATGGAGCACCGGGGGATCCTCTGATCGTGACTTGATCTCGGCCAGATCGGCCCACCGATCGTTGGCCAAGTCTTCGTCGACGCCCACCGCAGGCACCAGCTCGCCAAGCAGGGCCCCCAGATCGGCGTGAATGCCCAGCTCCACTGGGAAGCTCACTCCCAGGTTGGCGGCCTCGATGTCTACTTGGACGATGCGCTGGCGGTCGGCGTCCAGCCAGGTGGGCGACTCCACCAGGGTGTCGTGGGGATTGAGGCGCGATCCCAAGACCATTACGGCGTCGGCCCGGGCCAGCAGCTCGAACGCCCCCTGCCAGCCGAACGGGCTGAGCGGCCCGCCCGCCCACGGGTGGTCGTCGGCGATCACCCCTCGAGCCTTGGCGGTGGTCATCACTGGGGCCGCGGCCCGCCGGGCCAAGGCATCCAGCTGATCGTAGGCCTGGGCCTGGTGGATGCCGTTTCCGGCCACGATCACCGGGCGCTGGGCTGTGGCCAGAAGATCGGCCAGTGCGGCCACCGCCGCCGCGTCGGGCTGGGGGCGAGCCGCCGACGCCACCCTGTTTCGCCCATAAAGGCGAGGGTGGCGAGCTCCGTCGGTGCGTCGGAAGATGGCGTCGAGGCGGAACACCACCGCGGCCGGGCCGGGACGACCGGAGGTGGCGTGGTGGATAGCCAGTTCCACCGCGTGCACAGCTTCGTTGGGGGTGGTGGCCACGCTCATGAACTTGGTCATCCCCGACAGGATGCGGGGCAGGTCCACCGACCCGTGGTCCCCGGTGGTGCCTTGGGTGGGGGCGTGCTGGGGTATGCCGTGATCGGTCATCTCGGTCAGCACCAGCATGGGAGTGCCCGACAAGAACCCCTCCATCAGGCCGAATCCGCCCGATGAGGCGGCGAACGGCCCCTGGCCGGTGAACACACCGGGACGGCCGGTGAGCCGCCCGTACATGTCGGCCATGACCGATGCCTGATGCTCGTGAGCCGCCCTCACGCTGTGAACCCGGTCGGCCACCGTCCGCAACCCGTCGAACACCTTGATGGAGTAGCCCCCCGGCACCCCGAACACATGGGTGATGCCGGCGTCGGCCAACACCTCGGCGACGGCGATGCCAGCAGGGGTCCCGTCGCTCATGGGGCTCCAGCCAGGCGCTTGCCGGTCATGAACCGCCGATCCAGTGCCCGGCGTTCACATCCAAGGAGGCCCCGGTAATGGGCAGCGCCAGATCAGAGGCAAAGAACAGAGCCGCCCCCGCGATCTCGGAGGCATCGGGCAGGTACTTCAACGCGGTCTCCCCCGCGGTCTCGTCGTAGACCACCTGGTAGTCCACACCCCGAGCATCGGCTTGGCCTTGAAGGAAGTTGCGGACCGCGTCGGCGAATATGTAGCCGGGCAGAACGCTGTTCACCCGAATGCCGTCGGGGCCGAGCTCTTTGGCCAGGATCTTGGTGATGTTCTCCAGCGCCGCCTTGGAGCTGCTGTAGGCCCCCCAGCCCTCTTGCCGGATGCGGATGGACATCGTGTTGATGAAGATCACCCGCCCGGCCCCTGAGTCCCGCAGAGCGGGAATGCAGGCCCTGGTCATGGTCAGCGACCCGAAGAAGTTCACGTCGAACACGTTGCGCCACCGGTCGAGGTCGGCGTTCTCCACGTTGACAATGGGAAATCCATCGTTGAATGCGTTGTTGACACAGACGTCCAGCCGTCCCAGCTTCTCCACTGCGGCATCGGCCAGCGCCTGGCACTGGTCGGGGTCGGTGATATCGGTGGACTGCCACACGGTGCGGCGGCCCATGGCCTCGATCTCGGCGGCCAACGGCTCCATCACCTCGGTGCGACGGGCCCCCATCACAATGTCGGCCCCCTCCCGGGCATACAGCCGGGCGATCTCAATGCCCAAGCCCGGCCCGATGCCCGACACCAGCGCTACTTTTCCAGCCAGCATGTCTGCCATTGCTCATCCCCAGTTCCTGCCACTGGCTTCGGTTCGCTCTGCCCGATTCCAGGTTCTCTCCAGCTTCGCGCACCCCGCGCTCGACTCCCCTGCCGAGGAAGGCCGCTGGTACTTTCGTCGAGCGGGAAACCGAAAACGGCTATGAGCGCAGCATTCGGCATCGACATAGGGGGCAGCGGCATGAAGGCCGCGCCGGTGGACGTGGAAACCGGTGAACTGCTCGACAAGCGACTCCGGATTCCCACTCCCAAACCGGGCGTTCCCGAAGATGTGGCCGATGTGGTTTACGAGCTGGTGACGTCGTTCGGGTGGACCGGACCTGTGGGCTGCGCCTTTCCCGCCCCCATTGTCGGGGGCACCGTCAAGTGGGTGGCCCATTTGGACGACTCGTGGGCCGGGGTTGACATCGCTCAGACGATGAGCCAGCGAATCGGCGCTCCGGTGACGATCATCAACGATGCCGATGCCGCCGGAATAGCGGAGATGACCCACGGAGCGGGAGTAGGCCGGACAGGGACCGTGTGCTTCACGGCTTTCGGTACCGGGATCGGCAGCTCGGTGTTCGTGAACGGGAGCCTGGTGCCCAACACCGAATTCGGCCATCTCTACCTCGCCGGACACGACGAAGACGTGGAGGTGTGGACGGCGGCCAAAGTCCGCAAGCGGGATGACTTGGACTGGCCGACGTGGGCGGGACGGGTCCAGGAATATCTGGAGCACCTCGAGAGGATCATCTCGCCGGGCCTGTTCATCCTCGGCGGTGGCATCAGCAAGGACTTCGATATCTGGGGACCGCTTCTGGACATCGACACCGAAGTCGCCGTCGCCGAGATGCGCAACAATGCTGGCATCGTGGGAGCGGCCATGGCCTCGGTCGGCGGCGCGTCCCGATCCGAGACGTCCTGAATTCTCGGCTGACCAGATAAGCGCCTCACCCCATGCTGGACTGGTACGCCCGCCTCGTCACCCGCTCCCCTTGGCGCACCATCGCGGTGATCGCCCTCATCACCGCAGCCTTACTCCCTGGAGTGGCCCTGACCACCGAGGAACCCGACGCGATGGGTTCGTTCGTACCGGCCGGCAGCGATCTGGCCCGTGCGGTGGACGAATTGGCGGCTCGATTCCCCGAATCGGGGGCATTCACCAGTGCCCAGATTGTGGCCCGGGGCGATGTGACCTCGCCCGACGCCATCCGAGAGCTGATTGCCCGTTCGGAAATGGCCCTCGCCCACCCTGAGGTCGCGCCGTTCGTGCCCCAAGATGGCCAACCCGTAGTCCGGAGCTACGCCCATTTGATAGTGGCGCTGGCCGAAGTGCCGCCGGCCCAGCTGACCGAAAGGGACGTGGCCCGGGCGCTGGCCGTCGATCCGGCCGAAGATCCCCGAGCGGCCCAGTTCGACCAGTTGCTCGGCGACAACGCTGGACTGGGGCAGGTCAGACTCCTACAAATCGACCTTCCCGATCTGGACTCATTCGACGCCCTCTTGGCGGTCAACGATGTGATCCAAGAGGGCGACTACGGGCCGAACGCATCGGCCCGCACCCTGTCCAACGCCCGATTCCAAGACGGGGCCCAGCAAGCCCTTACCGACAGCGGATTCCTGTTCCCCTTAGCGCTGGTGGTGATGGTGGTGGTTCTGGCGGTGCTGTTCCGCTCTCCGGCCGACACCGTGGTCACCATCATCGGTGTAATCCTGACCGCCCTGTGGCAGATCGGCCTATCGGGCTACCTCGGCCCCGATGGCCTGGACAAGATCAACGGCATCACACCGATCAGCATCATCGTGCCGGTTCTGCTGGTGGGTCTGACGGTGGACTATTCGCTCCAGATCGTGTCCCGCCGCCGCGAGGAGCGAGATGTCGACCCACACCGGGCTACTAGCCGGGCCGTTTCCCTCACCGGCGCGGCGGTTGGTTTGGGAGCGTTGACCACCGCCCTCAGCTTCTTGACCAACCTGGCCAGCCCCCTGTCTCCCATCCGGGACTTCGGCATCCTGGCGGCCTGCGGCATCATCGCCGGGTTCTTCATCATGACGTCGCTGGTGCCCGCGGTGAGGATCCTGGGAGACCGCCGGCGGCTGGCGCGAGGACGGCCGCTGAGAACCCGGCCAGTGATCGACTCCATTCCCGGCATCCGCCGCCTGTTGGTGCCGACTGTGGCCCGCTGCGCCCGCCATCCCAAGCTCACTCTGTTGGCCGTGGCCGCGCTAGCCGGCGCCGCCGTGGCCGGTGGGATCAACGTGGACACCGAGTTCAAAGAGGACGAGTTCTTGCCCGAAGATTCCGAGGTGGTGCAAGACCTCCGCCTAGCCCGCCAAGAGGTCGGCGGACTGAGCACCACCATCACCGGCGTGGTCATCACCGACCTGGATGATCCGGCCGCGGCAAGAGCACTGGTTGCTCTGGACGACCGGTTGCGCGGTCCAGGGCCCGGGTCGGACGGATCGGAGCCTACGGACTTGGAGCAGCCCGAGCATGTGGTCGGCGTGGGCGGCGCCACGCTGGTATCGCTGGCCGCTGAGTCAGTGCCCAACGCCCGTGCTGTGCTCACCGAAGGATCATTCGACGACCTGGCCCAGTTGTACCGCCGGGTGTCGGAGGCCGCCCCTGATGACTTCGCGAAAATCGCCTCGCTTGGCGATTCGTCGCACTATGACGTGACCATCATCCCGATTCAGGCCTACTTCGGGAACGACAGTGACGCCCGCGATCTCTACAACGCCTCCGGCGATCTCTGGGCCGATGACGCTCCCGGCAATTTCACGGTGACAGGGGCTCAGATCAACCCGGGGGTAACCACCAACGCGGTGGCCCGCAGCCAGACCACCGCCACACTCATCACCGTGCTCACCGCGCTCGCCCTGCTCACCGCGTACTTCTGGCGGGCTCACCGCCGCCCGCTACTGGGGGTTATCACCGTGGCGCCCATCGTGGTGGTGCTGGTGCTGCTGTTGGGTTTCATGTGGGTGATGAGCATCAACTACAACGCGCTGACCGCGCTGTTGACATCGCTCACCATCGGCATCGGCGTGGACTACACCATCCACTTCGCCCACCGGTATCTGCACGAACGCGAGCAAGGTGCGGAGATCGCCGATGCGCTGACCACCACCGCCAACAGCGTGGGAGGAGCGCTGTTCGGGTCGGCCACCACCACTGCGCTGGGCTTTATCGTGCTGGCCTTCGCTCCCCTGCTGATAGTGAGCCAGCTCGGGATTCTGATTGCAGTTACGGGGATCCTTTCGATGATGGCCGCCGCCATCGTCCTCCCTTGTCTGCTCGTGCTGGCCGACCGCCGCGCCCAACCGGTGTCGGGATAGGGTCCGAGCGTGTCGTTCTCCGTTGACGGCTCTGTCGCCGTGGTCACCGGTGCCACTCGGGGCATCGGCCGCCAGATCGCCTTCCGCCTGGGGCGGGCCGGGGCCCGGCTGGTGGTGGTGGGCCGCACCGGGACCACCGACCCCGATGCCGTGCTGCCGGGATCGCTGCCTGAGGTGGTGGCCGCGCTAGAGGCCGAGGGCATCGAAGCCCGCAGCGTCCAGGCCAACTTGACCTCGCCCGACGAAACCGCCCGCATCGTCGACCGCACCCTGGAGTGGTACGGGGGCTGCGACATCTTGGTGAACAACGCGGGTTACACCTCGAATGGCCCGATCATCGACGTGCCGTGGTCGCGCTGGGAGCGGGCGTTCCGGGTGCAGGTGGTGGGGCCGATGCAACTGTGCCAGGGCCTGGTGCCGGGGATGCTGGAGCGGGGCTCGGGCCGAGTGCTGAGCGTGAGCTCGGGGTCGGCCACCGCCATCAGCCCCAACCTGGCCCTGTACTCCACTTCCAAACAGGCCATGGAGCGCTGGAACGCCTCCATGCACCTAGAAGTGGGTGGCCGGGGAGTGGCATTCAACGTGTTGCGGGTAGACACCATCGTTTCCACCGAGGGCTGGTGGCACGTCTACAACACCCAGGGAGCGGAGATCGCCACCGGCGGCGCCGGCCTGGAAACGCTCAAGACCCCCGAGTACACCGCGGAGTGCGCCGAGTGGATGATCCGCCAACCCGACGACTGGAGCGGCCACGTGGTCGGCTTCGACGACATCGCCGCCCTCAGCGGCCCTTGAACTTGCTGGTTGTGCCCGGTCAGTAGCGGGCCCGGGTCTCGATGAAGACCGAGGCGTTGCTGAGGGCGCACAGGCCGGCCTCGTCGAACAGCCGGGCCCGGGATTGGCCGATGCCGTCGGCGTCAACCCAGGTCTCGGCGTCGACGCAGATGCGATCGCTGGTGGGATAGCGGAGCACATGAATGGTCAAGTCGGGGTTGATCGATACGAACTGGTCATAGGGCAAGAACGCGCCCAAGCCGCTGGTGAAGTCGGACATGGCCATGAGTTTGACCAACGGGGACGTCACCTCCCCCCGCACAAACGGCACCAAGAGTCGTACCCAGGTCTTGCTGGGGGTGCCTCCCCGGTAACTGCCGACCACCCGGTCGAATTCCACCACGTGGGGGAAGCCCTCGGGCATGTCCGCCCGGGGGTTGAAGGCCACAGTCTGGTCGGTGCTCCCCGGCGGTGGTGGGAGGGGGACCTCGGGCTGGCGATAGGGCGACATGTCGATGCCCGCGCCGGTTCGCACCGACATAGCGACCGCCGACGCCACCAGAAAATCGCCGTCGTGCAACTCGGCTCGAACGGTTTGGATCCGCTTGCCGGTTCGCAGTACTTCGGTGGAGATGGCCAGGGGTTTCACCGGAACCCGCCGCAGCATGTCGAGGGTGAAGCGGGCGACCCGCATCGGCACCGGGGTGGGCACCCGCTCGACCGCTCGGGCCAGCAATCCGGCTACGGCACCGCCGTGCTGGGCACCGGCGTCCCATGGCCCTTGGGCGTAGATTGTAGGAATGACCGCGTCGCCGTCTTGGTAGAAAATGGCATCGTCGCCCACAAGAGGGGCAACGTAGTACCGCACCGCCCGATGGGCCGAGGCGAAACTCACAGGAGACACCGATGAAACTCTGGGACGAAACAATCGAGAGTTACCGCCCCGAGGCACAGAAAATGCTGGCTGGTCTTGCCGAGGCCTTTCCCGCAGCCCAATTCGGGGTCGACCTCCCCGACGACCACGTGGCCCGAGCCCAGATCCAGCGCCAGAACATGTTGGCTGTCGAGCCCGAGCCGTCGCCCATGGCCGTGGAGTCGACTATCCCGGGCCCGGTTGGCGACATCCCCGTACGGTTGTTCGTGCCCGAGGAACCCAAAGCCATGTTCCTGCACATCCACGGCGGCGCCTGGGTTCTCGGCCGTCCCCAAATGAGCGAACCAGGAAATGAGCACCTGGCCACACACCACGGGCTGGCCGTTTTGTCGGTGGACTACCGGCTGGCCCCCGAGCACCCCTACCCCGCCGGGCCCGACGACTGCGAGGCGGCCGCAGCCTGGATGCTGGAGCACGGCCCCGAGCGCTGGGGCACCGACCAGATGTTCATCGGCGGCGAGTCGGCCGGGGGCCACCTGGCCGCCGTCACCATGCTGCGGGTGCGGGACCGCCTCGGTGCCATCGACCGGGTCCTCGGCGCCAACCTGGTATTCGGCGTGTACGACATGAGGGGCACCCCGTCCACCTTCGGAAACGGCGGCAATCCAGACGTGATATACCCGGAAGGGCTGAAGTTCAATATCGAGTCATTCCTCCCGGGCATGTCCGATGCCGAGCGACGCGATCCCGATGTGTCGCCGCTGTTCGCCGACTTGTCTGGTCTGCCCCCTTGTCTGGTGTCGGTGGGCACATTTGACCACTTGGCCGACGACTCCTATTTCTTCGCCGTCCGGATGGCCGCTGCCGAGTCACCGGTAGAGCTTGCCGTCTACCCCGACTCCCCCCACGGCTTCATGAACTTCCCCTCCCAGATGACCAAAGCCCACGCCAAACGCTTGGACACCTGGATCGCATCGCTGATGCCCTGAGGCCGCTCAGCAGTCCAAGTTCACTCTGCCCGACGACAAGAGACGAAACAGTTAGGAGACACCGATGAAGCTCTGGGACGAGACGATCGAGGGTTACCGCGCCGAAGCCCAAGCCATGCTGGACTACCTCCCGTTCGGCGACGGAGGCAACGCCGGTGAGGGCATCGATGACCCGGTGGCCCGAGCCGAGGCTCAACGGCAGAACATGATCCAATTCGAGCCCGAGCCGTCGGCGATGGCCGTCGACGCCACCATTCCGGGACCAGCCGGGGATGTTCCGGTGCGGCTGTTCGAGCCGGAAGAGCCCAAGGCCATGTTCCTGCATATCCACGGGGGCGGCTGGATGATGGGCCGACCCCAGATGAACGATCCGGGCAATGAGCACTTGGCCACCCACCACGGGCTGGCCGTTTTGTCGGTGGACTACCGGCTGGCCCCCGAACACCCGTATCCGGCCGGGCCCGACGACTGCGAGGCGGCGGCAGCATGGATGCTGGAGCACGGCCCCCAGCGCTGGGGCACCGACAAGATGATCATCGGTGGCGAATCGGCCGGAGGCCATCTGGCCGCAGCCACCCTGCTGCGGGTGCGGGACCGCCTCGGCGCCATACACCGGGTGCTCGGCGCCAACTTGGTTTTCGGCTGCTACGACCTGCGGGGCACCCCGTCCACCTTCGACAACGGCGGCAGGCCCGACGTTTTGAGCCCCGAGGTGATGCTGATGTTGCTTGGGGCGTTCCTTCCCAATATGTCGGAGGCCGAACGGCGCAACCCCGACGTATCGCCCCTGTTCGCTGATTTGTCTGGGCTGCCCCCCTGTCTGGTGTCGGTGGGCACCCTGGACCACCTGGCCGACGACTCGCTGTTTTTCGCCGTTCGGATGGCCGCCGCCGAATCACCGGTGGAGTTGGCCGTCTACCCCGACTCCCCCCACGGCTTCATGTTCCTTCCCACCGAGATGACCAAGACCCACGCCGACCGTCTCGACGCCTGGATCGCCTCGCTCCTGCCCTGAGGCTGATCAACGGCCAGGTTTTCACGACTCGAGACATAGCAGACAGGAGATACCGATGAAACTCTGGGACGAAGTGGTCGACAGTTACCGCCCCGAGGCCCGAGCCCTTCTCGAAAACCTTCCATTCGGCGGCGGAGACCTGGGTCACGAAGAGATCGACGACCCGGTAGCTCGAGTCCAGGCTCAAAGGCAGGACATGAATCAATTCGAGCCCGAGCCGTCGGCGATGGCCTTAGACGCCACCATTCCGGGACCAGCCGGGGATGTTCCGGTGCGGCTGTTCATTCCCGACGAACCCAAGGCCATGTGCCTAGACATCCACGGGGGTGGCTGGATGATCGGCCGACCCCACATGAGCGATCCGGCCAATGAGCACTTGGCCACCCACCACGGGCTGGCAGTTCTGTCGGTGGACTACCGGCTGGCCCCCGAACACCCGTATCCGGCCGGGCCCGACGACTGCGAGGCGGCGGCAGCCTGGATGCTGGAGCACGGCCCCCAACGCTGGGGCACCGACAAGATGATCATCGGCGGGGCGTCGGCCGGGGGCCATCTGGCCGCCGTCACCATGCTGCGGGTGCGGGACCGCCTCGGCGCCATCGACCGGGTGCTGGGCGCCAAGCTGCTGTTCGGCTGCTACGACCTGCGGGGCACCCCGTCGATCTTCGGCAATGGCGGCAACCCAGACGTTTTGGATCCGCCGGGGCTTCAACACATGATCGAGTCGTTCACCCCGGGCATGACCGATGCCGAGCGGCGCGATCCCGATGTGTCGCCGCTTTTCGCCGACCTTTCCGGCCTTCCCCCTTGCCTGGTGACGGTGGGCACTTACGATCATCTCCTGGACGACTCGCTTTTCTTCGCCGCCCGAATGGCTGCCGCAGAATCGCCGGTGGAGTTGGCCGTCTACCCCGACTCCCCCCACGGATTCGGGGTTTTCCCATCTGAGATGTCCAAACACCAGGCCAAACGCCTCGACGCCTGGATCGCCTCGCTACTGCCCTGAGGCCACTTAGTCGTCAAAGTCCTCTTGATCCAGCACCATGTCCCATCGGTCGCCGCAGTCTGAACACCGGTAGGCCACGGTGTCACCGGGCAGGGGTGGGTCGTCCTCAGGCCAGTGCGTGAGCCGGTGACACCACCCTCCGCAATCCACGCACACGATCCGGTCGGCGATCACTGCCTCCAGTGTGCCATTCCCGCATCGAAACCTCACCCGTTGCGCAGGCTTTCCCATTCGTCGAGGAGGCTGGAGTCGGTGGTGCGCAAGAGGGTGCCGAGTTCGGCGGTGAGACTGGCCACTGCGTCGTTCATGGCGGCGGCGGGAACGGTTTGGACCAGGGCCTTGTAGCAATCGGACAGGTAGCGCAACAGAACGCCCTCCGAGCGCTTGATGCCGTAGCGGGAGACGTACTGGTTGAAGGTGTCACCCACCTCCATGAGGTCGCGGGCCACCGACTTGGGGCTGGGGCGGTCGTGGCCCACCCAGGGGTGATAGCGGGCGAACACCGCGAAGGCCGGTTCGATGAACTCGGCCTCGGGGCGGGGCCATGTGACTTCCGACAACCGCTCCAAGCGCTCCTCGTAGGGCACCCGCTCGGCCTTGAGCTGAGCCATCAGGTCGTCGCGGGCCTTGTCCCGCTGAGCCAACAACACCACCGTGGGATCCTCGAGCACCGACTCAACCACGCTGAGGGCCTGCCAGTGATAGTCGGGCGCCTCCATGTCCAGCGCCTCCAGGGCCTCCACCGCGAATAGACCGAGCGGCTGGTTCAGCCGGAACTCGTCTTGGAGATCGAGATTCACCCGCACCGGGCGGCCCAGATGGTCGGGCTCGTCGAGCACCTCCACGATCTCGGCATCGATAAGCGATCGGAAAACTCCCACCGCCCGGCGGATGTGAGCCCGCTGGCGAGTGCGGGGCTCGTGGTTGTCGATGAGCAGGCGCTTCATGGCCGCGCAGCCGTCGCCGGGGCGGTCGAGCACGTTGAGCATCATGGAGTGGCCCACTGCGAAGCTGGAGTCCAGGGTCTCGGGCTGACCGTGCCACAGCCGGCTCAAGGTGTCGCCGTCGTAGTGGGCGTAGTTGTGCTCAGGCGGCTTCTTCTTCACCAGCTTGCGGCGCTTGACCGGATCTGATGCCGCTTTGGCCTCGGCCCGGCGGTTCTCGATCACATGCTCGGGGGCCTGCACCCACACGCTGCCCTCCTCGTCGAAGCCCTTTCGCCCGGCTCGGCCTGCGATCTGCTGGAAATCCCGCACCGACAGCACCCGGGTGCGGCGGCCGTCGTACTTGTAGAGGCGGGTGAACAGCACGGTGCGGATGGGCACGTTTACCCCCATGCCCAGGGTGTCGGTGCCGCAGATCAGCTTGAGGTGCCCCTGCTGGGCCAGCTTCTCCACCAGAAGCCGATACTTGGGCAACAGCCCGGCGTGGTGTACCCCTACACCGGCCAACACGAAGCGGCGCAGGTCTTTGCCGAACGGGGTATCGAAGCGGAATCCGCCCACCGCCTCTTTGACCGCAGCCTTTGCGTCGGCGCCCAGCACATCGAGGCTGGTGAGGCTCTGGGCCTGGGCGGTGGCCTCCCGCTGGGTGAAGTGAACGATGTATACCGGTGCCTTGTCGGCCCCCAGCAGCTCGGCGATGGACACGTGCAGGGGCGTCTCCCGATACTCCACATCCAGGGGCACCGGCCGCTGAGCCGAGGCCACCAGCGCAGTGGGGCGGCCGTTGCGCTTAGTCAGGTCTTGGCGCAGGGCGGTGGTGTCACCCAGGGTGGCCGACATCAACAAGAATTGGGGCCGGCTCAGCTCCAACAGCGGCACCTGCCAGGCCCAGCCCCGGTCCCGGTCGCCGTAGTAGTGGAATTCGTCCATCACCACCAGGTCGGCGTCGGTCTTGCTGCCCGAGTGCAACGCCCGCAGGGCCAGGATCTCCGCGGTGCAGGCGATCACCGGAGCTTCTCCGTTCACCGAGGCGTCGCCGGTGACCATCCCCACCTGTTCGGCCCCGAATGCGGCTACCAACTCGAAGAACTTCTCGCTGACCAGCGCCTTGATCGGCGCGGTGTAAACCGCTCGCTTGTTTTGGGCCAGCGCGGCGAACGCCCCGGCCAGCGCCACCAGCGACTTCCCCGAACCGGTGGGGGTGGCCAACACCACGTTGTCTCCCGCCAGCAGCCGCAGCACCGCCTCTTCCTGATGGGGGTACAACTCCAATCCTGTCGCCTCGGCCCAATCGCAAAAGCCCCCGAGCAGCTCATCAGGATCGCCCGTGCCGGGCATGAAGTCACCGAGTGGCAGAGGAGGGGGCATGTCCTAACCAGGGTAGGGGTGGACTGGGCGTGGGAGGCTACGGGAATGAAGTTCGGGCTCTATCTCATCGGCAGCGCGACCGGGGCGTCAGAACCGCCGGCGGCGCCGATCGCCGATCCGGAGTTTCTGGCCGGCTTTGCCCAACACGCCGAAGCGGTGGGGTGCGATTCCCTGTTCTTCGCCGATCACATCGTTTTTCCCGCGGCCAAGCAGGCGCCCTACCCCTACGCCGAATCGGGGGCTTACCCTTGGGACAACGAGCACACTCAGCTCCCAGAACCATTGGCGCTGATGGCTTATCTGGCCGGGGTCACCACCAAACTGCGATTTGGAACCGCGGTGTTGGTGCTGCCCCAGCGCCACCCGATGCTGCTGGCCAAGCAACTGGCCACCATCGACGTGCTGTCGGGAGGCAGGGCTGAGCTCGGAATCGGCGCGGGTTGGCTGGCCGACGAATTCAAGGCGCTGGGCTATTCGTTCGCCGACCGGGGTGCCCGCACCGACGAGTACATCGACGTCATGCGAGAGCTGTGGGCCAACTCGGTGGCCAGCTTTGCCGGCCCAACTGTGGCCTTCGACAGCATCCAACTCACCACTCATCCCCGCCAACCCGGCGGGATCCCCATCATCGTGGGAGGTCACTCCCCGCCCGCACTGCGCCGAGCCGGCCAGCGGGGTGATGCGTTTCTGCCCGCGTTCTCGGCTTCGCAAAACCGGGATCGCTGGCCCGAGATGTGGGCCGTAGTGCAGCGCTGGGCTGCCAATGCAGGCCGGGCTGGGGCCTGCGAGCTCCAGGGATTCGGCGCCACCCTTGACGACGCCCGATTCCTGGCCGATCTGGGGGCAACTCGCATGATCTACAGCACTCACGACCCCGATCTGGCCTCGGCTCGAGACACCCTCGATCGTTTCGCCGACGAGGTAATGGCCCGACTGTGACCGGGCCCACGACACATCTTGTGCAAAACCTGCTCATTTCGCGCTAATTTCATGATTTTTTGAGAAATTTCTTTTGCACAGGTTTCACCCTGCCCCGGTAATCCAAGTCCGAATCAAAATCCCAGGTTAAACGGTTGCCTCAGATCGTCGACCAAAAGATTTCCACAAGTAGATGTTTTCCAAGCCTGCATTTCCCATCCCGAGATCCACTCAGGTGGGAATTATTTGAGAGTTTCAATTGCGAGAATGCCCGCTCCATATCCGCCCGTGCCGTGATCTTTGGCCCGGCGGAGCAAAGAGGAAGGAGCAACCTCATGAACCACCCTGAAGAAAACCTCATTGGCCCAGCAGCTGCATGCCAGATGCTGGGCGTTGACCAGCAAAGCCTGCTTCAAGGCATAAACGATGGCATCGTGCCCGCCTACAGAATCGGCCGATCGGTGAGATTCAGGCCATCTGAGCTACGCCACCCTGCTCTGTCCGGCCTGGCTGAGCTCTATAGCGAGCGCAACAGCCACTTCGCTGCCTAACCCCACCCCCAAGCCTCCGCCCCCGACCGCGTCAACCCCCGAGCGGTCGGGGGCGGACGGGGCCTTGGCTCCTTGAGAAGAGTCCCTAGGGAAGAACGGTCTCAGTATCGCGGCCGGAGCGCAGCACGGTTCCCGGAGTGGTGCCGGTCACCTGCCCGTCGACCACGATTTCAGTGCCGCCCACCAGCACCCGGTGGACGCCCTGCGCGCCGGCAAACAGGCGCTTGCAGTCGCCGGGCAGATCGGTGCGGGATTCGATGGGGTCGGAGGCCACCGTGGCTGGATCGAACAGCACCAGATCGGCGTGCCAGCCCTCGGCTACCCGACCTCGATCCTTCAGGCCGAACAGGCGCGCAGGCACATCGGTCATCAGACGCACCGCCTCCTCAAGCGGCAACAGTCCCCGGTTGCGCACGATGTCGCCCAGGATGATGGTGAAGTAGCGGGTGCCGCACATGCGGTCGAGATGGGCACCAGCGTCGGAGCCGCCCACGATCACCCGAGGATCCCGCCAGTGTTCGGCTCGATGAGCCCAGCTCTCCGACGAGTCATCGGCGTTGATGGGCCACAGGTCGGTGCGCAGGTCATCGGCCAGCACGATGTCGCACAGCACATCGAACGGTTCCTGTCCCCGCTCCGCGGCGATGTCGCCCACTCGCCGGCCGGTGAGCCCGTCGTTCTCCGGGGCATAGGTGGTGCCGATTTCCATGTTCTGCCACTGGGCCATGTGGTAAAAGCCGCCGCTGCCGGTCTGGGCCTGCTCGTTGAGCCACCGCCGCGTCTCCGGGTCGGCCAGCGCGGCCATCTTCTCTTCGTGGGGGAGGTTCATGGTGTCTTTCCACCCCGGCATGTTGTACAGCGGGCAATAGGTGGCAAAGCACAGCTTGAGCCCGCCGATGGTGGGCATCGACAACGCCACGATGCGCCCGCCCACTTCGGCAGCGGCATCAGCCGCCCCGAGTTGGTGGTTGGTGCGGTCTTTGGTGTCGGCGCTCACCGTGAGCACATTCCAGTTCAGCGGCCGCTGGGCTTGAGCCGACATCTGGCTCATCAACTCGATCTCCTGGTCGCTGAACATGCTGAGGCATCCGGAGGTGATGAACTCCAGCCAAGTGCCGGGGTGGTCGGCCACTGCTCCGGCTAGGGCCAGCACCTCTTCGGTGGAGGAGAACCGGCTGGGAACGGGTTCGTTGTCGCCGTCCCAATGGGTGTGGGCCAAAGATGTGGAGAATCCCATACCTCCGGCGGCCAGCCCTTCGTGAAGCGCCTGCACCATCTGGTTGAGCTGGTCTGGGCTGGCGGGCTGATCGGCGTCAGACCCCATCACATAGCGGCGCAGCGCCGAATGGCCTACCAAGAATCCGGCATTGACCGCGGTCTTGCCGTCAAGGCTGTCCAAGAACTCCCCGAACGTCTCCCAGTCCCACGGCAACCCCTGCTCCAGCGCCGGCAGGGGCATCCCCTCCACCATGGCCATCATCTCTTGCAGGTAACGGGCATCGTCGGGGTTCACCGGGGCTAGGGAGAACCCGCAGTTGCCCCCCAGCACGGTGGTCACCCCGTGCATTGGCGACGGCGTGGCCGCCGGATCCCAGAACAACTGGGCGTCGTAGTGGGTGTGGGGATCGATGAAGCCGGGCGCCACCGCCAGCCCGTCGGCATCCACCGTCCGAGACGCCGCCCCCTCGACCTTGCCGAATTCGACGATGCGCCCTCCAGCCACCGCCACATCGGCCACCACTGGTGCGGCCCCGGTCCCGTCCACCACCGTGCCGCCCCGAATCACCAGATCAAACATGGCCCCCACAGTAGGCGCGCCTGGTTGCCCTCCAATTGTCGGGGTTTCGACTACTCCGTTCTGAAATTTCCTACGGCAACACCGTTTCGGTGTCACGGCCGGAGCGTAGGAGGGTGCCGGGGGTGGCGCCGGTGGGTTGGCCGGCGGTGATGATCTCGGTGCCGTTGACCAGCACGTGCTCTACGCCGACGGCGCCGGCGTAGAGGCGCTCGCAACCTCCGGGGAGATCGGTGCGCTCCACGATGGGATCAGAGGCCACGGTGTCGGGGTTGAACACCACCAAGTCGGCGAAACAGCCCTCGGCTACCCGACCCCGGCCCTTCAATCCGAACAGGCGGGCGGGCTCGTCGGTCAACAGCCTCACGCACTCCTCCAGCGACAGCAGGCCCCGGTCTCGTACTGCTTGAGCCAGCATCTCGGTGGGGAAGCGGGCGCCGCACATGCGGTCGAGGTGAGCGCCGGCATCGGAGCCGCCCACCAGCACCCGCTGGTCGCGCCATAGGTCGGCCCGCTGCTGCCAGGCCAGGTCGACGTCGTCGGACGACAAGGGCCACAGTGCAGTGCGCAGGTCGTCGGCCACCACGATGTCGAGCAGAGCGTCGAACGGATCCACTCCCCGCTCGGCGGCGATGTCGCCCACCTTGCGCCCCGTCAAACCGGCATTCTCGGGGGCGTAGGTGTCGCCGATCTCCATATTGGCCCAGGTGGAGATGAACTGGAACGGACCCTCAGAGCTGCGGGCCTGCTCATCCAGCCACTGCCGCACCGCGGGGTCGGTCAGCTTGGCCTTCTTCTCGTCGTGGTCCAGGTACAGCACGTCGCCCCAGTTGGGCAGCAAATACAGGGCGCAGTAGCTGGCAAAGCTCATCTTCAGCCCTCCGATAGACGGCATCGACAGGGCAACGATGCGCCCCCCGGCCTCGGCGGCCACATCTGAGGCCCGCAGTTGGTGCTGGGTGCGGTCCATCATCGTTGAGGCATGGGACAAGACATTCCAGTTGAGCGGTCGCTGGGCTCGGGCCGACATCTGGGTCATCAGGTCTATTTCTTCGTCGTTGAAGAACGCATTGCAGCCGGTGATGATGAACTCCAGCCAAGTGCCGGGATGTTCGGACACCGCCTCACACAGGGCCAGCATCTCATCGCGGTCGGCGAAATACGACGGCACCGGATCGTTGTTTCCGTCGGAGTGGGTTGTGGACTGCGACGACGAGAAGCCCAGACCGCCGGCCTCCAGCGCCTCATGCAGCAGCCGCACCATCTCGGCCACTTGCTCGGGAGAGGCGGCATTGCCGGTGCCCTCGGCACCCATCACATAGCGGCGCAGGGCCGAGTGGCCCACCAAAAATCCGGCGTTCACCCCGATGCGCCCGTCCAACGCATCCAGGTACTCGGCGAAACTCGACCAGCTCCACGGCAGGCCCTGCTCCAGGGCGGGAAGGGGCATCCCCTCCACCTTGGCCATCATCCGGCGGATGTAGTCGGCGTCGTCGGCCTTCAAGGGGGCCAGCGTGAACCCGCAGTTGCCGCCCAGCACCGTGGTCACCCCATGCTCATTGGAGGGTGAGGCCAGCGGATCCCAGAACAGCTGGGCGTCGTAGTGGGTGTGGGCGTCGATGAACCCCGGCGCCACCACCAGACCGTCGGCATCGATGACCTGGGCCGCGGCGTCGCCAACCTCGCCAACGGCGGTGATCCTCCCGCTGCTTATGCCCACGTCGGCGGCGAACCCCGGCGATCCAGTGCCGTCCACCACGGTGCCGCCCTTGATGATCAGATCAACCATGGGCACAGGTTAGGCCAGCCCGGTGACATGGCCCCCAGCGGGCCGTCGCGTCCCTGTCGCAGAGTACGCTCGCCCCATGCCTGAGATCCCCAAGGTCATCTCGGTAGACGATCACGTGGTGGAACCGCCCACGGTGTGGACCGATCGCTTGCCTCGCAAATATCTCGACGTGGGCCCCCGGGTAGTGCGCGAGACCGTCCGCAAAGACCTGGTCATCATCGACCACGAGCCGGTGTGGGTAGACAGCGATGTGGAGCGGTCGGTGGACTTTTGGCTCTACGAGGATCTCAAGCGCCCGGTCACCCGGCTGAGCGCGGCCTCCGGCTATCCCAAAGAGGAGGTCGACGCCCGGCCCATCAACTACGAGGAGATGCGCCCAGGCTGCTGGCAGCAAAAGGCCCGCCTCGACGACATGGAACTCAACCACGTCGAAGCCGCCATGTGCTTCCCCATGATCCCCCGCTTCTGCGGCCAGACGTTTATGGAGGCCGCCGACAAGAAACTGGCTCTGCTGTGCGTGCAGGCCTACAACGACTGGATGATCGACGAGTGGTGTGCCGGCACCGGGAGCCGGCTCATCCCCCTGCCGTTGATCCCGCTGTGGGACCCCCACCTGGCTGCCGCCGAAGTGCGCCGTAACGCCGCTCGGGGAGCCCACGCGGTGGCCTTCACAGAGTTGCCCACCAACTTGGGGCTGCCGTCCATCCACGACGCCGACGGGCACTGGGAGCCGCTGTTCGCGGCCTGCGAGGAGACGGCCACTGTGCTGTGCATGCACATCGGCTCGGGATCGCGCATGCCTTCAACCTCTCCCGATGCCCCGCCCGCTGTGCCCTCCACCCTCACGTTCAACAACGCCATGGGATCGCTGGCCGACTGGCTGTTCTCCGGAGCTTTCATCCGCTACCCCGACATCAAGATCGCCTACAGCGAGGGGCAGATCGGCTGGATCCCCTACATCTTGGAGCGGGCCGACGTGGTGTGGGAGCACAACCGAGGCTGGAACCGGGTTTGGGGCGTGATCCCCGAGCCCCCCAGCAGCTACTTCACCGACCACGTGTACGGCTGCTTCTTTGACGACCGCTTCGGGCTGGCCAACCTCGATGCCATCGGGGTGGACAACGTGACCTTCGAGACCGACTACCCCCACTCCGACAGCACTTGGCCCCACACCAAAGAGGTGGCCGAGAAGCTGTGCGAAGGGCTGTCCGATGAGGTGATCTACAAGATCATCCGGGGCAACGCCATCAAGATGCTGCATCTGCCCTTCGACGACTGATGGCTCCTTCTGCATCCCGCCACCTGCCCTTCGATCGGTAGCTGGCGCCTGACATGATCTACGACTTTGTGATCGTCGGCGGGGGCTCCACCGGCGCGGTGCTGGCCGCCCGGCTGACCGAGAACTCCGACACCTCGGTGTTGCTGTTGGAGGCCGGTCCGGTCGAGCCCAATCCCGAGGCCGACCGGCTTGGAGCGGTGGACTTCTCCCACACCGGGCGCGACTGGGGCTTTCAGGTCCGCACCACTGGCGACGCCACCGCCCCCTACCCCCAGGGCCGAACCCTGGGCGGCGGGTCGTCGGTCAACGGCGGCGTGGCACTGCGGGGGATGCCCAGCGACTACGACGCCTGGGCCAGCCCCAACTGGAGTTGGGAGGCCATGGCCCCTTGCTTTCGCCGCCTGGAGGACGATCCCTTGGGAGGCGACCTCCACGGAACCGGCGGCCCAATCCCCATTCGACGGGCAGCCAAGGACGACCTGGTCGCCCCCCAGCAGCAGCTTCGGGCCGCTGCCGAGGACAGCGGGCTGATGTGGGTGGACGACCACAACGACGGCGTGTCGGAGGGCATCGGTCCGTCGCCCCAGAATGTGGTGGACGGAGTGCGGGTGTCCACCGCCATGGCCTATCTCCGCCCGGTTGACGGTCGGCCCAATCTGAACATCATCGGCGGGGCCCATGCCCACCACGTCGTGATCGAACGGGATCGAGCCACCGCGGTGGCCTATTCATCGGATCGAGGCGGCAGCCTGGAGCAAGTTCGGGGGCGCCACATCGTTGTCTGCGCGGGAGCGCTCAACTCGCCCGCTCTCCTGCTGCGTTCGGGCATCGGTCCGGTGCGGGATTTGGAAGCGGTAGGCATCCGCTCGGTGATTGACCTCCCTGGCGTCGGCGCCAACCTCATGGAGCATGTGGGAGCGTTCGTCTTCGTGGTGCCCCCCGAAGGAGCGGTGACCACCGACATGGTGCAGCACCAACTGCTCATCCGCTACAGCTCCCCCGATAGCCCGCTGGTGAACGACATGCAGATCGGCATGATGAACTACTGGGACCTGAGCCAGAATGAGCCCCTGGCCGAAGTTTGCGGCTCGGAGCTGATATGGGGCATTTGTGCCGGCATCCAAGTCCCCCGTTCTCGGGGGCGGCTACGGGTACTTTCGCCCGATCCCGACCATCCCCCGGTGATCGACCTGAACATGCTGGACAGTCCCGAGGACATCGCCCAGCTCATCGCCGGCCTGCGGCTCTGCCATCGGCTGGCCACCCATGAGGCGCTGGCCGAGCGGTTCGAGCGGGTGGCGGTTCTCGACGAGACGGCATTCGACGACGGGAACGACGGCACCCTGGCCGACTATGCCCGGCAGTTCAGCTTTCCCTGGTACCACGCTTCCGGAACCTGCCGGATGGGACCCGACCCCGACACCGGCGACGTCGTAGATGACCACGGCCGAGTCCACGGCATCGACCGCCTGTCGGTGTTCGACGCCTCCATCTTGCCGATGATCCCCCGAGCCAATACCAATCTCACCTGCATCGCCGTGGGCGAGCGGGCTGCCGAACTGCTGAAATGAAGACATGAGAAAAGGAGCGCTATGAGCCCGACTGCCACGATGATCTCGTCCGACTCCCACATCATCGAGCCGCCCGACCTTTGGACCGAGCGGATTCGCACGGGGCCGATGGCGGAACGGGTTCCACAAGTGCGCCGGGAGCCAGGAGGCGATTGGTGGTACATCGACGGTCAGCGCTCCATGTCATTTCTGGGATTCCAAGCCGGCAATCGGTTCGACCAAGACCCCACCAAACTCCGCATCGAGGCGTCGTTCGACGAGGTCCGCCCCGGCGCTTACGACCCTGAGAAGTTCATCGCCGACAATCGCACCGACGGAGTAGCCGCCTCAGTTATCTACCCCAGCGAGGCGCTGCTGGCTTACTCCATCCCCGACACCGAGCTGTGCTCGGTCACCATGGCCGCCTACAACGACTTCATCGCCGATTTCTGCGCCTACGACCCCCACCGGCTGAAGGGCATCGCCCTCATCAACGTGGACGACGTCGACGAGGCCATCGCCGAGATGACCCGCTGTCGCAACATGGGCTTGTCTGGGGTGATGATCAGCGTGATGCCCCCGGCAGGCCAGGGCTACGACAATCCCCGCTATGAGCCGTTTTGGTCGGCCGCGGTCGAACTGGACGTCCCGCTTTCCATGCACGTGGCCACCGGACGACAGCTGGCCAGCGCCAGCGGCCAGACCAAGAATGACGTGAGGGCAGTATCAGAGGCCGCGTTCTACCTGCAAGACCACTTCGTGCGGAAGTCGCTGGGCGAGATGATCTTCGCCGGGGTGTTCGAGCGCCATCCCAAGCTCCGGGTGGGGTCGGTGGAACACGAGGTGGGCTGGATCCCGTTCTGGCTGTTCCAAATGGACTACTGCTACACCGATCGGCCGCTGCGGGGCGACTGGCACCGTTTCGCCGATCCCGACGCCCGTCCCAGCCACTACTTCAGCTCCAACTGCTTTGTGAGCTTCCAGGAGGACGCGGTGGGCGTGCGGGTGCGGGACACCTTCGGCACTCACACCCTTATGTGGGGATCCGACTACCCCCACACCGAGTCCACCTTCCCCCGCTCCCGCGAGGTCGTGGCCGAGACGCTGGCCGACGTGCCCGCCGACGAACAGCAGATGATCGTTCGGGACAACTGCGCCGCCCTCTACGACTTCGACCTCGAGCTGTTGCTCTCCGGATAGGGCAATGCGTATTGCTTTTGGGACCGATGAGGCCACGTCACTGACTGAGTCGATCAAGCAGCACTTGATCGACAAGGGCCACCACGTGACCGCGGCAGCCTCCGAGGGCGCACCGTGGCCCGACGTCGGCCGTGCCGTTGGTGAGGCGGTGATCGGCAACGAAGCCGATGTCGGGGTGGTGTGCTGCTGGACGGGAACCGGTGTGTCGATGGCGGCCAACAAAGTGCCCGGGGTGCGGGCCGCCTTGTGTACCGACGCCGAGACCGCCCGCGGCGCCCGCCGCTGGAACGACGCCAACGTGCTGGCCCTGAGCCTGCGCCTGGTTTCTCCCGAGGTGGCCACCGAGATGCTCGATGCCTTCTTGGCCACCGAGCCCGACCCGGACGAGTCCGCCGAGATCGCCAAGCTCTCCTGATATGAGGGTCCGAATCGGGGTTGGTATTGGAGGCGGAGTGGCCTCGGGAGATCCCGAGGTTTTCGGCGCGGTGGTCGACGGACTGGAGCGGCTGGGGTTCGACTCGCTATGGGTGGCCGAGCGAGCCAGCGGTCCGGCGCTGGATCCGGTGGTGGCCATGACATTTGCGGCCGCTCGCACCACCCATCTCAAGTTCGGCCCCAGCGTGATGGTGCTGCCCGGCCGCAATCCGGTGCTGTTGGCCAAGGCCATGGCCAGCCTCGATCGCATCTCCAACGGTCGGCTGCTGCCCGCCTTCGGACTCGGCGTGGCCGATGCCGCCGAGCACCAGGCCTTCGGAGTGGCCCGCATGGACCGCGCCGCCTGGTTCAACGAAGCCTTGCCCCTCATGCGCCGGCTGTGGACCGAAGATGTGGTGGAGCACCACGGCCCCCGCTTCCATCTGGATGCCGCCCGGGTGGACATCAAGCCGGTCCAGCAGCCCCTGGACGTGTGGATGGGGGGCATCGCCCCCTCGGAGCTTCGTCGGGTGGGCCGCTTGAGCGACGGCTGGCTGCCCTCGTTCGTCGCCCCCGACGATATGCGGACCGGGATCGCCACCGTGAAACAACATGCCGACGATGCAGAACGGGAAATCGATCCCGAGCATTTCGGAGCGCTGCTGACCTACACCGACGGCCCGCTACCTGACCGGTTCCTCGAACTCATCAAGCTGCGTCAGCCCGACAAAAGTCCCGGCGATCTCGTCGCTACCAACCGACAGGAGCTGCGCCCCAAGATCGAAGCCTTCATCGAGACCGGCGCCTCCAAGTTCGTGGTCATGCCCATGGGGGAGCCTCCCAACTGGGAGGAAGAGATCGAGGCCCTGGCCGAAGACCTGCTGCCGCTTCAGGACTGAACCGGCTGCTAGCCCAAGGCCTGCTCAAGGTCGGCCAATAGATCGTCGATCGTCTCGATGCCGACCGACAAGCGCACCAGCCCGGGATCCACAGCCAGTGGAGAGTCGGCTACCGACATGTGGGTCATGGTGGACGGCTGCTCGATGAGTGACTCCACCGCTCCCAGCGACTCGGCTAGCCGGAACACCCGAGTGGCGCTCACCGCGGCCACCGCGGCGGCCTCTCCCCCGCCATGGACAAACGACACCATGCCGCCAGCACGGCGCATCTGGCGAACCGCCACCTCGTGTCCCGGGTGGTCGGGCAGTCCAGGGAACAGCACCCGGTCGACCGCGGGATGGCCGGCCAAGTACTCGGCCACGGCTTGGGCGTTGTCGCAATGGCGGTCCATGCGCACCCCCAGCGTCTTTACCCCCCTCAGCAGCAAGTAGCAGTCGAACGGACTGGGCACCGCGCCCACGGCGTTTTGGACGAACGACAGCCGCTCGGCCAGATCATCCCGGTTCACCGCAATGAATCCCCCAACCACATCGGAGTGGCCTCCCAGATATTTGGTGCTGGAGTGAACCACCACATCAGCCCCCAACTCGAGCGGGTTCTGGAGGTACGGAGTGGCGAACGTGTTGTCCACCACCACGTCGACCCCCGAAGCGTGGGCCGCATCGGCCACCGCGGCGATGTCCACCACCGTCAGCATGGGATTGGTGGGCGTCTCCACCCATATCTGGCGGGTTTCGGGGCGGATAGCCGCTGCCAGCGCGTCCACATCGGCCAAGTCCACCGCCGACCACTCGATACCCCGCTCTCCGTACACCCGGTCGATGAGGCGGAAGGTTCCCCCGTAGGCGTCGGTCCCCAGAACCACGTGGTCGCCGGGGCGCATCATGCCGACCACGGCGTCCTCCGCGGCCATCCCACTGGCGAACGCCATTCCGTGATTGGCGCCCTCGAGACCGGCCACGCACCGTTCCAGCGCCACCCGGGTGGGGTTGGAGGTGCGGGCGTACTCGAAGCCCTGATGCTGGCCCGGCGCGGCCTGTACGAAGGTGGTGGCCAGGTGGATGGGCACGGTGATGGCGCCGGTGACCTCGTCTGGCTCTTGGCCGACGTGGATGGCCCGAGTGTCGAAGCCCCAATCGCCAGCGCTCATAAAGCTGCGCTCATGAATCTGGTTCAGACGGGCCCGACGATAGGAAGCTGAGCACGTCGGTGCTGGTCATCACCGCCCGGGGGCGGCCGCCGTCGAGAACCAAGAGCGCGGGAGACCGCTCCAGCTTGGTCACCGCCAGCGCCACCGACTCCCCGACGCCGATCTGTTCCAGCGGCCGGCTCATCACGCTCTCCACCGGCTGGCCCAGAAGGTCGCCGTTAAAGGCCAATTCCATGAGCTGAAGCTCGTGCACTGCTCCCATGACCTCGGCGGCAGCCAGAGGCATCTCCCCTTTGGCCACTGGCAGCTGGCTGACTCCGTGGTCGCGCATCTGAGTCACCGCCTCGCTTACCGGATCGTCGGGGCGGACATACACCAGCGGCGGCAGCGCCCCCTCCTTGGCGTCGAGCACGTCCTTCACGCAGGGATGCTCGCCGATCAAAAAGCCATACGACGCCATCCAGTCGTCGTTGAACACCTTGGACAGATAGCCCCGCCCGGCATCAGGCAACAGCACCACCACCACGTCATCGGGACCGCAGTCTTGGGCCACCTCCAGGGCCGCGCACACCGCAGTGCCCCCCGATCCGCCTATGAGCAGGCCCTCTCTGCGGGTCACCAGCCGGGCCATGTCAAATGAATCCTGGTCGGATATGGGAATCACCCGGTCGACCACATCGGGGTCGTAGGTCTCGGGCCAGAAGTCCTCGCCGATCCCCTCCACCAGATAAGGCCGGCCCGACCCGCCGCTGAACACCGATCCCTCGGGGTCACCGGCCACGATCTGGATAGCGGGATTCTGCTGTTTGAGAAATCGTCCCACCCCGTTGAGAGTGCCCCCAGTGCCCGCCCCGGCCACAAAGTGGGTAATGCGACCCCCGGTCTGCTTCCACAGCTCGGGGCCGGTGGTCAGCTCGTGCGACAGCGGATTCACCTGGTTGAAGTATTGGTTGGGGCGATACGCGCCGGGAGTCTCGGCCACCAGCCGCTCCGCGGTGGAGTAGTACGACTCAGGGTCTTCGGGATCCACCGCCACCGGGCACACGATCACCTCGGCCCCGTAAGCCCGCAGCAGCTGCACCTTCTCGTCGCTCACCTTGTCGGTCATCACGAAGACGCAGCGGTAGTCCCGCTGGGCGGCCACCAGAGCCAAGCCCACGCCAGTGTTTCCCGAGGTGGGCTCGATGATTGTGCCGCCCGGCTTGAGCAGCCCCTCTCGCTCGGCTGCGTCGATCATGGCCACCGCGGGCCGGTCTTTCACGCTGCCGCCCGGATTCAGCATCTCCAGTTTGGCCAGAACCTCACACGACACCCCTTCGGCGATGCGCGGCATCCGCACCAACGGAGTGTCTCCAATGAGATCGAGGATCGAGTCTGCGACCTCCACGCCCATAAGCTACCCGGTGCTATGGACCGGCCACGGATCGCAGTAGAGCCCGAATGCTGGCGTCAACCGGCGCTGGCCGACGCCGTTGTTGCTGGAGGCGGCCTGGTGGTTGCCCCTGAAGACGCCGAGGCTCTGGTATGGGCTGAGCCTGCCGCCCCTGATCTGCTGCCTGGGGTTCTGGCTGCGGGACCAGCAATCGAGTGGGTGCAGTTGCCCTACGCCGGAATCGAGAACTTGACCCACCTGCTGGACCGCAACCACCGCTGGACCTGCGGCAAGGGGGTGTATGCCGAACCGGTGGCCGAGCATGTGCTCATGCTGGCCCTGGCCGGCCTGCGAGGAATGGGCAGATTCGCCCGAGCCCAGAATTGGTCGCCGCCGCAGGGCCGCAACTTGCTGGGCGCCCGGGTGACCGTGCTGGGCGGCGGGGGGATCACCGATTCGCTGGTGCGGCTGCTGGGCCCGTGGGATTGCCAGATCACGGTCCTGCGCCGCCATCCCGTTCCCATGGATGGCGTGCACCGGGTGGTAGGCCCCAAGAGTTTGCACGATGCGCTCGCTGACGCCGATGTGGTGGTAGTAGCGCTGGCGCTCACCCCCGAAACCGCCGGCATCGTCGATGCCGCCGCGCTCGACGCCATGGCGCCCCACGCCTGGTTAATCAACGTGGGTCGGGGTGGCCATGTGGTGACCGACGATCTAGTAAAGGCCCTGTCAACTGGGTCTATCGGCGGCGCGGCTTTGGACGTGACCGATCCCGAGCCCCTGCCCGACGGACACCCCCTGTGGAGTCTGGACAACTGCCTCATCACCCCCCATGTGGGCAACACCCCCGAGATGGGGCTGAAGCTGCTCGCCCGTCGGGTCACCGAGAACGTTCGCCGCTACATCGCCAACGACGATCTCCTCGGCCCCATCGACGTCGATCTGGGCTACTGAGCGGCGCAGGCCCCAAACCTACGGGCTCACGATGCGGTCGTATCGGGCGTAGGGCTCCTCGATGGTGATCACCCGCATGGGTCGATCCACTGGGGCGCGGATTCTGGGGCCGAAGGTGACGGGGCCGGCGGCCAGATCCTCACCATCGAACCGCTCCAACTGTGCGGCCACCGCCCCCGGATCGAGCGTGCCGGCCCTCTCCACTGCCCGCACATAGGCCTCAACGGCGTCAGCACCGGTAACCACCCGGCCGTCCCTGGCTATGTGTCCGGTGGTCGCCAGGTAGTCGGCCAGCACCTCTCGCACCTCAGGGCTGGGATCGGGGGAGGCGGTAAAAACCGAGGCATACGAGAGCATGGTGAAATCGCCGACGCCGGGAACCTTGCCGATCCAATGGTCGCCATCCATCGTGGAGCTGGCGAATATGGGCTGGAGAACGCCCGCGGCGCGAATCGGAGCCAGGATCTCCTCGGGACCAACCAACCGGGTCCCGCAGAACACGATGGACTCGGGGCCGATGTTGACCAGCCCCGACAAGATGGGTTCGAGGAGGCCGGGATCGGTGGGCTGATAGCGATAGAGGCCAGATACTCGGCCACCCGAGGCCTCGAATCCCTGTTCGAAGGCTTCGCAGACGGCCACTGCCTCGGTGCTGGTCTGATCAATGATTACCACTGCGGTAGTGAAGCCCCGATCGGCCACCAATGAGACGAGGAGTTCTGCCTCGGTGCTTACCGGAGTAGCCATCGAGAAGACCCGCTCGCCGAGCTCGCCAGTGGACCAGACGTCGTCGGTCCCACAGGGGCTGATAACCAGAGTTCCCGAACTATTGAGCACATCAAGCGCCGGGGCTGCATAAGCGGCATCGCACGTCATGAGCAGCAGGTCGATGCCGTCCAGCAGCAGCTGTTCGGCACCATTGCGCATGGCAGACAGTTCGGTGTGACTGTCGAGGTGGCGCAAAACCACCGGGCGTCCCAACAGACCGCCGGCCTCGTTCAGCGCGTCGACCCGGTTCTGGGCGGCGACAAGCGCGGGCTCGTCGTAGACGGCCAAGAACCCGGTAGTGGCCATCAAAGCGCCGATCACCACGGTGTCGTCGGGCAGCGGCACCCCATCTGGGGTGGCTCTGGGCGCGGGAGACCTCTCGGAGACCGAGTCTCCTGGTTCCTCCGCGATGGGCGCAGGGCTGACCACCGTTCCCTGGCGAAAGAGACCGCACCCGGTGCAAGCCAATAGCACCAACACGGCCAGCAGAACTGGCCTGACGCCGTGCGCGCTCATTACACCGTCACCGGCCGAGCGCCGGTTGGGGCCATCACACTCACACTTTAAGGTCGCGGAAGGGAATGCCCTTGTCGGCTCGCGGCTCTCGGGGAAGGCCGAGGATGCGCTCGCCGATCACATTGCGCTGAATCTCTGGGGTGCCCCCGCCGATCTTGTGGGCGAAATGGCTGACCATCCGGGTCACCCAGACGTCGTCGTTCAGCATCCCCGCAGGTCCCAGCAGCTCCAAGGCCGTTTGGCTGGTGTCGCGGATGTGGTCACCGGTCAGGAGCTTCATGATCGAGGCCTCCGGCCCGATTTCGGTGCCCTGGCTCAGCGCGGTGTACACCCTCATGCCCAGATAGCGGAGGACCTCCGACCTGATCCACGCTTCGGCCAAGGCCTGTCGAACGGCCGGGTCGACGGCCCGGCCTTTCTTCTTGGCCAACGCCACCAATGTGGGAACATCGACCACCGACGTCTGGGCGCCCACCGCAGCCCGCTCGCTGTTCAAGGTGGTCTGGGCCACGGCCCAGCCGTTGTTGACCCCGCCGATCACGTTGTCGGCGGGGATCCGCACGTTGTCGAAGAAGGTCTCGTTGAATTCGGCCCCGCCGGTCATCTGGCGCAGCGGCCGCGGATCCAATCCCTCGCTGTCCATCTCCACAAAGAAATAGGTGAGCCCCTGGTGCTTGGGAACGTCTGAGTTGGTACGGGCCAACAGAATGCCCCAATCGGCCAGATGGGCATAGGAGTTCCACACCTTCTGGCCGTTGACCACGAACACGTCGCCGTCACGGACTGCCCTGGTCTGGAGCCCGGCCAGATCGGAGCCGGCGTTGGGCTCGCTGAACAGCTGGGCGAACACCATCTCTCCCTGGCGGATGGGGTTCAAGAACCGCTGCTTCTGCTCATCGGTGCCCCACGACATGAGGGTGGGAGCAGCCATGTCGAGCGCGGCCATGAATATCGACCTCGAGATGCCGAAGCGGCTCTGCTCCTCCTCGAAGATGATCGTCTCCACCGTGGAGGCGCCCCGTCCCCCGTATTCCGTGGGCCAGTCCAAACAGGCCCAGCCGCCGGCAGCCAGCTTCGCCTGCCAGGATCGGGCCCGGTCGGCCAGTTCCCTTTCCAGCTTCTCGCTACGTCCCGGGCTGCTCATGTGGTCGAATGCCTCGGGCGAGCCCTTTACGGGCGCGTTGGCCTCCAGCCACGATCGGGCCTCAGCCCGAAATGCTGCTTCTGCGGGGGTGTCGCCGAAATCCACGGGGCAAGGCTAACTAAGGCTGGACCATCACCTTGCACTGGTCGGTGGGGGATTTGATGGCCTCAAATGCCTCCGGCAGCCCTTCGAGGTCCACGGTGTGGGTGATGAAGGGGGCCGGGTCGATGCGGCCTTGTTCGATCATGGCCAGGGTGTGGGCGTAGTCCTGATGGCGGTAGTACACGGGGAACGTCATGGTCAGCTCTTTCAGTGACGCGAAAACCGGGATGATGGGGTCGGGGCCCGAGCAGATCCCCACCACCGCCACCCGACCCTTGTGGGCGGCCGCTTCAATGCAGGTTTGGATGAGGCCCGGCTTGCCCACTGCCTCCACCACTACGTCGGGCGAGGTGCCGGCCGTCCGCTCGAAGGCCGGTCCTAGCTCCTCGTCTTCGGGGTCGATGATTCCAGTGGCCCCGAATCGGCCAGCCGATTCCCGACGCACGGCCACCGGGTCGCTGACCACCACGTTGCGAGCTCCAACGTGGCGACACCACAGGGCAACGGCCAGGCCCACCGGTCCGGCCCCCACAATGAGAACGTTGTCACCAGCGGCGATGCCCGCGGTGTCCACCGCATGGAGTCCTATGGCTAGGGGCTCTACCAGCGCGCCCACGTCGTAGCCGCATCCCTCAGGGAGGCGGAATGTCTGGGCGCTGGACACGGCCACGTACTCGGCATAAGCCCCGGGCCGAGCACCGGTTCCGATCATTTCCATGTGGGGGCAGTGAACGGGCAGGGTGGCCCGACAGAAATGGCAGCTGCCGCACCCCACCAGTGGCAGCGCGCATACCGCATCGCCGGTTTTCCAGCCTCCCACCGGGTCGGCACCAATGGCCACCACCTCGCCGGAGAACTCGTGGCCCAAGGTGTAGCCGATGGGCAGGTGGTTGACGACTTTCAGGTCCGACCCGCAGATGCCGCACCCCTTGACGGCTAAGACCAGCTCTCCCGGTCCCGGAGCGGGATCGGCCACCTGGGCTACTTCCAGCGTCCTGTCATCGGCGATCACCGCCGCCCGCATCAGGTTCTACCCCCTCTCCGACCAGTGGTCACGCCTGTGCCGCCTCCAATTCCTGCTCGACTTGGGCGATCTCAGCCCGATACCACCCGGCTTCTTGGAAATTGCGCAGGCCGAACTGCTCGGCCATCGATTGGAGGGCGGTCAGCTTGGCCGACAGCGCCCCAACGTGGGCTTGGTCGGCGGCCAGCACTATGTCGGCCAAATGCAGGGCTTCGAGCGTCTCACCGGCTGCCAGCCTTTCTTCGGCCCGGCTCACCAGGGCATCGGCTCCGGCCAGGGTCACCACATCGGGGTAAACCGCCTCGGGGGTCGTGTCGTAGAGCTCAGAAGTGGACTGATAGGTGAACCAGCCAGCCAGGCTCTCCCAGATGGCTCGAACGCCCCAGTCCACCCGGCCGTAGGTCTCATTCAAGGGAGAGTCGTCGGGAAGGCGGATCTCCTTCATGAGGGTGAAGGGGTCTTTGCCCTCGTTCATTCCGTCAATCACCCGATCCCACACCCACTCCACGCCGTCGTGCATCCGGGTGAGCACTTCTCGCACCTGGTCTTTGCCCATCACCGGATCGAAATGCCCGGCCAGGGCGATCTCTGGCTCGAGGTCGCGAACCTCGCGCAGCGACTCCATGTATTGCTGGGCATCGCGGTAGGGCTCGCCCCGCAGGGTGAACAGGTTGGGAAAGGCGTCGATGATCGGGCCCCACAGATCGCCCACGAAGGCGGCCCGCAGCTCGGGCACCCACACCGTGAGCCCGTCGGGACCCTCGGCACCGGGCGTGTGCATCACCTCGAAAGTGAGGTCGCCCACCTCCAGGGTGTGGGAGCGGTCGACCACGATGTCGGCCTCGATGGGCGCGGTGGGCTCCACCCGGCCGGAGTCGGTGCGGAGGTTCATGGCTGCCCCCCACAAGATCTTGGCCCGATCCACCCGGAACTGCGTGAGCTGGCGGTACTGCTCATCGCGCTGGAGGCACAGGCGGTGGGCCACCACTTGGGCGCCCTCCCGGGACCAGAGCCGGTGACCGCCGATGTGGTCCTCGTGCGCGTGGGTCAAAACTATGTAGCGCACCGGGTTGCCGGGAACGGCTGCTAGCTGGCGGTGAAAGCGGCGAGCGTCGCCGGCCAGTCCGGCATCGACCATCACGCTGCCCTCGGGCGTGGCAACTTTGTAGGCGTTGGCGGTGCCCACCGCCATCCAAATCCGGTCGGCTACCTCGATTGCTGTCTCGGGCCCGTCCCTCCCAATCAGCTCAGAAACCCGCTCATCAGCCATCAGTCTTCAACCCAGACCCAACGTCCCGACGGTGCCGCCACTCCCTCGGGCCGCTCCATGCACTGAACATCCAAGTGGATGGGCAGCAGGTGCCGCACGTAGAAGGCATGCACGGTCACCGTGGGCATCACCAGGTCGTTGTAGCGCTTGATCTCCACCCGGGGGTCCTTCTCCTGCCAGGCTTCGCACCTGGCCAGGCAGGTGTCGACCTCTTCCCGTGTGTCGAACAACAGGCCGAGATGATCGAACGGCGGCGGAGCCATGGGCTCCTTGTGCTCGGCCAGCAAGACGAACTGGCTGGTGGCAGGGTCGGTGGACAGCAACAGCGCGGTCTGCTTGAGGATCTGGGTGTCGGTCGCCGTCCATCCGAAGACATCGCCGTAGAACTCCCGCACCTCGGCCCGGTATTCGTCGGTCAATGTTCCCAGGGGAAGCGTCAACTCCATGTGGTTGAAGCGCATTTTGGCCATGCCGCAGCGTAGCCTGAGGCGATGATGCGATCTTCAGCGGTCAAGCTGCTCTGGGCGTTGCTGCTGGCCTTAGCCTTGTTGGCTGGAGCCTGCGGGAATGACGACGACGGAGGAACCGCCGAGTCTCCGCCGACAGCTGCTCCCACCGTCGCGGCAACTCCGGAGGCTGCCCCGGACCCGACCTCGGCCCCCGCACCGGAACCCGAGCCCACAGAAGCCCCCACCCCCGAGGCCACCGCTGAACCCGAGCCGGAACCCACCGAAGCCCCCACCCCCGAGGCCACCGCCGCACCGGAACCCACCGAAGCCCCCACCCCCGAGGCCACCGCTGCCCCTGAGCCCGAAGACCACCCGTCGGGGTTGGACATCGCCGCCATCGAGGCCGCAGTAGCCGATTACATGGACGCGGCCGGAATACCCGGACTGGTATTGGCCGTGGCCCAGGGAGACGAGGATCCGTGGACCTTCGCCTGGGGCGTTAGCGATCTCGCCACCCAAGAGCCCATGACGCCGGGGCACTATGTCCGCATCGGATCGGTTACCAAGCCGGTCACCACCGTCGCCGTTTTGTCGATGGTGGATGAGGGCCTCGTCGACCTCGACACTCCGGTCACCGCCTACTTGGGTGACGACTGGTACGGCTCCTACGAACACGGCGCCGACATCACCCTCCGGCACCTGATGGGCCACACCGCGGGATTTGTGGAATACGCCTTCGATCCCGGGTTCTTCATCCTGGGTTCCGGCCGACTGAACGTGCCCATCGCCCCCGAGGAGATCGTGCGGTTCACCACCAGATACGGGCCGGTGGCCGAGTTCGAAACTCAGTACAACTACAGCACCGCAGGCCACGTGATTGCGGGAATGATCATTGAGGCGGTCACCGGCAATCCCGCCCACATCGAGATCAGGAATCGGGTCCTCGATCCCCTGGGGTTGGAGAACACCTACCTGCCTCCCGGCGAACTGCCGCCCGAGACGGTGGCCAACAGCTACAACGGCGGGCTCTTGTACTCCGCATTCACATCGCTGACCAATCCCCCCGATGGATCACTGCATGTCTTCAAGGGCAACGACTACCTCTCCACCAACAGCTACCCCCAGGAGTTCTTGCAAACGGCGGGTTGGACGGGCGGGGGAATCGAGACCCAAATCGGCGACGTTCCGACCATGTTCCGAGGGCTTTTCGCAGGGGGCCTGGTCAGCGATGAATCCCTGTCTGAGATGACCGCTCCGGGGGTCAACCCCGGCTACGGCCTGGGTGTGGGGATCGACGATATCGAGGGTCGGCTGGTCTACAGCCACGGCGGTGGCACGCCGGCCTTCCGCACCCGAGCGCTCTACTTTCCCGATCTGGATCTGTCACTGGCGGTCAACGCCAACGTTCTGCCGCCCGATCCCGACGCCCAGGAATTGGTTGACGCCCTGATTCCGATCGTGATGGAGAGCTGGGGGCTGTCCAACTGATGAAACTCGACGCCTGGAACGAGGCCGCTGCGCAGCTCACCGCGCCAGGCGCGTTGTTCGCATGGTCGGTGAAGGAAGTGAACGGCGCCCCGGTGCGGGTGTTCGACAACGCGCCCAATTCGCTAAGGGACCTGTTCGCGGGCACCGCAGTCCACGGCGACGCCGACTACCTGGTGTTCCGCGACGAACGAATGTCGTACGCCGAGGCGCACCGCCAGGTGAGAGCCCTGGCCTCGTGGCTGGCCGAACACGGCGGCGTGGGCCAAGGCGACCGGGTGGCCATCTCCATGCGCAACTACCCGGAGTGGATCATCGCCTACTGGGCGACGGT
The DNA here is from genome assembly GCA_965116535.1 of Acidimicrobiales bacterium. Lineage (GTDB taxonomy): Bacteria > Actinomycetota > Acidimicrobiia > Acidimicrobiales > Bin134 > Poriferisocius. The sequence goes on from OZ220703.1 coordinate 3,589,869, forward strand.
TTCGATGGGGGCGGTGGTGGTGGGCATGAACGCCTGGTGGACACCGGCGGAGATGGCCTACGGCCTGGAGGACAGCAAGCCGACGGTGCTGATCGTGGACGGCGAGCGTTGGGAGCGCCTGGCCACGCTCGATGATCGGCCGGAGATTCCGGTGATCGTGACCCGTTACGACGAGGATCTGCCCGACGACGTGATCCGATGGACCGGCACGGTGGCCAATCCCGATCCCCCCGTTCTGTCCGACGTGGACATCGATCCCGACGACGACCTGTGCGTGTTCTACACCTCGGGCACCACCGGATTCCCCAAGGGAGCGGTGATGACCCATCGGGCCGCAGTCCACAACGTGATGAACATGGGCTTCTACTCGACCGCGCTGGGCATGATCAACGAGAAGGAGCCCATTCCCCGAGGCGACAAAGATCAGCCGGCCGGGCTGGTCTGCGTTCCGTTGTTCCACGTCACCGGCTGCAACTGCTACCTGCACCCCACCACCTTCGTGGGCGGGAAGCTGGTGCTCATGTACCGCTGGGACGCCACCGAGGCCCTGAAGCTGATCGACGCCGAGCGGCCCAACACGCTGGCGGCGGTGCCAGCCATGTCCCGGGAAATCGTGCTGCATCCCGACTTCGATCAATACGACACCTCGAGTTTGGGCTCGCTGGGGGGCGGGGGCTCGCCGCTGCACCCCGACTTAGTGGACAAGATCTCGCGGTCGATCCCCAGCGGCAACCCCGGCACCGGCTACGGCCTGACCGAGACCAGCGGGGTGGTCACTATGAATGTCGGCCTTATCTACAAGGGCAAGCCCACCACCGTGGGCCCGCCGCTGCCCACCGTGGAGGCCAAGGTGGTGGACGACGACGGCGCCGAGCTGCCGTCGGGACAGCCGGGGGAGCTGCTGGTGCGGTCCCCCATCGTCATCCGGGGCTACCTCGACAAGCCGGAGGCCACCGCCGAGGCCATCGTCGACGGATGGCTGCATACCGGCGATGTCGCGGTCATCGATGAAGACGGGTTCATCGCCATCGTCGATCGGGCCAAAGACCTGGTGATCCGGGGCGGCGAGAACATCGCCTGCGCCGAAGTGGAGAACGCCATCTACCAGCACGACGCGGTGGCCGAGGCCATCGTGTTCGCCGTGCCCGATGAGCGCCTCGGCGAGGTGCCCGGCGCTGCCATCGTGCTGCGCCCCGGCGGAAACCTCGACGCCGACGGCCTGAAAGCCCATCTGGATGGCCGCCTGTCCCCCTACAAGATCCCCGCCCACATCTGGTTCCTCACCACCCCCCTCCCCCGCAACGCCTCCGGCAAATACCTAAAACGCCAAGTAAGAGACGAACTCCTCAACCCATAACCCAAGGGCAGTGGGAGAACACGGGTAGGCAGGCTGGGGGGTGGCACCGGTGGCGGACCTGGCCGCACCGCCGGCCAGGCCGCTTCCGGTGACAGGACCCGCCAGCCTGCCGGAGGATGGTTGATCCCGGTAGCATCAACCACATATGACGACAGCCACCGCTGACCGCTACACCATCATCTCTTCCGACTGCCACGCAGGGGCCAACCACAAGACGTACCGGGAGTACCTGGAGTCGAGCTGGCACGACGAGTTCGACGCCTGGCGGGGCAAATACCGCAACCCGTTCCGCGACCTGCAAGACGACGGCCGCTCCCGCAACTGGGACAACGACCGCCGCATCTCCGAGCAACACACCGACGGGGTGGTGGCCGAGATCACCTTCCCCAACACCGTGCCCCCCTTCTTCCCCACCGGCACGCTGATCGCCCCCCAGCCCACCGACAAGGACCTCCCCCGCCGTCTGGCCGGTATCCGGGCCCACAACCGCTGGCTGGCCGACTTCTGCGCCGACTACCCCGAGCGCCGGGCCGGCATCGGCCAGATCTTCTTGAACGACATCGACGAGGCCGTCGCCGACGTGAAGTGGATCGCCGAGCACAACCTGCGGGGCGGGGCGCTGATCCCCAGCATCGCCCCCAACTCCGATCTGCCCCCGCTGTTCCACCCCCGCTACGACCCGGTGTGGGCCGCCTGCGAGGAGCACGACGTGGTGATGACCCTGCACTCCGGCGGCACCGGGATGCCCGACTACGGCGACTCCCCCGCAGCAGGGCCGATGTTCGTGATCGAGACCCCGTTCTTCTCCAACCGCTCCATGTGGCACCTCATCATGGGCGGCGTGTTCGAGCGCTACCCCGGCCTCAAGGCGGTGTTCACCGAGCAGGGCTTCGGCTGGGTCCCCGAGATCCTCCGCCGCCTCGACGGTCTTCACGCTCAGATGTCGATGACCGGGCGCACTGGCGAGCTGGGCTTCTCCGCCGATTCGGTGCTGCCCGAAAGGCCCAGCTTCTACTTCGATCGCAACATCTGGATCGGCATCAGCTTCCCCGGCCCCAACGAGATGCGCCTACTCGACCGGGTGGGCGACCACAAGGTGATGTGGGGCTCCGACTATCCCCACGTGGAGGGCACCTACCCCTACAGCCGGGAGGGCATCCGATATGCCCTGCACGACCGCGACGAGGAGTCGATGCGCCGCATCCTGGCCGGCAATGCCGCCGATGTGTACGGCTTCGACCTCGACGCCCTGGCCCCGCTGGCCGCCGAGCACGGCCCGACCGTGGCCGAGATCGCCGAGCCCCTCACCGACATCCCCAAAGACGCCACCTCCCCCGCCTTCTGGGGCAAGTAGCCCCCAACCCGCCGAACATCTTCCGCGTCGGGCCGCAATCAGAAAGGGCCGTTGCCATGGTGCAGGACATCCGAGATGTGAGTCCCGACGAGCACTGGGACACCTTTGAGGAGATCTGGACCGGGCTCATGTCCTACCGGTACCTCAACAAGACCACCCCGGCGCTGGACATCGGTTTCGCCGACGACGAACTGGAGTCGATGCCGCTGCGCCACGACATGCGCAACGCCCACGGCGGGATCATGGCCGCCCCGCTGGCCATCGGCTGCCCCGAGCCGAGTTGGAACGACGACTTGGTGGTGCCCGCCCCGGTGGTGTCGTTCACCCAGATCATCGACGATGCCCGGGGAGTAGACCGAATTGAAGTGATCCGCGAGGTGATCAACTTCGGCCGCCAGATGGGCTTCACCCGCTCGACGGTGGTGGACGCCGCCGACCACTCCCGGGTCATCGCCACCTCCGCGGGCATGGGGGTGAGCCTGGGGGATGTGCCCGAGGGCTACGAGGCGGTGGACAACCCGCCCATCCCGGTGGAGGACTCCCCCGACATGCCCCGGCTGCACGAGGTGTTCGGCGCAGAGAAAAGCGACGACGGCTGGTACCGGCTCCCCGTGCTGACCAAGGAGTTCTCCGCTCCCCACGCCGCCCTGCACATCGGCCCTATCCACATCGTGTTCGACATCGCCGCCCACGAGCTGGCTACCCACGCGGCCGGCACCGACCGCATCCAGGTGGAGAACTGGTACGTGATGTTCGTGAAGCCCGGACTCATCGGTCCGTTCCGCTGCGAGGCCGAGGCCATCACCGCCCGCAGCGGCCGTATCAACGTCAACCTCACCCTGTTCGACGAGGGCCGCGACAACCGCACCATCACCACCGGCTCAGCCGTCTTCCGAGTGGTCTGACAATTGCGAAGCCACCTCACGCCTCGCCCGGTACCGTGAAGACCTAGCCCGGGTGGCGGAATAGGCAGACGCAGGGGGCTTAAACCCCCCAGCCCCCGAAGGGGGCGTGTGGGTTCGACTCCCACCCCGGGCACTCAGAGCTCATCGCCTACAAACTCATGCTCCCTCTACGGCGATCCCAATCAGGTCAGATTCGATCGCGTATTGCCCAGAGTCTTGAGGGCCTGGAGGACCCCAGTGGCAATTCTGATGATGGCAAATGGCGGGGTTCATACTCAGTCGCGGGCTGGCCTGGGGGGAGGGCAAAATGAACTCCAGGGGTGAGTGCTAGGGGTACGGCTGCTATCCGCCCCGCGCAATGTCGAAGATGATGTAGGCCACAGCCACAAATGGGGCAGCCCATATCAACCACCTACGAGACGTGACTGCCCCCTCAATTAGAAGGGTGACTAGTCGCTCACCGAGGTGCCTCAAGGTGGGCGGGCGACCCATTAGTCCGTCTCTTAGTGCCTGCGTTGCGACCCGTCGCTGGAGCCGGATGTAGAACGGCTCCCGGTCTTCAACCAGCGCTTCGATCGTCTGTGCTGTTTCGATCTCCGCGAAGTGCTCGTCGGGAGTCATGGGTCGCTGAGAATCGTCGCCCTTGTAGGCAGTGACTCCGCCGACGGGTATCTTTTTCTCAAGCCAATATCTCAGACGCTCGTTTCGCGACCAGTCGACTCGCAGGGCGGGGCAGTCCCTGTAATGCCCTCCCTCTGGCGGGACATACGGTCCCTCACTTGGGCAAGTGCAGTCGAACTTGCCGGCCATCTGTGGTTGCATCAGATTCGCTTGCATACAGCGCAGCGTAGTGGTGTCCAGTGACAGTTTGAGCGGTCTCTGACCGCGGGAATAGGTAGATAACCTGGTGATTTGTCGATTTGGCCAAGGATGGAGTGATGGCATGCCAGCCACCGTTAATCTCCATTGAAGAAAGCGAGGCGATGAGTTCCAACGAGCGGGTCGCCGCGTTCCGCAGGCTAACTGGCAGGGATCTCAACGAGTTCCCTCAAGCTTTCCGCTATCGCGTTATCGAGAAGGCCACTCCGGTCGAGAGTCGTGTCTATGCGTTCAACAGACCGCCATTCCGAATCGAGCTGCGGGGACACCTTTTCCTGTCATTTGTCAAACGCGAGGCCCACGCTAGGCAATACGGGCGGTACGCCAAAGGAACTTGCCGGATAGCTAAAGTGAAGGCAATTCGGTAAACGACAAAACCGCCGACTTGGGTTTGGCGACCTGCCGTTCTCTCACAGGAAAGGGTATACGTCTATGGCTCACTCGACACCCAAGGGAGCGTTCTGGCAGGCCAATCCTGCCCTCTGGGCGCTGGTCACAGCAGACGAAGAAGACTTGGAATCCGCGCCTGATCGCTTCAAAGAACTCCGTGACTTGGTTGAATTCAACAAGCCGGAGATCATCTGGCCCGACGAACCGGAACTCGACGGCCCCTACCTCTAAGACAAAGATGTCATCTCGATTCTGGAACTGGTGGCGCAAGAATCCTTCAGCGCCTACTTCGCCGGTGCCAGCAGCAGACCCGCCGGACCAATCAGACGAAGAGCCGGAGATCCGCCTGGCCGATTCGTTCGACGTTGAACAGGGCTAGTCGCCCATTCGCCCGGGGTTTGTCAAGACCACCTAGACTGAATAGGAACCACGAACCACCTAGTTCTCTGTCGAGGGGCTAGGCCCAGCAGCGGCCCGCTTCGGCAGGCTGCTGCGTGTCAGGCTCTCCATTCTTTGGGGCTGCGTCTCTCTGCCCCTGGCCCTCTGGGACGTGAGGGTCAGATCTGGGTAGCGGGATAGGCATCGCCGTTGGGTGTGCTCAAAGGGGAATGGCGTCTGCGGGGATGCGGGCATGCTTGCGGGGATTCAAGCCCTCAGCGGGGATAACGTCAACGTCGCATCCGAGAAGTGATTGCAGTTCTGCGACGAGATCGGACAGGTCGAAGTAGGTAGTCCCTGCGGCGAAGTCGGCAAGGAAGTCGCAGTCACTCGTTTCGGTGTCACCGCCGCGGGCAGTGGAACCGACAAGGGCGATGGAAGTTGCGTTGTGGCGACGAGCAGCATCGAGAATGGCTCCGCGGTGCGTTCCAAGGACGGCGTCGCGGCGACTCATGCGTCCAATGTAACGGGACCGATTTAGGCCACCCTTGCCCGTTTCCAATTGGCCCAGGATCGAGGGACGATCTGGCGGCCGAACTTGCAGATGGTCGCGTCACAGCATCGAAGGCTAGAGAAGTAGCTCTCGGCCGGCGGCCCGCAACCTGTCCGAGTGGGCAACGGCGGCTCTGTGTTGCCGATGACGATGGTGTCGAGTATGCGATAGATGCGAAAACAGTTCGCGGAATATACCGTGAACGACGGTGTGGCAGCCGCAGAGCGCATCATTGACGCGACCAGTTCGAAGGGGAGGATATGAGTATTGAGCGGTTGATTCCCGAAAAGACACTGGAGATTTGGACCGCTTTCTCCCTGATCGACCACCTTGGGCCTGAGACGTGGATCTGGTCGTGGGCGCATGGGGCAGATCAAGAGGTTTGGGATGATGGCCTTGGTAAGTGGTTCATGCTCGAGCTCAAGGCTCCTCTTCAAGACCGGCCGCCGGCACTCAAACAGAATCAGGTCGGCATCCAGGAGATGGGGCCCGACTCATTTGTAAATGTTGACGTAAAGCAGTTGAACAGGTATGTGACGAGCTATCGCGCGAGACAGCATCCCGATGTCCTCTATGTGTTTCCTAGTATTCCCTGGCACTATTTCCAGGACAATCGAATACGCATTGTGATGGAAGTCCTTGCCGGTGAACCATGGCTGTTGCCATCACGTGATTGCCAAGGGTGCTTCAATTCGTTTTGCCATTGCTTCTGCCCATTCTGCAACTGCCAGCACCCTTACTCCCATTCCCCGCTCGATCCGCTCGCTCGGCCATGTGTCCGCCGATCGTATCCGAGCTGGGCCTATGTAGTACGCGCCACAGAACTCCACAGGGCACTGCAGTCGAATACAGCGAAGACGAAAGTAAGGGTGCGCTGCTTTAGGGGCGAAATCGAGTTTCGAGGTTCTAAAAGCAGCCCCTCAACGTCTAGTGCTGCCTCCGCGCCGACGCTGTGTTCCGTGCTCAGGAACCTATCTGACTGCACAGAGGACCCCGGGACGGCGCTCCGATCAAGACGAGCCCGAAGAACAGAACGGCCCGTCACTGGCGTATCAGAAATGGAAGAGGACCTATTTCTTGAAGAAGGGAGCATTAACAGAGCCTTAAATGCAATCGGCGAGGGTCGTCCCGGCCATTTGCTCCTTGTCGGGATGCCGTGACCTCCAAGCGCGACTGTGAACAGCAGAGCAAGAACTATCAGATTTCAATCTGCCACGGCCTCTTCTCAAAGACTCACTGCGGGAGCCACCCGATGTAGCCGGCCCCCTAGGCCAGCCTCCACATCCACCCGGCAGAGCCTGCGGACTACTCGGTGAGACACATTGCGGAGGTTTAGGTCTTCCAATGCGTTTGCGACGTTAATTTGGATCGTGCTTGGAACTGAGGCGAAGGCGTACCAAAAAGGTGGCCTCATTGCCCACGCGGGCAGTTCAGGGAGCGGCCACAACTGAGCCCTCCATAGTGCCGAGTCTGACAGCCAGGGCTTTGGCCGCTTCGACGATATGCGGGAAGTTCCTTCGGCTAGCCAAAATCCGCTTGATTTCATTCACTGCTATTTCTGGAGCATCCATCTCATCCGCCCATTCGGCTCGCATCAGTCGTGCTGCCATCTTTTGCTCCACCGCGATGTCGGCTGTGGTGAGGATCATTTCGATATCCGCGTCGGCCTCTTCAGACCGGTCAAGCACCTGGAAAGAGATCGCTCGGCGGATCAACGCTATATAGCGCCGGTTGTAGGTTGTCTCGGGTAGTCGGAGCACGGCAGTGCGGTCTGCTATCGCTGCAAGGTGTTTACCCTCGTCCATACGCAGGTCGGCGCGGTTGTTGAGGCAGCACGCTCGCGCCTCGTCGCTGGCGTCAGGCGAGGAGATGACCGCGGCAAAGTCGGCCTCAGCCTGAGCGCGATTGCCAAGCTTTAGCTCGACGACTCCGCGGTTCGTATGGCTATTCCATATGGCTTTGCCGCCAGCAGGGGCAGACTCGATCACCTTCGTGTATAGGGCATGGGCCTTCTCCAATGCACCATCAGCCTGCCAGAGGTCGGCTATAACAGATTCGGCTTCTGAGAGGGCTCTGGCCCGCTGATCGCTGGGCGGGCGAGCATTGAGAAGATCAAGGACCTTGGTTACACGTGAGGACCGCGGATCGCGCAGATAGGGCAACACGGAGCAGGCCATCTCGAACCAAGTTTCTGGATCCTTTTCCCAGTCCACATTTAGGAGTTCCAGCAGCTGTTCGTGGGATGGATGGTCACGCGCAGCCCGGTCGAAAAAGGCAGCATAGCGCGGCGGACTGTACCCCCAAACGACACCAAGCGCAGCCCTACTAGCATTAGCCCGGACCCCGGCCGCTCCTAGTTCATCAAGAATCCACATCTCTCCCAAGATGTCGGGAACCATGCCACCAAGCGCGCTATCAATGTCTGCTGGAGCTAGGTTGGACAAGGCCGGAAGGGTGAAGGGGGGGATCTCGCCAGCCTGAAGAGCTGGATAATTTCCCACCTCAATTCCTCCCAGGGCGGTCGCCGCAAGCTCAAGAACTGTGTATGAAAGCGGTTGGCTAGGCGCTTCCCGCGCGTTGCGACGCGAGACCAGAGCGCGAAGCACTGTGTCTCTCGATCCGCCGCTCAACTCGGGATCCAAGAACTCCAGTGCCGCTACGAGGCTGAACAATGGCCGCCCCGCTGGATCGAGTTCGAGGGCCCGGTCAACGAGATCCTCAATGAGCGTCGGGCTTGGGAGATCGGTTGACCTGGACAAGAAGTCGGCAATCAGCCGGCGGTTTCCATCTCGCGAGAGCCCTCTTAGCTCTAGCGGCTTGGCGTAACGGGCGGACATGATCTTTATTGATTCGTGGTGTCTGCTCTGGCGCGTAGCGGCCTCGTGCCACTTCCCCTCAACTGACCGCTCAAGCACTAGAACCCTCACCATTTCCCAGTCAGTCCCACACCGATCGGCCAAGTCGATCAGGAACCTGCCCAGCCAATCCGCGCGAGCCGCCGCGTAGTCGACAACGAGCAACGTCTGCCGAATAGGAACAAATTCAAGCAGCGCATCAAGATCGGCGTCGCGAGCGAAGCCGACATCCCAGTCCCTTGCAATATCCAAGCAACACTCCAACGCGAGCCTGCTCTTGCCTGCTCCCGCATCTCCAACGATCTCCCACCAAGAAAAGACCTCCTCGCTTTGCAAGAAAGCCAAAAGCTCCGCTTTTTCATCGGAGCGACCGGAAAACTCGGCTGACCTCGACGCAAAGGAGAGGCCGTCGCTGCTCGCAAGGACAGGCAGCGTGAGCTCAAGGTGGGGGCGGACCTGCAGCGCATTGACCAACGCAGCCCTCAAGGCGGCAACGTCAAGTGTCTCGCCCGAGAGGTTATCTATGGCGTCGCCCTCAGCAGCCCTCTTCCATTCGTGTAGTCGTTCCAGGCTGAAGTCTCGTGGACTGACGCGGTCGATCAGCTTGTGGCAGGGGGCGCACAGGAGTATGAGGTTGTCGGACCGGTTCCTCTCTTCCTGCGTTAGATCGTCGGGCCAATATCGCCACCCCACATCAGCAGTCGGATCGGAAGGCGGCAACTCATCACGAATATGAGCAATCTCAAAATTCCCTATGCGATGGCCCTCTCGTACCACTACCAGGGGCTGCTCGCATTCAGGCTGATAGCAGGCCACAATCCCGGAATTCAGTAGTAGAGCGGCGTACTCACCCGCAGCTATCGACTTCTTCGGCACTTCGCAATTCCCATCGATCCAAGATATATGCAGGTGTAAGACGCCAGTGAAGCAGCCCGCAGAAATCGGGCCGTCAAATGGCCGGTAAGTTCCGTGATCGGGTTTCCAATGGTCCTCTGTCCCAAATTATGTTCGCCGCTGGGTACGGTGGGGGCGATGGCACACCAGCCACCGTTCATCTCTAGAGAAGAGCTTGAGGCGATGAGTCCCAACGAGCGGGTCGCTGCATTCCGCGAGCGAATCGTCAGGGATCTTGACGGGCTCCCTCAAGACTTCCGTAGTCGCATTATCAAAAACGCCCAGCGCCGAGAATCACAGCGTCAACAACACGGATGACTCATCGCAGGCTCAACACCTAGCCCGATACTGCGAGGATTGGGCCCGGGAGGCGAAATCGACAGACGTAGGGGACTTAGACCCCCGACCCTCTAGAAGGCAGCGGGTTCGAATCCCGCTCCGGGCCCTCGAGCTTCGACTGCACCGCCGGTGAGACTGGTGTCAGGAATGGCACGAGGAACATGTCATCAACGGCTTGAGTATGGGTATCCTCCTCCGACTAATCACCCAACTACCTGCGCCCCTCACTGCGGAGGAAGCACTTCGACGGGCTTACGAAGCCGAACGAGGTTTTATGACATCCAAAGACAACCCTGATGGGCAAGACCAGCAACCCTCAGCCAATGACCATGAGTATGAGACAAGCGACTTGGTAGCTGAAGACGCTCGTCGCTCTGACGACCTCGCCTGCAAATTGGCCTACGAATGCGCATGGCGGAGGTGTGACGACGCACTGAGGGCGTTGGATGCTCAGCGAACGCGAGCTAGCTGTAGGACCCATAGAGGTTGTGTACGCGTGATGCGGGTGTGCCGTTGATGGCGGTGTGGTGGCGGTGGAGATTGTAGTGGTGGACCCAGGTTTGGAGTCGGCGCCGGCGGTCGGGCTCTGATCTGAACTTGTAGGCGTATAGGAACTCGTCTGCGAGGGTGCGGTTGAAGCGCTCTGCTTTGCCGTTGGTCTGGGGCCGGTGAGCTTCCCCCCTTTTCGTGGAGAGGTTGGTTGTGGGGGTTGGGGGTGTGGGTGTGTTCGTATTCTACCGGTGGGACCATCCCAATAGCTGAGTGGAGCCGGCGCTGGTTGTACCAGCTGTGGACCCACAGCGATATTTCTTGTCGGGCTTGGGCTTTGGTCGCCCAGGAGCGCCGGTCGACGAGCTCGTGCTGGAGGGTGGAGAAGAACGACTCTGCGGGGGCGTTGTCCAAAGCGTTGCCGGTGCGCCCGGAGGATCGGTGGATTCCGAGGCGCTGGCAGGCGGCGGCGAAGGCCCCTGCGGTGTATTGCGACCCCTTGTCGGAGTGAAAAATCACGCCGTCGATGTTCCCGCCCCTGGTGGCCACGGCGGTGTTGATGGCGGCTTTGGCCAGCTCCGCTGTCGGATAGTCATCGGAGGTGGCGAACCCGACCATGCGCCGCGAGCACAGGTCCAAAACTGTCGCCAAGAACACCGGGCCCTCTGAGGTTTTGACTTCTTTGAAGTCGCCGCACCACTTCTGGTTGACTCCCGAAGCGCTGAAGTCCCGCCGCAATAGATCCTCTGGGGCGTTGTGGGCGGGGTTCTGGCTGGTCAGGCCCTTCTTCTTGTTGGGGCGGGCGGACAGGCCCTGGCGGGCCATCGACGCCTCCACCGTCTTTTTCGACACCGGTATCCCGTCCCGGCGCAGCTGGGCGCGCACCCTGGGCGACCCGTAAGTCCCCCGAGAGTTGCCGAAGACCTTTTTGACCTCGGCGTCGAGGGCCTGGCGGCGGACCTGCATCTGGGTCAGCGGACGGTTGAGGTGCTTGTAGAACGTCGAGGGGGCGACATCCAGCGCCCGCAGCGACACCGCGTGAGGCACGCCGTGATCGGTCCTCTGGGAATCGATGAACCCAGCCATCTCAGCTGTCATCGAGTGGCCTCGTTCACCCACAGGACCACGGATCGTTTGAGGACATCGCGCTCCATCTCCAGCTCCGCCACCCTCTTTCGGAGCCTCGCCAGCTCTGCCCGCTCATCTGCCGACAGCCCGCCGGACCGCTCGGCCTGGTCTTGGCGCACCCAGTTCCCCAGCGTGCCCTCGTTCACACCCAGCTCCCGGGCCACATGGGCCACCGGCCGGCCCGTCTCCTTGACGATCCGAACAGCACCATCGCGGAACTCCCGGTCGAAATTTCTTCGCGGTCTGGACATAGCTCCTCCTTATAGAGCATGCCTCCACGAAAAGGGGGGAACCTCACCGGTACGGCCTGGTGAAGGTGTGGGCTATGGCGTGCCGGGCGAGCTGGGCGGCGAATTTGCGGGATCTGAAGTTGGCCCCGTTGTCGGAGATGACTTCGTCGACGGCGATCCCGATGGAGCGGAACCAGCAGCGGGCCCGCTCGAAGAACCCGCACAGGGTTTCGGCGGTCTCGTCGTCGAGGGCCTCGACGTAGGCCAGGCGGCTGTGGTCGTCTACGGCGACGTGCAGGTAGCTGTAGCCCACCCTGGGACGGCGCTTGGTCCCCCGAGAAGCCGTGTCGGCGCGCCCGTGGGCCCTCCACCCGCCGCCGGGCGGGATCTTGCCCGCCTTCTTGACGTCCAAATGGACCAGATCGCCCGGCTCGGGCCGCTCGTAGCGGCGTATCACCCTCCCGGTGGGCCGGTCCAGCCAGCTGAGCCGGTTCAGCCCGTTTCGCACCAGGATCCGGTGCACCGTGGACGCCGGCACCCCCAACCGGGCCGCGATGCGCGCCGGCCCCAGCCGGGAGGCGCGCCGCAACCGGCACACCCGCTCCTCAGTCTTGGAGTCGGTGCGGCGCGGCGACCGGTGCGGCCTCGACGACCGGTCCACCAAACCAGCCTCGCCGTGGGCCTGGAAGCGGTGCCACCACTTCGCCACCGTGGACCGCGACAAACCCATCTGCGCGGCCACATGGGCCTGGGGCATCCCGCCCTGGATCCGCTGGACAACCAACAACCTCCCCAAAGGGGTCAGGCGTGCATTAGCGTGCGACATCGAGCCTCCCTTGCCTCGTGCGGTAGTTCGCAACCACCACACTGGCACCGGAGGCTCACCTCATAGAGGAACTACCCGCCCGAGCTAACAACCTCTATGGACAGAACAGCTAGCACCCTGCTATCGGTAACAATCGTAGTTGCCGGCTTTTTGACTTCTGTGCTGGCTCGCAGCGACGTGGGGGATCTGCTCGGATGTGCTGCACTTATCGGGGGGATCTTGTTCGCTGCAGCCACGGTGGGAGTAACAGTTTGCACCGTGGTGGCGGCGTGGCCCGTCAAAACCGATATGGCCCTTGGAGCATCCAAGATCTTGCAGAACTACTACTACCCACAGCACCCTGGCAGAACACCCATGTGGGTCCACGAGAACCTAGCGAAGAATATGGACGAAGCCTATGACCGCGTAGATTCAGTCTTAGGTTTTCGGACCAGTGTCTACAGATCTTCACTCCTTTGCGCGCCTGTTGTCCTCCTCGGTGCTGGTATCGTGGTGCTCGATGTCATCTTCTGACCAAGAACCACAAGCTCCTCCGCCTCCGCCGCCCCCTCCTCCGCCTCCGCCGCCACCGTCTAACGTCTCAGTCATCGCAAATGAGGAGCCATCGGCTGGGAAAGATTGGCTTGCCTCCTAGTTTTCGCTACCCCAATTCAAGCGCTCGCCGACATGCGTCTTGAGGGCTGCGCCAAAGACTTGGCGGTGCCATCGGTTTCGCCATTTTCCTTCGTTTTCCCAGGTGGCTGTACTCAATAGGGGTCGTATAGTGGAGTGTGATGGCACCCTCTGACAAGAATCCACCTCCGCCACCTCCCCCTCCACCACCCCCGCCGCCCTCCAACGTTCCGGCCGAACGTGGGGAACAGGGCGGCAGCACTGAGCGGCGCTAGCAAGATCGGGGATCACTCCTTTTGAGGATTCGGCAACCGCAGAGCGTTGGCCAGCCGGAGCTCGCCTCGGGTAGTACCTAGTGGGGATTTGACGCCTCTGAACTCTCTAGGTTGGGATGGGTTGACTGCTTCCACAACCCATCCCTCTTCCAAGACCTAAGCCGCATCCTGCCAGCTGAAATCGACACGCCCGTTGGTCAGCCGAGGGTTTGGAATGGACTCTCAAGGCCGCCGTGCAAACTGCGGCGACAGACCTCCCGGCTATGAGCGATTCGAACCAATAGGAAAACCGGTTCACTGCCGAACAATTCGCGCACCACTCTGTAGTGACCGCCGCGCACGCGGCGACGATCCTGCAAAACTCCTCTTGGTGGGTATCGTGCGTACAGCTGCTCGCATTGATTCTTGTCAGAAATATTTGCTATATTTCTGACAAGATTCGTGAGAAGTGCTAGAAGGAGGAGCCAGCATGACTGCAATGGCAGGCGAGATTATGAAGAGAGTGTCCGCGCGCGGTCGCGGAAAGTGGGTGTGTGCGCCAAAAGACTTCTTGGACCTCGGAAGCCGTGAGGCGGTCGATCAGGCTCTGTCGCGTCTCGTCAAGACGGGGAAGCTGCGTCGGATCGGGCACGGCTTGTACGACATGCCGCGATTCAGCGATGTGCTGAACCGACCTGCACCGGTCGATATAGATGTCGTCGTCTCGGCGGTAGCGAGGCGTGACGGTATCCGGATCATGCCAGACGGGCTAGTGGCCGCGAACCGACTGGGCCTCACGAATGCAGTACCAGCAAAGGTCAGCTATCTGACGGACGGCTCCTCTAGAACGGTGAAGATCGACGGAACAACAATTCAGTTTCGACATGCGAGCCCTAGTGTCATGCAGTGGGCCGGAAAACCGGCGGCCCCAGTGGCTCAGGCTTTGCGGTGGCTAGGACCTGAGGCTGCCGCTGCTGATCAAGTCGTGTCGACTCTGAGACGCCGCCTTCCTGACAAGGTGAAGATGGATTTAGAGAAAAACATCAACAATCTCCCCAGCTGGGCCGCGCCACTCGCACGCAGCATCGCAAGCGATCTCAGCGCTGCCGCATGAACGAAGACCTCCTACGCTTTCTTTCTATCTCAGAGCGAGATCGACGGGATGTGTTTGAGGCGGCTGCAAGTGGCCTCGACACGTTACCCAGCTATGTGGAAAAGGACCTCTGGGTTTGCGTCGTTCTGGACGCGCTCTACAACGGGTTGCCCGACGGACATCCGAAGCTGCTCTTCAAGGGAGGAACGTCTCTTTCCAAGGCCTTCAGACTGATCAACCGGTTCTCCGAAGACATCGACCTCGTTATCCACCGAGACGACCTGGGCTTCGACGGAGATCGTGACCCAACCGTCGCGGACGGCCTTTCAAAGAAAAAACGGAAAGACCTGTTCCAAGAACTCAATGCTGCCTGTAGCGACTACCTGCTAGGAGACCTAAATTCCGCACTATCGGAATTGGTCGCTGCTCCCTCTGAGGGATGCCGCATTGTCCCAGATGAGGACGATGCGAGCAGGCTCACACTCCTCGTGGAGTATCCCACCCTGTATGCAAGCCGTGAGACCTCCTATGTGTCTCCGCGGGTGAAGATAGAGGCAGGTGCGAGATCGGCTCTGGAGCCCAACCTGACCTGCACCGTAGGCCCCTATATCGACGGCGAACTGCCCGACTGGTCATTCAAAGTGGGCAATATCAGGGTGCTCGCGCCAGAGCGCACCTTTTGGGAGAAGCTCCTGATCCTCCACGGAACATTCTGCGGATATCGAGACGAGCAACGTGTGCCCACCGACAGCAACCGAATCTCACGTCACTACTACGACGTCGCAATGATCACAGCGACAGAGGTTGGCGCATCCGCACTGTCCAATCTCGAACTGCTTGACGCTGTTCGAGAACACAATCTCATCGCCTTCCCACAGCGTTGGAAGCGCTTCGAAGAAGCCACTCCCGGATCAGTGAGATTGGTCCCACAACTAGAACTGCGACAGATGATTGAACGGGACTATGCAGCCATGCAAGGCATGATCCTGGGAGATGCCCCGGAGTTCGGATGGATCTTGGAACAGCTTGAGCAAGCTGAAGCAGCAATCAATTGAGCCAGCATCCTTAGGCGGTTCCAAAAGAGGTGGTTCTGTGCGTGCAGCCGGGTTGTGCTTTGCCAGCTGGGGTTGTAGTGGTTGGTTTCCTTTATGAGGTTGGAACCGTCAGCTGCGGCGTCATTGCGGCTGGGCGTCTTGAGACTCTGGTGGTGGGTGCATCTGCTGGTGGGGCCCGGCGCTATCGCGTGTCAGCCATTTGCGGTTCGTCTGTGAGCGTTGATTCTTGAGGATTTGTCTCTGCCGGTTCGTCTTTGAGGGTGACAGAGACTGTGTGGCACACCAGGTCGAGAAGCCCTTGCCCGTGAGTGTGTACTTCACGCAGTAGCGAGAAGCTCAAGAAGCTAACCATGGAGGTTGCGACCACTATTGCGGAGGCCGCTACCAGCGCAAAGTACTTCGTGCCCCCGACGTCGGCATCCATGCCCAGCGGGTATTCGTATCCGAACAAGATAATGACGTATACGCAGATCAGAGGGAGGGTGGTCCTCACGACTGATTGTTTCCACCCCATGAGATTGCCTGTCTGCGCGTTGACCACTCGGACGCCAGCAAGCCGGTGTCCGAGCGTGAACCCGCGATAGCCGAGCCGACCGACTTGGGTGGCATGGAACATGGCCGTCCCGGTCAACAGCACCCAGATGAATGTCGAGTCCGCCCATTGTGCACCCGTGGCTCTCATAGCCAAAGACCAGATGAGAGTTGCCAGTAGATTGTGGGAGAACCAGGCGACCACATCGACGACCCACGCGCTTTTCTGAAGGAACGGCAAAGTCTGGCTCTTGGCCCGCTTGGCGCCATTTAGCCTCTCATGGTGGTCGATTACCTGTCTTCCGACGACCAACATCGCAAAGCTAATCGGGATCAGTAGCAAAATGCCTGCGCCGACCATTCTGCTGAGATCCCCTACCGGGAGGAGCCTGTGGACGATGATCGCGAACAGCGTGACCCCGGAGGCCGATGCGACGAGGGTCGCGATCCGGTTCACGGTCGACTCGTCTTCATTTTCCCCGCCAGCAATGCTCAGACCGGCGAATCTGGCGATCAAAAAGAGTCCGCCTATCCCAAGCAAAACGGAAAGCGGGTTCACCGCCAAATCCAGGGCGCTGTTCAGCCTGCTTTCGTCGATGTGTATGGAAATCAAGCTGACGACCAGAGACAAAGGAATGATGAGCAGAAAAAACAGGCCGTCATACGTATCAGTCAACCCCTTCAGTCCCAGCACCTCTTGATCGATTTTGTCCAGGTGGTTGATGTTCTGCCCGCTGCGAGATTTGCTTGCCACCCCAATATTTTACCGTCCAAGTTGTCAAAAACTACATGGACGAGATTTCCGAACTCGCTTTCTTCTCTTAGGGACTTTCATCGGATGGTGGCACTGGTGTCAGGCGGAGACAGACCGATCGCCTATGCCGCTGATGATCTGATATCGGGGCGACGAGCTAGGGGGAACCGGATCCCCCAGGCCCGCGTCGGCCGGTGTGCCAAGCCGGCTCTGACGACCGAGGGGCGCGCCGACCTGGGGCGATTGCTCTGGAAGAATCCCTCGCCGCAAGCGGGGACGTGAGCTGCTATGCGTGCGGCGGCCTTGTGGGGAACCCTGCTGGGCCGTCACTCTAGGCAGTTCCAACGGCCGAAGAGCGCTGTTGCGGTCGCTTCATGTGGCCCGCAAGCGGGCCTTCAAACAATTTAAGACAGCCGTGGCAATACAGCAGGCACAGCCGCCGGGGATGGCGCATAGGCAGTTTCTGCCCCTGTTTGGGGGGCAAGTAGATGCCCGTTAGGCTCCGACAGGATGCGAAGGGAGCGGCGGCAGTGAGTGAGCGAATAGCAGCCCGGCTAGGCCGGAAGATGACATCTGGCGAGATGGTGAAGGCCAGGATCGACGGTTTGGACTTGTTCACAATTGGCTATGCGGATTTGAAGAAATGGCTAAAAGAGTTGAGGGGGGAAGGGTGGAGACGCGCTGACGCTAGGCAGGCTGAGCACCAGCGGCGGATCGATAAGCAGAACATTTAGCCCCCCCGCGAATACAGGAGGTTCACTCATGGCTCCAAATTCAGACACTTCCGACCGCTTCCACTGGACATCGTTCTACACAGGATTCGCGGACAGGCTGCTCGCCTTCCGCCATGATCGGCAGCCTCTGCTCGCCGCGATTGACAGGCTCCCCAGTGAATTGCCGAAGAAGGTGGAGGATCAATTCGCTGACGGCACATCCGGTCGGTGGCGAGACATCTGCCCCTTCACAACAATGGGAATCTTCAATCGACAAGTGACATGGGACAACCGCAGGAAGATTGCCCGCCATTTGGCTGCGCTGCTGGGAATGGAGGAATTAGACGGACGGCTCCTCGAATCTTTCGCTGGAATACCGGTTCTGCACAACCTCAACAGCTGGTTGTTCCCATACGAAAAGGACCGCGATGATGATCACATTGATGCGCTTTGGCAAGTGTTCGCCGATGCCGTGCAATACGCCGACGACAG
This sequence comes from Acidimicrobiales bacterium, assembly GCA_965116535.1. Lineage (GTDB taxonomy): Bacteria > Actinomycetota > Acidimicrobiia > Acidimicrobiales > Bin134 > Poriferisocius. The sequence goes on from OZ220703.1 coordinate 3,607,950, forward strand.
CGATGAGACCAACCGCGCATCACTCATTGACTCCTTCAACGACGCGGTCAACCGCAAGCACGTGAGCCGGCAGCTCACATTCGGCCTCTTTTGGATCCGCCCGCAATCGTTCGTGTCTTTGGACAAACATGCCTGCACCTTCATCGAAAAGCAGTTGGGCCTGAAAGTTCCCAAGGGCAATCCGGACGCAGAAACGTACTTAACTCTGTGCGACGAGTTGCACCTGATGTTCGACGACGAGAATGTGCCAGTTCACTCATTCCCCGAACTGTCTGCAATGGCATGGAACACAGCAGATGAGGACAAAGGGGACACCGCACCCGAGAAAGAGGGCGACACGGGAGATGAAGACGATCAAAGCACTCCGAGCCTCGCAGTTGAGTCGACGTATTCGGTGGACCACATTGTCAAGGAGGGATGCTTCCTAGAGCGGGACAGGCTGAAGGCGATCCTTGAGCGGTGGCGGGTCAAGAAGAACCTGATACTCCAAGGGCCACCTGGCACCGGCAAGACCTGGCTGGCCAAGAAGCTCGCGTTCGCCCTCATCGGCAGCCGGTCGCCGAGCCGGGTGCGCCCGTTGCAGTTCCACCCAAACCTGTCCTACGAGGACTTCGTGAGGGGCTGGCGGCCTAGCGGAAACAAGAAGCACCCTCTCGATCTGGTGGATGGACCGTTCCTGACCGCGGTCGAAGACGCGAAGAACAAGCCAGCACGGGACTTTGTGGTGGTCATCGAAGAGATCAACCGAGGCAATCCTGCCCAGATCTTCGGGGAGATGCTCACTCTGCTAGAGGCCGACAAGCGCACTCCCGACGAGGCGTTGGCGCTGAGCTATCCCCGACACGGCGACGAACGGGTGCACATTCCGGACAATCTCTATGTCATCGGCACCATGAACGTCGCTGACCGGTCGCTCGCGCTGGTGGATCTTGCAATGCGACGCCGATTCGCATTCGTAGACTTGGAACCGGTATTCGGGGATCTTTGGCGCAGCTGGGTCAGCGATCAGTGCGGACTGGACGGCGGGTTCCTTGCTGATGTTGAGAGACGGATGACGGCGTTGAACCAGACGATTTCTGATGACGCCCTGCTCGGCCCGCAGTTCCGGATCGGCCACAGCGTCGTGACGCCAAGCGACAAGACTGACATTGCGAACCCCGTCCGATGGTTCACGCAGGTGGTGGAGACTGAAATCGGACCGCTCTTGGACGAGTACTGGTTCGACGCCGCCAACAGTGCTCGTTCCGCCAAGGAGGATCTGCTCAAGGAGCTCGGCAGTTGGCGCTAGCGGCTCCGGGGACAATCGGCGCGATACCAGTCAGGAACATCTGGCTGTTGATGCTGTATGCGTCGCGGCTTTATCGGGAACTCCCCAGCAGGCTGAGGTACCGCGCTGAGGAGAACCCCGACGACATCCCCGACCTAGTTGCGGAGATCCTCACCCATGCCGTCGAACGCCGGATCCGGCGCAACCTGACTCTCGAGCTCCACCGCAGCCGGGCTGACCTGACCCGCGTGCGAGGACGCATCGACGCCCTCCGCACTGAATGCCGCAGCCTGTTGCTGCAGGGCAGGATCGCTTGCTCCTTCGAAGAGTTGACCACAGACACCCCACGGAATCGTCTCGTGAAGGCAGCCCTCAACAAGCTGCGCGGTTCTGTGAAAAGTGAGCCTCTAGTCAGGCAGTGCGGGAGCCTCGCCGCAGCTCTCGACCGAGCCGGCGTGGGTGACGAGCCTTCCGCAGGCATCCGTACAAAGAGCCTCCGAGACACCTTGACCGCCGGTAGGGCCAACGCCGAAGACCGCCAGATGCTCGCAGCCGCGGAATTGGCCCTCAGGCTGAGTCTGCCCACCGAGGATCCCGGTCGCACTCACCTGCCCGCACCAGGTAGAGACGAAGCATGGGCTAGAGGTCTATTCGAGGCCGCCGTCGGAGGCTTTTACCGCACGGTGCTCCGTCCCCGCGGATGGTCGGTCAATACCGGAAAGCCGATCCAGTGGCCGATCGAAACACAGACCAAGACCTTGAGAATCGACGCGATCATGCCCTGGATGAAGACCGACATCGTCCTGGAGAGCCCTCCAGCCGATGAACATGGTCACAGGCACCGCACAGTTATCGACACCAAGTTCACCAGCATCTTGAAGCCAGGCCATCACAGGCCACTAACCCTGGACAGCGGCTACATCTACCAGATGTACGCCTATTTGAGATCCCAGGAGAGCGACAGCGACCCCAGTTCCCTGGATTCGTCAGGACTGCTGCTACATCCCTCCGTCGGCGAGGACATCGACGAGTCCGCAGTGATCCAAGGGCACAGAATACGATTCGCCACGGTGGACCTGGCCGCTGACAGCACCGCCATCCGAGCGCGGCTCATCGCCCTGGCCGACGAAATCGCGGCATCACGCCCACGGTAAGCGACGAGATCGTCGTACCCACAACTGCAATGACCTCATGAGAGCGCCCACAAAACTCCTGACAGGCCCAGACATGGAATTCCACCGAGCGCAAGACAAGAACTGGACCAGCCACCCAGGAGCGTGCGGTGCCGCGAAATGTACGCTCTACTGGGAAAATGGCCTATCAGAGAGTTAACAAGATTCCGAGACAAAGGCCATCAAAGGCAGCGCCAGCTACCGCCCCTTTGGAAAGAGATGTTCCAACTCGGAAACAAAGAAAAAGACAGGAAAAAGGGATCCATATACGAAAGTGGCGCGGGCGGCTTCATGCACCTAAACGCTGCGTACCATTTCGCTGAGCAGGGATTTAGCTGTTGTATATCCAGTGTCAGAGGCCGATGAGGACTCCGAGGTGGATGGGTGAGGCGAGATGCTCAGTCCCCGCCGCCGGTCCCTCGGCCGGAAACATCCCGCCGAAGCTACCGTAGCGGCGAATGGAGACAGGCAGACAGGTCGCCATCCTCCTCTTCGGGGTTCTGCTCTTCGGGGCGCTGGTCGCTGCTAGGCCGCTCCACACTTCGCCATTTGTCGAACTGTGGTTCGCCGCCTCTGCCATCCTTGCCATCTCGATCGCAATGGTCGCCTGTTGGAGCTGGTGGCAGCAGCCAGCGCCGTCCGACTGGCAAAAGATCAGGCGCTACCAGTGGTTCGGGAGGATGGCGGCAAAAGTCGTCGTTGTCGGAGCTGTGGTGTCGGTCGGGCTGCAACCCGATAGGGCGATGATGCCCCCATAGCGACAGGCCGAGTCTATAGCTGGCCGACGGGCTGGGATCACGAGCGGCGGGAGTTGGCCACACCGGAGATTGAACTCGCGCTGTAGCCCGTGTCTGCCAATCGCCCGCACTCCTCGCACCAGTCGGACCACCCGCCCTGCTCGGACAGCTCGGCGGCGGGCAACTTGCGCCCGCACCTGTCGCAGCTGAATCTCACCAGCCTGCGCCACGCTGTCTCGATCACCACTGCGGCGACGAGGCACAGCACCGGCAAGAGGTAGAGCCAGATCATGGCGCACCGTACCACCACCGGCTGGCACAGACGCGGCAGCATCACCAGTCCAACTGGCAGGCATCTTCCAATCAGTCTCGAATGTGTTCCCATTGGCCATGTGATGAAACAACCCCTGGTCAGACAAGGTTTGCCCGCTCTCCCATTTGAGTCCCTGAAGAACTGCACCGCCTTCGGAGAAATGCGACCCGGCCTATTGACGGATAGCGAAGGCTGTCAATCCAGCCGAGTCGTCTTGGGAGTGAACCGGCTCAGACCGCCAGCGTCAACAGCGACGCAAAATGCGGCCGCCGCTAACGATTACTCGCCTGCTTCAAGCTTGGAGAGCCGCGCTAGCAGCTTCGGCGGCAGCGCACCGGGAGCGTGGGGTTGGTCGGCGTAGCGGCGCAGCACGGCGATCTCAGCATCGCGGTCGCCGATCTTCCTGTAGATGATTGCGGCCTGCTCATAGAACCAGGGGGCGACACCGCCATCGTGGGCTTCCTCGACCTGGATGCACTTGTCGAGAATTGCGAGCGCTGTGTCGTATTGCTCGTTTCGCTTGTGCTCCTCGATAGTCTCGCACCACTCGTAAGGCGGGTCGTAGAGGACCAATTCATCGGGCAGCAAGGGGTGCTCGCCGTAGCATTCTTGACACTGGTCGCCGGACTTCGCTGCGCCAGGGTCGCCGTGGTTTCGCTTCGGGGAATCCGCTTCCGATTCTGACCGGCCAAGCAACCTCTTGAGCATCCGCGACACGGTTGGCACGCTAGCTGAAGACCGAATCCGTCCCGTATCGGGAGCGACACAGCGCATAACAACCAGATTCTCCCCGGCAACTCAAGGGGGCTGGAAACACTCCCACCGCCCTGGCATGGTGGTCCCTGGGTTTCGCTTAGGCGTGAAAGTGGACTCACGCTGCCGTTGATTGCTGGCGTCGAGGTTTCGGACTCGGCCGGTGGCCAGCTTTTTCTTCTCCAAGTCGTCCAAACGAAGCTGTCACTGTGCGCCGGTACCTTGCCGCCCATGGCGAGAGGCATTCACCCCAAGAAAGAGGTGCGCAAGGCCATCAAGCAACTCCTGAAGTTGGGTTGGACCATCGAGTTGTCTGAGAGCCGATCGGCGCATCGGTGGGGCACTGCCTACTGTCCGGCACGTAACCGCCACTGCACTATTGGGATTGCGGGATCGCCACGGGTACCAGAGGATCAGGCGAGTAGGCTTTTGAAGAGCGCTAACAAGTGTCAATGTCAGGAAACTGGCGCCGCAGGGAGGCCGCAATGACAGCTCGAAAGGTCCATCATTTCGAGTTGGTGACTGATGGCTCGGTTGACCTTCTTGATGATGGAGTGTTCGATGCCCTGTACGAGGCCGGATGCGATGACGCCCTGATCGCACACCAACGACTGGATTTCGCCCGCGAGGCTGACACCCTGTCAGAAGCGTTGGCGTCTGCCAAGGCGGACGCCGAGTCGGTCCCCGGTGTGCACGTGCTCTCTGTCCACATCAGCTCGGCCGAGGTCCCCATCCAAGGCAAGGACCGTACCGCCAAGGTTTAGTTTGCTTCTGGGATGCAGATGCAGAACTAGGCAACCCAATGCCTTCAATGCGCCACCATTGGGTATAACTCTCCTCCCGTACTAGAGGCGGCGATAAGCCTCTCGTCGATGAGCGACTCGAATCATGAGGACCACCAGTTCACTTTTGAGTATTTCGTACACCACCCTGTAGTCGCCGACGCGTATGCGGCGAAGACCCCGCAAATCCCCCTTCAACGGGTAGCCCGCGTGCGGTTGCTCGCCAAGGCGATCGATCGCGTACACAATCCGCTCGCGATCCTGGCGAGCAATCTGCGCCAGGTCTCGAGACGCGCTGTGCTTAATCCGAACCGAGTACGCGGCCATCGACTACAGCTTCAGCGCCATCTGACATTTCTAGATTGCGCTGCGATCAATCCGAACTGAGCAGCTCATGTCTGACCTCATCCCAATCGAGCACCGGATCAGCTGGGTCTTGCAGGCGCTCAAGGGCCACCTCTAGATCGTCATAATCCTCCAAATAGCGTTCCAACGCCTGGCGAATGATGTCGGCCCGGCTGCGCTTCAATCCCTCAGCGGCCGCATCCAGCGCCTCAACAAGCTCATCAGGAACCCGGGCAGTGATTTGGCTCATACGGACTCCTTGGTCGGCTGAAAGTCAATCGAGTTATTTGACATCAATGTAATGTCAGATGATCCCAATAACAAATCCCAGGGACCACCAGACCCTCCAGAAAAACCAGGGCGGTTCATCGCGGGAGAAACCAAGATTACCGCGACCTCGGCGAGGCAACGTCAGGGACTGTCAGTTTTTCTGTGGGCGCTCTCATGCGGTCATTGCACTAGTTCGGTTGAATGCCTCTAATGGTGTCATCCATCCGAGGACCCGCTGGTGGCCACCCGCCAGCGGTTCCTGCATCCGGCCCGCGGCGGCGGTCTCAAATTGGGGTGGCGGGAAGGGTGATGGTGAAGCGGGCGCCGCCGAGGGGGGAGTCTTCGACGGTGATCTGGCCGCTGAGTTCGGTGACGAGGACTTTGACCACGGCGAGGCCCAGCCCGGCACCTCCGGTGTCGCGGCTGCGGGCCTCAGAGAGCCGGGTGAAGCGCTCGAAGATCCGGTCGCGGTCGGCCTTGTCGATACCAGGACCGTCGTCGTCAACGGTTAGTACCGCTTCTTGGCCTGTCGTCGAGGCCGGGTCAAGGGCTGGGCGGGTGGTCAGGCTCACCGCGGCGCGCTCCCGGGCGTGGCGGGCGGCGTTGTCGAGCAGATGGGCGACGATGCGGCCGGTGCGGTCAGGCGATGCGGTCACCCTGGCCGCGGATACGGCGCTCACGTCGATGGGGACGGCCCGGCTCCTCGCGGCCTCCTCCAGCACGATGTCGTCGAGGTCGATTGCCTGGGAGGGCAATGGGTTGCGGCTCTCGTCGTGGCGGGCCAGAACCAGCAGGTCATCGACGATGCGCTGCAATCGCTGGGCTTCGGCGAGGACGCCGGCAGCAAGATCGGCCACCGGCGAGTCGGCGGGCTTGCGCAGGGCGACCTCGGCTTCGCTGTGCAGCACCGCGACCGGGGTTCTCAGCTCGTGGGAGGCGTCGGACACGAACTGCCGCAGCCGGGTGTCGCTGTGCTCGAGTCGGCCGAGCATGGCGTTCATGGTGGTTGCCAGCCGGTCGATCTCGTCGCCGGTACCGGGTCGGGGGACCCGCTCGCCCAGCGTTCCCGAGTTGATTTCGCCGACCTGCTTGGTGATCTGCGCCACCGGGCGCAGGGCCCGCCCGGTGAGCATCCAGGCCACCAGCGCCGCGGCCAGCACCGCGAACGGGGTGACGAACCACATGATGGATTGAATGCGGTCAACGCTTCGGATCACATTGCTGATGTCGGCGGCAACCACGAAGTCGGTGCCGCCGACGTTGCGGCTGGCAAAGGCGATGGGCTGGGTGGTTGGGATCGGATCATCGCTGAGATCGGCGCGGCTCAACTTGTCTTTGAACGCACTCGCTTGGAATCCACCCGCCCGGTTCACCAGGTCGGTCAATTCGAAGACGGTGAAGACGGTGATAACCGGAGAGTCCCCTGCGCCCGGTTCCTGCCGTTCTGCCACGGCATGACCCTCGGGGGAGAAGGCCACAAGAGAGCCGTTGCTCATGACCACCGGCACTCCTGATTGCCGGTTTGACCGGGTGATGCGGAGAAGGCCGTCGAGATGTCCAAGGCGGTCGAGGTCGCCGAGCGCCGCAAGGATGCGCCGCGCCTCATCCTGTATGTAGGAAGCCTCATCGGCGGTGAATCCGTCTATCTCGACCTCCAGCGAGCTGCTCTGCGGGAAGCTGCTGTCTGACCGCGCGAACTGCCCCGCCGGGCTTGTTCCGCCCGCGTTCGGTTGGCGCATGAGGTCGAGCAGGAATTCGATGTTCTCAGCCTGGCCGGCGGCGGCGTCGTCGAACACGTCGCCGATCAGTGCCTGTTCTACCCGGTTCGGGCCGAACGCGGCTGCCGGTATGAGCACCAGCGCCGCGGCCAGTCCGACCAGCACGGTCATTCGGGTCCGCACCGTTAGCCGAGGCCGTTTCATCTCGTCACCTGATAGCCGACGCCGCGAACAGTGCGGATGGAGTGGGTGTCGAACGGCCGGTCGATCTTGCGCCTCAAATAGCCGATGTACACCTCGACGATGTTGGGATCGCCGTCGAAGTCGAAGCCCCAGACCGCGTCCAGCAGGTCTTGTTTGGGGACCACCTCGGGTGATCGGCTCATCAGCGCCTGGAGCACTGTCAGCTCCCGGGGCGTCAACTCGATGTCGGTGTCGCCCCGCCGGCAACGGCGGGTGGCGGGGTCAAGGGTCAGGTCGCCGACACTCAGAACGAGCGAGGGCTGGGCCTGCCCTCGGCGCATCAGCATCCGCAGGCGGGCGACCAGCACCACCAGCGAGAAGGGCTTGCGGAGGTAGTCGTCGGCGCCGAGATCAAGGCCCTCGGCCTCGTCGTATTCGCCGTCTTTGGCTGTCAGCATCAGAATCGGCACCCAGTTGTCCTGGGCCCTGAGGGTGCGGCAGACCTCATAGCCGTTCATGCCCGGCAGCATGATGTCCAAGACCACAGCGGCATAGAGCCCCTCGTTCGCCCGCCACAGTCCGTCGAGCCCGTCGTGTACCACGTCGACGCTGAACCCCTCAGCCTCAAGGCCGTGTTTGATGGCCGTGGCCAGCCGCTGCTCATCCTCGACGACCAGAATCCTCACCCTGCAAGTCTGCCCGAATTCCCGTGGCCGGTATTCGCCAACCTGAGAACGCTCTCAGCCGCTCTCAGCCTGGTCTCAGGGGGTGTCTGCCATTGTGGGAAGTGCCCAAGGGACCGGGGAGACCCGGTCTGCTGAACCCCACAGAACAAGGAGACAGAAAATGTCCACCACCAACCACCCCCAAGAAGAGAGCACCGGGTCGCTGCTAGCAGCGGAGCCAAGGTGGGGGTCGCGTCTGCGCCGCCGCCGGGCGCTGATCGCCGCCGTTGCCGGGATCGCCGGGCTGGCTTTGGCGATCGCCGGCTGGAGCGCAGTCTCGGCCAGCGCCCAAGGCGAGTCGCCGCCCCCCGCGGCCAACGAGGGCGACACGACATATGAGCAGTGCGTGGCCGCCGCCCTCGAAGCGCTGGGTCCGCCCGAAGAGGCGTTCGAAGCAGGTAGCGGTAGCGATGCCGAGGTGCTGGGCGGCGACCAGACAACCCCCGAGAAGCCAGGCGGATCTGGGACAAGCCCGGAAGTGCAGGACATCGAAGAGCCGCATCCGAACAGCCCGGCCCACGAGTGGTGTACTGCCGACTGTGCCGAAGACGAGCTATGCGCCAGGCCTCAGAAGTTCACCGTCGTCCGCGACGAGGACTATGAGACGATCAGCTTCAAGAACCCCGACCCACAAGGCGACCCAGCCGGCTAGCCCCCAACCCGAGGCCCCGTATCTCACGAGACCTCCCGACAACCCACCTCCGTGCCCCACTGGGCCGGGCTGTTCCCCCCGCAGCCCGGCCCAGTCATCGTTCACAACCCAGATGACTGCGGAATAGACGGGATTCAGGGCCTCAGCTACCCCCCCCCCATGAGGGCTCCTTCGGACAATCAGCCCTAGGCACTTCGTTCGCCCGCAGAACGGCGGACTCTGTGGTTATCCCCATCTCAACAAACTAGGCGGTTGCCGTTCAGCCGGGATCTCCCACTCTCCCGTTCTAGCGGCGGCGATAAGCCTCTCGTCGATGAGCGGCTCGAATCATGAGGACCACCAGTTCACTTTTGAGTATTTCGTACACAACCCTGTAGTCGCCGACGCGTATGCGGCGAAGGCCCCGCAAATCTCCCTTCAACGGGTAGCCCGCGTGCGGTTGCTCGCCAAGGCGATCAATCGCGTACACAATCCGCTCGCGATCCTGGCGAGCAATCTGCGCCAGGTCTCGAGACGCGCTGTGCTTAATCCGAACCGAGTACGCGGCCATCGACTACAGCTTCAGCGCCATCTGACATCGTTGAATTGCGCTGCGATCAATCCGAACTGAGCAGCTCATGTCTGACCTCATCCCAATCCAGCACCGGATCAGCTGGGTCTTGCAGGCGCTCAAGGGCCACCTCTAGATCGTCATAATCCTCCAAATAGCGTTCCAACGCCTGGCGAATGATGTCGGCCCGGCTGCGCTTCAATCCCTCAGCGGCCGCATCCAGCGCCTCAACAAGCTCATCAGGAACCCGGGCAGTGATTTGGCTCATACGGACTCCTTGGTCGGCCGAAAGTCAATCGAGTTATTTGACATCAATGTAATGTCAGATGATCCCAATGGCAACAAGCAACGCACACACCGGCTCGAAGGCGACCAGAACTGCGAGCTCCAGGGGTGGGTCTTGAACTAGCGGCTGGTGGCCTAGCTGGTGAGGAGGTCGGCTAGTTCGGGGATGGGTAGGTGGGCGAGGGTGGTCTCGATCTCAGCGGCGATGTCGGCTTCGACGGGGGCGAATGGGGGGCGCAGGTTGTGGCCTGGGAGGCCGGCGCAGGCCATCACCGCCTTCAAGAAGCGCACGCTGCCTCCGGGCCAGCGGTTGGCGCTGAAAAGGCGCATCACCTGGGCGTAGGCGGCCTGCGAGGCGGCAAAGTCGCCTGCCATGTGGGCGGTTATCACCTGTCGGCACGTTGCCGGGATGATGTTGCCTTCGCCCGACAAGAAGCCCTGGCCGCCGAGGGCGAGGATGGTGAGGGCCTGCATGGGGCCGCCCACATGCACGTCGCAGCGGCCGTCCACAACATCGACCACGCGGGTCACGTAGCCCATGTCGGTGTTGGTCACGTTGATGCCGATGACCTTGTCGGGCGCATACTCCTGCACGAGGCGACCGACGAGGTCGAGGGGAATCACATAACCGTTGAATATGTGGCTCGACAGCACGCAGGGGATGGACGAGCCTTCCAGCACCGTGCGGAAGTAGGCCTCGAGCTCGCCGGGCGTCGGGGTGTTCGCATGCCCGACGTCCACGCAGTAGACCTGCATCGCCTCGAGTCCCACGGCCTCGGCTATGGCAACCAACTCCAGGTATTCCGCGGCCGTTCGAGTCTCCACCCCCATGGCCCGGGCCGAGACGCGGCCCGCGGCGGTGTCGGCGGCGATCCCGTAGACAAGCTCGGTCTCCGCGGTGGTGAGCGCACAGCCCTCCCCGGGCGAGGAGCTGCCCACATACACACCCATGCCCACGGAAGCGAGCCGGTCCACATGGGCCCGCCAAGCGTCGCAGTCGAGGCTGCCGTCGGGCCCGAACGGGGTGATCGTGCAGGTGAAGGTGCTCAGCGGGCGGGACATGGCCGGCTTAGAGATCGGGGAACTTGTGGAGGCGCTTGGCGTTGTCCACCAGCATCAGCGAGCGCTCGTCGAGGGGAACCCCGGCCATCGCCGCCATCGTCGGCGACCACGCGTTCGGATAGTTGGAGCTGCCGTGGGGGTAGTCGCTGGACCACAGCATTTTGTCGACGCCGATATGGTGGCGGTTGTCGATTCCGTAGGTGTCGGTGACCCAGGTGAAGTGGACGTGCTGCTCGATGTACTCGCTGGGGAGCTTGGCCAGATCGAACCGGAAGCGGTAGCGGTAATAGCCGTCGTCGAGCTGCTCTTTGAAGTAGGGAACCCAGCCGCAATCCACCTCGGCGAACACCAGCCCCAGGTTTGGGAACCGGTCGAAAATCCCCGAGAAGATCAGCTCGATCAGATGCGTCGAGGCCCCCAGAAAGCGGGTGGCGGCGGGCAGGGCCAGCAGGTTCTTCTGGGCGGGCATGGTGTTCTGAAGCGACACGTGGATGGCCAGCGTGATGTCGCGCTCTTCCAGCGCCGCCCACACCGGATCGTCGCCGGGGTCGGGCGACAGCGAGCCGTGGGGATACGCGCTCATCAGAAAGCCGCCGGTGCTGGCCCGGCTGCCGACCCGGTCCACCTCGGCGAGGGCCATGTCCACGCCGCGGTTGGGCAGAAGGGGCAGGGCCCGAAACCGGTAGAGGTCGTGGGAGGCGTATTCGTCGATCCAGTCGTTGTAGGCCTGAACTTGCGCCAGGTGATAATCGGGCTCCTCTGCGGCCGCCACCGCCTGGTAGATCCGAGGCGACGGGTAAAGCACCTCAGCGTCGACGCCGGCTATCTCGATCTCCCGGACCCGGGCGGCGGGATCCCATCCGCCGGAGCGAATATCGTCGAATCGGACCCAGTTCTGGCGCAGCCGCGGGTCCTGGCCGGCGCAGGCATTGAGCCCAATCGGCATCGGGCCTTCTACGCCCTCGATCACCCAGGCGTCGCCCTGTTCGAAACGCTCCACCCGGGGCACCCGGTCGCGGTACTTCGCCGGAACCCGAGACGTCCACAGGTCGGGGGGCTCGTTGATATGGCTGTCGGCCGAGATGAGGTTGTACGAGCGCAGCTGCCTCGCCGACGACGTTTGAGCGTCCTGCTGCTCGGTGATCATGGTCATGGCGACTCCAATCGCAGGATGTGCCGCCCTCGCTGCGGGCAGGCAGTCAGCTTTGAACTCTATCGCTGCTTATTTTGGGACTAATGGCGATCACACCCCGGATGTTGCGACCCGCAGCCAGATCGGCGAAACCGGCGTTTATCTCCTCAAGTTGGTAGCGCTGGGTGATGAGCTTTTCCAGCGGCAGCCTCCCGGCCAGATAGAGATCGATCCACCGCACCACATCCCGTGCCGGGTCGGGACCCCCGATCGTGGTCCCCACGATCGTCCTTTGGGCCAACAGCAGGTTCGGCGAAATGGGGATCGACTCCATCCCGTGCGACGTGCCGCCCACCTGCACCACCATCCCGCCCGCGGCGAGGCAGGCCATGGCCGTCTCATAGTGCTCGGGACGGACTCGGTCGGGGGTGAGCAGCACCGCGTCCACCCCCCAGCCCCCGGTGAGCTCGCCCACCGCCTCGGCGACGTCGGCGGCACTGGCATCGACCACATCAGTTGCTCCATAACCGGGGGCGAGGGCGAGCTTGTCGGCCTTGACGTCGACGGCCACGATTCGCTCCGCCCCCGCCAGCGCCGCGCCCATCACCGCGGCGGCGCCCACCCCGCCGACGCCAAGCACCATGACCGCATCGCCGGGCTTGACGCCGGCGACATTCACCGCCGCGCCGACACCAGTGGATACCCCGCAGGAGACCAGGGCCGACACCGCAGGCTCCACCCCGTCGGGGATCTTCACCAGGTGACGCTCGGGGGTAACGGTGTGGCGGGCAAAACTCCCAAGTCCCAGGTGGGTTCCCACCGCAGAGCCCGACTGGTCGAACATGCGATAGGTGCCGTCGCGCAACCGACCAGAGCCGTCCATGCCGGTGGGGCAGAAGGTTTTGAGGCCGCGCCGGCAGTTTCGACAGGTGCCGCACGGTCCTTTGAAAATCTGAACAACGCTGTCGCCCACCTCCAGCGACTGCACCCCCGGCCCCACCTCGACCACGACCCCGGCGCCCTCGTGGCCGCAAACCGCGGGCGGCTCCACCGGATAGGCCCCTTCGATCACGTAACGGTCCGAACCGCAAATCCCGGCTGCCCCCATCTCCAAGATCACCTCTCCGTCGGCGGGAGGGTGAATCTCAATCGTCTCTATCGACAGCGGTTCCCCCACTGCCCGCAAGACTGCAGCCTCTGTGGTCAACGACATCTCCACAAACTAGGCGGCTGAGGCACTACAGGTGATCGCACCACCGGCAAACGGCAGTAGTTGCTATGGTTTTCGGCACCTAGGGGGAGCGGAGGAAATCCAATGGCCGTGCGACACTTTTGGAGGGCTTTTCTCGCCATTTTCTTATCCTTTTCGCTGGTCGTTGCCGCGTGCGGCAACGACGACGACGACACGGGCATGCCAGGCGAGGGCGTGACCGTGAAGATGGCTCGGGCCAATTGGTCGACGGGCTACATGCAGGCGGCGATCTTTCGGACGCTCCTGCAAGAGCTGGGCTATGAGGTAAACGACCCGGCCGAGGCGGAGTTGTCCCCGGCGACGTTCTACCCGTCACTGGGTGAGGGCGAATACGACTTCTGGGTGAACGGCTGGTTCCCCAATCACACCACGCTCATTGAGGACGCGGGCGTGGACCAACTTGTGTCGCCGATCGGCAACGAGATCGTGGCCGGCGGTTTGCAGGGCTTCATCGTGGACATTGCCACCGCTGATGCCCATGGGATCACCATGCTCGACGACATCGCCAACGACTCCGAGATCGCCGCGTTGTTCGATGTGGACGGCAACGGCAAGGCCGATCTGATGGGCTGCAATGACGGCTGGGGCTGCCAGGTGGTGATCAACGAGATGATCGCTCTGAACGGCTGGGAGGACACCCTTGAGCAGGTCTCGGCCGAGCACGCAGCCCTGTTCGCCGATTCAGTTGGCCGCCACAGCCGGGGCGAGCCGATGTTGCAGTACATCTGGACGCCGGGGGCGTTTACCGCTGAGCTGGTGCCGGGAACCGACGTGATCTGGATTTCGGTGAGCCAGCCGCTCGAGACCCAGGTCGGAGCGGCGGCACTGCCGGCTGAACAGTGTCCGGGCCAGCCCTGCGAGATGGGTTTCGTACCCGCCGACATTTTGGTGGTGGCCCACAACGACTTCTTGGCCAACAATCCGGTTGCAGCCAAGCTGCTGGAGCAAGTGGAGATCCCCGTGCTCGACATCGCCCTTCAGAACCTGGCCTATGAAGGCGGCGCCAACACCGAGGCCGACGTCCAGGCGGCGGCCGACGATTGGATTGCCGCCAATCGGAGCACCATCGACCAATGGCTCGCCGAAGCCAGGGCCGCCGCTTGATCGACCTCGGTAGGCGTCAGCCGAGCGTGGCTGGCCGGGGATCGACGTTCAGCTGGTGATGGAGCCGCCGGCGAGGGGGATGGTCTGGGCCGTCATCCAGGAGGCTTCCTCGGAGGCGAGATAGGCGCACAGGGCGGCGACGTCTTCGGGGGTGCCCAAGCGCCGGGTGGGGATGGCTCTGGCCAGGTGATCGGTGACGCCGGTGTCCCCGGTGTTGGACATCAGCCCCAGGGCGATGGAGTTCACCGTGACTCCCGTCTGGGCCACTTCCAGCGCCACCGAGCGGAGTAGCCCGGCCGCGCCGCCCTTGCCCGCCGAGTAGGCGGCCACCCCAATGTTCACGCCCACGGTTCCTGCTCCCGAGACGACGCCGATGACCCGGCCCCAACCCCGCTCGATCATCCCCGGCAGCACCGCGTGGGTGCAGTTCAAAACCCCGCCGAGGTTGACGGCCAGGGGTCCGATCCAATCGGCTGGCTCAGTCTCTGCGAAGGGCTTGACCTGCATCATCTCGGCCCCGCCGTTGCCGGCGTTGTTGACCAGGATGTCGATGGGCCGATCGCCAATGGCGTCCCGCACCACTTCCCCGTCAGTCACGTCGAAGGGCAGCGGCTCAGCAGCGCCGCCGGAGGCGGCGATCTGGTCGGCCACTTCCCCGGCTCGGTCGGCAACGATGTCGTTGACCAAAACGTGGGCGCCCTGCGACGCCAGAGTGCGGGCAATTCCCGCTCCGACGTTCTGGCCCGCGCCTGTAACCAGCGCCGTCTTTCCATTGAGCTCGAACATGGGTGTGGCTCCTTTCAGTCGGTGGGTGGCTTCATCAGCTTGTCGAGGGGGAAGTCGGCAGGCTGCCAGCCATCGAGCAGCGCTTCGCCATCTAGCGTCCGCACCGGGCGGTTCAGCCGGTACAGCAGCGACATGCTGTACTCGATCAGCCCGGTGAACTCGTCGGGATCTCCGGTGAGCAAGGCCCAGGCCGCCTCGGCCATGGTCTCAACCGGCTCGTTGAAGTACTTGGAGAGATCGACCAGAGCGGTCCCGCCTTCGGTGGGCACCGACGTGTCGGGCGAGAGGCAGTTGATGGACACCCCTGTTCCGTAGAGCTCGACGGCGGCGCCGATGCTGGCCCGCTCCAGCCATGCCTTGGAGCCCCCGTAGGCCGCGGCACCGAGAATCTGGGGCGACATCTCAAACGGCGGCCCGGCGGGACGGATCGCCGTCTGCGAGGTGAGGTTCAGCACTGATCCCGAGCCCCGCTCGACCATGGCCGGCAGAACCTCCTGGGCCAACAGCCACGGGGCCAACACATTGAGCCGGAAGGAAATCTCGATGCGCTTGCGAGATATCTCCAGGTAGCTGGGATAGAACGCCGCGGCAGCGTTGTTGACCAGAAAATCGATTGGCCCGAATTCGGCCTCGGCTTCAGCGACGACCGCGGCGGCATCGAAGTCGGGGGCCGACAAATCGGCAACTATGGGGTGAGCCCTTCCACCGGCGGCTCGTATCCGCTCCACTGTGGTGGCCAGCGAGCCGCTGAGATGAAAATCACCCTCGTTCAGAGTCCGGGCCACGCAGGCCACGGCGCAGCCCTCGGCGGCAAGGCGATCGGCCAAGCCCGCGCCGATGCCCCGGCTGGCTCCGGTAACCAGTGCCGTCTTTCCGTTGGTATCGAACATGGTGATGGTCCCCTTCAGACCTGTCTAGCGGGGGACATCTTGCCAGGCCATGTCGTGATAGGGATCGGGCTCGCGGGGCAGGCCAAGCACCTTCTCGCCGATCACGTTCTTGTTGACCTCCGTAGTTCCACCCTCGATGGTGTTGGCCCGGCTGCGCAGCATTCCCTTCGACGCATAGGGCATACCCGAGGCCCAGGTCTCGATGGAGTCGAGTCCGACAGGCTGCTCCTCAGGAGCCCAAGCAACCGACGCCATGCCCAACAGGTCGGCGGCGGCCAACTGAAGGGCCTGGTTGAGCCACCCCTGGTGGACCTTGCCGATGGAGGCGGCCGGTCCGGGGGTACCGCCGGCTTTGACCGCGGCCCGAACCCGCTCGTTGGTCCACGCCCTCACCTTCTCCTCGCAAAAGAGGCGCATGAGCCGGTCGCGCTCCACCGGGCCGATCCCCGCCTTTCGAGCCTGATTGAGGAGGCCATCGATGCCTCCGCCGCCGATTCGGTCGACGCCGCCTGATCCCGCGCCCGCCACCATCTGGCGCTCACCGGCCAAGGTAGCTCCAGCAACCCGCCACCCGTCGCCCTCAGCGCCAACCCGATGGAAGTCGGGTACCCGCACCTCTTCGAGCCATACCTCGTTGAAGTCGATCTCGCCGCCGATGTGGCGCAGGGGACGCACCTCGACACCGGGCGACGACAAGTCGACCAGGAAGTAGGTGATGCCCCGGCGCTTGGGCACTGTGGGATCGGTGCGGGCCAGGCAGATGGCGAACTCCGACTCATGGGCCCACGTGCTCCACACCTTCTGGCCGGTGAGAATCCACTCGTCGCCATCGCGCTCGGCCCGCATAGCCAACGACGCCAGATCGGAACCGGCACCGGGCTCGCTGAACATCTGGCACCACCGCTCCTGGTTGGCCACCATAGGAGGGAGGAAGCGCAAGCGCTGCTCCTCGGTACCATGGGCGAACAAGGCCGGGGCCGTGTTGTGCAGCCCCAGAGGGTTCAGCCTCCCCAGGTTGAGCGGGGCCAGGATTGACTCGGCCACCCGGGCTTTGTCGGGCGGGAGATCCAGGCCGCTGTATTCGACGGGCCAAGTGGCCACCGCTAGCCCGGATGCCGCGAACGTGGGATACCAGGCCTCGTAGGCCTTGCGAGGCCGTACTTCGCGGATGGCCCGTCGCCCTTGGGGCGCGGCATCAAGCCACGCTTGGGGAACGTGATCAGCCACCCATGCCGCCACCGCATCCCGAATATCCTCGTCGCTGCTGGTTGCGCTAATGGACAACCGCTCGGAGCTCATCCCGCCGACATCGCCTCGAACCGCTCGACCAGCGCATCAAGCGCATCGGCGGCGGTCGTCGCCCCTCCCGGTGGCGTGGGCAGGTTCACCGGCCCACGCTCTCGACTGGGAAGCAGGACCGTGGCGTGTCCCGGACATGTGACCTCGCCCCGCTGGTTCTCCCCGTAGATGTCGAGGTCCACCGCCGGCGCGCCCTCGTCGTTGCGGTACTTGCGGATCACCGTGCCCCGCATCCAGTGGGTGTCGCCCACGTAATTGAAACGGCGGAACTGCACGTCTAGGGCTGCCAACCAGGCGTCATCGCCCATCCAGTCGGTACACAGGTGTACCAGCCAGGTCTCGCGCATCCGGCCGTAGTCGTAGATGGCGGGGTTGCCGGCTCGCCGAGCCCACTCGGGGTCCCAATGGACCCGCTGCTGAACGTCGGGAATGTTGAGGTCGTCAGAGCGGAAGAACCCCGGCACCCGCTGGCGCTGCTGCACGCCGAGCCGCAGCGCCTTGACCCCGTACAGGCCCATGCCCATGCCGGTGTGCCACACCACCATGTCGGTAACCCGCATGGGCCCCTTGACCAGCGGCGGCAACTCGTCGCCCTCCTCGACGTCCTCCCACCAGCGGGGCTCAGCCCCCCGGCGGCGCTCGGGCTCGGTGCTCACCGCCTCGGTGATCTCGGCGATCTGTTCGTCGGTGTAGGGCTCGATCTCGATGTCGTCGTACTTGCCCCCGCCCTCGTCGGCCTTGCGCTCCACCGCCCCTCTGTCAGTGCGGATCATCAGCCGGTACTGGGCCGACAGCACCGCGCTCTGAGTGGCGAACACCTCGGCGGTCCACTCGTGGACGGTGCGAGCGGCGAACTCGCTGCTCTTGTCGTGCACGCCGACCAGGGCATTGCGCCGGGTAACCCGCATTCCCGGGCGCAGCGGCGCCCACCACTCCCGATAGCTGCCCGAGTAATAGGCGTGGGCCCCCTTGAGCGGGTCGCCCTTGAGCAACGCCTTGGTGTCGGGATCGAGCTCCAGAACCTCGTTCTCGCCGATGAGGGTGTCGCCCCCGTTCATGTTGGGCGACGCGATCGGCCCTCCCCACACCGTGCCCGCCCCATAGTCGGGGTCGCACCACAGCGGGTTGTCGTCGCCATAGGCCTCCGCAACCTGGCGAAACGCATCAGTATTGGGCTCCCGATACCAAGGCGGCTGAGGATGCGGCTGGACGATCCCTATCCGAGCCCGCAGCCGGGCAATGGCCTCATCGGTAATCGCCCCCTCGTCGGACACGTCTGGGACTGTACCTAACGCCCTTCCCCCACCAAATCTCGGCAGATCAGAAGCAGTCTCACCTAGTCAACGTCGAGAATTGACTCCAGGGCGTCGGCCATGTCGTGGACGGAGGTGGGGTCGATGTCTGAGAAGGGGTACAAGATAGCGAGGTCTAGGCCCGCTTCTCGGTAGGCCTCAGCTTGGGCGACGACGTTCTCGACGGGATCGTCGGCCTGGTAGATGAGATGGGTCGAGGTGGTGATCTCGGCGGGGTCGCGGCCAATCTGCTCGCAGCACTCGGCCAGCCGGGCCTTGACCTCAGCGAACTTGGCCACCTCGCCGCCGGGGAAGTTCCAGTGGTCGGCCCATCGAGCCACCAGGGGCATCGTTCGGCGGGGACCGGCCCCGCCAATGACGATTGGCGGGGTGGGCTGTTGGGGTCCCTTCGGCTCATTGCGGGCATTGGTAAAGGCGTAGAAGCGGCCCTCGAAGTTGGTTATCGGCTCGCTGAGCAGCGACACCACGCAGGCCAGATACTCCTCGAATCGGTCGAAGCGCTCGGTGAGGCTGATCCCGTAGGCCCCGGCCTCGACCTCGTTCCACCCGGCACCGAGTCCGAGGTCGAGTCGGCCGTTGGACACGATGTCCAGCGATGAAGCCATGGCGGCGCAGACCCCAGGGTGGCGGTAGGGGGCGGCGTTGACCATCGACCCGACCCGGATCCGCTCGGTGGCCTGGGCCAGTGCGCTCAGCGTCACCCACGCTTCGAGGCACGGGCCCTCCTCGCTGCCGTAGATGGGATAGAAGTGGTCGAACACCCAGGCCGACTCATACCGGGGATCAGCGTCGAGTTCCCTCCACGTCTCCAACATGATCGACCACTCGATGTTCTGGGGCCTGGTCTTGAACGCCAGCTTCATAGTTGACCTCCGTCGCTTGTTTCCTCTGCCCTAGGCCCACATAGAGTGAGCGGCGAGTTGAGAAAGGTCAAACCATGACGAATGACGCCACGGCACGAGAACGCCTGATGACCGGTGAGGCGTGGAACGACTTCTGCGACACGTTGAAAGCCGCAGGCCAGGTGGTGGTGGAGCGCACCCCCGACGCCAACGAACAAGACCGGGTGGAGGGGTTCCGCTACCTGACCCGCATGTCGTTGATGGCCTACATGCGTTGCATCGAAAACCTCCCCCCGATGGAGAAGACAGCGATTTGGATCATCCCGCCACCCATGAAGGGCGGCCAGGGCGTGCAGTCGCCCGATCAGGATCACGTGGTGCAGCCCATCGACGCGTCAAAGCGCTACCGGGTCACCGGCCAGCGGGGATCTGCGCCCTACGTCCACATGTCGGCGTGGACTCCGAAGGTGCCCGATTGGGTCGGGGTCGAATCGGTGGGCGAGCGAGCCGTGGCCGTGCTGGAGGAGTTCAACCCGAGTTGGTCGCAAACACCGTTCACCGCCCTGCTCGACGAATTCACCGATGGCGCTGGAAACGTGGACTTTGTGATCTCAGTGGACGATCCCGGTGTCGACAACTGGATGCAGGTCGCCCCGGAAACCCGGGAGTTGATGATGCGCATTGTCTACGACGACCGCGACGCCCAGTCGGCGCCCCGGCTGATGATCGAGCCGCTCGAGCCCACCCCGGTGATCCACACGCCCGACGCGCCCGAGATGTCGAAGCGGCTGGCCCTCGCAGCCCAGATGGTGCTGTCGGTGCAGTCCGACTACTCCGACTGGACCGACACGCTGCTCACAAAAGAGAACCAATTGCAGCTCACCACCGAGCACTACCTCCGAGTGGGCGGCTCCCCCGACGACCGCCACTTCGAGTTCGGCTACTGGCGCATTGGCGAAGGCGAAGCCCTGGTGGTGGAGTTCAAACCCCCGGTCTGCCGGCACTGGAACTTCCAGCTGTGCAACCACTGGATGGAGAACCTGGCCAACTACTTCACCGGCCAGGGCTACGCGTCATCCCAAGACGTCGAGGCCGACGCCGACGGGGTGGTACGGCTCGTGGTGGCGGCCGAGGAGCCGGCGTCGGGCATCTGGGTGGACACCGCAGACCGCGACCACGGCGTGATGGGCCTGCGCTTCGTCGAGCACGAGTCCACCCCCGAGATCACCACCAAGCTGGTGCGCCTCGCCGACCTAGGCTGAGGGCAGGCTTCGTGGCCGCGTAGATCACCGTTTGATGGGTGGCCCGACACAATGAGATCGACCCGACCCAACGTGCTCTGGCTGTTCTGCGACGAACTGCGAGCCGACGCGGTGGGCTGCTACGGGAATGACCACGCCCAAATCGAGACGCCTCACATCGATTCGATCGCCGAAGCCGGTGTTCGCTTCGACCGCTTTTACGTCGACTCGCCGGTGTGCGTCTCGTCGCGGGCCGCGTATAAGACGGGGCTTCTTCCCACCCGGACCGGCATCTATCACAACGAGGGCATGTGGCTCGACGTGCCCGAAGGAGTCGAGTCATTCGTCGAGCGATTCCGGCGGGCCGGCTATCTGGCAGTGAATCTCGGCAAGGAGCACGTGCCTGCCGCGATCAGAGGCTTCGACACCTCCCGCCCCGAGGGCGGCAGCCAGTTCGATCTGGTGATGCAAGCCGGAGCCATGCGCGATCGGCTCGGCCTCATCACCGAGGGTCTCAGCATGAACGCGGCGACTTGGCCCGACGACATTCCCTTTCCGCCGCAACAGCTCACCGAGAACGCCGTCAGCTGGTTGGAGCACGACCGCCCCGACGACCGCCCCTGGCTTTTGCGGGTGAGCTATCTCCAGCCCCACACTCCGGTGATACCGCCTGAACCCTGGGCGTCGAAGTACGACCACGAGCCCTGGCCCGATGCCTTCGGACCCAACCACGGCCTCTCGGAGTTCGAACGGATCTTCGCCACGGCACCAAACCCGGACTTGAGCCCCGAGCAGATCGCGGCCGCCCAGTCGCGTTACCACGGGTTGGTGGCGTGGGTGGACGACCAGATCGGCGAAATCCTCGCCACCCTGGATCGGCTGGATCTCCGCGGCGAGACAATCATCGTGTTAGCCAGCGACCACGGCGCCCAGCTCGGTGAGCTGGGCGGTGCCTACAGCAAGCAGACGTTCTCACCCTGGTCGCACCGGGTGCCGTTCATCGTCTCGTGGCCCAGCCAGCTCGGCGTCGGCACCGAGAACGCAGAAATCGCCCATGGCGTGGACCTCGGCCCGACCCTGCTCGACCTCGCCGGGCTCGAACGGGCTGACCACTGCGACGGGCGAAGCCTGTTCGCCGATCCTCCGCCTCCGTCAATCCTCGGGGCTATCGGCTACGGCGTCTCCGGAGTGAGCGCGTTGGCCTTGATCGACCGGGGCTGGTGGCCCGACGGAAAGGGCTGGCCCCAGCGCTTCTGCGTGCGGACCGAGCGGTGGCGCTATGACCGATCTACCCGCCAAGACGGCGAAGCCCTCGAACTCGAGCACCACGACCCGTTCTTGGCCGACGGCCACGCCGACCCCCGGGAAGAGCACAATGTGGTGCACGAACCGTCCAATGCGGCAATCGTCGCCGAACTCGAGGCCGTGGTGGCCGAGGCATTCGCCTCCGCCCCCCAGGTCTCCCTCGACGACTACGCGCGGTACCGGGCGAGGAGGGACGAGCAACTCCAACGCCATTTGAAAGAGTGGGGCAACCCGTGACGGAGCGACCCAATCTCCTGGTAATCACCACCGACCAGCAGCGTTGGGACTGGCTGGGCTGCCACGGAACGTCGGGCGTCAAGACGCCGCACCTCGACGCACTGGCCGCCCAGGGCGTGCGATTCACCCACCACGTCACCAACAGCACGGTTTGCGCCCCGGCTCGGATCGGGCTCGCCACCGGCGTCTCCCCGATCCGACTGGGCACGCTGACCAACTTCGACCCGCTCCCCGACCACGTGCCCACCTACTACCAGGCACTGCGCAACGCCCAGTATCGGGTCGGCGCGGTCGGCAAGCTCGACCTCAACAAGCCCGACAACCAGAACGGGCGCAAGGGCAATCGGCCCGATACCTATAAATGGGGATTCACCGACCCCGTCGAGGCAGAAGGGAAGATGCACGCCCGAGGCAGCCAGGAGGGGCTGCCCCTCGGCCCCTACGGCTGGTGGCTGCACGAGCAGGGACTCTTCGAGACCTTCCGAAACGATGCCGTCGAGCGAAATCAGGACCTGCTCGCCCGCTGGTCCCGACAGCCCGGCGACCCGCCGATTCGATCTACCCGCTGGTACGACGACTCGCCGCTCCCCGCTCACGCCTTCGAAGATGCCTGGATCGGAAGGCGAGCATGTGAGTGGCTCCGGGAGGTTCCCGACGAGCACCCCTGGCACCTCTACGTGAGTTTCGTAGGCCCCCACGACCCCTTCGACCCGCCCACCGAGTATGCCGATCGCTTCCGCAGCGCGCCCGTTCCCGCTCCAGTGCTCGACGACGGTATCGGTCGGCCAACCCCTACCCGCTTGAACGAGTATGGCAACTCCGAGGACGAGATCATCGCGGCCCGTCGGCAGTACACGGCTGCGCTTGCCGTGATCGACGACGCGATCGGCGATCTTGTGGCGACCCTCGCCGACCTGGAGCTGGCCGACAACACCTTTGTGGTGTTCAGCTCCGACCATGGTGAGATGCTGGGCGATCACCGCCTCTTCCAAAAGCACGTCCCCTACGAGCCGGCGATGCGGATACCGCTCATTGCCGCCGGCCCCGGGATAAGCACCGGCGTGTGCGATGCGCTCACCGAGTTGGTCGATCTGCCACCGACTCTGCTGGAGCTAGTGGGCGTCGAGCCACTCGACGATATCGACGGCCGGTCGCTGGTCCCGGTTCTTGCCAACCCGGCGCTTCCTCATCGAGATGCCGTGATTGTGGGAGAGCACCACTACCGAGCCATTCGCACTCGGACACACAAGTACGTCCACTACGTAGATCCCAACTACGACACCGACGAGCTCTTCGACCTCGTCACCGACCCGGATGAGACCCGCAACCTCATCGATGACCAGGCCCCGCTGGCTGCCGAGCTACGAGCCGACCTCTCCGCCCGGATCGGCAGCCAGCAGATGGTCCATGGCTAGCCGACCCAGCTTGTCTGCGCTGACGCCGACGTGCTCGAAGGACCCCAGTCCACGCTCGGGCGCTGGCCGCAGATCAGTAGTCGAACACCGAGGGCAGGGCGTCGATCGGGCGGGGCTCGGGATAGTGCTCGCCGATCTCGGCAGCGTGGTCGAGGTCGTCGATGCGCTCGGCGTCGAAAGCCAGATCGATTCCCCGATCGGCCAGATCAGCGTTGAAGCGAGCGGCGACGTCTTCGAAGCTCAAGGGACTAGATAGCAGCCGGGCTCGGTGGTCAGCGTCGAAGTACACGTCAGCCTTCCACTGAACGCTCACCCGGATGTCGGCCAGCGGCGTGCGGTAGACCTCTTCGCTGTGGTCGGTCACCACCCACTCCCCATCGGGGCTGTCTACCGGGGCCAGCTGCGCCATCGGTGTCACCTGAGGCGAGCCGATGTCGAAAGGACCGATGGCGTTGACCTGGTGGAACATGCCGTGGGTGTTGCCCACCAGCGCAGTGTTGGCCATGTTGCCGCCGTGCTCCTCAGGCGGCTGTTCAGGCCCGTGGGGCCAGTAGCGAATCCCACCGCCGTCCACGTCGTTCAGCCACCAGATGGCGGTGGCCTGGGGAAACGTCACGTCGTCAAACAGCCCTGACTCCAGCATGGCCCGCAGCACCCACATCGGGGTGTTGGACTGATCCCGGCCCGCAAACCGGGGGTTGTCGGTATGGGCCGGCCCCGCCACGGGCATGGCCATCATCAAGTTCACATAGACGCTGTGGGGCTCGACGATCTCGGTGCCGTAATAGGCCTTGGCGCTATCGAAATAAGCCGGATGCTGCATGAAAATCTCCGACCCAGCGACGGCAACAGTCTCGTTGGCCAAGTCGTTGCGGAACCACAGCGGACGGGTGCGGGCATGGGGATCGGAACCGGGGCTGTACCAGCCGCCCAGCACGGGATAAGGAGCCCCTTGGCCAAGCAACTTGACGGCCGTCCCAACGTCGTCGAGCACATCGGTGAGAAGGATCGGCGGACCAGTCGTGTCCATCGACCGAAACCGATCAGTAGTCGAAGACTGAGGGCAGCGCTTCGATGGGTCGGGCCTCGGGGTAGTGCTCGGCGATCATGGCCGCGTGGTCGGGATCATCGTCGATGCGGTGGGGATCGAAGCGATCATTGATCCCCCGCTCAGCCAGATCGGCATTGAAGCGGTCGGCGATGTCGTCTCGGCTCAGCGGATTGGAGGCCAGTCGGGCCTTGTGGTCGGCGTCGATGTACACATCGGCCTTCCACAGCACGCTGATGCGGACATCGGCCAACGGCGTGCGGTACACCTCCTCGCCGTGGTCGGTCACCACCCACTCCCCATCGGGGCTGCCCGCGGGGGCGAATTGGGCCATCGGAGAGACCAGTGGCGTGCCGATGTCGAAGGGACCGATGGCATTCACCTGGTGGAACATGCCGTGGTTGTCGCCCATCAGCGCGGTGTTGGCCATGTTGCCGACGTGCTCCTCGGGCGGTTGGTCAGGCCCGTAGGGCCAGTAGCGGATGCCGCCACCATCCACGTCGTTGAGCCACCAGATGGCGGTGGCCTGGGGGAACGACAGGTCGTCGAACAGGCCCGACCACAGCATGGCCCGCAGCAGCCACATCGGGGTGTTGGTGCGGTCGCGGCCCGCAAACCGGGGGTTGTCGGTGTGGGCCGGCCCCGCCTCGGGAATGGCCATCATCTGGTTCACATACACGCTGTGGGGCTCCACGATCTCGGCGCTGTAGTAGGCCTTGGCCGAGTCGATGTAGGCCTGATTGTCCAGAAAAACCTCTGAACCTGGCACAGAGATGGTCTCGTTCACCCAGTCGTCCCGGAACCACAGCGGACGGGTGCGGGCGTGGGGATCGGCGCCGGGGTTGTACCAGCCTCCCAACGGCGCATAAGGCGCCTCTTGGGCCAACAGCTTGACCACGACGCCAACATCGTCCACCACGTCGGTGAGCAAGATTGGCGGATCGGCAACGTGCATCCCCTCGACCGTACCAGAGGATCAGATCATCATTTCAGACCGCCGCAGCCTCACCGGGCTGGCCACACGGCCGTCGTCGACCACGGAGCCGTTTCCTCCAGCTGCCGTGACACGGCCAACACCAGGTCTTCGCGACCAAAGGGCGCCGCGACCTGAACGCCAAGGGGCACACCGTCTTCGTCATAGCCCATGGGCACTGACGCCGCCGGCTGCCCGCCGACATTGAAGACCGCGGTCTCGCTCGCGAGCGTCGAGGCGATTGGCAGCAACTCTTCGACGTTGCTGGTGTCATACACCCCGAGTTCCGGAACGACCGTTCTCGTGGTGGGCGATAGAAAAATGTCAAACCGCGAGAAGTAGGTTGCCGCCTTGCGGCCGATCAACTCGGCCGCCTGAAGTCCTCGGATGACATCGGCACCTTCGAATCCAGCCGCGAGGTCGTAGAGGAAGCGCGTGAACGGCTCGATGTCGTCGTCTTCGAGCTCACGGCCGAGTTCGGCGAGGCGGTCGTCGATCATCACCTTGGCCGCGGCGGCCATCAACCCGCTCACGGTCGCCAGAAGGCCGGGCTCCACCGGTAAGTCGGCCACCTCCAAGTGGTGGCCGATCCCCTCCAGGCAACCGACGGCACGCTCGAGGGCTTCTGCACACTTCGGGTGGAACGCAGGCCCATCCATCGAGCGGCTGGCAACGCCGATCCGCAGCGGACCAGTCTCCATCTCAAGCGACGACAGCCACGAGGCGGTCGGCGAGGAGATCTCATAGGGGTCACCCGGAACCGGCCCCGCGGTCAGGTCGAGCACATGGGCCGAATCCCGAACCGAGCGCGTCATCACATGGTCGATGCCCATCGGATACGACATCATCGCGGGTGAGGGATGTGCCGTCACCCGGCCCCTGCTCGGCTTCAATCCAAACAGGCCGCATGCGGCCGACGGCACCCGGATCGACCCGCCGCCATCGTTGCCATGCCCAATGGGCACCATGCCCGACGCCACCGCGGAGCCCGTCCCCCCTGACGACCCGCCCGGAGACTTGCCCAGATCGTACGGGTTGCGAGTCGGGCCATAGGCGGCCGGCTCGGTTGTGGCCATCTTGCCCATCTCCGGCATGTTCGTGACGCCGAGAATCACAAAACCTGCGGCCCGATAGCGCTTGGCCAACTCACTGTCCTCGTTGGGAACAGCGCCCGCCATCAGCCTCGAACCCCATGTCTCGGGAACGCCGGCAAGTTGTACCCGACAGTCCTTCACCACAAACGGGACGCCAGCGAACGGCGCATTGCGATCCATGTTGCGGGCGCTGTCAAGCGCGGCGTCGAAACATGTGGCAATCACGGCGTTGATCTCTGGATTTCGCTCCTCGATCCGTCCAATTGCAGCCTCCGCCAACTCAACCGGATCCACCGCTCCGCTCCGGACAGTGGCCGCAATCTCCGTAGCGTCAGCCGAGTCCAGCAAGTCCCCAATCCCAGTCATAACCACCCGATCTCCTCTGCACATGCATTGAACGCTGTTCAACAGACGATAACGAGGGTGCCGTTTTTGCTCAAAGGAGACCGACTTGCTTGACAGCGACCACGAACAAGATCAAGTTTGATCACGATGAGTGACCCTTCCGGTGGGAGACCTCCGGACGCCTCGGCCGGTTCGTCTGACGCCGGCGACCTCAGCGACCAGATCTTGGCCGCAGAAGCCGAGCGCCAGGCCGAGCTGGCCGCGGAGCCGGCGGTCCTCGCCGACGACCAGCTTCCCGGCGTCGGCGCCAAGGAAGTCTCGCTGCGAGAGGCCATCTCGATCGGTGGAGTGTCCACCATCGTGCTGCTGGGAGCCCTAGATGCTACCGACGCCCTCGGAATCAGCGCCCTGGGGCTCCTCGGCCCCGACATCCAAAAGTCGCTGGGGGTGAGCGACGCCGTGCTGGGCACCATCACCGCCGGTGGAAACGTCTTTATCGTGGCTGGCGGCCTGCTGCTGTCTCGGATCGCCGACAACAGCAACCGGGCCAAATTGGTGGGCCTGGCCACCATCTTCTGGTCGGCCATGACCCTTTTGCTGGGCTTCGTGCAAACTGCGTTCTGGTTCTTCATCGTCAACTGCGCCATCGCGTTCGGCCGGTCGCAGACCCATCCTGTGCAAGGCGCGATTATGGCCGACAGCTATCCGGTCGAGGCCCGGGCCCGGGTGTACGCCGCCAAGGACGTGGCCGGACGATCGGGGGCGTTCATCGCCCCGCTGGCTGTCGGCGGCCTGGTGTCGCTGATCGGCGGGGACGACGCCTGGCGCTGGGGTTTCATCGCCGCGTCGGTCCCCACATTGATCGTCGGGGTGGCAATTCTGTTCCTCACCGACCCGCCGCGGGGGCAGTTCGAGCAGCGCTCCACCATCGGCGAGGCGCTCACCGACATGAAGCCGGGACCCATTTCGCTGGGTGCCGCCTTCCAGCGGCTGTTCAAGGTGCGGACGATGAAATGGGCGTTGATGGCTGCGGTGGCCCTCGGATTCAGCCTCATATCCGACGGGCTCTTCCTCAATCTCTACCTCGACGAGCGATTCGACCTCGGCCCGTTCGAGCGGGCTCTGGCCAACAGCACCCCAGGGGTGATTGCCCTGTTCATGATCCCCTTCGTGGCCAAGTGGTACGACGGCTTCTATCGCCGCACCCCGCCGCTAGCCATGGCATTGCTGGGGGCGCTGTTCTTCCCGATGGCGTTCTTCACCGTGCTCCAGCTGTTGATGCCATCACCGGTGACGTTCGCGGTGATGGCCGGTCTCAAAGCGCTGTTCGCCGCGCCGGCCCTCTCGCTGCTGGGGCCGACCCTGGCTCACATCAACCCCTACCGCATGCGGGCGCTGGGTTCGGCCATCGGGGTCTCGCTGGTCTTCGGGGTTGGGGGTCTCGGCGGGGCCATCTTGATGGGCCTCATCTCCGATGCCACTTCACCTCGCACCGCCCTGTTGGCCGTTGTCCCCGGCGCCATGATCATCGGCGGTCTGTTGACCATCAACGGCTCCCGACACATCCGGGCCGACCTCACCCTGGTGGTGGAGGAGATCCGGGAGGAGAAGGCCGAGCGAGACCGGATGAGGGCCGATCCCAGCGATATCCCCGTGCTTCAACTCCACAACATTGACTTCTCCTACGGCCCAGTGCAGGTTCTATTCGACGTCGACCTCGAAGTGGCCCGGGGCGAGACCTTGGCTCTGCTGGGCACCAATGGAGCGGGCAAGTCCACGGCCCTGCGGGTGGCCGCCGGTTTGGCCATTCCCTCCCGAGGTGTGGTGCGGCTCAACGGCCGAAACATGACCTTGGCGTCGCCCGAGCAGCGGGTGAGAGAGGGCATCTTCTTGCTGCCGGGCGGCCAAGGGGTCTTCCCCCACCTGTCGGTGCGTGAGAATCTCGAGACGTCGGCGGCGATCATTCGAAGTGACGCCGACACCAAGCCCGACATAGCCGGGCGGCTCGACCGGGCGTTCGAGCTCTTCCCGGTGCTCGGACAGCGGCCCAAGACGCTGGCCCACGACCTCAGCGGCGGCCAGAAGCAGATGCTGGCTCTAGCCCGGGTGATCATGCACGACCCAGAAGTGCTGATCATCGACGAGCTGTCTCTTGGCCTCGCCCCCGTCGTCGTCCAAGACCTGCTGGCCGTGGTCGAACGTCTCCGCGACGCCGGGCAGACGATGATCATCGTGGAACAGTCGCTCAATGTGGCCTTGACGTTGGCCGATCGCGCCGTGTTCATGGAGAAGGGCCATGTGCGGTTCACCGGTTCGGCCCAAAGTCTGTTGGAGCGAGACGACTTGGCCCGCGCCGTGTTCTTGGGCCGCGACGCGGATGCCAACCGGCCATCTGATGGGGACGACAGCTGATGCTGGCTTTCTCGCTCACCAGTCAGATCGTGTACCTCGGGGTGATCGACGGCCTGCTGATCGGCTTACTGGCCTTGGGCATCGTGCTGATCTACCGGGCCAGCGGGGTCATCAACTTTGCAGTGGGTTCACTGGGGGTGCTGTCGGCCAGCCTGCTGGCCCTGTTGGTGCTCACCTACGGCTGGCCTTTCTGGCCCGCCGCGATCGTCGCGGTGGTGACGGGCGGCCTAGTCGCCGCCGCACTGGAGCTCACCGTAATCACCCGGTTGTTCCGTGCCCCAAGAGTCATCCTCCTCGTCGCCACCATCGGGATCGCCCAGCTCTGTGAGCTGCTCCAAGTGGCACTGCCCGACATCGACACGTCAATGTCGAACCGATACCCGGTGGCGGTTTCCGGCCAGTGGGAGATCCTCGGACTGCGGGTGCGAGGCCCCGAGCTGATCGTGATCATCGTCGTTCCCGTTCTCACCGTGGCCCTCACCTACTACCTCCAGCGCACGGCACAAGGACGGGCGATTCGGGCCGCGGCCTCCAACCCCGACTTGGCCCGGCTCACCGCCATCAGCCCCAAGATCATCTCAACCATCACCTGGATCATCGCCGGCCTGCTCGCGGCGGCAGCGTTGATCTTGGTAGCGGGAATCAACGGCCAACCCAGCGGCTTCCGGTCGCTGGGGCCAGCCACGCTGGTCCAGGTTCTGGCCGCGGCCCTGATCGGGCGGCTACGCAACTTCCCAGTGGCGATGATCGCCGGAGCGGCCCTCGGGTTGCTCCGTTCGCTGCTGGTATTCAACTGGCCCACCACCGCGGGGCTCTACGACGGCTCGCTTTTCGTGATCGTTATCGCCACCACACTGGTGGCCAGCCGGCGACTCACCGGCAGTGACGAGTCGTTCTCGTTCGTACCCACCACTCGCCCGCTTCCCCACGCGGTGGCCCACCTCTGGTGGGTCCGCCACTCGTCTCGCATCGGCATTGGACTGCTCGTTGCCGCCGCGGCGATCCTCCCCTTCCTAATCACGCTGGCCTCACGCCAACTCCTGTTCAGCGAGGTGCTGCTATTCGCCCTGATCGGGATCTCGTTGGTGGTGCTCTCCGGATGGACCGGTCAGATCTCACTGGGGCAGGCCGCGCTGGCCGGAATCGGCGGTCTGACCACCGCTGCGTTGGTGGCCGGTCGCGATATCGGGTTCGGCGTCGGCGGGGAGTGGTTCACGCTGGCCCTCCCCGACATCCACTTCTTGTTGGCCCTACTGGGGGGTGCGGCAGCAACGGGAGCCATCGCCGTGATCATCGGGTTCGGCGCGTTGCGGATTCGGGGCTTCCACCTGGCCATCGCCACTTTGGCGTTGGCCCTGTTGGGGCAGCAGTTTCTCTGGCGGCGGCCCTTTCTCTCGGGTGGTTCTTACACCGTCTCTCTCCCCCGAGCCACAGGACCTGTCGACCTGGCCGACCAGCGCACCTACTACTTCTTCTCGCTGATTGCCCTGGTGGTGGTGATCGTTCTGGTGGCCAGAATGCGAGCCACCGGAGTGGGGCGCCGATGGCTGGCGGTGCGAGACAACAGCACGGCCGCCTCGGCATTCACGATCTCGCCCTCCCGGGCGGGAATCCAGGCGTTCGTGGTGTCCGGGGTGATCGCCGGGCTCGGCGGTGGACTGCTGGCCGGGCTGTACGTTTCCGTCGGGCTGACTGAGCGATTCCAGATCCAAGACTCCATCGAGGTTGTGGCCATCGCGGTGATCGGCGGGGCCGGCACCGTGGTGGGTCCGATTCTGGGCGCTCTGTGGATCGTGGGGCTCCCTGCCGTCTGGCCCGCCAACGACTTGGTGCCGCTCTTGACGTCCTCGGTCGGGCTGCTGGTTCTGTTGATGTACTTTCCCGGCGGATTCGCCCAGGTGGTGCTGGCCGGACGCGACCGCTTCTTGGCCTGGTACGTGGGCCGTTTACCCGAATCCGAGCCGCCTTCGAGACGCGAGGTGGCCAGCGTGATTTCCAGGACCGAGGGTGCTTTGGCCACCACTGGGCCGGTGCTGGTCGCCACGGAGGTGACGGTGACATTCGGAGGCCTGACCGCAGTCGACAACGCCTCCATCCAAGTCCACGCCGGAGAGGTGGTGGGCCTCATCGGCACCAACGGGGCGGGCAAGACCACGCTGATGAACGCCATCAGCGGATTCGTGCCGTGCTCCGGTCTAATCGAACTCGAGGGCCGTTCCATCGAGAAGCTGGCCGCCGACCGTCGAGCCGCGCTGGGCTTGGGCCGGGCTTTCCAACAGTCGCGGCTATTCCCCGACCTGACCGTGCTCGAGACCCTGGCGGTGGCAGCGGAGTCCCGTCAGCGAACCTCGTTTGCCGCCGCAGTCGGCCACTTGCCCAACGGCTATCGCCGCGACCGGGCCCAGCGGGCCCACGCCCAAGACATCGCCGACTTCCTCGGCCTCGGCCCCTACGCCGACAAGTTCACCTCCGAGCTGTCGACCGGCACCCGTCGCATCGTGGAACTCGGCTGCCTCTTGGCTCTGGAGGCCCGCGTGCTGTGCCTCGACGAGCCGACTGGCGGGGTTGCCCAGCGTGAGGTTGAAGCCTTCGCCCCCCTGCTGTTGTCGATCAAAGACCAGCTCGGCGCGGCCATGCTGGTTATCGAGCACGACATGCCCATGATCATGCAGATCAGCGAGCGGATCTACTGCCTGGAAGCAGGACGGGTGATCGCCGAGGGCTCGCCCGCCGAGGTTCGCACCGATCCCGCGGTCATCGCCTCCTACCTCGGGACCGACGAGCGGGCCATCCGCCGGTCGGGGGCAGCCCCCACACCCCAAGACCCCTTCTCCCCAACGCCTACTACTGTTCCCATTGAGGGGGAATCATGAGAAAGCTGCTTGTGTTCTTCGCAATCTTCGGCCTACTCGTCGCGGCCTGCGGAGGCGGAGACACCGACAACGAGGATGGAGTCGCACCCGACGCGCCACCCCCGACCCAAGCCGCCGAGACCCCCGCGGCCCAAGACACCGGCGCAGCCGAGGACACCGCGGTCAGCGAAGTCGACGATGCCCCGGAACCCACAGGAGACGACGGAGACGACGCAAACGACGAAGCCAGCGAAGACACGGCCAGTCCAGAGCCCTCGGACGGCGCATTGTCCGGCGACGAAGTGGCACCCATCTCCGATCCCATCTTCCAACCGACGTGCCGGGGAGAAGGCGAGCTCAGCGATACGGCTACGGGAGTCACCGCCGACACCATCAAGGTCGGTGCCCCCCAGATCGACTACGAGGAACTGGGCAATCTCGGCCTCGTTCAGATCGACCGAGGCGACAACGAGGTCGTTCTCCAGGCCCTGGCCCAAGAGGTGAACGACAACGGGGGCATCTGCGGCCGCATGGTGGAGACGGTGACCTACAAGTTCCTTCCCTTCGGAACCGACACCTCGCTGGCCGGCTGCGTCTACTTCACCGAGGACGAGGAGGTCTTCGCGGTCTTGGGCAGTTTCACCAGAGTGGCGGCCGGCAACATCTGCGTGACCGAGACCCACGGCACTGCGCTCATCGGCGCCCCGTTCACGGCCGAAGACTGGGCCCGGGCCAATGCTCCCTGGGTGCACTTGGGTATTGCTTCCGATCGAGTGCTGGAGGTGTTTGTGGCCGCATTGGACAAGGCCGGCCTGCTCACCGATCTCGGGAATGTGGCCGTGCACTCCGGAGCCCAACGCGCGGAGCTGGTCGACAACGTGCTCGTCCCCGCCCTTGAGGCCGCCGGGGTGGAGATCGCCGAGCGGACCGTGATCGATGTGCCCGGCGGCGACACCCAAGCCGGGGCGGCGGTGTGGCGGACGTTTGCGGAGATCTACCGGAACGCCGATATCAACACCGTCTTCATCGATGGCGACAACGTCTTCGGGGTAGAACAGCTCATCCAGAGCGGCCTCGATGTCAAGCTGTTCAACGCGGAACGTGAGACGTTCACCTTCGGGTTGCGAGACTCCAGCAACCCCGGCTACTTCGAGGCCTACACCCTCGGCTCGCCGTACCCCGGCGATGACAACAACCAGCGGATGGAGGACTGCATCGACGCCTTCGAGCGCCAGTCGGGAATCGATGTGATTCCCACCGAACAGCTGCCGGAAGACGAGACCAACTGGTTTATCCCGGTACGCGGATTCTGCCAGGTATTTGACCTCTTCGTGCAGCTAGCGGCCGCGGCCGGCCCAAATCTCACCAACGAGACCCTGCAGGCGGCGATCGACGGCTTCGGGCCCATCGAGCTGCCCAATGAGGCCTTCGCCTCGCTGGGGGTTGGAAAGTACGACGCCCGAGACGGAGTCGTCCTCATGAAATGGGATCCCGAGGCCGGCGCTGAAGACGGAGGTGACTTCGTCGTCATATCCGACTTGATCGACACCGGTAGCTAGCGGCCAGCCAAATCAACTACCCGGCCCACGGCCGCTGGGTCCGGCATAGTCGGGACCGGATCCAAAGAGCCGTCAGGCGTTCGCCATCATCCCTACCGACGCCAAGGTGAACGCCGGGGAGTAGCTGTCGGTCGGAATCTCCTCCGCCCCGATGGGGCGGGCGACGTCTTCGACCCTCGGGCCCACCTCCGCGGCCAGCGGTGCCAGCGCATCGAGGTCGAAGCCGTAGAGGTCGGCGGCATTGGTGGACACCATCTGGGCCACATCGGCGGGGTCGCGCCCGGAAAACGCCACCCGCAACGCCTCCATGGAGTGGGGATGAGTGCCCTCGCTGTGGGGATAGTCGTTTCCCCACATGATGTGGTGGACGGCGTCATCGCCCAACGCGGCGATCTCTCCGGCGCTGGGGAAGCTCGCGCCAAATCGCACCTGCTCCCGGAAGGTCTGCCTTGGGGTCCGCTCCAGATGGTCGGCGCCTGCGGCGTCGTGCTTGAGTCTCACCTGTTTGGCAAACCAGCCGATCATGGGGAGATCGGACTTGATCCAGCTCACCCCCTGCTCGGTGAGCACCACTTTGAGATCGCGATGGCGATCGAGGATGCCGCCGAGCAGGAACTGGTTGAGCGACCGCTTGGTCCAATATCCGATCTCGGACAGCTGAATGGCCACCTTGCCCGGACCGGTGCCGTATACCGGCTCGTTTCCCCCGTGGGTGGTGATCGGATTCCCCACCTCAGCGGCGGCAGCCCACACCGGCTCCCAATGCTCCTCATAGAGCTGCGGGAAAGCACCGTCGGGGGTCGAGACCCTCACCAGCACGCCGCCGGTCATCATGCCGCTCTTCGCCGCCGACCGGATTTCGGCCGCCGACTCCTCGGGGAGGTACGGGCTGGTCTGCAATACCCCGCGCAGGCGATCGGAATCCTCAGCACAGTGGTCGGCCATCCATCGGTTGTGGGCCTTGAGGCCTTCCCAGTGGAGCTCAATTTCTTGGCGACCGTGACCCCGCTCGAACACGTTGAACGCGAACGGCGTGTCGGTATTGGGCAGAATGACGCCAGCCACCACGTAGTCGGCCAACTGCTCGGTGCGACGCAGGTGGTGGTCGAAGTTGTTGGGGTTGGCCTGCTCGTCCTGAGATTGTGTTACTGCCATCCAGGCGTCGAAGTCGTCGTGCATCGATGTGGGCAGATAGGGACGGTAGTCGGACAACCGCGCCCCTCCGTGGGTGTCGGCGCTCACCACGATGTATCGCCCGTTGTCGGTTATGCCGCGGATTGAAGTCGTGTCGCTCATTGCTCTTCCCCCTAGGGTCACGAGGATAGTTTCGCGTTCAGAAAAAACATGATCCGAGACCATGCCACGGTGTAGGAAACGAGGATGAGCACGCGCCCCAACGTTGTCTGGGTGTCGTTTGAGGACTGCTCGCCACGCTTCGGTTGCTACGGCGACCCGGTGGCCCGCACCCCCAACCTCGACCGGTTGGCCTCTGAAGGCGCCCTGTGGACCAAGGCCTTCACCACCGCGCCGGTGTGCGCCCCGTCGCGCAGCGCAGTCATTACCGGCATGCACCCGGTGGCGCTGGGCACCCACCACATGCGCACCAACGCCGGTCCGCATCACGGCGGCAAGGGCATACCCCGCTACGAAGCGGTTGTCCCCCACCACGTGCGCTGCTTCACGGAGTACCTGCGGGCGTCGGGCTACTTCTGCACCAACCGCAACAAGACCGACTACCAGTTCATCCCGCCCATCACCGCGTGGGACTTGCCGGGTGGCCACTGGCGCGACCGGCCCGACCGCGACCAGCCGTTCTTCTCGGTGTTCAACCTCGACGACACCCACGAGATGGCGGGATGGGAGGGGAGCTTATTCGGCGACAACGACATCGACCTCGATAGCATCCAAGTGCCCCCCTACTTCCCCGACACCCCCAAGGTGCGGGAGTCGCTGGCTCGGGTGTATTCGGCCATCGGGCACTGCGACCGGCTGCTGGGCGACCTCCTCGAAGAGCTCGAGGCCGACGGGCTGACCGACTCCACCGCGGTGTTCGTGTGGACCGACCACGGCCCCTTGCCCCGAGGCAAGCGCTGGCCCTACGACAGCGGCATTCACAGCCCGCTCATCGTCCGCTGGCCCGGAACAATCGAGCCGGGCACAGTTAGCGACCACCTGGTGAGCACCATGGACCTGGGCCCGACAGTGCTGTCGATTTGCGGGGTGGAGGTGCCCCGCCACCTACATGGTCGACCGTTCCTCGGACCTGACGCCCACGGCGGGCGCGACTACGTCTTCGTCTCCCGCGACCGCTACGACGAGATGTACGACATGGTGAGAGCCAGCCGGGATCAGCGGTACAAGTACATCCGCCACTATGACCCCGCCCGTCCCTACATGATGTGGAACTCCTTTCGGAACAACCACCCGATCATGCAGGAAATGTGGCGACTGCACGCCGCCGGCGAGCTGGAGGGCCCGCCCGCCCTAACAATGGCGGCCAAGCGACCGGCCGAGGAGCTGTACGACACCGAGGCCGATCCCCATGAAATTCAGAACCTGGCCGGCGACCCGGCCTACCGGGACGTGCTGGAGCGCCACCGGGCCGCGCTCGACCAGTGGCAGCGCGAGGTGGGCGACTTGGGGATGGTGCCCGAGGACATGATGGTGGCCCAGATGTGGCCTGGGGGCATGCAGCCCATCACCGACGCCCCCAAGTTCATCGTGCTGGGCGCCGAACACCACGGCACCGAGGCCAGCCCCGAAGGCGGCACGTACAAGGGCCCGGTGGTCCTCCAGATGCAGAGCAGCACCCAGGGGGCGTCAATCGGCTACACGTTCGAAAACGACCCCCTGCCCGACCCGCCCGCCGACCTCGATGCCCAGTTTTCCGCGGTGCTGGGCCACAACCCCAATGCCGGCGATCCCCCACGCCGGTTGCTCTACCACGAGCCGCTGCGGCTTCCCGTCGGCGAAACCCGCATCCGGGCCTTCGCCCACCGCATCGGCTACCAGCGAAGCACCGAATCGGTAGCCACGTTCCTAGTCGAATAATTGACCCATACTGGAGAGGCCATGCGAATCCTCTATATCGACATCGACACCCTTCGGGCCGACCACTTGGGGTGCGCGGGTTACCACCGCAACACCACCCCGAACATCGATGCCCTAGCCGCTGAGGGGGTGCGGTTCTCCAACGTCTATGCGTCCGACGTGCCTTGCCTACCCAGCCGCACCGCGCTCATCACCGGAATGTTCGGGATCCGCAACGGGGTGGCCAACCACGGTGGGATGGCGGCCGATCTGCGGCCGCAGGGGGCGGAGCGCAGCTTCTTCTCCACCATCGCGGCCAGCTCCTGGGCGTCGCGCTTCTACTGGTCGGGCTACCACACCGCCTCGATATCCAGCTTCCCGTTCCGCCACTCGGCCACCTGGTGGAACAGCGGATTCATGGAGAGCATGAACCTCATGCGGGGCTTCGGCGGCGAGCGGGCCGATCAGGTGCTGCCCGGCGCGCTGCGGTGGCTCAACGACAACGCCGAGGCCGAAGACTGGTTCCTCCACGTGCATCTCTGGGATCCCCACACCCCCTACAACGCCCCCGAGGACTACGGAAACCCATTTGAGGGAGACCCCCCGCCGGCCTGGCACACCGAAGAGGTGCGGGCCCGCAACTGGCCGTTGGCCGGACCGCACTCGGCCCAAGAGCCCTGGGGGTTCAAACCCGACGAATGGGGCCCTCCCCCGCCCCGCCACCCGTGGAACCTGTCCACCATGGACGAGGTCAAGCAGACCTTCGACGGCTACGACACCGGCATCCGCTACGCCGACGACGCGGTGGGAACGCTGGCTGACAAGCTGGCCGATCTTGGCGTTCTGGACGACACCGCCATCTTGGTCTCCTCTGACCACGGCGAGGCGTTCGGCGAATTGGGCGTGTACGCCGACCATCAGGCGGCTGACGAGGCCACCTGCCACATCCCCTCGGTGTTGCGCTGGCCGGGAATCGAGCCCCAGGTCCACGAGGGGCTGCTCTACCACCTGGATGTGGGGGCCACCATCGTGGATCTGGCCGGCATCGATATCCCCTTCCACTGGGACGGCATGTCGGTGGCCGAAGACGTCAAGACAGGCGACCACGGCGGGCGGGAGTCCCTGGTGCTCTCTCAAGGGGCGTGGTCGGTGCAGCGGGGTGTGCGCTGGGGAGACCACCTCTACCTGAAGACCTGGCACGACGGCTATCACGCGGCCTGGAACGAGGAAATGCTGTTCGACATCTCCGCCGACCCCCACGAGACCACCGATCTGGCTGATCAGGCCCCATCGGTGCTGGCCGACGGCCAGGACATGCTCCAATCGTGGACCGACGACCAGATGACCCGCAGCTACTCCCCTGTCGATCCCCTCAAGATCGTGCTGGCCGAGGGCGGCCCTTTCCATTGCAAGGGGCATCTGCCCGAATATCTGGAGCGGCTCGAAACCACCGGGCGATCCGAGGCCGCGGCGGTTCTTCGCCAGCGCCATCCCGTCGACGACGCATCCACCGGCCTCTCGGGGATCCCCAAAGACGTGCTCGAGAACCTCGGAGTCGACGCTTGATGCAGGTCCTGCCCGGTCGAACCATCACCGGGATGTCGGCCATCCTGTTACCCCATCTCAACCCGACCACGGTTGACTGGGACTCGCTCGACGCCCACATCGCCCGCACTCACGAGGCCGGACTCGCGCCGGCGGTGAACATGGACACCGGGTATGTGCAGTTGCTGGATCACTACACACGAGTGCAGGTGCTCGACCGGGCCGAGTCCATCACCGGCGGTGAATTCGTAGCCGGAGCGTTCGTGGCCGACCAGCCAGGGGCGGGTTTCGACCTCGACTCCTACCTACGCGCTGCCGAAGAGATCACCTTTCGGGGCGGTCTGCCGGTTGTGTTCCCCTCGCACGGTCTGAACGACCACGGTGATGCCGCCTGGCTCGACGCCCACGGCCGGCTAGGCGACCACATTGAGCGGTTTATCGGGTTCGAACTCGGCCCCATGTTCGTTCCCTTCGGCCGCATCGTGTCGCTGGACACCTACCGGGGGCTGCTGGACATCCCCCAGTGCGTCGGGGCCAAGCACTCCTCGCTGAACCGGCAAATGGAGTGGGACCGGCTGGAACTGCGCAACCAGGTGCGCCCAGATTTCATGGTGCTCACCGGCAACGACCTGGCCATCGACATGGTGATGTATGGCTCCGACTACCTGCTGGGCCTCTCCACGTTCGCCCCGGACAAGTTCGCCGAACGCGATCGCCTGTGGGCCAACGGCGACCTCGGTTTCCACCAGCTCAACGACACACTCCAGTACCTGGGCCACTTCACGTTCCGCTCGCCAGTACCGGCTTACCGCCACAGTGCGGCCATGTTCTTGCAAATGCGAGGCTGGGCCGAAAGTGACGCAATCCCTGCCGGAGCACCCATGCGCCCCGACAGCGACCGGGCGATCCTGCGCCAGATCGGCGAGCAGCTTCAGGTGATGTAGTGGCCCGAATAAAGCAGGTGAAGAACCTGACCAGCGTGGCCGCGCTGCGCAGTCATCTGGAGGGCCTCGGGGTAGACATCCCCCTCGACGACGTGGTGGACCCTGCCGGCGCGCTGGCTCAGCCGCTGGCCATCACTGACGGGTCGGCTGGCAACATGACTGCTCCTAACCGGTGGGCGGTGCTGCCGATGGAAGGGTGGGACGGAGAGGAAGACGGTCGGCCATCAGATCTGGTCCGCCGCCGCTGGGATCGATTCGCAGCCAGCGGGGCCGGGCTGGTGTGGGGCGAGGCCACTGCGGTACGACCCGATGGCCGGGCCAATCCCCACCAGCTGGTGCTGGACAAGACCACCGTGGACGACTTCGCCGCGCTGCGAGCCCGCCTCGACCCCTCGCAGTTCACTGGACTTCAGCTCACCCACTCTGGGCGGTATGCCCGGCCTACCGCCGCGGGACCGACCCCCAAGACGGTGTATGAGCACCCGCTGTTGGACGCCCGGGTTGGGTCGGGTGAGGCCGAAGTGCTCGCCGACGAGGAACTCGACGAGCTGATCGAGCAGTTCATCGACCGGGCGGTACTAGCCCACCAGGCCGGGTTCGATTTCGTGGACATCAAGGCCTGTCATGGCTACTTGGGCCACGAGTTCTTGTCGGCTTTCGAACGACCTGGCCCTTACGGCGGCGATTTGGAGAGCCGCACCCGCTTCCTGCGATCAATCATCGCCGGGATTCGCCGGCAGACCCCCGAGCTGGGGATAGCCGTTCGCCTTTCGCTGTTCGACTTTGTTCCCCACACCATTGGAGAAGGGGGCGTGGGGGTCCCCGAGGCCTCCGGTCCCTACCGGCTGGCCTTCGGGGGCGACGGGTCAGGACTGGGCACAGATCTCACTGAGACCCACCGGGTTCTGGACATGCTGGAAGAACTAGGCGTCGGATTGGTGTGCGCCACCGCGGGCAGCCCCTACTACGTCCCTCACATCCAGCGGCCCGCCTACTTCCCCCCCTCCGACGGCTACCAGCCTCCCGAAGATCCCCTGGTTGGCGTGGCCCGGCTGATCGCCGCCACCGCTGAGATAGCCAGCCGGCATCCAAACATGACTGTGGTAGCCGCCGGCCTTTCCTACCTCCAAGAGTGGCTACCCAATGTCGGTCAAGCCCTGGTAGCCGGGGGCATGGCCGATGCCGTAGGCCTGGGCCGCATGATCTTGTCGTATCCCCAGATGCCCGCCGACGTGCTGGCCGGACGAGAGCTCGACCGCCGCCTCATCTGCCGCACCTTCTCCGACTGCACCACCGCTCCCCGCAGCGGCTTGATCTCGGGGTGCTACCCGCTGGACGACTTCTACAACCAGCGAGAAGAGCGCATCCAGCTCGCCGCGTTCAAGAAAGCGGCCAAGGCCCGACTGCGCTGAGGGCTGGTCCCCTGCTAACCCTCCGGCGGAGGACGAAGCGCCCCGAGACAGAAGGCCCAGAGCGGGTCGAACCGGGCGTGAGTTGAGCCCACTCGACCGAGCGCGAAGAGATGGGAGGCTAGCGAGACATCGAAGAAGAGTTCGGCCAATTCCTCCACCTCGATGTCCGATCGGATCGATCCGTCGGCCACCCCATCGGCAATGATGCCGGAAATGAGCTGCCGCAAAGGATCCCAGGCCAGGCGCAGGCCTTCGGGCCTGTTGGCCGCCAATTGGTTGTGCAGTGCGGCCATGTCGCGGACGATCTTGGCCGGCGGCGCATCCTCTCCTCTCACGAAGTCCCAAAAGGTTCGGACGCAAATCTCAAGTCTGTCCTGCGGGGGGGCATCGCCTTGAACCGTGGCAGGGATGTGCTCGACAAGCTGGGTGATCAACTCCTCGAATAGGGCCAGAACGAGGTCGTCCTTGGAGGAAAATAGCTGGTAGAAGCGTCGAAGCGAGCCCCCTGAGCGCTGCACCACGTCTTGCACGGTGAACTCGACCGATCCCTCCTCCTCGAGCAGGGCCAGTGCGGCGTGGACGAACTCGCCGCTGCGAGCCAGGGCTTGAACCCGAGCGTTGTCCAACGACCGCTCGAGCATGCGCTGCTCCCAGGAGCTGAGATCAGACAGGTCGTTACTGGCGTTCTCAGCGATGGTTTCAGTGTTCTCACCATCGGTGCCTACGTTCTCAGTGTCGTTATTGAAATTCTCAGACATGGCTCTCTTGTTCTCGTTGTTGATATTTTAGTTCTCGCGTGTAAGAATGGCATTCTCAGCAAGGAGAAGCGGGTTATGTCTCCCCCAACACTAGCCACAGCAATCGACCTGACCGACATGGACATGTACGCAACACGCGAGCCCTACGAGATGTACGACGAGCTGCGAGCCCACTCCCCCATATGGCGCCATCCCGAATCCCCCGACCATGACGAACCCTTCTGGCTGGTCACCTCTCACGACCTGATCACCAAAGCCCACCGGATGGGCCCGGTGCTTTCCCATCAGACTGGTCCGGGCCGCAACGGCACCGGCGGGATCACCATCGCCGATGTCGAAACTGGCCCCGGAATCATGATGATCATGACCGACCCTCCCGATCACACCCGGTATCGGAAGCTGGTCAGCAGGGGGTTCACCCCTCGGATGGTGCGCAAGCTGGAGGACTGGCTCCGCATCCGCAGCCACCTCATCATCGACTCGCTGGACGGTCGCACCGAGGGCGACTTTGTGATCGATCTCGCCTCCGAGCTTCCGCTGATGGTCATCGCCGAGATCGTGGGCGTCCCCCAAGAAGACCGCCAAAGGCTGTTCGAGTGGACCAATTCGGCCATTGGGCGCCACGACCCCGAGTTTCAGGACCACGACGATCCCTACGCGCCGAATAACGCGCCGATGGACGCCTTCAACATGACCATGTACGCCCATGAGCTCGTCGAGGAGAAGCGCCGCTGTCCCCGCGACGACCTGATGACCGAGCTTGCGCATGCCAAGGTGACCATGGGCGACGGGACGGTAACCGAGCTAAATGACCTGGAGCTCTCGCTGTTCTTCACCCTCCTCGTGGTCGCCGGCAACGAAACCACCCGCAATGCCATCACCCACGGCCTACTCGCCTTCCAAGAGTTCCCCGACCAGTGGGAGATGCTTCGACGCCATCCCAAGCTGATGTCCAGCGCGGTGGACGAGATTCTGCGGTTCGCCTCGCCGGTTCGATACTTCCGCCGCACCGCAACCGAAGACCTCGAACTGGGCGGGGCCCACATTGCCGCCGGAGAGAAGGTGGCCCTGTGGTACACCGCCGGCAACCGCGATCCCGAGGTATTCGACGACCCCCACCGCTTCGACATCACCCGCACGCCCAACCCCCATATCGCCTTCGGAGGAGGCGGGGCCCACTATTGCCTCGGCGCCAACCTGGCCAAGCTGGAGTTGGAGGTCTTTTTTGAAGCGTTGGTCAACCGCCTGCCTGAGATCGAGGTGATCGGTACGCCCGTGCGGCTACGGGACTTGCAGGTCCACGGCATCAAGCACCTGCCGGTGCGCTACGGCCCAGTGGCCGACGCCACCGCGGCCTAGGGCGGCCTAGCCTTCGGCACATCAGCCCCCGATACTGTGGGGGCCGAACTCAGCAGCGAAAGCAGGCGAGCAGTGCCCGATCTCCAGGTTGAAAAGCGCGACCACATCGTCACCGTCACCATCGACCGCCCCCCGGTCAATGCGGTTACCACCGCCACGATGGCCGAAATCCGCGACGTGTTCACCACGCTGGGCGACGACCGGGACGTGCGGGTCGCCATATTCACAGGGGCCGGCGACAAGTCGTTCGTGGCCGGCGTCGATCTGAAGACCTCCGGTACCGAGCCCCGCGACCGGCGGCCCCCTACCGAACTGACCGATGCCGGCCTGGTGGCTCGAGAAGCCATGTGGGCCATCATCGACTGCGCTGTCCCGGTGATCGGGGCCATCAACGGCTACGCGCTGGGCGCGGGCCTGGCCTATGCCGCCTGCTGCGACATGCTGGTGGCCTCGGAGAACGCCACCTTCAGCACGCCGGAGATCAACGTTGGGCTCCTCGGGGCCAGCGCCCACCTCTCGTTGATGATGGGCCGCCACAAGGCCCGGGAGATGTTCTTGACCGGCGAACAGGTGTCCGCCCAGGAGATGTACCGCATCGGCGCGGTTCGAGAGGTGACTGCGCCCGACAAGCTCATGGACACCGCGCTGGAGCTGGCCCAGGAGCTGGCCACCAAGAGCCCTATCGCTCTCCGCATGGCCAAGGAGTCGATGAACCGGATCGAGAACCTGCCACTGCGGGAGGCCTACCGCACCGAGCAGGACTACACCACCCGCCTGATGCGCTTCGATGACTCCCGAGAGGCGCGCCGCGCTTTCCGCGAAAAGCGCGACCCCGAGTACAAGTGGCAGTGAGAGGGAACCGGCTCAGAACAGCTTGCTGTTGTCCCAGTTGAGCATCTTGCCCACTGGAGTGAGCTCGATGGTGGCGTTGAGGTTCTTCTGGTAGTAGTCCTGGGTCTGTTCGGGCATCACCTCGCGGGCCGTCCGGTACGGGGCGTACTTCTCATCGAGGGCTTGGCCGATCCGCCGAGCCAGCTCCTCGGAGGGCTCGATCAGCCGGCCTACGCACTCCACATGCACGGCCCTGAGCTCAGCCCAGCGATCGCCTGATTCCACCAAGAAGGAGCACCGCTGGTCATTGCCCACTCGCACCACCTTCTTGCCCCGGGTGACCATGTAGATCTTCTGATCCAGCACCACGTACCACACCGGCAATGCAATGGGCTGGCCATTGGCCCGCAGCGTGGTGAATACGCCGGTCACGGAGGTCTCCAGCATTTCCCAGCACTCGTCAGGTGTCATGCGAACCGTCGGCTTGGGTTTGTCAGCCATTGCTACCTTTCATCGATGCCCGCAGCTCGCGGCGAAGAATCTTGCCCGAGGCCGACTTGGGGATGGCATCGGCGAACCGCACATCCCCGAGGTGCTTGTAGGTGGCCATGTGTTCGGCAACGAAGGCCTTCACCGCCT
Organism: Acidimicrobiales bacterium; assembly: GCA_965116535.1. Taxonomy (GTDB): domain Bacteria; phylum Actinomycetota; class Acidimicrobiia; order Acidimicrobiales; family Bin134; genus Poriferisocius. Next base: position 3,652,381 of record OZ220703.1, read on the forward strand.
CCTCATCGAGGCCGGAATCAGCCGCGGCAACCACGAATGCCAGCGGCACCTCCCCGCTCTCATCGTCGGGGCGCCCGACCACCGCGGCATCGATGATCTGGGGGTGCTCCACCAACAATGCCTCCAGTTCGGCCGGGGCCACTTGGAAGCCCTTTACCTTGATGAGCTCTTTCAGCCGGTCGACGATGTAGACATGGCCGTCACCGTCGATCCGGGCGACGTCACCGGTGTGCAGCCAGCCGTCCTCGTCGACGGTCTCAGCAGTGGCCTCGGGGTTGTTGAGATATCCCTTCATCACCTGGGGCCCGCGAATCCACAGTTCGCCTTCCGCGTCAATGGGCAGGTCTTCGCCCGAGTCAGGGTCCACAATCCTGGCCTCGGTGTTGGCCACCGTCAGACCTATCGAACCCGGCTTGAAGTTGCCGGGCGGAGTGGCGTGGGAGATCGGGCTGAGCTCGGTCATCCCGTAGCCCTGCACTACTTCGCAGCCGATCCGACCCGAAGCCTCTTCAGCCACCTCGGCTCCCAGCGGCGCGGCTCCCGACAGCACCTGGCGCAGTGAAGACAGGTCGTAGTCGAGCACCACAGGGTGCTTGGCCAGGGCCAGCACAATGGGGGGTACGGCGAAGAATCGGGTCACCTGATGGCGTTCGATGAGCGACAGCGCTTGAGCGAGATCGAAGCGGGGCATGGTCACCAGCGAGACCCCGTGGTGAAGCTGGTCGTTCATGAGCACCTGCATCCCGTAGATGTGGAAGAACGGCAGCACGGCCAGCACCACATCGCTGGCTTGGGAAGCGATCGAGGAAGCGCACTGCTCAATGTTGTTGACCAGATTGGCGTGGGTGAGCATCACCCCTTTGGGCAGACCTGTGGTGCCCGATGAATAGGGCAGCACCACCACGTCGCCGTGGGGGTCGACCTCTACCTGAGTGATCGGCTCGCCCATCAGCGTCTGCATGGGCACGCCCGCCGACGGGCTGTCAGCGTCGATCACTACCACGTCACCCGCCACCCCGGCCTGGTCCATGGCCTGTTGGGCCTGAGCCGCGAACATGTCGGCGGCGAACACCAGCGTGGCCTGGGAGTCGGTGAGCTGGTAGGCGATCTCCTCAGCGCCATAGGTGGGGTTGACCGTGGTGACCGCACCCCCCGCCACCGCCACCGCGTGGAACACCACCGGGTACCACGGGGAGTTGGGGGCGACCAGCGCAGCCACATCCCCCCGTTGGAACCCTCGGTCAGCCAGGCCTCCGGCCAGCGAGTACACCGCCTGGGCCAGCTCACCGAACGAAAGCGACCACTCCCCCGGCCCATCGATCACTGCCGGCCGATGGGCCAGCTCCGCGGCCCGCTGAAGTACGAACCCGGTGACCGGCTGCGAGCTCAGCGGCTCATCGGGCAACAGACTGGGGTGGACGATCACTGGGAGCTAGGGAGCGGGCGTGATGCCGTGAAACGGGCTGCCGGCTTCTTGATACTCCTCGAGCAGTTTGAAGAACTCCTCGCCGAAGGGGCTCTCACCCCGAAGCGGCATAGCCGCCCGGACAACGGTGAAGTCCAACGGCGCCAACTGCGCGGCGGCATCGAAGTGGCGGGCTGCGCCTGCCTCATCCCCCGCGCGCCGCAAATGGGCCCCGAGGCGGAAGTGCAAGCGGGCGGCCAGCTCATCGTCGTCGAGGTCGGCGATCTCGCTGCTGGCGTCATCGGGAACCACGCCTTGATGTACCCAGGCCCGGATTTGGTCGAAATGCCCATCGCGAGAGCGACCGGTGAATTCGCTGAACATGTCGGTTCCGAACTCGCTGGCGTTGGGGCGGGCAATGCGACCGTTCTCGTCTATCCACACCACCGCGGGCACGTTGCTGATGGCATACGACTCGGTGAGGAGGTGGTCGGGGTCCATGAGCACCGGATAGGTGATGCCCTCAGCCAGCACCCGCACCTCATCGGTAGCCTCGTCGATGGCCACTGCGATCACCTGGAATCCGTCATCGGCCATCTCATCTTGGAGTTCCTGCCACCCGGGCAGGTCGAAGGCGCATCCTCACCAACTGGAAAAGGCCACTAGGAGCCGCTTCTTGCCGGCGTAGTCCGACAGGCTGCGCTCAACGCCGTCTAGATCGGCCAGGGTGAAGTCGGGCGCTTGGCGATATTGGAGGGCGGCCCGGCGCGTGGCGTTGGGCTGGCCTAGCACCACTGTGTTCGTTTCGGGATCGACCAGAGTGGGCCGATCCAACGCGCCAGCGGCAACCGCTAGATCGACCTTGTCGCCCACCTCGATAGCTGAGCGATCTCTCACCGGAACACACATGTCGTCGCGGCAGAGCCCTTCCGGCTTGAGCGTCCAGCCGACTGCGGCGGGAAGGGCATGGGGCTCGACCAGTGGGCGCCCATCCGCCCACTCTCCATCAGTGGTGGCCACCTCATCGCCGAGGACGGTGATCGTTGTCATGGCCGGAACTCCTTTACTCAACAGGATCGGTCGGAATCGGATCCCCAACCGGCAAATAGGTCCTTACTTCGGGGAAGTACTCGTAGCGGCGCACCAAAGAGCCGGCCGAGTGCTTGTCGGGCGAGAGGCTGGCCCCAATCATGGCGGGAAGGTCGAAGGTGCCTAGCCCCTCGGCCGCGGTCTTGAACGTCTCCGGGGTGATGTTTCCACCGGCTGCCTCCAAGATCTTCACGGTGAGGGCGAAGACCCGGCAGTGGTTGACCACACCGTTGACTATGTCGTCGTTGGCGAGGTCGAGGGGCTCGTCGGGGACCCGCTCTTCAAATATGGCAAGGCATTCCTGTACGCCGGGATCGGCCAGCGCTTCCTCGCTGGTCGGCTTGTTGGTGGTGACGGCAAATGTGCGGGCCATGTACTCGTCTTCAATGCCCCGATCATCGGCAATGGTCAGGCGGTCGGCAGCCTGTCCATTGGTGTGGGCAATGCGCACCTCCCAGCCGATGCGCTGCACCGATTCAATAATGCCGTACACATTGGAGAGGTTGAGGATCAGGTCAACCCCGTCGGCTTCCATGCGCGTCGAGACATTGTCGGTGTTCTGCTGGTTTTGCACGGTGTCATTTGTGGGCGCGCCTGGGGAGTACTCCCCGACGATGTCAATTCCGGCCTCCTCCAGAAGCGGTCGAACCGCGTCCGCATACTCCTTGTCGGGGGGTGCCTCGTAGTAGATCCCCACGCGGTGGCCGTCGAGATCACCGGCTCGGATCATCTCGGTGGTCCCGCCGACCCGTTGGCGGGTCTGCTTCATCTCGGTGGCGAAGAACAGGCCGTTGGACCGCTCTTGGCGCTCGGCGTTCTCCCCGAAGTGGCCCACATAGGGGTGTCCGTGCAGCTCGGTAATGCACAGGGCATTGTCCTCAAGGAACTGGCCGATTACCACGAACACCTTCTCGTCTTCGATCAGCTCGGTACACACCCGCTCACTGTCGGTGGTCCCGATCGGAAGGAACGAAACCACATGGACGACGACGTTGCGGCCGTGGATGCCGCCCCGGTCATTCAGGTCTGCGGACAGGGCGGCATAGAGGTCTTGTACCGGGAAGATGCCGATGTCGATGCCGAACATCTCATTGATCTGCACCGGGTCGATGGCGGCCACACCGATGCCGATCTCGCTTTCCGTTACCCCCTGGTAGCTGGCGGTGAGCACAACCGGAGTGGGCTCGGGGGTCGGCTCCGCGGGGGTTTCGGCCGGCTCTTCGGCCGGCTCTTCGGCCGGTTGTTCGCCGGTCTCCTCAGCTGGCTCGTCAGCAGCCTCCTCTGTGGGCGCCTCCCCTGACTCCTCAGCGGGCGCCTCCGCGGGTGCCTCAGCCGGCTCCGCGGTCTGCTCTTGGGCCTCAGCCGATTCCGCGGTACCAGCTTCGCCGTCATCGTCGTTCCCGCCACAGGCCGCGGCCACCAAAGCCACGACGATGAGCAGCCACCACCATCTCCGGATGCCCTTTGGATTTCTGATTGCGGCCACCGTATCCCTCCCTATGAGATCTGGTCTGACACCCCTATTTCAGGCCCAGCCGAGCGTATTGCTCATCGGGCGCTTGTACCTCGTTGAGCGCGGTATGAAGCAGATCGACCATCTCTTCGGCCAACGACTCGCGGCTGCGGTTCTCCTGCTCGCTTGGGTCGACGTCCAGGTCGAACAGGAAGTGGCGGTCGTTGCAGGCGCTCACCGTCACCCACAGCGGCAGCGTGTCGCCGGGCTCGTAGGGCTGGCGAATAACCGGCACCTCCGATCCCGGCATGTTGTCCAGCCAGGCTCGGTGGTCGGGCGGGGGCAGTCCGGGCATGCCGATACCGTCGAACGGCATAGTGGACCAGCGGTTGGACCACATCGACAGCGGGAAGTTGTCCTCGGTGGCCCCACGGGCGTACTTGTGCTGGCCGTCGGTCACCTGTACCCAGCCCCCGAACACCCCGCCCAGGGCCCAGTCCCGGATGGCGTCGGCCTCTCCAGTAAGCAGCGGCGCCATGGAGCGGCCGTGGGTGGTCTGCATCACTTCGGCATCGAAGATGTCGGCCACAGTGGCGAATATGTCCACGTTGGTGGTCAGGGCCTCGCAGGTTTCTCCGCCGGGCTTGCCCGGCCAAGAAATCAACAGCGGCGTGTGGCCTAGCGGTTCGTACTGGGGTACTCCAGGCTTGCCCCAAATATCACGGCCCTCCCGCACGTCGCCCAGGTAGTGGCCATGGTCGGTACACACGATCAGCGCGGTGTCATCCCACAGGTTCTGCTCGTCGAACCGATCAAGAATCTTCCCGAACCAGTGGTCGATCATCGACAACTTGGCCCCGTAATTGGCCCGCACGTGACGGCCTTCTTTCTCCGAAAAGTTGCCGGTGGCGATGCCCCCGTCGACATAGGGAGGCCAGATGATCCACTCCTCGTCCCACGCCTCGTCGAAATATCGGCCTGCCCATGGCGCCGGGGTGTCGAACGGCTCATGGGGATCGAACTCGTCCACAAACATGAACCACCGGTCGTGGTGAGGGGTGGCTTGGGCCAAGAATTGCGAGGCCGCACTCATGGTTTTGGGGCCGGGATAGTCCTCCTCTGAGCGGAAGAACGTGCGGGACCGGTCATAGCCCCGGTCCATTTCCTCCAGGCCCCACATTTTCGACCACCACCAGCCGCCCCTTCGGGCCGGCATTGTCGGGGTCCCAGCCCAGCTGGGGTCGTAGAAGGTCCGCCACGGGTCGCCCTCGTGGCCCCGCAGATAGTCCCAGCAGTGGAAGTCGGTGTGGTAGTTCTCCCCGCCGGTCTCAAACAGATGGGGATGGTCGGTGAAAAGGGCGGTGGTCACCCCACTGCGGCGCAGCACACGGGTTATGGACTCTTCCCACAACTCGATCGACCCCCACGGCTTCCACAAAAAGTCCAGCGCTCCGCACAAGATGTCATGGCGAGCGGGCATGCACGGCAGCGAACCCGTTACGTGGCGAGTGAACCGAGTGGCCCGCTCTGAGGCGAACCGGTCCAGATTCGGCGTCTCGAATTCGGTGCCGCCATAGCTCCCCAACATGTGCCGATTCAAAGAATCCAGCAGAACTACTGCGACGTTCGATGGTGCGCTCATGAATCCCTCTGCCCTGTCTCTGGCGTCTCTTCGATTCTGTGACGCTACTCTCATGGGCCAGCACAGGCCGAATGTGGCCACCCGAGCTTGGGGGAGACGTTGGACAACGAACAGGCCCAAAGCGAATCCATCGACGCGCTGGCCACCACCGTGTTGGAGGGGGAGGCCGCCCGGCGTGATGCCCAGAAGGCCGAGGTGCTGTTCCCCGACGACTTGTTGCCCGGTGTGGGGGGCGAGCAGACCTCGCTCAAAGAGGGTCTGCGCAAGGGAGGCTTCCAGACCTTCGTCGTATTGCTGGCGCTGAACAGCCTTGACGAGCTGGAGAACAGCGCGGTGGCCATCTTGGGGCCCGACATCGGCAGGAGCTTCGGAGTTAGCGACGGAACCGTCACTGCCATCAGCACCGCATCGCTCATGTTCTTCGTGCTGGGGGCCGGTCCGATGGGGTGGCTGGCCGACCGCTTCCGGCGCGGCCCCATCGTCGGTATCGCCAGCGGGGCCTTTGCCGCATTTAGCGCCCTGTCGGGGGCGGCGGTCAACGCCCTCATGTTCTTCTTCATGCGGTTCTTCGCCGGCATGTCCAAGGCCAACACAATCACCGTGCACCCCAGCCTGCTGGCCGACACCTACCCGCTTCAGACCCGGGGCCGCATGTACGCCACCAACGCCGGAGTGGGGCGCATCTTCTCGGCCATCAGCCCGGTTTTGGCTGGGGGCATCGCAGTGTGGATTGGTGGCAATGACGGCTGGCGCTGGTCCTTCTACCTGCTCGGGCTGCCCACTGCGGCCTTGGCGTTTTTGGCCTTCTTTCTGCGGGAGCCACCCCGGGGCCAATGGGAACAGAAGCATGTGCTGGGCGCCGGTCTCAAGCAGGACAACAAGATGCCGATCTCGGTGGAGGCTGCGTTCACCCGCATCTGGAACATCGACACCATCCGCAACATGACCATCGCATTCGCGGCCATGGGCTTTGCCCTCTTCCCGGCTGGCTCGATTCAGTCGTTCTTCTTGGAGGAAGAGTTCGAGCTCGACGCCCTAGGGCGCGGGTTGGCGGTGGCACCCGCGGGGGTCGGCCTGCTGCTGTTCCTTCCATTCGTCGGTCGGCGGTTCGACGCCACTTTCCGAAAGGACCCCGATCGGGCGGTCCGGTTCATCGGCATCCTTCTGCTGCCGATCGGCGTGCTGGTGCCCATCCAGTACGCCATGCCCAACCTCGCCTTGTTCATGATTCTGTCCGCCATCAATTCCACCTTCCTGGGCGGTGCCTTCGCTATGGTTCAGCCCACCATGCAGTCGGTGTTCCCCTACCGGCTGAGGGGCATGGGCACGGCCTTCTTGACCTTCTTCATGGTCATGGTGGGTGGCGTGGGAGGCAGCATCATCGCCGGCTTCCTCCAGAACGAGCTCGGCGAGCAGACAGCCATCACCATCATCACCGCAACCGCCATGCCCATCGGCGCCTACTTCGTGCTACGGGGGGCCGGCCGGCTGCGGCGCGACCTCTCACTAGTGGTTAGCGAGCTGAGAGAGGAACAAGACGAAGAACGCCGCCAAGCCGAGACCGACCCCGACGACATTCCCGCCATCCAGGTGGCCAATGTCGATTTCAGCTATGGGCAGGTGCAGGTGCTTTTCGATCTCGGGTTCGAGGTGCGCAAGCAGGAGACGCTGGCCCTGCTGGGCACCAACGGCGCGGGCAAGTCCACCGCGCTCAGGGTGATCACCGGTCTGGCCATCCCGGAGCGGGGGGTGGTGCGCCTGCACGGCCAAACCATCACCTATGCCACTCCCGAGCAGCGGGCGGCCATGGGCCTGCACATGCTGCCCGGAGGCGCTGGGGTGTGGAGCGAGCTGTCGATCCGCGACAACCTGCTCATGGGGGCCTACGCCTATCGCAGGGATCCCAGCGACAGGGACCGACGCATTGAGAAAGTGCTCGACATGTTCCCCGACCTCGGCCAACGGCTCAATGAGCGGGGCGGCAACCTGTCGGGCGGCCAGCAGCAGATGCTGGCCTTGGCCCGGGTGATGCTGCACGAGCCCGAGGTGTTGATGATCGACGAGCTGTCGCTGGGGTTGGCCCCGGTGGTGGTGCAGTCGCTGTTGGAAACGGTCGAGGAGCTCAAGGACCAAGGCCAGACCATGATCATCGTGGAGCAGTCACTGAACGTGGCGCTGGCTATCGCTGATCGGGCCGTGTTCTTGGAAAAGGGGCAAGTGCGCTTTGAAGGTCCGGCCCAGGAGCTGGCCGAACGGGACGACCTAGCCCGGGCGGTGTTCCTGGGCACCGAGGGCGGCTGATGGACATCGCATCCACCTCCGTGGTCGGGACGTGGATCACCCAGCAGCTGGCCTTCAACGGGGTGGTCAATGGGCTGGTTACCGGGCTGGTGGCCCTGGGAATCGTGCTGATCTACCGGTCTACTCGGGTCATCAACTTCGCCGTGGGGAACATGGGGATCATCTCCGCCTCGATGATGGCGCTGCTGGTGCTGAACTACGGATGGGGATTCTGGCTGGCGCTGGCGCTCTCGCTTGTGCTGGGAGTTCTGTTCGCCGCCGCGGTGGAGCTGACCGTGATCCGCCGACTGTTCAACTCTCCCCGGGTGATCGTGCTGGTGGCCACGGTGGGCATTGCCCAGCTGGCCCAGTTGGTGATCTCCCAGCTTCCCGACATCGAGGCCGCCGGCCAGAAATACCCGGTGGTGGTCGGTTCAGTGTGGGAGGACGTCTGGTTCACCGAGATCAGGGTGCGCGGCCCGCAGCTCATCATCCTGATCGCGGTGCCAGTGCTGGCCCTGCTGTTGGGCTGGTTCATGAACCGAACCTCGTTCGGCAAGTCGGTGTCTGCGTCGGCCAACAACCCCGACCTCTCCCGGCTGTCGGGGATCAACCCCAAGACGGTTTCCACATTCGTATGGGTGATGGCCGGTTTGTTGGCTTCGCTGTCGATGATCATGCTGTCGGGCTCAACCGGACAGATAGCCGGTTTGTCCAATCTGGGTCCGCAGACACTGGGCAAGGCCATGGTGGCCGCGGTGCTAGCCGGAATGGTCTCATTCCCCCGGGCCATGGTGGGCGGGATGTTGATCGGCTTCCTCGATGCCCTGTTCCGGTTCAACTTCTTCACCGAGACCGGGCTCATCGACTTCGTAATCTTCTTGGCCGTCCTGGTGGCCGTGTACTTCCAGAGCCGCAGCCAGGGCGAGACCGGAGTCTTCTCCTTCGCTCCCAAGGTGCGGGCCATCCCTGAGCGATTGCGCCAGGTGTGGTGGCTGAGACACCTGTCCAAGATCGCTCTCGGGGCGCTTGCGATACTCGGCATCGTGCTGGTCCAGCTTCCCGGCGTCTCCAACCTGCCGTCCCGCCAGCTGCTCTACGCCACCGTGTTGTGCTTTGCGGTTTGCGGACTGTCGGTCACCATCATCACCGGTTGGGCTGGCCAGCTCTCGCTGGCCCAGATGACTTTCGCCGGCCTGGGGGCCCTGTTCGCCGCCGGCCTCAAACGGGGACTGTCCATGGACTTCACGGTGGGCACCGGGTTCTTGCCCGGCGACGCTCTGTCGTACGACTTCTTCGACGTCCAATTCGAAACCAGCGGCATCCCGTTCATGGTGGCCATTCCGGTGACAGCACTGTTCTCCGCGCTGGTAGCAGCAGTGATCGGCGTCGGATCACTTCGAGTTCGCGGCCTCTACCTGGCGGTGACCACCTTTGTGTTCGCGCTGGCCGCCCAGCAGTACCTCTATCGGCGTCCGTTCTTCACCGGGGGCAACACATCTTCGGTGTCGTTCCGCCGGGGCGAGCTGTTCGGACTCGACCTGAAGTCGCAGAAGACCTACTACTACGTGTGTCTGGCCTTCTTGCTGATCGCGGTGATCATCGTCAGCCGGCTGCGTCGATCAGGGGTTGGCCGCTCCATCATCGCGGTGCGCGACAACGCCGACTCTGCCTCTAGCTACACGGTTGGGCCGGTGCGCTCCAAGCTCTCGTCTTTCGCGTTGGCCGGAGGCATCGCCGGGCTGGGGGGAGCCATGCTGGCCGGCCTGGTCCAGAACGTCCCGATCAGCGAGCGATTCTTCCAAGTGGAGAACTCATTGCAGCTTGTGGGCATGGTGGTGATCGGGGGCCTGGGCTCGTCGATCGGCGCGGTGCTGGGGGCGATTTGGGTCTATGGCCTTCCCAATCTGTTCAACAACTCCGAAACCGTGGGCTTGTTCTCCTCCAGTATCGGGCTGTTGCTGGTGCTCATGTACTTTCCCGGCGGGCTCATTCAGATCGGCTATAGCGCCCGAAACGCCCTCATCGGTTTGGCTGAGCGACGGCTCGGACCCGATCCCGGCGGCAAGACGGTCCAAACCGCCCCCACCAGCCTGACTCGAATTGAAGACCCTCGGCCCGCCACCGATCCCATGCTGGCCGGGCACGACATCAGCGTGCGGTTCGGCGGCGTGCAGGCGGTGTCGGAGGCCACTGTGTTGGTCCATCCCGACGAAATCGTGGGCCTCATCGGCACCAACGGCGCCGGCAAGTCCACGTTCATGAATGCGGTGGGAGGCTACGTGCCCTCCACCGGCCGGGTGGAGCTGCTCGGCACCGACATCACCCGCTTCCCTGCCCCCCGCCGAGCCCGAGCCGGGTTGGGGCGCACTTTCCAAACCGCGGCGCTTTTCCCCGAGTTGACGGTACGAGAGACGGTGCAGGTGGCCTTGGAGGCCCGGGGGCGCACACCACTGCTGAGCACCGCCCTGCACCTTCCCCACACGTTTGCCTTGGAACGACGGCGGCGGGCCGAGGCCGACGAGCTGATCGACTATTTGGGGCTGGGTCGCTACGCGGATTCCTATATCAGCGACCTTTCCACCGGGACCCGGCGCATTGTCGAGATCACTGGATTGCTGGCTTTGGGCACCAGGGTGCTGTGCCTGGATGAGCCCACCGCAGGTGTGGCCCAGCGCGAGACCGAGGCGTTCGGGCCGCTCATTGTCAACATCCGCCGGGAACTGGGTGCAGCCATGTTGATCATCGAACATGACATGCCCCTCATCATGAGCATCAGCGACCGGGTGTACTGCCTCGAGGCCGGCAAGGTGATCGCCGAGGGAACCCCCTCCGAGGTGCGCAACGACCCCTTGGTGATTGCCAGCTATCTCGGCACTGACCAGAGGGCCATCGCCATCAGCGACGGCTAAGTGCTGAGTCGGTGCTCCTGCCTTCCCTACTAGCCCACTTCAGTAGCGGGGGTTGCGGGGACCGAAGAAAAGGCGATCGGCATTGGCGTAGAGGTACTTGTCGAGCACGCCGTCACGCAGGTCCAGATCCCAGGCTTCGGTGATGCAGCGGCGCATACCGAGTGCGGGGTGGTCAGAGGCGAAGATCACCTTGTCTTGGCCCCGGGTGTTCATGAAGTGGACGAACTCCTCTGGAAGCCGCTTGGGGCTGTAGGCCGAGGTCATGAGGTGCAGGTTCTTGTACTTGATCATCAGCCGCATGGCCACCCCCCACCACGGGTCGGCGCCGTGGGCCATGCACAGCTTCAAGTCGGGGAAGCGCAGGCAGATCCGATCCAGCAGCATCGGATCTTGGCCCTCGCCGGGCATGGGCGGGCCGGGAATGCCGGTGTTGATCGACAACGGCAGATCCAGCTCGGTGCACTTGGCGTATAGCGGGTAGTACACCGAGTCGCTGGGGGGCACATCCACCCCGAACGGCACCACCCGGGCCAGCGCCACCGGATACTGCTTGACCATCTCCTCAAGCTTCCACAAAACGGGCATCAATCCCCGGGGGTCGAGGTGGAGGGCCAAGGCAAACCGCTCGGGGAAACGCTCGACAAAGTCAAACGCCCGGGGGTTGTCTTCGCCCACCGTGGCCTGGATGATGGCCTTCTCCACCCCGAGCTCGTCCATAAGCGGCAGAAGCTCCTCGGGGGTGAAGCTGCGGAAAAAGTCGGCCCCGCCGTGCAAGTAGTCCTCCTTGACCCTGACCAGGTATTCGGGCGGCTCGTAGTCGCCCATATTCACGTTCACCCAGCAGTCGATGGCCCTCGGCGGCATGGCCTGACGCTATCTCGGCTGGGTGCCTCACCTGGACTCGTTGGCAACTCCGATAGGAACCTTGCGTGGCTAGGAATCAGAATGAAGTGGTGACACCTGCCCTGGAAGGCTTGCGGTTTCTTGAGCTGGGCTCGGGCGCGGCCGCGGGCATCGCCGGAATGGTCTTGGCCGAAAACGGGGCCGAGGTGGTCAAGATCGAACCACCCCACGGCGACCGGGACCGGGGTCGGCCCGGCTTTGCCGTTTGGCATAGGGCCAAGAAGAGCGCGGTTCTTGACTTGGGCGACGCTGCTGATCTCGACCGATTCCTCGGCCTAGCCCGGGCAGCTGACGGCGTCATTGAGGCCTTCCGACCGTCGGTGGCCGAGAGGCTCGGTGTGGACTACGACGCCCTGCAACGGTTGAACGACCAATTGGTGTACGCCTCCATCACCGGCTTCGGCGAGACGGGCCCTTGGCGGGATCTTCCTGGCCGCGAGCAGATTGTGGCCGCCAAGAGCGGGCGGATGACCACCTACGAGGGAGTGCGACCTGGACCTGTTTTCACCCCGGTGCCCATTGCCTCCTACGGGGCGGGGATGCTGGCCGCGGTTGGACTCATGGCCGGGATTTGGGCCCGCCACAGAACCGGCAATGGTCAGCGAGTCCACACCAGCCTGCTTCACGCTTTGAGCGTGTACGACATGACCAGCGGACACGGAAACCGCACCCACCTGCGGCCGGAACCGGGCCGGGTGTACGGGGTCATGCGGGTGCCGTTCATGACCGCGCCCACAAAAGACGGCCGCTTCATCCAAATGTGCAGCCGCCAAGCCCACCACTACCGCCGTTGGCTCGCTGAGCTAGGACTTGAGGCGCTGCTCGACGATCCTGAACTTCCCAACGCCCCCGATCTGTGGCCCAGCGAAGAGCGACTGGCCAACACCATCGAGGCCATCCAGGCCGGGATGGAGCAGCGGACTGCTGATGAGTGGATGGACGTTTTCTCGGCCAAGGACATCGGGGGCGACCCGTTCTTGGCCCCCCAAGAGTTCTTGGACCATCCCCAATGCACGGAGAATGGCCGTCGGCAGGAAGTACTCGATCCTGAGATAGGCCCAACTGTGCAGATCGGCCCGTTGGGGCTGTATTCCGAAACCCCGTCGGTGGTCGGTCCGCCGGCGCCCCGTCTGGGTGAGAACACCGAGGAAGTGCTGAGCAGCTGGTTGTCGACGGCATCCCCCAGCGGTCCTTCTGCCCAAGCCGGTTGCGCTGGTGAGCTGCCTCTGGCGGATGTGACTGTTCTGGACGTCGGCTACTTCTACGCCTGCCCGTTCGCGGCCACCCTGCTCGCCGAGGCGGGCGCCCGAGTAATCAAGGTCGAGCCGCCCGCTGGTGATCCCGGACGGCGCAACTGGACCACCGATTACGTGAAATCCCACGTGGGCAAAGAGTCCATCGTCTTGGACCTCAAGACTCCCGAGGGACTCGACATCTTGTACCGACTGGTAGACAAAGCCGACGTGTTCCTGCACAACTTCCGGCCGGGAACCCCTGAGCGGCTGGGCATAGACGCCGACACGGTGATGGGCCTAAATCCTCGCCTGCTCTACGTGTACGCCTCGTGCTTCGGCGGCAATGGGCCATGGGCCCACAAAGCCGGATTCCACTCGTCGCCCAACGCCATCGCCGGAGCCGGTGTGGTGGAGTCGGGCGATCAAAACCCGCCCCGCAATCGCACCTACGGCGACCCCACCGCCGCCTTGGCCACCGCAGCGGCCATCATGACGGGGGTTTTGGCCTGTCGACGCACTGGCCGGGGACAACGGTTGGAAACAACCATGCTCACTGCCACTGCCTATGCGGTGGCCGAATGGGGCGTCCAGCATTCGGGACCCGAAGTGCCACTAGTGGACTCCGTGCAATACGGCTACCACGCTTACCAGCGCCTATACGAAACCAATGACGGTTGGCTGGTGGTGGACGTGCACAGGGCCCGAGAACGCCAGGCCCTGGGCGCAATGCTGGGAACTGAGCTTCCCGAGAAGCCAACGCCGGAGCTTGCCGCCCAGCTGACCGAGATCTTGGCGACAGACTCGGCTGAGGCGTGGGAAACCCGGCTATTGGCTGCCGGAGTGCCCACAGCCCAGGCCGACCGGGACGACTTCTTGCACAACATGCTGTACGAAGACCACATGCAGGAGTGCGGTGTGGCCGTTGAGGTCAACGAGGACGAGCTAGGTGCCTACTGGCGGGCCGGACCGACCATGCAGTTCTCTGCTTCTCCCGCTCCACTGCCCCCCGCGCTCCCCCTCGGCTGGGCAACTGAGGCAATATTGGGAGAACTTGGGATCGACAATCAGGAGATCACCCGCTTGCACGACATCGGCGTGACCAAGCCAATAGGCCACGGCCTCCCCAGCTAGTGGCCTAGTCCCCGGCCATGGGGAGCATCTCGTCTCCGGCAATGCCCGCCGACGATTCGCTCATCGACGACACAATCGCCCCCCGATTTTGGGAAGTGAGAATAAAGTCGGCCGCCGCCCGGTTGTGCTCGCCAACGACATAGGTCGGGCCGTTCTGGAGGTTGGCCAGGGCCTCGTCAGCCACGTCTGAGGCGTCCATCGGGCTGTGGGCGCTCAAGTCGGCACCCATTCGCCGATGAGAGGGGGTATCGGTGGCCCCGATCACCATGGCGATGGCGTCCACCCCGTAGATGCCGAGCTCCCGCCACAGCCCTTCGGCAAAGACCCAGTCGTACGCCTTCGAAGCGTTGTACACCGACTGGTGGGTGGAGCCAGCGAATCCGGCTACCGAACCGATCATCACAAAGCCACCCCGGCCACGCTCGATCAGCCGAGGAGCAAACCGGTGGGCCATCAGCGTTGTGGTTCGACAGTTCATGTTCACCAGCGCGAGAAGGTCTTCCTCGGGCCATTCGGGGAAGTAGTTGAACCGGATGGTGGCCCCCGCGTTGAAGATGACCAGGCCGACGTCGAGGTCTTTGGTCAACTCGGCTGCGGTCGCGGCGGCATCGGCGTCGCCGAGGTCCACCGAGGCGGTTCGGACTTCGACGTTGTGCTCGGCTTGGATATCGGCAGCCAAGCTGTCAAGTGGTACTTGACGGCGAGCCAGCAGCACCAAGCTGATCCCTTCGGCGGCAAGTCGCCGGGCAAAGGCCTCTCCGGTGCCCTCCGATCCTCCCGCGATCAAGGCCCACGGGCCATAGCGATCGGAAAAGTCAGTCGGGAGTTCCCAATTCATGGCCGCAGACTACCTAGTCCCCAGACAGGGCCCACTAGCCCGAAAACTCACAGCACATCAATTTCATCGACAGACCACTAATCTCGCCCCGTGGACTTAGGAATCAGCGGACGACGGGCGCTGGTGGCCGCCTCATCTGCCGGACTGGGATTGGCCACCGCCGTGGCACTGGCCGAAGAGGGATGCCAGGTGGCGATGAACGGGCGCGACCCCGACCGCCTCAATGATGCAGCCCGCAACGTGCCCGGAGCCATCCCCATTGTCGGCGACGTGTCCGATGCCGCCGGTGCCAATGCACTGGTAGAGGCCGCCACCGAGGCCTTGGGCGGTATCGACATCCTGGTCACTAACGCCGGTGGTCCGCCGGGGGGAAACTGGGCTGACACCGACACCGACCTCTACCCGGCTGCACTCGAGTTGAACCTCATTTCTGTGGTGGCCATGACCAAAGCGACAGTGCCCGCCATGCAGGCCCAAGGCTGGGGCCGAGTGCTGGCCATTACTTCGGTGTCGGTGCGCCAGCCGCTGAACATGCTTATCTTGTCCAATACCGCCCGGGCCGGGGTCACCGGCTACCTCAAGACCATGGCCAACCAGGTGGCCGCCGACGGGGTAACCGTCAACTCCCTTCAGCCCGGCTACCACGCCACCGATAGGCTTCGGCAGCTTTTTGGCGACCGAATGGCCGACTTGGAATCCACCGCGGCCACTGGCTCAGTGGGCGATCCCGCCGACTTCGGCCGCATCGCGGCCTTCTTGTGCTCTGAACACGCCCGGTTCATCACTGGCGCAGCTCTCCCCGTCGACGGCGGTCTCTGTGCCGGACTGCAATAGGCAAAGGAAATGACAATGATCCGACACGTAGTGATGTTCAAGTTTCGAGAGGATGCCGACGAAGCCCAGCGCCAAGCGGTACACGACGCCATCGCCACCATGCCTGAGGCCACCGGCGTGACCGAGGCCTACGCCATCGGGCCCGACTTTGGGTTAGCCGAGGGCAACTTCGACTTTGCGGTGGTCGGGGATTTCGCCGACCAGGACGCCTACTTGACCTACCGCGATCACCCCGAGCATCAGCGGATCGTCTTGGACATCATCCGTCCGGCCATCACCGACCGGGCCGCCATCCAATTCGAGATCGACTGACCGCCAGTCACCTCCCCTGGCCTAAACCGGCGTGACCCCTGGGTTGGGGTAGCCCGCGGTGAAACCACCGTCGGAAATGAACTCCGACCCGGTGGAATACGAGCTCTCATCGGAGGCCAGGAACAGCGCCAACCGGGAAATCTCTTCAGGGCCCCCGGCCCGGCCCATGGGGGCCATACGAGCTGAGTACACCTCTAGGTGCTGGTGTACTTCCTCGGGGGACTTCTCATCGCTCGATCCCATGTGGGTGCGAATAAAGCCGGGGTGGATGGAGTTCACCCGGATGCCCACCGAAGCCAGTTCCATGGCCGCGGTCTTGGTCATGCCCCGCACCGCCCACTTGCTGGCGATGTACGAGGTGAGGTTGTTCATGCCGACCATCCCGTCGATGGACGAGATGTTGATGATCGACCCGCCCCCCGATTCGGTCATCGGCTTAATCGCGGCTCGCATTCCCAAAAATACGCCGGTCTGGTTCACCTCGGTGACTCGGCGATAGCTCTCCAGCGTCAGATCGGCCAGTCGAGCCGACTCGGCAATCCCGGCGTTGTTCACCAGCACGTCCAACCGCCCGAAGGTATCCATCACCGCGTCTATCGCCGCGTCCCAGTCATCCTCGCTGGTCACGTCCAAGTGCTGGTACACCGCATTCGGCCCGATGTTGGCAGCCACCGCGGCGCCCTCGTCGTCGAGGATGTCGGCCACCATCACCTTGGCCCCTTCGGCGGCGAAAAGCTGGCAATGGGATTGTCCCATACCCCGAGCACCACCGGACACCAGCGCAACCTTGTTGTCCAATCGTCCCATAATCTCTCCGTTTCCTACGACAGCGCTTGGAGGGTAGCTTTTCTGAGCGATATGACGGCAACAGCGAACCACCCGCTGCCCTCCCCATTTCCCGAGGGCTGGTATTTCGTAGCCAGCCGTCAATCGCTGGAAAAGGATGCCGACCTCTTCCGAAAGACCTGGATGGGCGAGGACATCATCGTTTGGTGCGATGACAACGGAAGCGTCTGCGTGGCTGAGGCCTATTGCCCGCATCTGGGCGCCGATTTGGGGCCCGAGGTGGGAGGGTGTGTTCGCGACGGGCGGCTCGTCTGTCCTTTCCATGGCTTTGAATACGAAGCCGATGGCCAGTGCGTGGCCACCCCCTTCGGCCCCCCACCCAAAGCGGCCCGGTTGCGGACATTCGAGACCCGGGAAATCGCCGGTCTGATCTTCGCCTGGTGGGGTATCGGAGGACGACCGCCGCAATGGCACTTGCCCGCAGAGGAACCTGATCAAAAGGGCTGGAGCAGCCTAAGTATCTGGACTTCCCGCTTTCCCGGCCACCCCCAGGAGACAACCGAGAACTCGGTTGACCTGACCCACCTTCAGCACGTCCACGGGTACGGCAGCGTGACCCGGGTCGAGCCGGTCTCGGTGGACGGCGCCCACTTCAGAAGCCGCTTCGACTTTGCCCGGACTCGGAGGATCGCCAAAATCGCCAAACTGAAGCTCGACGTTGCCGCCAACACCCTCATCTATGGGCTGGGCTATTCCTTTGTGGAAGTGCGCGAGCGCACGATCGGCCTGGACACGCGCCTCTGGATTCTGGCCACACCCGTCGACGGTGAGCTGATTGATCTGTCGGTGGTGTCGCAGACTGGAGAACTCCGCAAACCGGGTCGCAAGATTGCCGGGTTGGGATTCCTTCCCGTGAGGTTGCGGGCCCCCATCATCAACAGGTTCATGGCCGCTTTCGAAAAACAAGACGTGCTCCAAGACATACCGATCTGGAGCACCAAGCAATACCGGTCTCGCCCCCGCCTATCGCGGGCCGACGGTGAGATCATGCAGTTCCGCTCCTACTGCGCCCAGTTCTATCCCGACTCGGCGACAAACGACGGGTAGGAATAGCAGGAAATGGCAAAGGGCAAGGCTCAGGAGCCGCCGCGCAAAATCGCCATCATTGGCGGTGGCGTCTCGGGCCTGGGTGCCGCCTGGACCCTGCATCAACAGCCAGACCGCTTCGATTTCCGACTGTTCGAGGCGCAAGAACTGCTCGGCGGCAACGCCATCACCGTTGACATGCCCCAGGACGACGGCACGTCGATTCCCTTCGACATCTCGGTCACCGCCCTGATCCCCTCCGTCTATGAGCACATCTTGCTGTTGATGGAGAAATTTGGCATCGAGCGAATCGACACGAAGTTCAGCTACAGCGTGAAGTACGCCGGGCAGATCTACGCCCACGATTTCGACTCCGAGATCAGGCAGCAACTTCAGGCGGAGATTGCCAAATTTCAACGAATCCTGCGGCGGATTCAACGGGTGGGCTGGCTGAGCCGCACCCAATCGAAGGCCCTGAACCTTTTGAACCCGTTCAACTACATAACCATGGGGACGATCCTGAACTTGGGCGGATTCTCTGGTGACTTCCGGTACAAGGTCCTCAAGCCCATGTTCGTGAATTTTCTCATGGCCACGAACGTGTTCGATCTGCCCGCCGCCCTGTTCGCTCGGTATCTCGAGTTCTTCGACATCGAATCGGCCACGCCCATGCAGACCTGGGACCAGGGTTCGCAACGCATCTACGAACACCTGTCAGCCGACTTCCAAGACAAGATCTACCTGAACCGACCAGTGCAGCGGGTGTACCGGTCGAAGTCCGGTGTCGAAGTCGAAGATGCCGAAGGGGTGCGGGAGCAGTTCGACGATGTGATCTTCGCCTGCAACGCGAACCAAACCCTGATGATGATCGACAAGCCAACCAGTCTCGAGCGCTACCTGCTCTCATCGATCCGCTACGAGAGCGAGCTCCACAACCACACCGTGGTCCACTACGACTCCTCGGTGCTTCCCGACAACGAGGCCAAGCCCCTCACCACCCGCAGCAACCACATCGCCCAGTACGGCGCCCGACCCGACAACTACGAGATCACCTACATCATGCACAACCAGCAACCGTGGGTAAGCCGGTCGGACAAGCCCTGTCTGGTGACCTACAACGCGATCAGCCCGATCGATGAACAGAAGATCGTCAAGAAGTGGTGGTTCCAACACGTCGTCCACGACGTGCGCCACGTGGCCCTGATCGTCAACTTGTTCCGCTTCATCCAGGGCAAACGGCGGACGTGGCACTGCGGCGCCCACACGCTGATCAACAGCCAGGAAACCTGCTTCATCACCGGCATGGCCGCGGCCCGGCAGATGGGAGCGGACTACCCATTCAACGATCCCGCAGCCAGACGGACATTCAACTACTACGGGAGCATCATGTACGGCTGGCGGTTCAAGAAGGCGAGGCGCTAGGCGCCGGTATTTCTACAGCTCAGCAGGGTCGTATCAGACAGGCAGCTCGTGGCGCTTCCCGGCGACAAGGAACTTGAGCTTCTTGTTCGGGGACATCGAAGGGAACGGGCTGATCTTGAGTTTGTACTTCTTGGGGGCGATCTCCAGATCGAAGTAATGGACCATCATCAGCAGGTTGATCGCCAGCTGAAGCTCCGTCCAGCGGATGCCCAAGCAGGTGTGCGTGCCCAGCCCATAGGGGGCGTAGGTGGAGCCGATGTGCTCTTTGCGCGGCGCCTGATAGCGGTCGATGTCGAACGTGAAGGGATCGGGGAAGTGATCGCTCATGTAATGCGTTGCCGTTTGGGCGATAAAGACCCGCGCCCCCTCCGGCAGTTCGTAGCCCTCGACCACGCACTTGTTCATCACATTGCGCACCGACATCGGGACGATGGGGTACATGCGCAGGCACTCCATGATGAAGCGACGGGTGACGTCGATCGCCGGACCGGTAAGCGTCTCGCGGTCGGGATCGCCTTTGGCGAACAGGGCATCGGCCTCATCGCGGATCTTCTCGTGGTATTCCGGCTGCGCCAACATGGCGTAGGCAATAAAGGAGAGCTGATCACCCACGTACATGCTGGCAATCAACGGTGCTGACAGCACGAACCGCATGTTCGACTCGGGGA
Organism: Acidimicrobiales bacterium; assembly: GCA_965116535.1. Lineage (GTDB taxonomy): Bacteria > Actinomycetota > Acidimicrobiia > Acidimicrobiales > Bin134 > Poriferisocius. The sequence continues at coordinate 3,672,377 of OZ220703.1, forward strand.
GGAACTGCCGATCACTAGCGTGCATATTCAACAGCTCGTCGGCAAGATCCCGGGGACATCCCGCCCGCTGGGCGGGCGTGTGGACACGCAAAACCCGATCCACCACATCGTCGATGAGTTTCGCCCTTCGCCTCATCGAGGGGGTGTGCAGCAGGAACTTGGGGAGGGTCTTGGCCAGGTGCGTCTTTAGCGCCCGCTCCTTGAACTTGTGCATGTCGTCGGAAACGTCATTTGAGTCAATGCCGATGGTCAGCGGGGACAACTCCGAGTTGATCAAATTCCGGCACATGGTCACCGCGGTGCCCGCTTCACCGACATTCCAAGTCGCCAGGTTCTCCCGGGCCTTCTCGAAGACCATGTCGAGCTGTTCTTCCAGCCTTCCGCGGGCATAGCCCGGCTGAATGGACTTCCGATACCGGAAGTGATCAGCACCGTCGAGAGCGGGCAGGAGCCCCACGCCGCCGTAGACCTTCTCGAAGTCCTCCAGATAGTCCCTGGCTCGCAGGTGCATGCGGCCATGGCGGTGTACCCAGTGATTGGTCTCGGGCCCAGCCAGGAAGATCATGCGACCCTGGAAGGGCACCTTGATGTCGAATACCGGGCCGTACTCTTTGTGGAGTTCCGCCATGAATGCGGGCACGTTGCCCTTGCGAAGGTGCTTGCTGCGCAGTGCTTTGCGCAGCTTGAGCCGGGGGATCTCTCTGGTCAGGGCAGTTCGCTGGAACAACGATATGGCGATGTTCTCGCTGACCGCATCGGCGATGGAGCGGCCGATCAGGTCCATCTTGCAGATCTGCTCGACGCGCGCTTCCGACTCCTCGTCGAGTTCAAAGATGTAGCGCAAGACGTCACAGGTGTCGACCAGACAAATGATGATGACGTCTCTAGGACCGGGAATCTCGTTGTTGAAGATCGCCCTGCTAATACGGGTCTTCACGAACTCGACGGCAGTGCCCACTTCGGAGCTGGTGTGAAATCCCGATTTCCAGGCCCCTTGAGCCAACGACCAGAAGTCCCCTTCGTGATGTTGCAGGATCTTCAGGTCGACCAAACGCGCCAACGTCGTATCGATGATCGAATCCGCTTTCGGAGCGAGCCGCTCTATCCAATACTGAGCGTTGCGCTGAACCGGCTCACTGGCAATCTCGGAAAGAACCGGGTCAAGACAAGGGTCACCCGTCCTGGTCTGATCCAGGAGGATCAACGACTCCATATCGGTGTCGATGCGATAAATGAGCGACAGCTCGGCCAGCGCGGCCCCCACGATGGCGCAGTTCAGGTTCCATCCGGGAACCTGTCGAAAGTAACCGCTCTCCTCATTGAGCAGCGTCAGGACAAGCTCGTCGAGCAGAGTCAGCTGGGTGGCGGTCGCATCCTGCTCGGTGACCGTCATAAGCGCTTTTTCGCCTCTCCCACGTAATGGACTCTAACCATTGGCACTTTCCACAACAACAACTCAGCCCATTCCCAAGGCGGTCGGAGCGCTCGATATTCTCTCCGTTTTCTAACTGCGGCGGGCACGGGGGTAGCGTCTTCCGGACGCATACAAGGGGTGGATATGAGCACACAGCCAGTAGAAGCAACCGGCGGCAATGGAAGCCGAGACCTGCGAATCGCCATCATCGGGGCCGGACCAGGCGGTTTGTGCGCCGCCATCCGGCTCCGCCAGTCGGGTTTTGAGAACTTCACCGTGTTGGAAAAGGGCAGCGGCGTGGGCGGTACGTGGTACCACAACCGCTACCCCGGCTGCGCTTGCGACATCCAGTCGGAGCTCTACTCGTTCTCTTTCGAGGTAAACACCACCTGGACCCGCCCGTACGCCCGCCAGCCCGAGATCTTGAGCTACATGGAGCATTGCGCTGAGAAGTACGGGGTGCTTCCCCATTGCCGCTTCAACGACGCGGTGATCTCAGCCCGGTGGGACGACGATGATGCCACCTGGACGCTGACCACCGAGTCGGGCGCCGAGGTCACTGCCGACGTGGTGATCAGCGCCTTGGGCATGTTCAACGACGTTCCCCTGCCTGACATCGAAGGCCTGGGTTCGTTCGAGGGCAAGACCATCCACTCGGCCCGGTGGGACTGGGACCATGATCTGGCCGGTGAGACCGTGGGAGTAATCGGCTCCGCAGCCAGCGCCGTGCAGCTCGTGCCCGAGATCGCCCTAGAGGTGGGCCAGCTCCATGTTTTCCAGCGCACCGCCAACTGGGTGCTTCCCAAAGAGGATGATCCCTACACCCCCGAGGAGATGGCCGCCCGTCAGGCCGATCCCAGCATCGTGGCAGCCCGCCGCGACGAACTGTTCGAGCAGGTGGATACCGGCATGGCGTTCAAAGACCCCGAGCGGCAGGCCGAGATGGAGGCCATTGGCCGACAGGCCCTCGAGGCGGTGACCGATCCCGAACTGCGGGCCAAGCTCACCCCCACCCACATGTGGGGATGCAAGCGACCGCTGTTCCACAACGAGTACTTCACCACTTACAACCGCCCGAACGTCGAACTGGTGACCGATGCCATCGAGCGCATCACCCCCAAGGGTGTCCTCACCGCAGACGGCACCGAGCGGGTGATGGACACCATGGTGCTGGCCACCGGGTTCTCCACCACCAAGTACCTCTCGGCCATCGAAGTGATCGGCCGAGGCGGGCTGCACATCAACGATGCCTGGGACGATGGGGCTACCGCCTACATGGGTATCACCACCGCGGGCTTTCCCAACCTGTTCATGCTGTATGGCCCCAACACCAACAATGGCTCGATCATCACCATGATCGAGTACCAGGTGGACTACGCCCTAGCCCACATCCAACGCCTGGCCGACCAGCGGCTGGCCTGGGTGGACGTCAAGGCCGAGCCCATGGCCGACTACAACGAGTGGGTGCAGGAGGGCATCTCCGAGATCAGGCCCTGGAACGCAAGCTGCAACGGCTATTACCGCAGCCCCAGCGGCCGCATCGTCACCCAGTGGCCCCACAACATGACCACCTTCAAAGACCAGACCGCCGCCATCGACGAGGACGCCTTCGAAGTGGCTTCGTTGCCCGCGGACTGAATTCGACCTGATCACGGAGAGCCACACGAGTCAACAGGAGGCGATGGCAGTGACCGGACGGCTGGAAGGCAAGGTGGCGCTCATTTCCGGCAGCGCGCGGGGCCAGGGTGAGGCTGAGGCCCGCCGGTTCGTGGCCGAGGGAGCCAAGGTGGCCATCACCGACCTGCGGGATGTGCCCGGAGAGCAGCTGGCCGCTGAGCTGGGGCCCGACTCCTTCTACCAGCAGTTGGACGTGACCCGGGAGGACGACTGGGACGCCGCAGTGGCTGCCACCGTGGAGCGGTTCGGCAAGCTGGACATCCTGGTGAATAACGCCGGCATTGGCGCCTTTGGGACCTTGGAAGGGCTCGACCTGAAGACCCACCACGAGATGATCGACATCAACCTCCACGGTGTGTACCTGGGCATGCGGGCGGCCAAGGCCGCGCTGGTGGCCACCGGCAACGGCGCCATCGTCAACATCTCCTCGATTGACGGCATCGTGGGCGTGCTGGGCATGACCAGCTATTCCGGCAGCAAGTTCGCGGTCACCGGCATGACCCGCTCGGCGGCCATAGAGTTGGGGCCGCTGGGCGTGCGGGTCAACTCCATCCACCCCGGGGTGATCAACAGCCCTATGGTGCAGGAGGCACCGCCCGAGACCCGGGCCCGCCTCGACCGGCTCATGGATATGCAGCCCATCAAGCGCATGGGCGAGCCCGAAGAGATCGCCTCGCTGGCCTTGTTCTTGGCCAGCGACGAGGCCAGCTACATCACCGGTGCCCAGTTCGTGATCGACGGCGGACACCTGGCCGGGCCGTGGCGGGAGTCGTTCGAGGAGTAGGGACGTCCACAACCATGACCGACGCCGCAAATGACACCCTGCCCCCGTTCGACCCCCACAATCCCGAGTACTTCGAAACCGGCCTGCCCTTCGACCTGTTGGCCGAGCTGCGCCAGCAGGGACCGGTGGCCAAGACCCCGCTGGGCTACTACCTGACCCGCCGCCGCGAGGCCGACGAGCTGCTGTACGCGGTGGACACCTACGGCTCCGACATGACCCCGGGCACCGGGCTCGGTGGCGTGGAGGAAGTACCCCAAGAACAGCTGTTTCTTCCTGAGATCGACGAACCGGTCCACGGTCAGATCCGCCGGCTCTACAACTCAGCGCTAGGGCCCCACCGCACCATGAGGATCCAGCCGTTCGTGCGGGAGACCTGCGAGGGGCTGCTCGACGCCTTGGCCAACGAGGACCCCGCCGACCTGCACGCCGACTACGCCGTTCCCATCCCCTGCGAGGTGATCGCCCACATCATCGGCCTGCCCGATGGCGGGGCCGACAACCTGAAGGTGTGGTCGTCGGACGGCTCGGTGATGTTCCGGGCGGTGTGCCCCCAGTACGCCCCCGAAGGCCCGCCCATCACCGGCTACCTGAAGGACTTGGTGGCCCAAGAGCGCTTGGCCGACGAGCCCACCTCGCACACCTACAAGGTGTTCTTGGATGCCGAGATCGAAGGCGAGCCCCTCAACGACACGGTGATCGCCCACCAGCTCCAGACCATGGTGCTGGGCGGCGTGCACACCACCCGCGGCCTGCTGGCCCACTCCATGCACCGACTCATCGTCGAGCCCGACACGTTTGCCGCCTTGGAAGCCGACCGAGAGCTGATACCGGTATTCGTCGAGGAATCCCTGCGCCACGACTCCCCCGCCCCCCGGGTGGCCCGGCGGTGCCTGAAGGACACCCACTTGGGAGGGGTGGACATGGAGCAGGGCGACTGGGTGGAAGTGGGCTTGGCCTCGGCCAATCGGGACGAGGAGCAGTACGACGACCCCGAGGACTTCCGGCTCGACCGCCCCGATCCGCTCAACCACGTGGCCTTCGGGGCCGGCGCCCACGTCTGCCCCGGCGCCAGCCTGGCCCGCCTCGAAGGAGTCACCGCCATCGAGACCCTGCTCGACCGAGTGGCCGCCCTAAACCCGGTGGAGGGATTCGAATACCCGCCTCTCCCCGCCAACCTCGCCTACAGCGACCTCCCCGCCCACATCACCTGGCGCTAGACATCAGGGCTCAATCCAATTCACCAAGGCGACTGCTAGTAGGACGTCTTCTTCGGCAATTCACTTGCCATTGGTTTATATACAGATAAACTTCAGATTGCTGGAGGTGTCCGATGAAGACCGCCAAGAACAGAGTTCCTGTCAACTTTGAGGTTGTCGAAGATGTGCTCGACGGGCTCGACCTCACGGCTGCTGAGCGATCCCAAATCGAGGCCAAGACCTCTGAGCTGCTCACCCTGGATGCCTGCCTCAAGGAACTCCGAATCGCCACTGGTGTTCTCCAAAAGGACGTGGCCAACGCCATGGGGGTCACAAAGTCCTCGGTCGCCCAACTCGAAGCCCGCGGCCTGTCCGACGCCAAACTCAGCACCCTCACCCGGTACTTTGCCGGACTCGGTTACAAACTCGACTTCGCCCTCACCCCCATCGAAGCCTGAATCGATTTATCGCCACAGGAACTCCCGACATGGGAACCAACCTGGGCCTCCCAAACCCAAAGACAGGTCAGCTCAATGCGGATCGTCCGATCCAACCTGTTCGCGGCGTCATTCCAACGGCTACGGGCCAACGACAACGACCTCTTCATCGCCGTCGCGGCCGATCTCCAGTACCTCATCGAGAAACGACACCACGCTCTACTTCCACAGGTCCGATTTGGACTCACTCAGTCGCAATACCCCGACCAAATGGGAGAGGTCCGCAGCCACATTTCCGGGCAACCAGCTTTCATCAGAACGATCTTCGCCATGCCGGAAGACGAGTCAGTGTGCGCGCTCCTGCTCCTCGGCGACAAGAACTCACAAGCGCCTAGAGCAGCAACCGGCAACGACTGGTATGACAAAGCCATCCCCCTTGCTGACTCCCTTTGGGAAAGGATCAGCCAGAGCGTCTGAGACACCAAATCGACTGGTCGCATCCAGCCTCTCGACTCAGTCCGGGTTCCAGTGGTTGTAGGCGGTGACTTGGGCGGCGGGGTGGCGGAGGGCGGGGCGGAAGTCGGTGCCAAGGGTGTAGGCGATCGGGAATAGCCCGGCTTGGATGTGGGTGTCGTAGGGGATGCCCAGCAGTTCGGCCATCTCCTGCTCGCGGTGCAGGTGGATGGTGGTCCAGGCGCTGCCCATGCCCCGGCTGCGCAGGGCCAGCATGAAGCTCCACACTGCGGGGATGATCGATCCCCACTGACTGGCGTGGTGGAACGTCTGGGCCCGGTCGCTGCGCAGCACCCCGAATCGGTCGACCAGCACCGGAATCAGCATGGCGGGAAGGCGGTGCATTTTGTCGCGCAGATAGGCCACCGACTCCGACATCTGCTCGGCTCTCACGGTCTGGCGCTGGTATTGCTCCCGCCCCGCGGCGATGTCGGCTGAGTACTGGGCCATGGCCGCGCGATAGATCTCCGCCGCCTGCCCGATCACCTCGGGATCGTCGAGCACGATCCAGTGCCACCGCTGTTGGTTCGAACCCGTAGGCGCCTGCAAGGCCAGCTCCAGGCACTCCTCGATCACGGCCCGCTCTACGGGCCGCTCCAAATCCAGCCGTTTGCGCACCGCCCGGGTGGTGGTCAATACCTCATCGATGGTCAGATCAAGAACCGTCATGGGTGCATCGTAGGATCGTCGCCATGAGCGATGGGATCCGGGCCATGGTGCAGGTGGGGCCGGAGCAATTGGAGATGCAGGAATTCGCCCGACCTCAGGTAGGCGAAGACGATGCCCTGCTGCGGATTGAGGCGTGCGGGATCTGCGGCACCGACGTTGAGACATACTCCGGCAGTTCGCTGATGAATTACCCGGTGATTCCCGGCCATGAGCCAGTTGGGATCATTGAGGAGGTGGGCGAGCGGTACGCGGCCCGGTGGGGGTTGAAGCCCGGCGACCGGGTGGTGGCCGAGGCCGCCTACGGCTGTGGGTGCTGTTTGGCCTGCCTCGACCAGCAGATGTGCCGGGTGGCGCCGGGCAACCACGGCTTTACCCCCACCGGGCGGTCGCCCTCGCTATGGGGCGGGTACGCCGAGATGATGTATCTGGCCCCGGGATCGGTCCCCCACAAGATCGACAGTTCGATTCCCCCTCGCATCGCCGCGCTGTACAACCCGCTGGGGGCGGGGTTCGCCTGGGCGGTGTCAGCCCCCGGCCTGCGCTACGGCGACACCGTCACCGTGCTCGGCCCCGGCCAGCGGGGCCTGGCCTGCGTGATCGCGGCGGCGGCCGCGGGGGCGTCGGCGATCTTCGTCACTGGCTTGGGGTCGCAGGACGCGCACAAGCTGGACTTGGCCACCGAGTTCGGCGCCGACGTGACCATCGACGTGGAGTCGGAGGACGCAGTGGAGCGAGTGCTGGCCGAAACCAACGGGCGGGGCACCGACATCGTGGTGGACACCACCCCGCACGCCACCCAGCCGGTAGTTGATGCGGTGTCCATGGCCCGCCTGGGAGGCACCATCGTGCTGGCCGGCCTAAAGGGCCGCGGTGTTGACGGCTTCCCGTCTGACGATGTGGCCATGCGCTATCAGACCGTCGTGGGAGTGCGCACGGTGGACTTTCACAGCTATCGGCAGGCGGTGCGGCTTATCGAGTCGGGGGCACTGCCGGTGGAACGCCTTCACACCCACCACTTCCCCCTGGAACAGGCCGCGGATGCGGTGAAGACACTGGTCCAAGCAGGCACCCACCAAGCCGTCTCCATTACCGTTGAACCCTAGAAAACCCCTGAATCAGCTCGGAGAAACACCGTGAACCCCGACGACCTCATTTTGATCAGCGTGGACGACCACATCGCCGAACCGGCGGACATGTTTGAAGCCCACGTGCCCGAGAAGTACAAGGAGCACGCCCCCAAGGTGGTCACCGACGAGAACGGGCGGGAGCAGTGGTACTACGGCAAGCTGCCGGGCCGGAACCTGGGGTTGAACGCGGTGGCCGGCAAGCCCCGGGAGCACTACAACATCGACGCCAGCCGCTACGACGAGATGCGCCCTGGCTGCTACGACGTACACGAGCGGGTGCGGGACATGAACGCTGGCGGCCAGCTGGCCGGCCTCAACTTCCCCAACTGGACCGGCTTCTCCGGCCAGGTGCTCAACGAGGGACCCGATCCCGACCTCAACGAAATCATGATCAAGGCCTACAACGACTGGCACATTGACGAGTGGGTGGGCGCCTATCCCGATCGGTTCATTCCCTGCGGCATCCTGCCGCTGTTCGACATCGACCGGGCCGTGGCCGAGGTGAAGCGCCTGGCCGACAAGGGCTGCCATGCCGTGACCTTCTCGGAGAACCCGGCGATGCTAGGCATGCCGTCGATTCACTCCGGCGCCTGGGACCCGTTGTTCGCAGCATGCAGCGACTTGGGCACCGTGTTGTGCTGTCACTTGGGATCGTCGTCTCGGTCGATGGGCGCCTCACAGGACGCTCCTCCCAGCGTGCCCATGACCCTCTCATCGGCCCTGACCATCTCCACCCTGGTAGAGCTGGTGTGGGCCGAGTTTTGGGACCGATTCCCCGACCTCAAGTTCTCGCTCACCGAGGGCGACATCGGCTGGATTCCCTATTTCCTATGGCGGGCCGAGCACGTGCAAGACCGCCACTCGGGCTGGACCAAGCACGAGTTCGGCATCGACGGCAGCCCCACCGGCGTTTTCAAGAAGCACATCCTGTGCTGTTTCATCAACGACCGCATCGGCGTCAAGCTGCTAGACGAGTTCAACGTGGACAACCTGTGCTGGGAATCCGACTACCCCCACTCCGACGGCACCTGGCCCCAATCCCCCGAGTACGTGGCCAAGCTGATGGGCGAACTGCCCGAAGACGTTGTGGCCAAGATCACTCACCAAAACGCCATGCGCCACTACCGATTCGACCCCTTCGCCCACCGACCTCAGGAGAAGTGCACTGCGGCGGCCTTGCGGGCCGAGTCGCCCGACGTGGATGTGGTGACCCATGTGGGACGCCCCGCCGATGAGCGCGACGCCGCCTTCTGGAGCCAAATTCAGTCTGGCGGCTGGAAGCGCGAGTAGCCGGCGCCGGCAACTACGCCAGGGGAAGGGCGAAGAAGGCTATAGCCACGTAGTGCAGGGCCACTGCTGCTACCACCAGCAAGTGGAAGATCTCGTGGTAGCCAAACCAGCGCGGCCACGGGTCGGGACGCCTAACCGCGTAGATGAGTGCGCCAATCGTGTAGAGACCTCCGCCGATGAACAGCAGCGTCGACCCGGCCACGCCCAAGCCCCGCCAGATGTCTCCGATAACCAGCAGCGCGGCCCAGCCGACAATCGGGTAAGGGGCGATCAACACCCACCGTGGAGCATTGAGCCAAGCCACTCGACCGACCACTCCGAGCAGCGCGCCAGACCACACCACGCTCAGCACCAGCCGCGCGGAACTGGATCCCAGTGCGAAGAAGCCCACCGGGGTATAGGTGGCGGCGATGAATACGAAGATCATTGAATGGTCGAGGCGGCGAATGACCGCCTTGACCCGAGGGGTCCAGTCGAATCGGTGGTAGACCGCGCTCACCCCGAACACCCCCACTACTGCGATGGCATAAACAGCCACCACCGCCCGGTCAGCCCCGCCCGGTCCCAAAGCAATGAGGATGGGAGCGAGGGCGGTCGCGGCAAGAGCGGCTATTGCGTGGGACCAGCCCCGCAATACCGGCTGGGGAAGAGCTAGGGGGCCAGCGACCGTCAGGCTGCCAACCCTATCTGGGTGGAGCTTCAAATCGAACTAGCCACTCAGCTCAGCAGCCTCGTATTCCAGCAAACGGCCGAACAGGTCCCGCAGCTCCGAACGCCGAGAGCGGTCGTTGGCCAAGTTGACCAGCTCATGGGGGTCGTCATCCAGGCAGTACCACTCGTGGTCGTGGTCGTCGAAGTCGGCGTCGGTGTCGAACAGCTTCGGCTCGGGGGCGGGGTTGCCGACGCGGTCGATGCCGCCGCCCACGCCGTAGTAGCGGGCGTACTTGGTCTCCCCGTCGAAGAAGCCCCGCACCGCGTAGCGGCTGTGGCGGAGCAGCTCCGACTGGGCGCTGTCTTGGCTGAACAGCACGTAATCCCGCACCGACGTCGACGGATCGGCCAGCGACGGGGTTAGGTCCTTGCCCGACAGGGTGGGTGAGCTGTCGACGTCCACTCCGCCGAGCGCGGCGACGGTGGCGGCCAGGTCAACGTGGGTGGCCAGCGCATCGGTGGATGCTCCTTGCGGGGTGAGACCGGGAGCCTTGACGATGAGCGGCACCCCCATGACCTCTTCGTACACACACGGCAGCTTGGCCCGCAGCCCGTGCGATCCGCAGGCGTCGCCGTGGTCGGAGGTGTAGATGACCACGGTGTCGTCGTAGGCCCCGATGTCGTCGAGGGCCCCCAGAATCGCCGCGATGCTGTGGTCCAGCAGCTCGTGGAGCCACGCGTAGTAGTCCAGTTGGCGAAGCCAGGAGTCGACGTCGTCTGTGGCCATGTGGCCCACCATGTGCTCCCGGTTTCGGACATGGCGCCAGGTCCGCTGGACCTCGGGCTTGGTGTGGAGGTCGTCGTCGAAGTTGTCGGGCAGCCGGGTGAACCGGCGGGGGTAGATCTCCTCGAGGGGTTCGAGATCGACCTTGCCGCCCAGCATTGTGTCGTGGAGGAAGTTGAACACCCCCACCAGGTCGGGGTTGGCCTCCTGGAATGACGGCTGATCCAGCGGGTACCACATCACGTCGTGGGGGTTCACCAGGGCCACGGTCAAGAACCAGGGGCCGACGGAGGGATCGGTGCCGTGGGTTCGCAGCCAGTCCACCGCCTGGTCGGCGATCACCGGATCGAAGTGCCGCCCGGTCCACGGCCCGCCGATGTAGTGGCGGTCGTCGCCCTGCCAGGCGCTGTAGCCGAAGGCATCCATGTCGGGAAACGGATCGTGGGTGAGGTGGTATTTGCCCAGATAGGCCGACTCGTAGCCCACGTCGCGCATCAAGCGGCCCACGGTTGGAATGGCGGGATCGAGCGCGGTGTGGGCCGGGAAGCTGACGTTGTCCACCACACCGTGCTCGGCCAGATAGCTGCCGGTGTACAAGCTGGCCCGCGACGGCGAACACGGCGAGGCGTGGGTGTAGTAGCGGTTGAAGTCCATACCGTCGCGCCGCAGCCGGTCGTGCGCGGGCATCTCCACCACCCCGTCCAGCCACGGGTTGCGCCGCTCCTCGTCGGAAACGATTAGCAAGATGTTGGGTTGCTCTGAGGCCATTGAATTCACCCTCCGTAGGTTTCCCTGAGTTGCTGCTTGAGCACTTTGCCCACCGGGTTGCGGGGCAGCTCGTCGACGATCTCCAGTTGCTCGGGGATCTTCTGGTTCATCAGCCCGACTTCCTTGCAGTGCTCGACCATCTCAACGAAGCCGAATGACTGCCCGGCCATGGGGGCCACCACGGCGCAGCACCGCTCCCCCGACACCGCATCGGGCAGGCCGATGACCGCCACATCGGCCACATCGGGATGAGAGAACAGCACGTCCTCCACTTCCTTGGCCGAGATGTTCTCCCCTTTGCGGATGATCACGTCTTTCTTGCGCCCGACGATGGTCACAAACCCCTCGTCGTCGATCTCGGCTAGATCGCCAGTGAAGAAGAACCCCTCTTCGTCGAAACCGGCCTCGTTCAGCGCATCGTCCAGATAGCCCCGGCACAGTGTCGGGCCTTTCAACAGCAGCTCCCCGTCGATCAGCTTCCAGTCGGTGTCGTCCAGGATCCGTCCCTCGGTGGAGGCCAGCTTGTCGTCGGGATCGTCGAGGAAGCAATAGGTGACGATGGGGCACTCGGTGAGGCCATAACTGGAGATGATGCCCACGCCGCCCATCTCGTTCTTGACCTCCATGTGCATTCCGGCTGGCTTGGGAGCACCACCGCCGATGGCGGCCCGCATCTTGGGAAAAATGGGCTGATCGGGAGTCTTACGCTGCTCGGCCAGAAAGGCGATGAAGAACGCGGTGCCCGACCCGGCCAGCGTCAGGCCCTGCTCCCGGAAAAAACGAGTATCGGCTTCGGGGTCGAAGCTCTCCACCATCAGCATCCGGGTGCCGCACACCAAGGTGGCAATGAGCAGGCTGATGCCGCCGATGTGGGTATAGGGAAAGGCCAAGGGCCACACATCGTCGGCCCGCAGCTCCAGGTTCTCCCACACGTGGCGGGCGGCGGCGATCACCGAATCGTCGCCGTGCTTGGCCCCCTTGGGGTCGGCGGTGGTGCCCGATGTGTAGTAGATCCACCGCACCGGCAGCCGCCCCTCGTCGTCCAGAGGAGCGTCGAAGGGGGCCAGCGTGGCGGGATCGCCCTCGGGAAGGTCGCCGTCGCACACCAACACATCGCAGTTGTCTGTGGTGGCCGCCACGCTTTCGGCCATGGACTGGTAGTCGAAGCCCTTCCAGACTGAAGGCACCACCAGCACCCGGGCCCCGGTCTGTCGGACCACGAATCCCACCTCCCGTTCCCGGTAGATCGGGATGATGGGGTTCTGGACGGCCCCCAATCGGGCCAACGCGGCCGACAGGATGAGGGCGGCCCGCCCGTTGGGGAGTTGCCAGGACACCCGCGTCTCGCTGGCGATGCCCATGGCCGCTAGCCCGGCAGCAACCCGCTCAGCAGCGTCGCGGAACCCGGCGAATGTCATCACCGTGCCGTCGGGCTCGATGGTGAGGGGGTTGTCGGGGGTGGCAGAGGCTCGAGCTTGGATGGCCTCCCAATAGGTTCTCGGTTCTCCAATCACCGGGTCAGTCTCCCAGGTCGGTGGTCGGGGTTTCGAAGCCCACCAGCAACTCCACCAGTTGGCCAGCAGGGGTGCGGATCATCACCGCCGCATCCCACAGGCGGGTGTCTTGCAGCACCTCGCCTCCGTAGGCCTTTACCCGCTCAAGGGCAGCGTCCATGCTGGCAACGTTCAGCGAAAGGTGGGTGAGGCCGGGCTCGTTCATCACTCGGGCCGGGCGTTCGACCAGACCGGCGCCCCGGAACTGCAAGAGCTCGAGTATGAAATCCCCTCTGCGCAGGTACACCGCCCGCAAACCGGGCCGCTCCAGCTGCAAGAGCTGGCCGGTGCCCCCGTCTTCGGCATCCAGCGTTCCGACCCGCTCGAAGTCCAGCGCCCCGGTCCAGAATTCAACCTCGGCATCCAAGTCGGCCACTGCCAGCCCGACGTGGTTGACCTTCTCACTCATCGAAGCTCACCCCCTTGCTGCCCCCCCATCGGCCATGCAGCGTAGGCTGCCGCCATGTCGGCTGCCGAAGCGCCCCGCCCTGAGGAATACAACCCGTTCGACTCTGCTCATGTGGATGACCACTTCGCCACGCTGGCTGCCCTGCGGGAGTCGGTCCGAGTCCACCAGCCCATGCCCGGCGTGTACTACGTGCCCCGGTACGACGACATCGTGGAGGTGTGCCGTCTACCTGAGGTATTCGGGCAGGGGGGATTCGAGCCGTTGGAGGCCGACTCCCGTCCGCCCGAGCTGATCCAGCTGGGCGAATCCGACCCGCCTGAGCACACCAAGGTGCGTCGAATCCTGGCCGCCGCGCTTTCTCCGCCCCGCATGCGGGCCTACGAGCCGATCGTCCACGAGATATGCGCCGAGATCGTGGATCAATTCGCCGGTCGGGGCCAGGCCGATTTGATTGAGGACTTGGGGGCGCCGCTGCCCGCTCAGGTCATCGGCCGCCTCGCCGGAATCCCCGTCGAGATGCGACATCGACTGCGGCCCTACTCCGACGACTTGATTGGTGCTCGGGCTCAGCCCGACCCCGATGAGGCCCGTCGCTGCCAGCAGCGAGTGGATGCCCTTGATGAGGAGCTGCGGGCGGTGATCGCCGACCGCCAGCAGTCAAGCGAGCGGCCCGATGATCTGATGACTCAGCTGATCGAATACCGCGACGAAGACGGCAAACCGCTGCACGACGAGAAGATCCTGGCCACGCTGTCCAAAGACGTGATCGTGGGCGGCATCGAGACCACCACCCATCTGATCGGCAACCTGTTCTATCTCCTGCTGTCTGAACCCGGTCTCTATGAACGAGTGCAAGAAGACCGCAGCCTGGTTCCCCTGGCGGTGGAGGAGACGCTGCGGCATCACAACCCGGTGCAGGTGCTGTTCCGCCGAGCCCGGGCCGACGTCGACTTGTTCGGCACTCCGGTAGCCGAGGGAGAGGTGGTGTGTCTGGGCTACTCGGCCGCCAACCGCGATCCCCGGGTCTTCGACGATCCCGAAGCATTCCGGCTAGACCGTCCCGACCCCCGCCGCCATCTCGGGTTTGGCTGGGGTATCCATCTGTGCGTGGGCGCGCCCCTGGCCCGTTTGGAGGCCACCGCCGGACTCAACGCAGTGCTCAATCGGATCGCCCACATGGAGCTGGCCCCAGGATTCGACTATCAGCGGGTGCTGTTCTTCATGATGCGGGGACCCACCCGCATGGACGTCGTCTTCTAGTCGCGGTCGAGGCCGTAGGCAGCGGCGGAGACCCGCTCGTACTTGTAGGGCTCCCACTGGGTGGTGTCGAAGGCCGGTTCAGGATGGTCGCCCAGGATCGTGACCCGGCTGATGGCTCGGTTGCCATCGAAGTCGTTCACTGCGAAGTGCTGGGTGGCCCGGTTGTCCCAGATGCCGATGGTTCCCTCACTCCAGCTGTAGCGGCAGGTGAAGTCGGTCTTGCAAGCATGGGCGGTGAGCAGGTCCAACAGCGACTCAGACTCGTCTCGGCTGAGCTGGGGGATGCGCCGGGTGAACTGCTTGTTCACATATAGCGACGGGCGGCCGGTGCGGGGATGGCGGCGCACTATGGGATGCTCGGCCTTGTGGTCGGGCTGGCCGTAGTTGGCCGCGGTGTGAATGGCGGTGAGCCCATTGATCATCTGCTTCATGGGCTCGGCCAGGGTCTCATAGGCCTTGTACATGTTGGACCACATGGTGTCGCCGCCCGCCGGGGGCATGACCATGGCGTTGAGCACAGAGCAGATGGGCGGGGACTCCTCGAAGGTGCAGTCGGTGTGCCACACGTCGGCCACGTAGCCCGACTCGCCCCTAAGCACCACGATCTCGGGATGGTCTTCATCCAGCTTGGGGATGTAGGGGTGGATCTCCGGCTCGCCGAAGCGAACGGCGAAAGCCCGGTGCTCGTCCGGAGTCAAGTGCTGGTCGGGGAAGAACAGCACCAGGTGCTCGTCGAGCAGCTCTTGGATGAGAGCGAATTCCTCATCAGTCACCGAGGCCAGCGACAGGCCCCGAACCTCGGCGCCCAGCGCACCCGCTACCCGCCGCACATCCAGATCAACAGCTTCGATTACAGCCATGGTCGAAGCCTACTTCCCTCGAACCGGCCACAGTAATGGGGGCGCAGCGAGTTTCCCTCGGGGTTTCGGCATGACAAGGTGGGGCCATGTCTGATCGAGAAGCCCTCGCCGACCTCGCCGCCGAGTACGCCCGCTGTGTGGACCGAGGCGACCCCGAGGGGGTGGCGGCCTGTTTCGCTCCCGATGGGGTGTTGCGCATAGTGAACCTGGCCAAAGGCGGAAAGGTGATGGCCGAGCGGTCGGGTCGGGACGAGATTGTCCGAGCCATCTCCCGGATGAGCTACGACGCCACCTTCCACTTCGTGGGCCAACAGCAGGTGGACATCGACGGCGACACCGCCACCGGGGAGACCTACTGCATCGCCCACCACCTGACGATCCCCGACGACGGCAGCCCGGCCACCGACTACATCATGTTCATCCGCTACCAGAACCAGTTCGTGCGCTTGGACGAGGGGTGGCGCTTTGCGGTGCGGGAGCTGAACATCGACTGGACCGAGACCCGCCTGGCTAAGGCGGTTTAGGCACCGATGGACGACGTCGCCCGGCTGTTGGCTTACGAGGAGATCCGGCAACTGGCGGCCCGGTATGCGGTGGCGGTGGACCGGCGAGACCTCGACGCCCTGGTCGAGCTGTTCATCGACGACGTGCGGGTGGGCCGGGACACCTATGGGCGCGATGCCCTTCGGGCCAACTTCGAGGAGTCGTTAGGGGCCATTGGGCCGTCGATTCTGAACATCGGCACCCACCAGATCGACTTGATCGACGACGACCACGCCACCGGTCACGTGTACTGCAAGGGGGAGGTCGCTGACGGCGACCGTTGGATCCACCAGGCCATCCGCTATGACGACTCCTACGAGCGACGAGACGGCCGTTGGTACTTCGTCCGCCGCCTCCACAAGCTGTTCTACGGCGCTGAGGTGGGGGTAAACCCGTTGGGCCTGCCCCCGGCCAACTGGCCCGAGAACCCCGACGGCCTCGGCACCCTCCCCTACGAAGAACCCACCTGGCAGACCTTCAACGAAAGCTAGCCCGCAGGACGAAAGCCCAGCAGGGTGGTGTCGTCGACGTTTTCGTAAGCGGCTTCCACGGCCATGCCCACGGTGATGTCGTCGACGTCGCAGTCCACCACGTTGCCCACTAGGCGAGGACCCTCGTCCAAGTCCACCAAGGCGATGGCGAAGGGGATGCGGCTGGCCAGGGCCGGGTCGTGACCGGCGCGGTCAACCGTGAAGGAGTACACCGTGCCTCGGCCGCTCAGCTCTTCCCACGCCCAGTCGTCGCCCAGGCAGTGGGGACACCGGCCCCGGGGGTAGAAGAAGTAGCCGTGGCGGGGGCAGCGCTGGAGCACCAAGCGCCGCTCCCGTAAGCCGTCGAAATAGGGCGCGGTGATCGGGGTGGGGGTGGGCAGTGGCCGCCCGTCGGTTGAGAAGTGAACCATCAGGCCCCCTCCAAGATGAGCGCCACCTGTTCGGCCAGCATTCCCCCGGTGCCGTTTGCGTAGGCGATGTCGCAGTCGGGCACCTGGCGATCACCGGCCCGGCCCTGCACCTGGCGCACCGCCTCGGTGATGTGGCTCATGCCCCCGCCCAAACCGGCTTGGCCCATGCCCAGCTGCCCTCCGTGGGTGTTGAGGGGCCAGTCGCCGTCGTAGCGCAAGCTGTGCTCGTCGATGAATCGTCCGCCCTGGCCTTTGGGGCAGAATCCGGCGTCCTCGATTGTCAACAGCACGGTGATGGTGTAGCAGTCGTACATGGAGGCCATGTCCACTGCATCGCGGGACACCCCGGCCATGGCGAATGCCCGGTCGGCGGCTAGGCAGATAGGAGTATCCACAATGTCGGGGGCATAGGTGATGCTCTTGTGAGTGAGGTGCTCGCCGTACCCGCTCACGTACACCGGACGATGCGGACACCGGGCGGCCCGCTCGGCGCTGGTCACCAGCACCGCCGAGCCGCCGTAGCACGGCATGACGATCTCCAACAGCTTTAGCGGGTCGGCCACGTAGCGGGAGCTCATCACATCGTCGACGGTGATGGGCTTGCCGTAGAACACCGCCAAGGGGTTGGCCTGGGCGTTGTAGCGGGAGTCCACCGCCACTTTGGCCAACGTCTCCTCGCTCACCCCGTAAGCAGCCATGTAGCGCTGGGCGGCCATGGCGAAGCTGGGGGTGGCAGCCACCAACCCGGCGGGTATCTCGAATTGCCCCTGGGGGGAGCCCCACACCTCGCCGCCCATGTAGGCCCCCATCTTCATCTTCATTGGGCCCCCGTTGGCTCCCGGCTGGGGCGGAGCTGGCACCGACGGGGTGAACACCAGAACCGTCTCGCAAATCCCTACCTCGATGGCCGCTGCCGCCCGCCAAACCATGCCCGCCGGAGTGGCCCCACCCAGGTCGACCACCTCGTTGAAATTGCTGCGAATGCCCAGGAACTCGGCGAGTGCCGACGGGGCGAACATCGGCGACTCCCGCAGACCGTTGATCACTAGACCATCCACCTCACCCTTTTCGACATCGGCGTCGGCCAGCACCTCGGCGGCTAGCCGCGCACACGCTTCCATGGTGAACATGGGTTCGTCCCACACCCGCTTCGGGGCCCACTCGGTGAGCCCCACAATCGCCGCCGCTCTTTTTCCCATGCCCTTCACACTAGTTAGACGCTGGTCAGCAGCTTTGGTCGACCATCAGCGTCAGGTGCAGAGGGGTTCGAATCGGAAGCCCCGGCTGGACAATTCGCTTAGGGCGGCATCAAGTCCGAGCACGGTTTGCGTGCGATCGCCGCCGCCGTCGTGCAACAGCACAACGGCTCCGTCGCGGGCGTGGTCCACGATGTGCTGGGCGATCTCTGCGGCCGGAGGAGTGCGCCAGTCGGCGGGATCGATATCCCACAGGGAAATATCCAAGCCGTGGTTCGCTGCCCAGTCACGGGTGAAAGCATCGATTGACCCAAAAGGCGGCCGAAGGCACGACGTGGCCTGAGAGCCAAGCAAGTCCTGAGTTCTTCTCACTGTCTCGTCGAACACCTCTTGGGGCAAGCCGGCCAAGGCTTCGTGATTCCACGTGTGATTGGCGACAGTGTGGCCCTCGGCATTGATGCGCTGGATGATGCCGGGGTATTGCTCGGCCAACGAGCCGATGACGAAGAAAGTGCTCCGAACGCCATGGCGGGACAAGACCTCCAGGACCTGAGGCGTGTACACGGGGTGGGGACCGTCGTCGAAAGTGAAGTACAAGACCGGGCCAGCGCCGTTGGCCGGTGAGGTCGGCACCAGAGTGGGCTCGGCGGGTCGGGTAGGAGGGGGTACTGGGACGGGGCTGTCCCCCTCCGGCAGGGCCTCCACATAGAGCCTGTAGTCGACCCGACCGGCGTGCGTGGAAACCACCGTCACCCTCCATGGACCAGTGGCGGGCAAGTTGGCGGACACCGACTGGAATCGTTTGGACCCCGAGGTCAGCACGAGATCGCCGAGCCGCACATCCAGCCACACCCCGATAGGGGCTTCCAAGGTCGCCGTGAACGCCTGCCCCTCGGATATGTAGGCCGTGTAGGGATGCCTCTGCTGGAAGTCGATCGACCCGGTCACCGTACCGCCCACGGCACCCGGATCGAATCGAATGTCGACCTCAGGCGCCTCGGCCTCGGGTAGCGGAAGGTCTTCCAAAGGCTTGGACTCGACAACCGACACCAAAGGCTCGAGATCGGAGAAGTCGATCTCCAGCGTCTGGCGCCGGGAGATAACGGTGAAGGGCTCGTCTGGCTCGCGATCCAGCAGCGACACCCTCACCAGTCCGTCTCGCACTTCGATGTCCTCCATCACAATGCGATCGCCCACCGGCACGGGTTGTTTGGCCGCCCCTCCCCGCCCGTCGTCCACTACGGGAACCAGCAGGTGGAATACACCCGACCCCGCCGTGCTCAAGGTGATGTGGGCCACCACGTCTTCAAACCCGTCATTGTCCAGATCTCCCTGTGCCACCCGGTTTTGGAGCACGTAGAGATCAGTGGAAGCGCCGCCGTAGGAGATCTCTGCTATGCCGTCTTCGAGCTGAATGGACTGGCCGTCCACCTCGAAGGCGAGTTGTTCGAGGTCCTCCCAGTCCACACCCGTCCGCTCTATCGGCACCAGCGTTGAAGCAGGTGTAGCCGAAGGCTCGATTGGCGGCACCACAGATGGTGTTGAGGCTGGGATTGCCGGGCTGGACTCCGTTGGAGAGGCAGGCGGTGTACTAGACGGTGCCGGAGAAGGTGCAGCAGACAGAGAGGGAGCGGGTGACGCGCCTGGTGGCGAGGGCGTGCCATCCTGGCCGCACCCGCTGAGAAGCACAGCCACGGTGAGCCCCGCCGCCGCAACTCTACGAGGAGGCATGGCCATTTATCGGCAGAGGGGTTCGAACCGATACCCCCGACTGGACAATTCAGTGAGCGCTCTGTCGAGTCCGAGGACTGTTTGCGAGCGGTCACCGCCTCCGTCGTGAAGCAGCATAACCACGCCGTCTCGGGCGTAATCCACGAGGTGTTGGGCGATGTCTTGCGCCGAGACATCGAGCCAGTCTTTGGGGCTGGTGTCCCACGTGACCACCGCCAACCCGTGCTCGGCAGCCCAGGGTTTGGTAGAGGCATCCATAGATGCATACGGGGGCCTCAAACAGGCGCTACCCCGATCACCGAGCAGGGCTTGGGTTCGCCCCACCGTCTCATCGAATTCCCCGCGAGTCAGACCCCCTAGAGCCTCGTGGTTCCAGGTGTGATTGCCCAGCGTGTGGCCCTCATCGACGATGCGCTGGATGATCCCGGGATTGGCCTCGGCCAGCGATCCGACCACGAAGAACATGGCCTGCACCTTATGGCGGGCCAACACATCGAGTATCTGAGGCGTGTAGACGGGGTGAGGACCGTCGTCGAACGTCAGGTACATGACCGGAGCATTCTCATCGGGAGTCGGAATGGGAGTGGGCGTGGGAGTGGGAGACGGAGTTGGAATCAATGCCGGAGATGGACTTGGAGCAGGGGTCGGAGATGGAAGCGGAGAAGCCAACGGGGTTGGAACCGATGTAGGTGTCACACCCGGCGTAGGAGCCGGACGCGCTGTCGGGATCGAGGCCGGAGTTGGAACCGAAGCGGGGGCCGGAGTCGCCGAGGCGGGTTCTGATGGCGCTTGCGGGGAGGGAACAGGCGAGGAAACAAGAAGCGAAGAAGGACCGCTTTGGCCGCACCCTGCGAGGATCGCAACCACAGCGATGGCAGCCGCCGCGCGCCGGGTCATGCAAACAGTTAACTAGTCCACCTCAGCGGTGGGGGGGATGCTCCGTTCTAGGAGGGCGTCGTAGCGAACTTGGATCTGGTTGGCGTAGCTGGGCTTGGTGGGAATGAGGAACTCCCCTGCTCTGATGCCGGCCATGACCGGTGCAACCACATCGGTCGGCGAGATACCGGTTGCGGTCATCTTCGACAGCGACTCCACCACAAAAGCGTTGTCCTCACTCTCGTCGGTGCCGTAGTGCTCGCTGCGCACCCGGGCGGTGTGGGCAATGGCGGTATCAATGGCACTGGGGGTGAGCACCGAGGCCTTGACCTTGGACCCCACCGCGGCCAAATCGAGGGCCAGGCACTCGGTGAGGGAGAAGGCGGCGCACTTCGACACTACGTAGGGGCTGGAAAATCCCCCGGCCACAAAGGCTGCCACCGACGCGGTGTTGACGATGTGGCCTTCGGTGTCTTGGGCGATCATCCGGGGCACGAAAGCGGCCACCCCGTTGATGATGCCGTACAGGTTCACCCCGAGCACCCAGTCCCAGTCGGCCTGAGTGCGCTCCCACATGAGCCCGGCCTGGAACACCCCGGCGTTGTTGAACAGCAGGTCTACCTGCCCGAAGGCATCCCAGGCTGCGTCGGCCAGTGCCGCTACTGACGATCGGTCAGCCACGTCCACCTGAATTGCCATCGCATTGTCTCCGATGGCGTCGGCGGTGGCAGCGGCTCCCTCAAGATCGATGTCCGCGGCCACCACCTTGGCGCCCTCGGCACTGAAACCGGCCGCCAATGCCGCTCCGATCCCGCTGGCTGCCCCGGTAATCACTGCCACCTTGTTGTCAAAGCTCTGCATCGCCCCATGCTGGCACGAGTCAGCCGCAGATGGGAGAGCAGAGATGTCTGGGGCTACGTACCAGTCCCTGCTTCAGGCCAGATCTCAGGGTCGTGGACGCCGTCGTCCTCTCGCTCACAGACCAGCTCGCGATCTTCGGCTATGAAGGCATAGATCCGACAGGCCGCCAGCGCCACCCACTGATTCGTCAGGTCGTAGAACTCCCCCCGGGCACTCAAGATTGCCACCGCATACCAGCTGTCGTCAGGAAGCACGACGATTCCAGCGTCAATCATCTGCCGGTATTCCGCCGGGCAGCAGTTCGGTCGAAGCCACCCCGCCTTGTGCAGCGACGACTCAGCTACCTGCGGAGGCAGCCGATCAAGCAATACCCCGTCAAGATCTCTCGGAGAGTTCAGCGTATGAGAGGTGTCCAGCAGCCACTGTTGAAGGGCGGCCGACTCGTCGGTATCCAGGAGCTCTCCCTTGTACAGGCGGGCGAAAAAGAGGGCCAGATCGGCCATGGTGGTGCGGTTGCCGAGGGGGTTTTCCGGGTTGAAATTGCTAGCCACCCGGTTGGGGTCTTGGAAGCGCCATGCCTCCAGCCGGGTGTCGGACAATTGGGCCACATTCCTGGTCCAGGCGTTTACCGCGTCCACTCCCCCCGCTAGATCGATCAACCATCCGCCGGCCAAGTTGTCCGACAGGATCAGAGCGGAATAAGCCTGCGATCTGACCGCCTCCAGCCCGGCCGCCTCGAGGGCGGCTGCGGCCCACAGCGGCTTAACCGCGCTGGCCGAGATCCGAGACTCTTTGGCTAGATACCCGTGGAGTGTTTCGTCGGGAAGCACCACTGCTATTGATATCTGCCCGTCGGGGTTCCATTCTTCGGAAATCTCAGCCAAGTACTCGAACTCTTCGGCCAGCACAAAGTGGAACTCTCCGGCCAAGGAGTCCAAGAACTCCTGAGCGGAGCGATCAGGAGTGGGAGTGGGCTCGGGAGTAGCCAAAACCGTTGCCACCGCCTCCGGGGTGGCTGAGGGCAAAGGCGCTGGCGTCGCACTCGGCGATGGTGTCAAGGGTGTCTGCGTGGTGATTGCAGCGGTCGGCTCTGGCGTCTGTGGGGTCTCAACCTCCTGGCGGCTTACCTCCAGTGTCACCTCAGCGCTTCCGTCACAGCCCGTGGCCCCGCAAAACAGACCAAAAACCAACAGGGCCCCACCGAAGGGCGCGAAGCCGCCACGCATACTCAGCCGCACTCGACGTCTTCGGAAGACAGCACCAGGTCGATGAGGTAATTGTCCACCACCTCATCCACGCATGGGTGGCGGCCGTAGCTGGTGTGGCCCTGGCCGTTGTACGTCAGCAACACACCGGTCTCCAGCGTCTCGGCCACCGCCACCGCCCACTCATAAGGGGTGGCGTTGTCGCCCCGGTTTCCGATGACCAGCACAGAGGCCGCATCCGGTGCCCGGATCGGCTCGTGGGGGCGGGGCTCCGTGTCGGCCCAATACGCGCACATCCGGGCCTCGGCTGTTGCGGCTCGCCCGAAGTTGCCAGCCTCTTCGATCATCCGCTCCACGAGCCGGTCCAAGTCGCTCTCGCTCATCCGGCCGCCGTCGGTGCAGCTGATGCTGAAGAACGAGCCGAGATCAACCGCCCTGAGATATACCTGAGCCAGGTCGTGCATCGTCTGGCCGTCATTCTCCCCCCACGCCTCGGCGAATGCTCGATAAAACAACGGCCACCGCTCTGCGGAGCAATAGGACACGATCACCAATGCCAGCTGTGCCTCTCCTGGTCCCGCCAGCACATTGCCCTCGGCGTCGAGCAACGGATTGGCTTCCAGGTTGTCCATCAACTGGAGGTAGGCCGACTTGGGATTGCCGACAATCGGACACGCTGCATCGCCTAGGCAGGCGTCGAATACCGCGTCGATCACTCGGGCAAAGCCCCTCATCTGCTCCACCAGAACGTCCTCGTGGGCCAACGACGTGTCCAACACGCCGTCGATCACCACCGCCCGGGCATTGGCACCGTATCGATCGGCATAGAACTGACCCAGCACCGTGCCGTAGCTGTAGCCCAGGAAGCTGATCTGTTCCTCGCCCAATGCCTCACGGATCAAATCCATGTCGTGCACGGTCTGCACCGTGCTGATGAGCTCGGCTCGACCGTTCAATCCGGCCAAGCAGGCTTCGGCGGCCTGCCGGGCCGCCTCGGCGATGGCGGCCTCGTTCTCCGGAGTGTCGGATAGCGCCCCCACCAACTGGAGGTTTTCGGCTTCTTCGTGGCAGTTGGGGTTCAGACTGGCGCTCACCCCCCTAGGGTTCCAACCCACCACGTCGAACCGGGACAGCACCTGGTTGGACAGTCCCGCGCCGTATGACAGAAAACTGTTCATGTCTCCGCCCGGACCGCCGGGATTCACCAGCAGCACACCAATGCGACGATCAGGGTTACCAGCCGGAAGCATGCCCAGTTCCAGCGTGATGGTTCCGGCGTCCGGATTGTTGTGGTCGCCAGGAACTTCCAACTCGGCGCAGAGATAGATCTGCCCGCAGTCCTGGAAAATGGAGGCGTCGAGATCGGGGTCAACCGCGGTGGATGCGGGCTCTTCAGTCGGTGCAGGTTCTTCAGTGGGGGCAGGCACAACCGCGGTGGGCGTCGCCTCTTGGGTAGGCGCAGGGGCCGCAGCCTCGGTCGGTACGTCTGTGGCGGTCGCGGCGATCTCCGTGGGCGAAACACTCGATGCCGAAGGCGCGTTGTCGCCGTCGGAGCAGCTTGCGGCAATCAGAGCCGCAACCAACAGCACGGCAATCGCCCTCGTCTGCCTTCTCATCAAGACTCCTTAGTAGCGGCTTGGCCGCCTCAAGATACCTGGGCCTGATGACACTTCCGCGTCACCCATC
This sequence comes from Acidimicrobiales bacterium, assembly GCA_965116535.1. Lineage (GTDB taxonomy): Bacteria > Actinomycetota > Acidimicrobiia > Acidimicrobiales > Bin134 > Poriferisocius. The sequence goes on from OZ220703.1 coordinate 3,696,768, forward strand.
GCAATCAAGGAGCTGCCGATTGAGCCTGCTCAGCGGGTGTCGTTCACCCAGGTCATGTTGGTGGCCTCGCCGGCTTCGAGCAGGGGGCCGTCGTAGTTGGGTGAGGTCATAACCGAGGCGTCGCGGCGGTAGTTGATGAAGTGGACGCCGTCGTCGCCGCTGTAGAGCTTGTAGCGGCGATCGGCGGCCACCCACAGGGTGTCGCCGACGGAAACCACCCGGCGGCCCACTCGGATCTCGCCCCGCAGCACGTGGATCAGCTCGTCTTGGGAGTGGCTGTGGGCCGAAGACTCGAAATACTGGGGGCGGTCGGTGGCCAACAACCACAGCCGATTGGTGGGTGCTGAGGCGTCGGAGAAAAATCGGGTGCGCTGCGTCTCGTCCACGGTGGCCCACACGCCCTCGGGTCCGACAATTCTCACACCTCGATCCGACGTATCGGCCGGGCCCCGCAACCCATCGGCTGGGGGAACGGAATCAGTTGGTCCCACATGGACGATGCTGGTGTCGCACTCCGCGGTGGCGGTAGTGGCCACGCCGGCCTCCACGACTACTGCTCCGTCTTCGGGGCAGATTCGGCCCTCAACCGCCAGACTGCCCGACCGCACATAGACAGCCTCGTCGCCGTGCTCGGTCCCCCACCGCAAT